>NZ_FOXJ01000009.1 GCF_900115685.1 Variovorax sp. 770b2 | reverse complement strand
CCGGCCAAGTTCATCGAAGGCGGCCTGAACGGCGTGGTCGAGGACCCGTTCGGCGCGGGCACCTGCCTCATCCTGGTGGGCCTGTTCTTCGCGGGCAAGCTCTACCGCATGACGCTGCTGACCATCAGCGACTACTACCGCGAGCGCTATGGCCGCAGTGTCGAGGTGGCCTGCACGCTCATCATCATGCTGAGCTACCTGGGTTGGGTCTCGGCCCAGGTCACGGCGCTCGGGCTGGTGTTCAACGTGCTGTCGGCCGGTGCCATCAGCATTCCGCTGGGCATGGTGATCGGGGTGGTCTCGATCCTGGCCTACACGCTCTTCGGCGGCATGTGGTCGGTGGCGGTGACCGACTTCATCCAGATGATCATCCTGGTCGCGGGTCTGGCGATCATCGCGATGTTCGCCGGCAACATGGCCGGCGGCGCCGACAAGGTGGTGGCCTTCGCGGTCAGCAAGGACCTCTTCAAGTTCTGGCCCGAGCCCAACTGGCACGACATGGTGTTCTTCTTCGCGGCGGCCATCACGATGATGCTGGGCTCCATTCCGCAGCAGGACGTGTTCCAGCGCGTGATGTCCGCCAACAGCGTCAAGGCCGCCACGCGCGGGCCGGTGATCGGCGGGGTGGCGTATATCCTGTTCGCCTTCGTGCCGATGTTCCTGGTGGCCAGCGCGCTCCTGATCATGCCGGAGGAGGTGGCCGTGCTGCTGAAGGAAGATCCGCAGAAGGTGCTGCCCACGCTGGTGCTGCAGAAGATGCCGTTCGTGATGCAGGTGCTGTTCTTCGGTGCGCTGCTGTCGGCCATCAAGTCGACCGCCTCGGCCACGCTCCTGGCGCCCAGCGTCACCTTCACCGAGAACATCTGGCGCCAGTTCCGCCCCGCGGGTACCGACCGCGAGAACCTCCGGACCATGCGCATCACGGTGCTGCTGTTCAGCGCCGCCGTGCTGGCCTACGCCATCCGCATGCAGGGCACGCCGATCTATGAGCTGGTCTCGGGCGCCTACCAGGTGCCGCTGGTGGGGGCGTTCGTGCCGCTGGTGTGCGGGCTGTACTGGCGCCGTGCCACCACGCAGGGGGCGGTCGCGTCGATCCTGCTGGGCATCGGTACCTGGCTGCTGTTCCTGGCCATGCCCTGGGGCGCCGTGTTCCCGTCCCAGTTGGCGGGTGTGCTGGCCGCGTTCACGGGCATGGTGGCCGGCTCGCTGCTGCCGCAATTTCTCGCAGATAGGAACATCTGCCTAAATCCCGAACCATTCCACACTTCAGTCAACACGCGATGAAAAGACAAGAATCGCTGACCGGTCGATCGTCTTGGCTGCGATGAACCGCATGGTGGAGCGCCCAACTGCCTCGCCGATCGCCTCAGCGGCGAGTTCATCGTTCTCGTAGGTCGAGTCGCCGTTCGTACTCACGGTGCCAGCCCTTCAACGCATTCTGGGTGCGATCAGCCGCTCCTGGTTCCTTGGAAGACGCTGGGCACCCAGCCCGCATCTTCGATGAGATGGCGCTCCAAGTGGACGCTGAAGAAGATGTGCAAGAGCATCGCGCGCAGCACCTCTCAGGAGCGATGGCGGGACGCCCTCTCTTGACGTCAGCCTCATACATGCCTGCGAACAGGCAGTCCATCTTCAGCAGTCTTCACTGACCATCGCTCGGATCGGACGCAGAGGGTAAGTCGCAGGCACGAATCATCCAAACGGTGCATCGAATCAGCCCGGCGAGCTTCTACACGTCGCGTGCGCCGATCTGGGCTGGAGACGAGCCGGCGTGCGCGCAGACAGCGTTCCCGATAACCACTGCCCGAACTGCAAGTGCAGCCCTGAACCAGGGCGTCGCCAAAGTCCAAGCTAGGATTGGCGCGCTCATTCTTTGAGAACACCGTGTGCGCAGGCGCGCGCACGATAGTGGGCGAGGACATGGAGGCTCCGTTCTCCCGATGCGCTTTGCGCACGCCTCAGGTTATTCCCTTGTGCGCAAGGTATTGGGCGACGTAATGGTTCCATGCCGCCGTCTGGCCACGGTTGACGCGCCCGTTAGCCTTCATTTCCTGGAATGCCAGTTCGGCTCTCTGCGTACCATCCAGTTCCGGTAGGCCTGCAATGGCGTTGTAGTTCTGGTTCGCGATCAGGTCGGCGCGGCCGATCGCGATTGCGACCTTTGATCGCATCAGCACCGAGTTCGCCTCCTTGCGAAGAGTGAGTTCCGCGTATAGCTCGGCCGCTTGGCGTGTCGCCGGGCCATGGCTCCACAAGGCCAGGGGGCCGGCTTCAAACGCGGTGCGCTGCGACGCGTTGGCAAGCTCGTAGGCGAAACTCAGGGCCGCCTCCTCGTGCGTTAGGTTGGCGTTGATGCATATCTCGCGTCGTCCGAAGTGGGTGTTGGCCTTGGACTGCGAGTTAGTGTCGCCCGCGTAACGAAAGCCCATCTGGCCGACTTTGCGCTCCAGCGACAGAGCCTCTGTCGAGCGCGAGAAGGCGGCGTACATGGCCTCTTCGTCGAAGTGGTTGGACGGGCGCGGGGCGTGCTGCGAGGCGCCGAAGACTGCGCGCGATGCTCCGCTGCTGCTAGTCGGGCTATGGCGGCGCGGGGCGGACTGGCCAGCGACCGTGCGCGAGCTTCGGCGGTCAGGCATGTCATCGTGCGACGCGCGGGAGACGGATGAACGCGTCACTGGCTGCGATGCGTGGTTTAGCGACCCACGCTCGGGAGGACGATCGGAGTTACCAGCGACGCGATTGAACATGACGGGAGTCCTTCTGAAGAGCCGAGGCGACTATTTGATCTCTGCTATGTTCGAATACGCAGGCGGCAGAGCAGGCCGTTCCCGATCAGCAGGCAAGCACGATCAGGACGAATCATGTCTTGCCGTGGTCCGCGGGCCGGGTCCAGTCAACGAAGTGTCGTTGGAGAACCCGAAGTGAAGGGAAGGTTCGCAAGCGTCTTTCGGCGCCATCGAGACCAGATGATCCCCCTCGATCGGGAAGCCTGAAACGGGCCGCCTTACTGCGCAGGACTGATGCCCGAGCGGCATCGCTTCTGGCAACACCAGGGTGAGGCGAACACAGAGGGCTCCATGTGCAGGGAATCGGATGCGTCGTCATGCCCGAACATCAACGGCTTGGGCATCGCCACATGTTTTCGCAGGGTCCGTGAGTTTTGAGCGCCCGGCGCTCAGAATTCTGCGCTGTTCCAAAATGCGACCGCCGCTACTGCAACCCGCTTCCACTGGTCTTTCTCCAATGACAAGGGCAGCCGTGGGTAATAGGTCCGTGTGGGGGCAGTTCCACGCCGCGCACCGGGTCATCGGCAGCATGTCGTAAATCGGAGCCAGTTGCAGATGCGCCGGCCGCCGACCCTGGGTTGGCTGGAACGACAGGTTGCCATCGTGCATGTCGGAATTGCCGATGAGTTGTCCAAAATGCCCAAGGAGACCGATGCGGCCAAGATCACCGCCAGTGATCCATCCCATCTTGGTCAGGGGACGGACACTCTCCTCCCAAGGGCGCCCGTCGGGACCGACGAAAGTCGAGTTCAGGAGACGACCGGAGCGCGACCGAAATTCGCCGCCCGCCGATGAGCCAGCTACTCCAAGCTCCAGCGCTTGAGCCGCGAGCCTGGCGTATGCCTCGACCAATTGGTGATCGGCTATTCCATACGGTCCTTCGCGGTCATTCAACGTCTGCACGTGCTCGAGGCGCTTCCTGGCCGCCGCTTCGCCCACCAGGAGGTGTCCCGGAGCCTCGCTGCCAAGCAGGGAGAGTGCATACAGCACATCGTCGTCGGACCAGTTCACCGGGTCGTCGCTCATCCTCAGCAGGGCTGCATGATGTTGCGCGAAGCCGAGCCCGAGAAAGCCCTGTCACCGCATGTCCCGCATCAAGTAGTCGATGGCCTCCCGCAGGGCGTCGAGCGCGTTACCAGGTAGATCGGTGAGGACGACCTGGCGATGAGGTTGCGCAGCGTGGCGCGCGGGCTTGAGGCCAGGCCGGGCGAGCCGAGCGAGACCGACACCGACACGTCGAGCCCGTCCGAATTCGATGCGCCCGAACAGAAGCCCTTGATACCGTCGATCTCCAGCCCGTCGGGCGTGCGGTTCGCATGCAGGCGCGTGTCTTGCGCATTCACCGCATTGCCCCAGAACCAGCGGTGCTTCACCGCCTGCCCCAGCCAGAGCGCCTGCTGCGCCTCGGAGCTGAAGAGCAAGATGCTCGCCACCTGCGCGTACTGGAAGCTGAACAGGTGCACGAGCGAACTGTCGGCTCGCGCGAGCCGCCGCAGGATGCGGAAGGTCCCCAGCCATCGCGCCTGCTGCCCGCCAAGGGCGCAAGAAATGGCGAGCGTCAGCAGGCCGCTCTGGCGCAGCAGCGAGCGCGTCAGCCAGCGTCTAGACGATGGAGGAGAGGTCGCCGAAGTCTTCCGCGAACGGCTCGGCAAGGGAGGTACAAGAAGAAAAGGAGGACAAGGGATTCCGCTCGGCCGCAAGGAGCGAGGAATGCGCTCGACAAGGGGGCCGACGAGCCTAGGAACGCACGTCGGTTCGCGGAGCCAAGGATTCGGCAGGCGCCAGCCTCAACGCCGGTGATCGACCCTGCGCGCCAGCCACTCGCCACCGAACTGGATCACCGAGACCAGCGCGATCAGGATCACGATCACCTCGAACATCACCCGGGTTTCGTAGCGTTCGTAGCCATAGCGGATCGCCAGGTCGCCGAGTCCGCCCGCGCCCACCGCGCCGGCCATCGCTGATGCGTTGACCATGGCGATCACGCTGACCGTCATGCCGCCGATGATGCCTGGCAGTGCCTCGGGCAGCAGCACGTGACGCACGATGTGCCACCGCTTGCAACCCATGGCACGCGCGGCTTCGATCAACCCGCCGTCGACATCGTTCAGGCTCACCTGCGCGATGCGTGCGTAGAACGGAATCAGGTTGGCTGCCAGCGGCACCACGGCAGCCCAGGTGCCCAGCGTCGTGCCGACGATGAAGCGCGTGACGGGCAGCAGCGCGATCAAGAGGATGATGAAAGGAATCGCTCGGCACACGTTCACGGCGATCGACAGCATCCGGTGAAAACGCGGCCTCGGGTAGAGGTTGCGCGGCGCGGTCACTGTGAGCACCACGGCCAGCACCAGGCCTAGCGCGATGGCGATGAAGGCCGACACGCTCACCATCGCCAGCGTCTGAAAGAACGCCTGGATGTACTTGTCAATCAGCGGTGTGGACATAGCCCAATACCTCGATGCGATCGGCCGCGAGCGCCAGCCGCGCAACTTCCTTGTCAAACGGACGGTCCGCGGCAGCCGGTACGGCCACCAGTAGCCGGCCCTGCGCGTGGCCCCGGATGCGGTCCAGCCCGCCGTGCAGCCATGTCGCGCCGGGTCCGAGCGCTGCCAATGCCTCGAAAGACACGCCCTGCGGACGCGAGGCGCCGTCGAATCCCAGGCTCAGTACCGCCTTGCCCGGTCGCCCTGCCAAGCCCGCGAAGTCGGGCACCAGCGCTGCGGCCAGATCGGACGGCAGGTCGTGCAGCAGCGGCTGCAGCAGCGCGCGCGTAGCCTCGGCCTCGGGCTTGCCGAACACGCGCCAGACTTCGCCCAGTTCGACTAGGCGCCCCCCATCAAGCACGAGCACGCGGTCGCACACCTCGCGGATCACCCCCATGTCGTGTGTGATGAGAACCACCGTCAGACCGAATCTGCGGTTTATGTCACGCAGCAGCGCAAGGATGGACTGTGTCGTCTCGGGGTCCAGCGCCGAGGTCGCCTCATCGCACAGCAGGATCTGCGGCTTGTGCACCAGAGCGCGCGCGATGCCCACGCGTTGCTTCTGACCGCCTGAGAGCTGCGCCGGATAGACCTCGGCCTTGTCACTCAACCCCACGAGGTCCAGCAGTTCGTCGACGCGCTCCCGGATGCGTGCCGGCGCACTGCCCGCCACCTTCAGCGGCAGCGCAACGTTGTCGCGCACTGTCTTGGCCGACAGTAGGTTGAAGTGCTGAAAGATCATGCCGATGCGGCGGCGTAGAAGAACCAGCCCGTCCTCGTCCAGGCTGCCCACGTCGACGCCATCGACGTGCACGCTACCGTCGTTGGCCCCCTCCAGCACATTGATGGTGCGCAACAGGGTCGACTTGCCCGCCCCACTGCGCCCGATGATCCCGAAGAACTCGCCGCGCGCGACCGAGAAAGACACCGCCTCCAGCGCCCTCACCGGCCCTGCCGAGCCCGCGTAGTCCTTGCGGACCTGATCGAAGACGATGTGGGCTGGCCCCGCGGTTGTCGATTCGGTGCTCAGAAAACCGGCAGGACCGAGCCCTGGTACTTGGTCTGGATGAATTTGCGGACTTCCTCCGACTGGTAGGACTTGACCAGTTGCTTTACCCACGCGGCGCCCTTGTCCTGCTCGCGAACGACGATGATGTTGACGTAGGGATTGTTCTCCTTTTTCTCGACCGCGATGCCGTCGCGCGTGGCGATCAGACCCGCCTGATAGGCGAAGGTGTTGACGATGGCGGCCGCGTCCACGTCTTCCAGCGAGCGCGCGAGCACCACCGAGGCGGCCTCCACGAGCTGCACCTTCTTCTTGTAGCCGGTCACGTCTTTCAACGTGGCAGTGCCGGCGAAGGGATCGAAGCCGTCGCGCAGCGTGAGCACGCCCTGGTCGCGCAGCACCACGAGCGCGCGCGTCTGGTTGCTTGGGTCGTCCGGGATGCCGAGCTTGGCGCCATCCGGCAAATCCTTGAACGCCTTGAACTTCTTCGAATAGAAGGCGATGGGCGAGATGTAGGTACTGCCCACGTTGACCAGCTTGTAGCCGCGCTGCTTGACCTGGTCGTTCAGGAAGGGAATGTGCTGGAACGAATTGGCTTCGAGGTCGCCGTTGTTCAGCGCTTCGTTCGGGCTGGCCGATCCGGTGATGACCACGGGCTTGACGTCGAGGCCATTCTGCTTGGCGACCTTGGCGACTACTTCCCAGATTTCTTCGTCGACGCCGCCGCGCACGCCCACGCGCAGTGTCGAGGGCTGGGCCACGGCGGCGGTGTGGGCCCATAAGGCCGTCGAGGCTAGGAACATCGCGCACAAGGCGCGCAACACATTGCGGTTCTGCATCTCTTTTTTCTCTCTCTGATCCTTGCGCGGAATGCGCAGGCCGCCGATCTTCAAAGGATGGCGCGCGGCGGAGAAGGAAAGTTTTCGAGGAAGCTATCTCGCGCAGCGAAGAAGCGCGCTCTAGCGGGCGTGAAGCCACCGCGCATGCAACCACCGCGCCAAGCCATCCAGCAGATAGCCGAAGGCTCCGATCAGCACGATGACGGCCATGAGCTCGGAGTACGCCAGGCGATCGCGTGTGTCCAGCACGAAGTAGCCGAGTCCAGCCGACACGCCCAGCATCTCGGCCGGAACCAAGACGATCCAGATGATCCCGATGGCTAGGCGCACGCCCGTGAGGATGTGGGCGGTGATGCCCGGCAGGATCACCCGCAGCACCATCTCGCGGCGCGTGGCCGAAAGGCCGCGCGCCAGCATGAGCCAGTGCGGATCGATCTGCGCCACCCCTGCAGCTGTGTTCAGCAGGATTGGCCACACCGCCGCAAAGGCGAGCAGGAAGTACACCGGCAGGTCGCCCACGCCGAGCACCATCACGGCGATCGGCATCCACGACAGCGGCGAGATCATCCGCAGGAACTGGAACATCGGCGTGGAGGCCTGTGCGAACCCGCGCGACAAGCCGGTGAGCACGCCCAGCGGCACGCCGAAACCGATGGCCAGCAGAAGCCCAACGGCCACGCGCTGCAGGCTCAGCAACGCGTGGTACCAGATGTCCGGTGCTGCCAGCAGGTGGACTAGCGCAGTCAGCGAAGGCATTGGCGCGAACGCCGCGGCCACCGGCGTGCGCTGCGTAAGCAGCACGCTGCCGGCCCACCACAGCGCCAGCACCAACGCAGGGCCGGCAAGCGACAGTGACCAGCGCTGCCGCACCTCAGGCCGCAATGGTTTCGCGGCGGCTGTAGTCCGCCGCCACGCCAAATACCTGGGGGCCACCGACGCTTTCGATGGCCTTGCGCACGAACCGGTCGTCGACGAGGTCTCGCTCCACGAACTTCGGATCGAGCGCGCGCAGGAATGTGTTGTCGCCCTCGACTTTGGTGCCCTGTACCGCACGCACCAGTTGCTCTGTGTACGAGGCGAAAGGGTACGGTTGGAAGTCGATACGCCGCTGGGTCCATCCCTTGTGACGCACCACGCCGCTGGCCTCGTAGCTGGCGTAGTCGGTCGATGCAAGCACCTTCGCCAGGGTCTGCGTCGGGTGCGGCGTGTAGCGGCGCTCGCCCGCGCTGGAAAGCAGGCGCGCCGCATCGAGCCGGTTGTCGCGTATCCAGAGCTGTGCCTTCACCAGCGCGCTGGTCACGCGCTGCGCCCACTCGGGTTTCTCCGCGATATCGCGCTCGGCCAGGAAGGTCACGCAGCAGGCGTGGTCCTTCCAGATGTCGCCCGAGAAGCGCAGGACCTTGCCGACGCCGGCGATCTCCGCCGCCGCGTTGAAGGGCTCCGCCACGATGAAGCCGGCGATCGATTTCCCCGCCAGCGCCGACACCATCTCGGCAGGCGCCAGCACCACGAGGTTGACCTCCTTGGGCCCGATGGCCCCGCTGGCCGCGCGCGTCACCGCGGTCAACCCTTCGGTGCGCAGCAGGTCCTGCAGCAGCACGTTGTGGATCGAATACCAGAACGGCACCGCCACGGTCCTGCCGCCCAGGTCGGCGAGCTTGTTCACCTCGGGCAACACCGTGAGCGCGGAGCCGTTGACGTGGTTCCAGGCCACGATCTTCGCGGGGAACTTGGAGCCGTAGCGCACCCACAACGTGGCCGGCGTGAGCAGGTGGATCACGTTGACCTGGCCGGCGACGAAGGCCTCGACGATCTGTGCCCACGAGCGGAACATGCGGGGCGTCTCGGCACGCAGCCCCTCCTTGTCGAACAGGCCACGCGCGTGGGCGATCAGGAGCGGTGTAGCGTCGGTGATGGGCAGGTAGCCGATCTTCACGGGCTGGTCGTCGCCCTTGAAGCCCTGCGCCATCGCGTCGCCCGCCGTGAGAAACGGTGCGGCCACGCCGGCACCGGCCAATGCCGACAGGCGCAGCATGTCGCGCCGCGTCAGGCCGCAATCGCAGGCCGGCGAAGCGCAGACGTGGGGGCTGCGAACGGAGTGTGCAGCAACGGGCGTTCGGTCAGTCATCGGGAATGCTTTCGGGAGATCAAATGAGGGTTGCGTCAGCCGGCAAGCGGGCAGAAGCGGTGATGCCGCCCGGCGCGCGGGCGGCGTGCAGCGCAGCGAGGAGGTCCAGGCGCAGGGCCGTGAAGGCCGCGGCATCAGCTATGCGCGGCCGCGCAATGTCCACCCGCCACTCTCGCACGATGCGTCCCGGCCGGCCGCCCATGAGCAGGATGCGGTCACCGACCAGGATCGCCTCGTCGATGTCGTGCGTGACCAGCAGCGCGGCGGTTTGCCAGCGGTGCACGACGTCGACCAGCAGTTCCTGCATTTCGGCCCGCGTTATCGCGTCGAGCGCGGAGAAGGGTTCGTCAGCCAGCAACAGCACCGGCTCGCGCGCGAGCGCCCGGGCCAACGCCACGCGCTGTGCCATGCCGCCCGAAAGCTCTGCGGGGTAGAGGCCACCCTGCCCCGCTAAGCCCACGGCCTCCAGGGCTTCCTGTACGCGTTGCGCGCGCTGGGCGCGTTGCAACAGCGGCTGCCGTGCGAAGTCCAAGCCGAAACCGGTGTTGCGCGCGGCGTCAAGCCAGGGCAGAAGGCCAGGTTGCTGGAACACCATCGCCGCGCGGGGATGCGGCGCGGACAGCGGCTCTCCCAGAAAACGGATCTGCCCCGAGGTCTGCCCCGCATGCGCCGGCTCCAGATGCGCGAGCGTGCGAAGGAGCGTGGATTTGCCGCAGCCGCTGCCGCCGAGCAGGCAGACGATCTCGCGTGGCGCCACCTCGAGCGACACGCCGGTAAACACCGGTTTGCCCTTGGCGTAGCCAAAGGCGAGATCGCGCGCCTGAAGCACCGGGTGCCGCAGGTCCGCGGCGGTCGTGTCGCTTGCGTTCACGGTGCGCTGGCGGCCGCTGCAGCCTGCTGGGCCGCGCGCTTGGCCAGCTCGCCCTGCAACTGAACGACGCTTGGTGTGACGATCGGAATGAAAGCTGCCTCGCGCCAGCGACGCGCGAAGGTCAACGGCTGGTCCCGGTGGTAGCCGCGGCCGCCGCTGGCCTGCAGTTCCAACTGCACGGCGCCTTGTGCGATATCCGCCAATGCCAGCCGCGCCCGGAACAAGGCCTCCGGCTGTGTGCGAAAGCGTCTGTCGGCCAGCCCTTCGTAGAGCGCATCGACAGTGGCGGCCAATCGCTCCTGCTGTGCGGCAATGGGGCCCTCGAGCACCGCCCGGCCCGCACCGCTGCGTTCGGCCGCCGTGGCCAGTGCGGCGCGTGCGAGTCCGATCGACAGGCCGCATTGCAGGCCCAGAAAGTCCGGCCGTATCGCGGGAAGAAAGCGGTTTGCTTCCTCGTGGATCACCTCGGCCGCCTCCAATCGCGCGCCCTCGATGTGCAGCGACGCCGTGTTGCTGCCCCGCAGGGCGATCAGGTCCAGGTCGTCGCTACGCGTGACGCCCAACTGTCCCGCCGTCAGTACTGCCACCAGCGGCGCGCCACCCTTGGCACGCTGCACCGCTACGGCCGCCGCGAAGCCTTGAGGTCGCAGGTTAGTGCACCACGGCACTACGCCATCGAGCCGCCACCCCTCGCCCTCAGGCGTGGCCGTGATCTGCAGCGACTCAATGCCGCCCAGATATTTCATCGCGTTCGAGAGACCCGTGGCGCCCGCCTGCGAGCCGTTGAGCAGGCCTGGTAGCCAGCGCTCTCTCAACCCGGCGTTGGGAGACTGCAGCAGGTATTCGATGAATGCGCGCTGTCCCCAGAAAGTGAATGCGGCCGCCAGCGAGTAGCCGGCTACCGTGGCAATCGCCTCGACCGCATCGCGCACGTCACCGCCCTGCCCGCCGAGGTCTCTGGGTACACCCAGTCCGAACAGGCCTGCGCCCGCCAACCGCGGCACGACCTCGGAGGCCAGCGCATTGCCGGAATCGAGCAACTCGGCGCTGTCGTCCAGCCAGCGACGGTCGGCCTCAGCCAGCATGGCCGGCAGCTCTCTGAGCTTCCAACAGGTTCTCCGGCAGGTACGGTTGCAACTGCGGATTGACCGGACTGCCCGCCAGGCTGTTGGCGAAATTGCACAGCGTGGCCAAGCTCACGCCGAGTACCACCTCCAGGACCTGCCGTTCGGAAAAGCCTACGCCGCGAAAAACCGCGAGCGCGTCGTCGGCCACCTTGCCGCGCGTGGCGATCACGGCTTCGGTGAAGACGCGAACGGCATCGAGCCGTGGCTCGCCGCTCGCTTCGCCACGTTGCAGCTTGCCCACGGCCTCCAGCGGCAGCTTCGCCTGCTTCAAGGCAGCGGCGCTGTGGCCCGCTACGCAAAAATCGCAGCCGTGGATGCGTGCCGCCGTGATCTGCAGCGCCTCGCGTTCGGCCAACGACAGTTCTCCACGCGCCGTGGCCTGCGCCACGCCGAGGTAGGTTTCCAGCGCTTGCGGCGAGTTGGCGAGGATGCCGATCAGGTTCGGCAGAAAACCGCTGTTGGCGATGGCGCGTTGCACCAGGGGGCGGCTCTCGTCGGGCGCGGAGGTCTCGGTCTGCAGGGTCAGGCGTGTCATGGCGTTGCTTGGTTCGAAGTGATTCGGCGTGAGGTGCCGATTCTTCAGGTGCGGGCCCGGCGTATCAATGACCGGAGGTCGCGCATCTATGCCGGTTCGTCCCGGCGCGCGCGCTGCCAGGCGCCGGGCTGCTCGCCCATCACGCGCTTGAAGGCTCGCGAGAACGCGGCATAGGACGCATAGCCCACGGCCTCGGCTGCTTGGCCGATCGATTCACCCTGTGCCATACGCCGTGCTGCGACCTGCATGCGCAGCAGCAACAGGAACTGCAATGGCGATTGGCCGCAGGCTTCGCCGAACTGGCGGAAGAAGGCCGTGCGCGACAGATGAACCCGATCGGCCATCTCCGTGACCGTCCATGCACGCGCGGGCTCCTGGAGGATGTCAGCCAGCAGAGGTGCGAAGCCGCGCTTGCGCAGCAGGGTCCAAAGCCCGTGCGCATGCATCTCGCTGCGTGCTGCGTGCCGAAGGCCGTAGAAGAACAGAAGGCCGGCGAGCCGATCCATCGCCACCGAAGGCTCGGTGCCGGCGCGTTGCGCCTCGCTGCGCATCAGGTCGAACAAGGTGGCCGCCGAGGCCATGGCCAGATCGTCCGCCCGCAGCACGAGGCATTCGGGAAATGCCTTGGCGATGACGTCCCGGAACGGCCCGTCGAACGAGAAGAAACCACAGGCCAAGCCGGTTTCGCCGAGCGCGCCTGTGCCCGAGAACTGCTGCATCGTGCGAGGTGCACAGTCGATGGCCGGGTCCGCATAGGGCGAGAGAAAGTGCGGCACGTCCTGCATCAGGAACACGCCGTCGCGCGGAGCCAGTTGCACTGATGGGCGCCCCGGCCTGTGCAGCCAGCAGCGGCCTTCCAGGATCAGATGAAAGCTCGCTCGTGCCCGGCCCGCTGTCGACGCGCGCCAGCGGCCGCAGTACTGACCCACATGGAACAGCGTGGCACTCCATTCGAGGCTGCCCAGGAGCCAATCGACCACCCGGTCGACCTGTCCGTCGAAACCGGCCTCGGCCGCTGGGGAAAAGGCGTCGAGCAGGCGTGCGGAAGACATGGGGCCCGAGTGTGGCCGAGCACCCGGGCAAGCGCCAAAGAACGATTCGTCGTGAGCTTATGCCACAGCAGTCAAGGATGTGGTTGCCGGGCGCCGGCGCCATGCATCCACGCTCCAGGAGCCCGCTCCGGCTGCTGAGATGAACAGGAAGATGAACGAGAACAGCACAGCGGCCTCGCCCTGGTTCAGGAACGGTACGAGCACAGAGCCCTTGGACGCGTGCCCGAGGAAGTACGCGAACGCCAGTAGCCCCGAGAGCACGAATGCCACCGGCCGCGTGAACAGGCCGACCAGCAACAAGATGCCGCCGAAGAATTCGAGGATGCCCGCAACCCCGATCAGCGAGACGATCTGCAGGTTGTCGAAGAAGGCCACATGTGGAACGCCGAAAAGCTTGGCCGAGCCGTGCTGGATCAGCAGGTAGGCCGAGACGATGCGCAGCACCGAGAGTGCGGACGGAACCAGGCGGTCTGTGTTGGAAAGGCTCATGCGATGGACTCCGGAGAAGTGGTCGGTGATTGACCAAGCGGATTCTGCGAGCGCCGGCACGGCGCCCCAAGCACGAAATTCGCGCTTTCACTTCTGTTTTCCGTGCAGCGCCCGCGGTGCATATCCATAGCGGATTCATTCTTTGGTGGTTGCGGCGGGCAACGATGCCTGAACGCGCCGATGGCTGATTTGCGCATATGCACATGCGCAATGGGCGCATGCGAGGGGAGCGAACTTTCTTAGCATTCCGACGCACCGCATTCGCGCCCAAGAACTTATTCCCATGTCCCTGTCGATAGACACCGCGCCCTTGCGCGTCACCGAAAATGGCGGCGCCGAAACACTTCACATCGGACTTATCGAAGCAGCACTTGGCGCTGAAGTCACCGGCCTCGATGCCGCCCAGCCGCTTGAAGCTGGCCAGGTACTCGCGCTGAAGCAAGCGTTGCTCGAACGGCACGTGCTGGTCTTCAAGCGTCAGCGACTCGCCGACGGGCAGTTCGAACGGCTTGCCAGCTACTTCGGCAGCGTGTTTCGCCCGCCCGCCAACGTGCCAGTGCTCGGCTCCGACCCCTACGGCGGCAACACGCCCGATATTGTGTTGGTGTCGAACCTCGCAGGCGGCGTGCTCGGCCATGACGAGCTCGCGGCGCATGCGGATCACCACTGGACGCCGGTGCCCTCGTCGGGCTCGCTGCTTTATGGAATCGAGGTGCCTTCGGAAGGCGGCGACACCACTTGGGTCAACCTCGCGGCCGCCTGGGATGCGCTCGACGCGGGCACCCAGCGCGAGATCGCGGACCTGAAGCTCATCACCTACAACCCGTTCTTGCGCAAGCTCAAGCCGCTCACTACGGGCTTTCCGCTCTACCGCACGCCCGATATCGAACCGCTCACGCCATTCGAGGTGCATCCGCTGGTACGTACCCACCCCGACAGCGGCCGGCGCATTCTGCACCTGGGCGAGAAGACCGAGGTTGAGATCGTCGGTGTCGATCCGCAATACGGCGCGGCGCTCATTACCCGCCTGCGCGCGCACCTGCTGCAGCCGCGCTTCGCTTACACGCACCGCTGGTCGGTGGGCGACATCGTCTACTGGGACAACCAGGCGACGCTGCACGCGCGCAGCGCCTTCGACAACGGCGAGCGGCGTGTGCTCAAGCGCATCAGCCTCTCGGGCAGCCGCCCGTACTGAACCCGCCAGCCGGGCGCTCGCGAGTCCACCCGGACCCAAAGCACCGGATACTCCATGGCCCCCCGCCGCCCCATCCTTCTGAACGCGTTCGACATGAACACGGTCGGCCACATCTCGCACGGGCTGTGGCGGCATCCGCGCGACCGCTCCATCGACTACAAGCGGATGCCGTACTGGCTCGACCTGGCTCGCACGCTGGAGCGCGGATTGTTCGACGGCTTGTTCCTCGCCGACGTGTCGGGCGTGTATGACGTCTGGGGCGGGAGCCCCGACGCGGCGCTGCGCCACGCGATCCAGGTGCCGATCAACGACCCGGCCGTGCTGGTGAGCGCCATGGCCAGCGTCACACGGCACCTGGGCTTCGGCATCACGGCGACGATCTCGGCGGAATCGCCACACACCTTTGCGCGACGCATGTCCACGCTGGACCACCTGAGCGAAGGCCGCATCGGCTGGAACATCGTCACGGGCTTTCTGGACAGTTCCGCGCGCGCCCTCGGGCAGAGCGCGCCGCTCAGCCACGATGCGCGCTACGACCGAGCGGACGAATTCATGGACCTGGTCTACCAGCTGTGGGAAACCAGCTGGGACGACGACGCGGTGGTGGCCGACCGCGCGAGCGGCATCTACACCGAACCGGCTCGAGTGCGCCGCATTCGCCATGAAGGCCCGGCCTACCGGCTCGATGCGATGCACCTGTGCGAGCCCTCGCCGCAGCGCACGCCGCTGTTGTTCCAAGCCGGGGCGTCGCCGCGCGGCACCGCCTTCGCGGCGCGCCATGCCGAGGTGGTGTTCGTGCCCAACCAGGGGTTGAAGGCGACCGCGCAGGTCATCCGAAAACTCGAAGCCGCGCTGACCGCGGTCGGTCGCACGCGCGACAGCGTGCGCTTCGTCACCACGCTGCAGGTGGTCACCGGCCGCACCGACACCGAGGCGCGTGAGCGCTTCGACGAATACCGCGGCTATGCACAGCCCGAAGCCGGCCTCGTGCAGTTCTCGAGCGCCATCGGCGTGGACCTCTCGCGCTTCGGCCTCGACGATCCGGTGTCGGGCGGCAGCGCCGATGCGATCCAGAGTTCGGTGTCGTCGCTGGCCGGCCAGGGCGGCAAGCCCTCGCCCACGGTGCGCCAGTTGCTCGCGCAGATGCCACTGGGCGGACGCCACACGCCCGTGGTCGGCAGCCCGGCGCAGGTCGCCGACGAGATTGAGGCCTGGGTCGACGAGGCCGGTGTCGACGGCTTCAACCTCGTGCGCACGGTGAGCCCCGAGGGGCTGGAGCACTTCGTTGACCTGGTGGTGCCCGAACTGCAGCGCCGCGGCCTGCACAAGACCGCGTACGCCAATGGCGTCTGGCGCGAAAAGATCTTCGGCACCGGCCAGGCGCGGCTGCCGTCCACGCATGCCGGCGCCCAATGGCGCGACCTTTCACAACAGACCCCATGACCCTTGAATACACACCCGTGCGCACCGCACACGCGCATGTCATCCGCGACGACGCCGAGGCGCTTGCCGCGGCCCGCGTGCTGGCCGACGAGTTCGCGCCGGGCGCCTCAGAGCGAGACCGCGGACGCCGCCTGCCCTTCGACGAGGTGGAGCGCTTCTCCGCGAGCGGCCTCTGGGGCATCACCGTGCCGCGCGCGTTCGGCGGCGGGGCGGTCTCGCACGCCACGCTCGCAGAGGTCACGGCGCTCGTCTCCGAGGCCGACCCGGCCCTCGGCCAAATTCCGCAGAACCACTATTGCCTTGTCGATGCGGTGCGCCTCATCGGCAACCCGGCGCAGCAGGACTTCTTCTTCCGCGAGGCGCTGCAAGGCCGCCGCTTCGGCAACGCGGTGTCCGAGAGCGGCGGCGCCAACGCCAAGGTGGTGACGGCGCGCCTCTCGCGCACGCCCGAGGGCCTCCGGCTGAACGGCCGCAAGTTCTACAGCACCGGCGCGATCTTTGCGCACTGGGTGCCGGTGGCTGCCAAAGACGAGGAAGACCGGCAGGTGCTGGTCTACTTGCCGCGCGAAGCCCCGGGCCTGCAGGTGCTCGACGACTGGACCGGCTTCGGCCAGCGCACTACCGCGAGCGGCACCGTCACCGCGGAGAACGTGGCCGTCGACCCGCTGCATGTGCTGCCGCGCGCGCAGCTGTTCGAGCCGCCGACCATCCACGGTCCATTCGCGCAGCTACTGCACGCGGCCATCGACCTGGGCATCGGCCGCGCCGCCATGGCCGACCTGCGCACCTGGGTGCGCGAGCGTGCGCGGCCCTGGCCTGACAGCGGCGTGGCACGCGCGGCGGACGATCCGCTCACGCTCAGCCGCGTCGGGGAGCTGGTGATCCAGTTGCATGCGGCCGAGGCGTTGCTGCAGCGCGCCGGCGTGCGCCTAGACCTCGCGCGCGACGAGGCCACGCCCGAGCACGTCACCGAATCATCGATCGCCGTGGCCGAAGCCAAGGTGCTCACCACCGAATTCGCGCTGCGCGCGGCCACCACGCTGATCGAACTCGGCGGCACCCAATCGACGCTGTCCGAGCACAACCTCGACCGCCACTGGCGCAACGCCCGCACCCACACCGTGCATGACCCGGTGCGATGGAAGCCGCATGCCGTCGGCAACCACTGGCTCAACGGCACAACGCCGCAGCGCCACGCTTCGCTATAAGCAACGCCCCGATTTTTTCACGAAAGCAGTTCCATGGACCGTCGTCGCTTCATCCAACAAGGCGGTGCCGCCGCATCGCTCGGCAGCATCGGCCTCAGCCTGCCCCTCTCGGCGCTGGCGCAGTCGCGCAAGGAAACCGTGCGCGTGCTGGCCGAAGGCGCACCGAACTCACAGGATCCGCACGGGGAAGGCGTGAGTCGAGAATCGCTCGGGCTCTTCACCAACGTGTACGACCGGCTGATCAACTTCGACCGCACGCAGATCTCGCCCGGCGTCTTCAAGTACGACTACGCGCGCCTGCGCGGCGAGTTGGCCGAAAGCTTCGAGCAATCGGCCGACGGCAGGACGCTCACCTTCAAGCTGCGGCGCGACGCGACCTTCCACGACGGCAAGCCCGTCACCGCGGCCGACGCCAAGTGGTCGCTGGACCGCGCGGTCGCGCTGCCGGCCAGCAAGCGCCAGCTGGCCACCGGCTCGCTGGAGAATCCCGCGCAGTTCACCGTGGTGGACACGCACACGCTGCGCATCGCGCTGCCGCGCGCCGACCGCTACACGCTGCCGAACCTGGCGCTGTCCTTCGCGTCCATCCTCAATTCGGAACTCGCCAGGTCACACGCCACCGCGGCCGACCCGTGGGCCACCGAGTGGGTCAAGAGCAACGAGGCCGGTGGCGGCGCCTACCGCATCGAGAACTTCGCGCCTGGCCAGCAGGTGATCTATGCGCGCTTCGACGCGTGGAAGAGCGGCACGCAGCCGCAGATCCGGCGCGCAGTGTTCCAGGTCGTGCCCTCCGCATCGAACCGCGTGGCGGCGCTGCTCAAGGGCGATGCCGACGTGGTGCTGCAGCTGCCGCCCAAGGACCTAGACGCACTCACAGACACCACCCGCGCCAAGGTGGTCTCGGTGCCGGTCACTACCAGCTTCCGTTTCGTGGCCTTCAACACGCAGGCCAAGCCCTTCGACGACGTGCGCGTGCGCCAGGCCGTGGCCTACGCCCTGCCCTACACGTCGCTGTTGCGTGGCGCCAATCTGGGACGCGGCGAGCCGCTGTATGGCGCGCGTTCGGCCAAGCCGGCCAGCAGTCGCTTTCCGCAGGCCTACCCGTACGAGACGCAGGTGCTGCGCGCCCGCAAGCTGCTGGCGCAAGCGGGTTTGGCCAAGGGCTTCAAGACCAGCTTCAGCTACAACGTGGGCGACGCCACGCTTGCCGAGCCCGCGGCGCTGCTGATCCAGGAAGCGCTGGGCAAGATCGGTGTCGAGCTGTCCATCGAGAAGGTGCCGAGCGCACAGTGGGGCACGCTGCAGACCGAGAAGAAGTTGCCCTTCTTCATCGACAGTTCGTCGGCCTGGTTCAACGATCCCGACTACTTCTTCCGCATCTTCTTCCAGGGCGACTGGCGCTGGAACTTCGGCTCGTTCAAGAACGACGAGCTCGCCAAGCTGGTGGACCAAGCGCGATGGGAAACAGACCGTGCGAAGTATGACCGCGGCATCCAGCGCGCGATCGAGATCGCGTTCGACCAGGTGCCGCTGGTTCCGCTGTGGCTGCCCGCCTTCGAGGCCGCTCTGCAGCCCGACCTGCAAGGCTTCACTTACTACATCCATGGGCAGGTCGATTTCCGGCCCCTCGTTCGCGCATGAGCATTGCAGGACGCGCCGCCAATCGGGTGCTGGCCACAGTACCTGTGTTGCTGGGCGCCGTGGTCTTCACCTTCCTGCTCACGCACGTGTTGCCGGGCGACCCCGCCGCTTTCCTGGCCTCGGGGCCCAGCGCGGGACCGGAGGAGATCGCGCAGATCCGCGCGCGCATGGGGCTGGACCAGCCGCTCGCGGTGCAACTGCAGCACTACCTCTACGCGCTGGTACACGGCGACTGGGGCCAGTCGCACATGACCGGGCAGCCCGTGCTGACCGACCTGTGGCAGCGGCTGCCGGCCACACTGGAACTCACCTTCGCCGCCTTCGCGCTTACGCTGGCCGTGGCGCTGCCGCTGGGCGCCGCCGCGGCACTGCGGCCCCGCTCGATCTGGGACCGCGCCTGCACGCTGCTCACCGTGGGCGGCAGCTGCATGCCCAGCTTCGTTATTGCGCTGCTGCTGATCTACGTCTTCTACTTCCTGCTCGGCTGGTCGCCGGAGCCCACGGGGCGCATCGACGCGATGCTCGCGCCGCCGCCGCAGGTGACGGGTTTCATGTTCGTCGATGCGCTGCTGGCCTGGCGCTGGGACGCGCTGGGCTCGGCCGCAGGACGGCTGCTGCTGCCCAGCGTGGCCATGGCCTTCTTTTCGCTCGCGCCGGTGGCGCGGCTCACGCGTGCGTCGCTCCTGGGCGTGCTGCGCAGCGACCCGGTGCGCACCGCGCGCGCGCTCGGACTGCCGCCGCGCGCGGCGCTCGCGAACGCGCTGCACCTGGCGCTGCTGCCGGTAGTCACCAGCGCCGGCATGGTGTTCTCGTACATGCTGAGCGCCAACGTGGTGATCGAGAAGGTCTTCGCCTGGCCCGGCATCGGCAGCTATGCGCTCGACGCGCTGATGGCGGCCGACCATGCCCCGCTGCAGGGCTTTGTACTGCTGGTGGCGCTGCTCTTCGTGTTCGTCAACCTGCTGGTCGATGTGCTGCACGGCCGTATCGATCCACGCGCTGGAGCCGGCGCATGAGCACGCGCCGCAAGGATGCCGCCGGCATCGCGGGCCTGGTGCTGCTCGCGCTGTTCCTGGGTGCCGCCCTGCTGGGCCCCGCGCTCGCGCCCTTCGACCCGTTGGCTACCGACGTGCCCGCGCGGCTGCAGGCGCCCGGCGCCGCGCACTGGTTCGGCACCGACGCGCTGGGCCGCGATCTGCTCTCGCGCGTGCTCGTGGCCACGCGGCTGGACCTGGCCATGGCGGCCGGCGCGGTGGTGTTGTCGCTCGCGGCGGGCAGCGCCATCGGCGCGCTCTGCGGCTTTGTCGGCGGCGCGCTCGATCGCGGCGTGGGCCGGCTGGTCGACGTGCTCATGGCCTTTCCGCTCTTCGTCGTGGCGATGGCACTGGTCGCGGCCTGGGGCAACAGCGTGGTCAACATCGTGTATGCGACGGCGCTGATCAACCTGCCTTTCTACATCCGCCTTGCGCGCACCGAAGTGGCCGTGCGGCGCAACGCTGGCTACGTGCTCGCGGCACGGCTGGGCGGTGCGCGGGCGCCGCAGTTGCTGTTCGGCGTGCTGCTGCCGCACGTGCTGCCGATGCTCGCGGTGCAGGGCTCCATCAACCTGGGCTGGGCGCTGCTGAACGGCGCGGGGCTGTCGTTCATCGGCTTGGGCGTGCGGCCGCCGACGGCCGAATGGGGCGTGCTGGTGAGCGAAGGCGCGCCCTACATCATCACGGGGCAGTGGTGGCTGGCGTTCTTTCCGGGCCTCGCGCTGTTCGCCGCGGTGGGCTGCTTCACGCTGCTGGGCGATGCGCTGCGCGACCGGCTCGATCCGCGCGGCGCAGCGGAGGCGGCCAGGTCATGAGCACGCCGCTGCTGGAAGTCGAAGACCTCAGCCTGCGCTTCGGCGCACCCGGTGGCGCGGTGCATGCGCTCGACAAGGTCGGCTTCACGCTGCGGGCCGGCGAGACGCTGGGCCTGGTCGGCGAAAGCGGCTCGGGCAAATCGGTCACCGCGCTCGCACTGGCCGGCCTGCTTGATGGCGGGGCGCACCTGCAGGCGCGACGCCTGTCGTTTCAGGGCCGCGACCTGCTGGCCGCCGACGGACGGCCCGATGCCGCAGCGTGGCAGGGGCTGCGCGGGCGCCGCATTGGCTTCGTGTTCCAGAGCCCGCGGCGCGCGCTGCATCCGCTGCGCAGCATCGGCTACCAGTTGCAGCAGGTGCTGCGCACGCATCGAAAGCTCTCGGCCGCCGAGGCGCGCCGGGCCGCGCTGGGCTGGATCGACCGCGTGGGCCTCGCCGACCCCGAGCGCCGCATGAAGGCTTTCGCACATCAGCTCTCGGGCGGCCAATGCCAGCGCGTGATGATTGCGCTCGCCCTGGCGGGCGAACCCGAGTTGCTGATCGCCGACGAGCCGACCACAGGGCTGGACGTGAGCACCCAGGCGCGCGTGCTCGACCTGGTGGCCGGGCTGGCGCGCGAACGCGGCCTGGCGACGCTGCTGATCACCCACGACCTGGCACTGGCTGCGCAGCGCTGCGAACGGATCGCAGTGATGCACGCGGGCCAGCTCGTGGAAACGCTGCCCGCCGGCACGCTGCGCGAGGGCGCGGCGCATCCCTACACGCGGCAGCTGCTGCGCGCCACGCCGCAGTCGGTGTCGACGCTGAGCGGCCTTCGCAGCGTGGACGGCGCGCTGCCTGACCTGTCGCGCAACGACCTGCCGGCCTGCCGCTTCGCCGGGCGCTGCGCACAGGCCGAGGCGCGCTGCCATACCCATGCGCCGGCACCAACACGCCACGGCGCGCAGCATGTGCTGCGCTGCTGGGTGCCCGCCCGCGCGCGCACCGGCGGACATACCGACCCGCAACCCCTCGCCATCGCCGCATGACCACACCCGAACTTCACCCCGACGCCGATCGCCTGCGGCAACTGCTGCGCACCCGCTACGGCGACGACGCAGCACCGGCCGCGCTGCCCGTGCCCGCGCCGAACCCGGTGCTTGAGACCCTGCTCGCACACCGCTCGGTGCGCGCGTTCACGCCCGAGCCGGTGCCCGAAGGCACCGTCGAATGGCTGGTGGCCGCGGCCCAGTCGGCACCGAGTTCGTCGAACCTGCAGACCTGGAGCGTGGTCGCGGTCAAGGACGCCGAACGCAAGGCGCGGCTGGCCGAATATGCCGGCAACCAGGCCCAGGTGCGCGAGGCGCCGCTTGTGCTGGTATGGCTGGCCGACCTCGCGCGGCTTCGCGGCCTGGCACGCGATGCGGCGGTGCCGGTCGAGGGCACGGAGTTTCTCGATTCATCGCTGATGGCGGTGATCGACGCGGTGCTCGCTGCACAGAACGCGGTCACGGCGGCGGCCTCTCTGGGCCTGGGCACGGTGTACCTGGGCGCGATCCGCAACCAGCCCGAGCGCGTGTCGGCCGAGCTGGGCCTGCCGCCCGGCGCGTTCGCGGTGGTCGGTCTGTGCGTCGGGTACGCCGACGCCTCGCGGCCGGCCAGCGTGAAGCCGCGACTGCCGCAGAGCGCGGTGCTCTCGCGCGAGCGCTATGCGGCGGCCGACCCCGCGGGCGACGTGGCGCGCTACGACGCGACCATGCAGGCCTTCTATGCGGCCGAAGGCATGGCGGCCTCGCGCTGGAGCGCGCATTCGCTGGCGCGGCTGCGCGACCCCGCCCAGCTGCGCGGACGCCACCGGCTGGTCGAGGCGCTCACGGCCCAGGGCATTGGGCTGCGCTGAACCCGCAATGGCCACTGCTCCACTGCTCGTCGTCGAAGACCTGGCCGCGCGCTATGCGCTCGCGGGCACGCCGGTGCTCGGCGGACTGTTCCATCGGCAGCGCTGGCTGCGGGCCGTCGATGGCGTGAGCTTTCAGATTGCGCGCGGCGAGTCGCTGGGGTTGGTGGGTGAATCGGGCTGCGGCAAGTCCACCTTGGCAACGCTCATTGCGCGGCTGGGCGATCCGCTGTCGGGGCGCATCCTGTTCGACGGCGCCGAACTCGCCACTCGCACCGCCGCCAGCGCCGCGCATGCACCGTGGCGGCATCGCATCCAGATGGTCTTCCAGGACCCCTTTGACAGCCTGGATCCACGGCGAACCGTCTTCGAGACGATCGCGCTGCCCCTGCGTCATCTGCTCGGCCTGGGCGCAGATGCACTGCACCAGTGCGTCCTAGAAGCCGCTCGACGGGTTCAGCTGAGCCCCGAATTGCTGCAGCGCAGGCCGCATGAGCTCTCGGGTGGTCAGGCCGCCCGAGTAAACATCGCACGCGCGCTCGCGCCCGGTCCGGATCTGCTGATCCTCGATGAACCCACGGCCGCGCTCGATGTGTCCGTGCAGGCTGGCGTGCTGGCCCTGCTCGACCGCCTGCGGCGCGAGCTGGGCCTGGCGATGCTCTTCGTCTCGCACGACCTCGGAGTGGTGCGCCTGTTGTGCGAGCGCGTGCTGGTGATGCGCGAAGGCCGCATCGTCGATGAAGGCCCCGCTCGCCAGTTGTTCGACCAGCCACGGCACCCGTACACGGCGGCGCTGGCGGCGGCTGTGCCCAGGTTTTCTGCATAGTGGTCAGCCCGCCGCGCGTCCAGAGTGCCGCCGTCCCACCCTCATCAGCGGACTGCCGACAGCACGTAGCGACCGAGCGCCTCAGGCCTCGAGCCGTTGCGCGCCGGCTTGCCAGATGGCTCCGGCGTAAAGCGTCTCGTCGAAATCCACCGGCACCTCGGCGCGCGTGCGCGCCTCGTGCAGCGCGAGATCGGCCAGCAAGAGGTCTTCGCTGATGCGGCGCACCACCGCGGGCACGTAGCCACGGATGCTGGGCACGTCGCCCAGCGGCAGGCCTGTGCTGGCGAAGCCGCCCGGGTTGTAGGTGTGGATGTCGCGCAGCCAGGATGCAGTGCCAGGCGTCTTCTCGAGGTATTCGAGCCCTGCGCCCAGATAGGGCGCCGCACCGAGTTCGTCGTCGCGCTCGTGCGCCGGCGGCTCGAAGCGATCACGCCAGCGCAGCACCAGGTCTGCCACTCCGGCCAGCTCAGGCCGCTGCGACAACCCGTGTGTGTAGCCGGTGCCGGCGATCACGAAGTCGAAGCGGAAGGTCTCGTCGTGCACCGAAGCGATCACCTTGCCGTCGCGCACTTGCGCGCCCTGCCATGAAGCCGCGAGGTGCAGGTGGAAGTTGGGAAACTTCAGCACGCGCTGCACCGAGTCCGGCGGCGGCGTGGTGCCTAGGCGCCGGTAGCGTGCCGCATGGTGCCAGCGCGTTGCATCGGGCAGAGCGAGGTAGTTGTCGTAGAGGCCTGGGTAACCACGCACGCGCGCCACCGGCGTGGCTGCCAATTGACTGCGGCGCGCGAACAAATGCACTTCAGCGGTACCGTTCTCGAGTGCCACCGCCGCCGCATCGAAAGCCGAAGCAGCTGCACCGATCACAGCTACGGTCTTACCTGCGAGTGCAGCGAAGTCGATGGCATGGCCGGTGTGGGCCGCGAGGCCCTTGCTCACGGCAGTCGCCAGCAGGTCGGGAACGAAGGGCGTACCGCTGCCGGCCACGCCATTTGCGAAGATCAGCTTGCGTGCGGTCTCAGTGCGCGGCTCGCCGTTCACCTCAAGGTGCAGCCTGAAATGCGGCAGCGCGGTGCTCGCGACTGGCTCGAAGCGAACGAGCCGCGTACCGTAGCGCACCGCGGTGCCCGTGATGCCACGGAACCAGTCGAGGTATTCGGCCCAAGCGGTGCGCGGAATGCGGTCGATGGCTAGGTAGGCCTCCTGCCCATGCCGCGATTCGTACCAGGCCTGGAAGCCCAGCGCCGTGACCGGGCCTTCGGGGCCAACCAGGTTTTTGAGCGTGCGCAGCGTGTGCATGCGCGCATGCGTAAGCCACACGCCGGACTGGGAAGCCTCGGCTGCTGCATCAATGACGCTGACGCCGCCGATGCCTGCGCGCTGCAGCGCGAACGCGAAAGCACTGCCGGTCTGTCCGCCGCCGATGATGAGCAGGTTGTGATCGATGCCGGGGTGCGAGGGCACCCAGTTGGCGGGCGCGGGGCCGAGCAGGCGGAGTGCTTGCTGTGCGTCGTCGTCGGGGTTTGTGGTGGAAAAAGTGCGCATGGTGGCAACGCGACCAAAGCCGTGCAGTTTGAAAGGCCCCAGGGCTTGCAGCAACGATGCATTTCAGATTTGCTCATGCGCAAATCACCCGTGCGCAGAGGCTCCAGTCCCTGAGGTAGCCCAGCCAAGCTCCGGCTTCAGTCCTTTGCGGCGAGCGGTCGCCTGAATGGCGTACCGCAGCGCTAGGTGGCAGCAGTGCCACATCTCTCTCTAAAGCCTACTAACAGGATACGAATAGGACAATCCACAACCACGCCGCGCCGGTACAACTGCGCCACTCTCCTTGAGAGCTTCGGCAGTCCGGCGCAGGTGGGCCGTGCGCTCGCCGAGTTGCAGAGCAAGGGCGCGTTGGTCAAACTCAGCGTCGGTGTGTATGCCAAGGCAAAGCCGAGCGCTTTCCGGCAAGCCTATTCCCGTGAAGAAAACGAGGGAAAAGGCAAGTTAGACATGTGGGCGCTATGGGCACGCAAAAACGAACTCAAACCATTTTATTTAACATAAGGTTTATTAAAACCGGAGGAATTTCACTGTGAAACGAGAATTCCTAAAAATCCAGTGAAGTCTTCTGCTTGGCGTCGAGTTGCGCCATGCGTTGCTTCGTCAACCTTCACGTACCACGTGTTTTTTGAAGTGTCCGTGAGTTTTGAGCGCACACCGCTCGGAATTCAGCGCTGATGCGATCATCGGCAGCCGCGCTGTCCCAAAATGCGACCGCAGCCACTGCAACTCGCTTCCAACGCTCTTTCTCCGATGGCAAGGGCAGCCGCGGTGCATAGGTTCTAGGGGGCAGTTCCACGCCGCGCACCGGTGCATAGGTCATTGGCAGCATGTCGTAGATCGGAGCTAATTGCAGCTTCGCTTGGTCGCCAACCTTGACGGGCTGAAAGGACAGATTGCCATCGTGCATGTCGGAATTGCCGATGAGCTGCCCGAAGTGCCCAAGAAGACCAATACGACCAAGATCATCGTCGGTGATCCATCCCATCTTGGCCAGGGGACGGACTCCCTCCACCCAAGGGCGCCCGCCGGCACCGACGAAAGTCGAGTTCAACGTGCTCCAGGAGACGACCGGGGAACGACCGATGGCCCCATGCCTGTCGAATCGATCGACCTCGAGAAACGTTCGGTTCGCAAGGATGAGGACTCTGGATTTGGCCACGTCGATGCCTGCGCGCTCCGCCAGCGCTTGAGCAGCAAGATGCTCGCAGACAAGCAGGTCTGCCCAGCGCCGAGTGCCCGGGGAATCATCAGATCCAGAGAACTTCACCAGCACGTGTTTGTTGCTTTCGGCGGTGCTCCGCATGGCAGTGAACTTCGGAAATTCGCCGCCCGCCGATGAGCCCGCCACTCCAAGTTCTAGAGCTTGAGCCGCAAGCCTGGGGTACGACTGGACCAATTGGTCGTCAGCTATTCCATGTGGTCCTGCGCGGTCATTCAACGCCTGCACTTGCTCGAGCCATTTCCTGGCCGCCGCTTCGCCCACTAGCAGGTCTCCTGGGGCGTCACTGCCAAGCAGCGAGAGTGCGTACAGCACGTCGTCGTCTGACCAGTTCGCCGGGTCATCGCTCACCTTCAGCAGGGCCCCATGGTGTCGCGCGAAGTTTCGCCCGAGAAAACCTTGCGGCCGCATGTCTTGCATCATGTACGGCAGACCTTCGAACCAGCCCTGCTTCATTTCATCGTCCAAGGGCCACCCAATCTCCTCGGAAAACTCCGCGGCTGTGCCATCGGGATACACCAAATCCAGCAAGGCAACCTGGTGTTGAGTTCCAAGGCGATCAATTCGAAAAAGCGGGATCGGATCGCTGTCCCCTCTCAGCGCTCGGCGTGCGGCGTATTTCGTGCGTCTGGCGTTTCCGCGCACGATAACGCCCGCTCCTGCAGCGCGGATGGCCCGGCTCAATGTGGGACGACTCACGCCCATCGCGTCAGCAAGTTCGCCTGCCTGAATCGGCCCTTTAGCGCGGAGAATTCCGACGGGATCAGCAGCCATATGAAACGATATTGAAAATTACCATCTATGCCCTCTTCCTGCTAGAAAATCGAATTTTGCATCATTTTATGAAACGATGCATGAAACGATATCGCCATGTGATTGCAAGAATGGACGGTCAGATGCCGCGACTGTGACTAACCCGCTACTTCGGCCATGAAGAGGGCGGCTGGAGGGCTGCATCAAGAAGGCTCCGGATGTTCTTCGAAAGGACAAATCGCTGTGTCAGATAAGGCCAGTCTTTCATCTTCGGCGATGGAGTCCGACCAGCAAAAGTACCGGCATTCCGAACGCGCGGGGTCCCGCAGAAAGTATGCGACTCCTGGCCGTTTCAGGCGCTTGGAAGACCGAACATGCGGCGGCTGTTGTCGCTGCAGACTCGAGCAATTTCTTCGACATCCCTGTTCATGAGCTCCGCCACGCTGATAGCGACCAAAGGCAGGTTGGCGGGTTCGTTGCGTCCGCTGCGGATTCCTGCGTTTTTCGGAAGAAGATAAGGAGCGTCAGTTTCAAGGTGAAGTCGATTCAAGGGGATTGCCGGTATAGCTTCGCGAAGCGCCCCGCCCCGTTTGAGATCTGACACCCATCCCGTGATGCCGATGTCTAGTCCCATGTCGAGGAACGCTTCCGCTTCCGCGCGGTCGCCGGTGAAGCAGTGAACGACACCACGGATTCCGCCCGCAACAACAGCGGTGAGCATGTCGTGGAAATCGGCAAACGCGTCGCGACAGTGGAGGAAGAGAGGTTTGCGCGTTTCGACTGCCATCGACAACTGCTGCTCGAATGCGATGCGCTGTAACGGTGGGGTCGAAAAGTTGCGGTTGTAGTCAAGGCCGCACTCCCCGACAGCTACGACTTCGGCAACCTTCCAAAGCTCTACAAGTGCGCGAAGTGCGTTTGAGTCGTGCGACTTTGCCCCGTGCGGATGAATACCCGCGGTCGCGAATACAACACCGGGATTCGCTTTTGCGAGGTCGAGGGCAAGGCGGCTGGAGGTGAGCGAAGTGCCCGTGGCCAGAATTTGCGTCACGCCCGCCGCCTTTGCACGGGTCAGCACTGCCTCCGTGATCGAGGCTAGCTGCGTCGAGTGGAAATTTACGCCAATGTCGACGAACTGGGGTCGATTACCTATCGAAGATGTGCTCATCTACTGATGGTACGTATGCGGGCGCGAGCCCATTTTGACAAGGGCAATCTTCGTAGATGGTGCAGGACTTGACATGCACCACATGCGGTTTCAGCGACGCTGGAAGACCGCGCCGTCCCACGCGCTGGCGGTCGACGCCGTGGTCGTTACGGACAGCACGAAGCACTTCGCGCGCGTACCGAGCCTGGTTCGCGACAACTGGCGTCGAGCGTCTACCGCACTGAACTGACAGCCTGACCGAGTGGACAGAGCTTCTAGCGAAGGCCACGGCCGCCTCGCGTTCAATCTCTCAAGTTAAAGCCCAGCGCTTCGACGCCCTTGTCCGTCAGCCGGAAGTAGGCCTTGTCTAAAGACTGCGTCAGCAACCCTTCGTCCATGAGTTGCTGAATGCCAATGCTGGAGCCGACAACTCGCCGGCTAAGTTGAAGAGCGTTTGCTGAACGCTCCTCATTTGGCCAATACTCTTGACGAAAAAATGCAAGGACTCGTTCTGCTTCGGCGGATGGCATACAGCGTAGGTCATTGAAGGGCACGCCATGCTAGCCGGACGGACACGCGAATGCTTCCCCGCCTTTGTAGGTGAAAGCCGAAACTCGCACGTGCGCAGCGCGGGCTAGCTGTCAGCTCCACCAAAAATTACTTCATCACCAACCGGGGATCCAACTCTGCTACGGCGAACTCCCGCAAGTGCGCAATGAGCGGGTCAACCAGTTCGGATGGTGCGCGCTGCAAGGGGGTGAGTACCGAGAACTCAAGGGGGACCGAAGGTTCGAATGGAATGAAGCGCAGGTCGCGCCCTTTGTATTCCATAGCGGTGATCGCATCGACCAGGGCGATGCCCTGACCCGCCGCCACGAGCTAGCAAAGCGCGGCCGAGACCTAGCTCTCCACTTGAGCCAACTGTACTTCACACCATGCGCCGCAAACGTAGTGTCGATCAGCAGCCGCGTGCCGATCTCGTTTGGGTGGGCGAGAAACAGCTCACCCTCGATGTCGCCCGGCACGACCACCGATTGGCTCGCCAGACGGTGCGTCACAGGAACGGCGCATGTGTGCGCCACCGTGAGCAGGCTGCCGCCGTGTGTGCCGGTGTTGTGGATGGAGAGGTTGACGATGCCCACGTCGCAGCGCTGACCGATCACCATGTCAACGATCGTGCGCGAGTCATAGGCGCCCAGCGAGATCTGGATTCCTCTGTGGCGCTTAAGGAAGTGCGGGATCGCGCGCGGCATGAAGGAAAGCGCGATGGACGGCGGCGCTGCAACGTGCAGCGCGCCGCGCTGTTGCGTCCTGATCTCATGGGCGGCGCGTGCGATGCGCTCCACGCCGATCAACGAGCGGTTGACCTCTTCGTAGAGCGTATGCGCCTCCACAGTGGGATGCAGCCGCCCGCGTGATCGTTCGAAGAGCTGGAAGCCCACGCTTTCTTCGAGGTCGGCGAGCAATCGCGTCACTGCCGGCTGCGAGATGAACAGCGAAGCAAAACCGCAGAAGCCGCAACGCTGTCAATCTGGCGGGCTGCATTAACAGCCCTGCCACTGCTCATAGGCATGAGTTGCAAGCCGAATTGAAAAATGGACTAACAGCATCGGATTAGTCCAAACAATCCCCCTCTAAGCAACCGCTCTAGTTTACCTGCCCAGCAACATACAGAGTATCATTCGTGTGCTGTTAGTCCATTTTTAGTTCGGTATGTCTATGGCTAATTTCTCCCTTCCTCTGTTCGATGAGCCGCCAATAGGGGGACACGTTGCTGAGTTCGAGCAAGCCTTCAACGCTTGGCTGGCCGATCAGCGAGCTGCGGGCCTCTTGCGCCTGGATGGTTCGGTGTCGCTCTATGAGGACATGTGGCAAACATTCGAGGGCTGGTGTCTAGGGCAGTCGCCTGTTGTCACCCTGTCGAACCTCGATCTGGCTGATCTGCAAGCGTTTCAGGCGGCGCGATTTGGCCGCAAAGCGGCCGATCTTTCGCTCACGCATCGCTACGCGTTGCGTTTGACGAGGTTGATCGATCGCGTACTCCGACACCATGCGGCGCGCACTGCCATCACAGTCAACACTGCAGCTTCGGACTGGATCACCGCAAATCCAGAAGTCCGTTTTGCCGGTGCCGCGCACGCCGACCCTAAGCCGGAGTACCTCTCGACGAGCGAGGCCAGACTGATGATTGCCTTTCTGTCGGCAGCCCGACCGCGCCCCGGCGCTTTGCGGCACGCGCGGGAAGCCCTGACCTGGCAGGACGTACGCAACCGAGCCTCGGTCGCGTTGCAGCTTGGTGCGGGACTCACCCCGGGAGATGTGCGTGCATTGACGTTGGACGCACCCGTCGCGCAAGGCGGCCGCGTGCGCGAGCGTCTGTGGAAGCTTCAGGTACCTGGGAACGGCAATTCGCCAGCGCGCGAGACGCCGATGGCGCCTTGGGCCGCGGAGTTGCTACAGCACTGGCTAACCGTCCGCGCGGAGGCGGGTATATCGGGTTCGTACCTTTTTCCGTCTTCACGCACTGGCAACCAGTGGCGAAAAGCATCGCAACACGAGTGCGCGAGTCGTGTACTTGAGGAAGCAGGCGTCGACTCGCGCGAAGGCGGGTCGTTCCGACTGCGCCACACGTTTGCGCTCCGGCAAATGCGCCGGGGGACACAACCGGACCAAGTGGCTCGATGGTTGGGCATCGACCCGGTAAAGATGAAACGTTACGAGCGACTTTTGCCGGGCGTGGTCGAGGTCGTATGACGGCATCTCTCCACACCGCCACCGCACATCCTTTGGGGTCGAGTGGCCCACATGATTGTGCTGCCGTCGGCATTGGTCCGTTGGCAGCCGGCGGATAGACGAACTGCGTTCGGCCAGCACCGTGGTGTGTCACCACAGCCCCTCTGGGAAATCAAGGTGCGCTAGGCGCCTCCAAGTTGACGCACTCCAAATACGCGCGGACGTCTATGTCACTTCTCTCCGAAAAAACCAGGCCCGAAAACCTCAGCGTCGCAGCTAGGACTGCCAGATCAGAAGGGAGCGAGTCGCTGGTCGCAGGCAAGGCAGGAACTGCAACTGCTTCGTACACGTTCTCATTACCTGTTCTTGGGCAGATCGCCTCCGTAAATCGCACGTTCGCTCTTAATGCATAAAAACGCGATTTTCGACGCATCGGCCTCCACCAAAGCACGTGCTGCGAAGCGAATCACGATCTCCCTTGGCTCTCTCAGCCCCATCGAGACCGCAAGAGCCGCGGACTTTCGACATAAAACCAGTCCAGATTTTTATCCGTACCCCCTCGGGTAAGAATCGGTGGAATTTAACACCGCTATCGCACGTGTGCAGCAATGAACTTATCAATTTCCGACGGGAGGACAGTTTCTTTTTTGACCGCGATATACGCCTTCTCGGTGACAACGAAATCGGCTTGCGGTACAACCTTCGTTTCGGGAGTGCCTTCCGAATTGACAAGTACTGCGACGTAGCCTATCGATTTTCCCTTAATGGGAAACGCCAGAACGGTAAATTTAGTGCTCAGCGCATTGTTGAATACCAAGTATTCCTTATTGTGTTCGCTATTTCTGAGTTCATATTCGTAATACTGCAGCACGGAGTATTCCGTTTTATTCGATAGGTCGTGGTTCATTGCTGATTTATCGCATCCGCTTAACAAAACCAGAGTAACCAGTACAATTTTCCTCATCATCGCAATCACCTGTTAAAAGAAGAAAAATCACTGGGAATAGTCCCACCTTTCGGAATAGGTACAGACGACGTGGCGTTGCGCGATGCGATTCCCGCTGTGTACGAGGGAAATGGGCTGGTAAAAGGAGAAAACAAGGAGCTTATTCCTCCTGCCTCCAGTGCATTTTGTGTTCGAGTCGCGCATGTGTCATTTGCGGATCCCCAAGGATCTTTTCGCGGATCAGGTAGTGGGGTGCTACGGTATTTTAGTATCTCCTTCAGCATCTTTGCCTCTTGCTCAGGCGTCGTTTTTATGATGTAAGCCGTCGAATCTCTATATCCGGCTTGAGAAGCAAGGTAGTCGGTAAGGCTGCCACCCAATGGTGTTCCGGTCCCGTAGCTGTATACGCCTTGTCCTGTAAATCCAATAGCCGCATGTCCGAATGGATTTCCACCTGTACTGCCACCAATTACAACAATCGTGTCAAGTCCAAATGGATCAGATCCAGTTAGCGAATTTCCATTCACATAGCCAAACCGATTCCATCCACCATTGAGCCCGATCGGATCCGGCTGGCTGTATCGCCCCGTCCTCGTGTCATAGCTCCTGAAGTAGTTGTAGAAGAGTCCCGACTCCTCATCCGCATACTGCCCCGGATACCTCAGGTTGAACTTCACCTCGGAGATGCTGGTTGTGCCCGGATTCGGCGTCGCCTCCAAGTTCGCAAACCGGTTCGTCGCCAGCGTCGGCTTATCTTCCCCGAACGCGCTGTAGCTCCACTGCCAGACCGCTTGCCCGTTTGCGTTCGTGAGCCTGCGCGGCGTGTTCAGGTGATCGCTGTGCACCGCATACGTGGCGCCGTCGATGACCGCCGCAATCGGCATCGGCCCGTTGGCCGTGGGCAGGTAGATGTATTGCGCCTGGCCCGCACTCTGCGTGCCGCCGCTGCCCACCTCGGCGATGAGGGTGCCCTGCTCGTCGTAGACATACGCATAGCCCAGTTGCTCGGCTTGCGTGGTCGACGGGCTCCACAGCTTGGTGAAGAACGCGATCAGGCTCTGCATGAAGCCCGGGTCAGCCTCGTCGCCCTGGCTGGGTGGGTACAGCGGCTCGGTCTTGAAGACGCGCTGGCCCAGCGCGTTGTGCGCGTAGCGCGTGGTCGGGCTGGTGTCGGTGGCGCCGGTGGTGGAGGCTGCCAGGCGCCCTTCGGCGTCGTAGGTGTAGCTGCGAAGGCCATCGCTCAGGAGGTCGCCGTTGGCGTTGTAGCCGTAGGTGACGCTGGTGTTGCTCGCGCCGTTGATGCTCTGGGTGAAGCCCGCGAGGCGGTTGCTCGTGGCGCCCACGGTGTAGGTGCGGTTGGTGCTCAGGCCGCCGAGCACGCGCGTGCTGCTCGAGCGGTTGCCGTTGGCGTCGTAGCCGAAGCCGGCGGTGTTGCCGGTGGCGTTGAAGCCGGTGATGCGGCCCACCGTGTTGTAGCCGACGGTCCAGGTGACGTTGCCGCTGCCGATGGTGCTGTGCGTGGGGTCGGCGTCGCCGGGCTGGTAAAGGTTCTGGGTGAGGCTGGTGATGCGGCCGGCAGCGTCGTAGACGTAGCTGCTGAACTCTGTGGCGGTCAGGCGGCCTGCGGTGTCGTAGCTGCGGCTGGCGGCCACGGCAGGAGACGCGAAGGCCCAGGTCCAGGCGGTGGGCTGGCCCAGCGGGTTCCAGGTGATGTTGGTGACGAGCGGGGTGCCGTTGAGGCTCAGGCCTGTGAGGCGGCCGGTGCTGTCGTAGGCGTGGTTGAGGATCGAACCTTCGGGATAGGCGAAGCGCGCAAGCGTGCCGTTGGGGTTGTACACGTAGCTGACCTGCTGCACGCTGCCGTTGGCGAGGGTCTGCTTCTTCACGACTACGCGGCCGAAGGCATCGCGCGTGTACTCCGTGGTGCCGCTGCGATCGATGACCTCGGAGAGGTAGCCCTTGCTGTTGGCCGTGAGGTCGTAGCGCAGTGTGGTGGTCTTGCCATCGGCGAAGACGAGGCTGGTGGGACGACCCAAGGCGTCGCGCGTGATCGTCGTCGCTTGGCCGAGGGCGTCGGTGATCTGGGATGGGAGGCCGAGGTTGTCGTACTGGGTGGCCTCGCCACCGGTGTCGGCGCTGCTCTCGGCGGTGGCATTTCCCAGGGCGTCACGCGCGTAGTTGGTGACCACGCCCTTGAAGTCCTTTGCCTCGGTGATCGCGTCGAGGGCGTTGTACTTCAAGATCGCAGAGTCGCTGGCCGCGTTGGTGATGGCGCTGACACGGCGCAGGTCGTCCAGGCCGTACTGGGTGCTCTGGTTGAGGCCGTTGGTCTCCTGGCTCAGTTCCCCGTTGGCGTCGTAGCCGAAGGAACTGGTCTGGTTGGGGCCTTCGGTCCTCGCGCTGAGACGGTTGATGCTGTTGATCGTGTGCGCCGCGTTCCACGCGATGTTGCCGGCGCTGTCCTTGATCTGCTCGGCGGTACGGTTGCCCATGCCGTCGAGGGTGTAAGTGCCGCTCTCACTGCGGTTGTTGCTCCAGCCTGTGAGGCGGTGGGCGACGTCGTAGTCGTAGGTGAGGACAAGGCCGGTGGAGAGCGTGATGGTCTCGACGCTGCCGTAGGGCTTGTAGGTGAAGGCAGTGGTCTGCGTGCCTGCAGGACCACCGTTCACGCTCTGGGTCAGCAATCGATCCCGCGCATCCCAGCCGTAGCTGGTGACGAGGCCGTTGGGCGCGGTACGGCTGACGACGCGATTGGCGTTGTCGTAGGCATGGCTGGTGACATGCCCCAGGGCGTTGGTGCTGGTGAGGACGTTGCCTCGCGTGTCGTAGGTATAGCTGGTCACCGCGCCGTTGGGCTCGGTCGCAGTCTGGACAAGCTGCTGGGCGTTGTAGGTCCAGCTCCAGGTGCGGGTGGTGTGGGGCGACAACGCCGTGTCTGTCACGGCTCTGCTGAGCAGGTTCCCGACGCTGTCATAAGTCAACGCAATGGTGCGGCCAGCTTCGCTCACCTGCACCGGCAAGCTGTACTGTGCATGCCATTGGTAGGCCGTGGTGCGCGCATCGGGCGTACCCACCGCTTCGGCGACGGAGGTGGGCAGGCGCCGGGCTGCGTCCCATGTCCAATCGGTGCGTGCGCCCTTGAAGTCGATTTCCTGGCTGATGAGCCCGTTGGCATCTTGCACACGGCTGCTCGCGTCGCTGTTGCCTTCGCCCGAGGGCAGGCTGCCACTGGTGACGGCCAATCTGCCGGCTTTGGTGGCATAGCCGTAGCTGCGGCTGGTGCCCAGCGGATCGATGACGGTGGCGGTCCCCGTCGAGGGGTAGCTGACCTGGTAGCGTGACACACCACCGGCCAGTTCCGTGGTCACCGCGCGTCCCTGGCCGTCGTACGCAAATATGCCCCAGCGCTCACCGGCTTCGTCGAGGATGCCGGTCAGCGCATGGGGATGGGCACTGTTCTCGTAGACAAAATCCCGATGCTTGCCGTCCGGATAGGCAACACCGATCAGGCGGCCTTGGCTGTCGTAGGTGTAGGCAATGACACGGCCGTCGGCAGCAAGTACCGAGGCGAGCTGGTTGCCGGTGTAGGTGAAGCCGAGCGTGCGCCCGAAGGCGTTGCTCACCGAGCTCAGTCGCCCCGAACCGTCGTGGGTGTAGGTGGTGGTCCAGCCGTTGCGCTCGGTGCGGGTTTGCGGCTTGCCGCCGGCATCGAAGACCAGCACGCTGTCGTCGTCGCTGCGCTTGTAGACCCAGGCGGCGCCATTCGGAGTCAGTGTGTCGCTGCTGTTCCTGGGCTCCCACACGCCGCTCTGCGAGTTCTTGGCGAACTTGCGTTCGTAGCCCTCGGCGCTGGAGACGGTCGCTTCCGTGGGCGCGTTCTCAGGACTGAGCTTCAGGCGGGTGCTGTGGTTGTGGACCCAGACCTGGCCAAGGCCGACGTCCGCATGATGGGTGTCGCCTTCCCAGGTGCTGCGGTAGATGCGCACGAGGGACAAGGCGGCCGGCCCTGAATCGGACCAGTCGATTTCCTCGCGAAACTTCTCGGCGCGCGAAGGAATGATCGGCGCACCGGCTTGCTGCCCGTCTGCGGGGCAGCTCTGTGGTTCGGCTGGCGCTTCCTTGTCGCCATTGAGATCACCGGCGCAATATCGTGCGATGCGATCGGATTCGGCGGTACAGAAAAAACTGCCAAGCCCCACCGATGCGCCAGAAGCGGCCGCAGGGCAACTGGGCTGCCCTGGGACGGCTCCGGCTTGCTGATATCGCGGAAAGCAGATCTCGTCTCCAGGTTCTGCGCGCGCCATGCCTTGCAGGCCCAGCAATCCTGTCGCAAGAAAAGCAAGTGCGACCGCGGTTCGGCGATAGATGTTCACGATTCCTCCTCGAAGCGCACGCGTTGATGCAGCGCCTGGTTTATTTTTTTACCGCCACTGCAGCGGGCAGATTGACTTGCTCTCGGTCGGCTCGACTTTCATATTTCCGAGCACGGGCCGCCACAAGTGATCGCAGAGTCGGGGAGATACGGAATCGAATGAAGTTGGCAACGTCTTCGATCTCGCAGCGAGCTCTGCGATTTTTTGCCGTTGCAGTTTAGGAAGAAGGATCGCTTCGTATCGATACATAACGCATCGAATGCAGATACAAAAAAAGAGGCTTCCTGCACGTCGATGCAGGTGAATAAATCAATAGTTTTGATTTGACTTTAAAACGAATACCAAACACCTCTACACGCGCGGCGCAGCGACGTTCGGGTGTAAAGGTCGGGTCTCTGAATGTTCCGATGGGATAGCGAAGAGCTGTCGAGACCGATTGTTTGACCAGCGCGAGACCATTTGTGCTTCGCGCCGTGGTCCGTCGGTCAGAAGGCGGGCGGCGACTGGGCGAGGGGGTTGGGTTCATCTCATAGTGATAAGACGAAGCGTCCGGAAGCGCGATCGATGGCTCATCGACGCGCGCGCGGTTTTTAATCTTTTCTTTCTTTCTTACAGCTCGCTGCTCTTCCAAAATCGGGCTACAAGCCGCGCCATCCCTTGCCATCGCCTGTGGATAGATTCCGCGCCATTCGGACATCCACCGGTCGCATTCGGACAGTTTTCCGGGTGAGTCGGACATCTACCGGTCGTTATCCACAGGCCCTATTCGGACAGCTACCGGGTTGCCCCGAAAGCGCATTCGGACAAACGCCGGGTTGCTCCCTTTCCGAGGCTCGGACATATGCCGCGCTCTGTGCTTGTTTCTTCAATCGAGACCGCGTCGTCCAGGCATGTTCACTCATCATCCGGACGGCAGATGCCCATGTGCGGCATCGCAAACGGACCGAATGAGCAAGAATCCTCCCCGACAAAAACAACACTCGATGGTCTTGCCCGAAGAGGCAGAGGCTCGTCACGTATCGATGAGCAATCGGCTCGCGCGTTCGGCGCAAGGTCTCAACCTCGCCGAGAAGCGTCTCGTCGCACTTGGCCTGGCAGGGACCGATTCGGTTCCCCTCAATCACCTCTTGCTCGCCGCAAACGCGGGTTGGAAGATGAAGGTGACGGCCATGGAGTACGCGACGACATTCGAGGTTGATCCCACAACCGCCTACGAACAGCTGAAGTCAGCCTCGGAAAAACTCTTCGAGCGGTACGTGCGCTACGAAGTGCGCGGCCGCCGCGGCCAGACCGACCAGAAGAAATTCCGCTGGGTCTCTGGTGCTCACTACGCGCCTGGCGAAGGCTACGTGGAGCTCAATTTCAGTCCTGAAATCGCACCCCACCTACTGGGCCTTCGAAGCCAGTTCACGACGTACAAGCTGCGTCAGGCTGCAGCCTTCGACAGTGTCTACGCGTGGCGCCTCTTCGAGCTGCTCAAGTCCTGGCAGAGCACAGGCTTCTACACGACCGCGATCGAGGATTTCTGGGATGCCATGGAAGCTCCACCGAGTTGCCGCAAGGACTTCAAGGCGTTGCGGGTCAGGGTGCTAGAGCCAGCGGTGCAAGCCATCAGCGCGAAGGCCGGCATGCTGGTGGAATGGAAGCCCGTGCGATCCGGAAGCCGCCGTGTGACCAGCCTGGAGTTCCGGTTCCGGGCAGACCCGCAGCAGAAGCTGCCCATTGAAGAAGACGAGATCGCGATGGAAGCCGCCAAGCAATTGCTGCTCGGACATGGTCCGCTGATGTCCGACTAACCCGGCATCCGTCCGAATAGACCTGTTTTGCTGCAGCGATCTCTCCAGAGCCGCTTCGGCGATACCTGCTGAAACGCGAGCGGTAACGTCCGCTCTGTGCAACGGCAGAAGCGAAAGAGCCTCGCGCATCTGAGGCGTTCACGACACACCGACGCGTCAGAGGTCCGCTACCTGACGGCAGAGATCCCGAAGTTGCGGTTTGCTGACGCGCTCATCGGCCGCGCGAGCGCCTCTCCTCGTCGTACTTGTCAGCCAAGTACCTGCGCGCCTTGTACTCGTCCGAGCCCGCCGAAAGATTGACGACGATAAAGAGCACAACAATGATGCCTATGAGTATCAAGACCGGGAGCATTTCTTCATTCCTCATTGAGGTCCAGCAAGTCCTGGCTGTGGATCAGCAGGCCAGGATGTTGCATCGCCTTAAAACAATCCAAGCTGCTCGGCGCGCAGCGCAACGATCTGCCGCGCCACACTGTCCAAAGCAGCAACCGGTGCATCTTCAACCGATAGTCGCGGAGGCATAAAAGGCGGCGTCGCCATTTCGTGCGCTGCGTCACGTTGTCTCAGTCTTCTGTCCCAGTCGCCCAGCACGTGCGCCGGCGTAACCCAGTGCGCCCGCTCTTCCATCGCAAGCGCGTTGCCGTGAATCACGATCGCCGGCACATGCCGCAACGACAGTTGCAGATAGGTCATGTGCACCGCTGTCGCGTCGATGTCTATAGCGGTGGCGTGCATCGCTTGCTGGAAGTTGATGCCCTGTTCGTGCAGCGTTTCAGCACAGGCGACGAGCATCCCCCCTGCCCCACAGGCCGGCTCATTGATCGAGACGAACCCATCCCGTTCGATCTGAGCCCGCACTTCGCCAAGTGAAAGCCGGGCCATCAACGCGGCGATCGAAAACGGCGTGAAGAACTGTCCTTTCCAGCGGTCACCCATGTCGAGGAACATGAAGAGATCCCCGAGGTTGTCGGCAAAGCCTTCCTCCATCCATTCGACCAGCGCGGCGAACATGCGCGGGAACCGCTCGACTTCCTCGCGCTCATAGCGCTGCACGATCTGCAGATAGCGAGCCTCTCGCGGCTCGTACTGGATTCGGTCGACCGCGTTGCTTATCGTGAGCGCACTGAGCTCCACGAAATCACTGAAGACCTCGTGCAAGCGATGGGGCCGCGCGTTGTCGCGAAGCAGCGAAATCAATTCCTTCTTGCGCGCATCCGCGCCTGCCTGTGGCGTCCTGGCCATGCGTTTTTTCATCTGAAATGCGGTGCTGATGCCCGCCGGGGCGAAGCACCGGCGGGCGGCATCCTCAGGCCTTCAGCGCCCGCATGCCTTCGGCCAGCAGCCAGAGCGCGCGATTGAGCTTCAACCCCTGATCGATGCCTTGCACCTCACGGGTGCGGCGGCGTTGGCCGCTCGCACTCCGCCCGACAAGACCCCCGCGCACCAGGTTCTCCTGAGCGACGTTGAAAGTGCTCCACAAGTCGGATTTCAGGTCCTCGCGGCGACGCGGCGCCAGAACCTGGTCTTCACTCACGGGGGCAGGCTTCGTCGTGTCGGGTTCGTACTTCAAGGCCAGTGCCGCACGTGCAAACACCTGCGCCTCATCGGGCTTGAGTTCAATCGCGCGCATCGCATCCCGACGCTCACGAACCAGCTCAAAGCCTTCCAGCACCTCGAACGCACCCTCGATCACCCCATCGACCACTGGCCCCTTGTGACGCACGCGAACGTCCGACGCGATGTCGCCACACACCAGCCCGTTGCTGCAGACGAACCGGAACATCCCCGCAAGCATCTGATAGGAGCTGGTCCCGTCGTGCGAATTCAGCAGGATCACTTCGTTCGCCTCGCCGTCTTCGATCTGCGATGCATGTCGAAGCCGGAGCATGTGCTTCGTGAACTCGCGCTTGCTCTCATCCCGCACCCGCGTCTGACACACCATGAACGGCTGGAACCCCTCCGCGCGCAGGCCGGCCAGCACGTTCGATGTTGGTATGTAGGTGTAGCGCTCCGACCGGCTCTGATGCGCGGCCTCGGCAAAGATGGAGGGAGCAACCTTTCGCAGTTGCTCGTCCGTCAACGGCGACGGGCTGCGGTATGCACAAGAGTTACGGCCAAAACGAGATGCGAGCATTGAATTCCTTTCAGTGTTGAAGAGCTGCCGGGCCCCAAGATCCAGAAGCCCCTCAATGAGGGTGTGGATCGCAATCGGCCTGCCTTTCAGCCCTGCCGCCGTTCCCCTGAGTCCTGTCGCCCGGTGAACGGGAGCGAAGCGATGGCAGGAGAGCAAGGGAGGAAGAATTCGTAACGCGGCCGCGTTATGAACACCCCCTTGCAGGCGCAGCCGGTCTCGGGACAGCGCGCAGCAAAGTCACCGGAAAGAAGCGAGAGGAGTCAGGGGAGCGGGAGCCCGGACGGGGCGGCCGATCGCGGACCACACCGCCGCGCGGCGAGCGCCACCGCGTGCAACGACACGCCTGATCAGGAAGGCAAGCGCAGCGCGCAGCGGCTGCACCGCGGCCGCGCAGCTCGAGCAGCTGCACCAGCTGGTCGAGGGGATTCAGTGGGGGGCCAACCGCAGGGCGGCGGGAGAGGGCGCCAGCCGCCTCCCGGGAGGCAACCGAAAGGGCGCAGCACCGCAGGTGCGAAGGCGTCAGCGACGGAAGCCGAGACAAAGTCGAAGAGGGCGAGACAAGCGCAGCGCAGGCTCGATGCGCAGCACGACACAGCGGCCGGCCAAGCCGGAGACGCGCATGACGCCACACACAAAAAAACCAGTGCAGCCCTGGAAAGAATCCCTGCAGCACCTCAGCACCTCAGCACCCCGCAGCAAGGCAAACGCATTGCGGAACCCGCCAGGGATGAGGAGATCCAGGCCCAGGAGCCAATGCCAACATCACCAGGATCTTGGAGTGACCGTCATGGCGCATTGACCACCGAACGGCAAGCCTCGCTATGGCATCCACTCTCGCTGTGGCAGCGAAAAAAGAGGGGAGGGGAGACTCCCGTCCCGAGCCTCGCGACTGTTAACTCATCGACTACAGTCGCCCGGGAGCGGACATTGGAGCTTCGATGACAGACGCAGAGATCTACCTGGCGCACCTGGACAACATCACAGAAGGACGAGAGCCTGTCATTCGCCAGGTTCCTTCCGGAGATCCGTCGTTGGCGGACATCGCAGTGTTTACCTATGAGAACTGGCCGCGCCCAGGCTTCATCACCGGCTTCACCTTCGGGCTGTCGCTAGCTACCCACGCGGACTGGAAGCATGGACGTGCCGAGCTGATGATCTCGATGGAGTCACTCGATCCAGCATGGCCGTTCTCCATCGGCTATCTGGCGAGTCGGCTGAGAGGAGACTGCACGTTCAGTTACGGAAACACGATCAACTTCCGCGAACAGATAAGCGACGAGTCCGGCATGGATGCGTTTCTGATCTTCGCCCCACCGCATCTCGACCGAGACCAGAAGCTGGTGAAGATGAACTCGTTCGATTGCTTCATCGCAGGTGTCTATCCCCTGTACAGCACTGAGCTCGCTCTCTATGAGAAGGTCGGCATCAAGGCGTTCTGGCATCTTTCCGATTGGGACCCCATGACGTCAAGCGTGCGCGCTTGGCCTGAGCTCGCCGGGACCGCTTCGCATAGGGAAAGAAATTGCCGTACCGCACAGCCAAGACCAGGCAACCACTGCTTCTTTGCAATCCATGAAACATCGACTCTTTATTGGGGCCGCAGCGCTCGTGATGTCTTTGGCTTCGTCGGCCCAAATCTGGGCAACGGCGACTGCAAAGAGCCGCGAGGGCGATCGCGTCATCGTGTATCGCTTCCTCAAGGAATTCGCTCCCGGTTTTGACAAGGCGACCCAACCGGAACGATTCACCATCGTCTGGAAATACCAAGGGAATCGAGGCATGCCCGCAATCGCCGAGCGGGAGCATATGGACGCGATGGAGGATGCTTTGGAGACAGCAGATGGAACTGGCAGTTCAGTGACCCCAGTGATCGTCTCGACAGGGAACAACGTGAGACAGTGGATCTACTACGTGCAGTCCAGGCAGGAATTTGTCGATCGCCTGAAAGTGACCTTGCAGAAGATGCCCGGCCTTCCACTCGAGGTGCGCTCGGAGCGAGACCCTGAGTGGAAAACCTACGAGGCATTCAAGGCGTCGGTGAGGGACTGAGCATTGGCAGCCGCCGCCAAGATGCAAGCTCCGGCGCAAGTCTTCGTGCAGGCAATGCTTGCGTTTCCTCCATGACCTATTACCGAAACCGTTCTCCAATGAACCCAAGAAGCGCTCGCGGGCGCCGAGTACTCGCGACCATCATGGCGGTCTTCCTGGCAACCGGAGCGGCGGCTCAAGAATTCACACCGGCAGAGCGTGAATCGTTGGAAGAGCTACGTGCAAGACTCGAAACAAGCTGTCGGGCACCGCATCAACTCATGTCCACGTTCTGGCAGCAGTCAGGAGTGGCCATGCCTGCCATCGTGCAGTGGTTGGATGGCACCTCGGACCGGTCGGCGCATTGCGCCTGTTTCGCCGAGACGGCCGTCAAAAAAATGTCCCCCGAATTACTCGGTCAGGGAAGCGAACAGGAGTTGGCCGCACTCTTGGAGCGCTCCAGCACGCAGTGCACCGTTCCCAGGCTTAAAGCCAGCTATCCGGCCAACTGCCCGCTCATCGTGAGGGAGTGGGGCGATGACGGGCGGGGAGCAACCGCGGACAGTTCGGCCGTCGCGAAACTCTGCGAATGCACTCAGCCGTCGATCGATGAGATCACCGAAGACACCGCCGAGGCGTTCTCCTCTCAAACGATCAAGGATTACGCTTCGTACAAGAAGACCGGCCAAGTCCCGGCGACATCGCGATCCTTGGTCGGCGTCATGAGTCGATGCGGCATCGCCGGGCTGAAATTTTCGCGTTGATCGACTCGTTTGAAGAAGGAGTCGATATGGACGGGTTGCGCGGCTGGACGACTCCGTGTGGACACCGCGACAGCCGGCGAGGTTGAACCATTGGAGACACTTGCAGATTGCGTCGAAGACCGCATGCTCGAACTCCGCGATGAATAGGCAATGACCGCCTGCGTGCGGCCATAGGCAGCCATCCGAAGCTCACCTCCGACGTTGCAAGGACTCTAAATGGAAACGATGCAGGCCTGGTGCGGAACGGAAGTCAACTAGTGGATCGGCTCGTCACGTCAAGCCAGTAGATGATCCGCATGTCGGTTGACCGAAAGACGGCCGACCTGAGATTTGATTGCGGATCGAAGTTAGCCAATGCCGGAGGAGCCGCGCTGAGAGCGGGCGAATCGATGCAGCTGGGAAATAAATGCGGATGCCGTTTCCGACAATGGGGTCGCCAAGTGGGTCAGTACGCCGAAGCCCTTCAGATCTCTGCCGACCGGAACAGGCAATGTCTTTAGCAACTTCGCCTTCACGTGGTCGCGCACGACTGATTCCGATAGGGCGCAGACCGCATCACTGGTTTGCAACAGCTGTAGCGTGGCAAAGATGGATGCGCATTCGACGAGATTGGCCGGGGTGCCGACTCCTGCCTTCGCGAATTCTTCTTCGAGCAACTGGCGTGCCGGTGTCGCCGAAGGCTGAAGAATCCATGGCCAATCCATCAGTGACGCCAACGTCAGCGCGCGTCGCCGCAGCAGCGGATGACCGCTGCGCACGACTATCCTCATTTCCTCGTTGGATAACGGTGCAAAGGACAGCGCACTGTGCGATTGCTGCATCGAAAAGCGCCCGACGGCCAGCTCAATGTCGTGTCGTTCAAGCATCAGACCGAGCTGGTCGCTGGTTTCGCCCAGGATGCGCACAGTCAACAAGGGGCGTTCGCGCTTGATGGCCGCAACCGCGCGTGCCACCACGTCCGGTGCCGCGCCCATGATCGCGCCAATCACCAGTTGGCCATGCCCCCCGCGTCGCTTGACCTCCAGTCCCTCAAGAAAGCGCGACAACCCGGCCTGCGACTGGAGCGCGTACGCAACGACTTCTTCGCCCAGCGAGGTCGGACGCATGCCGCGCGGGTGGCGTTCGAACAGCGGAAACAGGAAGGCCTGCTCGATGTCCGAAAGCATCTTTGTCGCGGAAGGCTGAGTCACGTTGATCGCGATCGCTGCCTGCCCCAGGGTGGGACTGTCGGCGAGAGCGGCCAGCAGGGCCCAGTGCTTCAGGCGCAGGCGATTGATCAGCCTTGGTGCGGCGCCTATGCCGTCGACTTGATATTCCATTTTGGAAAGTAGAACTGGAAATAATTGATTGGAATGTAATGTCGCTGCTCCTTACAGTCCACACCAAGTTGAACGGAGACATCATGAAGTTGTTGCGGTATGGGCCAGTCGGCCAGGAACGGCCAGGCCTTCTGGATGGCGATGGCGGTTTGAGAGATCTGTCGGCCTTCGTCGCCGACATTGCCGGCGATGTACTTTCGCCTTCCAGCCTGGCGCGGCTCGCGGCGATCGACCCGCAAAGCCTTCCGAGCGTCGGCGGCAACCCGCGCCTGGGCGTGCCGGTCGCAGGCATCGGCAAGTTCATTGCCATCGGCCTGAACTATGCAGATCATGCGGCGGAGTCGAACCTTCCGCTCCCTGCGGAGCCCGTGGTGTTCACCAAGGCGATCTCCTGCATCGTCGGACCGAACGATGACGTGGTCATCCCGCGCGGTTCGCAAAAGACCGATTGGGAGGTTGAACTGGGCTTTGTGGTCGGTCAGCGCGCGAGCTACGTCTCCAGGGAACGGGCGCTCGAGCACATCGCCGGCTTCGTGCTCGTCAACGACGTGTCGGAGCGTGCGTTCCAGATCGAGCGCGGCGGCACCTGGGACAAAGGCAAGGGCTGCGACACGTTCGGGCCGATCGGTCCCTGGCTGGTGACCCGCGACGAGTTGCCCGATGCCGGCGAACTTGGCATGTGGCTCGACGTCAACGGCCAGCGCCGGCAGACCGGCAACACCAACACGATGGTGTTCGACTGCGCCGCGATCCTGAGCTACCTCAGTGAATTCATGACGCTGATGCCGGGCGATGTCGTCACCACCGGCACGCCGCCCGGCGTGGGTCTCGGGATCAAGCCGGAGCCGATCTTCCTGAAGGCGGGCGACACCGTCGCCCTCGGTATCGACAAGCTCGGTCGGCAAGAGCAACGCGTCGTTGCATGGAAGGAAGGCCAATGACTGCCGTATTGCATGCCAATCGCTTTGCCGGCCGCCGCGCCGTCATCACCGGCGGCGCAGCCGGCATCGGCCTGACCTTTGCGCGCCGCTTCGTCGCCGAAGGGGGCAGTGTCAGCCTGTGGGACCTCGGCCAGCAGGCGCTGGACGCGGCGGTCGCGGACCTGGGTGCCAAGGCTTCGGGCGTGAAAGTGGACGTTGCAATCTGGGCCGACGTGGAGGCTGCGGCCAGGACTTCGGCGCAGCTGCTCGGCGGCGGCATCGACGTACTGGTGGCCAGCGCCGGCATCACAGGCCCGAACGTGCCGTTGGCCGAGTACCCGGTCGACCAATGGCGCCAAGTGATCGACGTCAACCTGAACGGCGTGTTTCACTGCAATCGTGCGATCGTGCCGTACATGCAGGCCGGCAACTACGGACGCATCGTCAACATCGCATCGGTCGCCGGCAAAGAGGGCAATCCCAATGCGTCGGCCTACAGCGCCTCGAAGGCGGCAGTGATCGGATTGACGAAATCGCTCGGCAAGGAACTCGCGAAATCGAACATCAAGGTCAACGCCGTGACGCCCGCGGCGGTGCATACCGCGATCTTCGACCAGATGTCGCAGCAGCACATCGACTTCATGCTGTCGAAGATCCCCATGGGCCGCTTCGGCTCCGTCGACGAAATCGCGACGGTCATCGGTTGGCTGGCGAGCGAGGAGTGCTCGTTCACCACCGCCAGTGTGTTCGACGCGTCCGGCGGCAGAGCGACCTATTGACGCGTGCCGAGTGCGCGTATGCCGGATCTTCCGGCCCAAACAATCATGGAGACAGAAATGCTGGATTTGAACGACAAGGTAATTCTCGTCACCGGCGCCAGTTCGGGCATCGGTGCCGCCGCAGCGATCGATTTCGCGCGCTGCGGATGCCGCATCGGCGTGCACTACAACTCGCACCCCGACGATGCTGAAAAGGTGCTGGCGCAGATCAGAGAGGTGGGCGGGGACGGCCAGCTCTTCCGCGCCGACGTGACGCAGCCGTCGCAACTCGGAGAGCTTGCCGCGGAGGTCGAAAAGGCATTTGGCCGGTTGGACGTTCTCGTAAACAACGCGGGCGGTTTCATCGAGCGCCGGGCACTCATGGACGCCGACGACGATCTGATCGACCGTGTCTTCGCACTCAACGCGCGGTCGATGTTGATCCTGAGCCGGCAACTGGTGCCGCTGATGCGCCGTGGAGGCGGCGGCAGCATCGTCAACGTGACATCGCAGGCGGCGCGTACCGGCGGCAGTCTTGGCGCCGGCCTCTACTCGTCATGCAAAGGTTATGTCTCGACGCTGACGAAGGCGCTGGCGAAGGAGCTGGTGCCCGACGGGATTCGCGTCAATGCGGTTGCGCCGGGCGTCATTGCGACGCCCATCCACGACGGCCACACCACGCCCGCGCTGCTCGAGAAACTTCGTGAAGGCATTCCCATGGGACGCCTTGGCCGGGCCGACGAATGTTCGGGCGCGATCCTGTTTCTGTCCAGCGAACGGCTGGCGAGCTACATCACAGGCCAGGTCATCGAAGTGAACGGGGGCAGCGTCATGCCGTAGCGCCGACCCCGGCCGAGTCGAAGCAATCCGAAGAAATCAAAAAACTATCTGGAGACATCATGCAAGCACACAGCCCTGCGCGGCACACGGACCCACACGCCGAGGCGCGCACCGCCAGTTGGCCGCAGCGCCGAAGAGCAGTCGTTGCCATGGCCGTCGGCAACATGCTCGAGTGGTACGACTTCGCCGTCTATGCCTACCTCGCTGCGATCATCGGCAAACACTTCTTCCCCTCGGCGGACGAGAACACATCCCTGCTGTCGACCTTCGCCGCCTTTGGCATCGGCTTCGTCGCAAGGCCGCTGGGCGGCATGCTGATCGGCCGCTTTGGCGACAAGCACGGACGCAAGCCGGCGCTCCTCCTGACCGTCGGCCTGATGGCCATCGGTACAGGGCTTATCGGCGTTCTTCCGACGTATTCAGCCATCGGCATCGCAGCACCGGCGCTGCTGGTGCTCGCGCGCCTGCTGCAGGGTTTCTCCGCCGGCGGTGAGTGGGGAGGCTCCGCTTCCTTCATCGTCGAATGGGCCGGACCGCGGCAACGCGGATTCTTCGGAAGCTTTCATCCGGCAAGCGTCTTTGCGGGTCTTCTTGTGGGATCGGGTGTCACGGCCCTGCTCAACTCCGGCCTCGGTCCTGAGACCATGGACAGCTGGGGCTGGCGAATTCCGTTTCTGCTGGGTGCGCTGATCGGCCCCCTCGGCATGCTCGCTCGCAAGGGCGTCCAGGAAACACCGGCATTCCAGCGCGCGGACGGCGAGCCGAGTGTGCTGGTGCAGCCGATCATCCTCTGGAAGCTCATGCTGCACGCGTTCTGCTTCGCAGCGATGCAGTCGGTGGTGGTCTATATTTTTCTGAGCTACTTTCCCACCTTCATCCAGAAGTATGCAGGCCTCAGCCGCAGCGAAGCCTTGTGGTCAAGCACCATCGCCACCGCGACCATCGCCCTCTCTTGCTTGGCGTCTGGCGCTCTCTCCGATGTCATCGGAAGAAAGAAGCCGATGCTCCTGAGCTGCCTGGCGTTCCTGCTTCTGTCCTATCCACTGCTGCATGCAACGCTGGGAGGCGCAGGTTTCGGCCGCATCGTGCTGATCCAGATGGTGGTGAGCGTTCTGGGCGGTCTCTTTCTGGGTGCAATGCCGGCGGCTCTGGTGGAGATGTTCCCAACCAAGGGGCGGCTCTTCGGCCTGTCTACCGCCTACAACCTCTCGTCGATGGTGTTCGGCGGGTTCGCGCCCTTCATCGCAACCTGGCTCATTGGATGGACCGGCAGCCCCATGTCGCTGGCCTTCTTCGTGATCGCGTCCGCACTGATTTCCACGCCCGCCGTGGCCATGCTGCGAGAGACGGCACACGACAGGCTGCAGTAACTGTCGCTGTCCGCCATGACCCCACCCGAGCGTTTCCATCACTCCAAGGATCTTCGATGAGCATGCCCACCATCAGGCACGTGCGCGCTTTCACGGTACGAGGCGGTGGCGCCGACTACCACGACCAGGCGGCCGGCCATTGGATCGATGACCACATCGCCACGCCTATGAGCAAGTACCCCGAGTACCGCGAGAGCCGGCAGAGCTTCGGCCTGAACGTGCTCGGTACGCTGGTGGTCGAGATCGAGGCCAGTGACGGGACGGTCGGCTTTTCAGTGACCACCGGCGGCGAGATCGGCTGCTGGATTGTCGAGAAGCACCTTGCGCGTTTCCTGGAAGGCGCCAAGGTCACCGACATCGAGAAGCTGTGGGACCAGATGTACAACGCCACCTTGTTCTACGGGCGCAAGGGCATCGTGCTCAACACGATCTCGGGGGTCGACCTCGCCCTGTGGGACCTGCTGGCCAAGGTGCGCAAGGAGCCGGTGCACGCGCTGCTGGGCGGCCCGGTGCGCGACGAGCTGAGTTTTTACGCCACCGGCGCGCGGCCCGACCTGGCCAAGGAGATGGGCTTCATCGGCGGCAAGATGCCGCTGCATCACTCGCCGGCCGAACGCGAGGCAGGCCTGCGCAAGAACCTCGACATGCTGGCCGACATGCGCAGCAAGGTGGGCGACGATTTCTGGCTCATGCTCGATTGCTGGATGAGTCTGGACGTGGAGTACGCCACACGCCTGGCCACGGCGGCGCGCAACGAGTCCGGCTTGAAGTGGATCGAAGAGGCGTTGCCGCCCGACGACTACTGGGGCTATGCGGAACTGCGGCGCAATGTGCCGCGCGGCATGCTGGTGACCACCGGCGAGCATGAAGCCACGCGCTGGGGCTTTCGGCTGCTGCTGGAGATGGAATGCTGCGACATCCTGCAGCCGGACGTGGGGTGGTGCGGTGGCATCACCGAACTGATCAAGATATCGAGCATGGCGGATGCGCGCGGCAAGCTGATGGTGCCGCATGGCTCTTCGGTCTACAGCTACCACTTTGTGATCACGCGACACAACAGTCCGTTCGCCGAGTTTCTGATGATGTCACCCAAGGCCGACGAGGTTGTGCCGATGTTCAACCCGCAATTGCTGGACGAACCGGTGCCGGTCAACGGCCGGATGAAGGCCTCGGCGCTCGATGCGCCCGGGTTCGGTGTTCGACTCAATCCAGACATAGGCTTGCACCGGCCGTATCCGCGGTGAACGCCATTTTCAGGATTCAGCCATGCACTTCATGAGTGCGCGGAAAAAGCTTCGGGGAGGCAGCGCTTTCAGAACCTGGATGCGGCCTCAATCTGTGACGCTTTTCTGCTCACTTTCAACGTGTCACAGCCGGGCTTGGCTGGGTCTTGCGGGACGTGGTTCGCCAGCTCTGGTGGTTGCTGGCCGATCGGATCGTGCCTGCCGCAGACGCGCTGGTTAGCTGGAGCGAGCCGCCAGCCCAGCTCGAGAGCTTCAAGCTGGGCGACGCACGCTCATCGGCCTGGTGCGCTATAGCGCCACCTGTCCCATTTGCGCGGCATCGGTGGAACTACGTTACGGCGCGGCCACGAGCGGCGACGTCTTTTCGGCTGCTGCGTCGAGGCGCCCCAAGAGCATGTCTTCACTTTTGACCGCATCACCAGGCGAGGTACGGCGGTAGTGCGGTAAGTTGTCCCCGATGGAGTGCAGCTGAGTCCTGCTTTACGGCGGAAGCAGGCGGTGCCAGTCAAGGCTAGGCCTCGATTTTGCCGTGCGTTGCGCGCAGCAGGAGGGCCGCAGTTTATTCGTGCACTTGCGCGATGAATGCTTGCTGCGGCTGCCGACGTTGCTCGGCATCGAACATTGCAGATCAGTCCGAAGTTGGCATCACGGAACAAGGCCAGTGCATTGAGTTGCGTACTGACTCGCAAAATTGCCATCCGACGCAGCAACCATCCGACCTGCTCTAAGTCGAAACCCAGCGGTGATCGAACAACATCTTTGGTGAGCCGAAAGTCTCCCAAGATTCATGCAGCACGTACACGGAGGCGTTTGAAGCCGGAGCCCATGAATTGCGCCTCATGGTCAACCTCGCCGACGCGAATCCGTCAGGCGCGCGATGATGGTTGCACGCACCTGGTCAAGATGCTGCTCCATCGCCTGTTGCGCCAACGCTCCATTGCCGGAAGCAAGAGCATCCACGATTGCGAGGTGCTCGCGCATGACGTCGCGGCGTCGCGCTGGGAACCGGCCGAACCGGAACATGGAAGTCCGGGTGCGCATCGCAAGGATCATCTCTTCGAGAACTGGATTGCCCGCGCTGGCGGCAATCATCAAATGCAGATCCTCATCCTCTGCGGCCGCTGGGATCACGGCATCCTCTGGAAGTGCCAGAACTGCATTGGCGCGCCCGCGCAGACGCTCGAGTTCTTCCAAGGGAATCTGACCAGCGGCGAGCCGTGCGGCTTCGCTCTCGAGGAGGCGCCGCACATCCAGGATGCTGATGTACTCCTCGATCGGGAGCGCGCGCACAACGAGCACGCCGCTGCGCTGGCGCTCGAGAAGCCGGGCGCCTTCCAGCCGCCTGATTGCCTCGCGCAACGGCGTCCGTGACACACCCAGCTGAATTGCGATCTGCCGTTCAGTGATCACTTCCGTAGGGGCCAGTTCACCGCTAAGGATCATCCCCATGAGCGCGCGATGCGCTCGCTCAGACAGAGACTGGTCCGCGTTTTCTTCCACATCGGCGAGAGGCGACTCGGCTTCATCGACGTGCGGTGCAGCCACAGGGCGAGTACCGGAACTGCGACGCGGCACAGATTTCTGCAACTTCGGTGCAGGGGGCGAACTGGTTCGCTGTCTCTTCGTGGTGGCTTGGGCTGTCATCGCAATGTGAGTATGCAGCACTCGGAAATCCAATCGGACACCACTGGTATACCAGTTGACGACCATGCAGGTTAGAGACTATTCTGCACCCCATGAACTATGCGAATACCGTGAACGTTCTCGTTCCCACCGGCGCTCTGGGTGCTGGCATCGCCTTCGCTGACGTAGAAGCCGGGCTGGCATCAGGCGCCCACGCCATCGCCTGCGACGCGGGGTCTACCGACAGCGGTCCGGCTTACCTCGCGAGCGGGCGCTGCAAATACTCGCGTGCCGCCGTGAAGGCCGATCTCTCGATCTTGATGCGCGCGCGCGAGCAAGCCGGCATCCCGCTATTAATCGGCTCATGCGGCACTTCGGGTTGCGACGAAGCGCTCGAATGGACTCGGGACATCGCGCTGGAAATCGCGGCCGAGCATGGCCTACATCCGCGCATTGCGCTCCTGTATTCGGAACAGCAGTCAGACGAGCTTCTCGGCGCCGCTGCCCAGGGACGCATACGTCCGCTGGCACCGATGGTCTCCGTCGATCAGAGCTCGTTCGAGCGCTGCAAACACATCGTGGCGCTGATGGGCCCCGAGCCCTATATCGAAGCGCTGCGGGCCGGTGCCGACATCGTGCTTGGCGGGCGCACGACGGATACCGCAGTGCTCGCCGCGCTTCCGCTGATGCGCGGGATGCATGCGGGCGCTGCGTGGCACGCCGGCAAGACGGCGGAGTGCGGTGGGCTGTGCTCGGTCAATACACGCGATGGCGGCGTGATGATCCGGATCGGCGCCGATCACTTCGACGTGGAGCCACTGCGAGCGGGAAATCGCTGTACGCCCTACACGGTATCGGCACACATGCTTTACGAGAACGCCGATCCCTTCCTGCTGCACGAGCCAGGCGGCGTGCTCGATGTCACGCGCGCCCGCTACGAAGCATTGGACGAGAGCAGAGTTCGGGTCACTGGTTCACGTTTCGAGCCGGGGCCCTACACGATGAAGCTTGAGGGCGCCGCGGCGACGGCATTCCAAACGATCATGCTGGTCGGCATCCGCGACCCCAATGTGCTCGAAGCACTGCCACGCTTCCTCGTCCAGATGCACGCGCTGCTGAGGCAGCGCGTCGAGCAGGCCCTTGGCGATGCTGCAGGTGACTACGACATCTCGCTGCGCCCCTATGGCTGGAATGCTGTCAGCGGTGCTGAGGAGCCGCACGATCAGCCGCATATTCAGCCTCATGTTCCGGCGGAGATCGGATTGCTGTTCGTGGCGACCGCGCGGACGCAGGAGCTTGCCACCCAGATCGCGAAGACCTGCAACCCGCTGTTCTTCCACATGCCTCTGGAGCGAGACATGCCATTGCCCAGCTACGCATTTCCTTTCTCGCCTGCCGAGGTGGAGCGTGGCCCGGTGTATGAATTCTTCCTGAACCATGTAGTCGAGGTCGATCACCCGCTACAGCGCGTGCGCATGGAACTCGTCGACCTGGCGGAGGTGGCCCATGCCTAAGCTCTCCGAGGTCTGTCGCCATATCCGTTCGAAGAACGCGGGGCCCTTCTGGATCACGGTGGACTTGTTCTTCCCCGATGCAGAGACCTTTGCACGCTGGCAGGACACACCCGTGCTGCAGGCCAGCAGAATGGCGCCGCTTTTTGGAGCCTCCACCGAAAGCGTGAAGCGCTTCGCGATACCGGATCTGCACGTACTCAAATTCTCCTATCCACGGCAAACGCCTCAAGGCGGCGTGCTCGAGCGTGACATGCACGGTGGCCAGCAGTACACGCGGCTCCTGGACCTTGAGCTCTGACTCATCGATGTCGCTCCCATCAGATTCTGGACATTTCTCATGACCCGTTCCTCTTTGACCCGCCGCCGCCTGCTGTGCGAGAGCCTGGCCTTCGCTGTAACTGGTGTGCCCCTTGCGGCAAGCGCGCAGCCATCATGGCCGGCGCGGCCAGTCCGCATCCTGACAGGCACGCCCGCAGGAGACTCCACCGACGCGAGCGCCCGCCAGATCGCACAGCGCCTGTCGACGGCGCTGGGTCAGTCTGTCTATGTCGAGAACAGGCCGGGGGCGCATGGCTTCATCGTTGCCGAGGCCGTCAAGAGCGCGCCAAAGGACGGCTACACACTGCTGATGTCTTCGGGCGGACAGATGGCCATCAATCCATCGCTTTACAAAAAGATGCCCTACGACCCGGTGAAGGACTTTGTTCCTGTCACGCAGATCAACAACGGCTTTCTCTATCTCGCGGTCAACAACGCGCTCCCCGTCAAGGACGTGAAAGAGTTCATCGCCTATGCCAAGGCAAACCCGGGGAAGCTTAGCTATGGCTCGGGCGGCAGCGGGACGACGCAGCATCTGACGATGGAAATGCTCAAAAAGCGTGCCGACCTGGACATCGCGCACATCCCGTACCGCGGTTCACCACTGGTGGTTCAGGACTTGATCGGCGGACAGATCGCCTGCGCGTTCGACGCTGGCGCGTCGATCCTTCCGCACGCGCGGCAGGGCAAGGTGCGCCTGCTCGGCATCACCAGCCCAACACGGCTGGCTTCGACGTCAGAACTGGCGACGTTTCAGGAGCAGGGCCTCCCCGGCTTCGAGGCGCGGGTGTGGTCGGGCTTGTTCGCGCCAACAGGGACGCCGCAGCCGGTGGTCGCAAGGCTGAATGCAGCGATGAATCAGATGCTGCGCGAGCCCGACTTCATCGCCTTCGTGCGCAGCAACGGCGGCGAGCCGGCGGGCGGCAGCAGCGAGGAGTTCGGGCGGTTTCTCAGCAGCGAGATCGCCAAATGGGCACCCGTCGTGCGCGATTCGGGCGCGCAGGTCGATTGATGCAGTCGAAGGACACAGCCGACCAGGCCGATGCGGGAAAGCGCGATTCCCATGCGCTCGTTCGCACGACGCCAGGCGCCCAAGGACTGTCGGCGGCGGGCATCCTCGATCTGCTGCGAGCCATGGACGCCGACGGTCTTGAACTGCACAGCTTCATGCTTGCACGCCACGGCCAGGTGGTGGCCGAGGGCTGGTGGCACCCCTACACCGAGGAGCGGATGCATATGCTTCACTCAGTCACCAAGGCCTTCACGGCAACCGGCGTCGGGCTGGCCTTGCGCGAAGGGCTGTTTGGCCTGGACGACGCCGTGCTCGACTATTTCCCCGAGCGGGCCCATCCTGAAACACCGGCACATCTGCGCAAGATGAGGGTGATCGATCTCCTCACGCAGACGAGTGGTCACGACCACGGCACCTCCGGCTCCGTCTGGCGCGGCATCTCGACCAGCTGGATCGACGAGTTCATGAAGATTCCGGTGCCCCATGAACCCGGCACGCGCTTCCAGTATTCGAGCGCGACCAGCTTCATGCTCTCGGCGCTCGTTACGCGCACGAGTGGTGTGTCGTTGCACGACTACCTTGCGCCGCGCCTGTTCGCGCCGCTGGGCATGCGTTCGGTGAAATGGGATGTCGGACCGGAAGGCATCAACCCTGGAGGCAACGGCGCGAGCGCAGTCACGGAGGACCTGCTGAAACTGGCCGTGCTCCATGCCGCTGACGGAGTCTGGAACGGTCAGCGCATCCTGCCGGAAGGCTGGGTGACGGCAGCCGGCGAGGGCGCCCCGGGACGACCCTACGGACTGCATTGGTGGGCCTTGCCTGGACGGCCCGGTTTCTATGCATTCGGTGCCTTCGGTCAGTACGGCTTCGTCTTCCCCGAACTCGGGCTCGCGCTTGCGATCACCGCCGCGGTGCGAGGTTCGATCAGCCGGCCAGACGTGGGCATCCCACCCCTGGTCTGGCAGTACCTGCCGCAGATCGCGGCCGGCGCAGATCTCCACAATCGAAGCGAAGAACAACTACGCGACTACCTATCCTCGCGCAAGCTGTCGCCAGTTCACAAGACGACCCCGCAACTCGCCGCAGCGGGAGTCAACGGTCGTCGCTTCATGGCCGAGCCCAATGAAGACGACATCAGGTCAATAGTCCTCGAAATCGAACCGACCTGTTGCCGGCTGGTGTTGGAAGTGGGTAACCGCAAGCATTGGATCTCCGCATCGCTTGACGGGGAATGGCTGGAATCGCGCACAACGCTGCCCGGCGCGGGCCTGCACCATGGCTATGAACCGGCGGAGCTCGTTACGGCCGCGAGCGGTGGGTGGAGCAACGCCAGTGAATTCACGTTGCAATGCCAATACGTCGAGACGGCATTCCGCGACACATTTGTCCTCCGCTTCGAAAGGACAGCGCTGACCTTGCAGCGCTCAGTGAATGTGAATGGAGCCGGCATGCATCGACCGCTCGTTCGCGCGCACGCCATCTAGCGCGAGCCTTCCTGATCAACGAGTAGTGTCTGCGGCCTCGCCGACCACCCGCGCGCGCCCGTTCACGTTGCTCGAACTGCCACATCGACATTTCGGCCAACAGGCGCGGCCAGCGCGAGGCGAACGGAAGGGCCGCGAGCCTGCGTAAACCCGGCGAGCTCACAGTTCGGTTTTCAAGCGGGCAACCACCGCTCGGATGGTCTTTTCATTGCGCTTGTAGTAAGACCACTTGCCGCTTCGCTTCACGGTAACCAAGCCGATCCGAGCAAGGTCCGAGAGGTACTTCGAGGTCGTGGAGAACGCCAGGCCCTGACCCGCCTGAATCGATGACACACAGACGCCGTCCAATTCAGGATCCCCCTCGTCTTGAGGCGGAAAGCTGTCCCGGGGCGACTTGAGCTTGCGAAGAATCTCCATCCGCTGCTCATTGGCCAGGACGTCAAGAATCTGTATGAGGGGTATCTGTTCTTCGTTCATCGATCAGCTTCGGGGTCGCTCTGCATAGAGGTTCTGTCAGGCCGAAAGCTAAGGCAACTCTAGCAGCATCTCGAAGCGAAAATGCCACCACGAGTGTGGCTCCGCACCACCGCGCCCTCACATGCAGCACGTGCAACTCTTCAGCAAGTTGCACTCGCACCGGGCACGCATATGCCTCTCTCGCTCCCCTGTGTGACGGGGTTCAGACGGCTGTACTGAGCACAGGCGCGGACAGTTGCATGTACCCGGCGTACTCCGCAGCAGAAACAAGCGCTGGTGGCGGCCAGGTTCATTCAGACGTGTAAACCCTGAATCTTCCAGTGGAATAGATAAACGCAACGTCATTTCGCAAATCGTCGATATGATTGAGGGTCGTTGTGCAGATCTCGACGCCGTTGAGGCACTTCCCAGCATGTCGTGACCTTGAAGGGTCAGGTAGCAATTCCCTTTCCATCACGGAGATACCGATGAAAGCGATCGTCCTCAAGAAGTTCGGTGGCCCTGACAGCTTCGAGCTGCAGGAAGTGGCAGTTCCCGAAGTCAGCGCCGGGGAGTTGTTGGTGCGTGTGATCGCGACAGCGATCAACCCTCTCGACTACCAAATTCGCCGGGGTGACTATCCGGACTATGTTCGCCTCCCTGCCGTCATCGGTCATGACGTCTCTGGGGTCGTAGATAGGGTGGGCCCAGGAGTGGCGGACTTCGCGGTGGGAGACGAGGTGTTCTACACACCGAAAATCTTCGATCCAAAAGGGGGCTCGTACGCCGAATTCAACGTTGTCCCGGAGACGTTGGTTACCCACAAGCCTGCAAACCTCACACACGAGGAAGCTGCCTCGACGACGCTCGTCGGCGGAACAGCCTGGGAGGCCCTGGTCACGCGGGCGAAGTTGAATCCGGCCGAGTCTGTGTTGATTCATGGCGGAGCGGGTGGTGTCGGTTCCATCGCCATTCAACTTGCCAAAGCGATGGGAGCCACCGTGTACACGACGTGCAGAAACCGCGATCTGGAGTTCGTTCGCCAGTTGGGCGCGGACCACGCAATCGACTTCACGAGCCAAGACTACATCGAGGAGATCGCCGGATTGACCGGCAAGAAGGGCGTGAACGTGGTTCTCGACACGATCGGAGGAATGACCTTAAGCCAGTCGCCTCATGTGCTCAGCGACGCGGGTCGCGTCGTGACGATCGTTGACCTGGCCACGCCCCAGAACCTTGTCGCAGCATGGGGAGTGAATGCCGAATACCACTTTGTCTTCACTCGTCAGAATCGGGGCAAGTTGCTGGCTCTCAAGACGCTGCTGGAAAACGGTCGTATCCGCCCGATCATTGGTGCCAGATTTTCGCTGGACCAAATTCCTGAAGCTCACGTCGCCCTGGAACGCGGCGAGGTCGATGGCAAGCCTTTCCACGGAAAAGTCGTGATCTCGGTTTCTTGATCAACGCATGCCTGGCGCAGCATGACTGGTCGGCGCAAACGGCACGGTATCGGCGCCGCGAAGGGGAGGGCGTAACTCTGTTATCTGAGCGATGCGACGATACGCGGAGCCATCGCAAGCGCATGCTGTTCTGTCATTCATGCAAACCTTCCGAGCGTGATTGCGGAACGGGGCGGGCTCCTTTTTCCTCAGATTACCGACGTGTTCCCCGGGCAGGAGGTCATCGACCGTACGTTCATCAACACCTGGCAAGACAAGAAGACGGTAGACGCCGTCAAGGCAACGGGCCGCAAGCAACTGATCATCGCTGGCCTGTGGACCGAGGTGTGCGTCGCGATGCCGACGATCCAGGCTCTGGGCGAGGGTTGGGACGTCACCGTCGTCACCGATGCATCCGGCGGCGTTTCCGTCGAGGCTCATGAGGTCGCGATCCAGCGGATGATCGCGGCGGGCGCGAACATGCTGACCTGGCTCGCAGTCGCCTCCGAATGGCAGCGAGACTGGGCCCGGACCGAGAGCGCCGCCGAGTTGACGAAGGTGATCACGCAACATGCGGGAGGCAGCGGCATCGCATTCCTGTGGGAGCAGCAGTTGCTCAATACGCCCGTGCTGCCAACGCAGGCTGACCTCGCAGCGCTTCCAGACGCCGGCTGAGATGCTCAGTCAGAACGTTGTATCGACGGTTGAATCCGCCCTGCAAAGCTGCCGGCTGCTTGGACGCGATCGGGGCTGTGAAGATCAAGCTATCGACATTGCCTCAGCTCGCTCGCGTCGCTGAGGCCAGCAAGAGTTCGTTTGGCCCCAGCCAGCCTTGATCGCCGCGAAATTGCTCGAGCGCCTCCGCCATTTCCCGCCAGGCCGACTCCTTGGCTTTTGCATCCAGCGGCGCGAGGACTTCCATGATCGGTGAACCCGAACTTCGAACGAAGGCGACGTAGGCAGCGGCATCGGGGAGTTCGAATGGCGCCGCAAGCGATTGCACCGCGACCTCGACATAGCCTGCCGCCGTCAAAAGGCTCGCAAGCCTGCCCGGTGCCGCAAGGCTGAACAGGCCGCCCTCGACATAGGGCGCGACGCTGCCGCTCAACCCCCGGTGCTTGCGCGCCACCTTCATCATGGTCGTGATGCAGGGGTTATTCGCGGGGTCGCCGAACACCAGCGCGACGAAGCGACCACCCGGCCGCAGGGCTTTGAATGCTGCGGCCAGCGCAGCGGCCGCGTCCATGCAGAACATGAGCCCGAGCCTGCACGTCACCGCATCGAAAGGCGCCTCTGCATGAAGCGGCTGCTGCGCGTCTGCGACGGCGAAGCGCACGTTGGCGAGGCCCGCCGCTTCGATGCACCCGCGCGCGAAGTCCAGGATCTTCGGTGAGATGTCGGTCGCCAGCACGTCGCCCGTCGGCCCGACGGCCAGGGCGATGTCCTTCGTCTGGTCGCCCGCGCCCGCGGCCAGATCGAGCACGCGTGCACCCGGCCGCAGGCGCGCCTCGGAGAGCATCGCTGCGGTGGCTTCCCGCAACCACGCATGAACGATCGGCGTGCTCGCGGACCAGCCATCGGCCGCCTGGTCCCAGGCCCTCGCGGCCGCTTCCGTCATGCGTCCCCCCGGATGCCGGCGTCGACCAGCAGGGGCGCCCACGCCCGGCGGTCGTCCTCTATTTTTGCGGCCAGTTGTGCGGGCGAGCTTTGCGTCGCCGTCATGGCCGCATCCTCGAACCGGCGTGCCAGTCCGGTGCGCGCTGCGACGTTGCCGATCGCCTGCGACGCCTGTTCCGCGATACGTGCCGGGGTGCCAGCCGGTGCGAAAAAGGCAAACCACTCGCGCATCACCAATTGCGCGTGGCCCTGTTCGGCAAGCGTTGGCACTGCGGGCGAGAAGCGGCTGCGCTCAGGTCCGGAGGTGCCGAGCATCCGCAAACGACCGCTTGCCAGTTGCGGCAGCAGCAGGCCTTCCGGAAGCACGAGCACGGCGACCTGCCCGCCAAGGAGCGCCGCCATGGCGGGCGGGCCGCCCGGATAGGGAACATGGCGCCAGTCCAGTCTCGCGTGGTCGAACAGCATGACCTCCAGAATGTGTGGCAGGGTGCCCGTGCCCGGCGAGGCGGCGTTGGCTTCGCCGGGATGGCGCCGCATCCACTCGACCAGCATCCGGGTGTCGGCGACCTCCGCCGGCACAGCGTTGCCTACGGCCACGCCAAGATTCATCTCTGCCGCGAGCGACACGGGCACCAGGTCGCGCGCAGGGTCGTAGCCGAGCTTTCCGTACAACGTGGGGTAGAGGCTGGCGATCGCGCCCTGGCCCAGCAGCCAGGTCGAGCCATCGGCCGGCGCCGACTTCAGCGCCTGGACTGCGATCTGGCCTGCCGCACCGGGCCGGTTGTCGACGACGACGTGCTCTGCGAAGACACCGGCAAGTGCCTCGCCGAAGGTTCGCGCAATGATGTCCGGCACGCTGCCTGCAGGACCGGTACAAAGGATGCGAAGGCGTTCCTGCTTCGCCCAGAACACCGTTTGCCCGAGGGAGGCGGAATTGCAGACTGCCGCAGCCGCTGCGGCAGCACCGGCAATCAGCACGCGGCGCCGAGGCATGCGGCCATTCGTGAGTGAGCTTGTCGTCATGGGTGGCCTCCGAGTGATGTGGCAATCCAGCGTAGGCCGGCGTTCCATGAGCCACAAGGCGCGGACTTGCAGAACGGGGCCGCAATAGTGCATAACGGGCGATGCTCGACTGGAACGACCTGAAATACTTCGTGGCCGTGGCGCGGCACGGCAGCACGTTGGCCGCGGGCCGGGCCCTGGAGGTCGACCAGTCGACAGTGCAGCGACGGCTGACCGCGCTGGAGCGGCACATCGGCCGTGCGCTGGTTCAGCGCCACACCACCGGCTACAGGCTCACCGACTTCGGCGCCGAAGTGCTGGAAGCCGCGCGTGAGGTCGAGCGGGCCGTGGGCGAGTTCGAACAGGTGTTGGTCCTCTCCAAGCGCAATGCGGCGGGTGTGATCCGGCTCACCTGCCCGGAGCCGCTCGTGAATCGGTTGACGCGTTCCGGACTGCTGGACCGGTTCCATGCGTTGCATCCCGAACTGCATGTGGAATTCGTGATGAGCGACAAGTACGTCGACCTGCGCACTGGCGAGGCCGACGTCGCGCTGCGTTCAGGCGATACCGACGATGCCGTGCTGGTCGGGCGCAAGGTCGGCGACTCGTTGTGGGCCGTCTATGCGAGCCGGGACTACGTGGCGCGCCACGGCAAACCTTCGTCCATCGAGGAACTCAAGGCACACCGGCTGGCCGGGTTTGAAGAGAGCATGGAGGGCCATCGCGCAAGCCAGTGGCTGCGCGAGGTTGCACCGGACGCGAACATCGTCGCCCGCAGCGGCAGTGTGCTGGGTCTGCTGCTGTCGGTGAAGGCCGGCGTCGGCATTGCGCCGCTGCCGACAGCGCTTGGGGACTCCGAGACAGAGCTGATCCGGGTTCTCGGTCCCATTCCGGCGCTGTCGCGGGACTGGCGGCTCCTTGCGATGCCCGAGATTCGGAAGACGGCCCGCGTCAGCGCGTTCTTTGACTTCATCGCAGCGGAGATCGACGCGCTCAAGCCAATCATCACTGGCTAACGAGGTCGTGCGACGTTCTGCGCATGTCCTTGAAGGAGCGATCTCCATGTCGAGAGCAGGATCTAGACGACCGACAAGCAGAGGAGCAGTGATATGGCCTTACCCAGATCTTCTTTGCCAAGACGCGTTGGGCGTGATTCGTATGAACGAAAGTCACGCTACCAGGGGAACCTATTTGTGCATGTTCAGTTGCGTTGACAACCAAGTTGTCACTAAGCACTTTGGTGGGCGCAAAGACCTTGAATCCATCTTTGAGCGCTTCAACTATAAAGAAGATGACGGATCGCCGATCGAACTGAACAGTCACAGTTTGCGGCACTGGCTGAACATGCTGGCGCAGATGGGCGGCATGAGCGACGCAGAAATTGCAATCTTCTCGGGACGCAAAGACGTACGGCAGAACCGTGCCTACGATCATCGGACCTCCGATGAAGTCCAGGCCCCGATCAAGCAGGCGTTGGAAGCAGGCTTTACCGGCAACCTCGTGGTTCCTGGATCACGTGAGCTGGTATCTCGTAGTGAATTTGGTGGTCTGGGATTGGCGGCTGCGCACACTACGGACTTTGGGTGGTGCTCGCACAACTTCGCCAGTGAACCTTGCCAGATGTACCGCGACTGCATCAACTGCGAGGAACAGGAGTGTGTCAAGGGGGAGGCTCACAAGGAGTCCAACCTGAAACTGCTTGAGAAAGAAACCAAGTACCTCCTTGAACAAGCAAAAGAAGCTTTGGCAGAGCAAGATTACGGCGCGGACAACTGGGTAATTCACCAAACTAAAACGCTGGACCGCATCGAAGCGCTGCTCAAAATAATGGCCGACCCTTCCGTCCCAAACGGTGCCCGAATTCGATTGGACCTTGCGAACGCGCCGCTCATCACCGCAGACGGCTGGCAACCCGTCAACGTGGTCAAGCGTATCGAAACCGTGAAGGAAACCAAGCAGTCATGAAGAAATCACGTGCCCCCGACCTGACGGACGAGCGGATGCAACTGGTGCTCGAAACTCTGGACGGATGGAAGGGCAAGCTCACTTGGGACCTGCTCATCAAGGCGGTCGAAGAGATAACAGGCATTGCCTACTCCAGGTTCACGTTTGCAGAGTACCCACAGTTGGCAAACGCTTTCTCCCTGAGAAAGAAGGCGCTCAGCGGGACCTGGAAGAGCGAAGTCAGTCAGCCGCGGGACGAGCAAGTTCGGGCCGCCCTTGAGCAAGTGGAGCGCTACAAGGCCAAGGCTGAACGCCTTGATCAAGAAAACCAACTGCTGTTTGAGCAGTTCGTCACTTGGGCTATCAACGCCGAGCGCAAAGGGGTGACGATGGCGATGCTCAACGCGCCGCTTCCCAAACCAAGCCGGGAGCGAAGCAAAGGGGTGAAAGTGTGAGCTGCGAGCAGCAGGTTGCTTGCCCACATACTTTTCCTACTTCTCCTGTTTCGCGTGGTCGAGTGCTCGATGGGCAAATTTGACGCTACTCAAGCGGATTTCTGATCGACCGTGAATACGCCGTCATTCTTGAGGAATTGCTGGACTTCATCGATGTGACTTGGCAAACAACTGCCGCTGCGGCACAGCTAACCCATCGAAGTACGGTCACGCATCACCTGTTTGAGTGGTGATGCGTGGATCGTCGTGTATGTGGCACAAGTGGACAGACGCGGTCCGAAAACCGTCCTAGCTCGGTGCTTACGCCTAGGCCGTCAGTCGAAAGAGCACCCTAGTATGGGCGCTGCCGCAAAACGAATCAGGAACATGGCCATGGAACCGAAACTATTTGAGATCTATGCCAAGTTCGGTGGATTTGCCGGTTTGGCGATCGGCACACTGGTACTGCTGCTGCGCGACACGCTGAACGCAAAATTGTTACCTAAGATGACGCGGGCCGACGCCGGTCGCTTCCTCAAGATTCTGGTGGCCGCAGTCTGGACTCTATCGCTGGTGGCCATCTTGGCAGCTTACTACCCAGCCGCACCGGCGCCCAAGGCTGAACCCGCAATAGTGCAGCAGTCCACCACCGGTGCCAACAGCCCGGTGATGTCCGGGGTGCAAGGCAATGTCACGAACAACATCAACCAAGCGCCGACAGCGGAGACAGTCGGCAAATGAGGTCACAGGTATCGGCGCCTCAAAAGCTTGTCGCGCTGAGCTTGGCTCTGTGTGCAACGGCCGCTTCGGCCCAAGTTCAGTCGACCAGCGGCAACTGCTCACCGGTGCTGTATGGCGTGGGCCGCGACGCAACGCTAACCATCAACTGCCCTAGCCTCTCGCCGGAAAAAATCGAAGAGATACTCCACGCTACTCGCGACCTGCCCACTGGCCAACAAATGAAGCGCGCCACGGAACTACTGGAACGCTCGTCGACCAGCCGCGTACTTGCTCCGCTGATGGACCGCGCGTCCGAAGACAGCAACTACCGGCGCGCGCTCGCGCTGTACAAGAGCGAGCTCCGTGAAGAGGCCGCACGCCTCGTGAATGAGCTCATCCGCAATGTCATCTTCGAACGCTCCTCGGCACCAAACGCCACGCAGGCCACACGGCTTTCGCGTTACTTCGTCTTCGCCGCTGCGCTAGCGCCGGGGGGCCGCATCGAGGCGAGCTCAGGGCGGCGCACGCAGGATGGCACCCACTACGCCCAGAAAGCCATCGCCGAAGATCCGACCAATCTGTTGGCTTGGAAAAAAGGCGCAGTGGTTGAGTTCGCCTGGTTGAGGGACGACCTCAAAATACTGGAAGCCTATAAGCAGCTAACCACAATGACGCGTATTCGAACGATACGCGTGAACACCACTGACAGCCGCGAGGACTTCATCGAAGCGGCGAGCTGGGTGACTGACGTTAGCAATCGGCAAAGCGATGTGGCCGTTCACGAGGAATGGCTGCTTGACGAGGTCGAGGCCAGCAACGTATTGAGCGAGGCGATGGGCCAGCAATTCTATGTGGTGCTCGCACGGCGGCTAGCGATGCGTCTGGTGCCGAAACCGAATGGTCCCTCTACTGAAAGATTGCGCGTTCCCATCTCCCAACGGCTTCAACAGGCCTTCCCTCCTTCTCGTCGAGTGGGTCTATCCGAAGAGACTCGTGAAATACTGGACGACGCGCTGCTGTTGGCCTATGCCGGGGAGTCAAACAACTATGCGTTCACAAAATCCGTGACAGGCAACAGCGCTGCAACACGAGCGAAAAGCATCGTAGAGGGTGCCCCTTTGTCGTCAGACTTCTGGGCCTCTAACGATGCACCGTACGTCGCACGTGCGCTCTATCTGACCCTATGGACCACTTCTAGGGAGCAACTGACTGAAACCAACCGGCCGATTGTCGAAGCGGTGGAGCGCGCATGGAGCGCGCTACGCAACTCCCCGCGAGCGCCCCGAGCCTATCGGAACGACGGTCCACTAGCGCGATGTCCGGCCAACTGCGACATCCTATTGTCGATAGATTCGTTCAAGGATTTCGGCTCAGTTCGGGGCATCTCATACATCAGCCATGACCTTCCCGTCATAGAAGAAATTAGGAAGCGGACTGAGAAGAAGTGGTTGAACGAAGTGGTGCAGCCATCGTCATGAGCCTACTGCCGCCGGACCTCGCGCAAGGCTGCCAAAGTCGACATCGGCGAGAAGCTCAAGGCACGCGATCCCTACTCCCCCGTCGAGATCGTGAATGCGATGCCGACCCTCACATATGCCGTTGCCAATGCTCGCAACGGGTTCAGCGAGTCGCACTTCGCTGACGGTTCAGAAGAATGCCCACACAGCCGGCCAGCCGCATCGACGCGTTGCTGCCTCATCGTTGGCGAGTCGTGCAGACTCCTCGGGCGTCCATGCCCCTCACCCCTTGAATGCTCAGGAATCTGGCGGTAGTTTGGTGAAGTGCATTCCGCCCTGAGTGACGTGAGCGGACAGCCGCCAATGAGAGCCATCTGGCGCGGCATAGATCTCTGCAATGCATTCGTCGTCGTTCGGGCGGTCCACACGCACTCGCTTGAAATGCTGCCGCAGAAGCCAAAGGACTCGGCGGTAACCTCGAATTTCTTCCTCGCCCGGTTGCGACGGGACTGCAGCCTCAGCAACCTTGCTCCGCTGCTCATGAAACCATGTCGGTAGCTCACCGGTCTCGATGAGCCTGTAGAAGTCCTTCCAGCCTTCCAGCCTTCCAGCCTTCCAGCCTTCCAGCCTTCCGGCTCAGGCCACTGTGTCTTGTAGCGCTCCCGATCCTGAAGAGAGGCGGCCTTGAACCACTTAGCCCACGAGTGCCAATAGTCCTCGCCTGGTCCCATGCGCCACCCGATACTTCCCCACGGTATCTTGGGGAAAGTAATCCATACGGGGCTTAGCGGCTCACTCATGACGCACAGGTCCCATCGGCGAGTCAAGGTGAGTTGGCCGTACGCTTACAAACAACTGGCATAACCAGAGTTCAGGGGCAAGTTCGTCCCTCTGAGATCGGCCGATCCATCGCAAAACTCAGCGTCCGTAGGATGGCAGTATCGAGCCGACTCGGTTGCATATAGCTTCGCAGGCGTTCAGTCTTCGTCGTCGGACTCTTCGATGTCGAGGCCGAGCTCCTTACGGATCTCCGTGTAAATCTCGTTACCGGCCTTGCGCTCGGCCAATTCGTTAGAAATGTATTTGTTGGCCGTGACCGCTTGCGCGCCGTTGAGCTGCCCGACCGGAATAAGCGCCCATCCGGCCTCGATCTGCAAAAGCGCGAACCCAAGGTCGTCCAGGGCGTCGATGAGCGCTTGCAGGAAAGACAGGCGCAAATTCTTGCGGCCGGCGACGCCGCGCAGCGTCTTCTCGCTGAAGCGCACACGGGATGGGACCTTCGAGCGCGTGAAGATCAGCACGATGAGCAAGGCGGCTTGCTCGGGGGTGGGGCGTTGGGACATGAAAGGCTCCTTGAAAAGAAGCCATTGTGTCATGCGTTTTCCGGAATTGGGAAAAAACTTCCAAAATTAGGAATTCATGCCTCCCTGCCGGTTGGACCCATCCAGGCATGGCCGCACGTCACCGGCTCATCAACTCGACCACCTGATCGTAATACTGCCCGGCCTTGCCATGCTTCTTCAGGTAGGCCACCGCGCGGGCGCGCGCTTCCTGTTTCTTGCCGCCCTTGTCGAGCGCCTGGATGTAGTGGAAGAAAAAACTCTCTGGCAAATCCGACTTCAGCTTCTCCAGGCGCTCAAAACTGGGCAGGGCCTCCGAATACTTGCCGTCTTTGATGCTGGCCATGATCTTGGCAAGCAGGATGTCCTGGGCGATGGCCGGGTCCATCCCCGACAGTGGATCGTCGAAGACGATCTTCAGGTTGCCCGCGATCACGTTGTTCAAGTCGCGCACGGTTTTCTTGGCGTTCCTGGCGTGCTTGGTGTTCTTGAAAGTCACTTGGGCATCGCCCGGGTTGTCGCCAGAGTTCGGCAGCGTGTACCCGATGGGCCTCAGGTAGAGCGCCCCGTCTTCGCTCACCTTTCGAATCCGGTAAACGGTCCCTTTGCGAACACGAAACGGTTCCTCCCTCAACTCCGAGAACCAGCCATTGCCGAGGTCGACCGCGTACGTGTCGTGTTTTCCGTCCCCGTTGTTGTCGATGACGATGTCGCGCACGGCCATGAGGCGGGCGCCTTCCGGCAACGCCTGCAAATCCGTGTCCGGCGGCACGGGGTCGTCGACCGCGTGCGCGGAGCCTCCCACCATCAGCAAGGCAACCAGCCCCGCACGCCAAATGGCCGTGTTCATTGCGCCATGATCTCCACGACCTCTTTGTAGTACGCACCCTTTCGGCCGATGTCGGTCAGGTAGTTTGCCGCGCGCGTTTTTGCGTCGCTTTGCCGACCCCCCTTGTTGAGCGCCAGGATGTAGAAATAGTAGAAGCTCTCGGGCAACGCCACCCCAAGCCTCTCAAGGCGCTCGAAGGAGGGAATGGCTTGGTCGTACCTGTTCTCTTTCATGCTTGCAGTGATTTTCGCAAGCAGAACGTCTTGCGCAACCGAAGGGTCCATGTCCGAAAGCGGGTCGTCAAAAACGAGCTTCATGTCGCCCACCAAAAGCCTGTTCAAATCCTGCACCGTCTGCATCGAACCCGCGCTCTTCCTGTAGCTGATCATCGGGTACTCTCCCTGTTGGAGCTTGTGGTCCAACGGCTCCAGCCGGAGCGCATTGCTTTCAAGCACGTGTTTGACGCTGTAGCGCGTTCCTTTCGGAATCGTGACCGGGTATTTTCGGAATTCGGTGAACCACCCCCTCCCAAGGTCCAACGAGTAGACGTCGGTTTTCCCGTCAAAGTCGTCGTTGAGCGCCAGATCCCGCACCGCAATAACCTTCGTGCCCTTGGGCAACTCCTTCAGCTTTGTGTACGGCGGCACAAGATCGTCGACCGCGTGTGCGGACCCTGCGGCCATCAAGAGCGCCACCCACCCGGCGCGCCAAACGTTTTTCAGCGCGCCACCCACCGCGGCGCGGGTGGAAAAGAAGCGCGAGGCGCCGACTTTTCGAAGGGTCTTCATTTGAGCCTTTCTGCGACGCACGCGTCGACGCTGGCGATCGGTTTTCCTGCGGCCGCGCACGACCGGTCCACGCCCGCGGAGCAACTCTCCCACTCGGGCAATTTGGGGTTGGGGCCTTGTTCAACGCAGCTGTAATGCGGGATCTGAAGGCAAGAGAACCCTGGGCCTGCCTTGCATGGCGGGTAAGGGTCCTGCACGGACCGCAAGCACATGGTGGCGCTGGGCTTGCTGCCGCACGTCTTCGCCGCGCAGCTGTCCTGCGCGTCCTTGGCCGTTGTGCAAAAGTTCTGCGCCGCTTCGCGGCGCAACGCCTGGCGCTCAGCCTCCGCCTCGCGGTCCCGCTGCGCGGCCAACGCCCTGGCCTTGTCCACCTCGCGCGCCTTGCGCTCGGCCTCGGCCGCCTCGAACTTGCTGGACATCGAATCGAACGGCTTGGCCTTGTCGGTGTTCGCGGTCTCCGCCGGCCTCCTGCCTTCCAGGCGTGCGAACGCGTCGTCGATCGCGTTCGCCTTCTTTGGCTCGGGCTTCTGCGCTTCCTTCTTCGGGCAGAAATGCGAAGAAGGGCCAAGGCCCGCCTCGATCAACGCCGACTCGCAAACCTTGGCGATCGCGTTTTCCATCGGCGACACGTCTACCGTGGACTTCGGGCACAACTGCAGGCCCTGCAACTTGACCCCGGCGAGCATGATCGCCTTCGCGTCTTTCGCGCTGAGGTCCCGCCGGCCCTTTTCGCTGCACCACCCCACGGCGCCCAGCGCGATCCCCTCGCTGGACATGCCGCCGTGCAGAAATTTGTCCCAGTCGTACCCGCCCGGCACGTTCATCGACGTCTCGCCAGGCTTGGACGCCACGCCCGTGTTGAACGTGATCGCCACCGTGTTGTAGTTGGGGCTCGCCGGTGGCTTCTCGACGAACGCGACAGCTTCCACGTAGAGCTCCATGTTTTGCGCGGCCTTGGACAAGGGCGCAGGCAGGCTGTCCACCTGGTGCAGTTGGCTGCCTCCGCCTTCCGCGCTGGCGATCCGGATCGTGCCCGGCTTCCAGCCAAGCACGAAATCGCCAATGGGCTCGCCCATGAGCGCCCAGAGTTTCCAATTCACCTGGACCTGCCCGCAGACCTCGGGCACGACCTCCGTGCCCTTCAGGCAAATGTCCTGCAAGCCCGAGGACCGCAGCGTGCCACTTCCGCCCGGATTGGGCGCGGCTTGGACGCCAGGGGCCATGGCCCAAAAACACACGGCCAGCGCGGTGGGGAAAAAAGAGGTGACCGTCGTGACGAGAGCATTCGAGCATTCGATCAACCGCTGGACGAATTGCAACGGGAAGCTTTCCTTGTGATGCCGCTGCGCATGAATACCACTATGAACCGACAAGTTCAAAGCGTGGCACCGCACGACAGTTCGCTCGATGCGTTCTGGATCGTCGTCTGGTCCGAAGGTCGAGACGACGCGTTGCGGGCTTCGGGGACGGCGAGCTTGGGGCATGCGTGCGTCAAGGCCGAACCGTCGCGTTGAGCCGGCACTGCAGAGCCATCTCATAGGCCCTCTGCAGGTGCTGGGCTATTTGCCGTCCCGCGGCCACGTGCTGGGCGATGACGGTGTCTTTGTCGCTGTCGCCCAGCCTGCCGGTGAAGATGAGCCAAGAAAAAAGGTGCGGGGTCGTCTGCGCGTGTGGGTGCCCTGAGTCCTTCGCTAACTGACAGGCCTTCCGGTCGTCGGTGATGAACCCTTGGCGAATCTTCATGGCGAAGGCGATCGAGGAGAGTTCACCTTTGCCGAGGTTCCTACGCTTCTCCAAGATTTCGATGGCTTGAAGGTCCTCAATGCTGCAAGACTGGGCTTGGAAGGCGCCGCGCCTCTGCTCGGCCTTCAGTCGATCCATCAATGTCTGCTCGCTTGGCAGAATCGACTTACGCGGTTTGATCAGGCACTCATACTGGACGAAACTGGTCACGCAGAAGTCGCATCGAGCTTCCTTGGCCGCAGCGTTCAACCGGGGCGAGGACAAAATGTTCCACACCGAGCATGTATCGGCGACGTTGATTAGATGAAACTTGGACGGGTCAATGGCCATGAAGCGTCCGGCTGTAGAGGTTCGCCATCTCAAGCAATTCTGCTTGGCTGCACAGCAGCGCCTCGGCAAGCCGTCCCTGGCTGATCGCACCCGAACTCTGCGCTTCAAAGCAAAGCTCGACATAGTGATCTGAGAGGCCGCGCTCCAGCAACTGCTCCTTACGTAAGCGCTGCAGGGGATTGAGCGACTCGGGAAGCTCTGGGTCCGTTTTGACGGCCCGGGGGATGCGGAGTCGGGAGATCCGGGCGGTGGTGGCTTGATCGGCAAGCTTCGCCCCGCGCAACGCGTTGGCCAACGCCACGCAGCTCACCCGCAGCTTGTTGGCCCAGCCAATCGCATCGGAATCGCTCCACCCGTTAGGGTCGGGAAGTTTCGACAGGAACGCAGGCGGGATGAGATAGCAGGAGGCAAATCGGTTTGCGCGCGTTTCGACCAGATCACCGGCGTCAGGTCGCTCGAAGCTAACGCTGGCCCCTTTGTCGGCGTCGAAGATAGCGTGGGCCATTTCGTGCGCCGCGCTGAATCGTTGCCGGTAGATGTCTTCACTGTAGTTCACCAGGGCGCACTTGCCCGCGACCGGGTGTGCGATGAACAACCCCGAGATGCTCGAGTTGCCAAGTTTTCGACGAAACACATGCACCCCCACGCTTCGAAACTCGGCATACACGTCTCGGGGCACCGCGTTGTCCGCATGGCCCAGCGCCGATCGCAGCCGAGCTGCCGCGTCCTCGGCGTGCCCTTTGAAGTAGCTGCCAGACGGTGAGAATTGGAAAGAACCAGGCGCACGACCCAGCTCCCGCATCAGGAAGTCTTCGGTTTCGCAGAGATAAAGGAAGTCCTGAACCGCGCGTCGATCCTCCTTGGAGAAGTCGGGGCCGTGCGCGCGGTAGAGCGTCTCAGTCTGCTCGAAAGGCGCTACCTTTTCGTTGGAGATGAAGAACTTGAAGTCGCAGCGATAGTGGTCTGCAAGGATCAAGATCTCATCGCCAGTCGGTTCGGTTTGGCCACCTTCGATCTGGGTGAGCCGGGCCGTGTCGATTCCTGTCGATGCAGCGACATCAAGAAGGGATTCTTGCAACTGCCCGCGGTACTTCGCGAGCTTGCCGCCTAGCAAGCGAAGGTCAATGGCCATGGACTGCGATCATCATAGCTGGCGTTGGTTGGGTCTCACGGATCTCAGATACCTGCACAGTTGAGTAGCGCATGCACGCGGGCATGATGCTTCCATCGATGAAAGCTTGATCGCTGCGGTTGCGAATGAAAAATTGAGATCACCCCTTGACCAGAAAGACATTGAGATGAAGCGTGTGAAATGGCAACCGTCCAGGTTTGGCGCGGTGGACTTGGCTGACCAAGTGGGCCGAGAGTTCAATCTGCCATTGGATCGGTTGAGCGAGAAATTCTCATTCGAAGCGGCCACGAAAATAGCGAGAGAAAACCGCTCATTGATGTATGGCCGAAGGGCTGAACGCATGTTTGAGTACGTGGTCGCGTCGCTTGGAAAGGCAGATTTGATCACCGCGGAAGATGCATCTGCACCCTTGTACGCCGGAATTGAAGTGCAGGCGCCGGATTACTTTGTGTCGCTCAAGACCGGTCAAAAATTCTTCGTTGAGGTTAAGAACACTGAGCCCAAGACGATCCACACACCTGTCACCTTCGGCAACGCCTACTTGTCCAGGCTCAAGCACTACGCCAAGCTTAAAGGGCATCCTCTGTTGATTGCCGTCTACTGGAACGACCTGAGAACGTGGACCATCAATAAGGTCGAAGATTTTGAAACCAAAAACGGAACAATCATCCTGCGCTTCGTTGACGCGTATCAGAGGAGCATCGCCGGTGATTTTGGCGACCGGATGGTTGCGACCATCCCTCCTTTGGTCTGCCGAATACATGCAGCCTCTGATCGCCCCAGTTCATTACAAAAAAACGATCAAGCAAGCTTCACGATCAGTGCTCTTAGTTTCTATATCGAGAACAAAGAAATCTTGAACGAGCGGGAGCAACAGATCGCGTTCTACCTCATGTTCCATTCCGCCTGGGAGGACGAGATGCCTATCGCGACGATGGATGGCGAAAGAGTTGCATACGTTGAGATTGCGGCAAGGCAGGCGGGCGACAAGTCGCTCGATCAAGCGTTTGAAAGCCTGGGTACGCTTGCTGGAATGATTTCCAGCTACTACAAGTGGCTGACCACCACTGACGATGAAGTTGTGAGGCTTACTCCGCAACTCGAGCCTGCCGAGTTGGCGCCTGGGTTTGACGACGCGTACCGCGGTGAGGTTCTCCGTCTTTGGCAGTTCCAAATCGAGCCAAACTACGAGCCGCTGATTCGGGGTTAGCCCGTGTCGTCGGACACGCTCTAAATTGGTGGGAGGCGCATGATCACACCGAGACTTGCCGTAAGGCGTGCCGACGCACAGCGCGCGCGGAGGGCGTCGTGTCCGCAACCACGGTAACGCGCGGACCGCGTCAGCGGGCGCCGGTTCCGTGAGTTATTGGAAATGGTGCAATGTGGTCGAACAAACGAGCGGTACTACCAACAGGCAGCTCGGCCCGTCAGTGCTCCGCCGATTGCTAGACGTGGCGAGCACTTCGATCTCGAAGTTGAAGAGTTCGTTGACGCTCTCCAGGCCTGTGAAGCGCTCGAGCACCACGGCTTCGTTGGCCACTTGGGCCGCCTCCGGTGTCTGCAACGTGATCAGACGGGCTGTTGCGAGAGCTGCGCCACGTTCAGGCCGCTGATCTCCCAGACCGAGGCTCCGAGCGTGGACATGAAGGGGCGTGAAGCTGGAGGTGACATGGCTGCCAATGCGTAGATAAAGACGATCCACAGGCAGTTGCGCTTTTAAGGGTTGATCACTCGACGCACTGCCTACCGTCCCTTCGCAGATTCTGGAATCTGCGGCGCGATGGTAGCGCAGACATGCGGCTGTCGGCGGCATGTTCGGCGGTCCAAATCAGGCGTGTTGACGTCTTCGCTGAGAGACGAAAACGAAATGCCTATCTTGGCATTGGATGCAGGCACGCTCCACTCGATCAGAGGCCGGTCTCGCGCAGAAAATGGGGGGCGACCAGCATCGGTTTGTATGCCATTCCGTTCATACACTACCGAAAGAAATGGAGTCGCAGATGAGAATTTTCAAACGCCTGCTGGTTTCGGCTGCATTGGTCGTCAGCGCTTCATACAGTGCCGCACAAGCAACCGTTCAGCCATCAAGGTGACTGCGCCGACCGGCAATGCGAACGTCATCATTGGCAGCATCCATGCACCAGTCGATGGACTGCCGCAGCCAGCCGATTCAGTCCTCAAGGGCTTCTCGCGCTACGTGGTCGAGGGCACCGGCGGACCTCTCACCTACAAGTCACGATTGCGTGAGCAGGAAGCGGGGACCGGTCCCGGAACATACGCCGCCTGGACACAGATGCTCGACGAAGGCCTACGCAAAGTCCTGATGGAGAGAATCCTGTGCCTTCCCACAATAGTTCGCCTAAAGGGCGATGAGCAAGCGCAAGTTGCAGCGACGCTCTACCTCCACGCATTGACCCGCAAAAGTGCTGCCGAAGCTGCCGGCTATGCCGCCTATCGCTGCACCAGGCCGGGCGTTCGATCACGTGACCAAATACTCCAAGATGCGGCGCAAAGAAACGATGTCCCCCGATTCAGCTTGGAAGATCCCGATGAGGTGGAAAGCGTCGTGCGGCACTCGATGAGCGAATCTACAGGCGTCAGCTGCGAATCGCCTTGCACCCAAGTTCACTGAATGCTTACAACCGCGCAGTCGCGGCGATCGCCAGCGGCCACTATGAAGACGTCAACGCCGCGGTCGATTCGCTCGCGGCAAATGCCGCTGATGCGGCACGGCACAACCGGGTGATGGTCTCGGATCGCAATCACGCTTGGCTGAAAAGGCTCACGCCGTGGCTTGACGAAGGTGGCGCTTTTGTCAATGTCGGCGCCGCCCATCTTTCAGGCCAAGAGGGTCTTCTGACCCTCTTGGCTGCTCACGGTTACCACGTCGAAGTCATCGAGTTGCCTGCGCGCGTCGACTGAAACCGCCAACGTCGAAGGTTCGCGAATTGCACATTCGCGATTCATGCATGAGCTGCATCTGACACACACAGGGAATGCTTCCCGACGTGTTCATGTCGAGACCGCCCCCGAGTGAATACGAATGCGTTGGTACGCCGAGTAGGAAAAGTATGCGAAGTATGGAAAGTAGGCCGGCAAAGTAGTGCCCAGACCGGTGCCGGGTATCCTACTTGTCAGTTTTCCATCCACCTTATCAAAAGAGATCCAAACTGATGTCAGATGCAAGAAACATGAGCTTTGCGGAGATCCAAAAGCGCATCCAGGACATGGATGCAGAGCGCGCAGTGCTTGAGGCAGCGCTTCAAGCAAAGCGTGGCGAAGAAATCAAGGTTCTCGCTGACGCATACGCAAAGAAGCTGCAGGCCGGAGGATTCTCGATCGCCGAAGGCATCAAGGCCTTGGCTCCCTACGATACGATCGCGGCCAAACGTACGGGCGCTGCGCCGCGCCCGCCGCGTGAGGTCGAAACTGGCACGACGTACAAGAATCCTGAAACGGGGGAGACATGGATCGCAGGCGCAAAGGGCCGTGTTGTTGGATGGCTTCAGGCTCAGATCAACGCCGGCAAGAGTGCTGCATCCTTTACTACAGGTGCAGAGGGGTTCGGAGCTGGTAATGGAGAAGGCGCTTCGGCTAAGCAGAAAAATGACTGAGCTTGTTCGCCGCCAGCACTTCGCGTGATCACCAGCACTGCACTGCAGCCCACCATCGAGGCCAATGGCCTCGCCTTTGATGACATCGTGCGGAACACCGGGCTGGGAGCCATGCCTGCGGACGCCCGTTTTTGCCCTGATCGCTACGTCGGACGGATCGGCCACTTCGGCGATCAGAAGGACTGGAATTTCATTGCCTCGTCCTCCCAGGAGCGCGATCCGGCGTTGCCGGTGATCCTCCTGGTGATGGAGTCTCCGCACAAGGACGAGTTTTCCAGCAAACTCTGGTACACACCGTGGCCGGCAAACGGACCGACCGGTCGCCAGATTCGTCGGCACGCACACCTCCTCGTGCCCAGCGATTGGGTCAAGGACAGCGCCCAGCTGAAGCTGCTGAATGCCGTCCCTTATCAATGCTCGCTTGGCTCCACGCCGAGCAAGTACCGCGACAGCGTCTTCCGCGCCGCGTGGGCTGCGGGCGGAGCTGCCTTTTTCCAGGAGCGGTTGTTGCTGTCGTACCGCCCCGGCGACCTGGTCGTGAATGCCTGCACGAAGGGCCGCTCGGGCCGGCCGTTGCGTGAGGACGTTGAGTCCGCGATCGCCGCGGTGCTGCCGGGGGCGCGCAGGCTGCGCCTGGCACACCCCTTCAGCTGGATGACCGCCGAGAAGACCACCGTCTCATGGGCGGTGCCAGAACCCACTCCCCAGAGGACGCCTGGCCCCGTGCTAGCTTCCCCTCAGGGTGGCGAACCTCGATAATCGAGGGTTTTCCCGTTGGGTCGGCCCACGCTGGAAGACCTCAGACTGGTCATCTTGACCAGCAGCTGCCCAATCAACTATTGAGAGACACCGAATGGAATTGGTTTTGGACGAGATGCTCAAGTTGAAGGAGATGCGCCCGAACTTCGTGCAGTCCATCCGCGCACTGCGCATTTCAGACCTGCAAGAAGCCGCCGAGCGCGAACGAAACGTCTTCTGGCGCACATCTCTACGTGACATCGCCACGAAGACCGATGCTGTGGCAAAGCTCGCCACCGACTTTGGCTTGACCGCGCAGAAGGGCCTGACCGATTTGGGCGCCAGCATTGTGCGCTCAGTGCCGCGCTCCGCGGACACGGGGTTTGCTGTCGTCCTGGAGCACCTGCCCACTCGGTTCCAGCACGCCTTGTGCCAAGAGATCCTCGACATGTTCCGGGACGTCGCCGAAGAGATGAGCGATCGGAATGTCACGTTCCGCTGTTTCTTCTCCGCGGACTGACGCACCAGCGTTCGCGTGATCCAGGGCACGGAGCCCAGCCGGCCGCTGGCTTCTCGAGCTGGCGTCGCCCATGAGGTCCCAAGGTTCTTGACCTGCTGTAGTCGTGGCGCGCGCCGGAGAACCTCTGACCCCTTGGCTACAGCGACAATCCGCGGCCGGCCAACCCGCCCAGGAGTGGATGGCGTTTCAGCGGGTCCAATTGCCGGCTACTCACGCATGAACAATCCTTCTCCAACAGTCGCCGCACACGGCAACTCTTTCCATGCGGACGACGTGTTCGCTGCTGCCGTGCTGATGGCACTTCACCCTGGCGCCACATTGATCCGCACGCGCGACATGAAGCTCATCGCCGCGGCGGACTTCGCCGTTGACGTGGGCGGGGAGTGGGATCCTGCGCGCGGCCGCTTCGATCACCACCAAAAGGGCTTTGCCGAGCAACGATCGAGCGGCGTGGTCTACGCGAGCTCCGGCCTGGTGTGGCTCACCCATGGCCTGGACCTGATCCGAATGCGTCTGCCGAGCATCGACGAGCAGATCGCCCTGCGCGTGCGCCACGCTGTCGACGAGGAGCTCGTGCAGCACCTGGACATGGCCGACACGGGCACGCTCAACGCAGCACCCGGTTACTTCGGAATCTCCGCGATGGTGAGCGCCTTCAACACGTCGCGAAGCGAGGAGGGCGCGGCCGTGCGCAACGCCGGCGTCGGGGCGGCGTCGCCGGCAATCGCTGCGCTCGAGCTCGAGCAGTTCAAGACGGTCATGGGCTTCATGGGACTTTTCATCGACCGCCTGATCGTGCGCTACTCCGACAAGTTCGCCGGCGAGTCGCTGGTCCGGCAGGGCGAGCTGCTTGCGGACGGGAAGATCCTGGTGCTCAGGGAGTCGGGGCTGTCCTGGTCGAGCGTCGTTTGCGCTGAGATGCCCGATGTTCTCTTCGTCGTCTATCCGGAGACCCCGGGTGGCCAGCACCAAGTGCGCGTGGCGCCGATCGAGCCTCAGTCTTTCGTGGCACGCCGCGACCTGCCGGCCACCTGGGCCGGCTTGCGCAACCAGGACCTGGCGGCTATGACCGGCGTCGAAGACGCCGTCTTCTGCCACAACAACCTGTTCATCGCTGGTGCTGGGTCCATGGAAGGCGCTCGGCTTGTCTCTCTGTGCTTTTGGCAATTGGTGGCGCGCTCGCGACCTGTGCCACCGCGCAGACCAAGGCCGATCAACCGTTGCTCGACAGCACGGCGACGATTCAGAACACCGCCCCACCGGTAGCTGCCTTCACTCGCACCGAGGATCGGCTTGCATACCTGCGCTGGCTTGCCGAGACGGACAAGAAGCTAGTGCCCTTCGTGCAGGATGCCACGATGCGCAAGGAGATCGCCCAGACGATTTGGTATGAGGCGAGGCGAGCCAGTCTGGATTTGGGCCTCGTGCTTGGGTCAACCGAGGCTCTGTCAGGTTTCAGAAAATACGCAGTGGCACCCAACGGCGCCATGGGCTACATGGCGGTAAACCCAGCCTGGGTTTCGAAGATCGGGAACGGCGATGTGTCCACGCTCATGCACCTGCAGACCAACTTTCGATTTGGCTGCGTGCTGCTCCGCCACTACCTCGACGAGTCGAAAGGCAACGTTTACACCGCCGTGACGAAGTATGTTGAAAACAACCTTGGCTTGGCGCCCGGCAACCCCCAGGTCGCGGCTGTGGTCAACAACACCTTCGCTGCGCAAGCGCGATGGGCTTACGTTGAGCAAGCCAAGTGATTGCTCATCGAGTGCCTTCTGACCGGCAGCAGTAGCGGCCACCACCACTCCCCAACGTGGTCGAAGGCCGACATGCCGATGTGGCTGACATGAGAATTTTTCTTTTCAAAGATTGCGACTATTGACGGGCAAGCGACAAGTTGGAGGTTTTTCAGCGATCGAGAATTCTGCGCAGAGGCCCATTCATCGCTTCGAAAGAAGCGATGACACCGTCGAATACAAAATCGAGGGCGCGTCCGTAGCCCTGATTCAAGCTGGCAGTTTCAAACCCCATGTCTTGCAAGGTCGCGATGCAACTGCCAAAAGCCTCATGGGCGTCGGCAATTCGAAGGTCATTGTTGAGAAACAGCGGAGCCAATTGAGGGTTGCGGGCCGACCATCCCTCGGCCTCAGTCGTGCTTTGAAGGGCCTCAGGACGCTCATGTTGGTCGTCCAGCCGCTGAACGATGTTCAACAGTGCCTGGAGCAACTTCAAGCTCTTCAAGTCCTTGACCTCTTTCTTCGGACATCCGGCAATCTCGAGCACCTGACGCACCAAGCCATCTGGCACTCGCTGCCACACCTCGTGCAGCCCTTTGCAGCGGGACAAGAATGCTTGCTGAGTCATCTCCAGCGGGGCGACCTTTGCCAAACGGCTCAACTGCCCGTACGCAGCCCACCCCTTGCCCTCGATTTCGGCTCTGGAAAAGCCGACCCAATCCATTGGCGCTTTTTGGACGCCAACGGCACTTCCCAGCTTGGACAAGTTGTCCCCCAGTTCAAGGATCTGAGCTAGCAGCCGGTGGGTCTTGCTGACGACGTGTTCCTCTTCCAGATTGAGCTTGGCTACTTGCTCCGAGGCCAGCACATAGGCATGAGCATGCACGATCTCCCGGTCCGGCTTAGGCTTATAGAGTTCACGGATCGGAACCTTGATGAGGTTGCGGCCTCTCCGAGTGCATTCTGAGAATGACCATTGACCTCGGTACGACGGACTGCAACCCCACTGACCAAATTGCAGATACGGCACTGTGTCATAGAACAAGCTTTGCTCGTATCGCTCCAGAAATCCGTCGTCTAAGTACATCGAGGGGCCTGCGAGCATGGCGTTTGCGCTCACCTTGGTCACAGGCTCCTCTATGCCGGGCCAAACGAGCCCGTCAGCGCTTGCTTCATGGCAAAGCTCGCAAGGAACGGCCGCAACAGCGGCCCGCACTTCAAGTCGCAGCTCATGCTCCTGCTCTTGAAGGTGAACCTCATACCAATCGCCTTCAGAGCCCAAGCGAACGTGCTTGCTGCCGTCCATCAGCTTACGCAGCTCCGCGCAACTCTCGAGAGTGACCTGATAAAAGAACGTTCGCACGCCGACGGCCCCCCTTAGCCAAAGGTACTTGCGAAGGTATTCGTTCGACATTCGCCAAGTTACGTTGCGCGATGCTTTCCATTCAAAGTAAGCCGAAACTTCACCCTCCGCAACCCCGAAAACGGGCGCCCTAAGGTCGTCGTACACCAAGCGCTGTTCGCTGTTGCCAAGGCACCGCGGAGTTAGCCCTAGAGCCATCCATACCTTCTCCGCCAAGTGGAATGTGTAGAAGGAGCCATTTCCCCAGGAGGCGACGATGTAGTCATGACCCTCGACGTTTGGGGAATAAGCGCGCGACCCTCCCTTTTCCCGCAGGACAGGGACCGAGTACTCCACGAGGCTGTCCATCACTCCTTTGAATGCGCCAAGCTCGACCTTCTCCTCTGAGACCACGGACATGAGCATGTAGGCATGCTCATCTGGCGCAGCCCCTGCGGTATCCGAATCCCATCGTGAGGTCACTTCCACCATCTCATCAGCGGCATCACCAGCAGGAGTCAGCAGCTCTCGTAGCCGAGCGGGCAGTAGATGAGAAGGTATGGGGAATTCAGCTATGTAATCGCGAGACATAGGGTTGTTCTTCGATGTCGTTGGTCTGCGCCAGAGGACGACTTGGGTTTAGGGCCGATTCCACGGATTGTGCCGACCCGTACCCGTTCTTGGGACCCTCCGACAGTGCCACCAGAAGCGCCCGAAAAGGCTTGCCTGTTCTGGTCTCACTGGGGGGGCTAGAGATTTGTCACGGCACTGCACAGGTGGGTCCGGTTAGGTCAGAGCCGACCAGGAGCGGTCGTCTGCCAGACCGCGAAGGCCCTGTCTGTAGCGTGCCTGAGGAAAAGGATTTCATCTCGGTCCTGTTCCGTCTGAATCAGTTCTACAAGCTTCAACGGTTCTCCCGCTCGTCAAGTTTTTCGAGAATGCGAGTCTTGCCTAAGTAGGCGAGAAAAGGGAGATCGTACAAAACGATCTCCGATAACAAAAATCCTAGAGTCGTTTCATATAAATCATGTGTCAAAATGCGATCTGTGAGATCCATTTCGGCAACTGTCGCCCCCCCCTCTGGGCGTTCGGCCGCTCTCTTGAACGAAGCGGCGCTGCGTCAACTCATTGGCGCTGGCGCAGTCGGCGAGATCGTTGCGGTTGGCGGGAGCGGAGGTTTCGTTATCGCGTTAAAGCTGGGCGAGAGCGATGCCATTCTCGGAAGTAGCTTGGGTAAGACGCGAGTATTTGCGTCCATCAGCACGATCGCGCTGCTGCTTCGGCGTCTCGGCCAGCCGCGATTCACCGTTGACGCGACCGATTTCGTGCCAGGCCGTGTTCGTCCCGCTCAGCCTGAACGCTCGGCCGCGATGCGGGCCGGCAAGTTGCCCAAGGCCGCAGCGAAGCGCGCGGCCCCCAACACCAAAATGAACAAAAAATGAGCAAGCCCGTCAACATTCAGCACGTCTTCGACGAAGTCGTTGCGCAAATCGAAGCATTGACTCGCCCATCAACGAAAGTTGAAGACGATGCCGCCGTGGCCAAGCTGCAAGAACTGGCCGCCGACCTGCAGAAGTCACACCCGGCGGCCGCTGAAAACATCGGCCTGATCGCGCATTTTCCGCAGGCCCAGGATGGGTGGGAGGCTACCCAGAGGCACAACCTCGGCCGGTATGTCAAAGATCGTTTGCCACGGCTGCGTGAATCACTCGCGCTGCCGCGCCCTAATGTCGCCGATTTGATCTGGCGCAGCGCCGAGTTGCTACGCGGCGCCTTCCGTGAGCCGGAGTATCGGCGTGTGATCTTACCCTTCACGGTACTTCGCCGGCTGGATTGCCTGCTACAGCCCACCAAGAGTGCAGTGGTTGCAAAGCATGGCGAAATCTCGACCAAAAATTACGACCTGCGCATGTTCCTGGCGCCGATCACGGGCTACCCGTTCTGGAACCACTCGCCGTTCACGCTCAAGGGCTTGACCGATGCGCCGGACAGCTTGCGCGATAACTTGGACGCGATGGTGAATGGCTTTTCGCCGAACGTCCGGAAGATCTTCGAGAAGTTCTCGTTCATGGCCACAGTCGACAAGCTGCAGGAGAAAGGCCGGCTGTTTCATATCGTCCAGGCGTTCGCACGCATGCCGATGGACACGTACTCGGTCACGGCTCACGACATGGGCAAGGCCTTCGAAGAGCTGCTGCGCCGCTTCAACGAAACATCACCAGCTGGCGAGCAATACACACCCCGCGACGTCATTCATCTGATGACCAGCATCCTCTTCGACGGTGACGACGAAGCGCTGAGCGTGCCTGGCGTGATCCGCACCATGTACGACCAGACTGCGGGCACGGGCGGCATGCTGTCCGAAGGCGAGGAAAAATTCCGGAGCTTCAACACGAATGCCCGCTTGCGTCTTTTCGGGCAAGAGCTTGAGGACGAAACGTACGCGATCTGCATGGCCGACATGTTGATCCGGGACCAAGACCCTGCCGACATCGCAGTGGGTGACACGCTTGCCGAGGACAAGCACCCCGATGAGCGATTCGACTACCAGCTTTCCAATCCGCCGTATGGCGTGGAGTGGAAGCCTGCGCAAGAGGCAGTCGAGCGCGAACACGCCAAAGGCGCCGCAGGTCGGTTCGGGCCAGGTTTGCCCCGAATCAGCGACGGCCAGATGCTGTTCCAGTTGAACAGCCTGTCGAAGATGCGCCCCTTCATCGATGGCGAGGGCGGCGGGAAGATCGGCTTGGTCCACAACGGCTCGCCGCTTTTCACTGGAGATGCGGGTAGTGGTGAGTCCGAGATCCGTCGGCACATCCTTGAGCACGACTACCTCGAAGCGATCGTGGCCATGCCCACGGACATGTTCTACAACACTAACATCGCGACATACCTCTGGTTCATGAGCAATCGCAAGCCAGCGGAGCGCAAGGGCAAGGTCCTGTTGATCGATGCATCGCAGATGGGCGTGTTGATGAAGAAGAACTTGGGCAAGAAGCGATTCGAGCTTTCCGACGATTGCCAGTCGCGCATCGCCCAGGCGTTCCACGACTTTGAGACCGCAAAATGGAATGACCGAGGCGTCACGTCGGGTCGAAAACGCGCCCTTAAGACCAAGGTGCTCGATAACGCACATTTCTTCTACCGCAAGGTCACGATCGAGCGGCCGCAGCGCATGCGGTTTGACGTGACTGAAGAGCGGTTGCTTGCGTTTATTCACGACTCTGGCTACAGCAAGTTGAAGGATGGTGGAGAGCTCATGGCGACGCTGAATCAGGCCCTTGGTGACGAGCCAGCACGCAGTTGGAAAAATGCGGAACAGTTCCGAGCTGATCTGCAAACGGCTCACGACGAAATGGACGAGACTGCCGAGATCAAGCCCTCGACGTTAAAAGCCAAGCAGTTTGAGGTCGCTCGCAAGTTCTTTGGCATCCGTGACAAAGCCGCCGACATCACAACGAACGAAAAAGGCGAGGTCATCTCCGACGCCGACCTCCGTGATTCCGAATACATCCCGTTCTCGGTGCTGGGCAACGACGTCGAAGCCGGCATCGCCGCCTACTTCGAGCGCGAAGTGATACCGCATTGGCCGGACGCGTGGGTCAACAAAACCGTGCGCGATTCGGCTGACGGCCAAATCGGTTTAGTTGGCTGCGAAATGAACTTCAACCGTGAGTTCTACGTGTACGAAGCGCCGCGCAGTCGGGATGCGATTCGCCATGAAATCGAGGTCATGGAGAAGCAGTTCATCCAGATGCTTAAGGGGGTGACGCAATGATGCTACCTCTGTCGGGTGCTCCATGGCTTGAGCAGATTCCCTCGCGTTGGAGTAGGCGCCCCATCGCCGCATGTTTTGTAGAAAGAAACGAGCAGAACTCCTCTGAAATGACGCCGACTTTGCTTTCTCTGAGCTATGGCCAGCTCAAAAGAAAAGACCCTTCAGCTTTTGATGGCCTAAGGCCTGCGTCGTACTCGACGTACCAAATGCTTTACCCAGGGGATGTGGTTCTGCGCTTGCTGGATCTGCAGAACGACAAGCGAAGTGTGCGTGTCGGTCAAGTAACAGAACCGGGGATCATCACATCTGCATACGTCGGCCTCGACTGTTCTTGGTGGGGCTCAGCAAGGTACGCCTACTACTTGCTTCTAGCACTCGACATTCTTAAAGTATTTTATGGACTCGGATCTGGCATGCGGCAAAGCATTACCTTTTCTGACCTTGGAAGAGTGCCTATTGCAATACCTAGCCATCAGGAGCAACGTGCGATCGCCTCCTTTCTTGACATCGAAACAGTGCGGATCGATGCGCTAATAGAAGCAAAAAAAATTTTGCTTTCAGCGCTGGAACAGCTCAAGAATTCTCGCCTTACTCAAATTCTGACTGGAGCAGAGCTTGCGTCCGTTGAAAGTGGCGACCAATGGCTCCCAAAGATTCCACGTGGATGGAACTTGGTGCGACTGAAGTTTCTCGGGCAAATCCGGTCCGGGGTTGCGAAAGGCAAGAAGTACGGCGGCACTTCCATGGTGGAAGTACCCTACCTCAGAGTTGCCAATGTTCAAGACGGGTATCTGGACTTGTCATCGGTCTCGCTGATCGAGGTTTCAGACGACGAAGTCGAACGCTATGCCTTGCGGCCAGGCGATGTATTGATGAACGAAGGCGGTGACTACGACAAGGTGGGCCGAGGCGCCATGTGGTCCGGCGAGGTATCTCCGTGCATTCACCAGAACCATGTGTTTGCAGTGCGACTTGACGACGCGACTATCGCGCCATGGCTCGCTGCGATTACGAGAACGGCGTACGCGAAGTTTTACTTCATGAACAACGCCAAACAAAGTACGAATCTGGCGTCGATTAGCCAGGGGAACGTCAAGGAATTTCCAGTATTGCTCCCCCCCGAAGCCGAGAGAGGCCGTTTGCTTAAAAGCTTGAACGATGAACTACTTCGGCTTTCTGATCTCGCCGAACATGCTCGGAAGGAGATTGATCTGCTGACCGAACTGCGCTCGACCACGATTACTGACGCCGTCCTCGGCCGTATCGACCTCCGCCACAACTTCCAAAGCAAAAAAGAACTCGAGGCAGCATGAGCTCACTGATCCACCAAGAAGTGGTTTTCGAAGACGAGATTTGCAAGCATCTGCAGGGCAACGGCTGGCTTTTCGACGGTCCGCTTCCGTTCGTCAAGAGCCACGCTTACGACGCCGGCTACGACAAGCGCATGGCGCTGTACCCTGCGGACGCGATCACCTGGGTGAAGGCCACGCAGCCTGAAACGTGGACGAAGTTTGCGGCCGACCACGGCACTAACGCCGACGCGGAACGCGAGTTCGCAGCGATCCTCGCAAAGGAGCTTGATCGCGATCGCAAGACGATCAAGAAGGACGATCCGCAACTCTGGGGCTCACTCCATGTGCTGCGCAAGGGCTTTAAACACATCGCCTCGACTTTCAAGATGGCGCAGTTCGCGCCGGTAAACGGCCTGAATCCCAAGCTGTGGAGCGAGTTCAACGGCAACATCCTGCGTGTCGTTCGTCAAGTGCACTACTCCTTGCACAACGGCAACAACATCGACCTGGTGCTGTTCGTCAACGGCATTCCTGTCGCGACCATCGAGCTCAAGGTCGAGACCACCCAGTCGATTGAGGCCGCGGTGAAGCAGTACAGGCAAGATCGGCTGCCGGTCGACCCGCCGTCAAACATGCCGGAGCCCCTGCTCACGTTCGGATCGCGTGTACTTGTTCACTTTGCGCTCAGCAGCGACGAAGTGCGGATGACGACCAAGCTCGACGGTGCGAAGACGCGCTTCCTGCCGTTCAACCGCGGCATCGCGGATGGTCTTGGCGGCGCAAGCGCCGGCAATCCGGCGGACCACGAACGAGGCCATGCCACGGCGTACCTGTGGCATGAGATCTTCAAGCGCGAGGCCTTTCTCGACATCTTGGGGAAGTTCATCTCGGTGGAGGTCAAAGAGTCGATACATGTGAAGACCGGCAAGAAGGCGCTTTCGTCTTCACTGCTGTTTCCGCGCTACCACCAGCACGATGCCGTCAATGAACTGCTTAAGTCAACCCTGAAGGAAGGCGTAGGCAAGACCTACCTAGTGCAGCACTCAGCCGGTTCGGGGAAATCGAACACGATCGGATGGGTCGCGCACCGTTTGTCGTCGCTCTTCGACGCCCACAACAACAAGGTGTTCACATCCGTCATCGTCATCACCGATCGGAACGTGCTCGACCAGCAGCTACAGGACACGATCAAGCAGTTCGAGGCTACGCCTGGCGTGGTGGTTCGCATTGACGAGGATTCCACGCAGTTGGCGAAGGCCCTTGACGGCGAAGCCAAAATCATTGTGACGACGCTGCAAAAGTTTCCGCACGTGATCAAGAAGACTGGCTCGATGAAGGGCCGAAGCTTCGCCGTGATCGTCGACGAAGCCCACTCTTCTCAGTCAGGAAAAACGGCTGTCCAGTTGCGCGAAGCGTTGAACAAGGAAGGTTTCACGGCCGAGGCCAGCGAACTCGAGAAGGAAGGCGACGAGGACAAGGAAGTCACGAGTGAAGATCTGGTGGCAAGGCTGATGAGTGCCCGCAAGCGACCGACCAACATCAGCTACTACGCCTTCACCGCCACGCCCAAAGCCAAGACCCTTGAACTGTTCGGACGCAAAGGCCCGGACGGGTTGCCCGTGCCTTTCCATGTCTACTCGATGCGCCAGGCGATCGAGGAAAAATTCATCTTGGACGTGCTTAAGGGCTACGTGACGTACGACGCTGCGTTCAAGCTCGAACAGCAAGGTAAGGACCAAGAGATGAAGTCGGGCAAGGCCCGCAAGAAGCTGTTTCAGTACGTCGCCCTGCACCCGACCAGCGTGGCGCAGAAGGTGGCGATGATCATCGAGCACTTCCGCGACCACGTGATGGGCCTGCTGAACGGCCAAGCAAAAGCAATGGTGGTCACAGACAGCCGCAAGGCAGCTGTGCGCTACAAGAAGGAATTCGACAAGTACATGGCCAAGGCCGGGTACCACGACTTCAAGGCCTTGGTGGCCTATTCAGGAACGATCACGGACGATGAATACGGGGTGGTCGACGCTGGTGAGGGCGACGTGAACGGCGGGAAGCCGAAGATCAAGGACGACTTGATCAAGGAAAAGTTTAACACCGACGAGTACCGTGTCCTGTTGGTGGCAAACAAGTTTCAGACTGGCTTCGACCAGCCGTTGCTGTGCGCAATGTACGTCGACAAGCGGCTCGACGACGTGATGGCTGTGCAGACGCTTTCGCGTTTGAACCGCATGTTCCCTGGCAAGGAGTCGACCTTCGTTTTGGACTTCCGGAACAAGGCGGAGGACGTGCTGAAGGCGTTCATGCCGTTCTATCGCACGGCTGCGCTTTCCAGTCTCACCGACCGCAACCTGCCGCATCACATGCGCGAGAAGCTGGACGCCGCGGGCGTGTACCTCTGGGAGGAGATTGAGGCCTTCTCGAAGTTGTATTTCAGCACGCGCAACGACCAGGCCTTTCAGGCGCATTTGAAGCAGGCGCATGAGCGGTACGTCGATCTGCTGAAAGAAGAGCAGGAGCTTTTCCGACGCGATGCTGGCACCTTCATCACGGCCTACGACTTCCTGTCCCAGATCGTCGACTACAACGATGCCGATCTGGAAAAGCTGCATGCTTTTTTGAAGATGCTGCAGCCGCGACTGCACGGGCAGGAGGACGATCCGATTTCGATCGAGGGTGCTGCCCGCCTGGCGGGCTACAAGCTGAAGAACAAAACCGAGCACGCGTTGGATCTCGGCGCCGGCGAAGCAAAGAAGCTAGATCCCATGGCGGCCGGCGGCGGCGCCGCTTGGGATGATCCGAAGCTCCGTTTGTCGACCATCATCATGAAGATGAATGAAATCTTTGCTGGCAAGCACAGCGAAAGCGAGACTGAAGGATGGGCGACCGCGGTCATAGGCAATGCGATTGAAGATGCAGCGCTCGCCGAGCAAGCCAAGGCGAATTCAACGGCCGGTCAGTTTGCCAACGGGAACTACAGATCCGTGCTGTCGCAGGCCATCATCCGGGCACTTGAGAGTCACCACTCGATGTCCGAGCAGGCTCTGCAGAACCCGAAGGTTTTTGAGGAGATTGCCGACCTGCTGTTGCCGGAGGTCTACGAAAAGGCCAGAGGTCAAAACGGGTCGATGTAGCCGTTTGGACTCATCTCGACATAGGCCTGTGCGTCTTCTGATGGACGCGCACCGGGCGACGGGCTGAACGGGCCCAAGCTTTTGCTTTTATAGAGATTTGGCTCTCAGGGCTTCATGGCCTGCTCCGCTTCAGCTACGAGATGTGCTGCACCCGAGTCCATCTGCGCCTCATGTTCATCGCGCAAGCGTTTGAAGAGGAAATCGAAGACCAATGGATTGCGCTTCCGCCCGTCAAAAATCTCTCCTTGCAAAGCTCGCGACTCATTTTCTAGCTTACGGTCGTCTGCTCCGTTGAGCGCGGCCTTCCAGGATTTCTCTGCGCACGCGCGGAGAATGTCCAGCCTGTTGGCGGCCTCACGGTTGTCGCTCCATTGTTGATAGGCTTGCTTCAAAGTCGACAACATGGGGAACAGCACAATCAAGATCAACTCATTGACCGAGAGCTTTGCAAAAACGCCTAGGGCAAGCACGATAAGGAAACTTGCGAGCAAGATGCCTCCAACAACGGACGCGTATTTTCGACGCTGCTCGGCATCCCACCAGCAGTTGGTACGCTGACAGACTAGGCGGGCCATTGGCAAAGGCAGGCTGCCCACCACCACCGAGTACCAGTCCTCCAGCGGCGTCATCGTGTGGGCGATCTTTTGATAGCGGGCAGACTGTCGGATCACGTTTTCATGCGGCTCCTGGCCGCCCACTCGCGTTGCATCCCAACTCAGGTTGAACACCTCGCAGTCGAAGCGTTCCTGGATTCGGGCACCGGATTCACGAAGACGTTTTTGCTTTGGAGTGAAGTACCCGAGATCGAGCACAAGGACGATTACTCCCCACAGCGCAACAATGATCTTCCAGTCGGGCACGAAGATGCTCACCATGGCCGTCGCTGCTGCCAGTGGCCCAATCAGCACCAGTTGGAAAGCCAGCAAGCACTTGGCGTCCGAATAAGTTTGCCGTTGCGCGCTGAGTAGCTGCAGTGAATACCGCTCGTTCTGCTTCGTGATGATCTGGTTCATGCGATCCCTCTGCTCCCATTGTTTTTGACTGACGTAGTTCAATTCGGCGGCGTCACCGCCACCGCTTCTTCTTCGGCACTGGATGCTCGCCGCCGCCCGCCCACTGGTCGGTCACGAGCCACTCTTCAAAATAATTCAGCCACTCGCTGGTCCACGCGATGTAGGTCTCCAGCAGTCGCATGTGAGAAGACCATTCGCTCTTGCGAGGGAGCCAGAGGCAGAGCTTGGTGCCACCACCATCGTGTCGGTAGATGTGCGGAAGCGTTCGTCCATCTGACAGTTCGAGCAGATTGGGCGACAGGATGAACATTTCCGGGAAGCCAGTCCGCGTCATCACCAGCAGGCATTGATATTGACGGGAGAAAGCCGTCGGCGAGATCGCAAACCGGAAGCGCAGCTCGCGACCTTGAACCAGTTGCACTTGCGCATCGGGAAAGCGTAACGCCCGCAGCTCGTAAGCCCGCTCGGGCAGGGTCGGAGCCGGCATGCTCGGTCTGCGACCCATCAATCACCGAAATTGGTGTGGGCGCGGCTCGGTGTGGAAATCGCAGCAGACCCGCCAGCGATGAAGACAGCCTGGCCCGACATCCTCTTTTCCTCGCGCCGTGCGGCGTTGTCCTCGAGCACCGCGTTCTTTGCACGGTCCCCAAATGCGCGTTCGGCAGCCTTGGCAATGACGTCGAGGCCGGCGCTTTGATCGATGGCATCAACGAGGGCGGTCAGGTCCGTCTGCAGGCGTTCGTGCCAAGCATCGAACGCCTTCTGCTTGGAGTTCGTGTCCATGCAACCTGCCAGGTTGTCGTTCAGGGCGGTCGGGTTGCTGAGATACCAAAACTCCCTGCCTTCAGGCAACTGGAGGCGCTGGAAAAGCTTGGGCATCAGCGACACCATGTCCAGCAGCAGGTCCATGGGGCCATCGTGCGGCTTGGGCGCTTCAATCGCGTAGGCATTGGCGACAAGGGTCGTGAGGAAACTCGAGGGCGGTGCCAGATCCAACGTGCCCGAGGGTGCACCGAACCGAATGTTGCGATTGATCTTGGTGAGCTGCACCAGACGCGACAGCAGGCGACCAAAAACTTCGTCCGCATCAGGCAGCGGCACCAGTTCGGACTTTCGCATCGAATCGAATGTCATGTGCATCGCGGTGGAGCGCTCGAACGCCGGCGAGATTTGCGCGATGAGGTCGAAGGCTTTGCAGTACCCGCGCGGGTTGGTGGAGATGTAGCGCTGCAGGTCGCGGTCGGGGATGCTCGCGTGCGTGTCGCCGTGCACCACCACCTGCGAGGGGTCGTCGATGATCGGCGCGAAATCGGCCGTCATGCCGCCGGCGTAGGTCAGCGTGACGCACCGTTCGTGTCGCTTGATTTCCAGACCGTGCCGGTCGGCGTAGCGCTTTAACGCGACGTAGAGGTGTTCGATGAGGAGTGCAGGACCGGTCGGGCCGCCATAGCGGCGCATGCCGGCTGCTTCCAAGCAGGCAGCCAAGTCGATGTCGTAGCCAGTCCGGCATGCGTCAATGGGCCGCACCATCGTTCCGAGCTGTCGGGAGCCGTGCGCGTGAACCCGATACAGCAAGCCATCGAATTCCGTGCAGGTAGACAGGTAATCGCCTGTGCTCCCGTACGCGCGGTCGAGTTCCTCAAGCTGGGTGGTGGTCGGCTCGTAGACCCTCGCGATCTTCTCGGCGAGGTAAAAGAATTTCGCAGACGCCGCACCGGAAAAACGGCGGCGGGTCGGAAGCTGGGGAAGATCGCGTTGCATGTGTAGGTCTCTATGCGAAGGGGTGGAGACCGCAAGCGCCGGTCCTTCCCCGCCCGCGTTAGTTACTCGGTTTTTCCTTGCGAACGCCCTTGAACGGTTCGCCGTCTGCCTTCTGGTCCATGAAGCGTCCGGAGTCCGAATCGCGCTTGGTCCAGACCTGGTTGGTCGGGTTGAACACTTGGGAGCGGTCTTTCACCGCGCCGACGCGAGCGTTGTCACCGATCAGTTTGTTCTTCGCCATGGAAAGCTCCTGCTGCTGTAATTCCAAAATCTTATGCGATCATTTTGGTTATGTCAACAGATCGTAGTGATTCGATTCTCCGATCGAATATGATCGCCCCATGCCATACCTCGATCAAGAAGCGCGTCGCCGTGAGGTCGACGAAATTCCGCGCACCCAACGGGAGCGTCTGGCATTCATTGACTTCCAGCTCTACTTTTTGGGTGAGCTTCGGCGACAGGACCTGATCGATCGATTCGAGTCCGGCTCCGCCGGTGCAACGCGCGACATCGCTCAGTACAAGGAAATCGCCTCCGAAAATCTGGAGCTCGACAAGGCAGCGAAGCTCTATCGACCCACCAAAGCTTTTGAGCCCCTTTTCGACCACGCGCCCCAACGCGTGCTGACGGCGCTTTCGCAGGGCTTTGGTCAAGGTCTTGATGCCCAATCGCAACCCATGGTGCGATGCGAATACCCGACTGCGTTGAATCTGCCAGCGGCTTCCGTGATCGCGCCGATCACCCGGGCCATCCGTTTGGGAAAGGCTGTGCGGCTTCACTACACATCCGTCGCAAGTGGCCGCACCTCTAAGGAACTGGTGCCTCTGGCACTTGTCGACATCGGTCTGATGTGGCAAGTGAGGGCGTTCGACCGAAAGCATCGCCAGTTTCGGGACTACGTGCTCACGCGCATGCAAGATCCCAAGGTGCTGGATGACCGCCCTGTGCTCAAGGAAGAGACCGTAGAGCAAGACGTGCTGTGGAACCGCGTTATTGAACTGGAACTGGTCACACACCCGAACCATCCCAGACCTGAAATCGTCAAGATGGACTACCCAATGGTGGACGGTGTGCTCAAGGTGCGAGTGCGCGCTGCGCACTCGGGCTACATGCTCCGACGCTGGTGCGTGGACTGTTCTCCAGACCACAGCCTTGCCGCTCGCGATTTTCCACTATGGCTCAAAGAACCGTTGGATTTGTACGGGAGCGAAGCCGAGCTTGCTCCCGGTTATGTCGATCCTCGCGCAGGGAACGGCAAAAAGATTCGCGCGATGTAGCGTTGACTAGGTTGCAGCAGTTTCGCAACTGGTCAACAACACAGATCGCCGAGCGAGCCAGCTCGCAACGCAGCGGCGATTGCAGAGGCTGACTCCTTGTGGGAGCCTTGGCGCATGGACATCGAACACCTCCTGCGCCGATCCGATGAACTCGACGACATCATCGTTCGAATGCTCGACCTCGACGGGTACCCCGAGCACGGCGAGGGTGCGGAAAAATTGGCACTCAGCGTCACTGCCGCGTCTCTCTCAATCGACCACGCACGCGCACTGCGATCGCTGATTGCCGGCGGGTTTGTCTCGTCGGCGGTGCCCCTGATGCGACTTCAGTTCGAATCGACAACGCGCTCGGCATGGCTGCTGTTTGCGGCTTCAGATGGGCAAGTAGCCTTGGCTGCGGCGCCGCTCACCGCGGCGGCTGACGAAGCTGCGCGGAAGCTGCCGGCAGCACGAGAAATGATCAAACAGCTGCGTGGCGCCTCGATTGCCGTGCCGGCCGCTGCGGCACCTGCAGCGATGCTGGGCCGATTCGAGGACATGCAGCGGCATGCCTTGAACTCCTTCGTCCATGTCGGCGTGCACGCACTGCGACGCCATCAAGACGGCTTCCCGGTGCAGCTGGTCTGGCAGCTGATTGAATGCTCAAATGGCCTTGTCACGATCGCTGCAATGATGCTGGCAATACTGACCGGGGACCGCGTTCTGGCAGCTCGGATGAACCGCGTGCATGTCGGGTTCGAGGACTGTCTGACGCCGCTGTTGCCAGCCTATTGAATCGCTCGAGTGTTTCAACTCTTAAACGTAGAGTCGATGCGACAAAGAAACGCCGCGGTGTTCTTGTCCCGTAGCCTCAACGCGAACACGCGCCGCAAATGGTTCTTGCCGGTGATACCCTGCGCCTCTTTGCCCCTCGGCAGTAAAGACTCACACTTTGCGTCGAAACATTCCATGGTACCGACGACCGATGTCAAAAAAAAAGACGAGACCAAAACGTTCCAACAGTCCACCGGAGCCTTGGAAAAAAGGGGCGGGCTCAATCGCAGCGATGGAACAACACATCATGAACGCGCTTCGGTCGGCCTACACGAGAGCAAAGTCTCAGAACGAGAAGAATCATGTCAAGACGCTCGTCACAACCGACTTTTTGGATGACCTGCAAACTGGAATCCGACACTGTCTGCGCCATGGTTGGCATGCAATTGTTGCTTCGGCATACGTAGACACTCACCCTAGGATCAGGTACTCCGTCCCCGGTTCGAGCACGCCTGATCCGACGATCGAGATCGGCGATGTGCTCTTCCTCAAGACGGTTCATCAAAAAGGACGCCCCAGTGGCGGAAAAGCTTGGCTGCATCAGGCCAAGCGGACATTAGCTGCTGTGACAGGCGGTCCTCCAATTACGAACGCAGCACAGTGTAAGGACCAACTCGCCTTTGCGAAAAATTGGTACCGCTTTGAGCTCGACTATCCTGCCGGTGCGCCCAGTACGTTGACATTTGACATTCCAGCGAAGCACAAACAAGTTGATCTAAAAACCTTGGAATGGTGGACGGCAGTCTGGGCAGATCCGGTTATGCCCATACCCTCGGGTGACGACTGGTCTGGCGAGCCATGGATCGCATGCAATGTTGGTACGCCTACCAGCTTCCATTCGCTAGGCAGTTCAATCACCGACTTCCTTCGAGATGTCGGCGGCGTGGGCAAGGACTATGCGGAGACGCAAGCACCGGTGCCTAGTAGCCCTAACCAGATTCATGGCTGGAACGAACTGATCGCCGCGTTACTCGAACTATGCAGGAATCGTAAGGTCACAGTCGGACACAAAGGCTCCACTGATCCGATGATGAGCAGAGTCGCGATCAGTTCTTTGATGAGCTCGCTTCCAATTTGTGATCGAACTCAGTGGATTACTGCAATTGCAGACTTACCAAGCGGCTTGCAGACCCTTGACACGTGGTGGCGAGAATCTTCTTCAGAACGTGAGTCTTCAAACGCCCAGGGTCCGACTAAGCCCCACTCTTTGGAGCACGACGGGGATGACACTGGATTTGCCGTTGTTCAGATTCACCTCATCGAGGGCAGGAACGCGAGGCGACAGAAGGGGTGAAACCCTTGGCGTCGAGCAGACGGACAAGCGTCGTTTGATCAGTTCCTCACCATGTTCGACGCTTTTTCTGAAGGCGCTCGCAGTCTCTTGTGCTCGGGCCTTGATCAGGCAATTGCGGGCGCAATTGCTGGTCAATCCGGTGGCAGCCAATAGACGTTCAGCAGGAGGGGTTTTAGCCACCTCGCGGGAGGCAAGCTGCAGCGCGCAGCACCGCTAGGTGCGAAGCCATTGGCGACGGAGTGGGTAGGTCGAGACAAGCGAAGCGCCAGCGACGCACAAAGTATGCGTCACCGGCTGCAAAGAAATGAAGTAGCGATCGAATTGTGCTCAGACCGGTATCGGAGAGGGCGAGCCCTTCGGCTGCCTCGGCGCGTTTTCGATACGCACGCCGCCCTTGAACAGTTCTCCTGCGATGGCGCAGAAACCGCTGATCCCGGCATCGGAGAATTTGCGCAAATCCGGATGCTTGGCGCGCAGTTGCTGTGGGGTCTCGCCTGCTTCGTAATCCGGCACCAGGACGCTGGCTGCCACGATCAAGTTTGCAGAACCGAGGGGTTGAGATATGACGCGCTTGAGGGCACGAATTTTGGACATATGAGTCTCCGGATGCATGAACGAAGCGGTGAGCGTAAGGAGTCGGTCACGAGTTGTCATCCAACAGTCCCTGGGTCTCCCGGGTCTCCGCATCAGAGACGCCGGACCAGCGCGCGCTCATGGAAAATTCGTGAATGTCCAATCACGTGCACATCCAAAACCTGCAATCGCGTTTCCAGCGACTGCTTTTCCAGCAACACCTGGTGCGTCGATTCCGAACGGAACACCCAATCGATTTCAATGCGCTGAGGTCCATACGCGACGGGCTATTCGATGCTATCGACAGTTCAGCGGGGGATCACAACGACCTGTGGCCAGGCGATGTTCAAGGCGCTCTTGCGTCCTGGATGACCGTCGCTGAATCCTCCTCGGCACGCAAAGCCATGCGTGAGGGAAATACACAGGAAATCTACCGCCGCGTCGGAGGTGAAAGCCGACTCTTGCACTGGGGGCCGACGCTGCGTCCGGCCTTTGATTTTCTGACTCAGCATGTTGAAACGGTAGAAGAGATGACAGCTCGTTTTAACTACTTCGACTACTGCAGCCTCATGGCCTTGGCCTCCGTCTGCGAAGGTCGAGAACTCAGTGAAGCCTTCGAGCAAGCCTGCGAGACTCCTCTATCGGAGACTCAGGCAAAGGATCTCGAGAGGCAAAAAATCCCTAACATGCGGGAGTACCACCTGTTCCAGATTACGTCCTTGGGGTGGTCCCGTGATCTGCGATGCACGCTGCAAGCCAGCGCAGGACGGGAACGGTTTACCTCTTCGAGCTTGCACCTTCTGGACAGCCGCGTTGCCCCCGTGCTGCTCGGAGATGAGCCGCAGCGCGATGCGCTCTACCTGCGGATCGATTTGAGCCAGGCCCCCGCGGACATTGATCAGGCCTTGCTCTACTTGCGCGGTGCCGTGTGCGAGCGGCTGATTGAGCTTCATGGCGCGGTTTGGAGAATTCCACAGTGGGAAGCGTTTATGCGAACGAAGTTCGTGAAAGCGCAATTCCCCAAGACTTCCCTCTTCCAAAGCCATGAGCAGATTGGGCCGATCCTTCGCGGGCTATGGTGCTGGGACTTGGCGGAGTCCGGCAACGGAAATTCCGATGACGCCGCCAAGCAGATCAGCGCCATCCTCAAGGCTACGAAGGAACCGCGCACGAAACAAGCTATCAGCAATCAGTGGAAGATCGTCGAGAAAATCGTGCGGCTGCGGAGCAGTGCTGGCGAGCTGGACAAAGCCATCACGGGACGATTGGATGTCCGGCTGGGCCTTCGGGGCCAGCAGGCCGCAGCTTGAAGCCCCACTGGCGTCATCACCGTTTACTATCTGAAATCGCCTGATGGTGTGAGAGCGCAAGGCGGATAAAGGACATCGACATCCAGTGGTTCCCCGAACTGACAACTCAGCGTTTGAGGCGTGAAGGGGGCGTCGGACAAGCTATCGGTGGTAACCCCAAAGTCGCTGCTACCCACAAATTTGCCGAGCGGCATCGATTCGAGCAAAAAAAGCTGCTTTCTTCATGTGTATCAACAATAAATTCATCGGTAAGGGTGCAAAATCGCTGACAACGCAGGGCGGTACCAACAATTTTAGTGGGTATAACCGTTCTAGATAGGAAAAAAGGGTCTGGGTGGAGGCCGCGCTCCCCTTGGGTGCAGGCCCCGTTTCGAAGAAGGGGGCGGGCGGCGAACACCATTCGCCTTGCGATCTTCGGCAAGGGACAGCCGAGATCATGGCACGGCGGGTTGTGCTCAACCGCCTTTGAAATTGAGCCCGATGCGCTGCGAATTGCGCGCAACACCGAGTCGGTTGCGCGCCACTTCGTGGCCGATCATTCTTCGTCGTCGGTCTCGTTGCTGTCGAGGCCGAGTTCGACACGGATCTTTCACGCAGATGTCGATGCCGCGCTGGCGATCGGCCAGCTCCCCAGGGATGTATTGGTTGGCCGTGACCGCTTACGCGCCGTTGAACTGTTCGACCGGGATGAGCGCCCACCCGATCGACTGCGCTCAGGCGGCGTGCGTACCGGAGGCCTGACGACTGGCTATGCTTCGGCCATGAAGATCAAGGCCATGGATTTGCGCGACGCAGTCGCAGACGGAGTGTCGAAAGTCGTCTCCAACGTCGTGCTGCTGGAAGATGAGCGTCGATCCCCGCCGCATCCCGAGTATCTGACGACGGCGACGGTCGGTTTTTTCGTGCGCGAGCATTTCGAGATGAAAGGGGTCAACCTCGTTATCCGATTCGAAGTGCAGACCGGAACGCTCTGGCGTGAAGGCGAGATTCGCGCATTTCTGAGCCGACAGGCGGGCAGAGTCAGGCAGAACGTTCTGAATCTGCGCTCTAGGATTCGGAACCTGGCAGAGCGCGGAAAGCGGGGGTGGCGCAAAAGACTGGCGCAAGCCAATCGCGACCTTCGCGATGCGGACAGGGTGGGCAACATTGACATCGCGATCTATCGGCAGGGGCCGATTCCGCATCCGTTTGCCATCGTGGAGAATAAGGGTGTGCTGCGGTTCACCGACGCCGGCGCGATCTACGTCGGAAGCCGCGCAGAACTCGACAAGGACATTCGGCGAAATGCGCACTATGTGTTGAAGCACAGCGAGGTCGGCGGTGTTCAATTCGCCGCTTTCACCTTCTACTTGGAAGACAAGGCGAGTGTGACCGACCAGGACGCCGTCGAATACAACGCGCGCATACATAGCTATTTCGTCGACCACCTCAAGCGACTCGCCCTGGACGCTCGAATAACCACCAATGTCTTGATCAGATCCTGGGATTCCGAACTCGCGCTGGATGATGCTGACGCGTGTCGACTCGACGCAAAGGGCGAGCTGGATCACTGGCATATCGCCTTCGGCGTGATTTCCCTCTATGTGACGGGCGTTGACATAGACGAATGACCCATCATCCCGCCCTGCGGAAAGAGCAGCGCACACAGCCAGCGAAAGCGGATGATCGAATACCGCGTCGTCCAATACCCGGCGTGCCTGTTGCTGTTCGCGGATGGCTTGTCCGATGTCCGCATGCAAGGCCACACGTTGGCGATTGACGGCGCGCGCGGCCGACAGTCGTGCACCGTCGATGCGGCGTTTCAGATCCTCGACGAAGCGAGTGCCGTTGGACAGGGTGACGATGGCGTGTGAGGTTGGAGCGCCGCTGTTGCAAAACCCGGATTGAGCTGCAGCCCGCTTACTCCAGTCGCACCAACCGGTTCTGCTTGAATCTTCGAGGCGGCGGTTTGCGCTGCATGGCAGGCGGTGGTGCGCGAGCCTGGCACCGCGTGTACCAAATCCTTTTACCTAACACGCGGCCGTCTTCGAAGCCTGACGGCTGGATTGCAGCGTACCAGCGACGGTGCCGGGCCATCCCGCCCGCAACCGCTCAAGGAGGACGACATGGCTTCCAGTCGCGCCACACGCTAGGTGCGGTTCAAGGCTGCTGTCGACTCTGATATCGAACCGTTGGCAGAACAACTGAATCGCGCCAACGTTCGCCGGTAGTTGTTTCGATTCTTTCTCGGTCGACATGGCGGTGTTGACCGACATGGCGCGAGCCCGGGTCGCCTTTCGGTAGCAATCAACACGCTAGCTCTCAAACACAAGGACCTCCCATGCAAATCCGACAACTCGCCACCGACTTGCAGTTTCCCGAAGGCCCTGCCGCAATGGGTGATGGCTCCGTGCCGCTGGTCGAGATCGCACGCGGCACGCTCACGCACGTGCGGCACGACGGACTCGTGTAGCTGGTGGCCGATCTGGACAGTGCCCCGAACGGGCGGCCATCGGGCCCGATGGCGCGGTCTACCGAGGTTGCAACGACTTTTGCGCCGCCTTGAGCAGCACCACGCCAGTGACCAGTTCCCAGAGGATGAGCGCGTAGCAGCCGCCTCGCTCCCAGATGCCATCCCAAGGTCCCGATGGGGGCATCGTGTCCGTCGCGCTGCCGCTGCTGGCCATGAGTATCGCCAGCGACGCGATTCCCAGGGCGCTGGCGCCCAAGCTGAAATTCCGATAAGCCGGCGAAGCACCGAGCCTGTGGGCAGACAGCCCGGCGACGATGATCGCAAGATTGCCGCAGACAAAAGCCAGCGAACCCCCGAGCACATGCAACTTGAACGTCCCGTTAGCTACAGCCCGCTCGGAACCATGGTAAGTCCCGATTACGACATAGCCGATGGCGTAGCCAAGGGCAAGCAGCAGGAACAGCCAGCGTCCCACACCGGCGGTGGCGGTCCTCACGACGAGCACGGCGGCCAACAGGAATAAGACTCCCTGTGAGACGAACATGAAATTCGCCACGAGCGACAGCGGCGAGTTCAAGGTACGCCCTTGCACGGTACCAAGCTCAGGCACACCGAGATCGCTGATGTAGTTGCGCGCAAAGCTGTAGGCCGGGAATTTTGCGGCGGCGATCAGCTCCAGCAGGAACCATCCAAGTGCCGCCGCTACCAACACGGCGCCGGCGATACGCCAGTATGTATATGTAGCCTTCAACTGATCAAATGACGCTGATTCCAATGCTGGTTCTCCTAACGGGTTATTTCAAAATTGCCACCGTCGCCGCTGACGGCGACATTGGTGACGTCAAGCGAGATGTCCTGGATCTCGGGTACGTAGGAGATGCGCTGCAGCGGGAGGTTGAGCACCTTCAGGCTCGGTGCCAGCACGTGCGCGGAACCGACGCAGCCTGGCTTGACGTTCTGCGTCAGGGCCCAGGCTCTGACCGACCAGTTTGGTTGCTCGACTTTCATTGCTTGCGAACAGCGCCGCGCTCCATACAGGCCGCTACATGAATTGCAATCCAGCCGGCGTCTATCAGTAGTACCAAGTATGAACTTTCGATACCCCGCTCTGGGTCAGATGGTTCTGTAGATCCTGTTGGCTATTAAAGGCCATCTGCCTCCCCGTTTGCCGGTCGGTCACCACAAGTTGATTGCCCACACGCTGCGCAGCAACAACGTGCCCGATACCGGCACCGCGCTCTATGCCCAGTGCGAACTGGCCGCCATTCGGGAGTTCGTGCAGGGTAGCAGCCAGCAAGTGGGGCGAGCCCTGACGATGGGTCACGTTGCCATTGTGGAGATGGTTGAGTGCGGTAGTAAATTCATCCAGCTTCATCCCATGTGCGCTGATGTGTTGAAGCTGCTGTTGCGACAGCCCCAGCGACTGCACAATCTGCTGCTCCGACCATCCTGTCATCGCCGCGATCGTGTGCAGACTGCAGTCATTCTGAGTGCCTGCGTGGAACGGCGTGATCTGTGCGGGCTGCTGTGCAGGCAGCGCATAGCCGTTCTGGTCGCAGGGCACGCCACCGCCTGTAGAAAATCCCGAAGGAGAACGGTTGTTATGCACCACTGCAGGCCGGCCTGACGCATCGCAAGGCAACCCGTTGCTGCCACGATAGCCCGTGGCAGATGATCTGCTTTGACTGGGACCACCAAATGAAGGCGACCGCTCCGCGATGGGCAACGCAGCACGCAAGGGCGAGCCCCTGGCGTGTGCAAGCGAAGCGGGACGCGCCTGCAATTTACCGAACGGCCCTTCGCTTTCTGCAACGCGCCGGGCTTGTGTCCCGGCTGCATTCACTGGCGTGCTTTCGCTGCTATCTGACGGCCGAACTCTGGTTTCTAGCGGCGAAGAAGTTCTCATGGGATATCAATCACTTTGCATTGGAGATCCCGATATAGGCACGACTACCGATTGATCGGAAATATTCGGGGGATGCACGCATCACCATGGACCTTGCTTGGGCCTTGTAAGACATAGAGGTTCGCTACCCGGAGGCATATCGATATTGAAGCTTTACTTGACGATGCCTGGAGGCAAGCTTGCGAAGCGGGGTATTCCCTAGCGAACTTTCTCATCGGGGATGAGAGCGGGAGTAAACAAAGACCTCTGGGCCATCTGCTCGATTCGGCGCCCAGCCGCTATGGCGGTGTTCTGCGTGCGCCCATGCACTATGCCGGGCCCAAGACGGTCGACGCCTCATTCGTGAAGGTGGCCAACCCCAACGCCGAATGGGATGCGCAGACGAGCATCTTCGCGGCCAACTCATTCGGAGGCGAAGAAGGCAGAAGCGGCGCCATCAACTATCTCAACCAGTTCGGCCGCACAGGGACTGCCGGAAACTACAAGTCCGCGGACCCCGTGAGTGAGCTCTACTACGAGACGATGCGCTACCTGCAGGGGCTTCAGCCGACGCCGCAGGCAACCCAGGGCATGACGGCTGCTATGAAGGACGGCTTCCCCGTCTATCGCCCCCGGCCGCATTCCGGCAGGCAACTGCGGGCGCAGCACCGCCAAGTGCGAAGGCATCAGCGACGCAAGCCAACAGGGTCGAGACAAGCAGCCGCGCAGGCTCGATGCACAGCACGACATAGCGGCCGACGAAGTCGGCCATGCACCCCGACGGCAGACAGAGAGAGCAGGCGGGCGCGCCTGTATCCGAACACTTTCTCTCTTCTGAGAAAATCCCCGCATGGCACAGCTACCTCCACAACAAAGCGAACGTGTGCCGCTCGCCATGCGCAGAGCCGAGGAGAAGCTCGCCAAGCTCCCGTGGGACCCCGCCGCCTCCAGGTTGCTGAACACGGCCAGAAAAGCGGGGAGCGCAACCCAGCGCGTGATGTGGCTGCAACGCACCGCATCCGCCTGGGCAAAGCCACTGCAGGAAGTCGCCGCCTGCCGCAAAGGCTGTGACCACTGCTGCCACATCCCGCTGACGATCTCCAAGGTTGAGGCGGAAGTGATCGGCAAGGCGACTGGCCGCTCGCCTCAGACACCAACCACGGCGGTGCGACTCGCCGATCTCGACCATGACACAGCTGCGTGGCAGAAGGCCGAAGCTGAGCTACAAGCTGCGGCGCCCGACACACCTTGCCCCTTCCTTGTGAACCACGCCTGCAGCATCTACGAGAGCCGGCCTCTGGCGTGCAGGGTCCTCATCAACCTCGACGATGACGAACTGCTTTGCAGGAAGGTCGACGGCGTCGATGTACCGGTTCCCTACGCCGACGCAATGGTGCTCAAGGCGCACTACGTGGCATTGCAACCCGCAGGTGTGCTCGCCGACATCCGACACTTTTTCCCGGCCGAAGTTGCTCCGTAGCGTAGAGCTGTGCGTGCTGCGAAGACATTGATGCGGTCGGCCCGCTCGGTCCGGATGGGAACAGTGCCTTCCTGCCCGGTGGTTCCCGCGCTCGGCACGCAGGATCGCTACGAAGGTGCTCCCGGTCAAGAGGAGACGCCGCTGTCCTTGATGCGCGGAGTTCTGGGAAGCAAGGCCTTGATGTATTGGCGAAGCGAAGCCGGTGCCACGGCCGGCTTCATCTTCAGCACCTCCATGCAGCGGTCTAGCTGGTTCGGGCGTCCGAGCAGTGCTTCAATCGCTTTGATGAGATCGGCATCGATGCTGTCCCCATAAGCTGTCCTGGCCTTGGTCGCCGCTCGATTCAACAGCTCCGTGCGCGGCCTCATCATGGCCAGGTCGATGAGATCGCGACTGAAAACGCTGTCGTCAGCCCAGCGGTCCGAGTTCGCGAGCAACTTGCTTGCAGCCATGTCTGTCGGCGTCAGCGTTGCAATACCGCAGATCTGATCTTCAGGACCCGCCATCGCCAGTTCGATACGCGCCTCCAGAACGACCTCGAACTTTATGTCGATGCCGTCCACGCTCACGGCCGATCTGATGCCGTACTGATCGGCGCGAAGGTCTGCTGCCTGCCGTACTTCACCACCGCTGCGGGCCAGCGCTTGAAGACCTTGTCTCGACGTCAGCAACTGGCGCAATTGGCGGTATCCCCCGATGTCGGAGACCAGGAAGTCGATGTCGACCGATTCGCGGTACTCACCATAGCGCAGCGCAATGGCTGTGCCGCCGCCGAAGAGGCAGCGATTCGCTGCAAGCAGATCTGAGTCGAGTGCGCTTAGCACCTGTGCGATCCTTGCATGGTGCGGTCTTTCAAACATTCATGGACTTTCTACCGAGGGTACGCGCCAAGTCGTCGAGCAACTTGCGCTCATTGGCATCGAGTGCGGATGTGTCGACGTGGCGCCAGTTCCGTTCGTAGGTCCCCCAGGCCTCCTCGGGCGTGAGTTCCGTGGAAGGAGACAACTGCCACGCGATGCGTCGCAGTTGCGCGTAGTCAGCAATCCGAATCCCCCCTGGAAGCCGCTCAGGCAACGGTTGCGCAGTCGGCGTGATCACATCGACATCCAGCCCAAGAGCACCCAACGCATTCATATAGGCCCCCATCGTGACTGAAGGTTCGCCACGCTCGATGCGATGTAGCGTCATTCGGGACATGCCTGCAGCTTCCGCAGCCGTCGTGGCGCTCACCTTCAATGCTTTTCGGTGTGCGTGAATTCGCTGTCCAAGCGCTGCCAACCGGCGATCCGCGGCAAAGGTGGGCAAGGGGGAGGAAGAAGGCATGATGTATCCCATTTTAGACATATGTGCTTATTTTGTCTAATATGGGGTACTGGTTTGCCGAGCACTGACGTCGAGCGCCACGTGGCGTCAACGAATCCCTGAATTGCCGTCGTATTGGCTCGACGCAGACGCTGGTGCGGCGCTTGCTCGATTCCTCAACGAGGCGCTGGCTGCAATGGTGGCCGATGTCCCCGCGCGCTAGCCGCCGTGCCGCTGCAGGACATCGACCTGGCCATTTCCGACGGGACTACGCCGTCAACGTCGTGCATCCGTTGGGGGTGGAATTCGACAGCGGCTTGAATGGCGGCAATCCGCGCTTCGAGCCATTCTTCGCCGCGGCAGAGGCGTGGAATACCGCGCTTTTCGTTCACCCCTGCGCCCGACTGGCATGAAGCGGCTGGTCGGTCGCCGGATCGCCGAGCATTCCTCGGCGGCGGCTTTCTGAATCGCGACAAGCGTGAGTTCAGTCAGTGGAAATTTTCGCGCCGTGATCACTTTGTGCCAGCGCGTGAAGTCACCCTTGATGAGACCGCGAACTGGGCCGACGTTCCCGTCCGAAAGATCAGCCGCTGCTTCGCGAGACTCTCCACAACTTCCGGTGAGTTCAGCAGGTCGTTAAATCACGGTTCAATTGCGCCACGAGCGCCGGCGGCGTGCGTCCCGGCGCCATCACGCCATACCAGGCATCCACGCCTTCCATCACACCGATGCTTTGTTCCTTGAACGTGGGAACGTAGGGTGCGAAGAATTGCGTGCCGAACCGGTCATCGCGAGCAGTTTCACCACGAGGGGCGTGGCGGAAGCGGTGCAAGTTCCAGGCGCTAGGGCACCGTGCCTAGACCTGCTTGCAGTAATTCTTTCGCACTAACGGCAGGAACACTAAATCCAGAATCTCGTAAATCACTTCATCCGGGAGCCCTGCGAGTGTCAGGAAGATTTCGTTGCGGGCCAGATCGAGTGGAACCCCCATCACACGCGGCGATAATTTTTCGGCATCCACTTCACCACGCACGATACCGCGTCGCAGTATTTGTCCGATCATGTCGGTTTCGCCGATCTGTTCGGCAAGATTACGGCGTACACCGCTCAAGTCGCCGGGTATCGGCGCGAGATCGTTGCGCAGGTCGAGCATGAATCTGACCGGTGCGGGGGTCGCCCGCTGCGACCACTTTCGCAGCAACAACGCCAGTTCGTCGCGCACACTGCCCAAATCCGGCACGTCAACAGGATGGAGGGCGAAATAGTGGCCGATCGCGGCTACCGCCAACTCGGCACGGTTCACCCAGCGCCGTGACAAAACAGGTCTGCTGGTGCCGGCACGCTGCGCAACACCCTCCATAGTGAAACTGGCATAGCCATGCTTTTCCAGCTCGGCCCACGCAGCCTCCAACAACGCCTCATTGAGCGCCGCTCCGCGACGACGCTGCGTTAAGGCGCCGGAGGGAGTCTTGCAGATATCACTCATCTGCTCACCATAGCATGCGGCTAAACGGTAGCCCGATATCCACCTCGCCATCCAAAAATAAGATCCATTAGGCATCCTATTGACCAAGACCAAATGAATAAGATACATTGCGCATCTTATTGTAATGAAGGTGGTCCCATGAACGAACATTCGCCGACTCGCCAACGACGTCGGATCCTCGTATCAGGTGCAAGTATCGCGGGTCCGACAATCGCCTACTGGCTGGATCGTTTCGGATTCGACGTCAGCGTGGTCGAGCGTGCTGCGACTATGCGGGGCGGCGGCTATCCGATCGACGTGCGCGGCCCCGCGGTTGACGTAGCCGAGAGGATGGGCATCCTGCCGATGCTGCAAGACGCGCATATCCAATCGAAGCGCATCACCTTCCTGCATCCGGACGGCGGCGTCGCCGGCGCCATACGCCCGGAAGAACTGACGGGCGGCGAAGAAAAACGCGACATCGAGTTGCCCCGAGGCGAACTCACCGATCTTCTCAGTCGTCTGACTGGGGACCGATCGATCCGCTATATGTTCAACAATTCGATCGCTTCACTCAGCGACGATGGTGCGGGCGTGAGCGTTACCTTCGAAAGCGGCGCGACCGAGTATTACGACCTGGTCATAGGCACCGATGGCATACATTCGCGCACGCGACGTCTAATCTTCGGGCCGGAGGAACCATTCAGCCACTACCTGGGCTATTGCTACAACGGCTTCACAATGCCGAACTTCCTCGGGCTGTCACATGAGTCGCTGACTTACACGACGCCAGGCCGCTATGCGGTTTTATCGGCAGTGAAGAACAGTCCCACGCTACACGCCTTCCTGATCTTTGCCTCCGAAGAACCGCCCATCATCGAGCACCGGGACCCTGCGGGCCAGCGTCGACTGACGGCGGAAAAATTCGACGGGATCGGGTGGGAAGTGTCGAGGCTGGTCCAAGCGATGCAGCACGCAGACGATCTTTATTACGATGTCGTGAGTCAGATACGACTCGATCGCTGGTCCAAGGGTCGCGTAGTACTGGTCGGCGATTCCGCGTTTGCGCCTTCGTTCTTGTCCGGCCAAGGTTCAAGCCTCGCAATGATCGGCGCATACATTCTCGCTGGTGAACTCGCGACCCGCGACGACCCCACCGATGCGTTCGTGAGCTACGAAAAGCTGATGCGGCCCTTCGCCGAGGCCAATCAGAACCTTGCTGGTGATGGAGGCGCCTTCCTGCTGCCGCGAACCCAAGAGGAAACCGAGATGCGCAACCGGATGCTGGCCAGCTTGAACTCTTCCGACGCCGAGGCAATGCCTGGCGAGATTTCGCGAGCGGTGCATAGTTCGCTCAAGTTGCCGGACTACGAGCGGACGTTGAACGGTAAGCACTGAATAACAACCTAGCCGTGCCAGGAAGCAGGGCGTCATGACGCATGTCCGGATCAACAGCCAAGCAGTCAGGTTAACTCTCCCGTGCCTCTCCTTCACGACGATGGGTGATAGCTGAGCACCCAATTGCTCAAGCGTGGGCTCGGCGCGTGGAGCGTTCGGCGACGCACGGCCGAACAAGCCAGAGACGATTTGTTGAGGCCGAGAATCATGGGCGACCACCCTTGTTGAATTCCGCTGATCTCTGACCCTTCGGGGGGTGCGGATAAAACTTGGACTGGGTTTATGCCGTAAGTCCAAGACCTTCCCGGTATTCGATGGGGCTCAGAGAGCCCAGAGAGATCTTGATCCACTTCTCGTTGTACCAGCGGAGGTAGGAATCAACTTCTTTGATGAATTGCTCGAGCGAGGCGGCCTTTCAGTCCCGAGGGTAAAACATTTCGTTGGCCTTTTTAAAGAGGTCGCGCTCGAGCTGCAGTTGCTGGATGTCGCGCTGTAGAGATTCGAACTGGCACTCCAATTCCTCTCGCACTGGCACTGGCACTGGCACTGGCACTGGCGGAGCGTTGCTGTTGCGTTTCATCTGGCGCCAACACAGTTGATCTTCGAACTTGTAGGGTGACCTGTAGCCGAGTGTCGAGTGCAGGCGCTTGGCGTTGTAAACCTGTTCAATAGACCATGGCAGGCGGCGATTTCATGCGCGGATTCTGAGTGAACTGAACACCGAGGGCGTCGAGCGCCACTGCAGACAAGTTCGTACTCGAATGTTCGATCCTTCAAACTTCTTCGAGCATTCAGAGAATCAATTTTGGCGAGGTCTCCGCGTCTAGCGGCCAAAGCGGCCTGCCAACTTTGGTGTACGGAATCTTTGAGAAGTCGCTCACCATCGGTCCGTCAGCGTCGATAAACATCACGCGCGCGGCGATGGGCTCATACGCCGCAGCGAAATGGTTGTTCGACTTGAGCACCACAATCTTGCGTTGCCTAGGGTCGATGCCGACATTCGTGAACAGTTCCAGCCCCAAAGCCTGGGTGCGATGTGTCGTCATGACCACTTCTATCCCGCCGATGCGGATAGCCGCGCAGTCACCCAGGCTGTCTCTTGTGATCCCTAATGTCTGATAACAATCTCGCGCAAGGCCCACCACCTCGACCCAGGCATCGACAGGCACGCCCGAGGCGGCGCTGGTCTTTCCTCCAAAACGCAATTGAAAGCGGCCTCCGACCTCTGCCGTGAAACACATCTGCACAGCGATCGGATCCCACAAAGGTCCAATCACAGCATCCTGTGCATCGTGTGCGATGAGGGAACGCAGAATGGTCGTGTTGTCGCTGCCGGCGCCGCCTCCGGCATTGTCCGCGGGGTCTGCCACCACTACCGGCCAAGCCGTCGCAGTCAGAGCCTGAGTCACGCCGTCCTCCACCTCGAAGTACTCGGGCATCGTCTTGCCACGCATCGCCACGAGGCGCGCGCCGAGCGACGTGGCGGTCCTGTCGCCTGCGACCTTGTCGTTGTCCGTGATGACAAGCACTCGTACGCCGAGTTCAGGCACATCCCCATATGGAAATGAATGTCCGATCGAAATGGATAACACGTTGTCCTGTCCTTCCAACGCGATGATGTCATCGACCAGCGCACGCATCAAAGGCAGTGTGGTGCGGTAGCTTCCGAGCTGCTGGCAGTCAAAGACCGATGACACTGGCCTGACCTCGCCCCGAATCGTTCGCAGAACCAGGGTCAGGACCTCTTCCGCACGCTCCACGACGTCGGTGTGCGGGAACTCCTTGTAGAGAATCGTGATGTTGGCTTCTTTAATGCGTTGCAGTGTGATGTGGCAATGGGGATCCAACTCGACCCCGATCACGCAGTCGACGCCCACGATCGAACGCACGCGGCTCACGATGTCGCCCTCCACATCGTCGTACCCGTCTGCGACCATGGCGCCATGCAGCCCCAAGAGAACACCATCCAACGGCAAAGCAGCTCGAACTTGCGCCAGGATTTCGTCGCGCATCGTTTCGTAGGCTATCCGATTGGTGGTCCCGGCAGGGGATGCCCCAAAACAGCTGCCTTCGATGAGCGTAAAGCCGTCCAGCGCTGCGCGACGGCGCGCAACCCACAGCGGCGCCGTACAGAACTCCGGGTTCTCGACAGGGTGATCGCCAGGGCGCAGGTAAACGCCGGCCCTGTAGTCGTCAAGCGAGGTGAGTAGAGGTGAGAATGTGTTCGTCTCGGTCGCGAGGGACGCTGCAAATAGTCGCATTGCTGTATACAAGGTCGTAGTGAATGGAGTGCAGGGCGCTTAGTCCGGCCAATGGCTCAGCGCCATCGCTGTTCTGTTGTGCCTGTCCGACACCGGCGTGTGCCGCGGTAAATTGGCTTTGAGAGCCGCATCCAGCGTTTCGCCGAGGCGACTCGCAACGACGTGCTCTTCTTCCTCTTGCAGATTGCATGGATCGAGATCGAAGTAGCCTTCGTCGATTTCGTCATCGCGCACGATGATGGGGCGTTCACCCGTCGACAGGCTGTCGGCCAAATCCCAGGCGGTGATTCGGGCAGTGTCTGGGGAAACAAAGACGCGGAGCCGGCGCAGCGGATTGCCCGTCGGATCAGGCAGGATCTCGGCGCGCACTCCTGGGCGCTCCGCCAGCACGCGAGCCCAGAGCGCCAGATGAGATTCCTGGCGCGCCCGGTCGGGTGCATGGTCGCGTCGCGCCCACGCACGCATCGCAGCGATGGCGCCGTATATGCTTTCCTTGCCGACCTTCATGCCTCGGCCAATGCCGATGTTTTGAGCATAGGCGTGGCGGACAGGCACAACGCGTCCGGCTACGATACCGGCGGTGAGGCCTCCCATGAACTTGTGTGCGGAGTAAAGGCAGATGTCCGCGCCCGCTGCGAGGAAACTCTTCAGGTCATATTCTGAAGCGGCGTCCACGATCACCGGCACACCATGGGCGTGGCTTACCTCGACAAACTCAGCGAGCTCGATCAATCCGTACTGCACCGTGTGGTGCGAGACCACGTAGACGGCTGCTGCGGTACGCTCGGTAATTGCTGACTCGAGGTGATACCTGCGCGCGGTGGTGGCCTGCCCCACCGGCACTACGGAGGCCCCGGCGAGCCGGATGCTTTGCTCGATCGGCGCGCCATAGTTGATAAGGTGCCCGCTCTGGATCAGTACCTGCGATTTCGAGAAAGCCGACGTGTCGGGCAGGCGCTCGACCGCACCCAAGTCGATACCGGTCATCGTGCCGGCAACCGCCAGCGTGAGGCCCGCCGCACTGGAGGCCGTCACGAAACCAGCTTCGGTGTCGCATACGTCCGAGATCGTACGACTTGCGAGCTTTTGCAGCTCGCCGATCTCGACGAACTGCCCGAGGATGGCCGAGGCCGCGTCGATGGCCTGTGGCACAGCGATCGATGCGCCCAGCGCAGTCATCGTTCCCGCCGCGTTGATGACGAGCCGCAGGCCGAGATCGGTGCGAATATCGTTCATGATTCACTATCCTTGGCGCCAGAAGACAGAGCCTCCAGCAAACGTTCATTGAAGAAAGCCACATGCCTGCAGCGAAGCCCAAAGCGATTCACGACAACGCCGATGAAGCTGCGCAAACGCGCTCGCGTGTGAGCGGCATCGACCGCGCCTTGCAGGTGCTTGACTATTTGCAGCAGACGGGCATTCCCGCCGCACCGTATGCGATGGCAAAAGCCTTGGGGCTTCCGCTGTCGACCGCCTACGCCCTCATTGAGGGGCTGGTCGAGCGCAACCTTTTGGCACGCCGGGCCGATGGAACCTTGTGGCTGGGTGCGAGGCTCTACCGCTATGGCCTGAGCTATGCGCATTCGCTCGACTTTCTCGAAGTCGCGACCCATGAGATGCATCGGTTGCGCGATGAAGTCGGTGAGACCGTTCAAATCTGTACACGCGACGGCGACGAGATGGTGGTCATCGGCATGGCCGAGGGGCCAGGATCCGGGTACTTCCGGGTCAACACGCGTGTGGGATCGCGTGTGCCGCTGAACTGGACGGCGTCCGGTCGGCTTCTGGTCGGGCATCTGCCGGAACGCGAAAGGCTCTCGCTCTTCAAGCGAGGCGCAAAGCAATCGCATACCGGGCGCGCAGATACTGACCCCGCGCATCTCGCGCGCATGGCTGGCGATTCGCTGCTTGCACGCCTGTCGGTACAGCTTGGGGAGTCCGATTATTCGGTGGCGTGCATCGCTTCGCCAGTCTGCGACGCTTCCGGTGCCTGTGTCGCAACCATCTCGATCGTGCTGCCCGAGCAGCGCGCAGAAGAGAATCGGGCGCATTACATCAACGCCGTAAAGAAGGCATCGCTGCAGGTGCAGGCCACCCTAGGTTGGCCTGCGGCGCAAACTCAGTCAGCTCAGTAGGCTTGCCCACGGCTGAAGGGGCGGTCAATCTCTTCATTTCAATGCCGGATGGCCACAATGGCCTCGATCTCGACTGTGATGTTTCCAGGCAGCGAACCAAAGCCCACAGCCGAACGTGCGTGAGCACCGGCACTGCCGAACAACTCGACGAAGAGATCCGAGCATCCATTGATCACACGCGGATGGTCGATGAAATCGGGCATTGCGTTGACCATCCCCAGGAGCTTGACGATGCGAGTGACGCGCCCAAGATCGCCGAGTGCCTCCTGCATTACCGCCAAAAGATTCAGTCCCACAAGCCGGGCATCCCGGTAAGCCTGCTCGACCGTAACATCGCGGCCGACCTTGCCGGTCGAAAGTACACCGTCAGCGGTCCGCGGACCTTGCCCGGATAGATAGAGTACGTCGCCGTTGATGACGTGGGTCACGAAGTTGGCGACTGGCGGGGGAGGCGGCGGAAGCACCAGTCCCATCGACGTAAGACGTTCATACCTTGAGCCGTTCGGTGACGTCAGGGAATCGGATGTGGCAGGGAGTTGGGAGGGCGCAGACGCCGATACTGTGTTCAAAGAGACTCCAGACGAGTGTTCAGGCCAGATCGGCTAGACGGGGCCACTTGGCAAGGAGCAATCCCATGCAATCTCCTGTGAAGTCGAACCAAGCAACCAAATACGAAATATTCCATTATTATGGAATAAAGATATTTATTATGGAATATGCTAACGCAGCGAGTTTTGCGTTGCAAGCGGTTCATGCGCGTTGTTGCTCTCCGACTTCTGACTCGCGCTGAGGGCGGCGAAGAAAAATGTTTGCACCTAGCTGGAAGCAGGTGCAACCCCTATTTATCGGTTCCCGGCAATCACTGCGGCTTCCGCACCCGCGGCTGGCAAGGCCCGAGGCGACGAAATCCCTAAGACATCAACCAAGAAGATTTTGGAAATACCAAACTGGTGAAGGTGCACTCCGCGGCCCATCCTTGAGCGGTCTGATGGTGATTGCAGCGTGCGCCGGTGCTTTAGCGTGTTGATTTCCGCAGAGAAGTGCCCCGCGTTTCCGCTGACGCTCGAACCGCCCATACCTCAGAGCGCATATCTGCGATCCAGTACAACGGTACGCAGGTGCGGGTTGGCACCCGTTGGGGAAGGGGGTCAAACGAGCGTGAAAATGCACAAGTTGCGGCTCAAAGGTCGTAATTTCTATTACCAAGGTATTCAGAACTTCAGGAATAAGTTCTAGCCAACAACTTCATTTGCATTCAAATCAGCAAGAAAACTATCAGAAGGATAAGGAACGCCCTCTTACGATCCGACTCTTTAAGGATCAAACATGAAAACCTTTCATCAGTGCTTGATGGCGGTGCTTGCCACCTTCTGTTTTCTGATCATGGTCGCAATGCCATCCGGAGAGGCCTCGGCGAGTGGCGCGCTCAAGACATGCAAGGATTTTTTCCCCACGGGCAGCGGCCCCAACGGGGGAGCTAACAGCGTTGGAGCAACCTGCAAAAACTCTGCTGGCAATTGGGTCGTGAGCACAGTGTGGCTCCCTGGTTGTCTCGCAAACATGGGTGAAAAAGGGCCTGGACTTCAGCTTCAATGGGTGCGAAACGGCTTCTTTGATCGAAGCTGCAGAAATTGTTTCGTCGGCGCCGATCGCGACGCAGGATCGACACGGCCTTTTGCGTGCAACTGCAAGAGACGCGATGGGGGATGGCCCAATGAAGCTATTAATGCCCCAATCAACCTAGACGATCTCAGCAATCAGAACGGGCAGTTGGCTTGCCCGCTCTGAAAAAATGGCTGTACGCTATCCATCGCCAATGGTCTTGATCGGCACCGGTTTTGGAGTTATTTTTGGCTTCGGAATTGCTTTGATGACCTTCCCGAAAAAAGAAGAGCCAGTTCTTCTTTCGGCAGCAAAGAACGGCATCGACGTTGGATCCAGCCGGGCATGCGCGCCTATAGTTTACGCAGCAACCCCGCATCCGGAGGCGCCCCCGGGAGCGGCGCCATCTGCTGCATCGATCGACGATCTGATGGGCCAAATCAGGTCGCCCAACGCTGAATCGACTGCGAGTACGGCGATCGCGTTTGCCAAATTGAATGAGCTAGCGCGATCCGACCCGGCGGCGCTCAAAGATCTCATCCGCCGCCACAGCAGCCAGACCGACGAGGCGACAAAAGCTGCGCTCGCGTCCCTGCTGTCGAGCTTTCCCTCCTTGGAAGTGACGGATTCGGCGCTGAAACTCGCCCGGGGCGACGCCGCACAGCGCAAGGATGCCTACGACTTGTTGGGAAAACTGCCGAGTGCGGACGCGAGGGCATCTCTGGCAATCCGGCAAGCTCTGGAAACCGAAAAAGATCCGGCCGCTTTGAGTCGTGCTGTGGCGGCATTGAAATCGACCTCGGTGGCCGAGCCGGTGCAAAACCAGGCCATTCTGGCAAGACTAGGCACACTGACCAGAGATTCCGATCCCATTGTCCGCAGCGAAAGCTTGCGCGCATTGGCGCAATTGGACAAGGCCGGGGACATCGCAGAGCCGAGCGTGTATCAGATGCTGACGGATCAAAATCCGGATCTTCGCACTGACGCGCTTTTCGCCATTGCCGGCAGTCAATTGAAGTCCGACCGCATCAAAACAGCACTGATCAATTTGCTTCGCGACACCGGAGAAACTCCGGACTCTCGATTCATGGCCTTGCGCGCGGTGGAGAGATTTCCGATGACCGATGCGGAATATGCTACGTATAGCCAGTCCGATGCAGCATTGAATGCCGGATATTTGAATTCCGTTCTGGATCGAACTTCACCGGAAATCACGAGTGCTCCAAGAGCGGGTGGTGCGATTTTTTCTCCCTTCGGAAAATAAACTCCTATCTCTCTCAATGGTCGGGGAAGTTCAAAGTCCCATCGCGCCGTTTCATCGCCAAAAAAAATGAAGCCAAACAAAAAGTTTCCTTTATTGATGCTGGTTTTCGTGCTTTCCATCAACGCCCGGGCGCAGGAAAGCGTCATCCGCAAGAATCTGGAAATCCGCGTTCCTCTCCTTGGAAAAATCGACGAGGTGAGCAAAACACCCATCCCTGGAGTTTTCGAAGTACGAACCGGCACCGATGTGGTTTATACGGACAAGGCCGGGAAATTCCTGATACAGGGGCATCTGGTCGATACCACGCTCAAACGTGATTTGACCGAAGAGCGGATTGCCAAGCTCACCGCCATCCAATTTTCTGCGCTGCCCGTCGATGACGCCTTTACCGTCGTGCGTGGTGACGGCAAGCGCAAGCTCGCGGTATTCGTGGACCCGAATTGCGGCTATTGCAAGCACTTCGAGCACGAGCTTCAGAAGGTCGACAACGTCACCATCCACATGTTCCTCTATCCCGTGCTGGGGGCTGACTCCGTCGACAAGTCGCACAACATCTGGTGTGCCAAAGACACGGCCAGGGCCTGGAACGACTGGATGCTGCGCGAGCAGGCCGCGCCGGCAGCCACCTGCGATACCGGTGCACTGACGCGAAACATCGAATATGGAAAAAAGCATGGGATCGCCGCCACACCAACTCTGATTTTCGCGGGCGGCACCCGCATTCCCGGCGCGGTCGGCACAAAGGAAATCGAGAAATACTTTGCGGATGCGAAATAGGCTGTGGCGCGAGCCGGCGTCGCTCCCCCCGCCGAACGATCTAACGCAGGCTTTCCGGCACCAGCGGCTTCAGCTCCCAGTATGCCCAAAATGAGTCGCAGCTCGTTCATAGCGTGGGACGCTACATGCACCTTACTCGAACATTGGTGCGCTCGAACTCAAGACTCGTGATCGGCTCAAACGCGTGCGCGGCGCTCGCTCGCCAACTGGAAGATGCAGTCGCCGCGCTTGACCATCGCGATCGCGCGCTTGCAGATCACTTCGCCGTCGCCGGGGAAGTACACCGTCTCGGGTTCGCGCTTCGGGTGCGCCGGAAAGTGCACCAGCGAGGCGGGATCGCCCTTGCGCACCACCGCGCCCAGGCCCACCAGCGGCTCGTGCACGCCGTCGTCCATCGCGTACACGTAGTGCAGCTTGCGGTCGATCTGCATGAGGCGCGCGGTCGCCGGCGGCGCGGCCGGTACCAACGCGCCGTGCAGCAGGCCGATGTAACCCAGCAGGTGCAAGAGGCCGTGGCGGCCCTGCTCGACGAGCGCCGCATCCACGCCACCGCCGCCCCCCAGCTCGGTGAGAAAGCAGATGGCGCCTTGCGGCCGCGCGGCCGCCGTCACGTTCACCGGGTTGGGCTGGTAGAGAAAGGCGCGCGGCAGGCCGAAGGCTTTCAAAAGGCCCGTGACGCGCGCTTCTTCTTCGGCATCGCGCGGCTCCAGGCCCATCATGTTGGCGCCGTCGTACACGAGCGAGGTGCCGCCCGAGTGCAGGTCGATCATGTACTGTGCGCGCGCGAGCAGCGTGTGCTCGATGTAGTGCGCGATCACCTGCGAGGGCGTGCCCTGCGGGTTGCCGGGGTACAGGCGGTTGAGGTTGCCGTCGTCCAGCGGCGAGGTGCGGAGGCCCGCCTCGGCCGCGGGCGCGTTGGCCATCGGCATGAGGATGAACTGGCCTTTCACCATCGCGGGGTCGATCTCGCGAATGAGGCGCGAGACGATGATCTGCCCCTCGTACTCGTCGCCGTGCGTGCCCGCGGACACGAGCACCACGGGGCCTTCGCCGTTGCGGATCGATGCGATGGGAATCGGCAGCCACCCGTAGGCCGAGCGGTGCACCGAGTGCGGCAGGCGCAGGAACCCGATGTGCTTGCCGTCAGCATCGAGGTCGATGTCGCACTGGATGGGGTTGGCCGTTGTTGTCGTTGTCGTTGCCGCGCTCATTTCCAGGCCGAGCCCTTCTTCATGTTGCCCACCATGTCGAAGCCGGGCGCGACGTACTGGTCGGCGAGCTTCTGCAGGGTGCCGTCCGCGATCATGTCGCCGATGGCCTTGTCCATGGCCGCGAGCAGCGCGGGCGAGTTCTTGGGCACCACGGCCGCGCCGACCGACTTGATGGGCAGCTTGTTGACGGTCTTCATCTTGTAGCCGTTGAAGTACGAGTCCACGATGCTGTCGATGCGCCCGTTCACCAGGTCGTTGAAAACGAAGCCACCGCCGTCGTAGGCCTTGATCTCGGAAGAGGGCAGGTTGTTGCGCGCCCACATTTCGTTGGTGGTGCCCGCGCTCACGCCCACGGTCTTGCCCTTGAGGGTGGCCGCGTCCTGGATGTCGGTGTTGCGCTCATGCACCCAGAGGCGAAAGTCCTGCACGGTGTAGGGCACGGTGAAGTCGACCACCTTCGCGCGCTCGCTGGTGCGCGCGAGGCTGTTGACGACCACGTCGTACTTCTTCGCGTTCACGCCGTCGATGAAGTGCTTGAACTTGTCCGCGACGAAATCGACCTTCGCAACGCCCAGGCGGCGGAAGATCTCGCGCGCCACGGCCACGTCGTAGCCCGCGGGCAGGTTGTCCGCGCCGAGGTAGCTCCAGGGCGGGCTCTCCTGCGTGTTGGCGACCTTGACGACGCCGGCTTTCTGCAGGCGCGAGAGGGAGTCGTCCGCTTGCGCGGCGGCGAGCGATGGGCCGCAGAGGCCGGCTGCCGCGAGCGCGATCGCGCCCGCTGTGCGAAAGAGAAGGCGGCGCTTCATGGCTTGGCGCTTCATTGTTTTTCCGCCTGCTTCTCGGCCTTCGCGATCTCCACCGTCATCTGGTAGCTCACGCCGAGCCAACGTGTGGAGAGGCGGTCGATGGTGCCGTCCGCGCGCATGTCCCGCACGGCCTTGCTCACCGCCTCGCGCAGCGCGGGCTGGTTCTTGGTCATGGCCGCGGCCGACAGCTGGTAGGTGAGGATGGGGCCGACTTCCTTGATCGGCAGCTTGTTCACCGTCGCGTACTTCATGCCGCCGAAGTGCGAGCTGATGACCGCATCGATGCGGCCGATGGCGATGTCGTTGAACACGAGGCCGCCGTTGTCGTAGGTGACGATCTCCGAATCGGCGAGGTTCGCGCGCGACCACGACTCGTTGCTCGTGCCCGCGGTCACGCCGATGCGCTTGCCCTTGAGGTCGGGGCGGTCCTTGATGTCGTTGTTGGCGTTGCGAACGAAGATGCGGAAGTCCTCCAGCCCGTAGGCCGCGCTGAAGTCGACCTGCTTCTCGCGCTCCACGGTCGGCGTGAGGTCGTTCATCACGAGGTCGTACTTGCCGGCTTTCAGACTCTCGACGAAGTTCTTGAAGAGGTCGGCCACGAACTCCACCTTCGCCACGCCGATGCGCCTGGCCACTTCCTTGGCCACTTCGACGTCGTAGCCGGCAGGCTGGTTCTTGTCGTCCAGCATGCTCCACGGCGGGCTGGCCTGCGTGTTGGCGATGCGGATCACGCCGCTGCTGCGCGCGGCGGCAAGGAGGTCGCGCGGCTGCTGGGCCCAGGCGGCGGAGCTGAGGAGTGCGAGCGATGCGCAAGCGCCCATCAGGCTGCACAGCAGTGTTCGGCGAAGAGGTGTCCGGTTCATGGCGCTGTCCTGCAAGAAGGTGTGAATGAGCGCGATCTTGTCGGCGTCATCCGTCCGCCACAATCGGGCGCCGGTAGTTGCTCAATAACCTGAGCTTATGCACCAATCAGGGAAACCACTATCCCCTTTTAGGTGCCCGCTTCACCGAAGACACGGCCGAGCGGCCCAGCACCTCGCGCACGCGCTTCAAGTCCGCATCGAGTTGGATGCGCATCACGCGCAGCAGCTCCTTGGCGTTGTCCGACAGCGGCATGCCGGGCCGAAAGACCAGGAGCGAGGTGGCCGGAATGTCGAACACCATCGGCTTGAGCAGGAGGCCGCGCGAGATGTAGTCCAGCGCCATCACCGGATGCGCCATGCCCATGCCCACGCCCTGCAGCGCGAACTCGCACACCGAGATGGAGTAGGGCGTCTCGATCACCGGCCGCAAGGTCTTGCCTTCCTCGGCCAGCGCTTGGTCGAGCGCGCGGCGGCCCACGTCTTCGGGGTTCAGGGCGATGAACGGGTGGCTCGCCAGGTCGTCCGCGTCCAGGATCTTCTTGCGCGCGAGCGGGTGCTTCGCGTTCATCACGATGACGCCGCACACCGCGGCGAAGGGCGAGTGCTCCAGGCCCGTGACCGACAGCTCCTCGGCCATGAGCCCGAAGTCCAGCTGGCCGGCCGACACCTGCTGGTAGACCTCGCGCGAACTCATGACCTGGAACGACAGCTGGATCTGGCGCTCGTGCAGCCCGAACGCGGCGATCGCGCGCGGCATGAAGCCGGTGCCCAGCGCGGGCAGCGAGCCGATGGCCAGGCGCCCCAGGCCGAAGGACTTCAAGCTGCGGATGCGGTGCTCGATCATCTCCAGGCCGGTGAAGTAGCGGTCTACCTCGACCATGAGCGCGAGCGCCTCCTGCGTGGGCACCAGGCGCCCGCGCACCCGCTCGAACAGGCGCAGTTCGCAGGCGGTTTCGAACTTGCGCAGCGACTGGCTCACCGCGGGCTGCGACACCCCCAGCAGGTTGGCCGCCTGGCTGGTTGTGCCGGCGCGCATGACCGCGCGGAACACCTCGATGTCGCGTTTTTCCATCCATAACCTCTGCTTATTGAGCGACTCTTGCAGCCTGTTGAGCCGATAGGGCGGAAGGCGAATACTTCCATGGCACCGGTCGAGGACCACCTAACCTGAACGAATAGCATAAATGCAATCTATAGACCCAACTAATGTGGCGTTCGAGAGCCTTTCGCCCCCGGTGATGCGCGGCTCCACGGTGGTGTTCGACACCTTCGCCGACTTCGTGAACCGCAAGAGCCGCCAGCCCGACGGCTTCAGCTACGGCATCACCGGCACGCCCACGGCGCGCGGGCTCGAGCGCAAAATCGCGGAGCTCGAGGGCGGGCGGCACTGCGTGGTCACGCCCTCGGGGCAGTCCGCGCTCATGACCACGGTGATGGGCTTCGTGCGGGGCGGCGAGCACCTTTTGGTGTCGGCCGCCTGCTACGGGGCGCTGAAGACCTTCGCGCAGAAATGGCTCGCCGCGATGAACGTCGACGTGGAGTTCTATCCGCCGGCCATCGGCGCGGAGATCGAGGCGCTCATCCGTCCGAACACGCGAATGATCTGCATGGAATCGCCCGGCACGGTGACCATGGAAATGCAGGACACGCCCGCCATCGCGGCCGTGGCCCGGCGCCATGGCGTGCTCACGATGATGGACAACACCTGGGCGAGCCCGCTCGGGTTCCAGCCGCTCGCGAACGGGGTGGATTTCAGCATCGAGGCGGCGACCAAGTTCATGGGAGGGCACTCCGACCTCCTGATGGGCAGCATCAGCACGAACGACCACGCGCACTACGAGGTGCTGCGCGAAACGCAGAGCATCCTGGGCCAGCAGGTGAGCCCCGACGACTGCTTCCTGGTGCTGCGCGGGCTGGAGACGCTCAAGGTGCGACTGGCCGCGCAGAGCGCCTCGACGCTGCACATCGCGCAATGGCTCCAGGCGCAGCCGGCCGTCGAGCGCCTCTTGTACCCACCACTCGAATCGGACCCGGGCCACGCGCTGTGGAAGCGCGACTTTCGCACCAACGGGTGCCTCTTCTCGCTGGTGCTCAAGCCCGCGCCCGAAGGCGCGTTCCACGGCTTCTTCGATGCGCTGCGGCACTTCGTCATCGGCGCGAGTTGGGGCGGCGTGCACAGCCTGGCCGCGTACTACCCCGCGGCGCTGCAGGCCGACCGCGTCTTCCCGGCCACCGACCAGCCGGTGGTGCGGCTGTCGATCGGCCTGGAAGACACGGACGATCTGATCGCCGATCTGAAGGCGGCGCTTGCCGGCTACAGCTCGCACGGCAGTGCAGCGGCCGCGCGCTGAAGAATCCCAAGGAGCCCCACGATGATGGATCTGTTTCTGAGGGCGCTGCCCCTGCTCGAGAAGGCCGTGCTGGTCACGCTGGGCCTTGGGTTCTCGGCGTTCTTCTTCGGCTGCGTGCTGGGCCTTCTAATCGCGCTGGCGCGCATCTCGCCGTTCCGGCCGCTGCGCTGGTTTGCGTTCTCCTACGTGTCTGTGTTTCGCGGCACGCCGCTGCTGATCCAGATCCTCTTGATCTACTTCGGGCTGCCGACCTGGGGCATCGTGATTCCGCCGATTCCCTCGGCGCTGCTCGCGCTCAGCCTCTTCGCGGCGGCCTACCTGAGCGAGAACTTCCGCTCCGGGATCATGGCGGTGGACAAGGGCCAGTGGGAGGCCGCCTGGGCCATGGGCATGGGCTACTGGAAGACGCTGGTGCGCATCGTGCTGCCGCAGGCCTTTCGCATCGCGCTGCCGCCGGTGGGGAGCCGCCTCATCGGCCTCATGAAGGACACCTCGCTCGCCTCGACCGTCACCGTGGTGGAGCTCACGCGCGTGGCCGAGCAGATGGGCGCGACCACCTTTCGGTACATGGAAATGTTCCTGATCGTCGGGGCCATCTACTGGTTCATCAACCAGATCCTCACCATCCTGCAGACCTGGCTCGAAAGCCGCCTCTCGAAGCGCTACGCATGAACGACACGCTCAACCCTCCCGTACAGGTCCGCGGGCTTGCCAAGAGCTTCGGCGCCAACCAGGTGCTCAGGCACATCGACTTCTCAGTCGCGCGCGGCGAGGTCGTGGTGATCATGGGGCCCTCGGGCTCGGGCAAGACCACGCTGATCCGCTCGCTCAACTTCCTGGAGATGCCCGACCGCGGCAGCATCCGCATGTGCGGCATCGAGATCGCCGACGCGGGGCCCAGGCCCTCGGGCGAGACGCGCCGCAAGATGCGCGAGATCCGCAAGAAGACCGCGATGGTGTTCCAGTCGTTCAACCTCTTCGCGCACATGACCGCGCTGGACAACGTGATCGAGGGCATGGTCTCGGTGCAGGGCATCCGCAAGGCCGACGCATTGCCGCGCGGGCGCGAGCTGCTTGGCCAAGTCGGGCTGCTGGAGAAGGCGAACGAGTACCCGGGGCGCCTGTCGGGCGGGCAGAAGCAGCGCGTGGCGATTGCGCGCGCGCTCGCCATGAACCCCGAGGTGATCCTGTTCGACGAGCCCACCTCGGCGCTGGACCCCGAGCTGCGCGGCGAGGTGCTCAAGGTGATGCGCGACCTGGCCGACAAGGGCATGACGATGCTCGTGGTGACGCACGAGACGCGCTTCGCCAAGGACGCGGCGGACCGCATCATCTTCATGGAAGGCGGCGTGATCGTGGAAGACGCGGCGCCCGACCATTTCTTCGGTGCCGCCGCGAGCCAGCGGTCGAGGGATTTCCTGGGGCTGATACAGGACTGACTGCTCCTTGGAGTGACCCCCATCGATCTCTGACCCTAGGGGTGTGCGGACGAAAACTTGGACTACCAGGAGGTAGTTCATGTATTCCTACGAAGATCGGATTCGAGCCGTTGAGCTCTACATCAAGCTTGGCAAACGCGTCAGACCCACTATCCGTCAGCTGGGTTATCCAACAAAGAATTCTCTGAAGGGCTGGTACAACGAATACCAGCAGAAGCTCGACTTACCAGCGGGCTATGCGGGCCGAAGACCCAAGTTCTCGCACAAGCAAAAAGCGGCAGCTATCGAGCACTACCTCACTCACGACCGCTGCATTGCTGCCGCCATGAGGGCATTGGGCTACCCCGGCAGAGGGACACTGACCTCATGGGTTCGCGAGGCCATTCCTGAGGCCAGAAGGGCTGTCGTTGGCAGTGTGGGGCGATGAAGGTATTCCGGGAAGCTGATGCAAGCGGGAGTCATGGAGCTTTGCGCGCGTGAGGAAAGTGCGCAGGCTGTAGCCGACAAGTTCGGCGTGTGCCGGCCAACGCTGTACAACTGGAAGAACCAACTTCTGGGACGTAAGGCACCCGCATCCATGAAAGCACCAATCAATCTCCGCCGTCGCAAGAGCGCGATGAGCTCGAGCTCCAGATTGAGTCACTGCGCCGCGAAGTCAGGCAACTTCGCCTTGAGCAGGACCTCTTGAACAAGGCCAATGAACTGTTAAAAAAAGGCCTGGGCGTCGACCTGCAACTCCTGCCCAACCGGGAGAAGACACTGCTGATTGACGCCCTCAGGGAGCACTCTGGCCTGCCAGAGCTCCTTGCACAGTTGGATCTTGCGCGTAGTTCGTACTTCTACCATCGGGCCCGTGCAGCGGTGGGCGACAAGTACTTGGAGGTGCGGCAATCCATCACCGACGTCTTTGAGTCGAACCACCGCTGCTATGGCTACCGCAGGCTACAAGCTTCGCTCACTAGACAGGACGTCGCGATCTCCGAGAAGGTCGTGCAGCGGTTGATGAAGCAGGAAAGCCTGGTTGTTCCAAAGCCCAGGAAGCGCAGGTATGCGTCATACCTTGGCGAGATCAGTCCAGCGCCTGAGAACCTCATCAACCGCGACTTCCAGGCCGCGGTCCCCACCGAGAAATGGCTCACGGACATCACGGAGTTCCAGATCCCGGCTGGCAAGGTGTACCTCTCGTCCATCATCGACTGCTTCGATGGAATGGTCGTCAGCTGGACCATTGGGACCAGTCCGGACGCTGAGTTGGTCAACACGATGCTGGATGCAGCCATCGAGACAGTGGCCGAAACTACTGATCGCGGCCTGTGGTTCACTCCGATCGGGGCGGCCACTACTGCTGGCCAGGCTGGCTATCAAGAATGAGCGACGCGAACTTCACCCGCTCGATGTCTCGCAAGGCATGCTCACCTGATAACGCAGCTTGCGAAGGCTTCTTCGGTCGGCTGAAGAACGAGCTGTTCCATCCCCGAGACTGGAAGAACGCCACCATTGCGCAATTCATCAAGGCGGTCGACTCGTACATCCGCTGGTACCGCGAGAAGCGGATCAAGATATCTCTTGGCTCTCTCAGCCCTATCGAATACCGGGTGAGCCTTGGACTTGCTGCATAAAACCAGTCCAAGTTTTTATCCGCATCCCCACCGGGTCGGTTTTTGGCGGCAATAAACAGGCAGTCAGGAATTGCTGGCGCTGCGAACAGATCGAGAGTCTCCGATGTAATTCCTTCGCCGTCGTAAGCCTCATTCGAAGCGTGCCCACTCATCAAAAGTACGAAGGAACGGGTCGCTACAAGCTTCAAAGCGTCCGCAGTTCTTCGGACTAAAAATTTAATGCGACTGACGACGCGCGGACAATTCAAGCGCTCTGTCAACCATCTGGGGCGCGAGGCCCAAGTAACGAGTAGGGTCAGTTAGGCGTTCGATGTCCGCGATCGAAACATGCGCAGTGACAGTGGGTGAGGCCTTGAGCGCCTCGGCGAGGGTCCCACCCTTTAAATTGACGAGACGGCACGCGTCGTAGACCACGTCGTGAGCAACCTGGCGGCCAAGGAATGGGGCCAAGCCCATCATGACCGCCTCGGCAACAATCAGACCGCGCGTCATGCCGAGGTTTCGCGCCATTCGGGCTTCATCCACGATCAAACCTGACAGTGCGAACAGAGCTTGACGTAAAGCCCCGGCCGTGAGGATGAAGCTCTCGGGAACGGCAATCCACTCGGCGTGCCACGGTCCCGTGGCGCGCTCAAGATCCTGCACCATGGCGTCGAGCATCAAACCAGCGTGCTGACGAACGGCTTTGGATGCCGCAAGCATGAGTTCTGAGGAAATGGGATTGCGCTTCTGCGGCATAGTGCTGCTGGCGCCTCGGCCTGGGACAAAGGGCTCATAGACTTCGCCAAACTCGGTGCTTGCAAGAAGCATGATGTCCAGTCCAATCTTGCCGAGCGATCCCGTTACGAGTGCGAGAAAGTTGATGGCCTCGGCCAAGCCGTCGCGCGCTACGTGCCAGGTTGTCTGCGGCACGCCGAGATTGAGGGCTTGTGCCATCGAAGCCTGCACTGCGAGACCTTTGTAGCCTAAAGAAGCCAGCGTACCGGCCGCGCCGGCGAATTCCACGACCGCGACACGCCCTCGCAGTTCGCAAAGTCGCTCCTGATGCCGGTCGAACATGGCCAGCCAAATGGAGACTTTGTAGCCAAACGTGATCGGCAGCGCTTGCTGCAGATGAGTGCGACCCGCCATTGGTGTGTCACGGTGCTTACGGGCGAGGTCGACCAGCACGGCGCGCAGTGCCCGGATGTCTCTTTCGACAATCGCAAGGCCGTCACGCACCTGCAGCGCCACGGCCGTGTCCATGATGTCCTGAGTGGTCGCGCCCCAATGAATGTAGCGGCCGGCCTCCCCGCACATCTCTGCAAGCTGATGCACCAGAGGCAAGATGGGATAGCCCACGATGTCGGTTTCTTGACGCATTCGGTCGAGATCTATGCGCTCGAGCTGCGATTCACGTGCAATGACATCCGCAGCATCGGAGGGAATGATGCCCTCCAAGGCCTCCGCACGAGCCAGCGCGATCTCGGCGTCGATATAACGCTGTATCAGGGCATGGTCGGAAAACAATGCGCGCATCTCCGCGGTGCCGAAGGCGTCGCGAAACAATACGGAGTCGAACACGGTGCTGGCCGCGGATGCAGGAGATGAGGACATGGACGGGTATGGCTTGTGCGGAAACAACGGAAGACAGCGCGCTTGCGCTCAGTCGTGGTGGTCGGCGATGTCGATGAGCACGGCCTTGGATCGCAGGTTCGCCTCATAGGCTTGGCGGCCGAGATCTTTGCCGATGCCGGAACGCTTGTAGCCGCCCGTGGGTAGCACGAAGTCGGGCGTCCTGCCGTAGCGATTGATCCATACGGTGCCAACCTCCAATTTCCTTGCGAAGCGCAATGCCCGACTGATGTCGGACGTGTGCACGCCAGCGGCAAGCCCGTACTCGGGATGTTGCGCAAGCTGCAGCGCCTGTTCTTCCGACTCGAATGTTTGCACGGTAAGCACCGGGCCGAAGATTTCACACCGCACGGCATCGTTGCTTGTATCCATATCCGTCAGTAGCGTTGGGGCGTAATAGGAACCCTCGCTGCCGACATCGAGGAACCTCCCTCCGCATTGCAGCGAGGCGCCGGTTTCCAAAGCGCGGCCCACCAAGCCGTCAATGCGTGCAGCCTGCTGCCTGGAAATGATCGGCGACAGTGTGGTTCCGTCCGTCCAGGTAGGTCCAGCCCGCAGGGTGGAGAACGCGCTTGCGATTTGTTCGATCAGCCCTTCGGCTACAGAGGCATGGACCAGCAGACGAGATCCCGCGACACATACCTGACCCGCGTTGCTGGTGATACCGGCTGCGATGCGCTGTGCGACGCGGCCGGCAATAAGGCCTGGCGCATCCGCAAACACGATATGGGGACTCTTACCGCCCAGCTCCAGTGTGACCGGCTTGGTGCCCGACTCGGCGCAAGCAGCCATGATTGCCGCACCCGTGCTGGTGGAGCCGGTGAAGGTCACTTTGGCGATGCGGGGATGACGAACGAGCGCATCGCCCGTGGTCCGGCCATTGCCCTGCACTATATTGAAAATGCCCTTGGGGATTCCGGCCTCGATGGCGAGCTGCGCCAACCGCACGACGGAGAACGGTGTCAGCTCAGAGGGCTTGAGCACGACGGCGTTGCCAGCTGCCAGGGCAGGGGCGATCTTCCAGGACGCCATGACCAAAGGGAAGTTCCAGGGAGCAATGGCGCCGATGACGCCATAGGGTTCGGTGATCGTCATCCCCAGGTGGTCGTGGTCCGTCGCGGCGACATCGCCTCCTACCTTGTCCGCGAACTCGGCATAGAAACGTATGCCCTCTGCGGTGAACGGCACATCCCACGAGGCAGCAGCCGAAACGTGCCGGCTCGAGCCGATGGCCTCCAGCGGCGCCAGTTGGGCTACATCCGCCGCTACCAGATCGGCGAACCGGCGCAGGATGGCTGCGCGTTCGCGGGGTGCCATCCGCGCCCAGGGGCTGAGACGAAAAGCCTGCCAGGCGTTTTCGACCGCTCGGTCAACCATAGCCGCGTCCGCCAGTGGGATTTCGCCCTGTGGGGCACCGTCCGAAGGGCGCAACACGGCAAGTCTTTCGGCGCCTTCATTGACAATCTCGCCGCCGATGAAGTGTCCCTGCGGGATCTGAACGAGTGATGGATCGAAGAGGTCCATGGTTTGTCTCCCGCTCAGGCGACCACCGCTGAACCCAGCGCTTCGGTCACGGCGTCCACGGCACTGCGAGCAGCTGCCACGATGGTGTCGACATCGTCGGTCGTAGTGACCAACGGCGGTGCAAATGCCAGAATGTCGCCGTGCGGCATGGCCCGACCGATGACACCGCGCTCCAGCAATTCAGCGGCCACCCGTACGCCGACTTTCAGGTCCGGATCGAACGCTCGCCGTTCTTGCCCATTGGCCATGAACTCGACCGCTGCGAGCATGCCGAGGCCACGTACTTCACCTACCAGCGGATGACCCGCAAACGACTCCTGCAGTTGCTGCTGCATGTAGGCGCCGACGTTGGCGGCGTTGGTCTGTAGGTTCTCCCGCTCCAGGATGTCCAGGTTCGCCAGCGCAGCCGCCGCGCACACCGGATGGCCCGAATACGTCCAGCCGTGCCCCATGGGGCCGTGCTCGACCGAGCCTGTGGCGATGCCGTCCCAAACCTTCTCACCCACGATCACGCCTGACAACGGCAGGTAGGCACTTGTGAGGCCCTTGGCGATGGTGATCAAGTCAGGTTCGATGCCGAAATGCTGCGATCCCATCGGCGAACCGATGCGGCCGAAGCCGCAGACGACTTCATCTGCAATCAAGAGGATGTCGTGGCGCTTGAGCACCTGCTGGATCGCCGGCCAGTAACCCGCCGGCGGCACGATGATCCCGCCGGTACCCATCACAGGTTCGCCGATGAACGCGGCGATGGTGTCGGCGCCCTCAACTGCAATCAGCTTTTCCAATTCGTCGACGCAATAGGCCACGAACTGGGCTTCGTTCATGCCGGGCGCGGCCTGGCGATACCAATGTGGGCAGACGGTATGACGCACCTGCGAAAACGGCAGGTCAAACATGTCATGAAAAGTGGGAAGGCCGGTCAGACTACCGGTCATCAAACCCGAGCCGTGGTAGGCGCGATGCCGAGAGATGATCTTCTTCTTTGCTGGTCGGCCGAGCACGTTGTTGTAGTACCAGACGATCTTGATTTGGGTCTCATTTGCGTCGGAACCCGACATGCCGTAATAGACTTTTTTCATCCCTACCGGTGCCCACCCAATGATGCGGCGCGATAGTTCGATGATGGTGTCGGTAGAGTGGCCGACGTACGTGTGGTAGTAAGCCAGCCGGCTTGCCTGGGCATGGATGGCGTCAGCGATTGCCTGGCGCCCATAGCCGACGTTGACGCAGTAGAGGCCGGCAAAGGCATCGAGCAGTTCGCGCCCGTCATGGGTGTGGATGCGGATCCCGTTGGCGCCCGTCACGATCTTGCCGGCGAGTGCGCCGCTCTGGTGATCCTGCGCGTGGGTAGACGGATGCATGAAATGCTGCCGATCAATGTCGAGCAGGGACTGAAGAGAGTTCATGAATGGTGGATCTCGGATGTTTTGGGAGGAGTTTGGGGATGGCGGTGCATGCCGCCGTCCACGGCCTCGGCTTAATTTGCTTGAAGCGGTGGTCAGCCCACTACGCCAGCCCTGTTGAGTACGGCATGCAAGAGCACATTTGCACCCGCGACGACGTCTTCGGGCAGGGCGTCTTCTTCCTCGTTGTGGGACAGGCCATCTACGCACGGGATGAACACCATGGCGACGGGAATTGCCTTGGCCAGTTGCACAGCATCGTGGCCAGCACCGCTGATGATGGGTTGGTGCGAGTAACCTAGATCCTGCGCGGCGTCCTGCACCAGCGCGCGGCACGCCGGATCGAACGGCGTCGCCGGAATGTCCAGATAGGTGGAGATCTCCACGGAGACCGAACGTCGCTCAGCAATTGCGTTGAAGTTCTGCAGCAGCTTTGCGTGCAGATCTGCCATGCCGACGTCCTTCGGATGACGCAGGTCCACGCTGAAGAAGACATTCCCAGCGATCGTGTTGCGCGAGGCATTTGCAATGTTCAATTGCCCCACTGTCGCGAGGCTGGCAAGCAACGGATCTCCCTGCGCCATTGACTCCAGCGCAAGCGCCATTTCCGAGACCGCATAAAAGGCGTCCTTTCGCCGGACCATGGGCGTTGTGCCTGCGTGGGAACCGAAGCCTTGGACTGTGACGTCGAGCCAGCGGATGGCTTGGCCTCCAGTCACAACGCCGATGGTCGTTCCGTTGTTCTCCAAGATTGGCCCTTGTTCTATGTGGGCTTCGAAATATGAGTCGATTTCCTTGACGGGGAAGTGAGCCTCCCCTGCATACCCGCATTCACGGAGAGCTTCGCCGACGGTCACCCCATGCTGGTCTGCGACGTCGAGCGCCGTACTCAGGGGCATGACACTGGCGAAGACACCCGAGCCCAGCAATGAGGGGGTGAACCGTGCGCCCTCCTCGTTCGTCCACGACACGATTTCGATGGGAAGTCGGGTCCGAATGTTTGCGTCATTCAGGGTGCGCACGATTTCCAGTGCTGCCAGCACGCCGAAGGCGCCGTCGAATCGGCCGCCCTCGGGCTGCGTGTCCAGGTGGCTGCCGCACAGAACGGCATGGGCTGTGGCATCCGTGCCCTCACGCCGTCCGAAAATGTTGCCTATCGCATCGATGCGCACAATCAGGTCCGCCTCGCGGCACCAGGCCACGAACTGATCGCGGCCGGCCTTTTCCTCGGCTGTCAACGCAAGGCGGCGCACGCCTCCCTTTGCCGTCGCGCCTATTGCGCCCATTTGCTCGATGCTTTGCCAAAGGCGCTCGCCATTAACTGTGGTCATGTTGAGCTCCATCAGTCTTTAAGGTTGACGGTGGCCTTCTTGACTGCATAGTCCTGAAGGCCCCATTTGGCGAGAATCTTCTGGTACGTACCATCCACCATGATCTGGCGCATGGCTCCACGTAAGGCGGCGGTCAATGCAGTGTTGTCCTTGGAGATCCCCATGCCGAGGCTGTTTTCAAGGAATGGCTTGCCGATCGGCACATAGACGCCATTCTCGAGGGTGTTCTGGTAGGGCAGCGTCTCCGCGCCTTGAACGCCGCCATCAGCTCTGCCTTGTTTGAGCTGCAAGCGCGTATCCGGGGACCCGTCGGTGCCGAGCACGACAATGGCCGCCTTGCCGGCCTTTTCGCAGTTCTCGACGCTCCATGCAGCGATCGCCTGTGGCCAGATGGTCTTGCGGGCGGCTGCAATGCGTTTGCCGCAAACGGCCTGCTGGTTGGGAAAGTCAGCGGCGCGCGCCTTGATGGTGTAGAACTGCGACCCGGTTATCAGGTAATCCAAGATGTCGATGCTCTTTTGCCGCTCCTCGGTGTCAGCGAAGCCGCCCAGAAACACATCCAGCCGCTTGGTCGAGAGCGAGCTGATCATCTGGTCGAAACTCACGTCCTGCCAGGTCACTTTGAGATCGAGCTTGGCGGCCAGAGCTTCCAGCAAGTCGATGTCGAAGCCCGTCAGCTTGCCAGTGTCCGGATCCTTGAATTCAAACGGCGGGTACTTCGGTGTGGTGCCGGCCACCAGCGTTTTGGTTCCGGGCGCGGCTAGGGACTGTGCATGGACCGGGATCATTGCGAGGCCGACCACGGCAGCCAGTGCTGCGCCAACGGCGCGAAATGAGTTCTTCATGGATAGCTCCTTCAAAGTTAGGCCAAGACGGCGGATATGAACTCTTGGGTGCGCGGATGGGACGGCTTTTCCAGAACCTGGTTAGGGTCGCCCATCTCCACTATTTCGCCGCGGTCCATGAAAACCACGCGCCCGGCCACTTCGCGAGCAAAGCCCAGTTCATGCGTTACGACGACCATGGTCATGCCACTGGCTGCGAGGTCTCTCATGACACCCAACACTTCTCCGACGAGTTCGGGGTCAAGGGCCGAGGTGGGCTCGTCAAAGAGCATGAGCTTGGGCTTCATCGCCAATGCGCGGGCGATCGCCACCCGTTGTTGCTGGCCGCCGGAGAGCTGCGAGGGATAGTTGCCCGCCTTATCGGCAAGACCCACACGGGCGAGCAGGTCCATGGCCTCTTGGGTCGCCTCTGCTTTGCCTCGGCGCAGAACCTGCACCGGGCCCTCGGTGACGTTCTGAAGTGCCGTCAGATGCGGAAAAAGATTGAAGCGTTGAAACACCATGCCGGTGGCAAGACGCTGCCGGGCAATTTCTCGTTCCGAGAGCTGGTGGAGCTTGTCGCCGGACCGTCGAAAGCCGACCAGTTCTCCGTCGACCATCAGGGCGCCCTGATCGATGATTTCGAGTTGGTTGATGCAGCGCAGGAAGGTGCTTTTTCCTGAGCCGGACGGGCCGATGATGCAAAGCACTTCTGCGTGCTCAATGTCTAGGTTGATGCCACGCAGGGCCTCGAACGTGCCGAAGGATTTTCTGACTTCGACGGCTCTTACAAGTGCGTTCATTGCGGATCTCCTCAAACCTTGCCGCCGAAGCCGGCGACTCCGCGGGCAAGCCGCTTTTCAAGACGCGACTGCACGGCAGACAACAGCGTGACCAACACGAGGTAGTAAAAGCCCCCGACCAGCAGCAACTCGATCACCCGCGCGTTGGCGAAATAGATGTTTTCCGCGCTGTGCATCATCTCGGCGTACTGAATAACGCTTGCCAACGATGTCAGCTTGACCATGCCGATGAGCTCGTTGCCGATGGGGGGGACGATCACGCGTAACGCCTGGGGAAGGATGATCCGTCGCAGTGCCTGCAGCCCCGGCATACCGATGGCCTTAGCGGCCTCGTACTGCCCCGCATCCACCGACAACAGACCTGCGCGGACTACCTCCGACGTATAGGCGCCCTGGTTGATCCCCAGCGCTAACAGTGCAGCCAGGAAGGGCGTCATCACATCCACCGTTTTGAACTCGACAAAGCCTGGGATGCCGATCACAGGAAACACCAGTGCCAAGTTGAACCACAGCAGCAACTGCAGCAGCGCTGGCGTTCCTCGAAAGAACCAGACGTAGAGACGCGAACTGCCTGAAAGCACGGGGTTGCTCGACATCCGCATGATCGCAGCGACGATGCCGAGTGCGATGCCCAGCGCCATGGCAAGGACCGTCATCAGAACCGTGTTGAGCAAGCCGCGCAAGATCAACGGAGAAGTGATGAAGCGCAGCACGACGTGCCAGTCGATCTGGCCGCGTGAGAAGGCGATTCCGAGCCAGGCCAGCAGGGCCAGCATGATGGCAGCAGCCGCATAGCGCCCGTAGTAGTGACGTCGGACATGCGTCAGTCTCGCCATGTCTGCGGGGTCTTCGTCGCGTACTGGGACGCGACTGATCGCGGCAAGTGTGGTCATGTGCATCTCTGGTTTTTGGCTTGGTTCGTGGCGGGACCACAAAAAGACGTGGATAGTTCGTCGACAGTAAATCGATTTACTATTTAGTTTATATTTCCCGGCAAATACGCGTCAATACTGGGATTTACCCTTGGCCCTAACTCGAACTTTTTCGGGACATAAAAGATCTGAACTGCACATTCTTCGCTTGGAGTCACCTCATTGGTGCAGGAAATCTGCCTTGACGAAAGGTCTAGCCGGTCGATAGACTTCCATCGTTAAATCGTTTTACTGAAAATAGTCATGACACGTACCGATTTGCTCGCAGCGCTTGACGCTGACCAAGCCCATCACATTGCTTTTCTTCAAGAGTTCGTGCGCGCACCTTCGCCGAATCCCCCGGGCGATACCCAACTGGCTGCAAAAGTTGTACTGCGATACCTTTCAGCCCGCGGCGTCCCCGCAAGCGTGGTGGCGCCGCGTGCGGATCTGCCGAACGTGGTGAGCGATTTCGAGGGAGCGCACCCGGGGCCTCGACTGATCTTCAACGGTCACATGGACGTGTTTCCTGTAGGAGCGGCGGATGGGTGGACGCGCGATCCCTGGTCCGGCGACATCGCGGACGGACACATGCACGGCCGTGGCGTTACCGACATGAAGGCCGGCACTGCCGCATCCATCATTGCGTATACCTACTTGCACGAGCGGCGCCAGGCGCTGAATGGAAGTTTGGGCTTGACGGCGGTCTCCGACGAGGAGACCGGTGGATGTTGGGGAAGTCGCTGGTTGCTGCAGAACGACACTCGCTGGCATGGCGACTGCATGATCAATGCAGAGCCCGGCGGCATCAGCACAATCCGTTTCGCCGAGAAGGGCACGCTGCGACTGACGTTCACCGTGAAGACTGCGGGTGCTCATGGCGCCTATCTGCACAAGAGCGAGAGTGCTAGCCGAATTGCGGCCAGCCTGATCTGCGAACTGGCGGCCATCGAGGACATGTCGCCGAAGCTGCCTCCCGAGTTGGTGAACTACTTGGCGCAGCCAGACGTCTGTGCCGCTGCAGATGCAGCCATGGGTCCAGGTGCCGCAGCCATCATCGCTCGCCCCACACTTAACATTGGGACGATTCACGCCGGCCTGAAGGTCAACATGATTCCGGATTCCTGCGCATTCGAGGCGGACATCCGCATCCCGATGGGGCTGAGCACGCAGGACGTCATGGACAAGGTGCTCGCTCTGTGCGCCCGACATCCGCAGGTGAGTGTTGCAGTACAGGAAGCGGCCAGCAATCCGTCGGCCTCCTCGGCCCATGATCATCCGATGGTAGGGATTCTCGCGCGCAACGCGCAAAGCGTGACCGGTGTGCGACCGCTAGCGCTCCCTTCGTTGGGCGCCACTGATTGCAAGTTCTGGCGCTACCAGCACATACCGGCCTTCATCTTCGGTCCGACACCGAAGAACATGGCCGCCCCGAATGAATCGGTGGATATAGGAGAATTCTTGGCCGTCATCAAGACCCATGCGCTTGCTGCGTGGGAGTTTCTGGGCGGCGATCCCGTTTAAGCCAAAGCGCGCAATCTGCTGCGCTATCGAGAGGAAGTCGTGTCACGCAGAGCCACCATCGCCGATGTTGCCCGCGCATCGGGGGTTTCGCCCGGAGCCGTCTCGCGCATTCTGCGCAATGACGAAACGATCAAAGTCCGAGACGAGACCAAGCAGAAGGTCATGCAGGCGATGAAGGATCTGAGCTATTCGCCCAATCCTCACGCACGCGGCTTGCGAATGGCTCGCTCGGGCACGATCGCGATGATCGTTCCTGAAATCAATAGTCCCGCATTCTTGCCCATCATCTATGGCGCGCAAAAAGCTGCACGCGATCGCGGCTACTTGATGATCCTCGGAGGTTTGGGTGAGGAAGGCGAGGATCCACAACTCGCCTCCCGCATGCTGGCATCGAACCATGTCGACGGTTTCTTGATTTCGACGGGACGCAACGAAGCCGAGCAACTGGCAGCCGCACGTGAGTTGGAGGTTCCCTCCGTCCTGGTGAACCGCTACCTCGATGCGCAGCACCCGCATGTAGTCCTCGACGACCTGCGTGGAGCGATGGCGGTTACCGAGTACCTGCTGAGCTTGGGCCATAGGCGCATCGCATTCGTCGGCGGGCTGAGCCGATTCCTCGGCGGTCGGCGCGTGGCGGGTTACAAGCTGGCGCTTGAATTGGCAAGTATTGCCTTCGATCCAGCCTTGGCCGTTGAATCGGGATACGACCGCCAAGGCGGCGAGGCGGCATTGCATACGCTAATGGCGGCGGGAGATCCGCCTACAGCCATTTTTGCGACAAACCACTTGGTTGCAGCTGGCCTTTTGGTCGGCGCCCAGAAGCGCGGCCTGCGTGTTCCTCAGGACTTGTCGATTGCCAGCTTCTATGACGGACCCATCGCCGAACTGCTGAATCCGGCACTGACAGCCGTCGCGTTTCCTCTCGACAAGTTGGGTTACGAGTCCACGCAAATGCTTGTTGACTTGATTGAGGGCATCGAGTTGCGAACCCGAAGCGTCACCATTGCTCATGACAAGATCGTGTCGCGAGGATCTACCTCTGCGCTTAACCAGCAATCATCGGCCGCCTTTCACAGACTTACATGATGACTGTGGCTTGAGGTGATGTCGGCGTGGCGCGCTCAACGACTTCGGCGGGCGTGGCGCGATGGACAAAGTTATCAAGGCGATGCGCCAAACCGGTGCCCGGGAGAAATCCGTCGCATTCTCAGGTGGTGCGCGACAGCTCATCTTGCGCCTGTCGAGAACTTCGCATCAGTCTCCTCTCAACGAGAGTGAAGGCAAAGTCTGCCAGGCGTTCTCAATTACTTTTGCCCTAACAGATACCGCTTCTGGTTATCTGCATTTGGCGGGTACAGCCCAGGTAGTGCCGCGCCTTGCTCCACCTCGGCCAATATCCAGGCCTCAAGCTTTTCCTGTTCGGGCCCGGCCGCAAGCACCTCGTCGAGATAGGCCTCGGGTATCAGGATCGCGCCGTCTTCGTCGATGACCACGACGTCACCCGGGAACACGGCCACGCCGCCGCACGCGATCGGCTCGTCCCAGTTGACAAAGGTGAGGCTTGCCACTGCGGCGGGTGCTGCGGTGCCGCGCGCCCACACCGGCAAGCCACTGGCGCGAACGCCAGGAATGTCCCGCACTACTCCATCCGTCACCAGGCCCGCCACCCCCCTCACGCGCATGCGCGCGCAGAGGATGTCGCCGAAGACGCCAGCATCGGTCACGCCCATCGCGTCGACGACGGCCACGCAGCCCTGAGGCATCTGCTCGACTGCCACGCGGGTCGAGCGCGGAGACGACCATGCCTGCGGGTTTGCGAGGTCTTCGCGCATCGGCACGAAACGCATCGTGAAGGCCCGGCCCGCCACGCGCGGCTGGCCGGGCGACAAAGGCATCGCGCCGCGGATCCATACATTGCGCAAGCCATTTTTGAAGAGCACCGTACTGATCGTGGCGGTGGTGATTTGTTGAAGCGTTGCGACGGCGTCTGGCGCCAACGGGGCGGGAGTGGTTCGGAGAGCGTCCATGGTGATGAATCCTCGTTGTCAAATGCTGGCAATCAGGCCACCGTCAACACGCACGACCGAGCCCGTGATGTATGACGCCGCGTCGCTGGCCAGAAACGCGACCGCGTTGGCGTACTCCTGTGGCGTGCCGTAGCGCCTCATGGGGATTGAGCCGGTGCTCTCAGCGCTGACCTCCGCGACCGTTCGCCCCTCGCGCTTGGCCTTCGCTTGATCCAGGAAGGCAATGCGCGCCGTCGCGATGCGGCCAGGCACCACGATATTGGCCGTGACGCCGTCGGGCGCTATTTCGCGCGCCAGGGTCTTTGACCATCCCACCAATGTCAGGCGCAGCGCGTTGGAGATGCCCAGGTTCGGAATTGGTGAGAGCACGCCGGACGACGTGCTGGTGACGATGCGACCCCAACGCCGCTCGCGCATGCTCGGTAGCACCCGGTCGGAGATCTGGATCACGGATAACACCATGGCCTGGAAGCTCTTCGCCCACAGCTCGGCGCTTTGGCCCGCAGCGGGCGTTGGCGGCGGACCACCGGTGTTGTTGATGAGCACGTCGATCGCACCGAACTCATCCTCAATGGCACGGATGCGAACGTCGATCGACGACACGTCCGACAGGTCCCAGACCTGCTGGATGGCGCGACCGCCGTGCGATCGAATCGTCTGTGCCGTCACGGCGAGCGCCTGCGCATCCATGTCAGCCAGTGCCACATTGGCGCCCTCGGCCGCCAACGTGGCCGCGATGACGCTACCCAGTCCGCCACCAGCGCCCAGCACGAGCGCAGTGCGCCCCTTCAAACCCAGATCCATAGCGTTGCCTTTCCTGTCAATCCAAAAAGATATTTTGTGAAGCCGCGAGCTGGCGCCATCGCGCCAGTTCATCAACCACCTGCTTTTGAAACAGGGCGGGCGTGCTGCCCACGATGTCGGTGCCCAGCTTCCGGAACCGGCTGCTGCACCTGCGTATCGGCCAGTGCGGCGGAGACGGCCGCGCTCAGCTTCGCGCTCACGTAGTCCGGAAGGCCCGCCGGTCGATCAGTCCGTACCAGGCTTGGGTGCTCACCTGGGGCAGCCCAAGCTCCTTGAAGGTCGGCACCTGTAGCAAAGAAGCGGTTCGGTGATCGCCGGACACGGCAAGCGCATGCAGGCGACCGCTTGCGATGAACGGCGTCGACGATGTCAACGCATCGAACAGGATTGGAACCTGCCCGCCCGCCACGTCGTTGATAGCGGGGCTGGCGCCCCGATAAGGCACGTGTGTGAGGTGCGTACCTGTCGCAAACTGAAAGCGTGCGCCCATCAGATGCGCGACACCGCCGCTGCCGCCAATGGCGAAGGAGATTGAGTTTGCGGGCTGCTTTCTGACCTGTGCGAGCAGCTTCGCCAGATCCGTTGCCGTCGCGGCCGGCCCGACCGCGAGATGCATCGGAGACCGGCCCAGATTCGAGATGAACGAGAAGCTCTTGCCAGGGTCGTATACCGGGTGCCGCGCCGCTGCGGGTGCGGTGCCCAGCGTGCCCACGGTAGCCATGCCGAGCGTGCACCCATCGGGCTTGGCGCGCATGATTTCCCCGGTGCCCACGCTCCCACCCGCGCCGCCGGCGCGGTTGTCGACGACCACCGTCACGCCCAGCGCGGCAGACATCTTGTCCGATACGAGCCGCGCGACGATGTCGGCGGTGCCGCCGGGCGAAAACAGCACGATCAGTCGGATCGGCTTGTCGGGGTAGCCGTTCGCTTGCGAAAGCGAAGGCAGCGTGCCGCACGCTAAGGCAGCAGCCAGGAACACGCGTCTTTTCATCGTCTGTTGCGTCAGTGTTGAAGAATCTTGTCGAGGAAGTCGCGGCAACGCGCAGAGCGTGCGCCCGGATTGCCAAAGAACTCGTCACGCGAACAGTCTTCGAGAATGCGGCCGCCCACGTCCATGAAGATCACCCGATCGCCGACCTTGCGGGCGAAGCCCATCTCGTGCGTGACGCACACCATGGTCATGCCCTCGGCAGCCAGGGCGATCATCACCTCGAGCACCTCCCCGACCATTTCGGGGTCGAGCGCCGAAGTGGGTTCATCGAACAGCATCACGATCGGATCCATCGACAGCGCGCGCGCAATGGCCACGCGCTGCTGCTGGCCGCCCGAGAGCTGGCCCGGGAACTTGTTCTTGTGGGCCATTAGGCCCACGCGGTTGAGCATCTTCAAGCCGCGCGTCTTGGCCTCGTCGGCCGAACGTCCCAGCACCTTGATCTGCGCGATAGTCAGGTTTTCAGTGACCGACAGATGAGGGAACAACTCGAAGTGTTGAAACACCATGCCTACCCGGCTGCGCAGTTTGGGCAGATCGGTGCCTTGCGCATGCACAGGGATGCCGTCCACGAAGATCTCGCCTTGCTGAAAGGGCTCCAGCGCGTTGATGGTCTTGATAAGCGTCGACTTGCCCGAGCCCGAAGGGCCGCAGACCACCACGACCTCTCCCTTCGCAATGCGCGTGCTGCACGCGTCTAGCACCTGCGTTTTGCCATACCACTTGGAAACTTGATGGAGTTCGATCATGGGGCGCCTCAGCGAATGAGGGCCATGCGCTGGTTCAGCCGCTTCACGACCTTCGACAGCGAGAAGCAGATGACGAAGTACGCAACTGCCGCGAGCAGGTAGGCTTCGATCGGGCGACCGTAGTTGCGCCCTGCCGTCTCGAAGCCCTTGAGCATGTCGTAGGCACCGATGGCGTAGACCAGCGAGGTGTCCTGGAACAAAATGATCGTCTGCGTGAGCAGCACCGGCAGCATGTTGCGCAACGCCTGTGGCAGCACCACCAGCCGCATGTTCTGTCCGTAGGTCATGCCTAGAGCCAATCCCGCGTTCACCTGACTACGCGAGATCGACTGGATGCCGGCGCGCGTGATCTCGCTGAAGTAAGCCGACTCGAACGCAATGAAGGTGATGTAGGCCGAATATTCCGCGCGCTGGTCCATGCCGCCAGGCAGGTGCGCGTAGAACCCTGAAGGCACGAGCAAGAAGAACCAGAGGATTACCATCACGCCGGGGATGCTGCGCATGCCGTTGACGTAAAACGTGGCCGGTATTGCCAGAAAACGCGGACCCGACAGTCGCACCAATGCGAGCAAGGTGCCCAACAGCACGCCACCCAGCGTGGCCACCACCGTCAGTTGGATGCTGAAGCGAAAGCCCGACAACACGAAGGAGCGGATCAGCTCCCAGCTGTAGAAAGACCAGTCGATCGTCATCTCAGTGCGCTCCTGCCGTCTGTTGCGCGATGAAGCCGGGTACGCGCGTCCGCCGTTCTAGCAACGACATCAGCCGATTGATCGCCAGCGCCGACAGCACATACAGCACCGTCACCGCGAGGTAGACCTCAATGCCGCGCGAGGTTTCTTCCTGCGCCTGCATTGCGAACATCGTGAGCTCGGGCACCGACACGGCGAACGCGACTGACGAATTCTTGAAGATGTTCATCGTCTCGCTCGTGAGCGGCGGGAGCACGAGCCGTAGCGCCATAGGGAGCAGCACGTGTCGGTAGTACTGCATCGTGGTGAAACCCATCGCCATTCCCGCGAGCCGCTGACCTCGCGGCAGCGCCTGGATGCCGGCGCGAACCTGCTCGGCCACGCGCGCTGATGTGAACAGCCCGAGCGCCAGCACGACCATGACGAACCCAGGTACGTTCTTCATCGTGGGCACCAACGCCGGCACCACGTAGTACCAGAGAAATAGTTGCACAAGCAAAGGCACGTTGCGAAACAGCTCGACCCAAGCGTCGCCGATATGCACGATCCACGGGTGGTCGGGCAAGGTTCGAAGTGTTCCGACCACGAACCCCGCCGCCAGCGCCACAGCGAGCGCACTCAACGCTACACCGACGGTCCAGCCCCAAGCGGACAGCATCCACTGCAGGTAAGAGGGGTGCGCGCCACCGGGGTCCAGCAGGAACACCCGCCAGTCGAATGCATTCAAGGAAAAGCCTCTTTGAGGAGTATGAGCGAACCACGCCCGGGGGCGGGCCTCTGTCTATATGGCCAGGGCCGCAGCGATGGATGGTGGCGAACGCCTACTTGCGGGCGTAGTCCTCGGCGGGCTTGTCTGTGGGGTTGGCCCAAGCGTCCTTCGTGGCCTGTGACAGCGGCAGACCGACGGTCACGTTGTTCGGCGGAATCGGCTTCATGAACCACTTGTCCCACAACTGCACCAGTTCGCCCGACTTGATCTGCGCCTTGATGCTGTCGTCCACGGCCTTCTTGAAGGCCGGGTCGTCCTTGCGGATCATGATGGCAATTGGTTCTACGCTCAGCGGCTCGCCAACGATCTTGAAGTCCTTCGGCGTCTTCGATTTGGCGATCAACGCCGCCAGCGTGGAGGCGTCGATCACGTAGGCGTCGGCGCGAGCCTGTTCTAGCAGCAGGAAGCTCTCGGCGTGGTCCTTGCCAAACAGCTCCTTGAAATCGATGCCGCCGGCGCGCTCGTTCTTGCGCAGCGTTTGCACCGAGGTCGTGCCCGTAGTGGTCACAACCGTCTTGCCCGCGAGGTCCTTGATCGAGTTGATGCCCGAGTTGGCGCGCACGGCCATGCGGACCTCTTCCACGTACGTCGTCATGGCGAAAGCCACATCGCGCTGGCGCGCAGCGTTGTTGGTGGTCGCGCCGCACTCGAGGTCGACGCCGCCGTTCTGCACCAGCGGAATGCGGTTCTGCGAAGTCACCAACTGGTACTTGGTGTCCAGCTTCGTTAAACCCAGGCTTTTTTGGATGTCGCGGATGATATTCGAGCACACCTCGTAGTGGAGGCCCGTATAGCGGCCATCTCCTAAGGCGTACGACATGGCCGTCGATTCGCGCACGCCCATGGTGACGCTGCCACTCGCCTTGATTTTTGCGAGCGTGTCGTTCGCCTGTGCCGCTGCGGAGCCGGCGAACACAAGTGCAATAGCGATCGCCGAAAGCTGTTTTTTCATTGGGAAGCTCCTGCTGAAAGGGGACGATGAACCGGAGATTGAGGGGCCTGAGAATCGGATGGGACCAGTTGATCCATCTCTTCCGCGGGATTCGATGCGTTTGCTTTGCCCACCACGCGCGCTGGTACGCCAACCACAGTGCTGCGCGGCGGCACGTCGGCTAGCACCACGCTGCCGGCGCCGACCTTGGCGTGTGCACCTATGCGGATGGCCCCGAGTAGTACGGCACCCGCGCCGATCAACACCCCTTGTGCGATTTGCGGATGCCGCAATCCCGCAGCCTTGCCGGTGCCGCCCAGCGTGACGCCCTGCATGAGCGAGACCCCATGGCCGATGACGCAGGTTTCGCCGATCACGATGCCCGTCGCATGGTCGAACATGGCGCTATGGCCGAGCGAGCAACCGGGATGGATGTCGACGCCAAAGGCCAGGCTGGAGAGCGCTTGCAGGCACCTCGCCAATTCTTTCCTGCCGGCTACCCATAACGCATGCGCAATGCGATGCGCCTGGATGGCTTGGAAGCCCTTCTGATGCAGTACGACCGACAGAGCCTCATCACTCGCCGGATCGCGTCGCAGCACCGCGGCAACGTCGAGCGCGGCAATGTCGCCGAGCACGGCAGACGATGCGTGCAGGCCGCCGAACAACAATTCCAGTGTGTCGAACGGCAGATCGTTGCAGGCCAGTCGCGTGGCAAGAAGGGCCGAGAGCACACCGCCCCAAGTGGACTGCGACAGAACCAGGCGATCGAGCACCGGTGCAAGGATTGGCTCGGTTTGCGCCGTCCGCTGCGCCTGCGCTTGCAGCGCCGTCATCAACCGTTGCGTGGCGATGCCGGGGTGCGAAATGAGAGACACGATCATGGCCGACTCCGGGGAAGATGCCTCACTGCAGCGCCTCGCAGGCGGCGAGGATGCGCCCACAAGCTAGCTCGATCGTGGGGATCGATGTGGCGAACGAAATCCTGAACGCGGGGGACACTCCATACGCTGCTCCTTGCACGGTGGCGACCTGGTAGGCGTCGAGCAGGTACAACACAAAGTCGCTGTCGTCGCGGATTGTCTGACCGGCCGGCGTGATCTTGCCGATCTGTGCCGCGCAGGAAACGTAGACATAGAAGGCGCCCTGCGGTGCCGGACACTTCAAGTCGAAGCGGCCGTCCAGGCGCGAAACGATCAGGTTACGCCGTGCCTCGAACTCTTGGCGCCAAGCCTCGAAGAAATCCATAGGTCCCGACAGTGCGGCCAGCGCCGCGGCTTGGCTCACAGCTGCGGGGTTGCCACTGGTTTGCGACTGAAGCTTCTCCATCGCCTTCACCAGGGCCTTCGGCGCGCCGGCGTAGCCAATGCGCCAGCCGGTCATGGCGAACGCCTTGGAGACGCCGTTGACAGTGACGGTGCGCTCGAACAGCGACGGGTTGGCCTGCGCGAACGAGGTGTAGCGTGCACCGTCGTAGATCAAGTGCTCGTAGATGTCATCGGTCAGCACATGCAGCGCTGAATGGCGCCCCACCACCGCGCCGATCGCCACGAGTTCCTGCGCCGAGTAGATGGCCCCACTTGGGTTGTTTGGCGAATTCAGCACCAACCACTTGGTACGTGGCGTTATCGCCGCTTCAAGCTGGGCTGGCGTGATCCTGAAGCCGACGTCAGCTGTTGTCGCGATGACTATCGGCACACCGCCGTTAAGGCGAACGATATCGGGATAGGACACCCAATACGGCGCGGGGATGATGACCTCGTCGCCCGCATTGACGGTACAGCTCAGCACGTTAAAAAGCACCTGCTTGGCGCCCGCGCCCACGGAAATCTGTTCGGGCGTGTATGGCAGACCGTTCTCGCGTTCGAACTTGGCGCAGATCGCGCGCTTGAGTGCTGCGGTGCCGTCGACCGCCGTGTAGCGGGTCTCACCCCGGAGCAACGCAGCGTGGGCGGCTTCGACGATGTGTGGCGGCGTAGGGAAATCGGGCTCCCCGGCGGCCATGTTGCAGACATCGACGCCGGCGGCGATCAGTTCTTTGGCCCGCGCCATGGCCATGATGCTGGGGGATGGCTGGATCAGATCCATGCGGTCGGCGATGAAGGTCATGTGCGAGAAGATTTCGGCAGATGGAAGGGCTGTCGGGATCTTAGGAATGCCAGTAACATTCCACAAACGAATAGTTTTCCTTCCTCATACGAATAAAATTCGTTTATTTGTGGCGGCTGCACCAACATCGTTCGCCGTCGCTCCCAAAGCGCGCTGGCGGCTCGGCGCCGCCAGCCATAGGCGACATAACGAAGAATCCGTTGATCACCATCAAGCAACTCGAGGCCTTCTATTGGTCGACGGAACTGGCTGGCTTCGAAGCAGCCGCGGAACGGCTCAACACCACGCAATCGGCCGTTTCCAAGCGCCTGCAAGAACTGGAAGGCACCTTGGGTTTCGCCCTGTTCGACCGGAGCCGCCGCAAGGCGCAGGTCACGCCTCGCGGCGAGGAGCTCCGTTCCCTAGCTTGGGAAATGCTGAGTCTTCGTACGCGGATCATGGACATGAGCAAGGCGGCGCAGTTCGCTCCACGCACGTTCCGCTTCGGCGTGACGGAACTAACCGCCATGACATGGTTGCCGAGCATGGTGCAGCGCATTCGCGGCAGCCATCCACAAGTCACGCTCGAGCCCGTTGTCGATACCAGCGTGAGCTTGGTCAACAAGCTGAAGGCGAACGAGCTGGACTTGGTGGTGGTGCCCGACGCATTTCGCGAATCGCACTTCGAGATCGTGCCGCTCGACTCAGTCGAATATTCGTGGGTCTGCAGTCCGTCATACCTGGCCGATGTGGAGCGCCTGCCGCTGAAAGCGATGGCGCAATACACCATCATCGAGCAATCGCATGCGTCCGGACTCGGCAACATGATCGGGCACTGGCTCAACGACCACAACGTGAAGTTCCAGAACACGCTCGCGAGCAGCAACCTCACGGCCTCGGCGTCACTGACGTTGTCCGGCGTAGGTATCTGCTACCTGCCGCGACGCATCTTTGATGACGTGATCTCGCTGGGACAGCTTCGCGTGATTCGCAGCACACCGGCAATTCCTCGCGTGCCGTACGTGGTGCTTTACGAGAAATCGAAGGCTGACGACTTCCTGCGCTTCGTCACCGCTGTTGCAACCGACACCTGCGATTTCACCCGTACCTTACCCGCGTACTTTTCAGGACGAATGACGTTCTAACCTACCAGGTATGCACGATCGGCAAGCGCCTTAAGGCCTGGAACCACCGCGCCTCCTACCTGGTGAAGAGGACGATCTTCGGCGGCTTGGCCCAATGGATCTTTCAATCGTCATCATTTGGAGCACGCTCCGTGCCAGTAGCTATCGTTGGTTGATGTCATTTACCCGTTTGGACGTCACGGGGACCGCGACCTGGATGATCTCATCGTCGATGCTGCGCGAGCGGCTCGCGCATTCGGGCATCGAAGGAAAGATGTAGATGGAATCTGGCTTGGCAATCTGAACGGCGGGTTCACCCGCGACATTTTTGCCTCCTCGCTCGTTAGCCAGGCCGATCCAGCTTTGAGACGGAAGCCGGCGACCCAGGTGGAGAACGCCTGTGCGTCCGGTTCCGCCGCCATCTACGCAGCCTGTAACGCCATCGAATCGGGACGTGTCCACATCGCGCTGGTGGTCGGTGCCGAGAAAATGACGGCGGTCGCAGGCGCCGAAACCACCCGGATCCTCGGCGACTGCGGCTACGTCAAGGAGTCAGGCTTCTATCCGGCAGGCTTCCCCGGCATCTTCGCGCAATTGGCCCTGGATTACTTCCGCAGATGGGGGACAAGTCCGAAGCGCTTGCCCGCATGCGGCCAAGAGCCATGCCAATGGGGTCCTGAATCCGTGGGCACATATGCGCAAGGACCTGGGCTTTGAATTCTGCAACAGCGTCTCGGACAAGAACCTATTGATCGCGCCGCCGCCGCGCGGAATTTCTCTCGGTACGTGGCGTTCCGTCACACACACAGGTCAACGACTATCTCCCGCTTGCAAGCCGACAGGCCGCCGAATTCGAAGGGCCTCGCCGCGCATGGCCTGCGGCCCTGGAAGCAGCGCAGTTGACGGTGCATGACCTGTCATTCGCCGAGGTACATGACTGCATCACCATCGCCGAGTTGCTGACGGATGAGGCGATGGGGCTACGAGCGGCGACAGCGGCTGACAGCCACAACTCGATGGCCATGCTCGTCAGCCGCGAGGGCGAAACTCTCACTTCTCTGCTCAAGCGCTTGGACCGGGCGATCGGCAGGTGCTACGAGACCGACGAGCCCGCTGACGAGATCAATCCGCTCTGAGGATCGGTCTGGTCGTTCAAGATGGTCGCTGGATGCTCACGGTGCGCTGGGCGGGGGCGCGTAAGCAGCGAACGTGACTTTGTTCACGATATGTCGCGCTAACCGCTCTATAGCGAAACCCTAGGGCCGCCCGAAGCGTAGAGGGATCTATGCCCCTCTATTTCTTGATGAAGCTCAAGCACGTTCAACTGCCGTTGCGTGTCAACACGCCTGAAGAGATCAGGCTCGTGTCGGTGCTCAAGGCAACCGGCCTGATCGAAGCGGAGATTCACGCTCTCGAATCGATCGGACGGTATATCCCGTCGCAGGCCGCGACAGTAATCTGCATCACGGAGGAGGGGACGGCCAAGCTCGATAGCTGGATTGGTGATCGAGCGCCGATCCGTCGCCGAGCATGAATGGTCATGACGCCTTTTCGGAGTGAAGCAAGAAGCTCAGGGCCTCCTGATCGAACGCTCGGGCAGCAGGCGCCGTCAGGCATCGCAGGCCAAACCAAACTTGAAAGCCAACTACCCCTGCGGCATCATCTCGCTAACCAAAGCCGGCCATAGTCGACACCCCTGTCCCTGTTTTGGGCACATCGGCGATGAAGTCGGCATCGGTCGATGCCTGTCTGTGGGTCGCCATTAAGCGATTCCTCGGTCGTCAGCTGCTGTCAGTTTCGCGGAGAGCACATAGAAGCCGTCGCCATACACGAGGCTCTGCGGTTGAACGACGTGATTCGGGCCGAGCAGTAGTTCCTGCTCATCCAAGCGTTGGCCGGTCGTTTCCGGGCCTAGGTATACGCCCTTAGCATCGTCGCAGTCCATTACCAGCAGGATAGCCGCCTTGTTGGGATCCGTCGCTGGGTTTGACAATTGGTCCAGCAAGGCTCGGCGATGAGCATTCGCCGCGCTCGACGTGTCGGACAGGTCGAGGGCGCCCGCCGGGACACCCGGCAACTTGCTGTAGCCTGTGAAGGCCAGCGCGGTTGCCGTGTCACTGGTCGTGCTAATGAAACTGTCGTAAACGATCGGGCTCTTCTCGATGAAAGCCTTGAGGTAGCTGCGAGGATCCACGGCCACCGAATACGGTGCGGAATTTCCTGCGGCCACGCCATGCACCAGCTTCACTCCCGAGAGGTCGACTGCGTGGGCGCTAAGAAAGTCCTGCAACGTGCGCGTCCTACCCGTGAGGTCGTCGTAGGCCGACTCAAGATCGAAGGACGTGAATCTTTCCGCCTCGTCGCCAGAATCGGAGTCGCTGTCCGTCACATCGCCGTCCAAGCGATAGAAGCCGATGAAATCGGCGCAATACTTCTCGACGCCGTCGGCACCGCGATAGTCCTTATGGTTCATCGCGTGCACGAAGTCGTCAATGCTGCGGTGGCCGCATGCCGCAGCGTTCATTAGCACGTGATAGCCGGTCGACGGCGAGACATAGTCCATCAGCGCGTCTGTGAGTTCTGCGCGATCCGGATGGGAAGACGCCGCGAAAGCGGCGAACGCATCGCGTGTCTTTTGCTGGATCTGCGCCATCCGTGCCGGATCGTCTTGCAGCACGCCGGAGAGGATGCTGTCTAAGTGCGCGCGCGGTTCCAGCAACGTTGCCTGAGCCGCGGGAAAAGCTTCGGGCGCCGCCGCGACGGGCTTGAGCGCGTGCACGAATCGGTTATCCGCCAGCGACGACGCGGCGTGTGGCTTACCGCCGAGGGTCCTGGACCGGTGCACGGCGGCTGTGGACTGCAACGTCGCTCCGGTCGTCGCAACGGCTCCCGCTTCGCGCGCGAAAAACGCCTGCAACATTCCGGTGTCGGCGCGGCGATCGCTCTGCGACGCGGCCGCGGCATTTGCGCCACGCCGCGAGCCCGCCGCAGCGAGCGCATCGCTCAAAGCATGCGCTGGCCGTTTCTCTGCGCGTGGCGATACGACTTCGCCATCGGGGTCACGCTTGGGCGTGCTCGCCTGCCGCATCGAAATGGTCGGCGAGGTCGAACGCCCGGAAACACTGTCAACCATGGCTCAGCGAACTACAAGTGGACTGAGGATCGAACGTAGCAGTTGTGCTCCACACCCAAGTGCTCCCAGCCGAAGGAATAGTTCTCTCGGCGAAGTTCCCAGTCAACCTGGGTCTAGCGGATCACGAGACACTAACAAAGCCCGTTGATCGAATGAAAGGGGTCCATGAAACTTTCTCTGATACTCAATATAAGCTGACCTACGGCGGCATCGACAGACCGCCTGCCACGTCGCTTTACCCGATCACAAACGCGGCGCAATGCGCCGCCCAACTCGACTTCGCGAAGAATTGGTCCCCATTTCAATGGGAGATCGTCCAGAACATCGTGCGGCGGCCGAACGGGCTGGAGAGCTGGATAAAGCCACTAGGGGCCGCTGCTGTCGGCTCTGAGATCGAACCGAGTGGCCGTGCTTGCACGGCAGTGATCGATCATGCCGCCCGCCCTGTGTTGGGCGGTCTTGGTGTTTAGGTGGATGCGCGTGCTTCGCAGCGGCGTCAAGGGAGCGCCGCTTGGGCGGCGCGGGGCCAGTTCTGCGCTGGTTGCCGGGTGTGCCAATCGACGTCTGCCTTCGGGGTCGCCCATTGACCAACGCATAGCGCGCACGGGCCGCTGTCCAGGGCTGCGGGCTTTGCCACCGTCCTTATCCGGTCCCACTAGCGTGGCTGCGGCTTTCGGGCGGTCCCTGTACTGACGTTCAATCAACCAAGCCACAGTGACATTGAGTCAAGGTCAATTCCTCCTGACGCCCAGTCCTCGAAAAATATTCCGAGTAGTGACCATTTATCCAAAGATCCTCCTGCAAAGGCCTCCGGTTAGGTTGAAATTCTGAAGCTCAATCTAGATGAATAGGGGAAGAATTGCGGTGTGGACAAAAGCAACCCGGCCAAGGTTTCGGAAATGTGACTGCCACTACGACCAGATCAAGGAACAAACTACATGGCTGACAAACTTATCATTTTCGACACCACTCTGCGCGATGGCGAGCAGTCGCCCGGTGCTTCTATGACCAGGGACGAGAAGTTGCTCATCGCTCGCCAACTGGAGCGCCTGCGGGTCGACGTCATTGAGGCTGGCTTCCCGGCCAGTTCCAATGGTGATTTTGAAGCCGTCGCGGCGATCGCCAGGACCATCAAGGAATCGACCATCTGTGGCCTTTCGCGGGCCAATGATCGCGACATCTCCCGTGCCGCAGAGGCTTTGAAGGGAGCGGCCAGCAGCCGAATCCACACCTTTATCGCAACTTCGCCGCTGCATATGGAGAAAAAGCTGCGCATGTCACCTGATGAGGTATGCGAGCAGGCAAAAAAAGCCGTGCGCTTCGCCCGGAACCTTGTGAGCGATGTCGAGTTCAGTCCGGAGGACGGGTACCGTAGCAACGTTGATTTCTTGTGCCGTGTCCTGGAGGCGGTGATTCATGAGGGCGCGACCACCATAAACGTACCCGATACGGTCGGCTACGCCATCCCGGAGCTCTACGGCAGTTTCATCAAGACGCTTCGCGAACGGATTCCTAACAGCGACAAGGCGATTTGGTCCGTTCACTGTCACAACGATCTAGGCATGGCCGTGGCGAACTCCCTGGCCGGCGTGAAGATCGGCGGCGCGCGCCAGGTGGAGTGCACGATCAACGGGCTGGGCGAGCGCGCAGGGAACTGCTCGCTCGAAGAAATGGTCATGGCGGTAAAAACCCGCCGGGATTATTTCGGACTCGATCTCAGTATCGACACTCAGCACTTGGTCGCCGCCAGCCGCCTAGTGAGCCAGACCACCGGTTTCGCGGTGCAGCCAAACAAAGCCATCGTGGGTGCCAACGCCTTCGCACACGCCTCTGGCATTCACCAGGATGGCGTGCTCAAGGCGCGCGACACCTACGAGATCATGCGAGCCGAAGACGTAGGCTGGGCTGCGAACAGAATCGTGCTTGGCAAACTCAGTGGTCGCAGTGCCTTCACGCAGCGTCTCCAGGATCTGGGTATAACCATGCAAAGCGAAGCGGATCTAAACGCCGCTTTCCTTCGTTTCAAACAGCTAGCTGATGGAAAGGTCGAGATTACGGACGAAGACCTCCGAATGCTCGTTAACCCAGCCGCGTTAGATATCCAACCCCAGGTGTAGGCCGCTGAACATGAGGCTGAAGCGTTGCTTCGGCTCTTGTAGTTGCTCAAGTTCTTTGTCGATAGTCATTCAGAACGCCATCTTTCGCGTTGGTACTGGCTCCGTTGCGACACTGACGTCTTCGGCCTTCATGAATCTTCGGTTGCTCGCAAGGGCGCGGCCGATGGTCGAACCGGCAGCGCTTTGCCGCGCGGACAGGGGGGGACGATGGGTCGCGCAGACGGCGTTTGCGCCGATGGCCAAGTCGAAGGACAGATGCCCCGTGCTAGCACTGCATGAGTGGTTGCAGTTAGTAGGCATCACTGCTGGGCTTCTCTTTAGACAGGTGAGCTGTCACGACTATCTGACGTGTGAAAAAGGGGCCTTACGCCGCAGGCCGTGGCCCAAATGGTCCGGGCTGCTGTCCGGGCTGCGAAGAGAACGAGATTTCTGGACTGTAGCTGCATATTTGCTCCGATCGGGAATGCTTAAGGAGTCCGCGCGACGGCTGGCATACCGGTGAGCGAGATCATGGGCGTGACGCGGGATGCATCCGTCGCAATGCTGTACGTCTATATAAGACTTGCCAGCCAGTCTTCGTCGAACTGCTGCCGCATCGCTGGGTGTTGTCGCCAGCCTGATCTGCGACTGCCGTCAAGACGCGATCACCACGCGCTTACGAAGCTCCCACAGATTCAACACTAGTAGCGTGGCGCTGTCTGTCCGTCGGATGGTTCGAGCTTGGGGGCCACGTCGTCTCGCGCCACCGCCCTCTTACGCCAGATGCTGGACAGGCTCCCGATGATGCCTTCCCGGAAGGCGAGCACCACCACGAAGAACACCGCGCCCTGTGCCACGGTGACCCAGTCCCGCAATTCGGACATGTAGGTCTCCATGCTGATGAGGGCCAGCGCGCCGAAGATCGGGCCCGTGATGGTGCCCAGGCCGCCGACCAGTGTCATCAGCAGAAACTCGCCGGACATGTGCCAGCTCACGTCAGTGAGCGTGGCGATCTGCACCGCGATGGCCTTGGTCGCACCCGCGAGCCCGGTGATGCCCGCCGAGAACACGAAGACCGCGAACTTGTAGCGATTGGCGTTGTAGCCGAGCGAGATCGCACGGGGTTCGCTGTCACGCACTGCAGCGACGATGCGGCCATAGGGTGAATGCACCAGCCGTGCAACTGCCAGAATGGCGGCGCCGCAGATCAGCAGCACGAAGAAGTAAGCAGAGAGGTCGCTCTTCAAGTCCCATACGCCGAAGGCCATGCCGCGTGGGATGTTCTGGATGCCATCCTCGCCGTTCGTAAACGGAACCTGGAGGCAGAAGAAGTACACCATCTGGGCCAGAGCGAGGGTAGACATCGCGAAGTAGATTCCCTGCAGGCGAATAGCGATGAGGCCGACGACACTGCTGAGCACGACCGATGCGAGGGTCGCGCCCAGGATGGCCAACTCGGGCGACGCGCCCCCCACCTTGGCCAAGTGTCCCGCCACATAGGCCGAGAAGCCGAAGAACATGGCATGGCCGAACGACAGCATCCCCATGTAACCCAGCAGGAGGTTGACCGCACTGGCGGCGACCGCGAAGCACAGAACTTTGATCAGGAACACCGGGTACATCACGAAGGGCGCGATGACGAGGGCGGCCACGGACAGGAACAGAAGCACCCAACTCAGGCCCGCACGCATCTTCCTCGGCGCGACGCCGGCGCGGCTCTCCATAGCGACGGCCACGTGCTGGCTGATGACGCCCTTGCCGAACAGTCCTGCAGGCTTGATGAGCAGCACTGCGGCCATGATGATGAAGACGACAGTATCGGACAGAGGTGGGTAGTAATAGCGCATCAGGCCTTCCGCCAGGCCCAGCAGGTACCCGGTGATGATTGCGCCCTTGATTGAGCCCATTCCGCCGATCACCACCACCGCGAAGATCACGATGATCAGGTTGGAGCCCATCGTCGGACTGACGTTGTAGATCGGCGCGGCGAACACGCCGGCTAGCCCGGCCAGCCCCACACCGAACCCATAGACCAGCGTCACCATCCGCGGCACCTTGATGCCAAAGCCGCGCACCAGGTCGGGACGCTCGATCGCGGCACGCAGATACGCGCCAAGCTTCGTCTTCTCCACCATGTACCAGGTGGCGATGCACACCACCAGCGAAGCGGACAGGGCCCACAGTCGGTAGTAAGGCAGGTACCCCAGGGCCGTCCGGAAGCCACCGGGCATGGGGTTCGCATAGGGCAAGCCGGCCGACCCGAAAGACTTTCGGTAGAGGCCTTCGACTATGAGCGTGAGCCCGAAGGTCAGCAGCAGCCCGTAGACGTGGTCCAGGTGATAGAGCCGGCGCACGAAGAGCCGCTCCAGCAGGATGCCGCTCACGCCGACGATGAGCGGTGCCAACACCAGCGCGAAGCCGTAGTCGATGCCAAGCCACTGCAGCAGCATCCATGCGGTGAACGCACCCATCATGTACTGCGCGCCGTGCATAAAGTTGACGACGTTCAACAACCCGAAAATGATGGCGAGCCCCAGGCTCATCATGGCGTAGAAGGAGCCGTTGATCAGCCCGAGCAGGAGCTGTCCGAACAGGGCGGGGGACAGCAGTCCCAGCGATTCGAGCATGTCAAATTCCCAGGTAGGCTTCGACGCGATCGTTGCCATGCCGCATGTCGTCGCGGGTCAGCATGTCGACTACGCGCCCGGTCTCCATGACGTAGTGCCGGTCAGCCAGTTCGGTGGCGAAGCGCAGGTTCTGCTCCACCAGAAGAATGGTGAAGCCGCGGCGCTTGAGTTCGTGAACGGTCTTGGCGATTAACTTGACAATCACCGGTGCCAGCCCTTCACTCGGCTCGTCCAGCAGGAGGCATTTCGCGCCGCTCCTGAGGATGCGTCCGATCGCCAGCATCTGCTGCTCGCCGCCCGACAACTTCGTGCCCTGGCTGGCGCCGCGTTCACGCAGATTCGGAAAGAGCGCGTAGACCTCGTCCAGCGTGAGCCCGCCCTCCCGGATCACGGGCGGCAGGGTCAGGTTCTCGCGCACATTCAGCTGCGAGAAGATGCCACGCTCCTCCGGGCAGTACGCCATGCCCAACCTAGCGATCTGCTCGGGGAGACACCGCGCGATCGGCGTGCCTTCGAAGTCGATGGTGCCCGTTTTCTCGGTGATGAATCCCATGAGGCATTTCAGGGTGGTGGACTTGCCCGCCCCGTTTCGCCCGAGCAGCGTGACGACTTCCCCGCGCCGCAGGTCGAAGCTGACACCATCGAGGACCTGGTTGCCGCCGTAACCCGCGCTCAGGCGCTCGACTGCAAGAACTGTGGTCGTTTCATTCATGGTCAATGGCCGATGTAGGCTTCGAGGACGCGCGCATCGACGGCGACTTCTTCATAGGGACCCTCTGCGAGGACTTCGCCGCGGCAAAGCACGGTGACGGTGTCCGAGAGCCGCTCGACGACCTTCAGGTTGTGCTCGACCATGACGATGGTCTTCTCGTTTGCAAGGCCGGCAATAAGATCGGCGACCCGGGCCACGTCTTCGATGCCGAGGCCCGCCATCGGTTCGTCCAGCAGCACCAGCTCCGGCTCCAGCGCGAAGGTCGTCGCCAGCTCCAGTGCCCGCTTGCGCCCATAGGGCAGCGCCCCCGCCGCGACGTGAGCCCATTCACCGAGGCCGAATTGGAGCAGCAACGCATGCACCCGGTCATCGAGTTCGCTCAGACACGCGGTCGAACGCCAGAAAACTTTCTGCAGCCCCGACAGCCGCTGCAGGGGCACGGCCACATTTTGCGCCACGGTCAGATGCGGAAAGACGGCCGAGATTTGGAACGAACGCACGACCCCTTGCCGGGCCAGCTGCGCGGGCGGCATGCGCGTGACGTCTACGTCCTTGTAGAGGATGCTGCCGGCATGGGGCTCCAGAAAACGGGTGAGCAGATTGAACAGCGTGCTCTTTCCCGCGCCGTTGGGTCCGATCACTGAATGTACCGTGTTCGGGCGAACCGTCAGGTCGACATTCCTGACCGCCGTAAAGCCCGAGAAGCTGCGCGTGAGGCCACGCGCAGTGAGCAGGGCGGGAGCGCCCGCGATGGCAGACCCCATCACCTGGCTTTGCTAGCGGCGCTGGCGACCAACGGACAATCGCTCGCGCTCAAGGGCGTGAACGCATCGTTGGCGGAGACCACGCCGTTGACCTTGTAGTAGTCCCAAGGCGCCTTGGATTCGGCCTTCGTCTTGACCGTGACCAGTAGGAAGTCGTGCGCCAGCTTTCCGTCTTCGCGCAGCAGCGCGTTTTTGGCGAACATGTCGTTCACAGGCGTGCTGCGCATCTTCGCCGCCACCGCTTCCGTGGCGTCGGTCTTGGTTGCGACGACGGCCTTGAGGTAGTGGCTGGTGGCCGAGTACATCCCGGCCTGCGACTCGGTCGGCATCGCCTTGAAGCGGTCAAAGAAGCGTCGCGAGAATGCGCGGGTCTCTTCGTTCAGATCCCAGTACCACGCGGTGGTGGCCGACAGGCCCTGCATCACGTCGATTCCCGCCGCATGCACGTCGGCTACGGACAGCAACGTCGCGACCGGCCGTTGCTTGCCGTCCTGCATGCCGAACTCCTTCCATTGCTTCATGGAGTTCACCAGCTGGCCGCCACCGTTGGCGAATGCGACGACCTTCGCGCCCGAGCTCTGGGCCTGCAGCAGGTACGAGCTGTAGTCCGAGGTCCCCATGGGATGGAAGGCCTCGCCCAGGGTCTTGCCGCCGCTGGCCGCCACAAGCGTCTTGGCTTCCTGCACCATGTTCTTGCCGAACGCGAAGTCGGCGCCGACGAAGTACCAAGTGTCGAGCCCGCTCTTGGACAACGCCTTGACCGGGCCGGACACCAGCGCATAGGCATCGTGCACCCAGGAGAAGCCGGTCTTCGCGCATTGCTTGCCCGTCAGCTCGGTCGTGCCGACGATGCCGTACAGGGCGATCTTGTTCTTCTCCTTGATGACCGATTGAACGCCCAGCGCCACGGCGGAATTTGCGATGTCCAGGACCGCATCCACCTTGTCCACATCGAACCAACGCTTCACGATCGTCAAGCCGATGTCCGGCTTGTTCTGATGGTCGGCCACCAGCACCTCCACCTTGATCGCGCCGAGTTGCGGCTTCATGTCTTCCACCGCCATCTGCACGGCGAGCGCGGAGCCGGGCCCGGTCAACGCGGCGTAGGGTCCCGACTGATCGTTGATGACACCCAATCGGACGACCCCGTCGGAGATCTGGCCGAAGGCAGGGAACGCCGCGGCAGAGGCCACAGCGAGCGTCAATTTGCAGATGCCGGGTTTCATGGTGCTTCCTCGATTGAAGTGAAGGGATCGTGTTCAGCGCTGGAGCGAAAGGCGTTGTGCCGCCTGAGCGATCTGGGCCTCGACGCCCTCCCGCCAGGCGTCCTGCGCCGAACGCGCGCGGGCCACCCGCTCCGCGCCAGCCTTCTCGGGCGATCCCGAATCGAACGGTGGCTGCGGGTCGTACTCGAGGCCCAGTTGGATCATTCGCGCCGCTTCTTCCCCGGCCAGCTCAGCCGCCAAGGTAAAAGCGAAATCGATGCCGGAAGTCACCCCGCCGCCCGACAGGCGGTTGCGATCGCGCACGACGCGAGCCGCCGCAGGCTCCGCGCCGAACTGCGGAAGATAGTGCCGCCACATCCAGTGACAGGCAGACTTGTAGCCCGTGATCAGTCCTGCAGCTCCCAGAAGCAGCGAGCCGTTGCAGACCGAGGTTACATAGCGGGCGGTCTTGCCCTGCGCGCGCAGAAACGCCAGAGTATCGCTGTCGCTCAACTGATCGACCACGCCGAAACCACCGGGCACGCAGAGCACATCGAGCTGCGGGCACGCTTCGAATGCGACGGTCGGATTGATGCTGAAACCCACGTCCGTCATCAACGGCTCGATCGCCTTCCACACCAGATGCACCTTGGCGCCCGGCACGCGGCTGAGCACCTGCGCCGGACCCGTGAGGTCGAGTTGAGTGACCTTCGGGAAGATCAGGAATCCGATGTGAATGATGTCGTTCATTGAGGCTGTGAATGGTCGGTCGATGAGTGATTGTGGAAGTCACGGAACTTGGCGTAAATGACAATCGCGAGCTAATATTCGCCAATGGCAACGGCTCTCAACGTCGCGATACTCGCCTTTCCGCGGTGCCAGGTGCTTGACGTCACGGGACCGGCGATGGTGTTCGAGGCAGGCAACGACGCGCTCGGAAAGGCTCACTACAGGGTCCACATCTGCTCCGGCAATGGCGGCGTCATCCAGACCAGCAGCGCAGTGGCGTTGGTCACCAAGTCCATCGAGGATCTGCCTGCGAGCGCCATAGATACCTTGTTGATTGCCGGTGGCGATGACTCCGGGCTCAAGCTCCTGGCAGACAACGAGGCGGTGCGCAAATGGGCCGTGAGAGTGTGCAAGAACGCGCGCCGGTACGGCTCCATCTGCACCGGAACATTCGCGTTGGCCCAATTCGGATTGCTCGGCGGCAAACGCGTCGCCACGCATTGGTCTGCATGTGCCAACCTCGCGGAGAAATGCCCGGACATCGAGGTCGACACCAATGCGCTGTTCGTCAACGACGGCAGGCTTTGGACATCGGCCGGCGTGACCACCGGCATCGACATGAGCTTGGAGATGGTCGCTGCGGATCTGGGCAACGCGGTGGCGAACACTATCGCCAAGCGCTTGGTGCTGTACGCGCGCCGCCCCTGCTACCAGTCGCAGTTCAGCGCCGTGCTGAGAGCGCAGTCCGATGCCGATGCACCTTTTGCTGCGTTGAGTTACTGGATGCGCGAGAACCTCTCGCAGCAGCTGGATGTGCCCCGTTTGGCGGAGCGAGTCTCGATGTCCGAGCGCACCTTCCTTCGAAGGTTCACCAAGAGCACCGGCGAGACGCCTGCGCATTTCGTGGAGACCCTGCGGCTGGACCTAGCCCGCAACCTTCTCGCCGCCGGCATGACGCTCAAGGAGATAGCAGTGCGGACGGGCTACTCGACAGGAACCCAGCTCTCGAAAGCCTTCGGCCGGCGATTTGGCATGACGCCGATGCTGTTCAGGGAACTGCATTGCCGCAGCGACGTCGAGTAGTTTTTTTGCGAAACGGGATCGCTCGGCCGCCTCGTTTTTCCCTCTATCTGACTTGGCGTAATTCAACGCAAGATTGGCTTTCGATCTCTTCGCCGGTTGGGAGATGTGGGCCACCAGCGTCGGCAACGAGCGTAACCCGCTCCACTTCCTGTTCCAGGACACCACGGTCACGAACTACCTCGCACGGGATCCGGAACAAGACTTGCCCGCCTATGCCTACGAATCGAACCTTGCCGCGCTGCACGGCCTGCCGGCGCTCAACGATGCGACGAACACCGACCTGCGCCATTCAAGCGCAGCAGCGCCAGGTTGATTCTTTGGCACAGCGGCAGCGATCCGTCGTGAGTCCCAAGGTCGCGACCGACTTCTACCAAGCCGTCACGGCGGCCGTGAGCGGTCGGGATGCGACGGAGGAACTCATGCATTACTACATAGCGCCGGGTATGGGCCATTGCGATGGCGGGCCCGGGTGTCGACCGGACGGACCTGCACAGCGTCACGAAGGTCGCCGACTGGGGTCCAAGGCAGCCAGCCGCTTTCCCGAGTACCCGCGATACTTCGGACTGGCCGGTGATGGCGCCGCGGCGGCTTCAGTGCCAACTACGCGTGCACGCTGCCTTGAAGCCGGGCGCAGTACGCGCCGCCGATGCACGACGTCGGCACATAGACCTCACCTTGAATGCACCAATCGTCTCCGATGAGCACCCACTGCGCCATGTAGCGCCCGCACAGTTGCAGGGGCCCGTCGGGCTCGGTCCACTGGCCCGTCCAGTCGCCTTCTTCATGCGCAATGCGCCACGAAGACGTGGCGGAGACGGACGTGGGTGTGCGAACCCACAGCGTATCGGGGCGGCGCGCGAACTGGGCCTGGTAGTAGCGCCGATTCGCCTCTGCACCCAGCAGTTGCACGGAGGTCGAGCTCAGGACTAGCACGTCCTCCATCCACATGCTCGCGATCCCGTCGATATCCTGCTTCGCGATCGCCAGGTTGGAGGCCGCGCGTGCCGCACGAATCCTGTGTTCGTTCGCTTCTTCCCGCGCACTCATCCGGCTTCCTTCTCCATGCGTGTGATCACCTGCCCGCTGCGCGCGCCGGTGTGTGCGCCTTGCTGCCAGGTGACTGCACCGTTGACGATCACGGTGTCGATGCCCTCGGCCTGCCGGGCAGGAGTTTCGTAGTTCGCTGCATCGCGAATCGATGCGGCGTCGAAGATCACCACGTCCGCGTGTTGTCCGACCTTCAAGGTGCCGCGGCGATGAAGGCCGAAGTTGCGCGCGGTCAGCCCCGTCATCTTCCACACGGCCGTCTCGAGCGGGAACAGGCCGACATCGCGGCTGTAGTGGCCGAGCACGCGCGGGAAGGTACCCCACAGACGGGGATGCGGCTTGTCGCCGAGCGGAATGCCGTCGGAGCCGATCATGGTCTCTTCGAACGCGAGCACGCGCTGTACGTCCTCTTCGTCCATCATGAAATAGATCGCGCTGCCCGGCTGAAGCCGGAGCGCCGCGTCGTGTTTCGACATGCCCCACTCCGCGGCGATATCGGCAAGATCGCGGCCCGCGCATGCCGGATGGGGCTCGCTGCTGGCGATGAGGACGCGGCCGTCGAGCATGCCGCGATCAGCGCGGATCATGGTCGAGCCGGCCGTATAGGGGTAGCAGTCGAGCGCCACGCATTGGTGCTTCATGGTCTCCGCGATCAGCGGGAGCGTCACCCGGGTCTTGCCAAAGTTGGGTGCGTGCATGGCCTTGTGGTGCGAGAGCACAACCGGCACACCGAGCGCGCGGCCGATTGCGAACGACTCCTCCAGTGCTTCCATGATCTTGTCGGACTCGTCGCGCATGTGGGTTACGTACACCGCGCGACGCGCACTTAGCGGTCGACCGACCTCGATGATCTCCTCGGTCGTCGCGTTCGCGGCGGTCGCGTAGAAGGTGCCGGTGGACATGCCGATGGCGCCGGCCGCCATCGCTTCTTCCACGTGGGCACGCATCGCAGCCGTTTCCGCCGCGCTGGCGGGCCTGTCGAGCGAGCTCATCGTGACACCGCGCAAGGTCGAATGGCCCACCATCGCTGCAACGTTCACGGAAGAAGGCGCGTGCCGCAGCGCATCGAGATAGGCCGCGAAGGTCGTGAAGCGACCCTCTGCCGGTGCGTCGATCAGGTTCAGCGGCATGGGCAGGTCCATATCTGCGCGCAGCGGCGCGGCGCTGATGCCGCAGTTGCCGGTGATCACTGTCGTCACGCCCTGGGAGATCTTGAAAGGCATCAGTGCCTGCGACAGCACCGCCTGGTCGTCGTGCGTGTGCGAGTCGATGAATCCCGGCGCGACGATTAGTCCCGTGGCGTCGATGGTCCGGGCGGCACCGTGGCCGTCGAGCCTTCCGATGGCAGCGATATGGCCGTCGGTGATGCCGATATCCGCCTGGAAGCGCGGCGCCTTGGTCCCGTCGATGACGGTGCCTCCACAGACTAGGAGGTCGTAGTGCGCAAGCTTTTCGGTCATTTCCGTTCCCCTCTGTTTGTCGGCACTCAGAACCGCAGCGCCGAATAGGGCGCTGGATCGACGAAGGGCGTCGTGCCTTCGATCATTTCCGCCATCAACCGGCCGCTGGCCGGCCCCAGCGTGAAGCCCTGGTGTGCGTGGCCGAAGTTGAACCATAAGCCCGGGTGCCTCGGTGCCGGCCCGATCACCGGCTTCATGTCCACGGTGCAGGGTCGGTTGCCCAGCCAGGGTTGCGTCTCGACCGGCTGCGGCAGGTCGATCAGTTCGCGCGCTGCGCGCTCGACCTTCGCCAATTGCACGGGTGTTGCGGGTGCACCGATGCGCGCGAACTCCGCGCCGGTCGTCACGCGCACGCCATCTGCCATCGGCGCCATGACGAAGCCGCTCTCTGCGTCCAGCAGCGGAAGCTGCAGTCCAGGTCCGCCACGATAGTGACGGTGATAGCCGCGCTTCACGAAAAGGGGGAGCTTGTATCCCAGTGCGCAGCTCGCTGCCTGGGCCCACGGGCCCAGTGCGATGACGGCATGACGTGCCGTCAGCGGACCGGCCTGCGATTGCACCGACCATCCACCCGCTACCGCCGTCAATGTGGCTGCGTCGCCTTCGGCGAGATGACCGCCCAGCGCAATGAATCGATCCGCGTAGTGCTGCACCAATGCGCCGGGGTCGCTGACGGACCACGGGTCCTCCCAGTGCACCGCACCGGCCAGGCGCCTGTGAAGGCCGGGTTCCGCATGCGCCAGCGCGTCGCCGTCCAGCAGCGAGTACCGGATTCCGTATCGCTCTTGGAGCACGAGCGCACGGGCAGCCATGCTGTCCATGACCGCATGGCTGCGAAAGGCCAGCCGGTAGCCGTCCTTTCGCACCAGCGCATCCGCACCCGATTCGGCGATGAGTGCCTGGTGTTCCGTGAGGCAGTGCTCGATCAGGCGGCAGTGGTCGCGGGCGATGTCCCGATACCGGGATGGCGCCGATGCATGCCAATAGCGCGCCAGCGGCGACATGAGCGACGGCAGCGCGCCCACGTGGTAGTCCACATCCATGCCGCGCTTGAAGGCGACCTTGAGAACCGCCCTGCCGTCACGTGGAAATGCGTAGGGTTCGACCGCCTCTCGTTGGATTATTCCCGCGTTGCCGTAGGATGTCTCGCCGCCCGGCGCCCGTCGGTCGATCAATGCCACCGAGTGGCCACGCAGCACGAGCTGCAGAGCCGTGCACGTCCCAAGCATGCCGGCACCTAGAACCAATACGTCTGGGGTCATTTCGCTTTCGACTTCTGGAGCGGCGCATGGAAGGCCGAAGAGGAAGATTGTCCCGCCCGTCAGTCTGGCGGAAATGACAAAAACAAGCTCATTACCGCCACCGCCCTCCTGGACTTGACGACTTAGCTTGCAGGTGCGCGACATCCACTGGATGAATGAAGATTGGTGCTCGGGTGCTGAAAGCATCGACCGAATAGTTTTCGTAATCGAGCTGCATAAGCGCAGGAAAACAGAAGCCTGTTTTGTTCACGCCCCTAGAGCAATAGCGCTCATCGGCTGGTGCTTCCTCGCATCCGGTTCCGCTATTTGGCAACGCTGCGCCGCGGAGAAGCGCCGCCAGCGCAAGAAGGGCGACTTTTCGGCGATCGCGAAGCGCGTCTTCATCAACGAGGCAGTATGTGAACGATGCGTCGATTACGGCGGACAGTCCAACTGCACTTCACTGCAGTCGCAGCCGACCTCGGGTTCAGGCGCCGCGTCGACGAGAGTTCCTGCAACGCCGACTCTTCATGCATCAAGGGCTTCTGCCCCAGCTTCGTCAACGTCGAGGGCGTGGCGCCGCAGAGGAGCAAGCCGGTTCAAGCCAAGGCAAAAGCGGTGTTCGCGTTGCCCGAGCCGGTACCGCCGTTGCTCCAGCATATCCACAACATGCTGATTGTCGGCATCGGCGGGACCAGCGTCATCAAAGTCGGCGCGCTGATTGGCATGGCCGCGCATCCTGGAAGGCAAGGGAGTGAGCGTGCTCGACAAGACCGGCATGTCGCAGAAGAACGGGGTCAGAGATCGGTGGAATCCAACAACACCGGGGGTTGTTGAGAGAGGCGCCCTGCGCTTCAGCAAGTTGCTCCTGCAGCGCACGGTTGAATGACGATCCTTACATCACAAGGATGCATGCAGACACCGAGCATCCCGTAGTGGACAAAAGCCTTGCCTATTTGGCCCTTTGCGCTATGGATGAAAACGGGCTCTGAAGTCATTCGGCGATACGCCCACGTTCTTGGAAAACACACGAGCGAAATGCTGGCGTCCCGAGAAACCGCATCGGAGCGCAATCTTCTCTAGGGGCTGCTGCGTGCCGCTGAGCAGTTCCCTGGCCAGATCGACCTGCGCCGCGCCGATGTACTGGATGGGTGAAATTCCCAATGTATTGGCGAACAGACGCGACAGTTGGCGCACGCCCAGACACACATGAGCCGCAACGTCCTCGACGGAAACACGTTCGTGGAGACGCGAAAGAATGAACTCGGTAGCCCGTCGCATCCGGTCCGACTCGCCGCCATATGACGCCAGCGCCGCGCTGTATTGCGCTTGGCCGGCCGATCGCACTCGAAAAACGACCAGTTCCCTTGCAATGGCCAATGCCAATTCGCGCCCGAAGTCCTCGTCCACAAGATGGAGGGCGAGGTCGATGCCTGCGGTGGCACCAGCGGAGGAGAACATCTTTCCTTCGCGCACATACATCGCGTCGATGTTGAGCCGTACTTGTGGGTAGAGCTCCGCGAACGAAGCTGCATGGTTCCAATGTGTCGTAGCAGGTTTGTCTGTCAGCAACCCGCTTTCGGCAAGGATGAAAGCGCCGGTACAAACTGAACCAATTCGTCGCACGCGAGGCTCTACGGCCAAGAGCCAATTGCGCAGCAGGAGGTCATGCCGCGCGCTCAACACGCCGGGGCCACCAGCCACGAGCAAGGTGTCGAATGCGCAGATGGACGGGTTCGGCAGCGCCGCAGTCTGCATGCGCAGGCCAGCGGAGGCGCCGACCTCCCCGCCATAGGACGAGATAGAGGTCACGCGATAGCGGTCGGGATGACCAGCTACCTTCAGATGAGCATTGGCCCTGCTGAAGACATCGGCCGGGCCGGCCACGTCAAGCAACAGCACGTCCTCGAAGACAACAAGCCCGATCTCGCGGGTGGGACCAGGCGCGTTCAATGCCCAGCGCGGCTCAGTCCGCGACGAATCCAATTTCCTTGACGATCTGCTTCCATTTTGCATAGTCCCTCTGCATGGTTGCTGTCAACGGTTCCGGTTCGCCTTCTCCCATCTCAAGGCCTGCATCGATGAGCTTGGCGCGCACTTCGCTCGCCGCCACTGTCTTTCGTAGTGCGAGCCTGTATTTTGCGACGACGTCCGGCGGCGTGCCTTTTACAAGGAAATACGAAAACCGCTCTTGATAGTTCAGGTCTCCAAACCCACGCTCTGCGAACGTTGGCACGTCCGGCAATTGGGATGCACGCTCTGTGCCAGTCACCGCCAGGATCTTCAGCCGGCCGGAGCGATGGAGATCGAGGATATCGCTCGGGGCCAGGAAAGCGAACGGCACCTGCCCACCCAGCACGTCCGACACCAATGGAGCGGAACCCTTGTAGGGCACATGATCGAACTGGGCACGCAGTGATCGTTGCAGCAGCACGCCGGTAAAGTGAAAAAGGCTGCCCGAAGCCGGCGAACCGTAAAAACCGTACTTGCTGTCACGCTTGAGCAGCGCCAGTGCTTCGGCCAATGTAACCGCAGGCGTATTGGGCGATGCGACGAAGGCAATCGGCGCAGTAGCAACCGTGCCGATCGGAACAAAATCGCTGAAAGGGTCGTATCGCAGGCTCCTGTAGGTGTGCGGATAGATCACCATGGACGATCCAATCGTCTGGAGCAGCACAGAGCCGTCTGCGGCACTGTGCTTTGCAGACTCGATGGCCACCTGGCCACCCGCCCCCGGTTTGTTTTCGACGATGAGATTCATCTGGGAAAAGCCGCCAAGCACCGGGGCCACGATTCGGGCGATTCGGTCACCGGTAGCGCCGGGCGGAAATCCCACCAAAAGACGCGAAACCGATCCGCCCGTTGATTGGGCCATCACTTTGCCCAGTGGATGGGAGAGAGCCAGGGCGCCGAGCAGTCGCAATGAATGGCGTCGATTGTTCATTTCCAACTCTTCAAGATAGCCGAAGGGCCTTCCATCGAAGTGGAGTTTGGGGTGATTGAGATACCGCCGTCGGACATCTTGGGGTGATTTGTGGACTTCAACCAGCGTGATCGATGTCCGCCGATCGAACCTTTATGTCCGGCTTGGAAATGCGCGCGAAAGCAGACTGGGCATCTTCACATCAACAGCAGGACAACCATGAGTCTCATGAAGAAAACCCAAATCGGCATGCTTGTATTTCCGCAAATGACTTCTCTCGACATCCTCGGGCCGTTCGAAGTCCTGGCCCGAGCGCCGGACTGCGAAGTTAATCTGGTGTGGAAGGACCTCCAGCCAATCGAAGGCGACACGCGACTTCGCATCGTGCCCACCCAGCGCTTCGACACCGCGCCTCAGTACGACGTCATCGTTGTGCCCGGTGGCCCTGGACAGACGGCGATGATGGAAGACAAAGAGTTCATTGCATTCCTGCGTGCCCAGGGCGCCGAGGCGAGCCTCGTCACCTCGATCTGTACTGGGTCGCTGCTGCTGGCGGCCGCGCATCTGTTGACCGGCTACAAGGCGACCTGCCATTGGCTGTCGATGGACATTCTGGCGCTGTTCGACGTGCAAGTAGTGCCGGAGCGCGTAGTGGTGGACCGCAACAGGATCACCGGCGCCGGCGTGACTTCGGGATTGGACTTCGCATTCACCGTGGTGGCGGCATTGCGCGGCGAGGAAGCAGCCAGGGCTTTGCAGCTCATGCTCGAGTACGACCCTGCCCCACCATTCAACAGCGGACACCCGCGCGTGGCGGCTGTCGCTCTGGTCGACAAGGTCAAGGAGGCGGCGTCCTCGATGCTCGAAGAACGGCGCACCGTGTGCGCGCGCGTGGCGAAAGCGATGGTCGGCAAATGACCGCGTCGAATGCACTTTTCGGATTGAACGGTCAGGCGTCGCACGAATGCGTGCACTGGGTCGCCGACGCCCGGTCGGGCCTGCGTGCTGTCGTGGCGATTCACAGCACGTCGCTCGGCCCCGCATTCGGGGGCTGCCGGATGTGGCACTACGCGAGCGACCAAGACGCGCTGACTGATGCCTTGCGCCTGTCGTACGGCATGAGCCTAAAAAACGCGTTGGCAGACTTGCCCTTCGGTGGAGGAAAGGCCGTCATATTGAAGCCTGAAGGGGACTTCGACCGGGACGCAATCTTCGGGGCTTTCGGCGCGGCAGTCGAATCTCTGGGTGGCCGCTACCTGACTGCCGAGGACGTCGGCAGCACGACAAGCGACATGCGCGTGGTGCAGCGCGTCACGAGTCACGTCAGCGGCATCCCGAGGCTGGGAGCCTTCGGCGGCGATCCATCGCCCAAGACGGCTTGGGGCGTGTTCGTGAGCATCGACGAGGCGGTGCGCACGCATTTGAAGCGAAACGACCTGAAAGGCGTGCGCGTGGCAGTGCAAGGACTGGGTGCCGTGGGAGCGAGTCTGTGTAGCTTCCTGCACAAGGAGGGCGCGAAACTGGTTGTTGCCGACATCCAGGCGTCGAGAGTGGAGGAGATGCGCCATCGCTTTGGGGCCGAGGCCGCCACAGTCGACCGAATCTTCGGTGCTGCAGCGGACGTGTTCGCACCGTGCGCGCTAGGCGCAGCGCTGGACAGTGCGACGATTGCCGAGTTACAGGCCCCCATTGTGGCCGGCGCAGCGAACAACCAGTTGGCCACACCACAGGACGGCGAAAGGCTGCAGGCACGTGGCGTGATGTACCTGCCAGACTTCCTGGTGAACGCCGGCGGGATCATCAGCGTCGTGCGTGAATACTTGGGCACAGGCGACGAGCACTCGGTGATGCAGGAAGTCGGAAGGATCCGGACCCGCGTGGCGGAACTCCTCCGGCGCGCCGAGGAGACAGGGCTATCCCCTGCATTCGTGGCGACCGAGTGGGCACGAAGCAAGCTCGAAAACGCTCGCTTGCCGAATGTAATGTAGCTCGAGCAATTTGCACTTCTCTCCGACAGCGTGTGCCGGGTCCCGTGCCAGTTGCCCCCGGAATCCAGCGTGGCCGCCTCCTTGAGCCCATTGCACGCGCGCACCGTCACCTGCCACTGGCCCTGCGCGTTGCGCACCAGCAGCGCGCGGCCGCCTGCTCGGGCGTATCGGCTGCGAAAGTCCGGGCAGGTGCCAGGAGCAGGGCGCCGAGCTGGCAAAAATTGAACAGGAGCCTGCGGCGCATTGGCTTTGGGTTTGTGCATCTCATGAGGTTGGTCTTGTTGTCTGGCTTCATTTCAGGGTCGGCGCCGTGGAAAGCGCCGAGCGCGTCTGCACCAGGAAATCCTTGAACATGTCGTCCACCATGGCCTTGACGGCGGGTGCGGCGGTGCGCGGCGTGCCGGCGTTGAAGGGCGGCTCGGGGGCGTACTCCGCGAGCAACTGCGTCATTTCGGCATACGGCTGATCGCGCAGCATGGCGACGATGCGCAGGCCCAGGTCCAGACCCGCGCTTACGCCGGCGCCTGTGATGCGGTTGCGGTCGCGCACCACGCGCGCTTCCACGGGCATGGCACCCACGTCCGCCAGCAGCGGGTGAACTGCCCAGTGCGAAGTCGCCTTGTAGCCCTTGAGCAACCCGGCTGCACCGAGAATCAGCGACCCGGTGCACACGCTCGTCACCCATTTCGCGCGTGCGCCGCGCTGCGCGACGAAGCGCAACAGCGCCTTGTCGCGTAGCGCGGCCAGCGTGCCTTCGCCGCCGCCGGGCACGAACAGGACGTCGAGTTCGGCGGGACATTGCGCGAGCGTCGTGGTCGGCGAGATCGACAGGTGCGTGTCGCTGGTCACCGGCGCCATGGTCTTGGCGACGTGGTGCACCGTCGCGCCCATGAGTCCCGCGAACATGTGCTGCGGCCCCACGAAATCCAGCGCGGTGAATCCTGGATAGAGCAGCATGCCGATCTGCTCCTTGCCGGTCCAGTACGCGGGCATGGCGCTCATGTCGTGTGTGGGAGGCACCGGTGTGGCCTTGTCTTCGGCTGCGCTGGCCAGCCAAGGGGATGCGGCCAGGGCGGCCGCGGCGGTGCGAAAGAACGATCTGCGTTCGATGGTCATGCTGTTTTCCTTTCAATAGTCCAGCCGCAGCGTCAGCTTTGCGGTGCGCGGCGTCCCCAGCTTGATCCAGTCCGAGACGAACTGATGGCTGGCCGTGTAGTACTTCTTGCCAAAGAGGTTGTCGATGTTGAATTGCAGCGCCGCCTTGGCGCTGCTCAGCACGAAGCGGTAGGCCAGCATCGCGTCCACACGCGCATATCCCGGTAACTGGAAAGTGTTGCCCACATCGCCCTGGCGCCGGCTCTGCGCGAACACGCCCGCCCCGCCGCTCCACTGGCTGTCGAACGCATAACGCGCCCAAAGGCTGGCCGTGTGGTGTGCCACATTGGCCAACTGCTTGCCTTGATAGGTCGGGTCTTCAGTGACTTTGGTGTCGGTGTAGGCGTATGACGCGATCAGCGAGAGCCGCTTGGTGATTTCTCCCGACACATCCCACTCCAGGCCACGCGAGCGCGCCTTGCCGATGGTGACGGTGTTGTAGTACGGCGCCGTGTCGATGGGCACCGAGCCGCCTCGGTTTCGCTTCACCAGTTGGTAGAGCGCCACCGTGGAACTGAACTTGCCGTCGAGCAACTCGATCTTGTGCCCGATCTCGATCTGGCTGGCCTTCTCCGCCTTCAGGGCCTCCTGGGTCACCGAGTCGCGCCCATTGTTGGCTGAGACGGCGTCCTGGTACTGCGCGTAGACCGCTTGGTTGGGCGCGAACTGCCACACGACACCCAAGCGAGGCGTGGTGAAGGAAGCCGTGTTCGGCGACGTGGAGGCATCGCTGGCATACACGGCGCTGGTGCGGTCGTGCCGCAACGCACCGGTCAGGAAAACGCCGTTGCCGAACGCCAACTGGTCCTGCACATACGCGCTCGTCCAGCGGTTCTGATCACGGACGTCCAGGGGCGAGGACAGCGCGGTGTCCAGCCTCGGTGTGGCGCCAAGGAGCGGGCTGTATATGTCCACGGCGGACAGTTGCTGGAAATACGTCGTGCCGCTCTTGCGACTGGTGTACGTATCGAAGCCGACGAGCACGGTGTGCCTGACGCCGCCGGTGTCGAACTTGCCGACGAAGTCGATGTTGAACTGGTCGAGCTTGTACTTCCCCTTGGGCCGCGCGTAAAAGTAGTACCGGCACATGGGGTTGCCGGAGCCCAGGCAGTTGTCGCCCGGCGACATGCCGGCGCCCACGTCCAGACGATAGGGCGTTACGTCCACCTCCGAGGTATCACCCCGCACGCTCAGCATCTTTGCCTTGATCTGCCAGGCGTCCGAGAGCTGATGCGTGCCTTCGAGGCTGAAGCTCGAGGTCTTGGTTCCGGAAAGCGCGGGTGAGTCGTTGAACTGCCGGGACCATGGCAGGTTCGCTGGCCGGTTGCCGACGGCGGGAACCCCGTAGTCGGTGCGGTAGCGCTGGTTGCTGTAGTCGATGGTTGCCGTCACGCTGGTGTGCGAATCGGGCACCCAGGCCAGACTGGCCGTGATCGCACCGAGCTTGTCAGTCACATAGTCGCGAATGGAGTTTGCGCTGTAGTACGAGGCAGCCGCGCGCCCGCGAACAGTGCCGTCCGTATTCACAGGCCCCGAAGCTTCAATGCTGGTGCGCGACAGCCCGTAATGGCCCAGTGTCTGCTCCAGGCTGAAGGCCGGCATGCTGCCGATCGGCTTGGTGACCACGTTGATCAGGCCGCCCGGCTCGGCACGCCCGTACAGCACGCTCGAGGGGCCTTTGATCACTTCTACCGACTGAACGTTGGCCATGTTGATCGGCACGCCGGCGACCTTGCTGCCGTCGATGTAGTAGGTGGAACTGCCCGACATCGAGCCCATCGCGGTCATCGAGATGCTCGGAAAGCCGCGCAGGATGGCGAGCGGCTGCGCCGAGCCGTTGAAGCCGAAGTCGGACTGCACGCCGGCCACGTTGCGCAGCGCGTCGCCCAGGTTCAGCGCGCTCTGGTCCTGGATGACCGAGAGCGGCACGACCTGCGTGCTTTGCGGGCTCTGCAGCGACGGTGTTTCGGTTCGTGTTGCGGTCGCGCTTTCGGGAGCCAGATAGCTCTCGTGGTCGGCGCTGACCGTGACGGGAGGCAGACTCTGCCGCACGCTGCTTTGCGCCAGCGCGCAGCCGGCGCCGAAGCCCAGGCCTGCTGCGTACACTGCGGCGGCCAATGGTTGGAGGCGGAAGATGCTTCTCATGGGGTATGTCTCTGCGCAATGGGATGGAAAACGTAGGCGCCGCACGCGATGCCGCACTGCGGGGCGACGGCGCCGGTCAACGTGAGTGCCGCGGCGCAGGCAGCGCCGAACAGCACCGCCACGCCGACCCACGGGCGAAAGGCGGCGTGGACTTCACGCCAATAGAGGGTGTCGTCGGAGGGGAGGTTCATGGCGCGGCCACGGCCGTAGGGCCGATCTGTGCCACCTGCTCGACATCACGCTGCTGCGTGGTCAACACGGGATTCAGGACCAGGCACTGGCACGTCGCATTGGCTGAGCCTGTACGGTGCGCGGAACTGGCTGTTCTCGAGACACTTTCGAGCGCCACACTCCAACTGGCCCACAGCAACCAAGCAACAAGGCCGAGGGTCGCACCGATATTCAAACGCATCAAAGCGCGCAACGCGCGTTCGACGTAGGACATGGAAACTCCTGAAGCCAGACGCACCGGCCCGGCAAAATGCAAAAGATCCGCTGGCAGGCGTCAACGCCGGCAGCGGAAGGCTTTGGACTTCAGGAGTTGCGCGGAGGCGCGCGGGGCTGCGCAGTCGACCACGCGAACAACGTGCGCGGAGCTGCTAGAAAGAGTGTGGGCAGGCCGTAGTGCAAGGTCGGCACGAACAGTACCGGCGAGGATGCGGGTGGCAGGCCCAGTTGCGCCGCATGTGACGAGCAATAGAGGCAGTGCGCCCGCGCGTGATCGTCGGTCTGCTTGTTCTTCGACGGCTCGGCCGCTGAGCCATCGACGTGTACCAACTGCTGACCCAAGGCTGTGCAGACCTCAACCCAGCCCGCGCCGCCTTGCGAGGGCTGGAACGCATGCGACAGCACTGGCGCGACAGAGCCCATCAGGATCGCCACGCAGGTGATCCACGAGATGAGTTTTCTGAAGGGTTGGCCGACGCGCATAGCGGGATTCTAGAGGCCTGAATGCCTTCGCTGTCGGATTCCGTCGATCTCTGACCCTAGATGGGAGTGAACCCATCGACTGGCCCATTGGGAAATGAACCGATACGCTGGCTGGGCCTTTATAGAAGGTCAATGTCCTCAAGAGGTTCATGTCGCGGACGTTCTGCGCATCTCAAGCTGCAGCTGTGGCATGACATTCGCTCAGATGCCCTGGGGCGTCGAGATGCCCAGCGCAAGTACACCCTCTCAGTCAATCTCATCCAGATGTGGCTGACGCAGTTTGATCGTAAGCGCTCGGTGAAGTCATCTTGATCACCTGAGAGTCGGCAGGCATCGTGTCCGCGATGAATGATGTGGACGCAATAGATGATGTGGTTAAGCGGGCGACCCGTCGCAAGCACAGCGCGCGGTTCAAGGCTGAGGTCCTTGAGGCGTGCCGGCAGCCGGATGCTTCTGCCGCGGCGATCGCAAGGCTGCGTCGCCGAAGACGACTGACATTCCAACCTTGCCGATGCCCGACTTCATCGCGCTCGATGTGCAGCCCGAAGCCGAGATGCCAGCCCTTGACATCCGCATCGAACTGAAGCGAGGCAGCGCCACCGCAGTGGTGCACTGGCCGGTGGAATCAGCGTCGTCGTGCGCAGCCTGGCTGCGCGAGTGGCTGCGTTGATCCGCGTCGACGCCGTGTGGTTGGCCACCGAGCCGATCGACATGCGCGCTGGCACCGAGACGGCGCTGGCACGCGTCGTGAAGGTGTTCGGCGCCGCGCATCCACACCATGCCTACCTGTTCGCCAACCGACGGGCCAACCGCATGAAGGTCCTCGTGCACGATGGCATCGGCATCTGGCTGTGCGCACGTCGGCTGAACCAGGACCGATTCCTCTGGGCTAACGCGAGCCTGGGCACGCAGATGGCGTTGACGCGTGAGCAGCTCGACGCGCTTGTGCTCGGATTGCCATGGCAGCGCGTCGGGGCAGCAGGTGTCATCACCGTCGTGTGATCGCGCACGGCCCCTGCAATTGCGGCAAACGCCGATGACAGTCGCGCAATCGCGCGGCACCCTACGTGCTCATGGTGGACGCCGAACAACTGAAGGGTCTCAGTGCAGAGCAACTGCACGAGGTGACCCTCCGGCTCATTGATGGCTTCGCCGAGCAGCAGCGCCTGCTCGAGGCCAAGGACCGCTCGATCGAAGCGCTCACGCGCGAAGTCACCTTCAAGTCCACCAAGGTCGATCAGCTTACCCACGAGCTCGCACAGTACAAGCGCCTGCGCTTCGGCAAGAGCAGCGAGAAGCTCGACGCTGCGCAGGCCAGCCTTCTGGAAGAGACGCTTGACGCCGACCTGGCGGCCATCGAAGAAGAGCTGAAGCAGCTTCGTCCGCCGCCCAAGACCGAGGACAAGCAGCAGCCGCGCCGCGCGCCACTGCCGGCAGACCTGCCGCGCGTCGATGTCCACCACGAACCCGAGTCGACCACCTGCACGTGCGGCTGCGCGCTCAAGCGCATCGGCGAGGACGTGGCCGAGAAGCTCGATTACGTTCCCGGCGTGTTCACCGTCGAGCGGCATGTGCGAGGCAAGTGGGTATGCGCGAAGTGCCAGACGCTGATCCAGGCGCCGGTGCCGACTCAGGTCATCGACAAGGGCATCCCTACGGCTGGACTCCTGGCTCAGGTGATGGTGGCCAAGTACGCCGACCACCTTCCGCTGTACCGCCAGGAAACCATCTTCGGGCGTGCCGGCCTGGCCATCCCGCGCTCGACGCTCGGTGCGTGGGTCGGCGCCTGTGGCGTACGCCTGCAGCCACTGGTCGACGCGCTCAAGGAAGCGATCCTCGATCACCATGTTCTGCATGCCGACGAAACGCCCGTGGCGATGCTCAAACCTGGCACCGGCAAGACGCACCGCGCTTACCTGTGGGCCTACACCCTAGGCGCCTTCGAAGGCATGAAGGCTGTGGTCTACGACTTCGCCGACAGCCGGGCTGGCCAGCATGCGCAGGACTTCCTGGGCGAATGGCGCGGCGCGCTGGTCTGCGACGACTACTCGGGCTACAAGGCCCTGCTGGCCAAAGGCGTCGTCGAAGCTGGATGCCTGGCACACGCCCGGCGCAAGTTCGTTGAGTTGCATACGGCCAACAAGAGTCACATCGCAGAGGCAGGCATCCAGTACTTCGCTCGGCTCTACGAGATCGAGCGTGAGGTGAAGGATCTCGACGCAGATGAACGGCATCGCATCCGCCAAGCGCGGGGTCGGCCGATCGCCGAGGCACTGCATGCCTGGATGATCGCGCAGCGGCTCAAGGTCCCGGAAGGGTCAGGGGCCGCGAAGGCACTGAACTACAGCCTCAAGCGATGGGCCGCGCTGACGCGTTATCTGGACGACGGGAGTCTGCCCGCGGACGACAACTGGGTAGAGAACCAAATCCGGCCCATTGCCGTGGGCAGGGGGAACTGGCTGTTCGCTGGGAGCCTGCGTGCCGGTCAACGCGCCGCAGCCATCGTGAGCCTGATCCAGTCAGCGAAGCTCAACGGGCACGATCCGTATGCTTATCTGAAGGATGTGTTCTTGCGCTTGCCGACGCAGCCGTATAGCCGCATCGGCGAGCTGCTGCCTCATCGCTGGAAGCAAAGCTGACCTCCTAAGGCCGCCTGCCTGGCCACCACCCAAAGAGGAACAAGATCACGGGCTTGCACAGAACCTCGAAAGCCGAAAGATCTCCCGAAGCGCTGATCGCAGCCTCTCCCAGAAGTTGACCGCCTCCCTCGACATGCCTCATTCGGTTCGCGGTGATCTGCGCCGACGTAGCGTGGGAAGGGCACTGGCAAGTGGTGCAAAACTCAATCTCACTCGAATTCGTCTCACCGCAAGCGAGACATGACCATCGGTACTTCGGCATGGGGAGATGTTGCTACAAGCGGACGACCTAGTCGAGCCCACTGAACTCCTCTAGATCGCGGTTCGTCAAGACGTGTTGGCTGCGTGCTTACCCTAAGACGCCAAGCCGGGCTCACTTACAGCCGTCCCGTCCGGGCCGGCGATCTACGCAGTCTTCGGGCTGAGAGCTTTTGTTGCTTGCACTACGTGGTTTCGAGTACGCGAGGGCCAAAGATAACGCCCGCACTTTGCACGCTTTCAACGATGCAGCCGCACGGTGAAGGATGTGCCTTCTTCCGCGGAGGATGCCACCGCAATCGTGCCGCCGTGGCCTTTCACGATCTCGCGGGCGATAAACAAGCCCAGGCCCAAGCTTGTGGCAGGTCGCTCGTGGGGCTCCGACTCTTTGGACACCACTTGCACAAGCGGGTTGAAGATGACTTGCATCGAATCGGACGGAATGGGCGTGCCGCGGTTCTTCACGATCAGGACCACTTCGTTCTCTTCGGCATGCACCGTCAGCACAACTGGAAAGGCAGGATCACCGTGTTGCACGGCGTTGTTCAGAAGATTGCTGAGGACCTGACGCATGCGCGGCGCGTCGAAGCTCAGCGTAACTGCGGGAGTGATGTCGGCTTCGAGCTTGCGCAGCGGATAGGCAGCGCAGACTTGGTCGAACGCCTCTGCGCACAGCGCATCGAAGTTTCCACGCTGCGGCGTGACCTCGATGCCCCGGCCCAGTCTCGTGCGGGTGTACTCCAGAAGATCGGTGATCATCTCGCTGATGGAGGTGATGCTCTGCTTTGCGATGCGCAACGCGCGTTCGTTGGGCTTGCCGTCGACCAAGCGGCCTAGCAAATGAACACAGGAGTTGAGCGCGCCGAGCGGGCTGCGCAGATCATGTCCGAGCACAGCGAGAAAGGTATCCCGTGAACTGGCCATATGCTCCGAGTAGGTGCGCATGGCTTCGGCAAGACCTTGGTCGATGCCTTCGTTGAAACGAATCACCTCTTCGAGTACTGCTGCATCGACTGTCCCCACACGAGCCATCCACAAACGGAGCACCGATGCACGCAGTGCGCGGTATTCGGCTCCCAGTTGGGTCAGGTCAAAGCCAACGCGCTGGCGCAATGTGCCATGCACGGCTGCGAATGTTGCCTTCGCGCGCGGCTCAGCCAAGCCCTTGGACTTCGCCTCGCGCTCGTCCTCCGACTGGCTTGATTCCATTTCGTGGGCAATGACGAGCAGAATCTCGTGCGCGTGATCGCGCAATTCGACGACCGACATCGTTTCCGCCGGAGGAATCATCGTGCGCGCAAATGTTTCCCACTCCACCAGGATCAGCTCAACGTTCTCCTTGATGAATTGGCTCAGGCGCATCGTTTGAGTATGCCTCTTTTGTAGGAATGTGCCCACATGGCGAGGATCTATAGCAGGATGTACGAGGTGTTCGACGACCCGACTTCGAGCACGACGTCGAAGAAGGGCTTGAAGCAATCAGCCTGTCGCTATGTGCGTTCTGGGGCTGCGCCCGGTCCTTATGTGGGCTAGCTGCACAGTGAGTGAGACTAGCAGGTGCCACCATCGCTGCATGGCAAAGACCCCCTTTGCGACGAGCAAGCCGATTCAGCAGGCCTTGGCGGCCTGGCAACTGCTGTTGAAGCCGTCTCGCAAGACATCAGCCGAATTGCAAAGGACGGGCAGTCGAACCCTGCAGTGACAGGGGAATTGATGGCCGCAGTTCAAGCCGCTCGCCAGCGATGCGAGGAGGCGGATCGTTGTGAGGCGCCCCTGGCCCCTCCTCCTGGAGTGGACGCGAGCTCAGCGAGTCACTGAAAGGAGCGGGATTCCACTCCCCTCATCAGCACCGAGCTCAGCCTCTGGGAGGCTCACACAAGATGAGTTTGCCGGACGCATACGCTGCATCGTATGCGGCTGACCGACAGGTTCTAGCCCACTGTGAAGTCTAGTCTTCGACCTCAATCAGCCTCCCTGTCAAGATGGAATGCCCGGCCGCTTACGTTTGATCGCGGCGAACCTAGCAACGAGGAGATCGAGGCAGCTCTTGTGGCCGACTACGAAGTGAAGATCGCAGCGCTTGGAGCGCAAGGCTGGGCAGCTCACGATGGAGCTCGAGCTCGTCAAGAAACGTCACGTCCGAGCCTCGCGAGCGACAACGAGAACTCCTCCATCCGCGACTTAAGGTTGCTCTATTCGACGGGGGGCCTGCTTCCGATCGGGGGCGTGATCAGTAGGGAGCGGTAGAGAGCCGGTCAATGACGTAACGCGAGCGAGATTGGTAATCGTTTCGACGCAGTGCCTTACACCCTTGAGGACTTGTTTCGTCACGCCATATCGGTCTTCGTTCCTGAACAGTTGCGCAAAAGCAGTTGAAAGAAGAATTCAGCGGCACCTATTTGAAGTCGACCAGGTTGCAGAAGCGATCGCCATGGTCGATCAATACTTCCTGGGGCTGAGACGACGGTCCATCGCAATGCTTGAAGAGCGCGCTCGGCAGGTATTTGATTTGTAGAAGAGAAAACAAGGATGACCAATGAACTGGCAAGACGGAGAGATCAAAAGGGCATTTCATGCTAGGCGGCACAAACCATGGACAGTTGGGTACGAAGCATCCGTAAGCACAGACATTTATTCGGGGCGCCTTGAGACAACAGGGAGGCTGCCGAAAGATTTGCAAGGCATTTTGTATCGGAACGGACCCGCCATGCATGAGCGCGGTGCTGGTCGATACGCTCATAAGTGGGACGGAGATGGGATGGTCCATGCCTTTCGCTTTGCGGACGATGCCGTGACCCACACCGGCCGCTACGTTCGGACCAAGAAGTATCTGGCAGAGGAATCGGCAGGCGAATTTCTGTTCAGTACATTCGGCTCCTCTGTGTTTGGAAAAACCGGGTTAAACCTCGATATCGACGACATGAACGCGGCCAACCTGAGTGCCGTGTACCACGCTGGCCGCCTTCTGGCTCTCTGGGAGCCTGGCTCGCCCTACGAGCTGGATCCTGAGACGCTCGAAACAAAGGGCATCTTGTGTGCAAATCGGCCGGAACTGCTTCGGCCTTTTTCGGCACATCCAAAGATCGACACTAAGGGCGAGCTGTGGAACTTTGGATCAGATCCGATCACGTCGGAACTGAGCATCTACAAGCTCACGGCCGCGGGTGTGCTCGAGGTGTGTCATCGATTCACGGTGAAGGATTTGCCACCGATGCATGATTTCGCGGTCACTGAAAATCACTTGATCTTCCTTCTTCCACCTACATTGTTCGATGAAAGAAAACTCACTAGCGGAAAGCCGTTCGGCTTGTCGATGAACTGGGCGCCGGCACTTGGGACGCGCGTGCTGGTGATCGACAAGCGAACCTGGGCTCAAACTTGGTACTTGTTGCCCGCTTGGGTCATTCACCACGTCGGGAATGCATGGGAAGACGCAGATGAGGTGATTCGATTCGATCTCATGGCCAACACCGAGCCGAGGGCAACGGCGACTGGTTGGAGCGTCATGCGAGGAAAGTACGTGCACGTGCCAGGGCCGGTCATGACACTGATCGAACTCCGGGTTGGCAAGCCGCCAGAGGTCATCAGATTCGAGACGCTGGAAGGCGAGTTTCCAGTGGTTGATCCTGCTGTTGTTGGTCGTGAATACGATCAGGTGCTGTGCCTCGCGCGTAGCCCCGGTCGGCCGAGCGGAACGCCTGGCTGGGGCGACTTGGCTGCGTTTGATGTGGGGCGGGGCACCATCCAGTCGTTCGGATTCGGCAACGATTGGATTGCCGAAGAGCACGTCTACGCCGGAAGGAATTCGCCATGGGCAGTCGGCACCGCGCTGGATCTCGCAGCCAAGCGGAGTGTGATATCTGTTTTTAATGTTCATCACATCAGTGATGGGCCAGTTGCTCAAGTCCACCTACCCTATGCATTGCCTCTAGGGCTGCATGGCACATTCAGGTCGTTGTAGTCCCTTCCGATAACCCGACTGGCGCCATCACGAAAGCCTCGCAGTACCCTGAAGGGGAGCACAAGCTGCAGCCCGGGCCCTTTGAGTACTCGAACTGCGGGCGTAGACGTATAAAACAGCAAGGCGGCAATCGGGTGAGACTCAGGAGCCCCTTCTGATGAGATCCTCACTATGAGAGCTACCTCCTCAATAAAGCAAACGAGCGCGGCTCGCCATGCAACTGAAGGAGAGCCGACGACACTAAACGCAGGTGCCTTTTGCCAACGCAACGGCGATCAAGGCGCGAGCCAAATCGGCAGAATTACGACGCGGCGTTCAAGCTCCGCCGTAGGAAAATCCCGCTTCTGCAAATCGCTCCAAAGGACGGAGCGCGGATCGAGGCTTGCCGACAACTGGTGCGACCGAACCAACGTGCCCCCGCGTTCAGACGAGCGCGTGCGACGGAGAGGTCGGGACTAGCAGGCGAGCAAGAAGAGGCTTGGCATTGAAGTGGTTCATGAGCCTTCGTGATGAGTCGCGCTCTATGTGATGAATCGCTACAGACTGTAGGTGGCATCTCAGCGGAAGTTTGCGAGTTTCTGCAGGATCGCCCCGATCTTCGGCAGCAGCATTTCTTCTTGCATAAGCTCATTCGGCGCGCCAGTCCAATGATGAAAAATTCGTACGCACTCGAGGCGCCGTTTGCGCCCCGGAGTCGAAACCCGTGACGCCAGCAAGGTACACAGTCCGAGCCCGGCGCGTTGGATTGCTCCGGCCAGCTGCCGCACTTGATGGGCAGCTGACATGCTGCGCGTGTCGCGCTGGCTATTTGCTCTTGCCGATCATGTAGTCGACCACTTTCTTGAGCTCCTCGTCTGAGCAGTCCGAACAGCTGCCCCGAGCGGGCATGGCATTTAGCCCCTTGAACGCATGCTCATAGAGTTTGCTGTTGCCCTGCGCAATGCGCGCGCTCCAGGCCGCCTTGTCACCCAGTTTGGGAGCGCCAGCCGCCCCGCTTGCGTGGCAGGCTGTGCAAGTCGATCCATAGATCGAATCGGCGGTGCGCGCCGCCGCCGCCACTGGGGTCTCGGCGATTGCGACTGTTCCCACGGGCTTGAGCCTTTCATTGGTCTGGATCAGTGCCGCGAGCGTCTCGCCCCGGGCGTTCTTCACCGCCAGATGGAAATAGGTGGCGATGTTCGCCATATCGGCATCGCTCAATGCCTTGGCCATTGCCGTCATCGTCGGATCCTGTCGTTGGCCGTTGCGATAGCTCTGCAACGCCTTTACGAGATAGGCGCGGTCCTGACCGGCCAGGTGGGGTGTGCCGGGAATCTTCGAGACACCGTTTTCGCCATGGCACGCGTAGCACACCTGCGCACGCTTCTGGCCGGCCGCCATATCGGGAATCTGTGCCGAGGTAGTGCCTGCGGCCGAACTTCCCAAAACGACGAGGGCCTGCACGATCCATTGCTTGGTCTTGTTCATCATGAGTCTCCAGAATTTAAAGTGCAAAAGCATTGCGCATCCAGATGGCGATGCCGTAGGCGAAGAAGATGGTGATCCAGAGCCCGAGGACTGCCACCGCCGCGGTGCCCATGCGCGCTACGATCTTGTCGGCCTTGTACAGGCCCTGCACCTGTCCGGCGCGATAGGTAGTGATGAGGAAGAATCCACCGACTAGGCCACCGACCCCGACGAAGGTGGAGAAAAACAGCGCCATCGAGGGCCAGTCCGCATGCACGGTGTAATCGCGAATGTCATAGCCGTACGGGATCATGTAGCGGATGCGGATCAGCTCGCGCCAGACGGCAAGGACACCGAGCACGCACAGGCCCGCGAGCAACGGCAAGTAGCCATGAACGCGCTCGCCGCTGTGCCGCACGAAGTAACCCAGACCCAGAAGTGCGGCCGCCAGCAACCATCCCACGGGATGCCAAGCTAGGCCCGTGGCGGCAGGATGCACGAACTGCCAGGCCAACAGAAGCACGAACGAGATGACGCTGCCGTTCACCGCAAAGCGCAATCCCAGCCTGCGCGTGAAGGCCAAGTAGTCAGCCGCGCGGTCGGCCCGGTCACGGAAATAATCGGCATAGGCGATGAGGTACAGCCCCAGGGCGGGAAGTGACAGGCTGATAATGAATAGGTAACGCGGCCACTGGATCGCATGCAGCTTGGCGCCGCGCGTGTCCACCGACCCGCCCGGCGCATACCAGCTCATCCACTGGTCGGGCAGCAACGACTGGTAGGCCAGCACATGCATGATGAGCCCGTCGAGCAGGAACAGCGCGAGGCCGACCAGTGCGAAGATGCCAAGGCGCTTCCTCGCGCCCTTGTGGTTGCTGTAGTAGAAGACGAACCATGAGCAGTAGCCGATGATCAGCGTGAAGATAAATGCGATCAGCCAGCGCGCTGACAGCACGCTGGCGGTGTACCACTGCGGGTCGTAGATCACCTGAGTGAACAGCAGCGGTGCGACGCCCAGCACGATCAGCAGCGATACACCGACCTTCGCCGACTTTGTCATCGCCATCGACAGCTGCTCCCAATATGTGCCGACGCGTCGCTTGTAGAAGGCGTAGATGGCCAGGCCGGCGGTGCCGAGGGTCATGTGCACGAATGCGATGTGAAAGATCCAGGTCACGATCATCAGTACCTGGAACACGACCGGGTGCGAGGGAATGCCTGCAGGGTCGCGCATGGTGTGCAGAACGGATCCGACGTCCATGGGGTTACTCCTTGTTTGCCGCAGCAACTGGAACTGCGGCGGTGGATGGGGACTGGGCGGTACCGCCTTCGCGGTGCGCGTTGGCATCAGCCAAGAAGGCCGCGATGGCCTGTACCTCTTCCGCTGGCAGATCGATGCGTGGCATGTAGGGCACGGCACCGTGTTTGAGTGGTCCGTTGATGAAGGCGGCGATCAGATCCTTGTCGGTTGCGCCGTGGAACTTGTCAGGAAGGCTGCGCAACGGCGCGCCCGCCTCCAGGGCGTGGCAATTGGCGCAAGAGATCTTGGCCAGCAGGCGTCCGACCTCCAGTTGGTTGCCTGGCGTGATGGTGCGCAGCCGGTCGGGAATGAAGGGGTGGACTTTCAGCAATCCCTTCTCGGCAATGATGTCCACCTCGCCCTTGATGCCCTTGCCCGGCACGTCGCGCGCGATCACCTGGTTACCGTAGATGTACTGGCCAGCCACGTAGGGTTTGCGCATGCTCTCACGCATGCGCTCCTCGGGCCACACGCCCACGATGGCGATGAACAGGAACAGCGGCACCGCGATCCAAGTCGTCACCCACAGGGGGCGCCACCAAGCGAACACCAGGTAGGCGACGGTGACCGCCACGACGGCGATCATGCCGGCCGCGTACTGTGGCAGCAGATGTGCGTCCAGCATGACGCGCGCGTTGTAAGGCAGTGTCTGCAGGTAGTAGAAGAACATGATCGCCGAGAACGCGCCGCCGATGAGGCCGATTGGGGTGAGCGTGCGCACCACGCTCCTGCGCAACGCTTCGGACTTGTCCTTCATGCCCGCTGTCACTATCAGCCCCACAACCGTGGCCATGACGAGCATCGAACCGGTGCGCACGCCCAGGTGAGCGAAGAAGTTGATGTTGTAGAAGGCGTCGTTGGTGGACCCCGTCTGATACCAGGCATCGTTGCCGGGCCACATCATGAAAGAGATGATCCCCACGATCAGCAGCATCGTGGCCCACGACGCGAGCGCGAAGGCCCAGGTCACCTTCAGGTGTGTGAGCCGGTCGATCTTGCCAATCAGGTAGACCAGCGCATAGACACCGATCACCTCGACGGTGAAGTACACCCATTCGGCGGCCCAGACCCAGACGAAGCTGTGGATCAGGCCCGCAGTGCCGCGCGGACTCGCGATGGTGATGGCATACCAGATGCCCACCCCTGTCACCGAACCGACGATGTAAGAGAAGACCAGCAGGAACTTGCCATAGCGCTGAATGAAATCCATCAACTCCGGCTTGTTCTCGCGGTACGCCTTGGTCTCGAGCAAGGCGAAGAGGAAGGCTGCGCCGACCGACGTGTGGGATGCCACGACGTGAATCACGCCGATGATCCCCATGACCCAGGCTGAGCCTATCCAGGGCATGTAGAACGTGGGGTACATACCGAGTATGTCCATGGTGGGATATCTCCTTGTCGTGAGCGACCGCAAGGGGCGCTCGGATGCGCGTCGCTGCCTAGCAGCAAGGCGGCGGGGAAAGGGTTGGAGGCGCATGGCCCTAGACGAAGCCGATGGCTTGGCAAAGTCGGAGCGCTGTGGCGTCGGCTGACAGCCTCAGGGCGCGTCGTGGGTCGCGCGCGGGGAACTATCAGCCCCCTCCGATGGAGCGCAGCTGCTTCGAAGTCCTCGATGCGTGTGCGCGGTACGAGGTGAAACTGGTTTCGCCGACGGCTCGTTCGTGCCGGCGGTCACGAGGGACCAGACAAGCCAGCCAGGGATAGCAATCGACGCTCTCATGTTCAGGTGCGTCACTTCGCTCATCATGATTTCGATGATTCGCATGAGAAGTTCTCCGGACAAATTCAGGCAGGACGGCAAGCGCGCAGGCCCGACACGGCGCCATGCCCAGAGAGCGAGACGACCGTCGTAAGGCGCGCTGCGGCGCGATCAGCGAAATGTCAGGAGAAAACGGGCGGCGCGCGGCTGGGTGGCGCGGGCCAGACGCTCACCGCGAGCGGAGGCTCCCACACGGCGACGCGAGGTACCCCGCGAACGGAGCCATCGGCAAGGATCCGGACTCCCGGCGCATGCGCAATGGCGGGCAGGTCCTGCTGCAAACGGCAATACGGGCAGTGCATGCTGCCGTTGTGACCGTCGTGAGTGGGTGTGTCGTCGCCATCGACCTGAACCAGCTTGGTGCCTGAGGCGGTGCAGACTTCGGTCCAGGCTTTGCCGGCGGTCTCTGCGACCCAAGTCGACAACGAGGGTGCAAGAACGCCGAACAGGACTGCCAGGATGGCAATCCACAGTACCCGCGACCGAATGCGGCGAAGGTTCATGTAGTCAGCCATCCGTACCCGTGATCACACCGATCAAACGGGTCTTCGCGCCCAGTAGCTTTTGAGCCTCGCCGCCCCATTTTCATCAGCTGTGAGATCGACTCCGTTGAGAGTCCTTGGAAATCTCCGAACCGAGTGTTGGCCAGAGCTACGATTTCGTACTTCTCTCGCATGCGCTTCTGGGCATGAAGCTCTGCGCGATGGGAGGTTGCGATCAGTAGGGAATCCAGCGGGATCGCGAGAGTCGATGTAACTTCGCCTCGACGCCGTTCTGTCGCGATGACCTGGAAGTTGCGCCACCCGTCACCCAGCGAAGAGAAGTACCTGCGTCCGTTGCCAGGCACTTGCGCCAGTCTCACGAGCCCCCGAGACTGCAACCCCCTCGAGCCGATGCTGAGGTTGGAGCGGAAAGTACCTAACCGTCCGCCAATGCCGTCTCCACGGAGTTGCCTTTCGGCCACGAACAACAAAGCGTGAATTTGTCCCACTGTGCGGCAGATGCCCCAACGGCTTCTTAACTCGCCGAGGTGGCTGACAAAAGACTTCACTAGCAGTGTCATGACGAGGTGGAATGAGTTTTCAGAGTTTTCCGAAATTATTGCACGTTGACTTCCAGAAGACAGGCCGAAGTTTCGACTGCGAGGCAAGGTCAAGCGTATCCGGCATCTGAAGCTTTTCTTTCGGGCATCGCGCTTGTGAGGAAGAGCGAGCAGATCAGAGATCGCGCCCGGGTCTCCAGTCGTTGGATGACCTTAGGGGACGCCCAGTCAGGCCAAGCACAGGTCCTATAGGCCCAACGCGCCTAACCGCCGTCGATAACAAGTACCAGCGATCGACATCGCGGCGACGAACTGTTGGGATGCCAACGGGCGTGGCGGAATGATTCCGACAATGGGCGGAAAGACGGCGGTATCAGGCGGGTCGTGGTGTCTTCATGCATGACCCCCGGCGACATCGGCAAGGCTGCTACTGAGATGCTCGCTCGCGGCTAACGAGTCGTCGCTGTATCGGTCTGCTAGACCTTGCTCCACTCGCGTCTTCCGACGCGCGAGCGCGAGGTTCGCCTTCGACTTGTCGAGCACCAGGCAGACGAACAGGACTTTCGTGCTTCTGCAGTGGGCGGATGATGTGGTATCGGCGTCCAAGTGTGATCAGGATGTCCTTAAAGACATCGTTCGGGCTGAGATCCTTCATCGTCTTGTGCTTGGCGCGCACGACCTCGGTAGTGCCCGCAGCGGCCACTTCCAGGTCGATACCCGAACCGACCTGCAGCACCATGCCGCGGCCGGCGTCGACCAGCGCGGCGGGCCGTAGACGCATTGGAGGCGATTCGGATTAGTGCGATCGAAAGCGCGGCTGAGAAGCCAGTTCCTAAAGAAATTGCAATACCTCTGGGCGGTCTGCAAAAGCCGGTTGATGAGAGAGAACTTGGTAAGCGGGTTTCTTCTGGCGTACGCGAAAGGCATCGGCTTCCTGAGTTACTGCTCACAGTAGCAAACGGTTCAATCTGCTGAGATGTCCAGCAGGTCAGTAGTCTGCGGAATCCAGCAGACGCAGGCCTGTTGGATTCCGCAGAATACCGGCCCTTCGGTTTGCCAGCCCCCACTTCGCGCGACTCGCTGAACCGAGGCCCCACGGCTCCTATTCTGCGCACAGGTTTGGTGCTACCGGGCCGTCATCAACGTGGGAGATAAATTCATGAGTCAACAGCGGTTGCGAAGCCTTTTGTCCAGTTTTTGCCAGGCCACTTCTGTCCGTGACCCCGAACCCATACTCCGTAGCGGCAACCTCACCTTGCGCAACATCGCGTTCACGATACAGGCAGGCAAAGAGGTAGACCCGGATGGGCTGTATCTATATGGCGACTTTGGCGCGTTGCCCACCGGGCTATCGTCATCTGCGGTGCTCCAACGCTTACTGGAGATCAATCTCCATCTCTGTGCGCCTGGTGCACCAGTATTGGGCTACAACCCCACCACAAACCGCGTGTTGCTGATCTTTCGTATGGCGATCGATGAAGTGGATGCGAAGCATCTCGCCATGGCATTAGATCAAATCGCCGCTTATGCATCGCAGTGGCGTGAACATCATTTTCTGACCACGTCACAAGCCGCTCACACAGATGCCAGCGCGCAAGCCGAGCACGTCGGCGCGCTCCAAACCAACGGATCGCGAGAGTCCGGGGCAATCACGTCACGTCCGCAGCCCGTAGGTTAAGAGCGGCCAACACAATGAGGCAAGAGTGCGAGCGCAGAGCACGTATCACGCCAAGCAAGGCAGCGCGACATGAACGTCGATGCGCCCTCGGTGATGAAGTGTTTTGTTAGACCCTCCAAGGAGAGCGCGACCATGACATTTCCTATTCACAACAACAGAACGCAGTCCCTTCCCCCAGCGGGCGGGGCCGCGCCAGCCGCGTCTCCTTCTGCTCTCAAGGGTAGTCTGAGGGAACGCGGAGGCACTTCACACGGTCTCCCACCTCGGCCAAAGTCGGTCGGAGCCGCAGTGTCCGATCACGATGGCCTGCTTTTGCAGCAACCGTCAACCCATCCTCGCAGAAGCGATTCGATCCAATCCCTTCGGCGATTTCTGGAAGCAGAGGCATCAGGAGCGCTGGCGATGCTTGAGCCGGTCGACGATCGGCCTCGCCCTTCGACAGATGAGCCAAGAAATATGGGGAACTCGCCGAGTCAGATTTCAGCTGTGTCGTCAGTTGCCGAGTCAGAACATCCGGCGCAAGATTCCCTCGATTCGTCAATGCGGTCCGGCACGCAGGTTCGATCCAGAGGATTGGCCTTCGCTGCAACGATAGTCGGAACATTGATCGTGGCTTCTGCAGCGAAGGGCATTGCGTCGGGCATGCATTTGGGCTTGACCCGCAACCATATGCTTGAGCAGACCCGGGACTGGGGCGATGCCGATGGCCTCCAGGGCGTTGCCGGTTTCATCGGCAGCCAAGCGCTTGTCGCTCTGGTAGCGGCGGCAGCCCACTATCTTGGCGAAATGGTCCTTAAACCTGCCATCACGGAAGGGGTCGGCTTGTCCATCAAGCCGCGGGATCCGAACGACATTTTCCCGGAAGATCGCGCCGTCATTGAAGGCGGAGAGTCAAACGCCAGCAAACGCACCCGCATGAAGGGAGCGCAATCTCTCGGCAAGGTCAACAGCCTGACGGGAAATCTTGCGGGACTGCTTTCCTTCGGGGCCATGCAAGGAGTTCGAGGCGAAGCGGGATTTACTTCTGCCAATAGCGCTGGATGGGCCTCCGCAAGCGGCGGGGCTGGGATGGAATTTCTCCATTCAACCATCAATCTGTTGACCAGCGTGGATGGAGAAGCTACTCACGAGATTGATATCTCGGACAAGAGTTTGCAAAGTCGGCTCAAGGCCGGCATCGCGGACGCCATGCCGAAGAAAAAGGTAGATGGCACTGAGGAAAGCACGCGCGATGTGCTCTTGCGTATTTCGCACGACATATTGGTAGGGCGCGCGGTGCCGTTGTTCCAGGGCGGGCTCGCCCAGGCTGGCCTGATGGCTGTGATGGAAAAAAATGGAGTGGCCTCCGAGTTCGGCGCCGGCATGGTCAGCCCATTGGCCTTGCTCGGGCTCGCGTTCTTTACGATGCATTCCGAGATGAAGGGGCGCTGGAACACAACGGAGAAGCCTTTACAAGGCTCGCGTCACAACGTGACGAACTGGCCGCCGCAGCTTCAATCATTGGTGCCTCCTGACTCGCCCAACACTAAGATTGCGATGCAGGGCCTGGACGGATTGAACACACTGGTGTCACTCCTCGAACGGGCGCCTGCCCACTTGGTCCTGGACGCTGGGGCAGCACTCGGGCGCAGCCTTGCAGCGGCGCGCACCGCGCCTCTTGATGACGAAGAGCAGCAACGCCCACAGGCATAGGCTGAGTGCTCTGAGTTCCGGTTGCAGTTGCCATCAAGGCCGGGAATTTCCCGAGGGACACCTCGACCCTGTGAGTGGCCCGAATCGCGTCAGCGTTCGCCGTCGTACCGCTGACGGTTGCCATGGATGGTTTCGAAATGCACGCGTGCCCAATCCGCCAAGGTTCGCACCGGCTCCGACAGCGATTGCCCAAGTGCAGTCAACGAATATTCGACTTGTGGTGGGGTCGTCGCACGCACGTCGCGCTCGACCATGCCGTCCCGCTCCAGCGTCTTGAGCGTCCGGGCCAGCATCTGCTGCGAGATGCCTTCCACGCGTCGCTTCATGTCGTTGAATCGCCGCGGATGGCCGCGCAGGGCGATCACCACCTGCATTGTCCATTTGTCCCCGACGCGATTGAGAACTTCACTGACCCCACGGCAACCCGCAGGCGTCTCGATGGGTGTGGTCACATTCATTTGACTTGGTTCCGAAAATATGCTTTTGACGACGAAATGCCAGTCAAATAGGCTCTCATGGTCATCAATGTAGACCATGGAAAACAGCTAATGAGCAATTTGCTTTCAGATCGTCAAAGTGCAGCGGTTTCGACGCGTACCCGTGCTCTTTCCCCGTGTCTGATCAGCTGCGGCACAGCCGGTCTTCTGATCGCCGACGGCAGCGACTATCGTGGAAAAGGGAGTCCGCGGTGAGCGCCTCAGTCCGCCCAAGAGATGCAAATATGAGCGCGCCGATTCCCGTCGTGTCCGTGCGCTCTATCGTGTTGTCGGCCCCAGGCCGGGGTGAAGATCTTCAGCTGCGGGTCTCGGCTCCCGTCGAGGGGCACGACTTGCCGATCATCGTGTTCTCCCACGGTCATGGTTCGTCCATGGATGGCTACGCGCCATTGGCCGAATTCTGGGCTGGGCGAGGCTTCGTTGTGATCCAGCCAACTCACCTGGATTCCAGGAGGGTGGGCCTTCTCGCAGACGATCCCCGCGCGCCTGTGATCTGGCGATACCGCGTCGAGGACATGAAGCGCGTTCTCGACAATTTGGACCTCGTCGAGAGCGCGGTGCCCGGGCTCGCCGGTCGTCTTGATCACACCCGCGTGGCCGCTGCCGGGCATTCCTTCGGTGGGCAGACGACGCAGCTGTTGCTTGGCGCGCGGATAGTCGGCCCGGACGGCGAGGCTCGAGAGGACATGTCCGACCAGCGGTTCAAAGCGGGCGTGCTGCTGGCCGCGGGCGGGCAGGGGGGTAACAACCTGAGCGCGTTTGCGGCAGAGCACTTGCCGTATCTGAATATGGACCTTGCCACGATGACCACGCCAACCTTGGTTGTTGCGGGCACCAACGACCGCTCCCCACTCACCGTCCGGGGTCCCGACTGGTTCGCCGATCCGTACTTTCTGAGCCCGGGCGGCAGGGCATTGCTGACGCTGCCTGGGGGAGAGCACTTGCTTGGGGGAATTTCCGGGTACGAAGCCAAGGAGACGACGGATGAGAGCCCCGAGCGGGTTGCCATCGTCCAGCAAATGACCTGGGCCTTTCTCCGCAGCAGGCTGTATGCCGGCGACCCCGCTTGGGTTGCGGCGTGCTCCGTGTTGGATGAGCCCAATGCATGGGGCCGTGTCGAGTGCAAATGAGGCCCTTGAAATGGATGAATTCACGGAACGTCTTACAGATTTGAAGAATCTTGCAAATCGACGACCATGATTCAATCGAGAGGCGGCTCCATGGAGATGGAGCTTCGGCAATTGTGACCTTCTAGCCGCTGCCGAAGTGTCGATTCGAACTCATTCGATCTCGGCCAGTCGCGACTCTTCGCGCGGTACGCCCAGACGTCCGCACATCGGTCGAACGACGTCTCCCATCGCTTCGACTGCGGGACGTGGCAGTCGTAGATTTCGCCCAGTTCGCGGTCCAGTGCTTCGCTGGGTTGGCCGTTGCGCGCAATGTAGGCGTTCATCCACTCGTCGATGCATTGCAGGTGGTATTGCAATAGAGGCATCCTGCGCGAATCGTGCGGGTCGATCTCACCATCCTTGAATGCCTGCGAAGCGAACTTCAGCGTTGCAAACACAGACTGCCCCTCATTCGGCAAGCCGTTCGTGCAGGTAGGCTGGCCAAGTGGCGTCGTGGTCGCGCGCACCGCGTATCGCATGCGCGCATTCGTGGACGATCGTGAGCGCAGCCAGCGTCTCATTGTTCCTCGCCGAGGTGTTCAGGTGGACAGTGCCGGCTCCCTTGCCCGGCCCGGGTGTGTAACGAATCCGGCCGGCCGCGGCGTCGTATGAGGGCTGTACGTTGCGGATCGTGCAGGAAATGAAGTTCGTCGAATGCAGGTTGAAGCCAGCTTGGCTCGTCACGTCAAGACAGGTGGCGATAAGAGGAAAGCGCAGCGCATGGCGTGATCCGTCTTGCAGGCTCGCGTCGAAGGCAGTCGGCGTAGCGGCCGTTGCTGGCCCGCTCGGCGCTATTGCGCGCAGCTGCGAAGTTGGCAACGTGCCGCGGGTTTATATCCAGCCATGCGCGGTACTGGTAAATCGCCGCGCTCTGTGTGTATGCGAGGCCGGGGCGATACGGACCTCGGAATTTAGGGATGAGCTGAAAAAAACTTCCAGAAGATGGCAGTACCTGCTCGCCCTGCCGCGATTTCATTTCACGAGGAACTACAGAATCAGTGTTGTCAATGTGGCCACCCATCAAAAACTCCAATGCATATCGGTTGCCATATTTGGTACCTGCATCGAGAGCCTTTTCACCAAGCTCTGCTTGGCGCAGAGAGCCGCTCTCTGAATTCTCACTGACTGAAGAGTTGCATTTTGCTGGCGTGCGGGCTCAGACGCCAATGGCAAACGCATAGCATGTTCGGATTCGCTGACAACCGTTCGGGCAAGGCGTCGTCTAATCGCGGAGCAAGGCCTACCCTTGTCCGCATGGCATCCCCTCGCGTCAATGTCTCATCGCCCGGCATCTCCCGGCCTGTGACTCCTGTCGACATTTGCGCAGGGGCGCCGAGAACTTCTGAAAGGGAGCGGCGCATTTCATCGCCCGGCTTGCCATATCCGTTCGGCAAGGATTGCTCGCTTGGCGGCCTCGAGGGAGACCGCCGCGGCGGCAGCATCGACAAGCTCGCCACACTCTCTGCTCATCGATGAAGCGGCCGGCTGCGAGCAAGCTGCGAACTCCGAGCGCAAGAAAGACAATGGTGGCCAAGCTTTGTAGCATGTGCGATTCGATCTCGGCGCGGACGTACTTGTCGACAACCGGCTATCAGGTAGCGATGGGACGGCTAAACAACCGCGACACGCCTGATGCCATATCCGAGATGACGGTCAAGCGCGCCGAACAATACGTCGCAGCTGCCAAGGAGACGTTCCCGAATGAAACCTTGAAGAGCTTGGCTTGGCGCAGCTCCAGCAGCGCATTAACGCGAGCAAGCACGGGCTGGCGTCTCCGATCGAGATGACGCCCGCACAGCTCGGCGTGGCCCTACAGATATGCCGGCAGAACAAGTTCTCGAACTGCGACATGCAGGCGCTTGAAGTGGGTTTGCATGTGAAGCACGAGTTGGGAATGGCGACCATCGTCCGGCAGCAAGCAGATGAACACACCGAGTGACGGCATGCTCATCTGTGGCCATGGCTCCCCGCAGGCGTCGCTGCAGCCCGACACCCATAAAACGATTTCTTCAACTGCGATCAAAGAACTCGTTTAAAACCGATTGGAATTGGAAGCCGAGATCCGTCTCAACCGTGTTTGTTTCCTCCGGTAAGTATGGACACCAGGTAGTCAATCAGAGACTTGCTGCTTCCGTCAAGCATTTTAACCGCCACCAAGAACCGACATCAGGTAAATAAGAAGAGATTGCATGTTTGATCCTTAATAAGAGTGGACTGAAATCATAGGATGGTGCTTCTCGTCTGCCTGATATTTTCCTTACTGATTTCGATGCAAATAAAAAAGCGACGAATTTTTTCGCAGATGTTGAATACTTTGGTAAACGAGACTATTTTCATTTAAGCCGCAATTGGCTCTGCTTGCGAAAATCTCTCGGCGTGACGCCCTTGAGCCTCAGAAATTGACGGTTGAAGTTCGACGCGTTGTTGAAGCCGACGTCATAGCAGATCGAGTTGACGTGTTGATCGCTTTGCATCAGCAACAGGCAGGCCTTGCTCAATCTCGCTTGATTCACATAGCTCGCGAAGTTGTGGCCCGTGGCGCGTCGGAACAGCCGGCCAAAGCGGCCTTGGTTCATGCCGAGTTCGACCGCGATGTCCGCGGCTCTGTGGTCCTTCGCTGGGTCGTTGGCGATGCGCGTCACGACGGTGTTGATGGTCTCGAGGCGGCCGTCGCTCTGCGTCTGCATGCCGGACAGGAGGCGGTATTCGGTGCACTGCGCCAGATCGCCGAGAAGCTCGCAAAAAAAGCTGAATCGCTTGAGGCCCCTTGCATTTTTCACGCGCTGCCAGTGCGTCTCGGCGCAAACGGCCATGCCGAAAAACTCGATGCCGTAGCGCGCGCGCTCAAGCATGCGCACGGCTTCGAGCAGTTCCGGGATGCGCTCGCCCGCCTCGAAGATGGGACCGTGCCTGAACTGGATTACCAAGTCGCGCCTTGGCACGCCTTCAGGCGGAGCATCGAGCGAGATCCAGTTATGAGGCAGCTTCGGGCCGCATAGTACGAGATGCCCCGGCTCGAAAGACCCGATCCAGTCGCCCACGAAAGCCTTGCCCGAAGTGGCGACGATCAGGTGCAGTTCGTACTCCTCATGGCAATGCCACCGTGCCAGGGGGGTGGGGAAGCCGTGCTCAAGACAGCGCACCAGTCCCACCTCATCCGATGGCTCGTAGCCGAGTTCGGTCGAGCGGAAGCGCTCGACTTCAACCTGGGGAAGCAACTGGCGTGGCGACCTTTGGCCGGGGCTCGTCATGACTCTCTGGGCGGGTGATGTGCAGGCGCCCATCCCATTGAAGCGTTCGCCTCAAATCCTTGTCCAAGACGCGGTGCATTCTTCCGGGAACTGCCCCGCCCTCGGTAGGCGCGCGCTACTGTGCGGAGAGGTCCGGCAAGGGACCGAAGAAGCTCAACACCGCAACCATGCGCTGCTCGGCGTCCACTTCGACCACGTCGTAGCCGGGAACCGTTTTCGGCCCGATTTGCAGCGTCCATGCGTAGCGATGCAGGTTGTGGTGCGAGTCGACGCCTGAGGCCCACGAGATCGTGGCCTCGGGCGCACCCGAGCGAAATTCGTCGAGGCAGGCGGCGAACTCCTCGATGCCCGTGGCCATGCGGTGCGGGTCCAGATAGCGCGTGTTCTTGCCGAAGGCGTCGGCCAAGTGCTTGCGGATGCTCGCCGGGTCGCGAGCGTTCCAGGCGGCGAAATAGCTGACCAGACATTGGGGGCGGGTGCTCATGGGGTCTCCTGAGTGGTGAATGCACCGCATCGATCTGATGCGTCGGGCCGATGGTAGGCTTTAACCCGAGTTGAAGATCAAGCATGAAAATCGATGTTCCCGCCGCCCGGACCGGCTTCGCTTTTTCGACCGCTCGCTTCGATGAGAGCCGTTGCCCGCTGCCGCAGCCATGGTGAGGCGGAAGTGAAGAGATTGCAGACACACGGAACATGATGAGTTACCGCGCTACAGGCAGGCTCTGCAATCCATTGATCACCAACGCACTGAGCGCGATGCGTCGATCCGACCAGTTGTGGTCTGTGGGGACGTAGACGGACCGAATTGATTTGCCGCCTTCGGCGTTGTTCCAGTCTTGGCTGCCTCGGCCGATGCTTCGAGCAAACGTTGGCCAGCGAGCTTGCAGCTGTATTGATCGGCTTCAACCCTTTGGATGTCGCCTATTCTTCGCACGCTTTTCGCTGCTGCGTGAGCTTGATTGCTCGTATGTTGTGAAGCATCGTCGGTGCGATTCTGGTGTGAGCTCGCTCCCATCCGCTGACGCATGACGTTGCCTGCGGCCCGCGGAGAACGACCTGTCGATGCGGCGTTCGCACGGGTGGTCATGGGGCCGAGCGGAATGTCGCCGCGTGATCTGAAGGGCGCAGCACCCGCGTGCGGCCTGGCTGCCTCAAGATCGTTCGCGAGATCGCCGCTTTCGTGGGGACGCATTGCAGCAGGAATGAGGTAGGAAAGGCTGTTTCGCATGCACGAGCCATCTTGTGTTGCGCCTGCGCCGCTGATCCGAGGTCCAGCGTCAAGCGTACGTTTCACGAAAGTTGGCTGTAGCGGCAATTTTTTACCGTATATGGCTGAGGAGAGAAGCCAAGGCAATCTAGCTCGGCGAACCTTCAAGCCCATCGCCGTCTGCGAAGTCTTGGCGCGATATACGAAGATCAATCGCGTTAGACACTGGAGCGCACGGAGGCACTTCGGAAAAGGCGCGAGACGGCGCAAACTGCGGACCTGCAATCGAGAATCGATGAAGCAGATGAGCTGCCGAAATCCGTACTCGGTTGCCGGAATTCGGCATTGCTTCCAAGGCAGGTAGCTTAACTTCAGCAGGCCATGGAAAACGGCGCAGCGAAACGAGACTAGTTGCCCTCACATGGAGAGACTATGCAAAGCAGAAATTACCGCAGCGATTCGCTGCCCGAGGGCAACCAGATTCTTAGCAGCGAATGGTCGCGCCACCGTATCAGCGTTCAGCACGGCCATGCGCTTCGGCTTCGCTTTTCGATTCGTTCGATAACACCGTCGATGTCGGTCAGTTCACTCTCTTACGGCGCACAGGCAGTGGTGCATCCTGAGGAGCGCGCGGACGTGCTGCTGGTACAGATGCCGCGCTCGGGGTTCGGGCGGGCCCAGTTCGACGACGCGAGCATGCCGATGGACGCAGACAACTACGCCCTGGTTCACGCACGCAGCGTAGCCCAGGTGCTCTATGGCCGCGAGGTCGACATGCTGGTGCTGCGCATCGCAATGGATCGCGTGAACGCCCGGCTGGAAGAAGATCTGGGCCGTCGGCTTCCCAAGCCGCTGTCCTTTTTTCGTGGCATGGCGCGTGGCTCGCAAGCATGGGCGGCATGGGCGCCCGTTGCCGCGACGTTGGCTGCGGTGGACGCCAGCGCGCTGCGGGACTTTCCCGCGCCGGCAATGGCTGCGCTGGAAGAGATGGTGCTTTCGACCCTGCTGTTCGCGCAGCCGCACAGCCACAGCGAGGCGCTGTTGCGCCCGCGCCCTGCGATCGCCCCGCGCCATGTGCGACGTGCCGAGGAGTTCATTCACTCCAATCTGCACCATGCTACCGCCACAGCCGAGATTGCGGCCCATGCCGGTGTCAGCACGAGGGCGCTCTTCGACGGCTTTCGGCGCTTTCGCCAGACGACGCCCGCGGCCTATGTGCGCGAGGCCAGGCTGGCGGCGGCTCGCGCCGACCTTGAGGGCGGCCGGGGCAATGTGCGTGAGGTGGCCGCGCGCTGGGGCTTCACGCATTCCGGGCACTTCGCCGTGCAATATCGCCGCCAGTACGGCGAAGCACCGACGCATACCTTGCGATCGAAGCTCATGGACTCCTGACTCCGAAAAATTTCGAATGAACGCCATCACGTGCATCCCATCGCCGGGTCAGTTCAAGATGCCGCCCCTGTCGGGTGCAGCGCGTCCGGGTGAACTGCTTTTCGTCTCGGGCACGCCCGGTTATCACGCCGATGGACGTATCGACGAAGGTGACTTCGACGCTCAGTTCGATCAGTCCATGGCGGTACTGACGCAACTGCTCGGAATCGGAGGAAGTTCGCTGCGTTCGGTGCTCAAGGTGAATGTGCTGCTCACGCGCCTGGAAGACGTGACTCTTATGAACCAGCGCTATGCGAGGGCCGTCGGATCGGAGCCATATCCGGCGCGAACGACATCCGTCGTGTTGTCGCTGCCCGATCCGCGCATGCTGCTCGAGATCGAATGCGTGGCGGCCGTGGAGGCCGAGGCATGAGCGCTGCACCGTTCCAGATCGGCATGCTGATTTTTCCCGGCATGACCAGCCTCGATTTCGCCGCCCCGCTCGACGTGTTTGCGCGTTTGCCGAACTCGCGGGTGCATGTGCTCGCGAAGACGCTGGTCCCCGTCGTCACCGACATCCGCCTGCATGAGTTGCCGACAATGCGGATGCAGGATGCGCCCACGCTCGATCTGCTCTTCATCGGCGGCGGGCCCGGCGTCAACCTGTTGATGGAAGACGAAGAGACCATCAGGTTCCTCGCGCAGCGCGCGCCGCAGGCGCGCTGGATCACCTCCGTGTGCACCGGTGCCTTGGTGCTCGGGGCCGCGGGTCTGTTGCGCGGCTACAAGGCGGCAACGCACTGGACCGCGATGGAGGTCTTGCCGTATTTCGGCGCCGAGCCAGTGCACCGACGCGTGGTGGTCGATCGCAACCGCATCACCGGTGGTGGTGTCACGGCTGGCCTCGACTTCGCGTTGACCGTGGCCGCCGCATTGCACGGAACCGCGCATGCCCAGGCGATGCAACTCGCCATGGAATACGCGCCGGCGCCCCCCTTCGACACGGGTTCGCTGGCCACGGCCCCGGCCGAACTCGTGGAGCGGGTGCGCGCGCTGGCGGCAAAGTCGACCGATGCGCGCATCGCTGCGGCGCAGCGCATCGCGCATCGCCACGGCTGGTTGCGCTGACGCTTGCTCGAAATCGCTGCCGGATTCCGCCGCCGCTCGCCGGAAAGCGGCGAGCGCCTCCCGGCGGCCTCCTATGCTTCTATGCAGACGGCGTACGAGACGCCAAGGAGTTCTTCATGGTGACTGCATCGCGCATATTTCGCCACATGGCTGTAGCATGCCTGCTCGGGCTGGCGATCACGTCGGCTAGTGCAGAGGGCTATAAAGGACCCATCACGCTCGTGGTCGGCTATCCGGCCGGTGGTTCGGCCGACATCGGCGCGCGCATCCTTGCCGAGAAGCTGCCCGCATTGCTGGGCCAGCCGGTGATCGTCGAGAACCGAGCGGGCGCGGGCGGGCAGATCGCCGCGCGGTACGTCAAGGCGGCATCGCCCAACGGTTCAGTGCTTTTCTTCACCAACGGCCATACCGTCGTCACCGTGCCGTTGGTGCTCAAGGCACCGGGTTTCGATACCCGTACCGATCTGCAGCCAGTGAGCCCGTTCGCTACCTTCGAACTGGTACTGGCGGCCCATGCGACAACCGGTGCGCACGACGTGAAGCAACTTGCGGCGTATTTCGCGGGCAACCCCAAAGACCGCAACATCGCCGTGCCGGCGCCGGGCAGCGCACCCGAGTTCATGGTCGGCCGGCTCGCCCAGCTCACTCGATCGGATATCCAGCCCATTGCCTACAAGGGAAGCGGGCCGGCCGTCCAGGATCTTCTCGGCGGCCAAGTAGCGGCTGCCATCGTCCCTCTGGGCGACGCGCTGCAGTACCGGGCATCGTTGCGGTTGCTGGCGGTGACCAGGAAAACGCCGTTGCTTCCTGATGTGCCCTCGTTCGCCGACGCAGGGTTACCGGAGCTTTCGGCCTCCGACTTTCTGGCGGTGTATGCGCCGCGCGGCATGAGCGCCGATGAGGTCACGCGGATCAACACAGCGGTGCAGAAGGTGATTGCAATGCCCGACGTGTCGCGTCGGCTGCTGTCGTATGCGATGCAACCGCAATCGGGCGCGCCCGCCGACCTCGAGCGGATCTTCACCGCTTCGCAAGGCACGGTTCGCAACCTCATGGCGGCCGTGAACTACCAGCCGCAATGACAGTTCGCCAGACGCGGTGGGGTCGGCTCAAGACCACCGAATTCGACCGCACGGCAGTCGCGCGCACGGTTGTTATCCTGCCGATCGGTTCTACCGAGCAGCATGGCCCGCACCTGCCAGTGGAGGTCGACAGCCTGCTGGTGACAGAGGTGGCAAAGCGCGCCGCGCTGGCGGCAGACGCGTCCGTGTTGGTGTTGCCTACGCTCTGGGTATCGTTGGCCGAACATCACATGAGCGACGCCGGGAGCCTTACGCTCGACTTCCACACCTTGCTCGCGTTCGTGCGCTGCGTGATGCGCTCACTGCAGCGGCAGGGTTACCAGCGCGTGTTGCTGCTCAACGGCCATGGAGGAAATATGGCCGCGTTGACCGTGATCGTGGACCTGCTGGGTGTGGAGCTGGCGATGCCGCTCGTCACGGCAACGTACTGGATGGTTGCCGCGCAGGAGTTTTCACGCTTGCTCGAGGGGCAGTCCAATCTGCTGCACGCCTGCGAAGCCGAAACATCTATGGTGATGCACCTTCGGCCGGAACTCGTCGATGCGGTGACCGCCTGCACCGTCGATGCACCGGTCACCGGGTTCCTGCAGGCCGGCGGCATGCACCGCTGGCGCAACATAGCGCATTGGTCTCGCACTGGCGTGGTCGGCACGCCGCATCTGGCATCGGCGCAAAAAGGCGCTCTGTTGCTCGACGCCGCTGCCAAGGCACTGGCGGGATACCTGATCCAGGATCGACTGTGGGAAACGCAATGACAACACCTGAAGAAGGCCCGGAGCGCACGGACCTGGAGCAACGTCTTCGCCTGCTCAGGATGCTGCGCCGCCTTGGCCTGATGGAGGGAGCCACGCTGGTTTTCCTGATCTGCATCGCCGTCCCCATGAAGCACTGGGCCGGTGTGCCCGGCTTCGTGTCCGCCGCGGGGCCGACACACGGATTGATCTTCCTGCTGTATCTGTGGCTTGCCATTCGCGTTTCGGTCGCGGAAGGATGGGAGCGCCGAGAGACCGTTCGTCTGTGCGGCGTCGCGATCGTTCCGTTCGGTACCTTTTTCAACGACTCGTTTCTGAGGCGCAAGCTCGATGCGCTTGGGGATCCCGCTTGATCTACCTGTTTCTCAAGGCCTTCCACATCACCGCCGTCATCGTTTGGGTTGGCGGAATGACGGCGCTCTGGCTCGCTCTTGCAAATCTCTCGCGTACCTTCCAAATCGTCGGGCCCGAGGAGCGACGCTGGCTGGTGGCCATTCAGCGCTGGGACAGGCGCGTGACCAGTCCGGCGTTGCTGCTGCTCTGGATATTCGGACTGGCGCTGGCATCGCGCGGCGGATGGTTTGGGGCGACGTGGCTCTGGCTCAAGGTGCCGCTGGCTGTAACACTATCGGGGTTGCATGGCGTTCTGGCGGGGTCGCTGCGCCGCAGCTTGCGCGACGCCAGCCTGCCGCACCCCCAATGGGCCGCAAGCGCCGCATGGATGCCCTACGGCGTCATCGCAGTCATCATCTTGCTCGTCACATTCAAATTCTGATGAAGGGCGTTCGTGGCGAACCGCAACCTGTTTTTGGGGTGTTTTGCCATGGGATCGAAACAATGTGCTATCGCGCGCAGGCCAGTCGTTTTCTACCATCGGCGCACCATAAAGAAGGCCATGGATTTCCGCGGTCGGATGGAGATGAAAAGCATGAACCTCACTCAAGCGAAGCATCGAGCGATGCGGCAAGACACTGATCGCGTTGTGATGTGTTGCGCGGGCCACGCGCCGATGTGCAACCACAGTCGCGCGGGGAGCTGAATCATGCTGCCCCAACTGCTGCGCCATCGCTGGATGGACGAAGACATCGAGGCCTTTCGCGACCAAGTGCGCCGGTATATCACCGGTGAACTGTCGCCCCATCTCGACGACTGGCGCCGCCAGGGCTTCATTCCGCGAGAGGTCTGGCGTCCGTTCGGGCAGATGGGCTTTCTGCTGCCCGAGCTGAGCGAAGATTACGGCGGTGCAGGTGCCTCCTTGGCTTACCAGTTGGTGGTGCAGGACGAACTGGCCAAGGCCGAGTTTCCCGCGAACACCGGGGTCCACAACCTCGCGGCCCACTACATCCTCGACTACGGCACCGAGTTGCAAAAGCAGCGCTGGCTGCCCAAGCTCGCCAGCGGCGAAATGCTGGCCGGCATAGCTCTTACCGAGCCCGGTTGCGGCTCGGATCTGAAGGCGCTGCGCACACGCGCCTCACGCGAAGGTGACCACTATGTGGTCGATGGTGCCAAGACCTTCATCACCAACGGCTTCACCGCCAACCTGCTTGTGGTGGCAGTGCGCACCAGCGACACCGGCAGCCGCGGCGTGTCGCTCGTCGTGCTGGAAACCGAGGGCCTGCCCGGTTTTCGGGTGGGACGGCGCCTGGAGAAACTGGGCCAGCACGCTTCCGATACGGCCGAACTGTTCTTCGACGGCGTGCGCGTGCCTGCTGATCACCTGCTGGGCGAGAAAGAGGGGGAGGGCTTTGTCCAGTTGATGAGCCAGTTGCCTTACGAGCGCCTGTTCCTGTGTGTGCCGGCTGCGGCGGTCATCGAACGTGCGGTGCAACTGACCGTCGAGTACACGCAGCAGCGCAAGGCGTTCGGCCAGGCGATCGGGGACTTCCAGAACACGCGCTTCAAGCTGGCCGAATGCGCCACGATCGCGCACGTGGTGCGAAGCTTCGTGAACGACTGCATCCAGCGCCTGCTCGATGGCAAGCTTGACCAGGAGGCGGCCTACATGGCGAAGTGGTGGTGTACCGAGCAGCAGGGCAAGGTGACTGACGAGTGCCTGCAGCTCTTTGGTGGTTATGGCTACATGACCGAATATCCGATCGCCAGGCTTTATGCCGATGCACGCGTCCAGCGCATCTATGGCGGCACAACCGAGATCATGAAAGACCTGATCGCGCGAAAGCTGTACGCCTGAGATTACGCCGGCGCCGGTCCTGCGGCCGGCGATTCGGTTCGTGGTGTTCGCAGTCTACCCCGCTGGTTGCTCTATCTAGATACTCCGGGTCTGCCTGCGCTGCATCCCCACGGGCCGCCCGCGCCAACATACCCACCGTCAAATAACGCAACATGATTGCGTGTTGCATTGGCACGCTTTCCCATGTGTAGGTGCGATGCGAACTGAGGTCTAACGACATTCGATTGAGCGATTGTGCAATTGCTCCCCCGCGCACGGCTGGTCACTATCTGGATCGGCCAGTGGGTGCGGCGTATGCCTAATGCCGCCGCCGCGCAGACGGCCGAAGCGATCGATTCTTTCAAGAACTACATGAGACAAAAATGCAATTTCAACATCGACGGAGTGCGATTCCATTTCCCGTTGCCGGCCTGATCGCCGGCAGCATTCTTCTGGCTGGCCTGCAAGGCTGTGGCGGCGGAGATCATTCGCGCGCATGGTCTGCAGCTTTCGCCAATCCCCCCGCGACGACGCCCACGGCTGCGGCTGCCAGCGTCAACCTGTCGACTGTCTCGACGCGCGCGCTGATGGTAAGCGGAGGCGACGTGGTCGTGAGCGCGACCGCGCCTGCGGGCGCGTTCGACAAAAGCACCACTTTCCAGCTCAATGGCGTGGACGTCACGGACCGGATGGTCTTCGACGCGACGGCGAGATCGGCAAACGGTCTGCTAACCGGCCTGGTGCCCGGTGTCAACGTGCTCGCAGCCGTCAGCGGTGGCCAGGAAGTCGGCCGCCTGGAGATGAAGAACTTCCCCGCATCCGGTCCCATCTTTTCCGGCAAGAGACAGAGCCCATGGATCTGCGAAACGCAGGCTTCGGGGCTGGGTGCGCCGCCCACCGCCGGACCCTGTGTCGCGGCGGTGCAATACGACTGGTTCTATCGCACGACCGGCGGCACCTTCGCGCCGCTTGCACGCCTCGCCGCGCCGTACCCCGCCGACCTTGCGACCACGGTCACGACCGAGGGCAAGACCGTCAACTACATCGTTCGCGTCGAATCCGGAACCATCGATGAATCGATCTACCGGATCGCGGTGATCGACGACCCGGCAGATCCGATTCGCGATCCGTGGCTCAAGGGCGGCACGAAGCCGGGCGACGGCTGGAACGGAAAGCTCACCTACCCGTTCGTCGGCGGTGCGGATCCCGGCTTCAGGTCGGGCAGCAATCTGGTCACCTCAGCGCTTCAGGATCTGCCGCTGAGCCTAGGTTTCGCGGTGGCATTCGGGACCCGCAATGCCTACGGCAACGGCTTTGATGACGTCACCTCGGCGGAGACGCTCATGATGATCAAGGAACGGTTCATCGAGCAGTACGGCCTGCCGAAATTCACCATCGGCTCCGGCGGTTCGGGCGGCTCCGTCCAGCAGCACCACATTGTGCAGAACTATCCGGGATTGCTGGATGCCCTCACGCCCAGCTATTCCTTGCCCGATATCGGGTCGATCATCCAGAGCGCCATCGACTGCAGTCCGCTCAACAACTACTTCGACCATCTCGCAGCCGATCCGGCCGTCTGGACCAGCCTTCGCCGCTCCACCGTCGATGGCGGTGCCGTCGCCGACGCGGGCCCGTCGATCGGGAAGACGGTGTGCCAGAACAACTACCTGGGCTACATCCCGGCGCTCTATTCGCCGAACCCGGTCACCTTTTCGCCCGTGGTTCCGTTGGCGCTGCGGTACGACCCGGTCACCAACGTCACGGGTGCCCGAGGGGGGCTGTGGGATGGCAACGTCAACAGTCTGGGAATGGATCCGAAGACCGGCTTCGCGCGGTCGTTCTACGACAACGCCGGCGTCCAGTACGGCCTGCAGGCGCTCAACGCTGGAAAGATCACGCCGGAAGAGTTCGTGGATATCAATGAAAAGGTGGGCGGCATCGACATCGATGGCAACCTGACAACCGGGCGCGTCAGGGGCGATGCCATCGGCGTTGCGCGGGCCTATGCAAGCGGTCGGCTGGTCACGAACTTCGACAACATGGTGCTGCCCATTATCGATATCCGGGCCTACACCGACAACCTCGGCGACATCCACACGCGCGACCGGACGCTGAGCTTCTTGCAACGACTTCAGAACGCCAGGGGAACGACGGCCAACCAGGTCAACTGGACTGCACGCGGAACCAATGCACCCGATCTCGACCGGATGGCACTGCTGGCCTTGAACGACTGGCTCGTGGCTGTTCAAGCCGATGCATCGCAGGTGCCGCTTGCAGCAAAGGTGATGCGAAACAAGCCGGCCTCGCTCAAGGATGCGTGCTGGGTGGATGGCAAAAAGATCGAAGAGCCCATCTCATGGGATCCGGCCACGGCTTGCAACCAGGCCATACCCATCCACCAGAACCCGCGTTCGGTAGCCGGCGCTCCGCCCGCCGCCGACGTTCTCATGTGTAAGCTCAAGCCGATCGACTTCACCGCCTACGCGGTGACCTTCTCTGCTGCGCAGAAGGGGCGCTTGGGAGCCGCGTTCCCGCAGGGCGTGTGCGATTGGTCCGTGCGCGGCGAAGTTCAGCCTGCGTTGTCGGGCACGTGGCTCGACTACGGCGGCTCAGGCCCGTTCGGTCCCGCCAGTATCTATCAATAGCTGCGGTGGCCATCGCTCCTGTATTTGGCGCAGCCTGTATTGCGCTGTGGCTACCTACCCGTTGGGATGTGCGCCGTCGGGCTCCTCGATCACCGGGTGGCTATCCAGGACAGGCAAGTGCGCCAACTGCGGATCGCTGCTGTCCAATTCTTCGATCTGCGGCGACCGAGCATCGTCGCTGCTGACGCGGGGTGACCCGACGTCGTCCAGGGCCAAGCCCTGTTCGACGTCGGCCGGCGACGATGCTACCTTCGGTTGACCTGAGGCGCTGGTCATGCGGGGCCAATATTGCGCACCATTGACGAGGCCGGTCATCAGCGCCGTGACCATGAGCGTGGTCTGCGGCGAAGCCTTCTTCTTTGCCATCTCGAGGGCAATCACGGCAGTTAAGCTTTGGACTGCTGAGAGGACGGCGGCGCGCGCGGGTTGCTGACCCAGCAGCGCATTGACGAAGTGGCGCTGTCGGACGTCCACTTCCAGGGCCTTTTCCAACCCATGCCCGGCCCGCAATGCACGGTTGCCCTCGTTCAGCAACTCGTCTCCAACTTCGTAGGCCGTATTCAGAGCGCCCCGGATGCCGGCGGCCCCGGCCGCTTCTCGTAAGCTCTGCCCGGCAAGCGCGGCGCCCGCACCCGACGTCGGCGCCAGCATCGACATCGTCATCGATGCGAGCATCTGGTCCAGGCCGTAGGCGACGCTCATGAACCAGAAGTGGGTTTTGTCCTGGGCCGTTTCCTTTGCCGCGGGCAGTCGCAGCCACGACTGTGCCCCGACCTCGCGCACGTGGGCGTAGGCGGTCATTGCCGCATGTGTAGCGGTGGTTGTTTGCGACAGGTTTAAGGCGTCTTCCACCATGAAGGCTCCGATCGCGGTCAGCGCGGAGATTCCGCGCGACGCGACACTCTCTTTGCTGGCGGTGCCGGCCGCGAAGTCGCGATACACACCCACGGCGTGCGCGAATGCCTGGCAGCCGGGGCCCAGCAACGCGCTGAGGGCGCGGCGGTTCTGGGCCGAGACGCCGTGCTGGTTCAGCGCGTGCTCGATTCCGTAGGCCAGCAACTCACGGCCGAAGACCGTCACGCCGACCGAGGCGAGGTTGCGCAGGGCAACATTGTTCGCTGTAGCGGCCCATTGCGCCGCCTTCGAATCGAAGGTCCTGTTCTCGAGCACCTGCTTGATGAAGCGCGGAATCGCGCCGCCGTTCATGCCGTCCAGCAGCCCGGCGAGCATGCCGCGGCCTTCGAGCTCCGAGGGCGGGTATTGGCCCCGGAGGGAGGTTGCGGCATCGCCGTTGTCCGACGCAGGAGGCAACCCTTGGGTGGGCCCATTGTCGATGGGGTGTTGCCCAGTCTCGGCCAGGAACGCCGCTACGTCGGCATCGGTCTCGAGGTCATGGATGCGGTTTTCGCCGGCAGGCGGCAGCGCCGCCGCGGATGTCGATCCGCGAATCTGTTCGAGCGCGTCGAACAGGCGTTGAAACGCCGCCTGCTCCTGCCGGCTCGGTGTCGGCTGCAGCGCGGGCGACGATCCCTCGGCGTTGCCGGCGAGCGCTGCGTTCAGCAGGCGGTCCATTGCCCGCATCGTGATGTCGATGATCTGCGCGCCATCCTGGATGCCGTGGTCTGCGAGAAGGAGGCTCAGGCGGGCCTGCGCCGGTGCCTGATGGCCGAAGAGGTCCGGCACCTGGTTGTCGAAAAAGCCTTGCACGGCAGCAGGTTCGAGCGATCCGATGGTCTGCATTGCCAGCCTTTGCAGCTGTTGCGCGGCTTGTGTGGTCGCCCGTTCGGTCTGTACCTTGAGCAACACGGCGTTGGTCCTGCGTCGGGTGGCGAGGACGGCGCTACTCGCTGCGGCGACAGGGTCCGCGACCGTGACCGAATTGCGCCGCTTCGGCAGCGATGGCGCCGCCCCGTCCTGGAAGCGGACCAAGGCGGAATTGAACGGAGACCCGGTCGTGACACCGGACGATGAACTGTCCGTCTGTGGCGGGCGCTGCGGTTCCGTTTGAACGGGCGGCGTCCCGGGGCGTGAGATCGGGGAGGGCATGCATGAAGCTTTTTGGCTTACCTGTCGATCGGATAGTGGGCAGTCTGAAGGCCGATGCCGTGCGACTCGAGATGGCGTGCGAAGCCCCATTCCGGCAAACGAAGCGCCGCGCGGCTAGGGCTGCAGGCGGTTCTCCCCAAAACAGTGTGCGTCTAGGCGAGCGATGCAATTCAAAACGGCGCCTCGCCATTCCGGCGTCGGCTTCGTTTTTTGTACGCCGCGCGCGCGCCGTTTCACGACCCTGTGGGATTGTCATTTGCGTGCGCGTCGCGCGCTGCAGCAGGCTTTCGCCGACCAAGACACGCCGAGGGCGCGGTGTCGGCATTTCCCCTGAAAACCGGAATCACCATGAACCTTCGCTTCGTAGAAGCCTTCCATTGGGCGGTGGCGCTCAAGAGCGTGACTCGGGCCGCTGAGAAACTTCATGTGACGCAGTCGGCTCTTTCGAGCCGCATCGCCGCGCTGGAGCGCGAGCTCAACGTGCTCCTACTCGACCGCAGCAACAAGCAGGTTCGTCTCACCGCTGCAGGTCAGCGCTTCCATGGCTACGCCCAGAAGCTGCTTGAGATGCAGATGCATATCAAGGCCGAAATGGGGCAGGGCGTAGTCCACGAGACAGTGCTTCGCGTTGGGGCGATCGAATCGGTGGTGCACAGCTGGCTTACTGGTTGGCTCAAGCACATGCGGGTGACCTATCCGGATTTCGAGCTGGAGCTCACCGTCGAAACCACCCCTGTGCTGGTCGACGGCTTGCAGCGCGGCAAGCTGGATTTGGTGTTCGCGGCATTGCCCGCCGCGGGCAACGGCGTGCGGGCTTGCGCCGTCGCGGCTATGCCCATCTGCTTCGTGGGTCACAAGGAACTGCATGTGCGGCGGCAATACCGCATGCCGGATCTGCTCGCATTCGATCTGATGACCTTCCAGCGGGACTCCCAGCCGTATGCGGCGTTGATTGAAATGTTCAGAAAGGCAGGCAGCCCTTCTCCGCGTGTGCACGCCATTTCCTCCATCTCGGCGATGGTCCAGCTCGTGGAGGCTGGCTTTGGCGTGGCGATGTTGCCACGCGCGGTGGTCGAACTGCTGGCCCGTCGGTTGCCGCTGCGCGTGCTGCCTTTCGACGACCTGCTCGAGCCGCTGCAGATCTACGCGAGCTACCGCGACGATCCGTCGTCGCCGCTGCCGGAAGCGGCCTTGAGCTCTGCCATGGTGCACGCTTTGCACCCGTTACGGTCATTCAAAAAATCGATGGAATGAGCAAGAAAGTTTGCGTTGGCCTTATTGCGCACGCATTCCCACAATCGCGGCCCATCACGCCACAACGATGCGACTGGCATCGGCAACGCCGCATGTCGAAGCGCCAATCTTTCGAACCCACCCTGAAGATCGGCCCGCTCCAGGGGACGCCGCTTTCCAGCCTTATCCCAAAACTATTCCGACAAGGAGACCGAAACCATGAAATCGATCCTGGAAACCAGCCTGACGCGGGCCAGCGATGCGCCGGCCGAAGGCAATTGGATCCGTACCCTCGATCCCAACGAGAAACGCACGCTCGCGGCTTCGTTCGCGGGCTACGGAGTCGATTCCTTCGACTACTACACGCTGCCGCTGGTCACGCCGATCCTGCTGTCGCTGTGGGGCATGAGCAAGACCGAGGTGGGCTTGATCGGCACGTCGACGCTGGTGGCCTCGGCCATCGGCGGTTGGGCGGCTGGCGTGCTCGCCGACAGATACGGCCGCGTGCGCATCCTGCAGCTGACCATTCTCATTTTCACCATCTTCACTTTCATCTGCGGGCTGTCGCGCACGCCTGAGGAACTGCTGATCGCCCGCACTCTGCAAGGTCTGGGGTTCGGCGGCGAATGGGCGGTGGGCTCAGTGCTCATCGCGGAGACGATCAAGCCCGCGTACCGCGGCAAGGCCGTCGGGCTGGTGCAGAGCAGCTGGGCGGTGGGCTGGGGCGCGGCGGTGCTGGTATCCCTTGCGCTCTTCACCTTTCTGCCGCCGGAGTACTCATGGCGCGCGATGTTCATGCTGGGATTGCTGCCGGCGTTGCTGATCCTGTTCATCCGCCGGTCGCTACGCGATCCCGACATTTACCTGCAGACTCGCGCCGCTGTGGCGCGTGGTGAACGCAGCAGCAATTTTCTCGCGATCTTCAAGCCCGGCGTGCTGCGCACCACATTGCTCGCCAGCCTGATGTTCACTGGCATGCAGGGCGGCTACTACGCCATCGGCGTGTGGTTGCCCACGTTCCTGAAGAACGAGCGCCACCTTACGGTGCTGGGCTCGGGCGGCTACCAGTTCATGTTCATCGTCGGCTCATTCATCGGCTACCTGTGCGGTGCATACCTGTCGGACGCGCTGGGCCGCCGCCGCGCGTTCATGCTGTTTGCGGCCTGCGCCGGCGCGCTCGTGTATGCGTACACGCTGCTGCCGATCACCGACGGCGTGATGCTGGTGCTGGGCTTTCCGCTGGGATTCTTCATGTCGGGCATGTTCAGCGGCGCGGGCGCCTTCCTGTCCGAGCTGTTCCCCAACGAACTGCGCGGCTCCGGACAAGGCTTTTGCTACAACTTCGGGCGCGGCATCGGCGCCACCTTTCCCGTGCTGGTGGGCGTGCTGAGCGATCGCCTGCACATGTCGCTGGGCTCTGCCATCGGCATCTGCGCGGCGGTGGCTTACGTCATCGTCGTCGTGGTGGCCATGTGCCTGCCGGAGACAAGCGGGCGTGATCTACGCCGCAACTAGTCTGCACGCCTTTTCGCATCGCCGCACGAATTCTTCCTTCTCTCTCGTCATGACCGAACAAGTTCTTCTTCCGACCCGCTGGCAATTCTGGATCGACCGCGGCGGCACATTCACCGACCTGGTGGGCCGGGATGCGCAAGGCGGCCTGCACACGCTCAAACTGCTGTCGGAAAACCCTGAGCAATATCCGGACGCCGCCGTCGAAGGCATCCGGCGGCTCCTGGGCCTGAAGACCGGCGAACTCATCACGCCCGAGCGCGTGGAGTGCGTGAAGATGGGCACCACAGTCGCCACCAACGCCCTCTTGGAGCGCAAGGGCGAACCCACGGTGCTAGTCACCACGCGGGGCTTTCGCGACGCGCTGCGCATCGCCACGCAGGCGCGGCCGCGCCTGTTCGATCGCCGCATCGTGCTTCCCGAGTTGCTCTACGAACGCGTGATCGAGGCCAGCGAGCGCGTGGGCGCATCGGGCGAGGTCGTGCAGGCTCTGGACGAGATGGACCTTTGGCCACAGCTGAATGCCGCGTTTGCGCAAGGCCTGCGCAGCTGCGCGATCGTCTTCATGCACGGATACCGCCACACCCAGCATGAACTCGCGGCCGAGAAACTGGCCAGGGCGGCCGGTTTCACGCAGGTCTCCGTCTCGCACAAGACCAGTCCGCTGATGAAGCTGATTCCCCGTGGCGACACCACGGTGGTCGATGCCTACCTTTCTCCCATCTTGCGGCGCTACGTCGACCAGGTGGCCGCGCAGATGCCCGGCGTGTCTCTGTTCTTCATGCAGAGTTCGGGCGGCTTGACGCAGGCCCATCGCTTTCAGGGCAAGGACGCCATCCTTTCCGGTCCCGCAGGCGGCATTGTCGGCATGGTGCGCACCGCCTCGCAGGCAGGGCATGACAAGGTGATCGGCTTCGACATGGGCGGCACCTCCACCGACGTGTCGCACTTCGCGGGCGAGTTCGAGCGCGCCTTCGAAACGCAGGTTGCCGGCGTGCGCATGCGCGCGCCGATGATGAGCATTCATACCGTGGCCGCCGGCGGCGGATCGGTGATCCGGTTCGATGGCGCGCGCCTGCGCGTGGGCCCCGAATCGGCCGGCGCCAATCCGGGGCCGGCCAGCTACCGGCGCGGTGGCCCACTGACCACCACAGACGCCAACGTGCTGCTCGGAAAGATCCAGCCGCACTGGTTTCCCAAGGTGTTCGGCCCGGCCGCCGACGAGGCGCTGGACCGCGAGACGGTCAAGCGGCGCTTTGACGCCTTGGCGCAGGAAATGAGCAAGGCGACCGGCCGGAGCGTGAGGGCGGAGGAGGTCGCCAGCGGTGCCCTGCAGATCGCGGTGGCGAGCATGGCGAATGCGATCAAACGCATCTCCGTCGCGCGTGGCTACGACGTCACCCGCTACACGCTTCAATGCTTTGGCGGTGCCGGCGGCCAGCATGCATGCCTGGTGGCCGATGCGCTGGGCATCGACACGATCTACGCCCACACCATGGCCGGCGTGCTGTCTGCCTACGGTATGGGCTTGGCGGATCAAATTGCCATACGCGAGGCGGTGGTGGAACGCAACCTCGATGCTGAGGGCCTAAACGCTGCAGGCGATGTCGCCGAGCGCATGCGCGCGCAGGCCGAGAGCGAGTTGCTGGCACAAGGCATCGTGCGTGCCGACATCCGGAGCGTCTGCCGTTTGCAGATGCGCTACGAAGGCACTGACACTGCGTTGCCGTGCCTGCTGCCGCTGGGGCAGGGGGTCGACGCCCAGGGCGCCATTGCCGCCATCCGGGAAGAATTCGAGCAGGCCTATCGTCAGCGCTTTGCCTTCCTAATGCCCGGCCGCGCACTGGTCATCGAAGCCGCCGCGGTCGAGTCCGTGTGTGCTGGCGAGCGCACGGCAACCCCGGCACAGTTCGAGGCGGCGCTGGAACACCGGCCCGCCGCAGCGAGCCATGCGCCGATGTACTGCAAGGCAGACGAGCAGCCGGCCGGCTGGCGCGAAGCTGCGCTTCATCTGGGCGACACACTGGCGCCGGGCGCGCGAATCGACGGCCCGGCGATCCTGGCCGGCAAGAACGCTACCACTGTCGTCGAGGCCGGATGGCAGGCGCAGGTCACGGCAAGCGGCGTGGAGATGCGGCGCATCGCCACGCGCGCAACGGCGCACGCGATCGGCACTGAAGCCGATCCGGTGATGCTGGAAGTGTTCAACAACCTGTTCATGAACATCGCCGAGCAGATGGGCCAGCGGCTGCAGAACACCGCCTACTCCGTGAATATCAAGGAGCGGCTCGACTTCTCGTGCGCGCTGTTCGATGCAGTCGGAAGCCTGATCGCCAATGCGCCGCACATGCCGGTGCACCTGGGTTCGATGAGTGAGTCGATCAAGACTGTGATTGACCGCAACCCGAGGATGCAACCGGGCGACGTCTATGTGCTCAACGACCCGTATCACGGCGGCACGCACCTGCCCGACATCACTCTCGTGACGCCGGTGTACATCGACGACCGCGACGCGAAGCCTTCCTTCTATGTGGCCTCGCGGGGCCATCACGCGGACATCGGCGGCGTCACGCCAGGCTCGATGCCGCCATTCTCCACCAGCATCTCCGAGGAAGGCGTGCTGATCGACAACTTCAGATTGATCGACCAGGGGCATCTTCGCGAGAAAGAACTTCGCGAACTGCTCACAGGCGGTGCCTATCCGTCACGCAATGTCGAACAGAACCTGGCTGATCTGCGCGCCCAGGTCGCGGCCAACGAGAAGGGTGTGCAGGAGCTCAAGGCGATGGTGGTCCAGTATGGAAGCGCCACGGTCGCCGCGTACATGCAGCATGTTCAGGATAACGCTGAAGAGTCAGTCAGGCGCGTGATCACTGCGCTGTCCAACGGCGAATTCCAGCTTCCGCTGGACAATGGCGCACGCGTCTGCGTGCGGGTGAGCGTGGATGCCGCGGCGCGCAGCGCGACAGTCGACTTCACCGGCACCAGTGCGCAGCTGTTCAACAACTTCAACGCGCCCAAGTCGATCACGATGGCCGCGGTGCTCTATGTGTTCCGCACCTTGGTTGACGACGATATTCCGCTCAACGCGGGTTGCCTCAAACCCATCAAGGTGGTCGTGCCCGAAGGATGCATGCTCAACCCGGTGTCGCCCGCGGCGGTGGTGGCGGGCAATGTGGAAACCTCGAGCTGTGTCACCAATGCGCTTTACGGCGCGCTGGGGGTGGTGGCTTCCAGCCAGTGCACGATGAACAATTTCACTTTCGGCAATGGGCGTCACCAGTACTACGAGACCATCTCGGGCGGCTCGGGGGCAGGCCCCGGATTCGACGGTACCAGCGTCGTGCAAACCCACATGACCAACTCGCGTCTTACTGACCCGGAGGTGCTGGAGTTCCGCTTTCCGGTGCGTCTGGAGAGCTACCAGATTCGCTTGCATTCCGGTGGGCACGGCCGATGGCGCGGCGGCGACGGTGGCGTGCGAAAGATTCGCTTCCTGGAACCGATGAGCGCTTCGATCCTGAGCAACGGGCGCATGCACGGCGCGTTCGGAATGGGCGGCGGGCAACCGGGTGCTGTCGGTGTGAACCGGATCGAGCGTGCGTGCGGGACCGTCGAGACACTGAGCCACAGCGCACAGGTAGATATGGCGGCCGGCGACATCTTCATCATCGAGACGCCCGGAGGAGGCGGATACGGCGCCATGTAGGGAAAAGCACCGTCGAGGCCTCATGTACGCGCCCCAGCATCACCAGCGAGCCCTGATCGATGTGAGGACGACCCCGCCCGACGGCGACCCGCCTGCGGCGATCGCCTGGGTGGCGGGGCTCTTGCGTCGGCTGATCGCCCGAGGCGATTTTTTTCCGGGTCAATGTCTGCCCGAAGCCGCGCTGCGCGAGCGACTGGAGGTCTCGCCCGGCCTGCTGCGCGAAGCCTTTTGCGCTCTTGCCAAAGAGGGGCTGCTCAAGCGCGAACCGCACGGTGATGTGCGCATCGCGATACCGAGCATCGAATCGATCATCGACATCTACCGCGTGCGCCGGCTCGTCGAATGCCAGGCGGTGGCAAGCGCCCGTTCCTGGCATCCGGCCAGGAGCGACATGCGCGCGGCGGTGGAGATGGGGCTGCACTGCCGCCGCAACGGCGACTGGGTCGGCGTCGGCGCGGCCAACTTGGACTTCCACGAGAGCATCGTGAGGCTTGCGGACAGCGAGAAGCTCAACGAATTGTTCGGCGACCTTCTGTGCGAATTGCAGCTCGGGTTTCGTCTGCTCGGCAAGCCGGGGTTCATGCATGCACCGTACTTGGACAGGAACATGCGGATTCTCGAACTCTTCGAAGCCCGCAAGTTAGCCGACTGCGCTAGCACCCTCGACGACTATCTGAATCACTCGGAGCAGGTAGTACTGGCAGTCTATGCGCAGCGATGGAATCAGACGGTGCTCGACACGCCAGGACAGTGCTTCCAGGAGACAAACCCGGCCGTGCTACCGGGATTCGTGAGTTGGCCTTTCGAGTGAACGGGCTTCGTGCGGGTGTCGATTGCCGTCGAAAGTGAGCCGGCTATGGAGTTCACTACGGAGTGGGGTCAGATTTAAATCTGGTTGGCGCATATCCAATACCGTTTTCCTTCGTTGGGGCGACGTGACCCCTCATGACATGCTTTGGACGATTGAAGCTGAGTACCCCAAGTGGGAACTAGACGCGACAACGCAAAAGGACATTCGATGGTCATCCCAACCGGCACCCCGCCTTTCCCGTCTCCCATAGTCCAACCTGAAAGCTCTGCGCTGTCCAAGTCGCCAGCCCCAACGGTGAAACATGCTCCGAAGTCTCAGAGCGTGATACCGAGCCTCGACCTCGACCTCGCCCCGCCGCGGGTGAACACCCGGCGGTTCCAAGAAAGCGGACCCCCTTCCCGCACGCAGTCGGAGGAGCGGCCGACGGTCTCGAACCGCGGCCGTCCGCGACGGGCTTTGGTCGACTTTCGCCGCAATGTTGGCATCGGGTTGCCCCCCGATGATGGTTCCCGCGCGTTGCCGCCTAGCGAGACGGTCTACTTGCCGACCCATGGCACGGAAGGCACAGATACGGATATCCAGACAGCCCCGGTCATCGGCGGAAATGTCGGAGTCACCGGACGCTTGTACCAGCCGGACGACGATCCGACGATGACAATCACTACAGTCAGCGGGTCGGTCATCCTCACCTCCCATGCGCCGCCGTCGGAGGATGCGAGCCCGAGAGATCCCGCCCGCGCGCTGCTCCAACTTCGGCACGCCATCGACAACCTGTCGCCCGAGCAGTCGGCACAGGCCCGCACGTTCATGGATCGGCTGTTGAGTGCCGTCCGCGGCATGGACGTCTGGGCGGCACTGAGCAAGGGAGACGAGGCGGCCATCCTGGCCGACCGCAACTATCAGCAGGGGGTCAGGGATATCCGCCAAGACGCGACCCAACTACTGGAGGGCGTGCAGGCGTCCCGGGCCAACATGCCCGAGGCGAACTACAACGCCGCCACCAAGAACCTGCAGCGAGCCCATCGCCTGCTCGATGCGCTCGCTGGCATGGAGCTCTCAACGATGAAGGGCAAGGGAGCGCTGGCCGCGCTCGTCCTGTCCAATGCAGCCCTCATGGCCATTAATCTGGCGGCCTTCGTCTACTTGCCATTTGCCAAGAACGAGAACAAGACGAAGGCGCTCTACCTCGCGTCGGCCAGTAAGACGATGTTCCTCACACTCGGCCTGATGTGGCGCATGACGACGAACCGCGACGTAATTTTCAACCTGAATCGCAACCGCAACTTCGTCAACACGTTGCAGAGCGCGTTGTTCTACTTCACGCTGCTGGCCGATTACAAGGCCCTGCCGAAGGCAGCGCAGAATGGCTACGCCGCCACCGTCGGTGTCGTCTCGGCGGCCGCGGGCATCTCGCTCTTCTACGGGCCCGAGATGTGGGCGGGCATCAAGAAGCTGTCCGCCAAGATCATGGGCAGCCGTGACGGAATGCCCGATGAGATGCCGGACGACGTGCTTCAGTCCTTGCAGACCCTGAAGCAACAGGCCGATGCGCTGACAAATACGCCGCGAGCGCTGACAGTGCCGACTCCGGACGGCCGCGGGATGATCCTGGGTGAATTCAATGACCTCGATGAATTCATCGCCGAGACGGGAGTGGTCCTCAATGCCGAAACGACCGCAGACCTGCGAAACATGATTGGTGAGCCGGAGCGTCGAGGCCAGATCCAGGATCTTCGCAAGGGCATGTCGTCCGAACGGCGCGTCGTCAACGACTCGCACGACTACCTGGCGGGTGAAGCCGAGAAGGCGCTGAACAACGCGCGTGATGCCATTGCCGCGTCAGATCCGACGTTCGCGCCGCCGGCGCGGGCCCTGACCGAAAGCCAGCAGGCCGCAAAGGCGGAGAAGGGCATCTATTCGGTCGTGGGTGCCGCATCGCTGGCAGGGCCGGTTCCGTTCTTCGCTATGCCCAAGGTGGACCCCAGCATACCGTTAGCCCCAGCGGAGATTTCGATCGTCGGCTTGGTGGACCTCGCGGCCAATATGGGCATGGTGATGACTGTTCTGATCAACCAGGTCTTCGACGAAACCAAGAGCAGCCAGGCGCAGAAGGACTCGTTCCGGCAACTGTGTGGTTTCAGCGCTGCGATGGCCGTGGTCCTGACCGGGAACCACTTGATGGGAGATCCGATCGAGAGCGCCGAAAACGGTTGGATTTACGGTGGGTTGATTCTCGCTACTGTAGGCAATACGTTCCCGGGCGTGTTCGGCACCGTCCTCGCAGCCATCTTGGCTGGCACCATCGGCGAAGCGAAGGCCGAGTGGCGGGGCGACGGCCCGATCCGCCGGGAGCTCCGGGGAGAGGGTCCCATCCGCGCGATGTTCGTGGGCGAAGGCTAACTCGCCGGCCTGCGGGTTAGGCAACGGCATGGACAGCCTCACCCGCATGGCATCGATGTGCCAAAGTGGCTCGCTGCCTGCGCCTGCCCTGCCTTGATGGCTAAGTTGTGCGCATGCATATAGAGAACTTTCACTTGAGCAACGAGCATCCAAAGAGCGCTGAAAGCCCCGCCTTCGATACCCGCATACTTCATGCTGACCAGTCGACCGGCGCGATCATGCCGCCGATCTACGCCACCTCGACCTACGTCCAAGCCAGCCCCGGTGTAAACAAGGGTCTTGAATACGGACGATCGCCGCTCATACAACTAAATTTGACGCTATCCAGCGCGAGTTGAAAACGAGGGCCGACTGCAAATGATCATGGCTGAATTTGACGCCATTCCGACAAGCCAATTTACGACTTGATCAGAGGGTCCCTAGTTTTACTGTGTCACAAGAGTAGCTTTGCGCTTGCCCTTCCACAGCAGGGGCACTGCCCGAGACGGGCGATCAGCAGGTAACTCAGCCGCTGGCGCAGACTCGTGATCGAGGTCGCCACGTGGCGCTGCGCGCGCAGGGCTTCCGCGGGGGACGTAGCGCTCGGGAAGGGCAGGCACCTGGCGTTCGATGAAGTTTTTTTCCACCGACAGGCTTGTCGGCGACCAGGCGTTCGGCCATCAGGAACCCGTAGGCCGCGATGCTCAAAGCGGCGTGGTGGTGGAACCCTCGCCACCCTCGGCCCTCATGGTGGCCGAGACCGAAGTCCTGCTTCAGATCCTGGTAGTCGCGCTCGATGCGCCAGCGCTGATGGACGACGCTGACGAGTTCGCTGATGGGCGTGTCTGCTGGTGGTAGCGTGGACAGGAAGTACTTGCTCGGTTCCTTGTCGTTCACCGGCCACTCGATGAGCAGCCACTGCTCGGGACGCAAGCGTGCCTTACCGACATTGCCACCGGCATGGCGTACCCGCACGGGCGCGAAGCGCTCGCGCAGCAATGTATTGGTGCTCTCGCGCCAGGCGATGGTCTGGAATGCCTCCTGCGGCAATGACATCGCCATTGCCTTGAGGCTGATGGGCTGCAGAGTGGCGGTGCGCCGAGGTACTACCAACGGGCGACCCATGCCGCTGTAGCGCTTGGGTGGCAGCGGCAAAACCCCAGGCGGCCAGACCACAACGGCCGATGTGACGCCGACCGCATAAGCCAAGCCCATGTCGCTGAGCGCCTGACGAAAAGCGTTGTCCACGCCGTAGCCGGCGGCCAGCACGCAGTGGCGCGGCGCGCCTTCGTCCAGCAGCGTGCGCAACTGCTGCAGCGCGATCTGCGTCTTCGTGGCGAAGCGCACTTCATCGGAACGCCGGCCTTGGCGCGGCGCTCAGGGTCCGCCGCCCAATCCTCGGGCAGGTACAGCTGCCAAGCCACGGGAAGGCTGCCCTGGTTGCTGGCCAGGGAGATGCTGAAGGCCACCTGGCAATTGTCCTGCTTGCCCAGCAAGCCCGCAGTATTGCCGCGTGACACCGACCGAGTGGCGGCCCTTCTTTGGGAACCCGGTGTCGGCGCCTACATCGCTACCGGTGTCTTATCCGCGTGCACGACGGCGCAACCCAGACCTGCGCCTTGAGCGCATCAACGAGCGGCTGCAACCGCACGCCGCACACGCCCACCCAGGCCAACAGCGTCGAGCTGTGGCAGAGCGAGCCCGGCGCGAGCGAAGATCTGTTCCTGGCGATACGGCGGCAGGTGATCGGCGTACTTGGCGACCAGCACCTGGGCAGCAGGCCCGACGTCGGGATGCCCTTGTCGAAGATCTCGGCATGCACTGGTGCCGCCTCAGCGTGCGGCAACGCGTGCATGCCCACTTGCCGCGGATATGGCGCTCGACGGTGAAGACGCCGGGCGTGTAGTCGAGCTTCTCGCTCACGTCCCCACCGATGCGCTGGAGCATTCAGCCGCATATGCAGGTGATGCTCTCGGGCTCGTGATGGCGCTCGACGCGAGGCAGGCTGGCCGGCAAGGCCGTGCGCTTCGGACGAGCGCTGGTGTCGGAAGGCTTCTTCGCTGCGGCCAGCAGTTCTTCAAGCTGGTCTTCGAGCGCGGCGATGTCGGCGTCCACGGCCTCGTCGAACAGCGCCTTCTGCTCGGCGTTGAGTTGCTCGCTCTTCTTGCCGAACTTCACGCGCTTTAGCCGCGCCATCTCGAAGGTCAGCTTCTCGATCCTGGCGTCGCGCCAGTCGATCTCGCGATGCGCATGGTCCAGACGCTGCAGCAGCTTGGCATCTAACTCACCGAGGCCGGCGGCCTGGAGTGAGGCGAGTTCAGCGGCGCTGATCAGTGGGGCGTCGACCATACTCCGTAGTGTCGCCAGGATACGAGGCCTGGACCATCGGCGAACGCCCCAATTGCCTGTGCTTCTCGCGCAGGCTCACACCAGGCCGATGACGCCTTCGTCGCCGATGCGCTGCCACGGCAGACCCAGCACCAGCGCCTGAAGTTGCGCATGGGTCAGCGACTGTTGCTCGCCCTCCGATCACGCGTTTTGGTCGTCCGCTGCGAAATTTATGGCTTCATTGCAACCGGTCCTAAGGGGGTTCGGGCACGTTCTTGCGAACTTCGACAAGCATGCGCTCGCCCAGTGCAAGCTGGCCGTGCATGGACAGGTGGGTGTCATTTGGGAAGTAGAAGTCGCGGATCTGCGTCTTCTTTTCCTGGGCGAAGCTGAAAAGGTCGGGGCCCAGGCCGGAAGCTTTGAAGACTTCGACGAAGGCCTTGGAATGGTCGAGATCGATGTAGGTGGTGGTCTTGTTCGGGATCACCATCCACAGGATTGGGATCGAGGATTGCGCCTTGGTGAAGGCCTGCATGGTGGCGATGTTCTCCGCCGGGAGTTCGCCGTTGCTGTCGTCCTCGCTGAAGAACAGCGCCTTGGTGCACAGGCGGTGGCTGAACATCTCGCAGCCGTTGACTACGCTGCGGGCCTTGGTCGCGTAGCCGGAGGTCGTGTCAGCCGCCGTCGCCTTCGCCCTGCGGGTATTGCGCACGGTATACCAGCCTGAAGTGATCTTGGCGTCCCAGTTGAGCGCGAAGCCGGGAACGTTTTCGGCCGGCGTGGCAAAGGGCTCGACGCGAGATTCGAACGGCTTTTTCATTTGCCTGCAACTGCGCATTTGCGCGACCCGCGCATTGAGGATGCGCTCGACGCTTTCGATGATCACCAGCTTGCCCTTGAAGCCGTTGCGCGCCAGCCAGTCGCCGAAGTCGTCGCACAGTGATTCGTTGACCTGGCCCCACAAGACCGTGGTCACGCGGTAGCCGCCCCTGGTCAGCACCGACTGCCAGCGACCGGTGCTGGAAAAGCTGTCGCCAATCACGAGGACGTCGGCTTGGGCTACAGGCGCGGCGCGCAGCAATTCGGGAGGAACATGAGGGGGCTCGCGGGTCCAGCCAAATTCGCTGTCGGAGATCAAGCCGAGGCGGGTCAGATCGCCGTAGGGAATAGGGGTCGTGAGCGTGAGGATCAGCAGTGCGACGATCACGAAGAAGCCGCTTAGGAAGGTCAGTAGCCAGACTTTTACAGGCGTCATGTCAGAACTGAAAATAGAGGAACGGGCTGTAGGTGCCTAGCTTGGACACGCAAACGCCGAGCAGGATGACGGTTGCCGGCGCCATCGCTGCGGTGAGGAGCTTGCTGAGCACTGGCCGGCCAGCCAATGACTGGACCTGAGGCACCCAGCGCTGCAGCGCGATCGTGGGCGGCAGCGTGAAGCAGATCAGGAGGGCGACCAGCATGGTCTGGAAAAACTCGGGCTTGCGGTAAGGCAGCGTGAGGAACTCGTGGAAGGCGCGGCCGGGCGCGCCGTGCAGGCCGAGCATGCCCTTGTAGATGTCCGTGGCGGCATGCATGCTCTCGGCGCGGAACACTACCCAGGCGACCATCACGCACAGAATGGTCAGCAGCCAGCCCAGCAGGCGCGTGAGGCGGCTGCGCGTCTTGCCGTCGCGGCGGAACCTGGCATTCCAGATGTGGTTGATCATCAGGAAGGTGCCATGCAGGGCGCCCCAGATCACGAAGGTCCAGTTGGCGCCGTGCCACAGGCCGCCCAGCAGCATCGTGAGAAACAAGTTCAGGTAGCGCCGAGCAAGGCCCTTGCGATTGCCACCTAGCGGCACGTACAGGTAGTCGCGCAGGAAGCCGGACAGCGAGATGTGCCAACGGCGCCAGAATTCGATGATGCTGGTCGACTTGTAGGGCGAGTTGAAGTTCAGCGGCAGCCGGACGCCCAGGCACAAGGAGAGACCGACTGCCATGTCGGAGTAGCCCGAGAAGTCAAAGTAGATCTGCAAGGTGTAGGCAAGCACGCCGAACCAGGATGTGTATAGCGTGGGCTGCACGCCGTTGTGCACGCCGTTGAAGAGGAGGTCGGCGTATTGCCCCAATGGGTCGGCGATCAGCAACTTTTTGGCCAGACCGAAGGTGAACATGGCCAAGCCGAGCGCGATCTTGTTGCCGTCGGCGCGGTAGGTCGCCGGATTCGCGAACTGCGGCATCATCTGCGCGTGATGCAGCACGGGGCCCGCGATCAGGTGCGGGAAGTAGGTCACGAACAGCAGGTAGTGGATGAAGCTGCGCTCGTGCACCTTGCCCTGCCAGCAGTCGACCAGGAAGGCGATCTGCGTGAAGGT
>NZ_FOXJ01000010.1 GCF_900115685.1 Variovorax sp. 770b2 | reverse complement strand
GGCCCTCGAGCTCGATGCCGATCGAGTCGTCGTTGCAGTTGCCGCGGCCGCGCCACGACGACACGCCCGCATGCCACGCGCGTTCGTCGCAGCTCACGAATTGCCAAAGGTCTCCATTGCGGCGCACGTAGAAATGCGAGGACACCTCGATGCCGCGGATCGACTGGAAGTAGGGGTGCGCATCCCAGTCGAGTTGGTTGGTGAAGAGCCGCTGCACCGCATCGCCGCCGTATTCGCCGGGTGGCAGGCTGATCGAGTGCAGCACGATCAGGTCGGTCTGCGCGCCGGCGGGGCGCGGGCCGAAGTTCGGCGAGGGCAGGGCTTTCGCGAAGCGGTACCAGCCGGCCCGCCAGAGCCCGTCGTCGGCGTGCGGCGTGTCGTGCGGGAGGGCTTCAGTCGTCGGCATGGCTGCTGGCGCCATCGTCGCCGTTGGGCGTGGTGATGCCCAGCCGCGCGATGCGGTAGCGGATCTGGCGCAGGCTCATGCCCAGTCGCGCGGCGGCCGCGGTGCGGTTGAAGCCGCTCTCGTGCAGCGCGCGCACGAGGATCTCGCGCTCCTGCTGGTCGAGGTAGGCCTGCAGGTCGGACGGCAGGGGCGGCGGGGTGGGCTTGAATTCGGCCACCGGTGCCGGCTTGGGTTCGGTGGCCGATGCCGGTGCGTCGCTGCGAGGCGCGAGTTGCGAGGGCGTGACCGATGCCACATCGGCAGCCGCCATCGTCGTCGCGACGTTGCCGCCCATCAGGTCCAGGTGCAGTTCGTCGCCGTCGTTGAGTGCGACCGCGCGGTGCAGCAGATTCTCGAGCTCGCGCACGTTGCCCTCGAGCGGGTGCAGCGCCAGGCGGCGCAGCAGTTCGGCCGACAGGTGCGGCACCGGCAGCCCGCCGTCCTGCGCGATGCGTGCGAGCAGCGCGGCGCACAGCGCGGGCAGGTCTTCGCGGCGGTCGCGCAGCGCGGGCACCGCGATCTCGATCACGTTGAGGCGGTAGAAAAGGTCTTGCCGGAATCGGCCGGCCTGCACTTCGGCGTGCAGGTCCTTGTGGGTGGCGCTCACGATGCGCACGTCGACCGCTTCTTCCTGCGTCGAGCCGATGGAGCGCACGCTGCGCTCCTGGATCGCGCGCAGGAGTTTGGATTGCATGGCCAGCGGCAGGTCGCCGATTTCGTCCAGGAACAGCGTGCCACTGCGCGCGGCCTGGAAGTAGCCGTCGCGGTCCTGCGAGGAGCCGGTGTACGAGCCCTTCTTCGCGCCGAAGAATTCGGCCTCGAGCAGGTTCTCGGGAATCGCGCCGCAGTTGACAGCGACGAACGGGCCGTCGCTGCGCTGGCTGCAGGCGTGCACCGCGCGCGCCACCAGTTCCTTGCCGGTGCCCGACTCGCCGCGCACCAGCACCGGCGCCATGCCGCGCGCCACCTTGGCGATGCGCGACTTGACCAGGCGCATCGGGTCCGAATCGCCCACCAGGCGATCGAGCGCTGCAACGCCGCTGCTGCCAGTGCCCGAAGCGGCCTCGGCGCGCCCGCTGGTGCTGGCGGCGGCAGCCTTCTCCGGCTTGACCTGCACGACGGGCGCCCGCGTGGCCTGCACCGCGGAAGCGACCACGGCACGGAACTGCTTCAGGTCGACCGGCTTCGTGAGGTAGTCGAACGCGCCCGCCTTGAGCGCCTCGACTGCGTTTTCCGCCGAGCCGTAGGCCGTCATCACCACGCAGCGCTCGCTGCGCTGGTTCTTCTGGATGCGGTGGATGATCTCCATGCCCTGTCCGTCGGGCAGCCGCATGTCGGTGATCACCGCATCGAAGCGCCCGGCCTCCAGGTGCTGCCAGGCCTCGGACACGCTGCCCGCGGCTTCGACGTGATAGCCCTCGCGCAGCAGCGTCAGCTCATACAGCGTGCGCAGGTCGGGCTCGTCGTCGATGACAAGGATCTGCGCGGGACGCGGGGCGGAAGACAGTGGGGTGCTCACGACGCTATTGTGTCAGCCGGTTCTCGCTGGCGGCGAAGCTGACGAAGAATTCGTTGCCCTCGGGGCCGCCCGCCGCGAGCGCCCGCCGCTCGTAGCCGATGGTGGCGCCATGTCGCCGGCACAGCTCGCGGCAGAGGAACAGCCCCAGGCCGCTGGAGCGGCTCTCGGACGAGAAGAAGGGCTCGAACAGGTGGCGCTGCACCGCCGGCTCCAGCGGTGCGCCGTCGCTCCACACCTGCAGCGCCGGGCGGTTGGTGCCCGCGCGCTGCAGCGTGGTGATGACCTGGATCGCGCCCTCGCCCTTGCCCGCATAGCGCGATGCGTTGTCCAGCAGGTTCACCAGGAGGCGGCGCAGGTGCTCGGCGTCGAAGCGCACGTCGATGCCGGGCGCATCGAGCGCGATGCGCACGCCCTTGCGCTGCGTCTGCCGCACCCATTCCTCGGCCAGCACCTGCACCGCGGGGTCGAGCACCACCTGTTCGCCGAGCGAGAGCACGCGCTGCTGGCGTGCGCGGGAGACGTCGAGTACGTCGTCCACGATGCGGGCCAGGCGCTGCGCGTTGTGCTGGACCATGTCGGTGAGCTTGCGGTGCGCGGGGTCGGTCAGGTCTTCGCTGAGCAGGGCGCTGGCCTGCGCGATGGCCGCCAGCGGATTGCGGATTTCGTGTGCCACGGCGGCGGACATGCGGCCCATCGCGGCCAGCTTTTCGGTACGGATGCGGGCCTCGAGTTCGCGCAGGTCCTGCAGGAACATCACGCAGAGGCTGTCGGCGCGCTTGTCGCTGGTGGGCGTGAGCCGGGTGCGCACGCGCACTTCGCGCGCCGCGCCGCGAGCCTGTGCGACGGGAATCTCTTCGGACTGCGGCGCCCGCCGCGCGAAGGTCTGGCGCGAGAGCGCGGCCAGCGCGTGCCAGGCGGGCTGCGCGTGCAGCGCGAACGGCAGCGGGAGTTTCGCCAGGCCCTGGCCGAGGATCGCGTCCGCCGCCGGATTGGCCGCGTGCACCATGCCTTCGGCGTCGATCACCAGCACGCCTTCGGCGAGCGTCTCGATCACCAGGTCGTTGACCTCGGCCTGCATCTGCGCGCTGCTGCGGTTGCGCTGCGCCACCACTTCTTCGCGCGCGAGGCGGCGCGCCAGCTCGTGCGCGAGCAGGGCCACCACGAAGAGGCCGGTGCCGGTGAGCGCCGCCTGCACGAAGCGCGCCGAGGCGTCGCCCGGCTGCTGCAGCCAGTGCCATCCCGCATCCGCCAGCAGCAGCAAGGTGACGGTGGCCGTGGTGCCCAGGCTCACGATCACCGTGCCGAGCACCGCGCTCATGAGCACCGGCAGCGCGAACAGCGGCGTGTAGTTGACGTTGCCGCCCTGCAGCACCTGCAGCGCGGTGAAGGTGGCCAGGTCGACGCCGATGGTCACGAGCCACAGCGTCGAGAAGCCGCGGATCGGTGGTTCGAAGTGCGCATAGCGCATCTCCAGCCAGGTGGCCACCAGGTAGCCGGCCGAGATGGCGATGGCCGCCGCCTGCATCGTCTGCCCGAGCGCGAAGGCCACGCCCTGCAGCACCACCAGCACCAGCGCGACGAAGCAGCGCGCGGCCATGAAGCCGCGCCACAGGCGCAAGAGCGCGGTGCTCTCGCTGCCGCCTTGCTCGAGCACGTCCCAGTCGGTGACCGGCTCGCCGCGCGACCAGAGGGGGGTGCTCATGGAGCAGGGGGCGTGTTCAGCCGCGCGCCGCGACGGCGGCCTGACGGTGCGCGGCGCTGCAATAGACCGCGTCGTCGGGGCCGGCGATGGCGTCGCTCGCGGGCAGGTGCAGGCCGCAATGGGCGCAGCGCACCATGGCCTGCGGCGCCGCGACCGCCGCCGGCGCGGCCGGGCGCTGCTGCGCCTTGGCCATGCGCTCGCGCTGGGCATCGCGCATTTCTTCGCGCCGGTTCTTGCGCCAGAGCCAGATGGCGATCCAGAGCACGGCGAGGACGAGGAGGTATTTCATACGGGAGGACGCGCCAGCACCACTTCGAGCACGAAGCGGGAACCCACATAGGCCAGCAGCAACAGGGCGGAGCCGGCGTACAGCACGCGGCGGGCGGTGCGGCCGCGCCAGCCGAAGCGCGCGCGGCCGATCAGGAGAACCGCGAAGGTGAACCAGGCGAGGACGGAGAACGTCGTCTTGTGGTCCCACTTCCAGGCGCGGCCCGCGGCGCCGTACAGCTGCTCGGTGAACAGCAGGCCGGCCAGCAGCGTGGCCGACAGCAGCACGAAGCCCGCGGTCACGAAGCGGAAGGTGAGGCGCTCCAGGGTGAGGAGCGGTACGCCGCCTTCCGGAGCGGCGCCGGTCGTCAGGCGAATCTGTTTTTCGGCACGCGTGATCAGCCAGGCATGGACCACGGCCGCGCCGAAGAGGCCATAGGAGGCGATGCCCAATGCAAGGTGCAGGGGCAGCCACGGCGAGGCGGTGACGTGCAGCGGCGTACCGGGAAAAAGAATGGCGAGAAGCACCGCCGCCGCCCCCAGCCAGGCGAGCGCCCGCCGCACCTTCAGCTGGGGATACAAGCGGCTTTCGATCGCATAGACGGTGAGCACCAGCCAGGCCGTGACCGACAGGGCAGGGGCAAAGCCGAAGCGCGGTTCGCTGCCGATCAGTCCGTGCGCCAGCACGGCCGCATGCAGAAGCCATGCAATTCCGAGGGCCCATTGGGTGGTCTGACGGCTGAGCCTGGCACCCGCAGCGGCGGCAAAACCGTAGGCCGCCGCAGTGGCGATGCCCAGCGCCACGCCGAGTGGGGAGGGGATCGCTAAAATCATCGGAGGAGTTTATCTCCCCCAGGCTTGCGCACTTCGTGTCGCAGCGCCAACCCCCTCACCGGGGGCAACACCAGAGGCTCGGCAAAGCCGGTTCCTCGGTGTTTCCCGAAGGGGCAGTAGGCAGCCGATCTCAGGTTCACGACTTTCCAATGACCCGCCGCGGCGGGCAGCAAGGCTCCTTCTTCATGGCCACCGCCCTTACAGAAAAGTTCTCCCGCCTCGTCAAGACGATGAGCGGCCAGGCCCGCATCACCGAAAGCAACGTGCAGGACATGCTGCGCGAGGTGCGCATGGCGCTGCTGGAGGCCGACGTGGCGCTGCCCGTGGTGCGCGATTTCGTCGCCCGGGTGAAGGAAAAGTCGCTCGGCCAGGAAGTGCTGGGCTCGCTCAAGCCGGGCCAGGCGCTGGTCGGCATCGTGAACCGCGAGCTCGCCGCCACCATGGGCGAGGGCATTTCCGACATCAACCTCGCGGCGCAACCGCCCGCGGTGATCCTGATGGCCGGCCTGCAGGGCGCCGGCAAGACCACCACCACCGCCAAGCTGGCCAAGCACCTGATCGAGAAGCGCAAGAAGAAGGTGCTCACGGTGTCGGGCGACGTGTACCGCCCGGCCGCCATCGAGCAGCTCAAGACCGTAACGAAGCAGGCCGGCGCCGAGTGGTTCCCGAGCACGCCCGACCAGAAGCCGCTGGACATCGCGCGCGCCGCGCTCGATCACGCCAAGCGCCACTACTTCGACGTGCTGCTGGTCGACACGGCCGGCCGCCTCGCCATCGATGAAGTGCTGATGACCGAAATCAAGCAGCTGCATGCGGCGCTCGATCCGGTCGAAACCCTGTTCGTGGTCGATGCCATGCAGGGCCAGGACGCGATCAACACCGCCAAGGCCTTCAAGGAGGCGCTGCCCCTCACCGGCATCATCCTGACCAAGACCGACGGCGACTCGCGCGGCGGCGCGGCGCTGTCGGTGCGGCAGGTGACGGGCGTGCCGATCAAGTTCGCGGGCACCAGCGAAAAGATCGATGGCCTGGAGGTGTTCGATGCCGAACGCCATGCGGGCCGCATCCTGGGCATGGGCGACATCGTCGCGCTGGTCGAGCAGGTCACGGCCGGCGTCGACGTGGCGGCGGCGCAGAAGCTCGCGGCCAAGGTCAAGAGCGGTGCGGGCTTCGACCTGAACGACTTCCTCGGCCAGCTGCAGCAGATGAAGCAGATGGGTGGGCTCTCCAGCCTCATGGACAAGCTGCCCACGCAGATGGCCGCCAAGGCGAGCGAGGCCGACATGACGCGCGCCGAGCGCGACATCCGCCGCAAGGAAGGGATCATCCAGAGCATGACTCCGCTGGAGCGCCGCAAGCCCGAGCTGCTGAAGGCCACGCGCAAGCGCCGCATCGCGGCCGGCGCCGGCGTACAGGTTCAGGAAGTGAACCGCCTCCTCAACGAGTTCGAGCAGATGCAGGGAATGATGAAGAAGATGAAGGGCGGCGGCCTCATGAAGATGATGAAGAAGATGGGCGGCATGAAGGGCATGGGCGGCATGGGTGGGCCTGGCGGTCCGAAGCTGCCGTTCTGAGCTTCGTACATACATAGACGGAAAAAAGAAGCCCGCCGAGGATTCCTCGGCGGGCTGCTTCGCTTTCATCGAGCCTGCGCTTCCAAAGCCGTCTCGTACAGCGCGATCGGTGCCGGCAGTTATTCGTTGATCCAATGAAAAATGCCCCGCTCGGCGGGGCATTTCGCTTTGGACGGCCAGATGGCCGACTGAGTCCTCAGCGCATCAAGCCATTTCAGGCTGCAGCCAACGCGGGGCGCGCCAGGCGCAGCGCATGCATCCAGGCGCGGCGCAGCACGGCCGGCGAACGCGATTCCTCGGGAATCAGCAGGAAGCCGCGGTCGCGCAGCGTGGTGCCCAGCGCGATCTGGCTGGTCAGCACGGTCAGCGGAATCGCCAGCAGCAGCGGCAGGCCGACAGGCATGAGCCAGATCAGCGCGCTCGGGTCGATCATCGCGACGCCGACGGCCAGCAGGCCGATCACCAGCGTCATGGGCGCCAGTTGCGTGGCAGCGATCTTCCAGGGCACGGCGTTGGCTTCGCGCGGGGGCGACTTCCAGTCGAGCTTGATGCCGGTAAGGGCGACCAGCACGAACAGCGAGTGGGCCAGCATGCGGACTGGCGCCTGCACGATGGCCAGGGCGCTTTCCATCACCGAGCTCTTCACCAAGCCCCAGGTACCGCCGTACTGGCGTTGCTCGCCGCGCATCAGCACGGCAGCGATGCCCAGCACGCGCGGCAGGAACAACAGGCACAGGGTCCAGACCCAGAGGCCGGCCAGTTCGGCGGGCAGCACGCTCCAGTTCGATACGAGGCTGGAACCGCTGAGCCACAGGGCCGTGCCCAGCGTCAGGAAGGCCAGCCACAGCGGTGCGGAAACATAGGCCATGGTGCCGGTCACGAACATGGCGCGGTGCACTGGGTGGATGCCGGGCTCGGCCATCAGGCGGGCGTTCTGCAGGTTGCCCTGGCACCAGCGGCGGTCGCGCTGCAGTTCGGCCAAGAGGTCCGGCGGCTGCTGCTCGTAGCTGCCGACCAGGTCGGACACCAGCCACACGTTGTAGCCGGCACGGCGCATCAGCGCGGCTTCCACGAAGTCGTGCGACATGATGCCGCCCGACATGCCGCCGGTGCCCTTGATCGGGGCCAGCGCGCAATGCTTCATGAAGGGTTCGACACGGATGATCGCGTTGTGGCCCCAGTAGTGCGATTCGCCCAGTTGCCAGAACTGCATGCCCAGCGTGAACAGGCGGCCCGTCACGCGGGAAGCGAATTGCTGTGCGCGGGCATGCAGCGTGACGTGGCCGATGGCCTGCGTCGCCGTCTGGATGATGCCGGCGGTGGGGTTGGCTTCCATCAGCTTGACCATCGAGGTCAGGCAGTCGCCGCTCATCACGGAGTCGGCGTCGAGCACGACCATGTAGCGGTAGTCCTTGCCCCAGCGGCGGCAGAAGTCGGCCACGTTGCCGGCCTTGCGGTGGGTGCGGCGGGTGCGCAGGCGGTAGTACACCTCCACTTGCGGCTGGTTCGGGCTGTCGGCCAGGGCGGCGCGCAGGTCTTCCCAGGCGGCGCGCTCGGCGGCGGCGGTCTCGGGGTTGTAGCTGTCGGACAGCACGAACACGTCGAACTGCCTGGCGTGGCCGGTGGAGGCGACCGATTCGCAGGTGGCGCGCAGGCCCGCGAACACCGTGGCAACGTCTTCGTTGCAGATCGGCATGATGATCGCGGTGCGTGCCTCGGGGTTCATCGGGTGGTTGGCGACCTGCTTGGCCGACAGCGCGTGCTTGTCGCCGCGCACCGAAACGTAGAAGCCCATGAGGGCGGTCACGAAACCGGTCACGACCCAGCCCGAGAGCAGACCGTACAGGCCGATCTGGCCGTATTCGAGCCAGACGTTGTCGTAGTCGGGTTGCACGCCGGCGAACAGCGTGGAGGCGATCACGGTGCTCAGCACGGTGAGCAGCATGAAGGCGTTGCGGCGGCGGGCCGCGGCGCGCTGCCACGGCTGCTTGACCTGCTGTGCGGATTCGGCAGATTCAGCGCGCGTGTCTTCGGCTGCACGGCCTGCGCCGAGCTTGACCAGGAGCGCGGTGCCGATGCTGTTCCAGAAACCGCGCCAGGGGCGGGGCGTCATGGAGCCGCGGTTGACGGGCGGTGCGGTGACCGAGTTGGGATGGCGTTCTTCGCGGACCGGGCTGCGGTGCGAAAAATCGGCTTCGGTCAGCACGTTCAGTTGGGAGAAGTCAGTGGGCTTCATGTGATTTACCAACGTTGCTTGTCGAGGGAAGGGGTGTCGCCAATGGCAGGAAAGCGCTTGATGACGCAATCCGGTTCGGCGCCGCCTGCGCTGGCGAGTGCGGCGAGCGAATAACCCGCGGCACGGGGCCGCGAGAGGGAAAACTGCTTTTGACGCAGGCCGTCGCGCTGCTGACGCAGTACGAAAGATGGGCTGGTGAGTGCTGTCATGCCAGTACAGGGGCAAACCCTGTGCCAGCATCGAAAAACGCTTTCAGATCAACGACTTGGAGCGATCTGGATGCCGTTTTCAGCGGGGAGGCCTGCCGGCGGGCCTCCAAACCCCTGTTTTTGTCGCCGAATCCCGACAAGCCAGCGCGGCTGGTGGGATATGGCCTTTTAAATCAACGACTTAGGGGCGTCGCTACTCGGCGACAGGGTCGGGGCCCGGAGCGACAGCATCGGCCTTGAAGTGCCCCGGCGTGAGCTCGTGCTTCTGCAGCAGACGGTAGAACTCGGTGCGGTTGCGGTCGGCCAGGCGGGCCGCGTCGGCCACGTTGCCGTCGGTCAGCTTGAGCAGGCCGACGAGGTAATCGCGCTCGAAGCGCTGCTTGGCATCGGCGTAGGTCTGGACCTCGACCGTCGGCACGCGCAAGGCGCGCTGCACCAGCGCCAAGGGGATCAGCGGCGAGCTGGACAGCGCGCACACCTGCTCGACCACGTTGAACAGCTGGCGCACGTTGCCCGGCCAAGCGGCGGTGGTCAGCGCCTTCAACGCCTCGGGTGCGAAGCCGGAGAGCCGCTTGCCGTACTTGGTCGACAGGCGCTGCAGGAAGTGATTGGCCAAAAGCGGAATGTCTTCGCGTCGCGCCGACAGCGGCGGCAGCGTGAGCGTCACCACATTCAGGCGGTAATAGAGGTCTTCGCGGAACTGGCCCGCCTCCATCGCGGCGTCCAGGTCGCGGTGGGTGGCCGAGACGATGCGCACGTCGACCTCGATCGACTGGCTCGCGCCCAGCGGCCGCACGGCACGCTCCTGCAGCACGCGCAGCAGCTTCACTTGCAGGGCGGGCGGCATGTCCCCGATTTCGTCCAGCAGCAGCGTGCCGCCGTCGGCCTGCTGGAACAGGCCCTTGTGATTCGCGTGGGCGTCGGTGAAGGCCCCCTTCATGTGGCCGAACAGTTCCGACTCGAGCAGCGCCTCGGGAATGGCGCCGCAATTGACCGCCACGAAGGGCTTGTCGGCGCGCGCGCTGGCCTTGTGGATGGCGCGTGCCAGCAACTCCTTGCCGGCGCCGCTGTCGCCGCGCAGCAGCACGGAGGCGTCCGACTTGGCGACCATGCGCGCCTCGGCGAGCAGCTCGGCCATGCGGTTGCTGCGGCTCACGATTTCGGAGCGCCAGCTTTCGTCGCCGCTCTTGGCCGGCGTGCTGGCGGGCGCGCCCAGCGCCAACGCCTGCCCGATCTTGTCGAGCAGCTCGCGGGCGTCGTAGGGCTTGGTGAGGTAGGTGAACACGCCGCGTGCCGTGGCCTCGACCGCATCGGGAATGGTGCCGTGGGCGGTGAGCAGGATCACCGGCAGCGAGGGATGGCGCTTCCTGATCTCGTCGAAGAGCGCGAGGCCGTCGCGCCCGGGCAGGCGCACGTCGCTCAGCACCAGCTGCGGGTGTTCGATCTCCAACTGGGTGAGTGCCGTTTCGGCCGAGGTCACGGCCGTGACCTGGTAGCCCGCCGACACGAGCCGCATCGAGATCAGGCGCAGCATGTCCGGATCGTCGTCGACCACGAGGAGGCGGGCGCCGGATGTACTCATGGGCTTGTCTTGGTTCCGTTGGTCGCCGGTGCAGGCGCTCCTGCCGGGGCCGGGGTGCTCGCGGGCCGCGCGAAGCTGCGTTCGATGGCGCGCAGCGCTTCGATGCGGTCGTTGAGCTGGTCGATGCGGCGCTGGCTGTCGCGCAGCTGCTGCACCTGCTTGTCGCGGTCGTCCTCGACGCGGCGCTGCTCCACATAGCGGGCCGCCAGCGCGCGTGCAAGCGGGTGCAGGGGCTGCGCCTCGGGCGACGGGTTGGCGATCACGCGCTGCAGCAGGCCGAGGGCGCGTGCCAGGTCGGCCGGCACGCGGGTCTGCGACAGCAGGATCGCCAGCTGCATCTGCGTGGAGGGCGAGTCGCCGGGGTCGCCGATGCGGGCGATTTCGGCATTCAGCTCGCCGCCGCCGAGTGGCCGCACCTTGTCGGCGTACGACAGCATGGCCGCTTGCGGCCCCTGGGTCATCAGCGTGAAGAGCGATGCCGGCTGCGTGGCGGGCGCGCGGGGCTCGGCCTCGACCGGCATGACGCGCGGCACGACGGCAGGCGGGGGCAGTGCATCGGCCTCGGCGGGCGGCTTGGGCTGCGTGGCGCAGGCGGTCAGCAACAGGGCGAAAGGCAAGGCCAACGCCCCGGCGAGGATGGGACTGCGGACGAACGAAAAAGACATGGGTCGAAAAAGGGGCGCGAAGCGGTGATTCAGATGGGGCGTGCCGGCAAGAGGGTCAGGCCGTGCGCGGCAACTCGATGCGAAAACGTGCACCGGGCCCGCCAGGCTGCAGCGTGATGCGGCCCCCGTGGGCTGCAATGTACTCCTGCACGATGGAAAGTCCGATGCCGGTGCCTTTGACCGTGTGCTCGGGCTGGCGCTCGCCGCGGAAGAAGGGCTCGAAGATCCGGTCGCGATCGCCCTCGGCAATGCCCGGCCCGGCGTCGTTCACGTCGATGTGCACCGCCTCCGGCGTGCCGGACACCGCGAGCGTGATGACACCGCCGGTTACCGAAAAGCGGATCGCGTTGGACAGCAGGTTGGCGATGGCGGTGCCCAGCTTGGTGCGGTCGACGGTGAGCGCGAGCGGCTCGCCCTCGGCGCGCACCCGCAGCCCGTGCGATTGCCATTGCAGGCGCTGGGCCTCGATCTGCTCCTCGATGAGCGGCAGCAGCTCGGTGCGCTCGCGGCGCAGTTCGCGCGCCTCGAACGCAGCGGCATTGAAGCGCAGCAGCGCCTCGATCTGCCCCTGCAGCGAGACGGTGTTCTGGTTCAGGATCTGCGCGACTTCGAGCTGCGCCGGGTTCAGCGGGCCCGTCACGCCGTCTTCGAGCAGCGAGACGCCTTCGCGCAGTGCGGCCAGCGGCGTCTTGAGTTCGTGCGACACGTGCCGCAGGAACCGCGCCTTGTCGGCGTCCAGCTCGGTGAGGCGCAGCCGCAGCCATTCGAGCTGCTGCGACACGCGCCGCACGTCGGCCGGGCCGCGGATGTCGATGGGTTCGTCCAGGCGGTTTTGCCCCAGGCCGACGATGGCGTGCTCCATGCGCTTGAACGGGCGCGCGAGCCAGATGCCGAAAGCCAGCGCCAGCACCACGGCCAGCACGCTGGAGGCCACCACTTCGCGCATCAGCCGGCGGCGTGCGTTCTCTATGCGCTTGGCGAGCGCGTCGTTCTGTGTCTCGATGAGGAACTGGGCCTGTTGCGCGAGGTTGGTGTTGAGCGTGTCGAGCTCGCGGAACTGCATGGCCATGTTGCTCTCGCGCGTGAGGGCGCTGTCGGCGCTGCCGCTCATGAGGCCCTCGATCACGCCCAGCTGCGCGCGCCACATCTCGATGCTGGCGGGCATGAGACCGTTCTTCTCGAGCCGCTCGAGCACCTGGTGCGATTCGCGCGCGGCCTCGTCGAAGCGGCGGCGCAGCACCGCGTCGTTGAGCACCAGCGACTGGCGCCCGGCGCGTTCCATGGCCGCGCTGCGTTCGGCCAGCGACTGGGACGCGCCCGAAAGCCGCAGCGCGCGCGCCGCGGCGTCGCGGCTCTGGGTCATGAGGGCGTCGTACTGGAACACCGAGCGCAGCGCCACGCCCACCAGCAGCGCGGTGATCAGCAAGAAGGCAAACAGCAGGAGCTGCTGGAACGAGCCCCGGGTCGAAGGTCGCTTCGCCATCAGTGGGCGAGCGCGGCGGCGGACGATGCCATCGACGATTCGCTGGTCGGCACTTCGCCGCGCAGCGTGTAGGCCAGCGAGCGCGTGATGCGCAGGTCGGCCATCTGGCCGACCAGGCGCGCATCGCCTTCGAAATTGACGACGCGGTTGCAGGCGGTGCGGCCCATCAGCTCGTTGGCGTCCTTGCGGGAAGCGCCTTCGACCAGCACGCGCTGCGTGCTGCCCACGAGCGCGTCGCCGAAGCGGCGCACGTTGCCGTCGATCACGCGCTGCAGCGTCTGCAGGCGCGCGAGCTTCACTTCGTGCGGCGTGTCGTCCTTGAGCGCCGCGGCCGGCGTGCCGGGGCGCGGGCTGAAGATGAAGCTGAAGCTGTTGTCGAACTGGCAGTCGTCGATGAGCTTCATCATCCGGGCGAAGTCTTCGTCGGTCTCGCCGGGGAAGCCGACGATGAAGTCGCTGGAGAGGGCCAGGTCGGGGCGGATGGCGCGGAGCTTGCGCACCGTGCTCTTGTATTCCATGGCGGTGTAGCCGCGCTTCATGGCCATCAGGATGCGGTCACTGCCGTGCTGCACCGGAAGATGCAGGTGGCTCACCAGTTGCGGCACCTTGGCATAGGCCTCGATGAGCCGCGGCGTGAACTCGTTCGGGTGGCTGGTGGTGTAGCGGATGCGCTCGATGCCGGGGATCTCGGCAACGTACTCGATGAGCAGCGCGAAATCGGCGATCTCCGCGGTGTCGCCCATGCGGCCGCGGTAGGCGTTCACGTTCTGGCCCAGCAGCGTGATCTCGCGCACGCCCTGGTCCGCGAGGCCGGCGATTTCGACCAGCACGTCATCGAGCGGACGGTTCACTTCCTCGCCGCGGGTGTAGGGCACCACGCAGTAGCTGCAGTACTTGGAGCAGCCTTCCATGATCGACACGAAGGCGGTGGCGCCTTCCACGCGTGCGGGCGGCAGGTGGTCGAACTTCTCGATCTCGGGGAAGCTGATGTCCACCTGCGGGCGGTTCAGGCGCTCGCGGTCGTTGAGCATCTCGGGCAGGCGGTGCAGCGTCTGCGGGCCGAACACGATGTCGACGTAGGGCGCGCGCGCGATGATGGCCGCGCCTTCCTGGCTCGCCACGCAGCCGCCCACGCCGATCTTCACGCCCTTGGCCTTCAGGTGCTTCACGCGGCCGAGGTCGGAGAACACCTTTTCCTGGGCCTTCTCGCGCACCGAGCAGGTGTTGAACAGGATGAGGTCGGCCTCGTCCACGTTCTGCGTCGGCTCGTAGCCCTGCGCGGCGTGCAGCACGTCGGCCATCTTGTCCGAGTCGTACTCGTTCATCTGGCAGCCGAAGGTCTTGATGAATACTTTTTTCATGGGGTGCTCTCTCGATGCCCTCCGGGGATGGAGGGCGCGGCGGGCGCGGAAGGCCTGCGCCGCCTTTCTTTCTTGCTTGCAGCGGTTACTGCGTATTGAGGGTGTCGTTCGTGGCGAACGGCCAGATGTTCAGCAGCGGCTTGTTCAGCGACTCCCGGCTGGCCACGGCTTCCTCGGGCGTGAGGATCCAGATCTCGCGCAGCAGGCCGGCCGCATCGCGCGTGTAGTTCACCAGGTACTTCTGGCCAATGATCGCGCCGGGCATCACCAGCATGTTCTGCGGGCTGCGGATGCGGGCGCCGGCGCCCAGGCGGTCGGCGTTGCCGTCCAGCTCGACGTCGGGCGCATTGGTCACCATGAACTTGCCGCGCAGCGTGCCGATGGGGAAGTTGCGCCCGCCGTTGAGCGATTCGTTCTGGGTCTGGGGGCGGGGAACCTCGTCCTGGGCGCTGGCCTGCAGGGAGAAGAGTCCGGCGCTTGCGGCGAGGGTGCAAAGCGCGGTGAAAGTGAGGGCATTCGTGGTTTTCTTGCAGCGGTTCATGGGGTATATCCAGAGGCTGTGGAGCGGCGATTTTAACGAGGGGCTTGGCCCCCTTCGCGCCGGCCACAGCAGGTTGAGCGCGGGCTTTTCGGTTGACCTGCTTTACATTTCTTTACGGGAACCATGAACGCCGTGAGTCGGGCGCTGATTCAATAGCCAGTGTCAGCCCAAAGTGCACAAGAACCCATGAAGAAAAATGCTGCCATTGCCCTTGCGGGTGTGTTGATCGTAGCCGTCGCAGGCGGGTGGTGGAGCATGTCCGCAGACAAGCTCGGGACAAAGAATGCGAAGACGACGGCGGCTGCCGGAAACGGCGGCCCGGCCGGCGGCGGCGCACCCGCCCTGGTGACCCTGGCCACCGCCGAAAAGCAGGACGTGCCGGTCACGGTGCAGGTCAACGGCAGCGTGGTGTCCCTGAACAGCGTCGACCTGCGCCCGCAGGTCACCAACACCGTCAGCACCGTCCATGTGAAGGAAGGCCAGTTCGTCAAGGCGGGCCAGTTGCTCTTCTCGCTGGACGACCGCAACGACCAGGCCAACCTGGCCCGCGCCCGCGCCCAGCAGCAGAAGGACGAGGCCACCATGGCCGACCTGGAGCGCCAGTACAAGCGCAGCCAAGACCTGGTGGCGCAGAACTTCATCGCCAAGAGCGCGGCCGACGCCACGCTGTCGCAACTCGAGGCGCAGCGCGCCGCCGTGGCGGCCGACCGTGCCGCCGTGCAGTCGGCGCAGGTGGCGCTGGGCTATGCAACCCTTCGCGCGCCGATCGCCGGTCGCATCGGCGCCGTCAACATCTACCCGGGCACGCTGGTGCAGCCGACGCTGTCGCTGGTCACGGTCACGCAACTGGACCCGATCGCGGTGAGCTTCCCGGTGCCCGAAGGCAATCTGCAGGACCTGCTGGAAGCCGCGCGCAGCCGCTCGCCGGTCGAGGCCCTCGTCACCGGGCGCAAGACCCCGCTCATCGGCTCGCTCGACTTCGTGGACAACACGGTCGATCCGCAGATCGGCACCGTGCGCGCCAAGGCCGTGTTCGCCAATGCCGACCAGGGCCTCTGGCCGGGCCAGTTCGTCGGCACGCGGATCACCGTGCGCACGCTGAGCGGAGTCACGGTGGTGCCCGCCGCGGCGCTGATGATGCTGTCCGACGGCACTTCGCTCTACGTGGTCGACCAGGCCAAGACCGCCACCCGCCGCAAGGTGAAGACGCTGCACACCTTCGGCACCAAGGTGGCCGTGAGCGGCGTCGAGCCCGGCGAGCAGGTGGTGATCGAGGGCAGCCAGAACGTGCGCCCGGGCGGCAAGGTCCGCGTCGACGCGAAAGGCGGCGGGCCGGGCACCGCCCCCAACGGCACCACGGGCGTGACACCGGGTAGCGCTGCCTCGTCCGAAGGCACCGACGTCAAGCCGCCGCAGCGGGAACGCGCATGAGCACCGCGCCGGGCCGCCCCAGGCAAGCTCGCACCGCAGCGCGAAGCGCGGAGGTCATCCGATGAACATCTCGGAGCTCTGCATCCGTCGTCCTGCGATGACGGTGCTGCTGTCTGCCGCGGTGGTGGTCATCGGCATCTTTGCGTACTTCAGCATCCCGGTCGCGGCGCTGCCCAGCTACAACACGCCGGTCATCAACGTCAACGCGCAGCTGCCCGGCGCCAGTCCGGACACCATGGCGAGTTCGGTCGCGCTGCCGCTCGAAAAGCAGTTCTCCACCATCCCGGGCCTGCAGACCATCAGCTCGGTCAACACGCAGGGCGTGACCTCGCTCACGCTCGAATTCGTGAGCAGCCGCGACATCGACGCCGCCGCGGTCGACGTGCAGGCCGCGCTCCTCCGCGCCCAGCGCCAGCTGCCGCAGGAGCTGACGCAACTGCCCTCGTACCGCAAGGTGAACCCGGCCGATGCGCCGGTGCTCTTCATCGCGCTGATCTCGCCGTCGATGAACCCGGCCGAGCTCAACGACTACGCCGAGAACCTGATCTCCCCCACGCTCTCGACCATCGACGGCGTGGCGCAAGTCGGCGTGTACGGCCGCAAGGCCTTCGCGGTGCGCATCAAGGCGAACGCCGACCTGCTCAACGCGCGCAACATCACGCTGGACGAACTGGCCAAGGCGGTGAATTCGGCCAATGCCAACACGCCGGTCGGCGTGCTCGACGGCCCGCGCCAGACGCTGACCATCCAGGCCAACCGCCAGCTCGTGAAGGCGGCCGATTTCGCCAAGCTCATCATCGGCCAGCGCAACGGCGCGCCGGTGCGGCTGGACGAGGTGGCCACCATCGAGGACAGCTTCGAATCGGTGAAGACCGCCAGCAGCTTCAACGGCCAGGATTCCATCTCGCTGGCCGTGCAGCGCCAGCCCAATGCCAACACCGTGCAGGTGGTGGACGCGGTGCGCGCACTCATCCCGCGCTTCAAGGCGGAGTTGCCGCAATCGGTCGAGATCCAGATGGTGAACGACCGCTCGCTCTCCATCCGCGAGGCGGTGCACGACGTGCAGCTCACGCTCTTGGGCACCATCGCGCTGGTGGTGCTGGTGATCTTTCTCTTCCTGCACCGGCTGGTGGCCACGCTGATTCCGGCCGCCACCATTCCGATTTCGCTGATCGGCGCGGTCGCGCTGCTCTACGCCTTCGGCTATAGCCTGGACAACGTCTCGCTCCTGGGCATCACGCTGGCCGTGGGGCTGGTGGTGGACGACGCCATCGTGGTGCTCGAAAACATCATGCGTTACGTCGAGAAGGGCATGGAGCCCTTCGCCGCGGCGCTGCGCGGCGCGCGCGAGGTGGGCTTCACCATCGTGTCGATCTCCATCTCGCTGGTGGCCGTGTTCATCCCCATCTTCTTCATGCCGGGCGTAATCGGCCTCCTGTTCCACGAGTTCGCGGTGGTGGTGGCGCTGGCGGTGCTGGTGTCGGCGATCGTGTCGCTCACGCTGGTGCCGATGCTCGCGAGCCGGCTGCTCAAGCACGTGCCGCGTGAAGAAGGCGCGCTCGATCACGAAGAAGAGCATCCCGAGCCCGGCACTGCCATCGGCCGCGCCTTCGAGCGCGGCTACCGCTGGGTGCACGGCAGCTACATGCGCTCGCTCGACTGGACGCTGGTGCACCGCAAGGTGATGCTGCTGATCGCGGGCCTGACCTTCGTCATCACCGGCTGGCTGTTCGCCACCATTCCCAAGGGCTTCTTCCCCGAGGAAGACATCGGCCAGATCCAGATCACGACCGAAGCGGCCGAAGACATTTCCTTCACCGCCATGAAGGTGCTGCAGGACCGCGTGGCCGCTGCGCTCAAGGCCGACCCGAGCGTGGATTACGTGAGCTCCTTCGTCGGCGTGGGCGGCCCGACCGCCACGCAGAACTCGGGCCGCCTCTTCGCCGTGCTCAAGTCGCGCAGCGAACGCCCGCAGATGGCCAAGGTGCTCGAATCGCTGCGCCAGCGCTTTCGCGAGATTCCCGGCGTTGCCGTCTACATGCAGCCGGTGCAGAACCTGCGCCTGGGCGGCCGGCAGAGCAAGGCGCGCTTCCAGTACACGCTGCAGAGCGTGAACGCCGGCGAGATGGTGCCCTGGGCCACGCGGCTCATGGAGCGCATGCGCGCCGACCCGTCGTTCCGCGACGTGACCAGCGACTCGCAGAACCGCGGTCTGCAGGCCACGCTGGAGATCGACCGCGACAAGGCCGGCGTGCTCGGCGTGGCGGTGGGCGACCTGCGCACCGCGCTCTACAACGCCTACGGCGACCGGCAGATCGGGAGCATCTACGCGGCGAGCAACACCTACCAGGTGATCCTCTCGGCCGCCGACAACGACCGGCAGTTCGAGGACGACGTCTCCCGCCTGTCGGTGCGCAGCACCACGGGCCGGCTGGTGCCGCTGTCGGCCTTCTCCAGCATCAACCGCACCGTGGGGCCGACCTCGGTCAACCACCAGGGGCAGCTGCAGGCGGTGACGGTGTCGTTCAACCTCGCGCCCGACGTGCCGCTGGGCAACGCGACCGCGAAGATCGACCAGTTCAAGGACGAGTTGAAGATGCCGCAGTCGATCATCACCACCTACGGCGGCGATGCGGCGGTGTTCCAGAGTTCGCAGTCGAGCCAGGCGGTGCTGCTGGTGCTGGCGGTGCTGGTCATCTACGTGCTGCTGGGCGTGCTGTACGAAAGCTACATCCACCCGCTGACCATCCTGGCGGGGCTGCCGTCGGCGGCGGTGGGCGCGCTGCTGTCGCTGAAGATCTTCGGCTTCGACCTCACGCTGATCGCGACCATCGGCATCCTGCTTTTGATCGGCATCGTGAAGAAGAACGCGATCATGCTGATCGACTTCGCGCTCGACGCGCAGCGCACCGAAGGCATGAAGCCGGTCGATGCGATCCGCGAAGCCTGCCGGTTGCGCTTCCGGCCGATCCTGATGACCACGCTGGCCGCATTGATGGGGGCGCTGCCGCTCGCACTGGGCCTGGGTGCCGGTGCCGAACTGCGCCAGCCGCTGGGCGTGGCGGTGGTGGGCGGGCTGATCTTCTCGCAGGTGATCACGCTGTACATCACGCCGGCGATCTACCTGGCGCTGGACCGCTACAGCGGCAGCGGTCCGATGGTCGAGCTGCCCGGGGAGGCGAGGGCGCAGGCCGGTGCGCAGGGACACGCGGCCTCGCGCGCCTAGGTGCTCACTGCGCGCGATACGGCGGCCGGCCGATGAAATTGCCGGCTGGGCTGTAGTTGCACACCAGGATAGTGCCGGGGCTGATGCCATCTTTCATGGTCTCGCAGGTCTTCACTGCGCAGCCGACTTCCGTGGTGTCCTGCCAGATGACTTGCGTGTAGTGCCCGCACATCTTGCCCGGGACGCAGGTGCCGCCGGCCGCGCCATAGGTGTAGCCTGCTTTTTCGGTCATCCAGTCATGCACGGCCTCGCTGGCGGTGGCGGTCGGCTTCGATGTCGCGAACAGGTTCTGGCCCTCCCCCGCAGGAACCTGGTGCGAGAACGCGCACTGATCCGCCCAAGCTTGCGCATCGGTTTGCAGCTTCGCCGACCACTTCAGGCTTGAAAGCCCTTTGCCTTCTTCGGCCCGCGCCTTGTTGTGCGCATCGAGCGCCTCCTGTTGGAAGGCGGTCTTGGGCAAATCCGTGGAGGAGGTTGCGGGTGGCGTTGCCGGTGCAACAGCTGGTGCCGCCGGCGCTACCGGTGCTATGGGGGCCATGGGCGTCGCGGGTGGTTCGACCGGTGCAGCCGGCGGCGTGGTGGGCGGTGCAGTGGATGGCGCAGCAGGTAATGCAACGGGCGGCGTGGCCGGTGGTGCGACCGGCGGCGGCGCAACCGGAGCCGTCGGCGGCACCGCGGCTATTGCCTCGGGCGGCGCTGCCGGCGGTGGGGCGGCCGGTTCCGTCGCTGCCGCCGGTGACGTGGCGGCCGGTGGCGGAACCATCACGACCGGAAATGCAGGCCCGTCCGATCCACCGCCGCCACAGGCCACGCACAGCGCACCCACGATCAGGCTGAGCGCGCCGGTGGCGAACAGCTTCCCTGGCATTTTTAAACTTGTATTCACAATAATCTCCCATTGATAACTATGATCTATCGACTGCCGTCGATCGATTGAAAAACGGCGCGCGATTATCGGGAGCCGCGCAGCAAGCCATGCGGCCGTGCGCCGATCAAGGGGAGCGGCAATGTGCCGGATTGCACCGAACGCGGGGATTTGCAGGCGTGCGTTTTCCACCAGCCTCACTTCGGCCGTGGATCACGCGGTGGAGAGGGCAGGCCCTCGTTCAGGTCTGCTTACGTTGGGAAATAAAAGCGGCGCCAGGTGGCATCGGACCTGGGCGCCGAGCTTGTTCCGAGGTGGCCACGGAGGTTCGCCCGTCCGTCGGCAGGCGGCTGCCGGCGCCCCTCGGCTTCAAAGATTGCGCGCGGCCATGAGCGCCAGCCAGCCGGCGATAAAGGCGATCTGCAGTCCCCCGAAGCGCCACATCACGGCGATGGAGACGGCCACGGGCACCGGGCCGATGGTCGGGCTGCCCGGCGAGGCGAAGGCCGAGGCTGCGGCAGGGCACGCGGCCTCGCACGCCTGACGGCGATTCAAAAGATGCCGGATGGCCATGAGCGTGAGCCACCCGGCCAGAAAGGACTTGGCAGTCCTGCGAAACGTCACACCCTGGTCATCGCCAATTGACGGCGGGCCTCTTCTTCAACGGTTCCTCCCGTTCCCTCCTCCGCTCTTCCCATCCATGTGTGTGACGGGATGGATGATGGCGACGGGTGAAGGTCTCGACGGTATCCAGCGATACAGGAAGTGGGCCTTTTTCTTACGGTGACGCATCGCGGAAACGCCGCAAGGCCGGCGCATTCGGGATGCTGACCTGCCGGGCCCGCGTTTCAATGAGCCCGTGTCCCGCCAGCGCATTCAGCGTGCGGGTGACGGTGACGCGGCTCAATGCCGTCATGGCGCCAATCTGCTCATGCGTCAGATCGACGGTGAGTTTTTTCGATGCCTGCGCCGATGGCAGGCGTGCCACGCGCAGCAACAAATCGATGACCCGCTCCCTGGGCGCCGCCGAGGCGACCCCGGCCAGCTTGGCGACGATCATGTGGTTCTTGAATCCGAGCAGCTGGATCAAGGAGGTCGCGAGTTCGGGAAGCGCCGAAAATTGCTGCGCGACGTCCGCCGGGCGATAGCGGCTGAGAAGGGCCGGCGCGACCGCCCGGGTCGTCGTGGGCCGAGGACTGTCGGCAAACGCCGGGCCTTCGCCAAAAATCGCACCCGCCCCGAAGATCTCGAGCAGGAACTCCGAGCCGTTGCTTCGCTGGATCGTGGAGTGAACGAACCCCGATCGCAAGAGATAGAAGTAGTCGTGCCGCTCCCCTTCGCGCGCAATGGTGTCGCCGGCCTCCAGGGTGACGAAGCTTCCCAGGTGCGTGGCGTCGATCCACGGCGCAGACAGCGTCTGGGATGCATCCCAGCTGGCGTACGCCGAGGGGGTGGGATTGGTTCTTCTCATGGGAGCGTCTTGCCCGGGTCGGAGAAAGGCAAGCGGCCCATCGTGCCGTCGCGCTAGGTCGTGGGCTCGTCCAGCGGCGTGTCCGCCGCCAGGTGGGCGATGTCGCTCCAGCCCACGAGGCTGAAGCCCTCGGGCGTCCACAACATGCGGTTGATGGCCGCATTGCCCAGCTGCCAGGTGCGCGGCGCCTGCAGTTCCTGGCGGGTGGCGGCGCGGTAGAGCACGTCCATCACGCCGCCGTGTGCGACCAGCGTGACCAGCTCGCCCGGATGGCGCGCCGCCAGTTCGGAAGCCACGCGCGTGATGCGGTCGCGGAAGGTCAGCAGGCTTTCACCGCCCACGGGCTCGAATTCGGGATCGCGCTCGCGCCAGCGCTTGGCATCTGCGGGCCGCGTGGACTCGATCTCGGCGAAGCTCATGCCTTCGAGGTGGCCGAAGGCGCGCTCGCGCAGGCGGGGCTCGGCCTGCACTGCAAGGCCGTGGGGCCTGGCGATTTCTTCAGCGGTCTGCCAAGCGCGGGAGAGGTCGCTGGCGTAGATGACGCCGATGTCCTCGTCGGCCAGCGCCTGACCCGCACGCTGCGCCTGCCAGAGACCCGTGGCGTTGAGCCCGATGTCCAGCTGGCCCTGGATGCGGGTGTCGACGTTCCAGGCGGTTTCGCCGTGGCGAACGGCGATCAGTCGGGTGGTTTCTTCCATCCGGGTGATTTTAGAAGCGCCCTATTTCCTGGCCGCTGTCGCCAGGTCGATGTTGACCCGGCGCTCGCCCTGCGGCGGATTCGGAAAGCCCTGCAGCGCGGCCTGGAACATCACCGGCAGGATGGCGGCGCTCGCGTTGTAGGGCCCGTCGTTGCGGGCCCGGGTTTCGTAGACCACGCGGTTGGAGTCCGCCTCGCGCAGCACGATGCTCACCTCGCGTTCGTACCAGGGGTTGGCCGCCGGCGGCAGGAACGCCGGGCCGCCGTACCAGCCACCGCCGAATCCGCGGCGGCCGTAGCCGTATCCGCCGCCGTAGCCGTAGCCCCAGGGGCCGTCGAAGAGCCACGGGTCGGCCCAGGGAGAGAGACCGGCCGTCACGCGCGCGCCGATCTGCGCGCTGTACTGGGGCTTGGCGTCATCGCGGCGGAGGCCCACTTTTTCGAGCGCGGCGGCCGCCATCGCTTCTAACGATTCCTGCCGCGCGGTGTCGGCCTGCTGCGAGGGCAGGCGCTCGAAGCGGTAGGTGGCGCCGGTCGGCACGGTGCCGATCGAAGAAAAGCTTTTCACGTCGCTGTCGACCACCCAGGAGGTGGCGCAGCCCGAGAGAGTTGCTACAAGAAGAAGAGCTGAGAACGCACGTTTCATGAGGGTCTCCGGGCAAGGGTGCCCCAAATTCCCCTGGGTAGCCGGATCAGCCCTGGACGATGCGAAGGGCTGCAGGTGCCTGGGAGAGCAAGTCGAAAGAGGGCGCGTCGAAGGCCTTGTCGCCTTCGTCGTCGGCCACGCCCGTCGCCTTCAGACCCTTGAAGTCGTGCCGCGTTCCGTCCAGGAGGTGCGAAGGCACCACGTTCTGCAGCGCGGTGAACATGTTCTCCACGCGGCCGGGGTGCTTCTTGTCCCACTCGCGCAGCATCTCGCCGACCTGCTTGCGCTGCAGGTTTTCCTGGCTGCCGCACAGGGTGCAGGGAATGATCGGGAATTCGCGGTGCTGCGCCCAGCGCACCAGGTCTTTCTCGGCCACGTAGGCGAGCGGGCGGATCACGATGTGCTTGCCGTCGTCGCTCACCAGCTTGGGCGGCATGCTCTTCAACTTGCCGGCAAAGAACATGTTGAGGAAGAAGGTCTGCAGCATGTCGTCGCGGTGATGGCCCAGCGCCACCTTGGTGGCGCCCAGCTCGTCCGCCACGCGGTACAGGATGCCGCGGCGCAGCCGGCTGCACAGGCCACAGGTCGTCTTGCCCTCGGGAATCACGCGCTTGACGATGCTGTAGGTGTCCTGGTTCTCGATGTGGAAGGCCACGCCGAGCTCGCTCAGGTACTTGGGCAGCACTTCTTCGGGAAAGCCGGGCTGCTTCTGGTCGAGGTTGACCGCGACGATGTCGAAGTGAATGGGTGCGCGCGCCTTCAGCTTGAGCAGGATGTCCAGCATCGCGTAGCTGTCCTTCCCGCCCGAGACGCACACCATGACCTTGTCGCCCTCTTCGATCATGTTGTAGTCGACGATGGCGCGGCCGACCTCGCGGCACAGGCGCTTCTCCAGCTTGTGCGTCTCGCGTTCGATCTTCAGCGAGTTGGTGGGCGCGGCGACGGTCGTGGCGTCGGCAGGCGCCTCGTCGATCCAGACGGCGTTCATTGGTGGGCTACTTCAGGCAAATCGGGGGAAAGGACCCCGATTTTGCCTTGGTTCACCATTCCCCGGCTTCCATGCGGATCGCCACTTCGCAGTCCTCGAAGATTTCGAGCTTGGCGATCTTCACACGCACGCCCAGCACGCCGGGCAGTTGCAGGAGGCGGTGCACCACCTTGCCGATCAGGCTCTCCAGCAGGTTGACGTGTTCGGCGGTGCACTCGTCGATGATGATCAGGCGCACCTTGCCGTAGTCCAGCACGTGGAAGATGTCGTCGTCCTGCGGCAGCAGCGGCTGCTGGCCCATGCTGAGTTCGGCGTCGACCTGGATCGGCTGCGGTGCGACCTTCTCGTGGTCCAGGATGCCCAGGTTGGCGTTGAAGCGCAGGCCCAGCAGGGTGAGGGTCTGGCGGCCGTGGGTGTGGGAGGAGGACATGGTGGTGGTGCTCGCAGGTTCTTCACATGAGCGAGAAATCGCGCTCGAATTTCATCAGGTGCTGGCCGCCGTCGACCAGCAGCGTGGTGCCGGTGATCGAGCCGTTCTCCAGCGCGAACTTCACCGTGGCGACCACGTCGGCCGGCGTGGAGGAGCGGCCCAGCGGCGACAGCTTGTGCAGCTGCGCGAACTTGTCGTCGTCCAGCATGTGGCTGGGCAGCGTGAGGCCCGGCGCGACGCCCACCACGCGCACGCGCGGCGCAAGGGCCAGCGCGAGCATCGGCGTGGCGGCTTCCAGCGCGGCCTTGGAGAGCGTGTAGCTCAGGAAATCGGGGTTCGGGTTCCACAGCTTCTGGTCGAGCAGGTGAACGACTGCGCCCTGCGCATCGCGTCGCGCGAGGTGGTCGTGCAGCGCCTGCGCCAGAAGAATGGCAGCGCCCGTGTTGCTGCGCGCATGGCGTTCCATGAGCGCGTAGCCGAAGCTGGCGGTGTCGTCGTGCTCGAAGAGGGCCGCGCTGTGGACCACGGCGTCGACCGTGCGAAAACGCGCCGCCACGCGGGAGAGCAGCGCGCGCGTGGCGTGCTCGTCTTCGAGGTCAGCTTCGAAGAGCGCCGAATCGCCCGAGCGCGCGGCGCAGTCGGCGACCGTCTTCTCGGCTTCGGCGCGCGAGCTGCGGTAGTGCACCGCCACCTGCCAGCCGCCCGCCGCGAGCGCCAATGCGATCTCGCGGCCCAGCCGCCGGCCCGCACCCGTGACGAGGACGGTGCGGCGGGCGGGGGGGGGGGGGGCGGTGCGCATGCGACGAGAGAGAGGACAGAGGGAGAATGGGGGGGTGACGACCAAGACCCCGAACAGTTTACCCACCGCCCTGGACCACCTGATCGCCCGCTCCGTCGAGCGCGCGGGCGGCTGGATCGGCTTCGACCGCTTCATGGCGCTCGCCCTGTATGCGCCGGGCCTGGGCTACTACGCCAACACCTCGGCCAAGTTCGGCCACATGCCCTCTTCGGGCAGCGACTTCGTGACCGCGCCCGAGCTCACGCCGATGTTCGGCCAGACGCTCGCGGCGCAGGTGGCAGAGGCGCTGGACAAGACCGGCACCGACACCCTCTGGGAATTCGGCGCCGGCTCCGGCGCGCTCGCGGTGCAGTTGCTGCATGCGCTCGACGAGATGGGCCGCAGCGACGTGCGCTACCGCATCGTCGATCTCTCCGGCACCTTGCGGGAGCGCCAGCAGCAGGCGCTGGTGCGTTATGCGGACCGCGTCGAATGGCTCGGCGAACTGCCTGAAAAGATGCAGGGCGTGGTCGTCGGCAACGAGGTGCTCGACGCGATGCCCGTGCAACTGCTGGCGCGCGTGAAAGGCCAGTGGTTCGAACGCGGCGTGGTGCGCAACGCGACCCACGACGGCTGGACCTGGGCCGATCGCGCGACCGAGCTGCGCCCGCCCATCGACGTGCCGGGCGCGCACGACTACCTCACCGAGGTCCACCCGCAGGCGCAGGCCTTCATCGCCACGCTGGCGGACCGGCTGGACAAGGGCGCAGCCTTCCTCATCGACTACGGTTTCCCCGAGAGCGAGTACTACCACCCGCAGCGGCACATGGGCACGGTGATGTGCCACCGCGCGCACCAGGCCGACGGCGATCCGCTGGCCGACGTGGGCTACAAGGACATCACCGCGCACGTCGATTTCACCGGGATCGCGCTCGCGGGACAGGACGCGGGGCTCCAGGTGCTGGGCTACACGAGCCAGGCGCGCTTCCTGCTGAACTGCGGCCTGCTATCGAAGATGGAGCAGGGCACGACCGCGGAGCGCGCGATGGCCGCCCGTCTCATCCACGAGCACGAGATGGGCGAGCTGTTCAAGGTGGTCGGCTTCGCGGTCGGCGACCCGTGGGATGCGATGGGTTTTGCCGAGGGCGACCGCAGCCACGCGCTGTGAACCCGGCCCCGGGAAGAAAAAGCAGGGAATAAGCTAGCAACGAAGAGTTCGTTGGGAAACGGAAGGTCGGCCCCTACATTCCCGGCATGACTGCCGTTCTTTCCCACGAACCCGAGGCCGCCGCGCAGCACTTCGAAGTGCGCCCCTTCGCCGCCCCGGTCGGCGCCGAAATCGTCGGCCTCGACATCGCCAGGCCGATCAACGCCGAAGACTTCGCGCGCATCCACCGCGCCCACCTGGACCACCACGTCGTGGTGTTCCGCGACCAGCAGATCACCCCTGCCGAGCACATCGAATTCAGCCGCCGCTTCGGGCCGCTCGAAATCCATGTGCTGCACCAGTTCCAGCTGAAGAACCACCCCGAGATCCTGATCGTCTCCAACATCAAGGAGAACGGCGAGCCCATCGGTCTCGGCGATGCGGGTGTCTACTGGCACTCCGACATCTCGTACAAGCCCCATCCCAGCCTCGGCTCGCTGCTGCACGCACAGGAGCTGCCGAGCGAAGGCGGCGACACGCTCTTTGCCGACCAGCACCTCGCCTGGGAGGCGCTGCCGGCCGATCTGCAGCAACGCATCCTGCCGCTCAAGGCCGAGCACAGCTACCTGGCCAAATACGAAGAGCTGCGCGCGAAGAACCCGTGGCGGCCCAAGCTCTCGCAGGCGCAGATCGACCAGGTCGCCCCCGCCGTGCAGCCCGTGGTGCGCACGCACCCCGAGACCGGCCGCAAGGCGCTGTTCGTCAGCGAGCATTTCACGACGCGCATCGTCGGCCTGCCGCAGGACGAAAGCGATGCGCTCCTGGCCGAGCTGTTCGCGCACAGCGTGAAGCCCGAGTTCGTGTACCGCCACACCTGGGCGCCGCACGACCTGGTGTTCTGGGACAACCGCTCGCTGATGCACCTGGCCGCCGGCACGCCGGACCACCTGCGCCGCCGCCTGAACCGCACCACCATCGTGGGCGACACGCCTTTCTGATCCTTCTTTTTCCGGACCGCTTTCCATGAACCGCTTCACACGCAAGGCCGCTGCATTCGCCGCCGGCCTCGGCCTCCTCGCCGGCAGTCTCGCGGCGCACGCCGAGGGCCAGATCCGCATTGCCGAGCAGTTCGGCATCGTCTACCTGCTGCTCAACGTCGCGCAGGAACAGAAGCTCATCGAGAAGCACGCCAAGGCCGCGGGCGTCGATGCCAAGGTCGAGTGGATCAAGCTCTCGGGCGGCTCGGCGGTGAACGATGCGCTGCTCTCCGGCAACATCGAGATCGCGGGCGCCGGCGTGGGCCCGCTGCTCACGCTGTGGGACCGCACCAAGGGCAAGCAGAACGTGAAGGGCGTGGCGTCGCTGGGCAACTTTCCGTACTACCTGGTGAGCAACAACCCGAACGTGAAGACGATCGCCGACTTCACCGAGAAGGACCGCATCGCGCTGCCCGCCGTGGGCGTGTCGGTGCAGTCGCGCGTGCTGCAGTTCGCCTCGGCCAAGCTGTGGGGCGACAAGGAATTCAACCGCCTGGACAAGATCAGCGTGGCCCTGCCGCACCCCGATGCGGCCGCGGCCATCATCAAGGGCGGCACCGAGATCACGGGCCACTTCGGCAATCCGCCGTTCCAGGAGCAGGAGCTGGCCGGCAATCCGAATGCGCACATCGTGCTCAATTCGTACCAGGTGCTCGGCGGGCCGGCCTCGGCCACGGTGCTCTACGCCACCGAGAAATTCCGCAGCGAAAACCCCAAGACCTACAAGGCGTTCGTCGACGCACTCGATGAAGCGGCGAAGTTCGTCACGGCCAACCCCGAGAAGGCCGCCGACATCTACCTGAAGGTGGGCAACGCGAAGATCGACCGCGACCTGCTGCTCAAGATCATCAAGAACCCCGAAGTGCAGTTCAAGACCACGCCGCAGAACACCTATGCGCTGGCGGAGTTCATGCACCGCGTCGGCGCGATCAAGAACAAGCCGGCGTCGGTGAAGGACTATTTCTTCGACGACGCGCAGAACAGTTCGGGGAATTGAGTGAGCAACGCGGTCGCCTTGCCCTCCGGGGTTGACTCCCTCGCCCATCGGGAGAGGGCGGGGGGGAGGGGAGAGTCTTCGGCATCGTCACCGGCCCTCGCCCCAACGCTCTCCCGCGAGCGGGAGAGGGGGCAAGACGCTGCGCCGCTGTTGCAAGTCGACGGCGTCAGCCTCGAATACCGCACCCCCGAGCGCGTCGTGCGCGCCACGCACCGCGTGAGCTTCGACGTCCACGCGGCCGACCGCTTCGTGCTGCTCGGCCCCTCGGGCTGCGGCAAGTCCACGCTGCTGAAGGCCGTGGGCGGCTTCATCGCACCTGTCGAAGGCGAGATCCGCCTGGACGGCCAGCGCGTGACGCAGCCCGGCCCCGACCGCATCGTCGTGTTCCAGGAGTTCGACCAGTTGCCGCCCTGGAAGACGGTCAAGCAGAACGTCATGTTCCCGCTGCTCGCCTCGCGCACGCTCGGCAGGAAGGAAGCCGCCGAGCGCGCACTGCACTACCTGGACAAGGTGGGTCTGGCCAAGTTCGCCGACGTGCATCCGCACCAGCTCTCGGGCGGCATGAAGCAGCGCGTGGCGATTGCGCGCGCGCTTGCGATGCAGCCGCGCGTGCTGCTGATGGACGAGCCCTTCGCCGCACTGGACGCGCTCACGCGCCGCAAGATGCAGCAGGAGCTGCTCCAGCTGTGGGACGAGGTGCGCTTCACGCTGCTCTTCGTCACGCACTCGATCGAAGAGGCGCTGGTGGTGGGCAACCGCGTCGCGCTCCTGTCGCCGCATCCGGGGCGCATGCGCGCGGAGGTCAACAGCCATGGCTTCTCGCTCGCGAGCCTGGGCGGCGCGGAGTTCCAGAGCACGGCGCAGCGCATCCACGACATGCTGTTCGAGGAAGAACCCGAAGCGGTGACGACGGCATGAACCCGGCTTTTCTCCCTCCCCCTGGGGGAGGGCAGGAGTGGGGGCAAGCGGCGTATCCATTGCCGTCGGCTCAGTCACCGCCGCTTGCCCCCATCCCAACCTTCCCCCAAAGGGGGAAGGAGCCACATCCGATGAGCACTCTGACGCCTCCCATCCGCCCCGAATACGAGCGCACGCTCGAGCCCTTCACCGAAGTGCCGCTCGAACGCGCGCTGCCGCTGCCTGCCCGCATCTGGGCGCAGGCGGGTGTGCGCAAGGGCCTCATCCTGGTCGTCATCGCCGTGCTCTGGGAGCTCGCGGCGCGCTGGCAGGACAACGACCTGCTGCTGCCCACCTTCACCGCCACCGCGCGCGCGCTGGTCGATGGGCTCGCCAGCGGCGAGCTGATCGAGAAGGTGCGCATTTCGCTGGCCGTGCTGCTGCAGGGGTACCTGGCCGGCGTGCTGCTGGCCTTCGCGCTCACCACGCTGGCGGTGTCCACGCAGATCGGCCGCGACCTGCTGGACACGCTGACATCGATGTTCAACCCGCTGCCCGCCATCGCGCTGCTGCCGCTCGCCTTGCTGTGGTTCGGCCTGGGGCGCGGCAGCCTGGTGTTCGTGCTGATCCATTCGGTGCTGTGGCCGCTGGCGCTCAACACCTACGCGGGCTTCCAGGGCGTGCCCGAGACCCTGCGCATGGCCGGGCGCAACTACGGGCTCAAGGGCCTGCGCTACGTGCTGCAGATCCTGGTGCCGGCCGCGCTGCCGTCGATTCTTTCGGGCCTGAAGATCGGCTGGGCCTTTGCGTGGCGCACGCTGATCGCGGCCGAGCTGGTGTTCGGCGCCTCCTCGGGCAAGGGGGGGCTGGGCTGGTACATCTTCCAGAACCGCAACGAGCTCTACACCGACCGCGTGTTCGCGGGCCTCGCGATGGTGGTGCTGATCGGCCTCCTGGTGGAAAGCCTGGGCTTCAAGACGCTGGAGCGGCTGACCGTGCGGCGCTGGGGCCAGCAGCGCTAGTCAGGGCCAGGGCGGCGGATTCAGCCGCTCGATTTCTTCGCCTGCTGCCGCAGCGCGCGCAGCTCGCCGTTCAGGAACTCGTTGGCGTCGCGCACCGCGCCGTTGTTGAGCTTCACCTTGTAGGCCTGCCCGGTCATCTCCGAGCGTGAGGCGCAGCGCTCGATGAAGTCCTCGGCCGTGGCCAGTTCCTTTTTGAAGTAGTCGTACTTCGCCTGCATGTGCTTGGCGGCGTCGGCGGCGTTGTATTCGTTGCCGTTGCGCAGGAACACCATGGTGCCCATCTTCGCGACGCGCTGGATCAGCGTGTCGATCAGCTTGTCCTCGGCATCCGAAGGCGTGGCCTGGGCCAGCACGGCCGAGGCGCCGAGCAGCAGGGTGAGGAGCGCGGCGCGCAGGAATCTGAAGGAGGCCATTGGTTCTATCCCTGGCAATTTTTGCGCCATGCTAGGGCGACAGCCCTTGTCGTGTCAAACCCACGCCGGCTCGGGTCTAATCGCAGGTTTTGGCACGCGTTCACTCTCCCCAATGAGCTCCTCCACCCCCGATCTGTCGCCGATTGCCGAGGCGCTGGCCGATGCGGCCGCCGCAGTGGCGCTGCACTACTTCCGCACGCCGCTGGACATCATCACCAAGGCCGACGAGAGCCCCGTCACGCTGGCCGACCGCGCCGCCGAGACAGCGATGCGCGAGATCCTCGGCGCCCGCGTGCCGGCCGACGGCATCTACGGCGAAGAGCACGGCCCCGAGCGGCTGGACGCCGAGCGCATCTGGGTGCTCGACCCGATCGACGGCACCCGCAGCTTCATCACCGGCTCGCCGCTCTGGGGCACGCTCATCGGCGTGCTGCAGGGCGAGCGCGTGGTGCTCGGCGTGATCGACATGCCGGTGCTGAAAGAGCGCTGGATCGGCCAGGCCGGCCAGGGCGCCACGCGCGACGGCCAGCCCGTGCGCGTGAGCGGCTGCACCGAGGTGGCCAAGGCCCGCATCGTCACGACCTCGCCCGACATCTTCGCGCCCGCCGACTGGCAGGCGTTCGATCGGCTCAGCCGCCAGTGCGCGATGCGCCGCTTCGGCGGCGACTGCTACGGCTACGCCCAGCTGGCCGGCGGCACCATCGACCTCGTGGTGGAAACCGGCCTGCAGCCCTACGACTGCCTGGGCCCGGCCGGCTTGATCGAGGCCGCGGGCGGCGTCATCACCGACTGGCAGGGCCAGCCGCTGGGCCTGAAGTCCGACGGCAAGGTAATTGCCGCCGCAACGCCCGAACTTCACCGACAAGCGATGGCCGTCCTCGCCGCCTAGACTGCCCCCATGTTCCGCTGGCTGATCGTCGTCGTCCTTGCACTGGTGCTCATGAGCGGGTTGACCGCGTGGCTGCGCCGCTTCGGCTTCGGACGCCTGCCCGGCGATTTCGAGTTTCGCGCCTTCGGCCGCGACTGGCAGCTGCCGATTGCAAGCACCGTGGTGCTCAGCATGATCGCGGCGCTGGTGGCGCGCCTCCTGTAGAGAAAAGACAAACCGCAATGAGAGCCTGCGTTGACATCGGCGGCACCAAGGTCGCCGTGAGCCTTTCCGCCTCCAGCGATGCGCCGTTGATCGGCCGCCGCAGCGAGCCGACCGCCAAGACCGGCGACAACGACGCCGTGGCGGTGCAGATCATGCGGATGATCGACGAGGTCTGCGCCGAGCAGGGCGTAGACCCCGCCGCGATCGACCGCGTGGGCGTGTCCTCGGCGGGGCCCTTCGAGCTGCACGACGGCATGGTCGAGCTGGCCACGCCCAACATCTGCGGGGGCATCGCCGGCCCGGCGCGGGGTCTTCCCAACAACTGGATGACGGCCGTGGTCGAGGCGCCGCTGGCCAGGCGCTTCGCCCGCGTGCGCGTCGAGAACGACGCCGTCGCCGCGCTGGAGGCCGAGCGCCACTGGGGCGCGCTCCAGGGCATGGACCACTGCGCCTACGTCACCTGGAGCACCGGCGTCGGCGTGGGCCTGTGCGTGGACGGCCGCGCGCTGCGCGGCAAGAACGGCAACGCGGGCCATGCGGGCCACAGCTTCGTGGTCGACGACGCCAGCGGCGCGCTCTGCGGCTGCGGCAACGTCGGCGACGTGGAAGGGCTGATCGCTGGCAACTCCATCGCCCGGCGCTTCGGCCAGCCTGCGGCCGACCTGTTCACCTCGGCCGCCGCGGGCGAGCCGCACTCGCTGGAGATCGTCGACGCGCTGTGCCGCGTGATGGGCCGCATGCTCTACAACCTGGTCGCCACGCTCGACCTGCAGCGCATCAGCCTGGGCGGCAGCGTGTTCTGGCACCACCGCGAGTTCCTGCTGCCTCGGCTGCAGGCGCACGTGGACGGCAAGTTGCCGCCGCTCACGCGCGGCGTGCTGCTGGTGCCCGCGGGGCTCGGCGAGAAGGTCGGCGACTACGCCGCGCTGGCTTTGCTGGACTGAGCGGCCGCGCAGCAATACCCTCGGCGAACCATGCGCATCCCGCCACCCCGGTCTCCCCGCCGCAAGTCGTTCGCCTATCTGCTGCTGGTGGTGGGAGGTTTCCTGGGCGCGCACCGCTTCTACCTCGCGAGCTACCTGGGCGGCGCGGCGCAACTGCTGCTGTTGCTGGTCGGGCTCGACAACCTGCCGGGCTCGCGGTTCGCGCTAGCCCTGCTGGGGGCCTGGCTGCTGCTGGACATCTACTGGGTGCACGTGCGCCTGAAGCGCCTGCAGGGGCAGGACGAGAGCGACGCTGCCCGCCGCCCGGCCGCCAAGACCTACGACCTCGAAGCGCTCGGCCACGCCGACGCGCTGCGCGAGCGCTTCGTCGCCGCCGCCGAGATGCACGACTGGGCCAGGGCCGTGGCGTTGGGCGAACAGATCGTCGCCAACGCGCGCAAGGTCTTCAAGGGACCGCACCAGAACCTGGCGATGTCGCTGTGCATGCACGGCCAGGCCTGCTACCAGTTCAAGGCCTTCGACGAGGCCAAGGCCAGCCTCGAAGAAAGCCTGGCCATCGGCCACCGGATCGGCATGCCGGCCGAGGACATGGAGATCGTCCGCAAGGCATTGGCCATGACCCTGGCCGGCATCGGCGAGCATGCCGCCGCGCGCCGGCGCCACGCGCATCTGCCCGCGCAGCTCCCCGCGGATGGCCGCACCGGCGACGACACCGTGCTGCTGGGCCTGCTCGAAGACCAGGAGCGGCGCTACAAGGCCGCCTTCGAGCGGCGCGACCTGGCGCTCGCCGAGCGGCTCTGCGCCGAGGCCGTCCACACCAGCCGCGCGTTGTGCGGCGGGCTGGGCAAGGCCGTCGTGTTCCACCTGGTCAGCCATGCCGAGTTCTGCCGGCAGCTGCAATGGCACGACAAGGCCGTGTCCCTGCTGGACGAATGCCTGGCCATCATCGACCAGCTGGGCCTGGACGACAGCTGGCGGCTCGGCCCGAGCAACACGCTCGCGCTGCTGCACGCCGGCGCCGGCCGCTCCGACGAGGCGGAGGTTCTCTACAAGAAGACCATCGCGATGGCCGTCGCGCTGAGCAAGGGCAACTCGACCGACGAGGTGGTGCGCGCCTTCAACAACCTGGCGTTCCTCTACGCGAACACCGACCAGGACCAGAAGGCCGAGCTCTGCTATGCGCGGGCCATGGTGCACCTGGACAAGCTCGCGCCGGAAGAGAAGGGGGAGGGCGATGCCGACCTGCACGCCGACCTGCTGATCAATTTCGCTCAGCTGCACATGGCGCGCAACGAGTCCGAGCATGCCAAGCCTCTGTTCGAACGTGCGCTGGCCGTCCAGGAGCGCAGCTGCAGGGGCATCTCCACCAGCGCGGCCGCCGCCCACAACGACCTGGGCCTGATCGCGCAGGAAGAGGGCGACCTGCGCGAGGCGCTCAAGCATTTCAGGCGCACGCTGCTGCTCAACCAGATCTGCGCGCCGGACCATTTCGGCAACCTCGCGAATGCGCAGCGCAACATCGACAACGTGAGCCTCGCGCTGGCGGCGGTCGCGCGGGCCGCGCGGCTGGAGCCGAGCACGTGAGCATCGGAGGCGCGTTCTACGCCTTCGACCGTTACCGGCTGCGCGAGCTGGTCATCGATCCGTCCGGCGTGTCGCGCTTTCTCTTCCACACACCCCAGGACAAGGGCGGACCGCACGCCAGCCAGACGGTCGAGCAGGCCTGGGACGTGGTGCGCGTGCTGCTGCCCGAGGCGGTGGACGGCGAACAGCTCGAAGGCACGGACGGCCTGGGCTGCATCTACCTCACGGCCAGCCACGTCGAGCGCGCTGCGGCGCGGCTCGCGCGGCGCAGCGTGCCCGACGCGATGGCGCGATTCACCGGCGAGCCGGCGCAGTTCGCCCAGCTCTACTGGGCGCAGGTCTGGCAGAACGGCGCAGAGGACCTGGTGGATTTCATGGAAGGCGTGAAGCGCTTCTTTGCCGAGGCGGCCGCGCGGCGCGATGCCGTCGTCTTCTACATCGTCTAGGGCAGGGACCCTTTGCGCAGGATGAACAGAGGCCCTAGGCGGACGTCCGCGGCGTCCTGCGCGTGGCCGACACGATTTCGCCCAGTCGCTGCAGCCCCGCATCCACCGCCTTCGAGTACGGCCATCCGCAGTTGATGCGCAGGTAGTTGTCGAAGCGCCCCGAGTTGGAGAACTGCGCGCCCGGCGAGACCAGCATGTGCTCGCGCAGCGCCGCCTCGAACACGGTGACCGACGAGCGCTGCTCGGGCAGCTCGACCCACAGCTGCAGGCCGCCGCGCGGCAGGTTCAGCCGCGTGCCCGGCGGAAAGTACCTGGCGATGGCGTCGGCCGTCTGGTCGCGCTGCACGTGCAGCCGGTCGCGCAGGCGCCGAAGGTGCCGGTCGTAGCCGCCGCTTGCGATGAACTCGCCCGCGGCGATCTGCGCGAGCGCCTCGTTGTTGCGCGTCTGCGCGTACTTGAGCATTTCCACCTGCGCGTGCCAGCGCCCTGCGGTGATCCAGCCCAGGCGCAGGCCCGGCGCCAACACCTTGTGCAACGAGGCGCAATAGATCACGTTGCCCGTGCGGTCCCACGACTTCACGGCGCGCAGCGGCACCTCGGTCTCCACCAGGTCGCTGTAGGTGTCGTCTTCGACCAGCGCGATGCCATGGCTCTCGCACAGCTGCACGAGGCGCTGCTTGTGGGCATCGGGCATCACGCTGCCGATGGGGTTCTGCAGGTGCGGCACCACCACCACGGCCTTGATGTCGTCGTAGGTGTGGATGGCCAGGTCGAGTGCTTCGATGGAGATGCCGGTCTGCGGGCTGGTCGGAATCTCCAGTGCGCGCATGCCCAGGCTCTCGAGCACCTGCAGCAGGCCGTAGAAGGTGGGCGATTCCACGGCCACGGTGTCGCCCGGCTTGGCGACGGCGCGCAGCGCGAGGTTCAGCGCCTCGATGCAGCCGTTGGTGACCAGCACCTCGTCGGGCGACACCGTCATGCCCACGCGCAGGTTGCGCTGAGCGACGGCCTCGCGGAACTGTTCGTGGCCCTTCTGGGACGAGGCGGTGGTCAGCAGCTCGGGCCGCTGGCGCAGCGCCCGCGTCATGGAATTGCGCAGCGCCTCGGCCGGGTACAGCTCGGGGGCGGCGCGTGCGATGGCGAAGTTGAGCTTCACGCCGGCATGGCGTCCGCGCGCCATGAAGTTGGCCATGCGGGTGCGCATGCTGACGAACTGCGCGGGGTCCGGCGGCACGTCGGCCACGGGCTCTTCCATCGGCGCGATGGCCAGGCGCTGCGGCCGGCGCACGAAGTAGCCCGAGCGGTCGCGCGCCTCGACCCAGCCGTCGCTCTCCATTGCGCGGCACAGCTGCAGCGCGGTCGAGAGGCTGATCCCGTGCAGGCGCATCAGCGTGCGCAGCGACGGCAGCTTGTCGCCCTGCTTGAGCGAGCCGGTGTGGATCGCGTCCACGTAGTGCGCTGCGAGTTGCCGGTAGAGCGGTAGCGAGTCCATGGCGTCGATGCTCCCCCAAACGGGCATCCGAAAACAGATGCAGTTGAACGGGAAAACGACCATAACAGATGGGGTGGCGCCTGGCTGTTCCGGTGCGAATAGCCGATGTTTGTGCCTGTTTTTTCAGCGCCCGAATTTCTACGATCTGGACTCGCCGAATCGCTTTTCATCCACCAGAGGCCCACCATGATCACCACCCTGTCCCAAGCACCCGACTCCATCGTCCTGGAGCCCGGCCAGTCCCTGCGCACCTGCGTCGATGCAGGCACCTGGCTGCAGGTGGCCGAAGGGCGCGTGCGGGTCGTGTCGCCGCCGGGCTGGTTCGGCGGCACGGTGTTCATGAGCGAGACGGCACTCGACGAGGGCGACGTGCATCGCATGGAGCACGGCGGGTGGATCGAGGTGTCGGCGCTGGCGCCTGCGCATCTGCGGGTGCATGCGCCGAAGGTGTCGCCGGCGGCTTCTGCTTATTCCGAGGCTCGGCCGGTGATGCGCTTCGTGCGGCTGCTCACCGGTTGGTAGGAGGCATTCAGGGCGAGTGCGCAGGCCACCGGGTACTCCCCTCCGCGAATGTCCCCCGGCCTTCGCCTCCTCCTTAATTTCGCTGCGGGGAGCACCCGATGCCCTGCGCACATGAGCACGCTGTCGTTGTGCCGGCCGATCAATCTGTGCGCTCGAAGATCGCGCTGGCGGTGGGCCCTGTTTCGCGAAATCAAGGGGGAGGGCGAAGCCCGGAGGACATTCGCGAAACAGGGCCCACCGTCGGCGTGATCGCCGCCCCGACCAGCAGCCTCAGCGTTCGCTGGCCGCCTCGCGCAGCGCGTCCAGAAAGCTGCGGCGCCACCAGTGAATGTCCTGCTCGCGGATGCGCGACAGCAGCTTCTGGTGGCGCTCGCGCCGCTCTTCCAGCGGCATCTGCAGCGCCTGCTGCACCGTCTCGGCCGTGCCGTGCGTGTCGTACGGATTGACCAGCAGCGCTTCCTTCAACTGCTCGGCCGCGCCGGCAAAGCGCGACAGCACCAGCACGCCCGGATCGGCCGGGTCCTGCGCCGCGATGTATTCCTTGGCGACGAGGTTCATGCCATCGCGCAGCGGTGTGACCAGGCCCACCGCGGCGGCGCGGCACAGGCCGGGCACCCGCTTGCGCGCCACCATGCGGTGGATGTAGCGCACCGGCATCCAGTCGAGCTCGCCGTAGTCGCCGTTGATCGCGCCGCACAGCGACTCCAGCTCGCGCCGGATGTCGCCATACGCATCGACCGTCTCGCGCGTGGGCGAGGCGATCTGGATCAGCGTGGCGCTGCGCCGGTTCTCCGGGTAGTTGGCGAGCAGCTCGCGGAACGCGCGCACGCGCTGCGGGATGCCCTTGGAGTAGTCGAGCCGGTCGATGCCCAAGAGGAGACGCCGGCTCGAGTACTCGCGCTTCATGGTCTCGTACATGTCGCGCGATTCCTTGGCGTGCGTGAGCGCGGCGAATTCGTCCACGTCGATGCCGATCGGGAACGCGCTGCAGCGCACCGTCTGCCCGTAGGCGCGGTACATCTCGCCGCCCAGGTACTCGCCGTGCGCTTCGTTGCGCACGTAGTGCTCGAAGTGCTGCACGTCCTGCTGGGCCTGGAAGCCGATCAGGTCGTAGGAGAACAGCGAGCGCATCAGCCACTCGTGCTGCGGAATGGCCGCCACGATGATCTGCGGCGGCAGCGGAATGTGCAGGAAGAAGCCGATGCGCTGCTTGCAGCCCATCGCGCGCAACTCGGCGGCCAGCGGCATCAGGTGGTAGTCGTGGATCCAGATGACGTCGTCGTCCTTGAGCATCGGCAGCAGCTTGCGCGCGAACAGTTGGTTCACGCGCCGGTAGCCGCCGATGAAGGCGGCCTCGAAATGGGCCAGGTCCAGGCGGTTGTGGAACACCGGCCAGAGCACGTCGTTGCTGTAGCCGAGGTAATAGCTGTCGTGGTCCTCGCGGCTCAGGTCGATGGTGGCCAGCGTGACCTTGCCGGCCTGCTGCTTGTGCAGTTCGCCTTCGCCGGTGGGGCCGTTCTCCACGACATGGCCGCTCCAGCCGAACCAGAGGCCGCCGCTTTGCTGCAGGCTTTCGCCGAGTGCGACTGCGAGGCCGCCGGCGGCGGGCTTGCGTGGATCGGCCACGCGGTTGGAAACAACGACAAGTCGGCTCATATGCACGAATCCCAAGGGGCGGACAGACGCACAGCCGCATTGATGATGCCGACCATCGAATAGGTCTGCGGAAAGTTGCCCCACATCTCGCCCGTGACCGGGTGGGTGTCTTCCGAGAGCAGGCCCAGCGGGTTGCGCGCCGCGAGCATGGTCTCGAAGATCTGGCGTGCCTCGGCTTTGCGGCCGATCTTGGCAAGTGCGTCGATGCGCCAGAAGGTGCAGATGTTGAAGGCGGTCTCGGGCTTGCCGAAATCGTCGGCCGCTTCGTAGCGGCGCATGTAGGGGCCGTCGCAAAGCGACTTTTCCATCGCGTCCACGGTGGAGATGAAGCGCGGATCGCGCGCGTCGATCAGGCCCACCTCGACCATCAGCAGGATGCTCGCGTCCAGCTCGTGCCCGCCGAAGCTCTCGGCAAAGGCCTGGCGCTCTTCGCACCACGACTTGGCCAGGATCTCTTCCTTCATGCGCGCGGCGTGGCCGTGCCAGTAGGCGGCGCGTTCGGGCAGTTCGAGCGTGCGCGCGATCTTGGAGAGCCGGTCGCAGGCGGCCCAGCTCATGAGCGCCGAGCTGGTGTGCACGCGTGCGCGCGTGCGCAGCTCCCACATGCCGGCATCGGGCGTGCCGTAGACGCGCACGGCCTGTTCGCCCACGGCTTCCAGGTGCGGAAACTCGGCCACGCCCGCGCGGCTCAGGAGCCGGTGGTCGTGAAAGGCCTGCGCCGCGCCCAGTACGATGTTGCCGTACACGTCGTGCTGGAAATGCTCCTGCGCCTGGTTGCCCACGCGCACCGGACCCATGCCGCGGTAGCCCGGAAGACCGTCGACGAACGACTCGGGCAGTTCGCGCTCCAGCCCGATGCCATACAGCGGCTGGATGTGCTCGCCGTGCGAGCCGATCACCACGTTGCCGAGCCAGCGCAGGTAGTCCTCCATCGTGCCCACTTCGCTCAGCGAATTGAGCGCGCGCACCACGAAGAAGGCGTCGCGCAGCCAGCAGTAGCGGTAGTCCCAGTTGCGCTGGCTGCCCGGCGCCTCGGGGATGCTGGTGGTCATGGCCGCGACGATGGCGCCGGTGTCCTCGTACAGCGACATCTTCAGCGTGATGGCCGCGCGGATCACCGCATCCTGGTACTCGAAGGGAATCGCCAGGCGCTTGCTCCAGGTGCGCCAGTAGGCGATGGTCTCCTGCTCGAACTTGCGCGCCGTGTCGGCGATGCCGTCCAGCAGCGTCTCGTCCACGCCGAACATGAAGTTGTATTCGCGCGAGATCACGAAGGGCTGGCGCGCGAGGATGTGCGAGATCGAGGCGTCGGTGTTCAGCCTGAGCGTCACGTCGGGGCCGACGTAGCGGATGTGGTTGCTGCCGCGCGTCACTTCGATCGGCTCGGAGGCGCCCCACTGGAAGCGCGGGTCCAGCGACACGCGGATGCGCGGCGCGCCGGCAATCGGCCGCACGCGGCGCACCATCATGAGCGGGCGGAAGTAGCGCGAGCGGCTGTAGAAGCGCGGCGCGAAGTCGGTGATCTCGATGCCCTGGCCGGCGCTGTCGAAGAGCTGCGTGCGCAGCACGGCCGTGTTCGGCTCGTACCACTGCCTGGCTTCTGCGAAGTCCTCGATGTCGATGCTCCATGCGCCCGCGCCTTCGCCGGGATGCAGCAGCGCGTTGAACACCGGGTCGCCGTCGAAGCGCGGCAGGCAGCACCAGACCGCGCGGCCGCGCGCATCGATGAGTGCGCTGTAGGCGCAGTTGCCGATCACGCCGACGTTCAGCGACGGCTCGGCCGGCGGCGCAAACCCGCGCGGGCCGGGTGCCGCGGCGGCCTTCACGTCGACCGGCGCGCGGTCGTCGGGCCCGGCGGCGTCGGCCAGCGCCTCGCCGGCGCGGTCCTCGGGCGCCTTCGACAGTTGTTCTTCGCTCATCCGGGGCTCCTCGGGTCTTCGGTTTTCTGTTCGGTGTTTTCTTCGACCCTGGAGGCGGGCGGTGCCGCCAGCATGTCGCGCGCCTGCACCAGCCATTCGTACACCGCGCGCGGCGATTCGAGCCGGTGCAGCGCCAGACTCGGCCCCGAGCCGACCTTGATCGCGATGCCGCCGCGCGGCTGCACGACAGCGAAGCCGCTCTCGTCGGTGGTGTCGTCGCCCGCGAAGACAGGGGTGCGGCCCGCGAAGGGCGCCTCGGTCATGAAGGCATCGATGGCAATGCCCTTGTTGACGCCCGCGGGCTTCACCTCGAAGACGAACTTGCCATGCATCAGCTCGAGCGCCGGACGGCCCTCGATGGCGCGCGACATCGCATCGCGGCACACCGCCTCCAGCTGCGGCGCCAGGCGGTAGTGCAGCGCGATGGCGGCGTGCTTGCGCTCCACCAGCAGGCCTTCGTGCACGCGCGCGAGCTCGTTGGCGATGTCCAGGATGGGCACGAGGTCGGGCGCGTGCTGCTCCTGCATGTGGCCCTTGGCGTCGCGGCGCTGCACGCCGTGCTCGCCGGCGGCGGGCAGGCGCAGCGGTGCGAGAAAACGGTCGATGGCGTCGATCTGGCGCCCGGACACCACGGCGAGCGCGCCGCCGAGCTGGTCGCGCAGGTCGCCCAGCAAGGCGACCAGCGCGGGGGGAATCTCGATGGCCTCGGGGGTGGGCGCAAGGCCCACCAGCGTGCCATCGAAATCGAGAAAGAGGGCGGCGTCCCGGCCCAGCGGAGGAGGCAACTGCGCGTTGCTGTCGGAGGACTTTGGCATTGGTAAAAACCATAACACGGGCTGCGCGCGCCGCGTGTCGGCCAAAGCCGGACGTGATTCGCGGCCTCTGCCGCGACCTGTCATGCAGGCTGCGGGGCGGCGGGGTCGTGGCCCAGGCCGGGCACGAAGTCGGACAGCATGCGCAGCAGCGTGGCCGCGTTCACCGGCTTGAACAGCACCGGCACGCCGGAGGCGCGCACGCGCTGCAACCGCTCGGGCGCGGTCTCGCCAGTCACCAGCACGAGCGGCGCCTGGAGCCCGAAGCGGCGCTGCAGGCGCTGCCCCACGTCCAGGCCGTTGTCGCCGTTGGAGAGGCGGTAGTCGCACAGCAGCAGCGCGAACGGCCGGTCCTGCGCATCGGGTTGGGCCAGCGCCGCGATGGCCTCGGCCTCGTTGGCGGCCGTCTCGACGGCGATGCCGTGGGCGTGCAGCAGCCCGCGCATGGCTTCGCGGATCTCGGCTTCATCGTCGATCAGCAGGACGCGGCCGTGGGCCGCTGCCACCGCCACCGGCGCGGCGGCTGGAGTGTGTGCGGGCGCGACGGGCCGGTCCTCGTGCCGCGGCGCGGCCGCGACCACCGGCAGCTGCAGGCGAAAGCGCGTGCCGCGCCCGACGCGCGAAGTCACTTGCACCGGATGGTCGAGCAGGCGCGACAGCCGCTGGACGATCGACAGGCCGATGCCCAGGCCCTGCGCGCGGTTGCGGCCCGGGTTCTGTACCTGGTAGTACTCCTCGAACACACGGTCCTGCTGCTCGGGCGCGATGCCGATGCCGGTGTCCAGCACCTCGATCCACACCGCGTCGCCGCGAAGGTGCGCCCGCACGGCGATGCCGCCGTGCGCGGTGTACTTCAGCGCGTTGTCCACGAGGTTCGAGAGCATGCGATAGAGCAGCTGCGGGTCGCTGTGCACCCACAGGCCGCTCGCGCGCACCCGCAACTGCAGCGCGCGCTGCTCGGCCTGCGCGGTGAACATGTGGTTGAGGGAGCGGAACATCGCGTCCAGCGACACCGGCACGATGTCCGGCGTGATCACGCCCGCGTCCAGGCGCGAGACGTCCAGCATGGTGTCCAGCGAGTTGCCCAGCGCATTCACCGCGCGCATCAGCCGCTGCGCGTTGCGGCTGCCGTGGTGCTCGCGCAGCTCGTTTTCCAGCGCGGCGCCGAAGAGGGCGATGGCGTGCAGCGGCTGGCGCAGGTCGTGGCTGGCGGTGGCCAGGAAGCGCGTCTTCTCGGCGCTCGCGCGCTCGGCAGCGGCGATCTGCACGCCCAGCTGCGCGGCCAGGGCCTCGTTCTCGAAGCGCAGCACCAGCGAATCGGTCAGGAGCCTGTGCTGCTGGCCGCCCACGCGCAGCGTGAACAGCAGGTAGCCAAGGCTGAACACTGCCAGGAACAGGTGCATGGCGTCGCCCTGCCAGGCCAGCGCGGCGATCAGGCTCGCCATCATCGGCAGGGTGTAGCCGTAGAGCGCGGGCTTGAGCGGCCACAGCAGCTGCATGGCACGGGCGCAGCTGCCGATGATGACGACGGTCAGCACCGAGGTGGTGGGCAGGTCGTCGGCCGAGATGAAGAGCCACGGCGCCGTGGCCGTCGCCATGCTCACCAGCGTGACGGTGCGCGAATGCCGGAGCGCCCAGCGGGTGGTGTCCTTCAGCGGCACACCGGCGTGCCAGCGCGGCATGAGGTACAGGGCGAGGCCGAACGTCAGGTGGGCGGCCATCCAGGCCAAGATCCACCACCGCGGGCGGTGCACGTACATGACGATGCCCAGTGCCGCGCCCAGGCCGAAGTGGACCAGGATCGACGCGTTGTACGCCGCGTACACCGAGGCCACGTGCTCCCGCAGCACGCGCAGCCCGAGATCGCCCGGCACGGCCGGACGGGGCGGCGAGGATTCGTGTGACAGCTTCGGCTCGGTGGCATTCACCCGATCGATGCTATCGGCGCGATCCGCGAGGAGAAGTGCCAGAAGTCATGCCTGCGCGGGGCATGGCCGCGGCGTCTTCAGGCCAGCGACGCCGCCACGGCCTCGATGCGCGCGCGGTGGATGGCCTCGCCGATCTGCGGCCCGGACGCGCCCGACTGCTGCGCCTTGCGCGCGACCACGTCGGTGGGCACGGCCGCGGCGGTGGCCAGCACGGCGAGCAGGCGCTCGCGCTGCGGATAGGGCTTGTCCTCGAACCCGAGCCGGCCGCGCGCATCGCACTCGCAGGCCAGCAGCACCTCGGCGAAACGCGCGGGCTTCCTGAAGGCGTCGCAGCGCTCCAGGAGGCGCACCAGCGGCGCCGCATCGAGCTCGCCGCTGCGGTGCACGTTGCCGTGCTCGCGCGCCACCACCTCGGCCAGCTCGCGGATATCCACCGGCACGCGCCAGCGGTCGCACACCGCGTGCAGCAGGTCGACGCTGCGCTTCTCGTGGCCGATGTGGCGCGGCAGCACATCGGCGGGCGTGGTGCCCTTGCCCAGGTCGTGCATCAGGCAGGCGAAGCGCACCGGCAGGGTGGCCGCAAGCCGCGCGCTGGTGTCGATGACCATCATCAGGTGCACGCCGGTGTCGATCTCGGGGTGATGCGCCTCGGGCTGCGGCACGCCCCAGAGCCGGTCGACTTCGGGCAGCAGCACGGCGAGGGCGCCGCATTCGCGCAGCGCTTCGAACATGCGCGAGGGGCGCGTTTCCGCGAGGCCGCGCGCGAGCTCCTGCCAGACGCGCTCGGGCACCAGCGCATCGGCCTCGCCGGCGCTGACCATCCCGCGCATCAGTGCCATGGTTTCGGGTGCGACCGAGAAATCGTCGAAGCGCGCGGCAAAGCGCGCCACCCGCAGGATGCGCACCGGGTCTTCGCGGAAGGCGTCGGTCACGTGGCGCAGCAGCCGGCCCTGCAGGTCGCGCTGGCCGTGGAAGGGGTCGGCCAGGTTTTCGGGGTCAGGTTCGAATTGGCCGTCGGCGCCCACCAGTTCGGCCGGCAGCGCGATGGCGTTGATGGTGAGGTCGCGCCGGGCGAGGTCCTCCTCCAGCGTCACGTCGGGCGCGGTGTGGATGGTGAAGCCGCGGTAGCCGGGCGCGCTCTTGCGCTCGGTGCGGGCGAGGGCGTATTCCTCGCGCGTCTCCGGATGCAGGAACACCGGGAAGTCGCGCCCCACGGGCAGGTAGCCGCGCCGGGTCATGTCTTCGGGCGTGGCGCCGACGACCAGCCAGTCGTGGTCGGAGACCGGTCGCCCGAGCAGCCGGTCGCGGACGGCGCCGCCGACGAGAAAGATTTTCATGGCCGCAGTGTAGGGACGGAGAGAGAGGGGGAGATCGCGAATGAGCCGGGAATTAGCCCGGGATGCGAGATAGGGATACCCCGCACCCACTAAATAGAACGAGCGTTCGATAATTCGAATTGCAAACAGAACGAACGTTCGTTTATTTGCTCGAATGCAGCGCCCGCCAGGGGCCGCACCGCGTTCGCGGGGATTTTTCAACCAAAGGAGCATTCACATCATGAAGAAAACAATGTTTGCGCTGGCGGCTCTGGGTGCCTTGGCATCCGGCAGTGCGTTCGCGCAAAACGCCGGTGACTGGGTCGCCGGTGCGGGCTGGTTTCACCTGGCGCCCCAGGATTCGAGCAAGCCGCTCCAGGTGACTGCGCCGGTGCAGAGCGTGCTGCAGGGTTCGGGCGCCGGCGTCAAGGACTCGGACACGCTCGGCCTGAGCCTGGCCTACTTCCTCGACAGCCACTGGGCTGTGGAAGGCGTCCTGGGCATTCCGCCGAAGTTCAAGCTCGAGGGCCAGGGCACGCTGGCCCGCGTGGGTGAATTGGGCGAAGCCCGCCAATGGAGCCCCACGGTCCTGGTGAAGTACAACTTCAACGAAGGCAACGACGCCTTCCGTCCGTTCGTCGGCCTGGGCGCCACCTACGTCTGGTACAGCGACGTGAAGCTCACCTCGAACCTGCAGGGCGCGCTGGCCAGCCAGTTCCGCCAGTCGCCCTATTCGGTGAACACCACCGCCAAGCTCGACAGCTCGTTCGCCCCCGTGCTCAACGCCGGTGTCTCCTACCAGTTCGACAAGCACTGGGGCATCGCGTTCTCGGTGTCGTACATCCCGCTGAAGACCAAGGCCAAGCTGACCACGACCTCGATCACCGGCCTGCCGGTCGCCCGCAGCGAAGCGAGCCTGAAGCTGAACCCGATCGTCACCTTCCTGTCGGCAACCTACAGGTTCTGACCCGCCCCCGGCACCTGCTCCGAACGCCTTACCGCCCCGTGCGGTAGGGCTCTTCGAACTGCAGGAAATCCTTTTCCGCCAGCGCTTCGTCGATCCAGGCCTTGATGCCCGGCAGCGCCTGCACGCGTTCGATGTAGGCCGAGATGGCCGCCGGCACCGGCAACCCGTAGGTCTTGATGCGCGTGCCGATGGGCGCGAAGTAGGCGTCGGCGATGGTGAATTCACCGAACAGCAGCGGGCCGCCATGGGTGCCCAGCAAGTCGCTCCACATTTGCACGATGCGGTCCAGGTCGCTGCGCACGCCGGGCTGTTCCTTCAGCAGCTTCGCGCCGACTTCGGGCAGCGACGCCTCGATGTTCATGCCGCAATGGCCGCGCAGGCCCCCGAAGCCCGAATGCATCTCGGCGCAGATGCTGCGCGCGCGCGCCCGGTCGGCGGCGCCCTTGGGCCACAGCGCTTTGTCGGGAAAGGTCTCGGCCAGGTATTCGGCGATGGCCAGCGTGTCCCAGACCACCAGGTCGCCATCGACCAGCACCGGCACCTTGGCCACCGGGTTGAGCGGCGCGATGGTGTGCTTGAACTGCGACTCCGCCTCGAACGAATCGAAGCGCACCATCACTTCGTCGAAGGCGATGCCGGCCTGCTTCATGAGCACCCAGGGGCGCATGGACCACGACGAGTAGTTCTTGTTGCCGATGTAGAGCTTGCGCATCAGGGGTTCCTCCTGTTCGGTTTCAGTGCAAAGCCTTCGATGCTAGCCGCGCGGTGCGCCGCCATTGATGCCGAACGCGATGCGAATTGATGCGGGCCGGCGCGTTCAGCGGTCGCGCGGCTTGTCGTCCGGCGAGGCGACGACGCGCGGGGCGCCCTGGGCATCGTCCTTGGCGACGGTGCGCTCCAGCAGGCTCACCAGCCGCGGCACCAGCGACAGCACCGCCAGCGCCAGCAGCGCGCTCAGCACCGCGGTCGCCTCGCGGCCGAGCCCGCAGGCCATGCCGATGGCCGCCGTCATCCAGAGGCCCGCGGCGGTGGTGAGGCCCTGCACGTGCGATTCGTCCTTGCCCTGCTTGAGGATGGTGCCGGCGCAGAGAAACCCCACGCCCGCCACCAGCCCCTGGATCACGCGGCTCATGTCGGCCGGCACGATGCCGGTCTGCTGCGGAATCAGCACGAACATCGCCGAGCCGATCGCCACCAGCATGTGCGTGCGCACGCCGGCCGCCTTGCCCTGTTGCTCCCGCTCGAAGCCCAGCACGAAACCCAGGATGGCGGCGAGCGTGAGGCGAACGACGATGCGCGTGAGCTGTGCGACGTCCGTCACGTCCGAGAACTCGGAGGCGATGGTGTCGAGCACCTCGTCGCGCCAGTTCATCTCAGGCCTTCCGCCGGGCGGCCCCAAGGAAGGCCAAGAAGTGATGAGCGTGGGGGCTCATGTTTCAGGGCAGGTCCTTGTTCGGCTCGGGTTCCGCGGCGTCGCGCGGACCGACGCGGCCCAGGCGCTCCTTGAGCGACTGCGGCCGGCCGCTGATGATCGCTGCGTAATTCGTGGTGTTGGCCAGCACCTTCTTCACGTAGTCGCGGGTTTCGGTGAAGGGCACGTTCTCGGCCCAGATCGCGGCGTCGAGCACCGGGCCGTTGCGCCAGTTGCGGGGGCGCCCGGGGCCGGCGTTGTAGGCCGCGGCGGCCAGCGCCATGGAGCCGTCGAAGTCGTCGAGCGCCAGCTTCAGGTAGTTGGTGCCGATGGTGATGTTGGTTTCGCGGTCGTTGATCTGGCCGGGCGTGAAGTCGGCCATGCCGATCTTGCGGGCCGTCCAGCGTGCGGTGGCGGGCATGACCTGCATGAGGCCCGAGGCGCCGACGCCCGAGCGCGCGTCCATGATGAAACGGCTTTCCTGGCGGATGAGGCCGTAGACGTAGGCCGGGTCCAGTCCGATGTCCTGGCTCTTGCGCAGCACCGTGTCGTGGAAGGGCATGGGAAAGCGCTGCTCCACGTCGATCGTGCCCTTGGTGCGCTCGCTCGTGTTGATGCAGCGGTCCCACACCTCGCGCTGGCAGGCGAAGTCGGCAGCCGCCAGCAGGGCGCGGTCGTCCATGCCGCCCTTGTCGTGCAGGTTGGTGGCGTAGTTCCACTCGCGCGTGCCTTCGGGACGCAGGCCGATCGCGATCGCGTAGAGGCCGCGATTGAGCGCGAGGTTGCTGCGCGCGGCGGCCTTTTCCTCGGGCGTGAGCGGCGCGGGGCGGGTGGCCGCGACGACGCGCTGGCCCAGCTCCTCGAGCGCGAGCATTTCGTAGAAGCCGCGCGTGCCGGCGATGCTCGTGTACAGCTCCCGTGCCTGGGCGCGGCGCTCGTCGCTGCGCTCGGTGGCGAGAGCCCGGGCCTTCCAGTAGACCCAGGTCGGATCGAGCTGGGCGGTTTCGCTCATGGCGTTGATGGCGGGCGCCACGTCCTTCCACTGGCCGGTGCGCAGTGCGGCGCGCACGCGCCAGCCGAGCATGTCGTCCGACAGGTCGCTGTTCTTGGTGACGTTGGCGAAATAGCCGACTGCCTGCGGCGAGAGCTTGTTCGCGGCCGCGCGGCCGATGGCGCCCCAGAGCCAGTTGCGCTCTTCGGCCGAGAGCATCGGGCCCCACTTGCTGTCCAGCTGCGAGGCAGCCATGTCGGGGTCGGCGATGGCGACCTTGATGAGCGCGAGCACCACCAGTTCCTTGCGCGACTTGGCGGCCACGAAGGCGCGGCCGGTGAGGAACTTGGCCGAGCTGGCGTTGAGCTCCTCGAAGAGCGGCAGCGCATCGGGCGCGGCGATGGTGACGGCGCCGCGCGCGGCCTGCGGGCGATTGGCCTCGATGGCCAGGCGCGCCTTCTTCCAGGCATCGTTGGGCGACATGAGGCGGGAGGCGACCATGCGGTCGGCGGCGGTGAGGCAGCCGTCGTCGGCTTCCTTCTGGCTGAACCAGTTGCGGCGCACGTCGTCGGCCTGGGCCTGGGTGGCGGTGCCCGAGCGCAGCGTCTCGGCCAGGATCGCGTAGCAGCGCACCTGCGCGTCGTCGCCCATGCGGTAGCCGGCCACGTTGGCGGCAAAGCCGTCCCAGTCGCGGCGCTGGCCGAGCAGCAGCAGCCAGTCGTTGCGCAGGCGGTCTTCCTGGTAGGTGCCGGGGTAGCGGGCGTAGAAGTCCTGCACTTCGTTGGGTGCGGCTTCCTGCAGGCGGGCCTTCAGTTCCCAGTAGGCGGCCCAGGGTTCGAGCGCGTGGCCGCGGGCTTGCGGCAGGAGGGCGGAAAGGCGGGCCTTGTCGCCGCGCTGGAAGGCCTGCTTCATCTGGACCAGCACGTCGTCGTTGGTGTTGGTCTGTGCGCTGGCGGGGGGATGAAAGAGCAGTGCGGCGGCAGTCAGGACGAGGGAAAAAGCAACGGCTGGCGTTGCGTTGCGCGGGCGGCTGCGCGTGGATGCCAAAATGCTTGGGAACTGCATCGGGGGATTATGGACAAGTCAAAGGGTGCCGACACTTCGGCGACGGCGAGTTTTCTGAAGGATCAGTTGCGCAAGGCTCTGATCGAACAACGCCTGGCCATGCCGGACCGGCTGACACGCGCCGACCTGCTGCAGCGCGTCATGCGCATCTGGCTGGTCGGGCGGCCCGACACCGTGATCGGCGCCTACTGGCCGATCAAGGGCGAGTTCGATCCATTGCCCGCGCTGCACCGCTGGAAGGAAGACGGCGAGCTGATGGAAGAGACCCAGCGTCGCCGCATCGGACTGCCCGTGATCGACAAGGTTCACAAGACCCTCACCTTCCATGCCTGGTACCCGGGCTGCCAGATGGAAGAAGACGCCTACGGCATTCCCAAGCCCAAGGACACCGAGCTGATCGTGCCGACGCTCCTGTTCGTGCCCTGCGTGGGCTACAGCGCCGGCGGCTACCGCCTGGGTTATGGCGGCGGGTTCTACGACCGCACGCTGGCGGCCCTGGAGCCGCGGCCGTTCACCGTGGGGCTGGGCTTCACGCACGGCTTTCTGGACGACTTCGAGCCCGAGGCGCACGACCTGCCGCTGGACGCGATCCTGAATGACAACGGCGTCGTCTGGCCGATGTCTTGAGCCCCCCGGCTTTTCACTTCGTGTAACTCCGCTCCCCGAGGGGAAGGCGCGGCCCGGCGGCGGCCGCATTCCCGTTCAGTCGATGTCGTCGATGGTGTCCGGATCGGGCACCTCGCCGATGGTCCCGCGCGTGGTGCCGGCCTGCAGCAGCAGCCAGTCCCAGAAGGCCTTGATCTCGGGCCGCAGCGCGTTGCGCGGGCCGGCGATGAGCCAGTAGGACATCGGTGAATCCATGCGGTGCTGGGGCAGCACCTCGACCAGGTCGCCGTTGGCCAGGCTTTCGGCGATCAGCGAGCTGCGCGCCAGCACCACGCCCTGGCCGGTCAGCGCGGCCTGCACCATCTGGTAGGCGTAGTTGAAATAGAGCCAGCGCTTGGGCTGCGCGCGCTCCAGGCCGTTCACCTCGAACCAGCGCCGCCACGTGAGCCACTCCAAGTGCGTGCGGTGCGCGTCGCCCGCCTCGATCAGCGTGAAGCGGGTGATGTCTTCCGGCGTCTTGATCGGCGGGCTGCTCTTGATGAGCCAGGGGCTGGCCACCGGCGTGAGGTTTTCGCCGAACAGGCGCACCGCGGTGGGCGGCATGACCTCGCGCGGGCCGTAGCGCAGGGCGATGTCCACGTCGGCCACTTCGAGGTCCACTGCCACGTCGCTGGCGTCGATGCGGATGTCGATCTCGGGGTTGTCGCGCTGGAAGACCTCCAGCCGCGGGATCAGCCACATCGAGGCGAACGACGCGAAGGTGGTGAGCGAGACGCTCTTGCGCCCCGCGCTCTGGCGGATCTGGCGCACCGCCATATCGATGCGCGGCAGCGACTGCTGCACCGAGAGCAGCAGCTGCGCCCCCGCGCTGGTCAGCTCCACCGCCCGCGTATGGCGCAGGAACAGCGACACGCCCACTTCCTCTTCCAGCGACTGGATCTGCCGGCTGACGGCCGACTGGGTCAGCGCCATTTCTTCGGCCGCGGCGCGGAAGTTCAGGTGCCGGGCGACGGCCTCGAAGGCGCGCAGGTGCCCGGCCGAGATCGGACGGGAGCGCAGGTGGGTTTGCGAATGTTGCATGGATGGGGGTTCCGGGGGCGGCCCGGCGGTCGGGTCGATTGATGCGATATCAGCATCAGTAGGCTACTTCGTTTTCATTGGACCCACAACGCCATAGAAACGATCATTCATTCCCGAACTGCGCCATTGCCACCGTCCTGGCATCGCACTTCGGCACAGCCCAAGGAGTCTCCATCATGTCCACCGCCGTCTGCACCACCGAATCGCTCGCTTCCCTGTCCATTCCCGCCCGCACCGCCGTCGCCGTGCCTCCGGCCGTGCGCCGCGGCGCCTGGCAGATCGCCCCCGGCGAGGCGATGAGCCTGAAGGCGCGGGCGGCCAGCGTCCTGCGCGTGAAGCAGGGCCGGGTGTGGATCACGCCCGACGCCACGCTGGCCAACCCCAGCGAAGACCTGGTGCTCGCACCGGGAGAATCGATGACAGTGGCCGCCGGCCAGCGCATCGTCATGGAAGCATGGGATGGCTACGGTGCCACCTACACGTGGGATCAGGCCTGAACGGCCACTCGCTCCCATGGACGGGAAAGGCGGCTTCGGCCGCCTTTTTCTTTTTGGCGCGCAACTTCGGCCCCGGTTTTCTTTTTCAGCCGTTGATGTCGAAGCTGGAGCGCAGCGCCAGGAAGTGCTTGAGGGCCGCCTCGCCCTCCAGGGCGTGCACGCCGGCCATCAGGTCGGGCCCCTCGCTCTCGGCCAGGCCCATGCCGAAGCCGCTGTAGCGGCGCGCTTGCAGCGGCCCCTCGTAGACCACCCGCACGTCAAGGTGCCGCGGGTCGCGCTCGATGCGGCGCATGAGTGCTTGCACCGCATCGCGCGGGCCTTCCAGGTGCTGGCAGAAGCGCATGCCGTCGAAGACCAGCAGGCCGGTGATGTTCTGCCGGGCGTTGCGCGCCCGCGCCTGGCTGACGATGGCGCCCACGGCGGTGCCCGGCAGGTCCTGCGCGAGCACGCTGCAGTAAAAGATCTCGTGAAACGGTGGTTGTTCTGTCATGCGTCCTGGGGGAAAAGCGAGCGGAGTCTAGACATCCGCAACGCGCGGCGAAATGTAAAAAGACACAGCCCCCAGCGCCTATAGTCCAACGGGTGAAGTTCGAGGACTATCCCGCCGCCACGCCCCCGCCGCAGGGCCCCAATCCCTGTGACGATTGCGCCTTGCGCCGGCTCGATGCCTTTGTGCCTTCTTCCCCGGAAGAGCTCAAGACCATCCAGTCGTTTCGGGTCGGCGCGCGGCGCGTGGAGGCGGGCGGCGCGATCGTCCAGGAGCACCGGCCCAGCACCCAGCTGTTCACCCTCTATTCGGGGTGGGCCTTCCGCTACAAGACATTGACCGACGGGCGGCGGCAGATCCTGAGCTTCCTGCTGCCCGGCGACTTCATCGGCCTGCAGGACGAATTTGCCGACGGCCAGACGCACGGCGTCGAGGCGGTGACCGACGCCACGCTCTGCGCCTTCTCGCGCGACCGGCTCTGGCCGCTCTTCCATGCGCAGCCCAAGCTGGGCTACGACATCACCTGGCTGGCCGCGCGCGAGGAAAAGATGGTGGACGACAACCTGGTCACCACCGGCCGGCGCAATGCGGGCGAGCGCGTGGCCATGCTGCTGATGCACCTGTACCGCCGCGCCGAGCGCGTGAGGATGGTGCGCGACGGCTGGGTCGAGTTTCCGTTCAACCAGCAGCACATCGCCGATGCGCTGGGGCTCTCGCTGGTGCACACCAACAAGACGCTGCGGCGGCTGCAGCGCCTGGGTTTCTACAAGCTGGACAGCGGCTGGCTGCGCGTGCTGGAGCCGCACGCACTGGAAACGCTGGGCGACTACTTCGAGCGCCCGATGCGGCCGGCGCCGCTGATCTGAGGATCTGAAGACGTGGTCTGCAGGCCGCGCCGGCTCAGCGCACCGCCACCAGCTGGCGCAGGTCGCTCTGGTAGGCCTGCAGCCGGCGCACCGCCTGTTCGCGCTGGCTGGCGCTGGTGCCGTTGTGCAGGGCCGCGAGGTTGCGGCAGCCCTCTTCCAGCAGCGCCTGCTGCTGGTCGCGCCAGGGGCCGGGCGGCGGATCGGCGATGCGCAGCAGGTAGGCGTGCAGCGCCGCGCGCGCCTGGGCCGGCGACGGCTTCCTCGTGCTGAACTCGCGCAGCATTGCCAGCGCTTCCTGCTGGCGCTTGCGGCGCTCGGCGTCCGCGAGCTGCGGGTTGAACGCCGACTGCGCCACCTGTTGCTTGAGCAGGTCGCGCTGCTCGGCCGTCAGCCGGCCGTAGAAATCCTCGGTGCGGTCCAGGAACTGGTCGTAGCGCTTGTCCTGCACCTGCGCGGGCGTGCGGTCGAGCCAGTCCTTGCGGTACTCGTTGTTGACCTTCGCGTACTTGCGCTCGAGTTGCTGCAGCTGCGACTCGCTCAGGGTCAGCGCGAGGTCGGTGGTGGCCGGCTCGGCGTGCTCGGTCACGGCCAGCAGGCGTTCGCGAATCCCGTCGGCCAGCGTGCAGGCCTGCGCGGGCGTCACCTCGCCCGGCGCCAGGCCTTGCGTTTCCTGCAGCAGGGCGATGACCTTGGGCAACTCGTTCTGCCGGTGCCAGGCCAGCAGCTGGGCGAGTTCGTCGCGCACCTTGGGCGTCTGCGTGCTGTCGAAGTCGAAGTAGCCGTCCAGCCACCAATAGCTCACCTCGGGCAGGTTGTTGTAGGCCAGCTTGACCGCGCTGCAGGCGCCCAGCGCGGCGATCAAAGTCAGCACACCGATAATTCGCGCGAGCTCCGCGCAACGAATCCGGAAAGAAGAAAGCATGAATCAGACTCCGCAGCAGCAAGACATCCAGGGGCCGATCGACGTGGTGATCATGGCGGCCGGCAAAGGCACGCGCATGAAAAGCAGACTGCCCAAAGTGTTGCATCGTTTGAGCGGCCGCGCATTGATCGCGCATGTGGCCGACACCGCCACGCGCATCGGCGCCCGCCATGTGGTGGTCGTGACCGGCCACGGCGCGGCCGAAGTCGAGGCCGCCATGGCCGCAGCCGTGGGTGGCGCCACACCGCGCTTTGCACGCCAGGAGCCGCAGTTGGGCACCGGCCACGCGGTGCAGCAGGCGGTGCCGCTGCTGCCGGACGACGGCACGGTGGTCGTGCTCTCGGGCGACGTGCCACTGATCGGCGAGGAGACGTTGCGGGCGCTGGTCGCCGCCAGCGCGGGCCAGCGGCTCGCGCTGCTGACCATCGAGTTCGACGACCCGGCCGGCTACGGCCGCGTCATCCGCGCGCCGGGCCAGGGCGCGGTGACGGCCATCGTCGAGCACAAGGACGCGAGCGAGGCGCAGCGCGCCGTGCGCGAGATCTACAGCGGCGTGATGGCCGTGCCCGCGCGCCTGCTCAAGGGCTGGCTCGCGCGGCTGGACAACCGCAACGCGCAGAACGAGTACTACCTGACCGATGTCGTGAAGCTCGCCGCCGCCGATGGCGTGCCGGTGGTGGCGCACATCACGACCGATGCGCTCCAGGTGGCGGGCATCAACAGCCCGGCGCAGCTCGCGGCGCTGGAGCGTGCCTGGCAGCTGCGCCAAGGCGACGCATTGATGGCGCAGGGCGTGCGCCTGGCCGACCCGGCGCGCTTCGACCTGCGCGGCACGCTGGACTGCGGCGCCGACGTCGAGATCGACGTCAACTGCGTGTTCGAGGGCCATGTGTCGCTGGGCGAGGGCGTGCGCATCGGTGCCAACTGCGTGATCGCCAATGCGCGCATCGAGGCCGGCGCGGTGATCCATCCGTTCACCCACATCGAGGGCGAGAAGGCCGGCGTGACGGTGGGCGAGCGGGCGCTGGTCGGCCCGTTCGCGCGGCTGCGGCCCGGTGCGCAGCTGGGGGCCGAGGTGCACATCGGCAACTTCGTCGAGGTGAAGAACTCGACGCTCGCGGCCGGCGCCAAGGCCAACCACCTGGCCTACCTGGGCGACGCCACGGTGGGCGAGCGCGTGAACTACGGCGCGGGCAGCATCACCGCCAACTACGACGGCGCCAACAAGCACCGCACCGTGATCGAGGCCGACGTGCACGTGGGCAGCAACTGCGTGCTGGTGGCGCCGATCACCATCGGCGCGGGCGGCACCATCGGGGGCGGGTCGACCGTCAACAAGTCGACCGAGCCGGGCGCGCTGACCGTGGCGCGCAGCAAGCCAGTGAGCTTTCCCAACTGGAAACGGCCACAGAAGAAGCCCAAGGCCTGACGGAAAACCGAGGCCTCAGGCCAGCGGCACGGCGGGCTCGAATTTCGCGCGCTTGAGGCTGAAGAAGGCCTTGACGTTGCGCACGTTGGCATCGGCGGTGAACAGGCGCTGCGTCATCGCGCCGTAGTCGGGCATGTCGCGCGCTGCGACCACGAGCACGAAGTCGGGACCGGGCGAGACGCGCCAGCACTGCTGCACCGCGTCGTCCGCGATCACGCGGGCTTCGAAGGCGTCGAGCGCGGCGGCGTCCTGCCGGTCCAGCGAGATTTCGACCACCGCCTGCAATCCGTGGCCGAGCACCGCGGCCAGCCGGTCCGGCGAGAGCAGCGCGACCTGGCGCTCGATGAGGCCTTCGTCCTTCAGCCGCTGCACGCGCCTCAGGCATGTGGGCGGCGAGATGCCCACGTCGGCGGCCAGCCGCTGGTTGGTCTGCGAGGCGTCGCGCTGGAGGGCGTCGAGCAATCGGAGGTCTATTGCATCCAGGGATATTGATTCCATATTGATTGAAATTATGGAATAAAAATCCATAACGGCCAATTTGTGAAATAAAAATCCGAAATCGATGGAATTTCGAGCGCATATTTTTTAACGGCATTCCTACCATCAAGCCTCCTCTTCTTCAAAGGCAGCTCACCATGTGCGGCATCGTCGGGGCAGCGTCCCATCGCAACATCGTTCCGGTCCTCGTGCAGGGCCTGGAACGGCTCGAATACCGTGGCTATGACTCGTGCGGCGTGGCGGTGCATGCGGGCGGCCTCACGCGGGCGCGCACCACCTCGCGCGTGGCCGACCTCGTCACGCAGGTGCGCGACGACAAGCTCGAGGGTCTGACCGGCATCGCCCACACCCGCTGGGCCACGCACGGCGCGCCGGCGGTGCACAACGCCCACCCGCACTTCAGCCACGGCCCTGGCGCCGATGCGCAAGGAACGCGCCCCGGCCGCATCGCGCTGGTACACAACGGCATCATCGAAAACCACGAGGCGCTGCGCGCCGCGCTCGAGGCCAAGGGCTACGTGTTCGAGAGCCAGACCGACACCGAGGTCATCGCCCACCTGGTGGACAGCCTCTACGACGGCGACCTGTTCGAGGCGGTGAAGGCCGCGGTGCTGCAACTGCACGGCGCCTACGCCATCGCCGTCATCTGCCGCGACGAGCCGCAGCGCGTGATCGGCGCGCGTGCCGGCTCGCCGCTGATCCTCGGCGCGGGCAAGGACGGCAGCGAGAACTTCCTGGCGAGCGACGCGATGGCGCTTGCGGGCGTGACCGACCAGATCGTGTACCTGGAAGAAGGCGACGTGGTCGATTTGCAGCCGGGCAAGTACTGGATCGTCGACAAGAACCACAAGCCGGTGACCCGGCAGGTGCGCACGGTGCTCGCGCACAGCGGCGCGGCCGAGCTCGGCCCGTACCGCCACTACATGCAAAAGGAAATCTTCGAGCAGCCGCGCGCCATCGGCGACACGCTCGAAGGCGTGGCGGGCATCGTGCCGGAGCTGTTCGACGGCATCGGGCAGGACGGCGCAACGGGCGCGAGCGCGCACCGCGTGTTCAAGGACATCGACAAGATCCTCATCCTGGCCTGCGGCACCAGCTACTACAGCGGCTGCACCGCCAAGTACTGGCTGGAGGGCATCGCGAAGATCTCCACGCAGGTCGAGATCGCGAGCGAGTACCGCTATCGCGATTCAGTGCCCGACCCCAAGACGTTGGTGGTCACCATCAGCCAGTCGGGCGAGACGGCCGACACGCTCGCCGCGCTCAAGCACGCGCGCTCGCTCGGCATGGGGCAGACGCTGACGATCTGCAATGTCGCCACCAGCGCGATGGTGCGCGAGTGCAAGCTGGCATACATCACGCGCGCCGGTGTCGAGATCGGCGTGGCGTCGACCAAGGCCTTCACCACCCAGCTGGCGGGCCTGTTCCTCTTGACGCTCGCCATCGCGCAGACCAAGGGGCGCCTCACCGAAGCCGACGAGGCGCGCTACCTGAAGGAAATGCGCCACCTGCCTGTCGCGCTGCAGTCGGTGCTGGCGCTGGAGCCGCAGATCATCGGCTGGGCCGAGGACTTCGCGCGCAAGGACAACGCGCTCTTCCTCGGCCGCGGGCTGCACTACCCGATCGCGCTCGAAGGCGCGCTCAAGCTCAAGGAAGTGACCTACATCCACGCCGAGGCGTATGCGGCCGGTGAGCTCAAGCACGGCCCGCTCGCGCTCGTGACCAGCGAGATGCCGGTCGTTGCGGTTGCGCCGAACGACGCGCTGCTCGAAAAGCTCAAGAGCAACCTGCAGGAAGTGCGCGCGCGCGGCGGCGTGCTCTATGTGCTGGCCGATGGCGACACGAAGATCAAGAGCAGCGAAGGGCTGCACGTGATCCGCATGCCCGAGCACTACGGTGCGTTGTCGCCGATCCTGCACGTGGTGCCGCTGCAATTGCTCGCGTATCACACGGCGTGCGCGCGCGGGACGGATGTGGACAAGCCGCGGAACCTGGCCAAGAGCGTGACGGTGGAGTGAGTTCGCGATAAGAGCGGCGGGGTTTTTTTTTTCGATTGATGTCCGAGACAGCGCTCCAATGTCTGAGACAAGTGTTCCTTGGCATTAATCATCAATGCCTGAGACTGTTGAATTCCGCTGATCTCTGGCCCTGGGGTGCGGATAAAAACTTGGACTGGTTTTAAGTCGCGGGTCCGAGACTTAGTCGGTATTCGATGGGGCTGCGAGACCAAAGGAGATCTTGATCCGCTTCTCGTTGTACCAACGGATGTAGGAATCAACTTCTTTGATGAACTGCTCGACCCTCCCGGCCTGATGTGATCAGTCGCCCGTGACTCAAGGCACCTTCGTCAGATGAAAGCCTTCGGCAATCATGCCGCGAAAGCCCTTGATGGTGCGGGTGCGCTGTGCGCCGTCGCCGAATGAGGCGGAGACGTGCAACTCCAGCATCGCGTGATCGGCACGCTGCAGCACCGTCCAAAGATGGGTGCTTGTGGCGGCCGGACCTGTAGCGCCCGGCTTTTGGAGCACGTAAGAAAGAAAAGGGCGCTTCTCGGTGGTCAAGGCAAGGTCGCGCACTTCGTAGCCGAGTTTCGTCATGGTGTCGGTCTGTGCCGCGCCGATCTCGCGCAGGTAGGGCAGCGGATCGACGGGCGTTTCGCGGGGCCGGATGTCGAGGGCCACCGTCCAACCGTGCCGCGAGGTGGCGGCCAGGGGCAGATCAGGGCCGCACTGCACGCTCCACGAACCGCCGCCATGGTCGGGCAACAGCAGAAGGTAGCGGTCTGTATTGCTGCGCACGGCGAGCACTTCGGGCTTGGGGCCTCTGCTCTCCAGCGTGATGGGTGTCGTGATGCAGCGCGCGGCGGCCGTGTGAGTCTGCGCATCGGAAGCCGGCGATATGGTGAACAGGCCGAACATTGCCGACGTCCACGCGATCATCTTGTCGTAGCCCACGTTTGACTCCCCAAGCTTGCGAACCGGAAGTGTAGAACGCACCAACGCGTCCGGGTCGATACCGCAGGAGGTGATGGGGCGGCGGCCTTCTTGCACCGACTGAAGGACTCTCAGGAGGGCAGGAGCTTCCCCGGGTTCACGAGGCCCAGCGGACAGCCGCACGTCACCACCTCCGACTCACGGCCGCCATCGGTCTGCGTCGCTCAGTCTTGTCGATATGACTTCACTGGACGCTCGCGAAATCAGTGCCTGGATCCCGTGGAGCGTCGAGAAAAAAGGCATGAGACGTATTCTCCTGCGCCGCAAAATCATCGGGCAACTGATACTTTTCCCCGGCGCTGGATTGCGGCAAAGTTGCCTGGCCCGAGTCTGCTTCTGTGCGTTGCGCCAGGAGCCTGGGATGCGCGTTGCGCACCCCGCGCCGCGCTCGCCGCACGCGCACCTGGCTTGCGCATCATCATCACCACCAAGAATCCAGGAGAAGCTATTCCCCTCGCAGAGCCGTCGTCCGTGGCCGTCGTGAATGATCTGGAAATCCAGCGCAGTGAGCTCGGACAAAAGGTCGAAGCGCTGGGCCATTCTCCGCAGTACTTCTCCGACATCCTCGAACTGATGAGCGCCCTTGTCTGTGGGCAGCGTTTCCATCTTGTCCTGTCGAGCTTTCGCGCTGGAAAGACCTCCTGGCGCAACGTGAACTCCGTCAGCGAAGCGCTGCACTTGCCCGTCCTTCTCGTTGTTCAAGCATCAGGATGGCCCGCCCTCCGCGCCAAAGCCTCCAACAGCCAACTCGTCGACATCGTCGCTTCGGAGATGTCGGAAAGCGAATTGGGGTGGCGCATCGACGTCTTGCTGAAAAGCGCTCGAGCGCTGCCACAAGAACCCAAAGCACGCAGCATCAGCTTTGGCGACTACCGGTTTCTTGAAGAGGAGCACGTCGTGCTGCATCGAGGCCGTCCGATCAGCCTGCAACCACGCCAGTTCGGCCTGGCCCTGGCAATGTTTCGCAACGTCGGCAAGATCGTAAGTCGGGACTGGCTATGGACATCGGTGTGGAAGATGACGCCACCACAAGGAACGAATCGAACGATCGACGTATGCGTGACCAACGTGCGTCGAAGGCTCGATCTGCGCGCAGAAAACGGATTCATTCTTCGGGCCGCCTACAAGCACGGCTACATCCTTTCTGCCGTCGACGCCGCTTCCAGAAGTTCCGAAGCGCCAGACCGTGTACCTGGTGGCGACAAGGCAACTCGACCGCCGAGGGCCAAGGGTCGCCCTCGACTCTCTGAAGAATCAGACCCGCGGCGCAAGTAAGACAGGAGGCGCTCAGCCGCGCGCAAGCCACTCCGGCTTGCACGAGCCGCGCGGAACCAGCACCTGGCCATAGCGGCCCGGTGTCGACGACATGCGCACCTGCTCGGTCACGCCCTGGTAGGCGCCCATCGGCGTATCGGCCGTGAACACCTCGGGGTCGAGGTAGCGGTGCTCGTCGCTGCCGTTGGCGGCGGCGTGCGCATAGGACTTGTCGAAGAGGCCCAGGCTGTAGAGCCACAGGGACAAGCGCGTGAGGGAGACATGCACGCGGTAGCTGCCGCCTTCGCGCGCGCGGCGCATCAGGGCCGCCGCGATGCCGCTGGTCAGCAGCCAGGCACCCAGGTAGTCGTTGACGACCATGATGGCCGGCAGCCTGGGTTCGCTCGGCGAGCCTTCCAGCGTCATGACGCCCGTGACGCAGCCCGCGGTCTGGTCGAAGCCCGGCCTGTCGGCCCAGGGACCTTGCTCGCCATGCAGGCTCACGCTCGCGTGGATGATGCCCGGCCGCGCCGCGGCCGCCTGCGTGGCCGAGAGGCCGTAGCGGTCGAGAAAACCCTTGCGCCGGTTCGCATAGAAAACGTCGGCGCCGGCCAGCAGCGCCTGCATGCGCGCATGGCCCGCGGCATCGTCCACATCGAGCACCGAGGAGCGCACGCCCACGTTGGCGGTGGCGTAGAGCAGTTCGCTTTCGAAGTCGCTCGGCCGCCAGATGTTGAGCACATCGGCGCCATGCAGCGCGAGCGCGCGGCCGGTGCCGGCACCGGCGATGACACGTGCCATGCCCAGCGCACGCACACCATCGAGCGGTTGCGTCGGATTCGGCGTGAAGGGCTCGGGCGCCGAGTCGCCGATGCGTTCGATCTCGATCAGCGGCAGCTCGCGCAGCACCTGCAGGTACTGCGGCTCGTGCATGAACTCTTCGACCGAGCGCAGCATGGGCATCACGATGCCCGCCTTGGCGCAGGTGTCTTCGAGCTCGGCGGCCTTCCAGCCGCGGATCGCCTGGGCCACGGCGGCTTCGCTGTCGCTGCACCCCAGCAGGCGGAGGGCCGAGGACTTCAGCTTGGGGTAGAGGTTCAGCGGCATGACCCAGCGGCCATCGCCGGTTTCATAGAACTTCAGGGTGAACGGCGAATCGGGATCGGCCGTATTGCGCGGCGGGTAGCCGTTGAGCTTTTCCCATTTGCGGTCGTAGAAGGGGCACAGCCGGTGGGGCGTGCGGCGCAGGTCGACCTCGATGTCCTGTCCGTCGCCGCCGCGCGCGCGCCACAGCGCGGCCATGGCCACCGACTTCGCGACCAATCCGATGCCGGCCGCCGAAGCGATGCGGAACACGCTCGGAATGATCGGGTCGCGCCCGATGAAGCCGATGGTGCCGCCGCTGTCCTCGGGGGTGAGCCCGATGCCGCCGAGCACGTGGCGCAGATGCGCGTGCGGATCGAACCCTTCGCTGTGCGTGCTGCGATCGGCCAGCGCCCGCAGGATGCCGTCGGTCGTGTTGTCGGCCATGCGGATCACTCCTTGGAACGCAACGCCCGCAGCAGCGCGATCTGGCGCGCATCGCGTTCAGCCTCGAGCTCTGCACGCGTGCGCTGGCCATACGAGGCATCGGCCTGGGCGAAGAGCAACTCGGTCGTGCGCTCGTCGAAATGCACCTCCTCCTGCATCGAGGCCCAGCGCCGCTCCATGCCGGGGCCGAACTGCTTGACGAAACTGCGGAGGCCACCGTCTCCGCCGCCCAGGTAGAACGAAGCGAACGGCCCGTCGACGGCCCAACGCATGCCCACCGAATGGGTCACGATCGAATCGAGCTCGTCGATGGTGACCACGCCCTTGGCCACCAGCGAGACGCACTCGCGAAAGATCGCCGACTGCAGGCGATTGGCGACAAAGCCCCCGATCTCCTTGCGTACCACCTGCGGCACCTTGCCGATCGCGCGGTAGAAGGCCACCGCATCGGCCACGGCGTCGGGCGATGTCTTCTCGCCAGGCACCACTTCGACCAGCGGAATGATGTGCGGCGGATTGAACGGATGGCCGATCAGCATGCGCGCAGGGTCCAGCATGTCCCGCGCCTGCTCGCTGGCCGGAATGCCCGAGCTGGACGACAGCAGCAGCGCATGCGGTGCCACCACGGCGCCCGCGCGCTTCCAGAGGTCGCGTTTGAAATCGCTGCGCTCGGGGCCGGTTTCCTGGACCAGGTCGGCATCGGCAACGGCGCGTTCCAGGTCGGGCTCGAAGTGCAGGCGCTCGGGGCCGCCTGCCATCGCATGCTCGCTGAAACCCAGCGCACGCAATGCGTCGGCCGCGCGGGCCACGTGGTCGCGCACCTCGGCATCGACGCCGGCGCGCGGGTCCTGCACCGTGACATCGAGGCCATTGGCAAGGAACAACGCGACCCAGGAGGCACCGATGACGCCACCACCGACCACGGTGACCCGATGGAATCGCTGCAGGACATCGATCGCGCCGGATGCAGAAGGCGTGCTCATGATTCAGCGAGCCAGGTAGTCATGCACCACCGAGGGCGGCGTGAGCGAGAGATCGGCCACGATATGGCTGGCCGCGATCACCTCGCGCACGGGGAAATCGGCCATGGGCGCCAGCACGTGCTCGAACAGCTGCAGCCGGGCCGGGCCGCGAAAGGCGGCCTTGATCTCGATGTCCTGGATCTGCGCGCGAACGAGTTCGCAGATGCGCAGCTTGCGGTCGTAGCCACGCATGAGCTTGAGCATGAAGGTCGGCACGCAGATCTCGGCCTTGGCCTCTTCGAATTCCAGCGCCTCGTGCTTGTAGCCCATGGTCGCCACCGCGATGCGCAGCGTGCCGTAGTCGAGCGTGCCGACCAGCGTGTCGGAATCGGTGTAGAGCCGGGGCGCGCCGAGCTTCTTCGGAAAGGCGCTGACCTCGCGCCCGCTCGCGATGGCCGGGTGGCTGTCCACGTACATCGCGTGCAGATACTCCCCGCGCTCCTGCCCCAGGCGCACCACGACGGCCTGGCCGCACTCGGTGTAGTTGCCAAGGCCCGTGGTGTCGGGCATGCGCATGACCTCGAAGCGCACCAGCGGCTCGTCGATTTCAAGCGGCTCGGGCACCACCTTGCGCAGCGCCTCGATGTCGGTGCGGTAAGTGATATTGAGGTACTCGCGGCCATTGAATCGGTAGGGGCCGCGCGGAAAGGCCGGCGCACCGAGCGGCGTGCTGACCTGCTTGAGGAGTTCTTCTACCTTCATGGTCACTTTGCTCCAAATGCGTCGGCATGGTACTCCCGCAGCGCCCGCTTGTTGATCTTGCCGACGCTGGTTTTCTCGATCGCGGCTACAAGAAGGATCGATGCCGGAATCGCGAACTTCGATATCTGGCCGCTCTCCACATAGGCCATGAGATGTTGCTTGAGCGCGGCTTCGGTGAGCGCGCCATCCTGGTTCGCACGTGCCACGACAAGCGCCACCGGCCGCTCGCCCCATTTCTCGTCCTTGATGCCGAGCACGGCCGCCTCGGCCACCCCCGCGTGCCGCTGCAACAGGTCCTCGACCTCGATCGAGGAGATCCATTCGCCGCCGCTCTTGATGACGTCCTTCAGGCGGTCGGTGATCTGCAGGTAGCCATTGGCGTCGATGCTGCCGATGTCCTGCGTGTGCAGGTAGCCGCCTTCCCAGAGCGACCGCGAGGCCTCTGGATTGTCGAAGTAGGCCTGGGCCAGCCAGGGCGCGCGCACCACGATTTCCCCGGTGGACTTGCCGTCGCGCGGCAAGGGCTTCATGTCGGGGTCGACGATCTGCATGTCGACCAGCGGCAGCGGCACGCCGGACTTCGTGCGCAGCGCGAGTTGCTCGTCCTCGGGCAATGCATGGGCTTGCGGCGCGAGCTGCGCCTGCGACAGGGTCGGACAGGTTTCCGACATGCCGTAGCCGGCCCAGACATCGATGCCGCGTTCCAGGGCGGCGTGTGCCAGCGACTTGGTCAGGGCCGAGCCGCCGATCACGATCTTCCAGCCTTGCAGCTCGCCGGCCTCGGCCGCCGGAACGGCCAGCAGCATCTGCAGGATGGTCGGCACGCAGTGCGAGAAGCTGACCTGTTCCGCATTCTTCAGCTTCAGCAGCATCCTGGGCTCGTAGCGGCCCGGGTACACCTGCTTGAGGCCGAGCGCGGTCGCCACGTAGGGCAGGCCCCAGGCATGCACGTGGAACATCGGCGTGATCGGCATGTAGACATCGCCGCGGTGCAGGTTCTGGCCGGGCGCGCTGGAGCCCATGAAGCCCATCACCGCCAGGGTATGCAGCACCAGCTGGCGATGGCTGAACGACACGCCCTTGGGAAGCCCCGTGGTGCCCGTCGTATAGAACACCGTGGCGCGCGTGTTCTCGTCGAAGTCTTCGAAGCGATGCTCGGCCGGTGCCTGGGCCAGCAGCGCCTCGTACTCGCCGGCGAAGGGAACCCGGCCCACCGGTGCATCGGCGGAATCGTCGAGCAGGATGAAGGTCCTGGCATGCGTGAGCTTGGGAAGCAGTTCCTCGACCACCGAGGCAAATTCGGCATTGACCAGCAGCACCTTGGCGCTCGAATGCTCCAGCGTGTAGAGGATCTGCTCGGGCGACAGCCGCACGTTCACGGTCATGAGCGTGGCGGCCATCATGGGCACCGCGAAGTAGCACTCGAGATAGCGATGGCTGTCCCAGTCCATCACGGCCACCGTGTCGCCCGGCCCCACGCCGCAGGCGGCCAGCGCATTGGCCAGGCGGCCGATGCGTTCCCGAAGGCTGCGGTAGTTGTAGCGCCGCAGGTCGCGGTAGACGATCTCTTGCTCGCCCGCATGGGCCAGCGGCGCATGCAGCAGTTGCTTGATGAGCAGCGGATAGCCGTACGCGCTGTCGGCGCGCTGGATCAATGGAGCGGTCACAGGGTTGTCTCCCGGCTTTTTTTTCACAACGCCTCGGTCAGCCCGTAGGCCGCCATCTGCGCATGGAATCGGGCCACGTCGTGGCTCAGGATCACGATGTCGTGCTTCTGGCCGTCACGGTCCTTGACATGGTCGCGCAGCAGCGCCTCGGGCTTGAAGCCCAGGCCTTCGAACACCGCGATCGCGCCGCGCTGGTCGACGGTCATCTGCGCGATGAGCTTTTCCAGACCCATCTCCAGGGCGATGGCAAAGCCTTCCTGGGTGAGCTTCTGCCCCAGCTTTTGGCCCCGCACCTGAGGCGCGACCATCACCCGCAGCTCGCCCACGTGGCGCGACCACGAGAGGTCGTCGCGCACGATGGTGGCGCACCCCAGCACGGCGCCGCCGCGCGTGGCCAGCACGGTGACGATGGTGCCGCGGCGCGTGGCGTCCATCCAGGCCGCCACCACCTTGGGCTGGCTGATGTCGCGCCGCAGGAACAGCAGGTCGTGCACCGAGAGGCCCTGCGCAAAGGCCAGCACGGCGGCCTCGTCGGCCGGTGTCAGCAGGCGCAATTCGATGTCGCCGTCGGGCGTCTCGATGGCGCGCGGATAGGAACGGGTGGATGTGTTTGTCGTGTCTGTCGTCATGTCGAACGTGCTCCCAACCATGCGTCAAGCTTGGGCCAGAGGCGCTTGACTGCGTTGCTACCGGCCACCACGCTGACGTGGCCTCCCTTGAGAACGACTTCTTCCTTGTCCCTGGAGCCGGCTTGCGCGACCAGGGGCTTGGCGGCGTCGTAAGGCACGATGTGATCGTGCTCCGCGATTGCATGGAACAGCGGAACCTTGATGCTCTTCAGGTCCACGCGCCGGCCGCCGATCCTCAGTTCGTTCTTGTAGAGGCGGTTCTCCCACATGAACTCCTTGGTCGTCTGGCGAAAGAGCTCGCCGGGCAGCGGCAGCACGTCCGTGGCCCAGCGGTCGAACATGCGGTAGGACTTGACGAATTCGTCGTTCCAGAGGTTATCCCACAGCTGCACCTGGCCCGCGATGCGATCGGCCGGGCGCAGCATGTCGAAGCCGGCGTAGATCATTTCCGAGGGGGCGTTGCCCACGGTGTCCACGAGGCGGTCGACATCGAAGTGGCGCTTGTCGCTCCATTTGGAGAACAGCTTCATCTGGGTGAAGTCGACGGGCGTGGTGAACACCGCGAGGTTCTTCACCGGGCCATCGGGATGCAGCGCGGTGTAGATCGTGGAAAGCACGCCGCCCATGCAATACCCGACCAGGGTCACGTCTTCCTCGCCCGTGGCGTGCTGCACGCACCGCAGGCTCTCGGGAATGAAGTCCAGGGTGTAGTCCTCCAGCCGCAGCTTCTTCTCGTCGGCCCGTGGCGGGTTCCAGTCGATCATGAACACGTCGTAGCCCTGCCTGAGCAGGAACTCCACGAGGCTCTGCCCGGGTGCGAGGTCCAGGATGTAGCCCCGGTTGGTCACCGCCATCACGAGCAGCAGCGGCACGCGGTAGATCTCGTCCACCATCGGCCGGTAGTGGTAGAGCGCCAGGGTGCCGCGCTGATGGATCAGGTCGCGCGGCGTCACGCCGACGGCGGGGCCGCGCGATCCAAGGAATTCGAGGCCCTTGATGTTGCGTTGCAGGGCGCGCTCGATCTCCGCCTGCACGCGGCTCGCGATCGATTCGCCGGCGGTGTCCGATGTGCTCATGAACGGGCCTGCCGCCTGGCGGCGACGGTTTTCTTGCGCGCGGGCACGGCGACGGCCGATGGCCGTGGCGATGGCGATGGCGGCGCCACGAGCGCCATCGTTGCGGCAGGAGCCGGTGGCTTTCTCGTGCGACGCACCACGGGGGCGCCCTGCATGCCGATGGCCGCGATGCCCTTGCCGCCATCGAGCCGATCGAGCCGCTCGAGCGCGGCCGCCATGCCGATCAGGCGGTCTTCGATGGACTGCAGCTTCTCGGCCAGCGCCAGCACGTCGGCACGGCTTGGCAGGTTCAGCGCTTCGAAGTAGCGCTGCATCAGATCCTGCCGCATCTTCTTGGCGGCCATCGAAACGCCGACCACCTTGTTCATGCCCCGCACGAACTTGTCGGACTTCATTTTTCTGTTGGCAAATTCGTTCACGCCCTTCTCCACCTGCGAGACAACATCGCGCCAATAGGTGAAGGGGTCTAGCGATGCAAGCAAAGACTGGTCGGCCACGGGTGCTCCTTCAGAACACGGCCGTGAGGCCGCCGTCGACCGCGATGATCTGGCCCGTGATGAAGGAGCAGGCATCGGAAGCCAGGAGCGCCGTCACGCCCTTCAGGTCCTCGGGGCCGCCGGTGCGTTTGAGCGGTGCCAGGTCTTCGGTCTTGCCATGCTGGGTATCCAGGATGTATTTGGTCATCTTGGTCGCGAAGTAACCTGGCGCGATCGCATTGACATTGATGTCGTGCGCCGCCCATTCCTTGGCCAGCGCGCGCGTGAGGTTGACCACGCCGCCCTTGCTCGCGTTGTAGGCGAGCGTCGGCATGCCCTCGGGGTAGCCGCCCGAGAGGCCTTGCACCGAGGCGATGTTGATCACCTTGCCGCTGCGGCGCGGCACCATGCAACGCTTTCCGACTTCCTGGCTCGCGACGAAGATCGAGCTGAGATTCAAGGTGATGACCTTGTTCCATGCGTCGATCGAATGGTCGATGGTGGCGGCCCCCCAGGTGGTGCCGGCATTGTTGACAAGGATGTCGATCGGCCCGAGGCCGGCGATGACCTGTTCGACCATCGCAGGAATGTTCTCGAGCTTGCCCATGTCGCACACGATGGGCAGCGCCTCGATGCCCATCGCCTGGAGATGCGCCCTGGCTTCCTCGAGTTCGTCGGCCTTGCGCGCCGTGATGGCCACCTTGGCGCCCAGTTCGCCGAGCGCCTCGGCCATTTGCAGGCCGAGGCCGCGCGAGCCGCCCGTGACCAGCGCGATGCGGCCATGAAGATCCTGAAGTTTGGCGAGGCTCATGTGTGGAACTCCATCGTTGCAGTGGGTGTGACAGCGGAATGCGTGGGGAACAGGTGGCGCGCCATGCCTTGGGGCGCAAACGGCCGCCATCGCCCCTCGGGCTGCGCCAGGCGATCGGCCACGGCATGGAGCACGGCGGGGTGATGACCCAGACCGAAATGGGTCGACCCCACCTCGATGTTCTCGGCCTGTGCGCCGGGCGGATTGAGGCAGCCTTGCCAGGCGACGATGCCGTCGTTGCGGCTGTAGATCGAGCTGGTCGGTACTTGCAGGGGACCTTCGAAGCGCCCCCCGATCTCTGGATCTCCGGCCTTCTCGCCGCTCAACATCTCGTAGACGCGCCAGGCATTGGAGGCCTTGGCGGGGCCGGCAAAGGGACTGCCGAGCGTGATGACCTGGCGCACGAGTTCGGGCGCACGGCGTGCGAGTTCGCGTGCATAGAGACCGCCCATGCTCCAGCCGATGATGCTGACCTTGCGGCCGTTTTCCGCATGCAGCGCCTGCAGCCGCGGCAGCAGCGATGCCTCGACCAGGTTCGCGCGGCCCTTGTTGCGGCCCAGGCCCCAGCGGCTTGCCTTGTAGCCGCGGCTCGCAAGAAAGCTGCGCAACGGCTGCGTGGAAAGATCGGTCTGGACGAGGCCCGGCAACACCATCACCGGATGCCCATCGCCGCGCGGCGTGAGCCAGTACCAGGGAATGGCCGCAAGGTAGGCGCCGAGTTCCGCCACCGCGACGACTTCGCGCGCCCACAGCGCCTTCGAGGGCGGGCCCACCGTGCTTGCCTGAGATGGCATTTTTTGTCTCCTGTATCGATCGCAGCGTAGCGAATAGGCCTGTCGATGCGGAGGTTCGATTGGGCCGATCTGTGGGTTAATTTCGGCCACCTCGTGGTGGCTACGAGTCCCTGAAGGCCGAAGGATTCTTTTGCGTCCAACGCATGAAGGCATGGCGAAAATTGGTGCCGTCGCTGTAGCCGAGCCGGCTCGCGATCTCGTCGTTCGTCATCGGCGTCTCGCGCAGGTAGCCGATGGCCAGGCGCATGCGCACGTCTCCCAGGATCTGGCGATAGGAGGTCTCTTCGGCATCGAGCCTGCGGCGCAGGGTGCGCGGTGTGATGGACAACTCCGCGGCCATCGCGTCGATGTTCGGAAAGCGGCCAGGGTGCTCCACAAGGATGCGGCGAACATCGGTCGCCAACCCGCCGGCCTGATTCACCTCGGACAGGCTCAACTCGCACATCTCCCGCGCCATGGCATAGGTGATCGGATCGGCATAGCGCATGGGTTCGTCCATCCAGGCCGCATCGAAGCACAGCTCGTCGACTCGCTGGTCGAAAAGCACGGGGCACTTGAATATCTTCTTGTACAGGGCGCTGTGGGCCGGTGCGGGATACGCGAGTTTCATCCGCGAGAACTTGAAGCCGGGACCGTAGAGATCGGTCATCAGCGTCAGGTGGCTCGAGAACTGGAATTCGATGGCGAACCGGTACAGATCCTCTCGCGCATCGGACGACAGGATGCCCCGGTATGAATAGGTCGCCGTGTCGTCCTCGCGTGAAAACACCATGTCGGCCACGGGCCCCATCACGCGGTGATGGCGCACCGCGAAGTCCACGCTGGCCGCGTGACTCGGACTGCTGAGCAGGGCATAGCCGTACATGCCGTACGCGGTAACGCGCATGCGCTGGCCGGCCAGCAACGCGAGCGCCGGATCGCTCGTCAGGCGCACGGCATTGCGGAAGACGGTCTGCATCTGGTGGTACGAAATGCGCGTCTTCGAAACATGCAGCTTGCCCTCGGCAATGCCGCTGCCGGCCAGTGCATCGGCTGCCGGCACGCCGTTCTCGACGAGCATGCCGATCAGCACGGCCAGCTTGTGTGCCGGATAGATGCGCTGTTCAAAACTGAGGAGCGGGCTGTTCACGCGGCACAGGCTACCCCATACGACGCCGTCGACAGATCAGGGCCTCTACCAAGCCGTCGACGCATTTTTTTGCGCTGTCCCCAATTAACCCGGCAGGCGGTCTAAGCGCACCTTCCGCAGGCGCGCCGCGACGCTTAGATTGCAGCCGGGATCGGAGCCTGCGCGGCGTCTGCTCCGAAAAGAACACTGGAGACAAAGAATGACGACACACACGACGACATTCGCCGACGCACTGCCGCAGGCTCATGCGTCCGAGGCGACGGAGGCGGTGTACCGCAAGGTCAGCTGGCGCATCATCCCGTTCCTGATGCTGTGCTACGCAGTGGCCTTTCTGGACCGCATCAACATCGGCTATGCCCAGCTTCAGATGAAGCAGACGCTGCCCTTCAGTGACGCGATCTATGGCTTTGGCGCCGGCATCTTCTTCGTGGGCTATTTCCTGTTCGAAGTGCCGAGCAATCTGCTGCTCGCCAGGATCGGCGCGCGCAAGACGCTGCTGCGCATCATGTTCATCTGGGGGTTCGTCGCCGCGGCGATGGCCTTCGTGCGAACGCCCATGGAGTTCTACGCGGCGCGCTTCCTGCTCGGGGTGTTCGAGGCGGGGTTCTTCCCCGGCATCATCCTGTACTTCACCTACTGGTATCCGTCGGCGCGGCGCGGCCAGATCATTGCGATCTTCATGACCGCGACGGCGATCTCCAGCGTGATCGCGGGGCCGTTGTGCGGCGCGATCCTCAAGTACATGAATGGCACCGGCGGCCTGCACGGCTGGCAGTGGCTGTTCATCGTCGAGGGCGTTCCTGCGGCATTGCTCGGCATCGCGGCATACCTCTATCTGCAGGACAAGCCCGAAGACGCGAAATGGCTCACGCAGGAGGAAAAGCAAACGCTTCGCCATGAACTGGACCACGACGAGAAGGACGTGGTGCCCGCTTCGCACACGGGCCTCGGCCAGCTGTTCGCCGACCCCAAGGTCTACGCGCTGGCACTGTCCTACTTTCTTCTGCTCGGAGCGACCTACACGATGGTGTTCTGGATTCCGAGCCTCATCAAGAGCTGGGGCGTGGCCGATCTTTTCTACGTCGGTCTGTGCGCAGCCGTTCCGCAGCTTTTCGGCGTCTTCGCGACCGTCTGGATCGGCCGCCATTCCGACAAGCACCGCGAGCGACGCTGGCACTACGCCTCCTGCGTGATCGCAGCCGCTGCCGGCATGGGCGTGATCAGCTTGTCGCAAGGCAACTTCCTCGCTTCGATGGCCGGGCTCACGCTGGCCGGCATCGGATGGATCGCGGCAACGCCGCTCTTCTTCACGACCACCACCGAATACCTTTCGCGAGCGAGTGCCGCCGGTGGCATTGCGCTGATAAGCAGCCTGGGCAACCTGGGGCCGGCGGCGGCCCCCTCCGTGACGGGGTGGATCACGGCGCACACCGGCAGCCCGGTGTACAGCATGTACCTCCTCATCGCGTTCTACCTGTGTTCGGGTGCCATCCTGCTGCGCGTGGTGCGGCCCGCGCGGGCGCCCGTTCACTAGACGGGCTCGGGCGGGCGAGCCTCCTCTCGCCGGTTGAACAGAACTTCGCGCAAGCGCCCCCTGGGGCGCTTGCGCGCTTTCGCGCGTGATGTTGGTGCTGCCCAGTCGCACGAGCCCCATTGCCGCGTACGTACCTTGGCGGCCACGCGTATCGCGTTCTCATAGCCGCGGCCCGTCCATCGGGCGACTCCTCGAACTGCTCGCCTCGGTCGTCAACCGCATGCCGCACGCATCGCGCTCGATCGGCGTCAGGTGCGCCCGGCCTTCAACCTTTGAATGCCTCGCATCGTGCGTGCCGGTTATGTTCATTGCCTGCATCGGGAATGCCGTCATGCGCATGTTTTAAGTAGATTGAACCTCTCTGTTAGCAGGCCCCTGTTTTGTGGAAATCGAACGCGATATCCAGGTGGCGAACGAAAAGGAAATCTCTTGGAAGTGCATCAATCGGAGGTCCGCGATCTGCTGCGCGCGAGCAAGACTTTTCTCCAGCCCGCAGAACTTCCCAAGGCATACGGCATGCGCATCGCCGTGCTCGACGATTCGGACCCGAACAGGGATTTCGTATGCAGCGCGGTCCGCGCGCTGGGGCATGGCGCTGCAGAGTTCCGGCGCATCGAGCACCTGGCGCAGTTGCTCGATGCGGGAGAAAAGTTCGACATCGTGGTCGCTGCGCTCAGCGGCGATCGGCACACGGCGTTGTCCAATGCGCGTTATCTGCGGCACATCGCCGGGATGTCCATGCCGGTGCTGCTGATGCTTCATCCCGAGCAGTTGCGAAGCGCCGAGACCTTCGTCATGGACCCGGCGATCGATTTCATCCTGATGCCCTGCGAGGAATGCGAGATCGTCGCGCGCATCCTCGCCACCACGATCAATGCGGCGCACTTTCACCGCGCCTCCACGCGCCTTGTCTTCGGACACTATCTGTTCGAACCCCGATTCAGCAGGGTCAGCTTCCACGGAGAGAAGATCCGGTTGAAGCCACGGGAGTTCGACCTGGCCCTCTTCCTCTTCCAGAATGCCGGCGTTGCGCAGCCGCGCGATGTGCTCTTCAAGGCCGTCTGGCCCGAGGGCACCTGGAAGGCCGGTGTGCGCACGATCGACGTGCACGTCTCGTGCATACGCCGCAAGCTGAAGCTCAACTTCGGCGACCACCGCGGTGCGCGGCTGTCTACCCTGCACGGCATCGGCTATCTGTTGACCTTTTTCGAGAGGCAGGAAGACGCGGTCACCTAGGCTCATCAGAAACCTTTCAAGGTGGAAGACGATGCGGAAAGATCGCAAGAGCGGCGGCCGCCAGGAATGAACAGCATGGGAAATCAGTCGCACGGCCTGCAGCGCCGGATAGATCGGGTGCCCCACCTTGCCGCTGCCGGAACCACGATCCAGACCAGCGACGCGATCCTGCGGGAAATGGCCATCGACTACTTTCTCCTGGTGCTGGTGCGTTGTGGCAAGAGAAGTGTCCGGCGGGGTTCGAGCGTCTGCACCGCGGGACCGGGCGATGCCATCCTGATGACGCCCGGGACCTACGACGTGACCAACTTTTCGGACGGCCCGCGGGCCTACCGCTCCGATTGGCTGGCCTGGGACGCCAGCCTGGTGAACCCGCTGCCCGATTCGCCGCTGGTCGACGTAGCGCCTGTCGATGGCGCCCGGCTGCTCTCGCCCGTGGATGCCTTGCTCGAGGATGGGTTCGAGATGGCGCGCAATGCGCTCGGGGCCGGCGACCGCTTGCCGCCTTCCATCCTGAAGCACCGCGTGCTGGAGGTCCTGATCTGGTTGCGGGAACACGGCTTCCATCTGGTCTCGCCCAGGCAGAAATCGCTGGGCGACCAGATTCGAACGATGGTGGTCGACGATCCTTCCGCGGACTGGAATACGTCGTCGCTGGCGGCCGCCTTCTCGATGAGCGAGGCCACCTTGCGCCGGCGCCTGGGCGCCGAAAGCACTTCGTTCAAGCAGCTGGTTTCAGATGCCCGCATGGGGCAGGCCTTGAACCTGCTGCTGGCAACGGATCTGCCCGTCTACCGCGTCGCCCTGGACAGCGGCTACAGCTCCACGTCGCACTTTGCGACCAGATTCCGCGCCCGCTTCGGCCTTGCGCCCTCGCAAGTGCGCGGGAATCGTCGGGGTTCCTAGAAAGGCGGCATGCGCCGCAAAGGCCTGCAGGCGCGCTGGAGGTGAGCGTTTCGTGATCGAAGTTGACGGTTGCGGGCGCGTTGCGCCTCGGGAGACCCGAACAATCGAAGTGCACGAGGTCCTCGCGCCAGTTTCTTTCCGCTACCTGCACCGCATGCGTCTTACTTTCCAGGACATCGATCACTTCCTCGCGCTTTCCGATGCAAGGAGCCGGCACGAAGCGGCGGCCTCGCTGGGGATGACGCCATCCGCCTTGAGCCGGGTCGTGCAACGCGTGGAGGCGGAGTTCGGCCTCGTTCTCTTCGTTCGCCACGCGCGAGCCCTGAGCATGACGAAGGAGGGCGAACGGCTGGCGTTCGCGCTGCGGCAGATGAGCACGGGATATGCCGTGGCGACCGGCGTCATCGCCCGGCTGCGAGGCGACTGCGAGGGCCGGCGGGATGCGAAGCAGCTTCGTGGAATCGGCAACCTTCGCAACGCGCCCATCCTGCAACGAACGGGCCCCTGAAAGCCGGGCAGGAATTCAAGCGTCGGCCTCGTCGTCCGCGCTTGGCGCGGTGGCCGCGGCGCTTCACCCCCCGCGCTGACCTCGCCATGCCCTGGTCTGCACCATCAGCAGGTCGCAGAACGCCTTCGTCAACGGTGAGCGCTCGGTCCCCGAGCGCGTGAGGCAAAGCACCGAGCGATCGATGTGGAACTCCGGTATCGAGATGAGCTGAAGGCCGTGCTGGTCGGCGGCCCGGTAGAGCGAACGCGGGACCATCGCCAGCATCTCGGAAGCACGCACCAGCGACAGCACGGTCTCGGAGGCATATTCGACCTCGACGGCCACCGTGGGCGCCGGCAGTTCGAAGCGCGCGAACAGCGCCTTCAGGCTCTGGTATCCCGCGGAACTTCGCGCACCGTGGATCCAGTTGAAGGGCATGAGGTCGGAGGGTGCCAGGCGCGAGTGCCTGGCCAGCGGATGCATCGTGCTCATGACGGGCAGGTGAGGGTCCTCGCCCACTTCCACATGGTCGCAGCCCTCGGGCGGTTCGCCGTAGCTGGGAATGACGGCAGCGTCCAGGTGCCCATCGGCGACCGCGCGCGCGAGCTGGTCCGATCGCCCGATCTGCAAGGTGGCCCGAAGTCCGGGCCGCTGGCGCACCAGCGCCGACAGCACCAGCGACACGAGGCCCACGCGCGTGGTGTCGGTGCTGCCCAGACGCAGGCGCCCCGACTGCTCCGCGCGGGCGTCGGCGGCCACGCGCAGGACCTCTTCGTAGGTCTTGCCGAGCTGTTCGGCCACTTCATTGAATCGCCTGCCTTCGGGGGTCAGTTGCATGCCGCGCGCATCGCGCTCGAAAAGGACAAGCCCGCATTCGGACTCCAGCCGCCGGATGGCCTTGGTGAGGGCCGGCTGCGTGACGCCGCAGGCCTTGGCCGCCGGGCCCAGCCGCCCGTGCCGGGCGACGGCGAGAAAGTAGTTCACGTCGCGGGGTGTGATGTTCATGCGCTGGTTGATGCCGGGGCCCAGGGGCGTGGGTTTCGATGCATGGGGCCAGGCGTTGTGCAACCGTCCCACTGCGCGTGGGATGCGGGCCAACCTGCCGGCATTCATGCGCATCGTGCGGTCGGGAGTCCGCGCGACGCTGCGCAGTCAAATGATAGGTACCCGTTCACCGCCGAAGAGACGGTTTCGCCCCGGCTTTCGGATTGGTTATGAAACTTTCGGCACTTGGGAATGAGTCTGGAGGAGGGCGCGTCGACAGCGCCCCGAACCGCCAGCGATGGCGCGCGGCTTCAGAGGGGATCTGAGCCGCCGCCCGGCGCGGCCTGGGCCTGCTGCAGCAGAAGATCGCAGAACGCCGCGGTCAGCGGCGAGCGCTCCATGCCCGCGCGCGTGATGCACAGCACCGAGCGGTCGATGTGAAAGTCCGGAATCGGAACCACGCGAAAGTCGAGTTGATCGGTGGCGCGAAAAAACGAGCGCGGAATCATGGCCAGCATGTCGGAGTTCCGCACAAGCGACAGCACGGATTCCGATGCGTATTCGACTTCGACGGCCACGATCGGCGCCGGGAGCTGATGGCGCGCAAACAGCGCGCCCAGATTCTGGAAACCGGCGCTGTCGTGCGCGCCGTTGATCCAGCGGTAGGGCATGAGGTCGGCGGGCGCGAGGCGCGAACGCCCGGCCAGCGGATGCCTGGCGCTCATCACGGGAAGGTGGGGGTCCTGCCCGATCTTCACGTGGTCGCAGCCTTCGGGTGCGGCGCCGTACGTCGGTATCACGGCGACATCGAGCTGCCCCTGGACCACCGCGAGCGCCAATTGGTCCGACCGCCTGATCTGCAGCGTCGCGCGAAGCCCGGGCCGCTGGCGCAACAGCGCCGACAGCGTGGACGGAACGATGCTGGCGCGCGTGGCGTCGGTGCTGCCCAGGCGCAAGAGCCCCGATTGCTGCGCACGCACGTTGGCAGCCACCTGTATCGCGTTCTCATAGCGGCGGCCCAGCAGTTGGGCGACCTCCTTGAACCGCTCGCCCTCGGCCGTCAGCCGCATGCCGCGTGCATCGCGCTCGAACAGGATGAGGCCGCATTCGGCCTCCAGCCGCTGGATGGCCTTGGTGAGCGCGGGCTGCGTCACATGGCACGCCTCGGCCGCCTTGGCGAGCCGCCCGTGCTCGACCACTGCAAGAAAGTAGTTCACGTCGCGAGGGGTGATGTCCATATGCGGTCAGTACAGAGGGGCTGCGACATCGCTGTGCGATGCGGACCGTCGCCGGCCTTGGTCTTCGGCGGTGGCGCTGATGTAAATCCTAAGAACTAGTTCACACATTGCACTCACGTTTTTGCGGCGCTGAATTGGGTTATCGAATTTCACGCCATCGGGAATGAGGTGTCGAGAGGGGGAAACCTAGCATCGCCCGGCGATTCAAGGGACGGGTGCTGACGGCTTCGATGGACATCGGGGGGTTGTGCTTGTGCCGAGAGCCAATCAACACAGAGATTCATCTTGGGGCCGGTGTGAACAAAATTTGTCGAGTTATCTGGAGTGAAGCGCTTGGGACGTGGGTGGCCGTCTCCGAGCTGGTGAAGGGCAAGGGCGCTTCATCGACGCGTGGGGCCGCAAGCGGCATCAGGATTGCGCGGTTGCGGCCGGTCGCGTGGGTGTGCGGCATCGTCCTGCCGGCATTGATGACCCCTTATGCCTTCGGCCAACCGTCGATCACGGGCAACAACCAGACGTTTGCCATCGGCAGTGCGACCGCCGGTGGGACGGGGTGCGTTGTGATCGGGGCGACCGGGACCTTTGGCGCAGTCGCGACGTGTACCGCAACGGCCGTCGACTCCGTGGTCATCGGCAATGCCGCCAGGTCGACGGGCCAAAGCGGAACGGCGTTGGGCACTGGAGCGCTGACCACCGGGTCGTTCGCCATTGCTGTCGGTCCCTCCGTTGCGAACGGCGCGAGCGCAGTGGCCATCGGCACTCTTGCAAACGCCAGTTCGAACAATGGCATTGCCATCGGCACGAACGCCGCGAATTCCGGTGGCGCGGCGATCGCCATTGGTCAAAGTGCCAATGCTTCGGGGGGGGCAGGCGCAATCGCCATCGGCGGCCCGGGCGCCAGCGGGCGCGCGACAACCGCGACCGGCGCCGATTCATTGGCTGTGGGCAGCGGTGCCGTTGCGGGAGCGCAAGGCACTGCACTGGGGCTGGTATCGAATGCCGCGGGCTTTGGTGCAACCGCAATTTCGGGCGGACAGGCCACCGGTGCGGGGGCGATCGCCGTCGGGATCAGTACTTTCGGGTTGACCACGTCAGCCAGAGCAACCGGCACATCCGCCATCGCGTTGGGCGGATCTTCGAATGCGTCGGCCAACGGTGCCATCGCGATGGGCGCTTTTGCGAATGCATCCAGTGCCGATGCGGTTGCCATTGGCAGTAATTCGAAGGCAACGACTGGAGGCTTTCCAGGTCTGGGCATCCTCGATCGCACGGCGCCGGGTTTGGGGGCCTTTGCGACGACTGTCGCCGGTGCCGTGACGGTCGGAGCGGGCAACACTGTATCGAGCGGCGGTACGGCCGTTGGTATCAACAACAACGCGAGCGGCGCTACGAGCCTCGCCATTGGCGATGGCAACCGGGTTTCCGGTGACCTGGCCATGGCTTTCGGTACCTTCAACAATGCCAGCGGGGCTTCTGGACTGGCCATGGGTGTGATTGGGACGGCTTCGGGCAACACCTCGATCGTCATCGGCCGGCAAGGCACTGCATCCGGAGATTTATCCATCGCGATCGGCAGCCTCGCGCAAGCCACAGCCAACAATGCAGTGGCCCTGGGTAGTTCGGTCAAGGCGTCAGGTCTTGGTTCTACTGCAATCGGCGGTGGGAGCGACACGACCTCGGGAATCCAGGATGCAACGGCGACGGTTGCATCGGGCAAGTTCGCGACGGCGATTGGTGTCACCGCGAAGGCCAGTGGCGAAAACGGCGTCGCCATCGGGGTCAACGCCACCTCGGGCACCCAAGGCCAGAACGTGGCGATCGGCTCAGGCACCACCGCCAACAGCGGTACCGCCGCCGGCGGCGCGGTGGCCATCGGCCGGGGGCAGAAGGCCACCGGCAACGGTGCCGTTGCCATCGGCGACCCCAATACTTCCAATGGCACCGGCGCCGTGACGCTGGGTGCAGACAACACGGCAGGCGGCGACCTGGCGGCGGCGACGGCGGCCAATGGCGCCGTGGCGATCGGCAATGCCAACAACGCGGTGGGCCAAGGTTCTGTGGCGCTGGGCAATGCGTCCAAGGCGCTGGCAGCGGGCGGTATCGCGATCGGCGACTCGGCGACTGCGCTGGCTGCCGATTCCGTATCGCTGGGCCGGAATTCAACGGCAACATCGGACAGCATTGCCATCGGCCGGGCCGCCAATGCGGCCGGCTCGGGGTCGTCGAACATTGCCATCGGCGCAGATTCGATCGCAGCAGGTCGGTTCAACGTGGTGGTCGGCAATGCTGCCGCTGTGAAGGCGGGCACGAATTCCACCGCAATCGGCTACGGCGCAACCGTCAACGGCGACGGTGGCAATGTGCTGGGAAACGGAGCAACGGCTGGCAACGAATCGGTCACGGTAGGGCACGTCGCCAACGCAAATGTCTTCGGCGCCGCGGCGCTTGGTGCCCGCACATCGGTGACTGCGCAGGGTGGGGTGGCCGTCGGGCGCCAAGCCAATGCCAGCGTCGCAAACAGCGTGGCGTTGGGAAGCGACGCCGTGACCACGGGCACTGCCTCCGCCAGCACCGGGGGCACGGGTGCGGTGAGCAATGCCGTTGTCGGGGGCACCACCTTCGGCGGTTTCGCCGGCACCACGCCAACGGGCGTTGTCAGCGTTGGTTCGGCGGGAGCGGAACGTCGCATTCAAAATCTTGCCGCGGGCCAGATCTCGGCGACCAGCACCGACGCGGTCAATGGCAGCCAGCTCTTCAGCGTGACCAGCACCACGCAGAGCCAGATCGGCAGCCTGTCGACGTCCACGTCGTCGGGGCTGAGTACGGCGACCAGCGGCATCTCCAGTCTGTCTACCGGGCTGAGCACCGCGACGAGCGGCTTCGGCAGCCTGTCCACGGGCCTGAGCACGACCAACAGCGCCGTCGGCAGCCTGTCGACTTCCACGTCGTCGGGCCTGAGTACCGCAACCAGTGGTATTTCGAGCCTGTCGACCTCGACCTCGAGCGGGCTGAGCACGGCGACGAGCCGCATCGGCAGCTTGTCGACCTCCACGTCGTCGGGTCTGAGCACCGCCACCAGCGGGATCTCCAGTCTGTCCACGGGTCTGAGCACGGCGAGCAGCAGCGTGAGCAGTCTGTCGACCTCGACGTCGTCCGGCTTGAGCACTGCCGCGAGCAGCGTCGGTAGCTTGTCGACCTCGACGTCGAGTGGTCTGAGCACTGCGACGAGCAGCATCTGCAGCTTGTCGACTTCGACGTCGAGTGGTCTGAGTACGGCGACCAGCGGCATCAGCAGCTTGTCGACCTCCACGTCGTCCGGCCTGAGCACTGCGACCAGCAGCATCAGCAGCTTGTCGACTTCGACGTCGAGTGGCCTGAGTACGGCGACCAGCGGCATCAGCAGCTTGTCGACCTCCACGTCGTCTGGCTTGAGCACGGCGACCAGCAGCATCGGCAGCCTGTCGACTTCCACGTCATCGGGCTTGAGCACCGCAACCAGCGGCATCTCCAGCCTGTCCACCGGCCTGAGCTCGACCAACAGCGGCCTCAGCAGCCTGTCGACTTCGACCTCGAGCGGTTTGAGCACGGCCGTGAGCGGCATCAGCAGCCTCTCGACGGGCCTGAGCTCTTCAGTCAGCGGCATCGGCAGCCTGTCGACGGGCCTGAGCACGACGAACAGCAACCTGGGCACGTTGAGCTCGTCGGTCAGCTCGATCTACAACACGGGCACAAAGTACTTCCACGCCAACAGCACGGGCGCGGACAGCCAGGCCATCGGCGCCAACAGCGTGGCGATCGGCCAGGGTGCGATCGCGAACAGCGCCAACAGCGTGGCGCTGGGCGCGAATTCGGTCGCCAGCAGGACTGCCGCGGCGCAAACCAACTACGACGCTTTCGGGCTGGCCAGCAAGCAGAGCTCGTCGGGTGAACTGAACATCGGCAATCGGCAGATCACCGGCGTCAGCGCCGGCAGCGCAGACACCGACGCGCCCAATATCGCGCAGCTGAAGGGTGTTGCGGATTCGCTGTCGACGGGCCTGAGCACGACGAACGGCAATGTGAGCAGCCTGTCGACTTCCACGTCGTCGGGCCTGAGCACGGCGACCAGCGGCATCTCCAGCCTGTCCACCGGCCTGAGCACGACGAACAGCAACGTGAGCAGCTTGTCGACCTCGACGTCCAGCGGTCTGAGCACTGCGACGAGCAGCATCGGCAGCTTGTCGACTTCGACCTCGTCAGGCCTGAGCACTGCGACGAGCAGCATCGGCAGCCTGTCGACCTCGACTTCGTCCGGCTTGAGCACGGCGACCAGCAGCATCGGCAGCTTGTCGACTTCGACCTCGTCAGGCCTGAGCACTGCGACGAGCAGCATCGGCAGCTTGTCGACCTCGACATCGAGCGGCCTGAGCACGGCGACCAGCAGCATCAGCAGCTTGTCGACTTCGACGTCGAGTGGTCTGAGTACTGCGACCAGCAGCATCAGCAGCTTGTCGACCTCCACGTCGTCGGGTCTGAGCACCGCCACCAGCGGGATCTCCAGCCTGTCAACTGGTCTGAGCACGACCAACAGCAACGTGACCAGTCTGTCGACTTCGACTTCGAGTGGATTGAGCACCGCCACGAGCAGTATCGGCAGCTTGTCGACGTCCACTTCGAGTGGCTTGAGTACTGCGACCAGCAGCATCGGCAGTCTGTCGACCTCCACGTCGTCCGGGTTGAGCACGGCAACCAGTGGCATCTCGAGCTTGTCCACGGGCTTGAGCACCACCAATAGCAGCATCGGTAGCTTGTCGACCTCGACCTCAAGCGGTCTGAGCACGGCAACGAGCAGCATCGGTAGCTTGTCGACGTCGACGTCGAGCGGCTTGAGCACCGCGACCAGCAGCATCGGCAGCCTGTCAACTTCGACGTCGAGTGGCCTGAGCACCGCGACCAGCAGCATCAGCAGCCTGTCGACTTCGACTTCGAGCGGCCTGAGCACGGCGACCAGTGGCATCTCCAGCCTGTCCACGGGCCTGAGCACCACGAACAGCAACGTGGGCAGCTTGTCGACTTCGACGTCAAGTGGTCTGAGCACGGCGACCAGCAGCATCGGCAGTCTGTCGACCTCTACGTCGTCTGGGTTGAGCACGGCAACCAGTGGTATCTCGAGCTTGTCCACGGGCTTGAGCACCACCAATAGCAACGTCAGCAGCTTGTCGACCTCGACCTCGTCTGGCTTGAGCACAGCCACCAGCGGTATCTCGAGCTTGTCGACATCGACCTCGAGTGGATTAAGTACCGCCGCGAGCAGTATCGGCAGCTTGTCGACGTCCACTTCGAGTGGCTTGAGTACTGCGACCAGCAGCATCGGCAGCCTGTCGACCTCCACGTCGTCGGGCCTGAGCACGGCGACCAGCGGCATCTCGAGCCTGTCCACGGGCTTGAGCACCACCAATAGCAACGTCAGCAGCCTGTCGACTTCGACCTCGAGCGGTCTGAGCACTGCCACGAGCAGCATCGGCAGCCTTTCGACCTCCACGTCGTCTGGTCTGAGCACCGCCACCAGCGGGATCTCCAGCCTGTCCACGGGCCTGAGCACCACGAACAGCAACGTGAGCAGCTTGTCGACTTCGACGTCAAGTGGTCTGAGCACTGCGACGAGCAGCATCGGCAGCCTGTCGACCTCCACGTCGTCGGGCCTGAGCACGGCGACCAGTGGCATATCGAGCCTGTCCACGGGCCTGAGCACCACGAACAGCAACGTGAGCAGCTTGTCGGCTTCGACGTCAAGTGGTCTGAGCACGGCGACGAGCAGCATCGGCAGCTTGTCGACTTCCACCTCGTCTGGCCTGAGCACGGCGACCAGCATCATCGGCAGTCTGTCGACCTCCACGTCGTCGGGCCTGAGCACGGCGACCAGCGGCATCTCGAGCCTGTCCACGGGCTTGAGCACCACCAACAGCAACGTCAGCAGTTTGTCGGCCTCGACATCGTCTGGCTTGAGCACAGCCACCAGCGGTATCTCGAGCTTGTCGACCTCCACGTCGTCCGGCTTGAGCACGGCGACCAGCGGCATCTCCAGCCTGTCCACTGGCCTGAGCACGACCGACAGCAACGTGAGCAGCCTCTCGACCTCCACATCGAGCGGCCTGAGCACGGCCACCAGCGGCATCTCCAGCCTGTCGACTTCGACTTCGTCCGGTTTGAGCACTGCGGCCAGCAGCATCGGCAGCTTGTCCACCTCCACGTCGACTGGCCTGAGCACCGCTACCAGCAGCATCAGCAGCCTGTCGACCTCGACATCGAGTGGTCTGAGCACTGCGACGAGCAGCATCGGCAGCCTGTCGACGTCGACCTCGAGCGGCCTGAGCACTGCCACTAGCAGCATCAGCAGCTTGTCAACCTCGACATCGAGCGGCCTGAGCACTGCAACGAGCAGCATCAGCAGCTTGTCGACCTCGACGTCGAGTGGCCTGAGCACTGCGACGAGCAGCATCGGCAGCTTGTCGACGTCGACCTCGAGCGGTCTGAGCACGGCAACGAGCAGCATCGGCAGCCTGTCGACATCGACTTCGAGTGGTCTGAGCACAGCGACCAGCAGCATCGGTAGTTTGTCGACGTCGACGTCGAGCGGCTTGAGCACCGCCACCAGTGGTATCTCCAGCCTGTCCACGGGCTTGAGCACCACGAACAGCAACGTGAGCAGCCTGTCGACATCGACGTCGAGTGGCCTGAGCACGGCAACCAGTGGCATCTCCAGCCTGTCCACTGGCCTGAGCACCACGAACAGCAACGTGAGCAGCCTCTCGACCTCCACATCGAGTGGCTTGAGCACCGCAACCAGCGGCATCTCCAGCCTCTCCACCGGCTTGAGCACGACCGACAGCGCAGTCAGCAGCCTCTCGACCTCGACATCGAGCGGTCTGAGCACGGCAACCAGTGGCATCTCCAGCCTCTCCACCGGCCTGAGCACAACCGACAGCACGGTCAGCAGCCTGTCGACCTCCACATCGAGCGGCCTGAGCACCGCCACCAGCGGCATCGGTAGCCTCTCCACCGGCCTGAGCACCGCCTACAGCGGCATCGGCAGCCTGTCCATTGGCCTGAGCACCGCCACCAGCGGCATCGCGAGCCTGTCCACGGGCATGAGCACCGCCACCAGCGGCATCTCCAGCCTGTCGTCCGGCCTGAGCACGACCAACAGCAACGTCAGCAGCCTGTCGACTTCCACGTCCAGCGGCCTGAGCACGGCGACCAGCAGCATCAGCAGCCTCTCGACCTCGACGTCGTCGGGCCTGAGTACGGTCACCAGCAGCGTGGACAGCCTCTCGACCTCCACGTCCAGCGGCTTGAGCACGGCCACCAGTGGCATCAGCAGCCTGTCGACCGGCCTGAGCACCGTGAGCAGCAATGTCGACAGCCTCTCGACCGGGCTGAGCACGACGAACAGCAACGTCGGCAGCCTGTCGACGTCCACGTCCGCCGGCCTGAGCACGGCGACCAGCGGCATCTCCAGCCTGTCCACCGGCCTGAGCACGACGGACAGCAACCTGGCCAGCCTGTCCACCAGCGTGGGCGGCGCGAGCAGCGGCCTGACGAGCCTGTCGACCTCGACCTCCACGGGCCTGAGCACCGCCACGAGCAGCATCAGCAGCCTGAGCACGACGGTCAACACGATCAACGACAAGGGCACCAAGTACTTCCACGCCAACTCCACGGCGGGCGACGCGGTGGCCAGCGGTGCGGAAGCCGTGGCGATCGGTCCGAAGTCGTTGGCCAGCGGCGCCAACTCCTTCGCCGCCGGCAACGATGCGAAGGCCACGGCCGACGGCACGGTGGCGATCGGCTTCGGCGCGCAGGCCACCCAGACCGACGCCGTGGCGATCGGCTCTGGCGCCCAGGCGGTCGGAGCCAGCGCCATCGCGATCGGTGCAGGGGCATTGGCGACCGGCTCGCAGGCCTTCGGCAAGGATTCCCGCGCAGGCGGCGGCGGTGCGGCGTTCGGCGACGGAGCCGACGCCGGCGGCACGGCGCTGAGCAAGGCGCAGAACGTCTCGCGAGGCACCGCGATCGGCTTCGGCGCCGTGGTCACGCAGAGCGGCGGCGTCGCGCTGGGTGCGAACTCGGTCGCATCGACCGCGGCAGGCGTGGCCGGCTACGTCCCGGGCACTGCGAATGCGCAGCAGGAAGCAGCCATCCGGGCCACGACCAGCACGCAGGCCGCGGTGTCCGTGGGCGACGCGGCCAACGGCCAGTTCCGCCAGATCACCGGGGTCGCCGCGGGTTCGGCCGACAGCGATGCGGCCAACGTCGCGCAATTGAGGGCGGCCTCCGGCGCGGTGGCCGCCAGCAGCGTGCAGTACGCGACGAATCCGGACGGATCGGTCAACTACAACCAGGTCATGCTGGGCAACGGCCAGGCGCCCAATGGTGCGCGCCTGAGCAACGTGGCGCCGGGCATCGCGCCGACCGACGCGGTCAACCTGGGCCAGCTGGGCGCCGTGCAGGGCCAACTGCAGGCGGAGATCGGCAGCACGCAGCGCATCGCCTACTCGGGCGTGGCGATGGCCACCGCCATGAGCACGCTGCCGCAGGCCATGACGCCGGGCAAGAGCCTGATGTCGGTCGGCGTGGGCCACTACGGGGGCTACAACGCCATCGCCGTCGGCTACTCGGCGAGATCGAACGACGGCAAGTGGATCTACAAGATCAACGGCGGCTACAGCGGCACCCGATTCAACATCGGCCTGGGTGTCGGCTACGAATTCGAGTGACCATGTTCACCGCCCCCACCGCTCAGGGATCGATGCCGTCCGCCAAGCCCGTTGTCCTGGATGCGAGGTGGGCCGTCGCCATCGTGCTGGTGCCCCTGAACCCGAGAGGCATCTGCGAGGCGAATGCGATCCGGATCGGCCTGCAGCTCTGGCTGGTGACCCAGTGGCAGGGCCACGGGCGCTCGCCCGGGATCTGGCGGCCGGTGCGGATCGTTCGCCTCGATGAATTCGATCTGCGGCCCATGGGCGAGCGACTGGTTCTGGTCCGCCCGATGGCTTCCCGGGTGTTCAGGGGCAAGAAAGGCGCTGCGGGCCACGAGGTGGTGCTCGACCCACAGATCCTGGTCGACTTCGGCCGGTCGCTTCCGGTCGCCGAGGCCGCTGCGCGACGCAGGTCGCGTGTTTCCAACAACGAGGGAGAGAACGAATGACACACATGCCCATGCGCGCAAAGATTTCTGCGTTGCGCCGATTCGGGGCCTGCCTGCTGCTGGCCGCCGCCAGCGTGGCGGCCACGGCCCAAACCAATTCGCAAGGCCCCGGCGCGTCCGCCGATGAGCTGCTGCGCGCGAGCCAGCAGACGCTTCGCCAGATCGACGAAGGCCTCGGCGCGGACCTGTGGAGGGCTTCCGCGCCGTTCATCAGGGTGAGTTTTTCCGAGCCCGACTACGTGAACGCGATCCTCCAGGCACGCAAGCGGGTCGCCGCGGTGCGCGAGCGCAACTGGACCCACATCGCGCGCATCGGCCAGTCCGGTGACAGCCCCGGCGTGCCGGCCGGCGTGTATGCCAGCATCGATTTCTCGACGTCCACCGGCAGTGGCAACGTGCTCTACGAAAGACTGAGCTTCAGGCTCGAAGCCGATGGCTGGCATCCCGTTGGATACGACGTGCGCGACAAGCCATGACGATGCCCGTCTTTTTGCGCAGAGTGGCGGCCGGCGCAAAGTTCTCGGCATTCGCCGTGCTCGCTGCCTTTGCTGCAAGCCCGTCGACCGCGGCGCCCCGGGGTGCGGCCGCGGCCGGCTGGCCGCACGAAAAACCCATGGCCTGGATCGTCGGTTTTCCGCCCGGCGGAACGGCGGACACCCTGACGCGCAGGGCGGCGGTACTGCTCAGCCGCAAGACCGGCCAACCGGTCGTCGTGGAAAACAGGGCCGGCGCATCGGGCGCGGTGGCTGTCCAGGCGGCCGCGTCGGCGGCCGCGGACGGCTACACGATGGTGACGATGGCAGGACCCGGCATCGACGCACAAGGCACGCCCGCACTGGGCAACGGCCTGCAGCCGGTGGCCATGCTCGCGAAGGGCCCTATGGTGCTGGTGGGCCCGATGGCCAACGCGCCGCCTGCGGACCTGCAGGCACTCCTGGCCGAGGCGCGCAGGAACCCGAAGGCATGGAGCTATGCGACTTCGGGCACCGGCACGCCACAGCACCTGGCGGGCGAACTGCTCAACAGGCTGGCGGGAACCTCGATCCTGCACGTGCCCTACAAGGGCGGGGCCCAGGCCATCGGCGGTGTCGTCGGCGGCCAGGTGCCGCTGGCCATGCTCGGCGTGATGCCCTTGCTGCCCTACATCGCGTCGGGCAAGGTGAAGGCGTATGCGGTCACCAGCGCATCCCGGCTGCGCGCCACCTTGCCGGATGTTCCGACGATGCAGGAGGCCGGCCTTGCGGACTACGACATCAGCCAGTGGAACCTGGTGGCGGTGGCGGAGAAAGTGCCGTCGGCGCGCGTTGCGCAGTTGAACCGGTGGATCAACGAGATCATGACCTCCAGGGAAATGAAGGAAGCGTTGCGCGTCACGGGCTGCGTTCCGCTGGAGGGATCGCCGGCCTTCGTGTCGTCCTTCGTGCGCGCGGAAGACGAGAAGTGGCGTGCTTTCGCGCGTGCCGTGGGCATCGCCAATTGAGGGGGCCGGCGATGTCGCGCCCGGCGCTACGGTCGATTGGCTTTGAAGGCCTCCAGCCGCGCTTGCCGCTCGGCGTGGAACGACCCACCCAGCTTGGCGGAAAGCTCCTCCCTGCGCATCATCTTTCCGCATGACTGGCAGGCGGGGCCCAGGCCGGGGTCCTGACCGCATGGAATGTGGATGTACTGAATGGCGACTTCCTCGTCCTCGGACTTGAACCATGTCTCCCCCCAGGCGCGAAGAGCGAGGAACACCGGGTGGAAGGCGATGCCCATCTCCGTCAGGTGGTACTCGTGCCGCGGCGGCCTTTCGCTGTAGGGCCGGCGCTCGATCAGTCCCGCCGACTCCAGCTTCTTGAGGCGGCTCGCCACCATTTGCGGCGTGGCTTGCGTGTGCGCCTGGATCTCCTCGAAGCGCCGATTCCCGAGGAACAGCTCACGAAGCACCAGCACGGTCCAACGGTCCCCGACAACGTCTTGCGCGCGTGCGATCGGGCAGAGGGTCGCATTGGAACCCGGGCCGGTCGTCTCCGGTTCCCTGGCTGATTTTTTCGGCGTCTTGGTCATTTTGGGCATCATACCTCTTGTCACTATGAAAATCATAGGTATAGTCGCCAGCGTTCGCGAGGCGGCTTGCAAACCTCCTTGCGCACCGCGGAATCCATGGGGCTTTCCGTGACCATCCACTGAACCACATCGAAAGGTTTCTCATGTCTGAACCTGTCAAGCTGGACCTGGCCGCCATTGCCGATCGCTACGCCGCCGCGTGGCTCTCGCACGATCCCCAAGCCATCCTCGCGCTGCACGCACCCGACTCGACCTTCCAGGCGCACGGCCGCGGCGCCCAGGTGCGGGGCGAGGCCGCGTTGCTGCATGAGTTCGCCGGCGTCTTCGAGCGCTATCCCGGCTTCGGCGTGGAGATCCACCGCCTGCTCCTGGGCGACGGGCACTGGACGCTCGACTGGACCCTGACCTTCCAACCCCCTGGCAAGGAGCGCCGCGGCTTCCATGCACTGGACGTCGTCGAGGTGGACAGCGCCGGGCTCATCACACGCAAGGACACGTTCTTCGACTATGCGCAAGTCAAGGCCGCCTTGAGCTGACGCCATGAACGCCCTCCTCACCGCGCAACCGCTCCTGGAGCAGCCACTGCGCCAGGCAATGCCGATCAGGCATCTGTGCGATCTGCGGGTCGACCTCGAGACGCCGATCGCCATCCCCACGCCACGCGGCACGCTGGTCCCCTACATCGGCAAAGGCGGCCAGCTGGAGGGGCCGAAGCTGCGCGGCGAATTCCTGCCGGGCAGCGTCGACTGGGTCGTGATCGGCGCAGACGGCATCAGCCGGCTCGACATTCGCGGTGCAATCCGCACCGACGACGGTGCGCTCGTCTACTTCGAAAGCAAGGGCGTCGCCAAGCTGCCACCGGACGGCAGAAAGCGGCTGGCCAAGGGCGAGCGCCTGGCGTTCGGCGAGACGTACCTGCGCACCACGCCGAAGCTGGAGACCTCGGACGAGCGCTACCTCTGGCTGAACGAGCTGGTTCTCGTCGGCTACAACGAACTGTCGGCAGGGCGGATCGACTTTCGCATCTATCAGGTTCTTTGAAGGCGCCTGAACGCGCTGAAGTGCCGTATCGCCATCTGCTGCTTCCCGACCTGCGCACAGAGCAGGGCGGCATTGCGATGCGCGTCCAGAAGGTCCGGTTGCAGCCGCAGCGCTTCTTCGTAGCTTGCCAATGCCCCGTCGACGTCGCCGATCCCCTCGCGCGCCACGGCCTGGTTGAAATGCATCAGCGGATCGTCGGCGCAAAAACGCACGCCGTCTTCGTAGAGCGCCGCGGCTGCGTCGCACCGGCCGGATTCGCACAGCATGAAGCCCAGGTTCAGGTACGCGTGGGCGTACGAGGGATCGTCTTTCAGGATGCGCCGGTACAGCGCCTTCGCAGCCTCGGGGCTGGTTTCCTCCAGCGCCTGGGCCTTGGCAAAGCGCGCATCGAGCGTGGCCGCATCGACGGCCGGCTCGTGCGGCCGGGGAAGGAAGCGCAATGCGCTGTCGTCACCCGAAGCGACCTGGAGATCGAGCACGAATTGCCCTGTCTGGGGTTCCCACTGCGCATCGCCCAGCCTGACGGTCACGCGATCGCCCTCGGCGGTGATCCGCATGCCCTGCAGCGGCTGCGCTTCGGGCAGGCTGGCCCTGAGCTGGCGCAGCGCCTGGAGGATCTGCCGCGTGGGAATGCGCGCCGCGCGCAGCTCGTGAGCGGACCGAAGGAGCACGAGGTCCTGGAAGGAGAACTTCCAGGCCTTACCCCGCGCTTTCACGGGCGCCACGAAGCCCAGCTCGATGAGCTTGCCTACCGCGTGGCGCGACAATCCGAGCGACTGCGACACCGCGCGCAACGACTGCGAAAAATCGACCGGTGCTTTCACGTCCTGGTTCCCGTGCGCGGTACCGGGTACTGGCGACCGACCTCGGCGCGTACCTGGCCCTCACTCAATAACTCAATGACCCGATGACCCAACATGCCATTTTTTCCGGTGTCCGGAAAGAGGCGAAAGGCGGCAGCTGCGCCCCGCGCGCGAACACCGGGGCGACCGCTTGCCGTTCGCCCCGCCACCTCGCCTCGGGGAAGCTCGCAAGCCCCAAAAAAAAACAGGACACGCGGCGTCGTCCGACGTGACCTGCATGCCGCGCGGCGCTAAATTTCAAACGCCTCGCTCCCTTCTCCTCCTCCCTCCCTCCCGCGAGCGGGGCCCTTCTGTGTGACAGCAGACTGCATTCAGCCCAGCCTCGCGCTGGGCATTTTTTTGGCCGCTGGTCCGTCCGTATGTCGTCGCGCGCGGTCGGCTGGCGCATTCCTTTGCTTTCGGGAAGGCAGGATCGCAGGGGCTGCACGCGTTTGTCGTCGAGACGCCTGCGGATAGCGAAGGCGCGGGCACGGGGGGATGCGGCTATGCCGCCTTCCGGCCCTTGGCGCCGGTCTTCTTCGACGCGGCCTTGCGCGCGGTTCCACCCGACTTGGCCGCGGCCCCGGCGCTCCGCTTCTTGCTCGCGGGAGCGGCCTTTCCGCCCTTCAGGCTGCGCTTGAGCAACTCGGTGAGGTCGATCACATTGGAGCTTTCTTCCGGCGCCTCTTCCTCCGGCTGGATGACGGTTTCGGTGTCGCCGGCCTTCACCTTCTTGTGCACGATCTTCATCACGGCGTGCTTGAACTCATCGGTGAAGTCTTCCGGCTCCCATTTGCCCGACATGTCGCCCACGAGCTGCTCGGCCATCTTCATCTCCGCCGCGGTGATCTTCGCGCCCTTGATCCCGGCGGCGGGCAGGTCCAGGCCTTCCAGCGGCTTCACCTCGTCGCCCCACCGCAGCAGGTTGAGCACCAGGGCCTTGCCCGACGGCACCAGCACGGCCAGGTGCTGCTTGGTGGAAATCACCACCTTGGCCAGCCCGACCTTGCCGGTCTTGACGAGCACTTCGCGAAGGAGCGCGTAGACCTTCTGCCCCTTGTTGACCGGCGCCACGTAGTAGGGACGCTCCAGGTACACGAAGGGAATCTCATTGGCGTCGATGAAGCGCTGGATCTCGATGGTCTGCGTCGTGCGCGGATACACCGCCTCGATCTCGTCGGGCGAGATCACCACGTACTTGCCATCCTCGTACTCGAAGCCCTTGACGATGTTGTCCTTGTCGATCTCCTTGCCCGTCTTCTTGTTGATGCGCTTGTAGCCCACCGGGTCCATGCTGCGCTTGTCGAGCCAGTCGAAATCGATGCCCTGCTCGGTGCTCGCCGTGTGCAAGCCCACCGGGATATGGACCAGCCCGAAAGTGATCGCGCCTTTCCAAAGGGTCCTGCTGCCTGTGGCCATGGTGGTTCATCCTCCAATGCTGAGAAGAAAACGGCGCCGGCGAAGGCCGGCGATCGGCAAGCCTGTCCTGCGCAGCCTTGCCGTGTTGTGGGACATGGCCAATGCCGCCGGGAGGACGTGGCGCACACCCGGGAACAGGAGCGTACCGGGCTCTTCGAGCCGTTGGCGCACGCGCACTACTTCATCAAGCCGAATCCGAACGCACTTCCCGTGGCGGGTTTCTTTTCACTCCCGGGTTTCGCTGCCCTGCGGGCCTGCTCCTTGCCGGCTCGCACGGTTGTCGAATCGGGCTCGGCGCCTGTCGGCCTTCGCGGCCCGGCATCCAGGTCGTCGATGAGCGATTGCAGCGCGAGGAGGCCATCCGCCATCGATGCCTTGTAGGTGTGGGCCGCCTTGCGGGCGCGCTTCAAGGATCGCCACGGCCCTTCGTCCTCGTCGTCATCGGCTTCGCTCAGCACCCACTCGAATCCGCCGGATGGCGCTTCCTCCACATGGACCGCGATCCGGCGCAGGACATCTTGCGTGCCTGTGCTCATGGCGCTGCGGCCTGGCCGATGCGGGCGCCGCCGTTCGGTGCCGCGCTTTCTCGGCGCCTGAGCGCATCGAGGTAAGCCTGCACGCGCTCCACCGAAGTGCCGACGGCGCGCATCGCGATCCTGAGTTCGGCGGCGGAGCACCCCAGGTGATCGGCCCACGCCTTCGCCGCGGCGGGCGTGGGGGTCGAGATGCTTTTCGCACCCGGTCGGATCGCTCGCGTCATCGCACTTCGCGCGGCCCGCGCATCGCCTCTATGGTGCTTTTCGCTGGCGATCCGGAGAGAAGCTGGAAGTCGACCGCTGCCGCGCCGGCAGCGCGCTCGCGTTGCACAGCAAGGTGCAGCAGCGCCAGCGTGGCGATCAGGACCGCCACGGCGACCAGGAGCCAGAACTCCCCGCGCGGCGGTTGTGGGTGCTGATGACCTCGTGGATCACGGCTGTTCATCTCTCGGTCCTCCAATGGTGAAGGCAGGAGTCTGGATCTTCGAGCGCGGAGGCCGGCGTCGGACAAGGCTGAACTGTCTTGTATTCCGGCATCTGACAACGAACGCAGCGGGCGAGGTGCCGGGCGCAATCAGCCGCGCTCGCGCCCGGCCTGGCGGTCGACTTGCGCCTCGGCTTCGAGCCAGTCCTCGGTCTCGTGTCCGGCTTCGCCGCCACGGCGCTGGTACGCGTCGTATGCGGCGCGGCGGATGGCTTCTTCGCGGGCGTCCGATGAGGGCGCTGGTGCGCCCTCCGACGGCTCGCGGTTGCTTTCGGGCGTGAGGTCCTCGGTCAGACCGAACGCTGCGGAGTCGTCCTGCTTCGTGGCCTCCACGTCATTGCGCTTGTCCTGCATGCGCTCGGGCGGCGCGGGGCCTGAAACGTCCTCGCCCGCAGCGGTCTTCTTTCCGGAGAAGCTCTCGCCGCCGCCCATGTTGTCCACGCCGCCACTGGTGGCGGGACGGGTTCCGTCGCCGGAACCGGCTGCCGGTCTGTTGCTCATGTCGATCTCCTTGTGAGGACGGGGCGGGGTTGCCGGGGAACGGGTTGCGTTGGTTGGCCTGCGCCTCATGCAAGCAGATTCGGCCCGACGAATGCGAAGCTACGTAGGCGTACTTCAGCATCGGCTGTATGCGCAGGGAGCGGGTGCGGGTGCGGTCGCGGACGGCGGCACCACGGCGCCGTTCAATGGAAGAACAACGCGATCAGGATGATCACCGGGATGGGCACGCCAAGAAAAAACAGCAGAAGTGAGCGCATGGAAATCTCCTTGAATGGAAGGGGGTGGACGCCGTTCAGAGGTCCCGCCGACGGCCGCCATAGGTGGCCGCGAAGCTCGCGACGAAGGCGCCGATGAGCATCGAGATCACCAGCCACAGCGAGCCATAGGCCGACGCCTTGCGCGCCGCATCGGCTGCCTCCTTCGCCTTCGCCTGCGCATCCTTGAGCGCGGCCTGGGCCTTCGCGTAGGTGTCGGTCACGCGCTTTTCCGCGTCCTGCTGGCCGAGGCCGGTGCGCTGCGCGACGACCTGGCCCACGTACCGCGCGTCGTCGGGCGGAAGTGCGCCGGTGCGGATGCTGTTCAGGAAGATGCGGCTGACCTCCGCGTTGGTTGCGGCAGCAGGGCGATCGGGCGCCGCGGGCGTGGCGCTGGCGTCACCCGGGGTCGCAGGCGTGGCGCCCGCATCGCGGCGGAACAGCGAGTCGATGAAGTAGTTCATCGGACCGGGGCCGGCCTCCGAAGGTGACTGCGATCCCGAAGCCGCGGCACCGGCACCCGCCGCACCCGCTGCCGTTGCAGCCGTGGCCGCACCGCCGGCCACCGTGGCGCCAGCTTGCGCACCGGCGCCGAGGATCGAGCCCACGACCGAGCCGAGGAGCGCCGCCGTCAGCAGCGTCGCCACCGACCAGGCGAGAAAACCATGGGCCGTGTCGCGGAAGTACACCTCGTCGGTGTGCACGCCGGCCCACTTGGTGCGCAGCCGGCCGGCCAGGTAGCCGCCCATGCCCGAGGCGGCGATCTGCGTGAACGTGAGCCACAGGATGGTCGCGACGCCGATGGTGGCGGCACTCGCGCCTTGACTCGCCCACGGGCTGATCGACGACATGCCCAGCCCCGTGCCGAGCAAGAGAAGAATGAGCGACAGCGATGCCGCGCCCGCGGCGCCGGCAAAGATCGCCCCCCAGGACACGCCGCTCTGGCTGGCGGCTCCTTCGATCACGCCGACTGGTGAATTCACGCCGTACTGGGCCATGGCTGCTCCTTGTTGTGGTGCTGGAATCTTTCGCCGGCACGCACGGGCTTCAGTCGGTGCCTCGCGCAAGCCGGGGTAGGCAGTGATCCCGTCCGGCCCGCGTTCATCCGTGCCGGCCGACGATGGCCGGGGCTTGCTTTCGCCTACAAGAGATGCCCGTTCCACCCGACACCCCGGCGTGCGCCGCGTCTCCCAAATAGCGCTTCCGCAGCCCCCCGCAAGCCCAGTTTCTCCTTTCGAAAGACCGCCATGGCAGACGACCCCAAGACCCCCTCCCAACTCGCCGACGAAGCACGCCGGGCCGGACGCGACGCATCGGCCGCGGCCGGCGGCCAGGCCGGCGAGGCGAAGACGATTGCCCGCGACACGGCCCAGGCCTTGCGATCGAGCGCCGCGGACGCGAAGGCCACGGCCGGCGAGGCGCTCGATACCGCGCGCGGCATTGCCGCCGATGCGAAGGACGTCGCCTCTGACGCCGCCGACACCGGCCGGGCCTACGCCCGGAGCGCCGTCAACGAGGCCGGAAAAAAGATCGCGGGCTTCAGGGAGCGCGCCGCCGGGTGGCAGGCCTCCTGCGCGAAGCACATCGAAGCCGAGCCGGTGAAAGCGGTGCTGATCGCTGCAGCGGGCGGCGCACTGCTCGCGGGCTTGCTCCTGGCGTTCGACCGTTCCGGGCGCCGGTACGACGACTGAGCGGGGCACCGCCCGCCCGGTCGGTCTGCGCTTCAGCGCCGCGAAGGCACCGCGCCCGACTTCGCGCCCGTGAGGTGCCCGAGCGGCAGCGCCACCTGCGACTTGATCTCGCGCAGCACGATGCTCGAGCGCACGTGCGTCACGCCCGGCAGGCTGAAGAGCACTTCGTGCAGGAAGCGCTCGTAGTGCTTCATGTCCGGCACCGTCACGTTGAGGATGTAGTCCGCCGGCCCGGTGGCCGAGACGCAGTGGATGATCTGCGGGCTCGCGGCCACGGCCTCCTCGAAGCGCTGCACCATCGCCTCGCTGTGGCGGTCCAGGTTCACCTCGGCCACGGCCGAGACGTGCAGGCCCACCAGTTCGGGATCGATCAGCGCCGTGTAGCCGCGGATCACGCCGGCCGCCTCCATGTCCTTGATGCGCTTCCAGCAGGGCGTGGGCGAGAGCCCGACGGCCTCGGAAATCTGCTGCACGGTCTGCCGCCCGTCGTGCTGCAGCGCAGAAAGGATCTTGAGGCAATGCTCGTCAAGAGAAACAGAATCAACTTTCATGGCGATTTCCGAGAGGATTCTTCTTCAAACAAGGGTCTGCGCCAGTGTATTGAAGAAACACTTACTCGGGGTGCGGCAGAACAATTCCGGGCATGAACGCCCCACTCCCCACAGCCGCGCTTCGACGGCCCGACTACCAGCTCTCCGACAACCTCTGGGCCGATGCCGGCTCGGTCTTCATCACCGGCACGCAGGCGCTGATCCGCATCCTGGCGATGCAGAAACAGCGCGACGCGGCGCGCGGCCTTCACACGCAGGGCTTCGTGAGCGGCTACCGCGGCTCGCCGCTGGGCATGGTCGACCAGGCCATCTGGAAGGCGGGCGATCGCTTCAAGGAGACCGGCATCCGCTTCGTGCCCGCGGTGAACGAAGAGCTCGCGGCCACGCAGGTGCTGGGCACGCAGCGCGTGGAGTCCGACCCCGAGCGCACCGTCGATGGCGTGTATGCCATGTGGTACGGCAAGGGGCCGGGCGTGGACCGCGCGGGCGACGCGCTCAAGCACGGCAACGCCTACGGCTCGTCGCCGCGCGGCGGCGTGCTGGTGGTGGCGGGCGACGACCACGGCTGCGTGTCGTCCTCGATGCCGCACCAGAGCGACCACGCCTTCATGGCCTGGCGCATGCCCGTGATGCAGCCCGCGAGCGTGGCCGAGTACCTGGAGTTCGGCCTGTACGGCTACGAGCTCTCGCGCTACTCGGGCGCCTGGGTCGGCATGGCGGCGCTGTCCGAAATCGTGGAGAGCGCGGGCACGGTGGACCTCGATGCGGTGAATGCGCGCGTGGCCGCCTGGGAAGACGCCGACGCCGTGCGCGCCGCCACCGGCCATGCCGCGCCGCCCGACGGGCTGCACTACCGCTGGCCCGACCTGCCGTCGCTGCGCATCGAGTCGCGGCTGGAAGACAAGCTCGCCGCCGTGGCCGCGTTCACGCAACGCAACAGCATCGACCGCCACGTCATCGTGAGCCCGCATGCCAAGGTGGGCATCGTCACCTGCGGCAAGGCGCACCACGACCTGATGGAGGTGCTGCGGCGTCTGGAACTCTCGCCCGAACAACTCGCGCGCGCCGGCGTGCGGCTCTACAAGGTGGGGCTGAGCTTTCCGCTCGAGCAGACGCGCCTCAAGACCTTCGCGCAGGGGCTCGAAGAGATCCTCGTCGTGGAAGAGAAGGGCGCGGTGGTCGAGACGCAGCTGCGCGACATCTTCTACAACGCGCCCGCCGATGCGCGCCCCGTGCTCGTGGGCAAGCACGACCGCGACGGCCAGCCGCTGGTGTCCGCGCTCGGCGAGCTGCGGCCTTCGCGCCTGATCGAACTGGTCGCGCACTGGCTGGCCGTGCACTTCCCCGACAACCAGGACCTGGGCGATCACCTGCAGCATGTGCGCGACTTCACGCCGCCCGAGCTGCTGGGCAACGCGAGCGATGCGGTGAAGCGCCTGCCGTACTTCTGCGCCGGCTGCCCGCACAACACCAGCACCAAGGTGCCCGAGGGATCGACCGCGCGCGCGGGCATCGGCTGCCACTTCATGGCCAACTGGATGGACCGCAGCACGGCGGGCCTCATCCAGATGGGTGGCGAGGGCGTGGACTGGATCTCGCACGCCATGTTCACGAAAACGCCGCACGTGTTCCAGAACCTGGGCGACGGCACCTACTACCACTCGGGCTACCTCGCGATCCGCCAGGCCGTCGCGGCCAAGGCCACGCTGACCTACAAGATCCTGTTCAACGACGCGGTCGCGATGACCGGCGGCCAGCCGGTGGACGGCGTCATCAGCGTGGACGCGATCGCGCGGCAGGTCGAATCGGAAGGCGTCACCAAGGTGGTGGTCGTGAGCGATGCCATCGGGCACTACGACGCCATCAAGAACCGCTTTCCGGCGGGCACCGAGTTCCACGACCGCGCCGCGCTCGACGAGGTGCAGCGGCGCCTGCGCGAGATGCCCGGCGTGACCGTGCTCATCTACGAGCAGACCTGCGCCGCCGAGAAGCGCCGCCGCCGCAAGAAGGGCGAGCTGGCCGATCCGCCCAAGCGCCTCTACATCAACGAGGCCGTGTGCGAAGGCTGCGGCGACTGCACCGTGCAGAGCAATTGCGTGGCCGTGCTGCCGCACGAGACGCCGATGGGCCGCAAGCGAAAGATCGACCAGACCAGCTGCAACAAGGACTATTCCTGCGCCAAGGGCTTCTGCCCCAGCTTCGTGGGTGTCACCGGCGGCAAGCTGCGCCGCAAGAGCGGGGCGCTCGCGGCCGGGCGCGATGCCTTCCTGCACCGCGTGGCCGCGCTGCCGCGTCCCGCTGCACACGCATGGACCGCGCCGTACGACCTGCTGGTGACGGGCGTGGGCGGCACCGGCGTGGTGACGGTGGGCGCGGTCATCGCGATGGCCGCCCACCTGGAGGGCAAGTCGGCCAGCGTGCTCGACTTCATGGGCTTCGCGCAGAAGGGCGGCTCGGTGCTGAGCTTCGTGCGGCTGGCCGATGCGCCCGAGCGGCTGAACCAGGTGCGCATCGACACGCAGCAGGCCGACGCCATCCTCGCGTGCGACGTGGTGGTGGGCGCCTCGGCCGACGCGCTGCAGACCGTGCGGCACGGGCGCACGCGCGTGCTCGCCAACATCCACGAGATCCCGGTGGCCGAGTCGCTGCGCAACCCCGATGCCGAGCTGCACGTCGACCTGCTGCTGGAGAAGATGCGCTTCGTCGCGGGCGAGGAACAGGTCGAGACCTTCGACGCGCAGAGCCTGGCCGAAGAGTTTCTCGGCGACACGCTGGCCGCGAACATCGTGGCCACCGGCTATGCATGGCAGCGCGGGCTGGTGCCGCTGAGCCTGGAGGCGCTGATGCATGCGATCGAACTCAACGGCGTGGCCGTGGCGGCCAACCAGTCGGCGTTTTCGCTGGGCCGGCTCGCCGCGGGGAATGCCGAGGCGCTGGACCAACTGCGCGCAGCCCCCATGGGCGCGCAGCCACAGGAGGCCGACGAGCGCCCGCTGGACGCGCTGCTCGCCGATGCGCGCCGCCATCTCACCGGCTACCAGAACGCCGCATGGGCCGCGCGCTTCGACCGGCGCATCCGCGCGCTGCAGGCGGCCGAGTCCGCGCTGCCGGGCGGCGACGCGCGCCTGCCCCTCACGCGCAACGCGGCGCGCAGTTTGTTGAAGCTCATGAGCTACAAGGACGAGTACGAGGTCGCGCGCCTCTACACCGACGGCGCGTTCCTGCAGAAGCTCAAGGACCAGTTCGAAGGCGACCTGAAGCTCGAATTCCACATGGCCCCGCCGCTGCTCTCGCGCCCCGCGAACGGCCAGGCGCCCGCCAAGATCCGCCTGGGCGCGTGGATGCTGCCGGCCATGAAGTGGCTCGCGCACGGCAGGCGGCTGCGCGGCACGGGCTTCGATCTGTTCGGCTACACGCAGGAGCGCCGGACGGAGCGCGCGCTCATCGCCCGGTTCGACCAGCGGCTCGATGAATTGGCCGCCGATCTTTCAGCCGCAAACCAGCAGCTCGCCGCGCAGATCGCGGCGCTGCCGCTCTCGATCCGCGGCTTCGGGCATGTGAAGCTGGCCAACCTCGCACTCGCGACCGAGCGCGAGGCGGAGCTGCTGCACCGCTTCTCACCGCAGCGCTATCCGCGGCCCGGGAAGCAGGCGAAGGCGGGGCAGTTCCGGGGGATCGCCGTCGTGTCGCACTGAGCCGTCGATCGACGTCGCATTTCCGCTGGGCGACCGCCCTTCGGCCTGCTCACGAAACCGAGCGGCAGAAGTGGTCGATGCTCTCGCAGGCAACGCCGAGCGACGCCTCGTCCAGCGCATAGGCGATCCGGAAATACGGCGCCAGTCCGAAGGCACTGCCGTGGACCACGCCGACGTTCGCCTCGTCCAGCAGGGCGCCCGCGACGTCTTCATCGGTTGCGAGCAGGGTGCCGGCTGCCGTCGTCTTGCTGATCAGGCCTTCGCACGAGACGAAGGCATAGAAGGCGCCCGCCGGCTTGTCGCAGCGCAGGCCCGGCGTGCGGTTCAGCGCGTCGACGAGAAGGTCCCGGCGCCGCTCGAAGGAAGCGCGCGATTGCGCGATGAAATCCTGGGGGCCGCTCAATGCGGCGAGCGCCGCATGTTGTGAGATCGAACTGGCGCCCGAGGTCTGCTGGCCCTGCAGTTTCTCCATCGCATCGAGCAGCCAGCGCGGGCCGGTGCCGAATCCGATGCGCCAGCCGGTCATGGCATAGGCCTTGGAGACGCCGTTCATCGTCAGCGTGCGGTGGGCGATGCGGGGCTCGGCCTGCGCGAGCGTATGGAACTTCGCGCCGTCGAAGATCAGGTGCTCGTAGATGTCGTCCGCCAGCACCAGCACATGCGGATGGCGCAGCAACACCTCGGCGAGGGCGCGCAGTTCCGCGAGCGAATACACGGCGCCGGTCGGATTGCCGGGGGCGTTGAGGATCAGCCATCGCGTGCGCGGCGTGATCGCCGCGTCCAGCGCCTCGGGCGTCAGCTTGAACCCCGACGCGCCGCCGCAGTGGACGATGACCGAGCGGGCGCCGCAGAGCTGCACGATCTCGGGGTAGCTCACCCAGTAGGGCGCCGGCACGATCACTTCGTCGCCCTCGTTCAGCGTCGCTGCGAGCGCATTGAAGATCACCTGCTTGCCGCCCGGGCAGACGATGGTGTCCTGCCAGCCGACGTCCAGTCCGTTCTCGCGCCGGAACTTCGCGGCGACCGCTTCCCTGAGCGGCCGCATGCCCGCGACCTGCGTGTAGCGCGTGTGGCCGTCGCGAATGGCGGTCACCGCCGCATCGCAGATGTGCGCGGGCGTGTCGAAGTCGGGCTCGCCGGCAGACAGGGAGATCACCTTCGCTCCGGTGGCGCGCCGCGCGGCCACCCTGTCCATCATCTTGTAGGTGGCCGAGGGTTGCGCCGCTGCAAGGTGAACGTTGAGCCGTTCGTGCGGTGGTGTCGTGGAGCCGCCGGTCATCAGGCCTTCCTCTGCAGCGTGTGGTAGCCCATCGCCGCACGCGCCTCGCCCAGCGTCTTGCCCTGTTCGATCTGCGCGCGAATCCGCGACTCGGCGGCTTCGATCTTTCGCGCGAGTTCCGCGACCTCCCGCGCCCGCGCACGCGGCACGGCCAGCACGCCGTTGGCGTCCGCAACGATGATGTCCCTGGCCACGACGCGCGCCTTGCCGATGGACACCGCGACGTTGACCCCCTCGACCTGCACGCGGTCCTTGCCGGTGCGCATGAACCGCCCGCGCGTGAACAGCGGGTAGTTGTCGGTCAGCGCCTTCGAGACGTCCCGGCAGACGCCGTCGATCACGGTGGCGGCGATCTTTCGCTTGCCCGCGTACTGGGTCATGATGTCGCCCCACACCGTGCAGTCGGTGCGACTGTCGTTGTCGATGACCAGCACATCGCCCTCGGCCACGTCGTCGATGAAGTCACCGACCGAGCCGGCAGGCGTGCTGGCGGACACGTACTTCACCGTGAACGCCGGTCCCACGATCACGCCCGCGTAGTTGTCCAGCGGCATGACGTCGAAGCAGTGGCCCGGAAGGCCCAGCTTGTCCATGGCGTCCGAGACGCCCGGTGTGTCCAGGCCCTCGAACAGGGCGACGAGCTCTTTGTCTTCTTGCTGCATTTGAAATACTTTCGCGAGAGTTCCTGAGGTGTGACGTGTGCTCAGAGGCCGTGGGCGGACAGCGTCCTGTCGAGCCAGTCCTGGTCGACTCGCCCCGTGGCGATTTCCGCCTTGATCGCGTCTTCCGTCCTTGCGGTCTGTGCGATGGCCGCGAGCAGCCGTTCGCCGTCGGCGCGGTCGAAGCTGACGAGGCCGTCCTCATCGCCGACCACCACATCGCCCGGATGCACGACCTGCCCGCCGACGGTGACGTCGCGGTTCGAGGTGCCGGGGCCGAGCTTGTACGGGCCACGGTGCGTGTGGCTGCGCGCGTAGCAGGGAAAGTCGGCCTCGAAGAAGGCGCGCACGTCGCGGATCGCGCCGTCGATGACGAATCCGGCGCAGCCTCGCTGGATCGCATACAGCATGATCAGTTCGCCCACCAGCGCGTTGTTCGGATCGCCGCCGCCGTCGACGACGAGCACGTGGCCGGGCTCGATCTCCTTGAGCGCGTGGTAGATGAGCAGGTTGTCGCCGGGGCGCGCCTTGATCGTGTACGCGGTGCCGACGAGCTTGCGCGAACGGTTGAAGCGCTGCAGACCCAGCACGCCGGACATGCGCCGGAGGTTGTCGCTGATGTGGGGCGTGACGACCGACTGGAGCGCATCGGTCAAGGCCTTGGGGGCCAGCATCGGAACCGGCCCTGTGTCGAAGTTGGGGTTGGGATAGGTCAAGGTTCTTCTCGCTGGGCTCACTTGGCAGCCGCGTAGCTTTCCATGGGGAGGTCGTTGGGGTTCTGCCAGAGCTGCTGCAGGGCGGCCGGCGGCTCCATGTTCAGCCGCACGTTGCGCGGTGGAATGGGCTGGCTGTACCACTTGTTCCACAGCGTCTTCATCTCGCCGAAGCGCATCATTTCGCGGATGGTCTCGTCGGCCAGCGCCTTGAGCGGCGCGTCGTCCTTGCTCATCATGATCGCGAGCGGTTCGGTGTTGAGCACCTCGCCCACCACGGCGAAATCGGCCGGGTTCCTGGAGTTCGCGATCGACGCATTGAGCAGGCCCGCGTCGATCACCCACGCGTCCGCCTTTCCGGATTCGAGGATCAGGAAGCTCTCGGCGTGGTCCTTGCCGAGGATCTCGTTGATCTTCAGGCCGGTCGCGCGGCTGTTGCGCCGCAGATGCTGCACGGACGTCGTGCCGGTCGTCGCCACGACGGTCTTGCCTTCGAGGTCCTTGATCGAGCGGATGTTCGACGCGGCGCGCACCGCCATGCGGACCTCCTCGATGTAGGTGGTCAGCGCGAACGCGACCTCCTGCTGGCGTGCCTGGTTGTTGGTGGTCGAACCGCACTCCAGATCGACCGTTCCGTTCTTCACCAGCGGGACGCGGTTCTGCGAGGTGACGACCTGGTAGCGCACCTCGACCCTGGGCAGGTTCAGCCGCTTCTTGATGGAGGCGACGATCTGCTGGCAGATGTCGACCTGGAAGCCGACCGCCTGGTTGGTGCCCAGCACATAGGACATCGGCAGCGAACTGTCGCGCACGCCGAGCGTGACGACGCCTGTGCTCCTGATCCGGTCCAGCGTCTGGGCGGATGCGCCGGCGGCGGTGCCCAGGGCCAGCAGAGCGGCCAGGAGCGTTGCGATGGTTTTCATGAGTGGTGCTCTTGCATGACTGCCGCGAAGTTCCTGTCGTGCATGGCTTCGGCCACGGACTGGCCGGCGCGGATCCTGGAGACCATGCCCGCTTGCTTGGCGGCGGTTCGCTCGGCGATGTCCAGCACCTCGTCGATGCGCGCTGCCGGCACGAACACGGCGCCGCAGCGGTCGGCGATCACGAAGTCGTCCTGCGCAACCTTGACGCCCGCCATCGTCACCGGCTCTCCCGCGCCCGTCTGCACCAGCCGGTTGCGGGCGCTGACCATGGTGACGCCGCGGCCGTACACCGGATACCCGATGGCTTCGCTGCCGTCGATGTCGCGGCTGAAGCCGTCGATCACGGTTCCGCGGATGTGCTTCACCGTCGCGGCATTGGCGACGATGTCGCCCCAGCACGAGATGCCCTCGATGCCGCCGGCAATGACGAGCACCCGGTCGTCGCCCTGGCTCTCTGCGATCACGCTGGTGATGGGATGCACCGTGAGGCCGCTGTCCGCGTGCTTCGGCGCCAGCTGGAGGGTGGACGCGCGGCCGACGATCTTCGGGCAGCGCCACAGCGGGCGCAGTCCGGCTGTCGCACCGGGCAGTTCGAGAAAGTCCAGCGCGTCGGACACGGTGTTGGTGTCCAGGTCGGCGAGGCGGGAGAGTCGTGGGGCGTGCGTGTTCATGGCCCGGATGGTCTTAGGGCGCGGCCGATACGTCTATTCGCGATTCAGGAAGACTTTGATACGCTTGACCTATCAATGATCAACTTCCGCCTGCTCAAGCACCTGTACCTGTTCTCGGTGGTCGCCGAGGAACTGCATTTCCGGCGCGCGGCCGCCCGGCTCGGCATGTCGCAGCCGCCGCTGACGGAGCAGATCCAGGTGCTGGAGGCAGCGCTGAAGGTCAAGTTGTTCGACCGCTCCGGCAAAGGCGTCCAGCTCACGGCCGAGGGGGCCGCGATCCTTCCGGCCGTGAAGAAGCTCGTGTTCCAGATGGACCGCGTGGAGGTCGCGGTCCAGGAGTCGCTGCGGGGCAGGGGGCGAATGGTCACCATCGGCGCCATCACGACGGCGATGGCCAGCCCGTTGCCCGCGGTGATCGAACAACTCAAGGCCGAGGTGCCGGACGCGAGCATCTCGGTCATCGAAATCGACAGCGCCGAGGCTCTGGTGGCGCTGGACGAAGGCGTCATCGACGTCGCCTTCGCGCGCATCGAGAGCGGCGCGGGGCATGCCATCCACGCGCACCCCTTGCGCACGGAGCGGCTGGGCGTCGCCTTGCCGCGGTGGCACCGGCTGGCGGCGCGCGATGCGATTGCGATGCGGGAGCTCGCCGACGAGGAATTCATCATGTTCCCGAGGGCGGTGAGCCCGACCTTCTTCGACGGAATCATCTCGGCGTGCCGGTCGCACGGATTCACGCCGCGGATCCTGCATGAATCCCGCTCGGTCACTTCGCAGATCGCCATGGTCGGCTGCAGCCAGGGCGTGGCGCTGGTGCCCCTGGGCATGCAGCACCTGGGCGGCGAGCTGGTCGCCATCAAGGCCCTGAAGGAGCAGGTGGACATCGTCACCATCGCGGTCGCCTGGAGCGCCAGGACACAGGACCCGATGGTCGAGCGGATCGTTGCCATCGCGTCGTCGATGGGCGCGGGCGATGGATCCGGCGCACCTGCGGCGTAGCGCCCGGGGCCGGCGGCCTCAGCTGCTCTGCCGCACCATCAGCTCGAAGCCCAGGTCCAGCGTGCGCTCGGCCACGGTCTCGTCACGCATCAGCGCCAGCAGCATGGAGGCCGCGCGTTCGCCGATCGCCTGGCGCGGGGTGCGCACGGTGGTGAGCGGCGGCAGCATCTGGTCGCTGCCGCCCAGGTCGTTGAAGCCGGCGATCGCCACGCGCTCGGGCACCGGCACGCCGGTGCGCAGCGCGGCGAGCAGCGCGCCCTGGGCGAGGTCGTCGTTGCAATAGAAGATGGCGTCCACGTCGGGGTGGCGCGCGAGCAGGTCCTCGAACTGCCGGCCGCCCAGGGCCATGGAGGTCGGGCCCGGCACCAGCAGCTCGAGCGCCGGATCGTGGCAGCCGGCCGCGCGCAGCGCCTCGCGGTAGCCCGCCAGGCGCAGCATGACGCGCGGGTCGAGCTGGCCGGCGGCATAGGCGATGCGGCGGCGGCCGCGCGCGAGCAGGTGCTGCACGATGGCGCGGCCCGCGTCCTGCTGCGAAAAACCCACGCTGTGGATGCCGGGCGCGGCCGAGGTTTCCATCAGGTACACGCACGGCGCATGGCTGCGTTCGAGCATGCGCAAGGATGCGGCGCTGCGGTCGAAGCCGGTCAGCAGCAGGCCGGCCGGCCGCTGCGAGAGGTAGCTGCGCAGCAGCGCCTCTTCCTCTGCCGGGTCGTAGTGGGTCACGCCGATGAGCGACTGGAAGCCGTGCGGCGCCAGCGCGTCCTGCACCGCCTCGAGCAACTCCACGAAGAGCTGGTTGGTCAGCGACGGAATCAGCACCGCCACGTGCGAACTGCGCGCCGAGGCCAGCGCGCGCGCCGCCACGTTGGGCACGTAGCCCAGTTCGTCGACGGCCGCCTGCACGCGCGCCTGCAGGTCGGGCGCCACATTGCGCGCGCCGCGCAGCGCGCGCGACACGGTGATCGGGCTCACGCCTGACACGCGCGCCACGTCGTCCAGGGTAGCGTGGCTGGAGGCACGGGAGGGAGTGCGGGAGCGCAGGCGCTCGGGAACGTCGGCCATGGTCGATTTCTTAGGGTTATTACCAAGATTGAATTGGACAGCGCTGTCCTAGGATAGCGCTGTCCCAGCCCTTTGCCGACCGGAGAAACCCGGAACCGCCAGCGCTGGTTTTTTTGGATTGTGCGGGATAGCGCTGTCCCCGCGTCGTTCCACCCACCAGGCGCCCTCGCAGTGCCCGGATTCAGGAGACAAGACATGTTCGGAATGTTCGGATTGAGCAAAGAGGTTTTCCTGCTCGTCGACGCCCTGGTGGCGATCCTCGGGCTCATCCTTCTGATCACGCGCTGGCGCGTGCACCCCTTCATCGCGCTCACGCTGGCCGCGGGCTTCCTGGGCCTGACCTCCGGCATGCCGGTGGACCTGGTGATGAAGTCCTTCCAGGAGGGCTTCGGTGGCGTGCTCGGATTCGTGGGCATCGTGCTGGGCCTGGGCACCATGCTGGGCAAGATGATGGCCGAGTCGGGCGGTGCGGACCGCATCGCGCGCACGCTCATCGACGCCTTCGGCAAGGAACGCGTGCACTGGGCCATGATGTTCGCGGCCTTCCTGGTGGGCATTCCTCTGTTCTTCGAGATCGGCTTCGTGCTGCTCATTCCGCTGGTGTTCATCGTGGCGCGGCGCACGGGCGTGTCGCTGATCCGCGTGGGCATTCCGCTCCTGGCGGGTCTCTCGGTGGTGCACGGCCTGGTGCCGCCGCACCCGGGGCCGCTGCTGGCGATCGGCGTGTTCGGCGCCGACATCGGCAAGACCATCTTCTACGGCCTCCTCGTCGGCCTGCCCACCGCGATGATCGCGGGCCCGATCTTCGGCAAGTTCATCTCGAAGTACGTGCCGGGCGAGGCCTCGCCGGAGTTGCTGGCGCAACTGGCGCGCGAACCCGAGGCGCGCGAGTTGCCGGGCTTCGGCATCACGCTGGTCACGATCCTGCTGCCGGTGGCGCTGATGCTCCTGAAGACTTTCGCCGACGTGGCGCTGGACGAGAAGAACGTCGTGCGCCAGTGGATGGACTTCATCGGCCACCCGATCACCGCGCTGCTGGCGGCGCTCTTGCTGTCGCTCTACACCTTCGGCACGGCGCGTGGGTTCACGAGCAAAGAGATCATGAAGTTCGTGGACGACAGCCTGGCGCCCACCGCGGCGATCGTGCTCATCATCGGCGCGGGCGGCGGCTTCAAGCAGATGCTGGTGGCCAGCGGCGTGGGCAACGCGATCGGCCACATGGCGCTGCAGGCGCAGGTCTCGCCGATCCTGCTGGCCTGGCTGGTGGCGGGGGTGATCCGCATCGCCACGGGCTCGGCCACGGTGGCCACCATCACGGGCGCGGGCATCGTCGCGCCGCTCGCGACCATGGTGCCGGGCGTGAACCGCGAGCTGCTGGTGCTGGCCACGGGCGCGGGCTCGCTGATTCTTTCGCACGTGAACGACGCGGGCTTCTGGCTCGTGAAGCAGTACTTCAACATGACGGTGGCCGAGACCTTCAAGACCTGGACGGTGATGGAGACGCTGATCTCGGTGGTGGCCATCGTCTTCATCATGCTTCTGAGCATGGTCGTCTAGCATGGCCGGCTGAACGTGATCGCGCAAGCGAAGGAGACCGAAGCCATGGGCCGCATCGTCATCGGGGTCGACATCGGAACCACCAGCACCAAGGCGGTGGCCTTCACGCCGGCCGGGCGCGTGCTGGCGCACGACGCGGCCGAGTACCCGCTGCTGCAGCCCGAGGCCGCCGCCGCCGAGCAGGACCCCGAGCAGATCTTCCAGGCCGTGCTGCAGACCATCGCCGGATGCGTGAAGGCCTGCAAGGCCGCGCCGGGCGACGTGCTCGCGGTGTCTTTCAGCGCGGCGATGCACAGCCTCATCCTGGTCGATGCCGCGGGCGCGCCGCTCACGCGCAGCATCACCTGGGCCGACCACCGCGCCTCGGCCTGGGCCGGGCGCATTCGCGCCGAGTGGGACGGCGACGCGATCTATCGCCGCACCGGCACGCCGATCCATCCGATGTCGCCGCTGGTCAAGCTGGTGTGGCTGCGCCACGAGCGGGCCGAGCTCTTCGCCCGTGCGGCGCGCTTCGTCGGGATCAAGGAGTACGTGTTCTTCCGGCTCTTCGGGCAGTGGCAGGTCGACCATTCGATCGCCTCGGCCACGGGGCTCTTCAACCTGGAGCGGCTGGACTGGGACGAAGGCGCGCTCGCGCTGGCCGGCGTGCGCGCCGACCAGCTGCCGCGCCCGGTGCCGACCACCTGGCACATCGAGGGCCTTTCGGCCGACGTCGCGGCGCAGCTGGGCCTGGCAACCGACACGCCCTTCGTCATCGGCGCCAACGACGGCGTGCTCTCCAACCTGGGCGTGAACGCGGTCGCGCCCGGCGAGGTGGCCGTGACCATCGGCACCAGCGGCGCGATGCGCACCGTGGTCGACCACCCGATGACCGACCCCGAGGGCCGCACCTTCTGCTACGCGCTCGCCGAGCGGCGCTGGGTGGTGGGCGGACCGGTGAACAACGGCGGCATCATCCTGCGCTGGGTGCGCGACGAGTTCGCCTCGGCCGAGGCCGAGACGGCCAAGCGCCTGGGCATCGACACCTACGAGGTGCTCACGCGCATCGCCGAGCGCGTGTCCGCCGGCTCCGAAGGGCTGGTGTTCCACCCCTTTCTCACGGGCGAGCGCGCGCCTTACTGGAACGCGGACCTGCGCGGCTCCTTCTTCGGGCTGGGCATCCACCACCGCAAGGAGCACATGATCCGCGCGGTGCTGGAGGGCGTGATCTTCAATCTCTACAGCATCCTGCCGGCGGTCGAGTCGATCGCGGGGCGCAGCGCGCACATCAAGGCCACCGGCGGCTTCGCGCGCTCGGGCATGTGGCGCCAGATGATGGCCGACGTGTTCGACCGCGAGGTGGTGGTGCCCGAGAGCTTCGAGAGCTCGTGCCTGGGCGCCGCGGTGCTCGGGCTCTATGCGCTGGGCCATGTCGATTCGCTGGACGTGGTCGCGGGCATGGTCGGCGCCACGCACCGCCACACGCCCAACGCCAAGAACGCCGCGCTCTACAAACAGCTTCTGCCGGTGTACCTGTCGCTGCCGCGCAAGCTCGGCGAGGAGTACCGGCTGCTGGCCGCGTTCCAGCAGCAGATGGCCGCGCCGCCGCCGGCGCGCCAGGGCTGATGCCCTCCGGCCCGTCGCTTTCGCTGGAGATGCGGTCTTGCTGAACACGGTCCACTGCGAGTCCGCCATCGCGCTTCCGAACCCTGCGGTGCGCGCGCACGAGGCGCGCTGCCTGCACGACCACGAACTGCACCTGATCGGCGCCATGCCCGCGAGCCTGCGCATCGGCAGCGGCGCCCGCCAGGAGACGCACCGCCTCGCGCCCGGCACGGTGGTGTTGCTCGGCCCTCATCTGCCGCACAGCATGGGCATTGCATTGGCCCTGTCCGCCGGCGCCGCGGAGGGCATCGTGCTGCGCTTCAGCGACGAGCCGCTGCGCCGCGGCATTGCGCTCTTTCCCGAACTCGGCGATGCCGGGCCGCTGCTGGCGCGCGCGCGGCGGGGCGTGCAGTTCGTCGGCCTGGGCGAAGGCACGCTCGCGCGGCTGCGCCGCATCGCATCGCTGCAGGGGCTCGCGCGTTTTTCCGAATTCACGGTGCTGCTGAACGAGCTCGCGCAGTGGACCGATTACCGCCTGCTCGCGGACGCCGCGCCCGATGGCGATGGCACCGACGAAAACGGCCACGCGTTGCGCATCCACAAGGCGCTGGACCACATCCGCGACAACTACGCCGAGGCGCTGTCGCTCGGCGAAGTCGGCGCGATCGTGGGCATGCAGGGGAACGCGTTCTCGCGCAGCTTTCGGCGCGCCACCGGCCAGACCTTCACCGATTTCGTGATCGGCCTGCGCGTGGCCACGGCCTGCCGCCTCCTGGCATCGACGCGCCAGCAGGTGAGCAGCATCTGCTATGAGGTGGGGTTCAACAACATCTCGAACTTCAACCGGCATTTCCGGCGCATCCAGGGGATGACGCCGGGCGAATTCCGCGCTTCGGCGCGAAGCTGAGCCGCAGCAGTTGCCTGGAGGGCGTGGCCAGTCAGGCCGCATGCAGGTTGCCCCTGAATACTCTGTAGGCAGCGTCCCGGAACCTGCATATCCTCTGGTTTTCTTGAGCTATCCTCTCGCACCCGACGCACGTAGCGATTTTTTACACATCCATGGGGCGACGCGTGCCCGAGCGAAGGGGGAGAGACAGATGCGCTTGATCTTCATCGAATTGCTATTGGCCTTGGTGCTGCTGCCACTGAGCGGCCTGTTCTGGTGGTGGGCCTTCGGCATGGGCGGCTGGGCCCTGGTCGGCTTTCTGGTGCTCGTGGGCATCACGCTGCTGCTGGTGCTGCGGGGCGTTCGCGCCACCAAGGACAAGCTCGGCCAGGCCGGCGACGACCAGGAACAGTAAGCGCGCTCCCCCGTCCGGCACCTGTCGCCGGGCCCTTGCAACACCATTGGCCTCCTCGTGAGGCCTTTTGCATTTAATGGCCCCGTATTGGCGTGCGCGAATTCCCCAAAAGCGCCCACGGCGATTTCCGTGCACCGGCCTTGAATTCTTTTTTATTCTTCGTCTTTCCGCCTGAAGGATTAGATCCGTTCGTCATGACCAAAATACGAAAGATCCGTGGCGAATGAATGACTTCAATTGAAAAAACACTACAAAAGTTTCAACTCGGAATGAAACTGAAATTATTCATTTAATTTCGTATTCAATCGTTGCACGATGTTGGTGCCGCCAAGGCCTGGGGCGACCCGAATTCGGTGTAAATCGAAAAACCTACAGCAAATCAAATCGGGGCGACGCGCTCCGCCGCTGTGCCCTTTCTGGTGCCCTCGCATGCACCGATCGAACAGGGTACCCGGTCTTTGCCCGCCCCTTTCACTCGGGGGCATGCACAAAAAACAAAATCTTACAAAAGGGCATGCAAGGTCAAAAACCCTTGAATCCAGGGATTCGTGGTTTGAATGCCACGATCTCCCCACGCTGCGGGGTAATTAATAAGTGGCCATTTCAATCGCAGAAATTGCCTTTCGAAATGCTGTTCCAGCGGCAGTTTTCCCAATGAAAACAGTGTTCCAGAGACCGCGATGGAAGATAACCCTGCATTGCGCATGGTTGCGCCACGAATAGACACGCTTTTTGCGCCTCTGCGACGAAAAAGGAGGTCTTCGGGCGCGGCGACAATTCAGTTTCCGACCGCGTACCGATAAAGCGCAGGCTCGCTTTGACGTGCGCCGCGATCCAAAGGCGACCTCCCGCATCAATCGGGCTCGACCTTTGCATATGAACCGCAGTGGTTGAAAAAACCAGTTTTGCAATGGAGATCAATTTGACACGCTACGTGTACCTGATGGGGTGGAGCGTCGCCCTGGCCGGCGCGATGTTGCTCCAGGGCTGCGCACCGGGCTTCGGCTCCGTGGTGGCCTACGAGCCCGACCCGACCCCGGCGCCCGCCCTGTCCGCCGACGGCTCGCCCGAAGGCGCGCTCACGCCGATTTCGCCCTCGCTTATCCGCGCGATGGCCGATGCGCAGCCGACCGCGGTGCCCTCCGACGTGAAGGCGCTGTTCGGCGAGGCGGCCGCGTACACCATCGGGCCGGGCGACGTCGTGGGCGTGATCGTCTACGACCACCCCGAGCTGCTGCCCAACGCCGGCGCCGTCATCACCCAGCAGGTCGACCCGACCGGCATCAGCGTGGCGCCGGGCTTCATCGTCGGCGCCAACGGGGAGATCAGCTTTCCGTACATCGGCCGCGTGAAGATGCAGGGCCTGACCGAAATCGAGGCCTCCGACCTCATCGCCAAACGCATCGCGCGCTACATCAAGGAGCCGCAGGTCACGGTGCGCATCCAGTCGTTCCGCAGCCGCCGCGCCTTCGTCGAGGGCGAGGTGCGCACGCCGGGGCTGCAGATCTTCACCGACGTGCCGATGACGCTGGCCGAGGCGCTCAACCGCGCCGGCGGCATCACCGCCAACGGCGACCGCTCGTTCGTCACGCTCACGCGCGGCGACCGCACCACGCTGGTCGATCTCACGCGCCTGCAGGACCTGGGCAACGGCGCGGGCGACATCCCGCTGCAGAACGGCGACGTGGTGCAGGTGCGCAACCGCGACGAGAGCAAGGTCGTGGTGATGGGCGAAGTGCTGCGCCCCTCGGCGCTGCTCATGCACAACGGGCGCCTGAGCCTGAACGAAGCGCTCGGCGAGGCCGGCAGTGCGAGCCTGGGCACCGCCAACACGGGCCAGATCTACGTCGTGCGCAACACCGCCAAGGGCACGCCGGCCGTGTTCCACCTGAACGCGAAGAACCCCGCCGCGCTCGCGCTGGCCGACCGCTTTCCGCTGCAGCCGCGCGACGTCGTCTACATCGACTCGGTGCCGCTGGTGAGCTGGAACCGCGTGGCCAGCCTCATCCTGCCCGCCGCCCAGGTCATGGACATCGGCGACCGCATCTACATGAACCACCGATGAGCCGCCGATGAAAACCGTGCTCACAGTCTGCATCGGCAACATCTGCCGCAGCCCGATGGCCGAGGGCCTCCTCGCGGCGGGCCTGCCGCACCTTCGCGTGGTGTCCGCGGGCACCGGCGCGCTGGTGGGCAAACCCGCCGACGCCACCGCGCAGGCGCTCATGCGCGCGCGCGGCATCGACATCTCGGGGCACGTCGCCCAGCAGGTGAGCCAGATGCTGTGCCGGCAGGCCGACCTCATCCTGGTGATGGACCTGGCGCAGCGCCGCTACCTGGAGTCGACCTACCCGTTCGTGCGCGGCAAGGTGTTCCGCATCGCCGACACCATGGCAGAGGACGTGCCCGACCCCTACCGGCAAGGCGACGCAGCATTCGAGCGGGCGCTGGCCCTCATCGACGCCGGCGCACGGACGTGGATCGACCGCGTCCTGAAGATCACAAAACCTGAGCAGCAAACCACATGAACGCATCCCAGCAAGCCGCCCCAGCGATGCAAGCGCTGGACGACGACGGCGAGGGCATCAACCTCGCGGAGTACTGGGACATCCTGGTCGACAACCGCTGGCTCGTCGCGGCCGTGGTCGCCGTTTTCCTGTTCCTGGGCACCGCGTATGCGCTGCTGGGCAAGCCCGTCTACGAAGGCAACCTCGCGGTGCAGGTGGAAGACTCGGGCAACTCCGCGGGCAGCTTCCTCGGCGATGCGGCCTCGTCGCTTTTGAGCGTGAAGACGCCGGCCGCGGGCGAGATCGAAATCCTCCGCTCGCGCGCCATCCTGGGCAAGGCGGTGGACAACACCAAGCTCTACATCAGCGCGCGGCCGCGCTACGCGCCCTTCGTGGGGAGCTATCTCTCGCGCCGCGCGACCGAGCTGTCGGAGCCGGGCTTCATGGGCCTGTCGGGCTACGTCACGGGCACCGAGAGCATCCTCGTGCCGCGCTTCGACGTGCCGCCCGACTTCGAGGAACAACCGTTCAAGCTCACCGTCGGCACCAACGGCCAGTACGAGCTGAGCCACCCCGACATCGAGACGCCGATGAAGGGCACCGTCGGCACGCTGCTCTCGGCGAACATCCCCAACGTCGCGAACGGCAGCCTCAGCCTCATGGTCACCAGCATCAGCGGCAAGCCGGGCGCGCAGTTCCAGCTCGTGCGCTCGTCCACGCAGAAGACGCTGCTCGCGCTGCAGGACGCGTTGAAGGTCGTCGAGAAGGGCAAGCAGTCGGGCGTGCTCGACGTGAGCTGGAAGAGCGCCGACCCCGAGAAGCTCACGCAGCTGCTCAACGAGATCGGCACGCTCTACGTGCGCCAGAACATGGAGCGCAAGGCGGCCGAGGCCGAGAAGACGCTGGGCTTCCTCGATACGGCGCTCCCGCAGTTCAAGACGCAGCTGGAGCAGTCCGAAGACATCTACAACCGCTACCGCAACCAGAACGGCACGGTGAGCCTGGACGACGAGGCCAAGAACGCGCTCACGCAGACCGTCGACCTGCAGTCCAAGCTGCTGGAGGCCGAGCAGAAGCGCCGCGAGCTGGCCGCGCGCTTCACCGACGAGCACCCGGCCATCCAGACGCTGGATACGCAGGTGAAGGCCTGGAAGAGCGCCATCGCGGGCATCGACGCACGCATCCGCAAGATGCCCGAGCTGCAGCAGAACACCGTGCGCATGCAGCGCGACATCAAGGTGAACACCGACCTGTATGTGTCGCTGCTGAACAGCTCGCTGCAGATGCGCCTGGCCAAGGAGGGCAAGGTGGGCAACGTGCGCCTGCTCGACGAGGCGATCGTTCCCGAAGAGGCGGTGTGGCCCAAGCGGCCGCTGGTCGTCGCGCTCGCGCTCGTCCTGGGCTTGGCCGCCGGCATCGGCGCCGCGGTCGCACGCAGCTCGTTCTTCGGCGGCATCCGCAACCCGGGCGAGATCGAGACGCACACGGGCCTGAATGTCTACAGCAGCATTCCGCTGAGCGCCGCGCAGCGCACGCTCGACAGGAACATCGAGAACAAGGTCGCCGGGCTGCACGTGCTCTCGCACCTGCAGCCCGAAGACCCGGCGGTGGAGAGCCTGCGGAGCCTGCGCACCGCGCTGCAGTTCGCCATGCTGGAGGCGACCAACAATCGCCTGCTTATTTCCGGTGCAACGCCCGGTGTAGGCAAAACGTTTATTTCGGTCAATTTCGCGGCCATTAGCGCCGCCACCGGTAAAAGAGTTCTTTTGATTGACGCCGATTTGCGAAAAGGCCGCGTCAATCAATTCCTTTCGATTCCGCGCGCCGGTGGATTGTCGGAATTGATAGCAGGAACGCTCGATTTCGAGAAGGCCGTGCGCTCCTCGGTGCTGCCGAACCTGGATGTCATCACCACCGGCGTGCTGCCGCCCAATCCGGCGGAGTTGCTGATGAGTGAGTCTTTTGTCCACGTTCTGGACAAGCTATCGCCCGCCTATGACCTCGTGATCGTCGATACGGCACCGGTATTGGTGGCAGCGGATACCGCCTCGGTGGCGCCCCTGGCGAGCACCTTGCTGCTGGTCGCGCGCGCTGAAAAGACCCAGCTCGGCGAATTGAATGAAACGGTCCGGCGGCTCGCGCATGCAGGCCGTTCGGTGAACGGCGTAATTCTGAATGCTATTGACCTATCGCGTCGCCATGCGGGCAGTGGGGGTTATAAGTATGGTGCTTACAAGCACTTACAATACACATATAAATCCAACAGGGATTCCACCTAGACCGTGAAAAATTGGAGTTAAATTCAATTCGATGCGCTTGACATTCTGGCGGGCGCATCGAGCCCATACTCAAATTGTATTCACTCAAAAAAATGTAGTACCAATGAATATTCATTCATTTGTCCTACATCTTCCGTAGTCCGTTGGCCGCGCAATGGCTTCTGCAATGCAGGAGCAACGAGGCAGTTGTGCGGGTCGTGTCGGCCACAAAAAATCAGGGCCATAACCGAAGAGATGCAGGCTCATTGCCTGCATGAGGAAAGGTGCGTCGCCAATGAAATACCTTCCGAAAGAAATTCTTTCGCGTTTCAGATCTGGATGGAGAAAGCCATGAGAAACCTCCGCCCCGAAGAATCACTGGTCCCGCAAGGCTGGGACAATTCGGAAAACCACCACAGCGAATCTCCGTACGACATCGGGCAGAACCGGGTGAGTCATCCGGTATTGCTCCGCGTCGGAAAAAGATCGGTGGACATCGCCGCCGCGCTTTTCTTCTTCATCGCCTTCGGCTGGGTGTTCGTATTGATCGGCCTGTGCGTCGCGATCAGTTCCGGTGCGCCCGTCTTCTATTCGCAGCCGCGCTATGGAAAGGACGGGCGGGTATTCCGGTTCTGGAAATTCAGATCGATGACGGCCAATTCGGCACAGGTGCTCGAGGAGCATCTGAAAAAGAATCCCGAGGCGCGCCGGCAATGGGACGAATACCAGAAACTGGAAAACGACCCGCGGATCACGCCTTTCGGCAAATTCATCCGCAAGACCAGCCTGGACGAATTGCCGCAATTCTGGAACGTGCTGATCGGCGAGATGAGCCTCATCGGCCCGCGCCCCTGCATGCTCGAGCAGAAGTCGCTCTACGGGCACGACTGGAGCCATTACTGCGCCGTGCGGCCCGGCATCACGGGCCTTTGGCAAGTGAGTGGCCGCAACCAGCTGACCTACAACGCCCGCGTCGCCCTGGACGTGCGGTACGTGGAGACGCTGTCCGTGGTGAAGGATGTGGACATCTTCATCAAGACCATCTGGGTGGTCGCCGTGGGGCACGGGTCGAGATGACGAATCTCTTCGCCGGCCCGCATTGACGGCGCACTGACGATTTGCGGCCGCAGCGGCGGCCGACGACTGAGAAGAATAAAAAAACCAGCGCTGGAAAGCGGCCGGTGCAGGGGAATTTTTGTCTTCGAATGTTCGGAATGGAATCCATATGCTGACGAGTCCTGCCATTGCGGAAAGACCGCCGGGGAAAATTGCGCCCCGGGGAAATGCGCCCAGGAACAGGCGGCGTTTCAATCAATATTCGATAGCGGGCATGGCGCTGGTTATCGTGTACGTGCTGATCTATGCCTTTTTCCGGGAATCGCTGCCCGAGAAATGGAGCGTCGATTCGGCAAAGATCATCGAGATCCTGAATTACGGCGGCGCGGGCGGTGACCTGGACAATTCGTTCGCGGTCACCGCGGCATTGTTCGGCCTTATCGGCGTGGACAACCTGGACATCTTCACCTGCCTGGTGAGCGCACTGTTCCTCTTTTTCGCGACCCACGATATTCGCCGGTCCGGCGATTTCTTTTCGCGCCTGCTGCTGATTGCGCCGTGCATCATGCTCAACATGTTTGCGCCGTCCAAGGAAACCGTGGTGCTCATCATGACGATGTTCATCACCGTGTCGGCGATCTATTTTCGGACCTCGAAGAAATTCACCTTCGCCTCGTTTCTCTTTCTTTACGTGGTCTATGGAATATTCGTCCGGCAATACTATCTGCTGATCGTCGGTGTGTTCTTCGCCGTCTATTGGCTCTGGCGGCGTCCGCTCAAATACCATTTGCTGGCAGCCGTTATTGCGGCCGGCGCCATTCTGGCGGCACCGTCCAGCGTCTTGCAGACGCTGCAATCGCCACGCGACACGTCCAATGCGTATGCGGAGCAAATCGGCAGCGACAACCGGACGGCCTTTACCAATATCGCATCGCCGGCCACCGGTCCCGGATTCCTGGTCAATTACGTGTATGCCGGAACGGTATTGATCACGCCGGTTCTCTATTTCCAGACGGCCAGCGATTTCTTCATGCAATTGATGATCGGCGCCATGCTGGTCATTCTTTACCGTGCCCGCAAAAAAGCCAGGCGCGGGCATGACCGATTTGAAGTTCGATTTTTCGCCAGCCTTTTTATTGCACACATCCTGGTGCAATTGATCTTCGAGCCCGATCTGGGGAGCTTCACCCGGCATTTGACCTCGGTGCTGCTTTATCTCATCGCCATCAAGGTTGCAGAGAGAAAACCATTCCTCCCATGAAAAAAATCCTGATTTGCGCTGTGCCATTCAGCGACAACCTGGGCGACGGGGTCATTGCCGCGTCGCTGGCGCACATTGCCGGCCTCAAATACCCGGACGCCAAGGTCGAATTCCTCGACATCGCCGGGCGGCACGGATTCGACGAAGAGAACCTGCGCGGCGGCGGCGCATTCGGCGTCTTCCAGAAGCTGCCGGCGCTCGTGCGCTCGGCCATCGTGTTCGCGTATTGCCTCAAGAACTACGTCCAGCGCTGGCGCCCGCACTGGAAGGCGGCGGTGAGCGATGCGGACCTGGTCATCGTCGGCGGCGGGCAGCTTTTTTGCGACGTGGCGCTGAACTTCCCGGCCAAGCTGTACCTGCTGAGCCGGCTGCTGCGCGGCAAGCGGGTGGCGGTGGTGTCGGTGGGCGTCACGGCCAGGTGGTCGTACTGGGGCAAGGTGCTGGTCAACAAGTTCTTCAAGAACGCCGCGCCGGTTTTCTTCGCGACGCGCGATGCGGAGTCGGCCAAGAACCTGCACGACATCTTCCGCATTCCCCGGCCCGACATCCGCGTGGTGCCCGACCCGGCGCTGGTCTGCGAAGCCGCGTTTTCCGAGGAGCTCTCGCCCGAGAAGAAGTGGGACGTGGGCATCTGCGTGAGCAGCCTCGATGCGCTGGTCATGAACTCGGAGTACGGCGAGGCGAACGCCATCGGCTCGGCCGATTTCTTCGCGAACCTGGCCGAGGCGCTGCAAAAGGAAGGCGCGCGCGTTCTCTATTTCACCAACGGCGCGGCGGAAGACAACCGCGTGATGGCCGAGATCTCCGCGCGGCCCGCTGTGGCAGAGACGGCGTTCCTCGTGCCCAAGCGGCCCGACGACCTGGTGGCGCTCATCAGCGCGTGCTCGTGCATCGCGGCGCACCGGCTGCACGCGAACATCGTGGCCTACAGCCTGAACATTCCCTCGGTGGGAATGAACTGGGACAAGAAGGTCGAATCGTTCTTCCGCCTCACGGGGCGCACGCAGTACCTGTTCGACCTGTCGCCGCGCCCGGACCAGCTGAAGGCCTCGGTGCTGCAGCTGCTGCAGGACAGGAATGCGAACCGCGACCGGCTCGATGCGCTGAAGGGCGAAGTCATCGCCGGCACGCACGCGCTCATCTGACGGCGGGGCCCCTCATGAAAGTACTGCACGTTGCCGAGACGCTCAAGGGCGGGCTGGAGACGTACCTGCGCATCGTCTCGCGCTACCAGAAGACCTCGCCGGAGATCAGCCAGGTGAAGTTCGTGCTGCCGGGCCAGGTGGACTGGCTGGGCGCGGAGAACACGCACGTCGTGCCCACGGCGCGCAAGGCCTCGGCGCTGCTCGCCTATGCGAGGGAAGTGCGCCGGATCATCGCGGCCGAGCGCCCGGCCGTGCTTCACCTGCACAGCTCGATCGCCGGCGGCGTGGTGCGCGCGATGGCCCTGGTCGGGCAGGTGCCGCGCGGCGTGAAGATCGTCTATTGCTCGCACGGCTGGGCCTTCGACCAGACCGGCCCGGCCTACAAGAACCTGGCCTACCGCTGGATCGAGCGCCTGCTTTCCTGGCGCAGCGACGCGATCATCTGCATCAGCGATCACGAGACGCGGGTGGCCGAGAAGTTCGGCATCCAGCACGTGCGCTGCATTCCGAACGGCATCGACCAGATCGACGGCAGCGAGCCGGCGTCGGCCGAACTGGCGCTGGCCGAACCGCGCAAGGTGCTCTTCGTCGGCCGGCTCGACAAGCAGAAAGGCATCGATGCGCTGCTCGATGCCTACGTGCGCGTGAAGCCGAATTTCAAGCTGATCGTGGTGGGCGATTCCGTCCGCAAGGACCTGACGCTCGCGCAATCCGACCAGGTCGAATTCAAGGGCTGGCTGGAGAAGGACGCGCTGGACGCCGTCTACCGCGCGTGCGACGCCACCATCGTCCCGTCGCGCTGGGAGGGCTTCGGCCTGGTCGCGGTCGAGGCCATGGCGCGCGGCAAGCCGGTGTTCGCATCGGCGGTCGGCGGGCTCGTCGACATCGTGGCGCACGGCACCAGCGGCCGGCTCTTTTCCCTCGAACAGATGGACCAGACCCTGCGCGACATCGACGGCCTCTCCGACGCGGCGCTCCGCCAGATGGGGCAGGCCGGCCGGCGGATCTTCGAAGAGAAGTTCACCTCGCAGCGCATGAACACGGCCATCGTCAACCTCTACAAGGAGTCGGTACTCCGATGAAGATTTCCACAAGCCGAACCCGCCGCTGGCTGCAGGCAGCGCTGCTGTCGTGCGCATGCCTGTCCGCGGTCGTCATGAGCCCCGCGCAAGCCCGGGGCGTGAGCGGCATCGACACGGACTACCCGGTCGCGCTGAGCGTGCAGATCGATCCGGCCACCATCACCGATGCGGACCTCAACGAAATCCGTGCGGCGGGCTTCGAGTTCGTGCGCTTCGGCGTGCGGCCGCCGCTCAAGAGCGTGAACCCGAGCCTCATCGACTACCCGCGCCTCATCCAGCGCGTGCGCAACGCCAAGCTCGACGCAATCGTCACGCTCTTCGGCGGCAGCGCGATCTGGGGGCTGGGCCCGAAGGACTGGCGCGAGGGCGCGCGCAAGGAGAGTCTCTTCTCCGATTTCGCGGTCGGCTTCATGAAGGCGCACACCGGCGACGTGGCCGTGTGGGAGGTGTGGAACGAACCGGACCACAAGACCTTTTTGAACCCCGCGCTGCTGTCTGACTTCGAGACCGCGTCGTCGGAGCTGTGCGCCAACATGGCCAAACAGAAGGTGCAGCCGAACATCGTCGTGGGCTTCGGTTTCGCGAACCTGCCCTTCGTGGGCGGCAAGGTGCCGACGCAGCTGGAGAACGCGTTCGTCTCGGCCGCGAAGTCCGATTGCCTGACCGACATTTCCATCCATCCCTACCGCCCGGTGCCCGAGACCGCCTTTGGCGACTACGAGAAGCTGCGCGCGCAGCTCGACAAGCGCGAGTTGAAGAAGACCGGCATCGTCATCTCCGAATGGGGCTATGCCTCGTACCTGCCGGTGCGCAGCCAGAGCACGCAGGCCTCGCTGGTTTTTCGCGAGTACCTCATCAACGCCGCGGCCAGCATCAAGCTCCTGAACCTGTATGCGTGGCGCGACCGCGGACGCTCGTCGTTCTCCAAGGAAGACAACTTCGGGATCATGTCGAACGCGGGCGAGAAGAAGGAGGCGTTCTCCGCGCTCACCGAATTCCTCAAGATCGCCCGGCATTCGAAGAAGGTTTCGTACGACGACGCGAAGGGCGTGAACCAGCTCGTCCTGAAGCGTGACGACGCGCTGCTGCACGTGCTGTGGACGCAGGACAACGAGAAGTCCGTGACCGTCCCCGTGGCCGAAGGCAAGAAGTGCACACGCGTCGATTTCTTCCCGCAGATGCGCCGCGGCAGTTGCGGTCCCCGCACGGACGGCGGATTCTCCGCGAAGGCCTCGGCCTATCCCGTGCTGCTGTCGATCTCGGACTAGACGCGATGGCGCGTCTTTCCGGAATCCGCAAACGTTTGGGCGGCCCCGTCTTCGCGATTGCGGACCAGTGCATCTACAGCGCGAGCCAGTTGCTCCTGAGCTTCGCATTGGCGCGCGTGCTGTCGCCTTCGGATTTCGGCGTGGCCTCCGCGTTCCTGGCGGTCGTGAGCTTCCAGTACATCCTGCACACGGCGATGGTGCACGAGCCGCTGCTGATCCGCCGCTTCTATGCGAGCCGCTCGGCGGCGTGGACGAGCTGGGCGCTCGTGGCGCTCTTCTCGCTCGCGGGGTACCTGTGCTGGCAGCTCGTCGTGTTCCCGGGGCAAGTGCGCTGGGTGGGCGTGGCGCTCATCGTGGGCTACGAGATCTTCTGGCTCTCGCGCAGCCTGCTGCTCACGGGGCGGCGCTACGCGATGCTGTGCGCGACCGGCGTGCTGGTCTGCGTGGGGTATGTCGCGGTGCTCGGCGTGGAGAAGCCCGCGACGTGGGGCGAGGCGCTGCTGCTGGTCTCCCTGTTGCAGCTGCCGTTCCTGGTCCTCGTGCTGCTGAACCTGCGCAACGTCATGCCCGCGCTGCCCGCCGCCAAGGATGCGCAGGGCCTCACCGTGAAAGAGTCGATGGCCTACGGCTGGAAGGCCAGCCTCTCGCAGTTCATGAGCTGGATCATGACGGGCGGGGCCATCCTGCTCTTGGGCTCCTCGGCCGATTCGGAGCAGGGCGGGCTGCTCAAGATCTACATCACCTTCCTCTTGCCGATGCAGTACGTGCTCGCGGCACTGGGCTACTACTTGCTGCCGCAACTGGCGGCGCGCTGGCATGCCGAAGACCGCAGGAGCGTGCACCGGCTCTTCGTGATGTTCGTGCTGGCGGGCTTCCTGATCGCCGAGGCTGCCGGCGTGGTGCTGGGCCTGCTGGGCCCGCATCTCGTGGTGCTGGCCTTCGGCGAGAACTACCGCCACATGGACTTCTCGCCGTTCTATTACGCGCCCGCGATCTTCGGTCTCACCATGTGCCTGCGCACGGGCTTTCGCGCCGCCGCGCGGCCGGGCGCGCTGCTGTTCTGCTCGGTCGTGGGCGCGGTGGTGTTCGGCATCTCGATGCGCGCGGCCAAGCCGCCGGTCTCGTACATCCAGACCATCCACGCGATGACCCTGGGCTTCGCCTGCATGGCCGCGCTGATGATCGGCTGGCTGTTCTTCTTCATGCGGGCGCCCAGGCAAGGCGAGGGGCTGAGCGCCTGAGCGCCTGAGAGGCCATCCTGGAGAACGCCATGAACAACCCTTTGCTGCGCGACGTGCGCATGGACGAGCGCCTGCGGTTCCTGCGGGACGGCGTGGTGTGCCTGCGCCAGATCATCTCGCCCGAGTGGGTGCGGCGCGCGCAGGACGGCGTCGAGCACGAGCAGGTGATGTTCGAGTCCGGCGCCGGCGAGGTCGCGCGGCAACTGACCGTGACGCGGCGGTTGCGCTGGATCTACGACCAGCTGTTCGACAGCGGCCATGGCGATCCGATGGGCGCGACCCCCTGGCACCAGGACACCTCGTGCGGCCTGGCCGACAGCCACCGCATCGTGCGCGTGTGGATGCCGGTGGACCACGTGCCGCGCGAGACCGGCATCGAGGTCGTGCGCGGCTCGCACCTGTGGAAGGCCGAGTACGGCTGGGCCGGCCGCTTCGAGGTGCGCGACATCGAGGCCAACCGGCGCGCTTTCGACATCGTGGGCTACGAGGTCGACGCGGGCGACGTGGTGGCCTTCAACTACCGCTCGCTGCACCACGCGGGCGCCAGCGTGAACTTCAGCGAGAAGCGCAAGGCCTTCGCGATCCTCTACGCGGACGACGCGATCAACCTCCGGCGGCCTGCTTCGTTGTCGTCGTCGTCGCCCGTGTTCCGCGCGGTCTAGGTCCGCGCGCCCGGCGCTGTCAGGCGCCCAGCTTGCCGCAGAACTCGGGCAGCCAGTGGAAGCTGCGGGCCTGGTAGTTGCGGTCGAAGATCACCTTGTACTGGCAGGTCGTCACGCCGCTGCCCGAGTGGAAATGGAAGATGTAGTCCCACTCGCGCACGGCCGCCATGCCTTCGGCGAAATGCGGGCGGCCGATGAGTGCGTAGAGCTGGTTCTTGGTCGCGCCGGGGCCGATGGCGCGCAGGTTCTCGCGGTTCGGAAAGCTGCCTTCCTTCTGCGATGCCTCGTCGACCTTGGGCCAGACGAGCTCGGTGGCCTTGCCTTCGTCGGTGATGCCGCGGCTCACGTAGGAGGTGCAGCCTTGCAGCGCGAAGAATGCCGCTGTGGTGCCGATCACGGCGATGGAGGTGCGGAGCATGCGTTGTTGTTTTGCGTGTGTCATGAAAGGTCCTTTGATTTTTCTTCGCTCACCACTGGAAGCCGGCACCGGCGGTCACGCCGACGCTGCCGCGCGAGTTGGCCGAGCCGGTGAGCTTCATCACCCAGCGGCCGTTGTCGGTGATGCTGGAGTAGCCGATGGCGATTGCGCTCTGGCCTTCGTAGCCCGCCGCGCTGCCCGCGACCATGTTCTTGCCCGGGATGTAGGCCTGCGGCAGGCCGCTCATCGCCATCGCGCCGGCAGTGCCGGCGCTGGCATCGCGCTGGGTCGCGCGAATCTCGTTGCGCAGCTGGTTGTTCTGCGCGTTGGCCTGGCTGCCCTGCGCGTTCAGCTGGTTCACGTTGACCGCATCGGTGCCGGCCACGCCGGGCGCCACGTTCGAGATGGTGGTGCCGCCCGGCGCCTGCCCGTTGCCCAGCGTGACCTGGTTGTAGTTGACGCTGCCGTCCACGTTGGTGCCGTAGTTCACCGCGCGCGACTGCACCGCCTGCAGCTGCCGCACGTTGACCGCATCGGTCGCCTGCGTGCCGCCCGCCACGTTGGCGATCTGGCGTTCGCCGCCCGCGCTGCCCACGGAGACGGCGCCCTGCGTCGAGCTCACCGCGGTGTTGGAGAACAGCTCGGCCTTGCCGCCCATGCCCGCGCGGTCGGCGGTGGCGCCGGCGCCGAGCGCCACGCCGCCGGTGCTGCTGGTCACGGCGCCGGTGCCGAGCGCCACGCCGTTGGCGCCGCTCGCCAGGGTGCCGGTGCCCAGCGCAATCGCCGAGGTGCCGGAGGCCGTGCTCTGCAGGCCCACGGCCACGCTGGAGACGGCGCTGGCCGTCGCGAAGTCGCCGACCGCCAGCGCGCTGTCGGCCAGTGCCTGGCTGTTCGCGCCCAGCGCCGCGGCGTTGATGCCGTTGGCGTTCGCACGGTCGCCCGCCGCGAGGCTGCTCTTCTTCTGCGCCTGCGTGTTCGCGCCGAGCGCGGTCGCGTTGATGTCGCTGGCGGTGGCGCGGTCGCCCGCGGCCAGGCTGCTGGTGGCCACTGCGGTGGTGTTGGCGCCGAGCGCCGTCGCGTTGGTGCCGAAGGCCTGCGCCACGTTGCCGACGGCAGTGCTGCTCACGCCCGCCGCCGTGCTCGTCGAACCCAGCGCGGTCGCATAGGTCTCGGTCGCCTTGGCATCGATGCCCGTGGCCACGCTGCCGTAGCCGGTGGCCTTGGTGGTGGTGTCGCCGATCAGCACGGCGCTGTTGCCCAGGTTGCCGCTCACCAGGGTCTGCAGCGCTGCCGCGTCCGGCCCGCCGTTGACGGTGTCGCCGGGCACGCCGCTCACGAGCGCGATGCCGCCGTTGCCGTTGGGAACCTGGCACGACCAGGTAGGGCCCGCGCCGGTCGAGCTGCACACGGCGCCCGAGCCGGTGACGTAGCTGTTTCCGCCGATGGTGACGTCGGCCCATGCGGCCGCCATGAACAAACCCGTCGTCAAGACGACAGCACTCCTGAATCCGCGATCCATGCTTGTTTCCCCCTGACGCACCCGTTGGATGCGTTAATTTATGAAGGTCACCAATGTATGAACCGAGGCCCCGCTAACAAAGGACCTAATTCACAATGACTGTGAGCGAACGGCTACTAAATGTTTACGAACCATCACTAATTCAGGAGATTCGATGAAGCCCCAACCGATCGACTACGCGAATGCTTCCGACGAGGTCAAGGCCGTGTTCGACGACATCAAGGCATCGCGCAACGTGCCCGACGTCAACAACTTCTGGAAGTACCTGGCCAACGATCCCGCGACGCTCAAGCGCACGTGGTCGAGCCTGAAAGAGGTGATGGCACCCGGCGCGCTCGACCCGGTGGTCAAGGAAATGATCTACCTCGCGGTGAGCGTGTCGAACGGCTGCGGCTACTGCATCGCGAGCCACCATGCGGGCGCGGAGAAGGCGGGCATGACGCCCGAGATGTTCGGCGAACTGATGGGCGTGGTCGGGATGGCGAACGAGACCAATCGGCTGGTCAACGGGTATCGCGTGCCTGTCGATCCGGCGTTCGACAAGTAACGATCGTTGTTCGGGGCGGCACTCCCGCCGACGGTGGGCCCTGTTTCGCGAATGTCCCCCGGCCTGCGGCCTCCTCCTTGATTTCGCGAAACAGGGCCCACCATCGGCGGGAGCGCTTTCAGAGCGGTCGTTGATCGGTCGCACACCAGCAGCGTGCCCCAGTGCGCAGGGCATCGGGTGCTCCCCGCAGCGAAATAAAGGAGGAGGGCGAAGCCCGGGGGACATTCGCGGAGGGGAGTACCCGATGGCCTGTGCACGCGCCCCGAATGAACCCGCCTTATCACCCGATCGTCATCAAGCTCGCATTGCCCCCGGCAGCCGCAGTGTTGACGCTCAAGGCACGCTCGACCACAAGGCTTTCGAGCGGAATGCCCGCATCCCCCGGAGCGAGTGCGCGCACGCCGACGATCGGCCCCGGGCGCGACGCGATGCGATGCATGACGTCCGCCAGGCTCGCTGCATCGCCGTGATGAAGCACGGCATCGAACACGACGGTCTCCGAAGTCCAGTCGCTCGCGATGGCGACCGATTGCTGCACTTCGAGTGGCAACGCTGCGAGCAGGCGCTGTGCGCCGGCATCCGCGGGCCAGATCGCCGTGCTGCCCACAGAGAGCACGGCCGCCAGTTGCACGAGCCGGTCGGCTTCCGCATCGGCCAGGCACAGCACGGCTTCGCGCGGCTGCAGCGTGTAGACGTTGCGCTCGCCAGTCGGGCCGGTGAGCGTGCGCGAGCTGCCCGCGCGCGAGAGTTCGCCGAAGCGCAGGCACTGCGTTGCCAATGCATCGCGGTTCGTTTCGCTCGCCCATCGCGCCAGGGCCGACAGCGCGGCATGCGATGCACCGCCTTGCGTCGGCGATGCGTTGCCCGGGTCCGCATCCGCAATGGCACGCACCAGCACATCGTCCGGCCGCTTCGACAGCATGCGGTACATGTAGAGCGGCCCGCCCGCCTTGGGCCCCGTGCCCGACAGGCCTTCGCCGCCGAACGGCTGCACGCCCACGACCGCACCGACGATATTGCGGTTCACATACACATTGCCCGCCTTCGCGTGCCCCACGATCTGCGCGATGGTCTCGTCGATGCGCGTGTGCACGCCCAGCGTGAGCCCATAGCCCGTGCCGTTGATCTGGCCGACCAGCGCACCCAGGTCGCGGCGGCGGTAGCGCACCAGATGCAGCACCGGCCCGAACACCTCGCGCTGCAGTTCGGCGATGTTGTCCAGCTCGATGAGCGTCGGCATCACGAAGGTGCCCTGGCGCGTGTCGTGGCCGAACTCGCGGCCCTGTCGGTAGACGCGGCGGCCGCGGCTGCGCATGGTGGCGATGTGGCGCTCGATGTTGTCGCGCGCCTCGGCGTCGATCACCGGGCCCACGTCGACGGCCAGCCGCGCGGGGTTGCCGATGCAGCTCTCGGCCATCGCACCCTTGAGCATCTCGACGAGCCGGTCGGCCGCTTCCTCCTGCACGCACAGCACGCGCAGCGCGGAGCAGCGCTGGCCGGCGCTGTCGAAGGCCGAGGCCATCACGTCGGCGACGACCTGTTCGACCAATGCGGACGAGTCCACGATCATCGCGTTCTGGCCGCCGGTCTCGGCGATGAGCGGCACGGGCGTGCCATTGGCGCCGAGCCGCGTCGAGAGCGTTTTCTGCAGGATGCGCGCGACCTCGGTCGAACCCGTGAACATCACGCCCTGCACGCGGGCATCCGCGACCAGTGCGGCGCCGACGGTTTCGCCGCGGCCGGGCAGCAGTTGAACGGCGGCGCGCGGCACGCCCGCCTGCCACAGCACGCGGATCGCCTCGGCGGCGACGAGCGGCGTCTGCTCCGCGGGCTTGGCCAGCACCGGGTTGCCGGCCGCGAGCGCGGCGGCCACCTGGCCGGTGAAGATCGCGAGCGGGAAATTCCACGGGCTGACGCACACCATCGGCCCGAGCGCGCGGTGCGTGTCGTTGGAGAAATCGGTGCGTGCCTGCGCCGCGTAGTAGCGCAGGAAATCCACCGCCTCGCGCACTTCGGCGATGCCGTTGGCGTAGGTCTTTCCGGCCTCGCGCGCGAGCAGGCCGAGCAGGCGCGGCTGCTGTGCTTCGAGCAGGTCGGCTGCGCGATCGAGCAGGGCGGCGCGCGCCGTGGGCGGCGTGGCGGCCCATGCCGTTGCGATGCCCTGGGCCTGCGACACGGCCGATTCGACATCGGCCAGCGTGGCTTCGTGAACCTGCCCAACGACATCGCGATGGTCTGCGGGGTTGAGCACATCGGCCCACGGATGAGAGGCTTCGTCGCGCTGCCCGCTTTCGGCGAGCAACGGTTCTGCGCGCCATGGTTCGGTGGCCGTGGACTGCAGCGTTTCGCCCAGCATCCGCAGGCTGTCGTCGTTCGCCAGGTCGAGCCCTTGCGAGTTGCTGCGCTGCGCGCCGTAGAGCGCAGCGGGCAGCGGAATGGCCGGATGCGGCAAGCCGACGGTGCCTTCGTTCTGCGCCATGCGCTCGACCGTCGCGACCGGGTCTTCCACCAGCGCTTCGAGCGGAATCGTCGGGTCCGCGATGCGGTTGACGAACGAGGTGTTGGCGCCGTTCTCCAGCAGCCGCCGCACCAGGTACGCGAGCAGCGTCTCGTGCGTGCCCACGGGCGCGTAGATGCGGCACGGCCGCCCGAGCGGCCCGACCACCTGTTCATAGAGCGGCTCGCCCATGCCATGCAGGCACTGGAACTCGTACTGCCCCGGCTGGTAGCGCGCCGGGTCCGCCATCGTGTAGATCGCGGCGAGCGTGTGGGCGTTGTGCGTGGCGAACTGCGGGTAGATCGCCTCGGGCGCATCGAGCAGCTTGCGCGCGCAGGCCAGGTACGACACGTCGGTGTAGGCCTTGCGCGTGTAGACCGGGTAGCCGTCGAGCCCTTCGATCTGCGCGCGCTTGATCTCGCTGTCCCAGTAGGCGCCCTTCACCAGACGCACCATGAGCCGGTGGCGGCTGCGGCGCGCGAGATCGACCACGCAGTCGATCACGAGCGGGCAGCGCTTCTGGTAGCCCTGGATCACGAAGCCGATGCCGTTCCACCCCGCCAGCGCCGGCTCGAAGCACAGGCGCTCCAGCAGGTCGAGCGAGAGCTCCAGGCGGTCGGCTTCCTCGGCGTCGATGTTGATGCCGATGTCGTACTGCTGCGCGAGCAGCGTGAGCGCGCGCAGCACCGGGTACAGCTCGTCGATCACGCGCGCGTGCTGCGCGCGGCTGTAGCGCGGGTGCAGCGCCGAGAGCTTGATGGAAATGCCCGGGCCCGCGTACACGCCGCGGTGGTTGGAGGCCTTGCCGATCGCATGGATCGCGTCTTCGTAGGCAATGCGGTAGTGCTTCGCATCGTCGGTGGTGAGCGCCGCTTCGCCGAGCATGTCGTAGGAATAGCGAAAGCCCTCGGCCTCCAGCTCGCGCGCGTTGTCCAGCGCCTGCGCGATGGTCTCGCCGGTGACGAACTGCTCGCCCATCATGCGCATCGCCATGTCCACGCCCTTGCGGATCAGCGGCTCGCCGCCCTTGCCGATGAGGCGTGTGAGAACGGTGGAAAGACCCGTCTCGCTGTGCGTGGCCACCAGCTTGCCGGTGAGCAGCAGGCCCCAGGTCGCGGCGTTGACGAACACCGAGGGGCTGCGCCCCGCATGCGACTGCCACTGGCCGTGCGCGATCTTGTCGCGGATCAGCGCGTTGCGCGTCTCGGCATCGGGAATGCGCAGCAGCGCTTCGGCCAGGCACATCAGCGCGACGCCTTCCTGCGAGGAGAGTGCGTATTCCTGCAGCAGGCCCTGCACGAGGCCGGCGCGGCCGCTGGCGTTCTTGCGGTTTCGCAACTGCAGTGCGATTCGATGGGCGAGGGCGTGTGCCTCTTCGGCCTGCGAGGCCGAAAGGCGCGCCTGTTCGAGCAAGGGCGGCAATGCCTCGGGTTCGGGGCGCCGCCAGGCGGCGGTGATCTGGGCGCGCAAGGCCGAAGGCGGGGCCAGTCCATCGGCGAAATCGATGAACGAGGAAGGCAGGGGGTCGGGGTCGTTGGCGCTCATGTCAGGTCCATGCTGGTGATATGTTGAATGATCGCAATCTGTCTCACGAATATTTATCCGAAGAATTGCCGTGACACCGAACAAATGACAGGTTGACGTGCATTCCCGTTTAATGGATATTTCATCCAATATGACGGAATCAACGCCAACCCCTGCGACGGCCACCCTCAACGACCGCATCGCCCAGCGCGTGCGCGACCTGCGCGCCACCCGCGCCCTGTCGCTCGATGCATTGGCCACGCACTGCGGCGTCAGCCGCTCCATGATCTCTCTGATCGAGCGCGGAGAGAGCAGTCCGACGGCCGTGCTGCTCGAAAAACTCGCCACCGGCCTGGGCGTTCCGCTCGCCTCGCTGTTCGACGATGCCGAGCCCACCGCCAGTCCGGTGTCGCGCCTCGCGGACCAGTTGCAGTGGCGCGACCCGCACTCCGGCTATGTGCGGCGGAACGTCTCGCCCGGCGGCGCCATCTCACCCATCCAGATCGTCGAGGTCAACTTCCCGCCCAAGGCCCGCGTGGCCTACGAAACCGGCGCGCGCGAGCCGCGCATCCACCAGCAGGTGTGGGTGCTCGAAGGCCGCATCGAAGTCACCGTGGGCGACGACCTGCACCGGCTCGACGCGGGCGACTGCCTCGCGCTGTCGCTCGACCATCCGGTGAGTTATCACAACCCGACGCGCAAGACCGCGCGCTATGCCGTCGTGATCACCTCGGCACCTGCTTCCTGGAGATGAATGAAATGACGACGACCGAAGTACCCCGCATCCGTGCCCTTGCGACAGTGAGCGATGCCCAGGTGCAGGCGCTGGCCGAGCTGCTGATCGATTGCGTCGAAGGCGGCGCGTCAGTGAGCTTCATGCTGCCGATCACGCGCGAACGCGCCCTCGCGTTCTGGCGCAAGGTGACCGATGGCGTGGCGCGCGGCGAACGCGTGCTGCTGGTGGCCGAAGACGACGAGGGCCTGCTGGGCACCGTGCAGGTCGTGCTCGACCAGCCCGAGAACCAGCCGCACCGCGCCGAGGTCTCCAAGATGCTCGTGTTTCGCCGCGCGCGGCGCCGGGGCATCGGCGCACTGCTGATGCAGGCGGCCGAGGACGCGGCGCGCGCGCACCGCAAGACGCTGCTGGTGCTCGACACATCGAGCGCCGAGGCCGAGCGCCTCTATGCGCGCATGGGCTGGCAGCGCGTGGGCGTGATCCCCGGCTTCGCGCTGCTGCCAGAGGGCGAGCCGTGCAGCACCACCTTCTTCTATCTCGCGCTGCAGGAGCGTGCATGAGCAGCTTCGAGCAACTGCTGCACGAGGCGGATGCACGGCCGCTCATCGGATGGGACTTGTCGTGCGACGGTCGTATCACCACCGCTGCCACGCCATGGAATTTCGAAGCCGCGGTCGTGCGGCATGCGCACCGGTCGCCCGACATGCTCGACATGGGCACGGGTGGCGGCGAGTGGCTGAGTGCGCTGGCGCATCGTCCGGCGCGCACTGTCGCGACCGAGGGCTGGGCACCCAACGTGGCCGTCGCGCGCGAGCGCCTGGCGCCGCTGGGCGTGGAGGTGGTCCAGGTCGAAGGCGCCGATGACAACGCGGCGCAGACGCCCGGCGATGAAGAGGCGCGACTGCCGTTCGCGGATGCGTCGTTCCATCTGGTCGTCGATCGCCACGAGTCCTTCGTCGCGGGCGATGTGCATCGCATCCTCGTGGCGGGCGGGCGCTTCGTCACGCAGCAGGTCGCGTCGGACTTCAATGCCGATTGCTACGCGCTGCTGGACCTGCGCATGCCCGCGTTGCCGCGATGGCAGCTGGACACCGCGGTCGATCAACTGGCGCGCGCGGGCCTGGTCATCGCGCAAGGCGAAGAGGGCGCGGAGCTGCTGTCGTTCGACGACATCGGCGCGTTCGCCTGGTACCTGAAGCACGTGCCGTATGTGTGCCCCGAATTCACCATCGACGGATGCCGCGCCGCACTGGAGCGCCTGCACGCGCGAATCCAGGACAGCGGCCCACTGCCGATGCGGCAGAAGCTGTTCTGGCTGGAGGCCGTCAAACCAGCGGCAGGCTGAGCCGCGCGGATTTTTGTACCGTACCGTGTCTGGCACCCCGCCAGATACGGAACACGACGATTCAGTGTGTGTCTCGACACACATGACGGCGCGTGCCGCGATGGAATGGGCGCTCCATCCACTCGACACGAAGCCCGCCATGACCATGCCCTCGCTCCCTCGTTCAGGCCGCGCATTCGGCGCTGTCCTGTTGTTCGCCACTGCCTTCGCGGCGCAGGCCCAATCCGCTGCGGCCTCCGATCCACGTGGCCGCTGGATCACCGCGAACGGCAACCTCGAAGTGGAAGTCGCGCCCTGCGGCGCTGGACTGTGCGGCACCGTCACCAAGGTGTTGGGCAACCGCTCGATGGCCCCCGGCGGCGGCGACATGCAGGCCGCCGACAAGCGCCCGGCGCTGGGCATGACGCTGCTGAAGGACTTCGCGCCCGTCGATGCGGCCGACCCCGCACGCCCGCCCACCGAATGGACCGGCCAGATCTACAACCGCGAGAACGGCAAGCTCTACAGCTGCAACATGTCGGTCAGCACCGCCGGCAACGCGGCAGGCGAGCTGCTGCTGCATGCGTATGTCGGGCTGCCGCTGTTCGGCAAGACGCAGCGCTGGGTGCGGGTCGCGTCGAGCGACTGACGCGGGCCGTCGCGATCAACGCGCCCCGAACACCGCGTTCTCGAACAGGTCCTTGAACTCGCGCGGCTGCGAGCGCCAGTACTGGTGCGGCGCCTTCACCTGTGCGCCCAGCTCGGCCGCCGCATGCCACGGCCAGCGCGGGTCGTAGAGGATCGCGCGTGCGAGCGACACCGCATCGGCCTGGCCCTTGGCGATGATCTCCTCGGCCTGCCGCGGCTCGGTGATCAGGCCCACGGCGATGACCGGCATGCCGACCTCGGACTTCACGCGCTCGGCGAACGGCACCTGGTAGCCCGCGCCGAGCGCGATGGCCTGCTTGGGCGACACGCCGCCGCTGGACACGTGGATGGCCGCGCAGCCGCGCGCTTCGAGCGCCTTGGCGAAGGCGACCGTGCCTTCCAGGTCCCAGCCGTCCGGCACCCAGTCGACGGCCGACACGCGCACCCACACCGGCTTGTCGGCGGGAAAGGCTTCGCGCACCGCATCGAACACCTCGAGCGGAAAGCGCATGCGGTTCTCCAGGCTGCCGCCGTATGCGTCGTCGCGGTGATTGGCCAGCGGCGAGAGGAACTGGTGCAGCAGATAGCCGTGCGCCGCGTGGATCTCCAGGCCATCCAGGCCCAGCCGCGCCGCGCGCCGTGCGGCTTCGGCAAAGGCGTTGCGGATGCGCGCGAGGCCTGCGGCATCGAGTGCGATGGGCGCATCTTCGGTCGGGGCATGCGGCACGGCCGAGGGTGCAGAGGCCTTCCATCCGCCGGGTTCGCCGGGTGCAATCTGCTTGCCGCCTTCCCATGGCGCGCGGCTCGATGCCTTGCGCCCCGCGTGCCCGAGCTGCATCGCGATCCTGATGGGCGAATGGGCCCGCGTCGCCGCGAGCACGCGGGCCAGGCCCTCTTCATTGGCATCGGAATAAAGCCCGAGATCGCCGGGCGAGATGCGCCCTTCGGCCTCCACCGCCGTCGCCTCCAGGATCATCAGCCCCGCGCCCGAGAGCGCGAGGTGGCCCAGGTGGATCAGGTGCCAGTCGCCCGGCGTGCCCTCGGTGGCGGAGTACTGGCACATCGGCGCGATGACGATGCGGTTGTCCAGTCGAAGGGTGCCCAGTTGCAGGGGCGTGAAGAGGTGGGCTTGGCTCATGTCATGAAGTGGCTGCGCAGGTGCCGCGATTCTGGAGCGTTGCCGCGATCGGGGCAGCCGGTGCCGCAGAAGCCTTGCGGCCCGCCGCGGTATGGAGCAGCAGCGCGCCGATCACCATCGCCATGCCGACCGCCTCGTTCGCCGTGGGCATCTTGCCCATCGCCATGCTCATCAGCAGCGCCGACACCGGCACGAAGTTGAAGAAGGCCGTGCCCGTCACGGCCCCGAGCTTGCTCACGCCGAAGTTGAAAGCCAGCACCGCGATGGCCGAAGATACCAGGCCCACGTAGAGCAGCGCTTCCCACGACAGGCTGAGGCCTTCCACGCTCGGCATCTGCGAGAGTCCCAGCACGCTGGCCCCGACGGCGGCAACCAGCAGCAGCGGCCACGCGGCCAGCACGGTGAGCGCGCTGTACTCGATCACGTCCAGCCCGGGAAAGCGCGCCGCGCCCCGCGTGTACCAGACCCAGCCCAGCGTGCCGACGAAGGCGACGGCATCGCCGAAGAGCGTCGAGGCGCCGGCCGCCGCATCGCCGAACAGCAGACCCGACACGATGGCCACGCCCAGCAGCGCGAGCGCCGAGGCCAGCAGCGTCGTGCGCGAGGGGCGCACGCCGTCGAGTGCCCAGCGCAGCAGCTGCGTGGTCATGGGCGTGGTGGCCACGATGACCGCGCCGTGCGAGGGCACCGAATGCGCAAGGCCGACCAGCAGCATCACGCTGAAGACGCCGAAGCCCGCGAACCCGCGCAGCGCCAGCGGCCCCGCGTGCAGCCTGAGCTTGCGCCAGGGCGCCATGCCGCGCGGAAGAATGAGCAGCACGAACAGCAGCGCGGACATGCTGTAGCGGATCAGCGTGAACCACACGGGTTCGACGTGGTGCAGCACGCCCTTGCTGACCAGGAACATGCCACCCCAGCTGGAGGTGGCGAGCAGCAGCGCGGCGATGCCGAGCAGGCGTTGGCGAGGGGACAGAGGGAGTGACACGGGGAGCCTTTGCAATGAATCGATGGCTCCAAGGATCGTGCTTCGGCGCTCCGATTTCCATTCGCTTCTTTGGACGGGCCCCTCCAAAAAAGCGAATGGCCGAATCGGACCGAAGCGCCCACAATTTGCCCCATGGAGCTCTACCAACTCAAGACCTTTGTCGCCATCGCCAAGGAGGGCAGCCTGACCCGCGCCGCCGAGCGCGTGTTCACCAGCGCCCCGGCGGTCAGCGCGCAGCTCAAGGCGCTGGAAGACGAGCTGGGCGTGAAACTCTTCGACCGCACCCCGCGCGGCATGGTGCCCACCGAAGCCGGCCACAGCCTCTTGGACGAAGCCGAGCGCACGCTGGCCTCGGCGACGCGCATGCGCTCGGCGGCCGACCAGCTGCGCGGCGCGGCGCAGGGCGTGGTGCGCTTCGGCACGGTGGTCGATCCGGTGTCGCTGAAATTGGGCGAGGTGCTGGTGAAGCTCGCCGAGCGGCATCCGCAGGTCACGCTGCAGCTCAAGCAGGGGCTGTCGTTCGAGACGCTGGCCGGCGTGCAGCGCGGCGACCTGGACTGCGCCTATGTGCTCAGCGACAGCGAGCAGTCCGAAGGGCTGGAGCTGCGGCGCCTGAGCGTGGTCGACCTGACCGTGGTGCTGCCGCTGCCGGTGGCCCAGGCGCATCCCGATCTTTCGCTGGACGAACTCGTGAACCTGCCATGGGTGGGCACGCCGACGTCCTGCATCCTGCGCGTGCACCTCGAAAAGCTCTTCGCGAGCGCAGGCCGCGAGTATCACCAGGGCCGCACCGCCGATGGCGAGAGCGCGATCCGCAGCATGGTCGCCAGCGGCATGGGCGCGGGGCTGATGCGGCTGGACCAAGCCGAGCAAGGCGCGCGCAATGGCGAGCTTGCGATCTGGAATGGGTGGCGGTCGCACACGTGGCTGTGCTGGATCGCGTCGGTCGATGGCAAGCGGGCCGTGTCGGTCGATGCGGTGCGGGGGGCGGTGATGGAGGCGTGGGCCTGAAGTCATTCAGGGCGGCACTCACGCCGACGGTGGGCTCTGTTTCGCGAATGTCCCCCGGCTTCGCCTCCTCCTTTATTTCGCGAAACAGGGCCCACCATCGGCGCGAGCGCTTCAGTGCGGTCGTTGATCGGCGATCACCAGCAGCGTGCCCCGGTGCGCAGGGCGTCGGGTGCTCCCCGCAGCAAAATAAAGGAGGAGGGCGAAGCCCGGGGGACATTCGCGGAGGGGAGTACCCGATGGCCTGTGCACCCACCCCGAACGAACCCTCCCGCGACTTTTACATCTGCCCACCGCCGTTCTTACGAGTTTCTTCTTACGGGGCATGACGAACGGCTTATTGACCGGTCCATCGCGTCGCCGCTACCTTTGAATCGCGCCCCATCCGGGGCGCGATCTGCATTGGAAAAACGGAAAACTACATGGCTCATCTTTCACCGCCGCAGTCCACCCGGACCGGCCGCACAGGCCTTCGCTGGCACCACCTTCTGGCCTGCGTCGCGCTGCTGGCGACCGCCGCTTTCGCATCGGCCGCCGAGCCGGCCAAGGACCATCCGCTGGTCGGGCGCTACGAAGGCTCCGTGCTCGACGCGTTCCAGAGCAACGCCTACGACGAGGTCGGCCTCATCCGCGGGCCGATCAAGTACGGGGACAAGACCAATCCCGATGCGCTCAAGGTGGCGGGCAAGGTCTCGCTCTACTACTACAAGCTGCCCGACGGGCGCTCGCTGCTGGAGGTGCAGCGCAACTACGAGGCGAGCCTGAAGGCCAAGGGCTTCCAGCTGAAGTTCAGTTGCGCGACGACCGACAGCAGCTGCTACAGGAAGGACCCGGACCGCGAGACCCCGTACACCGACGTCTCGGGCCTGGCCAACGCGATCGACACGCCCGAGTGGCCGCAGATCGGCCGCGGGCGCCAGTTCGTCAGCAACTACTTCGAGAACAGCGGCCGCTACGTGCTCGCGCAGTACGACGGCCCCGCGGGCACGGTGTACGCCAGCATCGCGCTGGCCGAGAGCACGCCGGGCAAGGGCAACTTCGCCTTCGTGCGCGTGGTCGAGACGAAGGCGATGGAGGCCGACAAGATCGTCTTCGTCGATGCCACCGCGATGCAGAAGGGCCTGGCGGAAGCCGGCCGCGTCAACCTCTACGGCATCCGCTTCGACCTGGACAAGGACACGATCAAGCCCGAGTCGCAACCCACGCTGGACGAGATCGCCAAGCTCATGCGCACCAACCCGCAACTGCGCGTGCAGGTGGTGGGCCACACCGATGCACAGGGCGAGGAGCCGCACAACGCGGACCTCTCGCGCCGGCGCAGCGTGTCGGTCATCGCGGCGCTGGCGAAGACGGGCGTGGACGGGCGCCGCTTCACCTCGCGCGGCGCCGGCTCCAAGGAGCCCGTGGCGCCGAACACGAGCGAAGACGGCCGCGCGAAGAACCGGCGCGTGGAGTTGTTGCGGCTCTAGACCCGGTTACCTGAGCAGCACCTGAACAGCACCCGGGCAGTGCCTGGCCACGCTCGGATCATGGATCGCCGGGATGGCAGGCGGCGCCGTGGCCTGTCATCATCCGCGGTGGAATGACGCACGACCCGAATCCCCTCGCCGATCTGTTGAACCGCGCCAGGCTTGCCCTGGCGGATGTCGAGGGCGTTCTGCCCCCTGCGTCGCCCGCCACGGCGGAGGCGGGATGCGTGGTGTTCTTCGCCATGGGCGAAGGCGAGAGCCGCGCGCGCGTGGTGGCCGGACGCGGACCCGACATCGAAGCCGCATGGCAGCGGGCCGCCGATGCGGCCACCGTCCAGGCAAAGCGCGGCGACCGGCTGCCCGAGCGCCTGCGCGCGGAAATCGTCGACACGGTCACGGCCATGAGTTGGGGCGAGTTGAAAGCGAAGTTGGCGCAAACCAAGCGCAACTATTTCAACCTCGGCATCGCATTCGATGCAGGCTTCAAGCACGCGCTGCTCGCGCAGGAGATGCAGGGCGCCGCAGTCCTCTACAGCGGCGAGGTGGAGCACGCGCTGCCCAACCCCACCAACCTGCGCCTGCATGCCAAGCGCCGCTTCGGCGCCGAGATCGACTTTCCCGCGGACGATGCCGCGCCCGTCTGGTGCTTCACCACCCGCGCCGTGTACGTCGATGCAGAGGGCGCGTGGCCGATCACCGCCGAAGGGCAGGCCGCGGGCTACCGCCGGCTGGACCACTGGAATGCGCGGCAGGTCCGCCAGCTGATCGATTCGGCGAGCGACTATCTCGCCGAACAGGTCAAGCCCACCGGCGAATTCCACTACGGCTGGTTTCCCTGCTTCGACCGCGCCATTCCCACCTACAACACCCTGCGCCACGCCAGCACCACCTACGCGATGCTGGAGGCCTGGGAGCTCACGCGCAGCGCCACGCAGAAGGCGGCCATCGACCGCTCGCTGGGCATCCTCACGCAGCGCCTGATCCGCCAGGTGCCGCTGCCCGACGGCACACAGGCGGCGCTGCTGGTGGACGTGGGCAACGAGGTCAAGCTCGGCGGCAATGCGGTCTGCCTGCTCGCGCTGGTGAAGTACACCGAGCTCACCGGCGACCGGCAGTACATGACCCTCATGGAGCAGCTCGCGCTCGGCATCCGCGCCATGCAGGACCAGAAGAGCGGGCGCTTCGTGCACGTGCTCAATTTCCCCAAGCTGGACATCAAGGATGCGTTTCGCGTCATCTACTACGACGGCGAGGCCGCCTTCGGGCTGATGCGCCTCTATGGGCTCACGCGCGACGAGCGCTGGCTCTCGGTGGTGGAAAAAGCCTTCGACCATTTCATCGCCGCCAGGCACTGGGAGGCGCACGACCACTGGCTGAGCTACTGCGTGAACGAGCTCACGCGCTACCGGCCCGAGACGCGCTACTACCGGTTCGGGCTGCAGAACGTGGCCGGTTACCTGGACTTCGTGCTGGAGCGCATCACCACCTTCCCGACGCTGCTGGAGTTGATGATGGCCGCGCGCGAGATGGTGCTGCGCATCCAGGCCGACCCGGCGCTGCGCCCGCTGCTGGAGGGGCTGGACCGCGAGAAGTTCGACCGCGCGCTGGAGCACCGCGCGCGGTACCTCGCCAACGGCCACTTCTGGCCCGAGCTGGCGATGTTCTTCCGCAACCCCGACCGCGTGGCCGGCTCGTTCTTCATCAAGCACCACAGCTTTCGCGTGCGCATCGACGACGTGGAGCACTACCTCTCGGGCTACGTGGCGTACCTGAAGCTGCTGCAGCAAGGAAAGGACAATGTCGATGCAACCGCCCCGGGCGTGGGCGATGCCCCCGCGCCCCGGCTGCTGCCGCCGGCCGATGGACCCGTGGTGGCCTGGGGCGGCGACGTCAACCTCGGCCGCCGGCAGCACTACCGCACGCAGGAGGTGGGCCTGGCTGCCGTGCTTGGCGGAGTGCCGGTGCTGGCCGAAGCGGACCTGCGCATCGTCAACCTCGAATGCGTAGTCTCCACGCTCGGCGCGCAGGGCGTGGAGAAAGACGAGGCCACGCCTTACTACTACCGCGCGCGGCCGGAGATGCTGCGCGTCCTTACCGAGGCCGGCATCGAGGTGGTCGCCACCGCCAACAACCACAGCGGCGACTACGGTGTCCAGGCGCTGCTGGAGCAGGCGAGCCTGCTGGACGCCGCAGGCATCGGCCACGCGGGCACCGGCGCGACGCTCGAAGCCGCGCTCAAGCCGGTGCTGCGCCGCGTGGGCGCGCTCAACGTGGCGCTGTTCGTCATCGATGCGACCCAGCCGCGCTTCGCGGCCGGCGAGACCACGGGCGGGAGCGCGTACCTGCCGCTGTCCGCGCCGGCCGCGTGGCTCGAATGCCTCGCGCCCCGCATCGCCGCGGTCCGCGCGCAGGCGCACGTGGTGCTGGTGGCCGTGCACTGGGGAAAGAACCAGGAGCCCGCGCCCGGCGGCGAAGAGATCGCCGTGGGCCACGCCATCATCGAGGCCGGTGCCGACGCGGTGCTGGGGGCATCGGCCCACATGTTGCAGGGTGTCGAGATCCACAGGGACCGGCCCATCGTCCACGACGCCGGCGACTTCCTGTTCGACGCCGTGCGGCGCGACGACGACGAGGGCGGCGTGTTCTCGCTGCAGCTCACCGAAGACGGCGTGCGGCGCGTGATGTTCACGCCCATCGGTACGGGCTTCGGCCAGACGGTGCAGCTGGAAGGCGAACGCGCCGCGGCCTCGGCGGGCCGCTTCCTGCAGAAATGCGCGGACCTGGGATCGGCCTTCACGATGGCGCCGACGGGCCAGTGCGTGCTCGAGCTTCAGCCGCCGCCCAGGGCGCGCAAAGCGCTGCCGGACCTGCCTTCCGTGGCGGTTCGGCCGGAGGCGATCCGGCCCGTGTCCGTGCCGCGCGACGAATGGCGGGTGGACGCCGTGCCGTCCGAGGCGAAGCTCGCGTCGCCCCTGTCGTTCGGGCCGCTTCGCCTGCTCGGCGTGCAGGCGGCGCCGAAGGCCGTCGAAGGCCGTCAGTTGCTGTTCGTCGAGACCTTCTGGCAGATCGACCCGCAGATCGACCAGCCCCTCGACACCGACTGGCGACTGGACATCCGCGCGGTGCCCCTCGCGCCCGCCACGATGCCGTCATGGGGCGCCGCCATGGACCACGACCCCTGCGACTGGATGTGGCCCACCAGCCGTTGGCAGCCCGGCGTGATCTACCGCGATTACTGCGGCCTGCGTCCTCCAGCGGGCAATACGCTGCACGACGCGCAACTGCAGCTCGTGATCGGTTGGGTTGGCACCTCGGGGGACTTCGCGGGCGTGTCGGTGGGGTCGCCGATCCCGTTCACAGCACGCAGAGGCAAGGTCACGCCGCAGCCCGTGGAGACGTATCCGCCGCCACCGCGCTACCGCGCGACAGCACCCGACGAGTTGCCGCCCGATCTGCCGGACGTGCCCGGCCAGACATGGAACGCCGCGCAGGTGGCCGCTGTTACCGGCGGAACCTGGCTGGTCGAGCCGCCGCCCGGATGGTTCGTTCGCTCGGTGGCGCGCGGCCGCACGTTCCTGGATCTGTTGCCGGCACCGGCACTGTTCGTTGTGTCCGATCAACCCACGCGCGCATTGCACGAGCGCTATGCGGCCGCGCCGACTCGCATGGATGCGGAAGCGGGCGCGCGGCTTGTGCGAATGCAGCGGCGCCTGGCTGGGGCGGTGCTGAGCAAGCCCGTGGAAGGACTGGCCCCGGACTTCCCGGTGCTGATGGTCGACGATTCGATCCACGCCTTGATCGAACTGGGCGCCACGGCGCGGCAACGCCTGCGGGGCCGGGTAGTGGCCATCACCGGCAGCGCCGGCAAGACCTCCGTGTGCCGGATGCTGGCGCATGCGTTCGCAGCTTCGCATCGCGTCTTTTCGACGCTGGACAACTACAACTCGCGCGTGGGCATGCTCGCCATGCTGGCGAACGTTTCGGCCGACACCGACCTCGTCGTGCTGGAGACCGCGGTGAGCGGCATCAACGCGCCGAATTTCCAGAACATCAAGCTGGTGGACCCCGACCTGGCCATCGTCACCAACATCGCGCCGTCGCACCTGGGAAAAGGGCAGACGGTGCTGGACATCGCGCGGCGCAAGGCGAACATCTTCGACGGCATGCGGCCCGGCGGCATCGCCGTGCTGTGCACCGACACCGATCATTTCGACTATCTGCTGAGACGGGCTCGGGCGCGACGGCTCACGGTGCTCACCTACGGAGAGGCGGCTTGCGCGGACGTCCGCCTCGAAGCGCACGACCCCATGTCCGGCAAGGTCACGGCCAGCCACCGCGGCCAGACCTTCTCGTACATGCTGGGTGCGAAAGGGCGGCACATGGCCATCAACAGCCTGGTGTGCTTCGCGGTGGCGCGCGCCCTGGCGCTCGACGAAGCGAAGGTTCCGGCGCAGCTTGCATCGTTCGCGGCGGTGGCCGGGCGGGGCCAGCTCCTGGAACTCTCGCTCGGGCAGCGGCGCTTCCGGCTCATCGACGAGACCTACAACGCGAACCCGCTGTCGATGACGATGGCCTTGGCGATGATGGCCGGGGAGCCGTGTGCCGGTGGCCGCAAGGTGCTCGTGCTCGGCGACATGCTGGAGCTGGGCAGCGATGCCGCCCGCTACCACGAGGAGCTCGTCGCGCACATCGTGCAATGCCGGCCTCCACTGGTGTTCCTCCGGGGGCCGCACATGCACAGGCTGCGCGACCGGCTCGCGGCGGCCTTGCCGCCGACATCGCTCGTGCATGCGCCTGAGACGCTCGCCGACCTCCAGCGCGCGCTGTTCGATGCAATCGGCGAAGGCGACCTGTTGCTCCTGAAAGGCTCCAACGGAATGCAGCTCTGGCAGATCGTGCATGCATTGGCAAAGCTGCAACAGCCCGCGCCACCGATGCCGCCGGCTGTCGTGATCCGGCGCGTCGCAGCGCCGTCCGCACCGACCCCGCCGGCACGCGCCTGACGTTGCGCAGCTACCAGCTGCCCGACGCACCGCCGCCGCTGCTGGAGCCACCGCCGCCCGACGAGGAAGAAGAAGACGACGACGAGGAGGACGATGACGAGCTATCGCTCGACGAACTGCTGCTCCAGCCGCTGTCGTCGGAACTGCCGCCGGAGTCGCCGTCGCTCTCCAGGTTGAAGGCCTTCGGCAGGAACGCGAAGGCCGCGCTCACGGCGGCGACCAGCAGCAGCGGCAGCGCGAGCTCGTCGGCGTCGCCCTCGTAGAAGCTCCAGCCCAGGATCGCCATGGCCCCGAGCACGAAGAGGAGGCGGGCCCAGAAGCCCCGCGGGCTTTCGCGCCAGGCGTTGCGCGCGCCCAGGCCGACGGCCGCGAGGTAGGCGAGTCCGATCGCCGCGATGACCGTGTACATCATGCCCAGGGCCAGGTCGTCCGGGTTCATGACCTTGCCGGCGAAGGTCAGCGCCGCGATCAGCAGCACGGCGATGGCGGTGATGATCCGTGCCAACGCCGAGCGGCTGCAGGCGATGCCCAGGCCGAAGCCGATCGGCGCGGGCAGCAGGAGCAGCATTCCAAGCAGCGCGGGACTGACCAGCACGGTCGCCGCCACCAGGGGCGCGGCGGCCAGCAGGGCCATCGAGAACGGCCAGCGCTTGAACGGCGCGGACGCCGGCGCCGCCACCGGCACCGGTGGCCGCGATCGGTCGGCGTTCTTGCGGCGCTTCTTGCGTTTTCCGGAGGCGTGGGCCGGGCTCTCCTCTGCCGGGGTGCGGTGCGCGAGCCACTCCTGGGCCGTGTCCGCCGGCTTCGCGCGCCGGCGGCCATGCCATGCGCCGATGGCGGTGCTCCACAGCAGCACGCCGAAGAGCGCCCAGCCCGCGGGCGTGACGCCGCCCGCGGTTGGCGGCGCGCTGTCAGCCGACGGCCCGATGTCCAGCGCTTGCGGCAGCTCGACCGCCCCGGACGGCTGCGTGCCGTACAGCGTGCCGCCGATCAGCAGCGACAGCGACTGCACCGCCGTGCGGATGCCGCCGGCGAAGTCGCCGCTGCGAAAACGCGGCGTCATCTGCTGGTCGATGATGCGGGCGGCCTGGATGTCGGTGATCCTGCCTTCCAGGCCGGTGCCCACCTCGATGCGCATGCGGCGGTCCTTCAGCGCCACCAGCAGCAGCACGCCGTCGTCTTCTGCCTCGCGGCCGAGCTTCCACTCCGCGAACACGCGCGTGGCGAACTGCTCGATGGAGTCCTCGCCGGTGGTCGGCACGATCAGCACGGCGAGTTGCGCCTCTGTGTCGGTCTGGAGCGCGTCGATCTGCTGGCGCAGGTCCTCGGCCTCGGAAGCCTGCAGCGTGTTCGTGAGGTCGACCACGCGCGACGACATGGCGGGCACAGGCAGCGGCCTGGCCTGCGCGGCAGGCAGCCAGGCGAGCATCGCGACGCATGCCAGCAGAAAGCCGAACCCGATGCGCGACGCCTTCATCTGTTTGCGCTCTTCGTCACCACGCCCGCGCCGCGCACTTCGAGCCTGCGCTGGTCGACCACCTTGCCGGAGGCATCGACCAGTTCGATCACATGGCGCCCGGGCCAGGGCAGCCACTGCGCGCTGTTGCCGCGCGCAAAGGGCTTGCCGTCGATGCGCCACTGCACGCCGCGCCCTTCGGACTCGAAGCGCACGCGCTGGCGCAGCGGCGGGATGTCGGGGTCCAGCGCGATGATGGTGCCGTCCGAGGGCGCGGTGATGCGCGCGGCGAAGGCGTCGGTCGCCATGCCGGTGTCCAGCGCGAAGAGCGGCTGCTCGGTGCCCTGCAGGAACCACTCGCTGCGCGCAGCCTCGATGGCGTTGCCGTCGGCCGCGGGGCCGAACTCCACGCGCGCCTCGACGAGGCCGGCCGGCGGTGCGGGCGCGCGGCTGGGCTCCCGCGCATGCAGGAAGCGCATCACCTCGGCCCACACCGGCGCCGCGCCGCTGGTGCCGCTCACGTCCCACATCGAGGCGCCGCTCGCGTTGCCCACCCACACGCCGACCGTGTAGCGCTGCGACCAGCCCACGGCCCAGTTGTCGCGCATGTCCTTGCTGGTGCCGGTCTTCACCGCGGTCCAGAAGCGGGTGGAGAGGATGCTGTCCAGGCCGAAGGTGCGCGTGCGCGCGTTGGGGTCGGAGAGGATGTCGCCGACGATGAAGGCGGCGCGCGGATCCAGCAGTGGCGGGGCGGCCGCGGCCTTCGCCTTGTCGGCGGCAGACGCTGGCGGCCGCGCGGTCAGCGTCGTGGTGCCGTAGCGCCCGCCGTTGGCCAGCATCCGGTAGGCGTTGGCGAGCGACAGCAGCGACACCTCGGCGCTGCCGAGCGCGAGGCTGTAGCCGTAGTAGTCGCCGCTCTCGCGCAGCGGCAGGCCGGCGGCGCGCAGGCTGCGCGCGAACGACTCGGGCGACACCATCACCAGCGTGCGCACCGCCGGCACGTTCAGCGATGCGGCCAGCGCGGTGCGCGCGGAGACGGGGCCCTTGAACTGGCGGTCGTAGTTCTGCGGAATGTAGAGGCCGCTCGCGGTGCTGATCTGTGCCGACGAGTCCTCGATCAGCGAGGCCGCGGTGATCCGCTTCTCGGCGATCGCCTGGCCGTAGAGCAGCGGCTTGAGCGTGGAGCCGGGCTGGCGCAGCGCGGTCACGCCGTCGACCTCGGCCGCCTGGCTCAAGGGGCCGGAGGAGCCGACCCATGCGAGCACTTCGCCGCTCGCGTTGTCCAGCACCACGAGCGCGCCGTCTTCCACGTGCCGGTCGCGCAGCTCGCGCAGGTGGCGCTGCAGGGAGTCGAGCGCAAAGCGCTGCAGCGGCGCGCGCAAGGTGGTGCGAACGCTGGTTTCCTTTCCCTTCGGCAGGGCCACCGGAGCCGTGGTTGCCGCATCCCGCATCTCGCGCAGCACCCGCCGCGCGGCATGCGGCGCGATGCCTTCGTTCGCATCGAAGGCGCGCCGCTGCACCGCCGCGCTGGTGAACATGTCGATCGCGTCGCAATCGACCTTCTGTTCGGGCTCCATCGCGCGCAGCACCTCGCAGGCGCGCTGCGCGACGAGCGCGGGCTTGGCATTGGGCGCACGCACCAGCGCCGCGGCCACGGCGGCTTCTCGCGCGTCCAGGCCGCTGGGCGCCTTGCTGAAGAGGGTGCGCGAGAGCGCATCGATGCCCACGATCTCGCCGCGGAACGGCACGGTGTTGAGGTAGGCCTCCAGGATCTGGTCTTTGCGCCAGTTGCGCTCCAGCTGCGCGGCGGCCACGGTCTGGCCGATCTTCTGCGTGAAGCTGCGCCCGCTGGCCGCGCGGCGCAGGTCCTCGTCGAGCAGGCCCGAGAGCTGCATCGTGATGGTCGATGCGCCGCGGGTGCGCGTGTTCCAGAGGTTGCCCCAGGCCGCGGAGGACACCGCGCGCCAGTCGATGCCGCTGTGTTCGTAGAAGCGGCGGTCCTCGCTCAGCACCATGGCCGCGCGCAGGGCCGGCGACACGTCGGCCAGCGCGATCCACTGGCCGCGCCGCACGGTGGCATCGGTGCGCACGCGCTGCAGCAGTTCGCCGTTGCGGTCGAGCACGGCGGTGTCGGAGGAACGGAAATCGCGCTTTACGTCCTCGAAGCTCGCAAGCGCCCAGGCGGGGTGCGCGCAGGCCGCGGACAGCACGGCCACGGCGAAGGCCCTGTGAATGGAAAGCGCAAGCAACTGCATCGAAGGCAAGGGGATGGTTCAGGACGGTTGCCCGCATTCTCTGCGATGCACCACGGGAACCTCGCCTACTCGGCGACGGGTGGCTCGCCGCCTTGCCGGCGCGACGACTTCGACCCAAAGTTCACAGCAGATTCCACATCCGGTAACGAACTTCACGCGATGGCTTCAATGGAGAAACCGAACGCGTACCGGCGTGGCCTTCAATGCCCTACCGGCTCGCAGGAGGCGAGCCCGGTTTCATAACCACTCCAAGGAGAAACGCATCATGATGATGAAGACATTGGCAGTCCTGCTGGCCGCATCGGCCGCCCTGGCCGGCTGCGTGGTCGCACCGTACGACAACAACCCGCCACCGCGCGCCCAGCGCGACCGCGATCGCGACGGCATACCGAACCGCGCCGACCGCGACCGCGATGGCGACGGGGTTCCGAACCGCTACGACCGGGCGCCGAACAACCCGAACCGCTGAAGCAAAAAAAGGCCGCGAAGCTCTGCGCTTCACGGCCTTTTTTTCAAGCGGCCTGCCTTTACCCCGGCCGGCGCGCCATCAACGCCCAGAGGCCCGCTGCGCTCAGCAGCGACCCCCCGGTGAGATTGAAGCGCCGCTGCGCGCGCGGCGACGAGAGCAGCTTGCGCGCCGAGCCCGCGAACACCGCATACAGCGTCGCGTTCAGCGCGGCCATCGCCACGAAGGTCACGGCCAGCACCCACATCTGCCGCGTCACGTCGGCGGCCGGGCTGATGAACTGCGGCAGGAACGCCACGAAGAACACGATGCCCTTGGGGTTCAGCGCCGTCACCAGGTAGGTGTTGGCAAAGAGCCTCCAGCGCGAGGCGGGCGCTGCGGGCGCGGCCATCTCGGTGGACGTGATCCCCGCGCGCATCAGCCGGATGCCCAGGTACAGCAGGTACAGCCCGCCCACCCACTTCACCACCGTGAACCAGAATGCCGAGGTCGCCAGCAGCGCGCCCAGGCCCAGCAGCGACACCACCAGCGCGGTCGAGTCGCCCAGCGCCACCGCGGCGATGAGCGGCACGTTGGCGCGGCGGCCGTGCGACATCGAGTAGCTGATCACCGTGAGGATGGTCGGCCCCGGAATGATCAGGAGCACGGCGGAGGCCGCGACGAAGGCGAGCCAGAGTTCGATGGGCATGAGGTTGTCTCCTGGTGGTGTCGGTGTTCTTGGAAGGCGATGGTCCGCGTCAGGTGCCGAGGGCCGTGCGCGCGACGTGCCAGGCGCCGCGGTGCCCGTCCACGTAGCTGATCGGCGAGCTGGTGAGGTCGTCCAGTTCCACGTCGTCCAGGCAGGTCACGTTCACGCCGTAGGCGCTCGCGCCTGTCTCGGGCGAATGGCCCACGCCGAAGGAGCGCACGCGGCAATGGCGGCACACGATGTAGTGGCTGTTGCGGGTGTCCAGCATCTGGTCGCTGAGTTCAGATTCGCCTTCGAGCAGGCGGAAGGCATTGGTTGCGACGATGGCCGGCCAGAAGCGCGTCTGGGTGCAGATGGCGCAGTTGCACCGCAGGGTGCCCAGGCTCAGGTCGATGTCGGCTTCGAATCGCACGGCGCCGCAGTGGCAGCCGCCGGTGTAAGTCTTTTTCATGTGCTTGTTCGCTGCGTCGGGCAGCCGGCAAACACCATATCAAATGCCGTGCCAATGGGCAGCGGCGGGGGCTTTTCAGGCAGGCGCTGTGCCGAACCGGGCGGCCGAGCGGGCCTTGGCACGCTCGGCCTCGACGACGCGGTCCTTTGGCTCGGCGGTGGTGACCAGCGACTCGATCAGGCGCGCGGCCGTCGCGGCCACTTCATCGACCGCGCGCTCGAAGGCCTCTTCGTTGGCCTTGGACGGCACGCTGAAACCGCTGAGCTTGCGCACGAACTGCAGCGCGGCGGCGCGTATCTCCTGCTCGGTGGCGGGGGGCTCGAAGTTGTAGAGGGTCTTGATGCTTCTGCACATGGGCGCTCTCTCCAAATTGCAGTGAATGCTTCAGTCTAGCGAAGCAGGGCCATCCTGAAAGCGTCGTGGTAAATGCCGTCGATCAGGCTGGCGCGCCGCGCGAGGCCTTCGTGCTCGAAGCCCAGCCGCTCGTACAGCGCCTTGGCGTTCAGGTTGTCCGCGCGGACCGAGAGCTCGATGCGGGTGAGCCCGCGCGACCACGACCTGTCGATGGCCGCCTGCAGCAGCTGCGTGCCCAGGCCCCGGCCGCGCGCCTCGGGCAAGAGGGCGATGCCCAGGATGCCGATGTGCGCCCTCGAATGCCCGAAGACCGGCGACACGTCGCACCAGCCCACGACCCGGTCGCCGGCATCGACCGCGACGACATGCGGAAAGCCTTCGGCCAGCACGTTGCGATAGAAGGCGAGCGATTGCTGCCACGGCGGCGCCTGGGTCTGCGCGAGGTACTTCTTTTCGCGCGCCACGGTGTCGAGCGCCTGGTACAGGCTCTCGAAGTGGCGCTCTTGGGTCGCTACGACGGAATGGGTCATGTGCGAATCCTCGCTTCCAGTTGCGCTTTCACGGCCGGCCACTCGTCATCGATGATGCTGAAGCGCACCGAGTTGCGCTTGCGGCCGTCCGGCATGATCCGCTCGTGGCGCACGATGCCTTCCTGCTTCGCGCCGAGCCGCAGGGTGGCCGCGCGAGATTTTGCGTTGATCTCGTCGGTGGTGAATTGCACGCGCACGCACGCCATCTCCTGGAAGGCGTGGCACAGCATCAGGTGCTTGGCCTCGGTGTTGACGAAGCTCTTCTGCCACGACGCCGAGATCCAGGTGCTGCCGATCTCCAGCTTGCGGTTGATGCGGTCGATCTTCCAGAAGCGCGTCGAGCCGATGACTCGGCCGGTCTCGCGCAGCACGGTCGCGAAGGGCATCACGGTGCCGGCCGCTTTCCCTTGCAGGGCGTTTCCGATGTACGCATCGACCGTCTCCGCCGAAGGCACGACGGTGAACGGCAGGTTCCAGAGCTCGCCGTCGGCGGCGGCGTCGATGAGCGCCGGCGCATCGGATGCAAGCAGGGGGCGCAGGAGAATGCGCGGGCCGGTGAGGGTGGGGTGCGAAAGCGGCATTCGCAAGACGATAGCCGAATCGGGGCCGGTCCCTGACACGGCCCGACCGGCCCCGTTCGCTCAGGCGAAACGCAGCACCGGCTCCACGGCCAGCGCCACGGCTGCGAGCCGCGCATCGTCGCCGCGCACCGACGAGAGCATCAGCCCCACCGGCAGTTCGTCCGGCGCATGGCACGGCAGGCTGAACGCGCACCCATCGAGGAAGTTGATTGCGAAGGTGTTGCGCAGCAAGAGGCCGTTGGCCTGGAAGAACGCTGCGTCTTCGGCCAGCGACGCGATGGGCGGCGCGACGATCGGCACGGTCGGGCAGACGAGGGCGTCGAAGCCTTCGAGCGCGTGTTCGACGCGGCCGATCCAGTCGCGGCGGCGGTCCTGCATGACGATGTAGTCGGCGGCGCGCACCTCGGTGCCGAGTGCGATGCGTGCGGCCACGCGCGAGTCGAAACCCTCGCGCTTCGCGGCGAAGCGCTCGCGGTGCACGGCCGATGCTTCCACCGGCGAGAAGCCACCGGGCGCGTTGATCGATGCGATCTCCGCGAGCTCGGCCAGCGTGATCTCGACCACCTGCGCACCCGCCGCCGACAGCGCCTGCACCGAGCGCTCGAAGGCGCGAGCGACCGCGGGCTCGATGCCGTCGAACATCAGCGTGCGGGGCACCGCGAGGCGCAGGCCCGCGAGCGGACGCCGGCGCACCGCCAGCGGTGCATCGGCAATCGCCGCATCGGCGACGAGGCAGTCTTCGACGCTGCGCGCCATCGCGCAGACGGTGTCCAGCGAACGCGCGAGCTCGAAGGCGCCCGTGCGCGGCACGCGCGACTGCGTGTTCTTGAAACCCACGAGCCCGCAGAGCGCGGCCGGGATGCGGATCGAGCCGCCCGTGTCCGAGCCCAGCCCGGCGACCGCGAGACCGAGCGCCACCGACACGGCCGCCCCCGAGGACGAGCCGCCCGGGATGCGCGGTGTCTCCGCATCGGCCGGGTTGTGCGGCGTGCCGTGGTGCGGGTTGATGCCCACGCCCGAGAACGCGAATTCGGTCATGTTGGTCTTGCCGACGATGGCCGCGCCTTGCGTGCGCAGCCGCGCCACGGCCACCGCATCGCGCGCGGCCGGCGGTTCGCCTTCGCAGACGGCGGAGCCGGCCATCGTGGTTTCGCCCGCGACGTCGTACAGGTCCTTGACCGACACCGGCAGGCCCGCGAGTGCGCCGAGTTGCACGCCGGCCTTCTGCGCGGCATCCGCATGACGCGCCGCCGCGAGCGCCGCATCGGCGTAGGTCTTCGTGAACACATGCTGCGCCGAGGGCAGCGCAGCGGCTTCGAGCACCTGCCCGATCAACGCTTCGTGCGACAGCTCGCCGCGCGCAATGCGTTCTCGCAGCGCGGCGATGGTGAGGTGGCCGGTGCCGCGCATCACGCCACCACCGGCAGTGCGTTCACCGCGTAGCGATGCACGATGCGCCGCTGCAGGCGCGGGTCGCGCAGTTCGATTTCCATCTGCGCGGCGGGGCGGATGCCCTCGCCCTTCGCATTGGGCAGCGCACCGAGCGTGCCGCAGGTCATGAACAGGCCCTCGGGCGCGGCGCTCGTGCCGGGCATGCCGTCGCGCAGCGCGGCCAGCGGCCGGATCGACGCGAGCGTGCCGCGCTGGTAGTCCACCCAGCGGCCGTCCTCGAGGATGCGCGAGTGCAATTCGATCTCGTCCTGGTGCGCCTGCACGTCGTGCCAGCGCCAGGCCACCTGGGCCACGGGCTTGGCGCACATCTGCTTGGAGACGGCGACCGAGTAGCTCTCGACCTGGCGGTCGGTGTGGTCCGAGGCCACGCTCAGCCACCACTCGCCTTGCGAGAAGAAGAACACGGGCTCGGCCTCGCCGGAGCTCTGGTCGCCCAGCGCTTCGATGGCGCTCGACTGGGTCAGCAGCTGGGACGCCACCCGGTAGTACAGCGGCACGCTCGAAGGGCGCGGCACGCCGATGGCGGCCAGCTCCTGGATGTGGTGTTCGATGGCCGCGACGTCGCGGCCGGTCCATCCGGCCACCACCAGCGCGGTGGGTTCGATGGAGCGCAATTCGATGGACCGTGCGCCGTCGGCGCTCACGGTTTCGCAGGCAAAACGCAGATGCATGTCGGTCTCAGGCTTCCAGGGGTTTCTTGGCGGTTTCGCGGGCAATGAAGAGCGCGACCAGCGTGATGCAGAGGGCCACCGTCACGTACAGCGACACGGCCACCGTGGTGCCCCACGACTTGTAGAGGCTCGCGATGATCAGCGGCGCGAAGCCGCCGCCCAGGATGCCGGCCAGCGTGTAGGCCAGCGACGAGCCGGCATAGCGCACGCGGCCCGGGAACTGCTCGGTCACGAAGGCGGCCTGCGGGCCGTACATGATGGCGTGGATGATCAGGCCGACCACCACCGCCGCGCAGATCGCGATGGGTTGCGCGCTGTTCATCAGCACGAAGAACACGAAGGCCCAGACGATGCCCAGCAACGCGCCGGCGATGTAGACGGGCTTGCGGCCGATGCGGTCCGACAAGCTGCCGAAGTAGGGCACCGCGATCGCGTTGCAGGCCGCGCCGATCATCGTGGCGGTGAGCGCGAGCGGCCGCGACAGGTGCAGCACCGTCGTCACGTAGGTCAGCGTGAACACCACCACCAGCGCATACAGAACGTCGGAGCCGATGCGCGAACCGCCGGCCACCAGCAGGCGGCGCCAGTGCTGCGTGAACACTTCCTTCACGGGCGTCTTGGCGGTGGCTTTCTTCTCTTCCATTTCGAGGAACACCGGCGTTTCTTCCACGCCGCTGCGCAGCCACAGGCCGAACAGCACCAGCGCCACGCTGGAGATGAACGGAATGCGCCAGCCCCAGGCCATGAAGTCTTCCGGGCTCAGCCATGCGGACACGGCCGCGATGAAGCCGGTGCCGATCAGCGTGCCGAACGACGGGCCGATCTGCGTGAACGAGGCGTTGCGGCCGCGCTCGTTGGGCTTGCCATGTTCCATCGACAGCAGCACCGCGCCGGCCCATTCGCCGCCGAGCGCCACGCCCTGCACGAAGCGCAAGGCAACGAGCGCCACGGGCGCCCAGATGCCCCAGGTCGCATACGTCGGCAAGAGCCCCATGAGGCCGGTCGAGACGCCCATGATGACCAGCGTGGCCACCAGCACGAAGCGCCGGCCGAGCCGGTCGCCCAGGTGGCCGAACACCACGCCGCCCAGCGGGCGAGAGATGTAGCCGACCGCGTAGGTCGAGAAGGCGAGGATGGTGCCCGTGAGCGGGTCGAACGACGGGAAGAACACCGCGTTGAAGACCAGCGCGGCCATGATGTTGTAGACGGTGAAGTCGTACCACTCCAGCGTGGTGCCGATGGAGCTGGCCATCGCGAGCCGGCCCATCTTGGGCGCAGGCGGTGCTGCGGCGGTGGCCGGGGCCTTGAGAACGTGTTCGGTCATGGAGATGCCCTTGTTCGATGAAGAGGAAGAGTGCGAGGAGGTGCGAGGAAGCGTGATCAGTTCAGCTCGGCCGCGCCCAGCTTCCAGCCGAGTGCAAGCAGCCAGCCGGTGGCCGGGTCGGCATCGAGCGCGGCGGCTGCCAGCGTGCGAGCGGCGCGCGCTGCATCGGCGCTGCTGGTCTCCACGACCAGCATCGGCTGCAGCACGCGGCCTTCGGTGGATTCGCGCGGCAGCGGCGTGCTGAGCGTGGTGTCGGGTGCGAGCAGGTACGACTGCACGAAGCCTGCCTGCTCGGCGAGCTGGCGGCCGGCCGCAGCGGCGCGCGCGACCAGTGCCTCGACGTCGCCGGTGACAGCCAGCGGCAGCACGACCGCGTGGCTGCCGCTGCCCAAGCCGGTCACGGCCCGCACGGCGCACACGCGGCGGATCGGCTGGCGCATGCGGTCGAGGTTGGCGATGGACCACGGCGTCTGCTTCTCGAACGCGGCGCGGTAGCCCGGCGAGCCGAACACGGCCAGCGATTCGGTGCGGTACAGGCCCAGGTACTTGCGTCCGCCTTCGAGCGAGACATAGCGCGCGCCCGAAAGGAATCCGGGGATGCGCACGCGCTCTTGCACATGCTCCCTGTCGTACCAGCGGTTGAAGTCGGCCTCGTCGGCCGGCTCCACGTCGGACGCGACGAAGAGCATGCCGTTCGCGATCGCTGCGGGGGAGGAAAGGTCAGGTGTGTTCATGGCGGCGGAAGAGGAGGCGGGCCTTCGAAAAATAAAGGCGCGATCTTCCGTCGCGGGGTCGGACTGTCACAAACGAGTTTTTTTGGGCGACAGCCACAAGAATTACTGGCCCCTTTTCGGGGCCGGAATGCGCCAATTTGAGGGTTAACCCTCTGAAGCTGCGCTCCAGGTTGGTGCGACTGCCGAGGTCGTGAACTGGTCGGAGGCCCGGCAGGCCAGTTCGGCCACGAGCCGGATCGCATCGGAGTCGGCCGCTTCCAGGTGGCTCACCACGATGCGCTGCGGCGAGATGAGCGCATCGCACGCGATGATCCGCACATCGCCGATGGCCACGTATTCGTAGCAGGGCGGCAGCGGCACCAGCGCATTGCCGAAGCCCGCCTTCACCAGGCGCGCGAGCGCCGAGATCGAGCTCACGCAGTGCACCTTGCCCAGCGGAATGCCCGCCGCGCGAAACAGGTTCTTGAGCGCCTCGTGCGGCTGCGAGCCGGGGCTCATGGTGAGCACGGGCTGGCGCAGCAGCTGCTCGACGGTCTGCGTGCCCTCGGCGCCGGGCGGGCCGACCCAGCCCATCGGCATCGGCAGGCACGGCGTGCTCACGATGCCCGCGCCGGCGATGTGGTCGGTCTGCAGCGCGATGTCGAGCGCGCCTTCGCGCAGGCCCCGGTGCAGGGCGAGCGTGGTCTCGGAGGTCAGTTGCACCTCGATGCCCGGGTAGGTGGAGCGCAGGTTGGTGAGAAAGCCCAGGAGCCAGGTGTGGACCACGGTCTCGATGGCGCCGATGCGCACGAGCCCGAGGATGTCGCCGCGCGGCCGGCCCAGCGAGACGATCTCGCGCCGCAGTTCGAGCAGCCGCTCGCCGTAGTCCATGAGCCGCACGCCCACGGGCGTGAGCCGCAGCTCGCGCGCGTCGCGCTCGAAGAGGCGCGCGCCGATGTCTTCTTCCAGCGAGGCCACGCGGTTGGACACCGCCGCCTGCGTGATGTGGAGCCGGTCGCTCGCCGCGCGAAAGCTGCCCAGCCGCGCGGCCCAGAGGAAGGCTTCGACAAATCGTGTATTCATGAGGGCACCTGCGGGGCATTTTGCCCGCAACGCGTCCGCATGAGGGGTGTTGCCCTAGGACGGGAGCAGGTTCATCTGCGAGAGCAGCTTGCGGGCCAGCGGAATGCGCTTGGCCAGGTCGGCTTCGCCGTGCATGTCGATGTTCAGCGCGAAGCTCTGCACGCTGCCGTTCGCCTGCGCGACCCAGCCGACCCACCAGCCGAGCGAGAAGCCCGGCGTTTCGTACCAGCCGGTCTTGCCGTGCAGGGCGTGCGTGGGCGTCTTCTCGAGCCGCGTGATCTCGTGGACCATGTCCTGCGTGCGCATCGACATCGGCAGGCTGCGCTGCGCGAGCCGCATCAGGAAGCGCACCTGCTCGGCGGCGGAGATCCGCAGTTTGTCGTTGACCCAGAACTGGTCGACCTCGGTGCCCAGCGTCTCGTTGCCGTAGTGCAGCTTCGCGATCCACGCGTTCATGCGCGCCAAGCCGATGCGGCGCGCCACCCCGCGGTAGATCGGCAGGTGCGAGACGCGGATCGCATCGCGCAGGTTCATGTCGCGCTCCCAGTCCTTCCGCTTGTAGGTGCCGCCGCCGTAGGGAAGGATTTCGTCGATGTCCTTCACCGCGCCGGTCTCCAGCGCGATCAGGCTGTTGGGGATCTTGAAGGTCGAGGCGGGGCTGAAGCGCTTCTCGGCGCGCCGGCGGTCGACCACGGTGAGCTTCGAGGTGGCGCTGTCGAGCACCACCCAGGTTCCGCGCACGCCGGCTTCCTTGAAGTGGGCGGCGAGGTCTGGCCGCTCTTCCACGTGTGCGGCGGGCGTGGCGGCGTCGGCGAAGCGGGCGGCGCCGAGCGCGGCGAGCAGGCCGCAGCCGCCTTGGGCGAGAAAGGTGCGGCGCGCGCGGGGCGTGTGGGTCGTGAAAGGCGGAGGAAGCAGAGGCATGTCGTGTGCGGCGCGTGATGGAAGGTGCGGATCATCCAGTGCACGCTGGCCATTCACAACGCAGGCGGCCCCGCGCTTCGTCACGGGCGTAACGGCTGTCACGCCGCCCGCCCGCGCTGCTTTGGTGATTCAGCTGTCGTCGATCAGCCCGCGCTCGCGCGCCTGCTGCTCGTTGCCGAAGATCGCCATCGCGGTGCGCATGCGCCTGAAGCCCAGCTTCTTGTAGAAGGGCTCCTTGCCCGCCACCGCGTACAGGATGATCTTGCGATGTCCACGCGAGAACTCGACGAGCTTCGCGACGATCGCCTTGCCCAGGCCGATGCCCTGGTGGTCGGGGTGCACCGCCACGTCGCAGATGTAGGAGCAGTCCAGGCCGTCGGCCACTGCGCGACCCGCGCCGATCAAGCGATCGCCTTCATAGACCAGGCACTTGAACAGGCTGTTCGAGAACACGACCTGCAGGTCGGCCGGCTTCTTGTGGCCGAGCGGGGCGATCTCGTAGAGGCGCGAGAGCTCGTTCCAGTCGAGCGCGTCGAGCGTGTGGCGCCATTCGAGGGTCATGGCAACGCCGGGTTGCGCATCCGCGCTAGCCCATCGCGTAGAAGAATTCTTCCCGCACGATCTTGCCGCCCTCGACGGTATAGAGCGCCATTTCTTCCATCGTGAAGCGGTGCTTGGTGGCCTTCATGGTCACGTCGATCTTGAAGCCGACGATGAAGCGGTCGCCATGCGGCCACGGGCCGGCGACCTGCATGGAGTGCACCTCGTGGTTGGCGACCCACCACTCGCCCTTGGCCTTGATGGCCGCAAGGCCGACCGCCTCGCGCGACTGGCCGGGCGGGCCGCCGGCCTCGACGCTCACCGCGTCGGGGGCGTAGAGCACGAGGGCGTCCTCGAAATTCCCTGCCTTGCACACCGCCACGAGCTGGTTGGCGATTTCCTGGGTGTTCATGCGTTTCTCCTATGGATGTAGGGGGTGGTGACCGAGCCGCAGTGTAGGCCTGCGCGCCCGTTCGTGGCAGCGTTCGCAGCGAGACGCTCAGACGATCTTGCCGCCCGATGCCTCGACCCGCTGCAATAGAAAAGACTGCATCTCCGGCGGGATCGAGGCGAGGGGCAGCGTCGAGAACTGCGCCTTCGAAAAGAGCAGGAGCCAGACGCGCTCGAACCGCCACACCTCCGTGACCGCGGACCAGGGCAGGGTCGTGCTGCCGAGTTCCGACGAGAACGACAGGCCGTCGTCCTGCGCGATGAAGGTGGCCTTTCCCGAAACCAGGGCCCGGAACCTGGTCATCGCATTGCGGTAATGCACAGCGTAGATGGCAATGGCGAACCCGATGCCCACGGCCAGCGCGCTCGCCTCGACACCGACGATCCAGGACCGGTTGCCGCCCAGGAGCAGCACGCACAGCGACACGGCGAGCACCGCCAGCGCCAGGGGGAAGCCCCAGCCGACCGTGCGGCGCCAGAAGCAGAACGCCGCCTCGCGGATCAGCGCTTCGTCGTAGGCGAGGGTTGCGGTGTGTTGCATCGTCAGGACAGGGTCGAAGGATTGAGCGTGCGCATGCTGTCTACCGCCTCCTGCGACACCCACAGCAGCGTGTTGAGATACGTGTCGATGCGGTCCACCAGATCGCTGCGCGGGCCGTCGCGCCATTCCGAAGATCCGTAGACCTGGCCTGCCCGGCCTCCAGCGCCTCGCGGCTTTCGTAGGCGCGAACGAGGTGATAGGCCTCTTCCTCGTGGTCCGACCTGCCATACGTGACCACGTCCATGCCTTTGCTGCGCAGCATCGGCACCGCGCGTTCGTGCACGGCCTTGTGGAAGGCTTCGAGCGTGCCGGGCTTCAGCCGGTAGGTGCGGATTTCGAGGAGGCGGTTCATGAGGCGCTTTCGTCGGGGGCCGTGAGGGGTTGGAGCAGGTCCCACCTGTTGCCGCAGAGATCCTGGAAGACCGCCACCGTGCCGTGGGGCTCATGCCTCGGTTCTTCCAGGAAGCGGGCGCCGTGCGCCTTCATGTGCGCGTGGTCGGCCGCGAAGTCCCGCGTGTGCAGGAACAGGAAGACGCGCCCGCCGGCCTGGTGGCCGACCGCTGCCTTCTGCTCGTCGTTCGCGGCCTTGGCGAGCAGCAGCGTGGCACCCGCGTTGTGCGAGGGCGCGACCACAACCCACCGCTTGCCAGGGCCGCGCGGCGTGTCTTCGAGGAGGTCGAAGCGCAGCGCATCGGTGAAGAAGCGGATGGCCTCGTCGTAGTCGTGGACGAGGAGGGTGACGGTGGCGAGGTGGCGGGGCATCAAGACGGAGGATTGAATCCGGAGCGTTGATCGATTTGCTCCCGGATCGTATCGAGGGCGTACTTTCGGACCCAATCCGCCTGTTCCGTCGTGTCAGGCATTGCCACGCCGCGGGAGCGGCTCAGCAGGCGGAAGATGTCCTTTTCAGGAACACCCAGTGCATGGAGCACGCATCCTGCGATCAGGCCCGTGCGACCGATGCCTGCGCGGCAATGAATGGCAACGGACCGTGCGCTGGCAAGTTCTGCCGTCAGTTCAGCAATGAGTGCTCGAACTTCCCTCTGTGACCGCGGTGTACTTCGGTCCGGAATCGGAAACTGCCGGAATGCGATGCCACGTTCGGCACAGAGCGACGCTTCCTCCCTGAGTTCGAGCTCTCGAATCTCGTGGGACTCGAGCAACGAGACCACCATACCCACGGACGCGCGCTGCCAGGAGGCGATCTCCTCGCAAAGTGATTCACCTCCGCGCGGGCGCGCCATGAGACCCAGCCTGTGAGGCGTTATGTCCTGTACCCAGTGGATGGTTGTCTCGAACATGGCCTCGATTTCAGCGGGTAATCCGGCCGCCGGGTCCTAGGAAAAAACAATCGCCGTCTTGTGCGCAATGCTCAAGCGCGCCGATTCGTAAAGCAGCAGCCACGACTCGATCTCCCGGTAGAGGCCTTCGTCGTCGCCCATGGTGTCACCGAGTCGCGCGGCTTCCTCGTCCGACAGCTGGCCATCCGAGAGTTCGATGCCGAGCGCCGGGGCGACCAGCACCAGTTCTTCGAGCAACCGGTACGACGAGCCGAGCATGCCGCCGGGCAGGTCGGTCTCGTCTTCCTCGGCAAAGATCACCTCCTCGAAGTCGACCGGCAGGTAGAAACCTTCCGCGTCGGAGTGGCACAGCAGGTGGCTCTCGAAGGTGCTGGCCACGTCTTCGAGCGTCTCGTCTTCCGTGGGATCGGTGTCCTCGGGCAGCGGCGTGGCCATCCATCCGGGCGTCGTCACGCGGTGCGCGTAGGCGCGGCGCAGGTAGTGGATGAACGAGTAGGGCAGGCCGTCGATCTGCGCGCGCGAATCGAGCGGCGGCAGCGCGCGGGGCTCCACGTGCGGCGGCAGGCCGGCCTCGGCGAGCTTGCGGTTCGCGGCGGCGAAATCTTCATCGAAGCGCTCGGCGCTCTCGGGATCGTTTTCGATCAGGTCGGCCAGGATGCCGACGGAAATGGACAGGCCCACGGGGTCCTCCTTGTTTCAATGGTCACTGGGTCCTCGGATCGGCGAACGCGTTGCCGGCGCGGCACGCGCGTTCGCCGAGGGTCCGGCGCTGGTGGGGCCGCGCGATTACTTCGCCGCCTCCACCTTCACCCGCGCATTCGGCGCCTCGCCGAACATCTCGGGCGCATACATCGCTTCGACGCGGCTGGGCGGCAGCGCGAAGTCGCCGACGTTGTTCAGGCGCACGGTGTATTCCATCTTCACCACGCCCTTGGGCAGGTATTCGTAGTAGCTGCGGAAAGCCTCGAAGCTGCGTTCCTCGAAGGCCGGCCAGCCGGCGCCCGACTTCTTCTCGCCCTGCGTGGCGATCTGCGAGTCGCGGCCCAGGCCCCCGCCCAGGATGGTGGCGCCGCCCGGGATCGGGTCGCTGATCACCACCCAGGTCATGTCGGCGCTGGCGTTCACCTCGATGCTCACGCGCAGCACGTCGCCGCGGGTGTACTTGCCCGCGGTGGCCTGCTCGACCGGCGTGATGGTCTTCTTGATCGCGTAGCCGGCGGCGAACGGCGCCTTCAGCTGCACGGCGGCCAGCGACTGCAGCGTGAGCCACGGCTTGCCGGTGCCTTGCTGGGTGACCAGCAGGGTGTCGCGCACCGGTGCGCCCGACGGGGATGCAGCCCACGGCAGGAACATCGTGTTGCTCTTCAGGTTGCCGGGCGATGCGGGCGCGCCGAACATCGTGGTCTGGTTCGGTGCGCCGGCCGGGTCGCTGGTCTTCACGCGTTCCACACGGCTCCAGTCGACCTGCGCCTTCACCGCGCCGAGCGTGGCGGCGGTGACGCCGGCCACCGGGGTGCTTTCGAAGACCTTGCTGAATTTCTCCAGCGCGAGCCCGCCCCACAGGTTGGCGGTGGTGGTGTGCCAGGCGCCGTTCTGCTGGCGGCCGATGAAGCCGTTGGCGAGCTTGCCGATGTCGTCCTTCCAGGCCGGGTCGTCCATCACGCTGAGCAACAGGCGCGCGGTGTTGACGTCGCCGTTGGTCATGAGCCACCACCAGTAGTCGTCCTGCTCGGTGCTGAAGATGAGCTTGGTGCCTTGGTACGACAGGCGTGCCTTCAGCACGCTGTTGGCTTCGTCCAGTCGCTGCTGGCGCTGCGGCACGTCTTGCACGCGCTTCAGGATATTGAGCCAGTCGATCACCGCGCTGGTGGGCCACTGGTTCGGCGCGATGGTGATGCTGCCGACCATGCTTCCCTTGGTCTTGCCGTAGCGCGAGAGCGCTTCGAGCGCGGCGAGCTTGCGCACGTCCAGGTCCTTGCGCGGGCTCCAGAACTCGCGGGTGATGCGGCCTTCGACGAAGGCGATCAGGCCCGACTCCATCGGGGCGCGCACGTCGTCGGCCAGCGCGAAGGCGGGGTTCAGCTGCGCGGCCTCATTGGTCGCTGCGAGCAGGTACGAGGTGAGGATGTCGCTGCCGCGGTTGGCTTCGCCGTCGCGCGGCGGGAAGTAGTTGGCCAGGCCGTCGCTGTCCAGGTAGGTCGGCAACGTCGCCAGCACGCCCTGCCACATCTTCGCGTCGCGCAGGCCCACCGACTTGCTGGTCTTCTGTTCGAGGCAGATGAATGGGTAGTTGGCGAACCAGTCGCGCACGCCCGGGAGGCCCTCGGCCAGCTTGGGTTGCAGCGACAGCTTCAGGCCGCCGCGGCCGGGGAGGGCGTCGGCCGGCGGCGCCACGTCGAGCGTGAAAGGCCCGTCGATCTGCACCAGCGTGGCCTGCTGCACCGTGAGCGGCACCGAGGGCACGATGCGCTGGCGCACCTTGAGCGCGTCGCGCGCGCCGCCGATGGTGTCCTTGGCTTCGATTTCCCACAGGATGGCTTCGGCGCGCGTCTGCGCGAGTTGCGCGGGCGCGGTCACGGTCCATGCCACTTCACGCGCTTCGCCGGCCGGGATGTCCACGGTCTGCGTCTCCAGCGTGAGCAGGGTGGCGCGCGGCGTGGCTTCCACCTTCATCGGCTTCTGCGTGGTGTTGCGCAGCGTGATCTGGGCGCGGAACTGGTCGTCCTCGCGCACCAGTGGCGGCAGGCCGCTGATGATCTGCAAATCTTGCGTGGCCTGGATGCTCGCTTGCCCGGTGCCGAAGAGGCTGGTGCCCGAATCGGCGACTGCCACGATCTTGAAGGTGGTGAGCGCATCGTTCAGCGGCACCGTCACCACGGCCTGGCCGTTGGCGTCGAGCACCACCTTCGGGTTCCACAGGAGCAGGGTGTCGAGCAGTTCGCGCGTCTGGCCCTTGCCGCCGCCGCCGCCCGCGGGCACGGCCTTGCGCCCGTAGTGGCGCCGGCCGACGATTTCCATCTGCGCGGTGGAGGTGCTCACGCCCCAGCTGCGCCGCTGCAGCATCGCGTTCAAGAGGTTCCAGCTGTCGTTGGGCATCAGCTCCAAGAGCGCCTGGTCGACCGCGGCCAGCGCCACTTCGGCGCCGGCTGCGGGCTTGCCGTCGGGCAGCTTGGCGGTGATGGTGAGCTGTGCCTTGCTGCGGATCGGGTAGCTGGGCTTGTCGCTGGTGACGGTCACGTCCAGCTGGTGGGCGCGCGTGCCCACGCGGATCTCGGCCATGCCCAGGCGGTAGGCGGGCTTGCTCAGGTCGACCATCGCGGTGGGTGCGACATATTCCTTGCCTTCGTACCAGAAGGCGGTCCACCACTCGCGCGGCGCCTTGAAGCCCCAGGTGAAGAAGCTGTACCACGGCACTTCGCGCAGGCGTCCGCGCAGCGCGAGCACGCTGATGTAGGCATTGGGGCCCCATTCGGGCTTGACCTGCAGCGTGACCGTCGGGTCCTTGCCGTCGAGCTGCACGACGTGGGTTTCGATGATGCCTTCGCGTTCCACCGAGACCAGCGCGGTCGCGAAGCGGAAGGGGCTCCTCACCTGGAACTTGGCGACTTCGCCGGGCTGGTAGCTCTTCTTCTCGGGCAGCACGTCGATGCGGTCGTTGTCCTCGCCGCCGAACCAGAGCTCGCCCTGCTTGGTCACGTAGACGGAGCTCACGGCCTTGGCATCGCGGCCGTCGCCGTCGGTGGCGCTGGCGATGAGTTCGACTTCGCCGGCCTCCTTCAGCTCCGATTCGCACAGCAGCAGGCCGCGCAAATCGCTCTTGCCGCTGCAGACGGTGCCGATGTCCTTGGTCTCGGTCTTGTTGTCGTAGGTGTAGAAGCCTCCCACCATGCGCTTGCGGCTGGTGGTGGTGATGCGTGCCACGGCGCGCACGTTGAGCGTCACGCCGGCCTGGGGCTTGCCCGTGAGGTCGAGCGCGAGCGCCTGGAACTTGAGCTTCTGGCTGGTGGAGACCCAGCCCTCGGTCTTGATGCCGGCGATGACCGACGCGGGCCACAACGTCTGCGTGCTGCGGATGGTCTGCACCTCGCCGTTCGGGTCGGCGTAGGTGGCTTCGAGCAGCAGCTCGCGCGCGGCCTTGACCTTGGGCACCTTGTCGATGGTGACCTTGCCCGCGCCGTCCTTGTTGAGCGTGAGCGCGAGCTTGTCGGCGATCACGCGGGTGTCGCTGGCGCTGTTGATGTCTTCCTCGGCGCCCGCGGTGTCGGCCGCGGACGCGGCCTGCGTGCCTTCGCCCTGTTCGGCGCGCGGCGGGTTGAAGCTGAAGGCGTCGTAGTCGGAGAAGCTCAGGCTCTTGCCGCGCACCATGGCCGACACGCGCACCGGCAGGTTGGCGGCGCCGCCGCCGGCCACGTAGTTGATCTGCACGTCGGTGGGCACGCTCGTCGCGGCCACCAGCGGCTTCTTCTCGGTGGGCGCGATGCGGCCTTCGAGCACGGGGAGGCGGAATTCCTCGACGCGGAACGTGCCGGTGCTGAAGCTGCGGCTGCCGCCGCCTTCGCCCCCTTCATCGCCTTCTTCACCGTCGCCGTTGGCGTCCTTGCCGGCGCCGCTGCGCAGCATCACCTCGTACACGCCGAGCTTGGCGGCGGGTGGAATGGGGAAGGTGTTTTCGGCGCTCAGGCCGCCGGTGGCGGTCTTGCGCCAGGCCAGCGGCTGCGTGAAGCGCTGGCCGCTGCCGGTGTGGGTGATGACCAGCGTGTCGGGCCGGCTCTCCGGCAGGCCGAAGCCCTTGCTCGTCTGCGTGCGGATCAGGCTCTTCATCGACACCGTTTCGCCGGCGCGCAGGAGCGTGCGGTCGAAGATGGTGTGGGCGATGCGGTCGGGCTCGGGCTGCAGGTTGGTGGGCACGTTGAAGCGCCAGGGCTCGATGCCGCGCTGCCAGTCGCTGAAGGTGAAGGCGAGGTCTTCCACGCCCTTGTCGTCCTTGGCGCGGGCGCTCACGAACCAGGCGCCGCTGTCGTATTCGTTCGGGCCGTTGCAGTTGGGCGCCTGCGGCGACACGCCCTGCAGCGTGACGATGCCGTTGGCGTCGGTGGTGCCGGTGGCCACGGCCTTGCCGTCGCAGCTGGACACGCGCACCTCGGCGCCCGCGACGACCTTGCCCTTGTCCAGCGTGGTGACCCAGGCCATCGAGTTCTCGCGGCCCAGCTTGAAGTGCACGGCCAGGTTGGTGGCCAGCGCCGTGGTGCGCACGTACATCGTGCGGCCGGCGGGGTAGCGCTCGTCGAGCAGGGCTTCGCCCAGTTTCTGCGAGGCGATCTCCAGCACGTGGAAGCCGGGCGTCAGCGGGATGCCGATGACTTCGAAGGGGCGGGGATCGCCCGCCTCGGACTTGGGCATGTCCAGCGCCTTCACGCCCGGCTGGCCGGCCAGGAGCGACAGCATGCGGGTCTGCACGGTGGTGCGGTCGTCCTTGTCGATGACGGGGGGCAGGGCGCCCTTCACGTCCTTGCGCGCGACATCGCGGTTGACCACATAGCTGTTGTCGTAGCGGCGCACCTTGCGATACCACGCGATGATTTCCGCGTCGGTCTTCGGGTTCATGTCGCTCACCTTGCCGGGCGTGAGGGCCTGCACCATCAGTTGCGGCTCCACGCGGCGCACGGTCACCGGCATCATGGCCGGCGTGTCGGGTTCGGCCAGCCGCTCGATCACGCCGAAGGGCGAGGCGGCGAACTTGGCCAGCGGCGGCATCGCGCCGGTCGCGACCTTCAGCGGAAAGCTGGACGGCGTGGCCAGCGGGCGGCCCGAGGCGTCCTCGAACTTGGCGGGCAGCTCGATGCTGTATTGCGTGCTCTCGGCCAGCGGCGGGCCGAAGCTCACGTTGTTGACCACGTCGTCGTCGCTCTGCGTGCCGCCTTCGTTCTCGAGCCTGGCCTTGAGCGTCTTGCCGTCGCCCTTGAGCTCGATCTGCGAGGCCAGCTTGCGCGTGACCGGCGCATTGAAGCTCAGTTGCATCGGGCGCAGCGGCAGGCACGCGGCCTGCGCGTTCTCGCGCTCGCAGGTAAACGAAACCGCGAAGGGTTCGCGCACCTGGTAGTCCAGCCGGCGCTCCACGTTGTTGGCGACGCCCGAGGGCGTGGCCACGCCCTTGCCGTAGACCACCTGCACCTTGGCGCCCGGCGTGAGCGTGCGGTTGCACTGCATCGTGATGAAGCGCAGCGGCTCCTTCTCGGCCGCCTTGTCGCGGCTGAAGGCCTTCAGGAGACCCGCGCGCTGCTCGCCCTCAAGCAGCTTGACCGGAATGCGCTCGCCCACGCCGTCGGCCGCGCACCAGACGTTCTGGCGCACGCTCTCCAGCGTGGCCGCGCCGTTGAGCTCGAGCACGAACATCTGCTGCTCGTCGATGCGGGCGTAGGTGCCCGGCATGAAGTTGCGCACGAACGGGCCGCCGCTATTGAATTGATAGCGTTCCGGGCCGGTGAGCTCGCCGCCCGCGCTGGGCTTGAAGGTGGGAATGCGGGTGACGGTGCAGCGCACGCCGGGCGGCAGGTCGTTCTCGAAGTCGTAGACCCAGGCCTTGGCGTCGGTCCAGCGGCCGGTGCCCTTGCCGGCTTGCGCATCGGTGCAGCTCACCGAGAGCGGGGCGGGCGCCTTGGGGTCGCCGAAGTTGACGGCCGCCTGGTCGAACTTGGCGACGATCTGGCGCACGCGCGCCACTTCGCCCTGGGGCGTGAGGCTGGTGATCTGGAGTGCAAAGCTCGGTGCGGCCAGCAGCGCGCTCGCGGCCAGGAGCAATGAGGGAACGAAACGGGTCACGGAATCTCCTCCTTGGGGCAGCGCGCAGCGTAGCCGATTTGCGCGTCAGTACGGCAGTGCCAACCGTCATATGTCGTTCGTGCCTTCGGCCCGGTTCACACGGGGTTTACGCCGGGCTTCTTACAATCCGTACCGTCGTGCGTGCGCCGCGCAGACCGCCACCAAGACCTCGCCGCCGACCGATGAAACGCTACTGGGAAATAGACGCCTTGCGCGGGCTGATGCTCGTGCTGATGACCGTCACCCACCTTCCCACCCGCCTGACCGATCCGCTGGGACAGCCTTTCGGCTTCGTCTCGGCGGCCGAGGGCTTCGTGCTGCTGTCGGCCTTCGTGGCGGGGCTGGTCTACAGCCGCATCGGCTACGCCCGCGGGGTGGACTCGATGCGCACCGCGTTCTGGCGGCGGGTGGTCAAGGTCTACCTGTGCCAGGCGGCGATCCTTTTGTTCCTGTTCACCGTGATCGCAGCACTCGGGCTGCACATCGACCAGCCGGCGGTGAAGAACCTGGTGTCGTACTACCTGGCGGAGCCGCGCGACGGCTTCCTGTTCGGGCTGCTGCTGATCTATGAGCCGGCGCTGCTGGACATCCTGCCGATGTACATCTTCTTCATGCTCATGAGCCCCTGGGTGCTGGCCTTCGCCATGCGCCACGGCTGGACGCTGGTGATGGTGGCCAGCGTCGCCGTGTGGGCGGCGGCGCAGTTCGGCATCAGCGAATGGATCTACGGGCTGGCGGTGCACTACCTGCACATCCCGGTTCCGTTCCACGAGATGGGGGCCTTCAATACCTATGCCTGGCAGTTCCTGTGGTTCGCGGGCCTGTGCATCGGCGCCACCCGCAGCGGGCCGCAGGCGCGGCCGCTGCGCTTTCCGTGGTGGCTGCTGGCGCTGGCGGCGGGCATCGCGCTCTACGGCGTCTACTGGCGCCACACCGGCATCAACGGCCAGGCGCCGTTCGGTGGCGACGTGGAGCTGAACCTGCTGTTCGACAAGTGGCAGCTGGGCCCGCTGCGCCTCGTGAACCTTGTGGCGCTGGGCATCCTGGCGGTGCGCTTCGGGCCTTGGCTGATGCGCCGGATTCCGCGGCTGCACTGGCTGGAGGCAATGGGTTCGGCGTCGCTGCCGGTGTTCTGCGCGCACCTGGTGGCGGTGCTGCTGGTGCTGGCCTTCTACGGCGACAGCCAGACCGCGCGGCCGTGGTGGGGCGACGGGCTCCTGTTGCTGGCAGTGTTCGCGGGGATGTACGTCGTGGCGCGGTTCACGCGCGGGGCGGATGTGCCGCCGCCGGCGGACGATGTGCCTTCGAGCCCCGCGCCGGCCTAGCTGTCGCGACATCTCCTTTTGGGATGTGATGAGGATGACGATGATCGATTCTGCTTTCTCCAGAAATGTCCTGGCAGCCTGGGCAATGGATTTGGGTGGCATGGCGCACTCGGCCTTGCCGGACGCAGTTCAGCAGGACGTGCAGCAACGCTTGGCCTGTTACAGCACCGCAGATCAGGGCGCATGCGAAATCGCGCTCGGCAACAGTGGCACACCGTTCGGGCGTGTGCATCGCGGCCATGCGCTCATGCGGAGTTCGACAGTCGACTCAGGTGTCCGTGCGCGCGCGATCGAAGACTTCCGCTTCGCGGCGGCGCAAGGCTATCCGCCCGCCTATGAAGCCCTCGCGATCCATCTGGAGCGAGGTTCCGACAGAAGCGAGAGCCTGCGTTGGCGCTGGCTCGCGGCCGAGCATGGCATCGCCGATGCTGCGAAGCAGTTGGGCGGGCGCATCGGCCTTGATGGCTTGGACCGCAAATCGGTGGCCGATCGCATGTTTCTTTCATGGGTTTCCTGCCATCCGGCCTCGTTCGATACCGCCGGCTACATGACGGTCGCGTTGCACAAGGCGCGCGAAGCGTCGCCGAGCGCGGATTTTTCGCAGATTGCGGCGCAGAGGCATGCAGTGCTTCTGCGGGAAGCTGAGCCGAAGGCGGAAAACTTTCTGCACGGCTGCGTGCCAGGCACCTACTACCTTGGCAGCCTGCCCTCTGGCGAGCAGGTTGAGGTGCGCAGGGAAGTGCGCGCGCGCATGGTGCAGACGCTCAAGAACATCCGGGAAGCGGCGCAAAAATTCCCGGACCTGGAGTTGCTCACGCTCCCCGAGTACCAGGATCTGCTGCCGCCGCCCTGATGGCGATCAAGGCAGGCCGCTGGCCGGCGCTGCCGGCGCCACGGGCGCGGCTGCGCCCGGCAGGTGCGACGCAATCACCGACTGCCACAGCCGGTACCCCTCGTCCGTCATGTGCAGCCTGTCCCCGCGAAACAGCTCCATCCGCGGCCGGCCGTCGGCGCCGAGCATCGGCGTGTAGATGTCGATGTACTCGCTGTTGGGCAGCAGGTTGAGGTAGGCCGAGATCACGTGGTTGGTCTCGCGGATCTGCGGCATCAACTGCTCGCGCGACGGGCTGGGCTTGACCGAGATGAAGCTGATGCGCGCGTCCGGCAGCTCGGCGCGCACCGCGTTGGCAAAGCGCGCGAAGCTGTCGAGCACCTGCAGCGGCGTGCGGCCCTCGGCCAGGTCGTTGTCGCCGGCATACACCATCACCTGCCGCGGCCTGTAGCGCACCACCAGCTCTCGCGCGAACAGGCTGCAGTCGGCCAGCGTCGAGCCGCCGAAGCCGCGGTTGACGACGCCGCCGGGCACGCGGGCAAAGTCTTGCGACAGGCGCGTCCACATGCGCACGGTGGAACTGCCCACGAACACGACGCCGCCCGGAGGCGGGAGGCGCTCCTGGTCGGCACGCGCGAAGGCCGCGAGCTCGTTGTGCCAGCGCGCCTTGGCGGCCAGGTAGTCGGAGGAGGCGTCCGCGGCGGTGGCGCCGTCCGCCTCGTAGGGGAAGGCGGCCGAGGCGGTCTGGGCGTGGGAGGCGAGCGCCGCCGCGAGCAGCGCGACCGCGGCCAGCGCGGATTTCATCGAAGGCATCGGAAAGGCAGGGATATCAGGTCAGATGGTTTTTTCAATGAGGGCGCCCTTGAACACGATGGGCCCCTTCGGGCCGCTGCCCGGTGGCACGCCGCCCTTGGCTTCCAGGGTAACGGCCAGGGTCGGCACCTGGTGCACATCGGATTCTGACGCAGCCAGCCGCAGGGCCGGCGCGTTGTCGAGCACGCCGAGGGAGCGCGGCGCGCCGCCGGGCGGCAGGGCCCACAGCTGCAGCGACTTGTCGGCGCCTTCGGCGTAGCTGCCTACGCGCTGCAGCACCAGCTGCTTTTTCCTGGGGTCGAAGGTCACCAGCATCGAGGCGGCGGCCTGGTCGTCGGACAGCACGGCCACGTACTGCACGGCCGGCGCATTGATCAATTGGTCGCGCAGGTTCAGGCCGACCACCACCGCCAGCACCGTGGCGAGCGCGCCGGCGGCCGTGGCACCGCGCCAGAGCGCCAAGCTGCTGAGCCACCCGCCCCGAGGCTTGGCGGCGTCGCGGGCATTGGCCTCGTCGCGCTGCCGTTCGAGGGCGTGCTGCGCCTTCTCGGCATCGATGATGTTGCGGATGCGGGTCCAGACGGCGGCATCGGGGACGACCGGGCTCTGCAGCTCGGTCATGCTCGCGAGCCGGCCCTGCCAGACCAGCGCCGCGGCGCGCACCGGCGCCTGCTCGCGCGCCAGGGATTCGAAACGGCGGCGGGCGCCGCCGCGCAGGGTGCCCAGCGCGTGGCTCGCGGCCAGCAGTTCGAGCAGTTCGGGGTGGGCGATGAGGTTCATGAGGGGGCCGCTTTCTTCACCGTCATCACGCAAAACGACCCATGCAGGTGCGCAGTTTTTCCAGCCCTCGCCGGATCCAGGTCTTGACCGTGCCCAGCGGCAGCTTGAGCTGCTCGGCCAGCTCGCCGTGGCTCATTTCGCGCAGGTAGGCCAGGCTGACCACTTCGCGCTGCTTGCCCTCGAGCTGGCGCAGGCACTGGTGCAGCGCCCAGGCCTGTTCGCTCGCATCGGCCGTGTCGGCGGGGTTGGGCGCGTCGGATTCGAGGGTGTCGGCCATCAGCTCGTCGAACTCCTGCGTGAGCTGGGCGCGGTCGGCGGTGCGGCGCCGCAGGAGGTCGAGCGCGCGGCTGCGCACGATCAGGCCCAGCCAGGCGAGCGGCGGGCTCAGCGTGGCGCGGTAGTCGCCGGCCACGCGCCAGACCGTGAGAAAGGCCTCCTGCAGCACATCCTCGGCCCATTCGCGCTGCCGGACCACGCGCATCGCCAGGCCCATGAGCTTGGGCGCCGTGCGGTCGTACAGCTGGCGCAGGGCGGCTTCGTCGCGATGGCCGATGCGATCGATCAGCGCCATCAGTTCGGCGTCGGGGCTGGGTGCTGTCATCGGCGGATTGTCGGGCATCGGTGGGCATGGACAAGGTACGGCCCCGCCGGGTCGCCGGATTCAAACAACAGGTCGCCAGATCCTGTTTCTGGAAACATTCGTTAACGTATACTGCCCCGCAAAATCGGAGCGGGGCCGCGCATGCGCGGGAGGCGGAATGAAGCAAATTGCGATCGTCATCGTGCTCTGCGTGGGCGCGTGGTACTTCTTTATCGGCGGCCGCAAGCTCGACGAGCCGATGGTTCGCGACTATTACTACAAGGAAGCGCGCGCCATTTCCGCCAACGACGCCGACAAGCTGTGCAAGCAGCTGAGCCGCAAGGCCGTCATCGAGAGCAAGACCACGATGATGGGCAAGACCGTGGAGACCACGCACAACCGCGACGAAGCCTGCGAGGCCCAGCACCGGACCTTCGAGAAGCTGCGCATGGTCAGCGACCAGGTCGGCAGCATCCTGTCCATCGAGTACGACTACCAGATCGACAGCGTCGAGCTCGCGCCCGACCGCAAGAGCGCCACCGTCCAGGGCACCAACGTGCTCAAGATGGGCGAGTCGCTCCTCCAGTTCAAGACCAGCTTCACCCAGCGCCTGGAGCGCGAGCTGGGCCAGGTGCGCCTGGTGCATGCCGAGGAGGCCACGGTGGTGCGCGTGGGCGGCCGCGGCGCCATGAGCCAGAGCGAGTTCTTCCGCAAATAGACCGAGGGACAGAGCCGCCATGATCGCCCAGGATTCGCCGCCGCGCCCCCCGCCGTTCTGGCACCGCCTGAACAGCTTCTTCGCCTTTCCGCTCCAACTGCGGCCGCTGGCCTACGGCCTCGTGCTGTCGTTCTGCAGCCTGCTCTTCGAGGCGGTCTTCTTCCTGCCCGACGCGCTGGCGTTCGTCGTCATCGAGATCGGCATCATGCTGGCGGCCAGCCGCTACGGCTTCAAGATCACCGCGCTGGGCGCGCGCGGCATCTGGCAGTCGGCCGATTTCGGGCGCGAATCGAGCGACGAGTGGACCTACCTGCCGTGGAAGCTCTTTGCCATCTCGCTGGTGCAGGGCGCCCTGATCGCCTGGCTCGCGTGGTACGAGCCGGTGCTGGGCACCGTCGCGCTGTTCGTCATGTCGTTCAGCTTCCCGGCCGCGGTGCTGGTGCTGGTGCAGTCGGGCAGCTTCTTCCAGGCGATGAATCCCGGGCATGTGTGGGATGCGATCCGCACCGTCGGCTGGCCCTATGCGTTGCTGTGCCTGTTCCTGTTCATGCTGAGCACGGGCGCGCAGATCGCCATCTCGATGGTGGTGCCGATGTTCGACGGCCGGATCATCCTGCCGATCGTCAATTTCGCGTTCATCTACTTCGGCTGGGTCATGGCGAGCCTCCTGGGCTACGTGATGTACCAGCACCACGACGCCTTCGGCATCGACGTGGTGCCCGGTGCCGGCGTGGGCGAGGGCATGCCGGTGGACCGCCGCACGCCCGCGCAGATCGCCGCGCAGCGCATTGATGCCGAAGTGGCGCAGTTCATCACCGAAGGCGACCTGGCCGCCGCACTGGGCACCGCCTACGAGGCGCAGCGCACCGCCGCGATCGACGACCTGGCCGCGCAGCGCCGCTACCACCGCGTGCTGTCGATGATGCCGGACAAGCAAGGCACGATGCTCGACCAGGCCAGGCGCTTCATTCCGCTCCTGATGCGGCGCGACCTGTCCTCCGAAGCGCTCAAGGTCTTCAAGAGCTGCCGCGAGAAGGACAAGGCCTTCGCGCTGGACGATGCCGCCATGGTGATCGCGATGGCGCGGGCCGAATGGCGCAACGGCGATGCGCACGCCACGCTCGCGCTGCTGTCGGGCTTCGACCGGCGCTTCCGGGGCCACGAGGCGATTCCGCAGGCCTACGAACTCGCGGCCCGCGCGCTGGTGCAAGGCCTGGGGCGTGCGGACATGGCGCAGCCCATCCTCACCACGATGGAGTCGCGCTACCCCGACAGCGAGCAGACGCAGGAAGTGCGCTGGCTGCTGCGGCCGGCGCCCGAGGCCTCCGCTTAACGCCCGGTCCTGGGAGGGGGAGGCGCCACCGCGGCGCCCGCGATGCCGTGCCGCTTCAGCGCCTCTGCGACGAAGCCCGAAGCCTTCATCTCCTCGATGAATCCGCTGAGCCACGCCTGTGCGGCGAGCCGGCCTTTCGGTACGCCCATGGCCTGCTCGATCACCATGAAGCGCCCCGGCAGCAGGCGCACGCCGCCCACCCGCTTGGCATCCGCTTCGAGCTGCTGCTTCACGCCGGCGGCCACGTCCAGGCTTTGCGCGATGAACTGGTTCGTGACCTCGGGCGAGGTCGGCGCGCGCACCAGCGTCGCGGCCTTCAGCTCGCGCGTGAGGTACAGGTCGTAGGCGCTGCCCTTGCCGACCACCACGCGGGTGCCGGCGCGGTCGACGTCCGCGTTGCGCTGCAGCGGCGAGGCGTTGCGCACGAGGTAGGCGCCTTCGATGACCACGTAGGGCGCGGTGTATTCCATGTCCGCCGCGCGCACCGGGTCGATCGCGACGAAAGCCATGTCGACCTGGCGCGCCTTGACGGCTTCGACCACGTTGCCGGCGGAGTTGAACTGCACCAGCTCGATCGCCAGGCCGAGCCGGCGCGCCGCCTCGCGCGCGAGGTCCACCGACACGCCGCTCGGCTCGCCACCCGCGCCGCGGCTGGCCAGGATCGGGTTGCCGAAATTGATGGCGGCGCGCAGCTTGCCGGTGCCGCCGAGTTCCGCAGCCGCTGCTGTTTGCGAGCCTGCCGTTGTGCCGGCGCAGCCCGCCAGCAGGAGCGCGCCTGCGGCACAGAAGGCGCGGCGGTCGATGGCGTGGGAGAGATCGGGCTGCTTCATGTGGAATGTCTCCTTGTCGGGGCTTGTCAGGGGCGGGCCAGCGCCGCGAGGCCGCGCACATCGGCCGCCTCGCCCAGCGACCAGCAGGCCGCGAGCAGTTCGCCCGTGCGCTTCGCGCCGAGGATGCCGTCCGACAGCCCGTGGAACTTGCGCTCCAGGTCCGCATCGCTCATCGGGCGCTGCAGCGAGCCGATCGCATGCTCGATGAACACGTGCTCGCGCCGGCCATCGGCCAGCACCGCGGTCACGTCGGCGCTGGCCTCGTCGATGCTGTCGTCCACCGTGGCCACGACCTTGCGGCGCAGGGCGACCACGTCGGGGCGGTTCACGATGTCGTCGGCAAACTCCTCTTCGGCCGCGCGCCCGAACAAGAGACCCGCCGCGCACCCGTGATACACGCTGAACTTGGCGCTCAGGCCGTCGGCCGGTTCCTTCTTGCCCGTGAGTTCGAGCACCAGCGAATGCACCTTGAGCTCGATACGCTCGATCTGCTCCGCCGCGATGCCGCGCTCGCGCAACTGCACGCAGGCATCGATGCTCGGATGGATCACGATGCCGCAAGCGAACGGTTTGTAGCTGTTGAACGAGATCTCGAAACGCTCACCGAGCTCGTCCGTCACTTCGTTCCATGCGTATTTGGTCGACACCACCTGCGCCCAGCCGCGGGGTGCCTCGATCGCCCTGGGGCTCGCGGTGTAGCCGTGCTGCGCCATCAGCGCGGCCATCAGGCCCGCGCGCGCCGCGCCGCCCGGATGAAAGGGCTTGGTCATGGTGCCGAACTGCTCGCGCAGGCCCACCGGCTGCGATGCGGCAATGCCCAGCGCCATCGCCGTGCGGTCCGCATCGAGCCCGAGCAGCCGCGCGCAACCCGCCGCCGCGCCGAACATGCCCGTGGTGCCGGTGATGTGCCAGCCGCGGTCGTAGTGCTCGGGGTAGACCGTGTTGCCCAGGCGGCACGCCACGTCGATGCCCAGCACCAGCGCATCGAGCACCGCGCGGCCGCTCGCGCCGGTGTGCTCGGCCAGCGCCAGCACGGCCGAGGCCACGGGGCCGGCGGGGTGGATGATGGTCTTCAGGTGCGTGTCGTCGAAATCGAAGGTGTGCGAGGTGATGCCGTTGAGCAGCGCCGCATTGGCGATGTCGACCTTCTCGGCGCGCCCGAGCACGGTGGCTTGCGGTGCCGGCTGCAGCACCTGCACGGCCGCCAGCGCGGCCTCCACCGCTTCGTGCTTCGCGGCACCGACGGCGCAGCCCAGCCAGTTGAGAAAGGTGCGGTGCGCCTCGTGGTCCACCGCGTCGCTCCAGCCGCGCGAGGCGTGGCCCGCGACGTACTCGGCAAGGATGCGGGTGATGGGGGGGGCGTTGTGGTCTGCGGCGACCTGGGTGTTGCGGGCCATGTGTTTGAAAGTCTCTGGTGGATAGCGAAGGAGAAAAACGGAAACGGACTTCAGGTGCTCAGTTCGATCTTGCGATCGCGTGCGAGCTGGGTCCATCGCGCGACGTCGGTGCGGATGTAGTCGCCGAACTGCTGCGCGCTCATGGGCATCGGCTCCACGGCCTCCACCGCGAGCTTCTCGCTGAGGTCGGGCGCCCTGAGCACCGTGTTGAGCGTGTCGTTGAGTTGCTTCACGACGGCGGCCGGCATGTGGGCCGGGCCGACCACGCCGTACCACTGCATCGCGTCGAAGCCTGCAAGGCCCAGCTCCTCGAGCGTGGGCACGTCCTTGATCTGCGGATGGCGCGCCTTGCCGGTCACGGCCAGCGGACGCACGCGACCCGACTTGAGGTGCGGCATCGCAGCGGCCAGGCCCGGGAACATCGCCTGCGTCTGCCCGCCCATGAGGTCGGTGAAGGCCGGGGCGACGCCGCGGTAGGGCACGTGCGTCATCTGCAGGCCGGTCTGCTGCTTGAAGAGCTCCATCGTCAGGTGCGTGAGCGAGCCCGCGCCGGCCGAGCCGTAGCTGAGCTTGCCCGCGTTGGCCTTGGCGTAGTCCAGGAACTGCTTGAAGTCCTTGGCGGGCAGGTCGGCGTTGATCACCAGCACGTTGGGCGTGCCGCCGATCATGCCGATGGGCGTGAAGTCCTTGACCGGGTCGTAGGGCACCTGGCGCGTCGCCGGGCTGGTGCCGTGCGTGGCGACGTAGCCCTGCATCAGCGTGTAGCCGTCCGCCGGTGCGCGCGCGGTGTTCTGCGAGGCGATCACGCCGCCGCCGCCGCCCTGGTTGTCCACGATGAAGGTCTGGTTCAGCAGCTTGCCCCAGCGTTCGGTGACGGTGCGGCCCACCATGTCGCTGCCGCCGCCGGCCGCGACCGGCACGATGTAGCGGATGGGCTTGCTCGGAAAGTCCTCGGCACGCGCGGAGCGGTGCAGCCCGAGGAAGGCGGACGTGGGAATGGCGAGGGTGAAGGCGCGGCGTTTCATGGTCTTGTCTCCTGGTGGTTGTTCGAGCCAGGGCGGCCGGGCCGCGCGTTCAGCGGCGGCAGCTCTGCAAGCGGTCGTAGGCGTCGCTCACGTGGCGCGCCATCAGGTCTTCGCAGCGCGCGATGTCGCCCTTGCGCAGGGCCCGGGCGATGCGCGTGTGCTCGGCGATCGATGCGCGCATGCCCATGTCCTGCGACAGGTTCTTCAGGCGCGACAGGTGCAGCTTCTGCACCACCGTGCGGTAGGTCGCGGCCAGCGCGTGGTTGCCGGCGGCCTCCACGATGGCCCAGTGGAAGGCGAGGTTCTCGCGGTAGTAGCGCTGCACGTCGTGCGCATCGAAGGCCGCGTTCATCGCGACGATGGAGGCGTCGAGCCGGTCGGCCAGCGCGATGCGCGCGGGTTCATCGAGCCGGGCCGCGCGGCGGCCGGCAAAGCCGTCGAGCAGGCCGCGCATTTCGTAGAGGTCGTGCACTTCGTCGGCGGTGGGCTCGCGCACGAAGACGCCGGCGTGCTTGCGTGCGACCACCAGGCCGGTGCTTTCGAGTTCGCGCAATGCCTCCCGCACCGGCACCCGCGAAACGCCGAGCCGCGCGGCCACGTCGGGCTCGTTGATGCGCTGGCCGGGCCGCAGTTCGCCCCTGAGGATCATGGCCAGCATGTCGTCGCGCACCAGCTTCGCGAGCGGGGTGTCGCGCACGGCCGAGAGGTGGTCTGCAGGGGGTTCGACGAGCCAGGGCAGCATGCGGAGATCCTTGTTTTGGCGGGATATCGTATACGAATGAATCGATCGATGTCCACTGCGATGGCGCGCCCCGGCCCTCGCGCAGCACGCAATCTCCGGAGTGATCGTGGCCGTGAACCGCACGCTGATGCGCTCGGCGATCGAGCGCCACATGCTGGCCGGACGGGCGCGACCCCTCTCGGTTTCGAGGAGTCGCTGCCGAACCGAACTAGCCGTTCTTTTCCGCGCCCTCGCTCCAGCCGCCGCCCAGCGTCCTGTAGATGGTGAGGCGGTTGGTCTGCTCGGTGAGCTGCAGGCCGATCAGCGTCTGCTGCGCCGCGTAGTGGGCGCGCTGCGCATCCAGCACATCGAGAAAGCTGCTTGCGCCGCTCCTGAAGAGCGACTGCGACAGCTCGAAGCTGCGCGAGGTCGCGCCCAGCAGCGAGCGCTGCGCATCGAGCCGCTCGGCCAGCGTGCGGCGCTCGGCCAGCGCATCGGCCACTTCGCGGAAGGCCGTCTGCACGGTCTTCTCGTAGGTCGCGAGCTGGATCTTCTGCTGCGCCTCGGCCACCTTCAGGTTCGAGCGGTTCGCGCCGCCGTCGAAGATCGGCACGCTGATCGAAGGCGCGAAGCTCCACGCCTTGCTGCCGCTCGTGAACAGGCCCGAGAGCGTGCTGCTCGCCGTGCCCGCCGAGGCCGTGAGCGCGATGCGCGGAAAGAAGGCCGCGCGCGCCGCGCCGATGTCGGCGTTGCTTCCACGCAGGGCGTGCTCGGCGGCGCGCACGTCGGGGCGCTGCTGCAGCACGTTCGACGAGAGGCCGGCCGGTGGCACGAGCAGTTGCGCGGCCTCGGTCGTCGCCGTGGTCGGCAGCAGTTCGGCCGGCGGCGTGGTGCCCACCAGCAGGGTGAGCGCATTGCGGTCCTGCTCCACCAGGCTGTCGAACGCGGCGGCGTCGGCCCGCGCGGCTTCGACGGTGCTTTGCGACTGCGCGAGCGCCAGCCCCGACTGCGAACCCAGCGCGTGGCTGCGCTGGATCAGGTCGAAGGACTTGCGCTGGCTCTCCAGCGTGCTGCGCGCGAGCGCCAGGCGCTGCTCGTCCGCGGCCAGCTGCAGCCAGGCCGTGGCCACGGAAGCCACCAGGCTGATCTGCGTGCTGCGCCGGATTTCCTCGGTCTGGAAGTAGCTCTGCAACGCCGATTCGCCGAGGTTGCGCACGCGCCCGAACAGGTCGAGCTCGTAGGCCGTCATGCCCAGGTCGGCGCTGTACTGCGAGGCGATGCGCGCCTCGCCGCTGGTCGAGAGGCTGCCCGGCGTGCGCGAGCGGCTGCCGCCCGCGCCGGCCTCGACGGTCGGGAACAGGCCCGCGCGCGCGATGCCGTACTGGGCGCGTGCGCGCTCGATGTTGAGCGCCGCCACGCGCAGGTCGCGGTTGTTGGCGAGCGCGAGTTCGATCACGCCCTGCAGTTGTTTGTCGATAAAGAAATCGCGCCAGCTGACGTCGAGCGGCGTGGCCGCCTTCACGTCGGCTGCGCCTGCGGAGGGCAGGGACTGCGGCACCGGCGAGGCGGGTGTTTCATACGCGGGCGCGAGGTTGACGCACCCCGAGAGCACGGCCGAAGCCATGGCCGCGCAGGCCAGCGTGCGCAGCGGAAAGCGGGGGAGGGATGTGCGTCGCATCAGTGGCCTCCCTGTTCTGCGGTGGGCGCCGGCAATGCACCCGTCGCTTCGGCCTTGGCCGGTGCCGGCTTTCGCCTGCCCTCCAGCCATCCGCGGATCAGCGCGAAGAACAGCGGCACGAAGAAGATGCCCAGCGCCGTGCCCACCACCATGCCGCCCAGCACCGCGGTGCCGATCGACTGGCGGCCACCCGCGCCCGCGCCGGTGCCGATGGCCAGCGGCAACACGCCGAAGCCGAAGGCCAGCGAGGTCATGAGGATAGGCCGCAGGCGCAGCCGCACCGCCTCCAATGTCGCCTCGATCACGCCCTTGCCCTGCTCCTGCAACTGCTTGGCGAACTCCACGATCAGGATCGCGTTCTTCGACGAGAGCCCCACCGTCGTCAGGAGGCCCACCTGGAAATACACGTCGTTGCTCAGGCCCCGGAAGCTGGTGAACAGCAGCGCGCCCACGATGCCCAGCGGCACCACCAGGATCACCGAGAACGGCACCGACCAGCTCTCGTAGAGCGCGGCCAGGCACAGGAACACGAACAGGATCGAAATCGCATAGAGCACCGGCGCCTGCGCGCCCGAGAGCCGTTCCTGGAACGACGCGCCGGTCCATTCGTAGCCGATGCCGGCGGGCATCTGCTTCATCACCTCGTCCACCGCGGCCATCGCATCGCCCGAGCTCACGCCCGGCGCGGCGTCGCCCACGAACTCGTAGCTCGGGCTGCCGTTGTAGCGCTGCAGCTGCGGCGAGCCATAGGTCCAGCGTGTGCTGGAGAACGCCGGGAACGACACCATCTGCCCCAGGCCGTTGCGCACGCTCCAGCGGTCGATGTCGGCGGGCAGCATGCGAAAGGCGGTGTCGCCCTGCATGTACACGCGCTTGACGCGCCCGTTGTCCAGGAAGTCGTTGATGTAGGTGCCGCCCATGGCGCTGGAGAGCGTGCTGTCGATGTCGGCGGTGGCCAGGCTGGCCGCACCCGCGCGCGCGTCGTCGATGTCCACCGCGAACTGCGGTGTGTCGTCCAGGTTGTTGCTGCGCACGTTCACCACCACGTCGGAGCGCTTGCCGAGCAGCTCGACGACCTGGTCGCGCGCCTTCACCAGCGCGTCGTGGCCCAGGCCATTGATGTCCTTCAGGTGGAAGTTGAAGCCCGCGTTGGCACCCAGGCCGCGCACCGCCGGCGGCAGCAGCACGAACACGCGCGCATCGCGGATGGTGGAGAGGTCCTTGTTGGCGCGGCGCGCGAGCGCCGCGGCCGATTGCCCGTCGCCTTCGCGCTCGGCCCAGTCCTTGAGCTTCACGAAGGCGCGCGCCGAACTCTGGTCGCCGTTCTGCCCGGTGATGACGTTCACGCTCACCACCTCGGGCTGCCTGGTGAAGTAGTCCTGCATCTGCGTGACCACCGGCTGCAGCCGCGCGTCCGAGGCGCCCGGCGGCAGCGTCACCTGCACCTGCAGGAAGGCCTGGTCCTCGTCGGGCAGGAAGGAGGTGGGCAGGCGCATGAACAGCACCGCCATCGCGGCCGCGATCAGCAGGTACACCACGATGCTGCGCTTGCCGCGCCGCACGATGCCGCCCACCACGCCCTGGTAGCGGTCGGCGCCCTTGTCGAAGTTGCGGTTGAAGCCCGCGAAGAAGCGGTCGACCGCGCCCAGCACGCCCTTGCGCGGCACCGCATGCTGGCCCTTGGCGACGGGCTTCAGGAGCGTCGCGCACAGCGCCGGCGTGAGCGTGAGCGCCACGAACACCGACAGCGCCATCGCCGAGACGATGGTGATCGAGAACTGCCGGTAGATCACGCCGGTCGAGCCGCCGAAGAAGGCCATCGGGATGAACACCGCCGACAGCACCAGCGCAATGCCCACCAGCGCGGGCGTGATCTCGGCCATCGACTTGCGCGTGGCCTCCTTGGGCGAGAGGCCCTCTTCATGCATCACGCGCTCGACGTTCTCCACCACCACGATGGCATCGTCCACCAGGAGGCCGATGGCCAGCACCATGCCGAACATGGTGAGCGTGTTGATCGAGTAGCCGGCGATGGAGAGCACGCCGAAGGTGCCCAGCAGCACCACCGGCACCGCGATCGCGGGAATCAGCGTCGCGCGGAAGTTCTGCAAAAAGATGTACATCACCAGCACGACCAGCAGCATGGCCTCGGCCAGCGCCTTCACCACCTCGTCGATCGACGCGCTCACGAAGGGCGTGGTGTCGTAGCTCACGAAGGTCTGCAGCTGATTGGGAAAGAGCGGCTGCAGCTCGGCCACCTTGGCATTCACGGCCTTGGCCACCTGCACCGCGTTGGCGCCGTCGGCCAGCACCACGCCCATGCCCGCGCCGGGACGGCCGCCCAGCTGCGAACGCACCGTGAGGTTCTCGGCGCCCAGTTCCACGCGCGCCACGTCGCGCAGGCGCACCACGGCGCCGTCGGGCGTGGCGCGCAGCACCACGTTCTCGAACTGCTCGGCCGTCTGCAGCTTGCTGCGCGCGGTGATGGTGGCGTTCAACTGCTGCTGCGCACCGGCCGGCAGCGCGCCCAGCTGGCCGGCCGACACTTGCGCGTTCTGCGCGGTGATGGCGGCGTTGACGTCCGAGGGCATCAGCGCGTACTTGCGCAGCTTGTCGGGGTCCAGCCACAGGCGCATGGCGTAGCCGGTGCCCAGCGTCTGCACCTCGCCCACGCCGTCGATGCGGCTGATCACGTCGACCAGGTTGCTGCTGATGTAGTCGCCCACGTCCACCGCCGAGGCGCTGCCGTCGCCCGAGTACATCGAGACGATCATCAAAAAGTCGTTGCCGCCCTTGGTGACGGTCACGCCCCGGCTCTGCACCTGCTGCGGCAGGCGCGACATGGCCTGCTGCAGCTTGTTCTGCACCTGCATCTGGGCCACGTCGATGTTGGTGCCCGCGTTGAAGGTGAGCGACAGGCGCGCCACGCCCGAGGAGTTGCTGGTCGACTGCATGTAGAGCAGGTTGTCCAGCCCCTTCATCTGCTGCTCGATGACCTGGGTGACCGAGTCCTCGACCGTCTTGGCCGAGGCGCCGGTGTAGGTGGCGTTGATGGACACGCGCGGCGGGGCGATGTCGGGGTACTGCTCCAGCGGCAGCGTGCGGATGGCCATCAGCCCGGCGAGCATGATGACGATGGAGAGCACCCACGCGAAGATGGGGCGGTCGATGAAGAACTGGGCCATGGCGGGGCCTCAGCGCGCGACGGTGGCGGAAGCGGCGTCGGGCTTGGCGATGGCCACGGGGCCGGGGACCGGCCTCGCATCTGCTGCAGGGCTCGTTGCCGGCTTTGCGCCCAGGTCGACCACGCGCACCTTGTCGCCGACCTTCACGCGCTGCGAGCCTTCCATCATCACGCGGTCGCCCGCGGCCAGGCCGTCGATCACCTGCCATTGCGTGCCGACGGCGCGGCCCACACTGATGGGCCGCTTGGCCACCTTGTTCTCGGTGTCGATCACCAGCGCCGAGGCGCTGCCATCCGGCGCGCGCGTGACGGCCTGCTGCGGCACCAGCAGCGCGGCCTGGTTCACGCCTTCCTGCAGCACCGCGCGCACGTACATGCCGGGCATCAGCATCCGGTCGGGGTTGGGCACCACCGCGCGCAGCGTGACGCTGCCGGTGCCGGCATCGACGGTGACGCCGCTGAAGGTGAGGCGCCCCGCATGCGGGTACTTGCTGCCGTCTTCGAGCAGCAGCTGGATGCTCGCCTCGGCGCCGTTCGCGCGTTGCAGGCGGCCGCTGGCGAGCTCGCGCTTCAGGCGCAGCAGCTCGCTGCTCGATTGCGTGACGTGCACGTGCATCGGGTCGAGCTGCTGCACGGTGGTCATGGCCGCCGCCTGGTTGGCTGTGACCAGCGCGCCCGGGGTCACGCTCGAGAGCTCGGCCCAGCCCGTGATCGGCGAGGTGATGCGCGTGTAGCCCAGCTGGATGCGCGTGGTCTGCTCGGCCGCGCGGGCCACGCCCACGTCGGCCTCGGCCTGCTGCTCGGCGGCCTGCGATTCGTCGAACACCTGGCGACTGATGGCATCGATCTTCACCAGTTCGGCATTGCGTCTTGCCACCGTGCGGGCCGTCGAAAGGGCCGATTCGGCCTTGCGCACGCTGGCCTGGGCGCTGGCATGCGCCGCCTGCAGCGAGGCCGGGTCGAGCTGGTAGAGCACCTGTCCGGCCTTGACCTGCGAGCCTTCTGTAAATAGCCGTTCCTTCAGGATGCCGCCGACCTGCGGGCGGATCTCGGCGATGACCGGCGCGGCGGTGCGGCCGGGGAGCTCGGTGCTCAGCGCGAGGGTTTCATGCTTCAGGGTGACCGCGCCGACTTCCTTTTCTGGTGCGGCGGCCGCCTTGGCCGCGGTGGGCGTCTCCACGCTGGTGCGTGAACAGCCTGCGAGCGCGGCGATGGCCAGGGCTGTAACGAGCAGGGCGAAGCGGGAGGAGATGTGGTCAGGCATGAATCAGGCGACGGAAGTAGGAAAAGCCCCGGATGGAGCGGGCGGGCAGCCTCAAGTTCAACGAGGCGCGGGCGCAAGGGCCGGCTTTACACGCGGGATGCAGCAATTGCAGTGCCACATGTTGCGGGCGTCGCTCTACAGGGGCATGACAGCCCCGGCGCAGCGCCAAGAGGCAGGAGAGCCCCAAGGGGCGGGCGTGGTGTCAGGCGCGCTGCAGGGCGCGCGTGACCATGTCGTTGGGCGCAAGCCGCAGCAGGTGCGGCAGGAGGCCGATCGCCTTCTCGCGCTCGCCCGCGTGCAGCAGGCCGTTGGCGCACACCGAGAGCGTGTCGGCCAGCTGGGGATGGTCGGGTGCCGTCTTCAGCAGGATGCGGCACAGCATGTCGGCATCGCCGAACTCGCGGATGCGGGCGAACCGGCGCGCGAGCCGGGCCATGTCGTCGGGCTTCAGGCGCAGGCCCGGCTTGGCTTGGTCCAGGTAGGTGCGGTAGCTCGCGTGCTGCAGGGCGATCGTCTCGGGGTCGGTGGCGGGCAGGCGGAAGATGCGGCGCGCGGCCTGGTGGAAGTCCTCGCTCGCGGGCTGCAGGCGCGCGGTGTTGAACCAGGCGCGCAGGGTGTCGGTGTCGCCGGGGCTCAGGGCCGCGGCGGCGCGCCATTCGGCCGCGGCCTGCTCGAACTTCATCGCGGCGCCCAGCCGGCGGGCGGCCGCCACGTGCGCATGGAAGCGGTCGTCGTCGTTCACCATTTCCGATTTCACGGTCTCGGGCGTCTTCACGCGGCCCAGCAGCATGGCGCCGGCCATCAGCGCGGCGCCCGCGAGCAGGCCGCCCAGGTGGGCCATGTAGGCGACGCCCTCGTCGGCGAGCCAGTGCTGCATCAGTTCGTTGACGATCCAGGCCGGCAGCAGGAGCAGGGCCGGCGCGCTGACGTAGTTGAAATAGAAGAACAGCTGGTAGAAAAAGCGGATGCGCCGCAGCCGGTACATCACCGCGTACATGCCCATCAGCGCCGAGACCCCGCCCGAGGCACCCAGCCCGAAAGATCCCTTGCCCGCATAGGCCCAGGCGGCCAGCGCCGAGGCGCCCACGCAGCCCAGCAGGTAGAAAGTGAGGTAGGTGCTGCGGCCCAGTGCCAGCTCGACCGAGGCGCCGAACAGGAAGAGGAACAGCATGTTGCCCAGCAGGTGGCCGGTGCTGCCGTGCAGGAAGGCCGAGGTGACGAGCGTCCAGGGCTTGCTGAACCCGGCGTCCTTGCCGTAGTCCTGCGCCCAGCGTTCGGTGAAGGGGGCGGGCAGCATCGACTCGTACTGCTGGCGGTCACGTTTCCACTCGGCGTACTGCGGGTGGGCGGGGGTGATGATCTCTTCGGCCTTGAGCTTCTTCAGGAAGGCCTTGTCGCGCTCCATGGCTTCGACAAGCTGCTCGTAGACCTCGGCCTTCAACATGCGCTCGCCCAGCTTGCCGCGCTTCGCGTCGCTCTTCTTCAGCCACGCCACGAAGGGCGGCAGTTCCAGCTCGGGCAGCACGCTCTTCACGTAGTAGTGGGCGGCGCGCTCGCGGCCGTTCTCCTCGCTGGTCTGCGGGCCCCACCACACGATCATGTTGACGAGGATCAGCAGCACCGTCAGCCACGGTGGGTTGCGCCAGCTCGGTTTGTTCTCGAGCGGGATGGCGTAGAACACGTGGTGCCTTCAGTGCGCAGACGTTGCCGGCAGCGGACGGCCGCCGCCGGGCCGCCCCAAGGCGTGCCGCGCCTCCCCCTGGGGGGGTGGAGCTACACGAGCGCAGCGAGTGAAAAGCCGGGGGGCCGACATGTTCAGCCCAGGCGCTTGCGGTGGCGCGCGATCTGCGCCTTCACCTGCGCCGGTGCCGTACCACCGAGGATGTTGCGTGCGTTCAGCGAGCCGCGCAGGCTCAGCACGTCGTACACGTCCTTCTCGATGTTCGGATTGAACTGCTGCAGCACCGACAGCGGCAGCTCGGCCAGATCGACCTTGTGCGAGGTGGCGGCCTTCACGGCGTGGGCCACGGTTTCGTGCGCGTCGCGGAAGGGCAGGCCCTTCTTCGTAAGGTAGTCGGCCAGGTCGGTGGCGGTCGCGTAGCCGCGCAGGGCCGCGGCTTCCATCGCCTCGGGCTTCACGGTGATGCCGCCGATCATTTCGGCAAAGATGCGCAGGGTGTCCTTGAGCGTGTCGACGGTGTCGAACAGCGGCTCCTTGTCTTCCTGGTTGTCCTTGTTGTAGGCCAGCGGCTGGCCCTTCATGAGCGTGATGAGCGCCATCAGGTGGCCGACCACGCGGCCGGTCTTGCCGCGTGCCAGCTCGGGCACGTCGGGGTTCTTCTTCTGCGGCATGATCGACGAGCCGGTCGTGAAGCGGTCGGCGATCTGGATGAAGCCGAAGTTCTGGCTCATCCACAGGATCAGCTCTTCGCTCATGCGGCTGATGTGCACCATGCACAGGCTCGCCGCGGCGGTGAATTCGATTGCGAAGTCGCGGTCGCTCACGGCGTCCAGGCTGTTCTGGCACACGCCGTCCATGTTCAGGGTGGTGGCGACCAGTTCGCGGTCCAGCGGATAGCTCGTGCCGGCCAGCGCAGCGGCGCCCAGCGGCAGGCGGTTGACGCGGCGGCGCACTTCGCCCATGCGCTCGGCATCGCGGCTGAACATTTCCACATACGCCAGCATGTGGTGGCCGAAGCTCACCGGCTGGGCCACCTGCAGGTGGGTGAAGCCGGGCAGGATCACCTCGACGTTCTTCTCGGCGATGTCCACCAGGGCCTTCTGCAGTTCGGTGAGCAGGTCGCCGATGAGGTCGATCTCGCCGCGCAGCCACAGGCGCACGTCGGTGGCCACCTGGTCGTTGCGGCTGCGGCCGGTGTGCAGGCGCTTGCCGGCGTCGCCCACCAGCTGGGTGAGGCGCGCCTCGATGTTCAGGTGCACGTCTTCCAGGTTGAGCTTCCACTCGAAGGCGCCGGATTCGATCTCGCTGCGGATCTGCGCCATCCCACGCTCGATTTCGGCGTGGTCCTGCTGCTGGATGATGCCCTGGGCGGCCAGCATGCCGGCATGGGCCAGGGAGCCCTCGATGTCGGCCTGCCAGAGGCGCTTGTCGAAGAAGACGCTGGAGGTGTAGCGCTTCACCAGGTCGCTCATCGGTTCGGAGAACAGGGCCGACCAGGCTTCGGATTTCTTGTCGAGTTGGTTTTGGGTCATGGGAGCCGTCCAGGAGGCAATAATGGGTTGGTCACCCGATGTATCTGTGATGTCTGCGATGCGCAACCCGGCGATTTTATCGGCCAGCCCTGGCTCCACGTCCCCGACGCCGTCGGAAAGGGCTCGCGCACCCCTGCGCGGCGGGCCTTCGCTGTTCGATGCGTGCCAGATCGGGGTGGTGCTGCGCACGGTGGTGTTCGTCGAGTTGGTCGTGGCCATCGCCGCGCTGTTCGTGGTCTCCACGCCCGGCGAATGGCTGGTGCAGACGGCCACCGTCACCGGCGGCGCCTTGCCCGCCACGCTGCTGTGGCTGGTGACGGCCTGCGGGCTCAAGAAGCAGTTGCGGCGCTTGCCGCGCCAGTGGCAGTACGCGGCCGGCGCCATCCTCGGTGCGCTCGCATCGCTCTATGGCTGCGGCCTGCTGCGCCTGACGGGCGTGCTGGCCAGCGCGCCGTGGCTGGCCAGTGCACTGGCCGGCGCGCTGTTCGCCGGCCTCGTGATGACCGCGATGGCCCTGCGCGCGCGCGGCCAGACGCCCGCCGCCACCACGGCCCGGCTGGAGGAACTGCAGTCGCGCATCCGCCCCCACTTTTTGTTCAACACGCTCAACAGCGCCATCGCGCTGGTGCGCGAGGAGCCGGCCAAGGCCGAGACCATGCTCGAAGACCTGGCCGAGCTGTTCCGCCAGGCGCTGGCCGACCCGGGCGAATCGGGCACGCTGGCCGACGAGATCGCGCTGGCCGAGCGCTACCTGGCGATCGAGCAGGTGCGCTTCGGCGACCGCTTGCGCATCCGCTGGGACCTGGATGCCGCCGCCAGCAATGCGCGCCTGCCGCCGCTCCTCTTGCAGCCGCTGGTGGAGAACGCCATCAAGCACGGTGTGGAGCCCAGCCCCGAGGGCGCCAAGCTGCGCATCCGCACCGAGCGGCGCGGCAGCATGGTGGTGATCGAGGTGGTCAACAGCCTGCCGCCGCTGCGCTGGGCCGACGAGCCGCTGCCGCGCGGCCATGGCATCGCGCTGGCGAATGTGCGCGACCGCCTGCGCCTCCTGCACGACATGCAGATGCAGTTCAGCGCCGGCATGGACCAGAAAAACTACCGGGTACGCATCGCGATCCCCGCCGAATCACCATGAGCCTCAAGACCCTGATCGTCGACGACGAAGCCCTGGCGCGTTCCCGCATGCGCACCCTGCTGCGCGATTGCAACTCGCCCGCCGCCGAGGTGGTGGCCGAGGCCTCGCAGGGCGCCGAGGCGCAGCAGCACCTGGCCACGATGGCGCTGGACCTGGTGCTGCTGGACGTGCACATGCCCGGCGTCGATGGCATCGAGGTGGCGCGCGCGTTGCGCAGCAACCCCGATGCACCGGCGGTCGTGTTCGTCACGGCGCACGCGACGCATGCGGTCACGGCCTTCGAGCTCGATGCGGTCGACTACCTGACCAAGCCGGTGCGCGCCGAGCGGCTGCAGCAGGCGCTGCAGAAGGCCGAGCGCTTCCTGAAGGAGCGCCGCGCGCTGCAGGCCGAAGCTGCACCCGAGACCGTGCTGATTCAGGACCGCGGCCGCGCCGAGCGCGTGCCGCTGTCCGAGGTGCTGTACCTGAAGTCCGAATACAAATACCTCACCGTGCGCACCGCCACGCGCAGCCACATCCTGGATGGCTCGCTCAACGAGTTCGAGGAGCGCTATCCGAACCGCTTCCTGCGCGTGCACCGCAACGCGCTGGTGGCCCGCTCGGCCATCCGCGCGCTCGAGAAATACGACGACGGCGAGGACGCCGAGGGCTGGGCCCTCAGGCTCGACGCGATTCCCGAACCCGTCGCGGTGTCGCGGCGCCAGCTCGCCGCCGTGCGCGAGGTGCTCAAGGAAACGCGATGACCGACGAACGCCAATCCCCGGTGCCCGACAACGCCCCGGCTGCAGAGGCGCCGCGGCCCGCGCCAGAGGCGCCGCGGCGCGCACCAGAGGCGCCGGCCGCCGAAGCCTCTGAACCGCTGGAGGTGCCTTCTCCCGCCGCACTCGAGGCCGCGTCGGCATCGGCCTCTGCCTCCGCATCTGCGTCAGAGGAGCCCACCGCGGAGCCCACCGCCGCCCAGCGCCGCCGCCTGCTGCTGCAGATGCCGGTCGATGTGCGCAGCGCCTCGCTGGTGGTGCTCGCCGTGCTGGCCAGCGTGTTCGCGCTGCAGTGGGGCCAGGCGGTGTTCATTCCGCTGATGCTGAGCCTCCTGCTGACCTACGCGCTGTCGCCGGTGGTCGAGATGCTGCACCGCTGGCACCTGCCGCGCTGGATCGGTGCGGCGCTCATCCTCGTGGGCCTGTTCGGCGGCATCGGCTGGACGGGCTATTCGCTGTCGGGCAACGCATCGCAACTGGTCGATTCGCTGCCGGTCGCCGCGCAGAAGCTCGGGCAGGCCATGCGCCGCGACAAGGGCGCGAGCGCCACGCCGCTCGAAAGCGTGCAGCAGGCCGCCGCGCAACTGGAGAAAGCCGCCGAGGAAAACTCCGCGCGAGTCGCCTCGCGGCGCGGCGTGGCCCGCGTCATCATCGAGCGGCCCGGCTTCAACGTGCGCGACTACCTGCTGAGCGGCACGGTCGGCCTCTTGAGCGCGATGGGGCAGTTCACGCTGGTGGCCTTCCTCACCTACTTCGCGCTGTGCTCGGGCGACACCTTCCGCCGCAAGCTCATCAAGATCACGGGATCGAGCCTGCAGAAGAAGAAGGTCACGGTGCACGTGCTGGACGACATCACGCGCAACATCGAGCGCTACCTGCTGGTGCAGATCCTGGTCAGTGCGGTGGTGGGGGTGACGACCGGCGTGGCGTTCTGGCTCATCGGGGTCGAGAACGCCGTCGTGTGGGGAATCATCGCGGCGGTGACCAACCTCATTCCCTACATCGGCTCGGTGATCGTGCTGGTGGCCGCGGGGCTGGTGGCCTTTTTGCAGTTCAACAGCCTGCAGATGGGCATCGTGGTCGCCGGCGTCTCGCTGGCCATCCACACGCTCATCGGCAACCTGCTGATGCCCTGGCTCACCAGCCGCACCAGCCGCATGAACCCGGTGGCGGTGTTCGTGGGCGTGATCTTCTGGGGCTGGCTCTGGGGCATCTGGGGGCTGCTGCTGGGCATTCCGATCACGATGGTGATCAAGTCGATCTGCGACCGGGTGGAAGACCTGCAGCCCATTGGCGAGCTGCTGGGCGAGTAGGGCCGTTCAGCCCAGCTGCGCCTTCAACTCGTCGGCCGCCGACTTGAGGATTTCCCGCGACAGCTTCTCGTCGTTCACCGCGCGCGACAGCGATACCGCGCCGACCAGCGAAGACAACGCCGCGATCGCCTTTATGCGCCTCGCCTTGGGCTTGTCCCCCGCCACCAGCCCGGTGAGCAGCTTCAGGTAGATGTCGACCTGCTGCGTGTACGCGGCGCGCGCCCTGTCGTTGCTGCGCGCCACGTCGCCGGCGAGGGTCGTGACGGCGCAACTCGTTGCCAGGCCGTCGCGGTGCGCGGTGCTCAGATAGGCATCGACCAGCGCAGCCGCCAGCACCGGGCGGGCGAGCTTGGCCGATGCCAGCGCCTGGACCGCGCGGCCGCCGTCGCGCAGGGCGCATTCGACCGCCTCGGCGACCAGTTCGTCGCGCGATGCGAAATGCCGGTAGAAGCCGCCGTGCGTGAGGCCGGCTTCCTTCATCAGGTCGGCCACGCCCACGCCTTCAACGCCCGCTTCGCGAAAGCGCGCCGCAGCCGTTTGCACGATGCGGTCGTGGCTTTGCGCCTTGTTCTCCTTGGAGTGGCCCATGTCCGTGAAAGTCCTCGATCGGGGTGCTTGACGATCAGGATTATGTTCATCATCATCCTCGATGTGGATGATGATCGTCATTCAGAATTCAAAACAACTCCCACAGCCATCGAGGAATCCCCATGCCCATGATCGACGTCTACGCCGCCGCGGACCTGTTCCCGGCCGGTGCCGAAACCGACCGCCAGCTCGGCGAGGCGCTCACGCTCGCCGTGCTGCGCGCCGAAGGCGTGGCCAGACCCGGCCCCTTCCATCTCGACAATACGGCTGCCTACATCCACCGCCTGCCGGCGTCGGCCGTGCAGACCGCCACGACGGCACAGGCCCGCACCGTGCGCATCCAGATCGTCACGCCGCCCGGTTCGCTGAACCGCGAAGGGCAAAAGCAGATCACCCGGGAGGCCACCGAGATCGTCGTGAAGCTCACGGGCGATGCGAGCCAGGCGGCGCGCACCTGGGTGATCCTCACCGAGGCCGCGGAGGGCGGCTGGGGCATGTTCGGCACGGCCTTCGGGAAGGAAGAGTTCGCGGCGCTCGCTGCCAAGGCGAAGGCCGCCGCGGGCGCCTAGGGCCCACGCGGCCTTGCGCAGTCTTATCGGGCCTTGGCGCGCGCCGTCTTGACGGGCAGCTTCTTCACGAAGGTCGCGGCCGCATCGAGCGGCGCGCCGTCGTGCGCTCGCAGCTCGAGCTTGCGCACCGGCTTGCCGCTGTCCCGCTCGAGCAGCACCGAGTGGGCCTCGCCCTTGCCGTAGAGGTGCTGCTCGCCCCAGTGCCTGAGGCCCACCACCACGGGAAAGAGGCCGTTGCCCTTGGGCGTGAGAACGTATTCCTGGTACATCGTGCCGTCGGAGGCGGGCACCAGCGCGAGCACGCCCTCCTGCACGAGGTTCTTCAGCCGGTCCGCCAGGATGTTCTTCGCCACGCCCAGGCTCTGCTGGAATTCGCCGAAGCGCTTCATGCCGTCGAACGCGTCGCGGATGATGAGCAGCGACCACTGGTCCCCGACGATGTCGAGCGAGCGCGCCATCGGGCACGTGTCTGATTTGAGGCTTCGTCTCTTGGCCATGGCCCGTATTAGACGGGGGATGGTCTTCCGGTGGCAAATAAAAACCTGAATGCCTGCGCTGGAACTGATGGGAATCGATTGTCCGTAAGGTGGCGGGCATGCCCTATCTCCAGCTCGACGTGAACGGCCGCCATGAAGCGGCCGACAAGAAGCGCCTCGCGCGCCAGCTTTGCGAAACCTATGCACAACTGATGAGCGTGGACATCCGCCGCATCAGCGTCGCGATCCGCGAGGTGGGCGAGGGCGGCGTCTGGCGCATGGTGGACGGCGAGCCCGCCGAGGTGTCGGTGCTCATGTGCGACATCCGGCGCGGCCGCTCCGCCGAACTGCGGCTCGAAGTCGCCAAGGCGCTGTGCCGCGCTTGCACCGAGATACTGGGCCTGCGTGAAGACCGGCTCAACGTCGAGTTCACCCAGCACTCGGGCGACGAGATGTACCACCCGACGCTCGGCGGCTACAGCCCCGAGTGGTCGCAGGACGAGGCCGGCTGAGCGCGGCCGGCGCGCGCCCGCCGCGCCGTAGCCTGGTGTCAGCGCAGCGCACGCTGCATCAGCACGGTATCCACCCACTGCCCGAACTTGAAGCCGACGTTGCGCAGCACGCCGACCGTTTCGAACCCGAGGCTTTCGTGCAGCCGCTGCGAGCCGGCGTTGGCGCTGTTGCCGACCACCGCCACCATCTGCGTGAAGCCGCTCTCGGTGCAACGGCGGATCACCGCTTGCAGCAGCGCCTTGCCGATGCCATGGCCCTGCATGCCCTGCGCGACGTAGATCGAGTCTTCCACCGTGTGGCGATAGGCGGAGCGGGAACGGTAGGGGCTCGCGTAGGCATAGCCGACCACCTGGCCATCTTTCAGCGCGACCAGATAGGGCAGGCCGCGGCGGAGCACCTCGGTGCGCCGGGCCTGCATCTGTTCGGCGGTGGGCACTTCTTCCTCGAAGGAGCACAGGTCGTGCTGCACGTAGTGGCTGTAGATGGCCTGCACCGAGGGCATGTGGTGCGGCTCGGCATCGAGGATTTCAACGGTGGTGCAGGCAAGGGGCGAGAGGGTCGGTGAGGGCATGCCGCGAATCTTGACGATCCATCGTCGATAAGTGAAGCTTGGGTAGCCTATGCAAGCCATAAGGAATACTTTGGACAAGACACTGAACCTCGACCAGCTCAAGTCATTCGGTCTGGTGATCGAAACCGGCAGCTTCTCGGCCGCGGCCGACCGGCTCGGCCTCACCCAGCCGGCCGTCAGCCTGCAGGTGCGCCAACTGGAGCGCAGGCTCGCGGTGCGCCTGGTCGAGCGGGTCGGCAAGCGGGCGCGCGCCACGCCGGCCGGCGTGGAGCTGCTGCGCCATGCACACCACATCGAGACCGCGGTGGACAACGCCATCGACGCCCTGGCCGACCACGCGAGCGGCGTGACGGGCCGCGTGCGGCTGGGCACCGGCGCCACGGCCTGCCTGCATTTCCTGCCGGCCGTGCTGCACGCGCTGCGAAAGGACTTTCCTGCGCTGGGCATCGTGGTGAGCACCGGCAATACCGACGACCACGTGCGCAAGGTCCAGGAGAACGGCATCGACCTCGCGCTGGTCACGCTCCCCGCCGCGGGCCGTTCGTTGAGCGTGACGCCGGTGCTCGACGACGAGTTCGTCGCCATCGGCCGCAGCGACCTCGCGCCATTGAAGGCGCGCGTGACACCCGCGGACCTGGGCGCCTTGCCGCTGGTGCTGTTCGAGCCCGCGGCCAACACGCGCAAGCTGGTCGACCGCTGGTTCGCCGCCGACGGCCTGCAGCCGCAGCCCGTGATGGAGCTGGGCAGCGTCGAGGCCATGAAGGAGATGGTGGCCGCGGGGCTGGGCTACGGCATCGTGCCCCGCATGGCAATGACGGGCCGCGGCGCGCATCCCGACCTGAAGATCAGCCGCCTCGCGCCGCGCATGCACCGCACGCTGGCGGTCGTCATGCGGCGGGACAAGCCGGTCAGCAAGGCCCTGCGCGTGGTGCTCGATGCGATCGTGGCGGCCGGAAAGTCGCGCCGCTAGCGCGCGTGCGATTCGCCCTGCGGATCGCGTTCATCCGATGAGCCGGGTGCGACGGTCACGAGCTTGTAGCCTGTTCCGTAGACAGCCCGCAGCACGAAGCCATTTCCGGCATCCAGCGCCAGCTTCTTGCGCAGGTTCGCGGCGCAGACGTCGATCACCCGGCCCACTTCGCGCTGGGGCGGGGCGTTCCAGATCGAGCGCCACAACCACTCGCGCGTCAGCACGGTGTCGGCGTTGCGAAACAGCGCCGACGCAAAGGCGAAGGTTTGCGGCGAAAGATGGATCTCGCGACCCGCAAGAAGCACCGTGCCGGATGTGTCGACGAAGCGGTAGGCGCCTCGAACCATCCCGTCGGGTTCGATCTCGCGCACCGGCGAATCCCTGCGCCGCAGAACGGCGTGCTTTCGGCGCACCAGTTCCGCGTTCCAGGAGGGCAGGCCCTTCCAGGGCGCGCCCTGTGGAATGACCAGGATCGCCAGGCCCGGCACTTCGCATGCCGCGCGCAGGCGGCTGTGCGTCACCTCGTCCGGCGACGCCAGCAGGAGCAGGTCGAAGCGCTGCCCGCAACCCAGTGCCGCGAGGAGGTCGGCGGCGCTGGCGAAGGTGACCACCCGATGGCCCGCCGTTTCCAGCCGGTGCTGCACCGCCGGGCCGTGCGCATTCTTTTCTTCCAGGAGCGCCAATGACAACGGGCCCCGCAAACGCACCGTCATCCGGTCGTGCGGCTTCGTCCCGCTCGCGCACGGCCGCGCGCGTTGCCGCCGGCAACGACCCGCGGCGCACGACGGTCGTCAATCGAACTCATAGCCCACGCCCACGCCGATGTTGAACTTGGTGCCGCTGTAGCCGCCGTTGACCTTGTAGACCCACTTGCCGTTGTCCGAACGCGAGGAGAAGCCGACGGCCATCGCGCTGTAGCCCGAGTAGTTGCCCACCCCGACCGCGAGCAGCGTCTTGCCCGGCGTCATCGCCTGCGGCAGCGAGCTCATCGCGGTGGCCATGGCCACGCCCGAGTAGGCAATGCGCTGCGTGCTGCTGATCTGGCCCTGCAGCTGGCTCTGCGCGGCCGACAACTGGCCCAGGTTGACCGCATCGGTGGGTGCGATACCCGGCGCCACGTTGGAGATGCGCGTGCCGTTGGGCGCCTGGCCATTGCCCATGTTGACCTGGCCGTAGTTGACCGAGCCGTCCGCGTTGGTGGCGTACTGCACGCTGCCTGCCGCTACCGCGCTGGCGCTGGCGCGAAGCTGCGCCACGTTGGTGGCGTCGCTGTCGGCCGTGCCCGCGGCCACGCCGGTGATCTGGCGGAACTGGCCGCTGGCTGCGTTGCCGACCGACACTGCGGCTTGCGTGCTGGTGGTGGCGTTGACCGCCGCCGCCTGTTGCGCAGCCGCGTTGGCGGGCACGTAGCCGGCCACGCCTGCTGCGGTGGAGGCCACCGAGCCCGAGCCCAGTGCGACGCCGCCGCTTTGCTGCACCACTGCGCCGAAGCCGATGGCCGTGCCCTTGGAAACGTTCTGCGCCTGGCTCAGCGGCGTGCCGCCGGCATCGGCGCCGTCACCCAGGGCGGCACCGCCACCGCCCGCACGGGCGTTTTCGCCAATGGCCTGCGAGCCCGTGGCCAATGCGCCGGTACCGATCGCGATGGCGTTGGCACCCGTGGCCTGCGCGCCGAAGCCGATGGCCACGGCACCGTCGGCCGTTGCCTTCGCGCCGTTGCCGGCGGCAAAGGAGTTGGCGCCGCTGGCCACCGACTGCGGGCCGATCGCCACGGACTCCTGGCCGATCGCCTGGGAGTCGGCCGCGGTCGAATTGGCGTGGAAATACTTGGTGCCGGTGTTGTAGATCGTGCTGACCGTCGTGCTCAGGTTGCTGACGTTCAGGTTCGTCGTGCTCAGCCCCGTGGACAGACTGCCGATGCCGCTCACCGCCGTGCTCAGGCCGACCGATGTGGACGTCGAGAGGCTGCCGAGGTTCGTGTTGGTGGTGCTCAGGCCGGTGGAGAGGCTGGAGATGCCGCTGGTTGCGGTGCTCAGACCGGTCGATGTGGAGGTCGACAGGCTGTCGATGCTGCTCGTGGCGGTGCTCAGGCCCGACGACGTCGAAGTCGACAAGCTGCTCACGTTGCT
>NZ_FOXJ01000008.1 GCF_900115685.1 Variovorax sp. 770b2 | reverse complement strand
GCATCGGCATCGGCATCAGCGTCTGCATCGGCATCGGCATCGGCATCGGCATCGGCATCGGCATCAGCGTCTGCATCGGCGTCGGCATCGGCGTCGGCATCGGCATCGGCGTCTGCATCGGCATCACCGTCTGCATCCGCATCGGCGTCCGCATCCGCGTCGGCATCTGCATCGCCGCCATCGCCGAGGCCAGGAACCAGGAACGGCACGCCGCTGCTGTCGCCGCCGCCACCGCCGCTCAGCGCGGCGCCCAGTGCCGCGGCACCCAGGGCACCCAGCGCGAATTCACCCAGGCCGATGCCGCTGCCGGCCGCGAGCTTCTTGGTCACGGCCAGGGCGGCCGCATCTGCATCGCTGTCGGGCGGGGTGACCTGCAGGTCACCCGAGGCCACATCCACATTCACTTGTTCGAGGCCGCCGGGCAGCTTGGTCGAGCCGATGGTCGCATCGGTGCCGCCGGTGAAGACGCCGGCCAGCGGCGCCTTGTTGGAAGCCGAGCCGGGGAACAGGACGTTGGCATGTCCGTCCTGGGGAACGATCACGCGGTCACCCGCGATCAGGGTCTGGTTGCCATCCACCGGGATGCGGACACCGTCGCGCATCACGGCAGTGCCGGGCGTAGCATTGGACAATGTGCCGATGCTGGCAGGCCCGGACGGGGCAATGGAGCCCGCCGAACTCGCGATGGCAGGACTGCCTAGCGGAGTGACGGTGGCTTGGGCGAGAAGCACAGGAGCTGCGCTGGATGCGGCAAGTCCTTCGGTCGAATCGGTCGATGCTTGTGGAGCGTTCATGGCAGCCTCTGTGACAAAAGATGCATGTACAGGGGCAACTTGCGTGCCGCTTTTTGCAAGCCTTGCCAACACGGCGCCGCCATCGATTCAAGTCGTTGATTTGTATGAAAAAATTTCTGAAAACCGCCGCCGCGACGGCACATCGAAACATCGCGTAAGGAGGTCATTTCGCGATTCGTTACGTAACGATGTAACGCCTCGTACCCGGAACGCCGCGCATGTTCCGGGTCGCCAAAGAGGTCGATCGCGATGGCCTTGCACTGCGTCTTCTCCTGTCTTTTTTCTCTTCGCTTTTCTTCTCCCTATCTATATATGTTCAACCCCTCCCAGGAAGACGTGCGCCGCTTCTTCTGCGACGTGTACGCCAAGCACCGGCAGGGCCTTCCGATGGAAGCGCTCGAGACCATCGCCGCCGGCTGGATCGACGAGCACCCCGAGTACCACGAGGACCTGGCCGATGCCGATGCCGCGGTGGCGCGCGTGTACGACGGATCGAACGGGCGCGAGAACCCGTTCCTTCACCTGTCGATGCATCTGTCGATCAGCGAGCAGTGCTCCATCGACCAGCCGCGCGGCATTCGCCAGGCCGTCGAGCTGCTGGCCGCGCGCCGCGGCTCGCTGCTGCATGCGCATCACGAGGCGATGGATTGCCTCGGGCAGATGATGTGGGAGAGCCAGCGCGCGGGGCGCCCGCCCGACGGCGACGGCTACGTGGCCTGCGTGCAGCGCCGCGCAACGAAAGACTGATCAGGGTTTCTGCCTACCTCGCGATGGCAACGCGCCCTGCTGCTTCGCGCCCTCGCGCAGCAACGCGGCCATCGCAACGCGCAGCGAGGAGGCCTCGGCATCGCTGCGCAGCAGCAGGCCGACCGGCTCTTGCGTGCCAGCGGTGTCGATGCGCAGGCGCACGAGCCGGCCTTGCGCCAGCTCATCGCGCGCGGCGCCGAGCGGCGTGATCCAGACCGCATCCGACACCGCCACCAGCGCGCGCGCCACCGCCACGTCGAGCGTCTGCAGCGCATGGGTCGGCAGCACCAGGCCGCGCGCCGACAGGAAGCTCTCGGTGTTGTGGCGCGGGATCGTGCCCTCGCCGTACACCACCAGCGGGTAGTCGAGCACCGCCTGCACGGGCGCCGGCTTGAGCGCGAGCGGATGGCCCGTGCGCACGGCGAACACCAGCGGCTCGGTGTAGAGCAGCTCGAAGCTGAGCCCCCCCATCAGGCGCGGATCGCTCATGCGGCCAACCACCAGGTCGAGCTCGCCGGCGCGCAACTCGTCGAGCAGCACCGCGTTGGCGGCGCTCTTCACGGCGATCTGCGCGGCGGGCCAATGCGCCCGCAGCCGCGCGAGCGCCGGCGGCAGCAGCGCGGGCGCCACGCTCGGCAACGCGCCGATGCGCAGGCGCTCGATGCGGCCGCCAGCCGTGGGCGCCACCGCCTCGGCGCTGGCCTCCAGCGCTTCGAGCACGCGCAGCGCATGCGCCAGCAGTTGCTCGCCGGCCGGCGTGAGCCCCTGCACGCCGCGGCGGCCGGCCTGGCTGCGATCGACCAGGCGCGTGCCCACGATGGCTTCGAGTTCCGACAGCGTCTTGGACACCGCGGGCTGGCTCAGCGAGAGCCGCGACGCCGCGCGCGCCAGGTGGCGCTCCTGCGCCACGGCGACGAAGGCGCGCAGGTGCCGCAACTGCACGTTGCGGACGAAATCCTGGCGAAGGTCGGCGGGTTTTTTCAATGCCTAATGGTTATGGAAAATGGAGAAATCTTCAATTTACATCATCGGATGGCGCTTCTAAAGTGGCGATTCGAGAATTCGTCCCACGACAGGAGACAACGCACATGACGACCCCCACCAAGGGCAACCTTCCCACGCTCACCCCGCGCGATTGGGAATCCCATCCCGCCTACGTCTACCCCGGCTACAAGTCCACGGTGAAGCGCGGCCCGCAGAAGCCGCTGATTCCGCTGAAGGCCTCGCTCGGCGAACTGCAGCAGCCCGTGTACGGCCACGACAGCATCGGCGAGTTCGACCATGACTTGACGCGCAACGCGCGCCGCAATGGCGAGCCGCTGGGCGAACGCATGATCCTCACCGGCCAGGTGCTCGACGAGCGCCGCCGCCCGGTCGCCAACACGCTGGTGGAGCTCTGGCAGGCCAACGCGTCCGGACGCTACGTGCACAAGGTCGACCAGCACGACGCGCCGCTGGACCCCAACTTCCTGGGCGCGGGCCGGTGCCTCACCGACAGCGAAGGCCGCTACCGCTTCCTCACCATCAAGCCCGGCGCCTACCCGTGGGGCAACCATCCGAACGCCTGGCGCCCGCAGCACATCCACCTGTCGCTGTTCGGCCAGAGCTTTGCGAGCCGCCTGGTCACGCAGATGTACTTCCCCGGCGACCCGCTGATGCAGTACGACCCGATGATCACCGGCACGCCCGAGCGCTACCGCAACCGCCTGATCGCCGACTTCAGCCTGGACATCACCGAAGAGGGCTACGCGCTGGGCTACCAGTTCGACATCGTGCTGCGCGGCGCCGACGAGACGCCGTTCGAAAACCGCTGAAAGGAATTCCCCATGTCATTGATGACCGCACAGGAAGCCGACTTCGGCCAGACCCCCTCCCAGACCGTAGGCCCCTACTTCGCCTACGGCCTCACCGCCACGCAGTACGGCTACGACTTCGACCAGCCCTTCGACGCCGTGCTGGCCCTCGACGGCGCCGCCGGCCAGCGCATCCGCCTGGAAGGCCGGGTGATCGACGGCGACGGCAACGCGATCGGCGATGCGCTGGTCGAGATCAGCCAGCCCGATGGCGAAGGCCGCTACCCGCAGACGCCCGAAGAAGCGCGCGCGCTGGGCTTTCGCGCCTTCGGCCGCGTGGGCACCGGCACCGACGCACAGAGCCGCTTCGTGTTCCACACCATCAAGCCCGGTGCACAAGCGCCCGGCGAAGCGCCGCACATCAACGTGATCGTGCTGATGCGCGGCATGCTGCTGCATGCGTTCACGCGCGTGTATTTCAGCGACGAGGCCCAGGCCAACGCGAAGGACGCGGTGCTGCAGGGCGTACCGGCCGAGCGCCGCCATACGCTGGTCGCCGAGCGCGTGGAGCAAGGCGGCGCGGTGAGCTACCGCATCGACATCCGCATGCAGGGCGCCGACGAGACGGCCTTCTTCGACGTCTGATCTCAGGGAAATCCCGGACATGAAAAAAGCCCGCATCGCGCGGGCTTTTTTTGTTGGGGAGCGAAGTGCTTACTGCGCTGCGTGGTGGACGCGCGACTCGGGCACCGTCTTCAGTTCGCCGGGCACCGAGCTGATGTAGCTGGCCAGCGTCTTGAGTTCGGCATTGGTGAACTTCTTGGGTTCGACCTGGCCGGCCATCACCGCGTTCGAGCGGCCCAGGTGAGCGTTGTTCTTCACGCGGTACGACTTGAGCGCCACGAAGAGGTAGTCGGCATGCTGGCCGGCCAGCTTGGGCACGGTGCCGTCGTTCGGGGTGTTGAAGTTGGCGCCGTGGCACTTGGTGCAGCTGTTGTCGGGGCCGTTGCGGCCGACCAGCGCGGTGATGTTGTCAGGCATGGCCTTGGCGAGCGCGGCCGGGGGCGCATCGCCTTCCTTCACGCCCAGCTGGCTGTAGTAGGCGGCCACGTCGGCGATGTCCTGCTCGGAGAGCGAATCGGCAATGGCGCGCATGGTGGGGTGCTTGCGGTCGCCGCCCTTGTACTGGGTGAGCGCGGAGACGATGTAGGTGGCGCTCTGGCCCGCGATCATCGGCACCTTGTGGATCTCGGGGAAGCTGGCCTGGTAGCCGATGATGCCGTGGCAGCCCACGCACATCTGAACCTTCTTGGACCCGTTCTGGGCGTTGCCCGTGACTTGTTGGGCTTGTGCCGTGAGCGTCACGCAAGCGACAGCAAGGGCAAACATCGTGGTCAACAGCTTGTTCATTTTGCGCGCACAATCTCGTGGAGATACAGTTTTTCGAATCAACATTCGATTATATGCAAGGGTCCCACGGGATCCCCGCAGAGGCCGCCAAGAGGCTGTGCGATGCGAGTCGAGTGTGTTCTTTTCTCCACCCCGCCTTTCCACTTCGCTTCGCGTTCACTCATGAAATTCAAGGGCTCAGACAACTACGTCGCCACTCAGGACCTGATGCTGGCAGTCAATGCCGCCATCACGCTCAAGCGCCCGCTGCTGGTCAAGGGCGAACCCGGCACCGGCAAGACCATGCTGGCCGAGGAAGTGGCCGAGGCGCTGCAACTGCCGCTCCTGCAATGGCACATCAAGTCGACCACAAAGGCGCAGCAGGGCCTGTATGAATACGACGCGGTGAGCCGCCTGCGCGACTCGCAGCTCTCGGGCGTCGAGGGCGGCGAGCGCGTGAAGGACATCAACAACTACATCGTCAAGGGCGTGCTCTGGCAGGCCTTCACGTCCGACCAGCCGGTGGCCCTTCTCATCGACGAGATCGACAAGGCCGACATCGAATTCCCGAACGACCTGCTGCGTGAAATCGACCGCATGGAGTTCTACTGCTACGAGACGCGCGAACTCATCCGCGCCAAGCACCGGCCGGTGGTGTTCATCACCTCCAACAACGAGAAGGAACTGCCCGACGCATTCCTTCGCCGCTGCTTCTTCCACTACATCAAGTTCCCCGATGCCGAGACGATGAAGCACATCGTCGCCGTGCACTTCCCCGGCCTGAAGCAAGAGCTGCTCACGGCCGCGATGAAGACCTTCTACGACGTGCGCAACCTGCCCGGCCTGAAGAAGAAGCCATCGACCTCGGAGCTGCTCGACTGGCTCAAGCTGCTGGTGGCCGAGGACATTCCCCTCGAAGCCCTGCAGAGCAAGGACGACAAGGTCGCCGTGCCGCCGCTGGTGGGCGCGCTGCTCAAGAACGAGCAGGACGTGACGCTCTTCGAGAAGCTCGTCTTCATGCAGCGCAACAACCGATGAGCGAATCGCCCCGGCCGCATCCCACGGGCCAGCTGCTCAAGCTGGGCGTGGCCCAGGCGGTGCTGTTCGTCGCGGGTGCGCTGCTCGGCCGTTGGGTCGGGCTGCTGCTGGGCCTGGATGCCTTCGGTGCCGGCGGCTACGGCAACAAGGAGATCTTCGGCATCCTGCTCATCGGCCTGGGCGGCGGTGGCGGGGTGCAGATCGCACGCGCCTGGTACGTGCGCAAGTACGGCAATCCGAGAAGCTGAAGCAACTGAACCCCGGGGGTGTTTGAAAGATGGCGTTTGTCGAACCTGTCACGCTGAAGGCCCGCGACATCGCGCTGGTGCCGCTCGCGCTCGCCCATGAAGAGGGCCTGCGCGCCGCGGCGGCCGACGGCGACCTCTGGAAGCTGCGCGTCACCTCCGTGCCCGAGCCGGAGAACACCCGCGCCTACATCGAGACCGCGCTGAAAACGCCCGACCGCTTCGCCTTCGCCGTGACCGAGGCCGCCACCGGCACGGTGCTCGGGAGCACCAGCTTCCACGACATCCTGCCCGGCGTGAAGCGCGTCGAAATTGGCTACACCTGGTACGCCGAACGCTGCCAGCGCACCCACGTCAACACCACTTGCAAGCTGCTGATGCTCACGCACGCGTTCGACACGCTCGGCTGCAACGTGGTGGGCTGGCGCACCGACAACTTCAATTTCGCCTCGCAGCGCGCCATCGAGCGCCTGGGCGCGAAGAAGGACGGCGTGGTCCGCGGCAACGCGATGCGCCGCGACGGCACCATCCGCGACACCGTCATGTACAGCCTGCGCTCGGGCGAGTGGCCCGAGGTGAAGGCGCAACTGCTGTACCTGCTCGACAAGCCGCGCGACTGAACACAAAGGAGCGCCCCATGCTCATCGATTTCTTCTACACCCTGCGTTCGGCCAAGCTGCCGGTGTCCGTCAAGGAATACCTCACGCTGCTGGAGGCGCTGCAGGCCGACGTGGTGGGCCCCAACTCCGACGGCGCCTTCGGCCTGGACGACTTCTACTACCTCTCGCGCACCTCGCTCGTGAAGGACGAGAAGCACTACGACAAGTTCGACCGCGCCTTCGCCGCCTACTTCAAGGGCGTGGAGATGCTCACCGACTTCACCAAGGAAGTGCCGCTCGACTGGCTCAAGAAGACGCTGGAGCGCGAATTCACCGCCGAAGAAAAAGCCAAGATCGAAAAAATGGGCTGGGACGAGCTCATGGACACGCTCAAGAAGCGCTTCGAGGAGCAGAAGGAGCGCCACGAGGGCGGCAGCAAGTGGATCGGTACCGGCGGCACCTCGCCCTTCGGCAATGGCGGCTACAACCCGCAGGGCATCCGCATCGGCGGCGCGGGCAAGAACAAGAGCGCAGTGAAGGTGTGGGACCAGCGCGCCTACAAGGACTACGACGACAGCCAGGAGCTGGGCACGCGCAACATCAAGGTGGCGCTGCGGCGCCTGCGCAAGTTCGCGCGGGAAGGCCACGAGGAAGAGCTGGACCTGGACAACACCATCCACTCGACGGCCGCCAATGCCGGCTACCTGGACATCAAGATGCGGCCCGAGCGCCACAACAACGTCAAGGTGCTGCTGCTCATGGACGTGGGCGGCACGATGGACGAGCACATCCAGCGCGTCGAAGAGCTGTTCTCGGCCGTGAAGACCGAGTTCAAGCACCTGGAGTTCTATTACTTCCACAACTGCGTCTACGACTTCATGTGGAAGAACAACAAGCGCCGCTTCTCCGAGAAGTTCGCGACCTGGGACATCCTGCGCAAGTACAACAAGGACTACAAGCTCATCTTCGTGGGCGACGCGACCATGAGCCCCTACGAGATCCTGCAGCCCGGCGGCAGCGTCGAATACAACAACGAGGAAGCCGGCGCCGAGTGGATCCAGCGCCTGACGCACACCTTCCCCAAGTTCGCGTGGATCAACCCGGAGCCCCAGGGCGTGTGGCAATACCGGCAGAGCATCGCGGTGATGCAACAGCTCATGTCCAACCGCATGTACCCGCTCACGCTGCGCGGGCTGGAAGACGCGATGCGCATGCTGTCCAAGTGATGCGCCGGTAGGACACCAGCAGGACGGCACCGTCTGTATCCGGAAGCTTCAGGAACCGGCAAATCTTGCTGTCAGAATCCGCCCATGGTCAGGGTGGTTTCCGTTTCTTCGCCGGCGTGGTGGCCGGCTTTGCTTTTTTGTGGCGTCCTTCTTTTGCAAGGCTGCAGCTTGCTGCCGAAAAAAGAAAGCACCGAAGGCAAGCCCGTGGCGGGCCTGGTGCGCAGCGGCGACGCCGACAGCACGCCTGCCAAGGACGGCAAGGACGAGAAAAAAGCCGACAAGCGCGACGCCTTCACCGTCGACGTGCGCGGGCCTGAAGCGGTGCGCGACTACCTTGCGCTGCACCTGGAAATCCAGCGCTACCGCGAACTCGACGACCTCGGTGCGACGGAAATCTCCCGCCTCATGGTCGCCGCCGAAGCCAATGCCCGCGAACTCCTCGGCACCCTCGGCTACTTCACCCCCACGCTGACGCTCGAACTCAACGAGACGCCCGAGAGCGCCAAGGCCCCGCGCGAGATCGTCATCACCGTCGCGCCCGGCGAGCCCACCAAGGTGAGCAACGTGCAGATCAGCTATGCCGGCGAGATTGCCAAGGATGCGGCCGACGACACCGCCGCCGAGGCGCAGCGCGACTCGATCCGCACCGGCTGGGCCCTGCGCGCGGGCCTGCCCTTCACCCAGCAGGCCTGGGACGACGCCAAGACCACCGCGCTGCGCAGCCTCACGGCCAAGCGCTTCCCGACCGGCAACATCGAGGTGAGCCGCGCCGAGGTCGATGCCGACCGCAGCGAGGCGCGCCTGAGCGTCACCTACCAGTCGGGCCCCGCGTACAAGTTCGGCCCGCTCATGCTGCGGGGCCTTTCGCGCTACGACCCCGACGGTGCGCGCCGCATCGCCCGCCTGCCCACCGGCACCGACTACGACCAGCAGAAGCTGCTCGACGCGCAGCAGCGCCTGGCCAGCAGCGGCTATTACGACTCGGTGTTCCTCACGCTGGACACCGAGAGCGGCAACCCACTGGCCGCGCCCGTCGTCGCGCAGCTGCGCGAGGCGCCGCTGCAGAAGGTGGTGCTGGGCGCCGGCTTCACCACCGACAACGGCCCGCGCCTGTCGATCGACCACATCCACAACCAGATTCCGCTGCTCGGCTGGCGCGCGGTCTCGCGGCTCTCGGTGGACAACGACATCAAGTCGCTGGGCACCGAGTGGAACGCGATCCCCGACGACAAGGGCTGGCGCTGGTTCTCCGGCGCCGAGCTCAAGCGCGAGGAATCGGGCAGCTACATCGTGGACAGCGGCCGGCTGCGGGGCGGCCGCAACAAGTCCAGCGACCACATCGACCGCAGCTACTTCCTGCAGTACGACTACGCGCAGAACCGCGGCATCAACGCGCCGCCCTCGGCCTCGGCGGTCACCGCCAACTGGGGCTGGACCGGGCGCTACTTCGACAACAACTCGGCGCCCACGCGCGGCTACGCGCTCGCGCTCGAACTGGCGGCCGGCTACACGCTCACGGGGGAGCAGACGCCCTTCACCCGCACCTATGTGCGCGGGCTGGGCATCCTGCCGATCGGCTCGGCCGAGGACACCGAATCGCGCGCCCGCCGCAGCCGCCTGCAGCTGCGCGTCGAGGCCGGCGCGGTGTCGGCCAAGGACAGCGCACAGATCCCGTCCACGCTGATGTTCCTGACTGGCGGCGACACCACCGTGCGCGGCTACAGCTACAAGCAGATCGGCACCGTGCGCGCCGACGGCCAGATCGTCTCGGGCCGCTACCTGGGCGTGGCGAGCGTCGAGTGGCAGCGGCCCTTCGTCTACAACAACAAGCTCACCGAATGGGAGAGCGTGGTGTTCGTCGATGCCGGCGCAGTGGCCGACAAGCCCGGCGAGCTCAAGCCCAAGGTGGGCGCAGGCGTCGGCGCGCGCTGGCGCAGCCCGGTCGGGCCGGTGCAGGCCGACCTCGCCTACGGCGTGGACACGAAGAAATTCCGCCTGCACTTTCGCCTCGGCTTCACCTTCTGACCCCGCAGCTTTCGATGCCGAACGAAGAAGCCGTCCCCACCCCCGTGCCCCCCGTGCCGCCCGCGGCCAAGCGCTCGCGCGCGCGCCGCGTGATGCGCGCGCTGGCATGGACCTTCGCGGGCCTCGTCCTCGCCGTGCTGCTGCTCGTCGCGGGCGCGTGGTGGTGGCTGGGCTCGAACACCTCGCTCGCCTTCGCGCTGGCGCAGGCCGCGCAGCGCCTGCCCGCGGGCCAGACGCTCGAGAGCCGCGACGTAACCGGGTCGCTGCGCACCGGCGGGCACATCGGCTGGCTCAAGTACCAGAGCGAGAGCATCGCCGTCGAGGTGAACGACGCGACCATCGGCTGGCAGTTCGCGCCCCTCTTCCAGCGCAAGGTGCAACTGGGCGAAGTGCACGCGAAACAGGTGCTGATCGAAAAGCGCGGCCCGCCGAGCGAAGAGCCCGCCAAGCCGCTGGAGCAGCTCGTGCTGCCGGTCGACGTGGACGTGCCCTTCCGCATCGACGAGGTGCGCTGGGCCGGCCCGCCGGTGCCGCAGGCGACGAACCTCACGGGCAGCTACATCTACAAGAACGCGGAGCACGCGCTCGAAGTGAAGGGCGTGGACATCGCCGACGGCCACTACAGCGCGCGCGTCAAGCTGCAGGGCCCCGCGCCGATGGCGATCGACGCGGCGCTCGATGGCCGCGTGAAGGCACCGCTGGCCGAAGACCACGACATCGATGTGATCGCGCAGGCCACCGTGAAGGGCACGCTCGCCGGCACCGCGGCGCGCCTGCAGGTCGCCGCCGAACTCAAGCCCGCTGAAGAAAACGCCGATGCACCGATGGAAGCGAAGCTGCAGGCGCAGATCGCGCCGTGGCTGCAGCAACCGGTGATCGATGCCAAGGCCGATCTCAGCAACGTCGATGCGTCGAGCCTCTGGCCCGGCGCGCCGGAGACGCAGCTGACCGGCACCGTTTCCGTCGAACCCGATGCGGACGCGGGCCCGTCCGCATGGAAGGCCTCGGCCGACATCCGCAACGCCCTGCCCGGCCCGTGGGACCAATCGAAGCTGCCGGTCGAACAGGTGCAAGGCCGCGTCGGCTTCGACGGCACCAACTGGACGATCCCCGAAGCCACCGTGCGCGCCGGCGGCGGCCGCATCGACGCCGAAGGCCGCTGGAGCCCCGCGCCCGCGCCCTGGCAGATCCGCGCCACGGTGCGCAGCGTGCGGCCCGGTGCATTGCACAGCGAACTCGCGGGCGCGCCCGTCAGCGGCCAGGTCACCGCGCAGCAGCGCGAAGACACCATCACCTTCGATGCGGCGCTCAAGGCCGAAGGCGGCGCGGGCAGCAAGTCGCTGCCCGGCTTCGCGCTCGACCGCGCACTGGCCCAGGGCCAATGGAAAGACCAGGTGCTCGACCTGCGCACGCTGCGCATCGAGGCCCAGCGCGCGAGCATCGACGGCAAGCTGCAGGTGCGCGTGGCCGACCAGGCCGCGAGCGGCAAGCTGAACCTCGTGCTGCCCGGTGGCGGCGCGCAACTTGAAGGCCGCATCGCGCCGAGCGCGGGCGCAGGCGACATCAAGGCGCGCATCGACGATGCCGACACCGTGCAGCGCTGGATCGAAGGCCTGCCCGGCCTCTCGGGCGTGTTCGCGGGCGCGACGGCCAAGGGCTCGGCGCGGCTCGACGCGAGCTGGCAAGGCGGCTGGCAGACCATCCAGCGCCGGATCCAGAACGCGAACGCACCCGCGCAGCGCGGCATCGCGGAGCCCACCCTCAAGGCCGCGCTCACCGTGCCCCGCCTCGACCTCAGCTTGCCGGCCGCGCAGGCCGGCAGCACCGCCACTGCGGTGCAGTTGCGCGAACTGCAAGCCGACCTCTCGGGCAGCCTCGCCCAAGCTGCGCTCACGCTCAAGGGCGAAGCCACCACCGGCACCCAGAAGATCACGCTCGACACGCGCGCGAGCGGCGGCATCGCGGGCGCCAACCAATGGCGCGCCGCCCTCGCCAGCCTGCGCCTGCAGGCACAGGACAGCGCCCGCCCCGGCAACCCGTGGGTCGTGGAACTGAGCCGCGAAGTCACCGCCACCATCCGCGCGGGCGCCAGCGGTAGCAATCTGGCACGCCTGGACGTCGAGGCCTCCGCCGCCTCCGCCACGCTGCGCGGCCCCGTGCCCGGCACCGTGCGCATCGACTGGCAGCCGCTGCGCTTCAGCCAGAGCGGCGCGGCGCCGAACAAGGTGTTCCGCGTGCAGTCCAAGGGCCAGATGCAGGGCCTGCCGATGGCCTGGGCCGGCGCCTTCGGTGCGAGCTCGACGCTGAGCGACCTGGGCATCAGCGGCGACCTGATGTTCGATGGCGACTGGGACATCGACGCCGGCGACACGCTGCGCGCCAAGGCCCGCATCGCGCGCCAGAGCGGCGACATCCGCGTGCTGGCCGGCGAGGCCGCGCTGGTCACACGCATCACGAGCACCGGGACCGGCACCGCGAGCGAGCGCACGATGAATTCCGCGTCCGTGGCGAACACCGAAGCCCCCGCCACGCCGGCGGGCCTGCGCCAGGCCGAGCTGCGCCTCGATGCCGAAGGCGACGCGGTGCGCGCCACCCTCGCCTGGGACAGCGAACGCGCCGGCAAGATCAACGCCGACATGAACACGCGCGTCACGCAGCGCGCGGGCGGCTGGCAGTGGGCGCCCGATGCGCCGCTGGGCGGCAGCATCAAGGCCTCGCTGCCCAACCTGGGCGTGTGGTCGATGCTCGCGCCGCCGGGCTGGCGCATCGCCGGCACGCTGGACGCCAACGCCGCGCTCTCGGGCAACCGCGCGGCGCCGCGCTGGAACGGCACGCTCGGCGCCGACAAGCTCGCGCTGCGCGCACCGGTCGAAGGCCTCGACCTGCGCGACGGGCGCCTGCGCGCCAGCTTGACCGGCGAGCGCATCGAGATCACGGAGTTCACGCTCAAGGGCGGCGCCGGCAGCTCGGCGCGCATCGGCGGCCAGAGCGGCAACCGCAGCACCGCGGCGAGCGAGGCGGGCACCGACGGCGGATCGCTCTCGGCGCGCGGCGACATGAGCTGGGGGAGCGCACCGGGCACCTCCACGCCCAGCATCCGCATGGCCCTGCAAGGCGAGTTGCGCGCGCTGCGCGTGCTGGTGCGCACCGACCGGCAGGTCACGCTCTCGGGCGACCTGCAGGCGCGCCTGGACAACGGCCAGTTCACCGTGCGCGGCAAGCTCAAGACCGACCGCGCCGTCATCATCCTGCCCGACGAAACCGCGCCCAGCCTGGGCAGCGACGTGGTCGTGCGCTCCGCCGCCAAGGACCGCGAGGCGGCCGAAGCCGCGCAGCGCGAATCGGCCCGCGCCGATGCGCAAGCGGCCAAGCCGCAGACCGCGAAGCCGCCCGACATCGTCGTGAACTTCGACCTGGGCGACGACTTCGCGGTGCAGGGCCGCGGCATCACCACGCGGCTCGAAGGCGACCTGGAGATCCGCAGCACCAAGCTCAATGCGCCGCCGCGCATCACGGGCGAAGTGAAGACCGTGAAGGGCCAGTACCGCGCCTACGGCCAGCAGCTGGATGTGGAAACCGGCGTGGCGCGCTTCAACGGCCCCTTCGACAACCCGCAACTGGACATCCTCGCGATCCGCCCGAACATCTCGCAGCGCGCGGGCGTGCAGATCTCGGGCAGCGCGCAGTCGCCGCGCGTGAAGCTTTATTCGGAGCCCGCGCTGTCCGATGCGGAAACGCTCTCGTGGGTGATCCTCGGGCGCGCCTCGGCCACCAGCGGCGGCGAGTCGGCGTTGCTGCAGCAGGCCGCGCTCGCGGTGCTGGGCAAGATCGGCAAGGCCGGCAGCGGCGGCAGCCTCGCGAGCCGCTTCGGGCTGGACGAACTCGGCTTCAAGGGCCCGGGCACCGGCGGCGACCTGCGCGAGTCGGCGGTCACGCTGGGCAAGCGGCTGTCGAAGGATTTCTACATCACCTACGAACGCAGCATCGGCGGCACCTTCGGCACGCTCTTCATCTTCTACGACCTCACGCAGCGCCTCACGCTGCGCGGACAGGCGGGCCAAACGAGCGGCCTGGACCTGATCTACACGGTGAAGTACGACTGATCGAAATCCTAGGGACTTCGATCTTGACCGGGCCGAACCCGGAGTTAACAATTCATCGACGCCTTCACCGAGGAGCGACGATGAAAAACGATGGAGACAAGGGCGGCCACAGCCCGGTGCACGACCGCCAGATGCACGACGCGCCGACGTCCTCGCGGATCGCGCTCGTGCGCAGCGCGCTGCATGTGGTGATCGCGGCCGTCGCGCTGCTGGCGATCGCCACGTCGATCCCGCACTGGGGCGGCGACAACTTCCCCGTGCTGAGCCTGGTGATCTACGTCGCGGGCATGGTGTTCATCGCGATGCCGCTGTGCCTTTGCTACGAGGCGCTGCTGAAGTCGTACACCGAGCAGCAACAGACGCGGCGAACGAGCCCGACCTGATCCGACTCAGCTCGAATCGATCCGACGCAACCCGGTTTCGCCGGGCGGCACGCTAGCCCGCGTCGCCCCCGCCCTGCGGAAACTGCTCCTTCTTGTCGGCAGGCTCGACGGCCCCGCCCGGCAGCAGGTTCGCGCGGTGGCTGCGCACCGCCGACGCCACGACCGGCATCAGGTGCGTCGCGCCGCCCGCCTCGAGCGCGCGGATCAGCTGCAGGCGCATGCTCGGCGCCCAGAACGATTTCAGGTGCGCCGCGATCGCGTCCGTCGCCATCGTCGCGTTGTCGGGCGACTGGGCCTGGAAGAAGCTGCCGATCTGGTTGGCCATCTTGACCAGTTGCGCCGTCGGATCGTGGTCGTGCATGCACTGCCTTTGAGAAGATGAAATTGCCGGTCGCTCGCTCGCGTCGGTGTCAGTGCGCGCGGCGTCCGGTCGGTGTGGATGCCTGTCCGGCCGTCGTCGTCACGCGCCCGGGGTGGCTGTAGACGGCCAGGTCGTCCTTGCGCGCGAAGCCGACCAGCGTGAGCCGCGCGCGTTCCGCCGTGGCCACCGCGAACGAAGTGGGCGCAGATACCGCCGCCAGCAGCGGCACGCCCGCCATCGCGGTCTTCTGCACCATCTCGAAGCTCGCGCGGCTGGTGACGGCGATGAAGCCCGTCGATGCATCGACGTCGTTGCTCGCGAGCGCGCCGATGAGCTTGTCCAGCGCGTTGTGGCGGCCCACGTCTTCGCGCAGCCACATCACCTCGCCCTCGGCCGAGCACCACGCCGCCGCATGCACCGCGCCCGTGGCCTGCTGCAAGGTCTGCAGCGACTGGAACTGCGACATCGCACGCGCGATGGCCTGGCGCTCGAGCGCCACGGCATCGCCGAGCACTGGCAGTTCGCGCGAGACGTGCGCCAGGCTCTCGGTGCCGCACAGGCCGCAGCCGGTACGGCCCGCGATCGTGCGGCGCCGCTGCTTCAAGCGCGTGAACGCCGCGCTCGATACCTGCAGACGCACCGTGATGCCGAGATCCGAAGGCGCAATCTCCACCGCGTAGAGCTCGTGCGCCGCATCCAGGATGCCTTCGCCGAGCGAGAAGCCGAGCGCGAAGTCTTCCAGGTCCAGCGGCGTCGCGAGCATCACCGCGTGCGAGATGCCGTTGAACTCCAGCGCCACCGGCACTTCCTCGGCCACCCAGTCCTGCACCGCATAGGCCTCGCCGCCGCGCACGCCGTGCACCGGCAGCAGCAGCGCGCCTTCGCAGAAGGTGTCGGCGCCTTCGGCGGCCGGCAAGGTGGCGATGTTCATGCCCGTTGCTGCCTGCCGTCTACTTGGCCGGAACCGTCTCGTTGCGTTTTTCCGGCAACGCACCTGCGGTCGCCAGGTCGATCTGCGTCTTGTTGAAGCGGCTGTACTCCTGCTGCCAGCTCGAAGGCTGCATCACCGGCATCACCTGCACGGCTGTCACCTTGTACTCGGGGCAGTTGGTGGCCCAGTCGGAGTTGTCGGTGGTGATCACGTTGGCGCCCGACTCGGGGAAGTGGAAGGTCGTGTAGACCACGCCCGGCTGCATGCGCTCGGACACCGTGGCGCGCAGCACCGTCTCGCCCGCGCGGCTCTGGATGCCGACCCAGTCGTCGTCCTTCACGCCGCGTTCTTCCGCGTCGTGCGGATGGATCTCCAGCCGGTCTTCGCCATGCCACAGGTTGTTGTCGGTGCGGCGCGTCTGCGCGCCCACGTTGTATTGCGAGAGGATGCGCCCGGTCGTCAGCAGCAGCGGGAACTTGCGCGTCACCTTCTCGTCGGTGGCCACGTACTGCGTGACGATGAAGCGGCCCTTGCCGCGCACGAAGGTGTCGATGTGCATCGTCGGCGTGCCTTCGGGCGCGTCGTCGTTGCAGGGCCACTGGATGCTGCCCAGTTCGTCCAGGCGCTTGTAGCTCACGCCGTGGAAGGTCGGCGTCAGCGCGGCGATCTCGGCCATGATGTCCTCGGGGCTCTTGTAGCTCATGGGGTAGCCCAGCGCCTGCGCGAGCTTCACGGTGATCTCCCAGTCGGCCAGGCCCGCCTTCGGCGGCATCACCTTGCGAACGCGCGAGATGCGGCGCTCGGCATTGGTGAAGGTGCCGTCCTTCTCCAGGAACGACGAACCCGGCAGGAACACGTGCGCGTACTTGGCGGTTTCGTTCAGGAACATGTCCTGCACCACCACGCACTCCATCGCCATCATGGCCGCGGCCACGTGCTGCGTGTTGGGGTCCGACTGCACGATGTCCTCGCCCTCGCAGTACAGGCCCTTGAAGCCGCCGCCGATGGCGGAGTCGAACATGTTGGGAATGCGCAGGCCCGGCTCCGGGTCGATGGTCACGCCCCAGGCCGCTTCGAACGAGGCGCGCGTGGTGCTGTCCGACACGTGGCGGTAGCCCGGCAGCTCGTGCGGGAACGAGCCCATGTCGCACGCGCCCTGCACGTTGTTCTGGCCGCGCAGCGGGTTCACGCCCACGCCTTCGCGGCCCACGTTGCCGGTGACCATCGCGAGGTTGGCGATGCCCATCACGGTGGTGGAGCCCTGGCTGTGCTCGGTCACGCCCAGGCCGTAGAAGATCGCGCCGTTGGCGGCACTCGCAAAGAGGCGCGCGGCGGCGCGCATTTCGGCGGCCGGCACGCCGGTGGCCTTCTCGGTGGCCTCGGGCGACTGCTCGGGCTGCGCGACGAAGTCTCTCCAGGCGGCGAACGAAGCGGTGTCGCAGCGCTCGGCGATGAAGGCGTCGGCCGCGAGCCCCTCGGTCACGATGACGTGCGCGAGCGCGGTGACCACGGCCACGTTGGTGCCGGGCTTGAGCTGCAGGTGGTGCGAGGCCTTCACGTGCGGCGACTTCACGATGTCGATGCGGCGCGGATCGACCACGATCAGCTTGGCGCCTTCGCGCAGGCGCTTCTTCATGCGCGAGGCGAACACCGGGTGGCCGTCGGTCGGGTTGGCGCCGATCACCATGATCACGTCGGCCTTCTCCACCGACTTGAAGGTCTGCGTGCCGGCCGATTCACCGAGCGTCTGCTTCAGTCCGTAGCCCGTGGGCGAGTGGCACACGCGGGCGCAGGTGTCCACGTTGTTGTTGCCGAAGGCCGCGCGCACGAGCTTCTGCACGAGGTACGTCTCTTCGTTCGTGCAGCGCGACGAGGTGATGCCGCCGATGGAGTCCTTGCCGTACTTGGCCTGCAGGCGCTTGAATTCGCCGGCGGCGTAGCCGAGCGCGGTCTCCCAGCTCACCTCCTGCCACGGGTCGCTGATGTTCTTGCGAATCATCGGCTTGAGCATGCGGTCCTGGTGCGTGGCGTAGCCCCAGGCGAAGCGGCCCTTCACGCACGAGTGGCCTTCGTTGGCCTTGCCGTCTTTCCACGGCGTCATGCGCACGACTTCGTTGCCCTTCATCTCGGCCTTGAAGGCGCAGCCCACCCCGCAGTACGCGCAGGTGGTGATGATGCTGTGCTCGGGCTGGCCGAGCCAGATCACCGACTTCTCCTGCAGCGTGGCCGTGGGGCACGCATCGACGCAGGCGCCGCAGCTCACGCATTCCGAATCCATGAAGGCTTCGTCCTGGCCCGGCGACACGCGCGACTCGAAGCCGCGGCCGCTGATGGTCAGTGCGAAGGTGCCCTGCGTTTCCTCGCAGGCGCGGACGCACCGGTTGCAGACGATGCACTTGGAAGGGTCGTAGGTGAAGTACGGGTTCGACTCGTCCTTCTGGTCCTTCAGGTGGTTCGCGCCATCGAAGCCGTAGCGCACGTTGCGAAGGCCCGTGACGCCCGCCATGTCCTGCAGCTCGCAGTTGCCGTTGGCCGAGCAGGTGAGGCAATCCAGCGGATGGTCGGAGATGTACAGCTCCATCACGCCCTTGCGCAGGTCCTGCAGCTTGGGCGTTTGCGTGCGCACCTTCATGCCGGCTTCGGCCGGCGTGGTGCACGAGGCCGGAAAGCCCTTGCGGCCTTCGATCTCGACCAGGCACAGGCGGCACGAGCCGAAGGGCTCCAGGCTGTCGGTGGCGCAGAGCTTGGGCACGTTGATGCCGGCATCCACGGCCGCGCGCATGAGCGAGGTGCCCGCGGGCACGGTGACTTCGTTGCCGTCGATCTCCAGCGTCACTTCGCGCGTCGATTCGCGTTTGGGGGTGCCGTAGTCGATTTCTTTGAGATGGTCGAGCATGTGTTCTTGTCTCCTGCTGCTTGTGTGCTGTGCGGTGCGCGATGCGTTGCGTTGCGTTGCGTTCAAGCAGCTTTGCGATCGGGGACCACGAGACCGAAGTCCTGTGGGAAATGGTCGAGTGCGGAAAGCACCGGGAACGGCGTCATGCCCCCCATGGCGCACAGCGAACCGTGGACCATGGTGTTGCACAGGTCGCGCAAGAGGATGACGTGCTCCACGCGCTTGTTGTCCGCGCGGATCTTGTCGATCACCTCCACGCCGCGGGTCGAGCCGATGCGGCACGGCGTGCACTTGCCGCACGACTCGATGGCGCAGAACTCCATCGCATAGCGCGCGAGCTTGGAGAGGTCGGCCGTGTCGTCGTGCACCACGATGCCGCCGTGGCCCACGGTGCCGCCCACGGCCGCGTAGGCCTCGTAGTCCAGCGGCAGGTCCCATTGCGATTCGGGGAGGTACGCACCCAGCGGCCCGCCCACCTGCACCGCCTTGATCGGCCGGCCCGAGGCGGAGCCGCCGCCGTAGTCGTACAGCAGCTCGCGCAGCGTGACGCCGAAGGCCTTCTCGACCAGGCCGCCATGCTTGATGTTGCCGGCCAGTTGCATCGGCAGCGTGCCGCGCGAACGGCCGACGCCGAAGTCGCGGTAGTACTCCGCGCCGCGCGCCAGGATCAGCGGCACGCTCGCGAGCGTGATCACGTTGTTGATGAGCGTCGGCTGTCCGAAGAGACCGGTGATCGCCGGCAGCGGCGGCTTGGCGCGCACGATGCCGCGCTTGCCTTCCAGGCTTTCGAGCAGCGCGGTTTCTTCGCCGCACACATACGAGCCCGCGCCCTTGCGCACTTCGAGCCAGAAGGTCTGGCCCGAGCCCAGGATGTTCTCGCCGAGGAAGCCGGCGGCTTCTGCCGCGCGGATCGCCTCGTTCATCGTCGCGATGGCGTGCGGGTATTCGGAGCGGATGTAGACATAGCCCTTGGTCGCGCCGGTGGCGATGCCCGCGATGGTCATGCCCTCGATGAGCATGAGCGGATCGCCCTCCATCGTCATGCGGTCGGAGAAGGTGCCCGAGTCGCCTTCGTCGGCATTGCAGACGATGTACTTCTGCGCGGCCGGCGTGGCCATCACGGTCTTCCACTTGATGCCGGCCGGAAAGGCTGCGCCGCCGCGGCCGCGCAGTCCCGAGTCGAGCACCTGCTGCACCACCTCTTCGGGCTTCAGGCCCAGCGCGCGGCGCAGGCCCGCATAGCCTTCGTGCGCTTCGTAGTCGGCAACGGACACGGGATCGGTGATGCCCATGCGCGCGAAGGTCAGGCGCTCCTGCTTCTTCAGATAAGGAATTTCTTCGGCCAGGCCGAGCGACAGCGGATGCGTCTGCGCGCCTTCGGCAAAGCCCGCATCGAAGAGATCGGCCACGTCGTCGATGGTCACGGGGCCGTAGGCCACGCGGCCAGCGGGCGTGCTCACCTCGACCATCGGTTCCAGCCAGAACAGGCCGCGCGAACCGTTGCGCACCATGCCGAAAGAGATGCCGCGCACGGCCGCCTCCTGCGCGATGCGCTCGGCCACGCGCTCCGCGCCCACTGCCAGCGCGGCGGAATCGCGCGGTACGTAAATGGTGATGCTCATGCGCAGTCTCCGTACTGCGCCACCAGCGCATCGAACGAACGCGTGGTCATGCGTGCGTGCGGTTCTTCGTTGATCGTCATCGCGGGCGACGAGGCGCACAGGCCCAGGCAGAAGGCCGGCTCCAGCGTGAACGTGCCGTTCTTCGAGGTGCCGCCGTGCGCGCTGCAGCCCAGGCGCAGCTCGGCGTGGGCCAGCAGCGCATCGGCGCCCATCGACTGGCAGGCCTCGGCCCGGCAGATCTGGATCACGTGGCGCGCCGCGGGTGCGGAGCGAAAGTGGTGGTAATAGGTGATGACGCCGTGCACTTCGGCGCGCGAGAGGTTCACGCCCTCGGCGATCGTGGTCACGGTGTGCGGCGGGATGTAGCCCAGCGCGTCCTGCACGTCGTGAAGGATCGGGAGCAACGCCCCCGGCTCTTCGGCGCGCTCCTGCAGCACCTGGCGCACCGCGGCCAGTTCATCGGATTCGCTCATCGTGGCGTGTCGGCCCACTTCGTTCATGCGGCGCTCCTTGCCGGGTTTTTATTCATCGTGGTCTCGCTGTCCCGGCTTTTTCATCCTACGACCGAAACCGCTCGCAGACACTGCCGATTGCCCTAGGAAAAATTGCGGTTTCCCGCTCTGAGGGCACTGTCGGGGAATACGCAGGCAAAGGCCTTGACTCAGGTCAATTTCCCGGAAACAAGGGGCCGGGCGCCACCGGCCGAGACCTCGCGCAGCCCCGCGAGCGCCGGCTCGACGATGGCCGGGTCGGCCCCCACTGCGTAGACGGCATACGCGGGGTAGAGGAACTCCGGCGTGTTCGGCACGCGCCGCAGGTGCCCCGATTCGAGGTGGCCGCGCACCACGTCGAGCCGGAAGTAGCCCGTGCCGCCTGCAGCGAGCAAGTACTCGCGCCCGAGCGGGCCGAGGCCGGCCTTCACCGCCGCGTTGGAAAGCTCGGGGAACGCGAGGCCGTGCTGCGCCGCGAACTCCGGCCCCCAGTCGACGTACACGTAGTCCGCCGGCCGCGGCACGCGCGGGCGCCTGGCGGTGGTGACCATCACGAGCTTTTCCTCGATGAGCAATTCCACGCGCAGCCCCGGCCGCTGCTGCGGCGCATAGACGATGGCGACATCGAGCACGCCGCCCGCCACCTTGTCCAGCAGGTCCTGCGGAAAGCCGACCTCGGTGCGAATGGCCAGCTGCGGCGCGGTCTGCCGCAGCCACAGCAGCCAGCGCAGCAACAGCGGGTCCCACAGGCTGATCTCGCAGCCGGCCGCGAGCACCGCCTGGCTGCCGTCGGGCACCGCCACCTGGTGGCGCGCCCGCTCCCACACCTGCACCAGCGTGGTCGCGTGCGGCAGGAATTGTTCGCCCGCGCGCGTGAGGGCTGCCCCGGACTTGTTGCGCACGAAGAGCTTGCGTCCGAGCAGTTCTTCGAGCGTTCGCACGCGAGCGCTCACCGAGGTCTGCGTCACATGCAGGCGCTCCGCGGCGCGCTGGAAGCTGCGTGTCTCGACGATCGCGAGAAAGGTCCGGGCCAGGTTGATGTCCATCGAGGCGCCCTCTTTGAATGCATTATTTTTGCATTCAACTGGCAATTAATCTCGTTTTACTTATGCAGCGGCCGGACAGAAGATGAAGGCCATTTCAACGCAACCTGGGAGCCAGTCATGCCGACCCTTGGTCAGTCCATGCAAGCGAAGGGCGCCGGGCGCCTCGCCGATGCGCTCAGGAGCCTTGCCGACGAGGCCTTCATGCTCGTGGAGGCTTTGCTCAGCCCCCGCAAGCTCATCGAGGACGTGGAGCAGATGCGCGCCTTGCAGGTCGCGGCGGACACCCTCGAAGCCACCGACCCGTGGCGAGCCGATGTGCTGCGCTCGCGCGCCTCGCGCATCGGCCTTCGCTGAAGAACGACGATGGCGTTACGACGCCTGGCGGCTGGCCTCGATGTGCTTGCGGCGCATCGGGCGCAACACGAACCACGCCATCAGCGCCGCGGCCGCATTGACCGCGCTGGCAACGATGAACACCGCATGCCAGCTGCCGGTGGATGCGGCGAGCACGCTGGACAGCGGCACCAGCAGCGAGGCCGTGCCCTTGGCGGTGTAGAGCATGCCGGCGTTGGACGCGGCGAACTTGGAGCCGAAGGTGTCGGCGCAGGTCGAGGGGAACAGGCTGTAGATCTCGCCCCAGGCGAAGAACACCATGCCGGTCAGCAGCACGAAGAGGATGGGGTTCTGGCCGTAGTAGTACAGCGCCAGGATGCCGACCGATTCGAGCGCGAAGGCGATGAACATCGTCTGCTCGCGTCCGATCTTGTCGGAGACCCAGCCGAAGAAGGGCCGCGTCAAGCCGTTGAGCACGCGGTCGATCGCCAGGGCGAAAGTCAGCGCGGGCAATACCAGTCCCATGATGTTGACCGGTACGTCCATGATCTTGAAGTCCTGCGCGATCGGTCCGAGCTGCGCGGTGGCCATCAAGCCGCCGGCCGCCACCATCACGAACATCGCGTACATCACCCAGAAGATGGGCGAGCGCAGCACTTCGGCGGGCGAGTAGTCGCGCTGCGACTGCTGGACGTTGCGGCTGGTGGATGCCGCCTTCACGTGGTCGGGTGCGCGGGTGAGCAACCAGGCCAGGGCGAAGACGATCACGCCCTGACCGATCCCAAAATACAGAAACGCAGACTCGTAGCCGCTGGTCTTGATCATCACGGAGATGGGGATGATCGTGAGGGCCGAGCCGGCGCCGAAGCCCGCGGCGGTCATGCCCGCTGCGAGCCCGCGGCGATCGGGGAACCACTTGAGCGCATTGCCCACGCAGGTGCCGTACACCGCACCGGCGCCGATGCCGCCGACGGCCGCCGCGATGTAGAGCATCGGGAGGGAGGCAGCGAACGAATTCAGCACCCAGCCCAGACCGCAGAGCACGCCGCCCACGAGCACCACGGGGCGCGGGCCGAAGCGGTCGACCAGGTAGCCCTCGATGGGCACGAGCCAGGTTTCGGTGAGCACGAAGATAGTGAAGGCCACCTGGATCGCTGCGCGGCTCCAGCCGTGCTTTTCAGCGATGGGGTTGACGAAAAGGGTCCAGCCGTACTGCAGGTTCGCGATCATCGCCATGCAGACGATGCCGATCAGCAACTGTCCCCATCGGTACGCCTCGGATCGTTTGGCGGTGACACCGTGGGTGGAATCCGATGGTGGATACATCGCGGGATTGGAACCCGCAATCGTGGTTGTTGGCCGAGTCATGGCGTTGTCCTTAATGTTTTGATGAGTCCGACGGTCTCGGGAAAAACGACGCAATCAGTCGAGTGAAAAAAGAGAAATGAATCACTTGTTTTTGCGCGTGGATGACTGTCGGACGGCACGACTCAAAAACTCTTGACCGCAGTCAAGTTCACACGAATCGCGAGCTGTTGGGACCCCCGTGATATCCCTAGCAAACGAACATCCGCATGCGCTTGCGTTGGGTGGCTTTTGGCGCTGTTGTTCAGGGCGAGATCACGGCGACGGTGGGCTCTGTTTCGCGAATGTCCTCCGGCCTGCGGCCTCCCCCTTGATTTCGCGAAACAGGGCCCACCATCACCGCGACCTCATCAGGGCGGTCGTTGATCGGCCGATCACCGCAGCGTGCCCAGTGCGCAGGGCATCGGGTGCTCCCCGCAGCGAAATCAAGGGGGAGGCCGAAGGCCGGAGGACATTCGCGGAGGGGAGTACCCGGTGGCCTGCGCACACGCCCCGAACAAAGGCCCCGAATACGGGCTTGCAATGCCCATTTGCAAGGAGAAAAATTGACCTAGGTCAAGAAACGCGAAATCAGCGTTTGCGTGCGTCTAGGGTAAACCCTAAAATTGCGGGTAATCCCTTCAGTCTTTTTGATTCAACCTTCAGGAGCATTTCCATGAGCAACACCACCCTCGATTCCCGCGCGATCCGCAACGCATCGCCCGCCACCACCACCAACGAAGATGCGCTGCGCGACCTGGTCGCCGCGATGCCCATCGTGATCATGTACAAGGCAGCCCGCGCCGCACTCGTGCAACACCGCAAGAGCATCCGCAGCGCACTGACCAACTGATCGTGCCCCGCCCCAAAGACAAAGAGCGCTTCATGCGCTCTTTTGTTTTTTCAGGGCTGTGATTGCAGATGTGATCGCAAAGGCTTGAACGGCACGATCTGCGAGATCAGCGATGCGCCATCGCTCAGCAGAAAGTCCTTGAAGGCCTGCGCCACCGGCGGCAGGCGCTTGGTGCGGCGATGCACCACGTACCAGTTGAGCATCAGCGGAAAGCCTTCCACATCGAGCACGCAGAGGCTGCCGGCCTTCAGCTCCTGGCTGATGGTGTGCGCCGAGACGAAGCTCACGCCCATGCCCGCGATCACCGCCTGCTTGATCGTCTCGGTGCTGCGGATCTCCATCGCGATGTTGATGTGCTCCAGCTCGCGCCCGAAGCCGTCCTCCATCGAATGCCAGGTGTCCGATGCCTTCTCGCGCACCACGAACGGCTCGCGCATCAGGCGCTTCAACGGAATGCCCGGCACGCCCACCAGCGGATGCGTCGGCGGCGCGACGATCACATAAGGGTGCGGCGCAAAGGCCTGGTTCGACGTGTCCAGATCGGTGGGCGGCCGCACCATGATCGCGAGGTCGGTGAGGTTGTCCGCAATGTGGGTGAGCAGCCCTTCGCGGTTGTGCACGGTGAAGTTCAGCGTCACGCCGCGGTGGCGGCTCGCGAACTCCACCAGGAGGCGCGGAAAGAAGTAGTCGCCCGCGCTGATGACCCCCACGTTGAGCTTGCCGCCCGAGACGCCCTTGAACTGCATCATCGCGTTCTCGGCCGCCTCGAACTGCTGGATGATCGCGCGGCTGATCTGCAGCAGCTCGGCACCCGCGGGCGTCAGGAAGATCTTCTTGCCGAACTGCTCGAACAGCACGTTGCCCGCGTGCTCCTCGAGCTTGGCGACCTGCGTGGAGACGGCGGGTTGCGTGAGGTGAAGCTCTTCCGCCGCACGCGAAAAACTCAAGAGCCGCGCGACGGCCTCGAAGACCTTCAACTGGCGCAGGGTCGCATGCTTCATCGGGAGAAAAAGAGGGGCTGCAATCGAAGCGCGATCGTACAGCGCGCGCCCTCCCGGCCGCCGGTTGTCACACCGGAATTCGCGCGACGTGCAACAGGTTCGTCGTGCCCGACAAACCGAAGGGCAACCCCGCCACCACCACCACGTCGTCGCCCGCCTTCGCGAAGCCTTCGGCCTGCGCGGTGCGGCAGGCGCAGTCGATCATCTCGGCCACGTCGTGCACGTCATCGACCAGCGCCGCGTGCACGCCCCAGACCATCGCCATGCGGCGCGCGGCGGCGACGTCGGGCGTCAAGCTCAGGATCGGCACCGCCGGCCGCTCGCGCGCAGCGCGCAGGCTCGTGAAGCCCGAGGAGGTGTAGGTGACGGTGGCGGCCGGCGCGAGCAGCGCGGCCACCTGGCGCATCGAGGCGCACACGGCATCGGCCGTGGTCGACAGCGCCACGTCGTGCGTGGCATCGATGCCGGTGCGGTACGACGGGTCGCCCTCCACGCGCGCGACGATGCGGTCCATCATGCCGACCGCCTCCAGCGGGTACTTGCCCGAGGCCGATTCGGCCGAGAGCATCACCGCATCGACGCCGTCGTAGATGGCCGTCGCCACGTCGGACACTTCGGCGCGCGTGGGCACGGGCGCCGCGATCATCGATTCGAGCATCTGCGTGGCCACCACCACGGGCTTTCCGTGCTGGCGGCAGGCGCGCACGATGCGGCGCTGGAGCTCCGGCACCTGCTCGGGCGGCAGCTCCACGCCGAGGTCGCCGCGCGCGACCATGATGCCGTCGGCCAGCGCGACGATGCCGTCCAGGTGCTCGATGGCGGCGGGCTTCTCCAGCTTGGCCATGATCCAGGCGCGCTTGCCGATGATCTCGCGCGCCTCGGTGATGTCCTCGGGCCGTTGCACGAACGAGAGCGCCACCCAGTCCACGCCCATCGAGAGACCGAAATCCAGGTCGTCGCGGTCCTTCGGCGTGAGCGGCGAAATCGGCAGCAGCACGCTCGGCACGTTCACGCCTTTGCGGTCGGAGATCGGCCCGCCGACGATGACGGTGGTCTCCGCAAAATCGGCGCCGTGGCTCTCCACGCGCAGGCGCAGCTTGCCGTCGTCCAGCAGCAGGTCGGTGCCGGCCTGCAGCGCCGCGAAGATCTCGGGGTGCGGCAGCGGCGCGCGGCGGTAGTCGCCGCTCGTCCTGGTGTCCATGTCGAGGCGAAAGCGCCGCCCCGCCTCCAGTTGCGCGCGCCCGCCCTCGAAGGTGCCCAGCCTGAGCTTGGGGCCCTGCAGGTCCAGCAGCACGCCGATGGGCCGGCCGAACTCCTGCTCGAGCCGGCGGATGGCCTCCAGCCGGCGCGCATGGTCGTGCTGCGAGCCGTGGCTGAAGTTCAGCCGGAACACATCCACGCCGCGCTCGAACAGCGCGCGAATGGCTTGCTCGTCGGGGGTGGCCGGGCCGAGCGTGGCGACGATCTTTGCGCTGCGTGTGCGTCTCATGGTGTGTTGCTCTTTCTCATGCCATTTCGCGAAGCCGGACCTGGCCGCGCTGGTCTTCCATCGTGCGCGCCAGCAATTTCACCAGCGTGTAGACGGTGTCGATGTGCGGCGTCGAGGTGTCGGTCAGGCGCGCCAGCTCGACCACCGCGCCCACCAGCGCATCGATCTCCGGCGCGCGGCCGGCCTCGACGTCCTGCAGCATCGAGGTCTTGTGCTTGCCGACCTTCTCGGCGCCGGCGATGCGCTTTTCCAGCGTCACGCGGAACTCGATGCCCAGCTTGTGCGCGACGGCCTGGGCCTCGCGCATCATCGCGGCGGCCAGGTCGCGCGAGGGCGGGTACTGGCAGATGTCCACCAGCGTCGAATGCGAGAGGCTGCTGATCGGGTTGAAGGTGAGGTTGCCCCACAGCTTGAGCCATATCTCGGCGCGGATGTTGTCCAGCACCGGTGCCTTGAAGCCCGCGCCGGTGAAGCAGGCCGAGACACGGTTCACGCGCTCGCTCGACGAGCCGTCGAGCTCGCCGACCGGGAAGCGATCGCCTTCGATGTGCTTCACCACGCCGGGCGCAATGAGTTCGGACGCGGGATACACCACGCACCCGATCACCCGCTCGGCCGGCACCTTCGCGCCCACCAGCCCCGTGGGGTCGACGCTGCGCACCGGCGTGCCCGCGAGCGCGCCGCCGTGGTTGTGGAAGTACCAGTACGGAATGCCGTTCTGCATCGTCACCACCATCGTCTCGGGGCCGAAGAGCTTGGGCACGTCGTTGGCCACGGCCTCGACCTGGTGCGCCTTCATCGCGAGGACGACGATGTCCTGCGGGCCGGCCTCCTCGTAGCTGTCGGTGGCCTTCACGTTGCGCGCGACCTGCTCCTGGCCTTCGGCCGAGACCAGCTTGAAGCCGTTCGCCTTGATGGCCGAGAGGTTCGCGCCCCGCACGATGAACGTGACGTCCTCCCCGGCCAGCGCGAGTTTCGCGCCGACCAGGCCGCCGATGGCGCCTGCGCCGATGACTGCAATCTTCATGTCGATCCCCAGTAGTTTTGAATGCGTTGCCGAGGCCGGCAAGGCTCCCCTTTTTCTTCGTCTCAGCCGAAGCGGTTGGAGAGCTTGCCGATGCCTTCGATGCCGATCTCCACCTGGCTGCCCGGCTTCATCGAGCCGACGCCCACCGAGGTGCCGCACAGGATCACGTCGCCGGGGTTCAGCGTCATGTCCTGCGAGATCAGGCTGACCAGCTGCTGCACGGAAAAGCGCATGTCGCTGATCGGGTAGTTCTGGCGCTCCTCGCCATTGAGCACGGTGGTCACGACGAGCGTTGCAGGATCGAGGCCGGTGGCCACTACCGGACCCATCGGGCAGAAGGTGTCGAAGCCCTTGGCGCGCACCCACTGGGCGAAGGATGCGTCGCGGTTCAGGATGTCGGCGACGGTCACGTCGTTGGCGCAGGTGTAGCCGAACACGTGGTCCAGCGCATCGGCCTCGGCCACGGCGGTGGCGGTCTTGCCGATGACGATGCCCAGTTCGCCCTCGAACACCACCTTGCCCTCGCACAGGGGCTTTCGGATCGCATCGCCGTGGGCCGCGAAGGAATTGGGCGCCTTCAGCAGATAGAGCGGCTCCGCGGGAACCGGCAGGCTCAGCTTCGCGCCGAGCGCATGGAAGTTGTTCCACAGCGCGATCACCTTCGTGGGCTCGCTGGGCGTGAGCAGCTTCAGGCCCGCGAGCACGAACACCCGGCCCGTGGGCTCGCAGCTTCCGTACATGTCGCCCTGGTGCTCGTGCACCGCATCGCCCTGCACGGTGCCGAACGTGGCCTTGCCGGCATCTTCAAAACGGACCCATTGCTGCTGTTTCATTTGTTGTGTGCTTTCTTGAAATCTGCGGGCCGTTCGACGGATCGGATCGATCAGTCGAACGGGAGGTAGTCGGGAATGACGAGCGATGCGAGCAGCTTCCCCATCTCCGCCGGATTGCTGGTCACGTGGATGCCGCACGCCTTCATCACCGCGAGTTTTTCCTGCGCGGTGCCGCGCCCGCCCGAGACGATGGCGCCCGCGTGGCCCATGCGCTTGCCGGGCGGCGCGGTGGCGCCGGCGATGAAGCCGACCACGGGCTTGCGCATGTGGTCCTTGATCCAGTGCGCGCAGATCTCTTCTTCGTTGCCGCCGATCTCGCCGACCATGATCACGGCGTCGGTGCGCGGGTCGTCGTTGAACATCTTGAGCACGTCGATGTGCTTCAACCCGCCCACCGGATCGCCGCCGATGCCCACCACCGTCGATTGCCCGATGCCGAAGCGCGCCAATTGACTCGCCGCTTCGTAGGTCAGCGTGCCCGAGCGCGACACCACGCCGATGCGCCCGCGCTGGTGGATGTGCCCCGGCATGATCCCGATCTTGATTTCGTCGGGCGTGATCAGCCCCGGGCAGTTCGGCCCGAGCAGGAGCGTCCTGCTGCCCTCCATGCGGTGGCGCGTGCGCATCATGTCGCGCACCGGAATGCCTTCGGTGATGCAGATGACCAGCTCCATTCCCGCATCGACGGCTTCGTCGATCGCGGCCGCCGCGAACGGCGGCGGCACGTAGATCACCGACACGGTGGCGCCGGTTTCCGCCTTCGCGTCCTTCACCGTGCCGAAGACCGGAATGCCGTCGAAGGACTTGCCCGCCTTGTTCGGGTTCACGCCCGCGACGAAGCACTTCTGGCCGTTGCCGTAGTCGCGGCACATCGCTGTGTGGAACTGGCCGGTCTTGCCGGTGATGCCCTGCGTGAGGACGCGGGTGTGCTTGTTGACGAGGATCGACATTTCAGTTGCTCCTCCGCCGGGCTGCAGCCACGGCCTGTTGGGCGGCATCCGCCATGTCGTCGGCCGTGAGGATCGGCAGGCCCGATTGCGCAAGGATCGTGCGGCCCAGGCTCTCGTTGGTGCCCTTCATGCGCACCACGAGCGGCACCGAGAGCTCGACCTCGCGCGCGGCGGCGATCACGCCCCGCGCGATCACGTCGCACTTCATGATCCCGCCGAAGATGTTGACCAGGATCGCGCGCAGGTTGGGGTTGCGCAGCATCAGCTTGAAGGCCTGCGTCACTTTCTCGGCCGTCGCGCCGCCGCCCACATCCAGGAAGTTGGCGGGCGAACCGCCGTACAGCTTGATCACGTCCATCGTCGCCATCGCCAGGCCCGCGCCGTTCACCAGGCAGCCGATGTCGCCGTCCAGCGCGATGTACGAGAGATCGAAACGCGACGCCTCGACCTCGGCCGGGTCTTCCTCGTCGAAGTCGCGCATCGCCACGATCTCGGGCTGGCGATAGAGCGCGTTCGGATCGAAGTTGAACTTGGCGTCCAGCGCGATCACCCGGCCGTCGCGCGTCACGACCAGCGGGTTGATCTCGGCGAGCGACGCATCGCTCGCGTCGAACGCCTGGTAGAGGTTCTGCATCAGCGTGCGCGCCTGCATCACCGACTTGCCCGAGAGACCGATGCTGCGCGCCACGATGTCGGCCTCGCTGCCCTTCAGGCCCGTCGCCGGATCGATGAGCACCTTGTGGATCTTGCCGGGCGTGCGCGCGGCGACCTCTTCGATGTCCATGCCGCCTTCGCTGGAGGCCATCAGCGCCACGCGGCCCGCTTCGCGGTCGACCACCATGGCGAGGTAGAGCTCCTTGTCGACCTCGATGCCCTCTTCCACCAGCAGGCGCTTCACCACGCGGCCTTCGGGGCCCGTCTGGTGGGTCTTGAGCGTCATGCCGAGCATCTGGCTCGCGTGCCGGCGCACTTCGTCCACCGACCACGCGAGCTTCACGCCGCCGCCCTTGCCGCGGCCGCCGGCGTGGATCTGCGCCTTCACCACCCAGGCGCGGCCGCCCAGGCGGGTGGCGGCGTCGGCGGCTTCGTCGGCCGATGCGCAGGCGAATCCACGGGGCGTGGTGACGCCGTATTTGCGCAATACGTCCTTGCCCTGGTATTCGTGGATATTCATGGCAATTGCTTTACGCGCCCAATTCGGCGCCGTGGCTTTCGGCCCAATTGAAATAGCGCCGGTTTCCGAGGCCCTGGCTCAATTCGCGCTGCTGGTGCACTTCCTTCTTCTGCTCGATCACCTCGGCCAGCGATTTGGCGTCGTAGGCGCGCAGCAGATGCGGCTGGTGCGTGCTGAGGTAATGGCACACGCGCTCGGGGCCGTCCTGGCTCTGGCGCAGCAATTGGCAATAGGTTTCGCGATCCCAGTGCCAGCGCAGGCCCAGCTCGTAGAAGGCCGCGTTGTAGGCGTTGCGCTCCGTCTCGGAGCTCCAGTATTGAATGGGCGCATCATCGATCATCATGAAATTTCTCCTGGAAATTGAATGCCGGGCGACAAATGGGTGGCGGGTCGGCATGATCAAAATGTAGATTCGATGATCGATAAATAATAGTTAAACTATTTTATTGAATGCATTTGCCATGCGTTATATGTGAATTGGCAAAAAAGGGCGCAGTCATCCATTGCAAATGGCTTTCGCCATTTGCAAGGAACACTTTATTTATCGGTCGGTCGGCGCGTGCTGTCGATTCAAATCACGCGCTCTGTGCGCAGCATGGCGATTTCGTCGACGCCATATCCCAATTGACGCAGCACCTCTTCCGTGTGCTCGCCCAACAGCGGCGCACGGGTCACGTCGGTCGCGCTGTCGGACATCTTGATGGGGTTGCCCACCGTCAGGTACTTGCCGCGCGTCGGGTGGTCCACCTCGACGATGGTCCCCGTCTCGCGCAGCGATTCGTCCGCGGCGATTTCCTTCATGGAGAGAATCGGGCCGCACGGGATGTCGAACTCGTTGAGGATGTCCATGGCCTCGAACTTGGTCTTGGTCATGGTCCATTGCTCGATGCGCGCGAAGATCGGCTTCAGGTGCAGCAAGCGCGCGGCCGGCGTGGCGTAGGCCTCGTCGGTGATCCAGCTCTCCTCGCCGATCACCTTGCAGACGGCAGGCCACACCGCGCCCTGCGTGATGAAGTAGATGTAGGCGTTCGGGTCGGTCTCCCAGCCCTTGCACTTGAGGATGGAGCCCGGCTGCCCGCCGCCCGATGCGTTCCCCGCGCGCGGCACCGCGTCGCCGAACTTGCCGTCCGGGTACTGCGGGTACTCGTGCATGGTGCCGGTGCGCTCCAGGCGCTGCTGGTCGCGCATCTTCACGCGGCACAGGTTGAGCACGGCGTCCTGCATCGGCGCGAGCACCTGCTGGCCGCGCCCGGTGTTGTTGCGCTGGTAGAGCGCGGCGACGATGCCCAGCGCCAGGTGCAGCCCGGTGCCGCTGTCGCCGATCTGCGCGCCGGTGACGACGGGCGGGCCGTCCTCGAAGCCGGTGGTCGACGCGGCGCCGCCGGCGCATTGCGCGACGTTCTCGTAGACCTTGCAGTGCTCGTACTTGCCGGGGCCGAAGCCCTTGACCGACGCGACGATCATCCGCGGGTTGAGCTTCTGGATGTGCGCCCAGGTGATGCCCATGCGGTCCAGTGCGCCGGGCGCGAAGTTCTCCACCAGCACGTCGCAGGTCTTGATCAGCGTGTCCAGGACCTGCTTGCCCTTGGGGTTCTTGGTGTCCAGCGTGATCGAGCGCTTGTTGTGGTTCAGCATCGTGAAGTAGAGGCTGTCCACACCGGGAATGTCCCGCAGCTGCCCGCGCGTGGCGTCGCCTTCGCCGGCGCGCTCGACCTTGATCACGTCGGCGCCGAACCATGCCAGCAGTTGCGTGCAGGTGGGGCCCGACTGCACATGGGTGAAGTCGAGAATGCGAACGCCTTCGAGTGCCTTGCTCATCGTGTGTCTCCTGTCTTATTTGTTCGTCGCGGCTTCGACTTCTACCAGACGGGCGCGCAACTTGCGCTCCTCGGCGAAGCGGGCGGTTTCGTCGCGCACGATGGCGACGATGCCTGAAACCTGTTGATCCTGGGCGAACAGCATGGAGACCGTGAAGGCGATGGAAAGGGTATGCCCGTCCTTGTGCAGGGCGGGCACGCGCAGCACGTCGGCACCGTATCTGGTGACCGCCGTTTCCATCGTCTTGTGATAGCCATCCCAATGCCGCTGGCGTTGTCGCATGGGGATGATGATGTCCAGCGACTGCCCGAGCGCTTCGGCTTCGGTAAAGCCGAAGATGCGCTCGGCAGCCTTGTTCCACAGCGTGATGGCACCCTCGGCATCGCAGACCATGATCGCGTCGCCGGCTCCGGCAACGAGTTGGTTCAGATCGACGGTCGATGACGACAAGGTGTGCTCCCGCTTCTTTCTCTCTATGTCTTTTCGCTGCGGCCTCAGACGGCCTTGGCTTCGCGCAGGCTCGTGATCTGGGCCTTCGAGTAGCCCAGCTCGGCCAGCACTTCCTCGGTGTGCTCGCCCAGGAGGGGCGATCCGGTGATCTCGGGCTTCAGGTCCGAGAACTTGATCGGGCTGCCCACGGTGAAGTAGCTGCCGCGCTCCTTGTGCGGCACTTCGACGATGGAGCCGCTGGCGCGCAGCGATTCGTCGTTCAGCAGTTCCTTCATCGTCAGCACCGGCGCGCATGGAATGTCGAACTTGCGCAGGATGTCGACCGCCTCGAACTTGGTCTTCTCGGCCAGCCAGACCTCGATGGTCGCGAAGATGTCGGTGATGTGCGGCTGGCGCGCCTTGGGGGTCGCGTAGTCGGGGTCGGTCTTCCATTCGGGCTTGCCGATGGCGTCGCAGATCGGCGCCCAGGCGTGGCCCTGGATGGTGAAGTAGATGTAGGCGTTCGGGTCGGTCTCCCAGCCCTTGCACTTGAGCACCCAGCCCGGCTGGCCGCCGCCGCCGGCATTGCCGCCGCGCGGCACCACGTCGCTGAACGTGCCGTGCGGGTATTGCGGGTATTCCTCCAGGTAGCCGAGGCGGTCCAGGCGCTGCTGGTCGCGCATCTTCACGCGGCAGAGGTTGAGCACTGCGTCCTGCATCGAGCAGGCCACGCGCTGGCCCTTGCCGGTCTGCTCGCGGCCGATGATGGCCGTCAGGATGCCGATGGCCAGGTGCATGCCGGTGTTGCTGTCGCCCAGCGCCGCAGCGCTCACGGTCGGCGGGCCGTCCCAGAAGCCGGTGGTCGATGCGGCGCCGCCGGCGCACTGCGCGACGTTCTCATACACCTTCAGGTCTTCGTAGTGGTGGCCGTCGCTGAAGCCCTTGACCGAGGCGACGATCATCTTGGGGTTCAGTTCCTGGATGCGCTCCCAGGTGAAGCCCATGCGGTCCAGCGCGCCGGGGCCGAAGTTCTCCACCAGCACGTCCGATTCCTTGATGAGCTTCTCCAGCACCAGCTTGCCTTCGGGCTGCTTGGTGTCCAGCGTGAGCGAGCGCTTGTTGCTGTTGAGCATGGTGAAGTAGAGCGCGTCCACATCCGGGATGTCGCGCAGTTGCGAGCGCGTGACGTCGCCGGCGCCGGGGCGCTCGACCTTGATGACGTCGGCGCCGAACCAGGCCAGCATCTGCGTGCAGGCGGGGCCCGCCTGCACGTGCGTGAAGTCGATGATCTTGATGCCGTTGAGGGGTTTGTTGTCGCTCATGTGATATCTCCTGGATGGATTTGGTAATTACTTCTTCTTCGCCGTGGCGGGGTTCAGGCTCGTGATGCGCCCGCTTTCCGTGCCCGCGGTCTCGTCGATGACGGCGTTGATGAGGGTCGGGCGGCGCGAGGCGACGGCCTCGGTGAGGGCCTTCTGCAGCTCGTCGGCGGTGGTGGCGTTGACGCCCACGCCGCCGAAGGCTTCCATCAGCTTGTCGTAGCGCGCGTTCTTCACGAACACGGTGGGCGCCACGTCGGCAGTGCCGCTCGCGTTCACGTCGGTGCCGCGGTACACGCCGTTGTTGTTGAAAACGATGATGCAGATCGGCAGGTTGTAGCGGCAGATGGTTTCCACCTCCATGCCGCTGAAGCCGAAGGCGCTGTCGCCCTCGATGGCGATCACCGGCTTGTCGGTGACCACGGCGGCGGCCACGGCAAAGCCCATGCCGATGCCCATGATCCCCCAGGTGCCCACATCGAGGCGCTTGCGCGGCTCGTACATGTCCACGATGCTGCGCGCGAAGTCCAGCGTGTTGGCGCCTTCGTTCACCACGATGGCGTCGGGGCGGGCCTTCACCTGGTCGCGGATCACGCTGAGCGCGCTGTGGAAGTTCATCGGCGACGGACGCGCGGCGAGCGTCACGGCCATCTTGGAGAGGTTCTTGTCCTTGCGCTCGGCGATGGCGCCGGTCCATTCGGTCGGCGGCTTGGCCCACTTGGCATCGATGCCGCCCAGGAGGGCCGCCACGCAGGAGCCGATGTCGCCGATCACCGGCGCGGCGATGGCCACGTTGCTGTCGATCTCGGTCGGTGCGATGTCGATCTGGATGAACTGCTTGGCGCCCTTGTCCTCGGCCCAGGTCTTGCCCTTGCCGTGCGAGAGCAGCCAGTTCAGGCGCGCGCCGATGAGCAGCACCACGTCGGCCTCTTGCAGCACGTAGGAGCGCGCGGCCGCGGCCGATTGCGCGTGCGTGTCGGGCAGGAGGCCCTTGGCCATCGACATCGGGAGGTAGGGAATACCCGTCTTCTCGACCAGTGCGCGGATGTCGGCATCGGCCTGTGCGTAGGCGGCGCCCTTGCCCAGCAGGATGAGCGGCTTCTTGGCGCCCTTGAGCAGGTCGAGCGCGCGCTTGACGGCGTCGGGCGCGGGGATCTGGCGCGGTGCCGGATCGACCACCTTGATGAGCGATGCCTTGCCCTTGACCGCGTCCATGGTCTGCGCGAAGAGCTTGGCCGGCAGGTCCAGGTACACGCCGCCGGGGCGGCCCGACAGCGCCGAGCGGATGGCGCGGGCGATGCCCACGCCGATGTCTTGGGCATGCAGCACGCGGAAGGCGGCCTTGCAGAGCGGCTTGGCGATGGCCAACTGGTCCATCTCTTCGTAGTCGCCCTGCTGCAGGTCGACGATTTCGCGCTCGCTCGATCCGCTGATGAGGATCATCGGGAAGCAGTTGGTGGTCGCGTTGGCCAGTGCCGTGAGGCCGTTGAGGAAACCGGGGGCCGACACCGTGAGGCAGATGCCGGGCTTTTGCGTAAGGAAGCCCGCGGCGGCTGCGGCGTTGCCGGCGTGCTGCTCGTGGCGGAACGAGATGACCCGCATGCCCTCGGCCTGCGCCATGCGCGTCAGGTCGGTGATCGGGATGCCGGGGAGGCCGAAGATGGTGTCGATGTCGTTCAGCTTCAGCGCATCGATGACCAGGTGGAAGCCGTCGATCGTTTCGGCCTCCGGTGCGTCGTCCGCAACCGGTTTGAGGGCCCGCACGACCGCATCGCCGTCAACGGCCCGGCTCGTGGGCTTGAGGGCGTCGTCCAGGGTCGTGGATGCCTCTTTGTCCGTTCTTACTGAAGACATGTCTCTCCTTCTGCTTTGGTGAATGGCCGAGGCCCGAGCCGGGACTATGATTCGGGGGCATGCTTTCAGGCGTTGACCTCGGTCAACTTTCCGGAAAACGGCACCGGCCAGATGAACCAGAAGTTGTTGCGAATTCGAGCAAGACGGGACCCATGACGTTGTTGGAAAACCACCCGGAAAAAAACATCATTCGCGCGCAGCTCCGGCAGAACGTCCTGCTCAAGGACCTGAGCGAGAGCGACCGCGCCGAACTGGAAGCCCACCTCGTGATCGTGGACGGCAACAAGGGCGATTTCCTGTTGCACCAGGGGGTGCGCGAGATGGAGCAGTACTTCATCCTCGACGGCATCCTCAAACGCGTCGTGAGCAACCCCGAAGGCAAGGAAATGATCCTTCGCTTCGCCGACGAGCACGACATGGAAACCAGCTACGCGGCGCTGCGGCTGGGCACGCCGACGCCCTACGGCATCGTGTGCGTCACCAAGGCCCGCGTGGCGAGCCTGCCGCTCAAGGAATGGATCACCTTTCTCGACCGGCATGCCCAGACCAAGGAACTGTTCGAGTACCTGGTGATGAAGGGAATGAGCGAGATCATGGCGCACACGATCACGCTGCACCTGCTGGATGCGCCGGGGCGGGTGCACCGGTTCATGCGCAAGCACCCCGAGCTGGAAGACCGGATTCCGAGCAAGGAGCTGGCTTCGTATCTCAATCTCTCCGCAGAAACCCTTAGTCGGCTTCGCAAGCGCGGGAAGATTTGATTTCCGCGGGGGCATTCAGGGTGGGTGCACAGGCCACCGGGTGCTCCCCTCCGCGAATGTCCCCCGGGCTTCGCCCTCCTCCTTTATTTCGCTGCGGGGAGCACCCGATGCCTGCGCACTGGGGCACGCCGCTGGTTTGTCGCGGCTGCTATGAAGTCAGGTTTGCTTGGCTGATGCGAAACGGCGGGAAGTGGCCATCAGGCGCAGCTGGTTGTGCACACCGGTCACGCCAGTCACCGCGGCCGCAACCGCTTCGGTCTGCGCGCGCTCTTCGGAGTTGAGGACGATGCCGCGCAGGATCACCTCCCCCTGGTTCGCATCGACCGTCACGCGGATGTCGCTGGTCTCGGTCTCTTCCTTCAACGCCGCCTTCACGCGCGCCTGCAGCGCCATGTTCTTGAGCAGCGTGCGCGACTCGGGCGTCTCCGCGAACTCGGGCCGCGCCACCAGCTGGCTGATCTGCTCGACGCAGCTGTCGACCGTCACGCGGTCGGTGTTGAGCACCAGGTCGTAGAGCACCGGGTCGCCCCAGGTCACGCCGAACTGCGCATGCATGCGCGCCGCGTGCGCCTGGTCGCTGCGGCGGATCTCGGCTTCGGCGAACGCGGCGTCGTCGGTTTCCAGGTCGCCCATCAGCCACTCGACGCGCTTGTCGAGCGAGCGCGTGATGCGCACGCACACCACGTGCGGCACGGGCCGCAAGAGGCACGTTGCGCCCCAGCCGCGCAGCACCACGTTGCCGCGGTCGGCCAGCGCGAAGAGCTCGTCCGCCGTGTAGAGCGCGACGCTGCGCTGGTCGGTCTTCAGGCGCTCCAGGAGGCCCGCCTTGCCGCCGCGCAGGCGGCCGATGAGGCTCTTGGAGACCTGCATCTTCTCGGCCACGTGGTCGATGACTTCGTGGCGCATCACGGCAAGCGAGAGCGTTTCCGCGAGCTTGACCGACACGTCCTTGGCGAGGGAACCCATCTCCTGGGTCAGTGCGATGACTGGCATGTGCGTGCTCCTTGTTTTTGCTTCTGGCTCAATCCACCGGACGCTCGACGGCGAACTCGTCGGGCTTCTTGGGCGGCTTGATGAAGGCGATGGCCTTGGAGATCAGCGGCCAGAACAACAGCACCAGGGCCAGCGTCGTGATGCCGCCCACCAGCGGGTTGGAGAACATGATCATCACGTCGCCTTGCGAGACCAGCATCGCCTGGCGGAACGAGTCTTCGGCCTTGTCCCCGAGCACCAGTGCGAGCACCAGCGGCGCGAGCGGGAAGTCGAGCTTCTTGAACAGGTAGCCGATGACGCCGAAGCCGAGCATGAACCAGATGTCGAGCATCGCGTTGTGCACGGTGTAGGCACCGATGGCGCAGATCACGATGATCACCGGCGCGATGATCGAGAACGGAATGCGCAGGATCGAGGCGAAGAGAGGCACCGTGCTCAGCACCACGATCAGGCCCACGATGTTGCCCAGGTACATGCTGGCGATGAGGCCCCAGACGAAGTCCTTCTGCTCGGTGAACAGCAGCGGCCCGGGCTGCAGGCCCCAGATCAAGAGGCCGCCCAGCAGCACCGCGGCCGTCGGCGAACCGGGGATGCCGAGGGCCAGCATCGGCAGCAACGCGCTGGTGCCCGCGGCGTGCGCCGCGGTCTCGGGGGCGACGACGCCTTCCATCTGGCCGGTGCCGAACTTGGAGCCCTTCTTGGACATCTTCTTCGCGAGGCCGTAGGCCATGAACGAAGCCGGTGTGGCGCCGCCGGGCGTGATGCCCATCCAGATGCCGATGAGCGAGCTGCGCAGCGAGGTGACCCAATACTGCGGCAGTTGCTTCCACGTCTGCAGCACGACCTTGGGGTCGATCTTGGCGCTCTTGCCGGAGAACTTCAGGCCCTCTTCCATCGACAGCAGGATTTCGCCGATGCCGAAGAGACCGATCACCGCGATCAGGAAGTCAAAGCCGCGCATCAGCTCGGGCTGGCCGAAGGTCAGGCGCAATTGGCCCGTGACCGTGTCCATGCCGACCGAGGCGAGCGCGAAGCCCAGCGCCATCGACGCGAGGATCTTGAAGGGCGAGCCTTTCCCCATGCCCACGAAGCTGCAAAAGGTCAGCAGGTACACCGCAAAGAATTCGGGCGAGCCGAACTTGAGCGCGAACTTGGCCACCAGCGGCGCGAGGAAGGTGATCATCACCACCGCGATGAACGCGCCCACGAACGACGAGGTGAAGGCCGTGGTGAGCGCCGCGCCCGCATTGCCCTGCTGGGCCATCGGATAGCCGTCGAAGGTGGTGGCCACCGACCACGGTTCGCCGGGGATGTTGAACAGGATCGAGGTGATGGCCCCGCCGAACAACGCACCCCAGTAGATGCACGACAACATGATGATGGCCGAGGTCGGCGACATCGTGAACGTGAGGGGCAGCAGGATCGCCACCCCGTTGGCGCCGCCCAGCCCCGGCAGCACGCCGATGAGCACGCCAAGAATGATCCCCACGAACATCAGCGCGATGTTCATCGGGGTCAGGATCACTGCAAAGCCCTGCATCAGGGCGCTGATTTCGTCCATTTCGCTGTGCTCCGTGAGTTCAGTAGCCGAGGAACCTGAGGGGGTCGAGCGCGCCTTTGAAAAGCGGCACCTTGAACCACACCTCGAACATGCAGAAGAAGACCGTGTTGACCGCGAGCGCCGCGACGACGCTCTTCACCCACGAGTACTTGCCCAGCACGATCATGAAGAGCGCGATGTAGACCGCCGATGCGACATACAGCCCCACGAAGGTGATGCACAGCACGTACACGGTGGCCGGCACCAGCACCGAGAGCACGCGCTTCAGCTGCACCGAATCCACGAACACCTCGGTGTTGCGGTTCTTGCCGAGCAGTGCCTGGTACAGGATGCCCGCGCCCGAGATCGTGATGATCACGCCGATGAAGAACGGGAAGTAGCCCGACCCCGGCCCATCGCTCGTCCAGCCCGCGCCCAGCTTGCGGGCCTCGAACACCACCACCAGTCCGATGACCAGCAGCAGCGCCGCCACCACCGCCTCGACCACGTAGGTGGCGACGCCCGAACGCGCCGCCCCATCGGAAATTTCTTCGTGCTCCATGGAGCCCCCGTCATGTTTGTAAGAAGGAAGACAGCGCGGTGCTCGACGCACGCTGACGAACCGGAACCCGTTTCGGCTGATAGACCCAACCCGTTCCGGCTGATAGACCCCAATCCGTTCACGCTGAGCCTGTCGAAGCGCTGCGCAAGGCTTCGACGAGCTCAGCCCGAACGGTGGTCGATCGGTCGATCGGCTGCGGGTCGTGTTACTTGTTGCTGGCCAGGAAGCCCGCGTCGGACATCAGCGTGCGGTGCGTCGCCTCGGCGGTGGTGAGCCAGTCGGCGAAGGGCTTGCCGGTCATGAAGGTCGGGTTGAAGGCACCCTTCTCCATGTATTCCTTCCACTCCGGCGTGGCGGCCACCTTGGTGAGCAGGTCCGTGTAGAACTTCAACTGCTCGGGCGTGACGCCGGCGGGCATGAAGATGCCGCGCAGCATCGTGTACTTGGTGGGCACGCCCGCTTCCTTGCAGGTGGGCACGTCGTTCCACGATTGCGTGTCGGTCACCTTCGCCTTGAAGGGCATGCGCTCGTCGTCGAACACGCACAGCGCGCGCAGCTTGCCGGCGCGCCATTGCGCGACCGCCTCGATCGGGTTGTTGACGGTGGAATTCACGTGGCCGCCCACCAGTTGCACCGCCACTTCGCCGCCGCCCTTGAAGGGCACGTAGATGAACTTGGTGCCGGTGGCTTTCTCCAGCGCCACGGTGATGATCTGGTCTTCCTGCTTGGAGCCGGTGCCGGCCATCTTGAACTTGTTGGGACCCGCGGCCTTGGTGGCGGCGATGTATTCGCCGGCGGTCTTGTAGGGCGCCTCGACGTTGGTCCACAGCACGAACTGGTCCAGCGCCAGCATCGCGACGGGCGTCATGTCCTTCCAGTTGAAGGGCACGCCGGTGGCCATGGGCGTGGTGAACAGGTTCGACAGCGAGATGATGATCTTGTGCGGATCGCCCTTGGCCTCCTTCACCGCCAGGAAGCCCTCGGCGCCCGCGCCGCCGGACTTGTTGACCACGATGAGCGGCTCTTTCATGAGCTTGTACTTGATGACGATGCCCTGCAGCAGCCGCCCCATCTGGTCGGCGCCGCCGCCGGTGCCGGCGGGGATCACGAACTCCACGGGTTTGGTGGGTTCCCAGGCGAAGGCGGGAGTGGCTGCGGCCAGTGCCAGGACGGCCGCGCCAATGGCTTTCGCAGGCCAGCTGCGGGCGTGCGAAGCGATGTTCTTCATCGTCATGTTTGTCTCCAGTCGGTGTAGGGTGCGCCCTTTGTTATTGTTGGATCTGAGCGGAGATACGAACAGGGCGGATGTTGCGCGCAGGCGTTCTGCGTCAACTTGACCGAGGTCAACTTCTCGGAGATTTCGTATGGGGGTTAGCCCGCGCTGGCCGGTTTTTTGCAGTGCAGCGAAGCGGCGGCAGGAACCCTATAAAATCGCGGCGCGCACCGGCAAACCCTCGCCGGCCGGGCACCGAGCCCATCGCGCCCGTCGTCTTCGTAGTTCAATGGATAGAACGGGGTCCTCCTAAGACTCAGATACAGGTTCGATTCCTGTCGAAGGCACCACCAGCCAGCGGATAGAGCAGCCAGGTTTCATCGGACCGCGGGGCGGCTCTGCGTGGCGCCCCCGTACACAGCGCCGATGGCCCTGATGCCGGCCGGGGCGATCCGGTGGCAGCCGAGGCGCCGGCCCATGGCCGTATTCAGTCCCCAAACCCCAGGAGCCGCGCGAAGTCCTGCACCCGCTCGCGCGGCATCCTCGCCCGATTCACCTCGGCCTCCGGGTCGCCGTATCCCATCGACATGCCGAAGGCAGTCACTTCATCCGCCGGCATCTGCAGGTGCGCCGCGATCGGCTCGTGGAACTGCGCGAACGCGACCTGCGGGCAGGTGTCGATGCCGCGCGCCTTCGCGGCGATCATCACGCTCTGCGCGAAGAGGCCCAGGTCGATCCAGCTGTGCGCCTTCAACCGGCGGTCGATGCTGAAGACGAGGCCCACCGGCGCGCCGAAGAACGCGTAGTTGCGCTCGGTCTGGCGCGTGCGCGCGGGCGTGTCGTGGCGCTCGATGCCGAGCGATGCGTAGTAGCGCGCGCCGAAGTCCGCGAGCCTTGCGCGGTAGGTGTCCGGCAAGGGCTCGGGGAAGTGCTCGGGCGCGGGTGCGGTGCCGGCGCGGGACGCGGCGACCAGCGCGTCGGTCAGTTCGTTCTTGACCGCGCCGCTGACCACATACACGCGCCAGGGCTGGATGTTGGCGCCGCTCGGTGCGCACGCCGCATCCGCCAGGATTTCTTCCACGAGCGCGCGGCCCAGCGGCTGCGCCTTGAAGGCGCGCGTCGCCCGGCGCGAGCGCACGACGGTGGCCACGCATCGCGCGATCGCCTCCTGGGACCATCCGGTGGCCGGCTGGGCCACGTCCGGTGCTTCGATGAGGGTATCGGCCGTCATGGTTTCGTCTCCTGCTGCTGAATGACAGGGGGCGATCATGGGCGAGGCATGCAATGAACGGAACTGATGGTTTTGCAGTTCCATATTGCATGCCGTTCAAGAGCATTTGGATGCGCAACGTGCACAGCGGACGGCGACGAAACGCCCGCCCATAGACGCCGGGCAGAGGGAAAGTGCATGGCCTGCACTTTCCTCTTGAAGAACCATCAGTTCCATTTCATTCGTCGTGCGCCGAACATCGCGATTTGGCCCGCGATGGCATGGACACGTTTTCCGAACGGCACGCCATCCCTCTGCATTTGCACAAGATCATGGATCCTCGATTGATCGTTCTGGCCCTAGGCATGTTCGCCATGGGCACCGACAACTTCGTCGTTGCCGGCATCCTGCCCAGCGTGGCCTCTTCGCTCGGAACCTCCGTCAGCCTGGCCGGCCAGATGGTGGCCGTGTATGCGCTGTCGTTCGCCGTCCTCGCGCCGGTGATGGCCGCGGTGGGCGGCGGATGGCCGCGCAAGCCGATGCTGGTCGTCGCGCTCGGCATCTTCGTGGTGGGCAATGCCATCACCGCGATGGCCACCGACCTGCACACGGTGCTGCTCAGCCGCGCGCTGGCGGGCCTGGGCGCGGCGATGTTCTCGCCGACGGCGCTCGGCGTCGCGTCCGCCATCGCGCCGCCCGGGCGCAGGGGCTACGCGCTGTCGATCGTGACCGCGGGCCTCGCGGGCGCGACGGCGCTCGGGTCACCCCTTGGCACGTTCATCGGCGGGCTGGGCGGCTGGCGAATGACGCTGTGGTTCGTGGCAGCCCTCGGGCTCGTCGCGATGCTCGCCGTGTGGTGGCTGCTGAACGCGGTGCGCCCACCCGAGCGCATCAGCCTCAGGGAGCGCTTCGCGCCGATCGGCGACGCGCGCGTTGCGCTGGCACTGCTGACCAACGTGTTCGCCAACGGCGGGTTGCTGATGGTCTACACCTATGCGGGCCTCGTGCTGGACCGCGCGACGGGCGGCAGCGAGCGAACCCTCGCGGCCGTGCTGCTGGTGTGGGGCGTGTCGGCCACCGTGGGGAACCTGTTCGCCGGCCGGCTCGTGGACCGCTTCGGGAGCCGCAGCGTGATGAATGCATCCCTGGCCATCGCCATCGCCGTGTTCTGCGCGCTGCCGTGGGCTTCGGCATCCATGGCGGGCACGGTCGTCTCGCTGGTGCTCTGGGGCTTCTGCGGCTGGGCCGTCATCGTGCCGCAGCAGCATCGGCTGGTGAAGATCGCACCCAAGGTGGCCCCGCTGCTGCTGGCCTTGAACAACACGGCCACCTACGGCGGCCTCGCCTGCTCGAGCATGCTGGGCGGGCTCGTGCTGCTGTTCATCGACAGGCATTACCTCAGCCTGATCGGCGCGGCCATGATCCTGGCGGCGCTCGTGCTGGCGGAGGCGACGCATGCGGTCATCGCCCGCAGGGAAGACAAGGCACAGGGGCGCTTCCCGGAGCTGCAGGCCTGAGCCCGGCAGCACCATTCATTCACTCATTCACTCATTCATTCATCGAGGCTCGGGCACCGTCCGCTCCTCGATCCAGTGCGTGCCTTCGCCGAAAACCTCGTTGCCCACCTCGACCATGATCTCCAGGTCGCGGCGCAGCACGGCCGTCTCGGGCTTCCAGCTCGCGGCCGCCTGGATCTGGTGCTTGAGGTGGCTGACGTCGAGCGACCAGCCCAGGCGGATCTCTTTCATGGCAGCCATCATTGAGCAACGCGTGCCGCGAGGCAAATTCGGGACATGTCCCTGCGCGCGCACCCGAACCAAGGTTTACCTGCGCGTCGTCTTCATCACCGCCCGGGCGCACCCGTGTCCGCCTGCCTGAAGCGCTCGATGTGCCCGAGCAATTCTTCGAGCGGCACCGGCAGCGAGATCTGCGGGATGTTGATGACGAAGCCCACCAGCGACGAGTTGGCCTTCATCAACATGCGCTTGAGCGGGGACGCCTTGGCAAGGTAGTCCTGCGGGTTTCGCAGCGACACGCCGAGAAACTTCTGCTGCTGGAACTTGACGACCTGCGCATCGACCACATCGGACCACGGGATGAAACCGGCGGACAGCCCCGATGCGTTGTCGGTGATGCCGGTGCGATCGATCGTGATCGCCGGCTTCCTCGATGCGAGCCGGCCCAGTGCAAACAGCGCGACCGCGCCGAAGAAGACGATGCTTGCCCAACCGGCCAGCCACCCCATCGCCTCATCGCCCCGGATGGGATTCATCAGCAGCCAGATGCCTCCGGCAACGAACAGGGCAGCGCCCAGGAGGATCAGGCTGACGCGCAGGCGGCTGGGGTAGATGACGACAGGAGTCATGTGAAGCGAGGTCCATCCCTGGAAGTGAAAAAAGCTGCGGCAGGTTAACGCCTCCGCACGGCAATGCAAAACGGCCGCCGTGCATGCGCTGTGCACGCGCCGGGACAGCGCCAAGACAGGGCCATTCACGCGATCCACGCAGTTCAAGAAGTTCTTGCAATTGAGGCAGCCCTTTGCGGCAAAACGTCTCACTGGAAATTCCCCCGCCCCGCACCTCCTCGCCTACGCTAATGAAGACGGGAGGACAGCAACAGATGACGAAGAAAAAAGAACCCGAGGAACGCCCGCGAAGGGGCAGGCCGACGTTGCCGGACGACGTGCGCGCGATGCATGGTTCGATCCGCCTGACGCGCGACCGTTGGGCCAAGCTGAGGCGCCTGGGCGCGGCGTGGCTCGGCAAGGTGGTCGATCAGGCGAAGGAGCCGGCGCCAAGGAAATGAACGCCGCGTCTCAGGGCGTGTCGCGGTCTGAATCAAGACCGCGATCTTCTGAGGCAATTCAGGCGGCTGGAACGACGCAGAAACATCGAACCAGCCTGACCACAACGTGCACCAAGTTGAAAGCAATACACATCATGGCTACCAAGAAGTCTAGCAAGCCCCCAACGAAGACCCCCAACCCTGCCGAATCGGTCCACACGACACCGCAGCCCCCCGCAGAAAAGGACTTCCTCGACGCCGAGCGGCGCGACGTCATCCGCATGGCATCGTGCGAATCGCTCGACTGGATCGCCATCCTCCAGTCGCTCTGCGCGTCCGACACCTTCGATGCGCCGACGCTGGCCCACCGGCTCCCCGGCATCTTCAAGTGGCTCGATGAACTGAACGGCATCGTCCTCTCCGCCATCGACGATCCGAGCGACGACACCGCCGCGCTGCGCCGGCGCCTGAGCCAGGGAAGCGCGAGGTGAAAGGAATCGACGGGTAGATGAATGAATGAATGACCCAAGCCGCTGCCAGTCAGCGGCTTTTTGCTGGCTCCACGGGACCGCCTTGCGGCATCGAAAAAGTCTCTCGATGCGATGGCACGGAGCGCATCTGCGAGGCGTGCCTGTTCTCGGAGAACCAGGCCGCCGAAGACGCGTTCTGGGGTAGAAGATTTCATTCACTCGCGGCGTCGTGTCACATTTGGGAACGGTACTTCACCTTGGCGATGTGAGCGAGTGCCTGCGGCCGGGCGTTGGACGCTTCATCAGGGCTGCTTCACGCCCTCTTCAGGAGATGAAATGTTGAATCCCCGAACCGTTCTCAAGCTGGCCGCCGCAGGTGTGGTTGCCGCAGGTGCCCTGTTCGCCGGCGCATCGGCCAATGCGGAGACCCACTGGTCCGTTGGCGTCAATCTGCCGGGCGTGGTCATCGGCCAACCGGCGCCCGTCTACTACGAGCCAGCGCCTGTTTACTCACGGCCGGCGCCGACGTACTACCAGCCCCCGGCGCCTGTGTATTCCACGCCCGCGCCCGTGTACTACGAGCCGGGCTCCCGCTGGGACGAGCGTCGCGCGGAGCGTTGGGAAGAACGCCGCGCGGAGCGCCAGGAATGGCGTCGCCGGCAGTGGGAGCGTGAGCACTATCGTCGCCATTACGAAGACCGCGATTGATGCTTCCAGGCATCGGGAGAACTATCTTCGGATTGACGAGGGGTGATCGACCGGGCACTCTCCGCGGCATTCGCATCCGTGGCGAGAGGAGCTTGAAATGTCGATCAGTCCCACCCTTCGGAGCACCCGCGCCTTCTTCCTCGACAAGCGCAACGTTGTTGCGTTGCTGGCCATGCTGGCTTCACTCGGTTCGTGGCTCGTCTTCTGGTTTGGAGAGTGAGCCCTTGGTTGCGCGGATTCTCTTGCTCGTCTTCCTGAAATTCATCGCGGCCATTGCGATGCTCGCGGGCCTTCACGTCGGCGCGATGGCCGCGCTGGGCTGTTGTCTCGGCATCGAGGTCCGGCGGATTTCCCTGGGCTTCGCGGCTGAGCGCGTCGTGCAGGGCCACGGTTGAGCGCGTCGTGCAGGGCCACGGCTGAGCGCGCCGCGCAGGGCCGCAGCCGAGCGCTCCTGCTGTCTTGTAGGCACACGCCCACGCACACGGTTTGCCTTCTCCCGCAAGCACCGGCCGGGCGCGCGGCCACTGTAGAGGCCTACTTACCTCACGGAGACCTCGATCATGAAAAGCATCATCCTTTGGCTCTGCGGTGTGCCGCTGATCGTGATCATCGGATTGAAGGTCTTCGGCATTCTCTGACCACCAGAGAGAGATAGAGAGACAGATCACCGCTTCCTCCTCACGGCGCCTCCTGCGCCGTTCAAGCGCCCTTTCGAGGGCGCTTTTTTTTTCGCGCGGCTCGGTGCCTCAGTGGGTCTCGCGGCGCAGCTGCTGCACGTCTTCATGCAGCGACTGCGCCCAGCCGCGGCGTTCGCGGCCGTGCGAATCCTGCGGCTCGCCGAAACGCACGATGGCCAGGAGCGGCGGCGCGCGCAGTGTGTTCCACAGCGAGGCGACCAGGCTGTCGTCGTCGATGTAGCGCGGGGCCTGGCTGGTCTCGCCGGTGGCGGCATCGGCGAAGCGCAGCGCGGCGGGCAGCACCGGCGCGCCGGAAGAAATGGCCGCCTGCAGCAGGTTGGCGTGAAAGGGCAGCAGCCCGCGGCCGTCGCTCGTGGTGCCTTCGGGGAATACGCCGATCACGTCACCCTCGCGCAGCGCTTCGGTCATGTGGTGCACCACGCGCAGCGCGTCGCGGCGGCGTTCGCGCTCGATGTAGAGCGAGCCCGCACCGGTGGAGAGCGTGCCGATCAGCGGCCAGTGCTTGACGCCCGACTTCGACACGAAGCGCACATGGCGCGCCGCATGGATGGCGGTGATGTCCAGCCACGAGAGGTGGTTGCTGATGATCAGCACCGGCCCCGCGGTCGGCGGCGTGCCCTGCACCTTGAGCGTGATGCCCATGATCTCGAGCATGCGGCGCGACCATTCCTGCACGCGCGCATTGCGCTCGGCCTGCGACAAATTCGGGAAGGCGAAGCGGATCGTCCACCACCCGGCCAGCGCATGCCCCACCGCGTGCAGCAAGCGCCAGCAGGCCTTCAGCGAATGAACCATGGCGGGCGAGTTCTATTTTTCTTTTTTCAGCCGTGGACGACGCGGCCCGCGACCAGCGTGTGGCGCGCGCGGCCCTGCACCGGATAGCCGGCGAACGGCGTGTGCTTGCCCTGGCTCTTGAGCGCATCGGGCTCGACCTGCCATTCGAGCGCGGGGTCGAAGATGCAGAGGTCGGCCACGCCGCCTTCGACCAGGCGGCCGATGCCGGTGCCCGCATCGGCCGTGGCCAGCAGGCGCGCCGGCGCAGAGGTGATGACCTCGATCGCCCGCGCGATGCCCGCGCCGCTGCGCTCGCCCCACTGCAGCGCGAGCGGCAGCAGCAGTTCGAGGCCGGTGGCGCCGGGCTCGGCTTCGGCAAAGGGCAGCGTCTTGGCGTCGGCCTCGACCGGCGTGTGGTCGGACACCAGCGCATCGATGGTGCCGTCGGCCAGGCCGGCCGAGAGCGCGTCGCGGTCGCCCTGCTGGCGCAGCGGCGGGTTCAGGCGCGCGCGGCTGTCGAAGTAGCCGATGTCGGTGTCCGCCAGGTGCAGCGAGTTGATGCTCACGTCGCAGGTCAGCGGCAGCCCTTGCGCCTTGGCCGCGCGCACCAGCGCCACGCCCGCGGCGCTGGAGATGCGGCACAGGTGCACGCGGGCGCCGGTGCTCTTCATGAGTTCGACGATGGTGAAGATGGCGATGGTCTCGGCCGACACGGGCACGCCCGAGAGGCCCAGGCGCGTGGCGAGCGGACCGCTGGCGGCCACGCCCTTGCCCAGGTCGCGGTCTTGCGGGCGCAGCCACACGGTGTAGCCGAAGGTGCTGGCGTAGAGCAGCGCGCGCTGCAGCACCTGCGTGTCGGCCAGCGGCACGTCGGCCTGGCTGAAGCCGATGCAGCCGGCTTCGGTGAGCTCGGCCATCTCGGTGAGTACGCCGCCGGCGAGGTTGCGCGTGAGCGCGCCGAGCGGAAAGAGGCGCGCGCGCTGCAGCTTCTCGGCGCGGAACTTGAGCATTTCGACGAGGCCGGGCTCGTCGAGCACGGGGTCGGTGTCGGGCGGGCACACCAGGCTGGTCACGCCGCCCGCGATGGCCGCGGCCATTTCGCTCTCCAGCATGCCTTCGTGTTCGTAGCCCGGCTCGCGCAGGCGCGCGGCGAGGTCCACCAGGCCCGGTGCGACGACGCAGCCCGCGGCATCGATGGTGCGGTCGGCCTTGAAGCCGGCGGGCAGGTTGCCGATGCCGGCGATCTTGCCGTCGGCGATGGCGATGTCGGCCTTCTTGTCGGTGCCCGACGCGGGGTCGATGACGCGGCCGTTGGTGATGAGAGTGTTCATGCTTCGTTACCCGCGACGATGCTCATGACGGCCATGCGGACCGCGATGCCGAAAGTGACCTGCGGAAGGATCACGCTCTGCTTGCCGTCGACCACGGCGGAGTCGATTTCCACGCCGCGGTTGATGGGCCCCGGGTGCATCACGATCGCATCCGGCTTGGCCAGCTGCAGCTTCTCGGGCGTGAGGCCGTAGGTCTTGAAGAACTCCTGCGACGAGGGCAGCAGCGCGCCGCTCATGCGCTCGTTCTGCAGGCGCAGCATGATGATCACGTCGCAGTCCTTGATGCCCTCTTCGAGCGTGTGGCACACGCGCACGCCCATGCCGGCCATGTCGCCGGGCACCAGCGTCTTGGGGCCGACCACGCGCACTTCGGCGCAGCCGAGCGTGGTGAGCGCGTGGATGTCCGAGCGCGCCACGCGCGAGTGCAGCACGTCGCCGACGATCGCGACCGTGAGGTTCGAAAAGTCTTTCTTGTAGTGGCGGATGGTGTACATGTCCAGCAGCCCCTGCGTGGGGTGTGCGTGGCGGCCATCGCCGGCATTCACCACGTGCACATGCGGTGCCACGTGCTGCGCGATCAGGTAGGGCGCGCCCGACTCGCTGTGGCGCACCACGAACAGGTCGGCCGCCATGGCGCTCAGGTTGGCGATGGTGTCCAGGAGCGACTCGCCCTTGGTGGCCGAGGAGCGCGCGATGTCCAGGTTGATGACGTCGGCCGACAGGCGCTTGGCCGCGATCTCGAAGGTGGTGCGCGTGCGCGTGCTGTTCTCGAAGAACAGGTTGAACACGCTCTTGCCGCGCAGGAGCGGCACCTTCTTCACCTCGCGGTCGCTCACGCTGGTGAAGTTGGCGGCGGTGTCCAGGATGTGCGTGACGATGTCCTTGGGCAGCCCCTCGATCGACAGCAGGTGGATGAGCTCGCCGTTCTTGTTGAGCTGCGGATTTCGCTTGTAGAGCATTACTTGCAGGCCTCCCGCCGGGCCGCCCCAAGGGAGGCCGGCGCCCCCTCGGGGGGCAGTGAATACACGAAGTGATGAACGTGGGGGTTCACTTGTTCTCCTCCACCTTGAGGCTGAAGGCGCCGTCGTCGGCGCGGGCCAGGGCCAGCAGTTGCGTGTCGGGCAGGGTGAGTTTTGCGGCCGCGAAATCGGCCGCCACGGGCAACTCGCGCCCCCCGCGGTCGACCAGCACCGCGAGCCGCACGCAGGCCGGGCGGCCGAAGTCGAACAGCTCGTTGAGCACCGCGCGGATGGTGCGGCCGGTGTAGAGCACGTCGTCCAGCAGCAGCACGTCGGTGCCGTTCACGTCGAAGGGGAGCGAGGTCTGCGCGCTGGCCGAGAGGCCGCGGCGCGCGAAGTCGTCGCGGTGCATGGCCGAGGAGATGATGCCGGGCGCGCCGGGCAGGCCCAGGTCCTTCTGCAGCCGCTCGACCAGCCAGGCGCCGCCGGAGGTGATGCCCACCAGTTTGGTTTCGGGGCGCAGCAGCGCCTTCACGCCGGCCAGCAGCCCTGTGTAGAGCGCTTCGGCATCGGGAATGGCGGAAATGGAACTCACGGGAGACTCCTCAAAAATTGCTCCAAGATGATGCAGGCGGAGGCCGCGTCGGCGTCTCTTGCGCCCGAGGACAGCGCCTCTGTGGTGCTGTAGCGCTCGTCGACCTCGAACACCTGCAGGTTGAATCGACCCCGCAGCTGGCGCGCGAATTTCTGCGCGCGGCGGGTGTTCTCGTGCGGGGCGCCATCGGGGTGGTAGGGCACGCCGATCACCAGCGCATCGGGCTGCCATTCCTTGATGCGGGCCTCGACCTGCGCGAAGCGTGCATCGCCCTCGGCCTTGATGGTGGCCTGCGGAGTGGCGGAGGCCAGCAGGCGGTTGCCGCTGGCCACGCCGGTGCGCTTCAGGCCGAAATCGAAGGCCAGGAAGGTCTGGAAATGGGAGGGAACGGGAACAGGAACGGAAGAACTGGCGGGAGCTGGAGCGTCTGGCATGACGGCGCTCATGCGTGTCCGGCGTCCGGCGAGAGCTTCCAGGCTTCCAGGCCCAGCAGCAGCAGCGCCCTGTCGTAGCGTTGCTCGATCGGCGTATCGAAGATCACGGCCGGGTCGGCCAGCACGGTGAGCCAGCTGTTCTCGGCCAGTTCGGACTCCAGCTGGCCCTCGCCCCAGGCCGCGTAGCCCAGCGAGACCAGCACCTTGCGGGGGCCCGCACCGGTGGCCAGGGCCTCCAGCACGTCCTTGGAGGTGGTCATCTCCAGCCCGCCGGGGATGGTCATGGTCGAGGCGTAGACCGACTCTTCGGGCTTCTCGGCCTGCGTGAAGACCGGTTCGTGCAGCACGAAGCCGCGCTCGGTCTGCACCGGGCCGCCCTGGAAGACGGGGGCGTCGCCCAGCTCGGGGCGGGCCAGGTGCAGCTCGATCTTCTCGAACAGCACCTTCAGGTTGATGTCGCTGGGTTTGTTGATCACCAGGCCGAGCGCACCGCGCTCGCTGTGTTCGCAGAGGTACACGACGCTGCGGTTGAAAGTTTTGTCTTCCATCCCGGGCATCGCTATCAAAAAGTGATGCGTGAGGTTCATCGGGGCAGAATCGGCGGCCATATGCCACCCATTTTACTGGCCGTCGACAAGACCTACCCCAAGGGGCTCATGTGGTTCCGCCGAGACCTGCGGGTGGACGACAACGCGGCGCTCTACCGGGCCCTGCGCGCATGCCGTCAGGTGGTCTGCGTTTTCGTGTTCGACAAGGCGATCCTGGAGGTGCTGCCCAGTGCCGACCGGCGGGTCGAATTCATCCGCGAATCGCTGCTGGAACTGCAGGCGGAGCTGGGCGCCTTGAGCGGCGGGCTGATCGTGCGGCACTCCCACGCGGTGCAGGAAATCCCCGCGCTCGCGAGCGACCTGGGCGTGCAGGCCGTGTTCGCCAACCGCGACGACGAGCCCGATGCGCTGGAGCGCGATGCCAAGGTGCTCGGCGCGCTGGCCAATGCGGGCATCGCCTTCCACACCTACAAGGACTCGACCGTCTTCGACCGCGACGAGGTCATGACCAAGACCGGCCAGCCCTACACGGTGTTCACGCCCTACAAGCGGGCGTGGCTGGCGAAGGTGGATTCGTTCTTCCTCAAGTCGTACCCGGTGCGCAGCCACGCCGAGGCGCTGGTGCCGCCGCCCGAGGCCTACCGGGAGCCGATGCTGTCGCTGGGCGAACTGGGCTTCGAGAAGACCAACCTGGGGGCGCTGGAGATCCCGACCGGCTCGCTCGGCGCCGGCGTGCTGTTCGAGGATTTCTTCGAGCGCATCGACCGCTACGACGAAGCGCGCAATTTCCCCGCCGTGCGCGGCCCCAGCTACATGGGCGTGCACCTGCGCTTCGGCACGGTGTCGATCCGGCAGGTGGCCAGCGTGGCGCACCAGCTGTCGCTGCAGGGCAATGCGGGCGCGGCGACGTGGCTGAGCGAGCTCGTCTGGCGCGACTTCTACTTCCAGGTGCTCGCGCACTTTCCGCACGTGCACAAGGACGGCGAATCGAAAAGTTTTCGCCCCGAGTACGACAAGATCCAGTGGCACCACGGCAAGCACGCCGACCAGTTGTTCGACGCCTGGTGCGAAGGCCGCACCGGCTACCCGCTGGTGGACGCCGCGATGCTGCAGATCAACCAGAGCGGCTACATGCACAACCGCCTGCGCATGGTGGTGGCGAGCTTTCTCTGCAAGGACCTGGGGCTGGACTGGCGCCGGGGCGAGCGCTACTTCGCGCTGCACCTGAACGACTTCGAGCTGGCCTCCAACAACGGCGGCTGGCAGTGGGCAAGTTCCAGCGGCTGCGATGCGCAGCCCTACTTCCGCATCTTCAACCCGGTGACGCAGAGCGAGCGCTTCGACCCCGAGGGCAAGTTCATCCGCCGCTACCTGCCGCAGCTGGCGGGGCTGTCGAACGCGGCCATTCACGCGCCGTGGATGGCATCGCCGGTGGAGCTGGAGGCCGCGGGCATCCAGCTGGGCGAGACCTATCCGCATCCCGTGGTGGACCACGCCGAGGCGCGCGAGAAGACGCTGCAGCGCTACGGCGTCGCGCGGGCCAAAGCGCTGCAGAAATAAAAAAGGCCCCGAGGGGCCTTTTTTGACGAGCGCCGGTGCAGCGCGTCAGGCTGCAGCCGCCAGCGTCGGCTCGGTCGTGTACGCACGCACCAGGCGCAGCAGTTCCTCTTCCGAGTAGGGCTTGCCCAGGTAGTGGTTCACGCCCAGCGTGCGCGCGTAGTCGCGGTGCTTCTCGGCGATGCGCGAGGTGATCATGATGATCGGCAACTCGGCCAGCGCGGCATCGGCGCGGATGTTGCGGGCCAGGTCGAAGCCGTCCATGCGCGGCATCTCGATGTCCGACAGCACCACCGACGGACGCTCCTGCTGCAGGCGTTCGAGCGCCTGCAGGCCATCGGCCGCGAGCGACACGCGATAGCCTTCGCGCTGCAGCAGGCGCTGCGTGACGCGGCGCACGGTGATGGAGTCGTCCACCACCAGCACCAGCGGCACCTGCGGCGCCACGGGGGCCAGCACCGGCATCGGCACTTGCGGCGCATCCTGGCCGGACGTGGCCGATGCGGCCTGCGCGGGCACCGTGAGCGCGGCCGTCTGGCGCAGGCGCGCCTGGTCGCCGTGCACTGCCGCCAGCGCCACCGGGTTGTAGATCAGCGCCACCGCGCCCGAGGCCAGCACCGAGATGCCGGCCAGGCCCGGCAGCCGCGCGAGTTGCGGGCCGAGGTTCTTGACCACGACTTCCTGGTTGCCCAGCACTTCGTCCACGTGCAGCGCGACGCGCTGTGCCGCGCTTCGCACGATCACGAGGGTGTTGTTCTTGGAGGCCGCGTGGTCGCTGCGGGTCGAGGCCTGCAGGAGCGCGCCGGCCCAGTAGAACGGCACCTGTTCGCTGCCGAACGGATGGCTGTGGTGCAGGTAGGCGGCTTCCAGGTCGGTTCCGCCCACGCGCTGCACCAGTTCCACCAGGTTCGAGGGCACGCCGATCGACACCTCGCCCGCACGCAGCATCACCACGTGCGTCACGGCGGTGGTCAGCGGCAGCACCAGCTTGAAGGTGGTGCCCTGGCCGGCCGTGCTGTGCGTTTCGATGCGGCCGCCGAGCGCCGCGATCTGCGCGCGCACCACGTCCATGCCGATGCCGCGGCCAGCCAGTTCGGAGACCTGTCCGGCCGTCGAGAAACCGGGTTTGAAGATCAGCTCGGTGGCTTCTTCCGGCGTGAGTTCCTGGTCGCCCGCCAGCAGGCCGAGTGCGCGGGCGCGCTCGGCAATGCGCTTCTGGTCGAGGCCGGCGCCGTCGTCGCGGAAGCTCACCGAGACGTCGTTGCCTTCGTGGTGCAGGTCGATGACGATCAGGCCGCTCGTGTCCTTGCCGGCCTTCTCGCGGGCTGCCGAATCCTCGATGCCGTGCGCCACGCAGTTGCGCAGCAAGTGCTCGAAGGCAGGCGTCATCCGGTCCAGCACGCCACGGTCCATTTCGATGGAGCCGCCGACGATGTCCAGGCGCACCTGCTTGCCGGTGTCTTTCGACGCCTGGCGCACCACGCGGTAGAGGCGGTCGGAGATGCCTTCGAACTCCACCATGCGCGTGCGGAGGAGGCCGCGCTGCAGTTCGCGCGTCTGGCGTGCCTGCACGCTCAAATCGTCTTCCGTCGCCTGCACCGTCTTTTGCAGCGTGCGCTGCACGGTGGCCACGTCGTTCACCGACTCGGCCATCATGCGCGTGAGTTCCTGCACGCGGGTGAAGCGGTCGAACTCGAGCGGATCGAAGCTCTGCTGCGAGTCCTTGGCCTGTGCCAGGCGCGACTGCATCTGGCTTTCGGCCTGCACTTCGATGTCGCGCAGCTGCTGGCGCAGACGGTCCAGGTTGCCCGTGAGGTCGGACAGCGACCCGCGCAGCTGGCCGAGCTCGGCTTCCAGGCGCGAGCGCGTGATGATGACCTCGCCGGTCTGCGCGACCAGGCGGTCGAGCAGCTGGGTGCGGATGCGAACGGCCTGGCCCGATGCGGCGCGCAGCGGCGTGAGCAGCGCAGGCGCGGGACGCGGCTGCAGCATCGTGACGGCCGGGCCGTCGGCGACATCCTCCGCATCGGCGACCGGTGCGGCTTCTTCGTCGTTCGCCGGCACGCCGGCTTCGGGCGCGACCTGTACCAGCTGGATGGCCGGCGATGGCGCGGTGGCCGCGGCCACGAGCTGGGCCATTTCGACCTGCGTGGCGTCGTCGGCCGCGCGCAGCGCGTCGAAGGTGGCCTGCAGGGCGTCCAGGCGGGCCAGCAGTTTTTCGATGTCGGCCCGTTCGGCACCCTGGGAGCCCAGGACTTCAATCTCGGACTCCATGCGGTGCGCGCGCTCGCCCAGGCGCATGGCGCCGGCCAGGCGCGCGCTGCCCTTGAGCGTGTGCAGCGTGCGCAGCACCGAGGCGCGCGGCGCGCTGTCGTCGGGATGGTGCGACCACTGGCGAAGCGCTTCGCCCAGCTGGGGCAGCAGGTCGGCAGCCTCTTCCTCGAAGATCGGGAACAGGTCGGCGTCGACCGCGTCGGCCAGGTCGATGGCGTCTTCGGAATCGTCCAGCGCCACGTCGGCCATGCCGTCGTTGCTGGACACGATCTGCTGGAACGGCCGGACTTCGCTGCGCACGGCGGCTTCCAGCGGCATGGGCGCCGCGGCGATGTCGCGCAGCGCCTGCAGCGTGCCTTCGGCCGGATCGCGCAGGAACCCCACGGCGAACTGGTGCAGCAGGCGGCGCAGCTCGTCGGCCGCGGCGACCAGCACCACGCCCTGCTCACGCGTGCCGCTGCCCTGCATCTGCAGGTGTTGCAGCGCCGATTCGAGCAGGCGCGCCATGCCCGAGAGGCTGTGGAAGCCGACGGTGGCGGAGCTGCCGGCCAGCGAATGCGCGAGCGCGATGGTCGAGTCGGGCAGGCGCTCGTGCGATTCGAGCGCCCATTCGCCCACGTCGGTGGCCAGTTGCCTGGACCATTCGTCGGCCTCGTTGAGGTAGACGTTGTAGAGCGCGATGCCGATGCGCAGCGGACCGATCACCTTGACCTGGTCTTCGGCGCTGGAGGCGGCGGAGAGTTCTTCTTCCGCAACTTCGGCCACTTCGGCAACTTCCGTGGCCTCTACAACTTCCACGGCTTCCGTCACTTCGATGGCTTCCACCGTCTCGACTGTCTCGTGTGCGGCAACGGGCTCCGGCGTCTCTTCTTCGACCACGATGACGGCCGGCTCGGCGGGCACTTCGACCGGGGCGGCGATCGCAGCCACGGGTTCGAGTTCGGGCTCGGGCTCGGGCTCCGGCTGTTGCGCCTTCGGGATCGGTTCCAGTTCGGGCAGCGCCTCCAGCGGAGGCAAGGCCATGTCGTCGGCCTTGGGCTCGTTCGCCGGCACGGGCAGCGGATTCAGGTCCCAGGCGAAGTCGGGCAGGCTGGTGGCGGTGGGCACGGTGGCCTCGATGCCTGCCTGGGGCTCTGGCTGTGCAGCGACCGGGGCGGCGGCAGGCGCCTGCGTCCTGGCGGGCGCCAGGAAGTCGAAATCTTCGCCGGCCGGCAGCGCTGCGAGCGGCGCGGGCGACGTGGGCTGCTTGTCGAAATCGATGAAGTCGGTGGACGTGAAGTCGTCGTCGGCTTCCGTGGCCGAGGGCTTCAGCGGATCGTCCAGTGCAGGCAGTTCGAAGACCGGCTCGGGCGCGGCGCGCGCCGGGGGGTCCGGCAGGAACGACAGGTCGGGCAGCGGCGGCAGCTCGGGTTCGGCGGCGATGTGGCGGGCGGCCACGGCCAGTTGCTCGGCATCGGCCACGCGCACCGGCGGCGGCACGGGCTCGCCGGCCATCAGCGCATCGGCCACGCGGCTGAACGGGCCGGCCTGCCAGGAATGCGATTCGCCCGAGGCGATGGCTTCGACCCACTGGCCGAAATCGCGCAGCGTGCGCTCGGTGGCGGACAGCATCTCCGGCGTGGCCGAGCGCTGGTCGGCCAGCCAGGTGTTGAGCACCTGTTCGAGCGACCAGGCCGCGTCGCCGAAGTCGGTGAGGCCCACCATGCGCGAGCTGCCCTTGAGCGTGTGGAACGCGCGGCGCAGGATGGTGAGTTCTTCGGTGTCGTCCGGATGGCTGCCCAGCTCGGTGATGGCGGCCAGGCCGTTGTGCACCACCTCGCGGGCTTCGTCCAGGAAGATGTTCTGCAGGTCGTCTTCTTCGAGCTCGGTGACCTCGGTGTCAGGCAGCGCGCCCGGCCCGGTGATCTTGGAGGTCCAGCTCTCGGCCTTGCGGCTGAACTCCTCGAGCGGCGTGGGCTTGGTCTTCTTGGCGGGCGTGGCGAGCGCGGCGAGCTTGGAGGCGATCTGCGCGTCGACTTCCTCGATGCTGAGCACGGGCTCGGCAACGGGCGCCGGGGCTTCGCCTTCCGTGCTGTCGGTGGCCTGGCGGCCCATCAGCGGCTTGAGTTCGCCGGCGTCCGCGTCGAACACGAACAGGCGCTTGGCCAGCGCGGGCTGGTAGCCCAGCATGTCGATGAGGAAGCCCAGCGCGCCCAGGTTGTTGCCCAGTGCATCGAAGCCGGCCATTTCCTCGGCGGGCGAGGTGCTGACCAGCATGGCCTCGACGTCGTCGCGCATGCGCTGCACGGTGAGCGCGGCCTGGTCCAGGCCGAGCACGGAGAACACGCCGCGCATCTGCATCAATTGCGTCGGCACGGTGCGCAGCAGGCCCTTTTCGGCGGGGCGGCGGAAGTACTGGTCGAGCGACTTCTCCAGCTCGCTCAGGTGGCTGCGCAGCTCGTCGACCACGGTGCCCATGGTCTGGCGGTCGCTCACGCGGCGGTACAGGTCTTCCATCCACGGCTCGAGCGGCTCGGAATGGCCGCCCGCGCGCACGCGTTCGATGCGGCCGGACAGCTGCAGGGTGCGGGAGGTGAGCTGCGGGTCGCTCGGGTCGAGGTCTTCGAGCGCGGCTTCCAGGTACAGCACCGAGGTGGCGACTTCCATCGCCAGTTCGGTGTCGGGCGGCTGGCCCGACTTGACGGAGGCCTCGACGGCATGCGTCAGCGCCTGGACCATCGGCAGGCTCGGCGGGTGCAGCTTCAGCAGCGATTCGCCCAGCTGCGCGAAGGTGTCGGCCACCTGGCGCGTGCGGGTGATGTCGCCGCCCGAGAGCGCCGACCACATTTCCTTGGCGGTCTCGATGCGCTTGCGGGCCTGCGTGAGCACCAGCGGATCGAAGCGGCCGAACTGCTCGACGGTGTAGTCGATGTGCTGCTCGTGGGCCACGCCCCAGGCGTTGCGCACGGTGCGCAGCGTGGCGGCTTCGTCGCGGGCGGTGGGCACGGCCTGCGCGCAGAAGAACAGGAGGTCCTGGCCGAGACGGTCGGACACCAGGCTGTCGCCGCGTGCCAGCGTGGCGTATTGCAGCAGCACGCGGGTGGCGGCGCGCTTCACGTACGAGTCGGCGGGAATGAGGCCCAGCGACAGCGCTTCGAAGAAGCCGGCGGCCAAGGTCCAGAAGCTGGCGACGCGGGGCAGCAGCGCGCCGCGTCCGAGCCCCAGGCACAGGCCCTGCAAACGCTTGGCGGCCTGCATGTCGCCGACCTTGACCAGCTGCAGCACTTCGCGGTCCAGTCGCGAACGCACGGCTGGCTCATAGGCAACGGCCGCCTGCGTGAGCGCGGGCTTGATCTCGACCCAGCGCCAGGCGGTGCTCCAGAGATCGGCCGGATGGACGCGTTCGTTGCCGCCCAGTTCCAGCACGTCGCGGTATTGGGGAAAGAGCGCGACCGACGACACGGGCTTGCCGGCCAGCAGCGCGGTGAGGAAATCGGTGACGGCGAAGCCGGCACGCTCGATCTTCAGGACGGCGCTTTCGGTGCAGCGCTGCGGTTCGGCAATGAAGCCCTGCACCGCGAACTCGATGGCGCCAAGCACCAGCGCGGGCGAGGAATGCCCCACCATCTGCAGCGCGCCGACGGCCTGGTGCAGTTGCTGGCGGGCCATCTGCAGCGGGCCGCTCTCGGGCTCCGTTGCACTGCCCACGTCGCGCACGAAGCGCCGCAACGACTTGCCCACACCGTCGAGGGATTTCTGGATTTCTCCCAGCACCCAGGCCAGCGGCCCGAGGTCTTCGGTGGCCGGCAGGTTGCCGGCGATGGGGGCCGTGGCAGGGGTTTGAATCGACACGTGGTTGCTCGCCGTTCTTATCTATCGGTTGTCAGGCAATCTTGAAACGAGCCACCGAGCGGCGCAGTTCTTCGGCCATCTGCGAGAGTTCGCGCACCTGCTGGGCCGTGGTACGCGTACCTTCTCCGGTCTGCTCGGTCACCGCAAAAATGTGCTGGATGTTCGCTGCCACCACGTTGGCCGAATCGGCTTCGCGGGAGGCGGACTGCGAAATCTGCTCGATCAGCTCGGCCAGGCGTCGGGACACCCGGTCAATCTCGGTCAGCGCGGTACCCGCGTTGTCGGACAGCTTGGCCCCTTCGACCACACCCTGCGTGGAGCGCTCCATGGCGCCCACCGCATCCTGGGTGTCGGTCTGAATCGCCTTCACCAGCGCCGAAATCTGGCGCGTGGCGTCTGCGGAGCGTTCGGCCAGTCGCTGAACTTCTTCGGCCACCACCGAGAAGCCTCGACCGGCTTCACCGGCCGATGCCGCTTGAATGGCTGCGTTCAGCGCCAGCACGTTCGTCTGTTCGGTAATGTCCGAGATCAGCTCGGTGATTTCGCCAATCTCTTGCGACGATTCGCCCAGGCGCTTGATGCGCTTGGAGGTTTCCTGGATCTGGTCGCGGATGGAGTTCATACCGCCAATGGCGTTCTGCACGGCCTGCAGACCCGACGATGCGGCCTGCAGCGACTGGCGCGCCACCGTGGCGGACTCTTGCGCCTGCGTGGACACGCCGTTGATTCGCTCGGCCATGGTCAGCACCGACTGGCCGGTTTCGCGAATCTCGCGCAGCTGTTCGGTCGAGGCGGCGAGCAGTTCGGTCGAGGTGCTTTCCACCTGCGACGTCGTCTGCGCCACGCGGGTGGCCGTGTTCTGCACGTTGCCCACCAGCAAACGCAGTTCTTCCACCGTGTAGTTCACCGAGTCGGCGATGGCGCCGGTGATGTCCTCGGTCACGGTGGCTTCCTGCGTCAGGTCGCCTTCGGCCACTGTCTGCAGTTCGTTCATCAGCCGAAGAATGGCGGCCTGGTTGGCGTTGTTCACGCGGCCGGCTTCTTCGGAGGTTTGTTCGGCAGCCAGACGTTCGCGTTCGGCGTTGGCGGCACGTTCGCGGCCTTCGCGCACCTGCACGAAACCGATGGCGCCGGCCAGAGCCAGGGCGGCCAGCGACAGCACGAACAGCAGCACGATCGTTCCGGCGCCCAGGCCGGTGCGGGCGGAGAGCTTGTCCTGCAGGTCGCCAAGCGACTTACGCAGCGGCTCGCTGTCAGTCAGGATGGATGCCTGCGCTTCGCGCGCTGCCACCAGGCCCTGCAGGTTGCCCAGAATGGCGGACGCCTGCGTGCGCATCTGCTCGTAGGTCTTCAGGATGGCTTCCAGTTGCTGGCGGGTCTGCGGGTCTTTCGAACCGGGGAAGCGCTGTTGCGCATTGCCGTCCAAGAGGCCGCGGGTGGTTTCCTGGAAGGTGTTCAGGTCCTTGCCCAGCAGGAACACGGCGTCGGGGTTCACACCCTCGACCGTGAAGAACTCGTTGGTCGACTTGCCGATGCGCTGCGTCAGCATCACGAGCTGGCCGGCGGCCGAGATCTCGGGCAGCGTGGCGTTCTGCTGCATCTTCAGCGACGCGACGGTTTCCGTCATTTCGAGCAGCGTGGACGACTGCTGGTTGATGTCGCGCAAGGCGGCACCCACCTGGGTCAGGATCTGGCGCTGGGCCAGCACGGCCTTGGCGCTGGTGTCGGCACGTGCGACCAGGGGATTGATCTTGTTCATCTCCTCGTCGTACTGGTTGCCCACGCGCTCCAGACGCAATGCGTCGTCGCCGTTGGTCAGGCCCGAGACGCGGCGCGAGAGGTCGTCGGCGCTGTCCTTGACTTCGACGAACGCCGAGGCGCTGCCCACGAGGGCCTGGGAGATCGACTTGGCCAGACGCTGCGACTGCATCAGCGACTGGCCGGTGGCCGCCACCTGCTGGGCGAGGCGTTCCGCGCGAAGAATGGCGGAACCGGCCACCAGGAGCAGCAGCAACACCACGATCGCCAGCATGATCGCCAGGATCCGCTGTTGCCTGGCGGGGTTGGAACCCGTTCGCCCGGCGGGCGGAACGGCTTCGAGGGCCGCCGCGTCGAGCGCATCTGGCGTCTCGCCGCCAGCAAGGCCATCGGCGAAGCCGGCTGGCGCGGGCGCCACGGGAGAGGAGCTTTCGCCCTTCCTCACCAGGCGCACGGTTTTCTCGTCCGGAACCTGAACCGTATCGACATCGTCGAGCGATATCGAACCGGAGCCGTCGACGCGGGTCTTGTCGTTCCCGTTGCTCACGGGCAGTAATTTCTTGAACTTGTCGGCGATCGAGCTCACGGTCGGTCCTTCAGGTGGTTGCCAGTGCTGCGTGCCAAGGCACTACGCACCAATACTCAAAAACTGGGGTTGCTGCGAAAGCGCCTGCAGGTTGACTTCCTGCCAGCGCTCCCCTGCTGCGTCGGTGTACAGATGCCCATGCCACGCAGGTGCTTCTGCGCCCGGAGGTTCGGAGGCCGTGAAGGCCTCCGCGCCCCGCAACCCCGCCAGTCGGTCGACCAGCAATGCGCAGTTGACTTCGAGCAGCTCGTTGAACGCAACGAGCCGCGATTGCATGCGCGCCGCCTCGGTGGCGGCCTGCGTGCCCGGCCCGCCCGTGGCGAAGCCCGACAGCTGGACCACGCCGTAGAGGCCGCCGCGCAGGTTGGCGACGCCAAGGAACCACGGCTCCGTGTAGGGCACGGGCTGTGGCGGCGTCCAGGGAAAGATTTCGCCGGCGTGTCCCAGCGGAAAGAGGTACTTGCCCTCGCCCGCCTCGACGGCAAGCCACGTCGCGGCCACGCCTGTCGTGCGCGCAGCCTGCAGACGGCTTGCAAGCCGGGACTGGAAGGCTCTCAGTGCGTCGCGATTCGCCATGGACTCAGCCGACTCCTGCTCAGGCCAGCGCGCTGATCTTGGACATCAGATCGGCCGCGTTGACCGGCTTCACGATGTAGTCGCGTGCGCCCTGGCGCATGCCCCAGACGCGATCGGTTTCCTGGTTCTTGCTGGTGCACAGGATGATCGGGATGGCCGCGTACTTCGGGTCGCGGGCGATGGCGCGCGTGAGCTGGAAGCCGTTCTGGCCGGGCATGACCACGTCCATGAGGATCAGGTCGGGTTGCTCTTCTTCCAGGCGGCGCATCGCGTCGTCGGCGTTTTCGGCCGTCTTCACGGCGAAGCCGTTTTTCTGGAGGAGGTCGGTCAAGAACACCAGTTCGGTCTTGGAGTCGTCGACGACGAGGATTTTTCGAATAGGCATTACTGCGCTTCCTGTTGAACGATGCCAAACTGCTGCACGGCCTGCAGCAGCTGGTCTTTGGTGAAAGGCTTGGTCAGGTAGTCTTGCGATCCGACCATGCGGCCGCGGGCCTTGTCGAATACACCGTCTTTCGAAGACAGCATGACGACCGGAACCTTGGAGAAATGGGCGTTGCGCTTGATGATGGCGCACGTCTGGTAGCCGTCCAGACGCGGCATGAGGATGTCGCAGAAAATCAGATGCGGCTTGTGGTCGTTAACCTTGGAGAGCGCATCGAAACCGTCTTCCGCCAGAAGAACCTCGTGCCCACCCTGCTTCAGAAAAATCTCGGCACTGCGCCGGATGGTGTTGCTGTCATCGATGACCAGCACCTTGTAACCTGATCCATTCGGGCCCATTGCAAACGCTCCTGCTCATGAGACTTGGATGCCCGCCGCGCCGTACATCGACGCAGATCGCGTAGCCCTATGCCAATCTTTCAGATTTCAACCATTTCGAAGTCTTCCTTGCGCGCACCGCACTCAGGACAGGTCCAGTTCATCGGAACATCGGCCCAGGCCGTGCCTGCCGCGATCCCGTCTTCCGGTACACCCACCGCTTCGTCATAGATCCACCCACAAATCAGGCACATCCAAGTTTTCGTATTCATCGGAGCTTAAAGTCCTTGTTCATTAAATGCAACGAGTGTATCTATGCGTATCTCACTGGCGAGCTATAAACGTCGCGCCTATGCCACCATCCAAGAGATTCCGCCCGGCGTATGACCATCTACTTACTTCCAGCAGACAACGCCCGCAAACCGGGCGATCTTAACGACCCCTTGCAGGACGCCGAAGCGCTCGCCGAACGCGACCTGAATCCGCCCTGCGTGCTGGTCTTCAACGCCAGCGATCCGAGCGGTGCCGGAGGCCTAGGCGCCGATACCCTCGCCATGGCGTCGGTGGGCGCACACATTCTGCCCGTCGTCACCGGCGCCTACGCCCGGGACACGGCCGAGATATTCGATCATTTCGCGTTCGACGAGGAGGCCATCGCCGAGCAGGCGCGCGCCATCCTGGAGGACGTGGAAGTCCAGCTGATCAAGGTGGGGTTCGTCGGCACGCCCGACGCCCTGAGCACGATCGCCGAGACCGCCTCGGACTACCCGGACGTGCCCGTGGTGGCCTACATGCCCAACCTGTCCTGGTGGGAAGAGGACCAGATCGAAGCCTACCTGGACGCCTTTCGCGAGCTCGTTTTGCCCCAGACGACGGTGTTGGTTGGAAACCACAGCACGCTGTGGCGGTGGCTCCTTCCGGACTGGAGCGGCGATCGCCCGCCCGGCGCGCGCGACATCGCCAAGGCGGCCGGCGAATTCGGCGTGCCCTACACGCTGGTGACCGGCATGGTGCTGCCCGAGCAGTTCATCGACAACGTGCTGGCCTCGCCGCAGTCGGTGCTCGCCAGCGAGAAGTACGAGCGGCTCGAGGCGGTCTTCGCCGGTGCGGGCGACACGCTCTCGGCCGCGCTGGCCGCCCTGCTCGCAAGCGGCACCGACCTGGTGGCCGCCACCAGCGAGGCCCTGGCCTACATGGACCGGTGCCTGGACGCGGGTTTCCGCCCCGGCATGGGCCATGTGCTGCCCGATCGGCTGTTCTGGGCCGAACCCGAGGACGACGACGAAGACGACGACCCGGACGCGCCCCAGGACTTTGCCCTGCCCCCTCACGACACCCGACACTGAAATGTTGCTCGCCCCCAGGCTGCCCGCACTTCGTGTCGGTTCGCCAACCCCCTACCGGGGGCGGGCCGGCCGCTTCGGGCGGCCGTGCGCGGCGGCCCTCCCCTGAAAACCCTCCCCTTCGCTGCGATGCCTACCACTGACAAAAACGACATTCTTTTCGAGCGCGCCCGCGCCGTGATCCCCGGCGGCGTGAACTCGCCCGTGCGCGCCTTCAAAGCCGTCGGCGGCACGCCGCGCTTCATCCAGCGCGCCGAAGGCGCCTATTTCTGGGACGCCAACGGCAAGCGCTACATCGACTACATCGGCTCCTGGGGCCCGATGATCCTGGGCCACGGCCACCCCGCCGTGGTCGAAGCGGTGCAGAAGGCCGTGCTCGAAGGCTTCTCCTACGGCGCGCCCACCGAGCGCGAGATCGAACTGGCCGAGGCCATCCTCGCGCTGGTGCCTTCCATGGAAATGGTGCGGCTCGTGAGCTCGGGCACCGAGGCCGCCATGAGCGCCCTGCGCCTGGCGCGTGGCGCCACCGGCCGCAAGAGCATCGTCAAGTTCGAGGGCTGCTACCACGGCCATGCCGACGCGCTGCTCGTGAAGGCGGGCTCGGGCCTGGCCACCTTCGGCAACCCGACCTCGGCCGGCGTGCCGCCCGAGGTGGTGCAGCACACCCTCGTGCTCGAGTACAACAACGTCGCCCAGCTCGAGGAAGCCTTCTCGCTGCACGGCAACGACATCGCCTGCCTGATGATCGAAGCCATCGCCGGCAACATGAACTTCGTGCGCGCCACGCCCGAGTTCGCCCAGCGCTGCCGCGATCTCTGCACGCAGCACGGCGCGCTGCTGATCTTCGACGAGGTGATGACCGGCTTTCGCGTCGGACTGCACGGCGCGCAGGGCGTGCTGGGCATCAAGCCCGACCTCACGGTGCTGGGCAAGGTCATCGGCGGCGGCATGCCGCTGGCGGCCTTCGGCGGACCGCGCGCCATCATGGAACAGCTCGCGCCGCAGGGCCCGGTCTACCAGGCCGGCACGCTCTCGGGCAACCCGGTGGCCACGGCCTGCGGCCTCGCCACGCTGAAGGAAATTGCCAAGCCCGGTTTCTACGAAGCGCTGGGCAAGAAGACGCGCTCGCTGGTCGATGGCCTGAAGGCCGCCGCGGCCGCCGAAGGCCGGCCCTTCAACGCCGACAGCGAAGGCGGCATGTTCGGCTTCTTCCTCATGAAGGACCTGCCGCAAAACTATGCCACCGTGATGACAACCGACAACGCGAAGTTCAATGCGTTGTTTCACGGTTTGCTGGATCGCGGCGTGTATATTGCCCCCGCGCTCTACGAAGCAGGCTTCGTGAGCGCGGCACACGGGGAGGAAGATATCGCGGCCACCATAGAAGCGGCCCGAGAGATTTTCAGAACGCCATAGAACATGAACGCCCTGCGCCTGCTGCCGGTATTGAGTGTTGCTCTTCTTCTACCCGGCCTGGCGCATGCGCAGGCGTCCTTCGAGCCGAAGAACATCTGGGTCAACCCGGGCTTCTATTCGGCGCACTTCGACAGCGGCAAGGGCCTGGAAAATTCCAACTTCGGCCTGGGCTTCGAATACCCGCTGAGCGACACCTACCGCATCACGGCGGGCACGTTCCACAACAGCGACCGGCGGCAGTCGCACTACATCGGGCTGTATGTGCTGCCCTTCGAGTTCTACGGTGTGAAGTTCGGCGCGGTGGTGGGCGGCTTCGACGGCTACCCCAACTACCGCAACGGCAACTGGTTCCCGGCCATCCTTCCGACGGCCGCCATCGAGGGCAAGAACTGGGGCCTGAACATCGCCTACGTGCCGACGATCAAGAACCGCCTCTACGGGGCGATCACCTTCCAGCTGAAATACCGGTTCGGCACCCACGAATAGGTCGCCCCCAGGCTGCGCGCGCTTTGTATCGCCGCGCCTCCCCCTGCCAGGGGCAACACCAGCGGCCAGGCAAAGCCGGTTCCGCGGTGTTCTCGAAGAAGCCGGGGAAGCTCCCCTCAATGCCTGAAGTGCCGCACGCCTGAGAGCACCATCACCACGCCGCGCTCGTCGGCGGCGTCGATCACTTCCTGGTCGCGCATCGAGCCGCCCGGCTGGATCACGCTGCTCGCACCCGCATCCACCACCACGTCCAGGCCGTCGCGGAACGGGAAGAAGGCGTCGCTCGCCGCCGCCGTGCCCTTGAGCGACAGGCCTGCATGCTCGGCCTTGATGCTCGCGATGCGCGCCGAGTCGAGGCGGCTCATCTGGCCCGCGCCCACGCCCATCGTCATGCCGTCGGCACAGAACACGATGGCGTTGCTCTTCACGAACTTCGCGACCTTCCATGCGAACAGCAGGTCTTGCAGTTGCTGCGGCGTGGGTTGCTTCTTGGTGACCACCTTGAGGTCGCTCGCGGCGAGCTCGTGGTTGTCGGCGGTCTGCATGAGCAGGCCCGAGCCGACGCGCTTCACGTCCATCAGGTTGCGGCCGTTTTCCCAGTCGGTCTTGCCGCCCGGCGGCAGCGCGATCTCGAGCACGCGCACGTTGAGCTTGACCTTGGTGGCCTGGAACACGGCGAGCGCTTCGGGCGTGTAGCCCGGCGCCATCAGCACTTCGACGAACTGCTTGGCAATCGCCTGCGCCGTCTCGCCATCGACCGGGCGGTTGAAGGCGATGATCCCGCCGAAGGCCGAGGTCGGGTCGGTCTTGAAGGCCTTGCCGTAGGCCTCGTTCGCGTCCTTGCCCACGGCCACGCCGCAGGGGTTGGCGTGCTTCACGATCACGCAGGCCGGCACGTCGAAGCTCTTGACGCATTCCCATGCGGCGTCCGCATCGGCGATGTTGTTGTAGCTGAGCTCCTTGCCTTGCAATTGCTTGGCCGACACGAGCGAGCCGGGCGCCGGATGGAGGTCGCGGTAGAACGCGGCCTGCTGGTGCGGGTTCTCGCCGTAGCGCAGGTCCTGCACCTTCACGAAGCGGCCGTTGCTTTGCGCCGGGAACAGCGTGCGGGTCGGCGCGGGCTGGCCGATGCTGGCGTCGAAGTCGATGGCCGAGAGGTAGTCGCTGATGGCGCCGTCGTAATCGGCGATGCGGTTGAACGCAGCCACCGAGAAAGCGAACTTGGTCTTGTCGCTGAGCTTGCCGCCGGCCTTGAGCTCGGCGAGCGCCACGGGGTACTGCGCCGCGTCGGTGAGCACGCCCACGTCCTTCCAGTTCTTGGCCGCGCTGCGCACCATGGCCGGGCCGCCGATGTCGATGTTCTCGATCGCGTCCTCGAGCGTGCAGCCGGCCTTGGCCACGGTCGACTCGAACGGATAGAGGTTGACGATCAACAGGTCGATCGTGTCGATGCCGTGTTCCTTGATCGCCGCCACGTGCGCGGGCAGGTCGCGCCGCGCGAGCAGGCCGCCATGGATCTTGGGGTGCAGCGTCTTCACGCGGCCATCGAGCATTTCGGGAAAGCCTGTGTGATCGGCGACTTCGGTCACCGGCAGGCCCGCATCGGCCAGCAATTTGGCGGTGCCGCCGGTGGACAGCAGCTTGATGCCCAGCGCATGCAGCGCCTGGGCGAATTCGAGGATGCCGGTCTTGTCGGAAACGGAGATGAGTGCAGTCTGGGCCATGGGGTATGCCGTGGTTATTTCAAAAGTTTGTGTTCGACAAGCTTCTTGCGAAGCGTGTTGCGATTCAGGCCCAGCCATTGCGCGGCTTTGGATTGATTGCCCTCGGCGCGCGTCATCACGACGTCCAGCAAAGGCTTCTCGACCACGCGCACGAGCATCTCGTACATGCCGTCGGGTTCGGTGCCGCGCAGATCGCGAAAGTAGCTGTCCAGACTGGTGCGCACGCAGTCCTCGATGTGTTTCTTGCTCATTGCTTCTTCTCTTCTTCTCTCAATCGACGGCGCAGGCCGCCTCCTCTTCACCGGACAGTTCTTCGGCCGCCTGGTGTTCGGGCATGCGGTCCATCCGGTCCGCAAGCCCGTCGAAATAATCGCCGACCGCGCGCAGCTGTTCGGCGCAGTCCTCGATGGTGTTCATCCGGCCGCGAAACGCCTCGCCGTCGGGCAGCGTGCGCACGTACCAGCCGATGTGCTTGCGTGCGGTGCGCACGCCGCTGAAATCGCCGTAGAGCGCGTAGTGCTCCACCAGGTGATCCAGCAGCAGGCGGCGCACCTCGGCGACCAGCGGCGGCGCGCGGTGCGTGCCGGTTTCCAGGAAATGCGCGATCTCGCGAAAGATCCAGGGCCGGCCCTGCGCCGCGCGGCCGACCATCACCGCGTCGGCGCCGGTGGCCGCGAGCACGTCGCGCGCCTTTTCGGGCGAGGTGATGTCGCCATTGGCCACCACCGGCACGCGCACCGCGGCCTTCACGGCGGCGATGGTGTCGTACTCGGCATGGCCCTTGTAGCCTTGCTCGCGCGTGCGGCCGTGCACGGTGAGCATCTGCACGCCGGCCGATTCGAAATCGCGCGCGAGCTTCACCGCATTGCGGCTGTCTTCGCTCCAGCCGGTGCGCATCTTGAGCGTGACCGGCACGTTGTAGGGTTGCGCCGCATCGACCACGGCCTGCACGATTTCAAGCGCCAGCGGCTCGTCGCGCATCAGCGCGGAACCGGCCCACTTGTTGCAGACCTTCTTGGCCGGGCAGCCCATGTTGATGTCGATGATCTGTGCGCCGCGCTCGATGTTGTAGACCGTGGCCTCGGCCATCATGGCCGCATCGGTGCCGGCGATCTGCACCGCAATGGGGCCCGGCTCGCCGTCGTGGTTGGCGCGGCGCGATGTCTTGAGCGTGCCCCAGAGTTCCTTGCGCGAGGTGACCATCTCGCTGACCGCGTAGCCCGCGCCGAGTTCGCGGCACAGCATGCGGAAGGGCCGGTCCGTCACGCCGGCCATGGGCGCGACGAACAGGCGGTTTTCCAGCGTGTGGGTGCCGATCTGCAAGGTCATTGGAAAGGGAGCGGTGCGCGTTCGGCTGCTGAAAAATGAGGCACGATTGTAGCCACCTGCGATTTCAGCGACTGAAACGATTTGCGCCCGCGGGACAGGCGTAAACACCAATGTTTCGCGGGGCCTTCTCCGACGCGGTTGCGATGTGGGCGCTGCCTATACTGCGCCGACCTTATGCAAGCCTGGCTCGACTCCCTCATGGCGCTGCTGGCGCTGCCGCAGTACGGTCTCTCGACGCTGTTCGTCGCCGCCTTCGTCTCCGCCACGCTGTTGCCGGTGGGCTCGGAGCCCATCCTGTTCGGCCTGCTGCGGCTCAACCCCGAGATGTTCTGGCCCGCCATCGCGGTCGCGACGGTGGGCAACACGCTGGGCGGCGCGGTCGACTGGTGGATGGGCTACGGCGCGCACAAGGTCGCTGACAAATACTCGCACTCGAAACACCACGTGCGCGTGCTCGGCTGGCTCGAGCGGCTGGGGCCCAAGGCGTGCCTCCTGAGCTGGCTGCCGCTGGTGGGCGATCCGCTGTGCGCGGTCGCGGGCTGGCTCAAGTTTCCGTTCTGGCCGTGCCTTGGCTACATGGCCATCGGGAAGTTCCTGCGCTACGTCTGCATGACCGTGGCGCTGATCTACATCTTCCCGAACTGACGGAACCTCAGCTCAACAGGCCATAGGGCCCGCCGCGTTCCAACGCGCGCTTGTAGGCCGGTCGCGCATGGATGCGCTCGAGGTACCCCATGAGCTTCGGCCGCTTCGCATCGAGGCCGCCGCGCGCCTGCGAGGCTTCGACCACGAAACTCATCTGGATGTCGGCACCCGTGAATTCGTCGCCGGCGAACCACTCGCTCTTGCCGAGTTCGGACTCCATGTAGTTCAGCTGGTTCGCGATGTTCGGATTGATGAACGCCGACTTCGCCTTCGCTGCGATCGCCTTGGCCACCGGCTTCGCGAAGAAGGGCATCTTGCTCGTCTCGATGCGGTCGAACACCAGCTTGAGCAGCAGCGGCGACATCGCCGTGCCCTCGGCGAAATGCAGCCAGTAGCGATAGCGCAGCGCCTCGGACGTACCGGCCGCGGGCGCGAGGCGGCCGTGGCCGTAGCGCTCGATCACCGTCTCGATCACCGCGCCCGATTCCGCGAGCGTGAGGCCGTCGTCCGTCGTCACCACCGGCGACTTGCCCAGCGGGTGAACGGCCTTGAGCGAAGCGGGCGCCAACATGGTTTGCGGATCGCGCTGGTAGTGAACGATCTCGTACGGCAGTTCGAGCTCCTCGAGCAGCCAGAGCACGCGCTGCGAGCGCGAATTGTTGAGGTGGTGGACGGTGAGCATGGGGGGCAAGCCTTGTGGAGAAATCGGGGCGCGCGCAGTCTAACAACAGGAAACCGGGCCCACGGCGCTTTCGCACCCCCGGACACAGCGCCCCCGCCTACGGGGAACCGGCAGGTCCGCTTCCTACACTCATGCGAATGAAAAAACCCATCCGGCCCTGGAAGCCCCTGGCAGCCGGCCTCTGGCTCGGCGCGCTGACCTGTCACGCCTGGGCGCTGCAGCCCGAGGAAGTTTTTCGCAAGGCATCGCCCGCGGTCTGGACCGTGAAGGGCGACCAGGACAACAACAAGACCTCCGTCGGCAGCGCGGTCGCCGTGACACCGGCCGCACTGGTCACCGCCTGCCATGTGGTGAACGGCGCCATGTCGGCCACGGTGACGCAGGGCCAGGCCACCATCAAGATCAAGAGCATCCTGCGCGACCCCGATCCCTCGCGCGACCTGTGCGTGCTGATGACCGAAGCACCGCTGCAGTTGCCGGCCGTGCAGATCGCGCCGGTCGACGACCTGCGCGTCGGCCAGCGCGTGTTTGCCATCGGCAGCCCGCAAGGGCTGGAGCTCACGTTGTCCGAAGGATTGATCTCCGCATTGCGGCCGAGGGCCCAGGGGCAGTTGCCGATCATCCAGACCTCCGCGCCGGTTTCCTCGGGCTCCAGCGGCGGCGGGCTGTTCGATGCCGAAGGCCGGCTGGTCGGCGTCACCGACAGCGTGGCGCCCGGCGGCGCGAACCTCGGCTTTGCCTATCCGGCGCAGTGGGTGATGGAGCTGCCGCAGCGCGTGATCGCGGAGATGACGAAGTGGCGCGAGCTGCTCAAGAACGTCGGCGTGGCGCTCGGCCCGAACGGCGAACCCGTGTCTTCAGGCCATGCCGACCTGGCCGACGAAGCCGGCCTGCCGGTCGTGGGCGCAGACCCCGCGCAGATACGCGCCGCGTACCGCCAGTTCCTGCTGCAGGCGCGCCCGCGTGCGTTCCTGATCACGAGCGACAACAAGTTCGGCACCGCCACCAACTCGGCCGCGCTGACCGAGCATCTCAAGGGGTGTGCCGAACGCAAGGTGGTGTGTGCGGCCTATGCGGTGGACAACACGGTGGTGTGGGGCAAGCAGCAGGCGGCGAAGTAGCCAAGGCTTACTTCACCCCTGCCTTGCGGAGTTCCTCCGCCGTGATGCGAACCAGCTTCTGATCGCGCTGCACCACGATGGCGGTGTTCGTGCGCACGGCAGCCTCGCGCGCTGCATGGGCCGCGCGCTGTATCGCAATCAGCGACGCGGGCAAATCCTTGTCTTTCGCCTGGTTGAGTTGTTGGTCGCGGGTCATGGTTTTGCCCGCGCCATTGGGCCCCGCAATGATGACAATCTTGGGATGACTCATCAAAAGGGGGCTTGCACGCTCAGGAACTGAACAGGAAGTTCATCACGTCGCCATCCTTCACGACGTATTCCTTGCCTTCCGACCGCATCTTCCCCGCGTCCTTGGCGCCCTGCTCGCCCTTGAAGGCGATGTAGTCGTCGAACGCGATGGTCTGGGCGCGGATGTAGCCCTTCTCGAAATCGCCGTGGATCACGCCGGCCGCCTGCGGGCCGGTGTCGCCGATGTGGATGGTCCAGGCGCGCACTTCCTTCACGCCGGCGGTGAAGTAGGTTTGCAGGCCCAGGAGCTTGAAGGCGGCGCGGATCAGGCGGTTCAGGCCCGGCTCGTCCTGGCCGATTTCGGCGAGGAACATCTTCTTGTCCTCGTCGTCCATCTCGGAGAGATCGGCCTCGATCTTGGCGCAGATGGCGACCACGGGGGCGCCCTGCTTGGCCGCGTATTCGCGCAGGCGGTCGAGGTAGGGGTTGTTCTCGAAGCCGTCTTCGGCCACGTTGCCCACGAACATCGCGGGCTTGGCGGTGATCAGCGTGAAGCTCTTGACCAGCGGCTGCTCTTCCTTGGTGAACTCCAGCGCGCGCACCGGGATGTTCTCGTTCAGCGAAGCCTGGCAGCGCTCGAGCAGGCCGACCAGCTTTTGCGCGTCCTTGTCGCCCGAGCGCGCGACCTTGGTGTGGCGGTGCAGAGCCTTCTCGACCGTGGCGAGGTCGGCCAGGCAAAGTTCGGTCTGGATCACTTCGATGTCGGAGATCGGATCGACCTTGCCGGCCACGTGGATCACGTTGTCGTCGTCGAAGCAGCGCACCACGTTCACCGTCGCATCGGTTTCGCGGATGTGCGCGAGAAACTTGTTGCCCAGGCCTTCGCCGGTGCTGGCGCCGGCCACGAGACCGGCAATGTCGACGAATTCGACGATGGCGGGCACCACGCGCTCGGGCTTCACGATATCGCTCAGCTGGGCAAGCCGCGGATCGGGCACTTCCACCACGCCCACGTTGGGCTCGATGGTGCAGAACGGATAGTTTTCCGCCGCGATGCCGGCCTTGGTCAACGCATTGAAAAGAGTGGATTTACCGACGTTGGGCAGGCCGACGATGCCGCATTGCAAACTCATGGGAGGTCCTCTTGGGTAACCCGCGATTTTAGGCTGTCCAGGTTCTCCCCCAGGCTTCGCGCACTTCGTGTCGCTTCTCCTACCCCCTTCCGGGGGCGGGGCGGCCGCTTCGGGCGGCCGTGCGCGGCGCCCCTCCCGAAAAGACAAGGAAAGTCAGGGTTAGCACCGATTAGCAAACGTTTGCGCAAACGTTTTCGTTGGGTAATATCGGAGCCCCCGGCAGAGAACCGGCGTACTGCTCAACCACCTCAGGAGACACACCATGAAGTTCACCCGCCGCACCCTGCAAAGCGCCGCCGCGCTCACGCTGCTGGGCGCCATCGCCGCCACGCCCGCCTTCGCCCAGGACAAGCCCAAGGTCGCGCTGGTCATGAAGTCGCTGGCCAACGAGTTCTTCCGCACCATGGAAGACGGCGCCAAGGCGCACCAGAAGGCCAACGCCGCCAAGTACACGCTGGTGGCCAACGGCATCAAGGACGAGACCGACACCTCGGCCCAGATCAAGATGGTCGAGCAGATGGTGGCCCAGAAGATCAACGCGCTGGTCATCGCGCCGGCCGATTCGAAGGCGCTGGTGCCCGTGATCAAGGCCGCGATCGACAGGGGCATCCTGGTGGTCAACATCGACAACCAGCTCGACGCCGCCGCGCTCAAGGAAAAGGGCATCCAGGTGCCCTTCGTCGGCCCCGACAACCGCGCGGGCGCCAAGCTGGTGGGCGATGCGCTGGCCAAGGAACTGAAGGCGGGCGACAAGGTCGGCATCATCGAAGGCGTCTCGACCACCTTCAATGCGCAGCAGCGCACCCTCGGCTACCAGGACGCCATGAAGGCCGCCAACGTGACGGTGGTGGGCGTGCAGTCCGGCCAGTGGGAAATCGACAAGGGCAACACGGTGGCCGCCGGCATGATGCGCGAGCACCCTGACCTGAAGGCGCTGCTCGCCGGCAACGACAGCATGGCGCTGGGCGCAGTGGCCGCCGTCAAGGCCGCGGGCAAGACCGGCAAGGTGCTGGTGGCGGGCTACGACAACATCGGCGCCATCAAGCCGATGCTGGCCGACGGCCGCGTGCTCGCCACGGCCGACCAGTTCGCCGCCAAGCAGGCCGTGTTCGGCATCGAGACCGCGCTGAAGGCCATCGCCGACAAGAAGAAGCAGTCGGAGATGCCCGCCGAAGTGAAGACCGACGTGGTGCTGGTCACCAAGGCGTCGAAATAAATCTTGCCTGCCCCCAGCTTCGCGCACTGCGTGTCGCTTCGCCTACCCCCTCCCGGGGGCAACACCCACGGCCCGGCGAAGCCGGTTCCGTGGTGTTTCTGGAATGAATGAGGTTGCCCATCGATGACTGACAACAATCGCAGCGCGCCGGTGCTCTCGCTGAGCGCGCTCGGCAAGGACTACGCAGCGCCGGTGCTGGACGACGTCTCGATCGTGCTGAACGCCGGCGAAGTGCTCGCCCTCACGGGGGAGAACGGCGCCGGCAAGAGCACGCTGTCCAAGATCGTCTGCGGCCTGGTGCAGCCCACGCGCGGCCAGATGCTGCTGGACGGCAAGCCCTTCCAGCCGGGCTCGCGCCGCGATGCCGAGCGCCTGGGCGTGCGCATGGTGATGCAGGAGCTGGGCCTCGTCACCACGCTGTCGGTGGCCGAGAACCTGCTGCTCGACCGGCTGCCCAACAAGACCGGCTGGATTCGCAAGGCCAGGCTGCACGAGCTGGCCGCTCGCCAGCTCGCCAAGATCGGCATGGAGAACATCGACCCGGCCACGCCCGTCGCGCGGCTGGGCATCGGCCAGCAGCAGATGGTGGAAATCGCGCGCAACCTGCAGGACGACACGCGCGTGCTGGTGCTCGACGAGCCCACCGCGATGCTCACGCCGCGCGAGACCTCGCACCTCTTCGAGCAGATCGAACTGCTGAAGGCGCGCGGCGTCGCGATCGTCTACGTGTCGCACCGCCTGGAAGAACTGCAGCGCATCGCCGACCGCGTGGCGGTGCTGCGCGACGGCAAGCTGGTGGACGTGCGCGCCATGGCCGGCGTGCGCGAATCCGAACTGGTGCAGCGCATGGTCGGCCGTGCGGTGCACGAGCACGAAGGGCGCGAGCGCCGCGTCGCCGGACCGGTGCTGCTGAGCGCGCGCGGCCTCGGCCGGGCACAGATGGTGCGCGATGTCGACCTGGACCTGCACGCCGGAGAAATCATGGGCTTGGCCGGCCTGGTCGGATCGGGCCGGACCGAGCTGGTGCGCCTCCTGTTCGGCGCCGACCGCGCGGACCGCGGCGAAATTTCCCTCTACGACGCCAAGACCGGTGCAGAGCCGGTGCAGCGCGTGCGCAAGGGCTGGCGCTCGCCGATGCAGGCCATTCGCGCCGGCATCGGGCTGGTCACCGAAGACCGCAAGTCGCAGGGCTTGCTGCTCACGCAATCGATCCGCGTCAACGCGACGCTCAGCGACCTGGGCGCGATCTCGCATGCCGGCTGGCTGCAGCGCGCCAAGGAGCGCAGCATCGCGCGGCAACTGGTGGAGCTCTTGCGCATCCGCTCGCGCAGCATCGAGCAACCGGTCGCCACGTTGAGCGGCGGCAACCAGCAGAAGGTGGTCTTCGCGCGCTGGCTGCACCGCGAATGCAAGGTGCTGCTGCTCGATGAACCCACGCGCGGCGTGGACGTCGGTGCGCGCGCCGACCTCTACGCCGAACTCGACCGCATGACCGACGCCGGCAAGGCGCTCCTGATGGTGTCCAGCGACCTGCGCGAACTGATGGCGATGTGCGACCGCATCGGCGTGATGAGCGCGGGCAAGCTGGTCGCGGTGTTCGAGCGCGGCGAGTGGAGCGAACAATCGCTGCTCGCCGCTGCCTTCAGCGATGCCACGGGTCGTCCCGCTCACGTCACTTCGCCCACGCCCACCACGCCCCTTTCCGATTCGAACCCGGCCCAACCGGCCACTGCCGAGACACCATGAACGCAGCCGTCCCGACAACCAATCCGCGCACCTCCGCCCTCAAGGGCCAACTGGGCACCTACCTCGGACTCACAGTCGTCCTGGTGGGCATGATCGCGCTCTTCGGCTCGATGAGCGAATACTTCCTCACGCGCGACACCTTCATCTCGATCGCCAACGAGATCCCCGCGCTCGCCGTGATGGCCGTGGGCATGACCTTCGTGCTGATCATCGCGGGCATCGACCTGTCGGTCGGCTCGGTGCTCGCGCTCAGTGCGGCGGTAACGGCGGCGGCCATCCTCGAATGGAAGCTCTCCGTTCCTCTGGCGGCCGTGCTCGGCCTGGCCACCGGCCTCATCTGCGGCACGGTGACCGGCGCGGTGTCGGTCGCCTGGCGGCTGCCCAGCTTCATCGTCTCGCTGGGCATGCTCGAAGCGGTGCGCGGCGGCGCGTACCTGGTGACCGATTCGCGCACGCAGTACGTGGGCGACGCCATCTCGGGCCTGGCCGCGCCATGGATCGGCGGCATCTCCGCCGCCTTCGTGCTCGCGGTGGTGCTGGTCATCGTCGGGCAGATGGTGCTCACGCGCACGGTGTTCGGCCGGCATGTGGTGGGCATCGGCACGAACGAAGAGGCGATGCGTCTCGCGGGCGTCGACCCGCGGCCGATCCGCATCATCGTGTTCGCCGTCACCGGTCTTCTCGCAGGGCTTGCGGGCCTCATGCAGTCGGCGCGCCTGGAAGCGGCCGACCCGAATGCGGGCGTGGGCATCGAGCTGCAGGTGATCGCGGCCGTGGTCATCGGCGGCACCAGCCTCATGGGCGGACGCGGCTCGGTGGTCAACACCTTCTTCGGCGTGCTCATCATCGCGGTGCTCGAAGCGGGCCTGGCGCAAGTGGGCGCGAGCGAACCGAGCAAACGCATCATCACGGGCGCCGTGATCGTGGTTGCGGTGATCATCGACACCTTGCGCCAGCGCCGCGCGGACCGCCGCCTGGCCTGACACCTACAGGAACGAGGAACAAGCCATGGCCACCATCAAGGACGTCGCGCTGCGCGCGGGAGTCTCCGTCACCACCGTCTCGCACGTGGTCAACGACACGCGCCATGTGAGCGCCAAGGGCCGCGAGCGCGTCGAACTCGCCATCCGCGAACTGGGCTACGTGCCCAACGCGATGGCGCGCAGCCTGAAGAGCAACACCACCTCGACGCTCGGGATGCTGATCCCGAACAGCTCCAACCCTTACTTCGCCGAGATCGTGCGCATCGTGGAAGACCGCTGCTTCGGCGCCGGCTACACGCTGGTGCTGTGCAACACCGACGACGAGCCCCGCCGCCAGAGCGTGTACCTGCAGGTGCTGGCCGAACGCCGCATCGACGGGCTGATCGTGGTGTCCACGGGCGACGACGACTCGCTGGTCACGCAACTGCAGGGCCTGCGCATTCCCACGGTGCTGGTAGACCGCGAGATCGCCGACCCGAGCTGCGACCTGGTGGAAACCGCGCACATGCAGGGCGGCCTGCTCGCGGTGCGGCACCTGCTGTCGCTCGGCCACAAGCGCATCGCCTGCATCGGCGGGCCGGTGGGCCTCACGCCCAGCGAGCAGCGCATCGAAGGCTGGCGCATGGCGCTGGCCGAGGCCGGCACGACGCCGAACGCCGATGCGCTGCTGTGGCGCGGCGGCTTCACCAGCCAGAGCGGCTACGAAGCGATGCACGCCATCCTGCGCACCGAGCATCCGCCTTCGGCGGTGTTCGTCTGCAATGACCTGATGGCCATCGGCGCCCTGCGCGCCGCGCATGAAAGCGGCGTGCACGTGCCCGACGAGCTCTCGATCGTCGGCTTCGACGACATCGAACTCTCGGCCTACACCAGCCCGCCGCTCACCACCGTGGCGCAGCCCAAGGAGCGCATCGGCGCGCTGGCGGTCGACATGCTGCTGGAGCGCGTGGGCGGCAAGCGGCGCGATGCGCGCAAGGTGGTGCTGCAGCCCGAGCTGCGCGTGCGCGCCTCGACCGCGCGCCATGCGAGCTTTCGCGAGCCCAGTGCGCCCGGTGCGCCCGCGCCTTCTTCTTCGGCGTCCGCCTCCGGCGCAGCGCCTTCAACGGAAAACCGAAAGTCCCGCACGCCGTGAGTTCGAAGCCTTCTTCCCTCAGTCCCGAGCCGTCGCCGGCGCCTCCGCGCATCGTGGTGCTCGGCAGCCTGAACATGGACCTGGTGCTGCGCGTCCCCCATGCACCGGCCGCGGGCGAAACCCTGCTCGGCCATTCGATCGCCAACATCCCCGGCGGCAAGGGCGCCAACCAGGCCGTGAGCTGCGCGCGCGAAGGCGCCCAGGTGCGCATGATCGGCTGCGTGGGCGACGACGCCCATGGCCGCGCGCTCCGCGAATCGCTGGCGCGCGACGGCATCGACACCGCCGCGCTGCGCACGGTCGATGCCGAGCCTACCGGCACGGCGCTGATTCTGGTGGAAGACAGCGGGCAGAACCGCATCGTGATGATCCCCGGCGCCAACGCGAAGGTCGAGATCGACGAGGCGGCCCTCCGCCAGCAAGTGAAGGGCGCGGCCTTTCTCGTGACGCAGTTCGAGACGCCGATGGACCAGGTCGCACGCGCCATTTCGGTGGCGCACGAAGCCGGCTGCAAGGTGCTGCTCAACCCGTCGCCGGTGCAGGCGATCGCCGAGCCGCTCTGGCCGCGCATCGACACGCTGGTGGTCAACGAGATCGAGGCCCAGACGCTGTGCGGCCAATCGGCCGACAGCCCGCAGGACGCCGCGCTGGCCGGCCAGGCCCTGCGCGCCAAGGGCATCGCGCGCGTGGTCGTCACGCTCGGCGCGCGCGGCGCAGTGGCCGTCGATGCGGACGGCGCGCGCCACCATCCCGCGCCGAAGGTGCAGGCGGTCGACACCACCGCCGCCGGCGACACCTTCCTCGGCGCGCTCGCCGTGGCGTTGGGCGAAGGCCAATCGTTCGACCAGGCCGTGCGCCTGGGCATCCGCGCCGCGGCGCTCTGCATCCAGCAGCCCGGCGCCCAACCCTCCATTCCGCAGCGCGACGCCGTGCTGCAAAGCCCCCTGCCTCCCGACTGGATCACGCTGTGAAACGCTCTCCTCTGCTGCATGCCGAACTCTCGCAAGTGATTGCCGCGCTGGGGCATGGCGACATGGTGGTCATCGGCGATGCGGGGCTGCCGATTCCCGATGGCCCCAGGCGCATCGACCTGGCGCTCACGCCCGGCATTCCGCGCGTCGCGGACGTGCTGAAGGCGGTGCTGTCGGAGATGCAGGTGGAGCGTGCGCTGCTGGCGCGCGAGGCGCTGGAGCAACTGCCCGCCGGAGCGCTGCCCGCATGGTGCGAGGGCCAGCTGGCCGTGGTGCCCGAGACGATCTCGCACGAAGAACTCAAGCGCCTGAGCGCACGCGCCAAGGCCGTGATCCGCACCGGCGAATGCACGCCCTACGCCAACATCGTTCTTTGTTCGGGCGTGACCTTCTGAGGCCGCGGCAGCTTCAGTCCAGCTTGCGTTGGCGCACCAGCGGCCCGATGCGCTCGATGCGGTTGGTCCAGAGACCGCCGTGGTAGCCCGCCGGCAGCTGCGCGAGCGCCTCGCTGCTGTCGATGCCGCTGTTGAAATCGCCGCCCGCGTACGGGCCGACAACGACCAGTTGCGTGCCCACGGCCGCCAACCGCTTTTGCAGCCGGTGCGGCCAGCCCCAGAGCCACGGCGCGACATTGGCGGGCACCAGCATCAGGCCGGCACGGCAGGCCTCGGGCACGTGGCCGGACCAGCCCAGGGCTTCATAGCGCAGCAGGCATTGCACCAATGCGCCGCGCGGTGCCACGCGAATCGCCGGGAGTGCCTGCCTGAGTGCGCCGACCGGCTCGTCGCTGCCATACACCAGCAGGCGGCCCAACGCGTCCGCATCGAGCGCGGCGAGGTGGCGCGCGAGCAGCCGGCCCTCCTGCGCGTCGCGGCTCTTCATGTGAATGAGAAAACGCTGCGAGGGAAAAGCGTCCAGCACCTGCGACAGGCTGGGCATCAGCCCGATGCCCTTGCCGCGCAATGGATAGGACCTGCCGCCGTCGGCCGTATAGCCATGCCCCACGTCCAGCGACTGCAGTTGCGCCAGCGTGTGGTCGCGCACCACGCCGCGGGCTTCGGTGCGGCAGTCCAGCGTCCAGTCGTGGAACACCGCGAAGGCGCCGTCGCGCGTGGGATGGACATCGAGCTCCACCATGTCCGCTCCGGCGTCGAAGGCGGCGCGCATCGAGGGCAGCGTGTTCTCGATCAGCGTGTGCGTGGGCGCGTGAATGCGCGCCGCGGTACAGGTGTCGTTGCGCAGGTCCTGTGTGTCGAAGGTCTGGTGCACACCACGGTGCGCGAGCAGGAAGGGCGGCACGTCCGCGGGCTTGACCCAGCGCGACTCGTTGCCCAGGAAGAGCAAGGCCGCGATCACGGGCAGCGCAAACGCCACCCCGCGCAGGACACGCCGCATGCGCCCCTTCTTCATTCGAAGCGGTAGTTCGCCCCCACGGCCTGCCCGACCTTGAGCATGTATTCGACGCCCTGCACCACGATGCAGTTCATGCCGAAGGTGATGCCTCCATCGACGCGCGCATCCGCGCGGTAGGTGCGCAGCACGTTGCCGACCTCGGGGCTGCTGAGGGCGGTGGCCGGGTCGATGTCCGGAATCGGGCAGCGCGTGCAGGGCTTGACCGGCTTGAGCTCGGCCTCGCCTTCGCCGGTGGCGACGTGCAGCGCATCGACGCGGTCCTCGTCATGCGCCTCGATGCCGGCCAGCACGATGTTGGGCCGGAAGCGTTCGATGCCGACGGCCTCGTGACCCGCCGCCGCCAGCCGCTCGTTGAGCTCGGCCAGCGAGCCTTCGCTCGCCACCAGCAGCGGATAACCGTCGGCGAACTGGTTCAGCGCCTCGACGCCATCGGTCCACTTCAGGCTCGACAGGCGCTTGTGCTCGGGGTCGAAGCGCACCAGCCGCAGGGTCTGCGGCTTGCCCGGCTCGGAGAGGAAATCGCTGAACCACTGGGCGGCGATGTCGCCCATGTCGTAGGCGGCCACTTCGTCTTTCCACACACGCACGCGCACCGGCTTCTCGACGCGGTCGAAGGCCAGGTGCAGGGCCAGCATGCCGGGGGCGCGCAGCACCACTTCCATGTGCTTCATCTGCGGCTTGATGAGCGCCATGCGCGGAATCTGGCGCTGGGTGACGAATTCGCCGTTGTCATCGACCACCATCCAGGCCCGGTCGAACTCCAGGCCTGTTTCGGTCAGCAGCATCTCATTCAGCTCGACACCGGCACACGACTTGACGGGGTAGACGAACAGGCGCGCGATGGTGGCTTCGAGGTCGAAAACGGGCTGCGACACGGTGGGGTTCCTTGGATCCTGGGAAAGCGACCGCGATTGTCCCGCATCGCGGCCGGGGCGGGTCTTGGCGTTCCGGCGCGAATGGCGTTAAAACCGCGCGGTACGCCTTTGTCCCCATCCCTTGGAGAAAGCACCCGCATGGCAGAAGACCTGAGCGAACAGCAGATTCCGATGACCGGGCAGGTCCTGATGCCCACGGGCCTCGCGGCGCTGGTGCGGATTCCGATTCCCGGCACCAACCTGTGCATCGAGCTGGACCCGCGCGGCTGGGTGCCCAAGGGCGGCTCGACCTCGACGCTGTTCTTCCAGGACATCAAGGGCAAGAAGCATCTGCGGCTGGACTACGGCTTCAACGTCAAGACCAACTCGGTGAACTACCACTGGAACGCCAACAACGCCACCGGGCATTTCGGCTACGGCGACCACCAGCCCGCGGGCGCGGCGGGCAAGTACGTCTACCAGGCGGCCAAGTATTTCAAGTGGGGCGGACGCATCATCGGCATCGTGGGCATGTCGCTGGATGCGGTTTCCGTCGTGCAGTCGGACCGGCCGATGCGCCGCGCCACCGAGGTGGTGTCGGCCTGGGCGCTGGCGCGGGTCGGCTGCGTGGCGGTGGGCGAATACGGCGCGGGCGCGGGCGTGGCGGGCGGCCCCTACGGCATCGCGGCGGGCGGCATCGGCGGCTGCCTGATCGGCGGCATCGCGGGCTACTGGGCCGGCGAGAAGATGGCGCAGGCGGCCTTCATCGTCTACGACTGGGCCGACGAGACGGTCTTCACGCCGCTGCTGCGCGCGGCCGAGTTCGAGGTCAACGCCTTCGTGAACGAGCTGGGAACGCCGCGATGGTAGGCCGCATCGGGCTGCACATGGTGCGCGCCAACCTGCCGCCGGCCCTGGAGCTCGGGCAGCTGGGCGTGGGCCAGTCGATGCTGCTGGTGCAGATGGACGATGCGGACGACGACGCGCTCGACGCGCTGCACCTGGCCACCGCCGAAGCCTTCGCGGCGCTGGGCCGCGTCACCTTCCTGGAAGACGTGGAGCGGCCCACGCTCGGCACGCTGTGGCGCAAGTTGTGGAGCCCGGGGCACCACCGCAGCGACGGCGCCGAATGGACGCCCGAGGAAGACGGCACGCGGCACCGTCGCATCGTGCTGCGCAGTGCATTCGGCGCGGCGGGCGCCGTGGGCACGGCGCCGGTGGAGCTGGGGCTCACGTCGACCGTCCGGCCCGAGGTCGCGCTGCGGCTGTTCGAATTCTCGGGATGGTTCCAGGGCGCGCAGCTGGTGCTGCTGTCGACGGCCGCCGCGCCGGGCGTGGACGACCGCTTCATCTGCGGGTTGGCGGCCGAGAAGAACTGGTCGGTGCTGGATGCGCTGCCGGTCGAGGACAAGATCTCGGCCGCGGCCTTTCCCGGCGTGGACGGCGCGCTGATGGGCGTCATCGCGCTCGGGGACACCGAGGCGCACGCCATCGCCGACGCGCTGACCGAGCGCTTCACGGCGCACGGCCTGCCCTGGCAGGTGCATCCGCCGGCCGAAACGCTGTCGCGCTACGGCCACGCGCCGGCCCAGGGCGCCTGACGGATCGGCCCCTCGCCGGGCGGGGGCGCGGGAACGGGCGCACAACGCAACTCCTACAATCGTCCGATGGCCCTCCCCCCAGAAGTTTGCATTCGCGGCGCCGGCATCGTCGGCCGCACGCTGGCCCTGCTGCTCGCACGCGAACGCGTGCGCGTGGCGCTGGTGGTGCCGCCCGCCACGCCGGGCAAGCAGGACATCCGCGCCTACGCGCTCAACACCGCCTCCCGCACCCTCCTCGAATCGCTGCGCGCCTGGCCCGATGCGGCCCACGCCACGCCGGTGCGCGAGATGCTGGTGCATGGCGACGAAGGCGGCCGCGTGCAGTTCAGCGCGGCGCGGCAGAAGGTCGATGCGCTGGCGTGGATCGTCGATGTGCCGGCACTCGAGCAGCAACTGGCCGATGCGGTGCGTTTCCAGCCCCAGATCGAGGTCGTGACCGAGCCCGTGCCCGCGCCGCTCACCGTGGTGTGCGAAGGCAAGGCCAGCGCCACGCGCGAGGCGCTGGGCGTGAGCTACGAGGTCACGCGCTATCCGCAGCACGCGGTTGCGGCGCGCCTGGAAGCCGAGCAGTCGCACGACGGCATCGCGCGCCAGTGGTTCAACGACAAGGGCGAGGTGCTCGCGCTGCTGCCGCTGGGCGGCACGCACGGCAAGACGGTCGCGCTGGTGTGGTCGGTCGACCAGCTGCGCGCCCCCGCGCTGCTCGCGCAGGGCGACGACGAATTCAATGCCGCGGTGAGCGAGGCCAGCCATGGCGCGCTCGGTGCGCTCAAGCTCGCGAGCGAGCGCGCGGCCTGGCCGCTCGCGCGCGCCATCGCCGACCGCTGGACCGGCGCGATGCCCGGACAGCCGAACCAGTCGTGGGCGCTCGCGGGCGATGCCGCCCACACGGTGCACCCGCTCGCGGGCCAGGGCCTGAACCTCGGGCTGGCCGACGCGGCCGCGCTGGCCGAGGTGATCAAGACCCGCGACTACTGGCGCAGCGTGGGCGATGCGCGGCTCCTGCGCCGCTACGAACGCGCCCGCCGCGCCGACGTGCTGCAGATGAGCCTTGCCACCGACGGCCTGCAGCAACTCTTCTCGCACAACCTGGGTCCACTTCCTGCGTTGCGCAACTGGGGCATGCGCGGCTTCGACCGCACGCGCCTGGTCAAGCACTGGATCACCGCGCAAGCCATGGGCTTGAAGGCATGACGCCACACATTCGAATCGAACGGACTTCCCGATGACTCTCGCACGCAACCTTCTTCTCGCCGCCTGCACGCTGGGTGCGGTCCTGACCGCCACCGCCGGCGAAGCCGAGATCCGCAAGAACCTGCCCTCGCGCATCCCGCAGTTCCCGCCGATCGAGGAGATCACCAAGACGCCCCTGCAGGGCATCTACGAAGTGCGCGTGAACGGCGCCCAGATCTTCTACACGGACGAGCAGGGCAACTACCTGATCCAGGGCAACCTGATCGACGTGAACACGCGCCGCAACCTCACCGAGGAGCGCGTCGAGAAGTTGAGCGAGGTCGCCTTCGACAAGCTGCCGCTGCAGGACGCGATCAAGATCGTGCGCGGCAACGGCAAGCGCAAGCTGGCGGTGTTCGAAGACCCGAACTGCGGCTATTGCAAGCGCTTCGAGAAGGACATGAAGACGGTCAACAACGTCACCGTGTACCTGTTCCTCTACCCGGTGCTGGGCGCCGATTCGACCGTCAAGTCGCGCGACATCTGGTGCAGCAAGGACAAGGGCAAGGCCTGGGGCGACTGGATGGAAACCGGCGCCAAGCCCACCACCGCGGCAGGCAGCTGCGACGTGACCGCGCTGCAGCGCAATGTCGAGTTCGGCCGCAAGTACAACATCACCGGCACGCCCACGCTGATCTTCACCAACGGCACGCGCACGCCGGGTGCCATTCCCGCAGAGCAGGTCGAGAAGCAACTCGCCGCTTCCGCCAGCTGATGGCGACGAAAGCCGTTTCCCGGCGCGCAGCCGGCGCGTCCGCTGCGGGCGTGCGCTATCGCATCGAATGCGCGGACCTGCATGCGCATCTCTTTACCGTCGCGCTGACCATCGATGCACCCGCCGCGCTGCAGCGCGTGACGCTGCCGGTGTGGATTCCGGGCAGCTACCTGGTGCGCGAGTTCGCCAAGAACCTGCAGGGCCTGCGCGCCACGCAGGGGCGCCGCAAGCCCGCGCTCACGCAGGTCGACAAATGCAGCTGGCTGGTCGATTGCACACCGGGACAGCCGCTGGTGCTGCACTACCAGGTCTGTGCATACGACAACTCGGTGCGCACCGCCTGGCTGGACGCCGAGCGCGGCTTCTTCAACGGCACCAGCCTGTGCCTGCGCGTCGAGGGGCAGACCGATGCGCCACATGCGCTGGAGATCGTCGCCCCTGCATCGACGGCCGATGGCGGCGCTTGGTCGTGCGCCACCGCGCTCGTGCCCTCCAAGATCGACAAGCAGGGCTTCGGCAGCTACCAGGCGAGCGGCTACGACGAGCTGGCCGACAGCCCCGTCGAAATGGGCGCCTTCTGGAGCGCCGAGTTCGACGCCTGCGGCGTGCCGCACCGCTTCGTGATCGCGGGCGCCGCGGCCTCGTTCGACGGCGACCGGCTGATCGCCGACACCCAGGCCATCTGCGAGGCAGAAATACGCTTCTGGCACGGCGACAAGGCCGGCAAGCGCGGCGGGCCGAAGCTGCCGATCGACCGCTACGTCTTCATGCTCAATGCGGTGGACGACGGCTACGGCGGGCTCGAGCACCGCCACTCCACGGCGCTCATCTGCAACCGCCGCGACCTGCCGCAGCGCGGCGAAAAGAAAAAGCAGCCCGAGGGCTACACCACGCTGATGGGCCTCATCAGCCACGAGTACTTCCACACCTGGAACGTCAAGCGGATGCGGCCGGCGGAGTTCGCCCGCTACGACTACAGCCGCGAGAACTACACGCAGTTGCTGTGGTTCTTCGAGGGCTTCACCAGCTACTACGACGACCTGCTGCTGCGCCGCGCGGGCCGCATCGACGATGCGGCCTACCTGCGGCTGCTCAACAAGACCATCAACCAGGTGCAGCAGACGCCGGGCCGGCTCGTGCAGCCGGTGGCCGACGCGAGCTTCGACGCCTGGGTCAAGTACTACCGCCAGGACGAGCAGACGCCCAACAGCACGGTGAGCTACTACACCAAGGGCGCGCTCGTGGCGCTGTGCCTGGACCTCACGCTGCGCCATGAAGGCAAGGGCTCGCTGGACGACGTGATGCGCCACCTGTGGACGCACAGCAGCGGCGGACCGATCAGCGAAGCGGATATCGCGGCCGCGCTCGAAGCGGTCAGCGGTCGCTCGTATGCGCTGGAGCTCGCGCGCTGGGTGCATTCGACCGAGGAGCTGCCGCTCGCGCAGTTGCTGCGCGCGCATGGCGTGGCGACGCTCGAAGACCCGTCCCAGCAGGCGCAGGTGCTCGGCCTGCGCGTGGCCGAAGCCAACGGCAGCGTGCAGGTGAAGGTGGTGCTGCGCGGCGGTGCGGCCGAGAAAGCCGGGTTCTCCGCGAACGACGAGTGGATCGGCATCGAGCTGCCCGCCAGCGGCAAGAAGAAATCTGCGCAGGCCTGGCGCATCGCCAAGCTCGACGACCTGGCGCTGTACCTGGGCGATACGACCAAGTTCACGGCCATCGTCGCGCGCGACCGCAAGTTGCTGCGGCTGCCGCTCACGCTGCCGGCGGGCGTGACCACCTGGCGCCTCTTCGCGCACGACGCCGCGAAGGTCACCGGCTGGTTGGCCGGCTAGTCGACTTTTTCGGTCGCCGCGGGCTGCTGCCGCACGAACAGCATCGGCTGCGGCTCGCCCACCAGCACGCAAGGCTTGCCGGTGCGGCGGCAATGGTCCTGCACGCGCCAGTAGGCGCCGTGGCTCACGCAACCCGTCTGGCAGATCACGAGATCGGCGGCGCGCAGGCCCGCTTCGAGCGCGGGGTCGTCGGCATCGTCGCCACCGTCGTGATGCAGGTAGCGCCCACCGGCGATTTCAACCAGCTGGCGCGCGAGCGAGGGCGCCTCGTCCTCGCGGCCTACGCACAGCACGGCCTTCTCGCGCAGGTCGGCGGGCGTCTCGGGTGTCTCGGGCGCGAACGGTATCTCGTGGCGCCGGCTGGCCGGCGACAGCAGTGCATGCAGGCGCTTGGGCAGCGCACCGCCCACGGCCGCGCGCGCCGCGAGTTCTTCGCGCACCATCGCGATGGCCGAATCGCGCGCCACCAGCGCGCCGCGCAGGCGAACGACCTGCGCCTCCAGCCGCTCGATCAGCGCGGCCTGTTCGGCCAGCAGGCGCGAGCAGCGCTCCTGCACCCGGGCATACGCCCGCAGCAACACGGCATGTTCTTGCATCGGGAACTCCATGCGGCCATTCTAGATGAGAGCAATTCTCAATTGGAAGGCCATGGGGTGTCAGCAGCCAAGAAGCCTTGCTCGGTATAGTGGCCCGAGCGAATTTTTCCCTTTTCCCTCACCTTTCCCGGAGACACCATGAGCTACGAAAACATCGAAGTGCGGACCGAAGCAGGCAAGGTCGGCATCATCACCCTCAACCGCCCCAAGGCCCTGAACGCGCTCAACGACGCGCTCATGACCGAGCTGGGCCAGGCGCTGAAGGCCTTCGATGCCGACGAGGCCATCGGCTGCATCATCCTCACGGGCAGCGAGCGCGCCTTCGCGGCCGGTGCCGACATCGCGGCGATGGCCAAGTACAGCTTCATCGACACCTACAAGGGCGACTACATCACCCGCAACTGGGAAACCATCCGCTCGATCCGCAAGCCCGTGATCGGCGCGGTCGCCGGCTTCGCGCTGGGCGGTGGCTGCGAGCTGGCGATGATGTGCGACTTCATCATCGCGGCCGACACCGCCAAGTTCGGCCAGCCCGAGATCAAGATCGGCGTGATCCCCGGCGCCGGCGGCACGCAGCGCCTGCCGCGCGCGGTGGGCAAGAGCAAGGCCATGGACATGGTGCTCACCGCCCGCATGATGGACGCCGCCGAAGCCGAGCGCGCCGGCCTCGTGAGCCGCGTGGTGCCTTACGAAAAGCTGGCCGACGAGGCGCTGGGCGCGGCGCTGATCATCTGCGGCTTCTCGCAGATCTCGGTGATGGCCGCCAAGGAATCGGTCAACCGCGCCTTCGAGAGCGGCCTGAGCGACGGCGTGATGTTCGAGCGCCGAATGTTCCACGCGCTGTTCGCCACGGTCGACCAGAAGGAAGGCATGGACGCCTTCCTGAACAAGCGCGCGCCTGATTTCAAGAACGCCTGAGGGCGTTGGCCTGACGCGCGACCAGCGCGTCAGTGGGGCCCCGCAGCGCGGTTAGCGCATCCGCAGCGCGGTCAGCGCGTCAGCAGCGCCCGCAGCGCTGCGAGCGCCTGCGCCGGCGGCGTGCCCACCGATGCGGTGCCGCCGGGCTGCGGCGTCCAGCGCACCTGGTCGCCCGCGATCTCGAGCACGGCGACCAGCGTGCCGCCTTGATGGAGCGACAGGCGCGCCTCGACCGGCGCGGCCAGTTGCGCATCGGCCGCAGTGGCCGAGCGAGCCACCGTGTTCACCAACGCCGCCAGCCCTTCGATGTCGCCGCGTGCGTGGTGCACGCCCAAGCCTGCACGCGTGATGTCGAAGGACGTCCAGCGGTCCAGCGCGGAGAACCGCGACACGCCCGCCGGCGACCTTGCGGCCTTGGCGGCGGCGGCACGTGGGGGGGCCGTATCGCGCAGCGCGCCCGAGACGTCGGCACTCGGACTGCCTCCCCGCGCAACGGCGCCGGATGCGTTCTCCGACAGTTCCCGATGCGAGGGCGCCGGTGCGCCAGGTGCTGGCGGCGCGGCCGGCGCAGAGGCCACCGCAGGCGGCGTCCTTTCGGGCACGGCGATGGGAGCAGGGGCCACCGATGGCGCGGATGGCGCGGATGGCGCGGCATATGCACTGCGCCTGTCTTGCTCTCTTTCGTCCTGCACGCTTTCGCTCTTTTGACGCACGCGTGCGGAGGACTCGGCGACGCCCGGCGCTTGCGCCGCGAGTGCCGGTGGAGGCGCTGCCGCGGGTGCGGGTGCGGCAGCGGGCGCGGGTGGAGGTGCCGGTGCGGCGATGGCAGGCGGCGGAGAAACAGGCACCGCAGCCGATCGCGCTTCGGACGGGGCAGGCGCCGGCACTGGCTCGGGAGGCGCAGCGTTCGCCCCTGGCGCAGGTGCCGCCTCGACCTGCTTGCGCGCGGCCGCCGGCGCCGGCTTGCGGACGGCATCCACCGCCGCGCGGTCCGGTGCTTCCTTGGCCGCATCTCGCGCCGGGGCCGCAGGTGCTTCTGCCGCCGGTGTTTGCTGCGCGACGATTGCAGGGCTGGACGCCTGCGGTGCCGACTCCGCTGCGGGCGGCGTCGGCGCGGCGGCCGGTGCCGGTGCCGGCGCACTCGCGACCTTTGCCTCGCCATCGAGCCTCGCATCGGGAATCGGCTCGCGATGCCACAGCACGGTCACGAAGCCGGCCACGAGCACGGTGGCGAAGGCCGCATTCCAGGGCATGCGCGCGCGCGCGTCGCCGCCGCCGAACAGCCGGCGCCACCAGGGCGCGGCGCTCGCGCTGTTGGCGGCGGATGCCGGCGCCGCTGCGGGCGCGGCGGCCAGGTTGTGCGCCATCTTGCGGATCGCATCGCGCGTGCGCGGATCGGGCGTTGCATCGCGATCGGGCGCATGGTCGAGCGCGCGGCGCAGCGCCGGGTCGCGCAGGTCGCCGTCGCTGTTGCCGGGGAGGTCGATGTCGTTGCTCATGCGCGTTGCTCCAGCACCGACAGGTAGCGTTCCATGCAGCCGCGCAGCTTCTGCAGCCCGTAGCGCAGGCGGCTGCGCACGGTCTCGAAACCGATCTCCAGGCTCGCCGCCAGCGCCTCGACGGTCAGGCCGTCTTCGTGGTGCAGCAGGAATGCGGCGCGCTGGTCGGCCGGCAATTCATCGAGGCAGGCCAGGAGGCGCCGGCCGGCGGCGCGCCAGAAGGCGAGCTCCTCGGCCGACGGATGCGCCGCGGCATCGACCGCGCCGCGCACGCCGCGGTCGAGCGTGGGCACGGCATCGCCGTCGTCGTCCGTGTGCGTGTCGAGCGCCACCTCGCGCCCGCTCACGCGCAGGCGGTCCATGGCCAGGTTGTGCGCGATCGTGAAGGCCCAGGTGCGCCAGGTGGCGCCCTGCGGCGAGAAGCTCTCGCGCGCCGAGATGATCCGCACCCAGGTGTCCTGGAACACCTCGTCGGCCTGCGCCACGAGCCGCGCGCCCAGGAGGCGCTTGACGAAGCGGAACAGCCCGCCCTCGTGGCGCGCATAGAGCACGTCGAACGCGGCGGCGTCACCGTGGGCGTAGGCCAGCATCAACTGATCGTCGGGTATGGCGTCGCGCTCGGTGGCGGCTTTGGCGGAAGGGGCGCGTGGGAGCGCAGACATCGGCGGATTTTCACCTGAGCTTGTACGGGCGGCGGACGGCATCGGGGTTCGCGCTCATAAAAAAAGTCACACGGCTTAACCCCGGGGCCGAGGGCCGGCCGTATCAGCCTCGATCCCACAACCCGGAGTCTTTCCATGGCCCAGCCCTTCGCTCCCCGTTTTCGCCGCCCGCTGGTCGTGCTGCTGTGCGCGCAGTTCCTGTGGAGCGCCAGCGGCGCGACCGAGATCCCGGCCATCGGCGCCAACGCGCGCTGGCCCCAACCGGCCCTGCAGGTCTCGCAGACCGAGCCGAACTTCCAGGCGCCCTCGGCCACCCATTGCGCGCGGCCGGTGCAAACCCACGAGACCCCGGGCGTGCGGAACGCGCAGCTCGAAAGACCCAGGCCCACCCCTGCGCCGACGATGGGGCGCCTGGACGCCGCACCGCCCGAGGCACTGCGCAAGGCGGAACCGGCCGCGGCCGCCGAGAAGAAGGCCTACGGCTCGAGCGCCCGCGAGTTGAGCGCGGCCATGCCTCCTGTTGCCGCATCTGTGCCGGCAGCCATCGCCGCAACGCCCGTGCCTGTATCGCCGACCCCGCGCGCGAGCATCGCCCAACCCGCCCAGGCCGGACGCCCGGCCAACGAGCCCGTCACCGCCGGCATGGTCGACGACAACGCCGACTTCAACGAATACCTGAACTTCCGCGGCCGCACCCGGGTGGCCCACCGCGAGCGCGACGTCAGCACGCGCTACCTGCTCCAGGTGCGCGACGCGCGCGGCGCCGTGGTGCCCGATGCCGAAGTGGCGGTGCAGGCGCCCAGCGGCGCCGCCATGTGGGCGCGCACCGATGCGGGCGGGCGCGCCTGGCTGCATCCGCTCGCCTTCGACAGGACGCACAGCCAGATGTACGAGGTCACGGTCCGCAAGAACGGCCGGCAGGGCACCGCCTTCCTGCAGCGCGGCCAGAAAAGCGCGGTCGACGTGGTGATCGACAAGCCGGGCGCCGCGCCTGCGCGCGCGCAGCTCGACCTGGTCTTTCTCATCGACGCCACCGGCTCGATGGCCGACGAGATCGCCAAGCTCAAGACCACGCTGCGCGCCATCGCCGACGAGGTGGCGCGGCTGCCGAGCCGCCCCGACACCTGCTTCGGGTTGGTGGCCTATCGCGACGTCACCGACGACTTCGTCGTGCGGCGCCACGATTTCACCGACAACCTCGATGCTTTCCAGGGCGTGCTCAATGGGCTGCAGGCCGCGGGCGGCGGCGACTACCCCGAGGCGATGAACGAGGCGCTGGCCGAAACCGTCCACCAGCTGAGCTGGCGCGGCACCGGCACCACCCGCCTGGTCGTGCTGCTGGCAGATGCGCCGCCGCACCTGGACTACGGCGGCCCGCAGTACGACGACAGCATGGTCGCGGCACTGGGCAAGGGCATCAAGGTGTTCAGCGTGGGCGCCTCGGGGCTGGACAAGCAGGGCGAATACATCCAGCGCCAGATCGCCCAGTACACGGGCGGGCGCTTTGTTTTCCTGACCTACAAGGAGGGCGCGAACCCCGCGAGCGGACCGGGCTCGCAGACCCGGCACGACGTGGCGAACTACTCGGTCCAGACGCTGGACCGGCTGATCGTGCGGCTGGTATCGGAAGAATTGGGCAAGCTGCCGGCGGGTGGTTGAAAGGGGCCGGCGGACTGGGCTATAATTTTGGGCTCAGCGCAAAACGCTGAAACGGCTCTTTAGCTCAGTCGGTTAGAGCGATGGAATCATAATCCACAGGTCCGCGGTTCGAATCCGTGAAGAGCCACCAACACTGCTGCAGCGGTTCTCCGCTAAAGTCAAAAGCCCTAGGTAGATCAACTACTTAGGGCTTTTTTTCGTCTGGTCTTGCCCAAGACCCCGCCCTCATGAACCTGCCGCAGCAACCCGAACCGGAACACCGTTCACGCGGCACGGTGCTCGAAGTCTTCCTCGCATTCCTCAAGCTCGGCCTCACGTCTTTCGGCGGACCGGTCGCGCACCTCGGCTACTTCCGCGCGGAGTTCGTCGAGCGCCGCGGATGGCTGGACGACAAGAGCTATTCGGACCTGGTCGCGCTGTGCCAGTTCCTGCCCGGCCCCGCGAGCAGCCAGGTCGGCATCGCGCTGGGCCTCGGGCGCGCGGGCTGGGGTGGCGCGACGGCGGCGTGGATCGGCTTCACGCTGCCTTCGGCGGCAGCGCTCATCCTCTTTGCGGCCGGTGTCACGCGATGGGCCGCCCTCTCCGAATCGGGCGCCGTCCATGGCTTGAAGGTGGTCGCGGTTGCCGTCGTCGCTCAGGCGGTATGGGGCATGGCCAGGTCCTTGTGCCCCGATCGCCTGCGTGCAGGCGTGGCCATCGCCACCGCCCTGCTGGTGCTCGCGGTTCCCACGGCGATGGGACAGATCGCAGCCATCGCCGCCGGCGGCCTGGTGGGGCGGTGGGCGCTGAAACTCGGCCACCTCCCCGCCGCACAGCACCGCGACTACGGCGTGAGCAAGGCGACCGGCGCGGCCCTGCTGGGCCTCTTCGTCGTTCTGCTCGCAGCATTGCCGTTGCTGGCCGCGGCGATGCATTCACCGGCGCTGTCCGTCGCCGCCGGGTTCTACAAGGCAGGCGCCCTGGTCTTCGGCGGCGGGCACGTCGTGCTTCCCCTGCTGCAAGCCGGCGTGGTGCCCGGCGGCCTGGTCTCCAACGATGTCTTCCTGGCGGGCTACGGCGCCGCCCAGGCGGTGCCGGGCCCTTTGTTCACATTCGCGGCCTTCCTTGGCGCCGTCATGTCCGGCCCGTTCGGCGGCTGGCTGGGCGGCCTGGCGTTGCTGCTGGCCATCTTTCTTCCGGCCGCGTTGCTGGTGATCGGCGCACTGCCTTTCTGGGAGACCCTACGCCAACGCGGCGGCGTGCAGCGCGCGATGGCCGGCGTCAATGCCGCGGTCGTCGGCGTCCTGCTGGCGGCGCTCTACGATCCGGTGTGGACGAGCGCCATCCACTCGCCCGCCGATTTCGGATTGGCACTGGCGGCATTCGGGCTGTTGGTCTACGCGCGCCTGTCGCCGGTGCTGGTCGTCGCGTTGGCTGCAGTCACCGGATGGCTGCTTGCGCTCTGAGACCGCCGCCTCCGACGACTGCTACTCGTTGATCTCCGGCTCGACCAGCCTGGCCAGGTTGCGCAGCGACTCCTGCCAGCCGAGGTAGCAGGCTTCCACGGGAATCACCTCGGGCAGCCCTTCCTGGACGATGCTCAGTTCGGTGCCGACCGACACCTGCTTCAACGTGACGGTCACCTGGATTTTCCCGGGCAGGTTGGGATCGTCGAAAACGTCGGTGTAGCGCAGCAGTTGATTCGGCACGAGCTCGACGTATTCACCACCGAACGAGTGGCTCTTGCCCGTGGTGAAGTTGGTGAACGACATCTTGTACTTGCCGCCCACCCTGGCGTCCATCTCGTGGACCCTGCCGGTGAAGCCGTTCGGCGGCAGCCAGCGCGCCTTGGCGTCGGCATCGAGAAATGCGCGATAGATCTTTTCGGGCTTTGCGGCGAGGACGCGATGCAGTCTGACCGTGTTGGTGCTCATGGTTTTCTTCCTTTTCGAAACCGTGAGCCTACGAACATCCACGGTGCATCACAAGGACCGAGAAACCGTAGATCCTGCCAACCGCGCTCGGCATTCGAGCGGCGGCCGATGCCGGCGCAAAGCGATCTGTATCTGTTCGTACAGAGGCTTACTCCTTTTGCCTACAGGCGTTCGCAAGAGGAAATGAAAAATCCATCCCATGCTCGAAATGGAAAACCCGGACCTACACGGCTTGGCAGCCCAGGCGGCCGAGTGGCGACGGCGCGCGCTTCGAGGCGATCGGGAGGCGCGAGGCATCGCCCATGCGCTCGAGGTGGAGGTACGGCGGTTACGCGGCGAAGCGCCGATTGCGAACCATGACCTGGACACCCGTCCGCTGGCCGACTGGCAACCCGCGCGGCCTTGGTGGAAGCCTTGGTGAAAACCTTGGTAGAGCGATAGGCAGCCAGCCCGCGGTCGATGCGTCTATTCGGCGCCCAACCGCTCAGCCACTTCCTGCTTGCTCAGGTCTCTCGCAGCGGCAAGCCTTTGCAACTGCGCCGCACGCGGCCGGGCCTTGCCCTGCTCCCAGTGGTAGATCGTCTGACCCGACACACCCACGAGTTTTCCGTATGACGCGGCCGAGAGACCGAGCTTGCCGCGGTGCGAAGCCAGGCGCGTCGCGCTGAATCGCCGCTTCGGGCCCGACTCGTCCGCGCCATCGGCATCATCGACGGGCACACGCCGCGTGGACCCCTTGGCGGCGCGTCGCAGTTCCTTCTCCAATGCACTCACCTGCCGGCGCAATGCGGCAATCGAGGCGCGATGGTGCGCGGAGGCTTTCTTGAGGATGTCGATTTCCGCGCGAACTTCTTTCCTGGCAACGCGTGAGATCTCGGCTTTGAGGATGGATGCAATATTGGGCATGCCGGCATTGTGACCACATCGCCAGGCCCGCGGCTGTCAGGATTCTTGACCAGAGATGCGGGGCGTCGAACTTCTTGCGCGCGGCCTACCGCGATGCGAGTGACGAAGGCGCTACAGCCCCTGCTGCTTCAGGCTCTGCCACGTTCAGGGCACGCGCGCGTAGACATCCGGCACGTACTTCTCCATCAACGTCTGCGGCCGCGACGGCGGCGTGAAGCCGAACTTCGCATAGAGCCCGTGCGCGTCGCCGGTCGCCAGCATGAAGCGCCGCAGCCCCTGCAGCTGCGGGTGGGCCATGACCGCCGCGACCAGCGCCGCGCTGTACCCGTTGCCGCGATGCGCCTTCAGCACGAACACATCGACGAGGTAGGCGAACGTCGCGTGGTCGGAGACGACCCTCGCGAACGCCACCTGCGAATCGCCGAGGAAGCCGCCGAAGTTCAGCGAATTGCGGATGGACGTGCGCACGGTCTCGATCGGGATCTCCCGCGCCCACGCCGACTCTTCCGACAGGAAGCGATGGATGAGCGCCACGTCCAGGTCCTCGATCGCGGTGGAGATTCGAAGTTGATGCATGCCGGCGAGCATAAGCAAAGCCCTCATGCCTCGCGAAGTGCAGGCAGATGCCCTGCCGCGCACGTCGCCGATAATCGCCGGCGATGCCCACGCCCTTGCACGCACCACCGAACAGGCACGCAGCCCCTGCGGTCTTGCGGCGTCCGGGCGTGCCGCTGATCCGATGGGCCTTGCTGTGGTTCGCGCTCTCGCTTGGCGCGGCCATCGCCTCGCCGATGGTGCATCCGGTGTCGATGGAACTGGTCTGCTCGGCCAGCGGTTCGGTCAAGGCCATCGTGCACACCGACGACGGCGCGCACGAACTGGGCACCGGCCACCTCGACTGCCCCCTGTGCATGCTCGGCGGCGCACCGCCCGCAACGCGCGACGTCTCGCCGCCCTCGGTCGCCCCTGCGGTCCATGCGGCCGCGCCACGCGCGCATTCGCACATCGCCGCCCTCACCGCAGCGCCACCGCCGGCGCGCGGGCCGCCCTCGCTCTCCTGATTCGCCTCCGGTTCCTGCGCATGTGATGCCGCCTCGATGGCGGCTGCCGCATCGCGCATTCCAGCCATTCATGCGTCCGCGTTCGCGCGGGCGCGCCAGAGAGAGCTTTCATGCACACGACACGACGACCTCCAGAATTTTCACGACGGCATCTGCTCATCGCCGGCGGCGGCCTCGCCGCGCTGTCGCTCGCCGCTTGCGACAAGGCACTGCCCGCGCGCTTCAACGGCATCGACATCACCGGCGCCAACTACGCGCAGGATTTCCGTCTCACCGACCCCGATGGTCATGAACGCACCGTGGTCGACTTCAAGGGCAAGGCCGTGATGCTGTTCTTCGGCTTCACGCAATGCCCCGATGTCTGTCCCACCGCGCTGCTGCGCGCCGCCGAGATCCGCCACATGCTCGGCGCCGACGGCGCGCGCCTGCAGGTGATCTTCGTCACCGTCGATCCGGAGCGCGACACGCCCGTGGTTCTGAAGGCCTACACGCAGGCCTTCGATCCGAGCTTCATCGGGCTCTACGGCGACCTGCAAAAGACCAGCGAGACGGCCAAGGCCTTCAAGGCCTACTACAAGAAAGTGCCCACCGGTTCTTCGTACACGATGGACCATTCGGCCTTCAGCTATGTGTACGACCCGGAAGGAAAGATCCGGCTGGTGCTGCGCCACGAGCAGGGCGCGCCGGAGTGCGCCGAAGACCTGCGCAGGATTCTCGAGACGACCGCCTGAGCCTCGATCCAATTCATTTCATTCCATTCCATCCCACTCATTCCAGGAGATTCCTCTCATGACACCCATCGCACGCATCCTCGCCCTCTCCGCCGCTTCGTTCCTCGTGGCCACCGCCCACGCGCAGGTCACCGTCAAGGAGGCGTGGGTCCGCGCGACCGTGCCGCAGCAGCAGGCCACCGGCGCGTTCATGCAGATCAGCGCCGCGAAGGACACCAAGCTCATCTCGGCCAGCTCGCCCGTCACGCCGGTCGGCGAAGTGCACGAGATGGCCATGCAGGACGGCGTGATGCGCATGCGGCAGGTGCCCTCGGTCGCGCTGCCCGCGGGCAAGACGGTCGAGCTCAGGCCCGGCGGCTATCACGTGATGCTGCTGGACCTCAAGCAGCAAGTGAAGGAAGGCGACACGGTACCGCTCACGCTGGTGTTCGAAGGCCAGGACGGCAAGCGCGAAACCGTCGAGGTGAAGGCGCCGGTGCGCGCACTCAACGCAGCAGCCAAGCCCGCCGCGCACGGCGAGCACGGCGAGCACAAGCACTGAGCGGCACGCATGAAGATCGCCGTGCGCGAAAAAAGCGCCGGCGATGTTACCCAAGACCGCCGCGCATCGCACAGGAAATCTGCTGAGGATTTCCCCCTATGCCGGCCGCGGACGCACCAGTTTGCGTCGCACGGTTTCCCTGCCGGCCGGAGGGCTGCTCATTCAACAGGCAACGTGGTGGGAAGCCCCGTCAATGCTCGCTTTGAAGCCCGCCCTCCTCCGGCAACCCACAGAGTTGTCCACAGAAAAATCGAACAAGTCATCAAACTGACTTCGCCGCGACATATCCCTTGAACATTTCCCGCAGCTTCGTCTTCAGCAGCTTGCCGGTGGCTGTATGCGGCAGGCTGTCGACGAAAGCCACGTCCTCGGGCAGCCACCACTTCGCCACGCGCGTCGAAAGAAAAGTGAGCAGTTCCTCGCCCGTGACCTCCGTGTCTGCGCGCTTGACCACGATGAGCAGCGGCCGCTCCTGCCACTTCGGATGCGCGATGCCGATGACCGCGGCCTCCGCCACGGCCGGGTGCGCGCTCGCAGCGTTCTCCAGGTCGATGGACGAGATCCACTCGCCGCCCGACTTGATGACGTCCTTCGCGCGGTCGACCAGTTGCACATAGCCGTCTTCGTCGATGGTGGCGACGTCGCCCGTCGGAAAGAAGCCTTCGGCATCGAGCACGCTGCCGCCCTCGCCCTTGAAGTAGCCGCTCGCGATCCACGGCCCGCGCACGTGCAGGTGGCCGAAGGCCTGGCCGTCGTGCGCGAGGCGCCGGCCGTCCTCGCCGACGATCTTGATCTCCACGCCCCAGACGCCCCGGCCCTGCTTCATCTTCACCGTGGTCTGCTCCTGCTTCGATAGCGCGCGGTGCTTGGGCAACAGGTTGCCGATCACGCCGATGGGGCTGGTCTCGGTCATGCCCCAGCCCTGCACGAAGTCGGCGTCGAAGTCGCGCTCGAAGCGCTCGATCATGGCGCGCGGCGTGGCCGCGCCGCCCACGCCGATGCGCTTCAAGCCGATGGCGTGCGTGTCGATCTCAGGGTGCGCGTCGAAGTACTGGAACAGCATGAGCCAGATGGTCGGCACGGCCTGCGAGAAGCCGACTTTCTCGTCGCGCATCAGCTCGTACAGGCTCTGCGGGTCCATGTGCGGGCCGGGCATCACCAGCTTCATGCCGGTCATGGCCGCCGCATACGGCATGCCCCACGCGTTGGCGTGGAACATCGGCACCGCGAGCAGCAGCGTCATCTGCGAGTTGACGCCGAAGGTGTCGGGCGCGCACTCCATCAACGAATGCAGCACGGTGGAGCGGTGCGAATACAAGACGCCCTTGGGGTTGCCCGTGGTGCCCGAGGTGTAGCAAAGCGACGAGGCGGTGCGCTCGTCGAACTCGGGCCAGGTGAAGTGCTCGCTCTGCGCACCGACCAGTTCGTCGTAGCACAGCAGGTTGGGCACGTCGATGGCGGGCATGTGCGCGCGGTCGGTCATCGCGATGAAGGCGCGCACGGTCTTCAGGTGCGGCGCGAGCTTCTCGACCAGCGGCGCGAAGGTGGTGTCGAAGAACAGCACCTTGTCTTCCGCATGGTTGACGATGTAGTCGATCTGCTCCGGAAAGAGCCGCGGGTTCACCGTGTGCAGCACGGCACCCGAGCCGGAGACGCCGTAGTACAGCGCGAGGTGGCGGTACGTGTTCCATGCGAGCGTGCCGACACGGTCGCCCGGCTCGATGCCCAGCACCTTCATCGCGTTGGCCACCTGCTTCGAGCGGCGCTGCACCTCCCCGTAGTTGGTGCGATGAACAGGCCCCTCCACCGTGCGCCCGACGATCTCGGCGCGCGGGTGGAAGGTGGCCGCATGGTCGATCAGCGAAGAGATCAACAGCGGGCGGTCTTGCATCAATCCGAACATGTTCTTGTCTCCTGTGCGCCGGGGGAAATCTCATGCCGCGGCCGGCTGCATCGTAGGCAGGAGCCCCTGCACGCCACATCGTCGGAACGGACGATTGAGCACCCCGGGGTTGTCCCTAGCATCGGCCTCATTCAAGATGAATCCATTCCCGCTCTCTTCCCGAATGAAAGCCAAAGCATGAACGTGTACGAAGCCGTTGCGAGCCGCCGATCGGTGCGCGAGTTTCTCGACCGCCCCGTCGCGCCCGACGTCATCCGCCGCGTGCTGCAGGAAGCATTGCGCGCGCCATCGGGCGGCAACCTGCAGCCCTGGCACCTGCACGTGGTGGGCGGAGAGCGGCTCGATGAACTCAAGGCACTCATGCGCACCCGCGTGCACGAAGCGCCGACCGGCGAAGGCAGCGAGTACGACATCTACCCGCGCGAGCTCGTCGCGCCCTACCGCGACCGCCGCTTCGCGGTCGGCGAGGCGATGTATGCGCGCCTGGGAATCCCGCGCGAGGACAAGGCCGCGCGGCGCGCATGGTTCGCGCGCAACTACCAGTTCTTCGGCGCGCCGCTCGCGCTGTTCTGTACGGTGGACCGCCGCATGGGTCCGCCGCAGTGGTCCGACCTGGGCATGGTGCTGCAGAGCGTGATGCTGCTGCTGCGTGCCGAAGGCCTGGACAGCTGCCCGCAGGAATGCTGGGCGATCTATCCGCAGACCATCGGACAGTTCATCGAACTGCCGCCCGAGCGGATGCTGTTCACGGGCATGGCCATCGGGTATGCGGACCGGAGCAAGGCGATCGATGCGCTGATCACCGAGCGCGCACCGCTGGGCGAGGTGGCCGAATTCATCGGCATCTGATCGGCAAGACATCGGTAGGGGGAACGAATCCTGCTTGGTTGGAGAAACCACGAAACTCCGTCCCATGCTCATCGCCCAGATCTCCGACCCCCATGTCCGCCCCGCCGGCCAGCTGTACCAGGGCGTGGTCGATTCGAACCGGATGCTCGAAGAGGCCATCGCGCACCTGCACGCGCTCGACCGGCGACCCGACCTGGTGCTGCTGACCGGCGACCTCGTCGATGAGGGCCGCCCCGAGGAATACGCGCAAGCCCGCCGTCTGCTCGCAAAGCTCTCGATTCCTTACCTCGTCATTCCCGGCAACCACGACCATCGCGAGAATTTCCGCACCGCCTTCGCGGACCACGCCTACCTGCCCACCACGGGCGCGCTGCACTACTGCATCGACGCGCACCCGGTGCGCATCGTCGCGCTCGACTCGTGCGTTCCCGGGCTCCATCACGGACACGTCGACGCCGAGGGCCTCGCGTGGCTGCAGCGCACGCTCGAAGCCGACCGCGGGAAGCCCACGCTGCTGATGCTGCACCACCCGCCTTTCGCGAGCGGCATTCCGTACATGGACAGCTACCGGTACATCGACACCGCGCCGCTCGAAGCCATCGTGCGAAGCGCCGGCAACATCGAACTCGTGCTCTGCGGACACGTGCACCGCACGATGCTCAAACGCTGGGCGGGCACCGTCGTCTGTTCGTGCCCGAGCAGCACGACCGAGATCGCGCTGCAGCTGGCGGCCGATGCGGCGCCCGCGTCCTACCTGGGGCGACCGGGTTGCATGCTGCATCTGTGGGACGAGGCAGAAGGCATGGTGAGCCATGTGAGCCATATCGGAAAGCTGGACGGGCCCTACCCGTTTGCGTGACACTGCCGCTCGCGACTTCGCACCCACGCCATGCCCCAGGAACGCACCCTCCTCTACACCGGACGCGAGTTCGAGGTGGCGCACGTTCGCTCCCATGCGCACGGCCATGAATGGAGTGCGCCCTACGTCATGGCGTCGCAGCGCATCGTCTTTCCGATCGGCCGCGCGATGCTGGATCTGCGCTTCGGCACCAACACCTGGCAGGTGGATGGACTGACCGCCGTCAGCTCCGGCGATGCGGCGGTCTACCAGCTGCGGCCGGGCGCGCAGGCCACGCGACGCAGCGTGGTCGTCAGCCGGCATCAACGGGTCTCCGGGCATCCGGAGCCGGCCTTCTGTTTGCTCTCGCCGAGATCGCTCTATCGCGTCCATGCCGCGCAGCAGCAGTTGCTATCGGGCAGCGAGGACGCATCGTCCATCGTTTCGCTGGTCGACGAACTGCATGTCGCGCGACGACTCGCGCCGCTGACAGGCCCCGTCGCCAGCGCGCGGCGACTGCTGGCGGAAACCGCCGACCGGCATGCAGGCCTGTCGCTGCACGAAATCGCCGATGCAGTCTCGCGCTCGCCGTTCCACATGGCGCGCAGCTTCAGGAAGCAGACCGGCCTCAGCCTGCACCAGTACCGCCAGCATCTGCGCCTGGCAGCAGCCCTCGAACGCCTTGTCGATGGCGACCGCGACCTCGCCGGCATCGCGCACGATCTGGGCTATTGCAGCCAGAGCCACCTGGGTGCGGTGTTCAAACAGGAAGTCGGCGTCACGCTGGGCGAGGCCCGCCGCACGCTGCGCCCGGGCGCACGAATCTGATAGCTTTCGCGCCGGGCCGTCGCGAGACTCGTGCGATGGACCGCAACCTTCCCATCGGCCTCTTCGCCGCACTGGCCGCGGCGCTCGTAGGCAGCGCATGGCAACTCATCTCGCGCCATGGCGTCACCACCACGCTCGGCCCGCTGGACATCGCGCTGCTGCGCTACGGCATTCCGGCGGTGCTGCTCTGCCCCCTGCTGTTCGGCAAGCCTCGAGGCCTGTCCAAGGCGCCGCGCATCGCGCTCGTGCTGCTGGTCATCGGCGGCGGACTGCCCTTCGGGTTGCTGGTGCTCGCCGGCGCGCAGTGGGCGCCGGCCAGCCACATGGGCATCTTCATGGCCGGCAGCCTGCCGCTCTTCACGGCCATCGGCGCGCGCATCCACAAGAAAGAGAGGGTGCAAGGCCTCCGGTTGACCGGACTCTGCTGCATCGCCCTCGGCATGGCGCTCTTCGCGGTCGGCAGCTTCCGGCCGGGCTCGCTGAGCTGGCAAGGCGACCTGCTCTTTCTCGCGGCCGCGATGCTGTGGGCCGTCTACTCGCTCGCCTTCGGACACTGCGGCCTGACACCATGGCAAGGTGCCGCCTTCGTCAACGGCTGGTCGACGCTGCTGCTGCTGCCGCTGCTGTGGTTCACCGGCATCCCGCGGCTGCTCGGCGCGCCCTGGCCGGATGTGGCGCTGCAGGCCGCGGGGCAAGGCGTGGTCGCCGGCGTGCTCGGCCTGGTGGTCTACGCAGTGGCCATCTCGCACCTGGGCGCAGCGCGCGCCTCGCTGTCTGCGGCCGCCGTGCCGGTACTGACCACGCTCGGCGCGGCCTTCCTCATGGGCGAGCCCATCACGGCGGCGGTGGTGCTGGCGTTGATGCTGGTCGTGCCGGGGATCGTGCTGGCGAGCGGGGTGCGCATCAGGTAAGGACGGTCGGCCCACGGGCGAGACATGACCCCGCGGCAGGATCCGCGCCCAACGCGCCTTTGCGGCGGACCACCAGCACTCGGGCATCGCACCCGAAGGACTTGCCGCCGAGCTCCAGGAGATGGGGTTCACAGACGTCTCGTTCGAGCGGCTGTCGCTCGGCATCGTCGCGATCCATCTTGCGCGCAAGCCCCTCGAACCGCGCGTCTGACTGCTACCTTCGGTATCGCAAGACGATACTTTTTGCCTTTACGCAGGGGCCGGCCCGGTCGCCCCATTACAGTCGCCGCGCCCGATTTTTCCGAATGGAATCACTTGGGCTCCCACCATCCCCGATCCCCTGAACCGAGCATTCGATGCCTCGGGCGAACGCGAACGCAGAACCTGAAGCACCCCATGTCGCTGGTCAAAAAAGCAATCGAAGAACACAAGGCCGAGGTCGCCGCGCGCGCGGCCAGCAAGGCGGCCGCCGCCATCAACACGCAGGTCGCGCGCGACGCGTTTCTTTCGGAGTTCAAGGCCCTGGTCGAGGCGAACGCGAGGCCGCTGCTCGAGGCGTTCGTCGCGGACCTCGTCGCCTCGCGGCACGATGCGATCGTCGACGACGACCTGGCCAGCCCCTACAAGCCCTACATCTCGGTGCGCTTCTCGCCGGTCGCCGGTGCAAGGCTGGCGGACCTGGCTTCGCGGGAGTCGGTCTTCACGCTGCGCGCCTTCGCGGCGACACGGCAGGTGCACCACGTGTCTTCCTACGACCAGCGCTCGGGCGAGCACGGCGTCACGCACGAGGCGCTGGGCATCGAGTCGGTCAATCCATCGCGTGTCGAGCGCGGCTTCGAGGAGTGCCTGCGGGCCGCGCTGAAGGCCTGGCAGGCCTGATGAAGCAATGCCTCCCGCGGAGGCTGCATCACTGCGGGTGCTGCCAGCTCTTGTAGACGAACTCCAGGCTGTAGCCGTCCGGGTCCAGCACGTTGGCCGCGTAGTAGCGCGGGTCGTAGTGCAGCCGTGCGCCCGGCGCGCCGTTGTCCGTGGCACCCGCCGCCATGGCGGCGGCGTAGGCTGCATCGACCTCTTGCGTGCCCGCCGCCACGAAACCTACATGTGCAGAGCGCCCCTCCACCACGCCCTCGCGCAGCCAGAAGAAGACGCGTCCGTTCGCGCCGAAGCCCTTGAGGTCTGGGTGGCGCGGCGGGCCGTCCTTGCCGTCGTAGTCCAGGCGCGTCGTGATGCCCAGCGGGATGAGGGCGGCGGTGTAGAAATCGATCGAGCGGCGCAGGTCGCTCACCGACAGGAAGACATGGTCGAGCATCGTGGCACTCCTTGGGTTCAGACAGCGTAGCCGCCCGTGACTTCGATCGACTGCGCATTGACCCAGCCGCTCTCGCCGGACAGCAGGTGGGCGATGACCCGGCCCACTTCCTCCGGCTCGCCGACGCGGCCGAGCGCGGTCTGCGATGCGAGCAGGGCCTCGAACTCGCTGGTCAATCCGCCGCCCAGCTCGGTGCGTATCGCGCCGGGAGACACGGCATTGGCGCGGATGCGCCGCTCGCCGAACTCCTTGGCCATGTAGCGCGTCAGCACTTCGAGCCCGCCCTTGAACGCCGCGTAAGGTGCCACGCCCGCGGTGGCCACGCGCGTCGTGGCGCTCGTGAGGTTCACGATGCTCGCGCCCTCCGCCATCAGCGGCAGCAATGCCTGCGTGAGAAAGAACGGCCCCTTGAGGTGGACGTTCATGAGGCCGTCGAACTCCGCGGGCGTGACGGTCTCGATCGGGTTGTAGAGCCCGTAGCCCGCGTTGTTGACCAGGCCCTGCAGCGTCGTGGCGCCCCACGTTGTTTCCAGCGTGCGCTGCACGGTGCCCCTGAACGCGCCGAAGCTTTCCGCATCGGCCACGTCGAGCGCCAGCGCTACGGCCTTGCCGCCCGCGGCATCGATGCGGCGGACCACGGCATCGGCGGCCGCAGGATTGCTCTTGTACGTGAGGATGACGCCCATCCCGCGCCGTGCGCATTCGACTGCCGTGGCGGCTCCGATGCCCCGGCTGCCGCCGGTGATGACGATGACGTTCATGTCTTTCTTTCGTGTGTTGAGGTATGCATCGACGATATCGATCGACCTCGAATCCGGCATGCCCGTTCTTGCCGCATGCCTGCCTATTCCTACTCGATGGCCGGTCCGATGGCTTGTGCAATGCACGGCACTGCGGTTAGATGCGGGGCAATGAACGATCAGCTGAACGAACTGCGCGCGCTCGCGGCGAGCGCCGCCAACCGGCGCACCGAGACCGGCATCCCGCGCGTGGCCATGGTCAAGGGCGCAATCCCAGAACACCAGCTGGCCGCAGTCTACGACCCGATGGTCAATCTCATCCTGCAGGGCAGCAAGTCGATGACGGTGGGAGACCGCACGCTGCACTACGACCCCGCGACCTATTTCGTGATGTCCATCGACTTGCCCGCAGTAGGCACGGTACGGCCATCGGCCGACGGCGAGCCGTATCTCGCCGTCAGCCTCACGCTCGATCCGGCCGTGGTTTCCGCGTTGCTGATCGACCTGCCCAAACCTGCCGATGCAGCCGAACACCAGGCCGGCTTCTCCGTGGCCGCCGTGTCGGGCGAATTGATGGATGCCTGGGTCCGCATGCTGCGGCTCATGACCCGGCCGGACGACATCCCCGCGCTGGCACCGGCTTACGAGCGCGAGATTCTCTACAGGGTGCTGCAAGGTCCGCACGGCTGGATGCTGCGCGACATCGCGAACCCCGACACCGCGCTCGCGCGCATCGGTCTGGCCATCCAGTGGATTCGGCGCGACTTCGCCAAGCCGTTGCGCATCGACACGCTGGCCCGGAAAGCGGCGATGAGCCCGTCCGCCTTCCACCGCCACTTCAAGACGGTGACCGCGCTGAGCCCGCTGCAGTTCCAGAAACGCATTCGCCTGTTGCAGGCGCGCATGCTGCTCATCGCAGGCGGCAGGAACGTCACGAGCGCCGCGCTCGACGTGGGCTACCAGAGCCCGACGCAGTTCAGCCGCGAGTACACCCGCGCGTTCGGCCTGCCGCCGACGCAGGACGCGGCGCGGATTCTGGACAATGCGCGCGCGCCCGGTCCCAGGGCCGCTCGATGAACCACGAGAAGATGACCGTGAGCCACAAGACCCACCCCCGGCTGCGACGCGCTCTGCTGGTCGCCGGCGCATGGCTGTCGTGCGCCTCGCCCGCCTTCGCGACCGGCAGCATGCTGTGCGAAGGCCCCGCCTACACGGTGGAGATCCAGTCCAGCCTTTCGACCGGCCGATTGACGGCGCTCGTCATCGCGCGCACCGACGATTCGCAGCACGCGGGCGAGCGATTCGTCTTGCAGCAGAGGTTCGTCGATTACCGACGCAAGCTCATGCGCGCGAGCGGCGCGAGCCTGGAGCGGCCGGAGGTGAAGGCCACGCTGTGGATCTCCGCAGGCACAGGCGCCCTCACCTACCGCGGCGCCCGCCACAAGCTGCGCTGCGACTGGTCCGTGGGCTGATCGAGCAGTCCCGCGCGCGCCCTCAGAGCCGCTCGATGATCGTCACGTTCGCCATGCCGCCGCCTTCGCACATCGTCTGCAGCCCGTAGCGCTTGCCGCGCTGCGCGAGCGCGTGGACCAGCGTGGTCATCAGCTTGGTGCCCGAGGCGCCCAGCGGATGGCCCAGCGCGATCGCGCCGCCGTTGACGTTCAGGCGCTCCGGGTCCGCACCCAACGCCTGCAGCCAGGCCAGCGGCACCGGCGCGAAGGCTTCGTTGACTTCGTACAGGTCGATGTCCTCGATCTTCATGCCGGCCTTCTTCAAGGCGCGCTGCGTGGCGGGCAGCGGCGCCTCCAGCATGATCACCGGGTCGTGCCCCATCACGCTCATGTGGTGGATGCGCGCGAGCGGCTTCACGCCCAGCGCCTTGAGCCCGCGCTCGTTCACCACCATCACGCCGCTCGCGCCGTCGCAGATCTGGCTCGCGGTCGCTGCGCTGCAGCGGCCGCCTTCGGCGATGAGTTTCACGCCCGCGATGCTCTCCAGCGTGGCGTCGTAGCGGATGCCTTCGTCGGTGGTGTGCATGTCACCCGGCTCGGCGCCGTCGTTCAGGCGCGCGGCCACGGGCACGATCTCGGCATCGAACAGGCCCGCTTTCGTCGCCGCGATGGCGTTGCGGTGGCTGCGCAGCGCGTAGGCATCGAGTTCGGCTTTCTCGATGCCGTAGTTCTTCGCGATCATCTCGGCGCCGGTGAACTGGCTGAACTGGATGTCGGGGTAGCGCTTCTGCATGAGCGGGCTCACGTAGAAGCCCAGGCCGTTCTTCATCGGCAGGATGTTCGGCGTGCCCATGGGGACGCGCGTCATGCTCTCGACGCCGGCGGCGATCACGATGTCCATGCTGCCCGACATCACGGCCTGCGCCGCGAAGTGCAGCGCCTGCTGCGACGAGCCGCACTGCCGGTCGACCGAGGTGGCCGGCACCGACTCGGGCAGCCGCGAGGCCAGCACCGCGTTGCGCGCGATGTTCGAGGCCTGCTCGCCGACCTGGCCGACGCAGCCCATGATGACGTCCTCGACCAGCGCGGGATCGACGTCGGTGCGCTCGACCAGCGCGTTGAGCACCTGCGCGGCGAGGTCGGCAGGGTGCCAGCCGGACAGGCGTCCGTTGCGGCGGCCGCCTGCGGTGCGGGCGGCGGCGACGATATAGGCTTCGGGCATACGGGGTCTCCAGTTGGTTTTTGGGGGATTGTCCTACCGCGGCGCCATGCGGATGGCGCCGTCCAGCCGCACGCTCTCGCCGTTGAAATAGCCGTTGGTGATCATCAGCTCGGCCAGCGTCGCGTACTCCGCCGGATTGCCCAGGCGCTTGGGGAACGGCACCGACGCCGCGAGCGCCGCCTTCACGTTGTCCGGTGCGCCCTGCAAAAGCGGCGTGTCGAAGATGCCCGGCAGGATCGTGTTCACGCGGATGCCTTCGCTCATCAGGTCGCGCGCAATGGGCAGCGTCATGCCGACGATGCCGGCCTTCGACGCGGTGTAGGCCGCCTGCCCCATCTGCCCGTCCTGCGCGGCCACCGAGGCGGTGTTGACGATGGCGCCGCGCTCGCCGTCCTGCAGCATGTCGAGCGCGAGCATGCCGGCCGCCGACTTGGCGATGCAGCGGAAGGTGCCCACGAGGTTGATCTGGATGATGCGGTCGAAGTTGGCGAGCGGAAAGTGCTTGATCTCCCCTGTCGTCTTGTCGCGGCTCGCGGTCTTGACCGCATTGCCGGTGCCCGCGCAGTTGACCAGCACCCGCTCCTGCCCGTGCGCCGCGCGGGCCTTGGCGAAGGCGGCGTCGACCTGCTCCTCGGAGGTGACGTCGACCTTGCAGAACACGCCGCCCAGTTCCCTGGCGAGCGCTTCGCCCTGCTCCGCGTTGAGGTCGAACAGCGCGACCTTCACGCCGTGGCTGGCCAGGCGGCGCGCGGTGGCGGCCCCCAGGCCGGAGGCGCCGCCGGTGACGACGGCGGAAATACTGGCATCGAGTTGCATCTTGGCTTGTCCCCGGATTGATTGTCTGAAGCCACTTTAGGCCGCAGAATCGCCTGCCGGAATCGTCGGAAGCGACGGAATTTCAAGGCGCTCACTCCCCCGTTTGCGATGCCTTCTCCTGCTTCTTCACCGCCCTCTCCCCGGATTCTGGAAACCAAGCTGAACCCGCCGGCGTTCGTGGCCACGCAGGTGCCGCGCACCACCATCGGCCAAGAGATTGCCGCGGCCAGCGTGAAGCTGGTGCTCGTGCGCGCGCCAGCCGGCTTCGGCAAGACCACCGCCATGGCGCAGATCCGCGAGCGCATGGAGGCGCAGGGCACCGCCACCGCATGGCTCACGCTGGACCGCGCCGACAACGACGTCTCGCGCTTTCTCAATTGCCTGGCCGAGGCCGTGCAGCGCCTGGGCGTGGAAGAGCCCCGCACCAACGGCCCCTTCGACGCCGTGGCCGCGCTGGCCGCGCACGACGCGCCCTTCACCCTGTTCCTGGACGACTTCGAGGTGGTGCAGGAGCCCGCCGTGCTGGGCCTCGTGCGCGAGATCGTCGAGCAGCTGCCGCGCCGCGGGCAGATCGTGATCGGCTCGCGCAGCCTGCCCGACCTGGGCCTCGGGCGGCTGCGCGCACGCGGCCAGCTGATGGAGATCGACACCGACCGCCTGCGCTTCACGCTGGAAGAAACCAGCGCGTTCTTCGGCCTGCGGCAGGCCCATGCATCGCAGGCATCGCAAGGCCTGCAAGCTCTGCAGACGCTGCCGGCCGACCTGCTCTCGCAGCTGCACCGCAAGACCGAAGGCTGGGTGGCCGCCATCTGGCTCGCGTCGATGGCGCTGGAACGGCACGGCACCGAGACCGGCTTCGTCGAGCGCTTCTCGGGCTCCGACCGCGCCGTGGCCGAGTACCTGGCCGAAGACGTGCTCGCGCACCAGCCCAGGGAGATTCGCGACTTCCTCTTGCGCACCAGCATCCTGCGCCAGCTCGACGCCTCGGTGTGCCAGGCGCTCAACCCGCGCATCGACTGCGCGGCCATCCTGGAGCAGTTGGCCGCGGCCAATCTTTTTCTGACGCCCGTGAGCGGCGACGGCCGCGCGTGGCGCTATCACAGCCTGTTCGCCGACTTCTTGCGCGCGCAGCTGGCGCGGGAGCACCCCGGCGAGATCGAGCGGCTGCATCTCGCGGCCTCGGGCTGGTACGAATCGCAGGACCGGCCCGTGCCCGCCATCGACCACGCCATCGAAGGCGGCGACCATCCGCATGCGCTGACGCTGCTCGACAGCTATGCGGGGCAGTTCCTCGAACAGGGGCGCATGCGCATGCTTGCGCGCTGGTTCTCTGCCATTCCGGAACACCAGCTGCGCGCGCATCCGTTCCTTCAACCCATCGCGCTGTGGGCCACCTGCTTCACGCACGGGCCGTGGGAGGCGATGCAGATGCTGGAGCAATCGGGCTGCATCGACAGCGAGATCCCCGAAGTGCGTGCGAGCGCGCACACGCTCGTGCCGCTGCTGCTGGCGATGCAGGACCGGCACGACGAGGCCTACGAAGTGGGCCGCGCGAGCCTTGCGCGGCTGCCGACCGGCTTGGCGTTTGCCGACAGCGTGCTGCTCAACGCGATGGCGCACATCCTCGCCGTGCGCGGCGACCAGCGCGAGGCGCAGCGCCTCCTGGATGCGGCGCGGCGGGAACAAGGCAACAGCACCTTCAACCGCATGTACACCGAGTCGCTGGCCGGCCTGTTCGACCTGCATGAAGGGCGGCTGCGGCAGGCGACCGCGCGGCTGCGCATGGCGGTCGATACGACGCATGCCGTGTCCTACAACCACAGCCACGGCAATGCCTGGGCCGGTGTGCTGTATGCCGGCGTGGTGTACGAGTCGAACCAGTTGCCGCAGGCGGACCACCTCCTGAACGTGTACCTGCCGCTCGCGCGCGACGTGGGGCTGCCGGACCACATGATCCTGAGCCACGTGATGCGCTCGCGCATCGCGTTTCATGCGGGCGACATCGACGCGGCCGTCCAGGCGCTGACCGAACTCGAATACCTCGGGCACCACCGGCAACTGCCGCGCGTGGTGGCCGGCGCGAAGCTGGAACGCTCGCGCATGCTGCTGCTGCAGGGCAACGGGCCCGCGTCACGCGATGAGCTGCTGCGCGCGGACGATCCGGAACTGTGGGCGCGCGAACGGCGCCAGCGCCTGCCCGCGCACGACCTCGACTACCTGGCGCTGGCGAAGGCGCGCTGGGACATCGCGTTCGGCGATGCGCGCGCGGCACTGACGGTGCTCGACGCCGAGATGCACGCCGCCGTCGCATCGAACCGCAACCGCCGCGTGCTCAAGCTGCGCGTCCTGCGCGCGATGGCGCTGCAGCGCGCAGGCGACGTCGCCGCCGCGCTCGACGAGATCAGCGCCGTGCTGCAGACCGCGAGCCAGGAAGGCTTCATGCGGCTGATCCTCGATGAAGGGCCGGCGGTGGGGGTGCTGGTGCAGCGGTATGCGAATGCGGCGGCGCAAGAGGCGGCCGCACCGCCTTCTTCTTCGACGCGCGGCGATCCGATCCTGGCGGACTACCTGCAGCGGCTGCTGCAGGCGATGGGCCCGATGGCGCTCGTCGATACGGAAGCCGTGCCGGCCGGCGATGCGATCAAGGAGCCGCTGACGCGCAAGGAGATCCGGGTGCTGCAGCTGCTGGCGGAGGGGTACTCGAACAATGCGATGGCGGAGAAGTTGTTCGTGTCGGACAGCACGGTGCGCACGCACCTGCGCAATATCAATATGAAGCTGGATGCGAAGAGCCGGACGCAGGCGGTGGCGATTGCGAGGAAGGTGGGGGTGATTCGGTAGCTTCCTCGCGGACCGCCGAGACGTTGTTACTTCGCCCCGTCGAGAAACGCCCTCACCACTTTCACCGTAGCCCCCGGGTTCTCCTCCATGATCCAGTGCCCTGAATCCGGAATCGACCCTTCCGTCACATCGCTCGCGGCGAACCGCATCACCGTCGCCATCATCGGCCCGAAGGACTTCTCCCCACCCACGGCCAGCACCGGCATCGCGAGCTTGCCCTGCGCCATGAAGGCCTTGTTGTCGATCACGTCCTGGTCGAACGCCGCGAACTGCGCAAAGCCCGAGTGCATCGCGCCGGGCCGCGCATACAGCTTGGCGTAGTGCCTGCGGGCACCTTCCGAAAAGCGCGCGGGGGTTGCCGAGAACTCGTTCCAGAAACGATCGAGATAAATCCGCTCGCGGCCGGCCACCAGCCGCTCCATGTCGGGTCCGCCGAAGCGGAAGTGCCACAGCAGCGGCGTCTTCAGGATCTCTTCCCACGGCCCGACGCCCGGCAGCGGCGCGTCGATGAGCACGAAGCGCGTCACGCGGTCGCGGTATTGCGCGGCGAATGCGTAGCCGACCATGTTGCCGATGTCGTGCGTCACGAGATCGGTGCGGTCGATCTTCAGGGTGTCGAGCAGCAGCGCGATGTCCTTGCCCTGGGTTTTCTTGTCGTAGCCGCCGGCCGGATGGTCCGACAGGCCCATGCCGCGCAGGTCGGGCACGACGACGGTGTGGTCGCGCGCCAGGTCGGCGGCCAGGGGCGCCCACATGTCACCCGTTTCTCCGTAACCGTGCAGCAGCGTAACGGCCGGCCCCTTGCCGCCGACGCGCACGTGGAGCGTCGCGCCGTTGACGCTGATGTTCTGGGTCTTGAAGCCCGCCGGGAATGCCGGGAAGGCTGGAAGGGCGGGAACAGGCGAAACCTGCGCATGGGCCGCCAGGGCGACGAAGCCTGCGGTGAGCAGAGCGAGGAAGGGTTTGAGTTTGATCATTACCAATAGTCCTCTTTTGCGGTCTGAATAGATAGAAAAGAAATACAACACCAGCGCCGGCGCGGCCGGGAACGACATTCGGCCCGCGCCCATCGTGCCGCGTCGTCTCACGACTACGGAAATCGGTGATACCGCCCACCCCGCGCAATCCCTAGCATCCCTGTCAGAACAGCCCGACCCGCCAGGGAGCCCCCAGCAGAAATGCTGAAAAAGTAGCAGTGCGCCCAAATGCCCAGAGGTATTCCCAATCCAGCCGCCATGTACGGCATCGCCCCTCGACCCTGGGGCTTTGAAGTCTCGCTCGTGCGCAACGGCACCCGCTACTACCGGCAGTTCGGCAAGGCGAGCTACGGCGGCCTCGAACAGGCCCTGGTCCAGGCGCAGGACTGGCGCGATGCCGTGGTGCGCAGCGTGCCGCCGGTGGCGCGGCGCGCGCGGGCCGAAAAGCTGCGGGCCAACAACACCACGGGCGTCTCGGGCGTCTTCTGCCAGGTGGCGTCCGGCGGCCGGGTGCGGGCGTGGGTCGCCAAGACCTACATCGGGCAGGACGAGATCCTGCGCACCGACTTTCCGGTCGACAGCGTCGGCAACGCGGCGCTGTCCCTGGCCATCGAGGAGCGCGAGAAGCAGCTCGCCCGCATGTCGGGTCTCGCGCGGCTGCATCCGGCCGAAGAGGCGATCCGCCAGGGCATGACGGTGCAGGCGCCGGGGCCGCGCACGTCCAAGCGCTCCAAGTCGGAGATCACCCGCAGCACCAACTCCAGCGGCGTGAGCGGCGTGCAGTTCAAGATGCCCAACGCGGGCCATCCCGGCTACTGGCTCGCGACCACGTTCACCGCGGGCAAGGGCAGCGTGTGCAAGGCCTTCTCGGTGAAGGAACACGGCCACGACATGGCCAAGAGCCTGGCGATCGCCGAGCGCGGACGCCAGCTGGCCCAGAAGTTGAAGGATGCGGAGCAGCACGAGCACCAACACGAGCACGAGCACGAGCAAGAACAAGCGCAACCGCAGCAGCAAAAGCAGGCATCGCCCGATTTCTCTTTCCAGTACAAGGCCAGCGGCCATCCGGCCCGGCCATGACCAACCACAAACCGCTTCACCAGCTGCTGCGGGTGGCTTCCCACTTGCTCGACCAGGCGGCCACGGAAGTGCGCGACACGCAGCTCGATCCGATCCCCGAGAACATCGAGCGGATCGGCCGCGCGCTCATCGAGGTGATGGAGGTGCAGCGCAGGATCTTCGCGATGCGGCCCGAGCTGCGGCCCAAGACGCTCGCCGCGTCCGACCGCGAGGCCGATGCCAACAAGCTCTTCACCCAGTTCATGCTCGAGGCGCTGGAGCTGGAAGACGTGGGCAACACCGTGGCCGCGGTGGAGCGCTACACGCGGTTCATCGGCATCTCGCCCTCCTACCACCACCGCGAGATCGCGCGGGCCGAAATCCGCCGGCTGACCTAGCCGGCCGCACCGGCCGCCAGGGCGCCTTCAGAGCGCCCGCGAAATCACCTCTTTCATGATCTCGTTGGTGCCGCCGTAGATGCGCTGCACGCGCGCATCGGCATACATGCGCGCCACCATGTATTCGCTCATGTAGCCGTAGCCGCCGAAGAGCTGCAGGCACTCGTCCATCACCCGGCCCTGTGCCTCGGTGCCCCAGAGCTTGGCCATGGAGGCGGTGGCGGTGTCCAGCCGGCCGGCCACCAGGTCTTCGACGCAGCGGTCGATGAAGGCGCGGCCCACCTTGATCTGGGTGGCGATCTCGGCGAGCTTGAACTTGGTGTTCTGGAATTCGGCGATCGGCTTGCCGAAGGCCTTGCGGTCGCGCACGTAGTCGAGCGTGGCCTCGTAGGCGCCTTCCATGGCCGCGAGCGCGCTCACGCCGATGATGGTCCGCTCGTAAGGCAGGTCGCTCATCAACTGGAAGAAGCCCTGCCCCTCCTGCCCGCCGAGCAGCGCATCGGCCGGCACGCGCACGTCGTCGAAGAAGAGCTCGGAGGTGTCCTGCGCCTTCATGCCGATCTTCTCGAGCACGCGTCCCACGCGAAAGCCCTCGCAGCCCTCGGTCTCCACGATGAGGATCGAGGTGCCCTTGGCGCCCTGCGCCGGATCGGTCTTGCACACCACCAGCACCAGGCCGGCGAGGTAGCCGTTGGTGATGAAGGTCTTCGATCCGTTGAGGAGATAGCCGCCATCCTTCTTCTCGGCGCGGGTGCGCACGCCCTGCAGGTCGGAGCCGGCGCCGGGCTCGGTCATGGCGATGGCGCCGACCATTTCGCCGCTCGCCATGCGGGGCAGGTAGCGGCGCTTCTGTTCCTCGGTGCCGTGGTTGAAGATGTAGTGCGCCACGATGGCGTGCACCGAGGTGGCCATGCCGGTGAGCCCGCGGCGCGACATCTCCTCGTACACCACGGCCTCGTGGCGGAAGTCGCCGCCCGCGCCGCCGTAGTCGTCGGGGATGTCGGCGCACAAGAGGCCGAGCGCGCCGGCCTTGCGCCAGACCTCGTGCCCCACGTGGCCGCGCTTGCGGGCCTCCTCGTCGTGCGGGAGCACTTCGGTTTCGACGAAGCGCACCACGTTGTCGCGGTAGAGCGCCAGGTCTTCATCGCTCCAGGAGCGGCTGAAATCGATGGGCATGGGACTTGTCCTTTGTAGTTTTCTGAAAATATCGTCGGTCAGCCGACGCGTCGCGTCTTGCCGGCCCAGAAGGGTTCCCGCAGCTGGAATTTCTGCAGCTTGCCCGCGGCCGAGAGCGGCAGCGCATCGCGGAACTCCACGCTGCGCGGGCACTTGTAGGTGGCGATCTGCTCGCGGCAGTGCGCGATGACGGCCTCGGCCTCCAGCGCCATGCCTTCGCGCCGCACGATCACCGCATGCACGCGCTCGCCCCATCGGTCGTCGGGCACGCCGATCACGGCGGACATCAGCACCTCTGGCAATTGCGCAATGGCGTTCTCGACTTCGGCGGAGTACACGTTCTCGCCGCCGCTCACGATCATGTCCTTCATGCGGTCGACCACGTACAGGAAACCGTGCGCGTTCATGTAGCCACCGTCGCCGGTGTGCATCCAGCCACCGCGCAGCGCCGCCTCGGTTTCCTCTGGCTTGTTCCAGTAGCCCTTCATCACCATCGGCCCGCGCGCGACGATCTCGCCGACCTGGCCGAAGGGCAGCTCGTTGTCGTCGCCATCGACGATGCGGACCTCCGCGATGGCAATGGGCGTGCCGGCCGAGCGCAGCAGGCGCTCGCGGTCGGGCCCGGGCAGGTGGCAGTGCGAGGGCAGCGCGGTCACGACGGGCGAGAGCTCCGTCATGCCGTAGACCTGCGCGAACTCGGTGCGCGGAAAGGCGCGCATGGCCTGGTCGAGCAGCGCCGCGTCGATGGGCGCCGCGCCGTACGACAGCAGCCGCAGCATCGACAAATCGAACGCCGCGAAGCGCGGATGCTCGATCACGCGCTTGATCATCGTGGGCACCAGGAACATCTCGGTGATGCGCGCGGACTGCAGAATCTCGAGCACCGCGAGCTCGTCGAACATCGGCACCACGTGGATGGGCACCAGCCGCTGCAGGCTCTGCAGCGCGATGCCGCAGCCGGCCACGTGGAACATGGGCGCCGCGACGATGGCGGCCGCATCCTGCGTGTCGCGCGGCAGCGCGGCGACGGTGCCCAGCGCATTGATGTACATGCTCCCGTGCGTGAGCATCACGCCCTTGGGCTGGCCGGTGGTGCCGCCGGTGTACATGATGGCCGCGAGCTCGTCGGCGCTGTGCGGTGCGTCGTCGATGGGCGCGGCCTCGGCGAGCAGCGCCTCGTAGCCGACCATGCCTTCGGGCACCGCGCCGTCGCCGCAATAGACCACGGTGCGCAGCGAGGCAGAGAGCTGGCGCAGCGTGGGCGCCATCGGTGCGAAGAGGTCGTCCACCAGCAGGATGCGGGTGTCGCAGTCGTCCAGCGAGTACGCGACTTCCTTCGGGTTCCAGCGGATGTTGACGGGGTTGATGACGCCGCCGCCCCACCAGGTGCCGAAGAAGTACTCGACGAAGCGGTGCGAATTGAGGCTCATCATGCCGACGCGGTCGCCGCGCTGCATGCCGAGTTGCTGCAGCACGGCGCCCAGGCGGGCGGCGCGGTCGGCGAGCTCGCCGAAGTCCAGGCGCTGGCTGCCGCAGACCACGGCGGTGGCGCGGGCCTTCTCGCGGCGGCCCTTGTGCAGGGGCTGGGTGAGGAACATGGGGCGTCTCCTTTTTCTCAGCCGGCCGCGACAGGCGTGACAGGCGTGACGGGCGTGACCGATGCGATGGTCGCGCCCCAGCGGCGCAGCATCGCCTCGCCGTCGTCGTGCGCGGTGGCGGGCGGCATCACGGGCGCGGTGCGGCTGAAGCGCGGCGCGGGCGCGGGCTGCACCACGCCGCCGACGTTCGCGAAGGTGCCGCGCGCCACGTTGTGCGGGTGTGCGGGCGCCTCGTCCCAGTCGAGCACGGGCGCGAAGCAGGCATCGCCGCCTTCGAGCAGCACGCACCACTCGTCGCGCGTGCGGGTGCGGAACAGGTCGGCCATGCGCAGCTTGAGCAGCGGCCAGCGGTCGGCGTCCATCTGCGCGTCGAAGGCGGTGTCGTCGGCGATGCCGCAGCGCTCGCGCAGCAGCGCATAGAACTGCGGCTCGATGGCGCCCACGGCCACGTACTTGCCGTCGGCACACGCGTAGGTGTCGTAGAAATGCGCGCCGCCGTCCAGCATGTTCTCGCCGCGCTGGTTGCTCCACATGCCGGCCGACTTGAAGCCGTACATCATCGAAGACAAGAGCGCCGCGCCATCGGTCATCGCGGCATCCACCACCTGGCCCTGGCCCGAGCCCTTGGCTTCGTGCAGCGCGGCGAGGATGCCGAAGGCCAGCAGCATCGCGCCGCCGCCGAAGTCGCCCACGTAGTTGAGCGGCGGCACCGGCGGCTCGCCCGCGCGGCCGATGGCATGCAGCGCACCGCTGATGGCGATGTAGTTGATGTCGTGGCCGGCCGCATGCGCGAGCGGGCCGTGCTGGCCCCAGCCGGTCATGCGGCCGTAGACCAGGCGCGGGTTGCGCGCATGGCATTCGGCGGGGCCCAGGCCCAGGCGCTCCATCACGCCGGGGCGAAAGCCCTCGATGAGCACGTCGGCCTTCGCGATGGCGTCGAGCACGGAGGGCGCCGCGCCTTCCGCGCGCAGGTCGACCTGCAGCGTGCTGCGGCCGCGCGCGAGGATGTCGTGGGGCGCGGTGCGCGTGCCGGGACGCTCGATGCGGATCACCTCCGCGCCCATGTCGGCAAAGAGCATCGCGCAGAAAGGGCCGGGGCCGATGCCCGCCATCTCGATCACCCGAAGGCCTTGCAATGGACCTGCCATGGTCTGTCTCCTGTATGTGGAGGCATCTTGGCGCGGGGGCGGCGGGGGTGCATCGTCCAAAGCGACGAATGCGTCCCTTATCTCTTTGTCTCTACATCTGCGTCGTGGCGGCGCGCAGCTTCGCCACGCGGCGCAGATGCCATGCGGGCGGACCGAACTGGCCCTCGATGAGCGTGGCGCGGCGCACGTAGTGGCCGATGGCCAGCTCCTCGGTCATGCCCATGCCGCCATGCAGTTGCACCGCGCCCTGCCCCACGGCCTTGCACGCCTTGGCCGCGGCGACCTTGGCGGACGAGACTGCGCGGGCGCGCTCGTTGTCGCTTGCGGTATCGGCGATTTCACCGACGCTCGCGGTGAGCGCGGCCGCCTGTTCCAGCGCCATGTGCATGTCGGCCAGGCGGTGCTGCAGCACCTGGAAGCTCGCGATCGGCACGCCGAACTGCTTGCGCTGGCGCACGTAGTCGAGCGTGTCGCGCAGCAGGCGGCGCATGACGCCGACCGATTCGGCGCAGATGGCGAGCGTGGCCTCGTCCAGCGCGCGTTCGATCTGCGGCAGCGCGCCGCCTTCGGCGCCGAGCAGTGCCTCGGCGGGCAGGCGCACGTTGTCGAAGGCGATGTCGGCAGCGCGGCCGCCGTCGCGCGTCGGGTAGCCGCGAAGGCGCAGGCCCGGCGTGTCCCTGGGCACCACGAGCAGCGACAGGCCCTTCCGGCTGCGCGCCGTGACGATGAAATGGCTGGCCCACGGCGCCGCCTGCACCACGGCCTTACGGCCATCGAGCCGGAAGCCGTCGCCCTCGCGCACGAGCTGCGCCTGCACGTCGTCGCGCGCGTGGCGGCTTTGCGGCTCGCTGTGCGCGAAGGCCAGCACGGCCTGCCCCGCGACGACGCGCGCGAGCAGCGCATCGGCCTCTGCACCGGGGTGGCGCTGCAGCAGGCCGGCGCCGATCACCATTGTCGACAGGTACGGCTCGGCCGCGAGCGCGCCGCCCAGCGTTTCCATCAACGCGAGGTGCGCGGCCATGCCCAAGCCCAGGCCGCCGTGCGATTCGGGCAGCGCCGCGCCCAGCAGATCGAGTTCGCGCGAGAGGCCCTGCCAGAACGGCGGCGGCGCATCGTCGGCTCTCGCGAGCGCATGCAGGCGCTGCTCGAAGCCGTGGTTGTCGTCCAGGTAGCGCGCGAGGCTGTCGCGCAGCATCGCGAGGGTGTCGTCCTGTTCGGTGCGTGTGCTCATTGCAAGAACCTCAGCGGGCCAGCAGGTGGGCCGCGACGATGTTGCGCTGCACCTCGTTGGAACCGGCGTAGATGGAAGCGGCGCGGTCGTTGAGGTAGGCCGCCATCGAGAACACGGCCTCTTCGGGAATGGGCATGTCGCCTTGCAGCCCATTGTCCAGCGGCAGGTTGACCGCGGCGTAGTGGCCGGCGATCTCGACGCCGAGCTCGGTCAGCCGCTGGCGCAGCTCGGAGCCGAGCACCTTGCCCATCGAGGGGCGGATGCCGGGCGGCTCGCCGCGGGCCTGCGCGCGCAGCGATTGCAGCTCGGTGGCCTCGAGCGCATCGATGGCGCATTCGGCTTCGGCCAGGCGCAGCGCCATGTCGTCGGCTTCGTACCCGTCGTCGATGGCATCGGCCGCCGCGTGCAGCCGGCGAAGGCGCGCGCGCAGCATCGGCGTCCACGCGCCGCCACGCTCGTGCTGCAGCAGGTACTTGGCGATGGCCCAGCCCTGGTTCTCCTCGCCGATGAGCCCCTCGGCGGGCACGCGCACGTCGTCGAAGAACACCTGGTTCAGCTCGTGGTCGCCCGAGATGCTGATGATCGGCCGGATGGTGATGCCCGGCGTCGGGATGTCGAAGCACAGGAAGCTGATGCCCTGCTGCGGCTTGCCGCCCGAGGTGGTGCGCACCAGGCAGAACATGCGGTTGGCGTACTGCGCGTGGGTGGTCCAGATCTTGGTGCCGTTGATGACGTAGTGGTCGCCATCGCGCACGGCCTTGCATTGCAGCGAGGCCAGGTCGGAGCCCGCCTGCGGCTCGGAATAGCCCTGGCACCAGTAGTCCTCGCCCGAGCGGATGCCCGGCAGCCAAGCGCGCTTCTGCGCCTCGGTGCCGAAGGCGACGATCACCGGTGCGACCATGCCCGGCCCCATGGGTGCGCGCTGCGGCGCATCGGCCGCGGCCAGCTCGGCCGCGAAGAGGTAGTGCTGCATCGGCGTCCAGCCGGTGCCGCCGTGCTCGACGGGCCAGTTCGGCACGCTCCAGCCGCACCTGGCCAGGATACGGTGCCAGCCGTTGCCTTCGGCGTAGTCGCTGAAGATGCCCGAGCAGCGCCGGCCGGCGGCGCGCAGCGCGGGCGTCAGCTCACGCGAGAGGAACTCGCGAACCTCGTTCCGGAATGCTGTTTCAGCCGCGCTGAGTGTCCAGGCCATGGTGGGGTCCCGTTGGAATGCAGCGGCGAGTGTGCACCCGCGGGGCAGGGCGGCGGCATCGTCGGATCGGACGAAGACTCACCAGTTTCCGTAGTTTGTGCGCACACCCGGGATAGTCCTCTCCGGTGTCGCCGGGCGACCAAGCAGAATTACCAGTCGGGAGATGTTCTGTGCGCCAGAGAATGCGCTGCGCTCAATGGAGAGCACCATGCACGCGACCACCACACCCGGTTTCTCGCACGCCAGCGTCGAGCGGCTGTGCGACTACGAATTGCCCGATCCGCCAGCACGCGCCTCCGCGGCGATGCCTCTTTTGTCCGACGTCCACGACCCCGAGAAGCTCGCGCTGACCTGGTGGCTGTGGATGGACGAGATGGGCAAGAACATGTGGCGCCACTGCGACGCCTGGCGCGAGCACTACCTGAGTCACACGGCCAAGGGCCCGACGGACCGCGGCTGACCCTCCCGACCCCCTCTCCCGTTTCCTCGCTCAGGCTGCCACGGCCTCGCGCGCCGGCGTCGCCTTCGACGGCACCGGCATGTGCTCCGCCCAATCGATGATTTCCAGCGTGCCGTCGGCATGCTCGGCCAGCGCCGTGAGGCTCTCCACCCAGTCCCCGTCGTTGCAGTAGAGGATGCCGTCGATGTCGCGCATCTCGGCATGGTGGATGTGGCCGCACACCACGCCCTGCGCGCCGCGCTTGCGGGCCTCGCGCGCCACGGCGTTCTCGAAGTCGCCCACGTAGCTCACCGCGCGCTTGACCTTGCCCTTGAGGTACTTGGAGAGCGACCAGTACGGCAGCCCCATGCGCGCGCGCAGCGAGTTGAGGTGGCGGTTCAGCTTCAACGTGAATTCGTAGAGCGAGTCGCCCACGTAGGCGAGCCACTTGGCGCACTGGATCACGCCGTCGAACAGGTCGCCGTGGATGATCCAGAGCTTGCGGCCGTCGGCGGTCTCGTGGATCCATTCGTCGGCCACGTCGATGCCGCCGAAGTTGTGATTGAGGTACTTGCGGGCGAACTCGTCGTGGTTGCCCGGGATGAAGATCACGCGCGTGCCCTTGCGCGCCTTGCGCAGCAGCTTCTGGATCACGTCGTTGTGCGCCTGCGGCCAGTACCAGTGGCGCTTGAGCTGCCAGCCGTCGATGATGTCGCCGACCAGGAACAGCGTCTCGCACTCGGTGTGCTTCAGGAAGTCGAGCAGCGCGCGGGCCTGGCAGCCGGGCGTGCCCAGGTGCAGGTCGGAGATCCAGAGGGTGCGAAAGTGCAGCGGTGGACGCTGGCGCTCCTCATCCTCCGGGTCGGGAGACTGGGCTGCGGTGTCGCGCCATGCGCGAAGGAAAGCGTCGTCGCGTTGCATGGACGGGTAGGCTCCCATCCGCGCGTGACGCCGCGATGGCACACCCGTGACATCCCGGTGACGCGTGGCCCTTCTGCAACGCCACAATCGCGCGATGCGCCCTGGCCAGATCATCGTTCTTGCGACCCCTGTGTTCTTCCTGCTGATCGCGATCGAATTCGCGGTGGGCCGCGTGCGGGCGCGCCGCGGCACGGGGCACGACACCTACCGGCTGGCCGATGCGGTCAACAGCATCGGCCTCGGGATGCTGAGCCAGATCAGCGCGGTGCTCACCGGCCTCTTGCGCATCGGCATCTACACCGCGGTGTACTCGGCGGTGGCGCTCTTTCCGCAGGAGGCGGCCAGCGAGTTCTGGACGACCTGGTACGGCTGGCTGCTGGCGCTGGTGTTCTACGACTTCTGCTACTACTGGCTGCACCGCATGGGCCACGAATCGGCAGTGCTGTGGGCGGCGCACGTGGTGCATCACCAGAGCCAGCACTACAACCTGTCGACCGCGCTGCGCCAGACTTCGAGCGGCGCGCTGCTCGGCTGGATCTTCTACATGCCGATGGCGGTGGCCGGCGTTCCGCCGCTGGTGTTCGTCGTGGTGGCGCTCGTCGACCTGCTCTACCAGTTCTGGGTGCACACCGAGCAGGTCGGCAAGCTCGGCTGGTTCGACCGCTGGTTCTGCTCGCCCTCGAACCACCGGGTGCACCACGCGGTGAACGACACGTACCTGGACCGCAACTACGGCGGCATCCTCATCGTGTGGGACCGGATGTTCGGCACCTTTCGCGAAGAGGACGAGCGCTGCGTCTACGGCACGCGCGGCGAGTTGAAGAGCTGGGACCCGCTCTGGGCGAATGCCCAGGTGTACTGGGGGCTGGCCAAGGACTCGTGGCATGCGCGCAGCTGGGCCGACAAGCTGCGCGTGTGGCTCAAGCCGCCCGGCTGGCGGCCGGCCGACGTGGCGGCGCGCTTTCCGAAGCCGGCGTTCGATATCGCGAAGGTCACGCGCTACGAGCCCGTGGTGAACCGGGGGGTGCAGTGGTTCGCGGGCGTGCAGTTCCTGCTGATGCTGGGCGGCGTGGCCTTCTTTCTCTGGTTCTCCGACGACATGCCGCTGCAGCGCGCCGCCGTCTGGCTGGCCGCGCTGACGGCGAGCCTGTGGGCCATCGGCGCCGTGCTGCAGGGACGGCTGTCGGTCACCGAGGTGCTGCTGGTCGAAGCCGCCGCTCTGGCCACCGCCAGCGCGGCGCTGGGCATCGACTGGCTGCACCACATCTGCAAGCCGCTGGCACTGTCGATCGCGATCGTCTTCGCGGCGCAGCGTGCGATGCGGGCGGGCGGCGTGGCCCGCTTCGACGGGCTGCTGCTGGCCGGGCTGGTCGCCTCGCTGGCGGGCGACGTGCTGCTGATGGGCCCGGCGAAGCTGTTCGTGCCGGGGCTCGTGTGCTTCCTCCTCGCGCACCTGGCGTACATCGCGCTCTTCAGCATCGGCGTGGGCATGTTCCCGCGGCGCGGGGTGCTGGCGGCGACGCTCTTGATCGGCGCGGGGATGTATGCGTTCCTCTGGCAGGGCGGGCTGCCGCCGGCGCTGCGGATTCCGGTCGGGGTCTACGTGGTGGTGATCGCCTGCATGGCGGCACAGGCGATCGGGCGTGCGGCGGTGCTGCGTGAAGCCGATCCGTCAGCGCCGTGGGTGGCGGTGGGTGCGTGCTTCTTCATGGTGAGCGATGCGCTGCTGGCGACCAACCGCTTCGTCTCGCCGCTGCCGCTGGCGCAGCTGTGGGTGCTGGCGACTTATTACGCAGCGCAGGTGTTGATCGTGCGGCACGTTCGCCGCCCCTCCGCCTGACTTTCTCACTCCCCCGCTGGGGGAAGGAGCAAGAAAACGCCGCTCAGCTATGCGGGTTGCCAACCCATCGTCGGTAGACCGATCTCGAACGATGCCGTTTGAATGAGGCCATTCCGGACCACATAGACGCAGACCATCTCCACCGTGCCGACACCTTCGGGAAAGTTGCGTGTCACCACCTCATGGTCGATCACGACATTCCCCATGACCGAGCGCTGCAGCAGATGCGCATGGAGGTCGGGCTCGGCAAAGCGGACCTCGGTGCGGGCGCGCAACTCGGCATGTCCGGAGGCCAGCAGCTTTCCCGCAAGTTCGTATTGGCGGGCGTCTTCGGCGTAAGTGGCCAGCCATGCCTGAAGGTCCTTGGCGTTGTAGGCCGCCAGTTGGCGCTCGACAACGGCTTCTGCGGAAAGCGGCATGGACATCGGCTCAGTCCACGCAGCGCTGGATTTCCACCGTCGAGTGGCGGATTTCCTCGTGCATCGAGAAGCAGGCGCGCACCTCGTCGGCAGTGAGCCTCGGTGAATGGGTCACGACCGTGAGCGCACAGGCATAGGCATCGCGCCCCACGCGCCAGACGTGCAGGTCGGCCACGCGGGTTTCCGAATCGGCCAGCGTGGTCTCGACGCCTTCGCGGATCTCGGCGGTGACCGGATGGTCCATCTCGCGGTCGAGCAGCACCTTGCCGGTTTCCTTCAGCAGGCCCCTGGCCCAGCTGGCGACCAGCACCGCGCCGACGATGCCCATCGCCGGGTCGAGCCAGGCCCAGCCGTAGAACCAGCCGCCCAGCAGCGCGGCGATGGCCAGCACCGACGTGGCGGCGTCGGCCACCACGTGGATGTAGGCGGAGCGCAGGTTCAGGTCGTGGCCGTGTTCGTGATGGTGGTGGTGATCGTCGTGTCCGTGGTGATGCCCATGGTCGTGCCCGTGATCGTGGTGCGTGCCGCCCAGCAGCCGCGCGCAGACCAGATTGACCACCAACCCCAGCACCGCCACCGAGATCGCCTCGGGGTAGTGAATCGCCGTCGGCGACCACAACCGCTCCAGCGAACCCACCACCATCAGCACCGCGATACCGAGCAGCAGCAGCGCGCTGGCGAAGCCGCCCAGTACCTCGATCTTCCAGGTGCCGAACGCAAAGCGCGGGTCGCGCGCATAGCGGCGCGCGGCCGCATAGGCGAAGGCACTCAGGCCGATGGCCAGCGCGTGCGAGCTCATGTGCCAGCCGTCGGCCAGGAGCGCCATCGAGTTGAACCACCAGCCGGCGCCGATCTCCACCACCATCATCGCGGCGGTGATCCACATCACCAGGCGGGTGCTGCGCTCGGCGGCGGCATTGCCGGCGCCGAACTGGTGGTCGTGCTGCCAGGCGCTCAGGTCATGGGTGTGCATGCGTCTTCAGACTCCGAAAAGATCTTGCCCGTCCGAACGGCTCGAGGGCGGCGTCACGCCCAGGTGGCGGTAGGCGGCCAGCGTGGCGATGCGCCCGCGCGGCGTGCGCTGCAGGTAGCCCTGCTGGATGAGGTACGGCTCGATCACGTCCTCGATGGTGTCGCGCTCCTCGCCGATGCTGGCCGCGACGTTATCGAGGCCCACCGGACCGCCGTCGAAGCGGTGGATCACGGCTTCCAGGAGCTTCCTGTCCATGAGGTCGAAGCCCTGCGGATCGACGTCGAGCATGGCCAGCGCCTTGTGCGCGATTTCCTCGGTGATGCGGCCATCGCCCTTCACCTCGGCGTAGTCGCGCACGCGGCGCAGCAGTCGGTTGGCGATGCGCGGCGTACCGCGCGAGCGGCGGGCGATCTCGAAGCCGCCGGTCTCGTCGGTTTCCACCTTGAGCAGCCGGGCGCTGCGGGTCACGATCAGCGCGAGCTCTTCGGGCGTGTAGAACTCCAGCCGCGCGACGATGCCGAAGCGGTCGCGCAGCGGGTTGGTCAGCATGCCGGCGCGGGTGGTGGCGCCCACCAGGGTGAAGGGCTGCAGGTCGAGCTTGATGCTGCGTGCAGCGGGGCCCTCGCCGATCATGATGTCGATCTGGTAGTCCTCCAGCGCGGGGTAGAGGATTTCCTCGACGACCGGGCTCAGGCGGTGGATCTCGTCGATGAAGAGCACGTCGTTCGGCTCCAGGTTGGTCAGGAGCGCCGCCAGGTCCTTGGGCTTCTCCAGCACCGGGCCGGAGGTCTGGCGCAGGTTGACGCCCAGCTCGGCCGCGATGATGTGCGACAGCGTGGTCTTGCCCAGGCCGGGCGGGCCGAACAGCAGCACGTGGTCGAGCGCTTCCTTGCGCTTGCGCGCCGCGCCGATGAAGATTTCGAGCTGCTCGCGCACCTTGGCCTGGCCAACGTATTCGTCGAGCAGCTTGGGGCGAAGGGCTCGTTCGATGGCCTCCTCGTTGGGCGAGGCGGGGGCGGCAGACACCACGCGCTGGGGGGCGGGTGCGAAATCGTCGGTCTGAATAGTCATTGGCGGGGGGTGTTCGCTGAAGAGTTTAGTACCTGCACACTGGCAGAATGCTTCGGCCATATAACGAACGAGGGGAAGGCAGCACGTGTCGATCTACGAATTGAAGCCGCGTTTCCAGGCGCTGCTGCGGCCGCTGGTGGTCCGCCTGCATGCGATGGGCGTCACGGCCAACCAGGTCACGCTGGCCGCGTGCGTCGTCTCGGTCGCGCTCGGGCTCTGGCTTTTCTTCGCGGCGCCTTCGCTCGCGGCCTTCGCGCTCATTCCGGCATGGATGTTCCTGCGCATGGCCTTCAACGCCATCGACGGCATGCTGGCGCGCGAGCACAACCAGCAAAGCAAGCTGGGCGCCTTCCTCAACGAGCTGACCGACGTGGTCTCCGACGCCGCGCTCTACCTGCCCTTCGCGCTGGTGGCGCCCTTCAGCCCGTTCTGGGTCGGCACGGTGATCGTGCTGGCCGGCCTCAGCGAATTTGCGGGCGCGCTCGGCCCCACGGTGGGCGCCTCGCGCCGCTACGACGGGCCGCTGGGCAAGAGCGACCGGGCCTTCGTGTTCGGCGCGCTCGGCCTCTACGTGGCGCTGGGCTGTCCGTTGCCTGCCTGGACGGCCTGGCTGATGCCGCTGCTGGCGGCGCTCGTGGCCTGGACCATCGTCAATCGCATTCGCCGCGCGCTAGCCGAAGCCGGTGCCGAAGCCGATGCCGCCGGCCCACACTGAACAACACATACCGAGATTCACAGGGATTCAATGACCGACACCACCCCACGCATTGCGCAAGAGCTGCACTTCCAGACGCACGACGGCGAATCGCTTTTCTACCGCCACTGGCCGGCCACGGGCGCCGTGCGCCGCGGCGCCATCGTGCTGTTCCACCGCGGCCACGAGCACGGCGCGCGCATGGCGCACCTGGTCGACGAGCTCGACCTGCCCGACTTCGACTTCTTCGCCTGGGACGCGCGCGGCCACGGCCGCTCGCCCGGCCAGCGCGGCTTCAGCCCGAGCTTCGGCACCTCGGTGCGCGACGTGCAGACCTTCGTGCATCACATCGGCAGCGCCCACGGCGTGACCGAGCAGGACATCCACGTCGTCGCGCAGAGCGTTGGCGCGGTGCTGATCGCGACCTGGGCGCACGACTACGCTCCCAAGGTGCGCGGCCTCACGCTGGCCTCGCCGGCCTTCAAGGTGAAGCTCTACGTGCCGTTCGCGCGCGCCGGGCTCGGGCTGATGCACAAGCTGCGCGGCCTGTTCTTCGTCAACAGCTACGTGAAGGCGAAGTTCCTCACGCACGACCCCGAGCGCATCGCGAGCTACGAGAGCGATCCGCTGATCTCGCGGCCCATCGCGGTCAACATCCTCCTCGGGCTCTACGAGGCTGCGGACCGCGTGGTGGCCGATGCCAATGCGATCACGCTGCCCGTTCAACTGCTCATCTCGGGCGCCGACTGGGTCGTGCACCACAAGCCGCAGCACCGGTTCTTCGAGCGGCTGGGCAGCGCGGTCAAGACCAAGACCGAACTGCCGGGCTTCTTCCACGACACGCTGGGCGAGAAGGACCGGGCGCCGGCCGTCGCGCAGATCCGCGAATTCATCCTGCAGCGCTTCGACGCGCCAGCCGTGCCGGTGGACCGCACCGCGGCGCACCTCGCCGGCGACACGGCCGACGAATCGCGCGCGCTGGCCGAACCGCTCTCGCCGCTGTCGCCGCGCGGCGCCTACTGGGCGATGACGCGCGGCGGGCTGCGCGTGGGCGGCAAGCTGTCCAGCGGCATTGCGCTGGGCCATGCGACCGGCTTCGACTCGGGCAGCACGCTCGACTACGTGTACCGCAACCACCCCGAAGGCAAGGGCCCCCTCGGCCGGAACATCGACAACACGTACCTCAACTCGATCGGCTGGCGCGGCATCCGGCAACGCAAGATCCACGTCGAGGAGCTGCTGCGCATCGCGATGGAGCGCCTGGCCGAGATGCACCGCGAAGTGCGGGTGATGGACATCGCCGCCGGCCACGGCCGCTACGTGCTCGACGCGGTGCTCGCGAGCCCGGTGAAGGCCAGCTCGATCCTGCTGCGCGACTACAGCGACATCAACGTGCGCGACGGCCGCGCACTCATCGCCGAGAAGGGTCTGCAGGACGTTGCGCAGTTCGTGCAGGCCGATGCCTTCGACCGCATCAGCCTCGCCACGGTGACGCCGCGGCCCACGCTGGCCGTGGTGTCGGGCCTCTACGAACTCTTTCCCGACAACGAGATGGTGCAGCGCTCGCTCGCGGGCGTGGGCGATGCGGTGGAAGACCGGGGCTACCTGGTCTACACCGGCCAGCCATGGCATCCGCAGCTCGAGATGATCGCGCGCGCCCTCACCAGCCACCGCCAGGGCGAGGCCTGGGTGATGCGCCGCCGCACGCAGGTCGAGATGGACCAGCTGGTGGAAGAAGCGGGCTTCCGCAAGATCGACCAGCGGGTCGATGAGTGGGGCATCTTCACGGTGTCGCTGGCGGTGCGCACGGGGCGATGAAAGCCTGGCTGGCACAGCATCCTTGGAAGCGCGCTGCCGCATGGCTCGTGTTTCTGGGGCCGTTGTTCTACGCGACCTACGGCTTCGCCAACTGGTGGGCCACCACGCGCGCGAACGTGCCCTCGATGGCCTTCGACTGGGAGCGGCAGATACCGTTCTGGCCGTGGACGATCTTTCCGTACTGGACGATCAACGTGTTCTACGCGCTGTCGCTGTTCCTCGCGCGCAGCAAACACACGCTGGACCGGCATGCGCTGCGGCTCGTCACGGCGACGCTCGTCGCCTGCACCTGCTTCATCGCCTGGCCGCTGCACTTCAGCTTCGGCCAACCGCCGGTCGATGGCGCGCCGGCGTTTCTGTTCAACGCGCTGCGCGGCTTCGACCAACCGTTCAACCAGGCGCCCTCGCTGCACATCGCGCTCGCGGTGATCCTGTGGGACTGGTACCGGCAGTTTCTGCGCCCGCTCTGGGCGCGGCTGGTGCTGCATGTGTGGGCGTTCGCGATCTGCGCCTCGGTGCTCACGACGTGGCAGCACCACTTCATCGACATTCCGACCGGCACGCTGCTCGGGCTGGTGTGCGTGTGGCTCTGGCCGCTGGAGCGGGTGGTGTCGATGCGGCGCGCCTGGCAGGTCACGCGCTTTGCCCGAGACAGACAACGCTGGAAGCTCGCGGGCTTCTATGCGGTGGGCGCGGCGCTGTTCTTCGCCGCTGCCTGGTACGGCGGCGGCGTGTGGCTGTGGCTCGCGTGGCCTGCCGCGTCGCTCGCCTTCGTGGCGCTCAACTACATCGGTTTCGGCGCCCGCGGCTTCCAGATGAATGGACAAGGCCGCATGGGCTGGGCGGCGCGTTGGCTGTTCGCGCCCTATCGTCTTGGTGCCGCCATCAACGCGTGGCTCTGGACGCGCAAGCTGCCGGCCTCGGTCGAGGTGGTGCCCGGCTTGCGGCTCGGCCGGCGTCCCACGCACGCCGAATGGCTCGCCGCCGGCAAGCCCCGGCTCGTGAGCCTGTGCGCCGAGCTGCAGATGCCGGCCGGCGTGCCGCATGCGCGCTGCGTGCCCTTGCTCGACCTGACGGTGCCGCCGACGGTGCGGCTGCAGCGCGCGGCCGCGGTCATCGAAGGCCAGCGCCGCAACGCGGACGGCGCGCCGGTGTGGGTCTGCTGTGCGCTCGGTTTTTCGCGCAGCGCGGCGGCGGTGATCGCCTGGCTGGGCGGCTACGGTTCGGTCGGCGGAATGACCCAGGCCGAGGATGCGGTGCGCCGCGCGCGACCGCAGATCGTGCTTCGCCCCGCGTGGCTGAGGTCGCTCGCGCCGCTCGATCCCGTGCCCAAGGTGCCACCCCATGAATGACAACGACCGTGCCACCTGCGCCGCGCTCGCCGGGCTGCTGCGTGCCTTCATGGTGCTGGCGATCTGGGGCTTCGCGCTGACCTGCATCGCGGCGCTGGTGCTCGCGCTCACGCTGCGTTCGCTGCCCGCCACGCCCGCCATGGGTTTCGGCGCGGTCGTGATCCTCGGGGTGCTCGAACGCTATTTCGCCTTCCGGCTGCGGCTGGACCAGGCGCTGTTCGACGACTTGGCGCGCGGCACCATCGCCTCGCTCGAGGCGCTCGATCGCGCGCTGGACGGCCTGGGCCTGCGCAATGCGCCGTCGTCCGCCGCCCCCCGGCCGCTCGACGACCGCGTGCAGGGCACCCGCCAGCTCATGCAGCGCCATGCCATCGTGGTCGCCTGCCAGAGCGCCATGTTCCTTCTTGCCTTGATGACACAGGATCTCTCTTGACCGACGAAAACAGGAACAACGACAAGCCCAGGCCGGAGAGCACCGTGCTGCGCCGCGCGCTCGCCATCGTGGCGGGCAAGTTGATCATCGGCGCGGCGGGCCTCCTGACCGGCGTGCGCGCCATCTGGAGCGGCACCACGCCCAAGGCCGAGCAGACGCTGTACTTCGCCAACCACACGAGCCACGGCGATTTCGTGCTGCTGTGGGCGACGCTGCCGCCCGACCTGCGCGCCCTCACCCGGCCAGTGGCGGGGCAGGACTACTGGATGGCCTCGAAGGTGCGCCAGTTCATCGGCGCCGACGTGTTCAACGCACTCATGATCCGCCGCGACGGCTCGGGCCAGGGCGACAACCCGGTCGAGCAGATGAAGGAGGCGCTGGACGGCGGCGACTCGCTCATCATGTTCCCCGAGGGCACGCGCAACACCGGCGATGAGATCCTGCTGCCGCTCAAGAGCGGCCTCTTTCACCTGGCGCGCGCCTGCCCCAGCGTGCGGCTGGTGCCGGTGTGGATCGAGAACCTGAAACGCGTGCTGCCCAAGGGCACGCTGGTGCCGATTCCGCTGGCCTGCACGGTGCGCTTCGGCACGCCGATCGTGCTGGCCGAGGACGAGGACAAGAACACATTCATCGCCCGCGCGCGGGCCGCAATGCTCGACCTGCGCCCCGAATACGACCGCAACGACAAGGCCGAGGGCGCCGCATCATGATCGAACTGTCTCCTTTCGCGTGGACCACGTTCAAGCTCTTCGGCGGCGTCTTCGGCGTGCTGTTGCTGGCCTCGGCCATCGGCGCGCTGCTCAAGTGGCGCGTGGCGCACGGCCAGCCGCATTCGGTGATCGACAACCTCAACTCGCGCGTGAACGCGTGGTGGGTGATGGTGGCGGTGATCGGCCTGGCCTTCGCGTTCGGCAAGGGCGGCGTGATCGTGCTGTTCTACCTGATCTCGTTCTATGCGCTGCGCGAGTTCATCAGCCTCGCGTACACGCGGCGCGGCGACCATGCGGCGATTGCGCTGGCCTTCTTCATCGCGCTGCCGGGGCAGTACTTCCTGATCTGGATCGAGTGGTACGGGCTCTACTCGATCTTCATTCCGGTCTACGCCTTCCTGATCCTGCCGATCCTCGCAGCGGTGGGCGGCGACACGCAGCGCTTCCTGGAGCGCACCTCCAAGATCCAGTGGGGCCTGATGGTGTGCGTGTTCTGCATCAGCCACGTGCCTGCGCTGCTCACGCTGCAGATCCCGGGCTTCGAGGGCCGCAACCTGCTGCTGATCGCGTTCCTGGTGATCGTGGTGCAGGGCAGCGACGTGCTGCAGTACGTGTGGGGCAAGCTCTTCGGCAAGCGCAAGGTGGCGCCCGAGCTCTCGCCTTCCAAGACCTGGGAGGGCCTGATCGGCGGCGTGGCGAGCGCCACCGCGCTGGGCGCGGCGCTCTACTGGGCGACGCCGTTCAACCCATGGCAGGCGGCGCTGATGGCTTTCATGATCTGCTTCATGGGCTTCTTCGGCGGGCTGGTGATGTCGGCCATCAAGCGCGACCGCGGCGTGAAGGACTGGGGCTCGATGATCGAGGGCCACGGCGGCATGCTCGACCGGCTCGACTCGGTGATCTTCGCGGCGCCGATCTACTTTCACGCGCTGCGCTACTGGTGGGTGCCGTGAGCACGGCGGCTGCCAGGAAAACCGCCAAGACCGACAAGACCGCCGCGAAGGCGGAGCGCATCGTCGACGACGCGCCGGTGGAATGCACCAACGCCGCAGCATTGAAGCGCTGGTACAAAAGCCACCATGCCACCCACGCCGGCGTGTGGCTTCGCATCGCGAAGAAGGCCAGCGGCATCGCCTCCATCGACCACCCCGAGGCGCTGGAGATTGCGCTGTGCTTCGGCTGGATCGACGGGCAGCGCAAGAGCGACGATGAACAGTATTTCTTGCAGCGCTTCACCCCGCGCACCGCGCGCAGCACCTGGTCGAAGATCAACCGCGACAAGGTGCTGAAGCTGATCGACGAGGGCCGCATGCAGCCGGCCGGCCTGGCCGAGATCGAACGCGCCCGCGCCGACGGCCGCTGGGACGCGGCCTACGACGCCCAGAGCGTCGCCACCGTACCGCCCGACCTGCAGGCCGCGCTCGATGCGAACAAGAAGGCCGCGAAGTTCTTCGCCACGCTGGACTCACGCAACCGCTTTGCGGTGCTGTTCCGCACGCAAGGTGCGAAGAAGCCCGAGACGCGCGCGCGGCGCATCGCGCAGTTCGTGGAGATGCTGGCCAAGGGCGAGAAGATCTATCCCTGAGCGGCCGCAGCCGGTCGTTCCTCTCCCTCCGCATCCGCGGCAGGGCAACATGGTGAGGCGTGCGCGGTTGGCGCGCACGCCTCACCATGCATCCGTTCATAGTGCGGACAATCGACGGGCCGCCCCGGCTGCATTGGCATGGTTTCTGCTGATCAGTCCGACGATGGCAGCTTCGCCGTCGCGCACCATGACCGAGCCTTTCTTCACCCGGCAACTGACCTCCGAAGCCCAGGCGCAAGCCACCAGCGTCGATGGGTGGGAGCAGCACTACGAGCAGTTGTCGGACGGCCGCTTCGAGGGGTTGTCCGAAAACCTGCACCTGGACTTCGTCCAAGTCTTTCACGAGCACGCCAACCGGACAGTGCTGCAGGCCGGACTCGGCCGGCGCGACACCGTGTCCCTTGCCCTCACCAGCGTCGCGGGCCGCGGCAGCTGGTATTGCGGCCATGACATCGGCGGCCGTCGCCTGATTGCGCTCTCGCCGCAGCGCGAATTCGAACTGCTGGCGGGCGCCGGCATGGACCTGATGGCGGTGTGCATCGACACAGCGCCATTGGCCGTGCTGGCGCGCACGCTGTTCGGCCCAGGCTTCGAGCTCCGCCTGCCCGAGCCCGTGCCGATGCGCCAGCCCGGCTTCGACGAAACCGAATTCGCCAGGCTCCTCGGCTCGGCGCTGACGCTGGCGCGGGAGAACCTCGCACAGCTCGAGCAGCCCGCCGCGCGGCACATGCTCTCGCTGTCGCTGGCAGACGCGGTGCTGCAATGCATCGGCTGCAACGCCTTCGAGGCCGACCTGCCCGCCGGCACGGTGACCCGCCGGCACACCGTGGCAATGGCGCGCGAGTACATGCAAGCGCATGCCGACGAAACGATCAGCGTGCCCGACCTGTGCACGGCCACAGGCGTGTCGCGCCGCGCGCTGCAATATGCATTCGAGGATGTTCTCCGCCTCAGCCCGGTCACCTACCTGCGCGTGATGCGCCTGAACCGCGTGCGCTGCGAACTGCGGGCATGCGTGCGGGACACCATCGGCGATGTCGCGGCGCGCTGGGGCTTCTGGCACCTGTCGCGGTTTGCCTGCGACTACAGCCGGCTGTTCGGCGAACTCCCCTCCGCCACCCGCGCCCGGTGGCTTGCCGAATCCGGATAACGCCCCCGCGGGTTGCGCCCTTAACTTCGCGGCTGCTCACAACAACATGCGAAGAAGGAAGAAAGCAACCATGCGCAGCATCATCCGGGGCAGGCACGCCCTCATCGTCCGGGGCCTCGGCCTTGTCATCGCCTTCGCCTGCGGCGGCTCGATCTTCTGGACAGGGCCGGCGGAGGCGCACGGCGGCGCGGCGCAGATGGTGCCGCTGCAGCAGACGGCCGAGAACTTCGGCGCCACGGTGCGCCGGGACAGCTTCGCCGACGTCTTCACCGTCTCCCGCAATGGCGTGCTGGTGCGCGTCAAGCCCGGCTCGAAGACTGCGCTGGTCAACGGGGAGCCACTGCAACTCGATGTGCCGGTGGTCATGCGCAAGGGGGCGGCCTATGTGTCGCACGATTTCATCAATCGGGTGTTCCAGTCGGGCCTGGACAAGACCTTTGTGGTGGAGCGCGTCGCGAGCCCGCTGAATCCGCTCACGGCCGACGAGATCAGGTCGGCCGTCGACATCCTCAAGGCTTCCGGGCGCTACAAGCCGGGCCTGCGCTTCACCGAGATCAGCGTGAAGCGCCCGCCCAAGGATGAGGTGTGGCGCTTTGCGCTCAGCGGCCAATCCGTGCAGGCGCCGCGGCAAGCGGAGTTCGTGGCGCTGGATGGCAAGAAGGTCATCGAAGGCGCAGTCGATCTTGCCGCGCGCAGCCTCGTGGCCTGGAAGCCGGTCGACGGCGCGCACGGCATGGTGCTGCTCGATGACTTCGCGACAGTTCAGAGCGCGATCGAGGCCAGTTCCGACTACGCAAAGGCGCTCGCCACGCGCGGCATCGCGGACGTAAGGAAAGTGGTGGCCACGCCACTGACCGTCGGCTACTTCGACGGCAAGGACTCGCTGCGCCAGGAAGATCGCCTGCTGAAGGCGGTGAGCTACCTGGACGTGGGCGACGGCAACTACTGGGCGCATCCCATCGAGGGGCTGGTCGCAGTGATCGATCTCGAACAGAGGAAGGTCATCAAGATCGAGGACGGCGGCCTGGTGCCGGTGCCGCTCAAGCCCACGCCCTACGACGGGCGCGACCGCGTCGCGACGCTCTCGCCCAAGCCGCTGGAGATCACCGAGCCCGAGGGCAAGAACTACACGATCACCGGCAACACGCTGCACTGGCGCAACTGGGACTTTCATGTGCGGCTCGACTCGCGCGTGGGCCTGGTGCTCTCGACCGTGACCTACAACGACAAGGGTGCGAAACGCAAGGTGATGTACGAAGGCTCGCTGGGCGGCATGATCGTTCCCTATGGCGACCCGGACGTCGGCTGGTACTTCAAGGCGTACCTCGACTCGGGCGAGTACGGCATGGGCACGCTCACTTCGCCCATCGAGCCGAACAAGGATGCGCCGCAGAACGCCGTACTGCTCGACGCCACGCTGGCCGACTACACCGGCGCGCCCGTGAAGGTGCCGCGCGCCATCGCGGTCTTCGAGCGTTATGCCGATCCCGAGTTCAAGCACCAGGAAATGGGCAAGCCCAACCTGAGCGCAGAGCGCCGCGAGCTGGTGGTGCGCTGGATCAGCACGGTGGGCAACTACGACTACCTGTTCGACTGGGTGTTCGCCGAGAACGGCACCATCGGCATCAACGCGGGCGCCACCGGCATCGAGGCGGTGAAAGGTGTGAAGTCGCGCACCATGCAGGATGCGACGGCGGCCGAGGACACTCGCTACGGCACGCTGCTCGATCACCACATCGTCGGCACCACGCACCAGCACATCTACAACTTCCGCCTCGACCTGGATGTGGATGGAGAGAAGAACTCGCTCACCGAGGTCGATCCGGTGGTGGCACCCAACACGCGCGGCGGCCCGCGCACCAGCGCGATGCAAACGGTGCAGCGCACGGTGGCCACCGAGCAACAGGCAGCGCAGAAGTTCGACCCGTCGACCATCCGCCTGCTGAGCAATCCAGCGCGCAACAACAGGGTTGGCAACCCGGTGTCGTATCAGATCATTCCGTATGCAGGCGGGACGCACCCGATCGCCAAGGGCGCGAATTTCGCGAAGGACGAATGGATCAACCATCGCCTGAGCTTCATGGACCGGCAGCTCTGGGTCACGCGCTACAACGCCGACGAGCTGTTCCCCGAAGGCAAGTACCCCAACCGCTCGAACAACGACACGGGGCTGGGCCAGTTCACGGCCGACAACCAGGACATCGTCGACACCGACAACGTGGTCTGGCTCACGACCGGCACCACCCATGTGGCACGCGCCGAGGAATGGCCGATCATGCCGACCGAATGGGTGCACGCTCTGCTCAAGCCCTGGAACTTCTTCGACGAGACGCCCACGCTGGGGCTGAGCCGCCCGGCGAAGTGACGCCGCTTCGCAGCCGCACACGCGTGCGACAGCCCAGGGGCCTGCCTGATGCCCGCCGCACTGTCGATGTGCGAGCGCGGCGTGATCACCGCCGCCGATGTGCTCAGGCTGGTGCCATGGCTCGTGCGTCGCTTCGCGGGTCGCATGGCGTGGCTACTTCGCCAGGGCCTTCAGCGCCAGCTTGATCCCGTCGCTCACCGTCGCATCCTTGGGCAGCGCCTTGAGCGCGAGCGCGGCTTCCTTGTCGCTGTAGCCCAGCGCGACCAGCGCCTGCAGGATGTCGGCCTGTGCATCGGAGGCTGCATGCGCCGGCAGGCCGATGTCGGCACCCAGCTTGCCCTTGAGTTCCAGCAGCAGCCGCTCGGCGGTCTTCTTGCCGATGCCCGGGATCTTCACGAGCCGGCCCAGCTCCTGCGTGGTGATCGCCTGCGACAGCTCGCCCACGCTCATGCCCGAGAGCAGCCCGAGCGCGGTGCGCGGGCCCACGCCGGTGATCTTGATGAGCTGGCGGAAAGCCGCGCGCTCCTCGGCGGTGCCGAAACCGTAGAGAATCTGCGCGTCCTCGCGCACCACGAAGTGCGTGAGCAGCGAAACGCGCTCTCCGGTCGCGGGCAGGTTGTAGAACGTGCTCATCGGCACATCGACCTCGTAACCGACGCCGTTGCAGTCCACCACCACTTGCGGTGGATTGCGCTCGGCCAGGATGCCGGTGAGTTTGCCTATCATTGGCCCACCCCCGTTGCTTGCTCACTTCGTGTAGCCGCCTCCCTCCTCAAGGGGGCAACACCGGCGGCCCGGCAAAGCCGGTTCCGCGGTGTTCCCCGCTTTGGATTGCGTTTTTTCGAGCATGGCTGGTCTTGCATAGGGCTGCCAAATAGATGGAAATGGATACCGCGTGATTCTGCGACACACCTTTACCCCACCGAACAACTCGCGCCTCGGACACCTGTGCGGACCGCTGGACGCGCACCTGCGCCGCATCGAGGAAGCACTGGGCGTGAAGATCGCGCACCGCCACGAGCAGTTCAAGGTCGATGGCCCCAAGGCCACCGCGCAGCGTGCGATGGACGTGCTGCAGGCGCTGTACGAAATTGCGCAGCGCCCGATCGATCCGGCCGTGGTGCAGCTCACGCTGGCCGGCGACGGCTCGATGAGCGACGAGGATGCGGCCATGCTCGTCACCCGCCGCGCCGACCTGCGCGCGCGCACGCCGACGCAGGCGCTGTACCTGGACAACATCGCCAAGCACGACATCACCTTCGGCATCGGCCCGGCCGGCACCGGCAAGACCTACCTCGCGGTGGCCTGCGCGGTCGATGCGCTGGAGCGCGCGGCGGTGCAGCGCATCGTGCTCACGCGACCAGCGGTCGAAGCGGGCGAGCGCCTCGGCTTCCTGCCGGGCGACCTGACGCAGAAGGTCGACCCGTACCTGCGTCCGCTGTACGACGCGCTCTACGACCTCATGGGCTACGAGAAGGTGCAGAAGGCGTTCGAGCGCAATGCGCTGGAGATCGCGCCGCTGGCCTTCATGCGCGGGCGCACGCTGAACAACGCCTTCGTGATCCTGGACGAGGCGCAGAACACCTCGGTCGAGCAGATGAAGATGTTCCTCACGCGCATCGGCTTCGGCGCGAAGGCGGTGGTGACGGGCGACGTGAGCCAGATCGACCTGCCCAAGCAGCAGCTGAGCGGGCTGATCGATGCCGAGCGCGTGCTCCGGCGCGTGAGCGGCATCGCCATCACGCACTTCACGAGTGCCGACGTGGTGCGCCATCCGCTGGTGGCGAAGATCGTCGATGCCTACGACGGGCAACGCAAGCGCAGCGGCGCGCATTGAGATGGCACTGCCGGCACTTTCCCTTTCGCTGCAGTTCGGGCGCTTCAAGGGCGTGGAGCGGCACCGCGCCGCACTGCCGCGCCACAGTGTCACGCGCTGCATCCGCCATGCGCTGGACATCGATGGCGAGATCACCGTGCGCATCGTCGATGCCGACGAGGGCCAGCGCCTGAACCGCGAGTTCCGCGGCAAGGACTACGCGACCAACGTGCTGACCTTCGACTATGCGCAGAGCCCGGTAGCCATGGCCGACCTGGTGCTGTGCGCGCCGGTGGTCGCGCGCGAGGCGAAGGAGCAGCGCAAGACGCTGGCCACGCACTACGCACACCTGCTGGTGCACGGCACGCTGCACGCGCAGGGCTGGGACCACGAGACCAGCGAGGCCGACGCCGACGAGATGGAGGCCTACGAGATTCAGATCCTTGCGGAGCTGGGCATCCGCAATCCCTACGGCAAGGGATGACGGCAGAGGGCGGCGATCGCTGGCTGGAGCGATGGCTGCCATTGCTCGTCGAGCGGGCAGCCGCCGGCCCCGTGCTCGAACTGGGCTGTGCCGAGGGCCGCGACACCGCCACGCTGGTCGATGCGGGGTTGCAGGTCGTGGCGATCGAGCTCTCGCCGGAAGCGGTGGAACGTGCCCGTGCGCGGGTGCCGGTTGGCGCGCAGTTCCATTGCCAGGATTTTCGCGATGCGTTTCCGCTGCCGGAAGGCGCCACGGTGGGCGTGGTGCTGGCCAGCCTGTCGCTGCACTATTTCGAGTGGGAGGCGACGCTGGCGCTGGTGCGGCGCATTCATCGCGTGCTGCGCCCGGACGGCGTGCTGCTGTGCCGCCTCAATTCGGTCAACGACCTGCACTATGGAGGCCGCGGTCCCTCGTCGGCCACGGGACGGGATGAAGACTGCTTCTACCTGTTCGACGGTTTTCCCAAGCGCTTCTTCGACCGCGCCGCGGTAGAGCGGCTCTTCGCCGGCGGCTGGCACGTGCGGCATCTCGAAGAGGTCACGATCGACCGCTACGCGCATCCGAAGGTCGCCTGGGAAACGTTGCTTGAGCCCCTGCCCTACTGAGTCATCTGCAGCGGGATCGTGACCGGTCCGTCGTTGACCAAGTGCACCTGCATGTCGGCACCGAATTCGCCGGTCGCCACCACCGGATGCGCTGCACGCGCCTGCGCCACGAAGTAGTCGCAGAGCCGCCGGCCCTCGTCGGGCGGGGCGGCCTGCGTGAAGCTGGGGCGATTGCCGCCGCTCACGTCGGCTGCCAGCGTGAACTGGCTCACGACGAGAAGCCCGCCGCCGATGTCCTGCACGCTGCGGTTCATCTTGCCGGCCTCGTCCGAAAAGATGCGCAGCTTGAGGATCTTGGCGAGCATGCGGTCGGCGAGCGCATCGACGTCGCCGCGTTCCGCGCACAGGAGGATCAGCAGGCCCGCATCGATGGCGCCGACGGTCTGGCCGGCAATGTCGACGCGGGCGTTCGCGACGCGCTGGAGGATGGCTTTCATGGGTGTGCCTGTTCTTCCACGATCCGGGTCGCGCGCGCTTCCATGGTGAGCGGCAGCAGCTGGATGGTCACGCGCAGGCCGGGCACGGCGTCCATCAGGGAGAGTTCGAGCGCGTCGCGCAGGGCGGCGGCGTGCTGCAGGGTCCATTCGCCCGGCACGTGCATGTGCAGGTCGGCAAAGCGGCGCTGGCCGGCGCCGCGCGTCACCATGTCGTCGAAGCGCAGCCGGCTGCCCTCGGGCTGGCGCGCCGCGAAGGCATCGAGCGTGGCGCGCACGGTGGCCAGGGTGTCGGCGTCCAGGGCTTCGTCCATCAGGCCTTGCGACGAGCGCCACACCAGCTTGACGCCCTCGCGCACGATGTTGAGCGCCACGCCGATGGCCAGCAGCGGATCGAGCCAGAGCCAGCCGCTGAAGTGCACGCCGATGATGCCGATCACGACCGCGGCCGAAGTCCACACGTCGGTCATCAGGTGGCGGCCGTCGGCCTCCAGCGCGATGGAGCGGTGCGTGCGCGCGGCGCGGAACAGCACGACGGCCAGCGCCGCATTGAAGCCCGAACTGATCACCGACAGCGCCAGGCCCCAGCCCAGCTGCTCGAGCGGTTGGGGCGACAGCAGCCGCTGCACCGACACCCACAGGATCGCCACCGCGGCACCGACGATCAGGATGCCTTCGAAGCCGGAGGAGAAGTACTCGGCCTTGTGGTGGCCGTAGGGATGGTCGTCGTCGGCCGGCCGCTCGGCGATCGTCACCATTGCCAAGGCGAACATGGCACTGGCAAGATTGACGAACGACTCCATCGCATCGGAGATCAGGCCCATCGAATGGGTCATGTAGCCCGCCAGCCCCTTGAGCACGATGGTGACCAGGGCCACGGCCACGGAGACACGGAGCAATGTTTTGGGAGTGAGCGTCATGGGCAATCGGGTCGGCGAATCGACAAAAGACGACGCAAAAAGCGGCAAAAGGCCGCAAGATGACGCTGAATTATCAGCGCAGTGTCCATATGTAACGCCTTAGGCCTAATATTTGTGACTATTGCGAAACATTCTTCGCAGAGAAGTCGATGATGAAAAACCTCTTGAACGTTCTGGGTGCCCTTGCCCTGCTGGGCACCACGATGATGACCCAGGCCCAGACACCGCCGGCCGCGCCGGTCGCCCCTGTTGCAGCCGTTGCCGAACTCCAGGCCGGTTTCGTGAAATCGGTGCGCGGCAACGTGCAGTTGCTCAGCGCCGCCGGCACCGCGCGTCCCGCAGCCGCCGGCGATGCGCTGGGGTCGGTGGACCGCATCGTGACCGGCCCCGATTCTTCGGCCGCCGTGGTCCTGCGTGACGACACCACCCTGGTGGTCGGGCCCTCCTCGCGCATGGACCTGAAGGAATTCCACTTCGACGCCACCACGCGCGACGGCGGGCTCCTGGTGTCGCTGCTGCGCGGCTCGATGCGCATGATCACCGGCCTCATCGGCAAGACCAATCCCGATGCGGTGCGGGTCGAGACGCAAACGGCCACCATCGGCATTCGCGGCACCGACTTCATCGTGCAAACCGACGGGCAGCCATGATGATGACGAGGACCGCGTCGCGTCGCCCGCTCCTTCTTGCCACCGCACTGATCGCCGTTCTGCTTGCCGCCTGCTCGACACCGGGCACGCGGGTGGTGCTGCTTCCGCAGGCCGACGGTAAGCCGTCCGCCGTCGTGGTGCGTGCCAAGGATGGGGAAGAAGTCCTCTCCAAGCCCTACCAGCGCGCGACGGCAGCGGTGGGCGCCAGCGGAGCGCCGGTGGTCGATCAGGCCGATTCGGCCCGGGTCCAGGCGGAAAACAAGCCGCTGTTCGACATGCGCCCGCCCGTGCCGCAGCGCTACACGGTGTTCTTCGAGGTCGGCGGCACCACGCTGACCCCAGCATCGCAGCAGGTCATGACCGAGGCGCTCGCCGCCGCCCTGGCGCGCAGCGGCGGCGACATCGTGGTGACGGGCCACACCGACACCAAGGGCACCGGCGAATCGAACGACCAGTTGTCGCGGCGCCGGGCGCAGGAAGTGGTTCAGTTGTTCGTCGAGCGGCAGTTCCCGGCCAACCGCGTCGAAGCCGTCGGCCGCGGCGAGCGCGACCTGGCCGTGCCGACCGCCGACGAGGTGGACGAGCCGCGCAACCGGCGCGTCACCATCGAAGTCCGCTGACCGCGGACGATCAGCTCAGGGTCACGCGCGCGAACTTGCGCTTGCCGACCTGCACCACGTAGCTGCCCGCTGGCAGTTTCAGCCCCTTGTCGCTGATCACGACCGAATCGACGCGCACGCCGCCGCCGTCGATGAGGCGGTTGCCGTCCCCGGCGGAAGACGCCAGGTTGGCTTGCTTGAGCAATTGGCCGATGCCCAGCGGCGCGCCGTTCAGCGACACCTCGGGAATCTCGTCCGGCACGCCGCCCTTGCTGCGGTTGATGAAGTCCTGCTCCGCGGTCTCAGCGGCCGCCGCGCTGTGGAAACGGGCAGTGATTTCCTTGGCCAGCGCGACCTTTGCGTCCTTCGGATTGCGGCCACCCGCGATTTCCGCCTTCAGCGCCTCGATCTGCTCCAGCGACTGGAAGCTCAGGAGCGTGTACCAGCGCCACATCAGGTCGTCGGAAATCGACAGCACCTTGGCGAACATGGTGTTGGCGTCCTCGCTGATGCCGATGTAGTTGTTCTTGCTCTTGGACATCTTCTCGACGCCATCGAGCCCTTCCAGCAGCGGCATAGTGAGTATGCACTGCGGTTCCTGGCCGTATTCCTGCTGGAGATGACGGCCGACGAGCAGGTTGAACTTCTGGTCGGTGCCGCCCAGTTCGAGATCGCTCTTGAGCGCCACCGAGTCGTAGCCCTGCATCAGCGGGTAAAGAAACTCGTGCACCGAAATCGACTGGCCGGCCTTGAAGCGCTTGTTGAAGTCGTCGCGCTCCATCATCCGGGCGACCGTGTACTTGGCGGCCAGCTGGATCATTCCGCGGGCGCCCAGCGGGTCGCTCCACTCGGAGTTGTAGCGAATCTCGGTCTTCTCGGGGTCCAGCACCAGGCTGGCCTGCTTGTAGTAAGTCTGGGCGTTGGCCTCGATCTGCTCCCGGGTGAGCGGCGGACGGGTGTTGTTGCGCCCTGAGGGGTCGCCGATCGTGCTGGTGAAGTCGCCGATCAGGAAGATCACCCGGTGCCCCAGGTCCTGGAGCTGGCGCATCTTGTTGAGCACCACCGTGTGTCCGATATGGATGTCCGGCGCGGTCGGGTCGAGCCCGAGCTTGATGCGCAGGGGGGTGCCGGTCGCCTCCGAGCGCTGGAGTTTGCGCACCCACTCGTCCTGCGGCAGCAGCTCGTCAGCCCCCCGGAGGGATATTTCGAGCGCACGTCCTACACTATTTGAGAGGCTGGTGGATGTAACAGATTCGGCGTTCATGGGCTTTTTTAGCTGACTTTTTGGATGCCGAAGCTATACTCAGCCCGACTTTTCAAGCGCCGAATTCTAAGCGGCGCTTTTTCCGCACCGTCTCCTGCCGCCCTGAACGTACTGGGCCTTGCAGCACGGATTTGCAGAACCTGAGCTGGAATTCAAAGTTTGATCAACGGCATTCTTGCCGCCGAGGAGCTCCTTGCTTCTCGCGTGGCCTATACGTTCCGGACCTATCCCAAGCAGATCACGGCGCTCATCGCCGCGGCCATGCTGAGCGCCGGCACCCTCGCGGTGGCCTCGCTGGGTCCCGATGCGTCCGACCTCCCCGTCCATCAGATTCTCGAAGCCACCGCGCCCCAGTCTTTCGCAGACCAGACCGCCTCGCTCGAGAACTTCAGCTTCACGCTGTTTCGCACCGACATCACCCGTTCGAGCGACACGGCCGAAGCCCTGCTGAGGCGCCTGGGCATTTCCGACCCCGCAGCCACCGCCTTCGTGCGCGGCAGCGGCGAAGCCCGCAATGCGCTGTTCGCCCGCGCCGGCCGCACCATCACGGCCGAAGCCACGCAGGAAAACCAGCTCAAGAAGCTCAGCGCCCGCTGGATTCCCGATGGCGACGGCGGCTTCAAGCGCTTCGTCATCGAGCGCACGCCGGTCGGCTTCGTCGCCCTCACCGAGCGCGACACGCTGACGCCGGGCACCCGCCTGGCAAGCGGCACCATCCGCACCTCGCTGTTCGCAGCCACCGACGACTCGCGCATTCCCGATGCGGTGGCCAGCCAGCTGGCCGACATCTTCGCGGGCGACGTCGACGTGCGCGCCCTGCGCAGGGGCGACCGTTTCGCCGTGGTCTACGAGACCTTCGAAGCCGACGGACAGGCGCTGCGCAGCGGCCGCGTGCTCTCGGCCGAGTTCGAGAACAACGGCAAGATCCACCAGGCCGTCTGGTTCCAGCCCCCGGGCGCGGGCCAGAAGGGCAGCTACTACCGCCCGAACGGCGACAGCCTGCGCAAGGCCTACCTGGCGACGCCGGTCGAGTTCTCGCGCGTGTCCAGCGGTTTCGCGATGCGCATGCATCCGATCCTGAACAGCTGGCGCCAGCACAACGGCATCGACTACGCAGCACCCACCGGCACCTCGGTGCGCACGGTCGGCGACGGCACGGTCGATTTCGCGGGCACGCAGAGCGGCTACGGCAACATCATCATCATCACGCACCGCAACAACCAGCAAACGGCGTATGCGCATTTGAGCCGCATCGACGTCAAGGCCGGCCAGAGCGTGAGCCAAGGCCAGGCGATCGGCGCCGTGGGCTCCACGGGCTGGGCCACCGGACCGCACCTGCACTTCGAATTCCGCGTGGGTGGCGTCTACCAGGACCCCACCACCATCGCGCAAGAAGGCGGCGCCCCGATCACCGCGGCCCTGCGCCCGGCGTTCGAGCGGATCGCCGTCGGCGCCCGCACCGAGCTGGCCGCCGCTTTCTCGGTCATCCAGGCCAGCGCGGACTGAGCACGCCGGCTCAGCAGCCCTTTCTCTAGACCCGATCCGGAGATGGCTGCCGAGCTTTTCATCGGCCTGATGTCGGGCACATCGCTCGACGGCGTCGATGGTGTGCTTGCCGATTTTTCCGACGGCCGGATCGCGGTAAAGGCCTATGCCACCGCGGAGTTTCCCGTGGCCTTGCGCGCGGAACTCATGGCGCTCAACACCCCCGGCGAGAACGAACTGCACCGCGCGGCACTGGCCGGCAACGGGCTCGCCCGGGCCTACGCCGACGTGGTGCATCAATTGCTGGCGGACAGCGGCATCGCCGCCGGAGCGATCACCGCCATCGGCGCGCATGGGCAGACGGTGCGCCACCGGCCGCTCGAATTCGACGACGTCGGCTACACGCTGCAGATCAACAATCCCTCGCTGCTGGCCGAACTGACAGGCATCGACGTGGTTGGCGACTTTCGCAGCCGCGATCTCGCCGCCGGCGGCCAGGGCGCTCCGCTGGTGCCGGCCTTTCACCGTGCCCTGTTCGCACGCGCCGACGAGACTGTCGCCGTGCTGAACATCGGCGGCATTTCCAACCTGAGCCTGCTCCCCGCCACCAATGCGCCCGACGGCGCCATCGTGCGGGGCTTCGACTGCGGCCCCGGCAATGCGCTGATGGACCACTGGTGCCAGACCTACCAGGGCCAGCCCTTCGACCGCGGCGGCCAGTGGGCGGCCAGCGGGCAGGTGCTGCCCCAGTTGCTCGCGCAATTGCGGGCCGATCCGTATTTCGCCAAGGCGCCGCCGAAAAGCACGGGGCGCGACCTGTTCAATCCGACCTGGCTGGCTTCCCACCTCGGGACCACGGCCATGGCACCTGCCGACGTGCAGGCCACGCTCACGGAGTTGACGGCCAGTGCTTGCGCAGCCGATGTCGTCAACCACGGAAAAGACAGCCAGTTGCTGATCGTCTGCGGCGGTGGTGCGCTGAACGACCATCTTCTCGGGCGCCTGCGCGCGCTGCTGCCCGGCGTGCAGGTCGTGGCATCGACCGATGAGGGCCTGCCGCCGCAACAGGTCGAGGCCGCGGCGTTTGCCTGGCTCGCGCGCTGCACCGTCCGGCGCGAGGCGGGCAATCTGGCCAGCGTGACGGGGGCGCGCGGCGCGCGGGTGCTGGGCGCGATCTACCCGGCCTGAGCTTCAACCCTGGCCGGAAACCTCCGGCTGCGCAGGTTGTGCCGCACGCACTTCTGCGGGCAAATGCCAGAAGATCAGCGCAGATGCCACCGTGATCAACCCCATGCTCGCAAAAGTAGCCTGAAAAGCGTCGAGCGTGTGCGTGGCCGTCTCGGTGCCGAAGATCCCGTTGTAGCCCGCCAGCACGGCGCCCGCGGCCGCCACGCCCAGGCTCATGGCCAGCATCTGCACCATCGACAGCAGGCTGTTGCCGCTGCTGGCCATGGTGCCGTCCAGGTCCTTGAGCGTGATCGTGTTCATTGCCGTGAACTGCAGGGAATTGACCGCGCCGAAGGCCAGCAGCTGCAGCACGTGCAGCGCCATGGGCTGGCCGGGCGCCGTCAGGCCGAAACTGGCCATCGTGCAGCCCACCAGCACGGTGTTGACCACCAGCACCTTGCGATAGCCGTGGCGCGTGATGAGCGGCGTGGCGAAGCGCTTCATCGCCATGCCCGCGAGGGCGATCGGCAGCATCATCAGGCCGGCGCGCACCGGCGAATAGCCCATCGACACCTGCAGCAGCAACGGGACGAGAAAGGGCATGCAACTGCTGCCCAGGCGCGAGAACAGGTTGCCGATCAGCCCGATGCTGAGGGTCGGCACGCTGAACAGCGAGGGCGCGAACAGGGGCTCGGGCGTGCGCGCGGCGCGCAGCCAGTAAGCCACCACGCTCGCGAAGCCGAAGATCAGCACGACCATCACGCCCCCCTGGCGCAAGCCGAGTTCCGACACGCCATCCAGTGCCAGCGAGATCGCCACCATGCCGAAGGCCAGCATCGCGTAGCCGACACTGTCGAACCGCTTCTGGATGGCACCGCGCAGGTCCGGCATGTATCTGAGCGTGGCGATGCAGCCTGCCAGCCCCACTGGCACGTTGATCAGGAAGATCCAGTGCCAGGAGGCGTACTGGACCAACCAGCCGCCCAGTGTCGGCCCCAGCAAGGGACCTATGAGCCCCGGGATCGCGACGAAACTCATCGCCTGAAGGAATTCGCCGCGCGGCACCGTGCGCAGCAGCGCCAGGCGCCCCACGGGCAGCAGCAACGCGCCGCCCAGGCCCTGCACCACCCGCGCGGCCACCAGCTGGCCCAGGCCCTGCGACAGCGCACAGAGCACGGATCCGGCGGCAAACAGCACGATGGCCGCGAAGAAGATGCGCCGCGTGCCGAAACGGTCGGCGATCCAGCCCGAGGCGGGGATCAGCATCGCCATCGTGAGCGCATAGGCCACCACCACCGACTGCATCCGCAGCGGGCTCACGTTCAGGCTCGCAGCCATTGCGGGCAGCGCGGTGTTGATGATGGTGGCGTCCAGCGTCTGCATGAAGAAGCCGACGGCCACGAGCCACAACAGGCTCTTGCGGGAAGGATCGACGGCGGTGGCGGCTTCGGACGTCATGGGGAAAGAAGGGAAACAAAAAACGACGGGCAGCAAAAAGCCGCCCGGAGGCGGCTTTCTTGGAGGAGCCTTGTCAGCGGCATCCAGGCATCAGGCCGAGAAGCTCGATCCGCAGCCGCAGGTGCTGGTGGCGTTCGGGTTCTTGATCACGAACTGGGCGCCTTGCAGGTCTTCCTTGTAGTCGATCTCGGCGCCGACCAGGTACTGGTAGCTCATGGCATCGATCAGCAGCGACACGCCATTCTTGGTCATGGTGGTGTCGTCTTCGTTGGTGATTTCGTCGAAGGTGAAACCGTACTGGAAGCCGGAGCAACCGCCACCCTGCACGAACACGCGCAGCTTCAGCTCGGGATTGCCTTCCTCGGCGATCAGGTCGGCCACCTTGGCGGCCGCACTGTCGGTGAAGACGATCGGCTCGGGCATCTGGGTCTGGATGTTTTCGGCTACGGCGCTCATGAGAGGTAACTCCTTGGGGGCCGGACATGCGGCCAATGGAACGAATGCTACTGCAATGCCGCATTTCCGGCAGGCTGACTGTGGCGTGCACCCCAACGCAAGTGGGGTCGGATGCCTCGTCGCCAAGTACTGACAATGAAAAAGCCGCCCGAAGGCGGCTTTTGTTCGCAACGAACAGGATCAGCGCTTGCTGAACTGCTTGCGGCGACGGGCGGAATGCAGACCGACCTTCTTACGTTCGACTTCACGCGCATCGCGCGTCACGAAGCCGGCTTGGCTCAGCACGGGCTTGAGCGTTGCGTCGTAGTCGATCAGCGCACGGGTGATGCCGTGGCGCGTAGCGCCGGCTTGACCCGATTCGCCGCCACCGTTCACGTTGACCATCACGTCGAAAGCTTCGAGGTTGTTGGTCAGCGCCAGGGGCTGCTTGGCAATCATGATCGAGGTTTCGCGGCCGAAGAACTCTTGGATGTCCTTGCCGTTGACCGTGATCTTGCCGGTGCCTTTTTTCAGAAACACACGGGCGACGCTGGATTTGCGACGGCCGGTGCCATTGTTCCATTCACCAATCATTCTCAAGGCTCCTTACAGTTCCAGCACTTTGGGCTGTTGGGCGGTATGCGGGTGCTCAGCACCACCGTACACCTTGAGTTTCTTGATCATCGCGTAGCCAAGCGGACCCTTGGGCAGCATGCCCTTGACGGCCTTTTCCAGGGCACGGCCCGGGAACTTGGATTGCATGTCGCGGAAGTTGGTGGCACTGATGCCGCCCGGGTAGCCCGAGTGACGGTAGTACACCTTGTCGATCGACTTGGCGCCGGTGACGCGCAGTTGCGCGGCGTTGATGATGACGATGAAGTCACCGGTGTCGACGTGAGGCGTGTAAATGGCCTTGTGTTTGCCGCGCAAACGGAGAGCAACTTCGCTGGCTACTCGTCCGAGGACCTTGTCGGTCGCGTCAATCACAAACCACTCGTGCGTCACGTCAGCGGGCTTGGCGCTGAACGTTTTGGTCATGAGTTTTTCTCTTGAAAAGAGGGTTTGGCGAGCCCTTTTCCACGGTCGGCGTTCCTCTGATGGGAATCTCTTAGGTGGGGTTTCATTCGCACCGCAAGACGGATTGAATGCCTTCGCCGCGGGGCCACAAAAACGCTGCGAAGCCCGCGATTATATGAAGAATCGGCCGATCTGGCCAATTTCCGCCGTCGCCGGGCTTCGCGCGGGGCGCTGCAGCTCAGCGGGCCGGCGCGGCCACCGGGCTGGCCACGGCAACGCCGGTGTCGATCTTGCGAACCAACGTGCCGGTGTCCAGGCTTTCGTCGCGGTGCCCACTGCGGTCGTACAGGCGCTCTTCGCCGATGACCATCTGGATCCACGTAGGGTACGTGTAGGCCGTGCCAGCGCTGTCGTCGACCGCAGCGCCGATCACGCCACCGGCGATGACGAAATTCCCCAGGAATCCGATGTTGGGACGCGAGATCGCCTGGCCGGTGGCCACGCCCTGCCCGTCGACCGAACACTGGATCACGAGGTCCGCCCGCGAGCGGCGCACGCCGATGACCCGGCCGGAGCGCATCCTCACCTTGGCCTTGTCGTTGACGGCTCGGCATCTTGCATCGGGAATGACCTCGCCCTTCTGCGACAGGACGTCCACGCGCATCGGCTGATCGAGCCCTTGGCTGACGGCGGCGCAGCCGCCCAGGACCGACAAAATCCCCATCGAGGCCGCGAGGCCCCAAAATCTCCAGTTCGACGGACTCATCCTGTTTCCCTCTCTCGTTTTGTAATTTGATGTTACCGCAGCCTCTATTGATAGGCTGTTGCGCATCTGCCACCTACTCGGAATCCCTCATGTTCAGTTACCGCCACGCCTTCCATGCCGGCAACCACGCCGACGTGCTCAAGCACACGGTGCTGATTGCCACGCTCGACCACCTGCTTGAAAAAGAAGCCGCCCTCACGGTCGTCGACACCCACGCCGGCGCTGGCTTGTATCGGCTCGACGGCGACTACGCCGACACCAGCGGTGAAGCGGCCGATGGCATCCTGCGCTTGCTTGCCCCCCCGAAAGAGCCCGCCGCACCCGCCCCCGCTGCAAAGTCGGCGGCCAAGAAAGCGGCGCCGGAAACCCAGGCCCCGCTGGCCGACGCGATCGCGCGCTACCTCAGCGTGATCGGCGACTTCAACCCCAAGGGCGGCGCCCGCGTCTACCCCGGCTCGCCGTTCATCGTGCAGCACCTGCTGCGCGATCACGACAAGCTCAAGCTGTTCGAGTTGCACCCGACCGACGCCCGCACGCTCGACGCCAACATCGCCCAGCTGGAAGCCGGCCGCCAGATCGCCGTGCTGCGCGAAGACGGCTTCGGCAGCGCCACCAAGTTCCTGCCGCCGCCGTCTCGCCGCGCGCTGGTGCTGATGGACCCGAGCTACGAGATCAAGAGCGACTACGCCCGCGTGCTCGACTTCGCAACCGAGGCGCTCAAGCGCTTCGCCACCGGCACCTACGCCGTCTGGTATCCCATCATTCCGAGGCCCGAGGCGCACGACCTGCCGCGCCGGCTCAAGACCATGGCGACCAAGGCCGGCAAGCCGTGGCTGCATGCCACGCTGACGGTCAAGTCGAGCAAGCTGACGGCCACGCCCACCGGCGAGACCAAGCGGCCCGGGCTGCCGGCCAGCGGCATGTTCCTGATCAACCCGCCCTACACCCTGAAACCGCTGCTTGCGGCAGCGCTGCCGCAACTGGCCGAGAAGCTGGCGCAGGACCGCAACGCGACCTTCTCGCTCGACAGCGGGGGCTGAGCCGCTTTTTCAGCGGCTCAACGGCGACGGCGCGGCGGCACGACCGCCTTGCGGCGCGCCGGCACCGTGGCCTTGGCGCGATCGGCGCCTGGCGCCACGGGCGCGGCAACCTCGCCCGGTTCGACAGCGACCCCGCCGCAGCGCATGCCCGCGGGGCCGACGACCGACAGCGCGACCTGCTTGATCCCGAGCCCCGTGAGACCGATGCGGTCGGCCGCGGCCCGGCTCAGGTCGATCACGCGGCCTTGCGAATAGGGTCCGCGGTCGTTGATGCGCACCAGCACCTCGCTGCCGTTGACCAGGCTGCGCACGCAAACGCGCGTATTGAACGGCAGGGTCTTGTGGGCGGCTGTCATGGCGCCCATGTCGAAGCGCTCGCCGCTGGCCGTCTTGCGCTGGTGGAACTGGATGCCGTACCAGGATGCGCCGCCGCGTTCGAAGATCTCGCGGGGTCCGTCGTCACCGGGCACGCCGTCGTCGGGCGTCAGCTCGCCGGTGCCCGACACCGCGAGGTCATAGCGCACCGATGGCACATCCGACCGCGCCGAAGCGCCCGGCGGAACGGCCAGCCCCGGCGACAGCGGCCGCAGGCGCGAGCCCGCTGCCGCGCCCGGATCGGCACCGCCCTCGGTGGCGGGCGGCATGGCGCAGCCCGCAAGCACGCAGGTCGCAGCGACGAGCACGAGGCGAAGCCCCGCGCGCAGCGATGGACCTGCGGCGCGCCCTCTCAATCGAGGCGCTCCAGTACAGCCAGCGTCGCCGCCGACTGGTTCATCGTGTAGAAATGGATCGCGGGTGCGCCGCCGTCGCAGAGGCGCGCGCAGAGGTCGGTCACCACGTCCAGGCCGAAGGCCTTGATCGATGCCGTGTCGTCGCCGAAGCCCTGCAGCCGCAGGCGGATCCAGCGCGGAATCTCGGCCCCGCAGGCGTCCGAGAAGCGCATCAGCTGCGTCGAGCTGGTGATCGGCATGATGCCCGGCACGATCGGCGTGTCGAGCCCGAGCTTGCGTGCGTCGTCGACGAAGCGGAAGTAGGCCTCGGCGCTGAAGAAATACTGCGTGATGGCCGAGTCGGCCCCCGCCTTCACCTTGGCGGCGAAGGCCTGCATGTCGGCTTCGGGCGAACGGGCCTGCGGATGAATCTCGGGGTAGCAGGCCACCTCGATGTGAAAGTCGCTGCCGGTCTCTTCACGGATGAAGGCGACGAGGTCGCTCGCGTAATGGAACTCGCCGCCGATGCCGTAGCCGCTCGGCAGATCGCCGCGCAACGCGACCAGGCGCTTCACGCCCATGGCCTTGAGTTCGGCCAGCTGCTCCCGCACCGTGGCCTTGGTGGCGCCGATGCAGGAGAAATGGCTCGCGGCGTCGACGCCTTCGCTCAGGATCTCCTGCACCGCACCGAAGGTGCCCTGGTGCGTGGAACCGCCGGCGCCGTAGGTGACCGAGCAGAACTGGGGCTTGCGCACGTAGAGCTGCTGGCGCACCGCGCGCAGCTTGACCGCGCCTTCGGGCGTCTTGGTCGGGAAGAATTCGAAACTCAGCGGAAGGCGCACCTGCGTCTCCTTAGGAGCCGTTCGCGCCGGACGCGCGCACGGCGTGAATGAAAAACTCGCGGTTGCCATCGCCGCCGGCGATCGGGCTGTCGAACCACTGCAGCACCTGCAGGTCGAGCGCGGCGCAGGCGTCGCGCAGGCGCTTCTGGACCACCGCATACATCGTCTCGTCGCGCACGATGCCGCCCTTGCCGACCTGGCCGGGCTGCAGTTCGAACTGCGGCTTGACGAGCATCAGCAGGCGCCCGTCGTCGGCCAGAAAGGGCACCACCGCCGGCAGCACCAGCGTGAGCGAGATGAACGACAGATCGCCAACGATCAGGTCGAAGCGCAGCTCGTCTTCCGACGCGCCCTCTTCCTGCAGATCGTCCGGCGACAAGGCCCGGGCATTGACGCCTTCGATGGCGACGACGCGCTCGTCCTCGCGCAGCTTCGCATGCAGTTGCCCATGGCCGACATCGACGCCCACGACCTTCGTCGCGCCGCGCTGCAGCAGGCAATCGGTAAAACCGCCGGTCGACTGGCCCACGTCCAGGCACAGCTTGCCGGCAGGATCGACACCGCTGACAGTCAGCGCTCCTTCGAGCTTGAGCCCGCCGCGCGAGACGTAGCGCGCCTCGGCCGCGTCGTCCAGCTCGAGCTCCGCGGACTCGGGCACTTCGTCCTTGTTCTTGACGACGGCGCGCCATGCGTCGCTCGTGCCCGCATCGCGCCAGCGCATGCCGCCGGCAATGAGCCGCACGGCTTGCGAACGCGACGCGGCGAGGCCGCGTTCCACCAGCAGTTGATCAGCGCGCATGAACGAAGCGCCGGGCCGCCCCAAGCAAGCTCGCACCGCAGTGCGAAGCACGGAGGTTTTTCATCATGCGATCAGTAGCGGTACGTGTCCGGCTTGTACGGGCCACTCTTGCTCACGCCGATGTAGGCGGCTTGCGAGTCGGTCAGCTCGGTCAGCATGGCGCCGACCTTCTTCAGGTGCAGGCGCGCGACCTTCTCGTCCAGGTGCTTGGGCAGCACGTAGACCTTGCCGGCCTTGTAGGCGTCCTGCTTGGTGAACAGCTCGATCTGCGCGATGGTCTGGTTGGCGAACGACGACGACATCACGAAGCTCGGGTGGCCCGTGCCGCAGCCCAGGTTCACCAGGCGGCCCTTGGCCAGCAGGATGATCTTCTTGCCGTCCGGGAAGGTGATGTGGTCGACCTGCGGCTTGATTTCTTCCCACTCGTACTTCTCGATCGACGCGACGTCGATCTCGTTGTCGAAGTGGCCGATGTTGCAGACGATGGCCTGGTCCTTCATCTTGGCCATCGTGTCGTGCGTGATGACGTCCTTGTTGCCGGTGGTCGTCACGAAGATGTCGGCCTTGTCGGCCGCGTATTCCATCGTCACGACCTTGTAGCCTTCCATCGCGGCCTGCAGGGCGTTGATCGGGTCGATCTCGGTGACCCACACCTGGGCGCTCAGTGCACGCAGGGCCTGGGCCGAGCCCTTGCCCACGTCGCCGTAGCCGGCCACGCAGGCCACCTTGCCGGCGATCATCACGTCGGTCGCGCGCTTGATGCCGTCCACCAGCGATTCGCGGCAGCCGTACAGGTTGTCGAACTTGCTCTTGGTGACCGAGTCGTTCACGTTGATGGCGCGGAACAGCAGCGTGCCCTTGGCGCTCATCTCGTTCAGGCGGTGCACGCCGGTGGTCGTTTCTTCGGTCACGCCGATGATTTCAGCCGACTTGCGGGTGTACCAGGTGCTGTCGACGGCCAGCTTGGCCTTGATCGCGGCGTAGAGGATGCGTTCTTCTTCGCTGGTCGGGTTGGCCAGCACGCCCAGGTCCTTCTCGGCGCGTTGGCCCAGGTGCATCAGGAGCGTGGCGTCGCCGCCGTCGTCCAGGATCATGTTCGGGCCTTCGCCCGCCGAACCCTTGGGGCCGAAGTCGAAGATGCTGTGGGTGTAGCCCCAGTAGTCTTCCAGCGACTCGCCCTTGATCGCGAACACCGGCGTGCCCGAAGCGGCGATGGCCGCGGCAGCGTGGTCCTGCGTCGAGAAGATGTTGCACGAGGCCCAGCGCACGGTGGCGCCCAGGGCTTGCAGCGTCTCGATCAGCACGGCCGTCTGAATGGTCATGTGCAGCGAGCCCGTGATGCGCGCGCCCTTGAGCGGCTGCGCCTTCGAGAACTCTTCGCGGATGGCCATCAGGCCGGGCATTTCGGTTTCCGCAATGCGGATTTCCTTGCGGCCCCAGGCGGCGAGGGACAGGTCGGCAATCGCCTGGTCGGCGGTCAAGACGGGGGTGGGCTTGAGAACAGCGCTCATGAGAACTCCAAAACTGGTTTGAAAGATGCCACTGCGTACGGGGTCTGACGGAAAAAGGACTCACCGCGAGAACAGCGGATGAGCGTGGTTGCGATGTGGTCCGAGCCTCACGCCTGACGGCGCTGCAACGCTCCTCGGAACGGCGGATTGTAGACGGGGCGCCACGCCGAGCCAACCGCTGGGGTATCCCACATGACGGGAAGCACGTTTCATTTTCGAGGCGTACATTGATCCGCACCCCAACACCAAGACCCAAGACCCCTCCCATGTTCTCCAGAATCCCCTCGACCCTGCTGGCCTCGGCCGCTCTTCTTGCCGCCGCTGCCGCCCCGATCGCCGCCTCGGCGCAGGCCGCCTCCGAACAAGTCCGCATCCGCGGCACCATCGTCCGCGTCGATGCCAAGACCCTCGTGGTGCAGGACCGCGGCGGCGAAGTCGTCAGCCTTGCGCGGCCGGCCGACATGCAGCTGTCGGAGGTCTACCGCATCAAGCTGGCCGACATCAAGAAGGGCAGCTTCATCGGCACCGCCGCAATGCCGCAGGCCGACGGCTCGCAGAAGGCGCTCGAAGTCGTGGTGTTCCCCGAGGCCGCGCGCGGCACCGGCGAAGGCCACCGCCCGTGGGACCTGCTGCCGCAGAGCACCATGACCAATGCCACCGTCGCCGACCTGGCCGCGGCGCCGAAATCGGTGAAGGGCGGCCAGCAGCTGCGCCTGACCTACAAGGGCGGTGAGAAGACCGTCATCGTGCCGCCCGACGTGCCGGTCGTGACCTTCCGCCCCGGCACCGAGGCCCTCCTGGTGCCCGGCGCCAAGGTGCTGGTCAATGCACAGGAAAAGAACGGCACGCCGACCGCGCTGCGCGTCACCGCAGGGCGCAACGGCTTCGCGCCGCCGATGTAGGCATTCGGTACAGGCTTTCAATATCCAAGGGAAATCCCGCAGGCATTTTTGCCGTCGCGGGGGCCTTGGCCGTGCCGGTGCGGCGTATCGTGGCGAGGGACTTTTGCCGTCCGGCCGGTCCTTGCCATTCACCCGTTCACCCGACACAGGAGATACCGCACCATGGCCACTGCCAAGAAAGCCGCCGCCAAGAAGACCACCGCCAGCAGTAGCAGCAGCGCCAGGACGGCCGCGCCCAGCGCCGCCGACATGCTCAACCCGCTGAAGAACCTCAAGGGCATGACCGATCGCCTGCAGGAACTGAACCTCACCGGCGGCGCGGGCAAGTTGCTCGACAGCGGCCGCAAGGACCTGCAGGCGCTGATGCAGGCCAACGAGAAGTCCTACCAGGGCCTGCAGACCGTGGTGCAGCGGCAGACCGAGATGATCAAGAGCGCCATCACCGAATGGCAGGCCGCCGCCAAGGAAATGCCCGGCAAGGACGCCAAGGCCAACCTCGCCAAGCTCGACGAGCTCGGCCGCCAATCGTTCCAGCGCGCCATCGACGACATCAAGGAACTGGCCAATCTCGCCGCCAAGTCGCAGGCCGAGGCCTTCGACGTGGTGCGCCAGCGCATCCAGTCCAACGTGGACGAAGTGACCAAGCTGCTGCAGCGCAAGCAATAAGCCGGGCGCCTTCGCCATGACCGCCGTCCCACCCCGCACCGAGCGGCGCACGCGCGCCAACGGCGTCGAACTCGCGTGGGACAGCTTCGGCGATCCCGACGCGCAGCCGCTCCTCCTGATCATGGGCCTCGGGGCCCAGATGGTCGCCTGGGACGACGCGTTCTGCGCCCGCCTGGCCGAAGCCGGCGGGCACCGCGTGATCCGCTTCGACAACCGCGACATCGGCCATTCGACACACCTGTCGCACCTGGGCATTCCCGACATCCAGGCGCTGATGCTGCAGGCCATGGCGGGCAAGCCGCTTGCGGTGCCCTACACGCTGCGCGACATGGCGGCCGACTGCATCGGCCTGCTCGACGCGCTCGGCATCGACCGCGCGCACATCGTGGGCGCATCGATGGGCGGCGCCATCGGGCAGGAGATGGCCATCCATCACCCGCACCGCATGCGCTCCTTCACCAGCATCATGTCCACCACCGGCAACCCGGCGCTGCCGCCGCCCACGCCCGAGGCGATGGCGGTGCTGTTCTCGCCGACGCCGCTTTCCTTCGATGCCTACCTGCCGCACTACAGGAAGGTCTGGCACGTGCTGCGCGGCCCCGACTTTCCGCTGGACGAGGCACGCGATGCCGAGCGCGCGCAGCTCATCTTCCTGCGCGGGCTCAACCCGGGCGGCGTGGCGCGCCAGCTGGCGGCGATCTTCGCGTCCGGCAACCGCAAGCCCGCGCTGCGCGACGTGCAGGTGCCCACGCTGGTGATCCACGGCGACGCCGATCCGCTGGTGCCGGTGGCCTGCGGCGTCGATGTGGCCGATGCCATTGCGGGCGCGAAGCTGCTGCGCATTCCGCGCATGGGCCACGCGCTGCCGATTCCGATGTGGCCGCAGATCATCGACGCCATCGCCGCGCACACCGGGCAGCGCCGCGATCACTGAACGACCGATAGACGACGGGGCCCTGTCCATGAACAAGTTCTCCCCCCTCGACCCGATGGCCATGTGGCGCGAGCTCACGGCCCAATGGGAAAAGAGCACCAACGAATTCGCCAACGAGACCATGGCCTCGGACCCGTTCCGCCAGGGCATGCACGGCGGCATGAACGCATCGCTCACCGCGCAGAAGGGGCTGGGCGACCTGATGGCGCGCTACCTCACGATGCTGAACCTGCCCACGCGCGCCGACATCCAGGCACTGGGCGAGCAGTTGCAGCGCATCGACGATCACCTGGCGAACATCAGCCGCGCGATGGAAGGCGAAGGCGGGCGGAGCCCGGCAACCTCCGCAGCTGCGCACGCGCCGCCCAAGCCGCGCCGCACCAGACAGCCGCCGCAAGCTGCGGCCGCCGCGAAAGCCCCGGCCCCGGCACCGCCCCCCGCACCGAAGCGCCCCGCGAGAAAGCGCAGCGCGCGATGAACGCCATGGCCGAGGCGCTCGCCCTGCCCGACATCGGCGCGGAGATCGAGCGCGCGATCCAGCGCAACATCAAGGGCCTGGATTTCCTCACCTCCGCCACGCCCTCTGTCGGCCAGACGCCCAAGGACGAGATCCACCGCCGCGGCACGCTGAGCCTCTACCACTACCGTCCGATGGTCGACGAGATCTACCGCGTGCCGGTGCTGATGGTGATGGCCACCACCAACCGCGCCTACATCTTCGACCTGGCGCCCGGCCAGAGCATGGTCGAGTACCTGCTCCTGAAGGGCTACGACGTCTACGTGATGGACTGGAACGCGCCGCGCGCCGACGAGAAGCGCCTGCGCATCGAGGACTACGTGCTCGACTTCATTCCCGATTCCATCCGCCGCGTTCAGGAAGACTCGGGCGAGGAAGACGTCACCATCGCCGGCTACTGCATGGGCGGCGTGCTCTCCACGCTCTACGCGGCGCTGCACCCGGACGGGCCGATGAAGAACCTCGCGCTCTTCACCACGCCCATCGACTTCAGCCGCATGAAGCTCTTCCATGCGTGGTCGGACCGGCGTTATTTCGATGTCGACCGGCTCATCGACACCATCGGCAACGTGCCACCCGAAATGCTGTTCGCTTCGTTCGACATGCTGCGTCCCGCGGGCCGCAGCGCCGGCGTGGTGCAGCTGTGGGACAACATGGCCAACGACGAGTTCGTGAAGTCGTACCGCATGTTCGACCGCTGGGGCGCCGAGATGCTGCCGCTGGCCGGCGAGTACTTCCGCCAGACCGTGAAAGAGCTGATGTGGGATAACAAGCTCTTCAAGGGCGAGCTGGTGCTCGGCGGGCGCAAGGTGCTGCTGGAAAACATCAAGGTGCCGGTGCTGCACGCGCTGGCGCAGCACGACCACATCGTTCCCTACGAAGCTGGCCAGCCGCTCGTCGCCCACATCGGTTCGGCCGACAAGGAAGAGGTGGTGCTCAAGGGCGGCCACGTCAGCCTGGCGGCGGGCGCCAACGCAGTGCGCCGGCTGTGGCCCAAACTGGACGACTGGCTTGGAGTGCGCTCGACATGACCATCACCTTGGCCTCTTCCTCTCGCAACTACCCGCGCACCGTGGCGAACGGCGACGGCGCCATCGAGCTGCGCCTGATGACCGCGTACGACGCCCCTGCCGTGCTGGCCTTTGCGAAGGCGCTGCCGGCGCACGACCTGCTCTTCTTGCCGCGCGACATCACCGAGCCAAAGGTGATGGGCGCCTGGGTGCGCGCCATCGAGCGCGGCGACATCGACAGCGTGCTCGCGGTGCGCGGCAGCACGGTGCTCGGATGCGCGGCGGTGATCCGCGATCCGCATTCCTGGTCAGGTCACGTGGCCGAGCTGCGCGTGCTGGTGGCGCCGGCGCTGCGCGGCAGCGGCCTGGGCCAGCAGCTCGCGCAGGAGGGCTGTGCGCTGGCGGTCGAACGCGGGCAGGAAAAGATCGTCGCGCAGATGACGGTCGACCAGCGCGGCGCGATTGCCGTCTTCCAGGCGCTGGGCTTCCGGCCCGAGGCACTTCTGAGCAAGCATGTGAAGGACCGGCAGGGCCAGGCGCACGACCTCGTGGTGCTGAGCAACGACGTGGCGCAGTTCGAGGCGCAGATGCGGGCGTATGGGGTGACGGAGGCGTTTTAGGCCCCGGGGCCGGCGGTTTCGGGGCGGCCTTCTAAAATCGCGGCATTCCCCCGCAGATTGCCCACCTTGTCTTTTGTCTCAGAAACCCGCCGCCGCCGCACCTTCGCGATCATTTCCCACCCTGACGCCGGCAAGACCACGCTGACCGAAAAGCTGCTGCTTTTCTCGGGCGCGATCCAGATCGCCGGCTCGGTGAAGGCGCGCAAGGCCTCGCGCCACGCCACCTCCGACTGGATGGAAATCGAAAAGCAGCGCGGCATCTCGGTGGCCTCGTCGGTCATGCAGATGCTGTACCGCGACCACGTCATCAACCTGCTGGACACGCCCGGCCACAAGGACTTCTCGGAAGACACCTACCGCGTGCTCACCGCCGTCGACTCGGCGCTGATGGTGATCGACGCGGCCAACGGCGTGGAAGCGCAGACGCGCCGCCTCATCGAGGTCTGCCGCCAGCGCGACACGCCCATCATCACCTTCGTCAACAAGATGGACCGCGAAGTGCGCGAGCCGCTGGACATCCTGGACGAAGTGGAGCGCGAGCTCGGCATGCCCTGCGTGCCGATGACATGGCCCGTGGGCCAGGGCAAGAGCTTCCGCGGGATCATGAACCTGCGCACGCAGACGATGACGGTGTTCGAGTCGGGCAGCGAACGGCTGCCGCACGACTTCGAGACCATCCCGCTGACCGACCGCGAAACGCTCACCAAGCGCTTCGGCGCCGATTTCGAATCCGCGATGGACAGCATGGAGCTGGCCACCGGCGCTTCGCCCACCTGGGACCGCGAGGCGTTCCTCGCCGGCAAGCAGACGCCGGTGTTCTTCGGCTCGGGCGTGAACAACTTCGGCGTGATGGAAGTGCTCGACGCGCTGGTCGACCTGGCCCCGCAACCGCAGTCGCGCACCAGCACCACCATGGTCAACCGCCAGCCGGTGGTGAAGGAGATCCAGCCCGAGGACAAGGACTTCGCGGGCGTGGTCTTCAAGGTGCAGGCCAACATGGACGCCAACCACCGCGACCGCATCGCCTTCGTGCGCATGGCCTCGGGCAAGTACACGCCGGGCATGAAGCTCAAGGTGCAGCGCACGTCCAAGGAGCTGCGGCCCACCAGCGTCGTGACCTTCATGAGCCAGCGCCGCGAAGCGGTCGAAGAAGCCTATGCAGGCGACATCGTGGGCTTCACCACGCACGGCGGCGTGCAGCTGGGCGACACCATCACCGACGGCGCGAGCCTGCAGTTCACCGGGCTGCCCTTCTTCGCGCCCGAGCTGTTCATGACCGTGATCCTGAAGAACCCCCTGCGCACCAAGCAATTGCAGCAAGGCCTGGCGCAACTCGGCGAAGAAGGCGCGATCCAGGTGTTCCGCCCCGAAGTCGGCGGGCCGATGCTGCTGGGCGCGGTCGGCCAGTTGCAGTTCGAAGTGGTGCAGCACCGCCTGAAGGCCGAGTACGACGCCGACGTGCGGCTCGAAGGCTGCCAGTACACGGGCGCGCGCTGGATCACGGCCGACACCCCGGCCGAGCTGCGCGAGTTCGTCAACGCCTATCCGGTGCGCATGGCCAAGGACGCGGCCGACACGCTGGCCTTTCTCTGCACGTCGCCCTACGACGTGCGGCTGGCGCAGGAGCGGTTTCCGAAGATCCACTTCCATCCGCTGCGGGAGCACGCGGGGCTGGCGCTGCAGAGCGCCGGTTGATCGCTGCGAAAAAGTCCTAGCTGCCCGTCGACGCGTAGCGGCGCACCCCCAGCCGCCACACGCCGAAGGCAGCCGCCAGGAACACGAAGCCCGTGACCGGCGACACGATGCCCACCCACCCTGGCGCCCCCAGCGGATCGGCCTTGCCCAGGATCGCCAGCGCCGGGTAATAGGCCACGCAGGCCAGCGGCACCGCGAAGGTCAGCACGCGGCGGAACCACCGCGCATACAGCGCCAGCGGATACTGCGCCGCCTGCACGCCGCCGTAGGTGAGCACGTTGGCGATCTCCAGGCTCTCGACGGTCCAGAACGACAGCGTGCCCTGCAGCACCAGGATGCCGAGGAACAACGCGACCCCACCGGCCAGCGCGAACAGCGCGATGGCCGCCGCGGCCGGCGTCCATTCGATGCCTGCCTGCTGCGTGGCGAACGCCATGACGGCCAAGCCCTGCAGCAGGCGGCCCGCGCGGCTGATGCGAAAGTCGTTGCCCATCAGCTGCAGCGCCAGGGGACGCGGGCGCAGCAGCAGGCGGTCGAAGGCGCCGGTGCGCAGGAACTCGGTGCCGAGCACGTCGAAGCCGCGGCCCAATGCGTCGGCCAGCGCGAACATGCAGTTGACCAGGCCATAGAACAGCGCCACCTCGCCGATGCGCCAGCCCTGCACATCGCCGAAGCGATGGAACAGCGCCCAGACGACGATCACCTCGATGCCGGTGCCCAGGAACTGGCCGACGGTCAGCATCAGCGCCGAGGCGGGATAGCGCGCCTGGCCGCCGATGGACGCGCGCACGAGGCGAAAGAAAAGAGCAAGCGAGCCCATCCCGGTCAGCCCCCCTGGATCTGGAGGCTGCGCATCGTGCGGCCCATCGCGAAGCGTCCCGCCGCGACGATCACGACGATCCAGAAGCACTGCAGCGCGAGCGCGGCCACGGCATGCCAACCGGCCAATTGCCCGAAGTACAGCCGCGCCGGAATGTCCATCAGCCCGGCCAGTGGCTGGACCAGCAGCACCGTCTGCCAGGCGTCCGGCAACAGCGCGAGCGGCAGCAGGTTGCCCGACAGCACGATCACCACGGGCGTCGCCACCGCGCTGATGCCGCGCTCGTTGAGCGCGGCGGTGGCCGCCACGTTGAGCAGCATCACCATCGATGCCGACAGAAGCAGCGCCAGCACCGTGGACAGGAGGAATGCGAGCCCCGAGGCCCAATTCGCGGGCAACTGCCAGGCCCATTCGCCAAGCCCCGCCAATGGCAATGCGACCGCCGCGAACGCCGCCATCAGCGCCACGCGCGGCAGCACGCGCGCGGCAATCCATCCGGCGCTGCCCGCGAACCACAGCGCGTAGGCGTCCACCGGGCGCAGGCGGTCGTAGGCGACCGCGCCGGTGCGAACGGCCTGCGCCACTTCGGGGTCGCCGAGCCAGGGCAGCAGCACGAGCAGCCCCTGGGCCAGCCATGTGTAGGTGATGGCCTGCGCGAGCGACATCGACGAACTCGCGCCCGCGATGGCCGTGCCGCCGTAGAAGGCGGCGAACACCATCACCTTGATGCCGCCCCACCAGCACTGCGTGGCGAAGCCCGCGAGCGCGGCCGTGCGGTACTGCAGCATCTGCAGGAAGCGCGAGGCGAAGGCCGCGACGTAGGGGCGCGCGAGGGTTCGCAATTGCGTCACGCTTCGGCCGCTCCATGCATCGCATAGAAGCGCGCGATCACCGCCTCGATCGCCATGCCTTCCAGGCGGATGTCCTCCACCGCGTGCTCGGCGGCGATGCGCGCGATCAGCGCCGGCGCGGTGGTCACCGAAGGATCGAAATCGAGCACCAGCGTCTGCCCGTCGCGGGCATGCACCGTGGCACCGGGCACGTGTGCGGGCAGCGCGGCGTCCTGCGCGAAATCGACGATCAATCGGCGCTCGGCCATCACCTGCGCGCGCAGCGCCTCGACCGGGCTGTCGGCCAGCACGCGGCCGTGGCCGATGACGATCACGCGCTGGGCCAGCGCCTCGATGTCGTGCATGTCGTGCGTGGTGAGCAGCACCGTGGTGCCGCGCTCGCGGTTGGCGCGGCGCACGAAGTCGCGCACCGCGAGCTTGGAGGGCGCATCCAGGCCGATGGTCGGCTCGTCGAGGAAGAGGATGTCGGGCTCGTGCAGCAGCGCCGCCGCGATCTCCGCGCGCATGCGCTGGCCCAGCGAGAGCTGGCGCACCGGCTGGTCGAGCACGCGCTCCAGGTGCAGCAGCGCGACCAGCTCGTCGCGCGTGCGTCTATAGCGCTGCGCATCGACGCGGTAGATGTCGCGCAAGAGGTCGAAGCCGTCGCCCACGGGCAGGTCCCACCACAGCTGCGTGCGCTGGCCGAAGACCACGCCGATGCGCGCCACGTGCCGCTCGCGGTCCGCGAAGGGATCGCGGCCATCGACCTCCACGCGCCCGCCATCGGGCCGCAGGATGCCCGCGAGGATCTTGATGGTGGTCGACTTGCCCGCGCCGTTCGGCCCGATGAAGCCGAGCAGTTCGCCGCGCTGCAGCTCGAAGGACACGCCCGACAGCGCCTGCACCGTGCGGTGGCGGCGATGCAGCAGGCCGCGCAGCGCGCCCATCACGCCCGGGTCGCGCTCGGAAATCCGGTAGGTCTTGAGGAGGTGGTCGACGAGGATGTGGGGCATGGAAAAGAGCCGCGCCGGCCGGGAAGGCGCGGCGGGGGCGGGATGCTACACGAAAGCGCCGGTACGATCTCGGGCTCTCCAGAGATTCATCGCCATGTCGTCTTCGTCGCCTTCATCGTCCCTCCTGCCCGCCTCGCCCACCCACCTGCTGCCGCTGGACCGCTGGGCCGCGCCGGCGCGCAGCGCGCTCATCGGCGTGTTCACGGACATCGACGACACGCTCACCACCGACGGCGCGATCACGGCCGATGCGCTGCAGGCGCTCGGCGACCTGAAGGCAGCCGGCTTCGCCATCGTGGCGATCACCGGCCGGCCTGTCGGCTGGAGCCTGCCCTTCGTCACCACCTGGCCGGTCGATGCGATCGTGGCGGAGAACGGCGCGGTGGCGCTGCTGCCCACGGCGGATGGGCGGATCCAGAAGCGCTACCAGCAGGATGCGCCCACGCGCGCCGCCAACTTCGAGCGCATGCAGGCGGTGCTGGCGCGCATCGAGCGCGAGATCCCGGGTGCGCAGCGCGCCACCGACTCGGCGGGGCGTGAGACCGACATCGCCATCGACCACAGCGAGTTCGTGCAGCTGGACGAGGAGACCATCGCGCACGTCGTCGCGCTGATGCGCAGCGAAGGCATGCATGCCACGGTGAGCAGCATCCACATCAACGGCTGGTACGGCGACAACGACAAGCTGGAGGGCGCGCGCTGGATCGTGCGCGAGCTCTGGGGCCGCACGCTCGACGATGAGCTCGACCGCTGGGCCTACGTGGGCGACTCCACCAACGACCAGCTGATGTTCCGCACCTTCGCGAGCAGCATCGGCGTGGCGAACGTGGCGCGCTTCGTGCCGCAGCTGGAGCACCTGCCGCGCTACGTGACGGAGGGCGAGCGCGGCGTCGGCTTTGCCGAGGCGGCGCGCGCGATGCTCTCGGTGCGCGCTAGCCGCTGACCGGCAGGCTGCGCGCGTTGCTGCGCAGCGCCGCCCATTGCCGCCAGATGCCGAAGGCCGTGATCAGCAGCAGCACTGCCGCATAGCCTTGCACCGTGTTCAGCAGGCCGAGCGGCTTCACCAGGAAGCCCGCCAGCATCGCGGGCAGGCTGAACGCGAGGTAGCAGACCACGAAGATGGCGGCGAACAGCTCGCCGCGCTCGTGCGAATCGGCGAGCGGCGCCAGCGTCTGCACCAACGCCGAGAACGCGCCGCCGAAGCCCAGGCCCGCGATCGCGGTACCCACAAAGAACAGCGCGAGCGATTTCGTCGCCAGCGACGCCAGCAACAACACCAGCCCCACCGCGATGCTGGCCGCGCCGAAGACGACCGTGCGCGGTGCGGGGAAGCGGCCGAGCAAGGTGGGCGCGAGCGCGCCGAAGCCCGAGAGCACCGCCACCGTGAGGCCGTTGACCACGCCGTTGTCGACATGGAACACATGCAGCATCAGCGACGGCGCGAGCGACAGGTACAGGCCGCCCAGCGCCCACACCGCGATGAGCACCGGGAGACCCCGCACGAAGTCGGCCCGGGCTCGCGTGGGAATCGACACGCGCGGCACCAGCGAAGCAAGAGCGCCAGCGCGCGGCGTGACGGTCTCGGGCATCCACAGCACCACCGCCGCGCCGACAGCGAACACCACGGCCAGCACGCCGAACACCAGCGTCACCGGCTGGTCGGTGAACCTGACCGCCATGCCGGTCAGCAGCGCCCCTACCGCGAGCCCCGCGAGCGGCGACACGCTGGTGATCAGCGCGCCCAGGCGCTTGCGCGATGCCGGCGCGGCCTCCACCACCGCCGCGCTCAGCGCGCCGCTGGCGATGCCCGTGGCCACGCCCTGCACGATGCGCGCGACGATCAACCCGGCGATGTCCTCTGCCAGCACGAAGAGCCCCATCGCCACCGCCTGCAGCACCAGCGCCGCCAGCACCACCGGGCGGCGGCCGATGTGGTCCGAGAGCGAGCCGGCGACCAGCAGCGAGATCAGCAGCGCAATCGCATAGATCGCGAACGCCACCGTGAGCATCGACGCCGAGAAGCCCCAGGCGTGCTGGAACACCACGAACAGCGGCGTGGGCGCGGCCGCGGCGAAGAAGAAGGCGAACAGCACCGCGGCCAGCAGCGGGAAACCGACCGCCGACGGCAGGCGCCAGGGCTTGGAACGGGCAGCGACGTCGGCGGTGGCAACGGCGAGTTCAGGGCAGGAGGAAGGCATTGGAGATCCTTAACGCAATTTTTTTAGCTTTTGTGATTCTAGACCTGTAGATTCACTAAAGCAAACAACTTTGCGTTAAAGTCTCTCCATGAACGATGTCGTCCTTCCCAGCAAGCGTCCCGGCGGCCGCAGCGCCCAAGTGCAGGCGCTGGTGCGCACTGCCCTCGAACAACTGGTGGCCGAACAGGGGAGCGAGCGCGTCACCGTGCCGGCCGTGGCCGAACGCGCGGGCGTCAGCGCCTCCAGCATCTACCGCCGATGGGGGGATCTGTCAGGGCTTCTGGCCGAGACGGCCACGCGCCGGCTGGACCCGGACCGGCCGCTGCCGAACACCGGCGCGCTGCGCGCAGACCTGACCGCGTGGGCGCAGGAGCTCATCACGCACCTGGCGCAGCCCTGCAGCAAGTCCTTGCTGAAAGCCGCGGCCGCGCTGGCCACCGGCGATGCGGACACCGACTGCCTGCGCAACCGCCGCAGGGAAGCGCTGACGCTGGTCGAGCAAGCCCAAGCCCGCGGCGAGCACGCGCCCGAGGCGCAGCAGGTGATCGATCACCTCATTGCGCCAATCGTGTTCCGGCTGGTGTTCGGGGCCGAACCGGTGAAGCCGGAACTGGCAGAGCGGCTGGTGGGCGAGCTGTTTGCGATTGCGGCAAGCAGTATCTGAGGCCCGCAGCAGGCCAGCCCCTCATTCATGAGGCTTCATTGGATCCAGGCCTGCCTGCTCGAAGAAGCGCCGAACGAGCCGGTAGAACATGACCTGCTGGCGTCCGCTGTGATTGAGGGCACACAGAATGACTTCGCACCGAAACTTGCCGAAGCTCTGCTGCGTGACCACCAGAAGCGCGAGCAGATTCTGGGTGCTTGCGGCAAAGTTCACGCCCACCATCAGCGGCTCCGAACCGATCGACACCCCGTGTGCCACCCGCAGCGTCATACGAGGCAGTTGTTCGCGAAAGCAGTGGGGTAGAAGCTGGCCGAGGCCGGCGACGATCTGCGTCTGCTCGGAGTCACCCGTGAGATAGATCACCAGGTTGTCCGAGCGAACCGACATTCCCTGCATCGAGTCGCAGAACTTGAACGAATGGACCGTCGTGCGGTTCTGCAGCACCTTGAACACCCCCTTGATCGCCGAGCCGCAGTGGCTCGGATTGATATTGATGTAGATGCGACGCGTGACGAGGGTCACGAGCGGAATCACGGGAGTGAACACGCAAAACCCGGTCATGGCAGAGCGAGTGAAGCGGGTGCTGAAGTCACTCGCCAGCCGGCCCACCATGGGTGCGAAGAACTCGCTGCCGTTGCTGGGCGCGTTGTTGTGGTTTCCGTAGAGGTGGTAGAGCTGCACCACGCGCTGATGACTGCAAACGTCGTGCGTCGGTCCGTATGTCTCCCACACCAGCTTGAGCAGTTGGAGGAACCCCTCGCTACAGACCGGCCCCAGCGCAAATTTCAGCTGGCTGATCTCCTGGAGAAGATTGCGCAGGTGCAACTCCTCGGCGGAGGGAAATCCGATGCCGCTGACGATGGCGAGCTTGCCCACCTGTTGCAGGCTGCCCGAGAGCGGCTGGACATGGTTGCAGGTGCGGTGGGTGCAACGCACCTGGCCGAGCGGATATCGCTCGCGAACGATCTCGCGGATTTCATGGTCGCTCCACGGCGGTCCCCGGCCAGCGTCTGCGTAAAGCGTGAAGTTGGTCCCGCATCGCTGGCACCTCATGACGATTTCGCGCATGGTCCCTCCGCAGATGTGTTGAAAAGGCCGATAGACGGCTCTGACACATGATCGCCCCGCCAGGTGCTCGCACCGGGCGGGAGCGAAGGGCGAGCGTAAGCCTGGGTCGCCGGCGTGGCAAGCGACTCGCTCCGGCACCGAGAAAGCCTTGCGAGGGCGCGCTCAATCGCCGCAGGCTCACTTCTCCTTGGCCAACCCCAGCTTCTCGATCACCACCTTCTCCTTCACCACCGTGTCCTGCGCAAACTTGGTGTACGTCGCCGAGCTCATGTAGTTGGGCAGCATGTCGTAGCGCCCGAGCGAGGCCACGTAGCTCGGCTCCTCCATCGCCTGCTTGAACGCATCGTGCAGCTTCTTCACCACCTCGGGCGACGTGCCCTTGGGCGCGCCGATGCCGAAGGGCGAGTTCTGCACGATGTCGTAGCCCAGCTCCTTCAGCGTGGGCGCATCGGGGAACTTGGCCAGGCGCTTCTCGCCCCAGGTGTTGAGCACGCGCAGCTTGCCGGCCTCCACTTGCGGCGCGAAGCCGGTGCTGTCGGCGGCGGCCATGAGCTGCCCGCTGACCACGGCGAGCATCAGGTCTGCGCTGCCCTTGTAGGGCACGTGCTGCAGTTCGATGCCGGCCTTCTGCGCAATGATTTCGGTCGTGAGATGCGGACTCGTCAGGTTGCCGGTCGAGCCGTAGGTGAGCTTGCCGGGGTTGGCCTTGGCGTAGGCGACGAAGTCGGCCCAGGTCTTGAACGGGCTGTTGGCCGGCACCACGATGCCGAAGGCGTAGCCGGTGACGTTCAGGACGTAGGTGATGTCCTTGAGCGGGTCCCAGTTGATCTTGGTGGTGTAGCCGAGGCGAAACACGCCCAGCGGAATCTGCGCGACCGTGTAGCCGTCGGGCTGTGCGGTCTGCAGTGCCTGCGCGGGCAGCGTGCCGCCGGCGCCGGGCTTGTTGTCGATGATGACCGGCTGGCCGAGGATCTTGCTCGCGTTGTCGGCGAGCTGGCGCATCGTGATGTCGGTCGGGCCGCCCGCGGGGAACGCGATGACCAGCTTGATGGGCTTGGCGGGAAAAGCCTGGGCAAGTGCCGCCAGCGGAGAAGCGAGGCCGCACGCGGCGAGCGTGGCAGCGCAGAGAAGGGAACGGCGGGACATGGCAAAGGCTCCTGAACTTGAAGAACCGCGGATTGGGCCCTGCCCCGCCCGATGCGGCAATCGGGGCTCACCCGATGGCTGTCGCCGACGTTCCTCAGCCCGCCGCCTGGCCGAAACCTTCGAGCACGTTCACTGTGTTGACGCCCACTTCGGCCACCGCATAACCGCCTTCGAACACGAACACCGTGGGTAACCCCACGCGCGCGAGGTCTTCTCCCATGCGCAGGTAGTCGTCGCTTTTCAGCTTGAAGCCGGAGATCGGATCGCCCTCGAAGGTATCGACGCCGAGCGAGACCACGAGTGCGCCGGCCTTCACTCGGGCGATGCCGTCGAGCGCCGTTTTCAGCGCTGTGCGCCATGCGGTGAAGTCGGTGCCGCGCGGCAGCGGCAGGTTGTGGTTGAAGCCCTCGCCCTGCCCTGCGCCGCGCTCGTCGGCGTGGCCGAGGTAGTACGGGTAGTCGGTGAACGGATCGCCGTGCAGGCTGGCGAAGTGCACGTCGCTGCGCTCGTAGAAGATGGCCTGGGTGCCGTTGCCGTGGTGGTAGTCCACGTCGAGCACCGCGACACGCTCGACGCCCGCATCGCGCAGGGCCTGCGCGGCCACCGCGGCGTTGTTGACGAAGCAGTAGCCGCCGAAGAAATCGACGCCCGCATGGTGACCGGGAGGCCGCGTCAGCGCAAAGGCCGAGCGCTCGCCACCGACAACGCGCTGCGTCGCAGTCCACGCGCAGGCCGCGCCCTGTCGCGCAGCGGCCCAGCTGCCGGCCGTGAGCGGCGTGCCCGCATCGAACGAGAAGAGGCCCATGCGCGCCGGAAAGCTCTGCGGCAGCACATCGGTGCGCATGCCGCGCGTGGGCCAGTACGACGGGAGCGCGTCGCGCGATGCATTCGCCGGATCGAGTGCCACCCACTCGTCCCACGCGCCGGCGATGAAGTCCAGGTAGCGCGGCGCATGCACCTTGGCGAGCAGCGCGCCGTCGAGCGCATCGGGCGCCTGCAGCGAACCGAGGCCCCGGCGCTCCAGCTCATGCTTCACATGGTCGACGCGGGCCGGCACCTCGAAACAGGGCACCAGCTCGCCACGGAACATTTCGACTTTGCCCTGGTGCAGTGCGTGCTGGTCGTTGTAGATGGTGCGCATGAAGAAAAACAGGGTCGGCGTTGCGGATGCCGCCGATCATGCCGCACGCCGCAGCACCGCCCGGCGCCTGCCGGACGCGGTGAGCCCGAACAGGTCCTTGGGGTCGTCCAGCTCCGGCACCAGCGCGATCTTCTGGCCGATGCCGCGCTCGATGGCCAGCTGGTGGATGTAGCGCAGCGCGGTGTAGTCCTCCAGCGCGAAGCCGACCGAATCGAACACCGTGACCTGCTCGGCGGTCTCGCGCCCGGGCACTTCGCCGAGCAGCACCTTCCAGAGTTCGTACACCGGGAAATCGGCCGCCAGCTGCTGGATCTCGCCCTCCACGCGGGTCTGCGCCTCGTACTCGACGAACACGCGCGCGCGGCGCAGCACGTCGGGGTGCAGCTCGGTCTTGCCGGGCGAATCGCCGCCGACCGCGTTGATGTGCATGCCCGGCTCGATCATCTCGGGCGTGAGCACGGTCGCGCGGCCCTGGTAGGCGGTGACGGTGGTGACGATGTCCGCGCCGCGCACCGCCTCGGCCACGGAGCGGGCACGCACGATTTCCAGCGGCGTGCAGGCCGAGAGATGCCGCACCAGCTTGTCGGTGGCGTGCAGGTCGGTGTCGAACACGCGCACTTCCTCGATGCCCAGGAGCGCGTGGAAAGCCAGTGCCTGGAATTCGCTTTGCGAGCCGTTGCCGATCAACGCGAGCACGCGCGAATCGGGCCGCGCCAGGGCCTGCGCGGCCATCGCCGAGGTGGCGGCCGTGCGCAGCGCGGTGGTGAGGGTGAGTTCGGACAGCAGCACCGGATAGCCCGTGTCGACCTCCGCCAGAACGCCGAAGGCCATGACGGTCGGCAGCCCGACCGAGGTGTTGTGCGGATGGCCGTTGACGTACTTGAAGGCGTAGGCGCCATCGTCGGCCACCGGCATCAGCTCGATCACGCCGAGGTGCGAATGGCTTGCGACGCGCGCCTTCTTGTCGAACTCGCGCCAGCGCATGAAGTCGTCGCGCAGCGCGTCGGCCAGCGCCTGGAGGAATTGCGGAACGCCGGTTTCATCCACCAGGCGAACCAGGCTGTGAACATCGATGAAGCGGGTCATGACATGGCTCCTTGCGTAGCCCGGCACGGCGCTTCATCCCCTCGCATGTCGACTCCACCATGGCTGATTCAGGATGCGCCTGCGCCAAGGGTTCAAGCCATTCTGCGCCCGCTTTCAGTCCATTGCGAGCCCCTTCGCGGAACACCGCGGAACCGGCTTTGCCGGGCCGCAGGTGTTGCCCCCGGCAGGGGGAAGACGCGCGCAACACGAAGTGCGCGAAGGCTCGGGGCGAGCGCTATCGCGCCAGTACCGGTGCCAATGCCACGCCCGTGTGGGTAGCCAAGCGCACGACCTCTTCAGGCGGCGCTGCCGCAACGATGCGCCCGCCGGCGTTTCCGCCTTCCGGACCGAGGTCGATGATCCAGTCCGCCTCGGCGATCAGGTCCAGGTCGTGCTCGATCACCACCACGCTGTGGCCGCCGTTCACCAGCCGGTGCAGCACGTGGATCAGCTTCTCGACGTCGGCCATGTGCAGGCCGACCGTCGGCTCGTCGAGCACGTACAGCGTGTGCGGCGCCTTCTGGCCGCGGCGGGTGATGTCGTCGCGCACCTTGCTGAGCTCTGTCACCAGCTTGATGCGCTGCGCCTCGCCGCCCGAGAGCGTGGGCGACGGCTGCCCCAGCGTGAGATACCCGAGCCCCACGTCCTTGAGCAACTGCAGCGGATGGCTGATGTTGGGCATGGCCGAGAAGAACTCGACCGCCTCGTCCACCTCCATCTTCAGCACGTCGCCGATGCTCTTGCCGCGCCAGCTCACGGCCAGCGTCTCGGGGTTGAAGCGCGCGCCGTGGCACACCTCGCAGGGCACCTTCACGTCGGGCAGGAAGCTCATCTCGATGGTGCGCACGCCCGCGCCTTCGCAGCCCGGGCAACGGCCTTCGCCGGTGTTGAAGCTGAAACGCGCCGGGCCGTAGCCGCGCGCCTTGGCTTCGAGCGTGTCGGCAAAGAGCTTGCGGATGGTGTCCCAGAAGCCGATGTAGGTGGCCGGGCAACTGCGCGGCGTCTTGCCGATGGGGGTCTGGTCCACCTCGAGCACGCGGTCGATGGTCTCGTACCCCTCGACCTTGCTGCAGCCGGACCAGGCCGCGCGCTTGCCCGCGGCATCGGCGTCGCGGCCGGCCTTGGTCATGCGCTGGATCACGATGCCCTGCACGCTGGCGAGCAGCACGTCGCGCGCGAGCGTCGACTTGCCCGAGCCGCTGACGCCGGTGACCACCACGAGGCGGTGCAGCGGCAGCGTGGCGGTCACGTCCTGCAGGTTGTGCAGGTCGGCGCCGTGCACGGTGAGCCATTGGCCGCTGTCCTCCGCCTTGGGATTGGGCGAGGGAATCAAACGCCGGGCCTGCAGCGGATGCTTGATGGCATCGCGCAGGTACCGCCCGGTCTGCGAATCGCCCGCGGCCTGGATGTCGGCCACCGAGCCTTCGGCCACCAGCCGCCCGCCGCGCTTGCCCGCGCTCGGGCCGATGTCGATGATGTGGTCGGCACGGCGGATGGTGTCTTCGTCGTGCTCCACCACCACCAGCGTGTTGCCCTTCTCGCCGAGCTTGTGCAGCGCGTTCAACAGGATCTGGTTGTCGCGCGCGTGCAGGCCGATGGTCGGCTCGTCGAGCACGTAGCACACGCCCTGCAGGTTGCTGCCCAGCTGCGCGGCCAGGCGGATGCGCTGTGCCTCGCCGCCGGAGAGCGTGGGCGCGCCGCGGTCGAGCGTGAGATACCCCAGGCCCACTTCCTCGAGGAATTCGAGGCGGCTCTTGATCTCGGGCACGAGGTCGCGCGCGATCTCGGCTTCGCGGCCGGTGAGCACCAGGCCTTCGAACCACTGGCGCACCTCGGTCACGCTCATGCGCGCGAGCTCGGTGATGCCGATGCCGCCCGAACCGTCGGCCGCGGTGCCGAAGCCGACCGCGCGCGCCGTGGCGTTGAGCCGCGTGCCTTCGCAGGTCGGACACGCGGTGTCGGCCAGGTCTTCGATCTCGGGCTCGGCGAAGGTCTGTTCGCGGCCCTTGTTGTCGTCGTCGCGGATGGAGTCGTCGAAGACCTTGCGCTGGTCCTTGCTGAGCTTGACGCCCGTGCCCACGCAATCGGGGCACCAGCCGTGCTTGCTGTTGTAGCTGAACAGGCGCGGATCGAGCTCGGCGTAGCTGGTGCTGCAGACCGGGCAGGCGCGCAGCGTGGAGAACACGTTGACGCGACCGAGGCCTGCGGCGGACACGCCGGCCATCATCGCGGCCTTCAGGCCGTCGAGCTGGCTCAGCACATGCACCACGCCCTTGCCGTGTTCGAGCGCCTTGGTCAGCGCCTCGCGCAGCTCGGTTTCCTTCGAGGGCAGCACGTCGAGGCTGGCCACCGGCAACTCGATGCTGTGCTCCTTGAAGCGGTCGATGCGCGGGAAGCCCGTGGTCGGCAGGAAGTCGCCATCGACGCGCAGGTGCGTGAAGCCACGCGGGCGCGCCCAGTCGGCCAGCTCGGTGTACACGCCCTTGCGGTTGCTCACCAGCGGCGCGAGCAGGCCGATGTGCTGGCCCTTGAAGTTGCGCATCAGCTGCGCGGCGATGCTGTCGGGCGTCTGCGGCTGCACGGCCGCGCCGTCGTGGATGCAGTGCTGGATGCCCAGCTTCACGTACAGGAGGCGCAGGAAGTGCCACACCTCGGTGGTGGTGCCCACCGTGCTCTTGCGGCCGCCGCGCGAGAGGCGCTGCTCGATGGCCACGGTCGGCGGAATGCCATACACCGCGTCGACCTCGGGCCGGCCCGCCGGCTGCACGATGCTGCGCGCATAGGCGTTGAGCGATTCGAGGTAGCGCCGCTGCCCTTCGTTGAACAGGATGTCGAAGGCCAGCGTCGACTTGCCCGAGCCGCTCACGCCCGTCACCACGCTGAACTTGCCGCGCGGAATGTCCACGCTCAAGTTCTTCAGGTTGTGCTCGCGCGCGTTGACGATCTCGATGGCGTTGCTGCCGGGCGCCGTCTTCGCATTCGCGATGTAGCGCCTTGCCGCGCGTTCTGCCACCTTGTAGGCCTCGGGGCCGATGGCCAGTTCGTAGTCGGCCAGTGCCGCGCCGGTGAGCGAGGCGCGGTTCTCGCGCAATTGCTCGGGCGTGCCTTCGGCCACCACCTTGCCGCCGCCCTCGCCGCCTTCGGGGCCGAGGTCGATCAGCCAGTCGCTCGCGCGGATCACGTCCAGGTTGTGCTCGATCACGATGAGCGAATGCCCGGCGTCCAGCAGCTTGCGCAGCGCGCGCATCAGGCGCGCGATGTCGTCGAAGTGCAGGCCCGTGGTCGGCTCGTCGAACAGGAACAGCGTGCCCTTGCGCGCGACCGATTGCTTGCTCGCGGTCGCGCTTTTCGCGGCTTCGGCGAGGAAGCCCGCGAGCTTCAGGCGCTGCGCCTCGCCGCCGGAGAGCGTGGGCACGGGTTGGCCGAGCTTCACGTAGTCCAGGCCCACGTCGGAGATCGGCTGCAGCACGCGCAGCACGTCGCGGTCGGCCTCGAACACCACGGCCGCCTCGGCCACGGTGAGGTCGAGCACGTCGGCCACGTTGTAGCTTCTGCCCTTGCGCTCCACGCGCACTTCGAGGATTTCGGGGCGGTAGCGCTTGCCGTCGCAATCGGGGCAGCGCAGGTACACGTCCGACAGGAACTGCATCTCGACGTGCTCGAAGCCCGAGCCGCCGCAGGTCGGGCAGCGCCCGTCGCCCGAGTTGAAGCTGAACTTGCTCGCGGTGTAGCCGCGCTGGCGCGAGAGCGCCGCGGTGGCGAAGATCTCGCGGATCGCGTCCCACGCGCCCACGTAGCTCGCGGGGTTGGAGCGCGCGGTCTTGCCGATGGGCGACTGGTCGACGAAGACCACGTCGCCCAGGTGATCGGCGCCCAGCAGGCGGTCGTGCGCGCCCGGCGTTTCCGTCGCCTTGCCGAAGTGGCGCATGAGCGCGGGTGCCAGCACGTCCTGGATCAGCGTCGATTTGCCCGAGCCGCTGACGCCGGTGACGCACACCAGCCGCGCGAGCGGGAATTCGACCGTCACGTTCTGCAGGTTGTGCTCGCGCGCGCCTTCCAGGATGAGCCGGTGCGTGTTCTCGCTCACGAGCCGCTTGAAGCCCATGCCGATCTTCTTGCGCCCGCCCAGGTACTGGCCGGTGAGCGTGTCGGCGTCGCGCAGTTGGTCGGTGGTGCCGTCGAACACGATCTGACCGCCGCGAATGCCGGGGCCGGGGCCCATGTCGATCACGCGGTCGGCCGCGAGCATCACGGCCGGATCGTGCTCGACCACCACCAGCGTGTTGCCCGCATCGCGCAGGCGCAGCATGGCCTCGGTGATGCGGTTCATGTCGCGCGGGTGCAGGCCGATGCTGGGCTCGTCGAGCACGAAGAGCGTGTTGACCAGCGAAGTGCCCAGCGCGGTGGTGAGGTTGATGCGCTGCACCTCGCCGCCCGAGAGCGTGCGGCTCTGGCGATCGAGCGTGAGATAGCCGATGCCCACGTCGTGCAGGTAGCGCAGGCGCGTGGTGATTTCCTCGAACAGCAGCTTCAGGGCCTGCGCCTCGCCTTCGCTCGCGGGGCTGCCGTTGCCGTGGTGCTCGACGCGGTCGAAGAACCTGCGCAGCCGCTCGATGGGCAGGAGCATCAGGTCGTGCAGGCAGAGGCCGGGCAGCGCCTCGAGTTGCGCGCGCGACCACTTCACGCCGGTCGGCATGAAGCGCTTTTCGGGTGGCAGCACCGCGTCGGCGTCTTCCTTGCTGCCGATGCGCCACAGCAGGCTGTCCAGCTTCAGGCGCGCACCACTGCAGACGGGGCACGGCGTGTAGCTGCGGTACTTGGACAAGAGCACGCGGATGTGCATCTTGTAGGCCTTGCTCTCCAGGTAGGCGAAGAAGCGGCGCACGCCATACCACTGCTTGTTCCAGTTGCCTTCCTTGTAGTTGGGCGTGCCCTCGATCACCCAGTGCTTCTGCTCGTCGGTGAGCTTGTTCCAGGGCGTGTCGCGCGGAACGCCGGCCGCCTCGGCGTGGCGCATGAGGTCGTCCTGCGCCTCTTTCCACGCGGGGGTCTGGATGGTCTTGATCGCGCCGGCGCGCAGCGTGAGCTTGTCGTTCGGGATCACGAGGCCGAGATCCACGCCGATCACGCGGCCGAAGCCGCGGCAGGTCTCGCAGGCGCCGACGGCCGAGTTGAACGAGAACATCGACGGGATCGGGTCGGTGTAGCGGATGTCGCTCTCGGGGCAGTGCAGGCCGGTGGAGAACTTCCAGACGTCCGTCGGAGCGTTTTCTTCAGCGCCCGTGGCATGCACGGTGACGCGCCCGCTGCCGCGCTTGAGCGCCACCTCGATGGCTTCGACCACGCGCGAACGCTCGGCGCTGGAGATGCGGAAGCGGTCGGCCACCACGTCGAGCACCTTGCGCGGGCCGGTGGGCGTGGCCACTTCGCGTTCCGACTGCACGCGGGTGAAGCCGCTGGCCGAGAGCCACTGCGTCACTTCCTCAGCCGACGTGCCCGCCGGCAGCTCCACTGGAAAGGTGACGACCAGCCGCGGATCGCCCGCCGCGGCCGCGCGCTCGGCGATCTGCGCGTAGATGCTGTCGGGCGAGTCGTGGCGCACCGGCAGCGCGGTCTCGCGGTCGAAAAGCTGCGCCGCGCGGGCGTAGAGCAGCTTCAGGTGGTCGTTCAGTTCGGTCATCGTGCCGACCGTGGAGCGCGAGGAGCGCACCGGGTTGGTCTGGTCGATGGCGATGGCGGGCGGCACGCCCTCCACCTTGTCGACGGCCGGCTTGTCCATGCGGTCCAGGAACTGGCGCGCGTAAGCGGAGAAGGTCTCCACGTAGCGCCGCTGGCCTTCGGCATAGAGGGTGTCGAACACGAGGCTCGACTTGCCCGAGCCGCTGGGCCCGGTGACCACGGTCATCTCGCCTGTGCGGATGTCGAGGTCGAGGTTCTGGAGGTTGTGCTGGCGCGCGCCGCGAATCCGGATGGAGCCCTGTGTCATGAATGCCTTGGGGGGTGGGGCAAACATTCTAGGGAGAGCACCGTGACGCATCTGTGCACTGCGTCACATGGTCCGGGCTTACGCAGGGGTTTGTCCGGATTCAGGCACTGACACTTTTGATAACAAATACGACGTTTGTTTTCAACTTCTCTCCGAGCATTCCCCGAAAGGCCTCCATGACGAAGACGCGAACGCTTTGCGCTGCCGCCATTCTGGCGTTGACGGCGATGGGCGCCTCGGCCCAGATCCTCATCGGCCAGACGGCCGGCATGACCGGTTCCGTGGCCGCCAGCGTGAACGAGACCATCGGTGGCGCCCAGCTGGTGATCGACGCAGCCAACGCCCAGGGCGGCATCCACGGCGAGAAGATCGAGGTGATCCGCATGGACGACGCCTTCGACGTGAAACGCGCCGGCGACAACGCCCGCGTGCTGATCGAGGACAGGAAGGTGCTCGCGCTCTTCATGAGCCGCGGCACGCCGCACTCGCAGGCCATCATCCCGTGGCTCGACAAGAACGAGGTGGCGCTGATCGGCCCCTCCACCGGCGCCATGGTGCTGCACAAGCCGCTGCAAAAGCACGTGTTCAACGTGCGCGCCACCTACCAGCGCGAAGCCGAGAAAGCGGTGCAGCACCTCCTGACCATCGGTCTCACGCGCATCGCCGTGGTGTACGTGACCGATTCGTTCGGCAAGGACGCGCTCGAAGGCGCGATGACCGGCTTCACCAAGGGCAAGGCCACGCCGACGGTGACCATCCCGGCCGACCGCGACAAGCCCGACTACACGGCGATCGTGCCGGCCATCAAGGACGCCAACGCGCAGGCGGTGCTGTGGATCGGCTCGGGCGTCGCGGTGGTCGACGGCATCAAGGCACTGCGCGCGTCGGGCTCGGCGGCGCAGGTGGTCACGCTGTCGAACAACGCGTCGTCGGGCTTCATCAAGCAGCTGGGCGATGCGAGCCGCGGCGTGATCGTGACGCAGGTGTTTCCGAACGAACGCTCGCTCGGCCAGCCCATGGTGAAGGAGGCGCTCACGCTCGCCAGGGCCAAGGGGCAGGCGGAGCTCTCGCCCGCCGCGCTCGAAGGCTTCGCTTCGGCGAAGGTGCTGGTCGAGGCACTGCGCCGCGCAGGCCCCAGGCCCACGCGCGCCAAGGTGCTCGCTGCGCTGGAAAGCATCCGCAGCTACGACCTCGGCGGCGGTCTCGAAGTGAGCTACACGCCGCAGGACCACAGCGGCATCGACTTCGCGGACCTGGCGATCATCAGCGACGGGCGCTTCAAGCGCTGAGCCTCCGCCCTCTTTCTCCTCTGTTGCGGCCCGCCGGCTCCCCGGCGGGCCGTTGTTCTTTGCGATTCTGCAAACAATGGTTTGACAGGGTTTCCACGAGCAAACTAATGTCACCAGTAGCAACACATTACACATCTTCTGACAGAGGCAAATTCGCCTCGTGGAAAGGCTTTGTTCGATGAAGACGATGTTCGCGTCCTGCGCCGTTGCGCTACTCCTGGCAGCGGTGGCCCCTGCGGCGTCGGCCCAGATCCTGATCGGCCAGTCGGCCGACCTCTCGGGCCCGGTGGCCGCCAGCGTGAAGGAAACAATCCTGGGCTCGCAACTGGTGATCGACCAGGTCAACGCCCAGGGAGGCATCAACGGCGAGCAGGTCGAGGTGATCCGGCTGGACGACGGCCTGGACGCCAAGCGCTCGCTGGAAAACACCCGCATCCTGATCGAGGACAAGAAGGTCGTCGCGCTGCTCTTGAACCGCGGCACGCCCAACACGATCGCGGTGATCCCGCTGCTCGACAAGTACGGCGTGGCGCTGGTCGGCCCTTCGACCGGCGCGATGGCCCTGCACAAGCCCTTGCAGAAGAACATCTTCAATGTGCGCTCGACCTACCAGCGCGAGGCCGAGAAGGCGGTGCAGCACCTGCAGACCACCGGCATCCAGCGCATCGCCGTGGTCCAGGCCGAGGACTCCTTCGGCAAGGACGCGATGGAAGGCGCGAACAAGGGCTTCGAGAAGGCGAACCTGAAGCCGGCGGTGGTGGCGCTGGCCGACCGCAACAAGCCCGACTATTCGGTGATCGTGCCGCAGATCACCAAGGCCAATGCGCAGGCCGTGCTGTGGATCGGCTCGGGCACCGCGGTGACGGAAGGCGTGAAAGCGCTGCGCGCAGCGGGCTCGGCGGCGCAGATCATCACGCTGTCGAACAACGCCGCCTCGGGCTTCATCAAGGAACTGGGCACGGCGAGCGCGGGCGTGATCATCACGCAGGTGCTGCCCTATGAGCGCTCGTTCGGCCATCCGCTCATCAAGGAAGCGATGGCGCTCGCCAAGGCCAAGGGGCAGAACGAGTTGTCGCCCGCGCTGCTCGAGGGCTTCGTCGCCACCAAGGTGCTGGTGGAGGCGCTGCGCCGCACGGGCCCCAAGCCCACGCGCGCGAAGCTCATCGCCACGCTCAACAGCTTTCAGTACGACGTGGGGGGCGGGGTCGACGTGAGCTATTCGCCGACGGACCACACGGGCATCGACTACGTCGACCTGTCGATCGTGAGCGAAGGCCGGTTCAAGCGCTGACCGCGCCCTCTTTCCTTCCCCGCAAAACGGCCCGCCGGCGCACCCGGCGGGCCGTTTTGCATTGGGGCATTGAAAACAACGGTCCGCAGGGTTTCCACAAGCAGGAAAATGTCACTTTCAGAAACACACTACACATCTTTTGACAATGATGAGCAGTTTGTGGAAAGACTCCCGATGAAGAAGACATTCAAGTCCTGCGCCGCCGCGCTCGTGCTGGCGGCAGCCGCCCAGGGGGCGTCGGCCCAGATCGTGATCGGCCAGTCGGCCGACCTCTCCGGTCTGGTCTCGGCCAGCGTGAAGGAGGCGATCCTGGGCTCGCAACTGGTCATCGACCAGGTCAATGCGCAAGGCGGCATCAATGGCGAGCGGATCGAAGTGATCCGCATGGACGACGGCTTCGACCCCAAGCGCTCGGTGGAAAACACGCGCATCCTGATCGAGGACAAGAAGGTCGTCGCGCTGCTGCTCAACCGCGGCACACCCAACGCGCTGGCCGTCATTCCCCTGCTGGACAAGTACGGCGTGCCACTGGTCGGCCCCTCGACCGGCGCGATGGCGCTGCACCAACCGGTGCCCAAAAACATCTTCAACGTGCGCTCGACCTACCAGCGCGAGGCCGAGAAGGCCGTGCAGCACCTGCACACCATCGGCATCCAGCGCATCGGCGTCGTGCAGGAGCAGGATTCGGCTTTCGCCACCGACGCGATGGTGGGCGCCACCCGGGGCTTCGAGAGCGCGAAGATGAAGCCCGCGGTGCTGGTGCCGGCGGACCGCCGCAAGCCCGACTACGGCACCATCGTCCCGCCACTGACCCAGGCGAACGTGCAGGCGGTGCTCTGGATCGCTTCGGGCACGGCCGTCACAGAAGGCGTGAAGGCGCTGCGCGCAGCCGGATCGGCCGCGCAGGTGATCACCCTGTCGAACAACGCGGCGGCGGGCTTCATCAAGGAACTGGGCACTTCCAGCGGCGGCGTCATCGTCACGCAGGTGCTGCCCTATGAGCGCTCGTTCGGCCACCCGCTGATCAAGGAAGCGATGGCGCTCGCCAAGGCCAAGGGGCAGAACGAGTTGTCGCCCGCGCTGCTGGAGGGCTTCGTCGCGACCAAGGTGCTGGTGGAGGCGCTGCGCCGCACAGGCCCCAAGCCCACACGCGCGCGGTTGCTTGCCACGCTCAACAGCTTCCAGTACGACGTGGGCGGCGGGCTCGACGTGAGCTATTCGCCGACGGACCACACGGGCATCGACTACGTCGACCTGTCGATCGTCAGCGAGGGCCGGTTCAAGCGCTGATCGCCTCCGCCGCACGCCTTCCCTGTTTTCCTTACTTCGGCGCGGCGGCAGGCGCAGGCTCGTGCGTGGTGTCCCCACCATGCTTCTCGCCCGACATGTCGACCTTGTCGCCGGCCTTGGAGATCACGTACAGGGCAATGGCGGCGAAGATGACGAAGCCGACGGCGAGTTTCCACATGGGTGTTGTCTCCTGGAGAGGGTGAGGGATGGCTGGGGTTCAAGAAAAGGGCCTCATGCCGATGGATGGCATGAAGCCCCTTTGTTGAACGGAGGACCGCTTGCGCAGCCCTCCTTCGCGTGTGCGATCAGTCGTTCGCGTAGATGTCCACGTCCTTCGTCTCGCGGATGAAGAGGGTGCCCACCACGAGCGTGATGCCCGCGATGATGATCGGGTACCACAGGCCGTTGTACATGTTGCCGGTGGAGGCCACGATGGCGAAGGCCGTGGTCGGCAAGAGGCCGCCGAACCAGCCGTTGCCGATGTGGTACGGCAGGCTCATCGAGGTGTAGCGGATGCGCGTGGGGAACATCTCGACCAGCATCGCGGCGATCGGGCCGTAGACCATCGTCACCAGGAGCACCAGCCAGAACAGCAGCAGGATGGTCAGCACCTTGTTGATCTTCGCCGGGTCGGCCTTGCTCGGGTAGCCCGCGATCTTCAGGTCTTCGGCCACGCCCTTCTTGAAGGCCGCGATTTCCTTGGCCGAGCCTTCGTCGAACTTCAGGTTCACGACGTTGCCGATGGGGGCCTCGACCGTCTTGTCGCCGATCTTCACGACGGCCTTGGAACCCGGCGCGCCGGCCACGTTCTCATAGCTCACCGAGTTCTGCACCAGGTAGCGCTTGGCGATGTCGCACGAGCTCTTGAAGTCGATCTCGCGGGCCACCGGGTTCCCCTGGAACGAGCAGGTCGCCGGGTCGGCCGTCACCGTGACGCCGGCCGTCGCCTGCGCGCGGGCCAGGTCCGGGTTGGCGGCTTCGGTCAGCATCTTGAAGACCGGGAAGTAGGTGACCACGGCCAGGAGGCAGCCGGCCATGATGATCGGCTTGCGGCCGATCTTGTCCGACAGCGTGCCGAAGATCACGAAGAACGGCGTGCCGAGCAAAAGCGCGGCGGCGATCATCAGGTTGGCCGTGGTCGCATCGACCTTCAGCTGTGCCGTGAGGAAGAAGAGCGCATAGAACTGGCCCGAGTACCAGACCACCGCCTGGCCCGCCGTGAGGCCGACCAGCGCCAGGATCACGATCTTCAGGTTCTTCCACTCGCCGAACGATTCGGACAGCGGCGCCTTGGAGGTCTTGCCCTCGGCCTTCATCTTCTGGAAGGCCGGCGATTCGCTCAACGAGAGACGAATCCACACCGAGATGCCCAGAAGCAGGATCGACACCAGGAACGGAATGCGCCAGCCCCAGTCGTTGAAAATCGCTTCGCCCAGCCATTCGCGAACGCCAAGAATCACCAGCAGGCTCAGGAACAGGCCCAGCGTTGCCGTGGTCTGGATCCACGAGGTGTACGCACCGCGCTTGCCGTGCGGCGAGTGCTCGGCCACGTAGGTGGCGGCACCGCCGTACTCACCGCCGAGCGCCAGGCCCTGCAGCATGCGCAGCGCGATCAGGATCACCGGCGCCGCGACGCCGATGGTCGCGTAGCTGGGCAGGAGGCCGACGATGAAGGTCGACAGGCCCATGATCAGGATCGTCACGAGGAAGGTGTACTTGCGCCCGATCATGTCGCCCAGGCGGCCGAACACGATGGCGCCGAACGGACGCACCAGGAAGCCGGCGGCAAACGCCAGCAGCGCGAAGATGAAGGCGGCGCCCGCATCCAGCCCGCTGAAGAACTGCTTGGCGATGATCGCGGCAAGCGAACCGTAGAGATAGAAGTCGTACCACTCGAACACGGTGCCGAGCGAGGAGGCGAAGATGACTTTCTTCTCCTCCGAGGACATGGGCCGGGGGGCCGGGTGCGGCACTCCCCGTGAATCTAGTGTGGCGGCCATTGCGTCGTCTCCTGTGTGTTTGCGTTCATGCGGCGCCCGATATCCGGGGCCGTGCGGCATTCTTGGAGGCGTGACTGACCCGAGACTTGCGCGAAACTGAACCGATGCTTACGGATTAAGGTGAAACCCGTGGTGCGCGTTTCAGCCTGTAAGAAATCGCAACCCTCCGCGGGTTTGTCCTCAGGGCTTGCTGTTGCGCAGCAATGAGGGGCGCTGGTCGGCGCCGGCCCATTGCGGACCGTCGAACCACGCATCGCCCGACAGGTACGCGCGCAGCATCGCGAGGCCGTCGAAGCCCCAGAAGAGACGACCGTCGACCGCGTAGGCGGGCGTGCCGAACACGCCGAGCGCGAGCGCCTCGTCGGTGTTGCGCTTCAGGAGCGCCTTGCTCTCGTCGCTGCCCGCTTCGCGCTTCGGCTTCAGTTGCGCGGTGAGCGCGGCGAGCCGCGCGGCATCGGCCGCTTCTTCGCCGCCGCGCCACACGTTGCGCAGGATGGTCTCGGCCGCGAGGCGGCTGATGCTGCCGTCGTCGCTCGTCGATACCGCAAGCCGCAGGTGCGGCAGCGGGTTGTAGGGGTGCGAGGCCGGCATCTCGATCTGGATGCCATGCGCATGCCCGAGCCACAGCACGTGGCGATAAGTCCAGCTGCGTTTCGACGGAATCTCGGCCGGCCCGAGCTGGCCGTGCTGCTTGAGGATCGCGCCGAGCAGCACCGGCTTGTAGGCCACGCTGTAGCTCAACCCTTCGAGCGCCTCCGGCAGGTGCTCGAACGCGAGGTGCGCGTAAGGCGAAATGAAGTCGAGATAGAAGTCGATGTGCTTCATGCGTCGTGGTCTCCAAAGGTCTCCGGAACGCGCCAGATGCCGGCCCGGGCCCGCAACTCTATCGCGCGCCACACGCCGCGCCGCCCGTCGTCTTCCATCTTGCTCCAGCCCGCGATCTCGGGAATGGTGCGCAGGCACCCTTCGCAGAAGCCGCTCAGGCGGTCCATGCGGCAGACCGAGGTGCAGGGCGAGGGAACGTCTTCGGGCAGCTCGCGCACGGCCACCGCACGGGCGGCCAGTGTTTCTGCTTCCGCGAAGTTCAAACCACGTCCGCCACCGGCGCGCCGGTGAGGGTTTCGAGGTCCTGCGGCCTGAGCTGGAACACCGCGTGCGGATGGCCCGCCGCGGCCCAGATCTCCTCGAAGCGGAACAGCTCGCGGTCGATCAGCACCACGGGTTTCGTCGCATGCCCCACGGGCGACACGCCGCCGATGGTGAAGCCGGTGCGCGCCTTCACGAACTCGGCATCGGCGCGGCCGGTCTTGCCGATGAGCGCATCGACCTTCTTCTCGTCCACGCGCTTGTCGCCCGAGGTGATGACCAGCACCGCCGCGTCGTCGCTCTTGCGGCGAAAGATGATGCTCTTGGCGATCTGCCCGACCGAGATGCCCAGCGCATCGGCCGCCTGCTGCGCCGTGCGGCAGGCGTCGTCCAGCATGCGCGGGGAATGGGGGTGGCCGGCGTCCTGCAGCACGCGGGAGACGCGCTGCACGCCTTCGGGGAGGGAGTGGAGTTCAGAGCCGCACATGGGTTCGAATTTAAGAAAAGACCGCGCGAGACCGCGCCATCAGGCGCTGCGCTTGAACATGAAAAGGAACGCGCCCATCGCCATCAGCACGCCGCCGAAGACGCGGTTCTGCGCGCGCCGCGCGCGCACCGAGCGCAGCACGCCCTGCAGCCGCGCGGCCAGCCAGGCGTAGCCGTGCATCACGGTCACGTCGACCATCACCGTCGTGGCCAGCAGCACCAGCAGCTGCAGCCACAGCGGCCGCGTCGGCTGGATGAACTGCGGCAGCACGGCCGCCATGAAGACGATGCCCTTGGGGTTGGTCACGTTGGTGAGAAAGCCGCGCAGCACGCGCTGCGGCGCCGTGAGATCGGGCTCGCCGGTGGCCTGCGCGGCGTCGCCGTCGACCTTCGCAACCGGCGCGCGCCACTGGCGCCAGCCCAGCCAGAGCAGATAGCACGCACCGACCACCTTGATCACCGTGAACGCGGTGGCCGAGGCGGTGAGCACCGCGCCCACGCCGAGCCCCGCCACCAGCAGGATCACCGCCAGCCCCAACTGCAGGCCGACGATGGTCGCCGTCGTGCGCCGCACGCCGTAGCAGAGGCCATGGCTCATGCTGAGCACCGCGCCCGAGCCGGGCGAAACCGCGATGACGCAACTGGCCACCAGAAATGCAAGCCAGACATGCAGGTCCACGAAAACTCCTGTGCGTGTGTGTGTTTCAGCCGGCCCGCTTGGTGCGGATGGCCTTCGATGCGCGCGAGTTCGGCTCGCGCCCCAATGCCTCGCTGATGTAGACGCCCGCGTCGATCAGCTTGTCCAGGTCGATGCCGGTCTCGATGCCCATGCCGTGCAGCATGTAGACCACGTCTTCCGTGGCCACGTTGCCCGTCGCGCCCTTGGCGTAGGGGCAGCCGCCCAGGCCCGCCGAGGACGACTGGAAGTTCCACACGCCCATCTCGAGCGCCGCCAGCGTGTTGACCAGCGCCTGCCCGTAGGTGTCGTGAAAGTGGCCGGAAATGGCATCGACATCGAAGTGCGCGAGGGTGGCCTCCATCGCCGCCTGCACCTTGCGCGGCGTGCCCACGCCGATGGTGTCGGCCACGTCCACGCGCTGCACGCCGATGCCCTTCATCAGTTGCGCGAGGTAGGCGACCTTGGCCGGGGCGATCTCGCCTTCATAGGGGCAACCGACCGTGCACGACATCGCGCCGCGCACATGGATGCCCTTCTCGCGCGCCGCCGCCACCACGGGCGCGAAGCGCTCGATGCTCTCGGCGATCGAGCAGTTGATGTTCTTCTGGCTGAAGGCCTCGCTCGCGGCGCCGAACACCACGATCTCGTCGGGCCACTCCTCGCGCGGCGCGGCGATGGCGGCCTCGAAGCCCTTCATGTTGGGCGTGAGCACCGAGTAGAGAACGCCGGGCTTGCGCTGGATGCCGTGCATCACCTCGGCGTTGTCGGCCATCTGCGGCACCCACTTGGGCGAGACGAAGCTGGTGACTTCGATCTCCTTCAGGCCGGCGTCCTGCAGGCGGTGCACGAGGCCGATCTTGATCTCGGCCGAGACGGGCTGCTTTTCGTTCTGCAGGCCGTCGCGCGGGCCGACGTCGACGAGCTTGACGCGGGTGGGGAGTTTCATGGATGTCTCTGGTGTCGCGGGAGGATGGAAAGCCGCCTCCGATTGTCGGGCACCTGGGAACACCCTGCCTGGTACACAAGTTCCGGAAGGTAGCAATGCGCGCCAGCGGGGTTGCAAATGGCGCCAGCCGCGGCCTGGCGTGCGAAAACCGGCGAAGGATCAGTACGACTTGGGCAGCCCCAGCGCCTTCTCCGCGATGAAGTTCAGGATCATCTGTGGGCTCACCGGCGCGATGCGCGGGATGTAGCTCTCGCGCAGCAGCCGCTCGACGTGGTATTCCTTCGCGTAGCCCATGCCGCCGAGCGTGAGGACGGCGTTCTGGCACGCGTCGTGCGCCGCCTCGGCCGCCAGGTACTTGGCGGCGTTGGCCTCGATGCCGCAGGGCTCGTTCGCGTCGTAGAGCGTGGCGGCCTTGAGCATCATGAGATCGGCTGCCTCCAGGTTGGCCCAGGCGCGCGCGAGCGGATGCGCCACGCCCTGGTTCTGTCCGATGGGCCGGCCGAACACGACGCGCTCCTGCGCGTACTGCGCAGCGATGCGCAGCGCGGCGCGGCCGATGCCGATGGCCTCGGCGGCGATCAAGATGCGCTCGGGGTTCAGGCCGTGCAGGATGTATTCGAACCCGCGCCCCTCCTCGCCGATGCGGTCTTCCTCGGGCACTTGGAGGCCGTCGATGAAGAGCATGTTCGAGTCCACCGCCGCGCGCCCGAGCTTGTGGATCTCGCGCACCTCGACCTTGCCGCGGTCCAGCGCCGTATAGAAAAGCGTGAGGCCCTGCGTGGGCTTCTTCACCTGGTCGATGGGCGTGGTGCGCGTGAGGATCAGCATGCGGTCGGCCACCTGCGCGGTCGAAATCCAGATCTTGCGGCCGTGCAGCAGGTAGCCGCCGCTCGGTTGGCGCACCGCCTGGGTCTTCAGGCGCGTGGTGTCCAGGCCCGCATCGGGCTCGGTCACGGCGAAGCAGGCTTTCTCGGTGCCCGCGATCAGCGGCGGCAGGAAGCGCTGGCGCTGCGCCTCGGTGCCGAACACCACCACCGGGTTGAGGCCGAAGATGTTCATGTGCACCGACGACGCGCCCGACATGCCCGCGCCCGACGCGCTGATGGCGCGCATCATCAGCGCCGCCTCGGTGATGCCCAGGCCCGCGCCGCCCTGCGCCTCGGGCATCGCGATGCCGAGCCAGCCGCTCTGGGCGACGGCGCGATGGAACTCGTGCGGGAACGCGGCGCGCTCGTCGTGGTCGCGCCAGTAGTCGATGGGAAAGTCTTCGCAGAGGCGTTCGATGGCCGCGACGAGCGAGCGCTGGTCTTCGTTCAGGGAGAAATTCATTCGCTGTCTTTCGCAGGTTCCGGTTGCAGGGTGACGCCGCGCGCGAGCAGGCGGTCGATGTCTTCGTCCGCGTAGCCCGCTTCGCGCAGCAGTTCCACGCTTTGCTCGCCGATGCGCGGCGCGGGGCGGCGGATCGATGCGGGCGTGGCGCTGTAGCGCCCGACCGGCGCGAGCGTGCGGATGCGGCCTTCGCTCGGATGGTCGAATTCGGGAAAGAAACCAACCGCGCGCAGGTGCGGGTCGTCGAGCAGGCTCTCGGTGCTGTGCAGGCGCGCGACCGGGATGTCGGCCGCTTCCAGCACCGCCATCCATTCGTCGCTGCCGCGCGTGGCCATCACCTCGGCCACGAACGCATAGACCGCGCCGATGTTCGCGGCGCGCGCCGTGTGCGTGCCGAACATCGGCGAGGCGCGCAGCTCGGACCGGCCGATCACGTCGAAGAAGGCCTGCCAGTGCTTGTCGTTGTAGATGAGCACGCTGAGGTAGCCGTCCGCCGTTGCATAGGGCTTGCGGTGCGGCGCGAGCAGCCGCGCGTAGCCGGTGGGGCCGAGCGGCGGCTCGAAGCTGTGGCCGCCGAGGTGGTCGCCCATCACGAACTGCGAGAGCGCCTCGAACATCGGCACCTCGACCGCCTGGCCCTTGCCGGTGCGCTGTGCGCTGAGCACGGCGGCGAGCAGCGCGATGGCCGCCTGCAGCCCCACGGCGCGGTCGGCGAGCGTGACCGGCGCATAGCGCGGCGCATCGCCGCTTTGCTGCGCGAAGAGCGAGGCGACACCGGCCGCGCCCTGGATCAGGTCGTCATAGGCGGGCTTGCCGGCATACGGGCCTCCTTCGCCGTAGCCGAAGGCGCCGAGGTAGACGATCTTCGGATTGACCGCCGCCACGGCTTCGTAACCGAGCCCGAGCCGCGCCATCGCCTGCGGTCGCGTGTTGTAGATGAGCGCATCGCAACCCGCCGCGAGCCGCAGGCACGCCTGGCGGCCTTCGGGTTGCTTCAGGTCCAGCACGATCGAGCGCTTGTTGCGGTTCAGGTGCAGGGCCATCGCACCCATGCCGGCGTGGCGCATCGGGCCGACCGCGCGCAGGTTGTCGCCCGAAGGCGGCTCGACCTTGATGACGTCGGCGCCGAGGTCGCCGAGCGTCTGCGTGGCGTAGGGGCCCATCACCACGGCCGTGAGGTCGAGGATGCGGATGCCCTGCAGCGGGCCGGCAGCGGGCGTGTCTTCTTGCGAACTCATTCGGGTTGAATGCCCGCGGCCTGGATCAGCTTCTTCCACTTGGCCAGCTCGGACACGGTGAACGCACCCAGCTCCTCCGGCGTGCTGCCGAACGCATCGAAGCCCAGCTTGCTCACACGCTCGCGGAACACTGCACCGTTGGCCATCTCCGCGAGCGCCTTGTTCAGCTTCAGCACGATGTCGCGCGGCGTGCCGGCCGGCGCGAACACGCCGTTCCACGAGGTGATGTCGAAGCCCTTGAGCTCGGGCGTGTCGGCCAGCGGCGGCAGTTCGGGAAAGAGCTTGGTGCGCTCCTGCGTGGTGACCGCGATCGCGCGCATCTTGCCGGCCTTCACCGTGGCGAGACCCGCGGCGAGATCGACCACCATCATCGACACCTGCCCGCCGATCAGGTCGGCGATCGCAGGCGGCGTGCTCTTGTAGGGCACGTGCAGCATCGGGATGCCGCTCATGCGCGAGAGCGTGGCGCCGCTCACGATGCCGGTGCTGTTGCCGCTCGCGTAGGTGAGCTTGCCCGGGTTGGCGCGGCCCCAGGCCAGCAGCTCGGCCACGCTCCTGACCGGCAGGTCGTTGTTGACCACCAGCATGAACGGCAGGTTGCCCATGCGGCTCACCGGTGCGAAGTCCTTCACCGGGTCGTAGGGCAGGTGCTTCATGAGGCTCGGGTTGGCCGAGTGCGTGGTGTTGGTGGTCATGAAGAGCGTGTAGCCGTCGGGCGGCGCCTTGGCCACCGCTTCCGCACCGATCACGCCGTTGGCGCCCGCCTTGTTGTCGACGATGACCGAACCCTTCAGGGCCTCGCCCAGCATCTGGCCCGTGATGCGCGCCACCGCGTCGGTGCCGCTGCCGGCCGCGAAGGGCACGACCAGGCGGATCGGCTGCTTCGGGTAGCCGCTGTCCTGCGCGAAGGCCCAGGGCGCGGTGCCGGCAAGGCCCGCGGCGGCACCGAGGGCCAAGAAGCGGCGGCGGCTTTCCACCGCGACTGTTTCTGTCGCGTTCTTCGTCTGCATGGTTTTTTGTCTCCGGGTGGTTGTCGTTCAGGGCCGGATCACGCGCTCCGGCAGTTCCTCGTACGGCGGGCTGTAGATCACCAGCACGCGCACCGGCTCGTCGCTCACCACCGTGAAGGTGTGCATCGCGTCGGCCGGAAAAAAGCAGCTGTCGCCGGGGTGCAGCTCCTGCCGCTGGCCGCCCACCTCGGCGACCGCGCGGCCTTCGAGCATGTAGCAGACCTGCTCGATGCCCGGGTGCGCGTGCGGCAGCGCGCCCTTGCCCTTCTGGATGTGGCCCACGAGCACCTCGAGCTGCTTCGCGCCCACGGTCTCGGGGCCGATCAGGCGCTTGTTCAGCGTGCCGGTGTGGTTGGCCGGGTGGTAGCCGGTGATCTCGTCCTCGCGGACGAAGTAGCGTGCAGCGGTTGCAGTCATCGGGGGCTTTCTGTCTTGGGTTCGATCGCAAGGCACGCCGAGCGCAGCATCGCGGCGATCTCCTCGATGCGCGGCTCCATGCGGTAGCGCGGGCCGGCGACCGAGATCGCATAGGCCTCCCCGCCGATGCGCAGCGGCCAGGCCAGGCCGATCAGGTCGGGAATGCTCTCGCCGAGGTTGCCGTACCAGCCGCGCGCGGCGGAGCGCTGCAGTTCGGCCTCGATGGCGTCGGTGGTGGTGAGGGTGGCGTCGGTCAGCGGCAAGAGCGCCATGCCGTCCAGGAGCTTGCGGCGCGCATCGGGCGCGAGCGTGGAGAGCAGCGCGCGGCCCAGCGAGTTGGCATACGCCGGCCGTGTCTCGCCCGACTCGGCGGTGTAGCGGATGCGCTGCGGCGCGCTCAGCACGTCGAGGTAGACCACCTGAGTCGCATCGCGGAACTTGCCGAACACCACGGTTTCGCGGGCGGCGTCGCGCAGTTCTTCGAGCGTGGCCTTCACCCGGTCGAGCACCGGGTCGTGCGCGGCGATGACCTGTGCCATCGCGAGCAGCCGGCCCGTCGGGTAGTAGCCCTGGCGGCGGCCGGTCTCGTACATGTAGCCCTGCTCTTCGAGCGTGCGGATGAGGCCGAGGCAACTGGACACCGGCATGTCGAGCAGCCGCGCCATCTCGGAGAGCGCCAGCGGCTGCTTCTCCCGGGCGAAGAGCTCGACGATCTCGATCACGCGAAACGCTGTTTTCACAACCATGAATAAATTTTCGCGTATGTGAAAAACAAAAGCGTCAGGGTTTCCCCTTCATTCGCGTCCTTTCAACGAGATCGTGTGGGCGCATCGCGTCAGTAGCCCCGGACTGGATCGACGATGCCGTTGATCGGCAGCCCCTCTTCCATCGCGCGGATCTTTCCGGCGATCTGGGTGATGGATTCCTCCCGCAGCGTGCGCGCCGAGCCGTGCGGGGTCACGGTGATCTTCGGGTGGCGCCAGAACGCATGGTCGGCCGGCAGCGGCTCGACCTGGAACACGTCGAGCGTCGCGCCCGCGAGTTCGCCAGCATCGAGCATGGGGACGAGGTCGTCTTCGACCAGATGCCCGCCGCGCGCGATGCTGATGAGATAGCCCCCGGGCTTCAGCTTGCCCAGGGTCTTGCGGTTCAGGATGCCGCGCGTGGCCTCGGTCAGCGGCAGCAGGTTGACCAGCACGCGCGTGGACGAAAGGAATTCGTCGAGCTGCGCCTCGCCGCTGAACACCTGCACGCCATCGATGACCTTGGGCGAACGGCTCCAGCCCAGCACGGGGAACTCGAACTGCGCGACCGCCCTGGCCACGCGTTCGCCCAGCACGCCGAGCCCCATGATGCCGACCGGAAAATCGCGCCGCAGCTTCGGCTTGCGATAGCTCCACCTGCCTTCGCGCGCGTCCGCCTCGTACACGTCGAACTCGCGGAAGTGGCGGATGAGCGTGTGGCACACGTATTCGGCCATCTGCACCGACATGCCCGCATCGTCGAGCCGCACGATGCGCGTGTGCGCGGGCACCTGGAGCTTGAGCAGCGCATCGACGCCCGCGCCGATGTTGAAGATGCCGCGCAGCTGCGGCTGCTGGTCGATGAATTCCTGCGGCGGCGCCCACACCACGGCATGGTCGGCCTGCGGCGCGCCGGGCTTCCAGGCTTCGACGAGGGCATCGGGGAGTTCGGCCTGGAGGCCCTCGATCCAGGGGTCTGGGCGGTTGTCGGTGAGGTAGACGGTGATTCGCATGGGGACGAATCTTAGTGAGGCCGCTGACGCGGCGTGAACGGATGGCTATGCTCGAACGCCAACCACCTCACCTCATCAGGAGACACCCGTGATCAGATTCAGCGTGATGTACCCCTACGCGCCCGGCGCCCGCTTCGACCATACCTACTACCGCGAGAAGCACATGCCGCTGCTGAAGGCGCGCATGGGCGATGCCTGCCTCTCGTACGCCATCGACAAGGGCCTGGCTGGCGGCGCACCCGGCTCGCCGCCCACCTACGTCGCCATGTGCCATGTGCTCAGCGAATCGGTCGAGGCCTTCCAGACGGCATTCGGGCCGCATGCCAAGGAGATCCGGGGCGACCTCGAGAACTACACCGACATCGCGCCTGTCATACAGATCAGCGAAGTGGTGGTGGGCTGATCGCCCAGCGCCCATTCGCTCACGCCGCCTTCGCACGGCGGCGGCGCCACACCAGCCGCACCAGCCACACCACCGGCAGCCCCACCAGCAACAGCCACGGCAACACCGCCGCCAGGAAGGTGATGAGCATGCCCACGCTCTCTGCCAGCACCGAGCCGGCTTCGCGCAGCGCACGCACCATCGGGTTGTAGCTGCGGCCCCCTTGCGACAGCGTGCGCGTCGGCGTGAACTGAATCTGGATGTGCTGCTTGGTGGTCTGCTGCTCGAGCACCTTGCGCTGCGTGGCGCTGCTGTCGAGTTCGGCCTGCGTGTCGGCCAGCGTGCGCTGTATTTCCAGCAGGTCGGACATGTCGCGCTTGGTCGTCTTGTCGCGCAGCATGAGCCGCAGGCTGTCGCGGAACTCGACGCGGTTCTTGATGCGCGCCTCGACGTCGATCACCTCGGCCGTCTTGTCCTCGCTCGTGGTGTTCTGCGACACCACGTTGGCCACGCCGGCCAGCCCGCTGAGCAGCTTGTCGACATCGGCCGGCGCCACGCGCATCTCCAGCATGGCGTTGCCCGGTTGCTGCGGGGTCTCGCGCAGCAGCGAAGACGACAGCAGCTCGCACTGCAGCGTGCCGCAGAGGTCGCGCACCTTGCCCCAGGCATCGGCCAGTTGCTCGGGCGGCACCTGGACATTCAGATCCTGCCGCACCGCGAGATAGCGCTGCAGCGGCGTGCCCTGGGACAGGTCGGTGGAAACCCCAGCGCTCGGCGGCGCTTGTTGCTCTCGGGCCTCCCCCGCCTGTTTCATCCGCATGGACCCGCCGGGGGCCGAGATGGGCTCGGCGGGGGGTGCCGCCCCCGTGGCGCCGCGCCTGTCGCAGCCGCCCAGCGCCAGGGCAGCGGCCAGGACCAGCAGGAAGATGCCCGACCGGCGGCCGGTGGCGGGCGAGAACGGGTGCGTGCGATGCGTCATGAAAGATCCCTTGAAGTGATGACTACCGCAGCTGATACGGGCGAACCCCGGCAACGGGGTTAACGAAATTCGCGGAACCCCCGCGAATTTCAGGCCGCGGCGGCCATCCGCAACAGTTCCTCGCCTTCGGCCACCTGCTCGCCGGGCGAGAACATCAGTTCCTCGACCGTGCCGTCGGCGGGCGCTGCGATGGTGTGCTCCATCTTCATGGCTTCCATCACCGCCAGCGGCTGGCCGCGGCTGACCTTGTCGCCGGCCTTCACGGCGAAGGACACCACCTTGCCGGGCATCGGCGCGGTGAGCCGGCCGCCTTCGGCCTGCGTGTCGCCCGCGTGGGCGAGGCGGTCGATGGCGGTGATCTTCGTGGCGCCCTTCGCGGCGAACACGTGGGCCGTGGCGCCGTCCAGGTGCACGTCGAGCGTCTGGCGCGAGCCGCCGAACTCGACCTCGAACTCGCCCGTGGGGAACCGGCCGATGACCAGCGGCCCGGCCGTGCCGCCGGCTTCGAGCCAGAGTCCGCCGTCGCGCTTGTAGGTCAGCACGGCTGTCTGCGGCGCACCGCGGAACTCGAAATCGAAGTGGCGCCGGTACTCGCCCAGCGCACGCCAGCCATCGCGGCGGGCAAAGGGATCGGGCATCTTCGCGGGCCACTCGGTGACCAGCGTGCGCGTGATCGCGGCGGCGGCCGCCAGCGGCAGGCCCAGCGCCTCGCGGTCGAACAGCACGGCGCGCTCGCGCTCGATCAGCGCGGTGTCCAGGTTGGCCTTGGAGAACGATTCGGTCGCCAGGATGCCGCGCAGGAACTGCACGTTGGTCGCCACGCCCACGATCTGCACCTGCGCGAGCGCCGCGTCGAGCCGGGCCAGCGCCTCGGCGCGCGTGCTGCCGTGCACGATCAGCTTGGCGATCATCGAGTCGTAGAACGGCGAGATCTCGCCGCCCTCGCGCACGCCGTCGTCGATGCGCACGCGGCTGCGCTGGAAGGCGGTCGCCTGGGGCTTGCGGTACACACGCAGCGTGCCGGTGGCGGGCAGGAAGTTGTTGTCGGGGTTCTCGGCGCAGATGCGCGCTTCGATCGCGTGGCCGTGGATCTGCAGTTCGGATTGCTTGGCGGGCAGCGTCTCGCCCGAAGCCACGCGCAGTTGCCATTCGACGAGGTCGAGGCCGGTGATCGCTTCGGTCACCGGGTGCTCCACCTGCAGGCGCGTATTCATCTCCATGAAGAAGAAGTTCATCTCGCCGCCCTCGCGCTGCTCGACGATGAATTCCACCGTGCCCGCGCCCACGTAGTTGACGGCGCGCGCAGCGGCCACGGCGGCATCTCCCATTTCCTTCCGCATCGCCTCGGTCATGCCGGGCGCGGGCGCTTCTTCCAGCACCTTCTGGTGGCGGCGCTGCACCGAGCAATCGCGCTCGAACAGGTAGACACAGTTGCCGTGCGTGTCGCCGAACACCTGGATCTCGATGTGGCGCGGGCGCTGCACGTATTTTTCGATCAGCACCGCGTCGTCGCCGAAGCTGTTGATGGCTTCGCGCCGGCACGACGCCAGCGCCGCGGCGAAGTCCTCGGCCTTGTCGACCGCACGCATGCCCTTGCCGCCGCCGCCCGCGCTCGCCTTGATGAGCACCGGGTAGCCGATGCGGTCGGCCTCGCGCTGCAGCAGCGCCGGGTCCTGGTCGTGGCCGTGGTAGCCGGGCACCAGCGGCACGCCGGCCTTTTCCATCAGCTGCTTGGACTCGGCCTTCAGGCCCATCGCCTTGATCGCCGAGGGCGGCGGGCCGATGAAAACCAGGCCCGCGTCGGCGCAGGCCTGCGCGAACTCTTCGTTCTCGCTCAGGAAGCCGTAGCCCGGGTGCACCGCCTCGGCGCCCGTGGCCTTGGCGGCTTCGAGGATTCGCTCCCAGCGCAGGTAGCTTTCCTTGGGCGCGCTGCCGCCGATGTGCACCGACTCATCGCAGGCGCGCACATGGTTGGCGTGCGCATCGGCATCGGAATACACGGCGACCGTGCGGATGGCCATGCGGCGGGCGGTTGCGGCAACACGGCAGGCGATCTCGCCACGGTTGGCAATGAGGATCTTCTTAAACATTCGGAGTGTCTCCCGGAGGATTCTTTTTCAGTTGAAACGCAGGCACGACGCCCGGATCGGGCCGGCCGCTGAAGATGCGGGCCACGCGGCTGAACAGCGCGCGCAAGAAACGCCAGCTCTTGCGGATGAGCCACACGCTGAGCACCAGCACGACGACGAACAGCACGAGAAAAACGAGCGGATGCGCGACGGCCAGCCACAGCCCCGCAGGCACCATCGTGTCTTCGACCAGCGAGGCGCCCACGTTGGAAAACGGCTCGGGCGAGGTGTTGATGGCCGCCCGCGTCGTGGCCTTGGCCGCATGCGCGGTGGCCGCGAAACCGCCGCCGACCAGCGCGGCGACGATGGCCATCACGCCATGGTCCGCGCCGAACACGCTGGCCGCGAGCGCGGCGCCGGCGGGAATGCGGATCGCGGTGTGAACCACGTCCCACAGCGAGTCAAGCCCCGGGATCTTGTCGGCGAAGAACTCGATGAACACCATGAAGCCGCTGGCCGCGATCACCACCGGATGCGCCAGCAGTTGCAGCCCGCTCGGCAGCGGAACCCAGCCGAAGTAGCCGACGATGCCCGTCAACAGCACGACCAGGTACAGCCGCACGCCGCTGGCCCAGCCGATGGCGGCGGCCAGTGCGAGCAATTGGGGCATGTCGAGGCTGGTGTTCATGGCGCGGCCTTGCCTGTCAGCCTGCGAGCCAGGAGGGCTTGCGCTTCTGCAGGAAGGCCTGCACGCCCTCGCGGCCTTCGTCGCTTGCACGGATGTCGGCGATGCCTTCGACGGTCTTCGCGATGAGCGCGTCGTCGATCTCGCGGCCGTCCACGTCGGCGATCAATTGCTTGCAGGCGCGCACGGCGGCCGGGCTCGCGCCGGTCAGCGCCTTCAGGAGTTCGTCGACCTTGGCATCGAGCGCATCCGCGGCCACCACCTCATGCACGAAGCCGATGCGATGCGCCTCGGCGGCGGTGAAGCGCTCGGCCGTGAGGAAGTAGCGCTGCGAGGCGCGCGTGCCCATCGCGCGCAGCACATACGGGCTGATGGTCGCGGGCACGAGGCCGATCTTCACTTCGCTGAGGCAATACCAGGCGGTGTCCACGCTCACGGCCATGTCGCAGGCGGCGACGAGCCCCATGCCGCCCGCATACACATCGCCCTGCACGCGTGTGATGGTGGGCTTGGGGCACTCGGCGATGGTGCGCAGCATGTCGGCCAGCTTGCCCGCGTCGGCGATGTTCTCGTCGCGCGTGTAGTCGGCCATGCGGCGCATCCAGTTGAGGTTCGCGCCGGCGCAGAAGGCCGGGCCGTTGGCGCCGAGCACGATGGCTTTCACCTGCGGCGCGGCGCCGGCTTCGGTGAAGGCCTGCGTCAGCTCGGCGATCACGATGTCGTCGAAGGCGTTGCGTGCGTCGGGCTGGTCGAGCCAGATGCGGGCGATGGCGCCTTCCAAGTTCAGCTGCAGTTTGGTGTAGTCGCTCATGTCCGTCGTGTCTTGTCTGTCGTCATTGCGCATGCCGGGCCAGGCCGAGCTTCGCGAGGAACTGCTCCACCATGGGCACCCAGATCGCGGTGTTGTCGCGGCCTTCGAAGAAGGCGTGGCCGTCGTTGCCGTAGGGCGGCACGCCCTCGAAGCGCACGTCGGCGCCCTGGGCCCTGTACGCCGCCAGCAGGCGGCTCGCCAGCGCGGGTCCGAAGAAGTGATCGTTCTCGGAATAGACCCACAGCATCGGCACCTTGGTGGTCGATGCGTAGCGGCCGAAGGCATCGACCAGCTTCGCTTCGCTGCATACGTCGTCCGGGCCGCGCGAGCCGCGTCCGCCCGCGAAGTTGATGGTGCCGACCACGCCCGCGGGGTTCAGGCTCGACAGCGCCAGCACGCCGAAGCCGCCGGCCGACTTGCCCAGCAGCACCATGTGCTGCGCATCGGCGTAGGGCAGCGTGCGCGCGTAGTCGAGCGCCGCGCCGATGTCCTTCGCGGTTTCGAGCCCGGCCTGCACGTAGTCGGGGTTGGCGCAACTGAAGTAGTTCTCGGCCCAGGGCCCGTCGGACTTTCCGTAGCCGCGGCGCAACGGGTTGATGACCAGGAAGCCACGCTTGGCGAAGAACTCCGCCTGCCGCGCATAGCGGTCCTGCATCTTCGGAAAGTCGGTGGGCGAACGCGGCGTGCCGTGATTGATCACCAGCACCGGAAACGGCCCGTCGCCCTCGGGCCTGTATTCGACGCCGGCCAGCTTGATGCGCGACTCGCCGAAGAAGCCCTTGACCGTCATCGGTATCTCGACATCGCGGCGCGCCACGTTCTGCGCGTGCGCGCCCAGCGCCGTGAAGAGCAGGGCCGCGATGAGCGATAGCTGGCGAAGCGTCATGAACGTTTCCTTGACGGACCCTACATCCGGAAGATGCCGAACTTCGGCTCGGGAATCGGCGCGTTGCGCGACGCGGCCAGGCCCAGCGCGAGCACGCGGCGCGTATCGGCCGGATCGATGATGCCGTCGTCCCACAGCCGCGCGGTCGCGTAGTAGGGATGGCCCTGGTCCTCGTACTGCTGGCGGATCGGCGCCTTGAAGGCTTCTTCCTCGTCCTGGCTCCAGCTGCCGCCCTTCAACTCGATGCCGTCGCGCTTGACCGTGGCCAGCACGCTCGCGGCCTGCTCGCCGCCCATCACGCTGATGCGCGCGTTGGGCCACATCCAGAGGAAGCGCGGGCTGTACGCGCGGCCGCACATGCCGTAGTTGCCGGCGCCGAAGCTGCCGCCGATGATGATGGTGAACTTGGGCACGTTGGCCGTGGCCACGGCCGTCACCATCTTGGCGCCGTGGCGCGCGATGCCTTCGTTCTCGTACTTGCGGCCGACCATGAAGCCGGTGATGTTCTGCAGGAACACCAGCGGCGTCTTGCGGTGGCAGCACAGCTCGATGAAGTGCGCGCCCTTCTGCGCCGACTCGCTGAACAGGATGCCGTTGTTGGCGATGATGCCCACGGGCATGCCCTCGATCTCGGCGAAGCCGCAGACCAGCGTGGCACCAAAGCGCGCCTTGAACTCGTGGAACTCGCTGCCGTCGACGATGCGCGCGATGATCTCGCGCACGTCGAAGGGCTTGCGGGTGTCGGTGGGGATCACGCCGTAGAGCTCTTCGCGCGGGAACGCGGGCGCGCTCACCGCCGGTTGTGCCGCCGCCTGTTGCGCAGCAGCCTTCGCGTTGAGATTGGCAACCGCCGAACGCGCGAGCGCCAGCGCATGCAGGTCGTTCTGCGCGAGGTGGTCGACCACGCCCGAGAGCCGGGTGTGCACGTCGCCGCCACCGAGGTCTTCGGCCGTGACGACCTCGCCCGTGGCCGCCTTCACGAGCGGCGGGCCGCCCAGGAAGATGGTGCCCTGGTTCTTCACGATGATCGATTCGTCGCTCATCGCCGGCACATACGCACCGCCCGCCGTGCACGAGCCCATGACCACCGCGATCTGCGGAATGCCCTGGGCGCTCATGTTGGCCTGGTTGTAGAAGATGCGGCCGAAGTGGTCGCGGTCGGGAAACACCTCGTCCTGGTTCGGCAGGTTGGCGCCGCCCGAGTCGACGAGATAGATGCAGGGCAGGCGGTTCTGCTCGGCGACTTCCTGCGCGCGCAGGTGCTTCTTCACCGTCATCGGGTAGTAGGTGCCGCCCTTCACCGTCGCGTCGTTGCAGACGATCATGCAATCGACGCCGTTCACGCGGCCGATGCCGGTGATGATGCCGGCGCCGGGCGCCGATTCGGCCCCCTTGGCATCGAGGTACATCGCATGCGCGGCCAGCGGCGCGAGCTCCAGGAACGGCGTGCCGGGGTCGAGCAGCTCGGCCACGCGGTCGCGCGGCAGCAGCTTGCCGCGCGCGGTGTGCTTGGCGCGTGCAGCCTCGCCGCCGCCCTGTTCCACTTTCGCGAACTGCGCGTGCAGGTCGTCGACCAATGCGCGCATGGCTGCTGCGTTGGCCTGGAAGTCGGCTGAACGCGCATTCAGTTTGGTTTCGAGTTTGCTCATGCTGTCTTTTCTTGAGTCAGACCGAGTTGCTCGGTCATGGCATCGCGGATCTTGAATTTCTGGATCTTGCCGGTCACCGTCATCGGGAACTCGGTGACGAACTGGATGTACCTGGGCACCTTGTAGTGCGCGATCTGGCCCTTGCAGAAGTCGCGGATCTCGGTGTCGGTCGCGGTCTGGCCGGGCTTGACGATGATCCAGGCGCAGAGTTCTTCGCCGTATTTTTTGTCGGGGAGGCCGACCACCTGCACGTCCTGTACCTTCGGGTGGCGGTACAGGAATTCCTCGATCTCGCGCGGGTAGATGTTCTCGCCGCCGCGGATCACCAGGTCCTTGATGCGGCCCACGATGTTGACGTAGCCCTCGGCGTCCATGGTGGCGAGGTCGCCGGTGTGCATCCAGTGCTCGGCGTCGATGGCCTCGCGTGTGCGCGGCTCGTCTTCCCAGTAGCCGTGCATCACCGAATAGCCGCGGGTGCAGAGCTCGCCCGACTTGCCCACGGGCATGACCGCGCCGGTCTCCGGATCGATGATCTTCACCTCGAGGTGCGGCTGCACCGTGCCGACGGTGGACACGCGCTTGTCCAGCGGCGTGTCCGTGCTGCTCTGGCAGCTCACCGGGCTGGTCTCGGTCATGCCGTAGGCGATGGTGATCTCGTTCAGGTGCATCTGGTCGACCACGCGCTTCATCACCTCGGTCGGGCACGGCGAGCCGGCCATGATGCCGGTGCGCAGCGTGGAGAGGTCGAACTCCTTGAAGCGCGGATGGTCGAGTTCGGCGATGAACATCGTGGGCACGCCATGCAGGCCGGTGCACTTCTCGGCCTGCACGGTCTCCAGCACCGTGAGCGGATCGAAGCCGTCGTTCGGGTACACGATGGCCGAGCCGTGCGTGAGGCAGGCCAGGTTGCCCAGCACCATGCCGAAGCAGTGGTACAGCGGCACCGGAATGCAGAGCTTGTCGATGGGCGAGAGCTTCATGCACTCGCCGATGAAGAAGCCGTTGTTCAGGATGTTGCGGTGCGTGAGCGTCGCGCCCTTCGGAAAGCCCGTGGTGCCGCTGGTGAACTGGATGTTGATGGGGTCGGTGGCCTTCAGCGTCTTCTGGACCTGTGCCACGCGCGGGTCGGCTGCATCGCCGCTGGCGAGCAGCTGGCTGAAGCGTTGCATGCCCGGCTCCTGCACATCGGCGGCCGCCTTGCCGTCGATCCAGAAGGTGTGCTGCAGCTGCGGCAGGCGCTTGGCGCCCAGCTCGCGCAGCATGCCCAGGTAGTCGCTGGTCTTGAACTGCGCCATCGTCACGAGCACCTTGCAACCGACTTTGTTGAGCGCGTATTCGAGCTCCGAGGTGCGGTAGGCCGGGTTGATGTTCACAAGGATCAGGCCGACCTTGGCGGTGGCGATCTGCATCAGCACCCAGGGTGCGTTGTTGTGCGACCAGATACCGACGCGGTCGCCGGGCACGAGGCCCAGGTTCAGCAGCGCGCTCGCGAGGCGGTTCGATTCAGTCTGCAGCTCGCGGTAGGTGAAGCGCAGGCCTTCGTGGCGGCTGACGAGGGCTTCGCGGTCGGGTTGTCGCGCGACCATGTCGTCGAAGAAGTCGCCGATGGGTTGTTCGATGAGAGGGACGTCGGTGGCGCCCTTGCCGTAGCTCTCGGTCAACGCAGCAGTCATGCTCATGTCCTTCCTTGTCTCCGTTTGTCTTGCTCCTTCCCCCGCTGGGGAAAGGTTGGGATGGGGGCAAGCAACGCTGGTTGAATGCAGTGCCTCATCGAACGCTGCGTGCCCCACCCCTGCCCTCCCCGGAGGGGGAGGGAGAAAAACATCCTAGGCGGTTTCCGCGAACAGCTCGCGACCGATCAGCATGCGGCGGATCTCGCTCGTGCCCGCGCCGATCTCGTACAGCTTGGCGTCGCGCCACAGCCGCTCCACCGGAAAGTCCTTGGTGTAGCCCACGCCGCCCAGCGCCTGGATCGCCTCGCCGGCCATCCACGTCGCCTTCTCGGCCGAGTAGAGAATCGCGCCGGCCGCGTCCTTGCGGAAGGTGCGCGCATGGTCGTTGCGGTCGCAGGCCTTGCCCACCGCGTACACGTAGGCGCGCGTGGCCTGCCACGTCGAATACATGTCCGCCAGCTTGCCCTGCATCAGCTGGAACTCGCCGATGCTCTGGCCGAATTGCTTCCGCTCATGGATGAAGGGCAGCACTGCGTCCATGCACGCGGCCATGATGCCCAGCGGGCCGCCCGAGAGCACGGCACGCTCGTAGTCCAGGCCGCTCATCAGCACCTTCGCGCCCAGGCCTTCGCCGCCGAGCACGTTCTCTTCGGGCACTTCGCAGTTGTCGAAGAACAGCGGGTAGGTGTTGGAGCCGCGCATGCCGAGCTTGTCCAGCTTGGTGCCTGCAGAGAAGCCCTTGAAGTTCTTCTCGACGATGAAGGCCGTCATGCCGCGCGCGCCCATCTCGGGCTCGGTCTTGGCGTAGATGACCAGCGTGTCGGCGTCGCCGCCGTTGGTGATCCACATCTTGCCGCCGTTGAGCACGTAGAAGCCGTTCTTCTTCTCGGCCTTGAGCTTCATGCTCACCACGTCGGAGCCGGCGTTGGGCTCGCTCATGGCCAGTGCGCCGACGTGCTCGCCGCTCACCAGCTTGGGCAGGTACTTCTTCTTCTGCGCGTCGCTGCCGTTGCGGTGGATCTGGTTCACGCACAGGTTGGAGTGCGCGCCGTACGACAGGCCCACCGAGGCCGAGGCGCGCGAGACTTCTTCCATGGCCACGATGTGCGCCAGGTAGCCCAGCTCGGTGCCGCCGAACTCTTCCTTCACCGTCATGCCGTGCAGGCCGAGTTCGCCCAGCTTCTGCCAGAGGTCGTGCGGGAACAGGTTGTCGCGGTCGATGTCGGCGGCGCGCGGCGCGATTTCATTCGCGGCGAAGTCCTGGATGGCGCTGCGCAGCGAGTCGATGTCCTCGCCCAGGTCGAAGTTCAGGCCGGGATCGTGCATGTGTCTTGTCTCCTCTGAGGGGTCGGCGCGCAGGGCTGCCCACGCGGAATGGCGCTTGGAACAATTGCAGCTTACGCCTCGCCGCGCCGCAATTGGCGCCACAATGGTTGCAAATTGCGCCACGCCTTTACCGTTCGACCATGACCTCGCCCGCCTTCCTGAAGCCCGCCCGCGCCGTCACCCCCATGGCCTTCGTGAGAGCCATCGCGAAGGGCTACGAGCGGTATGAAAAGGACCCCGCCGAGGCCCTGAAGGCGGCACAGATCACGCCGCGCGAGCTGGCCCGGCCGGGCGCACGGGTGACGGCGGCGCAGTTCGAAGCGCTCTCGGAACATGCCATGCAGGAGCTGGACGACGAGGCCCTGGGCTGGTTCTCGCGGCGCCTGCCCTGGGGCAGCTACGGCATGCTGTGCCGCGCCTCGCTGACCTCGCCCGACCTGGGCGTGGCCATCAAGCGCTGGTGCCGCCACCACCGCCTGCTGACCGAGGACATCGGCCTCGCGCTCGAAGTGTCGGGCGGCGTGGCCACGCTGCGCATCGCCGAGAACCGCCCGCTGGACGAGGCCTTTCGCGAGTTCTGCCTGGTGACCAGCCTGCGCTTCATGCACGGCTACATGTGCTGGGCGATCGACTCGCGCATCTCGCTGCGCAACGCCACCTTTCCGTTCGCGGCGCCGCCGCACCGCGACGCCTACGCCCCGATGTTCACGCCCGAGGTGCGCTTCGACGCAGCAGAGGCCTCCTTGAGCTTCGATGAGCGCTACCTCGCGCTGCCGCTGCAGCGCGACGAGCGCGCACTGCGCACCATGCTCAAGCGCGCGCTGCCGCTCACCATCCTGCAGTACCGCCGCGACCGCCTGCTGGGCCAGCGCGTGCGCGAACTGCTGCGCTCGCGTGCCGCCGAGGCCACCACCGCGGAGGCACTGGCCGGCCTGCTCAACGTGTCGAGCCGCACGCTGCACCGGCAACTGCACGAGGAAGGCACGTCGCTGCAGACGCTGAAGAACGAAGTGCGCCACGAGCTCGCCGTGGAGCAGTTGCGCCGCACCAACCGCCCGATCAAGCAGGTGGCGCTGGCGGTGGGCTTTCGCAACGAGAAGAGTTTTTCACGCGCGTTCCTGCAATGGACCGGGCATGCGCCGCGGGACTTCCGGCAGCAGGGCCTGTAGCGGCGAAGGCGCGAAGAGGCGAAGAGGCGTCAGGCCGGCTGCGCGATCTTCGCGAGCACGTCGGCGATGGACTGGCTGTCCTCCGGCCGCACGAGCTTGGCGACTTCCTTGCCGTCGCGCATGAACACCAGCGTGGGCCAGAGCCGCACGTTGAACGAACGGCCCAGCGGGCGGCCGCTGCCGTCCTCGACCTTGATGCGCGGGATGTCCGGGTATTGGGCGAAGGCCTCGGCGATGTTCGGTTGCGCGGCCTTGCAGATGCCGCACCAGTTGGTGCCGAACTCGACCACGGCGGGCCCCGAGCGTGCGTCGATCTCGGCGCGGTCGGGTTGTTCTGTCTTGTATTCGGAGGTCATGGGCTGTGGTTCCTGTATTCCTGCGACTTGGAATCGATGCCGTTCATTCCACCAGAAACTCAGGCCGCCTGCAGGCCGTAACCCGATAGCAACGCGGGCAGTTCGGTCATGTCGCTGAACACCTTCACCGCGCCCACGCTCAGCAGTGGACCTGGCCCGCTGTGGCCGGATTCGCCCGTGCTGTAGCCGAACACCGTCGCACCCGCGGCCACGCCGGCCATCGCGCCGGTGACCGTGTCTTCGACGACCGCGCAGCGCTTCGGATCGACGCCCAGCGCTTCGGCGGCGGCCAGGTACACGTCGGGATGCGGCTTGGAGCGCGGCATTTCATGGCCGCTGAAGATGCGCCCTTCGAAGCAGTCGAGCAGCCCGACCTTGGCCAGCTGCAGTTCGACCTTGTGGCGGTCCGCGCCCGAGGCACAGGCAATGCGGCCCTTGAGCATCGCGTGGATCTGGCGGATGGCCGCGGGGGCATGGGGGATCGCGGTGAGGTCGCGTTCGAGTGCTTCGTTGCGGCGGGCCCTGAAGGCCCGAAGCCAGTCGTCGGTGATCTTGACGCCGGTCTTCGATTCGATCAGCGCGGCCTCGTCCTTCACGGCCTTGCCGGTGAAGGTGTTCATCGACTCCTCGGTGCTGAGGTGCCAGCCGAGCTCGCCGAGCATCTCGGCGAGCACGCGGTTGGTGATGGGTTCGGAATCGACGAGGACGCCGTCGCAGTCGAACAGGACTGCGGCGAAGGGAAATGGGGTCATTGCGCTGGAGGGGGTTCGGGGGAGTCCCCCATGGTAGCAATGCCCCCCGGCGCGCTCAGGACACCGAATGGATCGGGATGTAAATCTCCCCGCCGCCCGCCATGAACTCCTTGGACTTCTGCTCCATCCCCTCGGCCAGGGCCTCTGCCTCGGCCACGCCCTTCTTCGCGGCGTACTCGCGCACTTCCTGCGTGATCTTCATCGAGCAGAACTTGGGTCCGCACATCGAGCAGAAGTGCGCCACCTTGCTGGAGTCCTTGGGCAGCGTCTCGTCGTGGAATTCGCGCGCGGTGTCGGGGTCCAGGCCCAGGTTGAACTGGTCCTGCCAGCGGAACTCGAAGCGCGCCTTGCTCAGCGCATCGTCGCGTGAGCGCGCACCGGGGTGACCCTTGGCCACGTCGGCCGCATGCGCCGCGATCTTGTACGCGATGATCCCCTGCTTCACGTCGTCGCGATCAGGCAGGCCCAGGTGTTCCTTGGGCGTCACGTAGCACAGCATCGCGGTGCCGGCCCAGCCGATCATCGCGGCGCCGATGGCGCTGGAGATGTGGTCGTAGCCCGGCGCGATGTCAATGGTCAGCGGCCCGAGCGTGTAGAACGGCGCCTCGTGGCAGTGCTTGATCTGCTCGTCCATGTTGGCCTGGATCATGTGCATCGGCACGTGGCCCGGGCCTTCGATCATGGTCTGCACGTCGTGCTTCCATGCGATCTTGGTGAGCTCGCCCAGCGTGCGCAGCTCGGCGAACTGCGCCTCGTCGTTGGCATCGGCGCCCGAGCCCGGACGCAGGCCATCGCCCAGCGAGAAGCTCACGTCGTACGCCTTCATGATGTCGCAGATGTCCTCGAAGCGCTCGTAGAGAAAGCTCTCCTTGTGGTGCGCGATGCACCACTTGGCCATGATCGAGCCGCCGCGCGAGACGATGCCCGTCATGCGGTCGGCCGTCAGGTGAATAAACGGCAGCCGCACGCCCGCGTGGATGGTGAAGTAGTCGATGCCCTGCTCGGCCTGCTCGATCAGCGTGTCGCGGAAGATCTCCCAGGTCAGGTCCTCGGCCACGCCGCCCACTTTTTCCAGCGCCTGGTAGATCGGCACGGTGCCGATGGGCACGGGCGAGTTGCGCACGATCCAGTCGCGCGTGGTGTGGATGTTCTTGCCGGTCGAGAGGTCCATCACGTTGTCGGCGCCCCAGCGGATCGCCCACACGAGCTTCTCGACCTCTTCCTCGATGCTCGAGGTGACGGCCGAGTTGCCGATGTTGGCGTTGATCTTCACCTTGAAGTTGCGGCCGATGGCCATCGGCTCCACTTCGGGGTGGTTGATGTTGGCGGGAATGATCGCGCGGCCACGGGCCACCTCGTCGCGCACGAACTCGGGCGTGATGATGCGCGGAATGCTCGCGCCCATCGGGTTGCCGGCCACGCGCTTGGCGCGCTCCTCGTTGGCAAGGTATTCAGCCATCCATTCGCGCTTGCCGTTCTCGCGCAGCGCCACGTATTCCATCTCGGGCGTGACGATGCCGCGGCGCGCGTAGTGCATCTGCGTGATGTTGGCGCCCGATTTGGCGCGACGCGGCGTGCGCTGCAGGGCCGAGGCGGCGGCGCGCAGCTCGGCCAGGCGCTGGGCGTCGTGGTCGTGGGCGTGCTTCAGGCCCTCGTCCAGCGCCTGGTGCGAGCGGCCCTCGTAGCTCTCGGTGTCGTTGCGCTCGGCGATCCACGCATCGCGCACGCCCGGCAGGCCGCGGCGCACGTCGATGTCGACCTTGGCATCTGTGTACGGGCCCGAGGTGTCGTAGAGCGAGACCGTCTCGCCATTGGTCAGCAGCACGTCGCGCACCGGCACGTTCAGATCGGGCCGGCTGCCCGGGATCAGGCACTTGTGCGATGCGGGAAAGGGCTCGCGCGTGAGCGAGAGCAGGGAGGTGAACTTGTCGGGGGCATTCATGCGGGGCACTCCTTGTTGAGGGAAAGGGTGCTCCGCAATCGCTCGGTGGACTTGGGGCCGTCGCGGAAGGTGGGCGACGGGACCTGGGTCAGGGAGTGCAGCTCTTCTTACGCCGGTATGACCCGGATCAAGTTCGCGGGTCGGCAGCTTTGCCATCTCAGCACACCACGTGTGTGCACCCCGGAGCGGGGCTGATTGTGCGAGCCCCGGCCCGGCGCGTCAACCCGTCTCAGGCCACGGGGTGTTGCAGATCGCCTTCCAGGTAGTACCAGCGTTCGCCTTCCCGGACGAAGCGGCTGCGCTCGTGCAGGCGCGCGGCGGTGCCCGTGCTGCTGCGCTGGCGCGCGACGAATTCGACCTCGGCATGGTCGGCATCGAGCACCGAGCGCGAGCGGATGTCCAGCCCCAGCCACTTGACGCCCGGCTCGAACTCGATCGACGCCGGCCGCTTGGACGCGTGCCAGGTGGCCAGCAGATACTCGGCGCGCTGCAGCACGAAGGCCGAATAGCGCGAGCGCATCAGCGATTCGGCGTCGGGGGCGGGCGTGTTCTCGAAATCGTCGAGATAGCGGCCACAGCACAGGGCGTAGCCGATGGGCTTGTCGCGGCGGTCGGTACGACCGCAGGGGCAAGGTCCGGTGGTGGGATCGATGGCGCTCATGAAGACCGCTATTGGAACACCTCGCGGCGGTCCCTCCGATGGGGCAACCCCGGAGCCAGGCGAAGCTAGCCGACGCGGCTTGCGGCGATCGCGTCCTGCAGCGCCCGCGCATCGGCCGGTTTGTAGATCAGCGCATAGCCCGCGCGCTCGACCTCCACCCGGTTGGCATGGGCGGTTTCGCCCGTCAGGATGACCACGTTGCGCGCCTTGCCCACCGCCTGCAGCGCCTGCGCAGCGGCCAGCCCCGAGAGGCCGCTGCCCAGGCGCAGGTCGCTCAGCATCAGGTCGAACACGCCGCCGTGCTGCAGCGCCTCGCGCGGGTTGGCCGCCAGCGCCACCTCGTGGCCCCAGCCCGAGAGCAGCGAGCGCATCGCCTCGCGCACGGGCTGCTCGTCGTCCAGCACCAGGATGCGGATCGCGGGGGTCGTCCGGCCAGAACCCTGTCCGGCCGGTCCGGCCGGTTCGGCCGATTCGGCCCGTGCCTCGGTCTCCGGCACCTCGACGGGCGCCGGCGCCTCCTCCAGCACCAGCGAAAAGGTGCTGCCGCGCGCCGGCGTGGAGCGCACCTCGATGCGCGAGCCCATCACCCGCGCCATGCCGGCCACCAGCGACAGGCCCAGCCCCAGGCCGCGGCTGCGGTCGCGCCCCGGGTTGTCGACCTGGAAGAACTCCTCGAACACGTGCTCCCGGTGCTGCGCCTGGATGCCCACGCCCGAGTCGCGCACCTCGATGCGCCAGGCCGGCACGCCGTTCGCCGGACGCTGCACCCGCCGCGCGAGCACGAAGACCGTGCCCGCGGGCGTGTACTTGATGGCGTTGTCCACGAGATTGCCCAGCACGCGCGCCAGCATGCGCGCATCGGCCCGCACCACCGCCTCGGTCGGGCGGATGCGCAGCGCGAGCCCCTTGGCGTCGGCCAGCGCCGCGAAACGCCCCTGGAGCGATTCGAAGACCGGATCGAGGTACAGCGGCTCCAGCCGCACCGGGGTCGCGCCGCCGTCGAGCTGCGCGATGTCCAGCAGCGCGTCGATGGAGCCTCGCAGCGCATCGACGCTGTCGCGCATGAAGCGCAGGTTGTCGGCGCGCGGCGCGGTGCGCGTGTCCAGCGCGTCCACGAAGATCGCCAGCGCATGCATCGGCTGGCGCAGGTCGTGGTTGGCGGCCGCGAAGATGCGCGCGCGCTGCGCCGCGAGCTGCGCCACGTGGTCGAGCTGGCGCGCCAGCGCATCGGCCAGGCGCGCCTTCTCGAAGCCGGTCTCGATGGCGCTCACGATCAGCCGGTTCTGCTTGCGTGCGTAGTAGAGCGCGGCGAACATCTGCGAGACCACCAGGCAGCCCATGATGAGCGTCACGTTGCCCGGCTCGACCGCCAGCCGCAGCGCCATGCCCAGGAACATCGGCACGCTGAAGCACACCGCCGCCAGCCACCACTGGGCCAGCGCCGCGATGACGACGCTGGAAACCCCGCTGACGAAAAAGTACATCAGCAGGATCAGCGTGAGGTCGGTGTGCGGAAAGAAGAGCCACGGCGCAAGCCCCCAGATCAGCCCCGGCACCAGCATGCGCAACTCCAGCCGCCGGCGCGTCTGCACCGCCGTGGCGACGTCGATGCCGGCCGGGTCCACGCGGCGCAGGTGCCGGTGGCGCTGCCACTGCGAGGTGTGCACCAGCACGCCCCAGACCAGCGCACCCGGATTGTGGGTGAGTACGAGAAAAGTTATCCAGAAGATGGCGGCGACGGTGGCCGCCATCAGCGGCGTGTCGAAGGTGTCGACCACGTAGGCCCGCGCAAGGCTCTGGTCGACCAGCGGATTGGCATTCGGCGACTCGACCCAGTAGTCGCGGATGCGCTGCAGCATTCCCCCGGGAAAGGGCTTGCGGACGGGGCTGGAGGGGGAGGTGCGCATGGGCGGAAACCGGGCCGCAATTTTGCGCGCTTTGGACCCTGCCGGCGTGCGCCCACCGGGACATCCACCCTTGGCGCGGCGCTTGCTAAACGTTAGCCTTACATGCGACAACCAGAGCGAGGCGGCGATGTACCTGACAGGCTCCGAACAGCAGGCACTGCGCGGCGTATTCACGCTGCTGGCGCAGGAGCGCGGCGAAAGCGATATCCGCGAGCGCCTGGGCTGGGCGCTGCTCGACCTGCTGCATGCGGACCAGTTCGCCTCCTTCGTGTGGAACGCCCAGAGCGGCCGCTTCGACAGCCGCGTGGCGCTCAACATGGACCCGGCCAACCTCGACCGCTATGGCGAATGGCACCAGCACCACGACCCGATCACCTTCGTGCTGCAGTCTTGCCGCCGCGCCACGCGCGTGACCGACGTGATGCCGCAGCGCGAGCTGATGCGCACGGCCTTCTTCACCGACTTTCTCTCGCGCGACGGGCTGCACTGGGGCATGAACCTGCACGCCTTCGAGGGCAACCGCGCGCTGGGCGACCTGCGCATCTGGCGCCGCAAGGGGCGCGGCGATTTCGGCGACCACGAGAAGGGGCTGCTCGACCTGATCGAGCCCGCGTTCATCGGCGCGCTGCAGCGTGCGCAGCGCACCGCGGCTGCGGTGCCCATGCCCGCCGAGGCTTCATGGAATGCCCTGAGCGCGCGCGAGCAGGAGGTCGCACGCGCCGTGTGCGAAGGCCTGACCGACAAGGAGATCGCGCGGCGCATGGCAGTGAGCGTGCCGACGGTGCGCACCTACCTGCGGCGCATCTTCGACAAGCTGGGCATCGAGCGCCGGTCGGCACTGGCCGGCTTCGCCAGGCGCTGACACCGCAGGGCCGCCCTACTTCGCCTTGGGCGCGGGCAGGCGACCCAGCACGCCTTCCACCGCCATGCCGACGGCGAGCAGCTTGCGGTCGCTGCCGGCGGGCCCGTCGAGCTCCAGCCCGATGGGCAGTCCACTTGACGCACCAAGGCCCGAAGGCAGTTGAACGCCCGGAATCCCGGCATTGCTGCCGGGGTCGGTGTTCTGGATCAGCGCGCCGAAGTTCTCGGGGCTGCTGGCCTCGGGCGCGGCGGCCAATGCCACGCGCGGCACCGTCGGGAACACGAGCGCATCGAGCTTGTTCTTCGCGAAGGTGTCGCGATAGAGCTTCTGCAATGCGGGCCGCGCGACGCGCATCGCGTGGTCGTAGGCCGGCTTCGCATCGACCACCCCGTTCGGCGCGGGGAGCTTGCGCGGGATCACGAAGGCCTCGAAGGTGCCCTTGACGTCGGGGCTCGCGATGCCGGCGGTGAGCTGCGCGATGTCGATACCGGTGCGGTACTTCGCGAGGTACGCGACCATGTCGTCGTGCGCCTCGTACAGCGCGAGCGGGAAGCCGATGGCGCCGTTGAGGTCCATGAGTTTGGGCATCTCCACGTCCACCAGCGTGACGCCCGCTGTGCGCAACTTGGCGAGCGCGGCATCGGTGGCAGCACGCGTGTCCGCATCGAGGTTGGCGTAGAAGGCCGGCACCACGCCGAGGCGCACGCGCTTGAGGTCGGCGGGCTTCACCGGCGCGCCGCCTGCGATCACGCGGTCGAGCAGCGCGACGTCGGCCATCGACTGCCCCATCGGCCCCGCGGTGTCGCGCGTGTGCGAGATCGGCGCGATGCCCTGCTGCGAATAGCGTCCCATGCTCGGACGCAGCGACGCGCATCCGTTGAACGCGCACGGAATGCGCACCGAACCGCCCGTGTCGGTGCCCAGCGCCGCCGGCGCCATGCGCGCGCCGAGCGCCGCGCCATTGCCAGACGACGACCCGCCCGCGATGCGGCTCGCGTCGTAGGCGTTGCGCACGCCGACCTCGGGGCCGGTCTGGAACGCGGGGTTGTAGCCCGTGACGCCGAAGGCCAGTTCGTGCATGTTCGTCTTGCCGAGGATGACGGCGCCGGCCGCGCGCAGCTTCGCGACCACGGGCGCATCGGCGGCAGGCACGAAGCCCTTGAGCGCGGGCGAGCCGGCCGTGGCGGGCAGGCCCTGCACCTGGATGTTGTCCTTGATGACCACCGGCAGGCCGGCCAGCGGCTTGCAGGCACCGCCGCGTTTTCGCTGTGCATCGGCGGCGCGCGCGGCCTTCAGCGCGCCGGCCTCGTCGAGCGTGACGAAGGCATTGAGGTTCGCCTTCGCCTTGGCCTCTGCGAGGTAGGCCGAGACCAGCTGCTCGCTGGTCACCGTGCCGGCGCAAAGCTGCTGCACCGCATCGCTCGCGGTCAGCGTGGCGATGTCCACGGCGGCGGGCTGCGCTTGCGCGGAGGCGCCGAGGCACAACAGGGCCGCGGCGAAGGAAGCAGGTTTGAAGATGGACATGGCAAGGACCTCCGACGAAGAGATCGCCATGCTGCGCCGCCGGCGCCATCCTGTCTGTCATCGAAACCGATGACATGGGATGGAAGCTCTACCGGAACGTCACCCCTTCGGACCGCACACCGGAGGTCAAGGGCGCTTCAATTCGGGATAGATCGTCATCAGCTGCATGGCCACGCCGTTGGTCCAGCCGAAGCCGTCCTGCAGGACGTATTCGCCGCCGCCGGCTTCGCCGCGACCGTCCACCACGTTGTACTTCTCGACCAGCCTGCCGCTGCCGGCGTAGACCTGCTGCACCTTGCCCATCCAGCGCGTCGCGATGTCGCGCGCAAGCGCATCCTGGCCATAGCGCCGGAGACCGTCCACCGCGACCCATTGCAGCGGCGCCCATCCGTTGGGCGCATCCCATTGCTGGTCGGTCGGGGTCGGCGTCGTCACGAGGCCATACGGCTTCACCAGTTCCTTGCCTGTCCAGGCGGCCACGCGCGCTGCCTGCGCCGGTTCCGCGAGGCCGACGAACAGCGGGTACAGCGTGGCGGCACCCGGTCGGCCAGTCGGCTGCTGCTTGACCCACTGGTAGTCCACGTAATGGCCGCCGGCTTCGTTCCACAGGTACTTCTGCACCGCCAGCCGGCGGCGTTCGGCGCGTTGCGTGAAATCGCTGGTGCACGCGGTGTCCTGCACGCGCTCGCAGCCCAGGCGGATCGCGCTCTCCAGACCGTACAGCAGGCTGTTCAGGTCCACGGGCACGACCGCGGTGGTTTCGATGGTGGCCAGCGTCTTGCCGTCGGCGAACCAGCGGCTGCTGAAGTCCCATCCGCTTTCCGCGGCGGCGCGCACGTCGCGATAGACCTCGGCGGCGGGGCGGCTGCTCTTCTTCGCCAGTGCGACATCTTCCGCATACGACTCGTCGCGCGGCACGGCGCGGTCGTCGTAGTAGCGGTTCAGCACGCTGCCGTCGGCCAGCGCCACCACCCGGCGGTGCGCGGTGCCGGGCTTGAGGCCGCTCGCGCCCTCCATCCAGAACGCGTACTCGCGCTGCAGCTGCGGCAGGTAGCGCGCATAGGCGCCGGCCTCGTCCTGCGTGGACAGGAGGCCGACCATCTTGAAATAGAAAGGCGGTTGCGACCGGCTCAGGTAGTAGCTGCGATTGCCGTTCGGAATATGGCCGTAGCGGTCGATCAGGCTCGCGAAATTGCCGACCATGTCGCGTATCGCGCGCGGCTCGCCGTTCTGCAGCAGCCCCAGCATGGTGAAGTACGAGTCCCAGTAGTACACCTCGCGAAAGCGCCCGCCCGGCACCACGTAGGGTCCGGGCAAGGGCAGCAGCGAGGAACCGGCGGCGGGCTTGCGAGGTTGCTGCGTCAGGTGCGGCCAGAGACTCGCGATGTGCTGCGCGAGCGACTGCGAACGATCGCTGACGTAGACGTCGCCGTTGTCCTGCGGCAGATTGAAATGCTGCCGCACGAAGCTGGACAGGTCGAAACCGGGGCGGTCCTTCTCCCGCCTGTACTGCGCGGCGACGGTGGCGGGCGAGCTCTTGGGTACGGCATCGACGAAAGTCTTGCCGTCCTTGAAGACCTGGCCCAGCTGCACCGCGGCGAACAGCTCCGGATACAGCGCGGAAGGCGGCGCCGGGTACGCCGCGGCAGGCCTGGAGGCAACGAGTACTTCGGCATTCGCGGGCGCGTCGAACGCGCCGAATGCCAAGCCAGCCATCACGGCGGCAGCCGCAACCATCGAGAAGCGCGGACGACGATGCAGCGTGGCCGCGAATGCCTGGGTCATGTCGGTCTCCCCTGTGTTGGTCAGCGGAAACTTTACAGGACGGGTGGCGATCGGCGATCGTCACCCTGTCGCCCGGCGGGGCTTCAGGCCAGGGCGCGTTGGATCAACAATTTCTGGATGTCCGACGTGCCTTCGTAGATCTGGCAGACGCGCACATCGCGGTAGATGCGTTCGAGCGGAAAGTCGTTCACGTAGCCGTAGCCGCCCAGCGTCTGGATGGCGGCGCTGCACACGCGCTCGGCCATCTCGCTCGCGAAGAGCTTGGCCATCGCCGCTTCCTTCAGGCACGGCAGGCCCGCGTCTCGCAGGCTCGCGGCATGCCAGATCAGCTGGCGCGCGGCTTCGAGCTGTGTCGCGCATTCGGCCAGGCGAAAGCCCACGGCCTGCTGGTCGAAGATCGAGCCGCCGAAGGCCTGGCGCTCCTTGGCGTAGGCCAGCGCCACGTCGAACGCGCTGCGCGCCATGCCCACGCTCTGCGCGGCGATGCCGATGCGGCCGCCTTCGAGCGCGCCGAGCGCGATCTTGTAGCCCTCGCCTTCGGCGCCGATCAAGTTTTCCGCCGGGATGCGGCAGCCGTCGAAGTTGATCTGCGCGGTGTCGCTGCTGTGTTGGCCGAGCTTGTCTTCCAGGCGTGCGACGGCGTAGCCGGGCGCGTCGGTGGGCACGATGAACGCGCTCATGCCGCGCTTGCCTGCGCCCTTGTCGGTCACCGCGATGACGATCGCAACCTGCCCGTTCTTGCCGCTGGTGATGAACTGCTTGACGCCATCGATCACGTAGCCGTCGCCGTCCTTGCGCGCGGTGGTGCGCAGGCTCGATGCATCGCTGCCGGCCTGCGGCTCGGTGAGGCAGAAGGCGCCGAGCATCTGGCCTTGCGCCAGCGGCTCGAGCCACTTCTTCTTTTGCTGCGCGTTGCCGTAGCGCATGAGGATGGCGTTGACCGGGCAGTTGGTCACGCTGATCGCGGTGCTGGTGCCGCCGTCTCCGGCCGCGATTTCTTCGAGCACCAACGCGAGCGTGAGGTAGTCCAGGCCCGCGCCGCCGTGCTCTTCGGGCACGCAGATGCCGTAGGCGCCCAGCGCCGCGAGGCCCTGGTGCGCTTCCTTCGGGAAGCTGTGTTCGCGGTCCCACTTGGGGGCGTTGGGCCAGAGTTCGGCTTGCGAAAAATCGCGCACCGCGTCGCGGATGGCTTCCTGGTCGGCACTGAGCAGCATGGTGTGTCTCCTTCTTCTTTCTTCTTCGTGCTTACTTGCCTGAGCCCAGGTCCATGATCAAGCGCGCGGCCATGTACAGGCGGCGCGGGATGCTGCTGATGTCCACGTACTCGGCCTTGTCGCTGTGATAACCGAAGCCCGGCAGGCCCAGGCTCTCGATGACCGGCTTGCCCGAGAGCGCCGCATAGGCCGCATCGGTGCCGCCGCCGGTGCGCTCTTCCACGCCGAGGTTGCCGCCGGCTTCCTTGTAGAAGGCCACGGCCTTGTCGACCAGCTTCTTGCCGCCTTCGCCCGCGTTGAAGGCCGGACGGCCGCGCGTGACCAGCACCTTGACATCGGCTTCGGGCAGCTTCTTTTGCTGCGCCTTTTCTTCGAGCGTCTTCATGGCGGCCTCGAAGTCTTCGTTGCGCGCGTAGCGCACGTCGGCATTCAGAGTGGCGCTCGCCGGGATGATGTTCGACACGTTGCCGGCCTTGGCGATGGTCCAGTTGAAGCGCAGGTTCTTCGCCTTGTCGTCGATGCTCATCGTGCGCAGCACGAGGTCCGAGGCCTCGACCAATGCATTGACGCCCAGCTCCGGCGCGGCGCCCGCGTGCGAGGCCTTGCCGGTGATGTTGACCTGCACGTAGGCGATGCCCGAGGTGCCGAGCGAGAGCTTTTCGTCGCCCGCGCCGGTGGGCTCGAACGAGAGCACGTAGTCGGCCAGCCTGGCCTCTTCCTGGATCAGGTCGCGCGAGCCGAAGGAGCCTTTTTCCTCGTCGGTGTTGAACAGCACGGTGATGGTGCCGTAGTCGCGCACGCCGTAGTCCTTCAGCAACTTGAGCGTGTGCAGGATGACCGCGTTGCCGCCCTTGTCGTCGGCGATGCCGGGGCCGTAGGCCTTGTCGCCCTCGACCTTGAACGGCGCCTTGGCGAGCGTGCCCTTCAGGTACACCGTGTCCATGTGCGAGAGCAGCAGCAGGTTCTTGCCGCCGCGGCCCTTGAGCTTGCCGATGATGTTGTCGCCGACCACGATGCCGGCCGACTTGCTGCGCGTGACGGTGAAGCCCAGCGTCTTGAGTTCGCCTTCCAGGTAGTTGCCGGCGGCGGCAATGCCTTCGGCGTCGCCCGTGCCGGTCTCGATGTTGACGAGTTTTTCCAGCGTCTTGACGACCGCGGGCTGCTCGTCGGTCGCGGCCTGGAACAGCACGTTGTCGCGCTTTTGCGCCCAGCTGGCGGCAGGTGCCAGGAAGGCGGTGGCCAGCAGGGTGGCCAGGGCGGTGCGGTGGATGGATGGGCGCATGAAATTTCCTGCTCTGACGCAATATTGATTGTTGAAATGCCGGATGGCGAAAGCCGGCGCGCCCTCCCTCGGACGCCGTCGGCCCGTGCTGTTTAGAGCAATTCGAGTGCCACGGCGGTGCCTTCGCCGCCGCCGATGCACAGCGTGGCCACGCCGCGCTTCTTGCCGCGCGCCTTCAGCGCATGGATCAGCGTGACCATGATGCGCGCGCCGCTCGCGCCGATCGGGTGGCCCAGCGCGCAGGCGCCGCCGTTCACGTTGACGATCTCGTGCGATACATCGAGCTCGTGCATCAGCGCCATCGGCACCACGGCGAAGGCCTCGTTCACTTCCCAGAGGTCCACGTCCTTGACGGTCCAGCCGGTTTTCTTGAACAGCTTGGCGACCGCGCCGACCGGGGCGGTGGAGAACCACTCGGGCTCCTGCGCATGCGTGGCGTGGCCGACGAGGCGGGCGATGGGCTTGGCGCCGATCTTCTTCGCGTGCGACTCGGTCATCATCACCAGCGCGGCGGCGCCGTCGTTGATCGACGAGCTCGATGCGGCGGTGATGGTGCCGTTCTCTTTCTTGAACGCGGGCTTGAGCGTGGGGATCTTGTCCAGCTTGACCTTGCCCGGTCCTTCGTCGATGGAGATCACGGTGTCGCCGCCGCGGCCCTTCACGGTGACGGGGGTGATCTCTTCCTTGAACGCGCCCGATTCGGTCGCGGCCTTGGCGCGCTGCACGCTGGCAATCGCGAAGGCGTCCTGCTGCTCGCGGGTGAACTTGTACTTGGCCGCGCAGTCTTCGCCGAAGGTGCCCATCGAGCGGCCCGGCTGGTAGGCGTCCTCCAGGCCGTCGAGCATCATGTGGTCATAGATCTTGTCATGGCCCATGCGGTAGCCGCCGCGGCCCTTGAGCATGAGGTAGGGCGCGTTGGTCATGCTTTCCATGCCGCCCGCGACGATCACGTCGTGCGTGCCGGCCAGGAGCAGGTCGTGCGCGAGCATCGCGGCCTTCATGGCCGAGCCGCACATCTTGCTGAGCGTGACCGCGCCCGCGCTGTCGGGCAGGCCGCCCTTGTACGCGGCCTGGCGCGCCGGCGCCTGGCCCTGGCCGGCCATGAGGCAATTGCCGAACAGCACTTCGCCCACGCTCTCGGGCGCGATGCCGGCGCGCTCGACCGCGGCCTTGATGGCAGCGCCGCCCAGGTCGTGCGCGGAGAGGGAAGAAAAGTCGCCTTGAAAGCCACCCATGGGGGTGCGGGCGGCGCCGACGATGACGATGGATTCGGACATGAGGGTCTCCTTCTGAAATGTGATGAAAGTGAAACGGACGACCGCAGCCGTGGCGGCAATCGGTCAGAAATGGGTCGCGTGCCCCTCGTGCTGGAAGCGCTGCGATTCTTCGTACGGGAACACATCGAGCATCTGCCCTGCCTGGATGCGTTCCTTGTGGTGCTGCCAGAAGGCAGCGTCGAGCAGGTCGGCGTGGTGCGCCATGAAGGCGGCGCGCACGTCCTTGTTGCCGAGCAGGAAGGGCTCGAAGGTCTCGGGGAACACGTCCTTCGGGCCCACCGAGTACCAGACCTCGCCGCTCATCTCGTCTTCCTCGTTGCGCGGCGCGGGGACCTTGCGGAACTTGCAATCGGTGATGTATTCGATCTCGTCGTAGTCGTAGAACACCACCTTGCCGCCGCGCGTGACGCCGAAGTTCTTCCACAGCATGTCGCCGGGGAAGATGTTGGCGGCGACCATGTCCTTGATGGCGTTGCCGTACTCGACCACTGCGTGCTCCAGCTGGTCTTTCGCTCGCTTCGCATGGGCCGGGCTCTCGGGGTCGGCCAGCGTGTCGAAGGCTTCCTGCAGGTAGATGTTCAGCGGGATCATGCGGCGCTCGATGTAGACGTGCTTGAGCACCACTTCCATCTCCCCGTTGCCGTCGCGGTCGCCGATCTCCAGCTGGCTGGGCGCGAACTTCTGGATCTCCTCGATCAGCCCGGGCTCGAAGCGATCCAGCGGAAAACCCACGTCGCTGTATTCGAGCGTGTCGGCCATGCGGCCCACGCGGTCGTGCTGCTTCACGAGCATGTACTTGCCCTTGATCTGCTCGCGCGTGGTGTCCTTCTGCGGCGGATAGAAGTCCTTGATGACCTTGAACACGAACGGGAACGACGGCAGGTCGAACACCAGCATGACCATGCCCTTGATGCCGGGCGCGATGCGAAAGCGGTCGCTCGAATAATTCAGGTGCGAGAGAAAGTCGCGGTAGAAGAGCGTCTTGCCCTGCTTGGCCAGGCCGAGCGCGTTGTAGATTTCGGCGCGCGGCTTGCGCGGCATGAGCGAGCGCAGGAACTGCACCCAGGCCGAGGGCACTTCCATGTCGACCATGAAGTAGGCGCGCGCAAAACTGAAGAGCATCTGCAGGTCGTCTTCGCCGAAGAGCGCCGCGTCGATGTAGAACTTGCCGGTGCTGTCGTGCAGGATCGGCAGCGAGAACGGGATCTCGGTGAAGCCGTTCATGATCTTTCCGACCACGTAGGCGCCCTTGTTCCGGAAGAACAATCCCGAGAGCACCTGCAGCTGGAAGTTGGCGCGCAGCTTGACCTGGTGAAAGCGGTTCAGGATGACGTGCGCCACGCGCTCGGCATCGCGCCGCTTGTTCGCATAGCTGCCCTGCAGCGCGAAGTCGTCGAGCATCTGCACGAGGGTGTCCGCCAGCGTGTCGTGCGCGGGGTAGTAAGGGCGGTAGGTCGGCGCGCCGCGCGGCTCGATGTACTCGGTGCTGATCGCGGGGCGAACGAAGATGAAATCGTTCTGGAAGTACGCGCGGTGCAGGATCTTGGTGGTCACCGAGTTGAAGAAGCTCTCGGCCAGCTCGGGCTGGTGGTGGTCCACCAGGAGGCCGATGAAGTGCAGCTTGACCTGGTGCCACACCTCCATCGGCTGCTCGCCGGCCTTGAACTCTTTCTCGAGCCGGGCCACGGCCTCGTTCACGCGCAGGTCGTAGAACTCGATGCGCTCGCGCTGCGCCCGCTGCTGGCCATGCCAGTCGGCGGTTTCGAAACGGTGCTTGGCGCGCGCCGATTCGGCGCGGAACAACCGGTAGTGCCGGTTGAACCCATCGATCATCGCCTTGGCGATGTCGTAGGCCAGCGGTGAATCGAGGCGCTGCGGGAACATGGGCCCGGCCGGATTACTTCGCCGTGCCTTCGGTGCCGTCGGCGCCCGCCTGCGCGGAAGGCGAGGACAGCGCCGCCGCGCCCGCCGGCTTGCTCCACTTGTAGCGAATGCGCTGCACCGCGGCCTTGTACGCCGCATCCAGCGGCTTGGCGCCGTCCACGCTCAGGCCCAGGTCCTGCAGGAGGCCGTCGTGCACGCCGAAGGTCCAGCCGTGGATCAGCACCTTCTGGCCGCGCGCCCAGGCATCGACCATGACGGTGCTCACGGCCACGTTGACCACCTGCTCGGCCACGTTGAGTTCGCACAGCGCATCGACGCGCACTTCTTCGGGCAGGCTCTCGATCATCACGCTGTGGCGGTCGCGCACGTCCTGGATGTGGCGGATCCAGTTGTCGGCCAGGCCGATGCGCTTGCCGCTGAGGGCTGCCTTCACGCCCGCGCAGCCGTAGTGGCCCACCACCATGATGTGCTCGATCTTCAGGTGCTCCACCGCGAACTGGATCGCCGAGAGCGCGTTCAGGTCGGAATGCACCACGATGTTGGCGACGTTGCGGTGCACGAACACTTCACCCGGTTCCAGGCCGGTGATCTGGTTGGCGGGCACGCGGCTGTCGGAGCAGCCGATCCACATGTAGCGCGGCGTCTGCTGCTTCACCAGGCCGGTGAAGAAGCCGGGGCGGTCGCGTTCCATCTGTGCGGACCAGGCACGGTTGTGGGCGAACAGGTCTTCGAGGTTGTTGTCGGACATAGGTCTTGATTGTCGATGAGTCGTGTGCCGGTCAGGGCATCTGGGCCGCCTTGGCCGCTTTCTGGGCACGTGCCAGGGTGGCGCGGCCCTTTTTCTCGTGCTCCCGCACTTCGGCGAGATTGGCCTGCAGTTCGTCCATTTGCGCCTCCAGCTGCGCCCGGTGCGCCCCCAGCACGCCGAGGAACTTCTGCAGCTGCGGCACGGTGTCGCGCGGGCTGTCGTACATGTCCAGGATGTCCTTGGCCTCGGTCAGGCTCAGGCCCAGGCGCTTGGCGCGCAGCGTGAGCGTGAGCCGCGCCCGGTCGCGCGCGCTGTACACGCGCTGCAGGCCGGCGCGCTCGGGCGTGATCAGGCCCATGTCCTCGTAGAAGCGGATCGCCCGCGTCGTGAGGTCGAATTCCTTCGCGAGCTGGCTGATGGTGAAAGTTGGCGCGGACATGGAAGAAAAGGACGTTTCAGGACCGCCAGGAGGGGCGTTACGGGGGCGACAGCAGGTTTGGGCCGTGCTCCCTACAATGATGCCACCTACACATGACGTTTACGTAAACGTCAATCTTACATGAACCTCCTCGAACGCGAACTCCACTACACCCTGGGCGACACCCTGCCCGCGCCCGGCGAAGCCCTGGAAGTCGCGCCCGGCGTGCGCTGGATCCGCATGCGGCTGCCCTTTGCGCTGGACCACATCAACCTCTGGCTGCTGCGCGACACCATCGATGGCGTGGAGGGCTGGAGCGTCGTCGATTGCTGCATCTCGCACGACGAGGCGCGCGCGCAATGGGAGCAGATCTTCGAGACGCAGCTAGAGGGCCTGCCGATCCTGCGCGTGATCGTCACCCACATGCATCCCGACCACATCGGCCTGGCTGCCTGGCTGTGCGAGCGCTGGAATGCGCCGCTGTGGATCAGCGCCACCGACTACCACGTGGCCCGCGTGCTGAGCACCGCCGGCGACACGCTGGCGGGCGGCGATGCGGCGGCGGACTTCTTCGCCTCGCACGGCATGACCGACGCGGAGGGCATCGCCAAGATCCGCGCGCGCACCAACTACTACGCGAACATGGTGCCCTCGGTGCCCGACCGCTACGTGCGCATGATGGACGGCGACATCGTCACCATCGGCGGCCGCGGCTGGCGCTGCATCAGCGGCTACGGCCATGCGCCGGAGCACATCGCGCTCTATTGCGACGAGCAGAAGCTGCTGCTGGGCGGCGACATGATGCTGCCGCGCATCTCGACCAACGTGAGCGTGCATGCGGGCGAGCCCGAGGCCAACTCGCTGCGGCTCTTCCTGGACAGCATCGACAGGTTCAAGGCGCTGCCCGTCGACACGGTGGGCCTGCCCTCGCACGGCAAGCCGTTCACCGGCATCCACCGCCGCGTGGACCAGCTGCAGGAGCACCACCGCGACCGGCTGGCCGAACTGCTCGAAGCCTGCACCGCGCGCGCGCTCACGGCGGCCGAGGGCCTGCCGATCCTCTTCAAGCGCGAGCTCGACCTGCACCAGATCACCTTCGCGATGGGCGAGACGGTCGCGCACCTGCACCTCTTGTGGTTCTCGGGCCAGGTGAAGCGCGAGCTGGGCAAGGACGGCGTCTACCGCTTCGGCGCCGGGAACGCCACCGCCTAGGCATTTAGACTCGCCGGATGGACACACTGGCCGAGCTGCGAGCGGGCCGGCTGGCAGGCGCCACCCGACTGGACCTCGCGTGCGGACTCACCGAGTTCCCGCGCGAGATCTTCGACCTTGCCGACTCGCTCGAAACACTGAATCTCTCCGGGAATGCGCTCGATGCACTGCCCGATGACCTGGGCCGGCTGCATCGCTTGCGCGTGCTGTTCTGCTCGGACAACCGCTTCACGTCGCTGCCCGAATCCATCGGCCAGTGCCATGGCCTCGACATCGTCGGCTTCAAGGCCAACCGCATCCGCAGCGTGCCGGCTGCTGCACTGCCGCCGTCGCTGCGCTGGCTGATCCTCACGGACAACCAGGTCGAGGAACTGCCCGATGCGCTGGGCCACTGCACGCAAATGCAGAAGCTCATGCTGGCGGGCAACCGGTTGCGTCGGCTGCCCGATTCGATGGCCGCGTGCCGGCAACTCGAACTGCTGCGCCTCTCCGCCAACCACTTCGAGGCGCTGCCCGATTGGCTGCTCTCCTTGCCGCGCCTCTCGTGGCTTGCGGCTGCGGGCAATCCCTTTGATACGCAGGCCGAAGATGCCGCCATCACGGCGCAGTCCGTGCCGCATGTGGCCTGGCAAGACCTCACGCTCGGCAAGAAGCTCGGCGAAGGCGCATCGGGCGTGATCCATCAGGCCACGCTGGGGCCTTCGCAGCAGGAAGTGGCGGTCAAGCTTTTCAAGGGTGCGGTCACGAGCGACGGCTGGCCGCACAGCGAGATGGCCGCCTGCATCGCGGCCGGCGCGCACCCCACGCTGATCGCCGCGCAGAGCCGGATCGACGGCCACCCCGATGGCACCGAAGGCCTCGTGATGGCGCTGGTGCCGCCGTCTTTCCGCACGCTCGCAGGGCCGCCGAGCCTCGCATCGTGCACGCGCGATGTCTATGCGGACGATGCGCAATGGACCTCCGATGTCGCGCTGCGCATCGCACACGACATCGCCTCCGCCATGCAGCACCTGCACGCGCGCGGCATCCTCCACGGCGACCTCTACGCGCACAACATCCTGTGGAATGCGCAAGGCGGCGGCCGGCTGGGCGACTTCGGTGCGGGCTGGATGACGGGCTCGCTCGATGCGCGCCAGGCCGCGGCCTTGCAGCGCCTGGAGATGCGCGCCTTCGGCTGCCTGCTCGAAGAACTGCTGGAGCGCTGCAGCGGTGCGCCGCCTGTCGCCATGTCCGCACTGAAGGACCGCTGCTTGCACCCCGACGTGTCCTCTCGCCCGTCCTTCGCCGAAGCGCTGTCGGTGCTTCAGCAAGAAGCCGCGCGATGACCGGCCACCGGCTGCCGCTGCCCACCCGCGACGGCGTTGGCCCGAGCTGCGTCGGCCTGCCCTACGGCCCCTGGCCGACGATTGCCGAGTTCCTGATCGAGCGCTTCCCCGCCATCACGCGCAATGCGTGGCTGGAGCGCATCGTGGCGGGCGACGTGATCGACGAGCATCGCATCCCCGTCACCATCGAGCGGCGCTACGAATCGCCGCTGCGCGTCTACTACTACCGCACGCTCGACGGCGAAGTGCACATCCCCTTCGAGGAGCAGGTGCTGTTCCAGGACGAGCAGCTCGTGGTGGCCGACAAGCCCCCCTTCCTCCCCGTCACGCCCACCGGCAAGTACCTGCAGGAGAGCCTGCTCGTGCGGCTCAAGCGCAAGCTGAAGATCGACGACCTCGTGCCGCTGCACCGCATCGATCGCGGCACCTCGGGCCTGGTGCTGTTCTCGGTGCGCCGCGAGACGCGCGGCGCCTACCAGCAGATGTTCCCGGAGCGCCGCATCGCCAAGCACTACGAAGCCGTGGTGCCGTGGCAGGAAGGCGTCTCGTCGGTGCCCGGCACCTACCGCAGCCGCCTTGTCGACGACGAGCACTTCATGCGCATGCGGGAAGCGCCGGGCGAGCCCAACGCCGAGACGCACATCCAGGTGCAAGAGGTCCGGGGCGGCCGCGCGCTGCTGAAGCTCTCGCCCGTCACTGGCCGCAAGCACCAGTTGCGCGTGCACTGCCTTGCGCTGGGCATGCCGATCGAGAACGACCCCATCTACCCCGTGCTGTTGCCCGAGAACACCGACGACTTCGACAAGCCCCTGCAATTGCTGGCCAAGTCCGTCGCCTTCCAGGACCCGGTCACCGGCGACCTGCGCAGCTTCACGAGCCCCCGGAGCCTGTCGCTGGCACCAAGGTGACGCGGCGCGGGCACGCTCGGCACTAAGCTCGTTTCCTGAAATCTTTCACTCAGGAGACACCGGCACCATGGACACCACCCAACTCTTCTCGCTGAAGGGCCGCACCGCCTTGATCACCGGCGGCTCGCGCGGCATCGGCCGCATGATCGCCGAGGGGTTCCTCGCCCAGGGCGCGCGCGTGTACATCTCGGCGCGCAAGGCCGCGGCCTGCGACCAGACCGCCAAGGAACTCTCGGCCTTCGGCCATTGCGTGTCGCTGCCGGCGGACGTGTCCACGGTCGAAGGCGCGCAGGCGCTGGTCGCGGCCTATGCGAAGCACGAAAACTCGCTCGACATCCTGGTCAACAACGCCGGTGCCGCCTGGGGCGCGCCGTATGAAGAGTTTCCCGAAAGCGGCTGGGACAAGGTGGTCGACCTGAACCTGAAGACGCCCTTCTTCCTGACCCAGGCGCTCACGCCGATGCTCAAGAAGGCCGCGACCGATCACCTCTCGAAGGTGATCAACATCGCCTCGATCGACGGCATCTCGGTGAACCCGCAGGAAACGTATTCGTATGCGGCCAGCAAGGCCGGCTTGATCCAGCTCACGCGCCGCATGGCGCTGCGCCTCGCGCAAGACCGCATCGTGGTGAGCGCCATCGCACCGGGCGCCTTCGCCTCCGACATGAACAAGGATGCGCGCGACCACGGCGACGAGGTCAAGGGCCGCATTCCCGCGGGCCGCATCGGCACGCCCGAGGACATGGCCGGCGCCGCGATCTACCTGGCCTCGCGCGCGGGCGACTACGTGATGGGTTCCACGCTCGTCGTCGACGGCGGCGTGACGCACGCGCGCTGAGCGCATGCGCCGCGCGAGCGCTCGTCAGTGGTTGTCGCGCGGCACGCCGAAGGTGGCGTGGATCTTCTGGTACTTGATCGCCGGCTTGAGCACCATGCCCTCGGAGAGCTCATCGACCACCGAGCGCTGGATCTCCTGCCACGGCGTCTGGCTCGGCGGGTACGGGTAGCCGCCGGCGGCTTCGAGCTTCTGGCGGCGCTTGGCCAGCTCTTCGTCGGACACCAGCATGTTCGCCGTGCGTTTCTTCAGGTCGATGCGCACGCGGTCGCCGGTCTTGAGCAACGCCAGCGCACCGCCGGTCGCGGCTTCGGGCGATGCGTTCAGGATCGATGGCGAGCCCGAGGTGCCCGACTGCCGCCCATCGCCGATGCAGGGCAGCGCGGTGACGCCCTTCTTCAGCAGGTAGGCCGGCGCGCGCATGTTCACGACCTCGGCCGCGCCCGGGTAGCCCACGGGGCCCACGCCGCGCATGAACAGGATGCTGCGCGCATCGATCTTCATCTTCGGATCGTCGATGCGGCGGTGGTAGTCCTCCGGTCCGTCGAACACCACGGCCGTGCCTTCGAAGGCCATCGGGTCGGCCGGGTCCTCCAGGTAGCGGCTGTGGAACTCGGGCGTGATCACGCTGGTCTTCATGATCGCGGAGTCGAACAGGTTGCCGCTGAAGTCGAGGAAGCCGGCGTTCTTCATCATCGGCTTGGCGTACGGGAAGATCACCTTCCGGTCTTCGGTGAAGCGCCCCTCGCAGTTCTCGATGATGCTCTTGCCGTTGGCCGTGAGCGCGGGCTGGATCTTGCCCTTGGCGATCAGCTCGGCCACCACCGCGGGCACGCCGCCCGCGCGGTAGTAGTCCTCGCCCAGGTACTCGCCGGCCGGCTGCAGGTTGACCAGCAGCGGAATCTTGTAGCCGTGCTTCTCCCAGTCGCCGGTGGTCAGCGGCACGCCGATGTGGCGCGCAATGGCGTTCAGGTGGATCGGCGCATTGGTCGAGCCGCCGATGGCGGAGTTCACGACGATCGCGTTCTCGAACGCGGCACGCGTGAGGATGTCCGAGGGCTTGAGGTTCTCGCGCACCATCTCGACGATGCGCTTGCCGGTGAGGTAGGCCATCTCCTGGCGGTCGCGGTACGGTGCGGGAATGGCGGCGCTGCCGGGCAGCGTCATGCCCAATGCCTCGGTCAGCGAGTTCATCGTGGAGGCCGTGCCCATGGTGTTGCAGTGGCCGGTCGACGGGGCCGACGAGGCCACCAGCTTGAGGAACCCGGTCTCGTCGATCTCGCCCGCCGCCAGCAACTCGCGCGCCTTCCACACGATGGTGCCCGAGCCCGTGCGCTCGCCCTTGTACCAGCCGTTGAGCATGGGCCCGGAGTTCAGCGCGATGGCCGGGATGTCGACCGTGGCGGCTGCCATCAGCTGTGCCGGCGTGGTCTTGTCGCAGCCGGTGGTCAGCACCACGCCGTCGAGCGGGTAGCCGTACAAAATTTCGACCAGCGAGAGGTACTGCAGGTTGCGGTCCAGCGAGGCGGTCGGGCGCTTGCAGGTTTCCTGGATCGGATGGATCGGAAACTCGAAGGCGATGCCGCCCGCATCGCGGATGCCCTCGCGCACGCGCTCGGCCAGCACCAGGTGGTGGCGGTTGCAGGGGGCGATGTCGGAGCCGGTCTGCGCAATGCCGATGATCGGGCGGCCCGACTGCAGCTCCTCCAGGCCGAGCCCGTAGTTCATGGTGCGCTCCAGATACAGCGCCGTCATATCGGTGTTGGCCGGGTTGTCGAACCAGGCCTGCGAACGCAGCTTGAGCGCAGCCGGGGACTTCTTCGAGGCGCTGCTCTTCGGCTTGGATGTGGACACGGGCGTGGGGCTCTTCTTCTTGCTCATCAGGACATTCCCTTCAGTGTTTCTGCCGCATTCGGGAGCGCGGCGCAATCGGCGATGTATTGGCGAACGATGTCTGCAAAATTCTCGTGCGGATGCAGGCCGAGCCGGGCCGCGCGCTCGGCCGTGGCACCGGCGGGCCAGTTGGCCACGATGCCGGCGATGCGCTCGTCGCGCTCGAAGCGCACCAGCGCGCGCACCTTGGGGCCGGCCACTTCCTCGAGCGCATCGAGCATGTCGCTCACGCGCACGTTGAGCGCCGGCAGGTTGAGCGCGGCGCGTCCGCCGAAGGCCTCGCGGCTGGCTTCGTAGACGGCGATGAGGCCATCGACCGTGCGCGCCGGCGAGGTCATCGGGTGCGACACGTCGGGCGACACCGGGCAGACCGATTCGACGCCCGCCAGCGGCTCGCGGATGATGCCGCTGAAGAAGGACGAGGCGGCGCCATTGGGGCGGCCCGGGCGCACGGTGACGGTCATCAGCCGCGCGGCGCGGCCGTCGATGTAGCCCTTGCGGGTGTAGTCGGAGATGAGGTGCTCGCAGACCAGCTTCTGCGTGCCGTAAGAGGTCTGCGGCAATGGCAGCGTGTCGTCGGCCACCAGCTCGGGCAGCGGCACCGAAGGGTCGGGCCCGAACACCGCAACCGAGCTGGAGAACACCAGCCGCGTCACCTTGCCGCCTGCAGCCACGTTGGCACGCAGCGCATCGAGCAGCGCGCGCGTGCTGTCCAGGTTGGAGCGCAGGCCCAGGTCGAAGTCCGCTTCGCATTCGCCCGACACGGCCGATGCGAGATGGAACACGCCGTCGAAGGCTTCCGTCTTCAGCGCCTCCGTCTGCGCGAGCAGCGGGCCGGTGCGGGCTTCCACGCGCGCATCGGCCAGCAGGTCGGCGGGCGGCGGCGCGATGTCGGCCAGCACCAGCCGCTCGATGCGCTGGCCGGCCAGCGTGCCGCGCGCGAGCAGCGCTCGCGCAAGTCGGGAGCCGACGAAGCCGCCGCCTCCGGTGATCAACAGTTTCATGGGGTGTCCCTCTTCGTTCTCTGGGTGGTGCCGGTTGTACGTTGGGCGGTGCTTGCCGGTGCGGCCTTGCGCAGCGCCTGCGCCGCGGCGCGACGGCGTTGCCCGGTGATGACACCGCCTTCGACGAGCCGCTGCTCGCCGCGGATCAGGTGTTGCGTGGCGTGATGGCGCGCGGCCACGGGGTCGCGCGCCGCGATGGCTTCGACGATGGCGCGGTGCTCGTTCTGCACGGCTTCCATGAAGTCGAGCCGGCGCGCCTCGTTGCCGCGGGTGATGCGCATGCCTTCGCGCAGGTACTGCTCCAGAAACCCGAGCAGCAAACGGAATTGCGGATTGCCGGTGGCCTCGCCGATCACGCGGTGAAAGGCCAGGTCCTCGGCCACGCCGTCGTGCCCTGCCGCCGCGGCAACATCGATGGCCTTCAGCGCGCGCCGCAGCGCCGCGATCTGGCTGCGCGTCGCGCGCTTGGCGGCGAGCGCGGCGATCTCGCCTTCGAGTACGCGGCGCACCTCGACCACGTGCACGACCGCCTGCACCGACTCGAGCACGGCGGGGTCGAAAGCCAGCGGCCGATTGAGCGGCGCCTGCGCCACGAACACGCCCAGCCCTTGCCGCGATGTGACCAGCGCCTGCGACTTGAGCTGATGCACCGCCTCGCGCACCACGGTGCGCGAGACGCCGTGCGAGGCCGCCAGCTGCAACTCGGTGGGAAGGCGATCGCCGGGCCGCAGCGCGCCCGATTCGATCTGTGCCGCCAACCGCGAAGCGAGCCGGTCGGACAGGCGGTCCGTGACCAGAGGAAAGGAATCTGAGAGGGCGGTGGCCTGCACGGCAGCGGGAAAGTGAAGCACGGTTATCGGGTCATCATACAAGTCAACAGGGAGTTTCTCGTACCGGTTTGCCCTGATACCGGTTTCAAAACCGAGTGCCGATACTGCGCGGGCTGCTGCGATGCGGAGGTCTCCGTGTTGCTCCCCTTCCCGCGATTTGTCAGGACTCCTTGCATGGCCAGTGTCACGATTCAGGCGGTCAAGAAGCGATTCGGCGAAGTCGCCATCCTTCACGGGGTGGACATCGACATTGCCGACGGTTCGTTCACGGTGCTGGTGGGCCCCTCGGGCTGCGGCAAGTCGACCTTGCTGCGCATGATCGCGGGGCTGGAAGAAGTCCATGGCGGCGAGATCCGCATCGGCGATCGCCGCGTGAACGACCTGCCGCCCAAGGAACGCGATATCGCGATGGTGTTCCAGAACTACGCGCTCTATCCGCACATGACCGTGCGCGACAACATGGCCTTCGCCCTCTCGCTGGCGAAGATGGACAAGGCCACCATCGACAGCAAGGTGACGCGCGCGGCCGAAATTCTTGCGCTCGCGCCGCTCTTGGAGCGCTATCCGCGCCAGCTCTCGGGCGGCCAGCGCCAGCGCGTGGCGATGGGGCGCGCGATCGTGCGCGATCCGCAGGTGTTTCTTTTCGACGAGCCGCTCTCCAACCTCGACGCCAAGCTGCGCGTGGCGATGCGCAGCGAGATCAAGGAGCTGCACCAGCGGCTGAAGACCACCTCCATCTACGTCACGCACGACCAGATCGAAGCCATGACCATGGGCGACAAGATCGTGGTGATGCGCGACGGCCGCATCGAGCAGACCGGCAGCCCGCTGGACCTGTACGACCATCCGGCCAACCAGTTCGTCGCGGGCTTCATCGGCTCGCCGGCCATGAACTTCCTGCCCGGCACGCTGCGGCGCGCGGGCGGCGCGGCGCATGTCGAACTCCCTGACGGCACACGGCTCGATGCCCCCATCCACGCGGGCGGCACCGACGGCCAGCCCGTGGTGTACGGCACGCGCCCCGAGCACCTGACCCTGGGCGCGAGCGGCGGCATTCCGTCGCGCGTGGTCGTGATGGAGCCGACCGGCATGGACACCTTCGTCGCGTGCCGCCACGAGGGCGCGGAGCTCTCGGCCGTGTTCCGCGAGCGCTACGACTTCGCGCCCGGCAGCACGATCCATCTCTTGCCCGACCTCGAACGCGCGCACCTGTTCGATGCCGAAAGCGGCCTGCGCCTGGCCGCCTGAAGGCACGCCCGATTTTTTGCTTTGTCTTTGGTTCACACCGGTCCATTTACAACGAAGGAGACAGCCATGAGTGATTTCAATCGCCGCAAGTTTCTCGAGAGTTCGGCCGGCGTTGCCGCCGCCGCGACTGTCGGCACGGGCAGCGCCCTGTTCGCACCCTTCGCGCAGGCGCAGAACCTGACGTTCAAGCCCGAGAAGGGCGCCAAGCTGCGCGTGCTGCGATGGAGCCGCTTCGTGCAGGGCGACATCGACGCCTACATGGCCAACGTCAAGAAATTCACCGAGGCCACGGGCGTGGAAGTGCGCGTGGACAACGAAGGCTGGGAAGACGTGCGCCCGAAGGCCGCGGTGGCCGCCAACACGGGCGCCGGCCCCGACATCATCCTGTCGACCAACGACGACGCCAACCTCTATCCCGACAAGCTGCTCGACGTGACCGACCTGGCCGAATACCTCGGCAAGAAATACGGCGGCTGGTACCCGGCGGGCGAAGCCTTCATGCGCCCCGACGGCAAGAAGTGGCTGGGCCTGCCGCTGGGCGCCTCGGGCTCGCTCATCGTGTACCGCGAGAGCATGGTCAAGGCCGCGGGCTTCGCGGCCTTCCCCAAGACCACCGACGACTTCCTGAAGCTCTACAAGGCGCTCAAGGAAAAGGGCACGCCCGGCGGCATGGCGCTGGGCAACGCGACCGGCGACAGCACCTGGTGCAACTGGCTCATCTGGTCGCACGGCGGCAAGCTGGTCGACAAGACCAACAAGGTGGTGATCGACAGCCCCGAGACGCTCAAGGCGCTGGAGTACGGCAAGGAGCTCTATGCCAACTTCATTCCGGGCACGCTCTCGTGGCTCGATCCGAACAACAACAAGGCCTTCCTGGACGGGCAGATCAGCGTCACCAACAACGGCATCTCGGTCTACTACGCGGCCAAGAATTCGGCCGACCCGAAGGTCAAGGAAATGGCCGCGGACATCAACCACGCGGTGTTCCCCATCGGGCCGGTGGGCGTGCCGACGGAGTCGCACCTGTTCTTCAACCAGATGGTCATGAAGTACACGAAGTTCCCGCAGGCGGCCAAGGAGTTCCTGCGCTTCATGATGGAGAAGGAACAGTTCGACCCCTGGCTGCAGGGCGGCGGCGGCTACGTGGCGCAGCCCCTGCGCTTCTACGAGAACAGCGCGATCTGGACCTCGGACCCGAAGAACATGCCCTACCGCGACTCGGTGAAGAACCTGCGCCCGGGCGGCTACGACGGCAAGCTGGGCTACGCCTCGGCGGGCGCGGCGGCGGACTTCATCATTCCGAACATGGTGGCCGAGGCCGCCAGCGGATCGAAGACGCCCAAGGAAGCGGCCGAGCGCGCGCAGAAGCGTGCCGAGCGCTATTACAAGGTCTGACAGGCTCTGATCGTTCCACCTCCAAGCCGTCCACCCCATGACACTTTTGGCCAGGTTCCAGAACAGCCGCAACGCCCTCGGGCTCGCGTTCATGCTGCCCGCGGCGGTGCTGCTGCTTCTGTTCCTGACCTACCCGTTGGGGCTGGGCACCTACCTCGGCTTCACCGACGCCAAGGTGGGCCGCGCGGGCCAGTGGATCGGCCTGGAGAACTACGAGTACCTGTGGGGCGATGCCGTGACGCGGCTCGCCCTCTTCAACACGCTCTTCTACACGGCGGTGGCGAGCGTGCTGAAGTTCTTCCTGGGCCTGTGGCTGGCGATCCTCTTGAACCGGAACATCCGCTTCAAGACCTTCTTCCGCGCGGTCATCCTGCTGCCGTACATCGTGCCCACCGCGCTCTCGGCGATCGCGTTCTGGTGGATCTACGACTCGCAGTTCTCCATCATCAGCTGGGCGCTGATGCGGATGGGCCTGATCGACCAGTACATCGACTTCCTCGGCTCGCCATGGAATGCGCGCATCGCGGTGATCATCGCGAACGTGTGGCGCGGCGTGCCCTTCGTGGCGATCACGCTGCTCGCGGGGCTGCAGACGATCTCGCCTTCCTATTACGAGGCCTCGGCCATCGACGGCGCGACGCCCTGGCAGCAGTTCCGCCACGTCACGATGCCGCTGCTCACGCCGATCATCGCGGTGGTCATGACCTTCTCGGTGCTGTTCACCTTCACCGACTTCCAGCTCATCTACGTCATCACCCGCGGCGGCCCGCTCAATGCCACGCACCTGATGGCCACGCTGTCGTTCCAGCGTGCCATTTCGGGCGGCGCGCTCGGCGAAGGCGCGGCCATTGCCATCGCGATGGTGCCCTTCCTTCTGGCGTGCGTGATGTTCAGCTTCTTCGGCCTGCAGCGGCGCGCGTGGCAGCAGGGCGGTTCGGACAAATGAGGAATCTCTAATGAGCAATGCCGGCCAGGTCGACACCGTCGGCATGAGCTACCTCGACACGATCCCGCGCAAGGCGGTGACCGTGTACCTGCCGCTCGTGGTCTTTTTGATCGTGCTGCTGTTCCCGTTCTACTGGATGGCCATCACCTCGGTGAAGCCCGATGCCGAACTGCTCTCGCGCGAGGGCAATCCGTTCTGGGTGATCAACCCGACGCTTTCGCATTTCTACAAGCTGCTGTTCGAGACCTCGTACCCGCAGTGGCTGTGGAACACGGTGCTGGTGTCGGTGGTGTCCACCTTCGTCTCGCTCGCGGCCTCGGTGTTCGCGGCGTATGCGATCGAACGGCTGCGGTTCAAGGGATCGAAGCACGTCGGGCTCTCGATCTTTCTCGCGTACATGGTGCCGCCGTCGATCCTGTTCATTCCGCTGGCGAACGTGGTGTTCAACCTCGGCCTCTTCGACACGCGCTGGGCGCTGATCCTCACGTACCCGACCTTCCTCATTCCCTTCTGCACGTGGCTGCTGATGGGCTACTTCCGCTCGATCCCGGCCGAGCTGGAAGAATGCGCGCTCATCGACGGCGCGAGCCGCTGGCAGATCCTGGTGAAGATCGTGCTGCCGCTGGCGGTGCCCGGGCTCATCTCGGCCGGCATCTTCGCGTTCACGCTGTCGTGGAACGAATTCATCTACGCGCTCACCTTCATCTCCTCGTCGGAGGTGAAGACACTGCCGGTCGGCGTGGTGACCGAGCTGGTGCAGGGCGACGTGTACCAGTGGGGACCGCTCATGGCCGGCGCGCTGCTGGGCTCGCTGCCGGTGGCGTTCATCTACTCGTTCTTCGTCGAGTACTACGTCTCGGGGATGACCGGGTCGGTCAAGGAATAGCGGGACTGGCGCGGGGCTTTCAGTTCCAGCGCGGGACGGCCTCGTCCTTGAGCTGCTGGCGCAGCACGTCGTAGTCGGGCACCACGCTCTCCACGGTTTCCCAGAAGCGGTGCGAATGGTCCATCACGCGCAGGTGGGCCAACTCGTGCGCGACGACGTAATCGATCACCGGCAATCGGAAGTGGATCAACCGCCAGTTCAGCCGAAGCGATCCGTCCGCGCTCGCGCTGCCCCAGCGCGTGGCCGCGTTCGACAGCGACAGCTTCTGCCAGCGCACGCCCAGCAGCGGCGCGAAGTGGTCGAGCCGCTCGATGAAGAGCTTGCGCGCCTGCCGCATGAGCCAGGCCTGCGCGGCATCGCGGATCTGCGAGGGCTCGGCGTTCTGCGCGACCGCCAGCCGCAGGATGCGCGGGCCGCCCGCGACCTCGGCCTCATCGAGCGTGCCGCCGACGCTTGCAAAGCCGTGCTTCGGATCGAGCCGGATCACCACCGGCTCGCCCATGAACGGAAACCCGGCGCCGTCCTTCCACGCGATGCGCGTCGCCTCGACGCGCGCGTGGCGCTGCTGCGTTTCCTGGAGCTTCCGCAGGATCCAGTCGGCCTTTTCGCGCACCGCGGCATCGACGTCGCGCAGCGCGACCCAGCGCGGCGCGCGCACCGACAGCCCTTCGGCGCCGACCAGGAAGCCGATGGTCTTGCGCTTGCCGCGCTTGAATTCGTAGGCCACGCGTGCCGAGCCCAGCACCAGTTCGCGCGTCGCCTGCGGATGGATGAAGCTCGCGAGCGCCAGCGTGTCGCGCAGCGGAATCGCCGGCAGTGCCGGACCGGTGCTCTTGACCTCTTCTGGCGCCGGCACCGCGAAGGGCAACGGCGTCGCGACAGGCGGCGCAGCCTTGCGGACCTTCTTCGGCCGCGGCGCGGGCGGCTCGGGCTGCGTGAATTCGCTGCCCAGCCCCTCGAACAGGTCCATCGTGAACTGCAGCAGCCCCTGCATCTTGGCGCTCCTCTGTTCCTTGGCTAGCGGTACGCCTCGGGATCGAGCCGGTGCATCTCCGCTTCGATCCACGCTTCGACTTCGCGCATCAGCTCGTCGGGCTTGCGGCCCACGCTGGAGATCGCCGGCCCGATCGACACATCGACCACGCCCGGGCGCTTGATGAACGCCTTGCGCGGCCAGACCTTGGCCGAGGTGACGGCAATCGGGATCACCGGCACGCCGGTCTCGCAGGCCAGGCGCGTGCCACCGCTCTTGTAGGTGCCCTTCTGCCCGCGCGGAATGCGCGTGCCTTCGGGGAACATGATGATCCAGATGCCCTGCGCGAGCAGCTTGCGGCCCTGGTTCACCACCTTGTTGAAGGCTTGCGCACGCTGGCTGCGGTCGATGTGGATCATGTCCAGCCGCGCCATCGCCCAGCCGAAGAAGGGCACGTAGATCAGTTCTTTCTTGAACACGAAGGCCAGCGGGTGCGGCATCAGCGTGGGCATGAGGAAGGTCTCCAGCGTGGACTGGTGCTTGACCAGCAGCACCGCGCCGGCGAGTTGGTCGGTCGGCAGGTTCTCCATGCCGGTCACGCGCGTCTTGATGCCCAGCAGCACGCGCGCGCCGCCGATGGCCCAGCTGAGCCATTGCTCGGCCATCCAGTAGAGCGGGATGCCGCGCTTCCAGATCGAACTGACGCACATGATGATGCCCCACGGCACCACGGTGACCAGCATCCAGAGTGCGTGGAGAACGGAACGTATGAACGCCATCAGACAGCTACCTGCAGTGCAGCCCGCGCTTCGCGCACGAGCAGGAAATCGACAAAGGCGGCGAGGTTCTCGTGAACCATCGTGTTCGCCGGATATTCGGGGGGCAGCGGATCCACGCCGATGCAGGCCGCGCCCATGCCCGTGAGCAGGAGGTGCGGCTCGCAGCCGGCGGCCGCGCCCGCCTGCAGGTCGCGCAGGCTGTCGCCCGCGGTCGGCACGCCCTTCAGGTCGATGCCGTAGCGGTCGCCGATCTGCAGGAACAGGCCCGACTTGGGCTTGCGGCAGTCGCAGCCCTCGTCGGGACTGTGCGGGCAATAGAACACCGCATCGACCTTGCCGCCCACGGCCGCGAGCATCTTGTGCATCTTGGCGTGCATGGCGTTGAGCGAGGCCATGTCGAAGAGCCCGCGGCCCAGGCCCGACTGGTTCGACGCGACCACCACGTGCCAGCCCGCATGGTTCAGCCGCGCCACGGCCTCCAGCGCACCGGGCAGCGGCGTCCACTCGATGTCGCTCTTGACGAAGTCTTCGCGGTGCACGTTGATCGTGCCGTTGCGGTCGAGGATGACGAGTTTCATGGCGATGCCACCGGTGGAGGAGTCGTCGAAGGGATCAGACGGCCAGCCGCTCGAGCTGCGCCACGCGGTTCATCGCGGCGTGCAGCGACATCAAGAGGCCCAGCCGGTTCAGGCGCAGGTCGGCCTGCTCGGCATTGACCATCACGCCATCGAAGAAGGCATCGACCGGCTCGCGCAACGCGGCCAGCGTCTGCAGCGAAGCGGTGTAGTCGCCGGCTTCGAACTGGGCGTTGGCGGCGGGCACGACCTTCGCCATGGCGGCGTGCAGCGCCTTCTCTGCGGGCTCCTGCAGCAGCAGTTCGCTCACGTGCGCGTCGGCCTCGGGCGCCTTCTTCAGGATGTTGCCGATGCGTTTGTTGGCGGCGGCCAGCGCGGCGGCGGCGGGCAGTGCGGCGAAGGCGCGCACGGCGGCCAGCAGCTTGGGCACTTCGCCCAGGCGCTGCGGCAGCGGGGCCAGCACGGCGTCGACTTCCTGCGCGCTCGCGCCCTGCTCGCGCAGGCTGCCCGCAAGGCGGTCGAGGATGAAATCACGCAGCTCGACCGTGGCCTTGCCGCTGTCGAAGCCGGCGATGTCCTTGAACTGCGCAGCGGCGTCCTGCAGCAGGGCGTCGAGCCCCAGCGCAAGGTCTTTCTCGATCAGCATGCGCAGCACGCCCAGCGCATGGCGGCGCAGCGCGAACGGGTCGCGGTCGCCAGTGGGCAGGTTGCCGATGCCGAACATGCCGACCAGCGTTTCGAGCTTGTCGGCCAGCGCGACCACGAGGCCGACGGTGTTGCGCGGCAACTCGTCGCCGGCAAAGCGTGGCTTGTAGTGGTCTTCGATCGCATCGGCCACCGCGGCATCGAGGCCGTCGTGCAGTGCGTAGTAGCGACCCATCGTGCCCTGCAGCTCGGGAAACTCGCCGACCATGTCGGTCACCAGGTCGGCCTTGGCCAGTTGCGCGGCCTGCGTGGCCTGTGCGGCGACCTTCGCATCGCCCGGCTTCTCGGCCAAACGTTCCGCGATCGCGCGCGCGATGTGCATCACGCGCTGCACGCGTTCGCCCTGCGTGCCCAGCTTGTTGTGATAGACCACCTTGCCCAGCGACTCGACGCGCGAGGCCAGCGATTTCTTGCGGTCCTGGTCGAAGAAGAACTTGGCGTCGGCCAGGCGCGGGCGCACCACGCGCTCGTTGCCTTGGATGACCGCGCTCGCGTCATCGGGGCTGATGTTGCTGACGACCAGGAACTTGTTGGTAAGCCTGGCCTGTGCATCGAGCAGCGGAAAGTACTTCTGGTTGGCCTTCATCGTGAGGATGAGGCACTCCTGCGGCACTTCGAGGAACTCGCGCTCGAAGCTGCAGACCAGCACGTTGGGGCGCTCGACCAGCGCGGTCACTTCGTCGAGCAGCGCGTCGTCGTGGATCGGCACCGAGCCGCCGCCGACCTTGACCGCAGCCGCCGCGAGCTGGCGCGCGATTTCGGCGCGGCGCGCCTCGAAGCTCGCGATGACCGCGCCCTCGTCCTGCAGCTGCAGCGCGTAGCTGTTGGCATCGCGCAGCACGACCGGATCGACCGCCGCTTCGAAGCGGTGGCCATGGGTCTCGCGGCCCGCCTGGAGGCCCAGTGCCTCGATGGGCACCACGGTGTCGCCATGCAGCGCCACGAGGCCGTGCGCGGGACGCACGAAGCTCACGCTGCTCCAGCCTGGCAGCTCGCAGCCGCTCTCGAGCTGGTAGCTCATCACCTTGGGGATCGGCAGCTTGGCGATCGCTTCGGCCAGCGCCTTCTGCAGGCCCTCGGCCAGCGTCGCGCCCTTGGCGGTGCTTTCGTAGAAGAGCGCTTCGGCCTTGCCGTCCATCGCGCGCTTCAGGCCCGGCACGGCCGAGGCGTCGGCGCCCAGCGCGCCCAGGCGCTTGAGCAGCGCGGGCGTGGGCTGGCCCGAGGCATCGAGCCCCACGGCCACGGGCATGAGCTTTTGCGACACGGCCTTGTCGGCGGCGCCCTCGGCCACGTGCGTGAGGTGCGCGGCCAGGCGGCGAGGCGAGGCGTAGGCGGTGAGCACCGAGCCGGCTTCGGCCAGACCCTGCGCCACGAGCTGGTCGCGCAGCACGCCCGCGAAGGCATCGCCGAGCTTCTTCAGCGCCTTGGGCGGCAGTTCTTCGACGAAGAGTTCGACCAGCAGGGAGTTCTTGTTGTTCATGGGGGTCGTCATCGCTCAGGCGGCTTTCTTCGGAGGCATTTGCGCGACCCATTCGCGCGGCGCCATCGGGAAGCCCAGGCGCTCGCGGCTGTCGTAGTAGCTCTGCGCCACGCTGCGCGCGAGGTTGCGGATGCGGCCGATGTAGGCGGCGCGCTCGGTCACGCTGATCGCACCGCGCGCGTCCAGCAGGTTGAAGCTGTGCGCGGCTTTCAGCACCTGCTCGTAGGCCGGCAGCGCGAGCTGCTCGGTCATGAGGTGCTTGGCCTGCTTTTCGTGCGCATTGAAGGCGGTGAACAGAAACTCGGCGTCGCTGTGCTCGAAGTTGTAGGTCGACTGCTCGACCTCGTTCTGCTTGTAGACGTCGCCGTAGGTGAGGCCATCGGTCCACGTGAGGTTGTAGACGTTGTCCACGCCCTGCAGGTACATCGCCAGGCGCTCCAGGCCGTAGGTGATCTCGCCGGTGATCGGCTTGCAGTCGATGCCGCCGACCTGCTGGAAGTAGGTGAACTGGGTCACCTCCATGCCGTTGAGCCAGACTTCCCAGCCCAGGCCCCAGGCGCCGAGCGTGGGGTTCTCCCAGTCGTCTTCGACGAAGCGGATGTCGTTCTTCTTCAGGTCGAAGCCCAGGGCCTCGAGGCTGCCGAGGTAAAGCTCCAGGATGTTCGAGGGCGCGGGCTTGAGCACGACCTGGTACTGGTAGTAGTGCTGCAGGCGGTTGGGGTTCTCGCCGTAGCGGCCGTCCTTGGGGCGGCGGCTGGGCTGCACGTAGGCGGCCTTCCAGGGCTCGGGCCCCAGGGCCCGCAGGAAGGTGGCGGTGTGCGAGGTGCCCGCGCCCACCTCCATGTCGTACGGTTGCAGCAGCGCGCAGCCCTTGTCGGCCCAGTACGACTGCAGTTTGAGAATGATTTGCTGGAAGGTCAACATGAGGCTGGCCGGCTGAGGCCGGACATTGGACGGTAGCGCGGCAGTGCGCCGCGAAAGCGGACGATTTTACGGGCGGAGGGCAACTCTCCCACAGCCGGCCGGGATGCCGGCCGCTCCCGCCGCCCGGCCAGGCATGCGACAACCACCGGCCGGCCGCACGCGGCAGCCTTTCACACGGTCCTTCCGGGCCCGTCTTTTCCCCGCTCCACCCACATGCAACCGCCCCACATCGGTCCGAACGCCCCGTTTTTCATCGTGCTCAATGCCGGCTCCGGCAGCGAGAGCACCGCCGAGGCCCGCCGGGTCATCGAGGAAGGCTTTGCCGCGGCCGGCCGCAGGCACCGCATCTTCCTGGTCGACGGGCCGGGCCGGGTGCAGGCCCTGGCGCGCGAGGCCGTCGAACGCGCCCGCGCCGTGGATGGCGTGGTGGTGGCCGCGGGCGGCGACGGCACCATCAACGCAGTGGCCGAGGCCACGCTGGGCAGCGGCTGCGCCTTCGGCGTGCTGCCGCAGGGCACCTTCAACTATTTCAGCCGCACCCACGGCATTCCGCGCGACACGGCCCAGGCGCTGCAGGTGCTGCTGACCGAGCAGCCGCGCGCCGTGCAGGTGGGGCTGGTCAACGACCGCGTGTTCCTGGTGAACGCCAGCATGGGCCTGTACGCCGAGCTGCTGGAAGAGCGCGAGACCTACAAGGCGCGCTACGGCCGCAGCCGCTGGATCGCGTTCTTCGCGGGCCTCCTGACGGTGATGCGCGGCCGCCACCGGCACTGGAACCTGCGCATGGCCTGGCGCGGGCAGGAGAAAGACATCCGCACGCCCACCCTCTTCGTGGGCAACAACCCGCTGCAGCTGCTGCAGGTGGGCATCGCGCATGCCGATGCGCCCGAGCAGGGGCAGCTCGCGGCCATCGCGCTCAAGCCGGTCGGGGTGCTGGCCATGCCCGAATTGCTGGTGCGCGGCGCGATGGGCCGGCTCGGCCGCGCCGACCAGGTGCTGAGCTTTCCCTTCGAATCGATGACGGTGAAGGCCGGGCGCCTGCGCTCGCCGCGCCGCGTGAAGGTGGCGACCGACGGCGAGATCGCGTGGACGGAGATGCCGCTGATGTTTCGCGTATCGCCCGAGCCGCTGTGGCTGGTGCGGCCCGAGGTTGCGCCGGAACTGGAAGCGGCCAGGCAATGAGTTGCCTGCTGCAGATCTCCGACCCGCATTTCGGCACCGAGCGGCCCGAGGTGCTGCAGGCGCTCGAGCGCTTTGCCGAGGCGCTGGCACCGCAGGTGGTGGTGATGTCGGGCGACATCACGCAGCGCGCCACACGCGTGCAGTTCGCGGCTGCGCGCGCTTTCGTCGACCGGCTGGCGGTACCCGCCACGCTCGTCATTCCGGGGAACCACGACATCCCGCTGTTCGACCTTGCGGCGCGCTGCTTCTCGCCCTACGGCCGGTACATGGAAGCCTTCGGCGACGACCTGGAGCCGGTGTTCGAGTCCGACGAATGGCTCGTCGTCACCGTCAACACGACGCGCTGGTACCGGCATGAAGACGGCGTGGTCTCGCCCGCGCAGGTCGAGCGGGTGGCGCAGCGGCTGGCGGCCGCAACGCCCGCGCAGCTGCGCGTGGTGGTGACGCACCAGCCGGTGATGGTCACGCGGCAGGAGGACATGTCCAACCGCCTGCATGGCCGCGAGCGGGCCGTGGCGCACTGGTCCGAGGCGGGCGTCGACCTGATCCTGGGCGGCCACATCCACCTGCCCTACGTGCGCTCGCTGCACGATGCGTTCTCGGGCTGCAAGCGCACCGCCTTCGCCGTGCAGGCGGGCACGGCGGTGTCGCACCGCGTGCGCGCCGGGTTTCCGAATTCGGTGAACGTGGTGCGCCTGGGCTTGGGCCTGGACGTGGCCGCCGGCACGCGCGCGTGCCGCGTGGAACGCTGGGACTACGCCGCCGCCGACAAAGCCTTCGAGTGCACCAAAGTATTCCCGCTTTCGCTTGCCAGCAGCGCGGCGCCCCCTTAGGGTGCAGCCGCATGCCGTTGGAAGCTTCCCCTCTCGCCCCCCCTCTCGTTCTCCTTGCCCAGCAACTCGGCGCCCATGCGCTGGGCTGGTTTCTCTCGGTCTGGACCGTGTCGGTGCTCGGCGCCGGCGCCATTTGCCGGACGCTGCAGCGGCGCCATTTCAAGGCGCTCGATGCCGACGAACCCAGCGAGCCGCGCATCGCCCTCGGGCTCGCGGCCGGGTTCCTCTTGATCCTTGCAGCGGCAAGCGTGTTCGCATGGATTGCGTCGAACCTTTCCGACGGTCACTCGATGGGCCTGGCCGACCAGGCGCTCGCCGATGCCATTGGCACCCATGTGCCGTGGGCCGCGCTCGTCGCCTTCAGCTGGCTCACGCACCTGGGCGACTTCGCCTTTCTCGCACCGGTGTGCCTGATCGTCGCCGCCGTGCTGTGGCGCCATGCGCACCGGGGTCTCGCGCTGGGCTGGGTGCTCGCACTCGGCGGCATCGTGCTGCTGAACCCCGCGCTCAAGCACATCTTCGAGCGGGCGCGGCCGCTGCACGACCACGGCCTCGCGTTCGAGACGAGCTACAGCTTCCCGAGCGGACACAGCGCGGGCGCGATCGTGAGTTACGGAATGCTGCTGTACCTGGCACTGCGCACGCTCCCAGCGCGCTGGCATGTGCCGGCGGCGATGGCCGCCGTGGGCGCCATCCTGACCATCGCGTGCAGCCGCATTTTCTTGCAGGTGCACTTTGCGAGCGATGTGGCGGCCGGCCTCTTGACCGGCTTCGCCTGGCTGCTCGTGTGCGTGAGCAGCCTGGAATACGCGCGGCACCGCAAACAGCGGCGCGCGCCGGCCTGAGCATCACCCCGGGCATCCCGGGCGTCTTCGCCGGAAACACCGCGGAACCGGCTTTGCCGGGCCGCAGGTGTTGCCCCCGGAAGGGGGTAGGAGGCTACGCGAAGCGAGCAAGCCTGGGGGAGATCAATACTCCCAGAAGATCCGCTGCAGTTCCTTGGTGTTGCTGGTCTTCGTGAGCGCCACCATCGCCAGGATGCGCGCCTTCTGCGGGCGCAGGTCGTGCGCCACCACCCAGTCGTACTTGTCGTCGGGCTGCTCGGCGTTGCGGATCACGAAGCCGTCGGGCACGCGCGAGCTGCGGATCACGATCACGCCGTCGGTGCGCGCCTTCTGCAGGTTCGGCACGATCCGGTCGGCCACCGAGCCATTGCCCGTGCCGCCGTGGATGAGCGCCTTGGCGCCGCTCTTGGCGATCGCGTCGATGGCCACCGACGACACGCCTTCGTAGCCCATGGCGATCTCCACCGGCGGCAGCGCGTTGATGCTGTCGATGTCGAATTCCGAATTCATGGTGTGGCGCTTGACCGGCGCGCGGAACCAGTAGTTCTTGCCCTCCACGATCATGCCCAGCGGCCCCCATTGGCTGGAAAACGCGCTGGTCTTGATGTTGACGTTCTTGCTCACGTCGCGGCCGCTGTCGATGTTGTCGCCCATCGTCACCAGCACGCCCTTGCCCATGGCGTCCTTGCTGCCCGCCACGTTGACCGCGTCGTACAGGTTGAGCGCGCCGTCGGCCGAGAGGGCCGTGCCCGGACGCATCGAGCCGACCACCACGATCGGCTTGTTGGTGTGCACCGTCAGGGTCAGGAAGTAGGCGGTTTCTTCCAGCGTGTCGGTGCCGTGGGTGATGACGATGCCGTCCACGTCCGCCTGCTTGGACAGCGCCGAGACGCGCTTGGCCAGCGTCAGCAGGTTGTCGTTGGTGAGGCTTTCCGATGCGACCTGGAACACCTGCTCGCCGCGCACGTTGGCGACCTTGGCGAGCTCGGGCAGGCCGGCGATGAGCTTGTCGACGCCGACCTTGGCGGCCGCATAGGTGGCGCTGTTGACGGCCGAGGCGCCGGCGCCGGCGATGGTGCCGCCGGTGGCCAGGATCACCACGTTCGGCAGTTGCTGCGCCTGCGCGAGCGCGCTCGCGGCAAGCAGGGCGGCGCCCGCGGCGAAGGCCCGGAAACGGGGAGAGAGGTACATGGAAGACTCCTTGGTCTGAGGTGAAATTCTGGAAGCGGCGAGGAAGATACATGAACCGTGCCCGCATGCGCTGCATCGCCATGCCGGCATGGCATGCGGCCATGCCTTGCGGCACGGCGGGCCGCCATGCGCCTTGGGATTACCATCGGCCGGGCGCCCGCCGCCTCCTTCCAGCATGACCTCCGACACTGCCGCCCTGCCCCCCGCCACCGCCCAGGAAATGCCCGCCCCCGACGGCCCGCTGTCGCGCGCACGCCCGGGGCGCGAGCGCATCATGGCGGCCATCCGCACCGCGGCGGTGGCCGAGTTCAGCCTGCACGGCCTGAAGGGCACCTCGACCCAGGCCATCGCCGCGCGCGCCGGCCTCACCAAGCCCCAGCTGCACTACTACATCGCCGGCAAGGAAGAGCTCTACGAGGAGCTGCTCATGCAGGTGCTGCACGCCTGGAAGGTGGTGTTCTCGTTCGAGGACGCGAGCGACCCGGCCACCGTGCTGGGCGACTACATCCGAAAGAAGCTGGACCACGCGATCGACAGCCCCGAGATGTCGCGCATCTTCACGCGCGAGATCCTGGACGGCGGCCGCAACCTGGACCGCTACTGGCCCAACGCCCGCGCCTGGACACAGAAGAAGGTGGACATCATCAACGGCTGGATCGCGCGCGGGCAGATGCGCCCGCTCGATGCGCGCATCCTCCTCATGCACATCTGGGCCATGACCCAGAGCTACGCCGACTACGCGATCCAGACGCGCGTGATGCTGGGCCTGCCGCCCGATGCGCCCATCGACCGCGAACCCATCGCGCGCGAGCTGGTGGCCTTCGTGCTGGGCGGCTGCGGCATCAAGGCGACGCCCTGACCTCCCAGGCGCGGCCCGTCGGGTCGGCCATCGCGAGGCGCACCACCTCGATGAAGCGGCGCAGCCGCGCGGGCTGGAAGCGCGCGGGCGAATAGGTCAGGTACACGGGCAGCGGCGCCGCATGCCACTGCGGCACCAGCTGCACCAGCCGGCCGGCGGCGATGTCGTCGTTCATGAGCCAGGCCGAGCCGATGCAGGCACCCAGCCCCATGACGGCCGCGCTGTGCAGCGCATAGAGGCTGTCGGTGCTCATGCGCGGGCGGATCGGCACCCGCGCGAGCTCGCCGCTAGGCCGGTGCGTGAGCTGCACCTCGTTGCGATAGAAGGTGCGCAGCGCGATCCAGGGCAGCCCGGCCAGTTCCGAGGCGTGCGTGGGGGGCTTGCGGCCTTCCAGCACCGACGGCGCGGCGACCACCACGCGCGGCACCTCCGAAAGCTTGATGGCCACGGCCATGGTGTCGGTCACCTCGCCGACCTGGATCGCGCAATCGACGCCCTCGGCGATGAAGTCGGGCCGCCGGTCGTGCAGCAGCCATTCGACGGCCACCCGGGGATAGGCGCGCAGGTACTCGGCCAGCGGGCCGACCAGCAGCCGCTGCCCCAGCGCATGCGGCGCCACCACGCGCAGCGTGCCCTCGGGCTCGTCGCCCACGCCGCGCAGATCGGCCTCGAAGGCGCGCCAGTTGGCGATCAGTTCCTTGGCGCCCTCGTAGCAGCGCTCGCCGTCCTCGGTGAGCTTCATGGCGTGCGTGGAGCGGCGCAAGAGCCGCACGCCCAGCGAGCGCTCCAGCGCCTGCAGCCGGCGGCTCACGGTGGGCTGCGTCGCGCCCATCCGCAGCGCCGCGGCCGAGAGGCTGCCGGCCTCGACGATGTGGACGAAGGTCTGCATCAGCTCGATGCGGTCGGCGGCGGGGGGTGAATTCGGCATTTCCTCGCTCTTTATGCGCATTACGTATAGACATTGTGCAATCCACAGGGCTACCAAGTACATCCCAAGAGGAGCACATTCCAGCCCTAGCCAGAAAACCAAGGGTTATCACCATGTCTTCCATTCAAACACTGCATGCCCACCCAGGCGCCGCACCGGACGGCCAGGCGCTGCCGGCTTCGCTGGTGCTGCTGCTGGCCACCGCCGCGGGCCTGTCGGTGGCGTCGCTCTACTACGCGCAGCCGATGCTCGGCGTGCTGGGCGCCGACATCGGCGCCTCCATCCGCGCGGTCGGCTTCATCCCCACGCTGACGCAACTGGGCTACGCGCTCGGCATCCTGCTGCTGGCGCCGCTGGGCGATCGCTTCGACCGGCGCCGCATCGTGCTGATCAAGGCGGCAGCGCTTTGCGCCGCGCTGCTGGTGGCAGGCGCCGCGCCGTCGATCGGCGTGCTGCTCGCGGCCAGCCTGGCGATCGGGCTTGCGGCCACGATGGCGCAGGACATCGTGCCCGCCGCCGCCACGCTCGCGCCCGAAGCCTCGCGCGGCAAGACCGTCGGCACGGTGATGACCGGGCTGCTGCTGGGCATCCTGCTGTCGCGGGTGGTGAGCGGGTTCGTCGCCGAGCACTTCGGCTGGCGCGCGATGTTCATCGCGGCGGCGGCCAGCATCGCGCTCATCGGCGCGGCCGCCTGGCGCGGGCTGCCGCGCTTTCGCCCGACCACGCACCTGGCCTACGGCGCGCTGCTCGGTTCGCTGGGCACGCTGTGGTCGCGCCACGGCACGCTGCGCCGCGCGGCACTGGCACAGGCGCTGCTGGCGGTGGGCTTCAGCGCGTTCTGGTCGACGCTGGCGGTGATGCTGCATGGCGCGCCCTTCCACCTGGGGAGCGCCGCGGCAGGCGCCTTCGGGCTGGCCGGCGCGGCGGGTGCGCTCGCGGCACCGCTGGCAGGGCGCCTGGCCGACCGGCGCGGCCCGCAACTGGTGACGCGCCTGGGCGCCGGACTGGCCGTGGTGTCGTTCGCCGCCATGGGGCTCGCGCCGCTGATGCTGCCGCACGCGCAGCTCTGGCTGCTGGCCATCGCGGCCGTCGGCTTCGACCTGGGCCTGCAGGCGACGCTGATCGCGCACCAGACCATCGTCTACGGCATCGAGCCCGGCGCGCGCAGCCGGCTGAACGCGGTGCTGTTCACCAGCATGTTCATCGGCATGGCGGCCGGCTCGGCGCTGGGCGCGCTGGCGCTCGCGCAGTGGGGCTGGGCCGGCGTGACGTGGCTTGCGACCGGCACGGCAGCGGCGGCACTGGCCGTGCGGCTGCTGCCCGCGCCCCGCAAGCCCTGAGCCCGATGCTTCAGTCGGCGCAGCGGAAGGACGCCGCGAGGTTGACGTCGCCCGACCCCTTGTACGCCGGCCACTTCGGGTAGTCGCACAGCGGCCGGGTGCGGCCGGGCACGCCGGCCGTGTCGGTCGTCACCTGCCCCGTGGGCGCGGTGCCCTTCTCGGCCCATTGCTCCAGGGCCGTGAGCGAATCCCACGTCGCATTGAAGACGCTGCTCACCGCATGGCCCAGGCCCGCGACCTCGTAGTAGCGCACGAACGAATCGACTTCCGCGAGCCCCAGGCGCGACTGCAGCCGCTGGTAGTACTGCTCCGTGGCCCGCGTGCTCACCAGCACGTCGGCCAGGCCGTGGGCCAGCAGCAGCTTGCCGCCGCGCGCCTTGAACGCGGAGATGTCGGTGCTGACGTCCAGCTGCGTGCTCAGCGAACTGATGCGATTGGCCCACGGGCCGGCGTTTTCCGGATCGAGCGAGAGCGAGTCGTACAGCGGATCGCGCGTCACCGAGTACTTGATCCACTGGTCGGTCAGCACGCTGACGTAGGGCGCGGTCGCGGGCATCGGGCGCCCCGGCGGCGAGGTGCCGAACGCGAGGAACGTCACCACCGGCTCCAGCGGCGAAGTCCAGGTGGTGATGCCCAGGTCCGCGCCCCACACGTTGTAGCCCGGGTACTGCGTCTCCCCGCTCGCGAGCAGGTAGTTGAAATTGGTCGGCGTATTGATGGTCTTCAGTGCCGTGATCTGTGCATCCGAGAGACAGGTGTTGCCCGTGTCCGCGCCGCCCGGGCAGCGCACCGCGACGCCGGCCAGCGTGGCGGTCGACGGATCGAAGCGCGCATTGCACAGGTTCTGGTTGCTGATGAGGCCGTCGGTCGCGCCATCGAGCGCGTCGCAGGCTTCCATCGCGGCCTTGAACAGCACCTCGCGCTTCGCGACGTTGGGATAGGCGCCCGGCTGCGCAAGCGCGCGGCTCATGCGGTGCCCGGCCAGCAGCGCCGACGCGTCGTTCCACGCGGGGTACCACGCGATCGCGCCGTCCCAGTCCGCGGGCCAGCGCTGGATGGCGGTCAGCGCCTCGCGCCCGCCCGTCGATCCGCCGGCGAAATACGCCTTCGCCGGGCTGGCCGCGTAGCGCGTCTTCACCAGCGAGAGCGCGACGTCGTGCACCTTCTTGAGCACGTCGCCGCCGAAGTTGCGCACGGCCTCGTCGTTCAGGCCGAACGAGCCGTCCTGCGAGCCGAGCGCGTTGGCCTGGTGGCCCGAGTCGCTCGCGAAGGTGGCGTAGCCCCGGCCCAGCGGCGTGGGCTGGTCGACGGGACCGTTGGGCACGTTGCTCTTGACGCTCGGAATGGTGCCGTTGAACCCGCCACCGCCGAACATGACGACCTTCTGGTTCCAGCGCGTGGGCAACGCCAGCTGGAAGAGGATGTTGGGCGCCGTCGCATCGACCGGCGCGATCTTGCCCGCGACTTCGCAGTACTCGGGCACGGCCGCCGCGCCGCTGCCGCTGGCGGCCACGGTCTTGACCGACGTCACGGTGGCGCCGGAGGTGGGCAGGCCGATCGCCGATGCGGCGACGGTCATGCCCTGCAGCTGGTCGCAGGTGAGCGCAACGGGCTGCGAAGGCGGCGGCGGTGCGGCCGGGGGTGGCGCGGCGGGCGGCGGCGCGGCAGGGGGCAGGGTCACGAACGGGAAGCCCCCGCCGCCACTGCCGCCACCACCGCAGCCGGCAAGCATGGCGGTCGCCGCGAGGCAGGCCACGGCCACAAGGGCCAGGTCTCTGTTGCTGGATTTCATTGGGTCTGTCTCCGATGTCGTTGCAGGTTGCTTACGCGGCCTTCTTTCGAGGCCCGACAAAGTCTCGCGCGCGCCCCTCTCGAATCCAATGTGCGAACCCGACACCGCGGGGGCGAATCCGATGTGGTGCCCCCATGCAGTGAAAACCCTCGCCGCGCGGCGGCGTGCGCTCTATGCGCCGGGCAGCGCCATCTCGATGCCGGCCTTGGAAAGCTCCAGCTGGTATTGCTCGAACCCCGTGCCGGGCACGCGCTCGTCCTGGCGGTCCAGGATCTCTTCCATGCGCGAGCGGATCTGCGCCACCGGGTCTTCCGCGTCGCCGATGAAGATGCCCTGCGTCATCGTGACGTTCGCGCTCTCGAAGCTGCCCGCGCCCGCCAGCAGGATGGTGCGCGTCGGCGCGTCCTCGCCCACCAGCGCGACGAGGCCCGGGCTCACGTTGGCCGGCGCGAGCCGGGCCAGCGCCTCGGGCGGCAGCACGCCTTCGGTCATGGCCGTCGCGGCCGTGGGCGCGAGGCAATTCACGCGGATGTTCTGCCTGGCGCCTTCGAGCGCCAGCGTCTGCATGAGGCCCACGAGCGCCATCTTCGCGGCGCCGTAGTTGGACTGGCCGAAGTTGCCGTAGAGGCCCGACGAGGACGTCGTCATCACGATGCGGCCGTACCGGCGCTCGCGCATGTGCTCCCACACGGCCTTCACGCAGTTGACGGCGCCCATCAGGTGCACGTCCATCACCAGCCGGAAATCGTCGAGCGACATCTTGGAAAAAGTCTTGTCGCGCAGCACGCCGGCGTTGTTCACGAGGATGTCGACGCGGCCCCATTCGCCGATGGCGCGCGCGACCATCTGTTCCATCTGCGCGAAATCGGTGACGTTGCCGCCGTCGGCGATGGCCAGGCCGCCGGCCCGCACGATCTCGTCGGCGACCGCGCGCCCCGGCGAGCCTTCGTGCCTGCCCGCCACGTCGTTGACCACGACGCGTGCGCCATGCCGCGCGAGCGCCATCGCATGCGCCTTGCCCAGGCCGCTGCCGGCCCCCGTGACGATGGCCACGCGGCCTTCCAAGAACTTGTTCATTGCTACTCCTGATTGATGAATGGCTTGCTTCGGCGCGGCGTTCAGAACGCGACCGCGTCCCGACCCTTCAGGCCCAGCATGGCGCGCGCCTCGTCGGGCGTGGCGATCTCGAGCGATAGCTCCTCGAGAATCCGGCGGATCTTTCGCACCTGCTCGGCGCACGATTTCGCGAGCTGGCCTTTGCCGAGATAGAGGCTGTCCTCGAGGCCCACGCGCACGTTGCCGCCCATCACCGCGCCCATGGTCAAAAGCGGCATCTGGTGCCGGCCCGCGCCGAGGATCGAGAAGCGGTAGCCGCCGCGGCCGAAGAGCCGGTCGGCGGTGGTGCGCATCACCACGAGGTTCTCCGGGTCCGGCCCCAGGCCGCCCAGGATGCCGTAGATGCTCTGGATGAAGAGCGGTCCCTTGATGAGCCCCTCGTCCACGAAATGCGCGAGGTTGTAGAGGTGCCCCACGTCGTAGCACTCGAACTCGAAGCGCGTGCCGCAGTCCTCGCCCAGCACCTTCAGGATGTGCTTGATGTCACGGAAGGTGTTGCGAAAGATCAGGTCCTCCATGCCTTCGACATACGGCTTCTCCCAGTCGTGCTTCCACTCGGCGATGCGCCGCGAGGCCGGGTGGATCGAGAAGTTCATCGAGCCCATGTTCAGCGAGCACATCTCGGGCTTCGCTTGCAATGGATAGGCCAGGCGCTCCTGGAGCGTCATGCGCGTGCTGCCGCCGGTGGTGATGTTGATGACCGCGTCGGTGGCGTCGCGGATGCGCGGCACGAACGCATCGAAGATCTTCGGGTCGGCCGAGGGCCGGCCGTCCTTCGGGTCGCGCGCATGCAAGTGCAGGATGGCGGCGCCCGCCTCTGCGGCCTCGATCGATTGCTCGGCGATCTGGTCCGGCGTGAGCGCCAGGTGCTCGGACATCGTCGGCGTGTGGACCGAGCCGGTGACCGCGCAGGAAATGATGACCTTGTCTTGGGTGGTTGTGGTTGCCATGTGGAGGTTCGCAGCGGTGAATGAAAAACAGCGTGAGGTCAGACCGCGAGCCACTCGGCCACGAGCTTCTCGTTGGCCGTCAGTTCCTGCGGCGTGCCCTCGAAGACGATGCGCCCGTGCCCCATCACGCACACGCGCGTGGAGACCTTCAGCGCAATGGCCAGCTTCTGCTCGACCAGCACGACCGAGACGCCCTTGCGGTGCATGTCGCGGATGCATTCGGCCACCTGCGCGACGATCTTGGGCGCGAGACCCTCGGTGGGCTCGTCGATCAGCAGCACCAGCGGATTGCCCAGCAGCGAGCGGCACATCGTGAGCATCTGCTGCTCGCCGCCCGACATGCTGCCGGCCTTGGTGTTGCGGCGCTCCTTCAGGCGCGGGAAGTAGTCGAACATCTCCTCGATGCGCCAGCGGTGCGCGCCGGGCACGGGCGTCTGCTCGCCCATGCGCAGGTTCTCGTCCACCGTGAGGTTGGCGAACACCTCGCGCTCCTCGGGCACGTAGCCGATGCCGGCGCGGCAGATGGCGTAGGGCCTCGCGCCCGCGAGCTCGCGGCCTTGCAGCCGGATGCGGCCGGAGGTCGGCGTGACCAGCCCCATGACGGCCTTCATGGTGGTCGAGCGCCCCGAGCCGTTGCGGCCCAGGAGGCTCACGACTTCATTGCGTGCCACCTGCAGGTTCACGCCGTGCAGGATGTGGCTCTTGCCGTAGTGCGCGTGCAGGTCTTCGACGTGCAGCAGCGTTTCGGTCGCGGCGCTCATGCGGCCGCCTCCTCGCCCAGGTAGGCTTCCTTCACGCTCGCGTTGGCGCGGATCTCGTCGGGCGTGCCGGTCGCGATCACCTGGCCGTAGACCAGCACGCTGATGCGGTCGCTGAGCGCGAACACCACGTCCATGTCGTGCTCCACGAGCATCAGCGCCCGGCCGCGCGTGACCTCCAGGATGAGCTCGGCCGTGTACTGCGTTTCCTCGTTGGACATGCCCGCCATCGGTTCGTCCAGCAGGATCACTTTCGGGTCCGATGCGAGCGTCATCGCGATCTCGAGCGAGCGCTGTTCGGAGTACGCCATCTCGCCGGCGATCGCGTCCGCGCGGGACGCGAGCCGCACCAGCGCCAGCAGCCGGTAGGTCTCTTCGCGGACGCGCCGGTCGCTGTCGATGAATTTCCAGAACGCATACGCGAGCCCGTGCGGGCGCATCACCGCGAGGCGGACGTTCTCGAACACGCTGAGCTTCGGAAAGATGTTCGTGATCTGGAACGAGCGCGCGAGGCCCAGCCGGTTGATCGCCTGCGGCGTGCGGCCGCCGATCGAATGGCCGTCGAAATGGATCGTTCCGGCGCTCGGCGCGAGGTGGCCCGAGATGAGGTGAAAGAGCGTGGACTTGCCCGCGCCGTTGGGGCCGATGAGCGCGTGCCGCTCGGCGCCGTGCAGGTCGAGGTCCACGCCGCGCATGATTTCGGTCGGACCGAAAGCCTTGCGCAGGCCCCGGATGCTGAGGATGGGATCGCTCATGCGGCACCTCCCGCGCGCTCGGTGGCGTGCTTGAGCTTTCGCTGACCGAACCATGCGAGCAGGGCGCCGGTGCCGATGAGCACCACCGGCACCGCCCACGTCATCACCGCGGTCGGCGACCAGGTGCGCGCGAGCAGCGTGACCGGCGGCCACGCGCCGCCCGCGGCGAGCTTGGCCATCGCGCGGTAGTCCTGCGAGAAGATGCGCTGCAGCATCTCGACCGCGAACGCGCCGCCCATGCTCAAGAGCACTGCGGCGGCGATCGACAGCAGCGCCAGCGGAACCAGTTGCGCCACGCCGATGCGCTGGCGCAGGCGCCCGGTGGTGCCGATGAGGCCCGCGAGCCCCGAGGGCATGAACATCATCACCAGCACGAACAGGATGCCCTGGTAGAGCAGCCACGACTGCGTGAGGTCGGACACGGCGTAGCCGAAGAAGGTCATGAGCGCCGCGCCGAACGCGGGGCCGAGGAACACCTTGACGCCGCCGATGTAGGTGTTGAGCACGACCGCGGCCGACAGCGCCGGATCGAACACCACGTAGTTCGCCGATTCGTTGGACACGACCTGCAGGCCGCCCGCGATGCCCGAGAACATCGCCGAGATCGCGAACACCAGCATGCCCAGGCCGTGCACGTTGTAGCCGAGGAACCGCAGCCGGTGGCTGTTCTCGCGAAGGCCGTACGCGAGCCGCCCCATCGGCGTGCGCGTGAACAGGTACAGCAGCCCGACCGACAGCAGCACCCAGGCGAGCGTGAGGTAGTACACCTGCGTGGTCGAGCCGAAATCCAGGCCCCACGCCGGCATGCGCATGGTGGACACGCCGGCTTCGCCGCCGAAGAGGCCCTTCAGGTGCGGCGCGAGCGAATGCACCAGCTCGGCGATCGCGAGCGTGATCATCGCGAAGTAGGTGCCGGTGCGCTGGGTCGCGAACCAGCCCGCGATGCCGCCGAAGACGAGCCCGCAGACGGCGCCCGCCAGCGGCATCAAGGGCGTGGGCAGCAGCCCCGCGCCGCCGATGGCGTTCATCGCGTGGACGGTGCCGAACGCGCCGACGCCGAAGTAGGCCGCGTGCCCGAAGGACAACATGCCCGCCTGGCCGCACAGCAGGTTGTAGGCGCTCGCGAACAGCGCGGCGATGAGCATCTGGATGGCCGCGTTCAGCAGCCCCTGCGACAGCAGGAACGGCAGGGCGACGAGCGCAGCGACGCCCGCGAGGACAAAGAGAAGACCGGTCTTCATCGCATCACGCCTTCTCGCCCATGAGGCCGCTGGGCCGCACGAGCAGGATCAGCAGCATCAGCGCGAACGGGATCGTCGCCGACAGACTGGAGACCTTCAGCGTCATGAGGCCGCCGACGCTCGTGGCCCATTCGCCGGCGCCGAAGAGCGCGAACAGGTCGGCCAGGCTCCTGTCCACACCGACCGCGAGCGAGGTGACGACGCCGATCAGCAGCGAGGCCAGCATCGCCCCGCCGAGCGAGCCCAGCCCACCGACCACGACCACCACGAACACCATCACGCCCAGTTCGAGCGCCATGTTCGGGTTCGTCGTGTAGAACGCGCCGGCGACCGCGCCCGCGAGGCCCGCGAGCGCCGCGCCCACGCCGAAGACGCCCATGAACACCAGCGGCACGTTGTGGCCCAGCGCTTCGGCCATGCGCGGCTTGTAGATGGCCGAGCGCACCACGATGCCCACGCGCGTGCGCGTGAGCAGCAGGTAGATCACCACGAACATCGCGATGGCGACGCCGCCCATCAGGAGGCGGTACACCGGGTACTGCGCGCCGCCGACGGTGAAGGCCGAGACATCGAGCGACGCGGGAATCCGGTAGTCGACCGGGAAGTTGCCGAAGAACAGCTTGATCGATTCGGCCACGATGAACGAGAGGCCGAAGGTCAGCAGCAACTCATGCGCGTGGCCGTGGTGATGCACCCGACGAAGGAAGAAGCGCTCGACCACCACGCCCACCAGCCCCACGAGCACCGGCGAGACGAGAAGCGCGAGCCAGAAGCCGATCGCGCCCTGCAGCGTGTACGCGAAGTACGCCCCGAGCATGTAGAACGAGGCGTGCGCGAAGTTGAGCACGCCCATCATTCCGAAGATGAGCGTGAGCCCGGCGGACACCATGAACAGCAGGAGGCCGTAGATGACGCCGTTCATGAGGGAAACGATGGTCTGGTCCATAGGGTCCATAGGTTTTCTTCGCCAGCCGAAGCTGCGCCGCGCGGGACGCTCGCGTCCCGCCGGCCTGGTGAAAGTTCAGGGAGGGCGCGGCTCAGCCGGGCCGCTTCATGGCGCAGCTGGCCTGCGCGGGCGTCGAGGCTTCCTGCGCGCTGAAGCGCTTGACCGGCTTGAAGCCCATGTCGGTGTCGTCCACCTTGAACTTCGCATCCTTGGTGACCGTGGACACCACCATCGGCAGCTGCGCCTGGTGGTCCGCTGCGCGCATGCTCATGTCGCCCATCGGGGTCTTGATGGTGGTGGCCTCCAGCGCCTTGGCGAACGCATTCACGTTGAGCGCGCCGCCCTCGGGCTTGGTACGCTTCAGTGCATCGGCCACCATGGCCATGCCGAAGACGGTCTGCGGCTCGATGAAGACGGGCACGTGGCCGGTCTTGGCCTTGTAGTCGTTGACGAATCGCTCGCCCTCGGCACCGCCCGCTTCGGGGTTGAAAGTCTGCACGACGAAGTGCCCGACGGCCAGGTCGCCGGCGTTGGCGAGGTTGCCCGGCTGGTCGAGGTAGACCGTGCCGAAGCGTGCCTTCAAGCCCGCCGACTTCGAGGCCTTCATCAAGAGCAGCAGGTCGTTGGACCAGTTGCCGGTGAGCACCGAGTCGGCCTTGGAAGCGGCGATCTTCGCGACGTAGGGGGCGAAGTCCTGCACCTTGTTGACGTCGTGCAGCGTCTTCTCGACCACCTGGTAGCCGCCCGCCGCCGCGTTGTCGGCGATGGCCTTCTCCATGTCCTGGCCCCAGGAGTAGTTCTGGTTGATCGAGTAGACCTTGGTGCCCAGCGCATGGGACTGCTTCATCGCGCTCACGAGCGCCTTGGTGCGCACCTGCGGATCGCCGCCGAAGCGGAAGTGATGGAAGTTGCACTTCTCGCCGGTGAGCTCCAGCGCCTCGGCGCCGACGTTCAGGTAGACCATTTCCTTGCCGGGATTGCGCAGGTTGTACTTGCGCACGTCCTCAGTGATCTGCCCGCCGATGGCCGACGAGGCGCCCTGCACGATCAGCTGCACGCCGTCGGCGGCGGCCGCCTTGAGCTTGTCGGCCGCACCCGCGGGGCCGCCCTGGTTGTCGTACTCCAGAAGCTGCACGGGCTCGCCGTTCCAGCCGCCCGCGGCGTTGATCTGGTCGATGGCATAGCGCACGGCGGCGCGGTAGGCCTGCCCCGACGAGGCCTGCGGGCCCGAGAGCGTTTCGAGCACGCCGATCTTGACCGGCGCGGCGGATGCGGTCGAGGCGGCGCCGCAGAGAAGGCCCACCGCGGGAACGAGGGCGAAGGCGAGTGCGTTGAACTTGTGCATTGATGTCTCCATGCTTTTTTTGAAAGGAAATCGAAAAGGGGCGCGCCGGCCGCGCGGGCGCTAGAGGTATTCCATGTTCCCGTCGACGCTGATCGCCTGGCCGGTCACGTTGCGCGCCGCGGGCGAGCAGAGAAAGAGCGTCATGGCCGCCACGTCGTCCAGCGTGACCATGCGGCGCAGCGAGATCTTCTGCAGGTACTCCGCGCGCATCGCGTCCACCGACACGCCCGCGGTCGCCGCGCGTGCGCCGATCACGCTGTTCATGCGGTCGCCCTCGACCGTGCCCGGAAGGATCGCGTTCACCCGCACGCCGTGCGGGCCGAGCTCGATCGCCAGCGACTTCATGAGGCCGACGATGGCCCACTTGGTCGCGGCGTAAGGTGTGCGGAATGCATAGCCCAGCCGCCCGGCGACCGAGCTCATTGCGATGAGGCACGGGCTCTGCGTGGACTGCCGGAGCAAGGGCACCGCGCGCTGCGCGAAATAGAACTGGCTGTTCAGGTTCACCGACACCGTGCGCTCCCAGTCGCCGCGGTTCAGGTCCTGGATCGCGCCGGTCGGCCCCGCGATGCCGACGTTGCTCACCAGCACGTCCAGGCCGCCGAGCGCGCCCTGCACGTCGTCGAAGACGAGGTCGACGTCTTCGGGCACCGAGGCGTCGGCCATGCTCGATGTGATCTCGGGCGCTTCGTCGGCCAGGCGGTCGAGCGCGCCGCGGTCGATGTCGCAGACATGCACGCGCGCGCCGGTCTCCCGGAACGCGCGCGCCACCGCGGCACCGATGCCGGCGCCGCCTGCGGTGACCAGGACACGCAGGCCGGGCGCGGGCCGGAGTGAATCGATGATGCTCATGTGTGTTTGTCGTGATGTCTCGTGAACGGTGCAGCACGGCAAGTGTCCGGAAGGCGCCCGCGCAAACCTATGTGCGGCAGACACACATCCGGGCCCTGCGCGATGTGATCCCTGTCGCGCGCGGCGCCTGCCCGCCGGAACTGGGGCTTGAGCCCATGCCCATGCACGCATCGTTCTGCTAGCCTTCGCGCCCTATGCCGGCACTGCCCCAAGAACGAAAGCGAACGATCGGCCCGTCGCTGGGCCAGACGGCCGACGAGATCGCCCCCGAGCTGATCGGCCTCCTGCACCGCAACGCCTCGGCCGAAGAGTTCGCCGCCTGCCTCGCGCATGTCGAGGCGCTGCCCGATGCGCTGCAGCGCAAGTCGGGCCTGGTGGAGCTGGTGCGCATGGCCATGGCGCTGCGCAACCGGCTGGAGCTTCACGAGCAGCGCGAGCGCGGCATGCTCGCGGTGATCGAATCCGCGCAGGATCTCTCGAGCCGCCTGGATCTCGCGGGCCTGCTCAAGGCCATCGTGAGCCGTGCGCGCAAGCTGATGGGCGCGCACCTGTGCTGGCTCACGATCTACGACGCCGCGAGCGGCGAGTTCCAGGTGGTCGTGGCCGACGGCGCCATCTCGGACCGCACCGGCAAGATGACCGCCGGCAGGAACCTGGGCGTCGCGGGCATCGTGATGTCCAAGCGCCTGCCGTTCTTCACGCCCGACTACCTTCACGACAACCGCTTCGTGCACGACCCCGCACTGGACGACACCTTCAGGGACGAAGGCGTCGCCGCACTGGTCGGCGCGCCGCTGATGTGCGACGACAACGTGATCGGCCTGCTCTTCGTGGCCGACCGCTACCACCGCACGCACACGGCGCTGAACGTGTCGATCCTCTGCACGCTCGCCACGCACGCGGCCGTCGCCATCAACAACGCCAAGGCCTTCGCGGAGGCGAAGACGGCGCTGGAGAACGCGGACCTGGCCCGCGCGGAACTGGAGCGGCATGCGCGCGACGTGCAGGAGGCGGCCGAAGCGCACGAGCAGCTGACCTCGCTGCTCGCGAAAGGCGCTTCGCTCGGCGCGCTGTGCGAGTCGGTCGCGCAGCTTCTCAACGGCAGCGTGCTGGTGCTCGATGAGGCCAGCGAAGTGATCAGCCGGGCCACGGCGCCGGGCTATGCGGGCACGGCGGCCGATGCCTACGCGCCGCACGACGAACACAGCGCCGCGCTGGCGCAGGCCCTGCGCGAGAGCCGCCAGGCGGGCCGCTCGGCCGTCGCCTTCAGCCACGGCGGCGAGTTGTGCCGCGCGATCGCGGTGATCGGCGGCAACGACGTGCTCGGCGCGGTGCTGCTCTTCAGGCACGAGGACCTGCGCGACATCTCGCTGCGCACCTTCGAGCGCAGCTCGAGCGTCATCGGCGTCGTGCTACTGTCGCAGGAGCGCGTCGAGGCGAGCAAGAGCCGCGATGTCTCGACGCTGCTGCACACGCTCATCTCGCCCAGGCAAGACGAACCCGCCCTGACGCAGGACCGCGCCGAGCGCTTCGGCCTGGACCTTTCGCAGCCGATCTCGTTGATGGTGGTCGAGATGGAGCAGCCCCGGCCCGGCTTCTGGGCGCGGCGCCTGCGGGCGGGCGCGCCGCTGTCCGATCTCGTGATGGACGAGGTCGACGGCGTGCTGGTCATCGTGTGCGGCGCGACGAAGGCGCAGGACGTGCTGGCCCGGTTCACGACATTCGCCGGCAGCGAGCTCGGCGACGCCTACCGGGGCGTGCTATCGCGGCCGGTGCGCACGCCCGCCGAGATGCCCGCGCTCTACGCGACGCTGCGGCGTGCGCTGTCGGTGCTGGGGCGGCTGGGCATGCGCGGCAACATCGTCGCGCAGAACGAGATGGCGCTGTATTCCGTGCTGTTCGAAACGCACGACCAGGCGAGCCTGAACACCTTCCTGAACGCAACGATCGGCGCGGTCATGGGCCACGACAGGAAGCGCGGATCGGAACTGACCGCCACGCTCCTGGCCTATTTCGACAACAACCAGAACGCCAAGACGACCGCGGCGCGCATGGGCATCCACGTCAACACCGTGCGCCAGCGCCTGGCGAGCGTGGAGGAGCTGCTGGGGCACTGGGGCAACGCGAGCCGGGCGCTGGAGATCCATGTGGCGCTGAGGCTCTGGAGCCTGGGTATGTCGGGCGACGCGCCAGCGCTCGAAGGCTGACCCGGCCGGGCCTGCCGGGCCCAGCCAGCGCAATTTGGAGAAGTTCACCAGCCCGGTGCATCCGGACTGGCACGTCGCTTGCATAACCTGACCACTTGCTCTGATTAAGCGGTCAAACACACCATGCGCGTGCTCGTCGTCTACTGCCACCCGGTCGAAACCAGCTTCCATGCGGCCCTGCACCAGGAGGTGCTGAAGAACCTGCGCGCAGCCGGGCACGAGGTGGACGACTGCGACCTGTACGCCGAGGGCTTCAACCCGGTGCTCTCGCGCGAGGAGCGGCTTGGCTACCACGACGTGCCGGCCAACCAGCTGCCGCTGCAGCCGTATGTCGAGCGGCTGCAGTGGGCCGAGGGCATCGTGTTCTGCTTTCCGACCTGGTGCTTCGGGCTGCCGGCGATGCTCAAGGGCTACTTCGACCGGCTCTTCATGCCGGGCGTGGCCTTCGACATCAGCGATCCGGCGAACGTGAAGCCGATGCTCACGCACATCACGCGCATCAGCGCCGTGGTCACCTACGGCCGGCCGCGGTGGCTGGCCTGGTACATGGGCGATCCGCCGCGCAAGATCGTCACGCGCTACATGAAGCGTCTGACCGGGCAGCGCGCGAAGGTGGACTACCACGCCCACTACCACATGAACGTGGCGACCGAGCCCCAGTTGAAGCGCTTCATGGCGCGCGTGGGGCAGGCAATGGCGCGCTTCGCATGAACGCGCCCGTGCTGCTGGACAACGCACGGCTGCCGCGCTGGCTGCTGCCCTCCGGCTGGCCGCAGCGCGATGGCGTGCCGGTGCTGGCGCGCATCGCGCTCGACGCGGGGCGCGTGCAGTCGGTGCGTCCCGCCGACGACGCCGCGCCTTCGCCCTCGCCCTCGCCCTCGCCCTCAAGCTGGGACCTCGCCGGCACCCTCGTGCTCCCCGGCTTCGTCGATGCCCACACGCACCTGGACAAGGCCTTCACGCTGCCGCGCATGAAGCATGTGCAGCCGGGCCTGCTCGGCGCCATCGACGCGATGCTGGCCGACCGCGTGCACTGGAGCGCTGGCGACGTGCGCGAGCGCGCGTCGCGCGGCCTGCAGTGGGCCTGGGAATGCGGCACCACGCATGTGCGCACGCACGTCGACTGGTGGGAGCCCGATGCGGTGCCGCTGGCCTGGCCGGTGCTGGCCGAACTCGCAGAGGAATGGGCGGGCCGGGTTCGGCTGGAGCAGGTGAGCCTGATCAAGCTGCCGCTTTTCGAAGACGCCGCACAGGCGCTGCGCCTCGCCAAGCAGGTGAAGGCCACGGGACCTCATGCGCTGCTCGGCGGCTTCGTGCATTCGACCAACTGGAGCGAGAACGCGCTGCGCAACCTGCTGAATGCAGCGCAGGCCTGCGACCTCGATATCGACCTGCATGTCGACGAGGAACTCAACGCCGCGGCGGTCGGCCTCAAGACCACCGCGCGCATGCTGCGCGAGATCGGCTTCGAAGGCCGCGTGGTCTGCGGCCACATCTGCGCACTCGCGGTGCAGCCGGAGGCCGAAGCCCTCGCCACGCTCGATGCGGTGGCGCGCGCGCCGATCACCGTGGTCTCGCTGCCCGCGACCAACCTGCTGCTGCAGGACGCCGTCACCGGCCGGACGCCGCGCCTGCGCGGCATCACGCTCGTGAAGGAAATACGCGAGCGCGGCATTCCGCTCCTGTTCGCGAGCGACAACGTGCAGGACCCGTTCTGCCGCCTGGGCAGCTTCGACCCCGTCGAGGCGCTGGGCACGGCCGCGCTGGTGGCGCAGCTCGACGATCCCTTCGACAACTGGTCGCAGGCGCTGTGCCGTAGCGACTGGCTTCAACGCGCGCCTGCCACGACGGCGCCGACGCTGGTCGGCGCCAAGGCCGACCTGGTGCTCTTCACGCAGGCCGACCGCCACGGCTGGCCCTCGCGCACCGCCACCCGCGTGGTGCTGCGCGACGGCCGCGTGACGCACGGCGACGCGACGCCTTTCTTCCCCCAGTAAAGAACAAGGACTCCCATGCTCCACGGCTACATCCCGCCCCACCGCTTCCTGCCCTACCTGAGCTGGACCGAAATTGCCGCGCTGCCCGACCGCGAGAACACGGTCATCGTGCTGCCCTGCGGCGCCATCGAGCAGCACGGGCCGCACCTGCCGTGTTCGGTGGACAGCGTGATCGCCTCGGGCGTGATGGGCAAGGCGCTGGAGAAGCTGCCCGCCGACGTGCGCGCCTTCGCGCTGCCGACCATCACGTATGGCAAGTCGGAAGAGCACCTGCACTTCCCCGGCACGATGACGCTCACCGGCACCACGCTCCTGTCGACCGTGACCGAGATCGGCGAGTCGGTCTACCGCGCGGGCTTTCGCAAGCTCCTGTTCGCCAACGGCCACGGCGGCCAGCCGCAGGTGCTGGAGATGGCGGCGCGCGAACTGCGGCTGCGGCATGGCGACTTCGTGGTGGTGCCGCATGGCGTGTCGCGCCTGCCGAATGCATCGAGCAAGCAGATCAGCGAGCAGGAAAAGCGCCTGTCGATGCACGCCGGCCATTCGGAGACCGCGCTGATGCTCGCGCTCGCGCCCGACACGGTGCACATGGAGCGCGCGGCGGCCAACTTTCCGCCGCCCTTCCCGATCAAGCTGCTGTCGGCCGACGGCCGCCCGGCCTGCGCATGGACCGCGCGCGACTTCGGCCCGAGCGGGGTGATCGGCGATCCGACCAGCGCCACGCGCGAACAGGGCATCGAGATCCTGGACACGCTCTCGGACAGCTGGGTGCAGGCGCTGACCGAGCTCCATGCACTGCGCTGGGTGGTGCGCGAGGAGCAGACCTGGGAGCGCGGCCACCAGCAGGGTTTCATCCAGCAAAGCTACGAGCCCGCCTGAGGCGCGCTCCTTGCATCGGCTTTCTTCTTTTTCATCCAGCCTTCGAGAGGTCCCCACCATGCGTTCCTTCGCTCTTTCCCTGGCCGGCGCCGCCGCGCTTTCGCTCCTCACCGCAGCCGCACCCGCGCAGGCCCAGGACAAGTTCACCTACATGACCAACTGGTACGCGCAGGCCGAGCACGGCGGCTTCTACCAGGCGCTGGCGCAGGGCATCTACAAGAAGTACGGCCTGGACGTGACCATCAAGATGGGCGGCCCGCAGGTCAACATCACGCAGATGATGGCGGCCGGCCAGGCCGACTGCATCATGGGTTCGAGCGACATCCAGATGATGCAGGTGCGCGAAGGCGGCGTGCCGGTGGTCAACGTCGCGGCCTTCTTCCAGAAGGACCCGCAGGTGCTGATCGCGCACGACGACGTGAAGAAGTTCGAAGACTTGAAGGGCAAGACGCTGCTGATCGGCGCGCAGGCCAACCGCGGCTACTGGCCGTGGCTGAAGGCCAAGTTCGGCCTCACCGACGAACAGACGCGCCCCTACACCTTCAACATCCAGCCCTTCGTGGCGGACAAGAACACCGCGCAGCAGGGCTACCTGACCTCGGAGCCCTATGCGATTCAAAAGGCCGGCGTGAAGAGCACGGTGCTGATGTTCAGCGACCACGGCTTCCCCGCCTACGCGACCACGGTGTCGTGCATGGAGAAGACGGTGAAGGACCGCAGCAAGCAGGTCGCCGCGTTCGTGAAGGCCTCGGCCGAGGGCTGGAAGAGCTACCTCGCCGACCCGGCGCCCGCCAATGCGCTCATCAAGAAAGACAACCCCAACATGACCGACGACCAGCTGGCCTACAGCGTGGCCAAGCTGAAAGAGATGGGCATGGTCACGGGCGGCGACGCGGCCAAGCTGGGCATCGGCGTGATCACCGATGCGCGCGCCAAGGCGAGCTACGACTTCCTGGTGAGCGCCAAGCTGCTCGACCCCGCGAAGGTCGAACTCGCAAAGACCTACACGACCGAGTTCGTGAAGGACGCCAAGGTCCTGCCCTGAGTCTTTCTTTCCCATGAATCGCATCGAACCCCACACCCTCGCGCCGCCGGCGGCGCACGCCGTGCCCGCCGTGGAAGTGCTCTCGGCCGAGAAGACCTACCCCAACGGCACGCAGGCGCTGCTGCCGGTGGACCTGTCGATCGCCGAAGGCGAGTTCGTCACGCTGCTCGGCCCCTCGGGCTGCGGCAAGAGCACGCTGCTCAAGATGGTGGCGGGCATGCTGGAGCCGAGCGACGGGCGCCTCCTGGTGTGGCGCAAGCCGGTGGCGCAGCTGCACGACTGCCCGCACAAGCTGTCCTTCGTGTTCCAGTCGCCCACGCTGATGCCGTGGGCGAGCGTGCAGACCAACGTGCGGCTGCCGCTGGACCTGGCGGGCGTGCCGCGCAAGGAGGCGGATGCGCGGGTCGCGGAATCGCTTGCGCTCGTGGGCCTGGAGAAGTTCGCCGGTGCGCTGCCGCGTGCGCTTTCGGGCGGCATGCAGATGCGCGTGTCGATCGCGCGCGGGCTGGTCACGCAGCCCGACCTGCTGCTGATGGACGAGCCCTTCGGCGCGCTCGACGAGATCACGCGCCACAAGCTCGATGCCGACCTGCTCGAGCTCTGGCGCAAGAAGAAGCTCACGGTGATCTTCGTGACGCATTCGATCCACGAGGCGGTGTTCCTGTCGAACCGCGTGGTGATGATGGCGGCGCGGCCGGGCCGCGTGGTGGAGCAGTTCCAGATCGACGAGCCGTATCCGCGCAGCGCCGATTTCATGGTGACGCCCGAGTTCGCCAGGCACGCGAAGCGGCTGCAGGACAGCCTGCTGCGCGCAAGCCAGGGCGACGAGGAGCATGCCCGATGAAGCGCACGCCCCTCTTGAACCAGCCGCGCGTGCAGCGCGTGCTGTACCCGGTGCTGATCGGCGTGGTGCTGGTGGCGCTCTGGCAGTGGATGGTGGTGGCGATGGAGCTGCCGCCCTACCTCGTGCCCTCGCCGTATCTCATGATGCAGACGCTGGTGACCGACTGGGCGCCTCTGGGCAACGCGCTGCTGGTCACGCTCAAGATCACGGTGCTGTCGTTCGCGCTGGCCACGGTGGCGGGCGTGCTGATCTCGTTCCTGTTCGTGCAGAGCAAGCGCATCGAGACGGCGCTCTTTCCCTATGCCGTGCTGCTGCAGGTGACGCCCATCGTCGCGGTGGCGCCGCTCATCATCATCTGGGTGAAGAACCCGGTGGCTGCGATGACGGTGTGCGCGGCGCTGGTGGCGCTGTTCCCGATCATCAGCAACACCACGCTGGGGCTGCGCAGCATCGACCCCGACCTGCAGAGCTACTTCAAGCTGAACCGCGCGACGCGCTGGCAGCAGCTGGTGCGGCTGCGCATTCCGAGCGCGCTGCCGTACTTCTTCGGCGGGCTGCGCATCTCCAGCGGCCTCGCGCTGATCGGCGCGGTGGTGGCGGAGTTCGTCGCGGGCACCGGCGGCTCGGGCGCGGGGCTGGCGTACCAGATCCTGCAGGCGGGCTTCCAGCTGAACATTCCGCGCATGTTCGCGGCCCTGCTGCTCATCTCGCTGACCGGCGTGGCGCTCTTCGCGCTGATGGCCTGGCTCACCAAGGTGGCGCTGGGCTCGTGGCATGCGAGCGAACTTTCCCAAGACTGACATTGTTGACATTGACGACGACCATGAATGCTCCCGTTTCTTCCATCGAGCAGTTGCTGCTCGAACTGCCCGACCTCGACTGGATCACCGACGAAGGGCGCGTCACGCGGCTCTCGCAGGATTTCTCGTGGTTCAGCCCCGTGCTCAATCGCCAGCTGAAAGACAAGCGCGCCGACGTGGTGGTGCGGCCACGCAGCGAGGACGAGATCCGCGCCGTGGTGGGTGCGTGCGCGCGCCGCGGCGTGCCGATCGTCATTCGCGGCAGCGGCACCGGCAACTACGGACAGACCACGCCGCTCGCGGGTGGCGTGGTGCTCGACATGACGGGCTACAACGCCTGCCTCTGGGTGCAGCCCGGCGTGGCGCGCGCGCAGGCCGGCATCCGGCTGGGCGAACTCGAAAAGCAGACGAAGCCCTCGGGACAGGAGATGCGCTGCGTGCCGTCCACCTACCGCAGCGCGACGCTGGGCGGGCTCTTCGGCGGCGGCTTCGGCGGCGTGGGCTCGATCAACTACGGGCCGCTGGGCGCGCCCGGCAACGTGCTCGGCATCCGCGCGATGACCATCGAGGCGGAGCCGCAGGTGGTCGAGCTGCGCGGCGCCGAGGCGATGCGCATGCACCACCTGTGGGGCACCAACGGGCTCGTGCTGGAACTGGAGATTGCGCTGGCCCCCGCGCATCCATGGCTCGAAACGCTGGTGACTTTCGACGACTTCGAGAATGCGCTGCACTTCGCCGACAAGCTCGCGAACGGGCCCGGCATCGTGAAGCGCGAGATCGCGTTTTTCGCGGCACCCATTTCCGATCACCTGGCGCAACTCGCGGCGCACCTGCCCAAAGGCTGCCACACGGTGCTGTCGCTGGTGGCGGAGTCGTGCGAGCCGGCGCTGCTGCAACTGGTCGAAGCGCACGGCGGTACCGTGGGCTACCGCAGGACCGCGGCCGAAGTGCAGAAGAGCAACCGCACGCTGATGGAATTCACCTGGAACCACACGACGCTGCATGCGCTGAAGGTTGACCCGACGCTGACCTACCTGCAGAGCGGGTTCGTTCCCGGCAGGCACGTCGAGCAGATCGTCGAGATGGAAAAGCTGCTGGGCGGCGAGGTGATGATGCACGTCGAGTTCCTCCGCAACGTCGCAGGGCTCATGACGTGCAGCGGGCTCCAGCTGGTGCGCTTCAGCACCGAGGAGCGGCTCGCGGAAATCATCGACATCCACCGCGCGCACAACGTGCATATCAACAACCCGCACGTGAACATCGTGGAAGACGGCAAGGCCGGTGGGCCGCTGCCGCCCGAGATCATCGCGGTGAAGAAGCGCTTCGATCCGATGGGTTTGCTGAACCCGGGCAAGCTGCGCGACTGGCCGGTGCAGCCGGTACAACCGGTACAACCAGCGGCCTGAAGGCGCTCAGCGCCGGCGGCGGCCCATCGCGAAGGCGATGCCGACGATGGCGAGCATCGCGATCCACAGCGGCCACAGGCCGAACGGCGCCACCCAGCGCGCATAGGGCGTGAGCCCGGTGCGGCCTTCGACCGGCGCTTGGAGCACGCCGCGCGTGAGGCGCGGCAACTGGTGCGTCACGCGGCCCTCGGCGTCGATGACGACGGTGGCGCCCGTGTTGGTGGCGCGCACCATCGGCCGCGCGAATTCGAGCGAGCGCATGCGCGAGATGGACAGGTGCTCGTCGATGGCCACCGAGTCGCCGAACCACGCGATGTTGCTCACGTTGAGCAGGATGGTGGGCGCCGTTGCCTCGCCGCGGAAGTTCGCGCCGATCTCGTCGCCGAACAGGTCTTCGTAGCAGATGTTCGGCGCGATGCGCTGGCCCTGCCAGACGAAAGGCGCCTGCGCGAGGCCGCCGCGCTGGAAGTCGCCGAGCGGGATGCTCATCATCTGGATGAACCAGCGAAAGCCCGGCGGGATGAACTCGCCGAAGGGCACGAGGTGGTGCTTGCTGTACTTGTAAGGCTGCGCGGCGCCGGGCTGGAAGCCGAGCACTGCATTGCTGTAGCCGCTGCGGCCGCCCAACGGCAAGCCGACGATGGCGGCCTGCGTGCCGCTGCTGTAGCGCGCCTGGATCGCCTCGAGGTAGCCGGCCGGCAACTGCTGCGGCAACAGGGGCACGGCGGTTTCGGGCGTGACGACGAGCGAGGCCTTGGCATCGCGCAGTTGTTCGCCGTACCAGCGCAGGGCGGTTTCGATGCCGCCGCCGGGGATGAATTTCTCGTCCTGCGGGATGTTGCCCTGCAGGAGCGCGACCTGGAGGCTGCCGGTGCTGGCGCCGCGCAGTGACGGTGCGACGTGCGGGAATGCGAACACGAGCGCGATCAGCACCACTCCCTGCACGAGCTCGGCGCGGCGCGCGAGCGAGCCCAGCGCGATGAGCGCCATCACCAGTGCCGCGACGGCGCCGATGCCGTAGACACCGATCCACGGCGCCCACGCGGCCAGCGGCCCTTCGACGTGCGCATAGCCGCCCGCGCCCCAGGGAAAGCCGGTGAACCAGCTGCCGCGCACGAGCTCGGCGAGCGTCCAGAGCGCCGCGAAGACCAGCGCCCCCGTCACGCGCCCCCTCGGGCCGCGCACCACGAACCATGCGGCGGCCGCGGCGTAGTACAGCCCCAGTGCCGCAGCGAGCGCCAGCACGGCGATGGCTGCCAGCGGCGCCGGCAGCCCGCCGTAGGTGTGCATCGAGATGAAGAGCCACCAGAAGCTGCCGGTGAGCCAGGTGGTCGAGAAGAGCCAGGCATGAAGGCCGGCGCGGCGCCAGCCGGCGCCTTCGGCACGCAGGCTGCCGAGCAGCCAGACGAGCGCGCCCATCGAGAGAAGCTGAAGCCACCACAGCGGCCGACCGTCGAGCGGCCACGCGATCGACAGCGCCTGGGCCAGTCCGGCCAGCGCGAGGCCGGGCAGTCGAAACCGGGCAACCGCGGGGGAGGCGCGCAAGGCGCGCGCCGTCGCTGCTTCAGGCAGCGGCATCAGTCGGCCGCGTCGCCGCCGCGTGCCGGCGACACCTTGAACCAGCGCACCGCGCCGCCCTTGGTGTGCAGCACCACGAAGTCGAAGCCGCCCATCGCATGGTGCTCGCCGCGCTTGGGCACGTGGCCCATCTCGTGGGCGACGAGGCCGCCGATGGTGTCGAAGTCTTCGCTCAGCTGCTCTTCGTCGAACACGATGCCGAAAGCCTCGGCCACGCGCTCGATAGGCGTGTCGCCCGAGACGCGGTAGGTGTGGTCGGCCAGGCCGAAGATGTCGCCCTCGTCCTCGGCGATGTCGAACTCGTCCTCGATCTCGCCCACGATCTGCTCGAGCACGTCCTCGATGGTGATGAGGCCGGCCACGCGGCCGAACTCGTCGATGACGATGGCCAGGTGGTTGCGGTTGCCGCGGAATTCGCGCAGCAGGTCGTTCAGGCCCTTGCTCTCGGGCACGAAGGTGGCCGGGCGCAGCAAGGCGCGGATGTTCAGGCCCGGCGCGCGCTGCAGCTTGAGCAGGTCCTTCGCGAGCAGGATGCCGATGATGTTTTCTTTTTCGCCCTCGTACACCGGAAAGCGCGAGTGCGCGGTGTCGATGATGAGGTGCAGCAGCGCATCGAAGGGCGCGTCGATGTTGATGGCGTCCATGCGCGGCGCGGCGACCATCACGTCGCCGGCGGTCATGTCGGCCATGCGCAGCACGCCTTCGAGCATCACGCGCGACTCGGCGCCGATCACCTCGTTGTCCTCGGCGTCCGCCAGGGTTTCGATCAGCTCGTCGCGCGAGTCGGGACCGGGGTGGATGAATTCGGCAAGCTTCTGGAGGAAGCCGCGCTTGTCTTCCCGTTCTACGGGTGCGCGTTCAGGGTGAGGTTCGGCCACTGCGGGAGGGCGGAGTTGAGGAGGGACAAGGATAACGGATTGTGTGTGACACGCTCTACCTCCGGTTCCGCCCGCGGCGGAGAGCACCGGCGGCCACGGCCGAGCCGCCAAGGCGAGTCGCGTCTCCCCTCGGGGGTGGCGGAATACACGCAGCGAAGCGAAGTGAAAAGCCCCGGGGCCAACAGTCAGGGGGCAGATTTGCTGCGGGCGTCTCTCATGCCGCTGCGCACTTCCTGCAGGCTCGCAAGGAAGGCCCAGAACTGCTTGGCGCGGCTCTTGAGGGCGAAGTCGACCGCGGCGTAGTGCTCCAGGGCGATTTCGCTCATGCGGCTGTCGAAGGTGGCCTCCGGCAGTTGCAGATGCGCCTCGGCTTCGGCGCCGCTGCGCACCACGGTGGCGCCGGCGTTGCGGGCGATCTTGAGCATGGCGGCGTTTTCGCTCAGCGCATGGATGAAGAGCATGCCCACGCCTTCGTTGCGGGCCACCACCACCGCGCGCTCGAAGAGGCGGGCGCCGTAGCCGCGGCCACGGGCGTGTGCGGAGACCGAGACGCCGAATTCGGCGCAATCGCTGTGCTGGTCGCCGGGCGCGAAGGCCAGGTGGGACATCGCGATCAGCTCGAGGCGGCGGTTGTAGATGCCGAACATCTCGTCGCGCTCGAAATCCAGGCTGTCGACGTAGCGCTGGATCTGCTCGTCGGCCGCGGCGTAGCCGAAGCGCAGGTACCGGTCGTGGGGGGTCAGCGCCAAGAGGTGCTGCGCGATGCGCTCCCGCTCGCGCGGGCCGATCGAGCGGATCGGCACCATGACGGGCTGGGGCGACGAGACAGCGCGTGGCTGGGTCTCAACCATCGGCGCTTTCAGGAAAGAGCCGAGGCCTAGAGACGCTTTGAGGAGGGTCTTGGCGGTAAGCATGGCTTGAATGTAAGGGTTTTCCCTTAATCAACAAGCCCGCAAGGACACTTCCAAGACACATTCGTGACCCATTACCAGAGCGCGTGGCGCCCGCGCAACCACTTTGTGGTTAAACGGGCACAGCTGTTGTGGCCTTGACACGGTCCAGCACGAAGCTGGTCTTGCAGTCTTCCACGCTGGGGTGCTTGAGCAGGGTGTCCATGATGAAGCGGCTGTAGTGCGCCATGTCGGCCACCACGACGCGCAGCAGGTAGTCCATGTCGCCCGTGAGGGCCGCGCATTCGACCACCTCGGGCCAGGTCTGCACGCTGGCGCGAAAGAGGTCCATCGGGTTGCGCTTGTGGCTCTCGGTGTGCTTTTCGAGCCGCACGTTGAGATAGGCGGTCAGGCCCAGGCCGATCACCTCGGGGCGCACGAGGGCGACGTAGCGGTCGATCACCCCGCTCTCTTCCAGGCGCTTGACCCGCCGCAGCACGGCGCTCGGCGAGAGGCTGACCTGCTCTGCCAGTTGGTCGTAGGTTGCGCGCCCGTCTGCTTGCAGCGTGCGCAAAATGAGCCTATCAATCTTGTCGAGTGCTTCCATTTCTCTATTTTTGCAGTTTTACTGCGCGTTTGCCATCAAACACGCCCAACAACGCTGAAAACTTGAGCAGCATCCAACCTACATTGCAGCACTGGCGTTTTTCGCCTATCTCTACCTATCGATCCCCCACTTTCTGGAGACCGCACATGAGCCAAGCCGACGCACCCGCCTTCACCCCTTGGGACAACCCCATGGGCACCGACGGCTTCGAATTCATCGAGTACGCGGCGCCGGACCCGGTCGCCATGGGCAAGGTGTTCGAGCGCATGGGCTTCACGGCCGTGGCCAAGCACCGTCACAAGAACGTGCTGCTGTACCGCCAGGGCACGATCAACTTCATCCTGAATGCCGAGCCCGATTCGTTCGCGCAGCGCTTTGCGCGCGAGCACGGCCCGAGCGTCTGCGCCATTGCCTTCCGCGTGGAGGACGCCAAGCAGGCCTACGAACGCGCCACCGCGCTGGGCGCCTGGGGCTTTGCCGACAAGGCCGGCCCGGGCGAGCTGAACATCCCCGCCATCAAGGGCGTGGGCGACAGCCTGATCTACCTGGTGGACCGCTGGCCCGGCAAGAACGGCGCGCAGCCGGGCGACATCGGCAACATCGGCTTCTACGACGTCGACTTCGAGGCGCTGCCGGGCGTGTCGCCGCAGCAGGCGCTGTCGCCGGTGGGCAACGGCCTCACCTACGTCGACCACCTGACGCACAACGTGTACCGCGGCCGCATGAACGTGTGGGCCGGCTTCTACGAGAAGCTCTTCAACTTCCGCGAGATCAAGTACTTCGACATCGAAGGCCAGGTGACGGGCGTCAAGAGCAAGGCCATGACCAGCCCCTGCGGCAAGATCCGCATCCCGATCAACGAAGAGGGCAAGGAGCAGGCCGGCCAGATCCAGGAGTACCTGGACATGTACAAGGGCGAAGGCATCCAGCACATCGCGATGGGCTCGGACGACCTGTACGCCACCGTCGATGCGATGCGCGCCAAGGGCGTCGTGCTGCTGGACACCATCGACACGTACTACGAACTGGTCGACAAGCGCATTCCCGAGCATGGCGAGAGCGTGGCCGAACTGAAGAAGCGAAAGATCCTGATCGACGGCAAGAAGGACGCGCTGCTGCTGCAGATCTTCAGCGAGAACCAGCTGGGCCCGATCTTCTTCGAGTTCATCCAGCGCAAGGGCGACGACGGCTTCGGCAACGGCAACTTCAAGGCGCTGTTCGAGAGCATCGAGCTCGACCAGATGCGCCGCGGCGTGCTGACCGCCGCAAAATAAGGGCCCCTTCAACCGCCCTCATTGCCCAGGAGTTCGCATGCGCAGCAGCAAGTCTTCGATCGGTTTGACCTTCATCGCGGCGGCTGCCGCCGTTCTCTCGGGTTGCGCGATGGCGCCGGCGGCAACGCCCGCGGCTGCCTCGCACCTGGACGCGGTGCAGAAAGCCGCGGTGCTGCGCATCTGCACCCCGGGCGACTACAAGCCCTTCAGCTTCCAGAAGACCGATGCCTCGTTCGAAGGCATCGACGTCGACTTGATGACGGGCTTCAGCGCGAGCCTGGGCGCCAAGCCGGAGTGGGTCAAGACCACCTGGGCCAACCTGCTGCCGGACCTTGCAGCGGGCAAGTGCGACATCGCGGTGGGCGGCGTGTCGGTCACCACCGACCGGCAAAAGCGCGCCTTCTTCAGCGCGCCCTACATGGTCAACGGCAAGACGCCGATCGCGCGCTGCGCCGACGTGGCCAGGTACCAGAGCGTCGCGGCCATCGACCAGCCTTCCACGCGCGTCATCTTCAATCCGGGTGGCAGCAACGAGCGCTTCGCCCGGACCAACTTCAAGCAGGCCAAGCTCACGCTGCACGGCGAGAACGTGACGATCTTCGACGAGATCCTGGCCAACCGCGCCGACGTGTTCGTCACCGAGGCGGCCGAGGCCATCACCCAGCAGAAGCTCAAGCCGGGCCTGTGCGCAGTGAACCCCGACAAGCCGCTGCAGTACGGCGAGATGGCCTGGATGCTGCCGCGCGACGACGTGGCCTTCAAGTCGTACGTCGACCAGTGGCTGCACCTGCAGCAGGCCGGCGGCGACTTCCAGCGCACGATGGACCGCTGGCTCAAATAAACCGAGAAACACGACTTCCCATGGATTCCCCTGCCGCCGTTGTCATTCCCGCCGTCTATGGCGCATCCGATCGCCCGCCGCGCGGCGACTACTCGCGCGGCGGCTCGGTGCAAGCCGACTACACCTGCCCACAGGACTGGGCCAGCTACACGGCGGCCGACCACGACACCTACAGGCGGCTCTACGAGCGGCAGGCCGCGCAGCTGCCGGGCCTGGCCTGCGATGCCTTCATCAACGCGCTGCCCTCGCTGGGCGTGAAAGACCGCATCCCGCACTTCGACGAAATCAACGAGCGGCTTCACAAGGCCACGGGCTGGGAAATCGTCGCAGTGCCGGGGCTCATTCCGGAACTGCCCTTCTTCACGCTGCTCGCGAACCGCAAATTTCCGGTGACGGACTGGATCCGCAAGCCCGAGGAGTTCAACTACATCGTCGAGCCCGATGTGTTCCACGACCTCTTCGGCCACGTGCCGATGCTGTTCGACCCGACCTTCGCCGACTACGTGCAGCGCTATGGCGCGGGCGGCATCAAGGCGCACGAGCTGGGCGCGGGCGAGAAGCTCTCGCGGCTTTACTGGTACACGGTGGAGTTCGGCCTGATCCGCCAGCCGGGGGGCCTTCGCGCGTACGGCGCCGGCATCCTGAGCTCGGTGGGCGAGCTCAAGCACGCCGTGCTCAGCGATGAGCCGCGCCGGCTGCCGCTCGATCTGCTGCGCGCCATGCGCACGCGCTACAAGATCGACACCTACCAGAGCAACTACTTCGTCATCGAAGACTTCGCGCAGCTCTTCGATCTCACGGCGCCGGACTTCACGCCGATCTACGAGGCGCTCCAGGTCCAGGCCGACATCGAGCCCGGCGTGCTGCTGCCGGGCGAGACCGGCAAGGCCTGATCGCACGGTCTCTATCTATCGCCTGCGCGACAGCGCGCGCAGGCACCCTAGGACAAGCCCGCTGGCGGCTGGGAGCGCCTCGCTCCCACAATCCGCGCCAAAGGAGCTTGCATGCAGACATCCGCGCGACAGAACTATCCGGCCGGCGTGCCCGAGGAAATCAATCCCGAGCAATACCGGTCACTGCCCCACATGTTCGAGGAGGCGTTCGGTCGCTACAAGGACCGGCCGTTCTCGGTCTGCATGGAGCGCTGGATGAACTACGGCGAACTCGACGTGCTGTCGAAGGCGCTGGGCGCCTGGCTGCAGTCGAAGGGACTGGAGCCCGGCGCGCGGGTGGCCATCATGCTGCCCAACATCCCGCAGTTCGCAGTGACGATGTGCGGCGTGCTGCGCGCGGGGTACACCTGCGTGAACGTGAACCCGCTCTATACCGCGCGCGAGCTGGAGCACCAGCTCAAGGACTCGGGCGCGACGGCGATCGTCATCCTCGAGAACTTCGCCTCCACGCTGGAGCAGGTGATCGAGCGCACGCCCGTGAAGCACGTGGTGATGACCTCGATGGGCGATCTGCTCGGTGGCCTGTACGGCGCGTGGATCACGCTGGCCGTGCGCCACCTGGCGAAGATGGTGCCGCCCTACAAACTGCCGCTGAGCGACGGGCGCACGGTGACGCCGTTCACGCAGGCGATCTCCGAAGGACGCGGGCGCACGCTCGGGCCTGACCAGAGCACGCTCGATTCGATCGCCTTCCTGCAGTACACAGGCGGCACGACCGGATTGTCGAAGGGCGCGGTGCTCACGCATCGCAACATCGCCGCGGCGACGCTGCAGGCCGAGGCCTGGTTCACGCCGGCGCTGTCTCGCGCGGGTGACCTCGCGAAGGTCAACAGCATCGCGGCGCTGCCGCTGTATCACATCTTCGCGCTGACGCTGTGCCTCTTGGTGATCCGGCAGGGCTCGCACATGACGCTGATTCCGAATCCGCGCGACTTCGACAAATTCATCGCGGTGCTCAAGAAGCGGCCGTTCCACATGCTGCCGGCGGTGAACACGCTGTTCAATGCGCTGCTGATGCATCCGGAGTTCAAGTCGATCGATTTCTCGACGCTGTTCGTCTCGCAGGCCGGGGGCATGGCGGCGTCGGAAGGCACGGCGCGCAAGTGGTTCGAGGCGACCGGCTGCCCGATGATCGAAGGCTGGGGCATGAGCGAGACCTGCGCGATCGGCACCAACAATCCGGTGTCGAACACGAAGTTCACCGGCACGATCGGGCTGCCGTTGCCGAGCATCGAGATCGCGATCAAGGACGACGATGGCAATTCGATGCCCGTCGGACAGTCCGGCGAGCTCTGCATCAAGGGCCCCAACGTGATGACGGGCTACTACAACCAGCCCGCCGAGACCGCGGCCGCGTTCACCGCCGATGGCTTCATGCGGACGGGCGATATCGCCGTGATGCAGGAAGATGGCTACAGCCGCATCGTCGATCGCAAGAAGGACATGATCCTGGTGAGCGGCTTCAACGTGTTCCCGAACGAGTTGGAAAACGTGATTTCGCTGTGCCCCGGGGTCGTCGAATGCGCGGCGGTGGGCGTACCCGACGAGAAACAGGGCGAGGCGATCAAGGTCTTCGTGGTGCGCAGGGATCCGAACCTGACCGAAGACGCAGTGCTGCAGTACTGCAGCGGGCAACTCACGGGCTACAAGCGGCCGAAGCACATCGAGTTTCGCGATTCCTTGCCCAAGACAAATGTCGGGAAGATCCTGCGGCGCGAACTTCGCACCAGCGCAGGCGCCTGAATGAGCAACGCCGCGGCGCGCGCCGGCTTGCCGGCGAATGTCGTCGTGTTCGAGCGGGGGTGGCTGTCGTCGAACAACATCCTGTTCGTCGGGGCGGACGAGACCGCGCTGGTCGACACCGGCTATGCCACGCATGCCGAGCAGACGCTGGCGCTGGTGGAGTCGGCGCTGGGCGCCCGGCCGCTGGACCGGGTGCTGAATACGCATCTGCACAGCGACCATTGCGGTGGGAACGCCGCGTTGCAGCAGCGCTATCCGGCACTTCGAACGGATATTCCCCCAGGGGAAGCGGCGCTGGTGGAACGATGGGACGAGGGCGGCCTGAGTTTTCTTGCGACGGGGCAGATTTGCCCTCGTTTTCGATTCGACGGATTGCTGCAACCTGGAACGGAATGCCGGCTTGGTGGGAGTGCGTGGGAAGTCCACGGCGCGCCTGGCCATGATCCGCATTCGATCATCCTGTTCGATCCGGCCTCGCGGACGCTGATTTCCGCGGACGCGCTGTGGGAGAACGGTTTTGGTGTTGCATTTCCCGAACTGGCGGGGGAGCCTTCTTTCGGTGAGATCGCTGCGACGCTGGATCGCATCGAGGAGCTGTCACCGCTGCAGGTGGTTCCTGGTCACGGTCGTGTGTTCAGTGACGTCGACGGCGCATTGATCACTGCGCGTCGTCGTCTTGCTGGGCTGCAGCGCGATCCGGTGAAGCATGCGCGGCATGCGATCAAGGTGTTGATGAAGTTCAAGCTGCTGGAAGTGCAGCACATTGCTCTCGAGGACTGGTCGGCATGGCTGCGAGGTACGCCGTACTTGGACGCTATTCGTCTTCGTTTCTTTGCGGACGAGGAGTTGAATCAATTGACCGGGAATATCTTGGCTGAATTGATTGCCGCAGGTGCGGCGGAAATGGATTCTTTGGGCATCCGCAATACCTGAATCCTGTCCATCAAGGAATAAGAAAAGCGCGCCATCGAGATGTACGCGCTTTTTTCTTCTCCGGTCTTTGGTGTTCCCAAAGCAAAAAACCCCAGTCATTGCTGACTGAGGTTTTCTGGGCTGTAAGAGCCTGACGATGACCTACTTTCACACGGGAACCCGCACTATCATCGGCGCTGAGTCGTTTCACTGTCCTGTTCGGGATGGGAAGGAGTGGTACCAACTCGCTATGGTCATCAGGCATAAAGGGTTGTCTGGTTGATCACGCGATCAATCAGACGAATTCATAGAGTTTGGAATCAGCATGCAATTGTCTTGCACTGGCTTGAATGTATTTTGAATGCGTCAACTTGGCATAACACCTTGATCTGTATTTTGATCAAAGTTATAGGGTCAAGCCTCACGAGCAATTAGTATCAGTTAGCTTAACGCATTACTGCGCTTCCACACCTGACCTATCAACGTCCTGGTCTTGAACGACTCTTTAGGGGGCTCAAGGCCCCGGCAGATCTCATCTTGAAACGAGTTTCCCGCTTAGATGCTTTCAGCGGTTATCTCTTCCACACTTAGCTACTCGGCAATGCCACTGGCGTGACAACCGATACACCAGAGGTGTGTCCACTCCGGTCCTCTCGTACTAGGAGCAGGCTTCCTCAAATCTGCAGCGCCCACGGAAGATAGGGACCAAACTGTCTCACGACGTTTTAAACCCAGCTCACGTACCTCTTTAAATGGCGAACAGCCATACCCTTGGGACCGGCTACAGCCCCAGGATGAGATGAGCCGACATCGAGGTGCCAAACACCGCCGTCGATATGAACTCTTGGGCGGTATCAGCCTGTTATCCCCAGAGTACCTTTTATCCGTTGAGCGATGGCCCTTCCATACAGAACCACCGGATCACTATGTCCTGCTTTCGCATCTGCTCGACTTGTCAGTCTCGCAGTTAAGCACGCTTATGCCATTGCACTATCGTCACGATGTCCGACCGTAACTAGCGTACCTTCGAACTCCTCCGTTACGCTTTGGGAGGAGACCGCCCCAGTCAAACTGCCTACCATGCACTGTCCCCGATCCAGATAATGGACCTAGGTTAGAACCTCAAACACACCAGGGTGGTATTTCAACGTTGGCTCCACAAGATCTAGCGACCCTGCTTCAAAGCCTCCCACCTATCCTACACAGATCTGTTCAAAGTCCAATACAAAGCTACAGTAAAGGTTCATGGGGTCTTTCCGTCTTTCCGCGGGGAGATTGCATCATCACAAACATTTCAACTTCGCTGAGTCTCAGGAGGAGACAGTGTGGCCATCGTTACGCCATTCGTGCAGGTCGGAACTTACCCGACAAGGAATTTCGCTACCTTAGGACCGTTATAGTTACGGCCGCCGTTTACTGGGACTTCAATCAAGAGCTTGCACCCCATCATTTAATCTTCCAGCACCGGGCAGGCGTCACACCCTATACGTCCACTTTCGTGTTTGCAGAGTGCTGTGTTTTTAATAAACAGTCGCAGCCACCGATTTTTTGCAACCCATTCATGCTTCGTTGTTCACTACACACTAATAGGGCACACCTTCTTCCGAAGTTACGGTGTCAATTTGCCGAGTTCCTTCTCCTGAGTTCTCTCAAGCGCCTTAGAATACTCATCTCGCGCACCAGTGTCGGTTTGCGGTACGGTCGTATATAGCTGAAGCTTAGTGGCTTTTCCTGGAACCTCGTTCAGTCACTTCACGGACAAGTCCGCTCGATCGTTGGCCTCGGTATATGTGCACCGGATTTGCCTAATGCACGCCTACATCCAACTAAACCAGAATAATCCAATAACTGGATGACCTATTAAGATCCGTCCCCACATCGCACTATATAACGGTACAGGAATATTGACCTGTTTCCCATCAGCTACGCATCTCTGCCTCGCCTTAGGGGCCGACTCACTCTACGCCGATGAACGTTGCGTAGAAAACCTTGCGCTTACGGCGAGGGGGCTTTTCACCCCCTTTAACGCTACTCATGTCAGCATTCGCACTTCTGATACCTCCAGCACGCTTTACAACGCACCTTCACAGGCTTACAGAACGCTCTCCTACCACTTGCAATAAATTGCAAATCCGCAGCTTCGGTAACTGGCTTAGCCCCGTTACATCTTCCGCGCAGGACGACTCGATCAGTGAGCTATTACGCTTTCTTTAAATGATGGCTGCTTCTAAGCCAACATCCTGACTGTTTTAGCCTTCCCACTTCGTTTCCCACTTAGCCAATTTTAGGGACCTTAGCTGGCGGTCTGGGTTGTTTCCCTCTTGAGTCCGGACGTTAGCACCCGGTGCTCTGTCTCCCAAGCTGTACTCATCGGTATTCGGAGTTTGCCTTGGTTTGGTAAGTCGCCATGACCCCCTAGCCAAAACAGTGCTCTACCCCCGATGGTAATACTTGAGGCACTACCTAAATAGTTTTCGGAGAGAACCAGCTATTTCCAAGTTTGTTTAGCCTTTCACCCCTATCCACAGCTCATCCGCTAGTTTTGCAACACTAGTCGGTTCGGACCTCCAGTACCTGTTACGGCACCTTCATCCTGGCCATGGATAGATCACTTGGTTTCGGGTCTACACCCAGCGACTGATCGCCCTATTCGGACTCGATTTCTCTACGGCTTCCCTATTCGGTTAACCTTGCCACTGAATGTAAGTCGCTGACCCATTATACAAAAGGTACGCAGTCACCCCTTACGAGGCTCCTACTTTTTGTAAGCACGCGGTTTCAGGATCTATTTCACTCCCCTCCCGGGGTTCTTTTCGCCTTTCCCTCACGGTACTAGTTCACTATCGGTCAATGATGAGTATTTAGCCTTGGAGGATGGTCCCCCCATATTCAGACAGGATTTCTCGTGTCCCGCCCTACTTGTCGTTAGCTTAGTACCACACAGGTCATTTCACGTACGGGGCTATCACCCGCTATGGCCAGTCTTTCCAAACTGTTCCGTTATGTCTTGTGCTATCACTAACAGGCTCTTCCGATTTCGCTCGCCACTACTTTCGGAATCTCGGTTGATGTCTTTTCCTCGAGCTACTGAGATGTTTCAGTTCACCCGGTTCGCCTCGCATAGCTATGTATTCACTATGCGATACCTTTCGGTGGGTTTCCCCATTCGGAAATCTCCGGATCAAAGCTAATTTGCCAGCTCCCCGAAGCTTATCGCAGGCTATCACGTCCTTCGTCGCCTATCATTGCCAAGGCATCCACCACGTGCTCTTATTCACTTGACCCTATAACTTTGACGTCTCACTGGATTGCTCCGGCGAAACACAAAATCATTTCAAGGAATATGTCAGGTCTCTCACCTGACGCGTTATGCCGTTACATTCAAAATTCGATTTGACTCGAAATTGAAGTTTCTTTTGACGCAATCAAAAATTCTATGTTGCTGATGGCACGGTCTGCACTAAACCTTTACGAATGTGCAGTTTCCATCAGCAACGCTGATTCGACTCTATGAATTTTTAAAGAACAGCCGATTGATCAAGAGATCTCGATCAACAACAAAGAAGCCTCATGCTCACGCACAAAGCCGCTTTGGTGTTGAATTTAAGTATCGATTTATTGGTGGAGGATGACGGGATCGAACCGACGACCCCCTGCTTGCAAAGCAGGTGCTCTCCCAGCTGAGCTAATCCCCCAAAACTCTCACACGAGAAATCAGAAGATTTGGTGGGTCTAGTTGGGCTCGAACCAACGACCCCCGCCTTATCAAGACGGTGCTCTAACCAGCTGAGCTACAGACCCAATCGAGAATCAATGAAGATTTCGACTTCTTCCAACAACCGATAAGTGTGGGCGTTTAAATTAAATTGCTTGTTTCCAGAA
>NZ_FOXJ01000007.1 GCF_900115685.1 Variovorax sp. 770b2 | reverse complement strand
CAAGACCACCTGCACCGGCGTGGAAATGTTCCGCAAGCTCCTGGACCAAGGTCAAGCTGGCGACAACGTCGGCGTGCTGCTGCGCGGCACCAAGCGCGAAGAAGTCGAGCGCGGCCAAGTGCTGTGCAAGCCCGGCTCGATCAAGCCGCACGTGCACTTCACCGCCGAGGTGTATGTGCTGTCCAAGGACGAAGGTGGCCGTCACACGCCGTTCTTCAACAACTACCGTCCGCAGTTCTACTTCCGCACGACGGACGTGACCGGCGCGATCGAGTTGCCCAAGGACAAGGAAATGGTCATGCCTGGCGACAACGTCAGCATCACCGTGAAGCTGATCAACCCTATCGCGATGGAAGAAGGCCTGCGCTTCGCCATTCGTGAAGGCGGCCGCACCGTGGGTTCGGGCGTCGTGGCAAAGATCCTCGACATCTAAGCCGAGCGAAAAGAGTACCGGAGGGGTATAGCTCAATTGGCAGAGCGTCGGTCTCCAAAACCGAAGGTTGTAGGTTCGATTCCTACTGCCCCTGCCACCTAGGTGGCACTCCGAAAAAAGCCCGTCGTGTCCCGACGGGCTTCGGCGTCTCAAGAGACGCATTGAATTGAAGGCCGAAAGGCCACAGGAAATCAGCCAAACATGGCCACTTCTCAAATCGAAACCGTGAGCACGGGCGCCGACAAGGCCAAATTGGCCGCGGCCGTGGTGCTGGCAGTGGGCGCCATCGTGGCGTTCTATCTGCTCTCGCGCCAAGGCTCGCTGGTGCAATGGGCTGCGCTGCTGGTCGGCCTGGCCGCGGCCGTGGGTGCCTTCGGCAGTTCGGAGAATGGCCGTCAGTTGTGGGCCTTTGGCCGCGACTCGTGGCGCGAGGTCAAGAAGGTCGTCTGGCCGACCCGCAAGGAAGCGATGCAGATGACGGCTTACGTGTTCGCCTTCGTGGCGATCATGTCCGTCTTCCTCTGGCTCACCGACAAGACGCTCGAATGGGTGTTTTTCGACCTCATTCTGGGCTGGAGAAAATAAATGACCGACGACGCAGTTGAAACCACGCCGAGCACGCCGGAGGAAGAAAACACCTCCGTGCTGGCTCCCGCCGCCAACACCGATCTGCGTTGGTACGTGGTGCATGCCTATTCGGGCATGGAGAAGGCCGTCGAGCGCAACATCACCGAGCGCATCAACCGCGCCGGCATGCAGGACAAGTTCGGCCGCATCCTGGTCCCGACCGAAGAAGTGGTCGAGATCAAGAACGGCCAGAAGCGCACGACCGAGCGTCGCTTCTTCCCGGGGTACGTGCTGGTCGAAATGATCATGAACGACGAGAGCTGGCACCTGGTGAAGCACACCAACAAGGTGACGGGTTTCGTGGGCGGCGCCAAGAACCGTCCGGCCCCGATCTCGCAGAAAGAGGTCGAGGACATCGTCAGCCAGATGCAGCAGGGCACCGAGAAGCCGCGTCACAAGGTCGAGTTCACCGTGGGTGAGTTCGTGCGTGTCAAGGAAGGCCCGTTCACCGACTTCAATGGCACGGTGGAAGACGTCAACTACGAGAAGAGCAAGGTCAGCGTGTCGGTCATGATTTTCGGCCGCTCCACACCCGTCGAGCTCGAATTCAGCCAGGTCGAAAAAACCTGAGCCTCGAGCCGAAAGGCTTGAACCAATTCCGGCTGCGCGCTGTCCGACTCGGCGCGCGGCCTTGATCGAAGAGTCGTTAAACCCCGGGGAGCCGCGGCGAAAGCCAAGGCGATATCACCCGCAAGGAGCAAAGCATGGCGAAAAAAATCGTCGGCTTCATCAAGCTGCAAGTACCAGCTGGTAAGGCCAACCCGTCACCACCCATCGGTCCCGCACTGGGCCAGCGTGGTTTGAACATCATGGAGTTCTGCAAGGCGTTCAACGCGCAAACCCAAGGCGTCGAGCCGGGTCTGCCGCTGCCGGTGGTCATCACCGCGTTCGCTGACAAGAGCTTCACCTTCATCATCAAGACGCCCCCGGCGATCACCTTGATCAAGAAGGCCATCAAGCTGGACAAGGGCTCGGCCCGTCCGCACCTGGACAAGGTCGGCAAGATCACGCGCGCACAGCTCGAAGAGATCGCCAAGGCCAAGATGAAGGACCTGACTGCCGCCGACCTCGACGCAGCAGTTCGCACCATCGCCGGCTCTGCCCGTTCGATGGGCGTGAATGTGGAGGGCGTGTAAATGTCCAAGATCACCAAGAAGCAGAAGTCCTTCGAAGGCAAGGTCGACAGCAACAAGCTGTACGCCCTCGCTGAAGCCATCGGGCTCGTCAAGGAAGCCGCCACCGCCAAGTTCGACGAATCGATCGACGTGGCTGTGCAGCTGGGCATCGACGCGAAGAAGTCGGACCAGGTCGTGCGTGGCGCCGTTGTGCTGCCCAACGGCACCGGCAAGACCAAGCGCGTCGCCGTGTTCGCCCAAGGCGCCAAGGCTGAAGAAGCCAAGGCCGCCGGCGCCGACATCGTCGGCATGGACGACCTGGCTGCCATGGTCAAGGCTGGCGACATGCCTTTCGACGTCGTGATCGCTGCCCCTGACGCCATGCGCGTTGTCGGTACGCTCGGTCAGATCCTCGGCCCGCGCGGCCTGATGCCCAACCCCAAGGTTGGCACGGTGACCCCGGACGTCGCCACGGCTGTGAAGAACGCCAAGGCTGGCCAGGTCCAGTTCCGCGTCGACAAGGCCGGCATCATCCACGGCACGATCGGCCGTCGTTCGTTCGACACCGACAAGCTGCAAGGCAATCTGGTTGCGCTGATCGACGCGCTGGTCAAGGCCAAGCCGGCCACCAGCAAGGGCGTGTTCCTGCGCAAGGTGGCAGTTTCGTCGACCATGGGTCTGGGTGTCCGCGTGGACACGCAAACCATCTCGGCGAGCTAAGAGAGATTGGCCTTGCCCGAAAGGGCAGGGCGAATGTGGTGGGTCGCGGCAGCTCCGGTTGCCACGAGCCATCCAAGACCGCTGGTGTGCAGGGTGCCTGCACTTAATCGCCGGACCTTTTGTCCGGCAATCAGCGCAGATGGCGACCCCACTGCAAGGAATTTGATTTTTGTTCCGAAACAGTTGGTCGCTGCATGAAGCGCGATCCGAGGCCCCGGCCGAAGGTCGCATTAAAAGGAGTAGACCTTGAGTCTGAATCGCAGTGAGAAAGAAGCGGTCATCAGTGATGTGACCAGCCTCGCCGCAAAAGCTCAAACGCTCGTGCTGGCGGAATACCGTGGCATCACGGTTGCCGATATGACCAAACTGCGTACCGAAGCACGCAGCAAGGGTGTGACTCTCAGCGTGTTCAAGAACACGCTGGCACGCCGTGCTGTTGCTGGTAGCGCATTCGAAGTCATTGGCGACCAGATGACCGGCCCGCTGATCTACGGCTTTTCCGAAGACGCAGTGGCCGCCGCCAAGGTGGTGGCCGACTTCGCGAAGACCAACGACAAGTTGGTGATTCGCGGTGGTGCGTTTGGCGGCAAGGTCCTGGACGTGAACGGCGTGAAGCAGCTCGCAAGCATCCCTTCGAAGGAAGTGTTGCTGGCGCAGTTGCTGGGCTTGATGCAATCCCCCATTTCCCGTACGGCACGCGTTCTCGCGGCGCTGGCCGCGAAGCGTGGGGAAGGCGCAGCAGCACCCGCAGCCGATGCACCGGCAGAAGCCGAGGCGCAGCCCGCATAAGCCGGCTTGCGTTTGAAATATTCAACCCAATTGTTAGGAAACAAAAATGGCATTCGATAAAGACGCATTTCTGACCGCGCTCGACGGCATGACGGTCCTGGAACTCAACGAACTGGTGAAAGCCATCGAAGAGAAGTTTGGCGTGAGCGCTGCCGCCATGGCAGGTCCCGCAGCTGCCGGCCCCGCCGCCGCAGTGGCCGAAGAACAAACCGAATTCAACGTCATGCTGACCGAAGTCGGCGCGAACAAGGTTTCGGTCATCAAGGCTGTGCGCGAAATCACCGGCCTGGGCCTCAAGGAAGCCAAGGACCTGGTGGAAGCCGCTCCCAAGGCTGTCAAGGAAGCCCTGTCCAAGGCTGACGCTGAAGCCGCAAAGAAGAAGCTGGAAGAAGCCGGCGCCAAGGTGGAACTGAAGTAATTCAGACCCCCTAGAGGGCTGGAGGTGCCTGAAAAGGCCCTCCAGCCTTTGCCGCTTTCAGAGCGCACCCAAAAATGGCCAGATACCGGCGATTTTTGAGTGTCTTCTGACCCCGACTGCAGAAGACCCCTTGGTTCGGGCGATGTGCAACGCATCGCTGTCCGCCAACGGCTGGTAGTGGCCAGCCGCCAAGCAGTGGTGCCGTTCGCCCGGCATTGCTGACAAGTCGCTGAAGATCTCAAGCTCCGGAGCTCTCATGGCCCAATCGTCCGCGTACAGTTACACCGAACGCAAGCGCATCCGAAAAAGTTTCGGTAACCGCGACAGCGTCGTCGAAATCCCCTACCTGCTGCAGATGCAGAAAGACGCGTACACCGCGTTCCTGCAAGCCGGCATCGCCCCCAAACAACGCACCGTCGAAGGCCTGCAGGCCGCGTTCGATGCTGCCTTCCCGATCGTCTCGCACAACGGTTTTGTCGAGATGAAGTTCCTCGAGTACAACCTCGCGAAACCGGCTTTCGACGTGCGTGAATGCCAGACCCGCGGTCTGACCTTCGCCTCGGCAGTGCGCGCCAAGGTGCAGCTGATCATCTATGACCGCGAGTCGTCGACGTCGCAGTCCAAGGTGGTCAAGGAAGTGAAGGAACAAGAGGTCTACATGGGCGAAGTGCCGCTCATGACCGAAAAGGGTTCGTTCATCATCAACGGCACCGAGCGCGTGATCGTGTCCCAGCTGCATCGCTCCCCCGGCGTGTTCTTCGAACACGACAAGGGCAAGACGCACAGCTCGGGCAAGCTCCTGTTCTCGGCCCGCGTGATTCCTTACCGCGGTTCGTGGCTCGACTTCGAGTTCGACCCCAAGGACATGCTGTACTTCCGCGTGGACCGTCGCCGCAAGATGCCGGTCACGATCCTGCTGAAGGCCATCGGCCTGAACCCGGAATCGATCCTCGCGAACTTCTTCGTGAACGACAACTTCCGCCTGATGGACAGCGGCGCGCAGATGGAGTTCGTCTCCGAGCGCCTGCGCGGCGAAGTCGCGCGCTTCGACATCACCGACAAGTCGGGCAAGGTCGTGGTCGCCAAGGACAAGCGCGTCACCGCGCGCCACACGCGTGAACTGGAACAGTCGAACACCACGCACATCAGCGTGCCGGAAGACTTCCTGGTCGGCCGCGTCATCGCCCGCAACATCGTGGACGCCGACTCCGGCGAAATCCTGGCCAAGGCCAACGACGAACTGACCGAAGCGCTGCTCAAGAAGCTGCGCACGGCCGGCGTGCAGGACATCCAGGTCATCTACACGAACGAACTGGACCAGGGCGCGTACATCTCGCAGACGCTGCGCATCGACGAAACCGTCGACGAATTCGCAGCGCGCGTGGCCATCTACCGCATGATGCGCCCCGGCGAGCCGCCGACCGAAGACGCAGTGCAGGCCCTGTTCCAGCGCCTGTTCTACAACCCGGACACGTACGACCTGTCGCGCGTGGGCCGCATGAAGTTCAACGCCAAGGTCGGCCGCGACGAATCCACCGGCCCGATGGTGCTGACCAACGAAGACATCCTGGCTGTGGTCAAGATCCTCGTTGACCTGCGCAACGGCAATGGCGAAGTCGACGACATCGATCACCTGGGCAACCGCCGCGTGCGTTGCGTCGGCGAACTGGCCGAGAACCAGTACCGCACCGGCCTGGCACGTATCGAGAAGGCCGTGAAGGAACGTCTGGGTCAAGCGGAGCAAGAGCCGCTGATGCCGCATGACCTGATCAACAGCAAGCCGATCTCGGCCGCGCTGAAGGAATTCTTCGGTGCGTCGCAGCTGTCGCAGTTCATGGACCAGACGAACCCGCTGTCCGAAATCACCCACAAGCGCCGCGTGTCGGCCCTTGGCCCGGGTGGTCTGACGCGTGAACGTGCAGGCTTCGAAGTGCGCGACGTGCACGTGACCCATTACGGCCGCGTGTGCCCGATCGAAACGCCCGAAGGCCCGAACATCGGCCTGATCAACTCGCTGGCCCTGTACGCCCGCCTGAACGAATACGGCTTCATCGAGACGCCGTACCGTCGCGTGGCCGACAGCAAGGTCACCAACGAGATCGACTACCTCTCGGCCATCGAGGAAGGCAAGTACGTCATCGCCCAGGCCAATGCGACCCTGGACAAGGACGGCAAGCTGACCGGCGACCTGGTCTCGGCGCGTGAAGCCGGCGAATCGATCCTGGTCGGTGCCGAACGCATCCAGTACATGGACGTGTCGCCCGCGCAGATCGTGTCGGTGGCTGCCTCGCTCGTGCCGTTCCTGGAACACGACGATGCGAACCGCGCGCTGATGGGCGCCAACATGCAGCGTCAGGCCGTGCCCGTGCTGCGCCCCGAAAAGCCGATGGTCGGTACCGGTATCGAGCGCGTCTCCGCGGTCGACTCGGGCACCGTGGTCACGGCCACCCGCGGCGGTATCGTCGACTACGTCGATGCAACGCGCGTCGTGGTGCGCGTGAACGACGCCGAAGCGGCTGCCGGTGAAGTCGGTGTGGACATCTACAACCTGATCAAGTATCAGCGTTCGAACCAGAACACCAACATCCACCAGCGTCCGATCGTCAAGCGCGGCGACAAGATCGCCAAGGGCGACGTGATCGCCGACGGCGCATCGACCGACCTGGGCGAGCTGGCCCTCGGCCAGAACATGCTGATCGCGTTCATGCCCTGGAACGGCTACAACTTCGAAGACTCGATCCTGATCTCCGAACGCGTGGTCGCCGAAGACCGCTACACCTCGATCCACATCGAGGAACTGGTGGTGATGGCTCGCGACACGAAGCTGGGCGCCGAAGAAATCACGCGCGACATCCCGAACCTGGCCGAGCAGCAGCTCAACCGCCTGGACGAGTCCGGCATCATCTATGTCGGCGCCGAAGTCCAGCCGGGCGACACGCTGGTGGGCAAGGTCACGCCGAAGGGCGAGACCACGCTCACGCCTGAAGAGAAGCTGCTTCGCGCCATCTTCGGCGAGAAGGCTTCCGACGTGAAGGACACCTCGCTGCGCGTGGACCAGGGCTCGCAAGGCACTGTGATCGACGTGCAGGTGTTCACCCGCGAAGGCATCACGCGCGACAAGCGCGCCCAGCAGATCATCGACGACGAACTCAAGCGCTTCCGCCTCGACCTGAACGACCAGCTTCGCATCGTCGAAGCCGACGCGTTCGACCGTATCGAGAAGCTCTTGACCGGCAAGGTCGCCAATGGCGGCCCGAACAAGCTGGCCAAGGGCACCAAGCTGGACAAGGCTTATCTCGCGTCGGTCGAGAAGTTCCACTGGTTCGACATCCGCCCGGCGGACGACGAAGTGGCCACGCAGCTCGAATCGATCAAGAACTCGCTGGAGCAGACGCGCCACAGCTTCGACCTCGCATTCGAAGAAAAGCGCAAGAAGCTCACGCAGGGCGACGAGCTGCCCGCGGGCGTGCTCAAGATGGTCAAGGTCTACCTGGCCGTCAAGCGCCGCCTGCAACCGGGCGACAAGATGGCCGGCCGTCACGGCAACAAGGGTGTGGTGTCCAAGATCGTTCCGGTCGAAGACATGCCCCACATGGCCGACGGCACGCCGTGCGACATCTGCCTGAACCCGCTGGGCGTGCCTTCGCGGATGAACGTGGGCCAGGTGCTCGAAGTGCATCTGGGCTGGGCCGGCAAGGGCATCGGCCAGCGCATCGGCGACATGCTGCAGCAAGAGGCCAAGGTGGCCGAAGTGCGCAAGTTCATGGAGCAGCTGTACAACGGCTCGGGCCGTCCGGAAGACCTGGCTCAGCTGAGCGACACCGACGTGCTCGCCATGGCCGCCAACCTGCAAACCGGCGCGACCTTCGCCACGCCGGTGTTCGACGGCGCCTCGGAAGAAGAAATCCGCGGCATGCTCAAGCTCGCCTACCCGGACGACATCGCCAAGCTCAAGGGCCTGACCGATACGCGCACCCAGGCGTACCTGTACGACGGCCGCACCGGCGACCAGTTCGAGCGTCCCGTCACCATCGGCTACATGCACTTCTTGAAGCTGCATCACTTGGTCGACGACAAGATGCACGCCCGCTCGACCGGCCCGTACTCGCTCGTCACGCAGCAACCGCTGGGCGGCAAGGCGCAGTTCGGCGGCCAGCGTTTCGGGGAAATGGAAGTGTGGGCGCTGGAAGCCTATGGCGCCGCCTACGTCCTGCAGGAAATGCTGACCGTGAAGTCCGACGACGTGCAAGGCCGTACCAAGGTGTACGAAAGCATCGTCAAGGGCGAGCACTCGATCGAAGCCGGCATGCCGGAATCGTTCAACGTGCTGGTCAAGGAAATTCGTTCGCTGGGGCTCGACATCGAGCTCGAGCGTTCTTAATTTGAAAAGGGAAAGAGTCTTATGAAATCGCTACTCGACCTGTTCAAGCAATTCACGCCCGATGAGCATTTCGATGCCATCAAGATCGGCATGGCTTCGCCCGAGAAGATCCGCTCGTGGTCTTTCGGTGAAGTGAAGAAGCCCGAGACGATCAACTACCGCACGTTCAAGCCCGAGCGCGACGGTCTCTTCTGCGCGAAGATCTTCGGCCCCATCAAGGACTACGAGTGCCTGTGCGGCAAGTACAAGCGCCTGAAGCACCGCGGCGTGATCTGCGAGAAGTGCGGCGTTGAAGTCACGCAGACCAAGGTGCGTCGCGAGCGCATGGGTCACATCGACCTGGCCGCGCCCTGCGCCCACATCTGGTTCCTGAAGTCGCTGCCGTCGCGCCTGGGCCTCGTGCTGGACATGACGCTGCGCGACATCGAACGCGTGCTGTACTTCGAAGCCTACGTGATCACCGATCCCGGCATGACCCCGCTGAAGAAGTTCGGCATCATGTCCGAGGACGACTACGACGCCAAGCGCAAGGAATACGGCGACGAATTCGTCGCCAAGATGGGCGCCGAAGGCATCAAGGACCTGCTGGAAGGCATCGAGCTGGACAGCGAGATCGAGCGCCTGCGCGGTGACCTGACCGGCTCCGAAGTCAAGGTCAAGAAGAACTCCAAGCGCCTGAAGGTGCTGGAAGCCTTCCGCAAGTCGGGCATCAAGCCCCAGTGGATGGTGCTGGACGTGCTGCCCGTGCTGCCGCCGGACCTGCGTCCGCTGGTGCCGCTGGACGGCGGCCGCTTCGCGACCTCCGACCTGAACGACCTGTACCGCCGCGTCATCAACCGCAATTCGCGTCTGCGCCGCCTCCTGGAGCTGAAGGCTCCGGAAATCATCGCGCGCAACGAAAAGCGGATGCTGCAGGAAGCTGTCGACTCGCTGCTGGACAACGGCCGCCGCGGCAAGGCCATGACGGGCGCCAACAAGCGCGCGCTCAAGTCGCTGGCCGACATGATCAAGGGCAAGAGCGGTCGTTTCCGCCAGAACTTGCTGGGCAAGCGCGTGGACTACTCGGGCCGTTCGGTCATCGTGGTGGGCCCGACGCTCAAGCTGCACCAGTGCGGCCTGCCCAAGCTGATGGCGCTCGAACTCTTCAAGCCCTTCATCTTCTCGCGCCTGGAAGCCATGGGCATCGCGACCACGATCAAGGCTGCCAAGAAGGAAGTCGAATCGGGCACGCCGGTGGTCTGGGACATCCTGGAAGAAGTGATCAAGGAACACCCGGTCATGCTGAACCGTGCGCCTACGCTGCACCGTTTGGGCATCCAGGCGTTCGAGCCGATCCTGATCGAAGGCAAGGCGATCCAGCTGCACCCGCTCGTTTGCGCGGCCTTCAACGCCGACTTCGACGGCGACCAGATGGCCGTTCACGTGCCGCTGTCGGTGGAAGCGCAGATGGAAGCCCGCACGCTGATGCTGGCCTCCAACAACGTGCTGTTCCCGGCCTCGGGCGAACCGTCGATCGTTCCTTCGCAGGACGTGGTGCTGGGTCTGTACTACACGACCCGCGACCGCATCAACGCCAAGGGCGAGGGCCTGGTCTTCTCCGACATCGGTGAAGTCCAGCGCGCGCTGGACGCCGACGTGGTCGTGCTCACCGCCAAGATCGCTGTCCGCATCACGGAATACACCAAGGACAAGGAAACCGGCGTGTTCACGCCGTCGACCTCGCTCGTGGACACCACCGTGGGCCGTGCACTGCTGTCCGAGATCCTGCCCAAGGGCCTGCCGTTCTCGAACATCAACAAGGCGCTGAAGAAGAAGGAAATCTCCAAGCTCATCAACGTCTCGTTCCGCAAGTGCGGCCTGAAAGAGACCGTCGTGTTCGCCGACAAGCTGCTGCAAAACGGCTTCCGCCTGGCGACCAAGGCCGGTATCTCGATCGCGATCGACGACATGCTGGTGCCCGCCGAGAAGCACGGCATCATCGAGCGTTCCGCCAAGGAAGTGAAGGAGATCGAGCAGCAGTACGTCTCCGGTCTCGTGACCTCTGGCGAGCGCTACAACAAGGTGGTGGACATCTGGGGCAAGGCCGGCGACGAAGTGTCCAAGGTCATGATGTCCAAGCTCTCCAAGGAGCGCGTCATCGACCGCCACGGCAAGGACGTGGAGCAGGAGTCGTTCAACTCCATCTACATGATGGCCGACTCCGGCGCCCGCGGTTCCGCAGCGCAGATTCGCCAGGTGGCCGGTATGCGGGGCCTGATGGCCAAGCCGGACGGCTCGATCATCGAGACGCCCATTACCGCGAACTTCCGCGAAGGCCTGAACGTGCTGGAGTACTTCATCTCCACCCACGGTGCCCGAAAGGGTCTGGCCGACACGGCGCTGAAGACGGCCAACTCGGGTTACCTCACCCGTCGTCTGGTCGACGTGACGCAAGACCTGGTCGTGACCGAGCAGGACTGCGGCACGCACGGCGGCTACCTGATGCGCGCCATCGTCGAAGGCGGTGAAGTGATCGAGTCGCTGCGCGACCGAATCCTGGGCCGCTCGGCTGCGGACGACGTGCTGCACCCGGAAAACCGTTCGGTGCTGCTGAAGGCCGGCGAGATGTTCGACGAAGACAACATCGAAGTCCTGGAAGCCCAGGGCGTCGACGAAGTCAAGGTTCGCACCGCGCTGACCTGCGAAACCCGCTTCGGCATCTGCGCGACCTGCTACGGCCGCGACCTGGGCCGCGGCGGCCTGATCAACATCGGCGAAGCCGTCGGTGTGATCGCGGCGCAGTCGATCGGCGAACCCGGCACGCAGCTGACGATGCGTACGTTCCACATCGGTGGCGCGGCATCGCGTGCGGCAGTGGCCTCGAGCGTCGAAGCCAAGTCCAACGGCGTGATCGGCTTCAACGCCACGATGCGCTATGTGACCAACAGCAAGAACGAGCTGGTGGTGATTGCACGTTCGGGCGAGATCGTCATTCATGACGAACACGGCCGCGAGCGCGAACGCCACAAGGTGCCGTACGGCGCGATCCTGGCCGTCAAGGCCGACCAGCAGATCAAGGCCGGCCACGTGCTTGCCAACTGGGATCCGCTGACGCGCCCGATCATCACCGAGTTCGCCGGCAAGACGCAGTTCGAGAACGTCGAGGAAGGCCTCACGGTTGCCAAGCAGGTGGACGAAGTGACCGGCCTGTCGACCCTGGTCGTGATCGACCCGAAGCGCCGCGGCGCTGCCAAGGTCGTGCGCCCGCAGGTGAAGCTCATCGACGCCTCCGGCGCCGAAGTGAAGATCCCGGGCACCGACCACTCGGTGACGATCGGCTTCCCGATCGGCTCGCTGGTTCAGATCCGCGACGGCCAGGACGTGGGCCCCGGCGAAGTGCTGGCCCGTATCCCGGTCGAAGGCCAGAAGACGCGAGACATCACCGGCGGTCTGCCGCGTGTGGCCGAGCTCTTCGAAGCCCGTTCGCCCAAGGACAAGGGCATGCTGGCCGAAATGACCGGTACCGTGTCGTTCGGTAAAGAGACCAAGGGCAAGATTCGCCTGCAGATCACCGATCCCGAAGGCGGCGTCTACGAAGACCTCGTGCCCAAGGAAAAGAACATCCTGGTGCACGAAGGCCAGGTGGTGAACAAGGGCGAGTCGGTGGTCGACGGTCCGGCGGACCCGCAGGACATCCTGCGCCTGCTGGGTTCGGAAGAGCTCGCGCGCTACATCGTGGACGAAGTGCAGGACGTGTACCGCTTGCAGGGTGTGAAGATCAACGACAAGCACATCGAGGTGATCGTTCGCCAGATGCTGCGCCGCGTGGTGGTCGACAACATCGGCGAGACGAACTACATCTCCGGCGAACAGGTCGAACGCAGCGAAATGCTCAACACCAACGACGCCCTGCGCGCCGAAGGCAAGATCCCCGCGACGTTCACGAACCTGCTGCTGGGTATCACGAAGGCATCGCTCTCGACCGACTCGTTCATCTCGGCCGCTTCCTTCCAGGAAACGACGCGCGTGCTGACCGAAGCCGCGATCATGGGCAAGCGCGACGAGCTGCGCGGCCTGAAGGAAAACGTCATCGTCGGCCGCCTGATTCCCGCAGGCACCGGCATGGCGTACCACCAGGCACGCAGGGCCAAGGACGCGATGGACGACGCCGAGCGCCGCGCCATCGCCGAATCCGAAGCCGCCGAACTGGCAGGTTCCTCGAGCGATGCGACGAGCACGGCCGACGCCAGCGAAGGCGCCGCGACCGAATAACCGGCTAGCATCACCGGCCATGACCGGTACCCCACGCCCCCCGACCGCCCCCGGTTGGGGGGCGTTTTTCTTTGTGCTTTCCATGAGGTGTCGTTTCCGATGAGCGTGTTGCCCGAGTCGCTGGCCAGCTGGATCGTCATTGCGGTGCTGTTGTTCTGGTTCGTCGGCGCCTACAACCGGCTGGTGCGATTGCGCGCGGCCGTTCTGCAGGCCTACGCGACGCTCGACGCCGCGCTGGGCAAGCAGCTCGATTTCGTCCAGGCCAGCATCACCGCCGCGCCGCAGGCGAATCCGCCGTCGCAGGAACTGCTGTCGTCGATCGCGCCGCTGCAGGCGGCCACCACCCAGCTGGCCACCTTGCTGGGCGCAACGCGGCTGCATCCGCTCGATCCCGGCGGCATGGCTGCACTGGGCACCGCGCTGCAGGTGCTGGTTTCCGCCTGGCAGCGCCAGCACCCGGATGCGGTGACGGTCTTCGAGGCGGACGGAACGCTGTCGCGGCCGGTGCCGGCGCAGCCGGGCGCCAGTGCCGTCGTGGCGCCATCGACCGGGGCCGAGCCGATCGCCTGGCCCGAGCCTTCGGCCGCCGCGGAAATCGCACGCAGCCAGTTCAACCTGGCGGTGGGGCACTACAACGACGCGATCGTCCAGTTCCCCGCGCTGCTGGTGGCATGGGCCGTGCGTCTGCGCCCGGCCGCGCCCCTGCGCTGACGGGCGCCTTTTTCCTTCTTTACATTGCACGGCGTAGTGCCTTTGGCCCGCCCGTTACCATCCGCCCCAACTTGTCAGAACTACCTTCCGATTCCCCCGGCAACGCCGCCCCCTCGCTGCAGCCACCGCTCTGGCGCCAACTGCAACTGACGGCGGGGGCGCTCGCGTCGATCCGCGCCGGCACCTCGGGTTCCGTTGCATTCGAGGCCGTCGAGCCCGCGCTGCGGCCCGGCGTGCAGGCGCTCGGCTTCCAGGTGCTGCGCTGGCTCGGCCGCGCCGAGGCGCTGCGCCGCCACCTGGCCAAGCGCACGCCGCCGCCGTTGCCCGACGCCTTGCTCTGCACCGCGCTGGGCCTCGCCTGGGATGCCGAGCGCGCACCCTACGAACCCTTCACGCTGGTCGACCAGGCCGTCGAGGCGGCCAAGCGCAACCCGGCCACGCGGGCGCAGGCCAGCTTCATCAACGCGTGCCTGCGCCGGTTCCTGCGCGAGCGCGACGAACTCGTCGCCATCACCGACCAGGAACCCGTCGCGCAATGGAACCATCCGCGCTGGTGGATCGAGAAGCTCAAGCGCGACCATCCCCGCGACTGGCAGCGGATCCTGAATGCGGACAACACACAGGCGCCGATGACCCTGCGCGTCAACACCCAGAAATCGACGGCCGCTGCTTATCTGTCAGCGCTTGAAGCCGCAGGTCTCCCGGCCACGCGCATCGGTGCCAGCGGTCTCCAGCTGGGACGCGCGCGGCCGGTGCAGCAGCTGCCCGGTTTCGCCGACGGCGCCTGCTCGGTGCAGGACGCAGCCGCGCAGATGGCGGCGCCCCTGCTGCTGGAAGGCCTGCTGCCGGTGAAGCCCGGTGCCGCGCCGCTGCGCGTGCTCGACGCCTGCGCCGCTCCCGGCGGCAAGACCGCGCACCTGCTCGAACTGGCCGGCCCGGGGGCCGCCGAGGTGATCGCACTGGAGGTCGACGCCCTCCGCAGCCGCCGGATCGACGAAACCCTGAGCCGCCTCGGCCTGCAGGCCAAGGTGGTGGTGGCCGATGCCGCGCGCCCCGCCGACTGGTGGGACGGCACGCCTTTCGACGCCATCCTGCTCGATGCGCCGTGCACCGCTTCGGGGATCGTGCGCCGCCACCCCGACGTTCGCTGGCTGCGCCGGGAGAGCGACACCGCCCAGCTTTCTGCCCAGCAGGCCGCGCTCCTGGCCGCGCTCTGGCCGCTCGTGCGGCCCGGCGGCCGGCTCCTTTACTGCACCTGTTCCGTCTTCCGGGAAGAGGGCTCGCAACAAATTGATGCGTTCCTTGCACACAACACTGACGCACGTTTGCAGCCGTCCCCGGGCCATTTGCTGCCTCAAAGCGGGGGGAATGTCCGTGGCGTCCCGGACAATCCCTCAGGTGACCACGACGGCTTCTTCTACGCCCTGCTTGAAAAACGCTGAGTCCGCTCGGCCGCGCCGAGCGGTCCTCGTGGCCGTGTTCCTGCTGGTCTGGGCGCTGATGCTGGCGTGGCTCCCGGCCCCGGCCGCCGCCCAGAACCGCCCGGGCGCGGCGATCACCCAGATGCGCCTGGAGCAGGCCGACGACGGCGTCTACCTCAGCGCCGGCGTGCAGTTCGAGCTGCCCTCGCTGGTCGAGGAGGTGCTCGACAAGGGCATCGCCATCTACTTCGTGGCCGAGGCGGAGATGTACCAGGAGCGCTGGTACTGGACCGACCGCAAGGTGGCCCAGGTCACGCGCCACATGCGGCTGGCCTACCAGCCGCTCACCCGTCGCTGGCGGCTGAACGTCTCGCCGGTGCCGATCACCGGCGCCGCCGGCTTCGGCATTTCCCTGAACCAGAATTTCGACAGCCTGGGCGACGCGCTCGAAGCCATCAAGCGCATCGGCCGGCTGCGCATGGGCGATGCCGCCGAGATCGGCGACGACCCCGTGCACCAGGTGACGTTCCGCTTCCGCCTGGACACCTCGCAGTTGCCGCGGCCGTTCCAGATCGGCGTGGTCGGGCAGGCCGACTGGAACATCTCGGCCGAGCGCACCGCCAAGCTCGCACTGGAGAAGCAGCGGTGAGCAGCAAACCGCGCAGCGGCGCAGCGGCCACACCCGCCGCACGCCGCTCGCGCGCGATGCGCTGGGCCGTGGGCGTCGGCGCGGCCATGGTCACGGCCATCGGCCTGGTGCTGATGTTCCTGCTGGCCCAGGCCACCAACAACCGGGAGCTGTACGAGCGCTACTACGTGCGCCTGTTCGGCATCAACGTCGTGGTGGCGGTGCTGCTGGTGCTGGTGATCGGCTGGGTCGCCTTCAGGCTGCTGCGGCGATTGCGCCAGGGCAAGTTCGGCAGCCGGCTGCTGATCAAGCTGGCCGCCATCTTTGCGCTGGTGGGCGTGGTGCCGGGGGCGCTGGTGTACGTCGTGTCCTATCAGTTCGTCGAGCGCTCGATCGAGAGCTGGTTCGACGTCAAGGTCGAAGGTGCGCTGGACGCCGGCCTGAACCTGGGGCGCGCCACGCTCGATTCGCTGTCCGACGACCTTGCGGCCAAGACCCGCGTCGCCAGCGCGCAGCTGTCGTCGGTGTCCGATGCGAGCGCCGGTCTCGCGCTGGAGCGCATCCGCGACCAGCTCGAGGCGAGCGACGTGGTGCTGTGGACGGGCGCCGGCCAGCTCATCGCCGGCGCGGGCACCTCGCGCTTCCAGCTCAACCCCGACCGACCCACCGCGCAGCAGTTTCGCCAGGTGCGCCCCGACCGCCCGCTCGCGCACGTCGAGGGACTGGACGAAACCGCCGCGCCCGGCGCGACGCCGCCCGTGGCGAGCGTGCGCGCGCTCGCCATGGTGCAGCGGCCCGGTTTCGACTTCGACACCGCGCCGCGCTACCTGCAGGTCACGCGGCCGCTGCCGCCGGCCGTGGTCAAGAACGCGCTCGATGTGCAGGAAGCCAATCGCGAGTACCAGGAGCGGGCGCTCGCGCGCGGGGGGCTGCGCCGCATGTACATCGGCACGCTCACGCTGAGCCTGTTCCTGGCCGTGTTCGGCGCGGTGCTGCTGGCCGTGCTGTTCGGCAACCAGCTCGCGCGTCCGCTGCTCGTGCTGGCCGACGGCGTGCGCCAGGTGGCCGCCGGCGACCTGCGGCCCACCGCTGTGCTGCAGGGCAAGGACGAACTGGGCGGCCTCACGCGCTCGTTCGCGGTCATGACGCAGCAGCTGGCCGACGCCCGCGGCGCGGTCGAGAAGACCATGGGCCAGCTCGACGCGGCCCGCGCCAACCTGCAGACCATCCTGGACAACCTGACCTCGGGCGTGATCGTGCTCGACGCCAAGGGCACCGTGCTCTCGACCAATCCCGGCGCCACCCGCGTGCTGCGCGCACCGCTGGCGGCCTACGAAGGCCGGGCGCTCATCGACGTGCCGGGCCTGGCCGACTTCGGCGCCAAGGTGCAGCAGCAGTTCGACGAGTTCCAGGTCGAGCGCATGCAGCATGGCCTGGACCACTGGCAGCACGCCTTCGAGCTGCACGCCACCGGCATGGACCTGCCGCAGCAGGACGGCGCGATCAACATCGTCGCGCGCGGCGCGGAGCTGCCCGGTGCCGCGCGGCTCCTGGTGTTCGACGACATCTCCGAGATCGTGTCGGCCCAGCGTGCGCAGGCCTGGGGCGAGGTGGCGCGGCGCCTGGCGCACGAGATCAAGAACCCGCTCACGCCGATCCAGCTTTCCGCCGAGCGGCTCGAGATGAAGCTCTCGGGCAAGGTGGCGGCGCCCGAGCAGGCGATCCTGGTGAAGTCGGTGAAAACCATCGTCGACCAGGTCGATGCGATGAAGCGGCTGGTAAACGAATTCCGCGACTACGCGCGGCTGCCCGCGGCCGACCTGAAGCCGGTCGATCTCAATGCGCTGCTGGCCGACGTGCTGCAGCTTTATCACGCCGAGAACCTGCCGATCGTGCTGCGCTCGGAACTCGACGTGCGCTGCCCGCCCATCCGCGGCGACGAGCAGCAGATCCGCCAGGTCATTCACAACCTGCTGCAGAACGCGCAGGACGCCGCCGAGGCCGCCGCCAGCAGCACGGGGCGGGCGGGCGAGGTCGTCATTCGCACCCGGCTGGGCGATTCGGGCCAGCGCGTGCGCCTCACGGTGCAGGACAGCGGCCCGGGCTTTGCAGAAAATATCCTGAAGCGCGCCTTCGAGCCCTACGTCACGACGAAAACAAAAGGTACCGGTTTGGGGCTCGCGGTGGTCAAGAAGATCGCCGATGAGCATGGCGCGCGCATCGAGCTTTCCAACCGCGTTGTCGACGGGACTGTGGCAGGGGCGCAAGTCTCGCTATCATTCGCGCTGGCAGGCGAGCCGCGGGCAGCGGCCGCTCACACCGAAGACTCGAAGTCTTCCACCGCCTGAGCGCCCACGAAATCCAGCGCGAGGGCGCTGGACGGGCCAGCGGACCAACACCTACCAGCGCATACAACAAGCAGCACTCATGGCAAACATTCTCGTGGTCGATGACGAGCTGGGCATCCGGGACCTGCTCTTCGAAATTCTCAATGACGAAGGCCACAACGTGGAGCTCGCGGAAAACGCCGCCGAGGCTCGCGCCGCGCGGCAACGCGCACGGCCCGATCTCGTATTGCTCGACATCTGGATGCCCGACACCGACGGCGTCACGCTGCTCAAGGAGTGGTCCACCGCGGGTCTTCTGAGCATGCCCGTCATCATGATGAGCGGCCACGCCACCATCGACACCGCGGTCGACGCGACGCGCATCGGCGCCTTCGCTTTCCTCGAAAAACCCATCACGCTGCAGAAGCTGCTCAAGGCCGTGGAGCAGGGGCTCGCGCGCGAGAGCGCACGCCGCGCCGCGGCGGGTGTGGTGCCTGCGCCGGCCGGCGGCCACCAGGCGGCGGCCATCACGACCACGGGTGACAGCCTGCTGATGGCATCGCTGGCCTCGGTGCCGGTGCCGGACGCCGGTCCGCAGTCGACCCAGAGCTTCGACCTGGACCGGCCGCTGCGCGATGCGCGCGACGGCTTCGAGAAGGCGTACTTCGAATTTCATCTTGCGATGGAGAACGGCTCGATGACCCGCGTCGCCGAGAAGACCGGCCTGGAGCGCACGCATCTGTATCGCAAGCTCAAACAACTTGGCGTCGATCTTTCAAGAGGGCGCAGAAGCGCTGTATAATCTAGGGCTGCACACAATGGCCCGGTAGCTCAGTTGGTAGAGCAGCGGATTGAAAATCCGCGTGTCGGTGGTTCGATTCCGCCCCAGGCCACCACTCATCGCTGCGCAGGCTCTTCCAAGGAGCACTGCGAAGCCAAAAAGCCCTAAGCAAATCAACTGCTTGGGGCTTTTGCATTTCTGGCCGGCCGAACGCCTTGGCGGGGAAGCGTCTCCCTCACACCGGCCTCACATGCACCCGCCCCAGAAAATCGCGCATCAGCGCCGCCACTTCATCCAGGTGCGTCTCCAGCAGCCAGTGCCCACCGTCCAGCAGGTGGAACTCGGCGTCCGGCAGGTCCCGAAGATAGGCGCGCCCGGATTTCTCCGGCATGTAGTGATCCTGCGGCCCCCACACGATCAGCGTCGGCGGGCGGTGCTCGGCGAGGTACTTGCGGTGCTGCGGGAACCAGGCGCGGTTTTCCTTCAGCCCTGCGATCAGGCTGATCGCGATCTCCTTGCGCTTCGGCGTGACCAGCGACCAGTGCAGCTTCCACAGATCCGGAGGAATGCGTTCGGCAAGCTCGGGCCTCACTGCGTTGAGGAACTCTTCCTTGAAGATTTCTTCGGTGATCGTCTCGACCAGCTTCGCACGCATCTGTGCCACCGGCAGCGTCCAGGTGTTCTCGATCTCGGCGTACTTCGGCCCCAGCGCATCTTCGTAGGGGATGTCGCCGTTCTGGATGATGAGCGCCACCACGCGCCCGGGTGCCTTGATGGCCAGGCGCGCGCCGATCGGCGATCCGAAGTCGTGCAGGTACAGGGCGAAGCGCTCGATGCCGAGCGTCTTCACGAAGCGGTCGAGAAATTCCGCATAGCCGTCGAAGCTGTAGTCGAAGCCATCCGGCGTTGCGCTGTAGCCGGCGCCGGGACAGTCCGGCGCGACCAGCCGCCAGCGGTCGGCCAGCCGCGGCATGAGATTGCGAAATTCGTACGACGAGCACGGATAGCCATGCGGCAGCAGCACGACGGGTGCATCGGCCGGGCCCGCCTCGCGGTAGAAGGTTTCGACATCGCCAACCGGGACGCGGCGGTGTCGCACGTGGGTGTCCATGGGCCATTTCCTTCCTTGTCTTCCTATCGGTTCGCTTCGCAACAGGTTAAAAAATCTTCCAGGTGCATCGTGGGTCGGCCTGCGCGCAGGGGTGCCGTAGGCCGATGCCCAAAGAATTCGCGCAGCGCCCTTGATCGCCGGGAAAAGAAACATGCCCCGTGTCCTACGGGGCAGACAGTCGTATATTGGTACCGTCCCTCAACCCCAACCTGAAGGAGCAATGCGATGAAATGGTGCAAGCCTGAGTTCGAAGAAATGCGTTTCGGCTTCGAGATCACGATGTACATCTCCGCTCGTTGAGAGCGGACCACAACGGCACCGGCTTCCACCGGTGCCGTTTTTTCTTGTGCCTATGAAGATATTGGTTCTAGGTTCGGGGGCGGGCGGTGGCTTCCCGCAATGGAATTGCAACTGCCGCCTGTGCGCGGGCCAGCGAAGCGGAGAGGTGCGGGCGAGCCCTCGCACGCAAAGCTCCATCGCCGTGTCCGCCAATGGCGAGGACTGGGTCCTGCTCAATGCATCGCCCGACATCGGCGCACAACTGCGCGCGTCCAAAGCACTGCAGCCGCGCCATGGACTGCGCCACTCGCCCATCCAGGCGGTGGTGCTGATGGACTCGCAGATCGATCATGTTGCGGGCCTTCTCAGCCTGCGCGAAGGGCCACGGCTGCAGCTTTACTGCACGCCCGAATCCTACGAAGACCTCACCGGCAGCCTGCCGCTGCTGAACGCACTCGAAAAATACTGCGGCGTGACCTGGCACCCGATGCCGCTCGAGCCCGGCGGCGGTGCGTGGCACGAGATTGCCGGCCTGCGCCTGCAGGCCGTGCCGGTCCCGGGCAAGGCACCGCCGTATTCACCACGCCGCCAGACCGAGGCGCGCAGCGACAACGCCGCCGTGCTCATCGAAGACCCCGCCACCGGCAAGCGCGTGCTCTACGCACCGGGCCTCGCGCAGGTCGGCGATGCCGAGCGAAAGAGCCTGGACGCCTGCGACTGCGTGCTGGTCGACGGCACCTTCTGGACCGAAGACGAAATGGTCGCAGCGGGCCTGGGCACCAAGCGCGCGGCCGACATGGGCCACCTGCCGCAGTGCGACGGACCGCACGGCCCGGGCATGCTGAAAGCGCTCGATGCCTGCGCTGCCAAACGCAAGGTGCTCATCCACATCAACAACAGCAATCCCATCCTGGACGAAGACGGCGCCGAACGCGCGGAACTCACGCGCCGCGGCGTCGAGGTCGCCTTCGACGGCATGGAACTGGAGATCTGAACAAGTGACGCAACAGCAGCAACAGCAGCAGGACGCGTGGTCCCCGCAGGCCTTCGCATCGAACCTGCGCGCCATGGAGTCGCGCTACCACAGCCACCACCCCTTCAACCGCCGGCTCAACGCGGGCGAGTTGCAACCGTTCCAGGTGCGCGGCTGGGTGGCGAACCGCTTCTATTACCAGTGCCGCATCCCGGTGAAGGACGCGGCCATCCTCTCGAACTGCGACGACCGCGCGACGCGCCGGCGCTGGGTGGTGCGCATGCTCGACCACGACGGGCACGACGGGCACGACGGCCACGAAGGCGCCAACGCCGGCGGCATCGAGATCTGGACGCGCCTGGGCATCGCCACCGGCCTGGAGCGCGAGACGCTCGAATCGCACGCGCTGGTGCTGCCCGGCGTGCGCTTCGCGGTCGATGCGTACGTCAACTTCGCGCGCACCGCGCCGTGGCAGGAAGCGGTGATCTCCTCGCTCACCGAGATGTTCGCGCCGCGCATCCATAAAGACAGGCTCGCGGGCTGGCCCACGCACTACCCGTGGATCGACACCTCGGGCCTCGATTACTTCCGCAGCCGCATCCCGCTGGCCGACCGCGATGTCGAACACGGCCTGGAGGTCGCGATGCAGTGGTGCACCACGCGCGAGCGGCAGGAGCGCGCATTGCAGATCCTGGGCTTCAAGCTGGACATCCTCTGGGCCATGCTCGATGCCATCGAGCGCGCCTACCCCGACGATCTTGCGAAAGCGCAGCAGCCATGACCACGCCATGGACCGACAGCGCGCAACCGTCGCTGGCCACGATGTACCGGCTGCAGTGGGAAGACGCGCAGCAGTGCCACGTGCTGCTGTTCCCCGAGGGCATGATCAAGCTGAACGGGCCGGCAGCGGAAATCTTGAAGCGCTGCGACGGCAAGACCTCCGTGGCCGCGCTCGTCGCCGACCTGGAGAGGACCTTCGGCGAAGCCGACCTGCGCGCCGATGTGATCGAGTTCCTGGAGCAGGCCCATGGACGCCACTGGGTCCGTTGACACCCAACACCGCGCAGTGGCTGCGAAGCCGCCGCTGTGGCTGCTCGCGGAACTGACCTATCGCTGCCCGCTGCATTGCGCCTTCTGCTCGAACCCTGTCGACTACACGCAATACAGCGACGAGCTCGGTACGGACGAGTGGATCCGCGTGTTCCGCGAAGCACGCGCGATGGGCGCGGTGCAACTGGGTTTCTCGGGCGGCGAGCCGCTGGTGCGCGACGACCTCACGGAACTCGTCGCGGCGGCGCACGACCTGGGCTTCTATACCAACCTCATCACCTCGGGCGTGGGCCTCACGCCGCAGCGCGCCCTGGCGCTGAAGAAAGCCGGGCTCGACCACATCCAGCTGTCGTTCCAGGATTCGAGCCGTGAACTCAACGACTTCCTCAGTTCGACGAAAACCTTCGACCTCAAGCAGCGCGTGGCCCGCACGATCAAGGACCTGGGCTACCCGATGGTGCTGAACTGCGTGATGCACCGCTACAACCTGCCGCACGTGGGCCGCATCATCGAGATGGCCGAGTCGATGGAGGCGGACTTCCTCGAACTGGCCAACGTGCAGTACTACGGCTGGGCGTGGCGCAACCGCGAGATGCTGATGCCCACGCGCGCGGCGCTGGCCACCGCCGAAGCCGTGGTCGACGAGCAGCGGCCGCGCCTGGACGGCCGCATGAAGATCCTCTGGGTCGTGCCCGACTACGCCGAGGGCAAGCCCAAGCCCTGCATGGCCGGCTGGGCCAGCGTGTTCCTGGTGGTCGCGCCCGATGGCGTGGCGTTGCCCTGCCACAGCGCGCGCATGCTGCCGGGGCTCGACTTTCCGAGCGTGCGCGATCACTCCATCCGCGAGATCTGGCAGGAGAGCCCCGCGTTCGGCGCCTATCGCGGCACCGGCTGGATGAGCAGCACCTGCCAAAGCTGCGAAGACAAGGAGAAGGACCACGGCGGCTGCAGGTGCCAGGCGTTTCTTCTCACCGGCGATGCGGCTGCGACGGACCCGGTCTGCCCGAAGAGTCCGCAGCATGCAGAAGTCGAGGCGATGGTCGCTGCAGCGGTGGACCCGCGCGATGCCGGCACACCGATCCGCTTCGTGCCGGGTGCGCGGCGTGCAGGCGAACTCGTCTTTCGCACGGACGCCAATGCGCGCGGCTGAACCGGCTCGCACATGACGATCGTCCATCGCCTGCCGTCGAGCGGCGGCCATGTCCTGCATGTCGAGGAGCATGGCAATCCGGAGGGACTGCCTGCGCTGGTGCTCCACGGCGGGCCCGGTTCAGGGAGCTCGCCGCTGCTGCGCAGCCATTTCGATCCCACGCGCTACCGCATCATCTGCCCCGATCAGCGCGGCGCGGGCCGGAGCACGCCCGCAGGGTCGATCGCGCACAACACGCTCGCCGACCTGCTCGATGACCTGCGGTGCCTTCGCGATCATCTGCAGGTCGATCGGTGGCTGGTGGTCGGTGGTTCCTGGGGCGCGACGCTGGCGCTGCTGCATGCGCTGGACCAGCCTTGCGCCGTGTCAGGGCTCCTGCTGCGCAACGTGTTCCTGGCACGCGCTTCGGACGTCCACGATTTCTTCGCCGAAGCCGAGCGGCACGGTGGCCCCGAATGGCGCGTGCTGTGGAACGAAGCAGGGCGCCGGCAATGCCCGATCACGACGGTGCTCGCGGACATCTTCGCGCACGGAACGTGGGAGCGGCAGCGGGATGTTGCGCGCTGCTGGTCCGATTGGGAACAGCACATGTCTGGCGGGAGCGCCGCACCGCCGATCGACAGCGCCGCACTGCAGCGGCTCGTGTCGCGCTACCGCGTGCAGAGCCACTACCTGAGCCACGGATGCTGGCTCGGCGCGCCCACGCTGCTCGAGCGATGCGCGGCGCTACCCGCGGTCCCCACGCTCATCGTGCAGGGAACGCGCGATGTCACCTGCCCACCGCAAGGCGCGCAGGCACTCGCGAACATCCTGCACGGCCGGGCCACTCTGCAATGGGCGCAGGACGCGGGGCACGACCCCACGCACCCCGCCCTCGCCGCAGCGATGGAGCAGGCGCTGCGCGACTACGCGGACACGCAGGCCTTCGGCCGCCACCTCGCGGTGGATGCGCCCATGCGCAAGTGATCCATCAGACGATCCGCACCGACAGGTTCGGCAACCCGTCGATGTGGATTTCGATCAGGTCGCCGCGCACCACCGGTCCCACGTTCTCGGGCGTGCCCGAATAGATGATGTCGCCGGGCATCAGCTCGAAGGCCTGCGACAGGCGGCTGATCTGCTCGGCGACCGACCAGATCATGTACTTGAGCGTGGCGTTCTGCTTGGTCTCGCCATTCACCTTGAGCCAGATCGCGCCATCGGCGAAATGGCCGACCTTCGCGACCGGATGGATCGGCCCGATGGGCGCCGAATGGTCGAAGCTCTTGCCGATTTCCCAGGGCTTCTTCTGGTCGCCCATCTCGCGCTGCAGGTCGCGGCGCGTCATGTCCAGGCCGAGCGAATAGCCGTACACGTGGTCGAGCGCGCTGGCCTGTGGGATGTTCTTGCCGCCCTTGGCCAGCGCGACGACCAGTTCCACCTCGTAGTGGTAGTTCTTGGTCAGCGTGGGGTAGGGGTGGTCGGCCACCTTGCCGGGCGTCACGACCTGGATCGCGTCGGCCGGCTTCTGGAAGAAGAAGGGCGGTTCGCGCGTGGGGTCCGAGCCCATCTCGCGCGCATGGGCGGCGTAGTTGCGGCCGATGCAGTAGATGCGGCGCACGGGGTACACCTGCTCGCTGCCGACGATCGGCACGGTCGATGCGGCGACGTCGAAAGGCGTGGGCGCCGAGCGCGCGGCGCCCGCGGGCAGCGCGCAGCCGGCGATGGCGCCCGTGGCCATGGCGGCCGAGCCGGCCAGGAGGCCGCGACGTGATGATGCGTTGGGCATGGCTTTGTGTCTCCTTCTGGGTGTGTCTGAAAGCGAGCCATCGATTCTGGGATGACGCACTGCCGCCGCGCCGCACGCATCTACGCAAAAACAGGACGCAAGCGACATCTTCGAAGCCACCCCCTGGCCCTCGTTACCATCGCGCCATGCCGGCTCCCCCGTCCAGCTCCCGCCTCTACGGCATGCAGGAGCGTGCGAACCATCTCGACTTCGACATCCGCTTCGAAGGCGCGCGCGACGTGCTCGCGCGCCCGCACCGCCACGAGTACTTCCAGATCCAGGTGAGCATCGAGGGTGGCGGGCAGCAGCTCATCGGCGGTGCGGTGCGGCCGTTCCGCGCGGGGCACCTGAGCTTCGTGCTGCCGTACCGCGTGCACGTGGTGCCGCATCCCGTGGGTGCGCGCTACGCCATCGTGAATTTCGACCAGGGCTTTCTCTGGCCCGAACTGGCCGTCGAGCCGCTCGACCTGGAGGAGGTGTCCGTGGCACGGCATCCCGAACTCGCGCCGTTCCTGTTCCAGGAGTACGTCGACTTCTCTTTCGACGAGGCGGACTTCACGCGCATCCTGCGCTGGCTCGATGAACTCTCCGCGCTCAATCGCGAGCGCGGCTTCGGCGCGGCAGGCGCGATCCGCGGCGTCTTGCTGCAACTCATCTCGCTGGCCTGCCAGCGCCACGAGGCGCCGTTGCTCGAGCAGGCCGCGCGCCACAGCGGACGCAGTTCGCGGCGCGATGCACTGCAGCGTGTGATGCGCTACGTGCGCGAGCACCTGGGCGAAGAGATCTCGCTCAACGACGCGGCCGCTGCGGCGATGCTGTCGCCCAACTATCTCGCGCACCTGCTCAAGAAGCAGACCGACCGCACCTTCACCGACCTCGTCACCGAGAGGCGGCTGGAGCGCGCGAAAGAACTGCTGCTGACCTCCAGCATCCGCATCGGCGATATCGCGCTGCAGTGTGGCTTCAGCGATGCGGACTACTTCAGCCGCCGCTTCAGGCAGCTGATCGGCGTCACCCCCAGACAGTTCCGCGAGGGTGCGGGCGCGAAGGCTACTTCTTCATCACCTTGATGTCGGCCTTGCCCTTGCTCTCTTCGGCCTTGGCCTGCTTCACGCAAGCGGACTTGGCATCGCCCTTCTGGTCGTCGCACTTTTCCTTGGCGATGTCGTAGGCCGCTTCGACCTTGGCCTCGGCCACCTTGCGCGCATTGCTGTCGCTGGGACGCACCTTCTGGTCGAGCTCGGCCTTGGCGATCTTTTCCTTGCCCTTGGCTTCCTCGTTGCAGACGTCCTTCGCGTTGTCCTTCATGGCATCGCAGGCGGCCTTGTCGGCCTTGTAGTCGGCGGCGATCTTGTCGCGGCCGGCCTTGAGTTCCGCCATGGCGGGGTCCATCGTCGCCGCGGGTGGCGGGGTCGTTTGCGCATGCGCCGGAAGCGCCATGAGACACGAGGCGGTCGCGCAAATCCATAGGAACTTTTGCATGGTCATCTCCTTGACGCCGGTGTTGGTTGTGGCATCGGGTCCGGCGCCTGAAAACATCCTAGGAAGCGACGGCGCGCGGGTGGTAGGACGCCTCGTGAACCAGCCGTAAGCACAAGCTGACGCGCTCCTCCCGAGCGGATGCGCGTACGTGCGCCTCCCCGGCAGAAGAGGACAGGGGAGATAGCGATGCCGCCGCGCTTCAGTGCGCGCCGGCGGCGATGTTGCGTATTTCGCTGCGCAGGGCGCGTTGCCCCGAAGCCAGTGCGGCCTCGTAGCTGTCGGCCGGGTCGAAGGCGCTGCGAAGGACGGTGGGGTTCGTGCCGTTCGCATCGGTTTCAAACAGCCGCCAGACAAACGAACCGGGCACCGGCTCATCGATGATGAGTTCGATCGGATGTGTCATGACTTCACCATCCGCGCGCGCTTGCCGCGTGTCTGTAGGCCAAGTTCGAGAGTTCCGGTCCCGCCCGAAAGAGGCAGGGAACCGTCCCGCCGTGAAACGTAGTGTGTTCGGTCGGCGCCGCATACACATAGGCATACGCAATGCGGGCCCGAAGGGGCGTGCGCGCCGAACAATCCGCTCGTTCTTTCCGCAGGCCCCCCTCTCTCTCCTTCAAGGAAATCGCCATGAGCATCCGATCCAATGCAGTTCTCGCCGTTGCGGCGATCGCGGCCTCCGTGGCCGTTCTCACATTCGCCGCGCCGCCCCCCGGTGGCGAAGTTCCCGCGGGCACCGCACAGCAGGCGCCCGAATTCCAGAACATCGACAAGTGGCTCAACTCCGAGCCGCTCAAGCTGCAGGAACTGCGCGGCAAGGTCGTGCTCGTCGACTTCTGGACCTACACCTGCATCAACTGTCTCAACCACCTGCCCTACGTCAAGGAGTGGGACGCGAAGTACAAGGACAAGGGCCTGGTCGTCGTGGGCGTGCACACGCCGGAGTTCGCCTACGAGAAGTCGACCAAGAACGTGCAGGACGCGATCAAGCGCCTCGAGATCAAGCACGCCGTGGCGCAGGACAACAGCTATGGCACCTGGAAGGCCTTCAACAACCAGTACTGGCCCGCGGTCTACCTGATCGACAAGCAGGGAAAGATCGTCTATTCGCACTTCGGCGAAGGCAGCTACGGCACGACCGAGAAAAAGATCCAGGCGCTGCTGGCCGAGCCGTCGCCATCGCCGGTTGCTGCTGCTGCTGCCGGAGAGTGACATGAAGAAGCTCTGGTTCGCGCTTCTCTTCTTCGCCGGTGGCTTCGCGCACGAAGTCCGCAACCCGGTGAACTGCCAATGCATCACGGCCCGCGAGTTCGCGGGTCCCCGAAAACGCGCCCGCGCATGAAGCGGGAAGAAAGCACCCCCATGTTCAAAGAGATCCACAACAACCGCCGCGGCTTCCTGGCCACGGCCGCCGCAGGCGTCGTCGCTGCGCAGTTCGCAGCGATGAGTCCGGCCCATGCGGGCGCAGCCTTCCAGCTCGGGCCCGTCCGGCAGATCAAGGCCGGCGTGCTCGATGTCGGCTACTTCGAAGCGGGGCCCATCGACGGGCCGCCCGTGCTGCTGCTGCACGGCTTTCCCTATTCGGTCGACAGCTTCGCCGAGGTCGCGCCGATGCTCGCCGCACGCGGTGCGCGCGTGATCGTTCCTTATCTGCGCGGCCACGGCACGACGCGTTTCGTCGACAGCGCGACGCCGCGTTCGGGGCAGCAGGCCGCCATCGGCGTCGATGTCATCGCGCTGATGGATGCGCTGAAGCTCGACCGCGCCGTGCTCGCCGGCTACGACTGGGGCGGCCGTGCGGCCTGCGTCGCTGCAGCGTTGTGGCCCGAGCGCGTTTCAGGCCTCGTGTCCGTCAACAGCTACCTCGTCCAGGACATCGCCAAGGCAAGTCTGCCAGTGGCGCCGTCGGTCGAATCGGGCATCTGGTACCAGCACTACTTCCTGAGCGAGCGCGGACGCGCCGGGCTCGTCGCCAACCGCCGCGAGATCGCGCGGACCATCTGGCTGCGCAACTCGCCGAACTGGCGCTTCGACGAGGCCACGCTGGCGCGGCACGTCGCCGCGTTCGACAACCCGGACTACGTCGACGTGGTGATCCATTCGTACCGCCACCGCCTGGGCGCAGCGGACGGCTATGCGGCGTATGCGGAGGTCGAGCGCCGGCTCGCGGCGCTGCCCACCATCGCCGTGCCGACCATCACGCTGGACGGCAAGGCCGATGGCGTGGTGCCGGCCACCGATGGCAAGGCGACCGCGGCGAAGTTCACCGGACCGCGCTCGCACCGCGTGGTCGAAGGCGCCGGGCACAACCTGCCCGAAGAGGCACCGAAGGAATTCGCCGAAGCGACGTGGGAACTGCTCTCGGCGCGCCGCGCCGGATGAAGCAAGCGCGCGGGGAGGCGTTCAGTCGCCCCGCGCTTCGACGGCCGAAGCGAAGACATAGCCTTCGCTGCGCACCGTCTTGATGTAGCGCGGCTCCCGCGCATCGTCGCGCAGGCGCTGGCGCAGGCGGCTCACCAGCAAATCGATCGAGCGTTCGAAGAGCTCCGCCTCGCGGCCCTGCGTGAGGCTCAGCAACTGGTCGCGGCTCAGCACCTTCTGCGGATGGTCGAGGAACACGCGCAGCAGGCGGTACTCGGCGCCGCTCAGCGCCACCATCGTGCCGCTGTCGTCCAGCAGGTGGCGCGCCACCGTGTCCACGTGCCAGTCGCCGAAGGCCAGCTTCTGCGAAGGCTCGATCGCGCCCATGTTCGGCGGCAGCATGCGCGTGCGCCGCATCACCGAGCGGATGCGCGCGAGCAGTTCGCGCGCCGAAAAAGGCTTGGCCAGGTAGTCGTCGGCGCCCATCTCCAGGCCCAGGATGCGGTCGGCTTCCTCGCTGCGCGCGGTGAGCATCAGGATCGGCGTGGCCTTGTACTTGCCGGTGCGCAGGTCGCGGCACAGCGTGAGCCCGTCTTCGCCCGGCAGCATCAGGTCCAGGATGATGAGGTCGAAGGGCCCCGACTCCTCCAGCGCCGCGCGCATGTGCCGGCCGGTGGGCACCGCCACCACGCGCAGGCCGTTCTTGACCAGGTAGGTCGTGAGCAGTTCGCGGATTTCCCGGTCGTCGTCGACGATGAGGATGTGGTCGGAGGTCTTTGGGGTCATGGCAGTGGTGAGGTGTGAAGTGCGCCGCAGCCGCAATGTATCCCGCCTGCCGCGAACGGGCAGGGGGTTTGTATTCGCAAGTATCTGGCAGCCAGGGGCGCGACACTATGTTTCGCGCCCCCCCCGCCGCCGGGCAGCGCCGTCAGCGCAGCGACCTGAACGCGGCCCGGATCTCGACCGCGAACAGTTCGGGCTGCTCCCACGCCGCGAAGTGGCCGCCCTTGTCCACCTCGTTGAAATAGACCAGGTTGCGGTACGCCCGTTCGGTCCAGCTCTTGGGCGCGCGGTAGATCTCGCCGGGGAACACCGTCACTGCGGCGGGAATCGAGATATCGACCGCGTTGAAGTTGTTGGCGTTGTTCTCCCAGTAGAGCTGCGCGCCCGAGGTCGCGGTCTTCGTCACCCAGTAGAGCGTGATGTCGTCCAGCATCTCGTCGCGGGTGAAGGCCTTGTCGGCGTCGCCGCCGCTGTAGGTCCACTCGTTGAACTTGTCGTAGAAGAAGGCGGCCAGGCCCGTGGGCGAATCCTCCAGCGCATAGCCCAGGGTCTGCGGGCGCGTCACCATCATGGCCGCGTAGCCGCCGCCCTTGGTGTAGAGGTACTTGAGCGATTCGAACGCGGCCTTCTCCTTCTCAGAGAGGCCGGCCGGCGCGGGGTCGCCGTTGTTGAGCGCCTTGGCCACATCCGGCGGCACGGTCGCGGGCATGTTCACGTGGATGCCCAGCAGTCCCTGCGGCGCCTGGCGCGCCATCTTGTCGGCGACCACCGAACCCCAGTCGCCGCCTTGCGAGACGTAGCGCGTGTAGCCCAGGCGCTTCATCAGCACGTCCCAGGCGGTCGCGATGCGGTCGGCGCCCCAGCCCGTGCTTTGCGGCTTGCCCGAGAAGCCGTAGCCAGGCATCGAGGGCAGCACGAGGTGAAAGGCGTCTTCCGCGCGGCCGCCGTGGGCCGTCGGGTCGGTGAGCGGGCCGATGACCTTCAGGAGCTCCATCACCGAGCCCGGCCAGCCGTGCGTGATGACCAGCGGCAGCGCATTCGCATGGCGCGAGCGCACGTGCACGAACTGGATGTCCAGCCCATCGATCTCGGTGATGAATTGCGGCAGGGCATTGAGGCGCTTCTCCACCTTGCGCCAGTCGTAGCCCGTACCCCAGTAGCGCACGAGCGGCTGCAGCTTCTCCAGGCGCACGCCCTGCGTCTGGTCATTGACCGTCTCGCGGTCGGGCCAGCGCGTGGCCTGGATGCGGCGGCGCAGGTCGACGAGAACGGCCTCGGGCACATGGACGCGGAAGGGGCGGATCGACGTGTCGCCGGTCGGCGCGCGGGGCTTCGTCGTGGCGGGAGCGTCGGCCGCCGCGGCGCCGGAGCCTTGCGCGAAAGCCGGAGTGGAAAGCAACCCGAAACCGGCGGCACCCGCGACGGCGGTGGTGGCGAAGAAGTGGCGCCGCGTGGGCGCTGCAGACACAGAAGACATGGTGATCTTTCGTCGAGTGAGGGTGAAGTGAAGAGGCCCTGCGGGCCGCCCGAATGAACGGACGGGCGCATCTTTGGCCGTGCTTCCCCTCTGCGATCCGAAGGCTGTATGCCTGTGTATCGACGCGAGAAATCCACACACTACGTTTCAACGGCGGCGTGTTTTCTTCTTCGGCGCACGTGCGCTTGCGAACACCGAGAAGCCCTGCCGTATCTCCGCGAGCAGGCGCTCGGCAGCCACCGGCAACGGCCGCCCCTGGCGCACCATCAGCCGCACCTGCGCCGACTTGCACAGCGGGTGCGCCAGGTCGAGCGCGACGAGGTGCCCCGCCTCGATCTCCGGCGCCGCCGCGAGCCCCGCGCCGATGAAGGTCACGCCGTCGGTGGAGCGCACAAAACGCTTGAGCCCGACCACCGAGTTGCTGCGCAGGCTGGGGTGCAGCTTCACGTGCTCCGCATATTCGAGCAGTTCCACGAGCCGTCCCACGCCGTAGCCCGGTGGCATCAGGCCCAGCGGGTAGTCGACGATCTGCCGTATCTGCAGCGGGCCCGCGACCTTGGTGAGCGGATGCCCCGCGCGCACCAGCAGCTTGGCGGGCGCGGCGGCGCTGGCGACGAACTGCAGCTGTGCATCGGACTGCGGGTTGTAGGCCAGGCCGATGTGCGCCGCATCGCTCACCACCTCGGCGATCAGCTCGCTCGCGGGCAGCGCATCGAGCACCACCGCGAGCTTGGGGTGCGCCGCGCAGAACGGCGCGACCACCTGCGCCAGCAAGCCGTCGACGAAGCCCTCGCTCGCGACGATGCGCACCGTGCCCGCGTCCATCGACTCGATCGCGCGCAGCCGCTCGGTCAGCTGCTCCTGGTGCGCCTGGCAGCCGCGCCAGTACTCGAGCAGGTGGAATGCGGCATCGGTCGGCGCCACGCCGCGCGCCTGCCGCTCGAAGAGCAACAGCCCCAGCTCTTCTTCCAGCAATGCCACCTGCCGCGTGATGACCGAAGGCGCAGTGTTCAGCGCATCGGCCGCGCCGCGGATCGAGCCGTGCACGAGCACCTCGTGGAAGTACTTCAGCCGCTTCTGGTTGATGTCGCGCATGGCGTCCGGTCCTTGAGTGTTGCCGGATAGGCAACGAAGTGGTCGAAAAGTTGCTGTTGCTCGAACAGATGCTACGCCGAACAATTTGCTCAACGCGATTCCCCGCGTCCATCGCCCCACGCCGTCTGGAAAGAAGAGGACCCCATGAGAGACATTCCGAAGACCCCCATCGCCCGTGCGTTCGCAGGCCTCGCCGCCTTCGCCGCTTTCACGGCCGCGCTCCTCGTCAACGCAACGACCGCCGGCCCGGCGCTCGCCGCGGAGACCTTCCCCTCCAAGCCGGTGACCATGCTGGTCGCGTTCCCGCCCGGCGGCCCCGCCGACGTGCTCGCGCGCGCCATGCAGCCGTCGATGGCGAAGGCGCTTGGTCAGCCGCTCATCATCGAGAACCTGCCGGGCGCCGGTGGCGCGCTTGCCGTGCAGCGCCTCCTCGGCAAGCCGGCCGACGGCTACACGCTCATCATGGGTTCGCCCAACGAGGCGATCCTCGCGCCCCTGTCCAACGCATCGGCCAAATACAAGCCCGAGGAGCTCGCGCTGATCGCGCCGATCTCCACGCATCCGCTGGTGGTGATGGCGCGCAACGACCTGCCGTATGCGTCGCTCGAGCAGCTCATCGCCGCCGCGAAGAAGCCCGGCAGCCAGAGCCTCACCTTCGGCAGTCCGGGGCACGGCTCGATGTACCACATCGTCTCCGAATACCTCGCGCAGACCACGGGCGCCAAGCTGCTGCACGTGCCCTACAAGGGCGCCACGCCGATGATGCAGGACCTGGTCGGCCAGCAGATCGACATCACGATCCTGCCGAACCTGGGTGCGTCGATCCAGCTGCTGGAGAGCCACAAGATCAAGGCCATCGACGTGCTGGACACCCAGCGCATGCGCACGCTGCCCGACGTGCCCGCCATCTCCGAGAGCGGCATCGCGAAAAAGAGCGAGTTCGTGCACTCCATCTGGCTGGCCGTGATGGCCAAGGCCGGCATTCCGGACGACCGGCTGCGCGTGCTGCTGGAGGCCTCGCAGCAGGCCATCCAGTCGCCCGAGATGGTCAAGGCGCTGGCGCTCTCGGGCACGGTGCCGATGCAGCCGCAACCGCTTGCCGCCTCCGCGAAGTTCTACGTCCAGGAGACGGAGAAGTTCAAGAAGATGGCCCGCTCCATTCAACTGACTGCCCAATGATGATGAACATCCTCGTCGCCGGTTTCCAGCATGAGACCAACACCTTCGCGCCCACCGTGGCCTCCTACGACAGCTTCGTGCGCGGCGAAGATTTTCCGGGGCTCGTGCGCGGAGAAGGACTCTTCGGCCTGCTCGGCGTGAACCTGCCCGCGAGCGGATTCATCAACTTCGTGCGTGCGCAGGGGCATGCCGTCACGCCGGTCATCTGGGCCGGCGCGGGCGCCTCGGCGCACGTGACCACCGATGCCTACGAGCGCATTGCGGGCGAGATCGTCCAGGCCGTGAAGACGGCCTCGTTCGATGCGATCTACCTCGACCTGCACGGCGCGATGGTCGCGCAGCACCTGGACGACGGCGAAGGCGAGCTGCTCGCGCGCATCCGCGCGGTGGTGGGGCCGCAGATGAAGATCGTGGTCTCGCTCGATTCGCACGCCAACGTCACCACGCAGATGCTCTCGCTCGCCGATGGCCTCGTGGCCTACCGCACGTATCCGCACATCGACATGGCCGACACGGGCCGGCGGGCCGGGGAGTTGTTGCTCGCGCTCACCGGCAGCGACAGGCCGGCGCACCGCGTGGCACGGCGCGTGCCGTTCCTCATTCCGGTGAACAGCATGTCCACCGTGATGCAGCCCGCGCGCGGCATGTACGACCTGCTCGAGGAACTGGAGAAGGACGGCGTGCTCTCGCTGTCGTTCGCGCCGGGCTTCCCGGCCTCCGACTTCGCGGAGTGCGGCCCCGTGGTCTGGGGCTACGGCTTCGACGCGGCGCGCATCGAGCGCGCCGTCGATGCGCTGTTCTCGCGCATCTGTCATCCCGAGCACCAATGGTCCGTGCAATTCGAAGAGCCCGATGCGGCGGTGCTGCGCGCGATGCGGGTCGCACAGACGGCCACGCGCCCGGTGATCCTCGCGGACACGCAGGACAACCCCGGCGTCGGCGGCGACTCCAACACCACGGGCCTCTTGCGCGCGCTGCTCAAGCACGGCGCGCAGGGCGCGGCGTTGGGCCTCATCTGCGACCCCGCCGCCGCGGCCGCAGCGCATGCCGCGGGCGTGGGCGCATGGATCGACATCGGCCTGGGCGGCTGTCCGCAGGTCGAGGGCGACGCGCCGCTGCGCGGGTCGTTCCAGGTCGAGACGCTTTCCGACGGCAAGTTTGTCTACGGCGGTCCGATGATGAACGGCAAGGCCTCCGACCTCGGACCGATGGCGTGCCTTCGCATCGGCGGCGTGCGCATCGCGGTGAGCTCGGCCAAGGCGCAGCTGCTCGACCGCAACATGTACCGCACCGTCGGCATCGCGCCCGAGAAGATGAAGATCCTCGTGAACAAAAGCTCGGTGCACTTTCGCGCCGACTTCGCGGCCATCGCCGAAGAGATCATGGTGGTGCGTTCGCCCGGCCCTTTCATCGCCGATCCGTCGCAACTGCCGTGGAAGCACCTGGCCAAGGAAATGCGCACGCGGCCACGCGACGCCGCCTGAAATCCACCCGGCAGTGAAACGTACTGTGTGAGTTTCTCCGGCAGATACAGAGGCATACGCAAGGTGCGCCCGGAGGGCGGGGGCGGCCCAACAATCCGGTCCGTTCCCAACCCACCCTTCCAAGGAAACACCATGACCTCCACCGAAAAGATCCTCTACACCGGCAAGACCCACACCACCGGCGGCCGCGACGGCGCCTCCACCAGCAGCGACGGCCGCCTGGACGTCAAGCTCTCGTCCCCCGGCGGCCCGGGCACCGGCACCAACCCCGAGCAGCTCTTCGCCGCCGGCTGGTCCGCCTGCTTCATCGGCGCGATGGGCCTGGCCGCCGGCAAGCTGAAGATCAAGCTGCCCGCCGACCTGGCCGTGGACACCGAGGTGGACCTGGCCAACACCGACGGCGCCTATTTCTTGAAGGCCCGCCTGAACGTCAGCGTGCCCGGCATCGAGCGCGACGTCGTGCAGTCGCTGGTGGATGCGGCGCACCAGACCTGCCCGTACTCCAAGGCCACGCGCGGCAACATCGACGTCACCATCAACGTGGTCTGACCTGACGTACAACGGGGCCGAACGGGTAATGTTCCATGTCGCTTCTTGCTGCTGAACACACTGCGATACATGCGATGGGCTTTCCGGCCAGGCCGGGGTCTATAAACGAGGCCATGTCCACACCCGCCAGCCCCGTCGTCGTGAATCCCCCTGCCGGCCCGGCCGGCAGCCTGCGCCGCCTGGTGCCGCGATCGCTGTTCTCCCGCGTGACGCTGATCATCGTGGTGGGCCTGGCGATCGCCCAGCTGCTCACCTTCGCCGCGATCCGCTACGAGCGCGACATGGCGATGCGCGAGCTGATGATGACCGGCATCGAGCGCGACATCGCCAGCTCGGTTGCCATCCTGGACCGCCTGCCTGCCGCCGAACGCCCGAGCTGGCTCGAGAAGCTGGAGCGGCGCAACTACCGCTTCGTGCTGGGCGGCATGGCCGAGGGCGTGGCGCCCCGGTCGCTGCTGTCGCAGCAGTTCGCCACCGCCATCGTCGAGGCGATGCGGCCGTTCGAGATCGTCAAGGTCGGGCAGGTGCCCCAGCCGCCCGAGGGCCTGCAGATCCAGGTGCGGCTGGGCGACGGGTCTTCCGTCGTGGTCCATGCCATGCGGGTGGGCATGCCGGTCTCGCGCTGGGTGATGTGGGTGCTGGTGATCCAGCTGCTGGTGCTGGCCGTCTGCGCCTGGTTCGCCGTGCGGCTGGTTACGCGGCCGCTGGCCGAGCTGGCCGCCGCGGCCGACGACCTGGGCCCCGACCTCAAGGCGCAGAAGCTCGCGGAAGAAGGCCCCACCGAGGTGGCGCACGCCGCGCGCGCCTTCAATGCCATGCAGCAGCGCATCGGCGGCTACATGTCCGAGCGCGTGGAAATCCTCGCGGCCATCTCGCACGACCTGCAGACGCCGATCACGCGGATGCGCCTGCGCACCGAGATGATGGACGACGAACACGACCGCACCAAGTTCCGGCAGGACCTGGACGCGATGAATTCGCTGGTGCGCGAAGGCGTGACCTATGCGCGCACGCTGCACGGCGCCACCGAGCCGCCGCTGCGCATGGATGCCGATGCGCTGCTCGAAAGCATGCAGGCCGACTACGAGGACGCCGGCAAGACGGTGCACCTCGAGGGCAAGGCGGGCGCGCCGATCGTGGGCCGGCCGAACGCGATGCGCCGCATCGTCATGAACCTGATCGACAACGCGCTGATCTTCGGCAGCGATGTGCGAGTGCGGGTGCAGGCCGGCGACGGGCAGCTGGCCATCGCCGTGGTCGACAACGGGCCGGGCATTCCGCCGGACGAGCTGGACGCGGTGCTCAAGCCCTTCTACCGCGTCGAGAGCTCGCGCAACCGCAGCACCGGCGGCACGGGCCTCGGCTTGGCCATCGCGCACCAGCTGGCGATGGCGATGGGCGCCGAGCTGAAGCTGCAGAACCGCCCCGAAGGCGGACTGGAGGCACGCCTGACCATGCCCACGCGAATCACCTAGAGGGAGCGGGCCGCGCACGCCGCGGCCGCTTTCCTTTCACCTGTGTCCTGCAACCTGCGGCTCGCGCGTCGAGACCGTGAAGACCCCGCACGCCCCGAGGCGCTTCGATTCCTACAGACGAGACCCGAACCATGCTGCTCCTTCTCATTGCCTACCTGGGCGGGGTGCTCACCATCCTGAGCCCCTGCATCCTGCCGGTGCTCCCCTTCGTCTTTGCGCGGGCCGACCGCCCGTTCCGCTCGCACGGCCTGCCGATGCTGCTGGGCATGGCGGTGGCCTTCGCCGCCATCGCCACGCTGGCCGCAGTGGGCGGCGGCTGGGTGGTCACGGTCAACGAGTACGGGCGCTATGCGGCGATCGCGATGCTCGCGCTGTTCGGCGTGACGCTCCTGTTCCCGAGCCTGGCCGACCGCATGAGCCGGCCGCTGGTAGCGCTGGGCATCCGCCTGTCCGAAGCGCAGCCCGACGGCCGAGCCGGGGCCTCGGTGTTCTCGCCGTTGCTGCTGGGCGTCGGCACGGGCCTGTTGTGGGCACCGTGCGCGGGGCCGATCCTCGGGCTCATCCTGACGGGTGCGGCGCTCAACGGCGCGAGCGTCGGCACCACGGTGCTGCTGCTGGCGTATGCGGCGGGTGCGTGCACCTCGCTGGCGGCGGCGCTGCTGTTCGGTGGGCGTCTGTTCGCGGTCATGAAGCGTTCGCTGCACACGGGCGAGTGGGTGCGCCGCGTGGCGGGCGTGGCCGTGCTGGTGGGCGTCGGCGCCATCGCGCTGGGGCTGGACACCGGCGTGCTCAGCCAGCTGTCGGTGGGCACCACCTCGGCACTCGAGAAAGCACTCGTGGAGAAGATCGACATGCCGAAGCCACAACCGCATGCCCAACCGCAATCGCAATCGCAATCCGGGCCGTTGGTCGAAACGGCCCCGCAGCAACAAGACACCGGCTTCGTCAAGACAGCCGCCGTGCTCCCGGAACCGGCACCCGTGCGCACGCTCGGCATCGAAGGCCAGTTCCCCTCGCTCGCCGGCGCGACCGAATGGATCAACTCGCCCCCGCTCACGCCCGAGGCGCTGCGCGGCAAGGTCGTGCTGGTCGATTTCTGGACCTACTCGTGCATCAATTGCCTGCGCACGCTGCCCTACGTTCGCGCCTGGGCCGAGAAGTACAAGGACGCGGGGCTCGTCGTCCTCGGCGTGCACTCGCCGGAGTTCGCGTTCGAGAAGCGGTCGGCCAACGTGCACAAGGCGACGAAGGACCTGGGCATCGATTTCCCGGTGGCGCTGGACAACGACTTCAAGATCTGGCGCGGCTTCGACAACCAGTCGTGGCCCGCGTTCTATTTCATCGATGCAGAGGGCCGCATCCGCTATCACCAGTCCGGCGAGAACCGCTACGAGAAGGTCGAGCAGATCATCCAGCAACTCCTCGCCGAAGCCGGGCAGCGCAACCTGCCGGCTGGCGTGGTCGCGCCGAAGGGCGAGGGCACGCAGGCCGCGCCGGGCGCAGAGCTCGCGATGTCCGGCGAGACCTACGTGGGCGCGGAGCGCGCACAGGGCTTCGCGTCGCCCGGCGGACTCGTGAGTGGCCGCGCGCATGTCTATCAAGGCCCCGCGATGCTGCGCACGAACCAGTGGGCGCTTGCCGGCAACTGGACCGTGGAGCCCGAGCGCGCCGTGTCGAACCAGGCGAGCGGCCGCATTGCCTATCGCTTCCAGGCGCGCGATCTGCACCTGGTGCTCGGCCCGGCGGGCGATGGCAAGCCGGTGCGCTTTCGCGTGCTGGTCGATGGCAAACCACCGCTCGCGGACCACGGTGCAGACACCGACGCGCAAGGCTACGGGACCATCGAGGCGCAGAAACTCTATCAACTCGTCCGGCAGGCGAAGGGAGAGAAGGCGCGGCTGTTCGAGATCGAATTCCTCGACGGCGGGGCGCAGGCCTACGCGTTCACGTTCGGCTGAAACCGTTCGGGGCGGCACTCCCGCCGACGGTGGGCTCTGTTTCGCGAATGTCCTCCGGCCTGCGGCCTCCCCCTTGATTTCGCGAAACAGAGCCCACCATCGGCGCGAGCGCTTCAGAGCAGTCGTTGATCGGCGGTTCACCCAGAGCGTGCCCAGTGCGCAGGGCATCGGGTGCTCCCCGCAGCGAAATCAAGGAGGAGGCGAAGCCGGGGGACATTCGCGGAGGGGAGTACCCGGTGGCCTGTGCACGCCGCCCCCGAATGCCCCCGCTTTCAGAGCAACCCGAGCGTCAACGCCTTCAAGGTCGCCGCAGCACGCGTCGTGCATTCGAGCTTGCGAAAGATGTTCTCCAGATGCGCACGCACGGTGCTCGGGCTGATGCCCAACACGCGCGCCGCTTCCTTGTTGCTGTCCCCGAGGCTGATGCGCCCGAGCACTTCGATCTCGCGGCTGGAGAGAAGGGCCGCCGCCTCGCCCGATGGCGCATGTGTGGTGCCGTTCTGCGGATGTCCCGTCAGCACAGCAACAGCCGCCGCATCGAGCCGCCCGACTTCCGCCTCGTGTTTCAGCGCTGCGATTGCATCGGCTTCGCCGAGCGCAGGTTGCCCCGGCCGGCTGGTGCGTAGCAGCACCCAGTGCGCCGCCACCGCCAGCACGCGCCCCGCGATGTCGATGGCCGGCCCCTTGATGCCGCGGAAGAAACCCGAGCCGTCGAGCCGCTCGTCCACGAAGGAAGCGATCTCGGCTTCGGTGCGCAGCGTGCCGATGCGGCGCGCCGCGCGGTCCGTCCAGTAGGGCACGAGGCGCAGGCGTTCCTTGTCGGCTTCGCTGCGCACGCCGGGCGAATCCCACACCGCGTTCGGCACCGACGCGCGGCCGATGCCGTGGATGAGCGCCGCACGCCGCACCTGCCCCTGTTCGATGTCGCCCAGCCCCACGCCGGCAGCGCATGCGAACGCGGCATCGGCCACGCGGCGCGAGAAGCCCGTCATCCACGGGAGCTTGAGGTCGATCACATCGGCGATCAGTTCCAGCGATGCGGTCGCTTCGCGCAGTGCGTCGGAAGGCGATTGCATGTCGGCTGCCGCGCCTTGCTCCAGCGCATGCAGCCAGTCGACCGCGTGCTGCTCCACCGCATCGACCAGGAAGGCCGGATAGCGCGCATCGGCGCGGTCGGCGATGTAGCGCAGTGCATTGCGCAGGCCATGCACGCGCGAGAAGATCTCCAGATCGCCGGCGACCGAGACGATGAAGACCTCCTCGGGAATCTGCGAGGCGCGCAGCCCGTGCGGCTTGCCCTGTCCGTCGAAGGTCTCGAACATGTGGCGCAGCGTGCGTTCGACCTCGGGCGGCATGCCCAGCGTGCGCGCGATGTCGCCGGACACCTCGCAATGGATCTCCGCCATCGGACCCACGGAACCGGCGAACTCCGCCGCGGCATGTGCCGGACCGGTCGAGAGCATCGCGCGGCGCCCGCCGACGTCGTCGCCCATCAGGTCGGAGAACTCGGGTGCATTGGCGGTGCAGCCCGACCATCGCAGGAGCGACGCACAGGCCGCATGGCCCTGCACCGCCTGGTCGCGGCCGACCGCGGCGGCCAGCTGCGAGGCGATCCACGCGGTGCGGGCCGAATGGTCGATGGGTTGCCCCATGCTCAGGTCGCCGACGAATGCAAGGGCCTTGATGGCGTCGAAGACCGGGATGTGGGGCGCAGGCGGCACGGGTGGAACCGAAGAGAAAAGAAAGGAAGGCGTGCCGGCCGCGGCCGGCACGCCGGGCACCTTACTTGGATTGGTTCACGGCGTCCAGAATCACCTGCGCCACCTTGGCCGGCTGCGACTGCTGCGGCACGTGGCTGCTGTTGACCGCGCTGACGTGCGCGCCGATCTTCCTGGCCATGTCGCGCTGCAGCGCCGGCTGGATCATGTGGTCCGAATTCGCGACCAGGAACCACGAGGGCTTGGTCTTCCAGGCGGCCACGGTCAGCTTCTGCTCGAACGACTTGCCCAGGATCGGGCCCTGCGTGGCGGTCATCACCGCGGTGGCGGCGGCGGGCAGGTCCTGCGCGAAGTGCTTGGACATGCCTTCTTTCGTGAGCGACAGGAAGCCGCTCGCATCGGCCTTGATGTGCGCGGAGCCGGGCGCGGCCGGATAGTCCTTGCCGAGCTCGGCCGCGTTCTGGCCCGCATCGGGTGCGAAGGCCGCGACGTACACCAGCGACGACACCTTGTCGTTCGCGCCGGCCTCGGTGATGACGGCGCCGCCCCACGAGTGGCCGACCAGCACGACCTTGCCGGGCTGCGCATCGATGGCGCGCTTGGCGGCGGCCACGTCGTCTTCGAGCGAGGTCAGCGGGTTCTGCACCGCCACCACGTTCACGCCCTTGGCCTGCAGCAGCGGAATCACCTTGGCCCAGTCGGAGCCGTCGGCGAACGCACCGTGGACGATGACCACGCTGGGCTTATCAGCGGCGGTGGCGCCCGTGGCGAAGGAGAGGCCGATGGCGAGGGCTGCGGCGGCGAGCTTGAAGCGTTGAGCGGTTTTCATGGGAGTCCTGGGGAAAGGTTGGGAGAAGTCGGGAGTGGTGAAGGGGAGCCCGTACTGTCGTCGCGGCGGGCTTGCGGCGCCATCGGACGAATGTCCGATGGCGCCGAGACCCTATGGCGCCAAGGGCACTGGCGGCCGCGGCGGATCGACGGGATAAGATTCCGCCGAGCAGGAAGACGCCCATCCCCCAAGACGCCATGGCCACAAGCAGCAACCTTCAGGAACGCAAGCAGCGAGAGCTGGAACAACGCCGCAAGGACATCCTGAAGGTCGTGCGCAAGATGATCGTCAAGAGCGGCGCGCGCGAGATCACCATGCGCAAGGTGGCCGAGGAATCGGGCTTCTCGAACACGGTGGTGTATGCGCTGTTCGGCGACAAGGCCACCATGATCACCAGCGCGATCGACGACGACCTGATCCGGCTGAACAAGCTCATGAAGGCCGCGGTGGCATCCGGCAAGACCTCGATCGAGCGCATCCGCCTCGCATGCCGTGCCTATGTGGAGAACGGGCTCAAGCACCCCGACCAGTACTTTCTCGTGTTCATGGAGCGCCGCCCCGCAGCGCCCATCGAGACCTCGGCGCTCACGTTCGGCGACCTGGAGAACGACCCCTACGCCTTTGTCTGCAGCATCACGGCGCAGCTGGTGCGCGATGGCTACATGGCGGCCGACGACAAGCAGGTGGCCGTGGCCACGCAGATCATCTGGGAGGGCATGCACGGGATGACCTCGCTGCGCGTGTCCACCGGCGACGATCCGTGGATCGAGCGGCTGGACGCCGAGGCGCACCTGAACCTGCTGCTCGACATTCTTCTCCTGGGCATCGTGCAGCGCTTTCCGGGCGGCAAGTCGGCCGCGGCGGTCAAGCTGCTGTCGCAGGGCGGCGGCTGAGCCTTCCGCTCCTGCGGGCTCAGCGCACCAGCAGCTTCATCATCCGCGCGAAGGTCTTGCCGTAAGGCGGCTTGAAGAGGCCCACGCCGTTGAAGGCCGACTGATAAAAGATCGGCTTCATCTTCGAGAAGGTCGCAAAGCCGTGCGCCCCGTGGTAGGCGCCCATGCCGCTCGCACCGACGCCGCCGAAGGGCAGGTCGTCCTGCGCGATGTGCAGCAGGGTGTCGTTGATCGACACGCCGCCGGCCACCGTCTCCTGCATCACCCGCTCGATGGTCGCGCGGTTCTTCTCGAAGAGATAGAGCGCGAGCGGACGCGGGTGCGCGTTGACGTAGGCGATGGCGTCGTCGATGGCGCCGTAGGTCATCACCGGCAGGATCGGGCCGAAGATCTCTTCCTGCATCACGCTCATGCCGTCCTGCACGCCGGTCAGCAGCACGGGCGGAAAGCGCCGCGTCGCGGCATCGGGCGTCATGTCCGAGAGCGGGACGGCCGATGCGCCCTCCATTTGCGCCAGCGCCGCGAGCTCCTGCAGGCGCGAGAAATGGCGCGGGCTCACGATGCTCGTGTAGTCGGTGTTGTTGGCGATGTCCGGGTACATCGCAGCGAACACGCGCCGCGCGACGACGGCGAAGCGCTCCTGCTGGCCCTCGGGCACCAGCACGTAGTCGGGGGCGATGCAGGTCTGGCCGGCGTTGAGCGTCTTGCCCACGAGGATGCGTTCGACGGCTTTCTCGAAGTTGGCATCGGGCCCGACGATCGCGGGCGACTTGCCACCGAGCTCCAGCGTCACCGGCGTGAGGTTCTCGCTCGCCGCGCGCATCACGTGGTGGCCGACGGCGGTCGAGCCGGTGAACAGCAGGTGGTCGAACGGCAGGCTGGAGAATTCGCGCGCCGCCTCGGCATCGCCGTTGACGACGGCGATCTCGTCTTCAGCGAAGCTGGCTCGCACGAGATTGGCGAACAGCTCGGCAAAGCGCGGCGTGAATTCCGACTGCTTCACCATCACGCGGTTGCCCGCGGCGAGCGCCGCCGTCATCGGTCCCACGGCCAGGTTCAGGGGGTAGTTCCACGGCACCACGATGCCCACCACGCCCAGGGGCTGCGGCATGATCCGCGACGATGCGGGCTTGAACCAGAGGCCGGTGGAGCGGCGCTGCGTGCGCATCCATTGCTTGCCGTGGCGCAGCGCGTGGTCGATGCCCTCGATGGCGGGGAAGACCTCGGCGAGTTCGGTCTCCTGGAACGGCCGGTTGAAGAAGTCGGCGCTGATGGCGGCGGCGATCTCCTGGCGGTTGCCCATCACCAGCGCGCGCAGGCGCTCCAGGCGGTCGGCGCGCTCGCTCCACGGTGGCGTCTGTGCGCGCAGGCTGGCGGCGCGCATCGCGCCGAAGGTCTGTTTCATGTCTTGGGTCATGGCACTTCGTCGATGGGCTTCAGCCCGTTTGTTGGTACACCGGCCAGTGGTCCTGGATCTTGCCACCGCGCAGCGTGACGAGGTCGCCGAACTGCAGCAGCACGCCTTCGACGATCGCCGGTCGCAGGAAGACGTGGTCGTCCACCTGGAGCCCTGTCGCCGCGGAGCCGGTCACGTTCTCCTGGTTGGCACTGTGCCCGAGGATGCCGTTGAACTGCAATCCCTTGGGCGAGGCGTAGTCCGCGAGCCAGTAGCCGCCGTAGATGTAGTAGGTCTGGCGCTGGTTCACGTCCCACCACGAGAAGATCCTCGACTTGCCATCGAGCGCCGGGATCGTCACCGGCCCCGTCGCCTTGATCACCGGCGTGGCGATGAACGCAGCGGGCTCGTGCGCGGCCAGCGTCTCGATGTCGTAGTGCGTGGGCTTGAGCAGGGCAGTGCCGGTGCTGACCTCGTTGCTCACCTTTTCCGCCTCGTGCAGCTTGTAGCTCGGGCTGCCGCCGGTGTTGAGCGTGAGGTTGTCGTTCCACAGCGTCGGGTACTGGCCGCGCACGTGATCGACGAAGCCCTGGTAGATCGCCATCGCCTTGGCGAGCAGTTCCTCCGATGACCCCAGCACCTTCGGCACGCCGAAGCCCACGTGCGCGTCGTAGCCCATGAAGCCCGCGAATTCGAGTTGCTGCGGGTGCGCGGCGATGAGGTCGAGCATCTGCCCGAGCGTGGCGTTGTCGGCCACGCCGCCGCGGTGCAGGCCCACGTCGATCTCGATGTTGATGCGCAGCCTGCTGCCGATGCCCTGCGCGAGCGCGAGGTATTGCTGCAGCCGCTCGGGCGTGTCGAGCAGCCACTGCAGCTGCCGCGACGGATCGAACGACCCCCTGAGCTTCTTGTAGAACAGCGCCGCCGACTGCACCGGCAGCGGCTTGCCCATGAGGATGTCGAAGCCCGGGAAGATTTCCGCATCGATGTTGAGGAAGGGCTGGTGGAAGGACATCAGCCGCTTCGTGCGCGAGCGCTTGGCCACATAGTCGATGAGTTCATGCGAAGGCAGCGACTTCTCCACGATGCGGTAGTGCTTGCCGCCCTGGCGCAGGCTCTGCGTCACGCGGTCGATGTTGCGGTCCATGCGGTCCAGGTCGATGACCATGCAGGGGCGCATCGGGCCGTTCTTCTTCAGCTCGTCGTTGAGCGCTCGAAAGTAGTCGTCGTGCGGCGCACCGTTGTCGCCGGGGCGCAGCGCGAAGGCGCCGACGGTGCCGACAGCGGCCACGCCGAGCGTGCCCAGGAGGATCTTTCGACGGCTCATGCTGTGACCCCGAAAAGTTGACGCAGATAGGGATTGAGCATGCGCCCTTCCGGGTCGAGCCGGGCGCGCAGCGCGAGGAAATCGTTCCAGCGCGGATACAGCGCCTCGAGTTGCGGCGCCTTCAGGTCGTGCAGCTTGCCCCAGTGCGGCCGGCCCTGGTACTTGCGGTAGATCGGACCGATCTCCGAGAGCAGGTAGTCGCAGGGCTCGCCCTGCGCGGCATGCACGGCGATCGAGCAGCTGTCGCGCGCGTGGAAGGGGCTGAGCCAGGCGTCGTCGGCCTTCACGAAGCGGAACTCCAGAGGAAAGAACACGTCGTTGCGACGTTCCAGCGCGGCGATGACCTCGCGCACGCAGGCGATGCCATCGGCGCGCGGCACGTGGCATTCGGTCTCGTTGAATTTGGTGGGGCGCTGCGTGGAGAGCAGCTTCCACGAGCGGTTCTTCGCTTCTTCGGTCTGCTCGCCGTCGATCAGCTTGCCCGCGACCCAGCGGCGCAGCGACGGGAACCAGCCCAGCCAGTCGCGCAGGCGCTTGAGATCGCGCAGCATGTCCTCGTCGGCGGAGGGCGGCTGGACCGTCTCGGCGCCGGTGTAGAGGTCGTGGGTGATGCCCGCGGCGTAGCCGGTGAAGGGCAGGTAGTAGAACTCGAAGTTGCGGTGCTTCTCCGCGAGCGCGGGTGCCTCGTCGAGCATCGCCTGCAGCGGCTTGAGGAACACGCGGCGGTGCAGGTTGAAGGCGGGCACCGCACGCACCGTGGCCTGCGTGATCACGCCCAGGCTGCCGAGCGACACGCGCGCGGCGGCGAGCAGTTCGGGGTTGCGCGCGGCGCTGCATTCGAGCACCTCGCCATTCGGCGTCATGAGCCGCAGGCCGACGACGTCGGCGTGCAGCGCGGGCAGGTCCTTGCCGGTGCCGTGCGTTGCAGTGGCGATGGCGCCCGCGAAGGATTGCGCGTCGATGTCCGGCAAGTTGCGCAGGCCCAGGCCCTGCGTGTCGAGCTGGCGAGACAGCAGCGCGAGGCGCGTGCCGGCATGCAGCGTGACCGTCTGCGCCTGCGCATCGCTCGCGACGATGCCGGACATGCGATCGAGCGAGATCAGCATGGCGTCGGTCGGCACCAGCGCGGTGAACGAGTGGCCCGCACCGACGCAGCGCGCACCGTCCGCGCCGGCCTTGTGCAGTGCCGCCGCGAGCTCGGCTTCGTCGCCCGGTGTCTCGATGGCCCTGGGCGAGCAGCGCGCGATGCCGGACCAGTTCGTCCAGCCGGGGGTGGGGGCCGCCGCGGGTGCTGCCGGAGCGGCGGCGTCCGCCGCAGCGCGGGCCTCGATGCCGCTGCCGGCGAATGCGGCGGTGACAGCGATGCCCGCACCGGCTTTCAGCACCGTGCGGCGGCGCTCGCCGTGCGTGGGTTGCGCGTTGTCGTTGCTCATCTCTGTTCTTCCTTCCCTTGACTCATGAAGACGATCAGCGCGCGCATGTCGGCTTCGCTGCAATCCGCGCACAGGCCCTTCGGCGGCATGGCGTTGAAGCCTTCCATCGCGTGCTTCACGAGCACATCCATGCCCTTGCCAAGGCGCGGCTTCCATTGCGCGATGTCGCCGGTCAGCGGCGCCTTGGCGTCGATGGACGTGTGGCACGCGAGGCATGAGCGTTCGTAGCGCGCGCGCAGTTCGGCGGATGCGGGTCGCAGCGATTCGGCGCGCTGCAGGTCCGATGCGGAAGGCGGCTGCGGTGCCTCTTCCTTGCAGGCCGCGAGCCCCATGAGAAGGAGCATTGAAACAAGGAGACGAGCGACGATTCGCATGAGCCTAGAAGGTGTGGCGAATGCCGACGGTGGTGCCGGTCTGCGTGCGCGCGACCGTCGGGCTCTGCGCGTTGATGCCCACGAGCTGAGCGCCGATCAGGCCGCCCCGGTACACCGAGTGATCGATCTCGGCGTAGAGCATGGTCCGCTTCGACAGCGCATACCCGGCCACCAGCTGGTACTGGCTGGCCGAGCCGTCGAAGTCGCTGGTGTAGCCGCGCTGCCGCGTGAACCACACGTTGGCCGCCAGCGTGAGCAACGGCGTGGGCTTGTAGGTGATGCCGCCCAGGATCATCCGGCGCTTGCTGAAGCCGCCCGGGATGCTCGGGTCCACCGTCTGTGCCGGCGAGATGATGCCCAGCCCCGCGAGGTCGATTGCGCTGAACGGCCCGTTCGCGAACGAGGTGAAGTTGTTGTCGCGCCGGTTCTCGATGTAGCCGGCCTGCAGCGTGGCCGATTCGCCGAGCCTGAACTGCGCGCCGGCGGTGTAGATGTCGAACTTCGCGTTCGTGTTGTCGTCCTTGGTGCGCATGAGCGCGCCGGCCAGCTTGACCGGGCCGTTCTCCGGCACGTAGGCCACGCCCGCGCCGTACTGGCTGCCGCGCTTCGAAGAGCCCTCGCCCTCGCCGATGGCGTACTGCGCGAGCAGCACCACGTCGCCCAGCTGCGCGCCCCAGTGGATCATGTTGTTGGTCTTGCTCGCGGCCAGCAGCGTGTGCTCGGGCTTGAAGGCGTTGAAGTAGTCGGCCCAGAGGTTGGAACCGTAGGCGAGCGACGCCGCTTCCATCGCCACGTTGTACTGCCGTCCGAGCGTGAGTTGGCCCCACGACTGCGAGACCAGTCCGACCGAGGCGATCTGCATGTACTGCGAGCCGTCTTTCGGAAGCGGGTCGCCGTTGCGCAGGTCGAAGTGGCTCTCGAGCTGGAAGATCGCCTGCAGGCCGCCGCCCAGGTCTTCGGTGCCCTTCACGCCCCAGAAGCTTTCGGACATGCCGCCTTCCCTTGTCATGCGCAGGCGCGAACGCGTGTTCACGGGCGTGCCGTCGGCGCCGTAATCGGTGGCGTGCGTCTCGTAGCGCAGGCCCGCATCGACCGTGCCGTACAGCGTGAGGGTGCTTTGCGCCCATGCGGTGCCGGCGCACAGCGGCAGCGCCAGCGCGGCCGCCGCAAGAGGGACTCGTCTCGTCATGTTGTTTCCTTCATCTGCCCAAGCCATGCAGCTCTTCGCTGGAAGTGCGCCGTGTTTCCGGCGTGGGGCGGATGTTAGAACGTTGATCTGAAAAAATCCAACGTTTTATTAGGAATCGATGTTCTTGGTGATTTCTGTGGCCTTCGGTTTTCAGGCGCACAAAAGCAGACGCGCCCTGAAAGGGCGCGTCTACTTGGCAGTTCCGGAGCCGCGGCGTCAGCCGGCGTTGGGAGGCGGCGGCTCGACTGGCAGCGCGCGCTTGTGCGCGCTCTTGCGGTGCGTCGACAGGATGATCGCGCGCGCCGCCGCCGACACCGGCTTGCCTTCGAGGAAGTCGTCGATCTCTTCGTAGGTCACGCCGAAGGCGTCTTCATCGGGCTTGCCCGGCACCAGCGATTCGAGGTCGGCGGTCGGCACCTTGTAGACCAGTTCGTCGGGCGCGCCGAGCAGCGCCGCCACGGCGCGCACGCGGCGCTTGTTGAGGCCGGTGAGCGGCGTGATGTCGGCCGCGCCGTCGCCGAACTTGGTGAAGAAGCCCATCAGCGCCTCGGCCGCGTGGTCGGTGCCGATGACGATGCCGTCGTGCGCGCCGGCCACCGCGAACTGCGCGATCATGCGCTGGCGCGCCTTGATGTTGCCGAGCACGAAGTCCTCGTGCGCCGCATCGCGGAACGCCAGGTCGCCGGCCTTCAGACCAGCGAGCATGCCGTCGGCCGCGGGGCGGATGTCGACGGTGATCGTGCGGTCGGGCTTCATCACGGTGAGCGAGCGTTGCGCTTCCGCTTCGTCCTTCTGCACGCCGTAGGGCAGGCGCATCGCGATGAAGGTGGCGTCGTAGCCGCCGGCGCGCAGCCGCTCGACGGCGCGCTGCGCGAGGCATCCGGCCGCGAGCGAATCGACGCCGCCGCTGATGCCGAGCACCAGCGTCTTCAGGCCGGTGCTGCGCAGGTAGCTCGCGAGGAACTCGGTACGCCGTTCGAGCTCCGCGGCGGCATCGAAGACGGGGGCAACGTGCAGCGCCGCGACGATCTCGCGCTGCGTGGCATCGACGGGGGACAGGTCAGCACTCATGATGTTTGCCGGTGTGGATGAAGAAGATCAGAAATCGACCAGGCTCAGGCCGATGCTCAGCACGGTGCGCTTGCGGTTGTAGTCCACCAGCGTGTCGCCGTAGCCATGGAACAGCTGCGTGTGAAAGCGCAGGTTGCTCTTGGTCGGGTCGCCGATGGCCTTCAACCACTCGAGCTTCACCGAGCCGCGGCCGCTGTCGCGCAGGTTGTTGCGCACGGTCACGCCGAGCGTGTTGTCGCGGTTCAGGTTCCAGCGGCCGGTGACTTCGGCGCGGCCGATGTAGTCGGCGATGTCGGGGTTGTCGTCCTTGGCCGCGTTCTCCGAGATGCGCTTCCAGATGCGCCCGGTGATCTGGAACTCGTCGCCCAGCTCGGCGCCGCCCATCAGGTAGACGCGGTTCCAGCTGCGCGACAGCGGCAGCGTCTGGCCGTTCGACTGGTGCACGATGCCCAGCCCCGCATAGCGCCAGCGCCAGCCGCCGGGCAGCTTGAAGTCGGTCGGGTAGACATACATCAGCTCGGGCTCGTGGTCGGTGGTGCGGAACGGCCGCGAGATCGCGCCGTTGAACAGCTGCCAGGTCGACTGCTGCGAGTAGGCGAACCACAGCGAGTCCTTCTTGACCGGATCGTTCTGCGTGAGCATGCCCTGCGCGAGCTTGGTGCGCACCGACAGGCCGATGCGCATCTCGTTGGCCTGGTAGGCGATGGGGTCGCCGGTGTGGTCGGGCGAGGGCGAGGTGGGCACCTGCGGCTTCTTGGTGGCAGCCGAGACCGAGACGTTGAGCGGCCGGTAGCCGCGAAAGCCGAAGGTGCCGCAGTCGGTCGCGTTCTCCAGCTCCCAGAAGCGCGAGAGCGCCGAGTACTGGCGGTCGCGGCAGCCCTCGGTGGTGGCGACCGAGATCACGCGCGTGGCGGGGATCGCGCCGTCCACCGGCGGCGCCTGCGTGCTGGCCAGCACCGGCGGTGCGACCGGCACCGACACCGAGGGCAGCGTCTGCTGCTGCGCCCAGCGGTCGAAGCAGGCCAAGCGCGCATCGTTGTTGTTGCCGAGCGCGGCGCATTGCTGCCAGGTGAGCTGCGAATCGGCCAGCGGGCTCGCGGGCTTGTCCACGGCCTGTGCATAGGCGGCCGCGCCGCCCAGACAGGTGGCGAACGTCATGAACGTTGCGCTGAAGGCATGTGTGCGAGTGGTCATTGTTTTCCTTCCAAACCGCCTGTTTTGATCAGCACGAACGGGTGCGTGCTTTCGTCCGCGGCATTGCGCCACGTTCCCCTGAATTCGCGGCCGCAGGCGCGCGGCTGCAAGGTGCCGGCCCAGTTGCCGCTGATGGCGCGGCCGTCCAGCGATTCGTCGATGGAGAGGGCGCCCTCGTCGTCGACGTCGCCCGCCAACTGCGCCACCGAAGGTTTCGCGCCGCCATCGGCGTTGCGCGTGATCGTGCCGCGCACGCCGGCGTAGTCGGGATGCTTGCCCAGCTGTACGACGGACACGGCGGGCAGGCCGTCGAAGCGGGCTTCCCAGCGGCCGTAGAGCGATGCCAGCGGCAGATCGCGCGCGTCGGCGGGGCAGTTGGGATCGACCGCGGCGCAGCCCGTGACGGCGAGCGCGGCGAGCGCGGCGAAGAGGGCGAGCAGCGCTTTCATGGCGCCGCCGCGGCGGCCGCCTTCGCGGCTGCGCTGTCCTGTGCCTTGCGTGCGAACTCGGCGCGCAGCGCCTTGAGTTTCTCGCGCGGGTCTTCCTTCGTGGTGGTCTTGTCCAGGCCCATCTCGGCGATGAAGCGGCTCGGCACGCAGGGCACCATGTCGCGGCCCTGCTTGCGCTTCTTGGTCCAGCTCACCGCCAGGCTGCGCTGCGCGCGGGTGATGCCCACGTACATCAGGCGGCGCTCTTCCTGCAGGCGCTGCGTGGTCTCGTCGCTCACCACTTTCTGGCGGCCGTTGTCGTCGTCCAGCTTGAAGGGCAGGAGCCCCTCGGTCACGCCGATCAGCAGCACGTGCGGCCACTCCAGGCCCTTGGAGGCGTGCAGCGTGGAGAGCGTGACCACGTTCTGGTCTTGCTCGCGCTCGCTGATGGTCGAGAGCAGCGAGATGGTCTGCGCGACTTCGAGCAGGCTCTTGCGCTCGGTCTCGGTGTTGTCGTTGGCGCCCGAGGCGTCGTCCAGCGAGCCACCGGCGCGCTGCGACATCCAGTCGACGAACTCCAGCACGTTGTTCCAGCGCGTGGCGGCGGCCGCTTCGCTGTCCTCGCCCTCGTAGAGATGGCGCTCGTAGTCGATTTCCTTGAGCCAGTCGAGCATGAAGGTGCGCGAGTCTTCCGCGCCCATGGTGCGGCGCGCGCGGTATTCCAGGTCGTTGATGTAGCGGCCGAACTCGTGCACGCCTTCCAGCGTGCGCTTGGGGATCACGCTGGGCAGCGACGGGCTGAACAGTGCCGCGAACAGGCTCAGCTTGTACTGGCTGGCGAAGGTGCCCAGGCTCGCGAGCGTGGTGTGGCCGATGCCGCGCTTGGGCGTGGTGATGGCGCGCAGGAACGCGGGGTCGTCGTCGTTGTTCACCCAGAGGCGAAACCAGCCGCACAGGTCCTTGATCTCGGCGCGGTCGAAGAAGCTCTGGCCGCCCGAGACCTTGTAGGGAATCTGCGCGCGGCGCAGCGCCTGCTCGAAGATGCGCGCTTGGTGGTTGGCGCGGTACAGGATCGCGAAATCGCGGAACTCCTTGTATTGCGTGCCTTGCGTGGTGGCGTCGCCCGCGCGCAGGCTCACGATGCGCGCGACCGCGCGCTCGGCTTCGTGCAGTTCGGTGTCGGCGTCGACGATGCGCACCGGCTCGCCTTCGCCCAGTTCGGAGAACAGCGTCTTGGGAAACAGCTTGGGGTTGGGGCCGATCACGTTGTTGGCCGCGCGCAGGATGGCGCTGGTGGAGCGGTAGTTCTGCTCCAGCTTGATGACCTTGAGCGTCGGGTAGTCGATCGGCAGCTTCTTCAGGTTGTCCAGCGTGGCGCCGCGCCAGCCGTAGATCGACTGGTCGTCGTCGCCCACCGCGGTGAAGCGCGCGCGGTCGCCGGCCAGGGCCTTGAGCACTTCGTACTGCGTGGCGTTGGTGTCCTGGTACTCGTCCACCAGGATGTGGCCGAGCGCCGCCTGCCACTTGGCGCGCACGTCGGGAAAGTCGTGCAGGAGCTTGAGCGGCATGCCGATGAGGTCGTCGAAATCGACGCTCTGGTAGGCCTGCAGGCGCTCTTCGTAGTGGCCCATGACCTCGGCGGTGATGCGCTCGTTGTCGTCCACCGCGGCGGCGGCGGCCTCCTGGGCCGTGAGGCCCATGTTCTTCCACTTGCTGATGGTCCACTGCCAGATGCGGGCGGTGGCGGTGTCGGTGGTGCCGCCGGCGTCCTTCAGGATCTTGGTCACGTCGTCGCTGTCCAGGATGCTGAAGGCGCGCTTGAGGCCCAGCACCGCGCCGTCTTCTCGCATCATGCGCACGCCCAGTGCGTGGAAGGTGCAGACCACCACCTTGCGCGCGTCCCGGCCGATCAGGTCCTTGGCGCGTTCGCGCATCTCCGCGGCCGCCTTGTTCGTGAAGGTGATGGCCGCGATGCGCTGGGGCTCCATGCCGGCCTGGATCAGCCGGCCGATCTTGTGCGTGATCACCCGCGTCTTGCCCGAGCCGGCGCCTGCCAGCACCAGGCAGGGACCGTGCATGTAATTGACCGCTTCTTGCTGCGCGAGATTGAGACCGTGGGACATGGGGGTGGGGAACGGAACACGCCGTGGGGAACGGCAGGCGCAAAGCGGGCAATGATACGGGGCCGGACCCCCCGGACGTTGTAGGCGGTGCAGGCCGAACAGGCGCAGGCGCGGGCAACGACAATCGGGCGGTGCTGCCTGTATTCCTTGTTACCTTCCCATTCTTCGCGCTGATCGCGGCCGGCTACGCCGCCGCCCGCGCCCGCCTCCTGCCGCTGGAGGCGATTCCCGGCCTCAACACCTTCGTGCTGTATTTCGCGCTGCCGTGCATGCTGCTGCGCTTCGGCGCCGGCACGCCGATCGCGCAATTGCTCGACGGCAGCGTGGCACTCGTCTGGGGCGCGAGCGCGCTGGCCGTGGTGGCGGGCGTGGTGCTGCTGACCCGCAATGCGCGCATCGGCTGGAACGACGCGGCTTTCGGCGCGCTGGTGGCGGCCTTCCCGAACACGGGCTTCATGGGCGTGCCGCTCCTGGTCGCGATCCTGGGCGCGCAGGCGGCCGGGCCGATGATCATCACGATCGCGTTCGACCTGGTGGTGACCTCGTCGCTGTGCATCGCCCTGTCGCGGCTGGACGGCGCCGGCGAGGCCGGCAGTGGGGGACGGCACGGCGCGTCGCAGGCGGCGCGCAAGGCGCTGCGCGGCATCGTCGTCAACCCGATGCCATGGTCGATCCTGCTGGGCGTGCTGCTGTCGGCGGCGCGCTGGCAATTGCCGGGGTCCATCGACCGCACCATCGCCATGCTCGCGGACGCGGCCTCGCCGGTGGCGCTCTTCACCATCGGCGCGGTGCTGGCGCGCTCTGCGTTGCTGGCGCGCGAGCATCAGGCCAGCGCGGCCGTTGCCCAGGCCATGGGAACGGGCAGCACGCCTGCACCGAAGGCACCGCTGGCCGATGTGCTGCCGGTGGTGGCGGTGAAGCTGCTGGTGCATCCGCTGCTGGTGTGGGCGCTGGGCGCCGGCGCCATCGCGCTGGGGCTGCCGCTTTCGCATGCAGCGCTGGTGGTGATCGTGCTGGTCGCGGCGCTGCCCAGCGCGAGCAATGTGTCGATGCTGGCCGAGCGCTTCGGCGCCGACAATGGGCGCATCGCACGCATCATCCTGTGGACGACGGTGGCGGCGTTCTTCAGTTTTCCGCTGGCAGTCGGGTTACTGCGCTGAGGTGCCTAGGGCGTCAGCACGCCGAGCTTGTAAGGATCGGCATCGGACAAGCGCTCGCACTTCGAAAAATCGCGGCCCTGCGTGCCGTCGCAGTAGTAGGCGTTGTAGATGCGTCCGAAGAGCGTGGGGCTGGCGGTGAAGAGCACGCCGTGGTCGGGCTGCCAGTTGTCGCCGGTGTCCTTCGTGGGCGGGACACTGGCCTCCACCGGCTTGGCCGTCGCCGTGCCCGCCGTGGCGGCGGTTGCGGGCGTGAAGTCGGCCAGTGTCTTGTGGGCTTCCTCGCCGCGCCAGCGCACGGCCAGCTCGGCCGCCGTGGGCCGCGTCGCCACCGGCAGCAGGATGCCGTTGACCTGGAAGCCGTAACCGAATCGATGGGTCTTGCCCGCAAGGAACGCGTAGGCGCAGGCGGCCATGCATTGGCCGCGGATCTCGGTAGCGACGCCGCTCGCGCGGATGGCGTCGGCAAAGGCGCCGGCCGCATCGGCGGTGCCGCCGGAGAGGTCCTCGAACACCACGGTGCGCACCGTGCCGCTCGCCAGGTGGTCGGTGAATGTCTTGATCGCGCTGCCGTCCAGCATGCCCGAGACCACCAGTTCGCGGCCTTGCAGTTCGATGTCCGCCGCGGCGGCGGGTGTGCCGGTGACGGCGGCGATGCACGCAATGGAGAGTACCCAACCAAGAAGAGACGACGATTTCACGGCGGCCTTTGCGTGTAAACGAGCTTGCTTGGAACGCGAAATCCGAGGAGGAGTTCGCGCGTTTACAGCTTGAGCAGTGTCGCCGCGTCACGTCAACTCTTTTTTCCAATTATTTCCGGGTAAGCCAAGGGCAGGCCGTAAGTCATAGGGGTTGGGTATCTCTTCAGATGAATGCTTGAGTTTGCAGATGCGCTGCTACAGTGGTTCCAGGTCAAAGGTGTGAATGGGGGCATGCGATGGCAATACTGGTTCGCATCATGTTGTGGGTGGCCTGGCTGGCTGGCGTGGGCTGGGCCTGGCATGTCGGTGCGCTGGGCACCGGGGCGTCGATCGCGCTGGCTGCATTGAGCCTCGTGGTGTTCGCGTGGCCGGGCAGCATTGCGCGGCGTCGCCACCACCGGGAGTTGCGCTACGTGGACATGGGCAAGGAGCCCACCGGGTACCACTGAACGACTGAACCCGCGCTCTTCAGGATGCCGCTTGCTGCATGCGCTGGAACTCGTGGCGCTTCATCGCGAGGTAGTCGCTCTTCTCGATTTCGTGGAGCTGCCTCGTGTACTGCTCGGTTGCATCGAACCACGCCGCGAGGCGTTGCTCCAGCTGCGCCTCGCCGGGCGCATCCAGGTAGCTGTCGATCGCGAGGTAGTAGCGCATCGTGTTGCGCTCCACCACGCCGCGCACGCCGCCGATGTAGCCGCCTTGCCCCGCGGGCGTGAAGCCGACCTTGTCGCTGCCCAGCGTGGCGAGGTAGCCCTTCATCGCGAGCCGCGCGGCGGTGCCGTAGGCGTACGCATAGCGCAGGTGGATCGCGGTCTTGCCACCGTCCATCGGCGACGCCTCGAACACGATGCTGTAGTTGTGCGTGGAGAGCGGGCCGGTGTCCGCGGTCAGGCGCACGTTCAGGTAGTTCGCGTCCGTCTTGCCGGCGGTGTAGGCGAAGGTGATGGTCTGCGCGTCCGCGATCGGCTGGTCGAACTTGCGGCCGATGGCCACGGCCAGCGCGCCGCCGCCGCCCTTCACCGCACAGTGCTTGGTGTTCAGGTGAAGCATCAGCACCTGGCACCACGCGGCGGGCTCCCGCAGCGCGCCGCTCACGCGGGCGAAGGGATGGTCCACCAGCGCATAGACGTCGCCGCTCAACCGGTCCGCGGCCTCGCTCGATTCGAGTGCGAGCGGTCGGCGGAAGGCGTTGCGCGCCAGTTGCGGCGCGAGCGATTGCAGCTTGGCACGCAACTCGGCCGCAGGCCCGGTGGCGGGCGGCGCAGGCGCTTGCTGTGCCGAGACCAGCGTCGAAGCTGCCAGCAGAAAGACGCCGAAGCCCATTCGGCGGGCCACGGTGGCGATGAGGGTGTTCATGCCGGATCACCTTGGCGTTGCCCGCCCGCGTGCCGTGCAGGACAACCGGCTCAGATGCTGTGCGGATCGACGTCGACCAGCCAGCGGATCACGCCCTTGCCCTCGGGCGTGCGCCGCAGCGCGTGCAGCAGCGGTTGCCAGCTCGCCAGCAACCGCTGCAGCGCGGCGCGCGACGGGCTCTCGATGAGCATCTGCGCGCGCTCCACGTCGGCCACGCGCTGGATCGAGAGCGGCACCGCGGGATAGCGGGTGACGATGTCGGCGCCCGGCAGGGCTTCGGCCGCATCGGCCGCGATGTTCAGGAAGGCCTGCGCCACCGCCTGTTCGCGCGCATCGGCGCGCAGCAGCGCCTGGAAGGCGAAGGGCGGCATCGCGGCGGCCTGGCGCTCGTCCAGCTGTTGCCTGGCGAACGCGGCGTAGTCGTGCTTGCGCAGCGCCATGAAGAGCGGGTGCTGCGAGTGGAAGGTCTGGATCCACATCTGGGCGGTCGCGCCTTGCGCGGCGAGGTACGCGGCATCGCGCCCGGCGCGGCCGGCCGATTGCATCAGGAGGCTGAACAGCCGCTCGGGCGCGCGGAAGTCGCTGGAGAAGAGCGCGCCGTCGGGGTTCACCGCGGCCACCAGCGTGATGCGCCGGAAGTCGTGGCCCTTGGCGATCATCTGCGTGCCGACCAGCACGTCGACCTCGCCCGCGTGCACGGCTGCGAGCTGCGATTCGAGCGCGCCTTGCTTCTTGGTGCTGTCGGCGTCGATGCGCGCGATGCGCACCGCGCTGCCGTCGGGCCGCTTCACGTCGGCGAACAGTTCGGCCAGGTGCTCCTCGAGCCGCTCGGTGCCGCGGCCCACGGGCGCGATGTCGGGGTTGCCGCAGGCCGGGCAGGCGCGCGGCACGCGCTCGGTGAAGCCGCAGTGGTGGCAGCGCAGCGTGCGGTCGATCTTGTGGAACACGCGGTAGGCGCTGCAGTGCGTGCATTCGCTCTTCCAGCCGCAGTCGCCGCAGGCCAGCACCGGCGCGTAGCCGCGGCGGTTCAGGAAGATCATGCTCTGCTCGCCGCGCGCGATGCGCTGGCCGATGGCCTCCAGCAGCGCGCCCGAAAGCACCGTCTTGGGCGGCTGCAGGTTCATGTCGACCAGGCGCACCGCGGGCAGTTCGCCGGCACCGATGCGCGAGGGCATCTCCAGCCGCACATAGCGCCCGCCCGGGTCGTCGCCCTCGGCGGGGCGGCTCTGGTGCCAGCTCTCCAGCGAGGGCGTGGCCGAGCCGAGGATCACCTTCGCGCCCTCGCGCTGGCCGCGCCACACGGCCAGGTCGCGCGCGGAATAACGCGCGCCTTCCTGCTGCTTGTAGCTCGGGTCGTGTTCCTCGTCGACCACGATGAGCTTCAGCCCCGGGATCGACGCGAACACCGCCATGCGCGTGCCCAGCACGATGCGGGCGGCGCCGCTGTGCGCCGCCAGCCAGCTCGCCAGGCGCTGCGGATGGGTCATGCCGCTGTGCAGCGACACCACCGCCTCGTCGCCGAAGCGGGCCTTGAAACGTGCTTCCAGTTGCGGCGTGAGATTGATCTCGGGCACCATCACCAGCGCCTGCGCCTCGGGGTCGCGGGCGAGCAGGTCGGCCACGCAGCGCAGGTAGACCTCGGTCTTGCCGCTGCCGGTGCTGCCCACCAGGAGGAAGGTGCCGCTCTCGGCCTCGATGCGGGCGAGTGCGGCCGTCTGCTCCGTGCTCAGCGCGATCAGGTTGGCGGCTTCGGCCGTCTGGGCGACGGGGCCGGTCGTCGTCTTGCGCTTGAGGCGGCGCGCGAGCTGCGTGGTCGTCAGGTCGCGCAATTGCGGCGGCAGGGAGGCCAGGGCGATCTCGCCGATGGAGCGCTGGTAGTAGCGCGCGGCAAAGGCCACGAGGTCGCGCCAGGCCTCGCCGAGCGGCGCCAGCGCGTCGAGCGCGGCGCCCACGGGCTTGAGCGCCATGTCGGGCTCGGCTTGCACCCCTGCGAGCGAGGTTGCCTCGTTCCACACCACGCCCAGCACTTCGCGCCTGCCCAGCGGCACCCGCACCAGCGTGCCGGGCACCAGCGGTGCAGTCCCGGCGTAGCTCAGCAGGTCGCCGAGCGCGGCATGCGCCGGCGTCTGCACCGCGATATCAAGACGCCACGCCAGCTCCGCCGGCGCGCTTTCGGGCGGCGGCAGAGGGGAGTTACCCGTGGTCGGGGCGTCCGTTTCGGGGGCGGGGCTGGCGGTGGAGATGAGGGGCCTTGTTGGCAACGGTTGTTAATGCGACTTTGAACAAATCCGCTTAAGTCATTGATTTTTCAGTGCTTTGCCAGCCATCCAGAGTTTCTGTGGATAACTTTGTTGACAACCGGGCTCGACACGCTGGGGAGCCTTGAAAATCAAGGCTCTGGCTGGATTGCCCCAAAAAAAAGCAAAGTTCAAATCCTATATAAATCAATAACTTACACGTGCTATTGGTTTGGGAGCAAAGAGGGCGGTACCTCAGATAATCTTGCGCACTGCAACACGGGTTTTGTGCATAAGTCGGGCCCACTAGACCGTTTTTAGGCTTGACAAACGGCCGCGGAGCGATTTTCCCGGGCGTTTCGCGCTTTCGCGCAGCCGGCCCTTTCAGTCACAGTTTCAACCGCGCAGGGCGCGCGACTGCGAGTGCACCGCCTGGACCAGCGCCGCCACGTGGTCGGGTGGCGTGAACTGGCTGATGCCGTGGCCCAGGTTGAAGATGTGCGTCGGCCCCTTGGCATTGCGATCGGCGTGGGGCTTGCCGAAGGCTTGCAGCACCTTCGCCACCTCGGCCTCGATCTGCGCGGGCGGGGCGAACAGCACGTTGGGGTCGATGTTGCCTTGCAGCGCCTTGGCCTGGCCGTCGTCGCCCTCTGCGACCTGGCGGCGCGCGGCGGCCAGGTTCACGGTCCAGTCGACGCCGAGCACTTCGCAGTCGAGCGCGCGCATGGCTTCGAGCCAGAGGCCGCCGCCCTTGGTGAACACGATGCGCGGCACGGGTTGCCCGTCGGCGCCGTTGCGCTTCAGGCCCGCCAGTACGCGCGCCGTGTAGGCGAGGCTGAATTCCTGGAAGGCGCCGTCGGCCAGCACGCCGCCCCAGCTGTCGAAGATCATCACGGCCTGCGCGCCGGCATCGATCTGCGCATTGAGGTAGGTGGCCACCGAATCGGCGTTGACCGCGAGCAGGCGATGCATCAGGTCGGGGCGGCTGTAGAGCATGCTCTTGACGAGGCGGTAGTCGCTGGAGCCTGCGCCTTCGACCATGTAGCAGGCCAGCGTCCAGGGGCTGCCCGAGAAGCCGATCAGCGGCACGCGGCCGTCCAGCGCCTTGCGGATCGAGGCCACGGCGTCGAACACGTAGCGCAGCTTGGCCATGTCAGGCACTTCGAGCGCCGCCACGGCGGCCTCGTCGCGCACCGGGCGGGCAAAGCGCGGGCCTTCGCCGGCCTCGAACGACAGGCCCAGGCCCATGGCGTCAGGCACGGTGAGGATGTCGGAGAACAGGATCGCGGCGTCCAGCGGGTAGCGCGCGAGCGGCTGCAGCGTGACCTCGGTGGCGTAGTCGGTGTGGGTCGCCAGGCCCATGAAGCTGCCGGCCTTGGCGCGGGTGGCGACGTACTCCGGGAGGTAGCGGCCGGCCTGGCGCATCAGCCAGACGGGCGTGTGGTCGGTGGCCTGGCGCCAGCAGGCTCGCAGGAAAGTGTCGTTTTGCAGTGGGGCGAAAGGCATTGCCCAATTGTCGCAGGGGCCATGCGCGCGGGATCAGCGCACGGGTTTGCCGGCAAAAACCGCGTGCATCAGCGAAATGAGCCACTGCAGGCCGAGGTCGCCGTCATGCGCGGCCGTCCACAGGAGCGACACCTGGTAGCTGGGCGAGTCGAACGGCAGTGGACTGACCGCCAGCCCCAGCGCGTCGCGCCAGGTGGCCGCGGCAAAGGTGGGCACGGTGGTGATTGACGGCATCTGTCGCACGATGAAAGGGCTGGTTGCGAAGTTGCGGCTCGAAAACACGACCTGGCGCGCGAGCCCCTGCGCGCGCAGCAGTTCGTCGACCAGGCCGCTCAGGTCGGCGCTGAACGAGGTGAGCAGGTGCGGATGGCGCAGGTACTCCTTCAACGTCATCCGCTTGCCGCGCACTTTCACGAGGTCCGGGTTGTAGACGCAGACGAAGTGCCAGTCGAACAGCGCGCGCTGCCGGTGCCATGTGGCGCAGTCGATGAAGACGCCTGCGGCCAGTTCGATCTCGGCGGCGTCGAGCATGCCGGGTGCGTTGGCGCGATCGGCCGGGCGCGCGATGAGCCGCACGCCCGGCGCCTCGGCGGCGAGCCGCTGCATGAGCTGCGGCATCAGCGCGACTTCGAGCGCATCGCTCAGGCCGATGCGGAACACACGCTCGGCCTTGGCGGGATCGAACGCCGGCTTCGCATGCAGTGCCTGCTGCAGCGAGAGCAGCAGCGGCTCGATGACTCGCGCGAGTTCCAGCGCGCGGGGCGTGGGCGTCATGCCGTGCGAGGTGCGCACGAACAGTTCGTCGCCCAGCGCCACGCGCAGGCGCTTGAGCGCACCGCTCAGCGCAGGCTGGCCGATGAACAGGCGCCGTGCCGCACGCGTGACGCTGCGTTCGTGCAGCAGCGCGTGGAACACCAGCAGCAGGTTCAGGTCGAGCCGCCTGAAATCAATTTCGTTGATGTTGTACATGATTCCAAACGATTTGGATGATAGGCCTGCCCTCCCTAACCTGAAGGCTCTTCAGGCAATCAAAGGAACAGCCATGGCTTCGGAACAACAGACAGTGGTGGTGGTCGGCGGCTCGTCGGGCGTGGGGCTCGAGACGGTGCGGCGGCTCGCAGCGACGGGTGCGCGCGTCATTGCGACGGGGCGCGACAGCGGCAAACTGCAGGAAGCGATCGGCGGCATGGGCGCGAGCGTGAGCGGCGCGGCTTTCGATGCATGCGACCGCGGTGCGCTCGATGCCTTCTTCGAGAAGGCCGGGCCCATCGATCACCTCGTGCTCACGCTCAGCGGCGGCGAGGGTGCGGGCGAATTCGCGCAGCTCGACCTGCAATCGCTGCGACGCGGCTTCGAGGCCAAGTTCTGGCCGCAACTCGAGGCGGCGCAAGCGGGGGCGCGCGTGTTGCGCAAGGGTGGCAGCATCACCTTCGTGACGGCGATCTCGGCGCGCAATGCGCTGCCCGGAACGGCGGGGCTGGCCGCGATCAACGGCGCGCTCGAAGCGATGGTCGGCAGCCTGGCGCGCGAGCTGAAACCGAGCCGGGTGAATGCGGTGTCACCGGGGCTGGTCGATACGCCCTGGTGGAACCGCGTGCCCGCTGCGCTCAAGGACGACCTGTTCCGCCAGCAGGTCGAAACCCTGCCCGTGGGCCGCGTGGGACAGCCGCAGGACGTGGCGCATGCGATCCAGTTCCTGATCGAGAACGGCTACACCACGGGCACGGTGATCGAGTGCGACGGCGGGCTTCGGCTGGTCTGAAAAACTCAGACCACGGGCACGCGCTGCGCGTCCGCCGGGCTCACGTTGCGCCGGTAGAGCACCAGCGTGGCGATCAGGCCGCAAATGGCGGCGGCCGTCATCCACAGGCCCGGCGCGCCCTTGTCGCCGGTCATCTCGATGAGCCCCGTCGCAATGGCCGGCGTGAAGCCGCCGAACAGCGCCGTTGCGAGGCTGTACGCCAGCGAGAAGCCGGCGGTGCGCACATTCACCGGCATCACCTCGGTCAGCGCCACCACCATCGCGCCGTTGTAGCTCGCGTAGAGGAACGACAGCCACAGCTCGACCTCGAGCATGCGCGCAAAGCTCGGCGCGCCCACCAGCCACTTGAGCGACGGGTACGCGGTGAGGATGGTCAGCACGGTGAAGAGGACGAGCAGCGGCTTGCGCCCCACGCGGTCCGAGAGCGCCCCCATGATCGGCAGCCAGATGAAGTTGGAGATGGCCACGCACAGCGTGACGACGAGCGCATCGGTCGTGCTCAGGTGCAGCACCGACTTGCCGAAGGTCGGCGTGTAGACCGTGATGAGATAGAACGACACGGTGGTCATCGACACCAGCATCATCCCGGCGACCACGAGGCCCCAGTTGGCGACCATCGACTGGAAGATCTCGCGCGCATCGGGGCGGTGCTTGCGCGCCATGAACTCCTCGGTCTCCTGCAGCGAACGGCGAATGACGAACAGCACCGGCACGATCAGGCAGCCGACGAAGAAGGGCACGCGCCAGTAGAAGTCGCCGATTTCCTGCGAGGAGTAGGTCACGTTGAGCCAGTAGCCCAGCGCCGCCGCGACCACGATGGCCACCTGCTGGCTGGCCGACTGCCAGCTCACGTAGAAGCCCTTGCGGCCCGGCGTGGCCATCTCCGAGAGGTACACCGACACGCCGCCCAGCTCCACGCCCGCCGAGAAGCCCTGCAGCAGCCGGCCGATCAGCACCAGCAGCGGCGCGATGACGCCGATGGTCGCGTAGGCCGGCACGCAGGCGATGAGCAGCGTGCCCAGCGCCATGAGCGCGAGCGTGACGATCAGGCCCTTGCGGCGGCCGACGCGATCGACGTAGGCGCCCAGAAAGATCGCGCCCAGCGGCCGCATCAGGAAGCCCGCGCCGAAGGTCATGAAGGTGAGCATCAGCGAGGCGAATTCGTTGCCCGCCGGGAAGAACGCCTTCGAGATCTGCGTGGCGTAGAAGCCGAACAAAAAGAAGTCGAACATCTCCATGAAATTGCCGCCGGTCACGCGCAGGACGGTGGCGAATTTGGAGGAGGAAGACGCTGTGGAAGCGGGGCGGACGGCCGCGCCTTGTTGCGCAGCGGAGGGCGCGGTGTTCATCTGTTTGTCCCCTGAGCGGTGTGGTATTCGCCAAGGGTAGGTCGGTCTTCCCGACCGCTGGCTGACTGCGGGAGTCAGCTAGCTGTCACTCGAAAAGCGACGGCGTGCGCGTCAGGCTTTGTACTTGATCGAGCAGCCGTAGGGCCGCGTCGTGGCGGTCGATATCGGCTTGCCGCCGAAGGCTTCGCCCAGCGCCTGGTTCACGTAGTTGGTCGCGGTCTTGATGTCGTCCGCGCGCGCCGAGGCGATGCTGTCGATGCCGCCCGCATACACCAGCACGCCCTTGGGATCGATGATGAAGATGTGCGGCGTGGTGCGCGCGCCGTAGACCTGGCCGATGACGCCGTCCTCGTCCATCAGCACGGCGGTGGGCGCGGCCGATTGCGACTTCATCCAGGCATCGAGCGCGCCGGCCTTCAGGTAGTCGCTCGCGGCGCGTTCGGTGGAGTTGATGGCCAGCCACACCACGCCCTTGTCGGTCGCGGCCTTCTGCGTGGCGGGCATGTTGCCGCTGCCGTAGTGCTTGCGCACGAAGGGGCAGCCGGGGTTGGTCCATTCGAGCACCACGAACTTGCCGGCGAAGTCCGACAGCTTGTGCTTGGCGCCGGTGGTGTCCACGGCAACGAAGTCGGGCGCCTGCTGGCCCACGGCCGGCGCGGCAAAGGCGTTGGTGCCCATCAGGAAGGCCCCGCCGAGCGCCACTGCGGCGGCGACGACGGCACGGCGGGAGGCTCGGCTCAGGGCGGCGCGGGCATGGCGCGCGGCACGAAGGGAACGCGAGTCGGAGGTTGGCGAGAGAGACATGGCCAGCTTGAGCTCCATTAGAAAATTCCAAACGACAACTGCAGCTTAGAACGGTTTCTTCAAGTGCATGTGACAACCCATGTCACGCAGTGGTCAAAGCGCGGCGAGTGCGGCGCGGACCTCTTCCTTGCCCAGGATTTCGGTCAGCACGACCGGCGCCTTGCCCGGCGCCTGCAGCACGTAGACCGGCACGCCGCTGCGGCCGAGCGCGGTGAGCGCGGCGGTGATGGCGGGGTCGCGGCGGGTCCAGTCGGCGCGCAGCATCGCGACCTTCTTGGCATCGAAATCGGCCAGCACGTCGGCATCGGCCAGCGTGCGCTTCTTGTTGTACTGGCAGGTCACGCACCAGGCGGCGGTGAAGTCGATGAACACCGGCTGGCCGGCGCCCGAGAGCTCGCTCACGCGCTCGGCCGACCACGGTTGCCAGCGCTGGTTCGAAGTAGTGCTTGCAGCGAGCCTGGCCGGCTCCACGATCTGCAGCATGTTGCGGCCGATGGCGCCGGTCAGCACCGCGGTGAAGGCGATCAGCACGGTGGCGATCACCAGCCGCGTGCGGCCGCGCAGCGTGAACGCCCAGACGATGGCGGCCAGGCACACCAGCAGCGCGAGCAGCGTGCCCGCGCCGTCGATGCCGCTTTGCTGGCCGAGGATCCAGACCAGCCAGGCCACGGTGGCGAACATCGGGAAGGCGAGCAGGCGGCGCAGCGTGCCCATCCACGGGCCCGGCTTGGGCAGCAGGTGCGCGATGGCGGGCACGAAGCCGGCCACGAGATACGGCAGCGCGAGCCCGAGGCCCAGCGCCGCGAACAGCAGCAGCGCCTGCGCGGCCGGCAGGCCGATCGCGAAGCCGAGCGACGCACCCATGAACGGCGCGGTGCAGGGCGAGGCGATCACCACGGCGAGCACGCCCGAGAGGAAGTCGTTGGCCAGCGGATGCTTGGCCTGCGCGGTGCACACCGACGAAGGCGCCGCACGGCCGAACTCGAACACGCCCACGAGGTTGAGGCCCATCAGCGTGAAAAGCGCCGCCAGCGCTGCCACGACACCCGGCGACTGCAGCTGGAAGCCCCAGCCCAACTGCGCACCGGCCGCGCGCAGCGCGAGCATGGCGCCGCCGAGCGCGAGGAATGAAAGCATCACGCCGCCGGTGTAGGCGAGGCCCGCCTTGCGGTGCGCACTCGCATTGCCCGCCTGCCGCGCAAAGCCCAGCACCTTGATCGCGAGGATCGGGAACACGCAGGGCATGAGGTTCAGCAGCAAGCCGCCGAGCAGCGCGCCCAGCAATGCCATGGCGAAGGTGCCGGTGGGTTGGGCCTGCAGGTCGGTGGTCGACGCCGATGCGGCGGCGTTGGCTGCATTGGCGGTCAGCGCGGCCTGTAGTGCTGGCGAAACCTCGGCGCGGGCCGGCGTGGCAGCGGCAGGCCAGGTGCCCGCAACCGGCGCTTCCGTGCGCCATGCCATTGGCTGGCCCGGCTGGCGGTCGGCTTCGGCGAGCGCGACCACCACCGGCATCACCGTGGGACTCGCGCTGCGCTGGTCGGCCAGCGGCATCGTCGCGGTCCAGGTGCTGCCTTGCCAGCTCTGCGTCCAGTCCTTGCCGGAGACGGCTGCAGTGCGGATCACCTCGGGCGTCTCGGGGAAGAAGGCCAGCGTCTTGCCCTGCACGGCGGCCGGCAGGCCTTCGAGCCTGACCTGCAGGTTGTTGCCATTGACCTCGATCCCGCCCGGTTTTGCGAGCGGCTGGGGCTGGGCGGCCTGCGCGGCATCGAATTCGGCCTTGTGCAGCGCGGTCGAGCCCTGCAGCGGCAGCGAGAGGGTGAATTCGCCTTCTTCGGGGATGCATTCCTTGCGGCAGACCAGCCAGGAGGCCTTGAGCTTCACGTCCATCGCGGGCGTGCCACCGGCGAGCGCCATCGGCGGCTTGTAGAGCGTCGAGACCTCCAGCGGCACCGGCAGCAGCACGGTGTTTTCGTAGCCGTAGTTGGCGAGGTTGCCGACCGGGATCTTCTCGGGCACCGGCCAGGCGATCTCGCCGGTGGAGACGCCGGCGGGCAGGGTCCAGGCCAGTTCGGTGGGGAGGCCCGAATCGCCCGCGTTCTTCCAGTAGGTGTGCCACTCGGGCTGGTGGGTGATCTGCAGGCCGACCCAGGCCCCCGCGCCGGGTGAAACGCCGTCGGGCGCATGGGCGATGAGTTCGGCGCGCACATGGGGGGTGGTGACCACGGCCCCGGTCTTTGAAGCCAACTGCGCCGCAGCCGGCATGCTGGCTGCGGAGATTGCTATGAGAAGCGTAGCGAAATGGATGCGCGAGAGGATCATGCCGTCAGTCGGAGCAATAGGGCAGGGCGAAGTTCCGGAGGATCGTCAGGCCGCGGCCGCCGCCCAGCCCAGCACCACGCGCCGGCTGTTGGCGCTTTTCTTCTCGATCTTGGTGACGACCACGGCCCCGATCTCGGCGGTGTTCGCAACATGCGTGCCGCCGCAGGGCTGGAAATCGATCTGCGCGTCGCCCTCGCCCGCGCCGCCGATGCGGATGGTGCGCACCGTGCCCGTGCCGCGCGGCGGCTGCACGCTCATGCTCTTGACCAGGGCCGGGTTCGCGTCGAGCTCTTCGTCGGTGATGGCGCCCACGGTCAGCGGGTGGGCCGCGCCGACCAGGCGGGCGAGGCCGGCGGTGAGCGCTTCCTTGTCGAGCGGATCGGTCATGTGGAAATCGATGCGCGCATAGTCGGGCGTGATCGAGCAGCCGTTCACCGGCACCGGCACGAGGTGGCACAGCAGGTGGGAGGCGGTGTGAAAGCGCATCAGCCGGTGGCGGCGCTCCCAGTCCAGGCGTGCGGTGACGGTGTCGCCGGGCCTCAGCGCGGCCAGCAGGTCGGCCTGTTCGGGCGCCGGCACATGGAGGAATTCGTTGGTGGGAAGGCCTTCTTCGTTCTTGGCCTTGCGGGTGTCGGCAATGACGACTTCGCGGCCGTCGGCCAGGGCCAGCACGCCGCTGTCTCCAGCCTGCCCGCCGCCCAGCGGATAGAACACCGTGCGGTCCAGCACGATGCCGGTCTCGTCGATGCGCAGGACGCGGGCTTCGCAGGCGCGCAGGTAGGCGTCGGCACGGAACAGGTCGTCGGTCATGCGGCGATGGTAGCGGCGATGCGCGATCGGGGTGCGCCCACGCCAGAAAGCGCCCACGACCGACAACCCGGCGGCCGGCCGGCCGGTCATGATCCGCCCGGCAAGCGGCCCTTCGCCGCGCAAGGATCACGCATGAAAGCTCCGCAGCAAGCACGCACCCGCAACGCCCGTGCCTGGAAGATGTCCGAGATGTCCGCCCTGGCCGCCCTGGCCGTTGCCGCCGCCCTGCTGGTGGCCGGCTGCGGCGAGGCCGCCAAGCTGTCCCCCGAGGTCACGACCGGTCCGCGCCCGCAACTGGTCGAGCCGAACAAGACCCTGATTCCCACCGTGAACGTGGCGACCGCCATCGGCTGGACCGACACCGCCGCCCCCACCCCTGCCGAAGGCCTGCGGGTGACGGCCCTCGCGCGCGGCCTGGACCATCCGCGCTGGGTCTATACCCTCCCGAACGGCGACGTGCTGGTGGCCGAGAGCAACAAGCCGCCCAAGCCCGAAGGCAGCAGCGACGGCGGCAGCGGGCCCATCGCCAAGATCCGCAACTGGGTCATGGGCAAGGTCATGGGCCGCGCGGGCGCGGGCGTCCCCAGCGCCAACCGCATCACCCTGCTGCGCGATGCCGACGGCGACGGCGTGGCCGAGGTCAAGCAGGTCTTCATGACCAACCTCATGTCGCCCTACGGCATGGCGCTGGTGGGCAACGAGCTCTTCATCGCCAACGCCGATGCGCTCGTGAAGGTGCCCTACACCGAGGGTGAGACCTCGGTGAAGGTCAACCCGACGCTGGTCACGCAATTGCCCGCGGGCATCAACCACCACTGGACCAAGAACGTGATCGCCAATGCCGACGGCAGCAAGCTCTACGTGACGGTCGGCTCCAACAGCAACATCGGCGAGAACGGCCTCGCAGCCGAGGAAGGCCGCGCCGCGATATGGGAGGTCGATGCGAAGACCGGCGAGAAGCGCCTGTACGCCAGCGGCCTGCGCAACCCCAACGGCATGGGCTGGGACCCGGACACCAACGCGCTGTGGACCGTGGTGAACGAACGCGACGAGATCGGCAGCGACCTCGTGCCCGACTACCTCACCTCGGTGAAGGAAGGTGCCTTCTACGGCTGGCCCTGGAGCTACTACGGCGGCATCGTCGATGCCCGTGTCACGCCGCAGAACCCCGAGATGACGGCCAAGGCCATCGCACCCGACTACGCGCTCGGCTCGCACGTCGCGCCGCTGGGCATGACCTTCTCGAACGCGCGCGGCATGCCGCCGGAGTTCGCGAGCGGCGTCTTCGTCGGCGAGCACGGCTCGTGGAACCGCAAGCCCAAGTCGGGCTACAAGGTGGTGTTCGTGCCCTTCATCGGCGGCAAGCCGAGCGGGCCGCCGGTGGACATCCTCACCGGCTTTCTCACTGCCGACGAAAAGGCGCAGGGCCGGCCGGTGGGCGTCGCGCTGGACAAGAGCGGCGCGCTGCTGGTGGCCGACGACGTGGGCAACGCGGTGTGGCGCGTCTCGCGCGCCAAGCCGAACTAGGCTGACCGGCCGCGGCGCGCGGACGACTCGCGCGCCACGAGTTGCGCCACCGGTCCTTCCACGCGGTGGCGGCTCCTGTCCCCGCGCAGGTGGTCGAACAGCAGCGCGATGGCCTGCTGCGCGACTTCTTCCAGGTGCAGGTCCACCGCGGTGAGCGGCGGCACGCAGGTGCGTGCGCGGGGACCGTCGTAGCGCGTGGCAACCATCACGTCCTCTGGAATGCGCCGGCCCGATTCGGCGATGGCCGTCACCGCGCCCGATGCGAAGGCGTCCACCGGGATGCAGAACGCGTCGATGTCGGGGTGGGCCGCCAGGAGCGCCAGCGCGGCCTCCTTGCCGCCGCGCTCGCCGCTGGCCTCGTCGATCAGCGACAGCAGCGCGGGCTGGCCGCGTCCCGCCGCGAAGCGCTCGTAAACCGCCCGGGCCTCCACATAGGAGTTGCGCTGCGCGGCGCCCAGGATCATCGCGACCTTGCGCGCGCCCTGTTCATGCAGGTGGTCGAGCAGCAGCTGCGTCGTCTGTCCGGAATGGATGTCCACGTACGGCGGCATGGCGGGACCTTCCGCCGGCTTGCCGATGGCCACCACCGGGAGGCCCCGGCGCATGAGGTATTCCAGGTTTGCATCGCCGGCGGAGGGTTCGATCACCAGGGCCCCGTCCACGTCCAGCAGCTCCATCGGCATCCGCCCGCTTTCCATGGGCGGCGCCAGCACCAGCGCGAGGCTGCGGTTCAGGGCCTCGGCGGCGGCCACGGCGGCCACTTCCATCATGAAGCCCAGGCGCGACGGGCCGCCGGCCACCGCGAAGGGCATCGACGACAGCAGCACGATCATGTGCGCCTCGCCCGTGCGCAGCCGCTGGGCGTTCCGGTTGGGGCGATAGCCCAGCTTCAGGGCCGCCTGCTCGACGCGCGCGCGGGTCTCGGCGTCGACCTGGCCGCGGGCATTGAGCGCGTGGGAGACCGTGGTCGGCGACACGCCGGCCTCCCGGGCCACGTCCTTGATGTTTGCCCGCGGCGATGGATTGGTGCTCATCCCGTTGACCTTTTTCAAAAGCGGTGATTCAATTCCCAAATCGTTTTGGGCGACTGGCCCGGAATGTACCCCACCGCCCCAGGCGGCTTTTTTTCCTTCGTCGCCCAAATCGATTTGGGCGCGAACCCGGTCAAAGGAATCGATCATGTCCCGTGTTTCGGACGCCCCTGCCGTCGACGCCGTGCTGCCCGTTTCGCAACTGCTGCTGTTCGGCCTGCAGCATGTGCTGGTGATGGCGGCCGTGCCCATCACGTCCGTGTTCCTGGTGGCCAAGGCGCTGGGCCTGCCGGCGGCCCTGACCGTCAATCTCATCAGCGCCACCTTCCTCATGTGCGGCCTGGGGACGCTGCTGCAGTCGTTCGGACCCTGGAAGTTCGGCGCGAGGCTGCCCTTCGTGATGGTGCCGGGCGGTGCGCCGATCGTGATGTTCGTGACGATCGCGCAGCAGCGCGACCTGCAGACCGCCTCGGGCGCGGTGATCCTCACGGCGCTCTTCTATTTCCTCATCCTGCCGGTCTTCGCGCGGTGCCTCAGGTACTTTCCGAAGATCGTCATCGGCACGCTGCTGCTGCTGGTGTCGATCAACCTCGTGAAGGTATACGGCGGCATCATCGCGGGCAAGGCCGGCACGCCCACGTTCGCGGACCCGGTGAACATCGGCCTGGCGCTCGCGACCATCGGCTTCACGGTGCTGTTCGCGCGGCTCTTCAAGGGCACGCTCGGCCAGCTCGCGGTGCTGCTCGGGCTCCTGGCCGGCACGGTGCTGGCGGCCGGGTGCGGGCTGATGGATCTCGGCACGGTCGCCACGGGCTCCTTCTGGAGCCTGCCGACGCTGCTGCCCTTCGGCACGCCGCGCTTCGACCTCGTGGCGGCCGTGCCGCTCCTGGTCTTCAGCGTCATCTCGATGGTCGAGGCCACCGGCCAGACCGTGGCGGTGGCCGAAGTGGTGGGCCGCAGGATCAATGCGCGCGACGCGGTGCCGCGCACCATCCGGGGCGATGCGCTGATGTCGCTGGCGGGCGGCTTCTTCGGCACCTCGATGATCATCACCAGCGGCGAGAACATCGGCATCGTGCGCGCCACCAACGTGCGCTCGCGCTACGTCACGGCGACGGCCGGCGCGATCCTGATCCTCATCGCGTTGTCGGCGCCGCTCGGCCGGCTGGCCAGCGCCATTCCCGCGGCCGTGGTCGGCGGCACCGCGATGGTGGTGTTCGCGATCATCGGCACCATGGGCATCGGCATGCTGCGCAAGATCGACCTGCACGAGCGCGGCAACATGTTCGTGCTGGCCGGCGCGCTCACCATGGGCCTTCTGCCCATCGTCGTGCCGGGCCTGTACAGCCGCTTTCCGGACACGCTGCAATTGGTGCTGGGCAACGGCCTGGCGATGGGGTCGCTCACGGCGGTGCTGCTCAACGCGGTCTTCAACCGCACGCACGCCGAACTCCCCGCAACAGCCGAGCCCGCCGAGCCTGCCGAGTCCGCCGAGATGGCGCCGGCCCCGCGCTGAGCCGCCGCGTTCTCCATTTTTTTCTCCGCTCCTGTTTTTCTTCTCACCATGCTTCCTGAACTCGATGCCGCGCTCTTCGCGGCCGACGAGCTGCTGCTCGTTCCCGATTACCTGATGCTGCGCGACGGCCCCGCGACCGGCCATGCCGTGCATGTGGCCGGCGGGCGCTTTCGCGACGTCGGCCCCGCCGATGCCCTCGCCGCGCGCCATCCGCACCTCGTGCCCCTACCGCTGCCCGGCAAGCTGCTGATGCCGGGAATGATCGACGCCCACCACCACCTCACGCAGTCCTTCGGCAAGTCGCTGGCCTACGGCGAGCCGTCGGAGATCTTCCGGCGCGTGTGGGTGCCGCTCGAATCGAGCCTGGACGACGAGTTCGTCTACCTGGCCTCCAAGCTCGCCGCGCTCGAGTCGTTGCGCGGCGGCTTCACGACCGTGTGCGATGCGGGCACGCGCGCACCGGGCGACATCGGTGCGGTCGCGGCGGCCGTGCAGGAGGCCGGACTGCGCTGCGTGCTGGGGCTGATCTGCAACGACGGCGGCAACGACAGCAGCGCCGGTGAGCGCGAAGCCATCCGCACGCACGCCGCGCGCTTCCTGCAGCACTGGTCGAACGCGCCGCTGGTGCATCCCTCGCTCGCCATCTCGGTGCCCGAAGCCGCTTCCGACGAAATGCTGGCCGGCGTGTCCATGCTGTGCGCCGAGGCGCGCACTGTGTTTCAGACGCATGTCAACGAACACCTCGCGTCGGTCGAGCGCTCGGTGGTACAGCGCGGCAAGCGGCCGCTGGAACTGCTCGCGCAGCTCGGCGCGCTCGGCCCGCAGGTGCTGATCGCGCACGGCACGCTCGTCACGCCCGCCGAGCTCATGCTGCTGCGCGACACCGACACGGCCGTGAGCTACAACCCCGTCGCCAGCCAGTGGAAGGGCAACGCCGTGGCACCTGCGAACCTGATGGCCGCGCTGGGCATCCGCTTCGGGCTGGGCACCGACGCCACGCGCAGCGATGCCTTCCGCCTGATGGACGCGGCCGAGGCCGCGCAGAAGCTGGCCTTCGGCATGGCCATCGGCGATGCGTCCAGCGGCGGCGGCTGGACCTGGCTGGACCACGCGACGCACGAAGGCGCGCGCGCCGTGGGCCTCGGGCACCTGACCGGCGAGATCGCCGTGGGCAAGGCGGCCGACTTCCTCGTCGTCGATGTCGATACACCCGAGATGTGCACCTCCGTCGATCTCACCTGGGACCTGGTGCGCCTGGGCAACCGCGACCAGATCACGGCCGTGTTCGTCGATGGCCGCCTGCGCCTGTGGGAGGGCTGGCCGCCCGACTGGGACGCGCGCGCGCTGCAGCACCGGCTCGCGCACATCGCGCATGCGGCCATCGAGCGCGCGCCCATCGTGCGCCTGCACCCCACGGCGGTCGAGCACCGCCGCCTGTCCGCAAACCGCATGGACGGCGCCGCCGGCGCCCGGAACGTTCAGTGAGCGCGCAGCACCTTCTCCTCGTCTCGCTCGCCGTGCTGGTCGCCGCCTTCGTGCAGGGCGCGACCGGTGTCGGCTTCGCGCTCATCGCCGCGCCGGTGATCGGCATCGTGCGCCCCGACCTGCTGCCGGTGTGCGTGCTGGTGCTGATGCTGCCGCTCAACTTCTACGTGATGTGGCGCGAGCGCGGCGCGATCGACCGCACCGGCGCCGGCTGGATCACCGGCGGCCGCGTGCTCGGCACCGCCGGCGGCCTGTGGGTGCTGGCGGCGCTGAGCGCGGGCCAGCTGTCGCTGTTCGTCGGCGCATCGACCATCGCGGCGGCGCTGGTCACGCTGATGATGCCGGCCTTCTCACCCGGGCGCTCCGCCTTCGTGGCGGCGGGGCTGGTCACCGGCATCACCGAGACCGCGACCGGCATCGGCGGACCGCCGCTGGCACTGGTCTACCAGCACCAGCGAGCGCCCACCATGCGCTCGACCATCGCACTGTGCTTTCTGGTCGGCGAACTGGTGTCGCTGGCCACGCTGATGGCGACCGGCCGCATCGACGGCTCGCAGCTGCGCGCCGCGGCCCTGCTGCTGCCCGCGCTGGCGGTGGGCGCCATGCTCAGCCGCGTGGTGCATCGCCACGTCAACGGACGCGTGCTGCGGATCTTCGTGCAGGTCTTCGCGATCGTCTCGGGCGTGGCGCTGCTGCTGCATTCATTCTGAGGCGCCGCGCGCGGCGGTCCATGCGGCGCGGCCCAACCGGTAAAGCCGGTGCCGGCGCAGCGGATGACCCTCGGGCACCAGCGGATGATCGAACGCGCCGGCGATGTCCTCGTGCATGCCGATGCGTTCCATCACCGCGGCCGAGCGCAGGTTGCCGACCGCGGTGAAGGCCACGATCTCGTCGAGCCCGAGCTGGTCGAAGCCGACCTGCAACGCGCCACGCGCGGCCTCGGTCGCGAACCCCTGGCCCCATGTGTGGCGCGCAAACCGCCAGCCGATCTCCACGCACGGCGAGAAAGGCAGCGTGGCCACTGGCGCGTTGAGGCCCGTGAAACCGATGAATTCGCCCGTCGCCTTGTGCTCCACGGCCCAGAAGCCCCAGCCGTTCTCGGCGATGCGGGCTCTGCCGCGTTCGACCATCGCATCGCTGTCGGCGCGCGTGGGCAGGGGCAGCAGAAATTCCATGACCTGCGGATCGGCGGCCATGGCGGCAAAAGGCGCGAGATCGCTCTCGCGCCATTGCCGCAGCCGAAGGCGCGGCGTTTCGAATTCGATGAGTTCCATCTTCATGCCATCGATTGTGTCGCAGCGCATATATATCGTGAAGTGATATATTTACGGCCGATCCGATTGCACCTCCCAGCCATGGCCTCATCACGCAAGCTCGCCAAGAAAGACTTCGAGGCGCTCTCCCAGTTTCGCTATCAGATGCGCCGCTTCGAGCGCTTCTCCGAGCGCGCCGCGCAGGGCGAAGGCCTCACGCCGCAGCAGTACCTGGTGCTGCTGCACATCAAGGGCGTGCCCGGGCGCGAGTGGGCCTCGGTGGGCGAGATCGCCGAGCGCCTGCAGTTGCAGCCGCATGGCGTGGTCGCGCTCGTCACGCGCTGCGAGGCGCTCGCGCTCGTGCAGCGCCGGCCCAGCGAAACCGACCGCAGGCAGGTCGAGGTGCATCTGCTCGCCAAGGGCGAAAAGCTGCTGCTGCGGCTCGCCGAGCTTCACCGCGCGGAACTGCGCTCGCTCAAGGGCGTGTTCGACGTGCCGCAGATCGATCTTCCAGACGTCCCCTGAGCACCATGACCCCCAAGGCTTCTTCTTCCCATCCGCCACGCGGCGACTTCGCGCTCAACACGCGTCTCTTGCGCATCACCGTCATGGCCGCCGTCATCGGTGCCATCAGCACCGTGGCCGCGCGCGTGCTGCTCGACCTGATCCGCTTCTTCACCAACCTGTTCTTCTTCCAGACCTTCTCGCTGGCCGATCACTCGCCGGCCACGAACACGCTGGGGCTCTGGGTCATCGGGGTGCCTGTGATCGGCGGGCTCATCGTCGGCGTGGTGGCGCGCTACGGCTCCGACAAGATCCGCGGCCACGGCATCCCCGAGGCCATCGAGGCGATCCTGTTCGGCAAGAGCAAGATGTCGCCCAAGGTTGCGCTGCTCAAGCCGCTGTCCTCGGGCATCGTCATCGGCAGCGGTGGGCCGTTCGGCGCCGAGGGGCCGATCATCATGACCGGCGGCGCCATCGGTTCGCTGATCGCGCAGCACTTTCACCTCACCGCGGCCGAGCGCAAGGCGCTGCTGGTGGCGGGTGCCACGGCGGGAATGACGGCGGTGTTCGGCACGCCGGTGGCGGCCGTGCTGCTGGCCGTCGAACTGCTGCTGTTCGAGTTGCGTCCGCGCAGCCTGCTGCCGGTGGCCGTGGCCTGCGCGGTGGCGGGTTTCACGCGGCCGTTGCTGATGGACGCGGGCCCGCTGTTTCCGCTGCAGACGGCCGTGCCCGGCCCGTTGGCCATGCTGTCGTGCGTGGTGGCCGGCGTGCTGTGCGGCGCGCTGTCGGCCTCGCTGTCGCTCTCGCTCTACAAGGTCGAGGACTGGTTCGGCAAGCTGCCGGTGCACTGGATGTGGTGGCCCGCCATCGGCGGCCTGGCGGTCGGCATCGGCGGTTACTTCCAGCCGCGCGCACTGGGCGTGGGCTACGACGTCATCGGCGACTTGCTGCACAACCACCTCGCGCTTGGCGTGGTGGCTGCGCTGCTGGCTGTGAAGGCCGTGATCTGGGTCATTTCTCTGGGCTCGGGGACCTCGGGCGGCGTGCTCGCGCCGTTGCTGATGATGGGTGCTGGCCTGGGCGCGGTTCTGTCGCACGTGCTGCCCGGCAACGACCCGATGCTGTGGCCGCTGGTCTGCATGGCGGCCACGCTCGGCGGCGTGATGCGCGCGCCGCTTACCGCCACCATCTTCGCCTTCGGGCTCACACATGACAGCAATGCGCTGCTGCCGCTGCTCACCACCTCGGCCGTGGCCTACGGCTTCACGGTGCTCACCATGCGCCGCTCGATCCTCACCGAGAAGATCGCGCGCCGCGGCTATCACATCTACCGCGAATACGGCATCGATCCGCTGGAGCGCCATTCGGTCGAGGAGGTGATGACGCGCGAGGTGCGCAGCATCGACGCCGCGCTACCGGTCGGCGAGGCGCTCGAGCGGTACTTCGGCGAAGACCAGGTGCACCGCGCGTACCCGGTGCTGCGCGGCAGCGTGGTGATCGGCATGGCCGATCGTGCAATGCTCGCGGCGTTCAGCGTCGGAACGGTGGGCGATGCCTGCGGCGACTCGGCACCGTTGTTCGCGCTCGCGGGCGAAAACTGCCGCGTGGTCGCCACGCGCCTCGCGCGCCACCGCCTCGAACGACTGCCGGTGGTGAAGGATGCGCAGTCGCTCGCGCTGGTCGGCCTCGTCGCGCGCAGCGACCTCATCAAGCCATCGCTCGCGCATTTCGACGAAGAAGAAAAGCGCGAGCGTGTGCGCGGACTGCCCTGGCAGTCCACGTAGATCAGAACCCCGCCAGCACCACCTTGCCCTGCGCCTTGCCGCTCTCGATGAGCGCATGCGCACGCTGAAGATTCGCGGCGTTGATGGTGCCGAAGCTCGCATTCGCCGTCGTGCGCACGCGGCCCGCATCGACCAGCGCGGCCACTTCGGCCAGCAGCTTGCCCTGCTCGGCGATGTCGGGCGTGGTGAAGCGCGAGCGCGCGAACATCATTTCCCAGTGCAGGGAGATGCACTTGGTCTTCAGCGGCATCGCGTCCAGCACCTTCATGTCGTCGATCACCGCGAGCTGGCCCTGGGGCTTCAGGCTCTCGATGATCTGCGCGTAGTGCTGTTCGGTCTGCGTGAGGCTGGCCACCATGTCGACTTCGCCGATGCCCGCGGCCTTGAGCTCGGCGGCGAGCGGCTTCGAATGGTCGATGACGACATGCGCGCCAAGGGCCAGGCACCACTCGCGCGTCTCGGGGCGCGAAGCGGTGGCGATCACGCGCAACTGCGTGAGCTGGCGTGCGAGCTGGATGAGGATCGAGCCCACGCCGCCCGCACCGCCGGTGATCAGCAGCGTCTGGCCCGCGCCGCCGCCCTTGGGCACCTGCAGGCGGTCGAACAGCAGTTCGTAGGCGGTGATGCTGGTCAGCGGCAGCGCGGCGGCCTGCGCGTCATCGAGGCTCTTCGGCGCGATGGCGGCGATGCGTTCGTCCACCGCGTGCAGCTCCGAATTGGCGCCGGGGCGGATGATCGAGCCCGCGTAGTACACGCGGTCGCCGACCTTGAAGTTCTCCACGCCGCTGCCGATGGCCTCGACGATGCCGACCGCGTCCCAGCCCAGCACCTTGGCCTGCCCGGCCTCGGGCGCGGCGTTCTTGCGGACCTTGGTGTCGACCGGGTTGACCGACACCGCCTTCACGCGCACCAGCAGGTCGCGTGCGCCGGCGACGGGCGCGGGCAGTTCGATGTCCTGCAGCGATTCGGCGTTGTCGATGGGAAGGGGCTGGTAGTAGCCGATGGCTTTCATGGCGGGGACCTTTCTGAAACGATGCCCGAACTGTAGGATGGCAACGGCCATTTGATAAGTAGGCCTCGAACAGCAACACTTTCAAATGAAAATTGAAAATACCTCGGACCTGCAGGTGCTCGTGCAGACGGCGCGCGGCGGCACGCTCACGGCGGCAGCCCATGCGCTGGGCATCACGCCCGCGGCGGCCAGCGCCACGCTCAAGCGGCTGGAAACGCAGCTGGGCGCGCGCCTGTTCGAGCGCTCCACGCGCGCGATGCGCCTCACGCCGCAGGGCCAGACGCTGCTCGACTACGCGGTGCGCGCCTTCGAGCTGCTCGACGAAGGCGAGTCGCTGGTCACGGCCGACCGCGGCGAACTGGTCGGCACCCTGCGCGTGGCCGCGCCCTCGGACCTCACGCGGAGCACGCTCTTGCCCTGGTTCGACGAATTCCTCGCGCTGCACGCCGGCGTGCAGCTGTCGCTTTCAGTCGGCGACCGGCCGCTGGACGTGATGCGCGACGAGGTCGACGTGGCGCTGCGCTACGGCGCGCTGGCCGACTCGCGGCTGGTGGCGCGGCCCTTCGCCGTGACGAATCCGCTCCTCACCGCATCGCCCGAGTACCTGCGCCGCCACCCCGCGCCGAAGACGCCGCAGGACCTCGCGCACCACAACTGCCTGATCTTCAACCGGGGCGGGCGCCGCCACCGCATCTGGCGCTTCGCGCAGAACGGCCAGTGGACCGAAGTGCGGGTGAACGGCAACCGCAGCGTGGATGACGCCTCGCTCGCGCGCGAGTGGGCGGTGGCCGGGCACGGCATCACGCTGAAGTCGGCGCTCGATGTGCGCGACGACATCCGCAGCGGTCGGCTGGTGCACCTCATGACCGACTGGCAGACCGAGCCCTATCCGCTGCATGCGCTGCTGCCGAGCGGGCGCTTCGTGCCGGCGCGCGTGCGGGCCCTGGTCGATTTCCTGGCGGCGAAGTTCGAGGTGCTGACGGCCGGCTAGTCAGATCAGCGGCGTGACCGCGCCGTCCATCGCGACGATCGCGCCCGTCACATAGCTCGCCTTCGGCGAGGCGAGGAACACGACCGTGTTGGCGATTTCTTCCGGTGTCGCGATGCGCCCGAGCGGCAGCCGCGCGGTGGCGCGCTTGAGCGCTTCGTCGGTGTCGATGCCCTGCAGCTTCGCATCGGCCTTCATGCCTTCCTGCAGCCGCGCGGTCAGCGTGAGGCCGGGGTTCACCGCGTTCACGCGCACGCCCTTGGCCGCGTAGGCCGCCGCCATGCCGGCGCTCACCAGCATCAGCGCCGCGTTGGCCGCGCCGCCGGCCATGTGCACGGGGCTGGCGACCTTGCCGCCCTGGCCGATCACGTTGACGATCGCGCCGCGGCCGCGCTGGCCCATGCGCTTGACCACCGGGTCGATCATGTGGATGTAGGTGAAGTACTTCGCGTCCATCGCGTCGTGCCAGGCGGTGGGCGTCAGGTCGTCGGGCGGGGTGCGGCGCGCGGCGCCGGCCGAATTGACGAGCACGTCGACCGCACCGAAGGCCTTCTCGGCCGCATCGAGCGCGGCCACGGCGCTGGGCGGGTCCCTCAGGTCGGCGGCATGCACCGAGACTCGGCCTTCGGCCCCGGCGAACGCCTCGGCCAGCGTCTTGCGGCCCTGCTCCAGGTTCTGCAGGTCGCGCGAGACGAGGCTCACGCGCGCCCCTTCGCGCAGGAACCCCAGCGCGCACGCGAGGCCAATGCCCTTGCTGCCGCCGGTGATGAGAACGTGCTGGTCCTGGAGCTGGAGGTCCATGAAAAATTCCTTGGGAGGGGTTGTGGGTCGGCAGCGATTGAAGCACCGCCGCGAAACCCCTGCACGGACGCGGCTGTCCACCGCGGCGCCTCAGCGCCTGGCGTTGGCGCGGCGCGGCGCGGGCTGCAGCGTTGCGGGCGCGGAGTCGGTCGCGTCGCGCAGCTGGCCATCGTGGTCGTGGTGCACCAGCAGTTGCCGCGTGCGCTGCCAGGCCGACAGGCGCGAGGGCGGCACCTCGATGTAGGAGGCCAGCGCGAACAGCGACGACTGCTCCTGGTCCGGCGGCGTCTCGCGCTCGTGCAGGCGGCGGCGCAGCGGCGCCATCATCAGCATCGAGCCCAGGATCACGCCGATCACCACGGCATAGAGGCCCAGCAGATGCAGTACCTCGGGCTGCGAGCGCGCGCCGAGCACATAGGGCCAGGCGTACCAGGCCGCGCAGAACCAGATGGCCAGGGTGAGCGCCGGGCGCAGCACGCGCAGCCACAGGTACATGGCCAGCGTGCGCTGCGTCGAGCGGCCGCTGCCGAAGGCGCGCAGCGAAATACGCGCGGCATCGATGATCGGCTCGTCCCCCTCGGGCTGGCCCCACGAGCGGCGTCGCTTCGGCGGCGCGGCGTCGGCATGGGCGGCTGCCTGCAGGACATAGGAATGGGCACGGGATTCACGAGACATCGGAGACTCCTCGGTCGGGGCTCGTCCACACCGCGCGCTTGCCGCGGCGGCGTATCAGAGCATTGGGAAGGGCGATGACGGTGGTCGCCATCGTGATGGTCCAGAAAGCGATCGGGTACCAGATCGTTCCGGCGAAATAGCGCATCAGGTCGCGGTCGTAGCGGCGATCGATCCACAGGCTCAGGAACATCTGCAGGATGCAAGTCATGGCCAGCAGCGTGCCCTGCCAGTGCGGCAGCAACGCCGAATGCCAGGACGAGTTCTGCGGCAAAAACGGCCGCACGAGGCCGATCGCGAGCACCAGCGCCATGGCGTAGGCCCACACCACGCTGACCATGTACTCGGTGTAGACCAGCCACATGCGCCACTGCCGCGGCCTGAGGATGCGCAGGGTGTAGCGCAGCATCGTCTGGATGCCGCCAATGGCCCAGCGCAGCCGCTGCTTCCACAGGCCGCGCAGCGTCTCGGGCATCAGGATCCAGCACAGCGCGCGCGGCTCGAAGCGCAGCCGCCAGCCGGCGAGCTGGAGCTTCCAGCTCATGTCGATGTCTTCGGTCAACACGTCGGGGCTCCAGAAGCCCACGTCGATCACCGCGCGGCGGCGGAACATCGCCAGCACGCCCGACACCGTGAAGAGCGTGCCCACCAGCTGCTGCGAGCGCTTGATGAGCCCGATGATCGAGGAGAACTCGCCCACCTGCATGCGTCCGAGCAGCGTGGTGCGGGTGCGGATGCGCGGGTTGCCGGTCACCGCGCCGATGCGCTCGGACCTGAGCATCGGCTGCAGCATCCAGGCGATGGCGTCCGCGTCCACCAGCGCATCGCCGTCGATGCCCAGGATGTACTCGCCGCGCGCGAGCTGGCAGGCGGTGTTCAGGCCCACGGCCTTGCCCTGGTTGCTGGCGTTGTGGATCACGCGCAGGCGGCTGTACTCGGCAGTCATCGCGTCCAGCAGCTCGCCCGTGCCGTCGGTGCTGCCGTCGTTCACCGCGATCACTTCGTAATGCGGGTAGTGCGTGCGCATCAGCTGCTCGATCACCTCGCGCAGGTGCGGCGCCTCGTTGAAGCAGGGCACCACCACCGTCACCAGCGGCTGGAAGGGCAGCCTTGCGAGCGGATCGGCGCCGACCTCGTGCCGGCGCTCGAACACCCACGCATGCGAGAGGCCACCCGCCATCCACACGTACGCCATGAAGAACGGGTAGTAGAAGACGAAGCCGAACAGCAGGGGAGGCACGTTGTTCACCAAGGCCTGGAGGGTGTTCATGGCGAGCTGCTCCGTTCGGCAGCCTGCGGCGGCGGGGTTTCCTGAGGTACCGGGCGCGACAGCAGGGTGCGCACCGAGATCGCGCGGCGCACCACGTCCAGCGAAGGCTGGTCATTCAAAAAGTCGTCGGGGTAGTAGCCCAGGTGGCGGATGCCGGCGCGCTGCAGCAGCGTCCATTGGCGCGTCAGTTCTTCGTCGGGCACGGGTTTGCCGGTGCGCCAGTCGCGCGCCTGCAGTTCGAACACGGTGCCATCGAGGCCGCGCGGCGTGTCGGCGGCGCGGCGGGCCAGTCGGGCGAGCCAGGCGTCGCTGCCGGCCTCGTCCCTGGCCTCGCCTTCCATGCGCGGCATGGCCATCAGGCCCACGTAGTCGTAGGCCGCGAGCGAGGCCTCGTAGTTCTGCGCGAACCACTGCTCCGCGGCGGGCTCGAGCACCGGCCGCGCGTAGAGATTGCGCGCGGTCTCCAGGCCGGGCCGCCAGGCGCCGACGCGCGCCGCGAGTTCCTGCGTGAACTCGGTCAGGTAGCGCGTCTTGGCGGTGGTCCAGCGTGCCATCAGCGCCGGGTCGGCGCGGATGGCGGCCACGTCGGCCGGCAGGCCCCAGCGGCCGTAGGTGGCGAGCGCGGCGGGGCTTGCGTCCTCGTCGTCGGAGAGCATCGCGTCGTCGTGGAACAGCAGGCCTGCGAAAGAGGCGTGGCGGCCGAGGTCTTCGTAGAGATCGCCGATCAGCGACCGCACCGCGGGATCGAACGGCGACAACCGGTGGTAGCGCTCGGCCGGCGCCTTGCCGTCCTGCGTGCGCACCGTGTGCGTCGCGAGCGGGTCCGATGCCGGCAGGCGAAAGGCCATCACCGGCATCCAGGCGTAGACCTTCACGCCGGCGCGGCTGCGCAGCTGCCAGGCCGCGCGGCTGAACAGGTCGGCGCGCATCGGCAGGTGGCGGTTCGGAAAGTAGAGCGCGTCGGCCACGCCGTCGCCGTCGGCATCGGCATAGGCCTGCAGGAACACCGAACGCGGGCGCACCGTGGCCACGCGCTCGATCAGCGCGGAGAGATTGCGCTCCTGCTGCGCGGGGTCGGCGTCGTAGACATAGTCCAGGTCCACGTGCATGACACGGTTCACCGACCGCAGTTCGCCGCCCACGGGGCTGCGCATCAGCCGGGCGTATTCGGGCGCCTCGGTGTCGTAGGCCACCAGCGCGCGGCGGATCTGCGAGAGCGGCACCGAGGATGCGTTCGGCCCGTCGTCCAGCGTGAAGGTGATCGGCATGCCCGCGCGCGCGGCCGCCTCCAGCGCCGCGGCGTTGTACGCGCCGTAGGGCCAGACCATCGCGCGCACCTTGGCACCGGTGCGGGCCTGGATGATTTCGCGGCTGCGGCGCAGGTCCGCCTCGATGCGCTTCACATAGGCCGCATCGTCTTCGTAGCGGCCGGTGGCGGGGTCGTAGCGGTGGGTGCTTGCGGCCGGCAGCAGGTTGCCCTGCGGGTTGGCCTGCAGGCCGGTGTGCATGGCATCGCTGTGGCTCGCGAGCTCGACGAGACCGGAGCGCACCATCTCCGCGGCCTCGCTCCAGCGCAGGAAGTTGTCGCGCTGCGCGGGCTTGTCGCCCCAGTGCACCTGGCCGCCCTCGGGCACTTCGAGCCAGCTCGTCACCAGAGCCAGCACCGCCGGGTAGTTGTAGCGCTGCAGCAGCGGGAAAACCTTGGTGTAGGCGCTGCGGTAGCCGTCGTCGAAGGTCAGCAGCACCGGCCTGGCGGGCAACGGCTTGCCGCCGGCGCGCGCATCGACGATCTGCTGCACGCTGACCGGGTGGTAGCCGTTGTACTGCAGCCAGGCGAACACTTCGGCGAGCGTGCGTTCGTCGATGGCGGTCTCGTCGGGCGAGGTCTCGAAGCTCGCGCGCACGTTGGTGCGCACGTCGTGGAAGGCCAGCACGCGAAAGCTCACGCCGTCGTCGGGGTCGGCGGGCGGCAGCGGCTGCGCCATGGCGGGCAGTGCGAGCGCCACCAGGAGCCAGAGCATGGCCGTGCGCAGAAAGTGGAGTGGAGTCGGTTGCGGCATCACTGCAATGGCGTCGAAAGGTTCAGGAAGACGCCGCGCTGTCGTTCGCGCACGCCGTCGTAGGGGTGGCCCGAAACGCTCACGCCGTAGCGCAGCGCCAGCTTCGGGCCGAGGTTCCATCGGTGCTCGTAGCGCAGGCTCCAGAGCGCGCCGGTGCCGAAACCGGCCTGGCGATAACCGCCGCCGCCGAGTTCGACGGCCTGGAAGAACTGGCGGTCGTCGCTCTTCCAGTTGAGCCACTGCGCGCGCACGGCGAGCTGCGCGCTCGCGTCGCTCGACGGATTGAAGTACGGCACGTCCTGCTCGCGGCCGCGGCTCGCATCGACACCCAGCCGCGTCTCCAGCTGGAAGCGCGGCGTGCTGATCCAGCGCTCGCTCCAACCGAAGTCCAGGCCGCTGCGCAAGTTGCCGTCGCTGAAGTCGAGCTGCTTCCACTTCAGATCGAAGCGGCGCGATTCGTCGACCACGTAGCCCACGCTCGCGCCGGCTTCGCGCGCGCCGGTGCCGGCGATCTGCGCCTTCCACGGCAGGTCCTTGCTGTCGCCGTCGTAGGTGGCCGAGAGGCGCCAGGCGTCGCCGGCGCGGTAGTCCACGCGGCCCGCCACGCTGGTGCGGTAGGGGCCAGTGTTCGAGCGCTGCACCTCGCCTTCGGCCAGCCAGCGGCCGCGCTGCCAGTTCAGGCCGAGGCCGCCGCGTGCGCGGTTCGCATCGCCCAGGGCGGTGTCGCCGCGGCCCAGCGACTGGTCGTAGAAGACGCGCCACTGGTCGTCGATGAGGCCGGAGCTCAGGCGGCTGTCCAGGCGCCATTCCCTGTCCGCGAGCGTCGCACCGCCAGTCGATCCGGCGGATTCGATTTCCAGCTGCGGACCGAGGACGGCGCGGCGCCTGCGGGCCAGGCCGCGCACTGCGACGGCGTCGGGGGCATCGGCCTGCAGCGCTTCGGCGCGGCGCCGCGCCTGGGCGAACTCGCCCGCATCCATCAGGGCCTCGACATGGCCGGCGCGCGCGCCGAGGTCGAAGGGCTGGTTGGTCGCCAGCGCCTCGAAGCGCGCGAGCGCGGCCTCCGGGTGATCGCGCAGCCGCTCGGTCTGGGCTGCGCCTTGCGCGAAGCCCGCGTTCAACGGCGCTTCCTGGGTGAGGGTCGCGAAGCGTTCCTGGGCCAGGGCGGTCCGGTTCTCGTAGAGCGTCAGCAGGCTGCGCATGCCGCTCACGTCGGTGTATTGCCTGTTGGGGCGGCGCGCTTGCGGTGCCAGCCGCAGAAAGGCGGGCGTGGCGTCCTCGATGCGCTTGAGCAGCGCCTCGGCGTCTTCGAAGCGATCCGTGTCCTGGTAGGCGTAGACCAGCTCGAAGTGGATCGCGTCGGGCATCGTCAGGTCGGCGCCGGCCTTGGCGAGGGCGGCTTCGTACAGCGGCACCGCGTCGGCCGAACGGCGCTCCTGCGCGAAGGCGCCCGCGGCGGCGGCGAGGCCGTAGGGCGGAAGTTCCGTTCCTGTGGCGCGCAGCGTGTCGTAGAGCGCGACGGCATCGGCGGGACGACCGCGTTCGACCAGCGCCAGCAGGCGATCGGCCTGCAGGCGGACGCGCACGGTGTGCCACGCAGCGGCCTCGGCCGGCGCGGCCGAGGCCGCTGCCATGTCCAGCCGGCCCAATGCGGCCTCCTGATCGGCCAGCACCCGATCGAGGGAGCCGACGCGAGCGAGGCCCGCGCGTTCGTCGCGCTCCTGGATGGCCCAGCGCAGCCGCTGGGCCAGCGCCTGCTGCTGTAGCCTGGACAGCGACAGCGCGGAGAAGGTGCCGGGGTGCGCGCGTTCGGCCGCCTCGGCGTCGTCGAAGGCGGTGGATGCCGCGCCGCTGGCGGCCAGCGCGAGGTCGGTTTCGCGGCGCGCATCGGCGCGGCCGGGCTGCAGCGCGCTGGACTCGGTGTAGGCGGCGAGCGCCTGGAGCGTGTCGCCGGCGGCACGCGCCACGGCACCGCGCAACTCGAGCAGCGCGACGCGGTCCGCGGTTTCGGTCGGCGCCGGCTGCGAGAGGGCGCGGTACAGCGCCTCGGCTCCAGCGGCATCGCCGCTGTCCAGGAGCCAGAAGGCCTCGTGGATGCGTGCGTTGCGCGAGGCCGGCTGCCGCGCGCGCCAGACGGCGATGGTCTCGCCCTGCAGCGCGAGGTCGCGCGTGCGCCGGGCCGCCACGGTCAGCGGGCCCAGCGCGTAGTCGAGCAATTGGGCGGGCGGGAACCGGCGGCCCAGCGCCACGGCTTCGGCGAACCTGCCGTCGCCCGCCGCGATGGAGACGGCGTCGGACGCCACGCGCCGCCGCTGCGCATCGTCCAGCGGTGCCGCGAGCCAGGCGCTCAACTGCTGCAGTGCCTCCGCGGGTGTGATGCGGCCCGTGCGGCGCGCGACGATCAATGCGTCGTGCTGCTGCGCGCCGTAGGCTCTCGCGCTTCGATCGGCGGCGGGTGGGGTCGTGGCGCGCGCATCCGCATCCGCGTGCGCCTGGGACATGCCCTGCATGCCCAGCGCCAGCGCGCAAACAATCGGTGGCAAGCCTCGCGCAATGCACGCGAGGTGTCGAGGCAACGAGCCGGCGAGCGCTTCATTGCGCCCGGCCGCGATCGTGCCTCCATCTTTCTTGTGGATAGACACTCTGCTCCCTGTGGCTGCACCGTCCGCCTGTCGGCTTGCGGGTGCAGAAGCGAACGTTTCCAGGCCGTGACAAGCCTTGGCGGAAAGTTCTTAAAAATTCACTGTAGACCAGTTGGTTAACAATCGACAACAAAGGTGGCGAAGATGATTCATGACTGTGAATAGGTTCGCGATTTGCGCGATCTCTGTCGGTAACTTGTACGCAAGTGCAACTTTGGCAGGCACCGCGCGCCGGCCTAAGATCGCGAAATGAACGCACCTTCGTCCCCGTTGCGACCCCTCCCCCGTTTCTGGTCCTGGCTCACCACGCGCGACTTCGCGGCGCTCGATGTGGCAGCCACCGTCGCGGTGCTGCCGCTGGGCGCCACCGAGCAGCACGGGCCGCACCTGCCGCTGGGCGTGGACACGGTGCTGGCCGACGGCATCGTGAGCGCGTCGCTGCCGCTGCTGCCGGCGGACCTGCCGGTGCTCTTCCTGCCGACCCAGCAGATCGGCCTGAGCCCCGAGCACGCGCGCTTTGCGGGCACGCTCACCCTCTCGGCCGAGACCCTCATCCGCATGTGGAGCGAAATCGGCGCGGGCGTGGCGCGCGCGGGGGTGAAGAAGCTGGTGCTCTTCAACGCGCACGGCGGCCACGTGGGCGCAATGGACATCGTGGCGCGCGAACTGCGCGCGGCGCACGGGCTCATCGTCTACAGCGTGAGCTGGTTCAACCTGCCGCTGGGCGATGCGGGCGCGCAGTTCAGTGCCGAGGAGCACCGCTTCGGCGTGCACGCGGGCGAGGTCGAGACCTCGATGATGCTGGCGCTCACGCCGGAGCGCGTGCGCATGGGCGAGGCGAAGGATTTCCGCTCGACCTCCGAGCAGCGCGCGGCCGACTACGCGATCCTGGGCAACGGCAAGAGCGCCAAGCTCGGCTGGGCGATGGAGGACTACAACGCCCAGGGCGCGGCCGGCAATGCGGCCGCGGCGACGGCGGCCAAGGGGCAGGCGGTGGTCGATGCGGCCGCGCAGCAACTGGCGCTGCTGCTGGCGGAGGTGTCGCGCCTGCCGCTGGCCACGGCCAACACGCAGCCGCTGCCCTGACCGGCCTTCACCTTCAGGAAGAAGCGCGCGAAAGCACCCCGGCGAACATGTCGGAATCGACATTGCCGCCGCTCACGCTGATGCCCACCGTCTTGCCGCGCCAGCGTTCCTGCTGCTGAAGCGCGCCCGCCAATGCGGCGGCACCCGCACCTTCGGCCACGTTGTGCGTGTCGGAAAAGAGGATGCGCATCGCCTCGGCCACTTCGTCGTCGGTGACGGTGATCACGTCGTCGGCTTCGCGCAGGATCACCTCGACCGATTCGGGCACCGGCACGCGGCAGGCCATGCCGTCGGCCAGCCGCGTGCTGACCGGCGACTCGACGGGCTTGCCCGCGCGAAAGGAGTCGCGGTACGCCGTGGCGTGCGCCGACACCACGCCGATGATCCTTGTCGCCACGCCGCAATGCGCGCGCGCCACGGCCGCGCCGGCAAAGCCGGAGCCGAGGCCTATGGGCACGAACAGCACGTCGGGCGGCGCGTCCTTGAACGCGCTGAAGAACTCGACATACGCGGTCGATACGCCGCGCACCAGTTCGCGATGGAACGAGGGCACCCGGTGCAGCGCATCGCGCTCGGCCAGCAGGGCCGCGTGTTCCGACGCCGCCTGGAAATCGTCGCCGTGCTCGACCAGCGTGACGCCGAGCGCGCGCATCGCGGCGTTCTTCTCCTGCGAGTTGCCGTGCGGCACCACGATGGTCGCGTCGAGGCCATGCCGCCGCGCCGCGAAGCCGAGCGACTGGCCGTGGTTGCCGCGCGTGGCGCTGATCACATGGCGCACCTCGGGGTGCTCCCGCGCAAGGGTCTCGAAGTAGGTGAGGCCGCCGCGGATCTTGAAGGCGCCGACCGGCGTGTGGTTCTCGTGCTTGGCCCAGAGCGTCGCGCCCAGGCGCTGCGACAGCAGCGGCCAGGTGTATTGCGGGGTCGGCGGCATTGCCGCATGCACGGTGCGCTGGGCGGCATCGATCTCTTCGCGGGTGAATTTCACGGGCGTCCTTTGGTTGTCTATTTGCGTTCCGTCAGGGCGACCCGCACCGCCAGCGCGGCCAGCACGCTGCCCATCACGTAGCGCTGCGCGCGCAGCCAGCCGGCGCTTTGCGAGAGCACTGCCGTGATGCTCGCGGCGCCGAAGATCATCACCGTGTTGACCGCCGCGCTCGTCGCCATCTGCGCCATGCCCAGCTGCATGCTCTGCAGCAGCACCGAGCCGCGCTCGGGGTGGATGAACTGCGGAAAGAACGACAGGTAGAACATCGCCACCTTCGGGTTCAGCAGGTTCGTGAGAAAGCCCATGCGAAACAGCTTGCCCGGCGGATCGGCCGGCAGCGCGCGCGCCTCGAAGGGCGCATTGCCGCCGGGCCGCACCGCCTGCCATGCGAGCCACAGCAGGTAGGCCGCGCCGGCGATGCGGATCGCATCGAACGCGAGCGGCACCGCCAAGAGCAGCGCGGTGAGCCCGAGCGCCGCGGCGAACAGGTGCACGAGAAAGGCCATCAGCACGCCGCCCAGCGAGATCATTCCCGCGCGGCGGCCCTGGATCAGCGTGCGCGAGACGCAATAGATCATGTTCGGCCCCGGCGTGAGCGCCAGCAGCAGCGAGGCGAGGGCGAACCAGGCGATTTCTGTGAGGGTCAGCATGCTCAGAGTCCCTTGGATTCGAGGGTGACGGGGCCGCGCGGCGTGTCGAACACCGCAACGAGGTTGGGCGGGCCGGCGTCCACCTTCAGCTGGCCCATGCCGATGGCCGAGAGCGCTGCGGCGAGCGCCGGCGCGCGCGGGTGCGCGGCGCGCAGCGAACGCAGCGCCAGGCCCGAGGCGGGCATCGCATCGGTCGGATGCACCGCGCCCCACTGGATCAGCGTCGGCAGCGCGCCGTAGAAGAGCCGCTGGCCGTCGTCGCGCACCGTGATCTGCCATTCGAGCCGCCCGGCCGGCGTGTCGCGGGAGGCCTCGAGCAGGTGGCCGCGCTCGATGTGCGCGTGCTCCTCGCGGGCCAGCGCGCGCGTTGCGGTGGCGGCGTCGGGCACGCGCGCGACGAAGTGGATGAGCCGCGGGCCGTGCTGCGCGAGGCCCGCCTGCAGCGCGGCGTCGTCCAGGTCGAACCAGCGGCGCGTGCCGGGCCGCGAAGGGTGCTTTCCGGGCTCGATCGCGATGATCTCCGTGTAGGCCCGCGGGAACGCATCGCTCGCGACGTTCAGCAGCCGGTTGTGCGTGCCCATGAGCGGATGCACGCCGCCGGGCCCCGGCGTGATGCCGAGCGTCGCCTCGCACCACGCCACGCCCTCGGCCAGCGAGGCGGCGGCGATCACCAGGTGGTCGACTTCGGCGTGCATGGCCCTGTGCCTTCGTTCAGAGCGTGACGTGGCCGTCGACGCAGGTCACGGCATCGCCGCCGACCCAGATCTTTCCTTCGGCGTCGCGCTCGATGTACACGCGGCCCGCGCGGCCCAGGCACTGGCCTTGCGCGGCAAGGTAGCGCTCGGGCATGTGGCCGTCGGCGATCAGCCATTCGGCCAGGCTCGCGTTCAGGCTGCCGGTGACCGGGTCTTCCTGCACGCCGATCGGTTCGGCAAAAGCGCGCACTTCGAGGTCGATCTTCGCGCCGTCGTCGTACTCGGCGGCCTTGCGGTTGCCGAAGGCGCGCGCCTCGCGGTTCGAGCGGCCGATCAGCGGCGAGATGTCGACCGCCGCCGGCACGCCCGCCACGCCGGCCTTCACGCCCAGCTCCTTGAGCATGCGGTGGTCGGGCGTGAGTTGCAGCACGGCATCGGCATCCTCGACCAGCAGGCCGAACCAGACCGGGCCGTTGTCCAGCACCTGCGCCGCGACGATCTGCTGCGCCTTCAACCCCAGCGCACCGGCCACCTTGGCCAGCAGCGCGGGGCTCGGCGCGCTGCGCTTGAGCGGCGGCGCGGCAAAGGCCAGCCGGTCGCCGTCGCGGCGCAGCGGCACGAGGCCGGCGCCGCACTGCTGCACCACCAACCCGCTCACCTTGGGCTTGCCGCCGGCCTCGAGCCACGCATGGCAGGTGCCGATGGTCGGGTGCCCGGCAAACGGCAGCTCGCCACCGGGCGTGAAGATGCGCACGCGGTAGTCGGCTGTCGCTTCGGTCGGCGGCAGGAGGAAGGTGGTCTCGGACAGGTTGGTCCACTGCGCGAAGCGCTGCATCGCGGCGTCGTCCAGGTCCGTGCCGTCGATGACCACGGCCAGCGGATTGCCGCGGTAGGCCGTGGCGGTGAAGACGTCGACTTGCTTGAAGGGGCGGGATTTCATCGGATTCATTCGAGGGATAGATCGAGCACGCCGCGCGTGCCCGGGCGGGAGAGAAGGTCGGCGTACCAGCGCTCCACGTTCGGCCAGCCGGGCCGGCGGTATTCGGCGCCCGGCAGCCCGAACCAGCGGTGCGCTTCGCAGCCGAGGGGGATGTCGGCCATCGTGAAGCGGTCGCCTCCCATGTAGGCGCGCTGGGCGAGGTGCGCGTCGAGCATCGCGAACAGCGCTTCGCTCTGGCGCACCGAGGCCTCGATCAATGCCGGTTGGCGTTCCGAGGGCGGCGTGCGCACCCACTGGATGAATGCATCGCGGCTCGCGCGGTTGAGCGTGGTCTGCTGCCAGTCCATCCAGCGCTCGGCATCGAAGCGCGCGGGCAGCTCGCTCGGATAGAGCGTGCCGTGCGAATGCCTCGCGCAGAGGTAGCGCACGATCACGTTCGATTCCCAGAGCGTCACGCGCTCGGCGCCTTCGCCGTCGTCGATGGTGGGCACCATCGCATTCGGATTGAGCGCGAGGTATTCGGCCGTCTGCACCATGCCGAACTTGCCGCCGGCCTCGGTGCGCTGGAAATCGAGCCCGAGCTCCTGCGCGCACCACACCACCTTGCGGACGTTGATCGAGCTGATGCGGCCCCAGATGTTGAGCATGGTGTTCAGTGTCCTTGTGTGGGAAGTGCGGCCACGGAGGCGGTGGGCCGGTCGAGCATCAGCAGGCGGATGGCCAGGCCGACCATCACCAGCGCGAGCAGCGTCCGTTGGAATTTTTCGGCGCCGGGCCGGCGTTGCAGCCAGCGCCCGACCTGTCCGCTGCAGGCGCCCAGCAGCGTGTTGAAGGCGAGCGCGGCCACCGACAGCACCACGCCCAGCTGCACCAGTTGCAGCGCCACGCTGCCGCGCGACGGATCGACGAACTGCGGCAGGAACACCATGAAGAACAGCAGCGCCTTCGGATTGACGAGGTTGTTCAGGAGCGCCATGCGCACGATGCGCCCGAACCCCGCGGGCTGGGCTTGCGCATCCGTGCGCAGGCCGCCACTGCGCAACGCCTGCACCGCGAGCCACACCAGGTACAGCGCGCCCGCATAGCGCAGCACGTCGAACGACGGCGGCCATGCGGCCACCAGCGCGGTGACGCCGGTCGCCGCGAAGAGCGTGTGCACCAGGTCGGCCGCCGAGATACCGATCGCCGCCGCGAACCCGCCGCGCGGGCCGTGCGCCACGCCGTGCGAGAGCACGAAGGCCATGTTCGGCCCGGGCGAGAGGAACAGCGCCAGCACGGCGAGCAGGAAGAGCGAGAGCGTCGCGATGCCGATCATCGTCCCCGCTCCTTCACACCGGTGCAGGCGCGAGCTGGTGCTCGCCGAGCAGCGCCAGCTCTTCGCGCAGCGTCACCGCGAGCGCTGCGATGGCGGTATCGATTTCCTCGACGCTGGCCGTCACGAACGACAGGCGCAGCGTGCGCGGATCGCCCAGCCCCGCATAGAACGGCGCGCCGGGCACGAAGGCCACGTTGCGCTCGACGGCCTTGGGCAGCAGCTTCACGGTGTCGATGCCCTCGGGCAGGCGCGCCCACAGGAACATGCCGCCCTTGGGTGCGTTGAACTTCACGTCCAGGCCGGCCATCTCGCGCGTGAGCGCGGCGATCATCGCGTCGCGCTGGCACTTGTAGAGGGCGCGGATCGTGGGCACGTGGCGGTCGAGAAAGCCGTCCTTCATCACTGCCGACACCATGCGCTGCGTGAAGATCGGCGTGTGCAGATCGACGGCCTGCTTGGCCTGCAGGAGCTTCGGGTAGATGGCCTTCGGCGCCACCAGGAAGCCCAGGCGCAGGCCCGGCGCCAGCACCTTGGAGAACGAACCCAGGTAGATGCAGCCCTCGGGGTTGCGCGCGGTCAGCGGCAGCGGGGGGGCTTCGTCGAACCAGAGTTCGCCATACGGGTTGTCTTCGATGATCGGGAGGCCCGCCTCGGCGGCAGCGGCCGAGACGGCGGCGCGGCGCTCTTCGGTCATGGTGCGGCCCGTCGGGTTCTGGAAGTTGGGCAAGAGGTAGACGAAGCGCGCGTCCTTCGCCTTGGCCACGAGGTCTTGGACGATCACGCCGTCTTCATCGCTCGCCACGCTCATCGGGTTCGGCTCCATCGGGCCGAAGGCCTGCAGCGCGCCGAGGTACGTGGGCGTTTCCACCAGCACCTTGCTGCCCGGATCGATCAGCACCTTGGCCACGAGGTCCAGGCCCTGCTGCGAGCCGGTGGTGATGAGCACCTGCGCGGGATCGACGTTCCACGGCAGCATGTCGGCCACGGCCTGGCGCAGCGGCGCGTAGCCCTCGCTCGCGGCGTACTGCAGCGCGGCCTGGCCGTCGTTGTGCAGCACCTCGGCGCAGGCGTCGGCGAAAGCCTGGATCGGGAAGGTCTTGGGCGAGGGCAGGCCGCCGGCCAGGCTGATGATGCCGGGGCGTTCGGTGACCTTGAGGATTTCACGCAGCACCGACGGGTTCATCTTGGCGGCGCGGGCGGCGAGTTTCCAGTTCATGGCGTTTCTTCTTTCAGGCGGGTGAGGTGAGATTCGATGGCAGGTCGCCAAGGGATGCAACAGGGATTTTGTTGCAGCCGGCGTGATGGGGGGGCGGTCATCGGCTTCTTCTGGCCGCGACGCCATTGCCCGCGGGGAGCGGCGCCGCGACCGGTGCGGCCTGCGGCTGCGACAGCCTCTTGCCGATCACCACCGTGGCCACCACCGCGATCGCGAAGCCCAGCGTCACCACGTCCAGCGGCTCGCCCAGGATCGGGATCGACGCGAGGATCGAGAGAAAGGGCTGCAGCAGCTGCGTCTGGCTCACCCGCAGCGCGCCGCCCAGGGCGAGACCGCGGTACCAGGCGAAGAAGCCGATCCACATCGAGAACATGCCCACGTAGACGAAGCCCAGCCACGACGCCGTGGCGATGGGCTGCGTCGGCCAGAGCGCCAGCGTGGCCGGCAGCGTGAAGGGCAGGGCCATCACGCAGACCCAGCAGATCACCCGCTCGGCGCCCAGCGAGGGCGTGACCTGCGCGCCGTAGATGTAGCCGAAAGAGGCCGCGATGACCGCGCCCACCAGCAGCAGGTCGGCCCATTCGAAGCCGAAGCCATGCCCGCTCTGGCTCGCGCGCAGCACCGAGAACACCACCACCAGCAGGCTGCCTGCGATGGCGCAGAGCCAGAAGCCCAGCCGCGCGCGCTGGTGCAGCACCCATGCGGCGACGGCGGCCGTCACCAGCGGCAAGAGCGCCGTCACCACCGCCGCGTGGCTGGCCGTCACCACCCGCAGCGCATAGGCCAGCAGCAGCGGAAAGCCGATGCAGTTGCCCAGCACCGCGATGCCCAGCGGCCGCCACTGGTGCGCGGCCGGCCGCGGCGAGCGCGTGACCAGTAGGAAGATGGCCGACAGCACGCCGGCCAGCGCGGCGCGCCCGACCGTCACGAACCATGGCGAGAGCTGCGGCGCGTCTTGCGAGCCGGTGGCCAGCCGCGTCATCGGCAGCGTGATGGCGAACATGGCGACGCCGACGACGCCGAGCCACATGCCCAGCGTTTCGTCCTTGATGTCGAGGCGCCTGGTCATCGGGCCGCCTCCGCGCTGCGCGCTGCGGCATTCGCCCTGGGAGCGGTCCGGCGGCTCATACGCCCAGCATCCACCAGGCCGTGAGCACCAGCACCAGGCCCATCGCACGGTTGAACCACAGGAGGCGCTTGCCCCTGGCGAGCCAGTCGCGCAGCAGCGCGCCGACCAGCGCATAGGCGAAGTTGCTGACGAAGGCATAGAACAGCATCACCGGCGCGACGATGGCGAAGCGCGAGAGCGCGTCGGGCTGGCCGGCGATCCACCCGGCCACCAGCGTGAGCGCGAGCAGCCACGCCTTGATGTTGACGAACTGCAGCATCACGCCCTGCCCGAAGCCGACCGAGAGGCTGGCGCTGTCGGCCTTGCCGAGCTTGGCGCTGCCGCTGAGCTTGTACGCCAGCCACAGCAGGTAGGCGATGCCCAGCCCCTTGATCGCCAGGCGCAGCGGCGGCACCGCCACCACGAGAGCACCGAGGCCGGCCGCGCAGATCGCCAGCAGCAGCGTCCAGCCGATCGGCACCGCGACCACGAAACGCATCGCGCGCGGCAGGCCGCCGTTGGCCGCCAGGGCGGTGGAAAGCGTGGTGTTGGGTCCGGGCGAAAAACTCATCGCCGTGGCCAACACCAGCAGCGCGGTGAATTCTTGCCAGTTCATGGCACAGACTCTAAACTTGTGACCATTACAGTTCCAGTACAGATGATCGAACAAACAAGGCATCTGTATTGGTCATTCTTTCGACACAGCTTCGACACCGCATGCTGACACGAACCTCCACCCAGTCCTTGACCGCACAACTGGCCGACCGCCTTGCCGAACGCATCCGCACCCGGCTGCTGCCGCCCGGCGCCCGCCTGCCCTCGGTGCGCGAATGCGCGCGGCAGCAGGGCGTGAGCCCGTACACGGTGGTCGCCGCGTATGACCAGCTGCTCGCGCAGGGGCTCGTCGAAGCCCGCCGCCAGCGCGGCTTCTACGTGCGCGATTCGGCGCAGAGCCAGGACGGCCGTTCGGGCAAGGCCCCCGACGCCGTCGGCGTGAGCGACATGCCGGCGGCCATGGCCGTGCAGATGATGGCCTCGCGCGTACCGGCCGACGCGAGCTCGCTGATCCGCAGCATGTTCCATCGCCCGAGCGACAAGCCGCAGCCCGGCATGGGCGTGTTTCCGCCGGACTGGATGTCCTCGACCTTCATGCCGACGGCCGTGCGGCGCATGACCAGTACAGCCGTGCTGCAGGAGCTGTCGCTCCAGTACGGCGAGCCCTCCGGCGACATGAGCCTGCGCCGCAGTCTTTCGCAGAAGCTGGTGGGCATCAACGTGCCGGCCGCGCCCGACCAGATCATCACCACCATCGGCGCCACGCATGCGCTGGACATCGTGAGCCGCACGCTGTTGCGGGCGGGCGATCCGGTGATGGTCGAGGAGCCGGGCTGGGCGCTGGAGTTCGCGCGGCTGGAGGCGCTGGGCATGCGCATCCTGCCGGTGCCGCGCCGCGCCGACGGGCCCGACCTGGAGGTGATGGCGCAGTACTGCCTCCTGCACAAGCCCAAGCTCTTCGTGAGCGTGAGCGTGCTGCACAACCCGACCGGCTACAGCCTCACGCCCGGGAGCGCCCACCGGGTGCTCAAGCTGGCGAACGAGCACGACTTCCACATCGTCGAGGACGACACCTACAGCCATCTCGCGCCCGAGCACGCCACGCGGTTGAGCGCGCTCGACGGGCTGCAGCGCACCATCTACGTGAGCGGCTTCGCCAAGATCATCGCGCCCAACTGGCGCATCGGCTTTCTGGCCGCGCCGCCCGCGCTGAAGGAGCGGCTGCTGGAGACCAAGCTCCTGGCCACGCTGACCTCGCCCACGCTGTTCGAGCGGGCGTTGTCGTGGTGCATCGACCAGGGCCAGCTGCGCCGGCATTCGGAGCGCGTGCGCATTCGCCTCGACGGTGCGCGCGGGCGGTCGGTGAAGCTTGCGATGTCGCACGGCTGCACCTTCGCCTCGGAGCCGGCGGGGCTGTTCGGCTGGGTCGACACGGGCGTGGACACCGACGCGCTCACCCAGCGCATGCTCGACCAGGGCTACCTGCTCGCGCCGGGCTCGCTGTTCCACGCGCGCCGGCCGCCCAGCACCATGATGCGGATCAATTTCGCGACCTCGCAGGACGCGACTTTCTGGAAAGTTTTCAGCAAGGTCAGAAGCGAGCTTTGAGGCCTTACGCCGGAGGCTTGGAGTAAGCTGGCAGCACAAGAAAACCCAGCCTGGAGACCTCCCGCATGACCAACGCCAGCCAACCCTTCAACTTCAGCCAGTTCGTCCCCGGATTCGACTTCCTGAAGAACCTGGCCGGGGGCGCCGCCGCAGGCACCGGCGCCGCGTCGTCGGTGCCGGGCATCCCGAGCCTGGCCAGCTGGGTGGCACCCACGCTGAGCGTGGAAGAGGTCGACAAGCGCATCCAGGAACTCAAGACCGTGCAGTACTGGCTCGAGCAGAACGGCCATGCGCTGAAGGCCACGATCCAGGCGCTGGAGGTGCAGAAGATGACGCTCTCGACCCTGCGCGGCATGAACGTGCGGATGGAAGACCTGGCGAGCGCGTTCACCAAGCAGGCGGCCGCCGTCGCCCCGGCGCCCGCGCCCTTCGCAGCGTCCGCGCCCGAGCCCGAGCCGGTCGAGGAAGAAGAGACCGAGATCGAGGAAGAAGAAGCACCGGCACCGAAGAAAAAGCCGCGCAGCAAGGCGGCTGCCGCCGACGGCGCCGGCGTGGTCGATCCGATGCAGTGGTGGGGGTCGCTCACCGAGCAGTTCCAGCAGATCGCCAGCTCGGCGCTGCAGGACGCGGCCCAGCTCAAGGTCCCCGCCATGGCCCAGCCGCTGGCCGATGCGGTCGGCAAGGTGATGGGCAAGACGGCTGCTGCCAAGAAGCCCGCGGCCAAAACCGCGGCAAGAACCGCGGCCAAAAAGGCGGCAACGCCCGCCGCGAAGAAAAAGACCTCGGCCGCCGCCCGCAAGCGAACCACCGGCCGCCGCTGACGTCACACACATATCCTTTTTGAAGAGAACGGGTTGGCACGCATCATGAAGTTGTTTCCCACTGGCCATGCCACCCATCCGCAATGGCGCATGGCGGCCGGCCTCGTGCTGGCCCAGTTGCGCGCGCAGATGGCTTTGCCCGACTACGCGTCCTCGCCGACGCTCGGGCTGCTCTACATCACCGACCACTATGCGTCCGAGGCGCAGGAGATCCTGGACCACCTGAGCGCCGAGCTGCCCGAGGTGACCGACTGGTCGGGCACGGTCGGCATCGGCGTCTCGGCCAACAACGCCGAGTACTTCGACGAGCCCGGCATGAGCCTCATGCTCTGCGCGCTGCCGAGCGACCAGTACCGCGTGTTCTCGGGCGTGGCGCCCCTGAGCAATTCGGAGATGAGCGGGTTCGAGGCGCACACCGCGCTCGTCCACGCGGACCCCGCGACGCCCGACCTCACCGAGCTGATCGGCGAGATGGCCGGTCGCGTCGACACCGGCTACCTCTTCGGCGGACTCTCGTCGGGCCGTGGCGGCGCGCTGCAGTTCGCGGTGGGCGGCAACGGCAACATCCGCGGCCACGGCGCTGCGGGTGGGGTGTTCTCCGGCGGCCTGTCGGGCGTGGTGTTCGGCGAGGGCGTGCGGCTGGTGTCGCGCGTCACCCAGGGCTGCCAGCCGCTGCGCTCGGGCGTGCGCGAGCGCGAGATCACCGAAGCCGACGGCAACCTCCTGCTCAAGCTGGACGGTGAGCCCGCGCTGGACGTGCTGCTGGCCGACCTGCAGGTCTCGCTCGAACGACCGCAGGAGGCCATCGACGCCGTGCGCAACACGCTGGTCGGCCTGGCCGATGCGGGCAGCGACGGCGTGCGCCGCACCGGTGATCTGGGCGCCGACGTGCTGGTGCGCCACATCATCGGCCTGGACCCGACGCGCCGCGGCATCGCGATCGCCGATACGGCCGAGGCCGGCATGCGGTTGACCTTCTGCCGCCGCAACGCGCAGGCTGCGCGCGCCGACCTGATGCGCATCTGCGCGGAGATTCGCGAAGAGCTGGAACCCGAAGAACAGACGCTGGCCACCGCCCGCGCCGTCGCGGCCGGCGAAGCCGAGGCCGCGCCGCACCCCGCGCGCCGCATCGCGGGCGCGGTGTACGTGAGCTGCTCGGGGCGGGGCGGGCCGCACTTCGGCGCACCGGGCGCCGAGTTGCAGATCGTGCGCCACGCGCTGGGCGACGTGCCGCTGGTCGGCTTCTTCGCCGCGGGCGAGATCGCCCGGCACCACCTGTATGGCTACACCGGCGTGTTGACGGTGTTCACCAGCAAGGATTGACGGGCCGCCGCGATCAGGCCGGTTGCAGCACGCGCGGTTGCGGTGCCGGCATGCCGGTGAACGCAAAGTCCACCTCCGGCGCGAGCCCGCTCACGATCCGCGCGATCGACTTGCCCGAGCCGCAGGCGTGGGTCCAGCCGAGCGTGCCGTGGCCGGTGTTCAGGTACAGGTTCGGCAGCTTCGTCTTGCCGATCATCGGCACGTTGCTCGGCGTCGCGGGGCGCAGGCCCGTCCAGAACTGGGCCTGCCCGGTGTCGCCGGCGCCGGGGAACAGTTCTTCGACGCGCCGCACGATGGCTTCGCAGCGCACGCGGTTCAGGTCGCGGTCGTAGCCGTTGAGCTCGGCCGTGCCGGCGATGCGGAGGCGATCGCCCGATTCCGACGTGTAGCGCGAGAACACGAGCTTGTACTCGTCGTCGGTCAGCGAGACCTGGTGCGCCTTCGAGGCGTCCTTCACGGGCAGCGTCACCGAGTAGCCCTTGGCCGGATAGATCGGCAGGCGGATGCCCAGCGGCGCGGCATAGAGCGGGCTGAGCGAGCCCATCGCCAGCACGAAGGCGTCGCCGCGGATGCGCTGGAAGCGCCCTTCGCTGTCGGTCGCCTCGACGTGGTCGATGGTGCCGCCGGCTTCGCGCAGCGCGGTCACCGTGTGGCTCATGAGGAACTTCACGCCGGCCGCGGCCGCAAGGCCGACCAGTTCGCGCGCGAAGCGGTTGGCGTCGCCCGATTCGTCTTCGGCCGTGTAGGTGGCGCCGGCCAGCTGGGGACGGATGTGGGCGAGGGCGGGCTCGATCTTCACGGCCTCGTCGGCCGAAATCACCAGCCGTTCGCAGCCGAGGGCACGCATCTGCTCGGCCGGCTTGAGCGCGCCGTCGAACTCCTTTTGCGTCGTATAGAAATGCAGGATGCCCTGGGTGCGCTGGTCGTAGCTGAGGCCCGTGTCGCGGCGCAATTGCTGCAGCGTGTCGCGGCTGTAGGTGCCCAGGCGCACGATCTGCGCGATGTTGTGCCTGGTGCGCGCCGGCGTGCATTCGCGCAGGAACTGCAGGCCCCAGAGCCATTGGCGCATGTCGGCGCGGATGCGAAAGAGCAGCGGGGCGTCTTCCTTGCCCAGCCACTGCAGCACCTTGAGCGGCGCGCTGGGGTTGGCCCAGGGTTCGGCGTGGCTCACCGAGATCTGCCCGCCGTTGGCGAAGCTGGTTTCGGCGGCCGGGGTGGCCTGCCGGTCGATCACGGTCACTTCGTGGCCGAGTTGCTGGAGGTAGTAAGCCGAGGTCACGCCGAGCAGGCCGGCGCCAAGAACGATCACGCGCATTTCAAGTACCTTTGAGGTGCAGCGCTTGAATGGCGGGCGTGGTGTGCTATTGATTCAATAGCAAGCAACCGGACGTCCGCCGTCCAAGTTGCCGCTCCCCCTGTCCTCGGTACCTGAGAGATTCACCTCTGTTGCGCCTTGCAACGGGTTTGCTCCTTCGGTGCATCGCGACGCCTTTGCAGGGTGCGATGGCTCTCCAGACGGCGTTTGATGTGGTGCAGTACTGACCCCTTGCCGAAATTACCAAGAACTTCGTTGGGCCGACCTGAGCGTTTATGGGAGTTTGCGCCTTCGGTAGGGCCACCAGGGTGGCCCGCTCTCCTGCAGTGGGGCGATTGTAGGTGGGCACCGCGGATGCGCCAACCCCGGGTTTAGGCCCCTTGGGCCGATGGGATAATCATCCGTTCATTCGCCGGAGGGCGATCGTTCGACAACAACAGGGGACCTCATGATCCTGGTAACCGGCGGCGCAGGCTTCATTGGCGCCAATTTCGTACTCGACTGGCTCGCGCAGAGCGATGAACCGGTCGTGAACCTCGACAAACTGACCTACGCGGGCAACCTGGAGACGCTCGCGTCGCAGAAGGACAACCCGAAGCACATCTTCGTGCAGGGCGACATCGGCGACAGTGCGCTGCTCGACCGCCTGCTGGCCGAGCACAAGCCCCGCGCCGTCGTGAACTTCGCCGCGGAATCGCACGTCGACCGCTCGATCCACGGCCCCGAAGACTTCGTGCAGACCAACGTGCTGGGCACCTTCCGCCTGCTCGAATCGGTGCGCGGCTTCTGGAACGCGCAGCCGGCCGACCAGAAGGCGGCCTTCCGCTTCCTGCACGTATCGACCGACGAGGTCTACGGCTCGCTCTCCAAGACCGACCCGGCCTTCACCGAGGAGAACAAGTACGAGCCCAACAGCCCGTACTCGGCCAGCAAGGCGGCCAGCGACCACCTCGTGCGCGCCTGGCACCACACCTACGGCCTGCCGGTGGTCACCACCAACTGCTCGAACAACTACGGGCCGTTCCATTTCCCCGAGAAGCTCATCCCGCTCATGATCGTCAACGCCCTGGCAGGCAAGCCGCTGCCCGTGTACGGCGACGGCATGCAGGTGCGCGACTGGCTCTACGTGAAGGACCACTGCAGCGCCATCCGCCGCGTGCTGGAAGCCGGCAAGCTCGGCGAGACCTACAACGTGGGCGGCTGGAACGAGAAGCCCAACATCGAGATCGTCAACACCGTCTGCGCGCTGCTGGACGAGATGAGCCCCAAGGCCGACGGCAAGCCGTACAAGGAACAGATCACCTACGTGACCGACCGCCCCGGCCACGACCGGCGCTACGCCATCGACGCGCGCAAGCTCGAGCGCGAGCTCGGCTGGAAGCCCGCCGAGACCTTCGACAGCGGCATCCGCAAGACGGTCGAGTGGTATCTCGCGAACGGCGAGTGGGTGCGCAATGTGCAGAGCGGCGCGTACCGCGAATGGGTGGAAAAGCAATACGACGCCGCACCGGCCGGATCTGCAAAGGCCTCCGCATGAAGCTGCTGCTGCTGGGCAAGGGCGGACAGGTCGGCTGGGAACTGCAGCGCAGCCTCGCGCCCCTGGGCGAACTGGTCGCGCTCGATTTCGACAGCACCGATTTCAACGCCGACTTCAGCCGCCCCGAGCAGCTGGCCGAGACCGTGCTGAAGGTGCGGCCCGACGTCATCGTCAATGCCGCCGCGCACACCGCGGTCGACAAGGCCGAGAGCGAGCCCGAGTTCGCGCGCAAGCTCAACGCCACCTCGCCCGGCGTGGTGGCCGAAGCGGCGCAGCAGATCGGCGCGCTGATGGTCCATTACTCGACCGACTATGTCTTCGACGGCAGCGGCAGCAAGCCGTGGAAAGAAGACGATGCGACCGGCCCGCTCAGTGTCTACGGCAGCACCAAGCTCGAGGGCGAGCAGCTGGTGGCCCGGCACTGCGCGAAGCACCTGATCTTTCGCACCAGCTGGGTCTATGCCGCGCGCGGCGGCAACTTCGCCAAGACCATGCTGCGCATCGCCAAGGAGCGCGACAAGCTGATCGTCATCGACGACCAGTTCGGCGCACCCACCGGCGCCGAGCTGCTGGCCGACATCACCGCGCACGCCATTCGCGCGACGCTGCAGGACCCGTCCAAGGCCGGGCTCTACCACGCGGTGGCCGGCGGTGTGACCACGTGGCACGGCTATGCGCGTTTCGTGATCGAGCAGGCGAAGGCGGCGGGCGTCGAGCTCAAGGCCGGCCCGGAAGCGGTCGAGCCCGTGCCCACCACCGCGTTCCCGACGCCGGCCACGCGTCCGCACAACTCGCGCCTGGACACCACGAAACTGCAATCGACCTTCGGCCTCGTGCTGCCCGAGTGGCAGTCCGGCGTCGCCCGCATGTTGCGCGAAACCTTCTGAGAAACCTTCTGGCACCCGCAGAGCAAGACGAGAGACACGAACACCCATGACCCAAACGACGCAACGCAAAGGCATCATCCTCGCCGGTGGCTCGGGCACCCGTCTGCACCCCGCGACGCTGGCGCTCAGCAAGCAGCTGCTGCCGGTGTACGACAAGCCGATGATCTACTACCCGCTGAGCACGCTGATGCTGGGCGGCATGCGCGACATCCTGATCATCAGCACGCCGCAGGACACGCCGCGCTTCCAGCAACTGCTGGGTGACGGCAGCCAGTGGGGCATCAACCTGCAGTACGCGGTGCAGCCGAGTCCGGATGGGTTGGCGCAGGCGTTCATCATCGGGGACAAGTTCGTGGGGAACGATCCGAGTGCGTTGGTGTTGGGGGACAACATCTTCTATGGCCACGACTTCGCCCACCTGCTGGCCGATGCGGACGCCAAGACCTCGGGCGCCACCGTGTTCGCGTACCACGTGCACGACCCCGAGCGCTACGGCGTGGTGGCCTTCGATGCCAAGGGCAGGGCGAGCAGCATCGAAGAGAAGCCGCTCAAGCCGAAGAGCAGCTACGCGGTCACGGGCCTCTACTTCTACGACAACCAGGTCGTGGACATCGCCAAAGCCGTGAAGCCCAGCGCGCGCGGCGAACTGGAAATCACCGCGGTCAACCAGGCGTACCTCGATCTGGACCAGCTGAACGTGCAGATCATGCAGCGCGGCTATGCGTGGCTCGATACCGGCACGCACGACAGCCTGCTGGAAGCCGGGCAGTTCATCGCCACGCTGGAGCATCGGCAGGGGCTGAAGATCGCTTGTCCTGAAGAAATCGCGTGGCGCAATGGGTTCATCACGACCGAGCAGTTGTCCAAGCTCGCCGCGCCGCTGGAAAAGAGCGGTTACGGCAAGTACCTCGAGCACCTGCTGAACGACGAGGTGCGTTCTTGAGCGAAGCGCAGATCCCCTCGGGAGCGCACTCGGCAAGCAGCACGGTGCGGCCACGATTCAGTGTCGTCGTTCCAACGCGCAATCGCCCCGAAACCTTGCGCCATGCATTGGCGACTTGTCTCGAACAGGATTTCGAGGACTACGAAATCATCGTCTGCGACAACAGCGATCCTGTTGCGGCGGCAGAGGTGGCCGCAATCGTCAAGGCCGCGAATTCGCCCAGAATCCGGCATGTTCCTTCCGATCGGCCTCTTGCGATGAGTGCCAACTGGGAGCGCGGCCTGAACGAAGCGCAGGGCGAATATGTCACGGTGCTGGGTGATGACGATGGCCTCATGCCTTACGCATTGCGCGAGCTGGACCGTCTCGCATCGCGCACCGGCGCGAAAGCCATCCGATGGCAACGCGGCATTTATACGTGGCCGACGATCGGTGTCGAGGGCGAGGCAAATCTGCTCATCGTTCCCTTTTTTCGTGCCGTCACAGAAATCGATGGACGAGCGCAGATCGGCAAGGTCATGCGGTTCGAGGCAGGGACCGACTCGCTGCCGATGATCTACAGTTCGGCAATTCACCGGGACCTGATCGAGCAGCACCGCGCGGCGGTCGGACGCGTCTTTCTGAACATCTACCCGGACATCTATTCGGCCTTTGGCTTTGGCTATCTCGCGGGAACATACCTGTCGGTCAGCGTGCCGATGAATCTCGCCGGGCTGTCTCATGCGAGCAATGGCGTGGCGACGCTGATGAATGAAAAGAAGACGGCCGTGGCCAGCGACTTTTCGACGTTGAACGAGGCGTTTGGCTATGTTCATCATCCGCGGGTTCCCGACAAGATGATCCTGGGGCCTGTGCACATCGCAGATTCGTTTCTGCACGCCAAGGAGGCGCTCTTTCCACACGATGACGCCTTGGTGTTCGACCGCAAGCTGTTCACCGAGCGCTGTCTTGGAGCGATCCCGGATACAGACCCCGAGGATCGGGAACGTGTGCGTCAGGTCATTCGCGCATCGATTGCGGACAGTCCGGAACTGCTGGAGTGGTTCGATCATGAAGCCCCCAGCTTTCCGCCTGCGCCTTTGCATACTTTCCGCCCTCCTCGTTTCGGTTTTGATGGCTCTACGTTGAGCCTCGATGCTGCGGCTTTCGATATTCAGAATGTCTCGGACGCGGTCAGGTTTGCCGCCTCGCTGGTGGGCGTCGGTACCGACGAGGTTTCCTTTGATGTGCCGGCGTTGATTGAGATGCGCGCTCTCGTTTGGTCGGAACAGGAAAAGCTCGCACGCGCAGAACGGGAGGTCGTGCAAGTGCGGCGAGAAGCCACGCGCGATGCAGCCAACGTCGTTGAGGCGAATGCGCAGGTACAGGCCTTGCAAGAGGAGTGCACTCAACTGGCGCATCAATTGAACGAGGCACGCCACGCTGCCTCGCTGCGCTATGTGCCAAGGCGGGTCTTGCGCAAAGTATTCGGCTTGCTCCGAAAGCCGCCCACTGCCGCCTAGTGCTTTGACCGCCTGCAGGCTTGTTGTCGACGAGAACGATAAAAAGTTGCAAGTCACGGCAAGGCAGGTTTACAGGTTTTGTAAATACTATTCAGCAGAAAATGGCATTTGATGTGGCTAAATTCCTTGTTCGCAAAACGGATCTCGAAGGACTTTGCGTTGTGCAACGACCACGAATCGAGGATTCGCGTGGATTTTTCAGTCGATTCTTTTGTGCCGAAGAAATTGGCCCATCGGGTTTTATCTTGCCAGTCGCACAAATTAATCATACGTTGACGCGGCAAAGCGGGTCAGTGCGTGGCATGCATTTTCAATTCCAACCTCATTCGGAAGACAAATTTGTAAGTTGTCTTCAAGGAGAGGTTTTCGACGTTGCAGTCGATTTGCGCAAGGGCTCATCGACGTTTCTTCAATGGCATGCTGAAATTCTTTCAGCCGAAAATGCGCGTAGCCTGCTGATCCCTCAAGGATTCGCCCATGGTTTTCAAACCCTGACGGACAACGCTCAGTTGTTATATCTCCATTCGGCGCCATACGTTCCGTCAGCCGAAGGCGGACTACACCCCGCCGATCCGGCACTCAATATTGCCTGGCCGCTGGAGTTTGCCGAGTTGTCACCGCGGGATATGGCTTGCCCTTATCTCACGAACGATTTCGAAGGTCTCTGAAATGAAATGCCGCCATTGCGATTCTGAGCTTTCGCTTCAGTTGATGGATCTGGGAACATCTCCGCCATCCAATGCATATCTGCGCGTGTCGCAGTTGACTGCGCCTGAAAAATGGTATCCGCTGCGCATATTGACCTGCACGAATTGCTGGCTGATTCAAACAGATGACTATGCACACTATGCAGAACTGTTTTCCAGCGACTATGCATATTTCAGCTCCTATTCGACAAGTTGGCTTGCACACAGTCAACGCTATGTCGGCGACATGGTGAAGCGCTTTGCATTGTCCTCGGCGTCTCGAGTTGTTGAAATTGCGGCGAACGATGGCTATTTGCTTCAGTATGTCAAGGAAGCAGGAATTCCATGCTTGGGCGTCGAACCGACAGCCAGCACCGCGCGTGCTGCACGAGCCAAAGGACTGGAAATCGTCGAGAAATTCTTTGGCGTGGCGCTCGCGAAGGAGCTTGTAGCCGAAGGTTGGGCGGCCGACCTGACGGTGGCCAACAATGTGCTGGCGCATGTGCCGGACGTCAATGACTTCGTTGCCGGTTTCGCGAAGCTGCTGAAGCCGCAAGGCGTGGCTACTTTCGAGTTTCCGCATCTGATGCAATTGATTGCGGAGTGTCAGTTCGACACGATCTATCACGAGCACTTTTCCTATCTTTCGCTGGCGACTGTGCGCCGGCTGTTCGAGGCAAATGGTCTTGGCATCTTTGACGTCGCGCAGCTCGGCACGCACGGGGGGAGCCTGCGCATTTATGCGCAGCGGCTCGACACCGGAGACCGCCCCAAGCAAGAGAGCGTTGAGCGGCTTCTTCGCATCGAGGCGGAAGCCGGCGTGGAGACACCCGCTTACTACGCCGACTTCCAGGCCCGTGCCGACGACATCCGCGATGGTCTGATGGTGTTCCTGGTCGAGGCCAGGCGGGCGGGCAAACGCGTCGGCGCATATGGCGCGGCCGCAAAGGGCAATACCTTGCTCAACTATGCCGGCGTGCGTACGGGGCTTTTGCCCTGGGTCGTGGACCGCAACCCTTCCAAGCAGGGGCTTTATCTTCCAGGGAGTCGGGTTCCGATCGTTGACGAAGAGCGGCTGAAACGCGAGAAGCCCGACTACGTGCTGATCCTGCCGTGGAACCTCAAGGCGGAGGTGATGAGCCAGCTTTCTTATGTCCGTGATTGGGGCGGCCAGTTCGTCTGCGCGGTTCCCGAGATCCAGGTCTCATGAAGATCGCAGTCACTGGCGCCAGTGGATTCATTGGCCGGCATGTGCTGGGTCTGCTTGCGGCGACGGCCGAGGAGCGGGTTGTTGCGGTGTCGCATCAAGCGCGAGATCTGTCGTGGCTGCCCAAAGGCGTAGCGCATGTCTCCATCGATCTGGCCCTGCCACCGGCCAATGTCTACGAGATGCTCGGCGAGCCCGACGTGTTGATTCATCTGGCGTGGAGCGGCTTGCCGAACTATCAGTCGCGGCATCACTTCGAGACTCATCTTGGCGAGCAGTACAGGTTTCTTCGTCTTCTTGCCACCACCGGCCTGCGATCCTTGGTATGCGCTGGCACCTGTTTCGAATACGGCATGCAAGCCGGCGAACTCGATGAGTCCCTGCCAACCGATCCCCGCAATCCCTATGGCTTTGCCAAGGATGCATTGCGCCGTGAGCTTGAGTTTCTGGCTGGCGACACCGGCCTCGCCCTGACGTGGGCAAGGCTGTTCTACATGCATGGAGAGGGGCAGGCGCCCACCTCGCTGTACAGCCAGTTGATTGCGGCCGGCCAGCGCGGCGACGCCGAGTTCCGCATGTCCGGTGGTGAGCAACTGCGTGACTATCTGCATGTGCGCGATGTGGCGGGCTATCTCGTGGCCTTGGCCAAACAGGCGCCCGGGGCCGGCGTCGTCAATGTGTGCTCCGGCGAACCCCGATCGGTTCGTTCCCTTGTCGAGGAATGGCGGGAGGCTCATCGGATCCAGGCCAGGCTCGTGCTGGGGCACTTCCCGTACCCAGCCTACGAACCGATGGCATTCTGGGGGCGAAATGCCAAGCTTGAACAACTCTTGAGGGCCAACTGATGCAGCGCGAGTTGTTGCACATCGAGCGACTGCCGGTACTCCAGAACCGTGTCTATGGTTCCGCATCGGCCGGTCGGGCGTCGCCCAGAGGTGACATGACGCTTGCCCAGGACAACATGAGCGGGCTGGTGTCCAACGTGGCCTTCGATCCATCGTTGCTCGCCTACGATGCGGACTACCAGAACGAGCAGGCGCACTCCGCCGTCTTTCGCGAGCATCTGCAGAGCGTTCTCTCCATCATCGGGCGGCACTTCAAGGGACGCACGGTGATCGAGGTCGGCTGCGGCAAGGGCTACTTTCTGAACTATCTGCGGGAGGCCGGCTATGAAGCAACGGGCATCGATCCCGCCTACGAGGGCGACAGCTCCCACGTCGTCAAGGCGGCATTTTCCCCGGCCCTTGGTCTTTCAGCCGATGCCCTGGTTTTGCGCCATGTGCTCGAGCACATCCAGGATCCGTTGAGTTTTCTTCGCGCCATCGCCGCGGCAAATGGCGGGCGGGGCTCGATCTATATCGAGGTCCCGTGCTTCGACTGGATCTGTGCGCGCCACGCGTGGTTCGATATCTTCTACGAGCACGTCAATTACTTTCGCGCGTCCGATTTCCAGCGGATGTTCGGACGCATCCATGAACAGGGGCACGTCTTCGGCGGCCAGTATCTGTACGTGGTGGCGGACTTGGCAACGTTGCGCGCTCCCGTGGCGGATGCCAGCGACCGAGTCGAACTGCCCGCCGATTTCCTGTCGGGCGTGGAAGCCAGCAAGGTCCTTGCCCGCGCCACCCCGGGGCCGAAGGCCATCTGGGGAGCATCGTCCAAAGGCGTTATCTTTGCGCATCACCTGCGCGGTACGGACATCGGGTTGGCGATGGCGGTCGACATCAATCCCGTCAAGCAGAACCGGTACATGGCGGGTACCGGTCTGCGCATCGTCTCGCCGCACGCTGCGCTGGAGGCCTTGCCTGCGGACGCGCTTGTGTTCGTAATGAACTCCAACTATTTCGATGAAATCCTCGAGCAGTCGCAGGGAAAATTTCGTCTTGTGAAGGTAGACCAGAATGACATTCGAAGCTGAAGTGGCGGCCCGCGTTGCTGCCAATGAAACCAACGCCGCGCTGCAGGCTGATGCAAAAACGCTGATGAACTCTTCCATCGGCGCCGGGTACTCCTACAACTTCTCCTGGATGGGACGACCGATCATTCAGTACCCGCAGGACATCGTTGCGATGCAGGAGATCATCTGGCGCGTCCAGCCCGATCTGATCATTGAAACGGGCATCGCGCACGGGGGATCATTGATCTTTTCCGCGGCCATGCTGGAGTTGAATGCCGCATGCGGTGGCTCTGCAGATGCGCAAGTGGTGGGTATCGACATCGACATCCGATCGCACAACCGGCGCGCCATCGAGGAGCATCCCATGGCCAGGCGCATCTCGATGATCGAGGGCTCCAGCATCGCGCCGGATACCGTTGCGCAAGTCCAGCGTGCAGCGCTGGGCAAGAAGAGTGTGCTCGTTTGCCTTGACAGCAATCACACCCATGCGCATGTCCTGGAGGAACTGAAAGCCTACGCACCGATGGTTTCGGTCGGAAGCTATTGCGTGGTGTTCGACACGGTCGTCGAAGACCTGCCAGCAGACTTCTTCCCGGACCGTCCATGGGGGCCAGGAAACAACCCGAAGACCGCGGTGCACGAGTTTCTCAAGACGCACGGCTCCTCGTTCGAAGTTGATCGAGGCATCGACAGCAAACTGCTGATCAGTGTGGCCCCCGATGGCTACCTGAAGCGCATCGCCTGACCATTACCAACCTATTTTTGCAGCACCATGAAAGCCACGCCCACAGCCATTCCCGAGGTCCTTGTGATCGAGCCCAAAGTGTTCGGCGATGCACGCGGATTTTTTTACGAGAGCTTCAACAACAAAGCCTTTGACGAGGCGGTTGGGCGGCATGTGGATTTCGTTCAGGACAACCATTCGCGTTCGGTCAAGGGCGTGCTGCGCGGACTGCACTACCAACTCCAGCAGCCCCAGGGAAAACTCGTGCGCGTGGTCCGCGGCGCGGTATTCGATGTGGCGGTGGACATTCGCCGCTCGTCGCCGACTTTCGGTCGGTGGGTAGGCGTCGAACTGACTGAAGACAATCACAAGCAACTGTGGGTGCCAGAGGGCTTCGCGCACGGTTTCATGGTGTTGAGTGAATCGGTCGACTTTCTATATAAAACGACCGATTTTTATGCGCCGGCACACGAACGATGCATCCTGTGGAGCGATTCGGAACTGGCGATCGAATGGCCGCTGGATTGCGCTGATCCCCAGCTATCGGCCAAAGATCTTGCCGGAGCTTCATTTCGGGAAGCTCGGGTTTTCGATTGAAAGGAAGTTCCGCCTGAACAATTAGTGCGGTGTGATGGTGATTTCTTTAAAGCCCAAGCCAATCACTCGCGCATCCTGATAGCTACCTAGACTTGCCGGTGAAACGGCATAGGGCACCTTGATTGAAATAATGTCGGTAGGCTGTTCGAGTTCGAACTCCAGTGTGACGTTCTCGAGATGGTCTTGAGCTGCAAATGGTTTCAGGATCGAGCCGATCTGCAACATTGCCGGTTTTCCAATGTTGGGACCAAAGGCCATGACATTGAGCGTTATCGAGAATTTTCTTGGAAGTTCGTGTTTGAGGCGCAGCTTGACCGACTCGCCGCGCGACCATCTGCCCCAGCGTTCAGGTAATTGCAGCCCATTTGCCTCGCGAACCTGCGTCGCCAATGTGCGGCGGAAATCGATTTCCCACGGGGAAATTTCGCCCACGATGACTTTCCCATTTTCAACGGAAAGCGCAAATTTTTTCAACAATGACTGCGCGGAAGCAGAAAGTTCTTCCAGCGGAGGCGAAGGTAAATCGGCTATTGCATAAAATGCGATCTGCCCCTTGCCGTTGAGCAAAGGCCGAGCGGGAGTGAGTTTGCGAATTTTTTCTTCAATGAGAACGCCGTTGTCCGCGAAGCCGCCGCGATTCAAATATAGTCCGGCAAATCCAAGATGGCGAATGACTTCGAACTGTACTTCGATGGGCTCCAGCGACAACGCATAGAAGAACGCGTCGCCCTCACGGCCGGCAATCGTGCCAAAGCTCCAGCGTAGATTCTTGCTGTGCAGATACGGCTTCGCCAGATCGTAATCGGTGAGTTTTTCCAGAGGACCCGACTCTGGAAATCGCATGTATGGCAATTGATAAATTGCCGCGTTTGGCGCGGTGATGCTTTCGATTTGCGCCAGATATGTCTTATCCGCGAGATAGGACTGTTGGACCTGCTGCAAATAAGATCTGTTGGTGGGGGGGGATTGATCCCAGATTCCCAAAGCCATCAACGCTACGGACAGCGCGATTGCGGCGCCAGCGGACCATTTTCGCAAGAAGTCAAGTGCATATGCAATGGCGGCGATGCTAAAAAATGCAATATAGATGCTGACTCTATTCCAGGCTCGAATTAGATCGGAAACGAATTGCGCAAAGAGAGCAGAAAAGCCACCAATCGTTGCAATCAATACAAGCGAGGTGGTCAGGAACGCATACAGGTGAAGCGTCGAAAATCTGGTGCTCGGGCCACGTGAACCCACCAAAGAAAATCCCAGAAGCAGAACAAATCCGATGCCCGCAACCAAGCCGAGCGAAGAAACCGAGTTCTCGTTGATCAGCGGAAAAGTATTGCTGTAGCGCGTGGTGATTTCGCGCAGATGAGTTGAGCGGTGCGCACGCTGGGGCAGCAACAGTTGAGTGATTTTCAGGCCATATAACTCGGATTCGGATGCTGCGCGCGCGGCGACGGCATCATTTCTGCCGTGCTCGATATAGAAGGAAAAATTGGGAGCAAGATTCGCGAATACTGCTGCTGCGACGATGGCCCCGGCGATTGCTGCGTGCTGCAATGGGCGGATGCTATGAAGTTTGAAAGCACCAAAGATGGCCGACAAACCGATAACAATACAGCCAAAAAAAGCGTAATACACACCCAGAGACGAAATCAGGAATAAAATTGCTGCGTGACCCAGGCGCCGCGCAGTAAACCATTTGCTTTGCCATACGACAGTTGTTGCCTGACTGATCCGGGCTCCGTACCAGATAAAAATGGGTATTCCGAAATACCACGTGTAGTAAAGATGCCCCAGCCGCAGGAAATGAAACGGGGCAAAGGCGAAAAGTGTTGCCGCAACCAGCGAAGAAAGCCGCGTCAGCGACTGGGCTCGCAAGACCCAATACGCTGAAACGGCGGCCGCCGGAAATCCAAAGAGATAATAAAAGTTGAAACTGAATGCGCTGCTGCCACTGAGGTTTCGAAGAAGCCAGAGCGCTGCCAGGCTCAGGCCATCCGAGCCGGGAAAATCGTAAAACAATGAGCCGAAAGGAAAACCGATTGCCGTATTGTTGAAATAGCCATTTCCATCTCCCAATCGATTGATCAGCAGCAAATGTAAAATCGCGTCGCCATCGTATGCGAGTGGCACTCGCCATTTGATCGTTGTTCCGCCAATCAATAGCCATGCCGTCAATGTCACGCAGACGGCCAAAATCGCAGAGATAATGAGATCTACGCGCCTGCGTTGCGCGTTTTCCTCATTGACTGTCAGCATTTAGGCGGCTCTTCCAGGTTGATTCTTTCGCGTTCGACCACCAAAGGACGTTTCATGACCTGCGTCAAGATGGCGCCCACGTATTCCCCGAGCAGGCCAATGAAAAATAATTGTACGGATGCGAAAAAGAAAAGCCCAAAGAGAATAGGGGCAGTTCCAGCGGCAAAGGTATTCCAGAATACGAGTTTCAACAGTAGATAGATGATTGAAATTGCCAGACTCAGGCCTGATAGGAAAAATCCGGCAATGGTTGCAATACGCAGCGGCACTCGCGAGTGCGACGTGATCCCCAGCATGGCCATGTCGTACAGGCTATAGAAGTTATTCTTCGTGATGCCGCGTTTGCGCAAAGGCTGGTTGTAGGGAAGTTTGACTGGCTCGAACCCGACTTCCGAAACCAAACCGCGCAGATACGGATAGGGGTCGTCGATCTTTCGCAGGACTTCAAGGACTCGGCGGTCATAAAGGCCAAAGCCGGTGAAATTCTGGATCAGTTTGACGTCCGCGATGCGTGTGATGAATCGGTAATACGCCCTGCGTACGGCAAACATCAGCCCCGATTCGTCTGCGCTTGGTTTGACACCCACCACCAGCTTCGCACCCTCCTGCCAATGCCGCACGAACTCGCGCATCAAGTCCGGTGGATCCTGCAGGTCGGCAACCAGCAAAATGGCTGCGTCGCCTTCTGCCTGCAAGAGGCCGTGATAGGGAGACCTGATATGCCCGAAGTTGCGCGCATTCAGAATGACTTGTACGTTGGGATCTTCCGACGCCATGCGGCGAAGAATGTCCGGCGTCTTGTCGTTCGAGAAATTGTCGATGAACAGATGCCTGTAGCTGACGCCCTCGATGGATTCGAAAACAGCGCGCGCCTGTCGATAAACCTCTTCGACGTTGTCCTCTTCGTTGTAGCAAGGCGTGACGACCGTGATGTGTTTCATGATGCTGTGAAGACGAAGCGCCGTTGGAGGGCGAAGGCAACAAGTGCCAGGGGAAGAATGACAAGCCCGTTGGCGAGATAGACGTTGGCACCCGTGCGCAGCAGCGCAGCGACCCCGCCAACGTTCAAGCCGTAGATCACGACATAGACGGCGATGAAGCGCAGGAGCCGCGACAGCGGAGCACCGCCGAAGACGAGCCGGCCGGTGCTCTGGAAATTGAACGCGATGCCAAGGAGCGTCGCCAAGGCAATCGCTGCGGGGTATGGCAGGCCCAGCCACGTGAACAGCGCAAACAGGCCGTAGCCCACTGCCGTGTTGAGCACTCCTACCAGTAGAAAACGCAGCAGTTGGAGGCGCAGCACGTCAGTTTGATTTCCAGCGCGATGCGAAGGGCTGCACCCTGTCTCGCACGGTAGCGATGTCCAGGCCGTGCTCACGCATTGCATGTGCATGGCTGCCGGCCGTATGCGAGAAGCGTTCGCCGATGCCGATGCGCAAGACGGGAATCGGCGCTTCCTCTGCCATTGCCTCCAACAGCGCGCCGCCGAGGCCGCCGGCGATGGAGTGCTCTTCCAGCGTCACGATAGCCTTGGTCTCGCTGGCGATTCGGCGAACTTGTGCAGCGTCCAGAGGCTTGATCCACGGTGCGCTCCAAACGGAGGCGTCGAGTTCTTCTGCCAACGTACACGCAGTCTTGACCATCGATCCTGTCGCCACGAGTGCGACGGGGTGCGTGCCGGCTCGTACTTTCAGAAGCGCACCCCGGTCGAGTCGCGGCAATGTGGTGTGTACGGCTCCTACGTCGGCCTTGCCCATGCGCATGTAGACCGGGCTGGCTGAGGCGAGCGCGCTGGACATGCAGGCCGTCAGTTCATGCGCATCGCAAGGCGACATGATGTCGATCTGCGGCACGGCGCGAAGACAGGCGATGTCCTCGAAACTTTGATGGCTGGTGCCGAGCGTGCTGTAGACGAGGCCCGCGCCGTCGCCAGTGAAGATGACTGGCAGGTTTTCGTAGCAGACGTCGATCTTGATATGTTCGAGCACGCGCACGGGCACGAAGGCGCTCAATCCATAGACGATGGGGCGGAAGCCCGCCTTGGCCATTCCTGCCGCGACACCCACCATGTTCTGCTCGGCGATGCCGGCATTGATGTATTGAGAAGGACACTGCCGACGGAACTCGTCGAACAGCGCATAGCCGTGATCGCCCGTCAACAACACGACACGCTCGTCGTTCTTTGCAGCGGCGACCAGCGCGCTGGAGAAAGCAGCTCTCATGCCTTGCTCCCTGCGAGTTCCTGCATCGCCTGTTCGCGCAGCTCAGGTGTCAACCGTGAGTAATGCCAGGCATTGACGTTCTCCATGAAAGACACGCCCTTTCCTTTGACGGTGCGTGCGATCAGGGCCTTGGGCCGGCCGTTCTTCATCGTGTTGAGTTTTTCGATGGCGAACGAAATCGCGGCAATGTCATGACCGTCGATGCTGAGAGTGTCGAAGTCGAACGCCGAAAACTTTGCTTCGAGGTTTCCGAGGTTCATGACTTCGTCGGTCGGTCCCATTGCCTGGAAGCCGTTCTTGTCGACGATCACCATGAGGTTGTCCAGCTTGGCGTGCGCGGCGAAAAGCATGGCTTCCCAGATCCCGCCCTCGTTCATTTCACCATCGCCCACGATCGCGTAGCAGCGCTGGCCCGTGTTGCGGCGCACCGCGGCGAGCGCCAGGCCGACGCCCACGGACAAGCCGTGCCCCAGCGTCCCGGAGGTCACTTCGCAACCCGGGACATGCGCATCGGACAGGCCCTTGAGTCGCGAACCATCGTGAAAGTACTGGTCGATGTCCTGGCGATTCAGCCAGCCCAGCTCATAGAGGCAGGCGTACTGCGCCATGACGCCGTGGCCCTTGCTCAGCACAAGGTAGTCGCGCGAGGCACTGTCTGGATCGCGTTCGTCGTAGCGCAGGTGGGATGCGTACAGGCATGACAGCAGTTCGGTAATCGAGAAGGCGCAGCCCAGATGCACCGCGTTGCCGGCGCACGCCATTTCGACTACGGTCTTGCGCAATGCGGAGGGTTCGAAGCTTGGTTTCATTCGTGTGATGTCAATGAGGTAGCGCCCTTGCTGCGGCGCCACTGAAGCATGCGTTGCACTCCGTCTTCAAGGCCAACGCTGTTGCGCAGGCCCAATTCCCTTTGCGCGCGCTGCGTATCGGGAATGTAGAACGCGCCCGCCAAGCCCTCGGCGGCATGACCTTCGACGCGGACTTCCACGTCCTCGGCGAGGCGACCGACCGTGCGCGCCAGCTCAAGAATGGTGACGGGCTCGCTGCTGCCAACGTTGTAGCTGCTGCCCTTCATTCCGTGGACAAGGCAGGTCAACAGCCAACGTGCCATGTCGCTCGCGTATTGATAGGTGCGCACGGCCTCTCCGGTCCCCCGTATGACGAGTGGCTGTCCCTCAATGGCCCGTTCCATGAAGCCAGCCAAGGCGACACCGCTGGAGGCAAGCAGGTAGGGACCGGAAAATGCGAAGCATCGCGCAATCACCGTTTCGAACGGCCAGCCGCCTTCGTTCACGATGGCTTCGGACCGTCGCTTGGCACGCGCATAAACGTTGGCTGACCCCAGGTCTTCCTGCCAGCCCATGTCTTCTGGCAACGGTGTGGGCCCATCGGGCGGTGGATACACCGCGCCAGAGCTGACGTGCAGCAGTCTGCGCGCACCGGCGGCTGCCGCGAAACGACAGACCTCCCGGGTTCCTGCAGCCGCTACCGTTTCGAGGTTCGCAAGGCTGTCATGAAGCGTTGCCACCGGCAGGGCGGCATGAATGACGGACGTGTAGGGCCGGGTGGGTTGAGGCAAATCGAGGATGTCGCCGCGCACCAGTTCTACGGCGCTCGCCTGCGCCAGATGTGGGCTGGCAAGCGCGAACGCATCGGGCGAGCGGGTCAGCACGGAAATGCCGAGCCCGAGATCCAGCGAGCGGTCGGCATGCAGCAGAGCCTCGAGCAGCCACTTGCCGACGAAGCCGGTGCCCCCAGTGATAAATACGGACTGCCGCCTCAACGCCTCCCAAGTGTCGGGCGTGGTCAGGCGCAGGATTTCGTCGAGATCCTGACGCGCGACAGGCGGCAGTCCATCAGTCAAATCGCAGACCCAGATAGGTTTCTATGCTTTCCACGACGTGGTCGAGCATCGATTCCGACAAGCCCGGATACACGCCGACCCAGAAGGTGTCGTTCATGATGCGATCGGTGTTGGTGAGTTCGCCGACGACTCGGTAATTGCGACCGATCATGTAGGGCTGGCGCAGCAGATTACCCGCAAAAAGCAGACGCGTGCCGACCTTCTGCTGGTCCAGGTAGGTCAGCAAGTCGACACGGCGGGTGTTCGCCTCTTCACGCAGCGTGATCGGGAACCCGAACCACGAGGGGTCGGAGCCCGGGGTGGCTTCCGGCAGGATCATGAACTCCTCGCAACTGCGCAGGCGGTCTTTCAAGTAGTTGAAGTTCTTCTTGCGGGCGTCCACGAAGCCATCCAGACGGTCGAGCTGCGCGAGCGCGCACGCTGCCTGCATGTCGGTGATCTTGAGGTTGTAGCCCAGATGCGAGTAGGTGTACTTATGGTCGTAGCCTTCCGGCAGATCGCCCAGCTTCCAGCAGAAACGCTTGCCGCAGGTGTTGTCCTTGCCGGGAGGGCAATAGCAGTCGCGGCCCCAGTCGCGGATCGATTCGGCGATCAAGCGAAGCTCATCGCTGTTGGTGAACACCGCGCCGCCTTCGCCCATCGTGATGTGGTGGGCGGGGTAGAAGCTCAGCGTACCGATGTCGCCGAAAGTGCCGACGAGTTGGCCCTCGTAGCGCGAACCCAATGCGTCGCAGCAGTCCTCCACGAGCCAGAGGTTGTGCTTCTTGCACACGGCCTTGACGACGGCGAGGTTGTAAGGGTTGCCCAGCGTGTGGGCCAGCATGATTGCCTTGGTCCGCGGGCCGATGGCGGCCTCCAGAAGATCGGCGTTGATGTTGTACGTGGGGATGTCGACGTCGACAAACACAGGCACCGCGCCGCATTGGAGGATCGGATTGACGGTGGTCGGAAAGCCTGCCGCCACGCCGATCACTTCATCGCCCGGAAGAATGGCGCGGTCACCGAGCTTGGGCGAGGTCAACGTCGAAAACGCGACCAGGTTGGCCGAAGAGCCGGAGTTCACCGTCAGCAAATGCTTGACGCCGAGAAACCCCGCAAGCCTGCTTTCGAACAGCGTGTTGAAGCGCCCCGTCGTGAGCCACGCATCCAGCGAGGCCTCGACCATGAGCTGCATTTCCGGCGTGCCGACGACCTTGCCTGACGGCGGTATCAGCGATTCACCGGGGACGAATGCAGGCGTGCTCGAAAGCGCGCCGTATTCCGCGACCATCGCAAGGATCTTCTTGCGCAGTTCGTTCTGCTTGAATGAAATTTCAGTCATCTTGTGGGGTGTTCTCAAATTGTTTGATTTGCGAGAGCGTAGTGCTCCGCATGTCCTCGCCATTGCGCCATGCCTGCTGCCATTCGACGATCGCGCCGAGCGCATGTTCGAGATTCCAGCGCGGAACCCAGCCCAGTACCTGTCGCGCTCTGGAGCAATCCAGCTTGAGCCAATTGGCTTCATGGGGGTGGTCCGTCGCCGGATCGGTGTGCCACGCCGCACCTTCGCCCCAGACATGGGTCAGCCGATCGGCAATCCACGATACAGGACGGGCGTCAGAGTCGGCCGGACCGAAGTTCCAGGGCTGAGCCCACGCAGGTCCCTCGGCATACAACTTCTGTGCAAGCATGAGGTATCCCTGCAATGGTTCGAGAACGTGCTGCCAGGGGCGCACCGAGTGCGGGTTGCGAATGAGGGCGCTATGGCCCGCACCGAAGGCCCGCAACAGGTCGGGAACGAGGCGATCTTCAGACCAGTCGCCGCCGCCGATCACATTGCCAGCGCGCGCGGTGGCCACCGCCACGCCGTGGTTGGCGTAAGTGGATTCATTGAAAAACGATGTGCGATAGGCCGCGGCAACAAGTTCCGTGCAGCCTTTGCTGTTGCTGTAGGGGTCGTAGCCGCCCATGGGGTCCGATTCGCGATAGCCCCACGCCCATTCTTTGTTCTCGTAGGATTTATCGCTCGTGACGACCACCACGGATTTCACGGTGTCGCAGGTGCGAATCGCCTCCAGCAGGTGAACCGTGCCCATCACGTTGGTGGCGTAAGTTTCGACCGGTTCGATGTAGGAACGCCGCACCAGCGGCTGGGCAGCCAAGTGAAAGACGATCTCCGCGCGCGATGCATGCAGTGCACTGCGCAACGAGCCCAGGTCTCGAACGTCGCCGGTCACCGATGCAGCGCTGCTTCCGGCCGTAGCGAACGCGTGAAGGCTGGGCGTGGTTGAAGGTTCCAGCGCATAGCCGGTGACGACGGCGCCAAGGCGCTGTAGCCACAGCGACAACCAACTGCCTTTGAAGCCGGTGTGTCCGGTGACAAATACGTGTTTGCCGGCCCAGAAAGTCGAGTCCATCACCAGACCTTCCACGGTGCCTTGCCGCTTTGCCATAGCTCTTCAAGATGGACCTTGTCCCTCAGCGTATCCATGGGTTGCCAGAAACCCTTGTGCTCGAACGCGCCGAGCTGTTGGTCTTGCGCCAGTCGTTCCAACGGCTCGCGCTCCCATATCGTGCCGTCCCCATCAAGAAGCTCGAGCACCTTGGGTGAGAGCACAAAGAAGCCGCCGTTGATGAGGCCCCCGTCGCCCTTGGGTTTTTCCTTGAAGGCCATTACTTTGTGATCGCGCAAATCGAGCGCGCCGAATCGACCTGGCGGTGAGGTCGCGGTCAGTGTGGCCTGTAGTCCGTTCGCGTGATGGAACTCGATGAGCTTGGTGATGTCGATGTCCCCAACCCCGTCGCCGTATGTGAAGCAGAACGCTTCTTCGTTCTGAATGTGCTCAGCTACTCGTTTCAGGCGTCCGCCGGTCATCGTTTCTTCGCCGGTGTCGACCAGGGTGATGCGCCACGGTTCCGCATAGCGCTGGTGCACTTCCATGCGGTTGTGCTCCATATCGAAGGTCACGTCCGACATGTGAAGGAAGTAGTTCGCAAAGTACTCCTTGATGACGTAACCCTTGTAGCCACAGCAGATGATGAAATCGCGTATTCCATGAGCGGAATAGATCTTCATGATGTGCCACAGGATCGGCTTGCCCCCGATTTCGATCATGGGCTTGGGCTTCAGGTGGGTTTCCTCGGAAATCCGAGTGCCCAGCCCTCCGGCGAGGATGACCGTTTTCAACTTGCTTCTCCTGGCTCAACTGTAGTAATTCGAGGATGAAATCGAAGCGCAAGCCCCCGTGGGTGGGGGCGTTGCGAGTTCGCACCCGCGTGTACGGGTCAGATCGGGCGGGTCACCGAGCCGACCGTTTGCAGGCGCCAATTGTGCCAAATCGGCCGGGAGCGCTTTTCCCGCATATTTTGCGCTGGCTGCTAGGTGGACGAGTAACTGTCCAACATCCGTTGCAACGTTTCCTCCAGCGGTGGCGGCTCCAGGGAAAGCCCATGCTCGGCCAGCATGGTCGAAAGCTTCTCAGGACTGCCGCAAAGGCGATGAACCTCATTTGGACGAACGTATTTCGGATTCAGTTGAACCTGGATCTTGTGTCCGGACAATCGCGTGAACACATCGATGACGTGCTGCAACATGTAAGGCTGGCCCGAACATACGTTGTATATCTCGCCTGCCTTGCCGTGGTCCAACAGCATGAGATAGGCATCGCACACCATGCGGACATCGTTGAATTCGCGCTCGACGTCAAGGTTCCCCAAGGCAATGGATTTCGCGCGTTCGGCGAAGTGCTTTGCCAGCTTGGGAATCACGAAGTTCGCATCCTGGCCCGGGCCGGTGTAGTTGAACGGCCGCGTCACGACGATGTCCAGTCGATCGTTATAAGTTCGCGCCATGTGCTCCATGGCGAGTTTGCTCGTCGCGTAGTGGTTGACCGGCGCCGGCGGATGCAGTTCCGTCAACGGTGATTCGTTGCTGTTACCGTAGACGTTTGCGCTGCTTGCCAAAAGTATTCGTGTTGGTGGCGCAGTCAGTTCGAGCAAGGCATCCAGCAAATTCGTCGTGCCAATGACGTTCACGTCATAGAACGCACGCTCATCCGCATGGCCGACAAAGCTGATCGCGGCCAGATGAACGACCGCGTCGTAGCTTTCGGCGCCAATTTCACGTCGCAACGCCTTCCCATCCGTCAGGTCTGCGAGAAGGGGAGCGATCTCATGCCCGGCTTCTGCCGCGCGACTTGCGAACACGCGTCCCGTGAATCCCTGCGCGCCTGTCAACAGGATCTTCAAAACGAGAAACCCTGTTCGTTGCGCCGCAGATCGGCTTCCACCATCATCTGGCACAGTTGTTCCAGCGTCGTAGCAGGAGCCCACCCCAACTTGGCCTTGGCCTTGGCAGGGTCGCCGATCAGCAGTTCGACCTCGGCCGGGCGATAGAACTTGGGATTCACGCGCATCACGGTCTTGCCGGTGGCGGTGTCGACTGCGGTTTCGGATTCGCCCGAGCCTTTGAAGTCGACAGCAATGCCTGCGCCTTTGAATGCGAGCGTGACGAAGTCGCGGACGGTCTCCGTGCGGTTGGTCGCGAGCACGAAGGTGTCGGGCTCGTCAGCCTGCAGCATGCGCCACATGCCTTCGACGTATTCCTTTGCAAAGCCCCAGTCGCGCTTGGCATCGAGGTTGCCCAGTTCCAGCACGTCGAGCTTGCCCAGCTTGATCTTGGCAACGCTGTCGGTGATCTTGCGCGTGACGAACTCGCGACCGCGCAGCGGGCTCTCATGATTGAACAGGATGCCGCTGCTGCCGAAGATGCCATAGCTCTCGCGGTAGTTGATGGTCATCCAGTGCGCGTACAGCTTGGCCACGCCGTAGGGGCTGCGCGGGTAGAAGGGGGTGTCTTCGACCTGCGGAATCGCCTGCACCTTGCCGAACATCTCGGACGTCGATGCCTGGTAGAAGCGGATCTTCGGATTGACCAGGCGGATGGCCTCGAGCAAGTGCAGGGCGCCGATACCCGTGATCTGTGCCGTGGCTGCAGGCTGGTTGAAGCTCACGCCCACGAAGCTCTGGGCGGCGAGGTTGTAGACCTCGTCCGGCGTTGCATCCTTGAGCAGCGTGATCGAGCTGCCGAGGTCAGTCAAGTCGTACTCCACGAGGTGAAGGTCTGGGTTGTTCTGGAGCCCGAGTTCTTCGATGCGCCAGAAGTTGACGGAGCTCGTGCGGCGATACGTTCCGTAGACCACGTAGCCCTTGGCCAGCAGCAATTCCGCCAGGTAGGCACCGTCCTGGCCCGTGATGCCTGTGACAACAGCGCGCTTTTTCATCGAAATCCTCTTTCCTTGTTTAATTGAATGATTAGGGACATGCACAGCCTTGGCGGCATCCCTCGATTCTCACCCGATGGCTACTGAACGCGATGTGCGGGTGGGTGCAAGGCGTTTTGCGGATCCGGTCGGGAGAAAAGCGCCGCCTTGAATTGCTCCGCGCTCTGCTGCCATGTCAGGTGAGGCATTGTCTCCGAGCGGGGATGTTGCTCCTTTTCGAAGAGTGCGAGCCATTGCGTGAGGGCTGCGGCCAAGTCCCCGCCCTTCATGCCATCGAAGTAAAACGCGTGATCGCCAGCCACTTCTCTGAAGACAGGCAGGTCGCGCGTCACGATGGGAAGCTTGTGGGTCGCGGCCTCGATCAACGGGAGGCCGAAACCCTCGCCCTCGGAAGGCAGCAGCAGGCAGGCACAGGACTTGTAGAGCCGCGCAAGGTATTCATCGCTCACTCCTTCAAGCCAGAAAAGCCGCTTGCCTTTCTGCCGATGATGTCGCAGCCGATCGACAATTTCGTCGACCATCCATCCGACCCTGCCCACGATGACCAGGTTGGCATGGATGCCGTCGCGCCAAAGCTGCTCGAACGCGTCCAGTGTTTGCGCATATCCCTTGCGGGGTTCGATGGTGCCGACCATGAGGAAGCTTGGCGCCGACGCGAGCATCGACAGGGTTTGCTCGGCAGCGGGCGGCAAACCGCGGGTCTGCGACGAATAGGAAATATCGGCGCCCGGATGAAAGGCCCGTATTTCCAGTCCTGCTGCGAGTCGTTCGGGGGCATTGGTGGCGACCCATGTGGTGAATTCATTTGCCACCGAATTCGAAATGGCGAGGACGCCATTGCCCTGGGCCGCAACTTCCAGCCAGCGCTCATGCAGCGCCTTCGCAGCTGGAAAGAACCTGTGCCCGAGCAGAACTGGCAGCAAGTCGTAAACGACGAACTCGATGCGAACACCTTTCTGCCTGAGAGTGCGATAGAAGTCAGCCTGCTCGCAAACGACATGCGGCTGCAAATCGAGGCCGACAAAGACATCGCCGTCGCGCGCATCGATCGGTGCATCGTCGAGTCCCTGCACGGGGCAGCCGAGAAAGCCCAATGAGAATTTGCGCGCATAGTTATACCCAGGCTCGCCCTTCACGGCATAAACCGGCTCAACACGAAAGCCGGCAGGAGGACTGTCGAAGAGCGAACGAAGCAGTGACCGCACCAGCCGCTGGATACCGCTTTGCGAGTCGCCATGAACCAGCTCTGAAACGTCGACAAGAAGCTGATGTTTGGCTGCAGGCATCGGTAATGCGTCCGCAATGCTTCGTGCTGCCTCGACCAGGCTGGATTCGGACAGCAAGCCGTCTTTTCCGATCGAACTGATCAATCCGGTGCGCGTGCGTTCAGCGCTTGACGCGAACGATTCGATCGCCTGGGCATACTGCCTCGCGCAATCGTGCGGTGCGTGCGTCGTGCCAATCAGCTGCCTGCCCTTTTCGCCGAGCGCGCGTGCAACGAGCGGCGACTGGCGCAGATCATTCAATGCCGTAATGAGCGCTTCATCGCTGAACTCGTCGGGCAGCATGACCACCGCGTCGGCGGGCAGGTAGGCCATCGACCCGTTGGCATTGACCACGGTGGCAACGCCACGTCCCAGCGCGTCCAGTACTGCAGCAGAGGTTTCTCCGCGCGACAGGCTGCGCAACTGGACGGCGACGTCGGCCGCACTTAGATAACGTTTGAATGTCTCGGTATCTACCCAGCCGGAAATGCTGACCTTCGCATCTTTTCCCCTGGCGGCAATGGCCTTTTCCAACTGAACGCCATAGCTTCCCTTTTCGTTTTCTCCGACAAACACAAGCCTGCACCGCGGATCTGTGGCCAATGACGATTGGCTCCAGGCATCCAGTAGACGGTGGTTCAGTTTCGTGGGGCCGAGCAGCCCGAATGCGCAAACAAGAAACTCATCCGCATCCAGTCCCAATTCCTTGCGTGCCCGGATTCTTGCTTCATCGATCGATTCCGGCATGGTGCGCAACAACGGGATCAGCGCCCAGTTGTCGGTGCTTGCGCTGCCGAACCATTGCTTGGCAAGTTCGAGCGAGTGCGGCGAATGAACGATGACACCCGACGCAAGCCGCAGGACATTGAAGTTGCATGGATACTTGAACATCACGTCCGCCGTGTCCAACGCCTGCGCTCGCTCGGCGACGGCGCAATAGCCGTGGGATTCATACAGCGCGCGGGTCAATACAAACGCCTCGCCTTTCACGAGCTCCCTGTATGCCTGAATGCCGCTGAGGTAAAAGTCATGGAGCACGACAGTCCCCGGAATTTCTTCCAGCAGCGAAAACATATGCTGGTGAAATTCGGAGTTGCCGAAGTGATATAGAACCCTGTCGAAAGACGAGGCGTTGTCTCGAAACCACTCGACGCTGCGCAGCTCGAACGTGGCGTTCATCTCCTGCGCGTCGACAGCCTTCAGGTCGGTGATGAGTTCGATGTCGTAGAACTTGGCCAGCTCCGGCAGCAGTTCGGCGCTGTAGGTCGCAATGCCGCTGCGTTCGGGGGGCAACGGGGACACGTAGGCCAGACGAGGGCGTTGTGCGGCAGTGGGCGTTGCCGGCGTGCGGACGGGGGCCGCGGCTGTCGATTCGTGCAATTCCTCGAAAGCCCGCAGCGCCCGCCGTGCCGATTCGTCCCATGAAAATTTCTTGCTTTGTTGTGCGCCATGCTCGATCAGCGCGAGTCGAAAAGCGTCGTCGCTCAATACCTGCGACATCTTTGCGGCAATGGCCTTGTCGTCGCGCGGATCGAACATCGCGTCCTCGCACCCGATGACTTCAGGCAGGCTGGATGTATTGGCTCCGATGACGGGGGCGCCACACATCATGGCCTCCAGCGCCGGCAGGCCGAAACCCTCATGCCAGGACGGAAAGACGAACAGTGCGCACAGGTTGTACAGGTCGACCAGGTCTTGCTCCGGAACGAAGCCGGTGATCGCCACGTCGCCGTCGGCCAAACCGTGTCGTCGCGCGAGCGCGAGCAATTCCGCCCGGTCTTCGGGCCGAGCCGAGCAGACAATGGCCAACTGCCGCCCGGAGCGCAATCCAGGTGGGAGCAGCGCGAACGCCCTGATGAGGCCATCGATGTTCTTGCGATGGTCGATGCCGCCGGTATACATCACGAATGGCTTGTGCAGTTGGTATTGTGTGCGCAGCGCTTGCTCGCGTTCAGGCAATACGTTGAGCTTGCGGAAATGGTCGCCGGCAGCCGTCGAGACATTGACACAGCGTGCCGGATCCAAGCCGAGGTGGATAAGGCCCTCTTGTCTGGACGACTCCGAGATCGCGAGCCAGAGGCTGGCCTTGCGCATCGACGCTATCTTGTCCATGTACCAGTCGCGTACGACCGGATTGTCGAGATAAGGATGGGGATTGATCAGCGGAATGAGGTCATACAGGGTGACTGCGGTGGGCATGGGCGCGAACCTGCCTACGCTGGTAACCGTCGCGTCACCCAGCCCTTCGAAGAGGCTCGACACATGTACGGCGTCGGGCGCGAGGCTCGCCAGGAATGCCTCATAGAGCATTTCATCCGCGCGCACCTCGCCCCGGGAGCGGGTTGCGGAGCCTGACTGCGCGGCGGGCGACCAGACCTTGATTTGCGCCGGATCGACCAGTCCTTTGAACGCCGCGCTGAAATCGTCCACTGCGTCGGGAAAACGCCCGTTCAGCGCAAGCAGGATTTCATGATTTCCAGCCTGTCGTGCCATCGATTGCGCGATAGACAGGCTGTAGCGTCCAATACCGCGATGCCTGCTGCCAGTGGATTGGGCACCTTGAAGGTCAATGACGATTCGCATCAGGCACGTTCCGATCGGTGCTGGCTTTGAAGGAGTTGCCTGTACACCAAATTGGCGTCTGGAGACATGGGCAGAAGGCTATTCATGGAGTCTTTGGATGAAGGGTCCTGTTGCGGGGCCAGCATCGTCCGCAGACGCCGCCTCAAGGGCGGTGCGCGATCCAATACAAATACAGCCGCGCGCTTTAGCGTCGGGTGCCGCCCGACCGCGATGGCCGCGATACGAAGCACTGTCTTGATGCGCCGCTTGATCCCACTGGTGATGCGGCCGTCTGCAATGGCTGTTGCCAATCGTCGAAGCGGCGTGTTCGCCGCAAGCAGCGCTCTGGCTTCTGCATGGATCGCGCGATCGTTCGCGTGATTCGCGAATGCTTCAGCCGCGACGGCGCGCGCTTCAGCCTCGACGGCGCGCAATACCGCTTGACTGGTACGGCTCTTTTCTTCTTCAAGGCGGGCTCGTGCGTTGCTTTCTGCCTGAGTCATTTCGGCGCGCGCGTCAGCCAGTGCGGCATCCATTTGTGCTGCATCGGCCTGTCGTTCCACACGATGGCTGGAAATCAGGCCGCCACACCACGCGCTGGAGGACAAGCCACTGAGCCGCGCGCCGTCGAAGACGTTGGGAGGTATCCGAAGTGCTGGAGCCAACTCTGCATGTTCGACGGCGATGTAGAAACGATTCAGACCGTCGAAGTACACGAATTCGTAGCCTGCATCGACGAGAATTTTGTCGGCGCCTTCGTACCGCAGTTCCGTCGACATCGGGACGGTGGCTTCGATCAAGATGATCCAAGGGCGCAATACCTTGCTGTCCCAACCTCGAAGCACGTCCTCCTCGAAACCCTCCACGTCGATTTTGAGCCAGTGCACCTGTTGCCCGGCCAGCGACGCCAAGGCAATGCTCATTGGTAGCATGGGAGTTGGAACGGTCTGGTGCGCAAATCCATGCTGTTCCTCAATGATCTTCGCATAAGCCTTCACGCCGGTGCTGAGGCCGGTCTCGGGGATCACATGGAGTTCGAGAATTCCCGCTCGATCCGCGAGTGCGAGCTGCAGCACCTCCTCGTCAGGCCTGTCTTGCCTCAGTAGTTGGGCGTAGTGCGGCACAGGTTCAACGTGGATTCCGCGCCATCCTTGTTCGTAGAAGGCCTTGCTGACGGAGTCCACCACGGGATGCTGGGCACCGATGTCGACATAAACACCTGCAGGCACGTGCTTCAACGCCCGCCAAAGCATGACGTCCTCGAAATTTTGCGCGTACGAAGTGAACGCCTTGGGGCTGTTTTCTTGAGTCATGTGTGACTTGCGGCTGTGCCGACGGTCCTCCTAAGAAAGCACGTTTTCGCGCATATGTCGCATTTTACGAGGTGGGATGAAGGATTCTTGGCATGATGGCGCCACTCGAATAAGCCCCACAAATAATGAAGTTACGTTTGCCGACAAAAGTGTCTATCTGTGATGAAAGGGCTTGATTCACTCCGCCGTGCGGCGCGCAGGGTTCCGAAGGCTGCGTTCTGGCTGCTCACACCCTGGCGCACTCGCGAGCGGCTGCAATTTTTGCGCGATAGGGCCGTTCGCGAAGAAAAGACTCAGGCATTGGCGCACCTTGTCGAGCAGGAGCGCTCACGGCTGGAGGCCCTCCTGCACGGAGGGAGCGAGGCTTTCATTCCTGCGCTCGACCTGTACGACGTCACCGATGTCCTCCAGGCGGCGGCCCTGCCTGTGGAGCAGGTTTTGTGGCCGCAGACCGATACGAGCGACATCAAGGACCGAAAGACCGCAGCGCGTTTCCTCATGGACACGCTTCGCCGGCGGAAGGATCTTCGTAATCGTTTTCCCATAGCGCTCTCCGCAACGGAAGCGGACGGATTCGTCGATTGGTTGCGCAGTGCCGACGGGGGCCGGGATCTGGGGCTGGCGCCCGAAGGTGCCCAGCATCTGGTTTCACTTTTTTCCGACGACTTTGCCGCGCGAGCCAGGCAATTCTTTCTGACCAGCGAGGAGATCCGGGCTGTTTTGCCTCACGGCTTGCTGCCGTCAGGCAGGCGCAGCCTGTTCCGGTGGTTCCTGCAGCACGGGCGGGAAGCCGGCGACCTGGCGCTGGAGGAAGTCTGGTGGTTGTTCATGCAGTCGGCGGAGAACCCGCATGCCGAGCTGGTGCGGGCCTTTCTGTTTACGCCGGACTGGCAGCGGCGCTTCCCGGACGCACTGACCGTTTTCGGGTGGTCCCGTTTCTCGGGCTGGATCGACAAGACGTATGGTGCCGAGGAGGCCCTGTCCGGTTCGAGCGCGCCTTTCGGATTTCTAGAGCCGGCGCTGCAAATCCGTATCGGTTATTGGGCGCATGCGGCTTGGCAGAACGCGCATCCCGAGGCATTGTCGAATGCTGTTGCTGCACGAGCCCTGATCGACTGGCTCGCTGCCAGTGAAGAGGCTCGAATCGAACCAGAGGCGCGCAAGTGGTGCAGCGGGCTGAACGTCGGACCGCTCATTCCCGATTTGCTGAATGCGGGAGTCAATGTCATTGGACATTTTTGCTATCCCTCGGGGCTGCGTGTCTCCGTGGAGGCCATGGCCGAGGCGATGGAGTTGGCGGGCATCCGAACTTCACTGCGCGACGTTCGAACGGACACGCGGGACGATCCACACCATGCCCGCTTCGACGGCCAGGAGGTGGGTGACATCACCATCATTCATGCGCAGCCCGAACCTTTTTTCAAAGAAGTCTACGCAAGAGCAGATCTGGCAGAGCGTGTGCCGCGCACTTACCGCATTGCCTATTGGTACTGGGAGTTCGACTCGATACCGGAGACTTGGTGCGAGCACGCCGAACAGGTCGACGAGGTCTGGACAGCGACGGAGTTCATCGCGCGCGGCTTGCGCGAGCGTTTGTCCATTCCCGTGCGAACGCTCTTTCCCGGCGTGACCCTCGGGCCGTTCCAGATCCGCGACCGCGCATATTTCAACTTGGCAGCAGACCGATTTACCTTCCTGTTCACCTTTCACATGATGAGCGTGATGGAGCGTAAAAATCCGCTGGGTCTCATACGAGCATTCAAGATGGCATTTCGCGGCGACGAGCCCGTCACGCTGGTGCTGAAGACGTCGTTCGGAGATCGGCATCCCGAGCAGTTCCGGGAGCTGTGCGAGGCGGCGGCCAGTGTTCCTGCCATCACCATCATCGACAAGGTTTTCAGTTCCGATGAAGTGCTGTCGCTCATGGACGCGTGCGATGCATACGTCTCGCTCCATCGCAGCGAAGGACTCGGTTTGACCATGGCCGAGGCGATGCTGATGGGCAAGCCCGTGATCGCAACGGGCTTCTCGGGCAACATGGACTTCATGACGGAAGACAACAGTCTTCTCGTGCCCTACGAACGAGTGAAGGTGGGCCGTCCTATTCCTCCGTACGACGCCGACCTGGAGTGGGCAGAGCCTTCGATCGAGCACGCCGCGCAGTTTCTGCGCCGCCTCTATGAAGATCCCCAATGGGCTCGAGAAGTCGGTGCCCGCGGCAAGTTGAGTGCGGAAGTCAATTTGTCGCTCGCCGTCTCAGGGCGAAGAATTGGTGCCCGCCTTGCAGAAATCGAAGCGCTGCTGCGAAGCGCGCCGAACTGAGGCAGCCTATCGCTCGACGATCCGCCCGTGCTCCAGGTGGATCACGCGATTGCATTCCTTGGCAATCAACTCCGGCGAGTGAGAGGCGAGCACCAGGATGCCGGACTTCGCCACCACATCCCGCATGCGTTTCTCGGCCTTTTCCGTGAACTCGGCATCCCCCACTGACAGCCATTCATCCATGAGGAGGATGTCGGCCTCGACGCTGGTCGAGATCGAGAATGCCAGCCGCATCATCATGCCGGTCGAATAGGTGCGTACCGGCATGTTGACGTATTCGCCCAGTCCGCTGAACTCGCAGATTTCAGGCGTGAGCTGGTCGATCTGCTTCTTGCTCATGCCCATCACGAGTCCGCGCAGCATGATGTTCTCGACGCCTGTGGCGTCCATTTCGATGCCGAGCGAGGGATCGATCAGGCTGGCGACCGTGCCCTGGCGAGCGAATTCACCCGAAGAGGGTTCATAGACACCGGCCAGCGTACGCAGCAGTGTCGACTTGCCGGCGCCGTTGTGGCCCACCAGGCCAAGTCGGTCGCCGCTCTTGAGCTCGATGTTGATGCCGCTGAGCGCCTGCACTACCGTGACGCCGGTTTCCTTGCCGAAGCGCCCACCGGTGACAGAAGCCGCGAGGGTCTTCTTGAGTGATGCAGCGCCTGCCCCATAAATCGGAAAGTTGACGGCTACGTTTTTAAGTGAAATGAATGCCATGGGTCAGAGCCAGTAGACGACGCGGCGACGGTATTTGGCGAACAGCAAGGCCGCAGCAGCAAGGCAGAGCACTGTCCATACACCAATCCCGATCCAACTGTGGATGTGTGCCACACCGCCCATCAGGGGTGTACGCAGCAGGTCGAGCATCTGTGCGAAGGGGTTCCAGAGCACGTACTTGGCGCGACTCGGAAGATTTTCCGGCAGCCAGAACACTGGCGTGAGGAACATCAGCATCTGCATCACGCTGGTCACGATCTGGGTCACGTCGCGATAGCGCGTGCAGATCAGGCCAAGCAGAAGCCCCAATGCGTGCGCGTTGACGATCAGGATCGCGAACGCCGGCAAGATCAACAGCACCGACCAGGAAAGCGAGATGCCTGCCCAAATGGCCACGGGGATGTACAGCACGATCTGGTGGCCGAACTGAATCAGATTGCGCGCAAGGCTGCGCCAGACGAACAGGCTGATCGGGAAGTAGCCCTGTTTCAGATAGTTCGAAGATCCGACAAAGGCGTTGCACGAGTCGGTCACCACACTGGAGAAGAAGCCCCAGAAGATGACGCCGAGTGCCAGATGTGGAAAGAACCTGGAGAGCTCGCTGCCGAACAGCGAGGCGTACAGCGGCCCCATGCCACCGATCATGACGCCCATGCTCAACGTGAGCCACAGCGGCCCGAGCATCGAACGCCGGTAGCGCAGCACGATGTCGAACCAGGCCAGGGTCCACCAGATGTCGGTACGGCGGGTGCCTTCCCACCAGTCGACCACGGCGCTTCGATGGAGGTTGGAGTGGACTTGGCTCATGCGCGTCCGTAGGTGTCTGCCAGGCGGACGATGTCGTCTTCGCCCAGGTAGCCGCCGCACTGGACTTCGATGAGCACCAGTTCTTCTTCGCCGATATTGGTCAAGCGGTGTTTCTCTTTCAGTGGGATGTACCGGTACTGGCCCGGTAGGGTGACGTGTTCGAGGTCGCCGATCTGCACGATGCCGCGCCCCTGCACGACAACCCAATGCTCGGCGCGCTGGTGGTGATATTGCAGGGAAAGCGATTCTCCCGGTTTCACCGTGATGCGTTTGACTTTGTACCCATCTTCTTCCTTGAGCGAAGCATAGGTGCCCCACGGGCGGTGAACGACGGCGGGCAGATGCACGGTTTCGTGCTTGCGGGCTTTCAGCGTGTCGACGACCCGCTTCACTTCCTGAGCGCTGCTCTTGTGGGCCACGAGCAGCGCATCGGGTGTGTCGACGATCACCAGATCATGCACCCCCAATGTGGCAACCAGCTTGGGGCCATGGCTGTCGACCTGTACGTGGGTGCCCGTGGTATCGATGGCGACCACATCCGAGGGCATGGTGTTGCCGCTTGCGTCGGGCGTGTGTGCCTTGGCGACCGCGGGCCAAGAACCCACATCGCTCCAGCTGAACTTGGCCGGCACCACGTAGACGTTGTCCGCCGGCTCCATGACCGCGTAGTCAATGCTGATGTCCGGCTGAAGGCCGAAGGCATGCAGATCGAACTGAATGGTGTTGCCGGTGGCTTGCGAGGACTTCAACGCATGGCGTGCCGCGGCCAGCAACTCCGGTGTGTATTTTTCGAATGCCGCGACGATCGCATCGGCCGTAAAGCAGAACATGCCGCTGTTCCAGTAGTAGCGGCCGGTTGCCAGATATTCCTGGGCGGTCTGGAGGTCCGGTTTTTCGACGAAACGCTTCGCCGGCTGGTTGTCGCGCGAAACCTTGGCCACCTCGATATAGCCGAAACCGGTGTCCGGTCCAGTCGGGCTGATGCCGAAAACCACCAATCCACCTTGCGCGGCAAGCCTGAATGCCTGGCTCGCACTGGCTACGAACGCTTCGACGTCGGGCACAAGATGGTCGGCCGACAGCACCAGCATGACCGTGTCGCCGCCGAATTGCTGAATGCATTGCAGCGCGGCAAGGGCGATGGCCGGGCCGGTGTTGCGGCCCTTCGGCTCCAGAAGCAGGGTGGCTTCCGGCGGGTCGCTCATTTGTCGCAGCACGTCCTTTGTAAGAAAAAGATGGTCCTTGTTGGTGACGATCATCAGATCGCCGGTGCCACAGGCCTGGCCTCGCTCGATGGCCTGCTGCAGCAAGGAAGAGCCCCCCAATTTCATGAAGGGCTTGGGGAACGCCTGGCGCGATGCGGGCCAAAGCCGGGAACCTGCCCCCCCCGAGAGCACAACTGAAAGGACGCGCATATTTTTATAGGGTGTGAAGAAGGGGATAATTTTACCGGCCCCGATTCGGGGCGCCGTAACCAGTGGAAGCTGCTATTTCGTGATTTTTAGCAATGTTCAGTAAGCCAACGCTGCCGGTCGCGCAGTCACTTCTTCGGCGACGCCGGCCCGAAATTGCTTCGAGCCATGCGCAGCTGCAGCGGCAAATCGGCTTGCTGGAAGTGCGGGCGAGGGCGCTCGAAGAGCAAGTCCGGTCCATGCAGCAATCTACCAGTTGGCGCCTGACTGCCCCCCTGCGCTGGGCCAGCGGGCATTTTCAGCGCGTTGCGCGCGGCCTGCCGCCCGCAGTTCCCGTCCATCGAGGAAGTTATGCCGACTGGGTGGCGCGCTACGACAACCCCGGGAGCAGCGCGAACCACGAAAGCCGGCGCGCGGAGATGTCCGCGTGGCCCGCGCGCCCCCGCTTCCTGGTGTTGACCGGTGCTGCCGGCGCAAATGCAGCGTCGTTGCAACAAACGACCCGGTCCCTGGAGGCCCAGGTCTACGCGGAGTGGACGCTCCAGGCAGGCTTCCCGGCCGGCCCCGTGGATGCAGCAGACTGGATCGTCTGGCTCGAGCCGGGCTGCACGCTGCCTGCCCACGCACTCTTCACGATCGCCAAGGAGATCCTCGCGCATCCCGGGGTCCGCATGCTGTATGCCGACACGGACGCGATCGACGCCGCGGGCCAGCGCAGCGACCCGTGCTTCAAGCCCGACTGGAACCCGGACCTCTTCCTCTCCCGCAATCTCTTCGCTCCGATGGGCGTGATACAGCGCAGCCTGTTCGACGCGGCCGGAGGCCTGGATGCGGCCGCCGGGGACGCCCAGGGTCTGGACCTGGCATTGCGCTGCGTGGAACGTGTTCGGGCCGATCAGATCCGCCACATCCCGCGCATCCTCAGCCATGCGGGCCACGCCAGCACACGGCACGCAGCAGCCGGCGCCGCCGACGTGCAGGCGCTCGAGCGGCACTTCCAGCGCACCGGCACCGCGGCCACCGCCGAGGCCACGCCCCAGGGGCTTCGCACGCACCATGCGCTGCCCGACGCGCCACCTTTCGTCTCGCTCGTCATCCCGACCCGCAACGGCGCGCACCTGGTCCGCCAGTGCATCGAGAGCATCGTCCTGGAAACCGCCTACCCGAACTACGAGATCCTGCTGGTCGACAACGGTTCGGACGATCCCGAGGCGCTGGCGTACTTCGCCGCGCTCGATGCGCAGCCGGGCATCACCGTGATTCGCGACGACCGTCCTTTCAACTACTCGGCGCTGAACAACGCGGCCGTGGCGCAGGCGCGCGGAGAGATCGTCGGCCTGCTCAACAACGACATCGAAGTCATCTCGCCCGACTGGCTCCGCGAGATGGTCTCGCTCGCGCTGCAACCGGGCGTGGGCGCGGTCGGTGCGAAGCTGCTCTACCCCGACATGACCATCCAGCACGGCGGCGTCGTGCTGGGCGTCGGCGGCATGGCGGGACACGCGCACAAGCACCTGCCGTCGACCGCCGCGGGGCATGGCGGCCGTGCGCAACTGGTGCAGAACTTTTCCGCGGTCACCGCCGCCTGCCTGGTCGTGCGCAAGTCGCTCTACGAAGAGGTCGGGGGGCTGGATGAAGCGCAGCTCGGCGTGGCCTACAACGACGTCGATTTCTGCCTGCGCCTGCGCGAAGCCGGCTACCGCAACGTGTGGACGCCGTACGCCGAACTGCTGCACCACGAGTCGGCAAGCCGCGGCCTGGACGTGGCGGCCGAATCGCGCGACCGGCTGGCGCGCGAGTCCGCGTTCATGCAAGGCCGTTGGGCAGAACTCATCGCCCACGACCCCGCCTACAACCCCAATCTCACGCTCGACACCGAAGACTTCGACCTGGCCTGGCCGCCGCGCGACCCTCGCAGCGGCGGCGCCCCGGCAACCCATCCATGAACGCTCCCCGTCCCCTCGAAGTTTCCGTCGCGCTCTGCACCTACAACGGCGCCCGGTTCCTCCGCGAGCAGGTGCGCAGCATCTGCCTGCAGACCCGGCCGCCGGTCGAGATCGTGCTGTCCGACGACGCCTCGCGCGACGGCTCGGTCCAGGTGGTGCGTGCCGCCGTGGCCGAATGCGCGGCCGAGCGCCCGGGCCCGCCGATCGCCTTGCGCGTCTTCGAGAACCCGGTCGCCTTGCGCGTCGTCAAGAATTTCGAGCAGGCCATCAGCGCCTGCACCAGCGAGCTGATCGCGCTCAGCGACCAGGACGACGTGTGGATGCCCGACCGGCTCGAGAAAATGGTGGCTCGTTTCGAGCAGGACGCCAACCTGCTGCTGCTGCACACCGATGCGCGCCTGGTCGACGCCGAACGCCGCGACCTGAACCAGACGCTGTTCCATGCGCTGGAGGTCACGCCTTCCGAGCTCGCGCGGGTGCATGCCGGCAACGCCTTCGAGGTGCTGCTGCGGCGCAACCTCGTGACCGGCGCGACCACGGTCTTTCGCCGCGCGCTGCTGGCCGATGCGTTGCCGCTGCCGGTCGAGTGGGTGCACGACGAATGGCTGGGCATCGTCGCCTCGACGACGGCGCGGGTCGACCTGCTGGAGCAGCCCCTCATCGAATACCGCCAGCACGAGTCCAACCAGATCGGCGCGCGGCGCGACACCTTTGCGGAAAAGGTGCGCAAGGCGCTGGCCTCCCGGGGCAACACGCACGTCGAGCGGGCGGTCAAGGCCGGGCTGCTGCTCGCGCGGCTCGTGCAGCTGGGCGACCGGGTGCCGCCCGAGATCCTTGCCAAGGTGCGCAGCAAGATCGAGCACCAGCGCTTTCGCGCCGCCTTGCCCGCGTCGCGGCTCGCGCGCATCGGGCCGATCGCCCGCGAAGCCCTGACCGGCCGCTACGACAGGTTCGGCCGCGGCGTGCGCGGCGTGGTCCGCGACCTTTTCGAATCTGTGTAGGCTTCGCCCCCAAAGAACCATGAATCCAATGAACGCCTCCCCAGATTCCACCATCGCAGCGCAGCCGACCGCCTGGCCGAGCGTCGTGGTGATCATCCCGTTCTACAACGGCGCCGACTTCATCGAGCGTTCGGTCAAGAGCGTCTTCGAGCAATCGGTGCCCGCAGCCGAGGTGATCGTGGTCAACGACGGCTCGCGCCCCGAGGAGCGCGCCGCGCTCGACGGGCTGGCCGCGCGCTACCCGTTTCGCATCATCGACCAGGAAAACGGCGGCCAGGGGTCGGCCCGCAACGCTGGCGTGAAGGCCTCGACCTCGGACTTCATCTGCTTTCTCGACCAGGACGACTTCTACCTGCCCAACCACATCGAGACACTGGCCGCCTCCATCCCGCCCGGCGACCGGCTGTTCGGCTACGTCTACGCCGACCTGTACGAGGCGGACGCGGACGGCAACGTGATCCGCACCGGCGTGATCAAGGAGCACGCGACGCACCCCAAGCGCAACATCAACGACCTGCTGCGCAACGACATGTTCGTGCTGCCATCGGCCGCGCTGGTGAGCCGCAAGGCCTTCGAGGCGGTGGACGGGTTCGATTCGCAGTTCATGGGCTTCGAGGACGACGACCTGTTCCTGCGCATCTTCCGCAAGGGCTTCAGCAACTACTTCGTGGACAAGGCCGTCACCGTCTGGTGCATCCACACGGCGAGCACGTCGTTCGGCATCCGGATGATCCGCAGCCGCTTCAAGTACTTCAAGAAGCTCACCCGGATGTTCCCCGACGAGCACCTGCGCGGGCGCTACTACTTCCGCGATTGCCTGGTGCCCCGGTTCCAGCCGTACTTCGTCAACCACGCGATCGAGTCGATCAAGAACGACGACCAGTACCGCGAGGAGATGAGCGCGATCCTCAACGAGTACGGCGCCATGGTGCTGGCCAACCCGTATGTGGGGCGCAAGAAGAAGCTGCGCCTGCGGATCACGCTGTTCCTGCTCAACCACTGCCCGCCGGGCGTGGTGCGCCTGGTCGGCGCCATCACGCGCCTGCCGGGCATCCGAAGCCTGCGGCGCCTGTACGCCTAGCGAGCAGGGGCCGGCGCTGCCGCTGCTGGCTGCCTGGGCGTGGTCATCGCGGCGTCGATGTAGGTGGCGAACTTGCGCACGTACTGCGCGCGCAGGTGCCCGGCGTCCTTGTAGATCGGCGTTGCATCCGCATCCGCCCGCGTGCACCAGTCCTTCTCGCACAGTGTCGGAATCGGGTCGATCACGATGGCGCCGCTGCGCTTTGCGATCTGGCGCATGCGCTCGTGCAGGGCCTTCTGTTCCGGCACCCAGGGCGCGGTCGGCGACATGCGTCCGACGGTCATGTTGCCCAAGCGGCCGCCCTTCACGAACTCCTCGGGGCCGAAGCCTTCGCCGACCGGGTTGTCCAGCAGCAGGTAGACCTGCTTGTGCTTGGAGAGCGCCGTCATGACCGTCTCGAGGGTGTTGAGCGCGAAGTCCGCGCCGCCGCCGCCCATGAAGCGGCGTTTGTTCTTGCCGTCCAGGTAGTAGTAGCGGTCCGCCGCGGCGTTGTCGGCGGTGGGCTTGTCGGTCTCCGAGAAGTAGCAGTTCCAGCAGCCGCCGAAGACCACCGCATCGAACTTGTCGCTCACCGCCAGGCGCATGCCGCCGTCGCGGCGTTCCGCGCAGAGGTTGTTCTGCTCGTCGACCACGTTGGGAATCGGCGGGCAGGCGCCCCAGGTCACGAAGGAGAGCGAATCGAGCGTGTCGGGCGCGGTCTTGCTCAGTTCCACCGCACGCGGGCCGTACTGTTCGATGTGGCTGTCGCCGAAGAACAGCACGCGGCGCTTGCCGTGGCCGATCTGCTGCAGCACCTCGCCGTCGACCTTGATCGGGCTCAGGCCATCCGGATAGCCCCAGTCCTTGGCCGCGGCCGCCGTCTTGTTGAAGTACGGGTCGCTGTGGCGCCCGACGTAGTAGCCCGAGGTGGCCAGCAGGCCGAGCACGACGAAACCCACCATCGCGGCGACGAGGCCCGAGGTCACCGTGGGGTTCTCGGTCTTGCGCGTGTGGCGTTCGACGAAACGGTAGGTCAGCCACGCCAGCACGAAGGCGGCGACCAGCATCAGCGCCCGGATGCCGTCGGAGGGCAGCTTGCCTTCCAGGATGCGCGCGTACGCCAGCAGCGGCCAGTGCCACAGGTACAGCGGATAGCTGATGAGCCCGACCCACACCATCGGCCTGGATGCGAGCACGTAGCGGTTCAGCACGCCGGTCGGTCCGGCGGCGATGCAGAAGAAGGCGCCCAGCGTCGGCAGGATCGCCCAGAAACCCGGGAAGGCCTTGCCGCCGCGGATCGTGCACAGGCCCAGAACGATCAGCGCCAGCCCGGCGATGGACTGCGCATGGCGTCCCCAGCCCGGCTTGGGCAGCGGCCGGTGCAGCCGCATGTACGCGAGCATGCCACCGATCATCAGCTCCCAGAAGCGCGAGAGCGGCGAATAGAACGCGGCCTCGCGGTGGCTGTGGATGGTCGTCACGTTCAGCAGGAACGACGCCGCCGCCACGATGCCCACCACCCAGAGCACGCGCCACTTGCGCTTCCAGGCCAGGCCCAGCAGCACGGGCCAGAAGATGTAGAACTGCTCCTCGATGGCCAGCGACCACAGGTGCAGGAGCGGCTTGGTCTCGGCCGCGTTGTCGAAGTAGCCGGCCTCGCTCCAGAACGCGAAGTTCGAGACGAACCCGGCGCCCGATGCCACGTGCTTGCCCAATTGCTCCCATTCGTTGGGCAGGAGCGAGTACCAGCCGAAGGCCAGCGTGGCCGCCAGCACCAGCGCCAGCGCCGGGAAGATCCGCTTCACGCGCCGGGCATAGAACTCGCGGTAGCTGAAGCCCTCGCCCTCGAAGCTGGCCAGGATGATCGTGGTGATCAGGAAGCCCGAGATGACGAAGAAGATGTCCACGCCGATGAAGCCGCCCTTGATCCACTGCGGGAACGCGTGGTAACCCAGGACCGAGAGCACCGCCACGGCGCGCAGCCCGTCGATGTCCGGGCGGTATTTGGGGTGAACCAGGTGGGCGTGTTCGTTGTGGAACGTCGGGCTCGTCGTTGTCGTCGTCATCGTCTGTGTGAAGGCGCGCTTGCTTTTTTCGTTCCCGATTGTCCTCGCAAACGCTTTTCGCCCTCTTCAGGGGCGGGGTGGCTGCATCCGCCGGTAGCGCCAGAAGGCGCCCGAGAGCCACACCTTCAGCAGGCTGGTGACGTGCCAGTACAGATAGCGCTTGCTGCGGTGGCTCGCGCGCTGGGCGTCGTGCCGCGCGAGCAGGTCTTCGCCGACCTGCAGCTTCCAGCCGGCCAGGCGGGTGCGGGCGCAGATGTCGAAATCTTCCCCGTACATGAAGAAGCGCTCGTCGAAACCGCCGACCTGGCGGTAGGCATCGCTGCGGAACAGCATGAACAGGCCCGGAATCCACGCGGGCACGGCGGGCCGTACATAGCCCGGCTTATTGCGCCCGAGGATCTCCAGGGGTGTGAGCAGCGCCCGGTGCGGCTCGGGCGCGGGCTTGCCGGGCTCCAGGATGCGCGGTGTCATGAGGCCCGCGTCAGGTGCGGCCTGCAAGATCAGCGGCGCGAGCACGTCGCTGTCCAGGCGGATGTCCGGATTGAGCACCAGGAACCACGGGCTCGCGCAACGCCTGAAGGCCTGGTTGTGATTGGCGCCGAAGCCCATGGGGCCCGCGTTCTCGATCCGCTCGACCTCGAAACCCCAGCCTTGCCCCGCCAGCACGTCGGGCTCCGGGATGTTCACCGTGAGCACGACCTTGGCAATCGACGCGCGGCTGTGCCGGTCCAACTGGTCGAGCAGCGGCTGCACCAGGGCAAGCTGGCCGTGGCTCACGATGGAAATGGTGATCGGGGGCAAAGGAGCGGAGGGGGCGGGGGAGGGGGGCGTTGGCATGGTCTAATTTCGCTCGGGAATTCTAGGGTTCCCCAACCCCCACACATGATTGCCCTGATCGTCATCAGTTTCTTCGTCGCTGCCTTCGCGGTCCAGCTCTTCATGCGCCGGGCGCGCAGGCACGCACGGCTTTACGGCGCCGACATGCCGCAGCGCTTCCACAAGGGCCATGTGCCGCGCCTGGGCGGTGCGGGCATCCTGCTGGGCATGGGGGCGGCCTGGCTGGCCGCCGGCATCACCGGCACCGATCCCTTCAACGTGTCGTGGCCGGTCAAGACCTCGATGCTGACGCTGCTGTGCATTGCGCCCGCGGTGCTGGGCGGCATCGTCGAGGACATGACGCAACAGGTGAAGGTGCGCTACCGGCTGGGCCTGACCATCGGCTCTGCCCTGCTGGTGTGCTGGCTGCTCGGCCTGGGCGTTTCGCGCACCGGCGTCCCGGTGGTCGACGGCTGGCTGGCCATGCTGCCGTATGCCACGGTGCTGTTCGCGGCGCTCGCCATCGGCGGACTGCCGCATGCCTTCAACATCATCGACGGCTACAACGGCCTGGCCGGCACGGTCGCGGTGCTGGTGTGCCTGGCGATCTCGCACGTGGCCCTTCAGGTGGGCGACCGGCAACTGGCGGCGATGGTGATCTGCCTGGTGGGGGCGACCTTCGGCTTTCTGGTCTGGAACTACCCGCGCGGCAAGATATTTGCCGGCGACGGCGGCGCCTACGTCTGGGGCATGGTGATCGCCGTGGCCTGCGTGACGCTGGTGCAGCGCCACCGCGTGGTCTCGCCGTGGTTCCCGATGCTGCTCCTGATCTACCCGGTGTGGGAGACGCTGTTTTCCATCTACCGCAAGCTCGCGCGCGGCCAGTCGCCCGGCACGGCCGATGCGCTGCACTTCCACCAGCTGATCTTTCGCCGCATCGTGCGCGTGGCGCTGGCGGACGACGAGGCGCGGCAGCTGCTGGCGCGCAACAACCGCACCTCGCCGTACCTCTGGATGTTCGCCGCACTCTCGGTGGTGCCCGCGGTGCTGTTCTGGAACAACACCATCGTGCTGGTGCTGTTCTGCCTGCTGTTCGTCACGACCTACGTGGGTGCCTACCTGATGATCGTGCGATTCAAGGTGCCCAGGTGGCTGCGCCCCTGACGACATCTTTCTTTGCGAGAATTTCCTTCGTCCTTCGCTTTGGAGCCTGACCGCCCATGACCGACCCCGTCCTGAACATCCCCCCGCGCGACAAGGCCGAGATCCTGGCCCAGGCGCTGCCGTACATCCGCAAGTTCCACGGCAAGACCATCGTCATCAAGTACGGCGGCAACGCCATGACCGACCCGGCCCTGCAGGCCGACTTCGCCGAAGACGTGGTGCTGCTCAAGCTGGTCGGCATGAACCCGGTGGTGGTGCACGGCGGCGGCCCGCAGATCGAGGCGGCGCTCAACCGCCTGGGCAAGAAGGGCAGTTTCATCCAGGGCATGCGTGTGACCGACGCCGAGACCATGGAAGTCGTCGAGTGGGTGCTGGCCGGCGAGGTGCAGCAGGACATCGTGGGCCTGATCAACCAGGCCGGCGGCAAGGCCGTGGGCCTGACCGGGCGCGACGGCGGCCTGATCCGCGCGCAGAAGCTCAAGCTGGCCGACCGCACCGACCCCAACGTGCACCACGACGTGGGCCAGGTCGGCGACATCGTCTCCATCGACCCGAGCGTGGTGAAGGCGCTGCAGGACGATGCGTTCATTCCCGTCGTGAGCCCGATCGGCTTCGGCGAGGAGAACGAGAGCTACAACATCAACGCCGACGTCGTCGCCGGCAAGCTGGCCACCGTGCTCAAGGCCGAGAAGCTCATGCTCCTGACCAACACGCCCGGCGTGCTCGACAAGAACGGCAAGCTGCTCACCAACCTGAGCGCGCGCGAAATCGACGACCTGTTCGCCGACGGCACCATCTCGGGCGGCATGCTGCCCAAGATCGAAGGCGCGCTCGATGCGGCCAAGAGCGGCGTCAACGCGGTGCACATCATCGATGGCCGCGTGCCGCACGCGATGCTGCTAGAGATCCTGACTGACCAGGCCTACGGGACGATGATCCGGGCCCGCTGAGCATCGATTCAGAGTTGGCGCGAACTCTCTTCGGATTGACGCGCCGGCCGTCTGTCATCGAGTCGAGTTTTCGCGCTGGAGCGCCCGCTGGCGAGCGCTCCGGTGTTCTTCAGCTTGGCGACCATGTCTATGCGGGCTTGCGTCCAGCGAACTCGAATCCGGCAGCACCGATCTCCTGCTCTGACTGGGGCAGTCTCTCGAAGTCACGCCAAAGCGGGTCTTCCCGCAACGAAGGGTCTCGCCAAAGATCAACGAGCTTCCCCGTGGGCGCTGCACGAAAGTCGTCTGCCACTTGGGTCGAGACGTGCGAGCGCAGTGCCTGTTCGCATTCCGACGCCAGCCAGCTGATCGAGTGGTTGGGATTGAAATTCTCCGACACATGCAGCCGCTCGGTTTCGAACTGTTGGAACCATTGGGCCAGTCCGTACCGGGTGCAATTGAAATAGTGCCAAGGCCGCTCGTGCAGCGGCTGCATGAAGGCCGTCCGAATCAGGATGCGGCCTCCCGGCTTCAAGACGCGGAAGAGTTCGGATGCGACCTTCTGCGGTTCGCGGTAATGTTCGAATGCGTTCATGACGATCACAGCGTCGAAAACTTCATCGTCGAACGGAAGAACGTGCGCGTCTGCTACGACGTCGGTGTGCCGAAAGAGGGCGTACTCGACTTCGACCACATTCGCGAACTTCTCGTGCGAGCCTCCGCCGCTCAGATTCAGCACCCATCCCGGGCTCTCCTTCACCAGCACCAGTGCCTCTGGAGGTAGTTCGTTGCTCACATGCTCCGAGGATTTGATTTCGGGCTCGCCCATGCCGTCGCAAAGCGCGACACGGCCATCGACGAGTGGCCAAGCGAGCCAGCCGTCCACGCTGACCAAGGCATTCCGCTTCGTGTCGAGGATCAGCTTGAGGTGGGTTCTGGGGCAGCGAAGGAGCGGCAGCAGCGTCTGAAGCCGAGATGGCGACGACTGGGTGCTCAGGTGAGTGCTCAGCGCCGCAGGCTTGCGGGCGAGTCGTTCATCGATCAAGGACACCCACGGGTGACGTTTCTTGAAGGTTTCAATCAAGCGCCGGTAGTTCTCCGGAACGGTGGTCTCCGATTTGAGCATCGACGCGGCGTGCACGCGATACTCCGCCAGCGTTTGAGGTTCCCAGTGACCACGCTGACCTTGCTCGGCGAGCCTGCACCAGAAGTCGTAGTCTTCCCATCCATGCCTGACGTGGTTGTATCCACCGACGATGGCCCAGGCTTCTTTCGAGACAAGCGCCATCGCATCGATGTAGTTCCCGGCGACGAACCGGTGTGCTTCGTACCGCGACGCGCCGATCGTTTCGCTCGATGCGCCGAAATGCTGGATGGTCGGGTAAATAAAAGCGACCTCCTCGGAGCGCATGGCACGCAGGAGCTCCTCGCAGCATCTCGGCAGCAACCGGTTGTCTGCGTCCAGGGGAAGCACATAAGGGCTGTCCGCCAGGTTGAAGCATGCGTTGCGCGTAAGCCCGAGGCCGTGGTTCGATCTGTTCCGGGCCACCACGAGGCGGTTGAAGCGCGGTGCATGCTGCCGAGCCCAGGCGAGCGCCGTTTCCAGCGAATCGTCGGTGGAACAATCGTCCACCACCACCAGATCGAGCACCGCCAACGATTGGGCCCGCACCGAGTCGAGCGTCTCGACAATGAACTGCTCGTAGTTGTACAGCGGAACGACCACCGAGACCTCGGCAGATGTGCTCGCCGGGTGCTCGAACAGGATATCAAGCGGCAGCAGCTCCGGGCGAGCGCTCGGCATTGAGCGAAGGTGGGCGTCAAGCGCGAAGGCACGTGCAGCCAGCGCTTCGCCTTGCAATTGATCGAGCACGCGCCCGAACTGGCTTGCGCGCTGCAGCGGCCCATATCCGGCCAGGGCACTGTGGTAGGCCGCCAGGGCGATCCTCTGCCGAAGCAGCTTGTCCGATACGAGGCTGGAGAGGTAATGGAACCAGTCGTCGGCGGTAGCGGCAAGAAATCCCGACACCCCGTGTTCGATCGCCCGCCTGAACGGTCCCGTTGGCGAGGCAATGGTCGGGACCTTGACCAGCGCGGCTTCGAAAAACTTCAATTCGCTCTTGGCTTCGCAAAACGGATTGCCGAATTCCAGCGGTGCGAGATTGATGTCGAAGCGTGCCATTTCCCTGGGCAGGCTGTCGAGCGTCTGGAAAGGGCGCCATTCGATACGGTCCTCGAGCCCCGTCATGACCGGATATTCGTCCACTTCGACCAATCGAGCTCCGCTGCTGGTCTGAAAAAGAACCAGGCGGCACATTTCATTGTCTCGAAGGACGCGCGCAATGGCTTCGATGGCAAGACCGAGGTCGCGTTGATGGGTCTTCGAACCACCTGCATAGCCGATGCGAATCAGATTGTCCGTTCGCGCGTCGCGCCATTGACTTGCGCTACTGCGAGACAGTTCGAGCGTGTGATTGTCGAAGCCGTTGAACAGGACATGCGTCGTCTTGCCGGACCATCGCATGTGATATGCGAGTTCCTGGGTGCTTGTGAAGCAGACGTCGGCGGCGAGCATGGATTTTCGAACGCTCTCAAACAACTCGCGTACGGCGTTCTGGGGATGCGCGTTCGAGCGGATGCCGTCAATGATCTTGGTGTCGGCCAGATCGGGATCGATCATGAGGTCGTCGATATCGAACACGATCTTCTTGCCCTGCTCGCGCATTCGCCGCACCGCCCCTTCCAGTCCGGGTGTCCAGGGCGTGCGCCAGAGAATCATCACGTCGTGCCGCGAGATCAGGTCGAAGTTCTGTTCGATCTGATCCAGCCGAACCCAGGTCGCGGGCACGCCGTTCATCCGTGCGGCGTCCAGGTAGCGGGCGATGCGGTAGGAGTGGCCGGGCGTGTCGGGCTCTCCGGATACATAGAAGATGGAGAAGGGGCGGCCTGGCAAGGCGAGTGTGGGCACCGCCTTTTCCACTTCGCGCAGTCCGGCGTGGCGGCCCTCCTGAGCACCGAAGTGCACGTAGTGCAAAAGGGGGTTCATCTTCGAAGCGGCTACGTCCTCGTAGTTGCGCAGGTACTGGGTACCGGAGAACCATGGGCCGGGCTCACGTCCCTCGAATGCGCCATGAAGCGCATAGTGTTGTGCGGGATCGATGCCCGAGGAGGCGACATCGGGATAAGTGCTCAAGTACCAGTCCCGGTCGAAATAGGGCGAGTACCGAACGGTCTCGATGGCCGCGACGTCGGTCTGCTTTCCTGCCAAACGGGCACCCCATCTGCGCAAGCGTCGTCGTACCTTTGCCTTGACGCTCAGGGATGCATCGCTCTGCTGGTTTGCGAAGCGCTTCATCAGTGCGGCAATCCGTCCCTCCTTCATCCTGATGATTTCTCTGAGCGTCGCGTCGTCGTGCTGCTGCATCCCGGCGTGTTCTTGCGCCGTTTTCAGGGCGGTGCGCACATTCTCCAGGTCGACCGACAATCGCGCACTGACGTCGCGCAGTTCGGCCACTCGCTGGGCTGCCTGCTCGTGCGCGAGGGCCGTCGCACGCGCAGAGGCTTCAGCTCGCGCTGTCTGGGCGCCTGCGTTGTCGATCTCTCGGTCGAGCGTTTGCATCCGGGCGGTTGTGCGGGCAACTTCCCCTGCTAGTTCCCTCGCCCTGGCCTCGGCCCGGACGCGAGCTTCGGTCTCCTGAGCACACGCAGCAACGGCTTGCGCAAGTTCCGCGCGAACCGGTTCTTGCTGCGCGCCGGCTTCATGGATGCGGCGGTTCAGCTCGGCCGAGCCCAGTTGCTCGCGGGTGGTGACGAACCACCGCGCCCCAAGATGCGAAAACCGATTCCGAACGGAATCAGCGCGCTCTGCTTCGAGATTGCAAAGATCGAGGATAGCTTCCGGCGCGTTCTTGCCGACTGCCAGCACGCCGAGGCCGTGTCCATGCAGGAATTCGAAGGACGGATATTTCTGGACCTGTTCGGCGAAGAAGCGAAAGACGCCGAAGTCGCCCGATCGCACGTTGGTGTCGTGGAAAAGCACGACAGCCTTGTCCGAAAGTTTGGGAAGCCATGTGTCGAAATCGTGCTTGACGGCCTCAAAGGTGTGAAAGCCATCGATGTGCAATACATCTATCGATCCGTCTGCGAAATACGGCAGCGCGTCGTCGAACGTGGACCTTAGCAACTCCGAAAAAGCGCTGAAGTGCTTGTCATGAAAGTCGCGAAGCTCGTAGTAAATCTGCGAATCGAATTTCCCGGCGTGCTCGTCGCCAACCCAGGTGTCCACCGCGTAGCAACGCGTTGCTGACTTGAGGCGCGCAACCGCTTCGCAGAAGGCTGCGTACGACACGCCGTTGTGGGTGCCAAGCTCCACCAGCAAGCCGGGCTTGCAAGCCGAAATGATCCAGAACGCAAACGGTGTGTGGGTCCACCATGCGCTGGCCTTGCCCAGAAGTTGCGGTGTCCAGAAGAGCGGGTCCAGTACGGGCTCCGTCAGAGCCTGGAGGGATTTTTCAAGATTGGACGTCGAGGGGGGAGAGATATGTTTACTCATCGTTCTTGCGCCGAACGGCGCCGAGCTCTGTTGCCTGTGAAAACGCTTGTCAGCGCGCCAGAAGCCAAGGTTGACGGGCGTTCGATGCCAGGCGTTCGCCCGCTGACCATTCGAGGTGCAGGTTCGGGTTATGGAAGGGATCTTGATCGAAACGGTCGCCCCACTTCAGGCGCATGTGATTCGTTTCGCTGCGTGCACGCGCCTGTTTTTCCTGCGAGTCGTCGAGGCCGCGCGATGCGCTTTCGAGATGCAACAGCGACGCGAACGGCGTGCAGATGTTGCGATACCCCGCGTCGCTGACCTTCAAGCACAGGTCGATATCGTTGTACGCCACTGGCAGGTGATCGGCATCGAATCCGCCGACTGCGTCGAACACCGAACGGCGCACTGCAAGGCACGCCCCGGTGACTGCCAGGTAGCCGTGCGTGCCTGCGAGGCGGCCATCGGTTCCTGCCGCCATGGCGTCGTCTGTACGACAGACATGCATCGCCAACGGCCCAGCCTGGAGGAGCACGCCAGCATGCTGAATCGTGCCGTCGGAATAAAGGAGCTTTGCTCCCACGCAGCCGATATCCGGACGCATGACCTCGCCGACCATCTCCCTCATCCAGCTTCCGTGCAGCACCTCGATGTCGTTGTTGAGAAAGAGCAGTACCTCCCCGGTGGTTGCGCGCACACCAAGATTGTTGATTCCCGAAAAGTTGAATGCACCGGGAGCTCGAAGCACGCGTACACGCGGATCGCCCTTCAGTTCGGAAAACAGAGCCATGGTTGCTGGTTCGACGCTGTCGTTGTCGAGAACGATCACTTCGAAGTCTGGATAGTCCGTTTTCTCCAGCAGCCCACGCAGACAGTTCCGCAGCAGCACTGCGCGGTCCCGCGTCGGCACCAGAACGCTGATTTTGGGCGCAGGTGTGGGCACGGGACGGCGCACGTGATTGACGAACGGGGCCACAGGTGAGGGTGCGATATCGACGGGGCCTCCCGATTGGGCGGCTCCGGCATCAGCCGCTACCTGGCGGGCTGCCTCGGAATAAGCCGCGATGGCGGTTTGCATCTCCTGGGCGCTCACGAGAGGCGGAACTCGGCGGTGATAAAGGACAGCAGGGACGTGTCGAATCTGATTGCTGGGCAGTGGGAGGGCCACCCTGCAATGCAGGTCGTAGTGGGCCGCGAGGCAGCGCACCGCCCGAAAGCCTCCTGCTTCCAACGCATGCGTGCGTTCGATGAGGCAGAGGCTGCCGAGCAGGTCGAAGCCGAGTTGAGCCTCGGGGTCCCAAGCTGACTTGAATCGAGGCTTGAGACGCCGATCGTGCTCGTCTATCCAATCTTCGTCCGAGTACACGAGCACGGCATCCGGCCAGCGCACCAGCGCGGATTGCATCGCCGCCACAGCCATGGGCGCGAGCCGATCACCGGCGAAGACAACGCCGAAGTAGCGGCCCGTAGCCCGTTCGAGTGCGAGTTGCTCCAGTTCGAAGGAGGGGAGGATGTCGACGGCGGCGATGGTCCACGCGTTCGGCAGACCTGGCGTCAGAGTTGCCAGAATCCGGGCAACGGCCGCTTCGCGTGCGGGCTGGCAAACCACCAAGGTGTCGAAATTCCGGATGGCCTGTCCGGCAAGCGAGGCCAACGTTGCGCTCAGCGCCTCGTCACTCCCAGCGTCTGCAACAGCGAGCGTGACCGTGTGTCGCGATGCCGCGTTCGCCAGTTCCAGGCGAAGCGCCTGGGTATCTGAATCGAGCGGCGGCGCATCCGCGGCCACCCATGAATCGTATGTGTCATCCGCAATCTGCGAATATCGACATGCAGCGGCCCAACCCGCCTGCCTCGACTGGTCAATCATTGTTATCACTCCCATGCGTTGCCCGACTTCGACCGCCGATCCCGTCAGTCTTTTTCTTGACATGACGGATGCCGCGTCGGGGCTCGCAAAGCATAGCGGCCCTGAACCGCCTCTTCGCGGATCGCAATGGAGTGAAAGGCCTTTTGTGCGAGTAGAAGTGTGACTTATGTCCAAAGGCATAAAGCGCCCGCCTCCGCGGGAGGCCTTCCTCGACTTTTCATGCCCCCCGTCCGAGGCGCCGCCGATCTCAGTCGTAGCCGCGGGGGTTGCCTTGCTGCCATCGCCAACTGTCGGCGCACATCTGCTCGAGACTGCGGCCGGCGCGCCAGCCGAGCGTCGCTTTGGCAAGGGAGGGATCGCTCCAGTACGCAGGGACGTCGCCCGGGCGGCGCGGGCCGATGTCGAATCGCAATGCACGTCCACTGACCCGCTCGAAAGCACGCACGACATCCAGAACTGAGGCTCCCTGTCCGGTGCCCAGATTGAGAATGGAAAGTCCCGCTCGGGTTCGCGCGTGCATCAAGGCCGCGACGTGCCCTTCGGCCAGGTCCATGACATGGACATAGTCGCGCACGCCCGTGCCGTCCGGCGTGGGATAGTCGCCTCCGTGGATCTGCAACTTTTCGCGTTGCCCCACGGCCACCTGGCAAACGAAGGGCATCAGGTTGTTGGGCTTGCCTTGCGGGTGTTCGCCGATCAATCCGCTTTCGTGGGCGCCTACCGGATTGAAATAGCGAAGCAGCGCGATGCGCCAGCCAGGCTGGGCGCGGTGCAGATCGGACAGGGCCTGCTCCACCATGAGCTTGGAACGCCCATAGGGATTGGCCGGGCGCAGAGGCGCATCTTCCGGAATCGGTGAATGGTCAGGTTGTCCATACACCGTTGCGGACGAAGAGAAAACCAAGGTATTAACTCCGGCGCGTTGCATTGCCAAGGCGAGCGCCACGCTGCCGCGCACGTTGTTGTCGTAGTACGTGAGCGGGTCGGCCACTGAGTCGCCAACCGCCTTGAGTCCAGCGAAATGAATCACGGCTGCGAAGGGTTCGTCGGCAAACACGCGTGCCAGCAGGGCTTCGTCGCGAACATCGCCTTCTATCAGTTGCGGCGTACTGCCAGTGATCTGCCGCAATCGCTCGAGCACCCGGATGTCGCTGTTGCAAAGATTGTCGAAAATCACCGGCGTGTACCCCGCGGCTGCAAGCGCCACACAGGTGTGACTGCCAATGAAGCCAGCTCCGCCAGTAACCAGGACGCGTCGACTCATGAGGGTCTCTATATGCTTTGGTCAAAGGAATGGATTCTGTGCGAGCTTTGGGTGGTACCGGTTGCGCCTTCGAGCAGGAGGGCGCGTGCTCACTGCGTGTGCTGTGCGAGAATCAATTGATTACATCTTTGCACGCGCTCCCATGCAGAACGAAGAGACAGCTGCTCCCGGCGTAGAGACCCCAGCGGAAACGCCAGCCACCGCCACGCGCAAGCGTCCGAAGCCGGGGGAGCGGCGCGTGCAGATCCTGCAGGCGCTGGCCGCCATGCTGGAGCAGCCCGGTGCCGAGCGGGTCACGACCGCGGCGCTGGCCGCGCGGCTCGAGGTGAGCGAGGCTGCGCTCTATCGCCATTTCGCGAGCAAGGCCCAGATGTTCGAGGGCCTGATCGACTTCATCGAGCAGAGCGTGTTCACCTTGGTGAACCAGATCCTCGAGCGCGAGGGCGCCACCGGCGCCCAGCAGGCCGCCAAGATCCTCACCCTGCTGGTCCAGTTCGCCGAACGCAACCCGGGCATGACGCGCGTCATGGTCGGCGACGCGCTGGTCTACGAGAACGAGCGCCTGCAGCAGCGCATGAACCAGTTCTTCGACAAGATCGAAGCCACGCTGCGCCAGGTGCTGCGCGGCGCAGCCACCGCCGAAGGTTCGGCCACGCCCACCGTCGACGCACAGGTGCGCGCCGCGGCGCTCACGGCCTTCGTGGTCGGGCAACTGCAGCGCTTTGCACGCTCGGGCTTTCGCCGCGCGCCCTCCGAACATCTCGAAGCCACGATCGCACTGATCGTCTGAGCGGGCCGGGCCTTCGAGCCCGACCGCCGCGGCCGCGGGTCTATCGATGCGATAGCCGAATCTGATGCCATGTCGGCATGTTCATTGACAAAATCGATGAACCCCGACAACTTCATCAGAGGACAGCACCCATGACAGATTCCCGCAAGCTCACCACCGAAAGCGGCGCTCCCATCGAAAACAACCAGCAGTCGCAGACGGCGGGCGTCAACGGTCCCGTGCTGATGCAGGACCACAACCTCATCGAGAAACTGGCCCGCTTCGACCGTGAGCGCATCCCCGAGCGCGTGGTGCATGCCCGTGGATCGGGCGCCTTCGGCACCTTCGAACTCACGGCCGATGTGTCGAAATGGACCAAGGCCAGGTTCCTCGGCCAGGTCGGCAAGAAGACCGAAGTGCTGGCCCGTTTCTCGACCGTGGCGCTGGAGCTCGGCTCGGCCGACACCGTGCGCGACCCGCGCGGCTTCGCGCTCAAGTTCTATACCGAAGACGGCAACTACGACCTCGTGGGCAACAACACGCCGATCTTCTTCATCCGCGATCCGCTCAAGTTTCCCGACTTCATCCACTCGCAAAAGCGCGACCCCTACAGCCACGTGCAGGAGCCCAACAACGCCTGGGACTTCTTCTCGCATTCGCCCGAAGCGACGCACCAGTTCACCTGGCTGTTCGGCGATCGCGGCATTCCGAAGAGCTACCGCCACATGGACGGCTTCGGCTCGCACACCTACCAGTGGGTGAATGCCAAGGGCGAGGCCTTCTGGGTCAAGTACCACTTCAAGACCCACCAGGGCATCGAGACCTTCATCGCCGAAGAGGCGCAGCGCGTGGGCGGCGAGAACCCGAACCACCACCACCTGGACCTGCTGCATTCCATCGAGCGCGGCGAGTTCCCCAGCTGGCGCGTGCAGGTGCAGATCATGCCGGTGGCCGAGGCGCAGAACTACCGCTTCAACCCCTTCGACCTCACCAAGGTCTGGTCGCACAAGGACTATCCGAAGATCGACATCGGCATCCTCACGCTCGACCGCAACCCCGACAACTACTTCGCCGAGATCGAGCAGGCTGCCTTCAACCCGGCCAACTTCGTGCCCGGCATCGGCCCCTCGCCCGACAAGATGCTGCAGGGGCGCCTGTTCAGCTACGGCGACACGCAGCGCTACCGGCTGGGCGTCAACCACACGCAACTGCCGGTGAACCGCCCGCACGCGACCACGGCGCAGAACTACGGCCGCGACGGCGCGATGCGCGGCGACGGCAACGGCGGGCGCGGTCCGAACTACGAGCCCAACAGCTTCAGCGATGCGCCCAAGCAGACGAACGAGCCGGTCTACGCGCCGCTGGAAATCCATGGCTGGACCGGCAGCCACCAGTGGCAGAAACACGAGGCCGACACCGACTTCGTGCAGGCCGGCGATCTGTATCGGTTGATGGACGAGGCTGCGAAAGAGCGCTTGATCCAGAGCATCGCGGGTGGCCTGGGCGCGGTCACGCGGCAGGACATCATCGACCGCTCCGTGAGCTACTTCCGCCAGGCCGATGCGGACTACGGCGCGCGGCTCGAGAAGGCGATCAAGGCGGTGCAGGCCAGGATCAAGGGCGAGGACGTGAGCGTGCAGATCGGCAAACCGGCGCACGACAGCAGCAACAGCTGACCGCAGGTGTGTTTCTCCCTCCCCTTCCGGGGGAGGGCAGTGGGTGGGGGCAAGCGGCGTACCCATCGGGCGCTCTGCCTGCCCCGATCCCAACCTTCCCCCAGAGGGTGAAGGAGCAAGAAGGATCAGGCGCTGACCGTCACGCCCACCTTGGCACCTGCCGCGACGATCTCTCCCCACGTCGCGTCATCCACCCAGATCCCGTCCTGCCGCCGCGCCGCACGCGCCTTGCGCTCCGGCTCGCCCGCGATCTGCACCGCGTCGGATCCTTGCCCCGGCGGGCTCTTCCTCAACCAATCGATGAACTCGCGTGCCTCCTCGTCGAAGGCCTTCTGCGTCCCGAGCTTCACCGGATCGATCAGCACCGTCAGCATCCCGTTGAACACCGAGCGCGCCGTGTCCGCCGGCCGGTGCCACGTACCGCCACCCGTGAGCGCGCCACCGAGCAGTTCGCACGCCACCGCCATACCGTAGCCCTTGTGCTCGCCGAAAGTCATGAGCGCGCCGAAAAGGCCGTTGCCTTGCGGCACGACCACCACGCCCGGGTCGTTGGTCGGTGCGCCTTTCTCGTCGATCAGGTAGCCGTCGGGCACCTGCTCGCCCTTGTTGTGCGCCACGCGCATCTTCCCTTGCGCCACGCGGCTGGTCGCGTAGTCGAGCACGAACGGCTCCGCGCCCGCGAGCGGCACGCCGATGCAGCACGGGTTGGTGCCGAAGCGCCCGTCGCCGCCGCCCCATGGCGCGACCACGGGCCGCGACAGCACGTTGACGAAATGCATCGCCACCAGCCCCTGGGCCGTCGCCATCTCGGCGAAATGCCCGATGCGGCCCAGGTGATGCGCATGCGAGAGCGTGAAGATGCAACTGCCGTGCTGCTTCGCCCGCGCGATGCCAAGCTCCATCGCCTGCACGCCGACGATCTGCCCATACCCGCGCTGGCCGTCCAGGCCCATCAGCGTGCCGATGTCGAGGTTGACCTTCACGGCCGCGTTGGGCTTCAGCCCGCCCTCGGCCACCGCATCGACATAGCGCGGCAGCATGCCCACGCCGTGCGAGTCGTGCCCGCTCAGGTTGGCCAGTACGAGGTTGGCGGCCACCTGCTGCGCTTCGGCGGGCGTGCTGCCCGCGGCTTCGAGGATGCGGGCGACGGTGGTTTGCAGGCCTTCGGCCGGCAGTGTTCTGGACATGGATCAGGCTCCCTTGGCGTTCAGTGTGATGGCGTAGAGCGACGTCGTCGCGCAGATGAAAAGGCGGTTGCGCTTGGGCCCGCCGAAGCAGACATTGGCCACGCGCTCGGGCAACAGGATTTTCCCGAGCAGCGCGCCGTCGGGGTGGTAGGCGTGCACGCCGTCGAGCGCGCTGGTCCAGATGCGGCCCTCGGTATCGAGGCGAAAACCGTCGAACATGCCGCTGGTGCATTCGGCGAACACCTCGCCACCGCTCAGGCTGCGGCCGTCGGCGCCCACCTTGAAGCGGCGCATGTGGCGCGGTCCGTCCTTCAGATGGCTCGCGCCGGTATCGGCGATGTACAGCAGCGATTCGTCGGGCGAGAACGCAAGGCCGTTGGGCTTCACGAAGTCGTCGGCCATGCGCTCGACCTCGCCGCTCGCGGGGTCGATGCGGTAGACGTAACAGGCGCCGATTTCGCTCTCGGCGCGCAGGCCCTCGTAGTCCGAGAGGATGCCGTAGCTCGGGTCGGTGAACCACACGCCGCCGTCCGAATGCACCACCACGTCGTTGGGTGAATTCAATCGCTTGCCTTGCCAGTGCGAGGCCAGCACGGTGATCGATCCGTCGTGTTCGGTGCGCGTCACGCGCCGCGTCAGATGCTCGCAGCTCACCAGCCGGCCTTCGCGGTCGACCGTGTGGCCGTTCGTGTTGTTCGACGGTTCGCGGAAGATGCCGACCGTGCCGTTCACTTCGTCGTAGCGCAGCATGCGGTTGTTCGGAATGTCCGACCACAGGAGCGTGCGGTGCGCGCCGAACCACACCGGGCCTTCGCACCAGCGCGCGCCGGTCCACAGCCGCTCGACGCGTTCGGGGCCGGGGATGCAGGTGTTGAAGCGCGCATCCAGCCGTTCGAAGCCGGTGCCGTCCAGGAAGCCGAAGGGGAGGTCTTGGAGGGTGGTAGCCATGGGTGTCGTGTCTTTCCTTGCGTGAGGGTTGCTTCAGCGCGCGGGGCGAGCGCTCGCCAGCACGATGACCGCGATGATGATGACGCCGGTCAGCAGCATGCGCAGCCCCGGCCCGGCGCCGACGGCGTTGAGCAGCGCCACCAGCAGGAACATGAACATGGCCGCGCCCCAGATGCCGGGCACGCTGGGCCGCCCGCCTGCCACGGCCGTGCCGCCGATCACGACGACGGCGATGGTCATGAGCAAATATTCCTGCCCCTGGTCCAGCGAATTGCCGCCCGAGAAGCCGGCGATCAGCGCGCCCGTGAGGCCTGCGAGCCCGGCGCAGATCACGTAGGCCAGGAGCCGCGTGCGCTCCACCCTGAGGCCCGCAAGCTGCGCGGCGCGGCGGTTCTGGCCCACCGCTGCAATCGAGCGCCCGAGCACCGTGCGCTCCAGCATCACGGCGATCGCCACCGTGACCACCAGCGCCACGATCGCCACCAGCGGAACGCCGAGCAGGCGCTGTGCCATCAGGTCCGAGAACAGCGCAGGAGGCTTGACCTTGAGCCCGCGCCCCACGTTGATGGCCACCGACATCACGATCAGCGAGGCCGCCAGCGTGGCGATGATCGGCGGAATGCGCAGCAGCCGGATCAGCCCGAAGTTGAACAGGCCCACGCCGACGCCCACCGCGGTTGCCGCCAGCAGGCCGGGCACCAGCATCGCGTTGCTGCCGTCCATCACGATCATCGCGGCCGCGCCCGAGAGCGCGATCGTCGATGGAATCGAGAGGTCTGCATTGCCCGGCCCGACGCTGATCACCAGCATCTGCCCGAGCGACACCAGCACCGTGAAGGCCGAGAACGCAAGTGCCGCGGTCAGCAGGTCGCCCGAGCCCTGCCCGTGCCCGCTCCACACCGTGGCGGCCCAGGCCAGCACCGCGGCCACGCACGAGCCCAGCCACGGGCGGTTGCCGGTCAGGCGCTTCCATCGCGGCGCCGCAACCGGTGGCGCGATGCCTTCGTTCGCCGCGCTCATCGCTTGCCTCCCAGCAGGTCGATGGCCGCGCGCAGGCCGAGCACGGCCACCAGGATCAGCCCCTGCATGCCCACCTGCCAGTCCGGCGCGATGTTGAGGAAGGTGAGGAACGAGGCCGCCAGCGTCACCGTGAGCGCGCCGATGACCGCGCCCACCGGCGCCACCTTGCCGCCCGCGAACTCCGCGCCGCCGAGGATCGCCGCCGCAATGGCCACCAGCGTGTAGCGCGAGGCGATGTTGGCGTCGGCCGAGGTGGCCTGGCCCACCAGCATCAGCCCCGAGCAGACGCCGAACACGCCGGCAATCGCATACACGCCGGCGCGCACGCGCACCATGTTCCAGCCCGCGCGCGCAATGGCGCCGGGGTTGCCGCCCAGCCCGCGCACCAGCGTGCCGAAGGCGCTGCGCGTGATCAGCAGGTGGCCCACGATGGCCGTGGCGATGGCCATCCAGATCGGCATCGGCAGGAGCGGCGTGCGCCAGCTCATCGCGGCGCGCAGCCACTCGGGCGCGGTGCCGCCCGGCGTGGGCAGCAACAGCACCGCGCAGCCCAGCCACACGAACGAGAGCCCGAGCGTGACCACGATGGACGGCAGTTGCCGCGCCTGGATCACCGCGCCCGCGAGCGCGTAGACGCCCACCGCCGCGACCAGCGCCAGCACTGCCAGCGCGGGCTGCTCCGGCATCAGCGTGGCGCCGATGCACGCGACCAGCGACACGAAGGGGCCGATGGACAGGTCCAGGTCGCTCACCGCCAGGATCATCATCTGCGCGAGCGTCGCGAACATCACCGGAATCGCCAGGTTCAGCAGCAGGTTGATGCCGAAGTAGGACATCGCGCGCGGCTGCTTCAGGAACACCGCCGCGAGCAGCAGCGCGAGCGCCACGGCCGGCAGCAGCGCATGCAGCATCGCCACGCGGCGCGCGGGACTGCGGTTGTTCGACAGAACGGCGCCGGTCACTGGTGCACCCTTGGCGCTGCGTGCCTTCCCGCCAAGCGGGAGCGAGCTTGCTTGGGACGGCCCGGCGCGGCGCTCATGCCACGGCCTCCTCGAATGAAAGTGCCACCACGCGCTCCTCGCTGATGTCGTCGCCGGCCAGTTCGCCGACCACGCGCCCGTTGCTGAACACATAGACGCGGTCGCAGTGGTGCAACTCGTCGAACTCGGTCGTGTACCAGACGAAGGTGCGGCCGCCGCGCGCCTCTTCGCGGATGAGCGCGTACACGTCGCGCTTGGTGCCGACATCGACGCCGCGCATCGGGTCGTCCATGAGGATCACCGGCGCCGTCGAGCCCAGCGCCCGCGCGAACAGCACCTTCTGCTGGTTGCCGCCCGAGAGCGAGCCGATGGGCAGGTCCATGTCGGGCGTGACCAGGCCCAGGCGCTCGCGCCATTGCTGGGCCTGTTGTCGTTCCCGCTTCAAATCGATCAGCGGGCTGCGCGCGCGCAGTTGCGCGAGCCAGCCCACCGTCATGTTGCGCGCGATGGACCAGAGGGCGAACACGCCGTCGGTCTGCCGGTCGCCGGCCACGAAGGCGGTGCCGCCATCGACCCGCATCGCATCCGTTCCCTTGTGCTGCGAGGCTTCCTGCAGCGCGAGCAGCATCGCGGTCTGCCCGTGCCCGGCCAGGCCCGCTAGGCCGATCACTTCGCCGCGCTTGGCTTGCATGGCGATGCCGCGTTGCGTGGAGGCCTGTACCTGCACGACAGCCTGCGCGCCGCCCTCGGTCCCGCGCGGGCGGGCCGCTGCGGCGTCGGCCTTCGGCGCGTCGTTGACGATCGCCTGCCCCATCGCCATGACCAGCCGTTCGCGATCGGTCTCCGCGGTCGGCGTGGCCTGCACCACCTGCCCGTCGCGCATCACGACCAGCCGGTCGGTCACCGCGAAAATTTCGCGCAGCTTGTGCGTGATCAGCACGCAGGTCTTGCCCTCGGCCACGAAGCTGCGGATGTAGGCCAGCAGTTGCGCGGCGGCCTGCCCGTCGAGCGAGGAGGTCGGCTCGTCGAGGATCATCAGTTCCAGCGGCTGCGCGCCCGGTGTGAACGCGCGCGCCACCTCGACGATCTGGCGCTTGCCGATCGGCAGCTCGCCCACCACGTCGTCCGCTCGCAGGCCGTGGCCCGGAAAGATGCGGTCCAGCGTGGCCATCAACTGCGCGCCCGCGCGCTTGCGCCATGCCCACTCGGCCGACTGCGGCTGCGCGATGCGCATGTTCTCCGCGAGCGTGAGGTTGTCGCACAACGACAGCTCCTGGAACACGCAGCGCAGCCCCCAGCGCCGCGCCTCGCGCAGGCTCCACGCAGATGCGTCCGCAGGCCGGCCGGCAAAGCGCAGCTCGCCGCTGTCGGGCGCGAGCGCGCCGCACAGCACGTTGACCAGCGTCGACTTGCCCGCGCCGTTGTGCCCGACCAGGCCCACGCATTCGCCGCGGCGCAGTTGCAGGTCGACGCCGCGCAGCGCCTTCACGGCCCCGAAGGCGCGCGCCGCGCCGCGGGCCTCGACCAGCACTTCGCCCGCCAGAGCTTGCGATGAGACTTGCATCGCCGCTTACTTGGCCTTGGCGAGGAAGTCGATCACTTCTTTCTGCGAATACTCCACGTTCACCACGCTGCCGACCTCGGTCTTCTTCACCGCGTCGTCCAGCGTCTCCTGCGTCACCACGCTGATCGGCAGCTTCATCTCCTTGGGCACCTTGGCGCCCGAGAGGATCTGCTGCGCCACCCAGAACGCGAAGGTCGAGGCGCCCGGCGCGATGCTGGCCGACATGGTCTGGTATTTGTTGGCGTCGCGCTGTTCCTTCCACCACGCGAGCTCGTCCTGCCGGTTGCCCATGAAGATCACGGGCGTCGGACGGCCCGCCGCCTTGAAGGCCTGCGCCACGCCGTAGCCGTCGCCGCCTTGCGTGGCGACGGCCGTCACCTGCGGCAGCGTCGAGAGGATGGCCGACACTTCCTTTTGCGCCACGGTCTGCGTCCAGTTGCCGTGCACCGAACCGACGATCTTGTATTCGGGCCGCTTGGCCACCGCCGCGGTGATGCCCTGGTGGATCTCGTCGTCGACGAACACGCCCGCGATGCCGCGCACTTCGAGCAGGTTGCCCTTGATGCCGCGGCTGGCGAAGTAGTCGATCTGCATCGCGCCCAACTGCTTGAAGTCCACCGCGATGCGGTATGCACAGGGCTCGTTCACGATGCCGTCGAACGACACCACCACGATGCCCGCATCGCAGGCCTGCTTCACCGCGCCGTTGAGCGCCGTGGGCGAGGCCGCGTTGATCACGATGGCATCGAAGCCCTGCAGGATCATGTTCTGGATCTGCGCGGCCTGCTCGGTGGCCTGGTTCTCCGAGGTGGTGAAGCTGGGCGCCTGCGCCACCACGCCCTTGGCGACCGCGTCCTTGGTGACCTTGTCCCAGCTCTTGAGCATGGCCTGTCGCCACGAGTTGCCCGCGAAGTTGTTCGACAGCGCGATCTTCTTGGCCTTGGTGTCGGCCGCGCTCGCGGGAAGGTGCAGTGCGCCGGCGCCCAGGACGAGCGCGGCGGCCAATGCGGTGGACGAGAGTCGGATCTTCTTCATGTCGGATGTCCTTGATGCCTGAAGCCGCTGTCCCGGATCCAGTTGTCTCCTGCGGATGCCCGTGATGCGTGCCGCGCTGGCCAGCGCGCGGCATCGGGGCGGTGTCGGGTTACATCACGGCGCCGACCTGCCAGGGCACGAATTCGTTCTGCCCATAGCCGTGCTGCTCGCTCTTGGACTGCGCGCCGGACGCTGTGGCCAGCACCAGCTCGAAGATGCGCTGCCCCATCTCCTGGATCGAGGCCGTGCCGTCGACGATCTCGCCGCAGTTGATGTCCATGTCTTCTTCCTGCCGCTGCCACAGCGCCGAGTTGGTCGCGAGCTTGAGCGAAGGGGAGGGCGCGCAGCCATACGCCGAGCCGCGCCCGGTGGTGAAGCAGATCAGGTTCGCGCCGCCGGCCACCTGGCCCGTGGCGCTCACCGGGTCGTAGCCGGGCGTGTCCATGTAGACGAAGCCGTGCGCCGACACCGGTTCCGCGTATTCGTACACCGCCTCCAGGTTGCTGGTGCCGCCCTTGGCGACCGCGCCCAGCGATTTCTCCAGGATGGTGGTGAGCCCGCCCGCCTTGTTGCCGGGCGACGGGTTGTTGTTCATCTCGCCCTCGTTGATCTCGGTGTAGTGCTCCCACCACTTGATGCGGTCCACCAGCTTCTGGCCCACCTCGCGCTTCACCGCGCGGCGCGTGAGCAGGTGTTCGGCACCGTAGACCTCTGGCGTTTCGCTGAGGATGGCCGTGCCGCCGTGCGCCACCAGCAGATCCACCGCCGCGCCGAGCGCCGGGTTGGCGCTGATGCCCGAGTAGCCGTCCGAGCCGCCGCACTGCAGCCCGATGGTGATGTGCGCCGCGCTGCACGGCTCTCGCTTCACCGCGTTGGCGCGCGGCAGCATCTCGTTGATGAGCGCCAGGCCTTTCTCGACCGTCTTGCGCGTGCCGCCCGTGTCCTGGATGTTGAAGGTGCGGAAGTTCTCGCCTTCGGCCAGGTGGCCGGTCGCGAGCCAGGCGTTGATCTGGTTGGCCTCGCAGCCCAGCCCGACGACCAGCACGCCCGCGAAGTTGGGGTGCGTGGCGTAGCCCGTGAGCGTGCGCGACAGCACTTGCATGCCCATGCCCTCGGTGTCCATGCCGCAGCCTGTGCCATGCGTCAGCGCGACGATGCCGTCCACGTTGGGGAATGCTGCGAGCGCGGAAGGGTTGGTCCGGCGCGAGAAATGATCGGCAATGGCGCGCGCGGCCGTGGCCGAACAGTTCACGCTGGTCAGCACGCCGATGTAGTTGCGCGTGGCCACGCGGCCGTCGGCGCGCTTGATGCCCATGAACGTGGCCTCGCGTTTCGCGGGCGCGGGCTTCACGTCGGCGCCGAAGGCGTAGTCGCGTGCGAAGTCGCCCTTGTCCGGGCCCATGTCCAGGTTCTGCGTGTGCACATGCTCGCCGGGCGCGATGGGCTTGCTCGCGAAACCGATGATCTGGTTGTAGCGCCGCACCGGCTCGCCCTGCGCGATAGCGCGCATCGCGACCTTGTGCCCCGGCGGGATCAGGCCGCGCACGGCCACGTTCTCGACGAGCGTGCCGCCCAGCAGTTGCGCGCGCGCGATGACGACGTCGTCGGCGGGATGGAGTCGGATATAGGGGGTCATGGTCAATAGAACATCCTGGGCACCCACAGCACGAGCTTGGGCATGTAGGTGATCACGCCCAGGCTCAGCAAGAGCGGGACGAGCCACGGAAGAATTGCCATCGTCGTGCGCTCGAAGCTCAGGCCCGCCACGCGCGCCAGCACGAACAGCACCATGCCCATGGGCGGGTGCAAGAGGCCGATCATGAGGTTGAGCACCATCACCAGGCCGAAGTGGATCGGGTCCACGCCCAGCTGCGTGGCAATCGGCAGCAGGATCGGCACGAGGATCGTGATGGCCGCGGTCGGCTCCAGGAAGCAACCCACGAAGAGCATCAGCAAGTTGGCCAGCAGCAGGAACACCCAGGCTTCCTTGGTGAAGCCCAGCACCCACGCGGCGATGTCGGTGGTCACGCCCGTGGCCGTCAGCATCCAGCCGAAGATCGATGCGGCGGCCACGATGAAGAGCACCGTGCTGGTGGTCTCGATGGTGTCCAGGCAGACCTTGATGAACATCTTCCACGAGAGCGTGCGGTACCACGCGAAGCCCAGGATCATGGCCCACACGCAGGCAGCGATGGCGCCCTCGGTGGGCGTGAAGAGCCCGGTCGTCATGCCGCCGATCAGCAGCACCGGCGTCATGATGGGCAGCAGCGCCTCGAAGCTGAAGATCTTGTCCAGCACGAAGAGCGAGGCCAGCCCCGCGAACGCCGTGAGCTGCGGCGGCGTGCCCAGCTTGACCACCAGCAGCCACATCAGCATCGGCCAGCCGATCACCACGGCCAGCTCCATCAGCGCCTTGAAGAGACGCGTGCGCGAGAACTTCACGTCCGCGCCCCACTTGTTCTTGTGCGCGTAGTAGGCCACCGTGAGCATCATCAGGATGGCCATCAGCGCGCCGGGCAGGATCCCCGCCAGGAACAGCGCGCCGACCGACACGTTGGCCATCATCCCGTAGATCACGAAGGGCAGGCTCGGCGGAATGATCGGGCCCAGCGTGGCCGATGCGGCCGTCACGCCCACGGCGAACTCGGTCGAGTAGCCGTGCTCCTTCATCGCCTTGATCTCGATGGTCCCCAGGCCCGCGGCGTCCGCGATGGCGGTGCCGCTCATGCCCGCGAAGATCACCGAGCCCAGCACGTTCACGTGGCCGAGGCCACCCTTGAGCCAGCCCACCAGCGCGAGCGCGAAGTTGTAGATGCGGGTGGTGATGCCGGCGTTGTTCATCAGGTTGCCGGCCAGGATGAAGAAGGGCACCGCGAGCAGCGGAAAGCTGTCGATGCCGCTCACCATCCGGTGGATCACCACGAAGGGCGGCAGCGTGCTGTCGCTCACCAGGATGTAGACCAGCGAGGCGCCGGCCATGGCGATGGCCACGGGGATGCCGCCGGACATGAAGAACAGGAAGATGATTTTCAGCATGGGTCTTTTTCTTGGCGTTGCGGTCCGCGGTCAGCGGTCGGAGAGCGTCGACTCGGGGCGCTCCAGCACGCTGTAGCCGCGCTTCCAGTGGAGGCGCAGCACCTGCAGCGAGCGCCACGCCATGGCGGCGAAGCCGAACACGCAAAGCGCATACACCACGTTCATCGGCAGGTCCACGATGGTCATGCGCGTCTGGTTGCCGATCTTCATCATCATCTGGATGGTCATCACCACGGCCGCCACGAAGAAGGCCGTGCGCAGCACGTCGACCACCATCGAGAGCACGCGGCCCATGGCGCGCGGCATGTGGCGGTAGAAGAAGTCGACCTGGATCTGGTTGTTCTTCGCCACCCCCACCGCCGCGCCGATGAAGACCACGCCGATCAGCATGTAGCGCGCCACCTCCTCGGTCCAGGCGGCCGAGTCGTTCATCACGTAGCGCGTGACGAACTGGTAGAAGACCGTGAGGCCTAGGAGCCAGAAGATGGCCAGCGAGATCCAGCCCTCGGCGATGGTGTCCGACAGGTCGACCGCCTCGTCCTCCGCGTGGAAGTGGCCTTCGTCGTCGATGATCTTTTGCTCAGTCATACGGCTCCAGATGGTGCGATGGGTCTTTCATGGGGATACCGGGGAACCGGCTTTGCCGGGCCTCGGGTATCGCCCCCTGCAAGGGAGTTGGCCAAGCGGCACGCAGTGCGCGCCGCCTGGGGGCCAGCTCACTTGATGGCGAGGATGCGGTCGTAGTCCTGCTGGCGGTAGCCCTGGTCGGTGGGCTTGGTCGCTTTCAGCACCGCTTCGCGGAACGCGTTCTTGTCGACCGTGATCACGTTGTTGCCCTTCTTCTTGAACTCCTCCACGAGGCGCGCCTCGGAGGCGATGATCTCGCGGCCGGTCTTCTCGGCCGCCTCCTGCATCACGTCGGTGAAGATCTTCTTTTCATCCGCCGAGAGCTTGGCCCACAGCTGGCCCGAGCAGATCGTGAGCAGCGAATCGACGATGTGGCCAGTGAGCGAAATGTTCTTCTGCACCTCGAAGAATTTCTTGGCCTCGATGGTGGGCAGCGGGTTCTCCTGCGCATCGACCGTGTTGTTCTGCAGGGCCAGGTACACCTCGGCGAAGGCGATGGGCGTGGGGTTGGCGCCCAGCGCCTTCGGGAATGCGAGGTAGGCCGGTGCGTCGGGCACGCGGATCTTCAGGCCCTTCATGTCCTCGGGCTTGGACACCGGCCGCGCGGCGCTGGAAGTGACGTGGCGCGCACCGTAGTAGCTGAGCGCGGTGATGTGGTTGCCGCTCTTGTCGTCGTAGCCCTTGGCGAGCTCGTTGAACACGTCGCTCTTGGCGTACTTCAGCTGGTGCTCGGCGTCGCGGAAGATGAAGGGAAAGTACGAGATCGCCAGCGGCGTGTAGGTGCGCCCCGCGAAGCTCGCGCCCGACAGGATGATGTCGACCGTGCCCAGCGTCAGGCCCTGGTTGATGTCGGCCTCCTTGCCGAGCGTGGAGGCGGGGAACACCTGGATGTCGTACTTGCCGTTGGTGCGCTTCTTGATTTCTTCGGCCGCCCACACCGAGTACTTGTGGAAGGGCTCCGAGGTCTCGTAGACGTGCGCCCACTTGAGCTTGGTCTGCGCCGAGGCGATGCCCGGGATGCCCACGACGCCGGCCGCGAGGGCGCAGGCGGCCAGAGCCTTGAGGGCGGTGCGTTTGCTGTTCTTGCTGCTGTTGCTGATCATGTGGCTTGTCTCCGTTGTAGTAATGGCAGGGATGCTGGCGAGAAATCAGGAAGGCTTCGCGCGTCGCCAGCTCGCGCTGAATCGCTGGTGCGACTTGTCCATGTGCGCGTGCATCGCGGCACGCGCGCCCTCGGCGTCGCGGGCGGCCACCGCATCGCGGATGGCCTCGTGCTCGGCGATGGCCGAGCGCCAGGAAGAAACGTTCTCGAAGTAGCCGCCCAGGCGCGTGAAGATCGGGCCCTTGCGCGAGTCCCAGAAGTTCTGCACCGTCTCGACCAGCACGACGTTGCCGCTGGCACTCACGATGGCCAGGTGGAACGCGCGGTCGCCTTCGAGCGGCATCACCTTGCGATCGGCCATCTCGCGCATGACCTCGATGGCGCGCGTCATCGCGTCGACATCCTTGCGCTTGCCCGCGGTGGCGGCAATGGCGGCCGTCTCGCCCTCGATCACGCGGCGCGCGCGGATCAGCTCCAGCGGTCCCCATTCGGTGGGCGCGACCGGCGCGGCGGCCCGGTGCGAGCGGTCCAGCACGTACACGCCGGAGCCCGTGCGCACCTCGACCCAGCCCTCGACCTCCAGCGCGATCAGCGCCTCGCGCACCGAGGGGCGGCTCACGCCCAGCTGCTTGGCGAGGTCTCGCTCGGCGGACAGGCGCGCGCCCACGGCGAATTCGCCCTTGGCGATCAGCGCACGCAGCTGGTCGGCGATCTGGCGATAGAGGCGCTGGGGTTCGACGGTCTGGAGGGGCACGAGGCGGATGAACGAACAGGGTTTAAGGGTTGTCCAGAATTGGACAAGTGGTAAGGCCAATTCAGAATACGATGCGTTGCCCGGATCCCCCATCGGGCCAAACCCGAATCGCTGGCGACGCACCCGCCACAGGAGACACCATGAGATTGAAGGGAAAGACCGCGCTCGTCACCGCAGCCGGCCAGGGCATCGGCCACGCGAGCGTGCTGGCGCTCGCCGCCGAGGGCGCCCAGGTCTGGGCCACCGACGTCAACGAAAAGCTGCTCGAACGCTACGCCGGCGTCGCGAACGTGACGGCCGTGAAGCTGGACGTGCTCGACAAGGCCGCCATCGGCGCGCTGTTCGCGAAGCTGCCCACGCTCGACGTGCTCTTCAACTGCGCGGGCGTGGTGCACAACGGCGCCATCGAGCAGGCGAGCGACGACGACCTGGCCTTCGCCTTCGCGCTCAACGTGCGCGCGCAGATGTGGACCATCCAGGCCGTGCTGCCCGGCATGCTGAAGGCGGGGCGCGGCAGCATCATCAACATGGCCAGCGTGTGCTCCAGCATGAAAGGCCTGCCCAACCGCTTCGTCTACGGCACCACCAAGGCGGCAGTGCTCGGCCTCACCAAGAGCGTGGCGGCCGACTACGTGACCAAGGGCATCCGCTGCAATGCGGTGTGCCCGGGCACGGTCGATACGCCTTCGCTGGGCGACCGCATCAACGCCAACGCCGACCCCGAGGAAGCCCGCAAGGCCTTCATCGCGCGCCAGCCGATGGGCCGGCTCGCGCAGGCGGAAGAAATCGCGCCCGTGGTCGTGTTCCTCGCGAGCGACGAGTCGATCTTCGCCACCGGCCAGTTCTTCACCGTCGACGGCGGCATCACGATATGAACCAGCTCGACTTCACCGGCCGGCACGCGGTCGTCACCGGCGGTGCCACGGGCCTGGGCTTCGGCATCGCGCAGCGGTTGATTGCGTCGGGCGGCAGCGTCACGCTGTGGGACCGCGACGAGGCGGCCGCGAACCAGGCCGCGCAATCGCTCGGCGACAAGGCGTTCGCGCTGAAGGTCGACGTGTCGCAGCAGCCTTCGGTCGCCAAGGCCGTGGCCGCCACGCTGGCGCATTCGCCGCGCATCGACGCGCTGGTCAACAGCGCCGGCATCACCGGCCCCAACGTCAAGCTGTGGGACTACCCGGTGGACGACTGGCGCCAGGTGATGGAGGTCAACATCAACGGCGTGTTCCTGTGCTGCCGCGAAGTGGTGGGGCAGATGCGCAAACAGGGCTACGGGCGCATCGTCAACATCGCCTCGGTGGCCGGCAAGGAGGGCAACCCCAACGCCAGCGCCTACAGTGCGAGCAAGGCGGCCGTCATCGGCATCACCAAGTCGCTGGGCAAGGAACTGGCCGACACCGGCATCCGCGTGAACTGCGTGACGCCCGCGGCGGTGAAGACCGCGATCTTCGACCAGATGACGCCCGAGCACATCGCGTTCATGCTGTCGAAAATCCCCATGGGCCGATTCGGCACGGTGGACGAGGTGGCCGCGATGGTCGGCTGGCTCTGCACCGAAGATTGTTCGTTCTCCACCGGCGCGGTCTTCGACCTCTCCGGTGGACGCTCCACTTATTGATCATTCAATGCACTGAAAGGAAAGCATGAAACTCGTCCGTTATGGCAACCCCGGTAAGGAAAAACCCGGTCTCATCGACGCAGACGGCAAGCTGCGCGACCTGAGCGCCGTCGTCAAGGACATCGGTCCCGACCAGCTCGGCGATGCCGCCATCGCCAAGCTGCGCAAGACCAAGCTGGACAAGCTGCCGCTCGTGAAGGGCAAGCCGCGCCTGGGCAGCCCCGTGGCCAACGTCGGCAAGTTCATCGCCATCGGCCTGAACTACGCGGACCACGCGGCCGAGTCGGGCCTGCCGGTGCCCAAGGAGCCCGTGGTCTTCATGAAGGCCAACAGCTGCATCCAGGGCCCGAACGACCCGGTGATGCTGCCCAAGGGCTCGGTCAAGACCGACTGGGAAGTCGAGCTCGGCGTGGTCATCGGCACCCAGGCGCGCTATGTCTCGCAAAAGAGCGCGCTCGACTACGTGGCCGGCTACTGCACCATCAACGACGTGAGCGAACGCGAATTCCAGATCGAACGCGGCGGCACCTGGGACAAGGGCAAGGGCTGCGACACCTTCGGCCCGCTCGGCCCGTGGCTGGTGACGCGCGACGAAATCGAGAACCCGCAGAAGCTCTCGATGTGGCTCGACCTGAACGGCCAGCGCGTGCAGACCGGCAGCACCAAGACCATGATCTTCACGGTCGCCAAGATCGTGAGCTACGTGAGCCAGTTCATGACGCTGATGCCCGGCGACGTGATCACCACCGGCACGCCCCCCGGCGTCGGCATGGGCATGAAGCCGCCGCTGTTCCTGAAGAAGGGCGACGTGATGACGCTGGGCATCGAAGGCTTGGGCGAACAACGCCAGGAAGTGATTCCCTTCAAGCTCTGATTGGCTTGACTCGCCCCCAGGCTTCGCGCACTTCGTGTCGCTTCGCCAACCCCCTACCGGGGGCAACACCTGCGGCCCGGCAAAGCCGGTTCCGCGGTGTTTCTCGTGAAGGGCACTGGTTTTGAGATCATCCGGAGATGAAAGCGCCGCCGGACCATCGATCGCAGGTGTTCGGCACGCCCTGGGAGGGCGTGCACGGCACCGCGATCGACAGTGCCCGCCACTACGGCCGGCACTGGCACTCCACCTATGGACTTGGCCTCCTGGAGCACGGCGCGCAGCGCTCGGCCAGCGGGCGCGGCAAGGTCGACGCCTATGCCGGCGACCTGATCGCCACCAACCCCGGTGAAGTGCATGACGGCATGCCGCTCGGCGGGCCTTCGCGCCGCTGGCGCATGGTGTATTTCGATCCCGGAGTGATGGCCGCCATGAATGGCGATGCCGCCACCGATGTGGCGTTGACGCGCCCCGTCATCCAGGACGCGCGGCTGGGCGACACGCTGCGCCGCCTGTTCAGCCGACTCGACGATTGGCGCGTCCTCACACGCGATACACCCGATGCTCGCCGTGTCGAAACGCTCGCCTGCGAAGAATCGCTGGCCGAAGTCTGCGGCCTGCTGCGCGACAACCATTCCACCGCCGCGCCATCGCGCGAAGCCACTGCCGATGTGAAGCAGGTGCGCGAACGCCTCGCCGACGAGCTGCTCGCCCCGCCCACGCTCGCCGAACTCGCGGCGATGACTGGCCTCAGCACCTACCAGGTGCTGCGCCGTTTCGAGAAAGCCTACGGCGTGCCGCCGCATGCGTGGCTCGTGCTGCAGCGCAGCGAACGCGCGCGCCATTTGATCCGCCACGGCGCCGCCCTCGCGGAGGCCGCAGCCGCGAGCGGCTTCTCCGACCAGAGCCACATGACGCGCATCTTCACGCGCCAGTTCGGCTTCACCCCCGGCGCCTGGCAGCGCGGTCTTCGGTTTTAAATGTCCCATTGACAGAACATTGAAACTGCAAAAACATCAAAGGCATGTCGCAAATGCCTTTGCCGAAATACCACCAGATCTACCTGGTCCTGCGTGAGCAGTTGCACGAAGGGCGTTTCGCAGAGGGCCTGCCCGGCGAACTCGCGCTCATGGCGCAGTTCGGCGTGGCGCGCGTCACGGTGCGGCGTGCGCTCGAACAGCTCTCGTCCGAAGGCCTGATCGCGCGCAACCCCGGCCGCCGCACGCGCGCGCTGCCGCAAGTGGCGGCCGGCGAGTCGCCGGGCGGAAAGAGCGTGGAGCGCGCCAACCTGCGCGGCCTGCTCGAGAACCTGGTCACCATGGGCCTGCACACTTCGGTGAAGGTGATCGAGGTCGCGACCATCACGGCGTCGACCCAGGTGGCCGAGGCGTTGCAGCTGCAGCTGGGCGACCCGGTGCAGAAGGCGGTGCGCGTGCGCTCCACCAAAGAGGGCCCGCTCTCGCACATCACCACCTACGTGCCCGACACGATCGCACGCCGCTTCGGCCGCCGCGAGCTGTCTAAGAAACCCATCCTCGTGCTGCTCGAGGAGTCGGGCGTCAAGGTGGGCCGGGCGCACCAGACCATCTCCGCGCGCCTGGCCGACAACGTGCTCGCCCAGCACCTCCATGTCTCCGTCGGCTCCGCGCTGCTTGCGGTGCGCCGCCTCATCTACGACGAAGACGAGCGGCCCGTGCAGTGGCTGCACGGCCTTTACCGACCCGACCGCTACACCTACGAAATGCAGCTCTCCCGCGTGGGCAGCATCGACGCCAAGGTGTGGGTCAGCAACGACGTGTCAGCCCAGTTCAACTGAAGAGAAGAAAAGGAAAGCCCACCATGCAGAACCGCCGCAGTTTCGTGTCGCAGTCCGCCGCCCTGGCGACCGCCGTCGCCTTCCCGCTCGTGGCCGGCGCGCAGCCCAAGACCGTCAAGGTCGGCGTGCTGCATCCGGTCACCGGTGCGCTGGCTTATTCGGGGCAGCAATGTCGCCTCGGTGCGCTCATGGCCATCGAGGACATCAATGCCGCGGGCGGCATCAAGTCGCTCGGCGGCGCGAAGCTCGAGGCCCTGCTGGGCGATGCGCAATCGCAGCCGCAGGCCGGCTCGGCCGAGGTCGAGAAGATGAACGAGGCCGGCGTCTCCGCCATCGTGGGCGCCTACGCCTCGGCCATCTGTCTCGCGACCACGCAGGCGGCGGCCAAGTACAACCTGCCGCACGTGGTCGACGTGGGCGTGGCCGACCAGATCGTCGAGCGCGGCCTGAAGAACACCTTCCGCTTCGGCCCCGGCTACAAGAAGTCCACCGAGGTGGCCATGGCCAACCTGCTGGTGCTCAACAAGGCCGCGGGCAACCCCGCCAAGACCGTGATGATCATTCACGAGGAATCGCTCTTCGGCGCCGGCACCGCGCAACTGCTCTCGCGCGAACTGCCGGGCTACGGCTTCGAGGTGAAGGAAGTGGTGAAGCACGCCAACCCCACGCGCGACTTCAACAACATCGTGCTGCGCATGAAGTCGATCAACCCCGACATCGTGATCCCGGCGAACTACTACAACGAGTACGCGCTGCTCGTGCGCACCATGCAGCAGCAGAAGGTGGTGCCCAAGGCGATCTTCTCGGTGCTCGGCGGCGCCGCATCGAGCTACAAGTTCGTGAAGGAATTTCCGGACGCGGCCAACGGCATCATCGACTGCAACCACTGGTTCAACCCCAAGGACAAGCGCGCGCAGGACCTGCGCAAGCGCGTGGAGGCCAAGGGCCAGTTCTTCAGCTACGAGGTCTTCATGACCTATGCCTCGATGTGGCTGCTGGCCGATGCGCTGGAGCGCGCCAAGTCCGCGGAGCGCGCCGCCATCATCGATGCGCTGGAGAAGAGCACCTTCTCCAACCACTTCATGCCGTATGGCCCCACCAAGTTCGTCAACGGCCAGAACGAGGGCGCGCAGCCGCTCATGACGCAGGTGGTGAAGAACGACATCAAGGTCATCATCCCGCGCGACTATCGCGAGGTCGATCCGGTGTTCCCGCTGCGCGCGGCCTGATCGGAAGGCGGGATGTTCGATTTCGGCATTCTTTTCCCGTCGGTTCTGAACGGGCTGACGACGGGCGCGGTGTATGCGCTCATCGCGCTGGGGCTCACGCTGATCTACGGCGTGCTGCACATCATCAACTTCGCGCACGGCGCGAGCTTGATGCTGGCGCTGTACGCGGTGTACTTCCTCAAGGAGCGCCTGGGCATCGACCCGTACCTGGCATTGCCCATTGTCGTGCTCGGCATGTTCGCGCTGGGCTACGTGCTGCAGCGCGTGGTCATCAACCGCGCGGGCCACGGCAAGGACGAGAACATCCTGCTCGCCACCCTGGGCATCGCCATCGTCATGGAGAACCTCGCGCTGCTGTTCTTCAAGTCCGACACGCGCAACATCGACACCGCCTATTCGCTGAGCACCGTCGCCATCGGCCCCGCGATGATCGCGGTGCCCAAGCTCGTGGCCTTTGTCGGCGCGCTCGCCGTCTCGGCCATCCTGTTCTGGATCATGGGCCGCACCGACCTCGGCCGCGCCATCCGCGCGGTCGCCAAGGAAAAAGAGGGCGCCAAGCTCATGGGCATCGACGTCGACCACGTCTACGCCATGAGCTTCGGCATCGGCCTGGCCTGCCTGGGCGCGGCCGCGTGCTTTCTGCTGCCCGCCTACTACGTCAATCCGCAGGTCGGCGGCGGCTTCGTGCTCGTGGCCTTCACCATCGTCGTGCTCGGCGGCATGGGCAGCTTCGTCGGTGCGCTGATCGGCGGCTTTCTCGTCGGCGTGGTCGAGTCGCTGGGCGGCCTGTACCTCGGCGAATCGCTGGGCCAGATCGGCATCTTCGCGATCTTCATCGGCGTGGTGCTCTTCAGGCCCCAGGGCATGTTCGGAGCCAAGGCATGAACGCGGGACGCAGGCAACTCGCGGGCATCGCGCTCTTCGCCGTGCTGGTCGGCTGCGTGCCGTTCTTCACCAAGTCGGGCGTCACGCTGAACTTCGTGATGATGGCGCTCTACGCCACGCTCATCGCGCAGGCCTGGAACATCCTGGGCGGCTTCGGCGGGCAGTTCTCGTTCGGGCATGCGCTGTTCTTCGGCACCGGCGCCTACATCCAGGCGATCGCGCAGCTGCAGGGAGGCATCAACGCCTGGGTCGCGCTGCCGCTCGCGGTGATCGGCGCGGCGCTGGTCGGGCTCTTCATGGGCGCGCTCACCTTCCGCTACGGCCTCAAGGGCTCGTACTTCGCGCTCGTCACGCTGGCCTTTGCCGAGGTGTTCCGCATCCTGGTGCTCTCGGTCGACTTCACCGGCGGCGGCGTCGGGCTCATGGTGCCGCTGCGCGAATCGGTCGCCAACATGCAGTTCGCGACGCGCGCCGGCTACCTCTGGGTGGTGCTCGCGATGGTCGTCGCGGCGCTGCTGGTGACCTGGTGGCTGCGCAACGGCCGCTTCGGCGCCTACCTGCAGGCCGTGCGCGACAACGAAGACGCGGCGCGCGCCGTCGGCGTCAACCCGTTCCGCGTCAAGCTCGCGGCCATCGGCCTGTCGGCCGCCTTCATGGGCGCGGCCGGCGCCTTCTACGTGCAGGTGTTCCAGTACATCGACGCCGGCATCGCCTACGGCTCGGCCGTGTCGATCGAGGCGCTGGTGGCGGCCATCGTCGGCGGCATGGGCACGATGTGGGGCCCGGTGCTCGGCGCGGTCGTGCTGCACCTGCTGTCGGATTTCACGCGCAACCTCTTCGGCGAACTGCCCGGCATCAACATGGTGATCTACGGCACGGTGCTGGTGCTCATCGTCATCTTCGTGCCGCGCGGCATCGCGGGCATCGGGCTGTCGGTGCGGCAGCTGTGGAACGCGAAGGGAGGCCGCAATGACTGAGGCCCTGCTGGCCATCGACGGCCTCTCGCGCTCGTTCGGCGGCTTGAAGGCCGTGCAGAACGTGAGCCTCTCGGTGCGCGAGGGCAGCCTCAGCGCGCTGATCGGCCCGAACGGCGCGGGCAAGACCACGCTGTTCGCGCTGATGTCCGGCTTCTTGAAGCCCGACACCGGCACCGTGCGCTTCGCGGGCGAGGACATCACCGGCCGTGAACCGCACCGCAATGCCGCGCTCGGCATGACCCGCACCTTCCAGATCGTGAAGCCCTTCGCCGCGCAGACCGTGCGCGAGAACATCGCCGTCGGCGCGCACCTGCATGTGCGCGGCCGCGCCGAGGCGCTGCAGAACGCCGAAGCCGTCGCGCTGCGCGTCGGCCTCGCACCGCAGCTGGACAAGCCCGCGTCGGACCTCACCGTGGCCGGCCGCAAGCGCCTCGAACTGACCCGCGCGCTCGCGACAAAGCCGCGCCTCTTGCTGCTCGACGAAGTGCTCGCGGGCCTCAATCCGCAGGAGATCGCCGAGATGATGCCGGTGGTGCGCGGCATCGCCGACAGCGGCGTGACCGTGCTGATGATCGAGCACGTCATGCAGGCCGTGATGCACCTGGCCGAGCATGTGTGGGTGCTGGCGCAGGGTCAGCTCATCGCAGAGGGCACCCCCGCGCAAGTGACCTCCGACGACAAGGTCGTCGAAGCCTACCTGGGCCATGGCACCGCGGCGCGGCTGCGCAAGGCCGCATCGGGAGCCACGGCATGAGCGCGTTGCTGGAGATTCAAGGCCTGCGCGGCGGCTACGGCCGCGTCGAGGTGCTGCGCGGCGTCGACCTGCAGGTGAACGCGGGCGAAATGGTCGCGCTGCTCGGCAGCAACGGGGCGGGCAAGTCCACGCTCAACAAGATGGTCTGCGGCCTCTGCCCGGCCTGGGGCGGCACCGTGCGCTTCGATGGCAAGGACCTGAGCGGCGCGCACTACCGCGATGTCGTCAAGGCCGGCCTCATCCAGGTGCCCGAAGGCCGCAAGGTGTTTCCCAACCTGAGCGTGCGCGAGAACCTGGAGCTCGGCTCCTTCACTCGCGCACGGGAACGGCGCGCTGCCAACCTGGAGAAGTCGTTCCACATCTTCCCGCGCCTGCGCGAGCGCATGGACCAGCACGCCGGCACCATGAGCGGCGGCGAACAGCAGATGCTGGCCATCGCGCGCGGCCTCATGGCCGAGCCGGTGCTGCTGATCCTGGACGAACCCTCGCTCGGCCTCTCGCCGCTGCTGGTCGAGGAGATGTTCTCGCTGATCCGCGACCTGCGCGACGGTGGCCTCGCGGTGATGCTGGTCGAGCAGAACGTCGGCCAGTCGCTCGAAATCGCCGACCGCGCCTACGTGCTGGAGAACGGCAGCGTGCGCTTCTCGGGACTGCCCGGCGAGCTGCTCGGCAGCGACGAACTGCGGCGCGCCTACCTGGGGCTCTGAGCCCTCCGAACTACCCCCGATTTCCCCCCCGATCCCCCGGAGACAAGACACATGAAAAGACGCGACATCCTCCTCTCGTCGCTGGCCGCGGCATGGGCCGGCGGCGCCTTCGCGCAGATCGGCAATGCGCCGGTGCGCATCCTCGTCGGCGCCCCCGCGGGCGGCTCGACCGACACGCTGGCGCGCTCGCTCGCGGTGAGCATGGGCCCGGCGCTCGGCCGCACGGTGATCGTCGAGAACCGGCCCGGCGCGGGCGGCAACATCGCCGCCGATGCGGTGGCCAAGGCGGCGCCCGACGGCAACACGCTCTTGATGAGCTTCACCAGCCATGCGATCAACGCCACGCTCTACCCGACGCTGCCCTTCGATCCGGTGAAGGACTTCACCGCGCTCACCTGCGTGGCGACCTCGCCGTCGATCCTCGTGGCGCATCCGTCGCTGCCCGCGAAGGACGTGCGCGAACTCATCGCGCTCGCCAAGGCGAAGCCGGGGCAACTGAATTTCGCGATCGGCGCCGTGGGCTCCTCGCTGCACATGGCCGGCGAGGCCTTCAAGATGCAGTCGGGCGTGGACATCGTGAACATCCCCTACAAGGGCACCTCGCCCGCCGTGCAGGACGTGCTCGCCGGCCAGGTGCAGCTGATGTTCGCGGCCGTGGGCAACGTCAAGGCGCACATCCAGGCCGGCAAGCTCAAGGCGCTGGGCGTGACCACGGCCAAGCGGCTGCCCGCTTTTCCGAACGTGCCGGCCATTGCCGAGGCGCTGCCGGGCTACGAGTCGAGTGCTTGGTTCGGCCTCTTCGGCCCGGCCCACATGCCGGCGGACCGAGTGAAGCAGATCGGCGATGCGGCGCGCCATGCGCTGCAGCAGCCCGACATGCGCCAGCGCCTGGACACCGAGGGCGCGATCCCGGTCGGCAATTCGTCCGAACAGTTCTCGGCCTTCGTGCAGAGCGAGATCACGCGCTGGGCCAAGGTCGTCAAGTTCTCGGGAGCCAAGCCGGAATGACATCGATGGCTCCAACCCGCGCGCCGGCCCAGACGCTGGCGCAAAAGCTCATCGCGCGCGCCAGCGGACGCGAGCGGGTGTCGGTGGGCGAGATCGTGACCTGCTGCGTGGACATGGCGATGTTCCACGACTCTTCCGGCCCGCGCCGGCTGCAGCCCATGCTCGAGGAACTCGGCGCGCAGATCTGGGACCGCTCGCGCGTGGTGCTCGTCATGGACCACTACGTGCCCGAGCGCGACGACGATTCGCGCCGCATCGTGCGCATCGCGCGCGACTGGGCGCGCGACCAGAAGCTGCCGCACGTCTACGACAGCCAGGGCATCTGCCACGTGGTGGTGCCGCAGCACGGCCACATCCGCCCCGGCATGCTGTGCGTGGGCGGCGACTCGCACTCGCCCACGGGCGGCGCGTTCGGCGCGTACATGTTCGGGATCGGCAGCACCGAGATGCTGGGCGTGATGGTCACCGGCGAGATCTGGCTGCGCGTGCCCGAAACCATCCGCATGTGGTGGGACGGCGCGCTGCCCGCGGGCGTGACCGCGAAGGACATGATGCTGCACATGATCGGCCGCTTCGGCATGAACGGCGGGCGCTACCAGGCGGTCGAGTTCGCCGGGCCCGCCGTCACCGCGCTGTCGATGCAGGAGCGCATGACGCTTTCCAACATGAGCGCAGAGCTCGGCGCGCAGGCCGGGCTGATCGCGCCCGATGCGACCACGGCCGAGTTCCTGTCCGGCGCCGGCGCACCGGTTGTCGACATGGCGCCATGGTTCACCGACGACGAGGCGGCGCTCACGGACCACCGCTTCGATGCGTCCACGCTGGAGCCTTACGTTGCCGCGCCGCACAGCCCGGCCAACGCGCACGGCGTGAGCCGCTACGTGGGCACGCACGTGGACGTGGCCTACATCGGCGCCTGTACCGGCGCCAAGCTCGACGACCTGCGCGCCGCAGCGCAGGTGCTGCGCGGCCACAAGGTCGCGAGCGGCATCCGCCTGATCGTGGCGCCCGCCAGCATCCGCGACCAGGAAGCCGCGCGCGAAGAGGGCGTGCTGCAGGTGCTGCTGGACGCAGGCGCCGAGCTCTTCCCCACCGCCTGCGGCGCCTGCTCCGGCTATGGCGACCCGATGGGCGACGACATCACCGTCATCTCGACCACGGCGCGCAACTTCAAGGGCCGCATGGGCTCGCCGACCGCGCAGGTGTACCTGGGCTCGCCCTACACGGTGGCCGCAGCGGCATTGCGCGGCTGCGTGACCGATCCGCGCGAGGTGCTCGCATGACCGCCGAAGCATTGCACCGCCTGCACCGGGTGTGGCGCCTGGGCGCCGACATCGACACCGACGCACTCGCGCCCGGTCATGCGATGAAGCACGGCATCGACATCATTGCGAAGCACTGCCTGGAAGCCGTGCGCCCCGAGTTCGCACGCGAAGTGCGCGCTGGCGATGTGATCGTGGCCGGCCCGAACTTCGGCATCGGCTCCTCGCGCGAGCAGGCCGCGGCCGTGCTGGTGCAGCTGGGCGTGGCGGCGGTGATCGCGCCTTCGTACAGCGGGCTCTATTTCCGCAACGCCTTCAACGTCGGCCTGCTGCTGCTGACCTGCGCCGAAGCCGAATCGCTGGGCGATGGCGAGCGCATCGCGCTCGACATCCGCACGCCCGCCGTGCGCAACGCCGAAGGGCGCACGCTTGCGTGCGAGCCCGTGCCGGGATTCCTCATGGACATGGTCGATGCGGGCGGGCTGCTGTGTCTCTTGCGCCAGCGCATGGCCGCGAAGAAAGAAGCCGATGCAGCTTGAAGCCGACGCACAACGCGTGGTGCTGCAGGCCACGGTCGCGCTGCACGCGGCACAGCCTGCGTCTGCCGACGCTGCTTTGCAGGCGCGGCGACTGCTGATCGATACGGTCGGCTGCGCGCTCGCGGGCCGGCATGCGGACGAAGTGCGGCGGCTCGAAGCGGCGCTCGGTGCCTGCGAGCCCGGTGACTTCTCTTTGCCCGGCGGCACCGCAATGGGCGTGCAGGCCGCCGCGCAGGTGCTGGCCATGGCCGCGACCTGGGACGAGGCCTGCGAAGGCCACGCGCTAGCGCACGGCCGCCCCGGCGTGCCGTTGGTGGCGGCGCTGCTGCCGCTGGCGCTGCGCCGCGGCGCCACCCTCGGCGAGTTCGTCGATGCCTTCGTGCTCGGCTACGAGGTCGGCGCGCGCTGCGGCGCGTGGCTGCGCATCCAGCCCGGCATGCATGTCGATGCGAACTGGCCCGCGCTGGGCGTGGCGGCGGGTGTGGCGCGCCTGCTCGGGCTTTCGCCGGCGGGCATCGTGCAGGCCATCGACATTGCCGCGTGCCAGCTCGCAACCAGCCTCTATCTGCCGGTGCGCGAGGGTCGCACCGCGCGCAACACCTACCTCGGCCACAGCGCATCGCTGGGGCTGCAGGCGGCCTTCGCGAGCGCGGCCGGCATCGACGCCCCCGAAGGCGCGCTGGCCCACTACGCGCAAACCCATTCGGCCGCGACCGCGCAGCCGTTGCCCGATGCGGCAACGCTGCTGCTGCAGGACGCCTACCTCAAGCCCTTCGCGGCTGTGCGCCATGTGCACTACGGCGCGACCGCCGCGCGCGAGATTCGCGAGCAGTTGCGCGGTGACACCGCCGGCATCGAAGCCATCGTGCTCAAGGTGTACGACGAGGCCATCGTCTACTGCGGCAACCGCGCGCCACGCACGCCGATCCAGGCGCAGTTCAGCCTGTCGTTCGGCATCGCGGCGATGCTGCGCTTCGGCGATGTCGACCCCTCGGTCTACGCCGCACCGCGCTTCGACGACGCCGAACTGCGACGACTCGAAGCGCTGGTCGTGCTCGAGACCGATGCGGACCTGACGGCACGCAGGCAACGCGGCGCCACGCTCACCGTGACCGGAGCCGGCGGCACGATCGAGAAAGCGGTGGGCACCATCGCCGGCGATGCGGCCAGTCCGCTCGACCGCGCGGCGCTCGCCGCCAAGTTCACGCACTACGCCGCGCACAGCGTCGCGGGCCCGAAGGCCGCGCACTTCTGCGACGCCGTGCTCGATGCGCCCGCCGACACCGGCCTTCGCACGCTGTGGCAAGCGCTCGCAGCCTGACCCACTCCTCACCCTCACAGCCCACTCCCTCATGAAACTCCTGCGCTATCTCGCGAGCACGCTCCTCGTCTGCCTGCCGCTCGCCGCGGCCGCCCAGGCGAGCGACTTCCCGAACAAGGCGATCCGCCTCGTCGTGCCGTTCCCGCCAGGCGGCGCCACCGATGCGGCGGCACGCCTCGTCGCGGTGAAGATGAGCGAGCACTGGGGCCAACCCGTCCTCGTCGACAACCGCGCGGGCGCCGGTGGCAACGTGGGCTCCGACCTGGTGGCCAAGTCGACGGCCGACGGCTACACGCTGGTGATGGGCGTGACCGGCTCGCATGCCATCAACACCTCGCTCTACAGCAGGATGCCCTACGACCCGGTGGCCGACTTCGTCGCCATCAGCCAGGTGGCCGTGGTGCCCAACGTGCTGGTGGTGCATCCGTCGGTGCCGGCGAAGAACCTGGCCGAGCTCATGGCGCTCGCGAAGAAGGAGCCCGGCAAGCTCAACTACGCATCGCTCGGCAACGGCACGGCCGCGCACCTGGGCATGGAAATGCTCAAGTCCGAAGCCGGCGTGGACATCACGCACGTGCCCTACAAGGGCAGTGCGCCGGCCGTGTCCGACCTGCTCGGGGGCCAGGTCCAGATGATGGTCGACGGGCTGCCTTCCGCATTGCCGCACGTCAAGGCCGGCAAGCTGCGCGCGATTGCGCTCACCAGCCTGCGCCGCTCGCCGTCGCTGCCCGACCTGCCGACCATCTCGGAAACCTATCCGGGTTTCTATGCCGATGCCTGGTCGGGCCTGTTCGCACCCAAGGGCACGCCGCAGCCTGTGGTGGACAAGCTCTCGGCAGAGGTGCAGCGCATCCTGAAGTTGCCCGATGTGCGCGAGAAGCTGGCGGCACTCGGCGCCGAGCCGGTGGGCTCCACGCAAGCGGAATTCGCCGCGCACGTGAAGAAGGAAATCGACAAATGGGCCAAGGTCGTCAAGACCAGCGGCGCAAAGGTGGACTGAACATGAACAACACCCTGGACCCCGTCACGCTCGCCGTGCTGCGCGGCCGCCTCGAACAGGTGGCCGACGAGATGGACGCCACGCTCTACCGCAGCGCGTTCAATCCCATCATTGCCGAGGCGCACGACGCCTGCCACGGCCTCTACGACGCGGTGAGCGGCGACACGCTGGTGCAAGGCAAGTCGGGCCTGCCGGTGTTCGTCGGCGCCATGGCCTTCGCCGTGCGTGCCACCGCGAAGGCGGCGGAGCCGCGCGGCGGCATGAAGGACGGCGACATCTGGATCAGCAACGACGCCTACGACGGCGGCACACACGCCAACGACTTCAAGCTGGTGAAGCCGTTCTTTCGCAACGGCAAGCTGTATTGCTACATGGCCTCGGCCGCGCACTGGCACGACGTGGGCGGCGCGGTGCCCGGCAACTACAACCCCGCTGCCACCGAGTGCTGGCAGGAGGCGGTGCAGATTCCGCCGGTGCGCATCGTGCGCGACGGTGTGCTCGATGCCGACGTGCTCGCCATCCTGCAGGCCAACACCCGCCTGCCCGACAGCCTCTGGGGCGACCTGAACGGCCAGCTCGCGGCGCTGGAGCTCGGCGAGAAGCGGCTGAACGGCCTGCTCGACGAATATGGCGACGACCTGGTGCTGAACGCACTGGGCGAGTTGCGCAGCCGCGCGCTTCGCCTCATGCGCTCGCACATCGCTTCGCTGCCCGACGGCCGCTACAGCTTCGAGGACGTGCTCGACAACGACGGCATCGTCAACGAGCCGCTCACCATCGCGCTGGACATGACGGTAGCCGGCGACCGGCTGCTGCTCGACTTCTCGCGCACCTCGCCGCAATGCGCGGGGCCGGTGAACATCTCGCGCGCCACCGCGGTGGCCGCCTGCTACGTCGCGCTCAAGCACCTGTTCCCCGACGTGCCCGCCAATGCCGGCGTGCTCGATGCGGTGGACTTCGACATCCCCGACAAGCTGGTGATCAGCTGCGAGCGCCCGCGCCCGGTCGGTGGCTACACCGAAACGATCCTGCGCATGATCGACGTGATCTTCAGCGCGGCCGCGCAGGCCGACCCGACGCGTGCCGTGGCGCAGGCCTACGGCACCATCAACGCACTGTCGATCGCGGGCCATCGCAGCGACAAGGGCCGCGAAGGCCAGCGCTGGGTGATGTTCAGCTTCTTCGGCGGCGGGCATGGCGGCCACTCGGGCGGCGACGGGCTCTCGCACGGCAACGCGCCGATCTCGACCGCGACGATTCCGCCGCTGGAAATTCTGGAAGCCGCGTACCCGGTGCGCTTCACCGAGTGGTCGCTGCGCGCCGACTCGGGCGGCGACGGCCAGCATCGCGGTGGCCTGGGCGCCGTCTACGAAATCGAGCTGCTCGAAAAGGATGCCGAGGTGTTCGTGTTCGGCGAGCGCGGCACCTCGCCGCCCAAGGGCATCGCGGGCGGCGGCGAAGGCGCGGTCAACAGGTTCAGCTACGAGAACGACGGCACGTGGCACACGCCGCCCATGGTGTCGAAGATGCGCGGCATCCAGCTTGCGCGCGGCGAACGCGTGCGGCTCGAAACGCCCGGCGGCGGTGGCTGGGGCCATGCGGCCGAGCGGCCTGCGCCGCAGCGCGAAGCCGACGGCGCGATGGGCTATGTGACGACCGACAGCAGCGACAAGAAAGCCTCCGAATGACTTCCACTGGTAAATCCCTTGTCGTCGGCGTCGATGTCGGCGGCACCTTCACCGACCTCTTCGTGCTCGACGAAGCCAACGGCACGGCGCGCATCGTCAAGGTGCCCTCCACGCGCGGCGAGGAAGCACGCGGCTTCATGAACGGCGTGGCGCGCGTGGCCGATTCGGCCGCGGCCATCGCCACCATCGTGCACGGCACCACGGTCGGCACCAACGCGCTGCTCGAACGCAAGGTGGCGCGCACCGGCATCATCACCACGCGCGGTTTCCGCGACGTGCTGGAGATGCGCCGCCGCGACCGGCCCGAGACCTGGGGCCTGCGCGGCAGCTTCACGCCCGTGGTGCCGCGCGACCTGCGCCGCGAGGTGGACGAGCGCGTGCTGGCCGACGGCACGCTGCACACGGCGGTCGACCTGGAGCAGGTGCGCGCCGAAGCACGCTCGCTGCTCGAAGCCGGCTGCGAGGCCGTGTGCGTCTTCTTCATCAACACCTACGCGAACCCCGAGAACGAGCGCCTGGCCGTCGCGGCGGTGCGCGCGCTGTGGCCCAACCCGCACGTCACTTCGGCCAGTGAAGTGCTGCCCGAGATCCGCGAGTTCGAGCGCTGCTCGACCGCCACGCTCAATGCGGCGCTGCAGCCCGTGGTGGGCAGCTACCTCGCACGGCTCGAATCCGACCTGCGCGGCCAGGGCTTTGCCGGCGAACTGCTGGTGGTGCAGAGCAACGGCGGCGTGATGTCGCGCCAGACCGCGAGCGACCTGCCGGTGCGCACCGCGCTCTCGGGCCCGGCGGCCGGCGTGATCGCCTGCGCGGCCATCGCGCGCGCGGCGGGTTTTCCGAATGCGATCACCGGCGACATGGGCGGCACGTCGTTCGACGTGTCGCTGGTGGCGAACGGCGAGGCCGCGCTGGCCGCGCAGACCGCCATCGAGTTCGGCATGGTGATCCGCTCGCCGATGATCCAGATCGAGACCATCGGTGCGGGCGGCGGCTCCATCGCGTCGGTGGACGCGAGCGGCATGCTGCAGGTGGGCCCCGAGTCGGCCGGCAGCGTGCCCGGCCCGGCCTGCTACGGGCGCGGCAACATGCGGCCGACCGTGACGGATGCGAACGTGCTGCTGGGGCGCATCGCGGCGGACCGTCCGCTGGGTGGCGGCTTGCTCGCGGCGCTGGATGCGGAGAAGTCGCGCCAGGCCATCGAGGAACACGTCGCGCGCCCGCTGGGCCTGGACGTGCATGCGGCGGCGGAAGCCATCCTCACGGTCGCGAATGCGCGCATGGCGGGTGCGATTCGCCTCGTGTCGATCGAGCGCGGGCACGATCCGCGCCGCTTCGCCTACATGCCTTTCGGCGGTGGCGGCGCGCTGCATGTGTGCGCGATGATGCGCGAGGTGGGCGTGGCGACGGGCATCGTGCCGCGCTACCCCGGCGTGACCTCGGCCCTGGGCTGCGTGATCGCCGACATGCGGCACGACGCGGTGCAGACCCTGAACAAGCCGCTGACCGAACTCGACGTGGGCGACGTGCAGCGCCGCATCGACGAGCTGGCCGCGAGCTGCCAGCAGCGCCTGGATTCATCGGGCGTGCGCTTCGACGAAGTGCGCGAGGTCATCGCGCTCGACATGCTCTACGCGGGCCAGACCCACACGCTGCCCGTGGTGCTCGCCGATGCGGGCAAGACCCCGATCACGGCGGTATCGATCCGCGCCGCGTTCGAAGCCAGCTACACGGCAGCTTTCGGCCGCGTGCTCGACGGCATCCCCGTCCGCGTGATGAACCTGCGCTACGCACGCATCGGCGTGCGGCCCAAGTTCGACCTGAAGGTGCTCGCGCCCGAAGGCGAGGGCAGCACCGCGCCGCTGGGCACGCAGCGCGTGTTCCACCACGGCCAGTGGCACGAGGCCGTGCGCTATGCGCGGCTCGAACTGCCGGTGGCCGCGCGCATCGAAGGCCCTGCGATCCTGGAGCAGGCCGATACCACCGTGTGGCTCGAACCCGGCTTCCACGCCGAGGTCGATGCGCACGGCAACCTGCTGGTGAGGCTGTCATGAGCGCAACGACGAAACCCGTTGCGGCGAAGACGGCACTGGTCGTCATCGACCTGCAGAACGACTTTCTCGATGCCAACGGCGCCTATGCGCGCGGCGGCGACACCAACCCGCCGGCGCTGTTGCTGCCCGCGCGCGTGGCCGAAGTGGCGCGCGCGCTCAAGGCCGCGGGCGGCCTCGTGGTCGCGAGCCAGTTCACGCTGTGGCCCGATGCCGCCGGCGAGCCGATGGTGTCGCCGCATCTCAAGGCGCTGCGTCCGTACCTGAAGAAGGGCGACTTCGCGCCCGGCAGCTGGGGGCAGGCGAACGTCGATGCGTTGACGGGCCTCGTCGACGTGACGGTCAGCAAGGTCGCGTACTCGGCCTTCTTCAACACGCAGCTCGACTGGGTGCTGCGCCGCGCGGGCATCGACACGGTGGCGGTCTGCGGCATCGTCACCAACGGCGGCGTGGCGAGCACGGTGCGCGATGCGCACATGCGCGACTACCGCACGCTGGTGCTCGCCGACGGCTGCGCGGCCTTCGGCGAAGAGCGCCACCAGACCTCGCTGGCCGACATGCGCAACGTGGCCGAGGTGACGGACTGCGCGGCCTTCACGGCATCGCTGGCATGACAACAAAGCCTTCGCGTCACATCCGTCGCGCCGGGCAGGTCGAGGCCGAAGTGCATGTGCCGGTGGCCATCGTCGGCGGCGGCGCCTGCGGGCTCACGGCTGCCTTGATGTTGGCGGATGCGGGCGTGGCCTCCGTGGTGCTGGAGCGCGACGCGCTGCCGAGCGGATCGACCGCACTGTCGTCCGGCTTCATCCCTGCGCCCGGCACTCGCGCGCAGCGAGAGCATGGCGTGCGTGACGACAGCGCCGAACGCTTCGCCGCCGACATCCAGGCCAAGGCCCACGGCCGTGCGGCGCCTGCGCTGGTCGAGGCCTACGCGGCGTCCATCGGCCCGGCGCTCGATGCGCTGCAGGAACGGCATGGGCTGCAGTGGGTGCTGCTCGACGGCTTTCTCTATCCGGGGCACAGCGTGCATCGCATGCATTCGCTGCCGCAGAAGACCGGTGCGTCGCTGATGGCCGCCTTGCAGGCAGCCGTCGAGGCCGCGGGCATTCCCGTGCTGACGCAGGCATTGGTCGACACGCTGGTGCTCGATGCTGAAGACCGCGTGATCGGCGTCGACTATTCACGGCCCGATGGCACCCGGGAGACGCTGGCCTGCGACGCACTGCTGCTCGCCTGCAACGGCTTCGGCGGCAGCGCGGAAATGGTCCGCATGCTGCTGCCCGAAATGGCCGAGGCCACCTTCGGCGGTCACACCGGCAACGACGGCAGCGCGATCCTCTGGGGTGAATCGCTGGGTGCACGCCTGCGCGACCTGGGCGGTTACCAGGGCCACGGCTCGTGGGTGACGCCGCAAGGGGCGCTGATGTCGTGGGCCGTGATGATGGAAGGCGGCGTGCAGATCAACTGCGAGGGCCGGCGTTTTCATGACGAGACGCAGGGCTACTCGGAGGCCGCGGTGCATGTGCTCGCGCAGCCGGGCGGCATCGCGTGGAACGTGTTCGACACGCCGCTGCTCGCATTGGCACGCGGCTTTCCCGACTTCTGCGATGCCGAAGCAGCCGGCGCCTTGCGCCGCTGCGACTCGGTGGATGCGCTGGCGGACTGCATCGGCTGCGAGCCCGCCGTGCTGCAAGGCACGCTCGACGCGATGCGCGCCAGCACGCCGCCGTCCGATGGGCGCGTGTTCGCACGCGCGCTCGAAGCGCCGTACTTCGCAGTGAAAGTGACGGGCGCGCTGTTCCACACCCAAGGCGGCCTCGACACTGCGCCCGACATGCGCGTGCTGCGAGAAGACGGCACGCCCTTCGCCAACCTGCTCGCCGCCGGTGGCGCGGCGGGCGGCGTGTCGGGCGATGCCGTGTGGGGCTATCTCTCCGGCAACGGCCTGCTGAGCGCAGTGGCCGGCGGCTACATCGCGGCGCGCACCGCCGCTGCATTGATCCATTCGACGAAAGCGTCCGCATGACGAATCCCTCCTTCAAGACCCGGCTCGCGCGCAACGACATCGTGCTCGCCCCGGGGGTGTACGACGCGCTCAGCGCGCTGGTGGCCGAGCAGGCCGGCTTCGAGGCGCTGTACCTCTCGGGCGCATCGATCGCCTACACGCGCCTGGGCCGCTCCGACGTCGGCCTCACCACTTTCACCGAGGTTGCCGACACGCTCGCGCGCATCACCGAGCGCGTGAGCCTGCCGGTGATCGTCGATGCCGACACCGGCTTCGGCAACGCGCTCAACACGCAGCGCACCGTGCGCGGCTTCGAGCGCGCGGGGGCGGCGATGGTGCAGATCGAGGACCAGACCTTTCCCAAGCGCTGCGGCCACCTGGACGGCAAGGCCGTGGTGCCCCAGCGCGAGATGGTCGGCAAGCTCAAGGCTGCGCTGGACGCGCGCGCATCGAGCGACACGCTGATCCTCGCGCGCACCGATGCGGTGGCGGTCGAAGGGCTCGAAGCCGCGCTCGACCGCGCCGAGGCGTACCTGGCCTGCGGCGTGGACGCGCTCTTCATCGAGGCGCTGCGCTCGCCCGAGCAGATGGACGCGGCCTGCCAGCGCTTCGGCGACCGCGTGCCGCTGCTGGCCAACATGGTCGAAGGCGGCAAGACGCCGATCCAGGATGCCGATGCGCTGCAGAAGCACGGCTTTCGCATCGCGATCTTTCCGGGCGGCACGGCGCGTGCGGTGGCGCACACGCTGCAGGGCTACTACGCGAGCCTGCACCAGCACCGCACCACGCAGCCGTGGCGACCGCAGATGCTGGACTTCGATGCGCTCAACGAAGTGATCGGCACGCCCGAGCTGATGCGCACCGGGCAGAAGTACGACTGACGGCGCGCCTCAGCGCAGCACGCGCACCAGCTCGTCGTAGACCAGCCGCACCCGCGCCGGGACCGGCGCGCGCTGCGAGCGGTAGACGTGGATCGGCCAGGGCTCGGGCGCCTCGCCCTCGAGCATCTCCACCAGTTCGCCCGACGCGATCAGCGGCTCGGCCAGCGGCCCCGCGAGCTGGCCGAAGCCCAGGCCCGCGCGCACCGCGGCGCATTCGGCATCGACGTCGTCGGTGACGAAGGCCGGCGCGACGATCGGCATCTGCCGCCCCTTGCTGAAAAACCAGGACCAGGGGCGGCCCGCGCTGCGGTCGATCAGTGCGGTGAGCGGGAAGCCGGGCAGCGCCTCGAGGTTCTTCGGGATGCCGGTGCGCGCGACGAGCGCCGGCGCCGCCACCACGCGCAGTTGCATCCGGCCGACCGTGCGCGCGACAAAGCGCGCGTCGCGGATCGGGCCCGCGCGCACGCCGATGTCGATCTGCTCGTCGACCACGTCGGCATGTTCTTCCGACAGCCGCAGGTCGAGCACCAGGCCTGGATGTTCGGCCAGCATCGGCGCCAGCGCCTCGGGAATCAGCCGCCGGCCGTACACGTTGGGCGCGGTGACGCGCACCGTGCCAGCGTGCTGCGACAGCGCGCGCCGGTCGGTGCGGTGGAACAGCGCATCGACGCCGCCGACCGCAGTGCGCGCGCGCTGCGCGAGCTGGCGGCCGAAATCGGTGAGTTGCACGCCGCGCGTGCTGCGGTGAAACAGCGGCTCGCCCAGTTCTTCTTCGAGCTCGCGCACGGCGCGCGTCACGACCTGCGGCGAGACCGACAGGCGCACGGCCGCTTCACGGAAGTTGGCGGCATCGGCGGCGGTGAAGAACACGCGCAGGGCTTCGAGGCGGTTGGACATGGAGTGTTCCTTTGTTCCTGGATGCGGAATTCTGAAGTCGCCAGAGTTTCATTTACTGGAACGCCCGGATTTTCCACACTGCATGCACTTCTTCAACACACCCCGAAAGGAATTTCTCCATGACATCCGTTCAAGACAACATCAAGGGCAAGGTCGCCATCGTCACCGGCGCGAGCAGCGGCATCGGCGAATCCATGGCGCGCCACCTGGCCGCACGCGGCGCCAAGGTCGTGCTCGCGGCACGCCGCACCGACCGGCTCGACACGGTGGTCGCCGAGATCCGCGAAGCCGGAGGCGAAGCCATCGCGGTGGCCACGGACGTTTCGAAGCGCGCGGACCTCGACAAGCTCGCAGCTGCCACCGTCGAAGCCTTCGGCCGCATCGACGTGCTGGTCAACAACGCGGGCGTGATGCCGCTGTCGCCCATCGAGAAGCTGAAGGTCGAGGAGTGGGACCGCACCATCGACGTCAACATCAAGGGCGTGCTCTATGGCATTGCCGCGGTGCTGCCGCGCATGCAGGCGCAGGGCAGCGGGCACATCCTGAACGTCGCGTCCATCGCGGGGATCAAGGTGTTCACGCCGATCGGCACGGTCTACAGCGCCACCAAGCATGCGGTGCGCGCCATCTCCGAAGGGCTGCGCGTGGAAATGGGCAACAGCGGCATTCGCGTGACTGTCGTGTCGCCGGGGGCGGTCGAGTCGGAACTGAAGTTCGGCAGCACCGACGCCGATGCGGCGGCGGGCGTGAAGGCGTTCTACGACGCCAACCAGATTCCCGCCGATTCGATAGCCCGCGCCGTGGTCTACGCGGTCGAGCAACCGGCGAACGTGGACATCAACGAAGTGGTCGTGCGGCCCGTGTCGCAGGACTTCTGATCGGGGAGGGGCCCCTGGCGGCCCCGCTCCGCACCAATTAACCTTTGTAATCTGAAGGGCATTGGCGGCCAAAAGTGCAAAGCTCCCGCAAAATAGAACGACCGTTCGTTTTATTCGGAGCTTCCACGATGTCTGTCAACGCCGTTCCCGCCAAGCCGGCCCGCGCCGCCCAGAAAGGCCAGCAGACCAAGGCCGTGATCGTCGACGCCGCGCTGGCGCTGGCCGCGCAGATCGGCCTGGAAGGCCTGTCGATCGGCGCCGTGGCCGAGATCACCAAGATGAGCAAGTCGGGCGTCTTCGCCCACTTCGGTTCGCGCGAGGAACTGCAGATCTCGGTGGTGCGCGAGTATCACGCACGTTTCGAGCAGGAAGTGTTCTTTCCTGCGCTCTCGGCGCCGCGCGGTCTCCCGCGCCTTCGCGCCATGTTCGCCAACTGGATGAAGCGCACCTCGACCGAGATCGACTCGGGCTGCATCTACATCAGCGGCGCTTCCGAATTCGACGACCGCCCCGGCCCCGTGCGCGATGCGCTGGTCGAGTCGGTCAGCATCTGGCAGGCGGCGGTGCTGCGTGCCATCGTGCAGTCGCAGACCGAAGGCCATCTGCGCGCGGATGCCGACGAACGCCAGGTCGCGTTCGAGATCCACGGCCTCATCCTTGCGCTGCACTACGAAGCCCGCTTCCTGCAGGTACCCGGCTCCATCGGCCGCGCGACCGTCGGCTTCAACAACATCCTGGCGCGCAGCGCCACGCCCGATGCGCCGGTGGACCCGGCCGCTGCCGCACCGGCGCCCGCCGGCCGGCGCCTGAAGCCCGTGCGCTGAGCGCGCGGCACCGTTTTCGTTTTTTCGATTTCCTCCCTTTTTCTTTTCATCTATCTAGCTTCGACCAGGAGAGTCCCGGATGCCTACCTACAACCCGCCCGTGCGCGACATGCAGTTCGTGCTGCACGAAGTGCTCCACGTCGCAGACGAACTCAAGGCGCTCCCGGCCCATGCCGAAACCGATGCCGACACCATCAACGCGGTGATCGAGGAGGCCGGCAAGTTCGCCGCCGAAGTGACCTTTCCGCTGAACATCAGCGGCGACGAAGAAGGCTGCGTGCTCGACAAGGCCACGCACGAAGTCAAGACGCCCACGGGCTTCAAGGACGCCTACGCCAAGTACGTGGAAGGCGGCTGGCCCGCGCTCTCGTGCGACCCGGCCTTCGGCGGCCAGGGCCTGCCGTTCGTGGTGAACCAGTGCCTGTTCGAAATGCTCAACAGCGCCAACCAGGCCTGGACCATGTACCCGGGCCTCTCGCACGGCGCCTACGAAGCACTCAAGGCCCACGGCACCGAGGAACAGCAGAAGACCTACCTGCCCAAGCTCACCAGCGGCGAGTGGACCGGCACCATGTGCCTGACCGAGCCGCACTGCGGCACCGACCTGGGCCTCTTGCGCACCAAGGCCGAGCCCCAGGCCGACGGCACCTACCGCATCACCGGCAGCAAGATCTTCATCTCGGCCGGCGAGCACGACATGACGGACAACATCATTCACCTGGTGCTGGCCCGCCTGCCGGACGCGCCCAAGGGCAGCAAGGGCATCAGCCTGTTCGTGGTGCCGAAGTTCAAGGTGAAGGCCGACGGATCGCTGGGCGAGCGCAACCCGATCTTCTGCGCGGGCCTGGAGCACAAGATGGGCATCCACGGCAACGCCACCGCGCAGATCGTGATCGAAGGCGCCACCGGCACGCTGGTGGGCGAGCCCAACAAGGGGCTGGCCGCGATGTTCGTGATGATGAATGCCGCGCGCCTGGGCGTGGGCAACCAGTCGCTGGGCCTCACTGAAGTGGCTTATCAGAATGCGCTGGCCTACGCCAAGGACCGCATCCAGATGCGCTCGCTCTCGGGCGTGAAGGCCAAGGACAAGGAAGCCGACCCGATCATCGTGCACCCCGACGTGCGCAAGATGCTGCTCACGGCCAAGGCGTATGCAGAAGGCGGCCGCGCGCTGCAGATCTTCTGCACGCTGCTGCTGGACAAGGAACACAACCACCCTGATGAAAAGGTGCGCAAGGACTCGGGCGAACTGGTCGCGCTGCTCACGCCCATCGTCAAGGCCTTCATCACCGACAACGGCCACATCGCGACCAACGCGTGCATGCAGGTGTTCGGCGGCCATGGCTTCATCAAGGAATGGGGCATGGAGCAGTTCGTGCGCGACAACCGCATCAACATGATCTATGAAGGCACCAACACGATCCAGTCGCTGGACCTGCTGGGCCGCAAGATCCTGGGCAACAACGGCGCCTCGCTCAAGAAGTTCGGCAAGCTCGTGGCCAAGCTGGTGGAAGAAGAAGGCGTGAACGAGAAGATGGCCGAATTCATCAACCCGATCGCGATGCTGGGCGACCAGCTCACCAAGTTCACGACCGAGATCGGCTTCAAGGGCTTCCAGAACCCCGACGAAGTGGGCGCCGCCGCAGTGGACTACCTGCGCGTGGCCGGCCACTTCGTGTTCGGCTACCTCTTCGCCCGCATGGCGCAGGTCGCGCTGCGCGAAATCGCGGCGGGCAACACCGACCCGTTCTATGTCGCCAAGCTGCAGACCGCGCGCTTCTACTTCGCCAAGCTGTTCCCCGAGACCGCGACGCTGATGCGCACCGCGCGCGCCGGCAGCAAGGTGCTGATGGACACCGACGCAGCGCTGGCTTGAAAAAAGCCCACTGTCTTTCTTCATCGTTCACACCGGGAGCCGCTCATGAAATCGACGCTTGCAGCCATCGTCCTTGCCGCCACTTCTTTCACGGCCATGGCCCAGAGCACCCCGGTGGGGCTGTGGCGCAACGCCGACGACAAGACCGGCGAGGTCAAGGCCGAGATCCGCATCGCCGAGACCAACGGCGCGCTGAGCGGCCGCATCGAGAAGTCGCTGAAGAAAGACACCAAGCCCGACGCGACCTGCGACGAGTGCAGCGACGACCGCAAGGGCAAGCCCATCACGGGCCTGGAGATCATCCGCGGCGGCAAGAAGGCCGAGGGCAAGGACGTCTGGGACGGCGGCAAGATCCTGGACCCCGAGAACGGCAAGGAATACCGTGCGAGCTTCACGCCGATCGACGGCGGCAAGAAGCTCGAAGTGCGCGGCTACCTGGGCCCCTTCTGGCGCACTCAAACCTGGAACCGTGTGCAGTAACCACAACCCGTTCGCCTTGAGCCCCGACCCGTTCGCCCTGAGCTTGTCGAAGGGCCGGGCAGAGCGTGAAAGGCTTCGACAAGCTCAGCCCGAACGGTCGGCTGTTAGACAACGAGTAACTCAATGACAAATCCCCGATTTCAAGTGAAGAAGGTCGCCGTGCTCGGCGCCGGCGTGATGGGCGCGCAGATTGCCGCCCACCTCGTCAACGTGCGCGTGCCCGTCGTGCTGTTCGACCTGGCCGCCAAGGACGCGAGCGGCGCTGTCGCTCAAGGTGCAGCGAAGAACGGCATCGTCTCGCGCGCCATCGACAACCTCAAGAAGCTCAAGCCCGCGCCGCTCGGCGACGTGGCCGATGCGGTGCTGATCGAGCAGGCCAACTACGACGACGACCTCGCCAAGCTGGGCGAGTGCGACCTCATCATCGAAGCGATTGCCGAGCGCATGGACTGGAAGCTCGATCTGTACAAGAAGATCGCGCCGCACGTGGCCAGGCATTCGATCCTGGCGTCGAACACCTCAGGCCTGTCGATCACCAAGCTGAGCGAGGCATTGCCCGAAGCGCTGAAGCCGCGCTTCTGCGGCATTCACTTCTTCAACCCGCCGCGCTACATGTTCCTGGTGGAGCTGATCAACACGCCCACCACGCAACCCCAGGTGCTCGACGACCTGGAGGCCTTCGTCACCAGCACGCTCGGCAAGGGCGTGGTGCGCGCGCACGACACGCCCAACTTCATCGCCAACCGCGTCGGCATCGCCGGCATGCTGGCCACGCTGAAGGAAGTCGAGAAGTTCGGCTTGACGCCCGACGTGGTGGACGACCTCACCGGCAAGAAGCTGGGCCGCGCGAGCTCGGGCACCTTCCGCACCGCCGACGTGGTGGGCCTGGACACGATGGCCCACGTCGTGAAGACGCTGCAGGACAACCTGAACGCCGAGAGCGATCCGTTCTACGCCAACTTCTCGACGCCGCCGGTGCTCGCCAAGCTGCTGGAGCTGGGCAACCTGGGCCAGAAGACCAAGGCCGGTTTCTTCAAGAAGGTCGGCCGCGACATCCTGCGCTTCGACCTGAAGAGCGGCGAGTACGTGCCCGCCGGCGCAAAGGCCGACGAGGTGTACGGCCGCATGCTCAAGAAGCCCGCGGGCGAGCGCCTGAAGCTCTTGCGTGAAAGCGAAGGACCGCAGGGGCAGTTCCTCTGGGCGATCCTGCGCGACGGTTTCCACTACGCCGCCGTGCACCTGGCCGACATCGCCGAGAGCGCACGCGACATCGACTTCGCGATGCGCTGGGGCTTCGGCATGAAGCAGGGCCCGTTCGAGCTCTGGCAGGAAGCTGGCTGGGCGCAGGTCGCCAAGTGGGTGCAGGAAGACATCGACGCCGGCAAGGCACTGAGCACGGTGCCGCTGCCGAGGTGGGTGTTCGAAGGCGCAGTGGCCAAGGCCGGCGGCGTGCACACGCCCGAAGGCTCGTGGAGCGCATCGCAGGGCCAGTTCGTGCCGCAGCGCAAGCTCCCGGTGCACGACCGCCAGCTGTTCCCCGAAAGCGTGCTCGGCGCGAACGCGGCCGATGCCAACACCGCCGGCACGACGATCAGCGACGAAGGCGATGTGCGCGTCTGGACGCTGGACGGCGAAGTGCTGATCGCGAGCATCCACTCGAAGATGCACGCCATCAGCCCCGACGTGGCCGAAGCACTGGGCGCTGCGGTCGATCTGGCCGAGGCCGAATACAAGGGCCTGGTGATCTGGTCGCCCGACGAGATGTTCTCGGTCGGCGCCGACCTGCAGGCGATGCTGCCGGCCTTCGTGGTCGCAGGCATCGGCGCGGTCGAAGGTGCGGAAGAAGAGCTGCAGAACGTGATGCTCAAGATCCGCTATGCGAGCGTTCCGGTCGTGTCGGCCGTGCGCGGCCTGGCGCTGGGTGGCGGCTGCGAACTGGCTGTGTATTCGTCCAAGCGCGTTGTGGCGATGGAAAGCTACATCGGCCTGGTCGAAGTCGGCGTGGGGCTGATCCCTGGCGCGGGCGGCCTGACCTACATCGCGCGTCGCGCCGCAGAGAATGCATCGGCCTCGACGGGCACCGACCTGTTGCCGTTCCTCACCGAAGGCTTCACCGCCGCGGCGATGGCCAAGGTCGGCACCGGCGCGCTCGATTCGAAGAAGCTGGGCTACCTGCTCGACAGCGACGTCATCGTGCCGAACAAGGACGAGCTGCTCTACGTCGCGCTGCAGCAGGCCAGGGCGATGGCCGACGCCAGCTACCGCGCACCGCTGCGCCGCACCTTCCGCGTGGCGGGCCGCAGCGGCGCCGCGACGATCAAGGGGCAACTGGTGAACATGCGCGACGGCGGCTTCATCAGCGCGCACGACTTCCACATCGCCAGCCTGATCGCGAACGTGGTGACCGGCGGCGACGTGGACGCCGGCTCGCTCGTGACCGAGGAATACCTGATGACGCTGGAGCGCAAGGCGTTCTGCTCGCTCATCGTGCACCCCAAGACGCAGGAGCGGATCATGGGGATGCTCAGCACCGGCAAGCCCGTGCGCAACTAAGGACAGATTTCATGAGCAAGCAAGTACAAGACGCCTACATCGTCTCCGCCACCCGCACCCCCATCGGCAAGTCGCACCGCGGCTACTTTCGCAACTACCGCCCCGACGACCTGCTCGCGACCACGCTGAAGGCGGCGCTCGCCGCGGTGCCCGGCCTGGACCCCAAGGCCATCGAAGACATCATCTGCGGCTGCGCGATTCCCGAATCGCAACAGGGCCTGAACGTCGCACGTATCGGCGCGGTGCTGGCGGGTCTTCCGACCAGCATCGGCGGCATCACCGTCAACCGCTTCTGCGCCTCGGGTCTTTCTGCCGTGCAGATGGCCGCCGACCGCATCCGCGTCGGCGAGGCCGACGTGATGATCGCGGCCGGCGTGGAGAGCATGAGCATGGTGCCGATGATGGGCAATTCGCCGTCGCTGTCGCCTTCGATCTTCGAGCGCGAAGGAGATGTCGGCATTGCCTACGGCATGGGCCTCACGGCCGAGAAGGTCGCGCAGCAGTGGAAGGTGAGCCGCGAGGCGCAGGACGAGTTTGCGCTCGCCTCGCACCAGAAGGCATTGGCCGCGCAGAAGGCCGGCAAGTTCGCCGACGAGATCACGCCCATCGAAGTGACCGACCGCACGCCGGACCTCGCCACCGGCGAGTCGATCGCCAAGACCCGCACGGTGAACCTCGACGAAGGCGCGCGCCCCGACACCAGCATCGAAGGTCTGGCCAAGCTGCGCACCGTGTTCGCCGCGCGCGGCACCGTGACGGCCGGCAACAGCTCGCAGACCTCGGACGGCGCGGGCGCGCTGATCCTGGCGAGCGAGAAGGCCGTCAAGCAATACGGCCTCACGCCGCTCGCGCGCTTCGTGAGCTTCGCGAGCAAGGGCGTGCCGCCGCACATCATGGGCATCGGCCCGATCGAGGCGATCCCGGCGGCGCTGCGCTATGCGGGCCTGAAGCACGAGGACATCGACTGGTTCGAGCTCAACGAAGCCTTCGCCGCGCAATCGCTCGCGGTGATCAACACGCTGGGGCTCGATCCGTCGAAGGTCAACCCGATGGGCGGCGCGATCGCGCTGGGCCATCCGCTCGGCGCGACCGGCGCGATCCGCGCGGCGACCGTGGTGCATGCGCTGCGCCGCGAGAACCTGAAGTACGGCATGGTCACGATGTGCGTGGGCATGGGGCAGGGCGCTGCCGGGATCTTCGAACGCGTCTGATCGGCAACGCGCAAGACACCGCAACGCGTGTCGGCGCAACGAAGGAGACAACTTCATGCAGACGCAGCAGCTTGCGGTCGATGGCGGTATGGCGGTGGCGGTGCGCCGCTACGAGCCCGCCGGTGCGCCGCGCGCCAGCATCGTGATCGGCGGCGCCATGGGCGTGCGCCAGTCGTTCTACGAACCCTTCGCGCAATGGCTCGCACAGCAGGGCCTGCGCGTCTGGACCTTCGACTACCGCGGTTCGGGCGACTCGCGCGGCGGTGCGCCGCTGCGCGGCTTCAAGGCCGACCTGTTCGACTGGGCACGCGACTACGAAGCGGTGATCGACACCGCCAAGGCCGCGCTGCCGGATGAACCGCTCTACCTGCTGGGCCACAGCCTCGGCGCGCAGCTGCCGGGCTTCCTGCAGCGACCCGAGCAGGTCGCGGGCCTCGTGAGCATCGCGGCCGGCAGCGGCTACTGGCGCGAGAACGCGCCGAAGCTGCGGCGCAGCATCCTGTATTTCTGGTTCGTGCTCGTGCCGCTGGTCACGCGGCTCTGCGGCTACTTCCCCGGACGCAAGTTGAAGAAGGTGGGCGACCTGCCGCGTGGCGTGATCCTGCAATGGCGGCGCTGGTGCCTGAACCCGCGCTACAGCGTCGGCGCCGAGGGCGAGACCGCCCTGCAGAGCTACGGCCGCGTGCGATTCCCGGTGCTTGCGCTGTCGATCACCGACGATGAACTCATGACGCTCGCGGGTACCGAGAGCCTGCTGAGCTTCTACGCGGGCGCGCCGAGCGCGGTCGAGCGCATCGCGCCGGCCGATGTGCAGGCGCGGCGCATCGGCCACTTCGGCTTCTTTCGCGAGCAGTTCAGCCAGAGCCTCTGGCCGAGCATGGTCGACAAGCTGCACCGGCTCGCTGCACTTACCGCACCTACTGCAGTGCAGCACGCCAACGTCCCGCACACGACTGCGTGACGCCATCCTCCGGAGGCACACTGCAAGCACCATGAGCAGCACGCAACACCCCTTCGACAAAGCCCTGGCCCTGCACCACAGCGACATCCGCGTGGGCCACTTCACGGGCATGACCAGCCCCGACTACTGGAACATGGTCGGTCCCTTCGGCGGCACCACCGCGGCCCTCGTGCTGCAGGCGGTGCTGCGGCATCCCGACCTGCTCGGCACGCCGATCGCGCTGACCGTCAACTACGCGGCGGCGCTCGAGGCGGGCGCGTTCGACATCCAGGCCACGGCCGTGCGCACCAACCGGTCGACGCAGCACTGGACCGTGCAGATCACCCAGGCCGGCGCGAGCGGCGCACCGAACATGACCACCACCGCCACCGTGGTGACGGCCGCGCGCCGCGACACCTGGGGCGAGAGCGACATGCCGATGCCCGAGGCGCCTGCGCCCGGGACGGTCGAGCGCATGAGCATCGGCCCATCCGGCGTGGCCTGGGTCGACCAGTACGAGATGCGCCCGTTCAGCGGCGGCATCCCCGCGAAGTGGGACGGCAACCTGCAGCACAGCGAGACCCGCATCTGGCTGCGCGACGCCCAGCCGCGGCCACTGGACTTTCCCTCGCTTGCCGCGATGAGCGACATGTTCTATCCGCGCGTCTGGCTACGCCGCGCGAAGCATGTGCCGGCGGGCACGGTGTCGATCACCACCTACTTCCACGCCGGACCGGAGCAACTGGCCGAGGTCGGCACCGGCTACCTGCTGGGCCGCGCGGCGGGGCAGCAGTTCTTCAACGGCTTCTTCGACCAGACGGCGCATCTGTGGAGCGAGAAGGGCGTGCTCCTCGCCACCTCCAACCAGATCGTTTACTACAAGGAATAGAAATGGCCGCTCTGCAGAAAGCTGCTCTCATCGTCGGCGCAGGCGATGCCACCGGCGGCGCCATCGCCCGCCGTTTCGCGCGCGAAGGCTACGCCGCCTGCGTCACGCGACGCAGCCTGGACAAGCTGCAACCGCTGGTCGCGCAGATCGAGGCCGATGGCGGCCGCGCCCATGCGTTCGCTTGCGATGCACGCAAGGAAGAAGAAGTGGTTGCGCTCATCGAAGAGATCGAATCGACGGTCGGCCCGATCGAGGTGATGGTGTTCAACATCGGCGCCAACGTGCCCGAGAGCATCCTCACGGAGACCGCGCGCAAATACTTCAAGGTGTGGGAGATGGCCTGCTTCTCGGGCTTCCTGAACGGGCGCGAAGTGGCCAGGCGCATGGTGGCGCGCGAGGTGCCCAAGGGCGGGCATCGCGGCACGATCATCTTCACCGGTGCCACGGCCTCGCTGCGCGGCGCCGCGAACTTCGGTGCGTTCTCGGGCGCGAAGATGGCGCTGCGCGCGCTGGCCCAATCGATGGCACGCGAGCTGGGGCCGCAAGGCATTCATGTCGCGCACGTGGTGGTCGACGGGGCGATCGACACCGAATTCATCCGCAGCAACTTCCCCGAGCGCTATGCGCTGAAAGAGAGCGACGGCATCCTGAATCCGGACCACATCGCCGACAGCTACTGGATGCTGCATGCGCAGCCGCGCGACGCATGGACGCACGAGCTCGACCTGCGCCCGTGGTCCGAAAAATTCTGAAGAATTCGAAGATGTGGAGACACCCATGACAAAGACCGTCGAGTTCTATTTCGATTTCGGCAGCCCCGCCGCCTACCTGGCCGCAACGCAGTTGCCGCACGTATGCGCCGATACGGGCGCCGAGCTGGTGTGGAAACCCATGCTGCTGGGCGGCGTGTTCCAGGCCACCGGCAACCATTCGCCCGCGGAGATCAAGCCCAAGGGCCCGTACATGAACGTCGACCTGAAGCGCTTCGCCAAACGCTACGGCGTGCCGTTCGTGCACAACCCGCACTTCCCGATCAACACGCTGCTGCTGATGCGCGGCGCCACCGGCATGCAGGTGAAGGAGCCCGAACGCTTCGGCGCGTACGTCGATGCGATCTACCACGCGATGTGGGTCGAGCCGCAGAACCTGAACGACCCGGCGACGGTCGGCGCCGTCTTGCAGAATGCGGGCTTCGACGCCGGCGCCTTGCTCGCGCTGGCCGGCGCGCAGGAGACGAAGGACCGCCTCAAGGCCGTCACGCAGGAAGCGGTGGAGCGCGGCGTGTTCGGCGCGCCCACCATGTTCGTCGGCGACCAGATGTTCTGGGGCCAGGACCGTCTCGATTTCGTGCGCGAAGCACTGGTGGCCGCCTGAGCGCGGGCACGCTTTTTATCCAAGGACCATTCCCATGAGCGACATCCTCGTCCACACCGAAGCCGGTGTGATGACCATCACCTTCAACCGCGTCGACAAGAAGAACTCGATCACCGGCAGCATGTACGCCGCGCTGGCCGATGCGCTGGCCACGGCCGAGAGCGAAGCGGCCGTGCGCTGCGTGCTGATCCAGGGCGACCCGACGATCTTCAGCGCCGGCAACGACATCGGCGATTTCCTCAACGCGCCGCCCGCCACCCAGGACTCGCCGGTGTTCCGGTTCCTGCGCGGCATCGCGACCTTCCCCAAGCCCATCGTTGCGGCCGTCTGCGGCCCGGCCGTGGGCATCGGCACCACGATGCTGTTCCATTGCGACCTTGTCTATGCGGGCGACAACGCGGCCTTCTCGATGCCCTTCGTGAACCTGGGCCTGTGCCCCGAAGCGGCGTCGAGCCTCCTGGTGCCGCAGATGCTGGGCTACCACCGCGCGGCCGAGGCGCTGCTGCTGGGCGAACCTTTCATGGCCGAGGCCGCGCTCGAAGTGGGCCTGGTCAACCGCGTGGTGCCGCCAACCGAAGCCAACGGGATCGCGCAGACGCAGGCCCGCAAGCTCGCGGCCAAGCCGCTGACCGCGCTGGTCGAGACCAAGCGCCTGCTGAAAAAGGCGCAACTGCCCGCCGTGCTCGAGCGCATGGGCGAAGAGGGCGCGAGCTTCGGCCGCATGCTGCGCGAACCCGCTGCCAAGGAGGCTTTCGGCGCCTTCATGGAGAAGCGCAAGCCCGATTTCTCGAAGGTCTGAGGGTTCCTCCCGCGTTGGCCCGCGGACAGTGCCCGCTTACACTGTCCGCCGTGCAAGTTTTCGAGACAAGACCGCTTGAAACGCCCGGCCAGCGGGCACGTGATGCTACTGAAAAAGTAGCATTCGACCTCGCGCGCAGGCGTACTTTGGGCTTGCTTGCGGGCACCCTGGCGGCGCCTTCGGTGGTCCTGGCGCGGGTTCGCCCGCTGCGCATCGGCGTCATCGGTTCCTGGTCCGGCCCCTATGCGGGCGGGGGGCGTCAGTTCGATGCCGGCATGTCGGTCTGGCTGGCCGCGCACAACCAGCAGATCGCGGGGCGCCCGGTCGAACTGCTGCGCCGCGACGTGCCGGGCAGTGCGCCCGAGCAGGCGCGCCGCCAGGCGCAGGACCTCGTGGAGAACGAGCGCGTCGATCTGCTCACCGGCCTGGACTTCAGTTCCAACGCGTATGCCGTCGGCACCATCGCCGCGCAGGCGAAGCTGCCGCTGGTGGTGATGAACGCGGCGTCTTCGGGCATCACGGCGCGCTGTCCCTATGCCGTGCGGCTGTCGTTCACCATCGCCCAGGTCACGCTGCCGCTCGCGCGCTGGGCGCTGCAGCAGGGCCTGCGCGACGTCTGCACCGTGGTGGCCGACTACGCCTCGGGCGTCGATGCCGAAAGCGCCTTCGTCGCGGGCATCACCGCCGGCGGCGGGCAGGTCGGCGCGATGCTGCGGGTGCCGCTCAACACGCTCGATTACTCGGCCTACATGCTGCGGCTGCGCGAGCTCAAGCCGCAGGCGGTGTTCTTCTTCCTGCCCTCGGGGCAGATGCCGGCGACGTTCCTGAAGTTCTGGCGCGACCGCGGCATGGCCGACACCGGCATCCGCCTGCTCGCGACCGGCGATGCCACCGACGACCACTACCTGGAAGGCATCGGCGAACTGGCCGACGGGCTCGTCACCAGCCACCACTACTCGTTCGTCCATGAATCGCCGGCCAACCGCCGCTTCACGGGCGTCTTCGAGACGGCGTACGGCAGCCATTTGCGGCCGGGCTATTTCGCGGTGGCGGCGCACGATGCGCTCGCGGCCATCGATGCCGCGATGACTTCGCCCTCGGCCCGCGGCAATGCCAGTGGAGAGCGGCTGGTCGATGCCTTCCGGGGCCTGAAGTTCGAGAGCCCGCGCGGCCCGATCGAGATCGACGCCCACACGCGCGACATCGTGCAGACCGTCTACATCCGCCGCACCGAGCGGCGCGACGGGCGCTGGGTCAATCGCGAGTTCGAGCGCTTCGAGCGGGTGCGCGACCCGGGCGTCTGAGAGCCCGCAGCCCGTGGTTCAGGGCTGCTGCTCGATGACGCGCGGACGGCCGTTGTCGTCGATCGCCACGTAGGTGAACGTGGCCTGCGTCACCTTGATGTATTCGCCCTGCGCCCGGAAGCGCTCGGCGAACACCTCGACCGTCACCGTGACCGAGGTGCGCCCGATGCGCACCAGCTTCGAATAGAACGAGAGGATGTCGCCCAGGCGCACCGGCTGCTTGAAGATGAACTCGTTGACCGCCACCGTGGCCTGCCGGCCCTTGGCGTAGCGCGCGGGGATCACAGAGCCGGCCAGGTCGCACTGGGCCATGACCCAGCCGCCGAAGATGTCGCCGTTGGCGTTGCAGTCGGCCGGCATCGGGATGACCTTGAGCACCAGCTCCATGTCGGTGGGCAGGCTTTTGAGGGTGGCTGCGGCGGCGGCACTGGAAGTATCGGACATGGGCACAATCTGCAACAAACAACAACCACGATTGTCCCTCATGCGCCGCAGTGGTGAAGCCATTTCTCCCTCCTCTCCCTCCCTCACCGTCTCCGACCACCCGCCGGCGAAAAGCGACCGCTCCGACTGGGCGACGCTGCGCCGGCTCTTTCCCTATCTCTGGCAGTACAAGTGGCGCGTGATGGCCGCGCTCGCATTCATGGTGGGCGCCAAGGTGGCCAACGTGGGCGTGCCGGTGCTGCTGAAGAACCTCGTGGACACGATGACGCCCAAGCCGGACATGGCGCAGGCGCTCCTGATCGTGCCCATCGGGCTCTTGCTGGCTTACGGGCTGCTGCGGTTTTCGACCGCGCTCTTCGGCGAGCTGCGCGAGCTGATCTTCGCCAAGGCCACCGAGGGCACGGCGCGCCAGATCGCGCTGGAGGTGTTCGGCCACCTGCACGCGCTGAGCCTGCGCTTTCACCTGGAGCGCCAGACCGGCGGCATGACCCGCGACATCGAGCGCGGCACGCGCGGCGTGCATTCGCTCATCTCGATGTCGCTCTACAGCATCGTGCCCACCATCATCGAGCTGGTGCTGGTGCTCACGATCCTGGGGGTGAAGTTCGACTCGCTGTTCGTCTGGATCACGGCCGCCGCGCTGGTGCTCTACATCACCTTCACGGTGACCGTGACCGAGTGGCGCACCCAGTTCCGCAAGACCATGAACGAACTCGACTCGACGGCCCAGAGCCGCGCGGTCGATTCGCTCTTGAACTACGAGACGGTCAAGTACTTCAACAACGAGGAGTTCGAGGCGAAGCGCTACGACGCGAGCCTGGACCGCTACCGCAAGGCCGCCATCAAGAGCCAGCGCACGCTGAGCATGCTCAACACCGGGCAGCAGCTGTTGATCGCCATCAGCCTGGTGCTGATGCTGTGGCGCGCCACCTCGGGCGTGGTCGAAGGGCGCATGACGCTGGGCGACCTGGTGATGGTCAACGCCTTCATGATCCAGCTGTACATTCCGCTCAATTTCCTGGGCGTGATCTACCGCGAGATCAAGCAGAGCCTGACCGACCTGGACAAGATGTTCGTGCTGATGGAGAAGGAGCGCGAGGTGCGCGATGCGCCCACGGCAGAGCCCCTGGCCGGCGTCGACTCCACCATCCGCTTCGAGGACGTGAGCTTTGCCTACGAAGCCGCACGTCCCATCCTCAAGCATGTGAGCTTCGAGATTCCGGCCGGCAAGACGGTGGCCGTGGTCGGCCCTTCGGGCTCGGGCAAGTCCACGCTGGCGCGGCTGCTCTATCGCTTCTACGACGTGCAGCAGGGGCGCATCACCATCGGCGGCGAGGACATCCGCGAAGTCACCCAGTCCAGCGTTCGCCGCGCGATCGGCATCGTGCCGCAGGACACGGTGCTGTTCAACGACACGGTCGAATACAACATCGCGTACGGCAGGCCCGGCGCGAGCCGTGAAGAGGTGGAAGGCGCAGCGCGGGCCGCGCGCATCCACGACTTCATCTCGGCCACGCCCGCGGGCTACGAGACGACCGTGGGCGAGCGCGGGCTCAAGCTCTCGGGCGGCGAGAAGCAGCGCGTGGCCATTGCGCGCACGCTCTTGAAGAACCCGCCGATCGTGATCTTCGACGAGGCCACCTCGGCGCTCGACTCGGCCAACGAGCGTGCCATCCAGTCGGAACTCAAGAGCGCGGCGCAGGACAAGACCACGCTGGTCATCGCGCACCGCCTGTCGACCGTGGTCGATGCGCACGAGATCCTGGTGCTCGAATCCGGCGTGATCGTCGAGCGCGGCACGCACGCCGAGCTGCTTGCAAGGCAAGGCCGCTACGCCCAGATGTGGGCTTTGCAGAAAAGCGAAGCAGCGCCCTTGCTCTAGCCCGATCATTCCACCCTTTCCTTATCGAACCAGGAGTTCAGACGTGTCGACCAAGATTCCCCTGCTGGTGCTCAACAGCCTCTCGAGCGCCCACCAGGCCCAGATTGCCGCTGTCTACGACGCGACCTACGCCTTCGACGCCGTCGCGCGCGCCGCCGCCATTGCCGAGCACGGCAAGGCATTCCGCGCGGTGCTGACCATCGGCGTGATCGGTATCACCCCCGAGGAAATCGCGGCCATGCCGGCCGTGGAGCTGATCTGCTGCCTGGGCGCGGGCTATGAAGGCGTGCCGCTCGAGACGACGCGTGCGCGCGGCATCGTGACCGCCAACGGCGCAGGCACCAACGACGACTGCGTGGCCGACCACGCGTTCGGCTTGCTCATCGGCATCGTGCGCGAGTTCCGCAAGCTCGACCGGCTGTGCCGCGAAGGCGTGTGGCGCGAGGCCATCCCGCAGCCGGCCAACGTGTCGGGCAAGAAGCTCGGCATCCTGGGCCTGGGCACCATCGGCCAGAAGATCGCCAAGCGCGCCGCCGCGTTCGACATGGAGATCGGCTATCACAACAGGAAGCCGCGCGAAGGCGCGACGCACCGCTACTTCGATGACCTGAAGTCGCTCGCGGGCTGGGCGGATTTCCTCATCCTTGCCGCGCCGGGCGGGCCCGCGACCAGGCACCTGGTCAACGCCGAAGTGCTCGATGCGCTGGGGCCCGAGGGCTATCTCGTGAGCATCGGCCGCGGCAGCGTGGTCGACACCGAGGCGCTGGGCGCCGCGTTGCGCGAGCACCGCATCGCGGGCGCCGGGGTCGATGTCTACGAGAGCGAACCCAAGCGGCCCGAACCGCTCGTGGGCCTGGACAACGTCCTGCTCACGCCGCACATGGCCGGCTGGTCGCCCGAGGCGACGCAGAAGTCGGTGGACCATTTCCTCGCGAATGCCCAAGGGCACTTCGCGGGGCGCGGTGTCTTGACGCCGATCTGAAGGTCTTGTGCCTTCCCCCCCTGGGGGAAGGTGGGGATGGGGACAGACGGCGCTTGCAATGCAGGCAGCGCTCGATCGGCGGCCGCTTGCCCCCACCCCAACCCTCCCCCAGCGGGAGAGGGAGTCAAGCCAAGGCCGGAGGGCGCTGCGCTCCCCAGCCGCAGGCCTGGTCATACGCATGCCCGAGCCGCAGCACGTCCAGGTCCGAGTGGATCGGCCCGGCGAGCTGCAGGCCCATCGGCAAACCGCCTTCGCCGAAGCCGGCGCGCACATTCAGCGTCGGCAGACCGGCCAGCGTGAACGGCGTGACGATCTCCATCCAGCGGTGATAGGTGTCGCTCTTCACGCCATTCACTTCGGCGGGCCAGTGCAATTCGGCGTCGAACGGAAAGACCTGCGCGGTCGGCGCCACGACGAAATCGAAGCGCTCGAAGAGCTTCAGGAACGCGCGGTACACGTTCGAGCGATAGAGCGAAGCCTGGTACAGCGAGGCCGCATCCAGGTGCTGGCTCTGCTCGATTTCCCATTGCGCCTCGGGCTTCAATTGCGCGAACAGCTTCGGATCGCTCAGGTACGCACCGAGCTTGCCGCCGACCAGCAGCTGCCGCAGCCGCAGCCACGCGCTCCAGTTGTGCTCGCGCGGCACGTCGAGCGTGCAGGGCTCGACCTCGCAGCCGATGGTGCGAAAGGTGTCGAGCGCCTTCTCCCCGAGTTCGCGGATGCCGGGCGCGAGCGGCAGGTCGGGCCAGATGCTGCCGAGCCAGCCGATGCAGAGGCCCTTGCCGTCGCCATCGAGCGCGATGTCATCGGGCGAGGGCAGGGCATGGGGCGACGAGAGCGGCACGCGCCCGTCGAAGCCCGACTGCACCGCGAGCAGCCGCGCCGTGTCTTCCACCGTGCGGGCCATCGGGCCTTCGGTGCTCAGCTGCTGGAAGAACAGTTCCTGCTCCGGATCGCCGGGCACGCGGCCGCGCGAGGGCCGCATGCCGATCACATTGTTGAAGGCGGCGGGGTTGCGGAGAGACCCCATCATGTCGCTGCCGTCGGCCACCGGCAGCATGCCCAGGGCCAGCGCCACGGCCGCGCCGCCGCTGCTGCCGCCCGCGCTGCGCTCGGGCGCATAGGCGTTGCGGGTGATGCCGAACACCGTGTTGTAGGTGTGCGAGCCGAGGCCGAACTCGGGCGTGTTGGTCTTGCCGATGACGATGGCGCCGGCCGCGCGTGCGCGGGCGACGTGGAGGCTGTCGGCACGCGCAGGCGAGCGCGGGGAAAGGGGCGAGCCCATCGAGGTGGGCAGCCCGGCGGCATGGCTCAGGTCCTTCACCGCGAGCGGAAAGCCGTGCATCCAGCCGCGCCGTTCGCCGCGCGCCAGTTCGGCGTCGCGCTCGCCGGCTTCGGCCAGCAACTGCGCGGGCTCCCGCAGCGAGACGATGGCATTGAAGCGCGGGTTCAGCGCCTCGATGCGGGCCAGCGAGGCCCGCATGAGTTCATGGCAGGACACGTCGCGGGTTGCGATGCGGCGCGAGAGCGCGGTGGCGCTGAGGTCGAGCAGGTCGTCTGAAGGCATGTGCGGATGCGGGAAAAGGAGGGGGCGCCCAGTATGGCGCGGCGCTCGCATAATCGTCACTCATGGAAACAAAGTGGCTTGAAGACTTCATCAGCTTGGCGGAGACCCGCAGCTTCAGCCGCTCGGCCCAGTTGAGGCACGTGACGCAGCCCGCGTTCTCCCGCCGCATCCAGGCACTCGAAGGCTGGGCCGGCACCGACCTCGTGGATCGCAGCTCCTACCCCACACGCCTCACGCCCGCGGGCCAGACGCTCTACAGCCAGGCCATCGAGATGCTGCAGTCGCTGCAGAGCACCCGGGCCATGCTGCGCGGCCACTCGGCCGCCGGGCAGGACGTGATCGAGATCGCCGTGCCGCACACGCTGGCCTTCACCTTCTTTCCCTCGTGGGTGACCAGCCTGCGCGAGCACTTCGGGCCGATCAAGAGCCGGCTCATCGCGCTCAACGTGCACGACGCGGTGCTGCGGCTGGTCGAGGGCAGCTGCGACCTGCTGATCGCCTACCACCACCCCTCGCAGCCGCTGCAGCTGGACAACAACAAGTACGAAATGGTGAGCCTGGGCGAGGAAACCGTGGCCCCTTGGGTCAAGGCCGATGCCGACGGCGCGCCGCGCTTCCGGCTGCCGGGCCGCCCGGGCCAGCCGCTGCCCTACCTGGGCTATGCGCCCGGCGCCTACCTGGGCCGTGTGGTCGACCAGTTGCTGAAGGAATCGGGCACGGCCATCCACCTGGACCGGGTCTACGAGACCGACATGGCCGAGGGCCTGAAGGTCATGGCGCTCGAAGGCCACGGCATCGCCTTCCTCCCGCAGAGCGCGGTGCGCAAGGAGATCAAGGCCCGCAAGCTCGTGAGCGCGCTGCCGCCCGAGATCGACAGCCTGGAGGCGACGATGGAAATCCGTGCCTACCGCGAGCGGCCGAGCGCCCCGGCGCCGGTGAAGACCGGCAACGGCCGGTCCGCCAAGGTCGCGGCGGTGTCCGAGGGCATCCAGCCCAAGCGCACGGCCGACGCGCTCTGGTCTTACCTTGTCGGCACCCAGCCGGCGACACGCTGACACCGGATTTGTGCGCTGCACAATCTATAAATGCCGCGCATAGGGCCCCCCGGATTCAGCATTGGCGCCATGAGCACCGCAGTACTACAGTCGCGGCAGTTTTTCACCGCTGTCACAGCAGCCTTCCCGGCACGCGCCACTCGCGTGCTTTTTTTTAAGCCGAGGAACCCCGTATGAGCTCCAATTTCCGGACCGAACACGACTTCCTCGGCGAGAAGCAGATTCCCGCCGCCGCCTACTGGGGCGTGCACACGGCGCGCGCCGTCGAGAACTTCGCCATCTCCGGCACCCGCATCTCGGCCATGCCCGACCTCATTCGTGCGCTGGCCTATGTGAAGAAGGCCGCCACCCGCGCCAATGCCGACCTGGGAGCGATCGACCGCGACCGCGCCGCCGCGATCATCCTGGCCTGCGAGGACCTCATCGAGGGCAAGCTGCTCGACGAGTTCGTGGTCGACGTGATCCAGGGCGGCGCCGGCACCTCGACCAACATGAACGCCAACGAGGTGATCTGCAACCTCGCGCTCGAAAAGCTCGGCCACGAGAAGGCGCGCTACGACGTGCTGCACCCCAACGACCACGTCAACGCCTCGCAGAGCACCAACGACGTGTACCCCACGGCGGTGCGCCTGGCGCTGTGGTTCGCCATCGGCAAGCTGCTCGAAGCCATGGCCGCGCTGCGCCGCAGCTTCGAGGCCAAGGCGCTCGAGTTCAAGGACATCCTGAAGATCGGCCGCACCCAGCTGCAGGACGCCGTGCCGATGACGCTGGGCCAGGAGTTCCTGACCTACGCGATCATGATCGGCGAGGACGAGGCCCGGCTCGGTGAAGCGCGTGCGCTCATCGAGGAAATCAACCTCGGCGCCACCGCCATCGGCACCGGCATCAACGCGCCGCACGGCTATGCCAACCTCGCCTGCCAGTACCTGGCCGAGCAGACCGGCGTGCCGTTGAAGCAGGCGGCCAACCTCATCGAGGCCACGCAGGACACGGGCGCCTTCGTGCAGCTGTCGGGCGTGTTGAAGCGCGTGGCCACCAAGCTCAGCAAGACCTGCAACGACCTGCGCCTGCTCTCCAGCGGCCCGCAGGCCGGCTTCGGCGAGATCCGGCTGCCCGCGCGGCAGGCGGGCTCCTCGATCATGCCGGGCAAGGTCAACCCGGTGATCCCGGAAGTGATGAACCAGGTGGCCTTCGAGGTGATCGGCAACGACATCACCGTCACGATGGCGTCCGAGGCCGGCCAGCTGCAGCTCAATGCCTTCGAGCCGATCATGGGCTGGAGCCTTTTCAAGAGCATCAAGCACCTTAGCAACGCCTGCAACACGCTGCAGGTCAATTGCGTGGACGGCATCGAGGCCAACCGCGAGTTCCTGGCCAAGCGGGTGCGCGAGTCGGTCACGCTGGTCACCGCGCTCAATCCGCTCATCGGCTACGAGAAGGCCGCGCTCATCGCCAAGACCGCGCTGGCCACCGGCGGGCCCATCGACCTGGTGGCCGAGTCGCTCGGGATCATGACGCGCGCCGAGATGGAGGCGCTGCTCGTGCCCGAGAACCTCACGCAGCCGGTACGCCTGTCCGCCGCACCGGTTCCCCCGGCTGCCGAGCCTTCGGGCACAAAGGCTGCTTAGTGAAAGTCGGACAATGCCAGGAGGCAGGATCGCACCAGGCTGGCGCCCCAATGCGCGCGGCCGGTGCAATGCACGGCGGGATGCCCCCCGGATGCACCGGGTTGGTCCGGGTATCACGCAAAATATGAATGTCTAGAATTTCGTTGTATCTGTTTCAGTCACCCTCAGGAGTTTTCTGCATGAAAAAACAAGCAATGGCATTGGCAATCGCGGCGCTCGCCACCAGCGGCGCCTTCGCTCAGGCCAATGACACCCTGGCCAAGATCAAGGCCTCGGGCACCATCACCGAAGGCGTGCGTGAATCGTCGGGCCTGTCGTACACGCTGGGCAACGGCCAGTACACCGGCTTCCACTACGACGTCTGCGCCAACATCATCAAGGACCTGGAGAAGGCCGCTGGCAAGAAGCTCGAAGTCAAGTACCAGCCCGTCACCTCGCAGAACCGCATTCCCCTCGTGCAGAACGGCACCGTGGACATCGAGTGCGGCTCGACCACCAACAACGCCACCCGCCAGAAGGACGTGGCTTTCGGCGTGACCACCTACGTCGAAGAAACCAAGATCGTCGTGAAGGCCAACTCGGGCATCAACTCGCTGGCCGACCTGAAGGACAAGACGGTTGCCACCACCACCGGCACCACGCCGCTGCAGACCGTGCGCAAGCAAAAGCGCGCCGAGAACCTGACCTTCAAGGAGGTCTACGGCAAGGACCATTCCGACAGCTTCCTGCTGCTGGAAACCGGCCGTGCCGACGCGTTCGTGATGGACGGCTCGATCCTGGCCGCGCTGGCCGCCAAGTCGAAGTCGCCCAAGGACTACAAGATCCTGAACGACGTGCTGGCCGTGGAACCCATCGCCATCATGATCCGCAAGGACGACCCGGCCTTCAAGAAGGCCGTGGACGACAGCATCAAGGCACAGGCCAAGTCGGGCGAGCTGACCAAGCTCTATGACAAGTGGTTCCTGAAGCCGATTCCCCCGGCCAACGTCGTGATCAACCTGCCGCTGGGCGAAGCCACCAAGAACGCCTGGGCCAACCCGAACGACAAGCCCGCGGAAGAGTACGTCACCAAGGAATAAGCACGCGTCGCTGCGTGAATGACGCCCACCTTTCGCGGTGGGCGTTTCTTTTCAAGGGACGGTTTTGTCGAAGACGGTGAAGGAGTAAGAAATGGGAAACTGGGATTGGCAGGTGTTCCTGCAGGACCCGGGTGGGGACTATCCGACCTACTGGCAATGGATGCTCTCGGCCTGGGGCTGGACGGTGTCCGTGGCACTGCTGGCGCTGGTCGTGGCGCTCGTGCTGGGCTCGCTGATCGGCATCATCCGCACGCTGCCCGACAGCCCGTGGCTGGTGCGGTTCGGCAATGCATGGGTGGAGCTCTTTCGCAACATCCCGCTGCTGGTGCAGATCTTCCTCTGGTATCACGTCATTCCGGCGCTGATCCCGGTGATGAAGGGCGTGCCGAGCTTCATCCTGGTGGTGCTGGCGCTGGGCTTCTTCACCTCGGCACGTATCGCCGAGCAGGTGCGCTCGGGCATCCAGGCGCTGCCCAAGGGCCAGCGCTATGCGGGCATGGCGGTGGGCTTCACCACCACGCAGTACTACCGCTACGTGATCCTGCCGATGGCCTACCGCATCATCATCCCGCCGCTCACGAGCGAGACGATGAACATCTTCAAGAACTCGTCCGTCGCGTTCGCCGTGTCGGTCACCGAGCTCACCATGTTCGCGATGCAGGCGCAGGAAGAAACCTCGCGCGGCATCGAGGTCTACCTGGCGGTGACGGCGTGCTACGTGGTGTCGGCCCTGGCGATCAACCGGCTCATGGCATTCATCGAGAAGAAGACCCGCGTGCCGGGCTTCATCGTTTCGGCCAGTGCTGGCGGCGGAGGTCATTGACATGACGTACCCCCACCTTCGCGGCCACGCCGTTTCACTGCCCTTCGAGGGGGCGCGCGCCTCCTTTGGGACGGCCCGGCAGGAGGCACCATGAATCTCGACCTGTCGTTCTACAACTGGGACGTCATCAGCAACTTCGTCGTCAAGGGCTTCTACTTCAGCATCATGCTGACGGTGGTGGCCACCATCGGCGGCGTGATCTTCGGCACGATCCTGGCGCTCATGCGGCTGTCGGGCAAGAAGTGGCTGGACACGCCCGCCGCCATCTACGTCAACGGCATGCGCAGCATTCCGCTGGTGATGGTGATCCTGTGGTTCTTCCTGCTCGTGCCGGCGTCGTTCTATTCGCTGTTCGGCTCGCTCGGCTCGAACTACCGCTCCGAAATCTCGGCCGTGATCACCTTCGTCGCGTTCGAGGCCGCTTACTTCAGCGAGATCATGCGCGCGGGCATCCAGTCGATCCCGCGCGGCCAGGTGAATGCGGGCCAGGCGGTGGGCATGACCTACGGCCAGAACATGCGCCTGGTGGTGCTGCCGCAGGCGTTCCGCAACATGCTGCCGGTGCTGCTCACGCAGACCATCATCCTGTTCCAGGACACCTCGCTGGTCTACGCCATCGGTGCCTACGACATGCTCAAGGGCTTCGAGACCGCAGGCAAGAACTTCGGCCGTCCGATCGAGGCCTACCTGCTCGCAGCCGTCGTCTACTTCATCATGTGTTATGCCTTGTCGTGGCTCGTGAAGCGCCTGCACAAGAAGATCGCCATCATTCGCTGAGTGGCTGAACCGGAGAGAAAGAAATGTCCGAAAAAATGATTGAAATCAAGAACGTCTCCAAGTGGTATGGCCCGGTGCAGGTGCTCAACGACTGCTCGGTGAACATCTCCAAGGGCGACGTGGTGGTGGTGTGCGGCCCCTCGGGTTCCGGCAAGTCCACGCTCATCAAGACCGTGAACGCGCTGGAGCCCTTCCAGAAGGGCGAGATCACCGTCAACGGCATCCCGCTGCACGACCCCAAGACCAACCTGCCCAAGCTGCGCTCCAAGGTCGGCATGGTGTTCCAGCACTTCGAGTTGTTCCCCCATCTGTCGGTGACCGAGAACCTCACGATCGCGCAGATCAAGGTGCTGGGCCGCAGCGCCGAAGAAGCCAAGACCCGGGGCCTGAAGATGCTCGACCGCGTGGGCCTGATGGCGCACAAGGACAAGTTCCCGGGCCAGCTCTCGGGCGGCCAGCAGCAGCGCGTGGCGATCGCCCGTGCGCTGTCGATGGACCCGATCGTGATGCTGTTCGACGAGCCCACCTCGGCGCTGGACCCCGAAATGGTCGGCGAAGTGCTCGACGTGATGGTGGCGCTCGCCAAGGAAGGCATGACCATGATGGTGGTCACGCACGAAATGGCTTTCGCCCGCAAGGTCGCGAGCCGCGTGATCTTCATCGACGTGGGCGGCAAGATCCTGGAAGACTGCCCGAAGGACGAGTTCTTCAACCATCCCGAGAACCGTCAGCCGCGCACGAAGGATTTCCTCAACAAGATCCTGCAGCACTGATCGATTCGCCGCTGCGGCGCCAAGACAGGAAAAGCCACGCTGTTCTGCAGCGTGGCTTTTTTCATTTCCCGGGCAATGCCTTGTCGAAGAACGTCGGAATCTCGCGGCCCAGGCGCGCGAGCAAAGCCTTTCGGTCGAAGCCCGGCGGGTCGCTTCTGATATCGCCGTCGTCGGTCGGGATGGCGCTGCTGGGGGTGTCCATGAATGCGAAATGCCAGGCATCGGGGATGCGGTGGAGCTGGGCCGCGGGCATGTTCTGCGCGACCCACTCGGCGTGGAAGCGCGGAACGAGGAATCGGTCTTGCTCCGCCTCGTAGATCAGCGTGGGAACCCGGACTTCCGCGAGCGAAGACGCGGTGAAGAGGACGCTTGCAGGTGCCAGCAACACGATCGCACGCACCCTGGGGTCGCGCAGCGAAGGCAGGACCGACACCGCAGGCGGGCTGGTGGCCGCCGATGGCGCGCTCCGGTTCACACCGCAGAAGATCGGGTCGGCAGCGCGTTCGTCCTCGCAATGCGTGCGGATGCGCGACAGGTCGGCCCGTCCGCCCGCCAGCGCCAGCACGGTATAGCCGCCGGCCGAATGGCCCACCGCGCCGATGCGAAAGCCCTGGGCGTCGCTGGCGATCCGGTCCTTCCACTGCGGGTCTTGCAGCAATGCGTCGATCACGCGGGATACCTGCCGCGGCCGCTCCGTGAAGTAGACGCTGGGGCCTTTCTGAAGCAGCGATTGGTCCTGCCAGTTGTCGCCGGGATGGCGGATGGCCGCGACCAGGTAGCCGTCCCGCGCGAGCGCCTCCGCCAGGCTGCTGTGGCCCAACTCGGTGCCGCCGATGCCGTGGCTCAACAAGATCAATCCCTTGAAGCTGTCCTCGGGCGGCGCCTGGATGGCCGCCTGGACCGTGAACGGGCCCATGGCTGTCGTGCGGGCCGTCGCCTGCGTGGGGTAGTAGAGCGCGACCACGGTCGGCGCGGCGTCGGGTGCGGCGCCCGGAACGCTGAACTGCCGCCAGCCGGCCTGGGCGGCCATCAACTGGAAGGACAGCAGCGTGCCCGAGGCAAACAGCAGGATCTGGCGGAAGGCGATGCGCATCGCGGGTCTCCTCGATGGGGTCAGTGGAGTGCGCATGGTTGCCGTGCCGGGCCGCAACCGCCATCGGATTGCGACGAAGCGCGGGAAAGGCGGTGCCAAGCGACCGAACGAAGCGCCGCGCCTTCCCCGGGGAAAACTCAGGGCAGCCGCGAGATGCGCTGCGTCAGCAGGTCGAAGAAGCCCTGCGCATCGCCTTCGGCGATCCAGTTCACGTTGGCGGGGCGCTTCAGGCCCCCGTACCAGTCGACCACCGTCTGGCCGAAGCCGAGGCCTTCGCGGCTGTCGACCTCCACGTTCACCTGCCTGCCCTTGAAGAGCGAAGGCTGCAGCAGGTAGGCGATGACGGTGGCGTCGTGCACCGGGCCGCCGGGCAGGCCGTAGTACTGCATGTCGTGCTGCACGTAAGCGTCGAGGATGTCGGCCACGGTCTTGCCGGCCTGGTTGCCGAGGCCGCGCAGCTTCGCGATGCGCTCCGGGCTCGTGAGGATCTTGTGCGTCACGTCCAGCGGCAGCATGGTGATCGGCACGCCGCTTTTCAGCACGATCTCGGCCGCATGCGGGTCGGCGAACACGTTGAACTCGGCCGTGGGCGTGATGTTGCCGCCGTTGAAATGCGCACCGCCCATGAGCACCAGCTCGCGCAGGCCCCGCACGATGTCCGGCGCTTGCGTCAGTGCCAGCGCGAGGTTCGTTTCAGGGCCGAGCATTGCCAGCGTCACGCTTTTCTCGGGCGCTGCGCGCAGCGTGCGGATGAGGTAGTCGACCGCATTGCCTTCGGCCAGCGGCTGCTTCGGCTCGAACACCTTCACGCCCGTGATGCCTTCGCTGCCGTGTATGTCGGCCGCGTAGATCGGCGTGCGCAACAGGGGGCGCGGCGCACCGGCGTAGACCGGGATGTCGGGGCGCCTGGCCCATTCGCGCGCGAGGCGCGCGTTGCGCGAGGTCTTGGCCAGCGGCACGTTGCCGGCCACGGTGGTGAGCGCCTGGATCTTCAGCCGCTCGGGCGATGCCATCGCGAACAGCAGCGCGATCACGTCGTCGGCGCCCGGGTCGGTGTCGATGATCAGCGTGTGCACCGTGGTGGCGTCGGCGGCGCGCGCTGCGGTCGGGGCGAGGCTGGTGGTCATCAAGAGAGCGAATCCCGCGAGAAGGAACGAGGAAAGATCGGCTTTCCAACGCGAAGAGAAGGGCATGAAATGGCTTCCTCGAAGCGCGAGAAAACGCGCGTTGAAAACCAGTCTGCCAGAGCAATTCGCATCGGCGGCATGAAATCGAAGGCGTGTTTTTCGCCGCTGCCGCAGGGTATCGGGCGGTCCGCAAACCAAGGATTTCGCCCGCCATTTTCGTTGCAGTCGGAAGTGCGCAACCGGCAAAGAAAAAGCCCCGCGAGCGGGGCTTGGGCGCGGCCATCGAAGGCCGTGCAGTGTTGTGAAAACGCTGCTTACTTCTTGCGCGCGGCGATCGCCTTCTCGGCCTGCGCCACCAGGTCGGCGCCCACCGTCGACTTCCACTTGTCGTACACCGGCCGCGTCGCCTTCACGAAGGCATCGCGCTCGGCCGGCGTGAGGCTGGTCACCGTCACGCCCATGGCGGCGATGTCTTTCAGCACGGGCTTGTCGGCTTCCACCAGGCCCTTGCGGGCGATCGCGATTTCCTGCTTGCCGGCATCGACGGCGGCCTGGCGCACGATGGCCTGGTCGGCCGGCGTCCACGAGGCCCAGATCTCCTTGTTCACCACGAACACCAGCGGGTCGGCCACGTAGCCCCAGGTGGTCACGAACTTCTGGCCCACGGTGTGCATCTTGAGCACGGTGAACAGGAACAGCGGGTTCTCCTGCCCGTCGACCGCGCCGCTCGCCAGCGCGGGCTGCGCATCGGCCCAGCTCATCTGCGTGGGGTTGGCGCCGAGCGCGGTGAACATGTCCGAATAGATCGGCGAGCCGACCACGCGGATCTTCATGCCCTTCATGTCCTCGGGCGACTTGATCGGCTTCTTGGAGTTGGTGATCTCGCGGTAGCCGTTCTCGCCCCAGGCAAGCGGCACCACGCCGGCCTTGTCCAGGGTCTTGAACATTTCCTTGCCCACGTCGCCCTGCGTGAGCGCGTCGATGGCCGCGTAGTCGGGCATGAGGAAGGGCATGGAGAACAGGTTGAGCTGCTTCACCTGCGGCGACCAGTTGATGGTCGAGCCCACGGCCATGTCGATCACACCCTGGCGCAGCGCGCTGAACTCGCGCGTCTGGTCGCCCTGGATCAGCGACACGCCGGGGTACAGCTTGATGTTGATGCGGCCCTGGGTGCGCTCCTTCACGAGGTCGGCCCAGATCTTTCCGGCCTGGCCCCACGGCGTGGGCGGGCCGAGCACCAGCGACATCTTGTATTCGGGCTTGTAGCTGGCCTGCGCCATGGCGCCGGTCGAGAAGAGGCCCAGCGTGGCGGCGACGGCGGCAAGGCCCAGCAGGGTGCGGCGGAATTTCATGAGAGGTCTCCTCGGGGTTCTATTGCGGAACGAAAAAATCAGTAGCCGAGCTTGCGCGGCAGCCAGAGCGCCAGTTCGGGGAACGCGATGACCAGCACCATCACCACGAACATCGAGAACAGCATCCAGCCCACCCAGCGCACGGTCTCTTCCATGCGCACCTTGGCGATGCGGCACGAGACCATGAGGTTCACGGCAAGCGGCGGCGTGAACTGCCCGAGCGCGACCTTGAGCGTGAGGATCACGCCGAACCACACCGGGTCCCATTTGTAGAACTGCACGATGGGCAGCAGGAGCGGCACAAAGATCAGGAAGATCGATACGCCATCCAGGAACATGCCCACGGTGATGAGCAGCAGGATCAGCAGTGCCAGGATGCCGTATTCGCCGAGGCCCGAATTCACGATGGCGCGCGTGACCGGATCGATGATGCCCAGCGTCGAAAGCGAGTACGCAAAGATGCCCGCGAGCGACACCACCAGGAGGATCACCGCCGAGAGCTCGCCCGATTCGCGCAGGATCACGAAGAGGTCGCGCACCTTGATGGTCCGGTGGATGCACATGCCCACGAAGAGGCCGTAGAACACGGCCACCACCGCGGCCTCGGTGGGCGTGAACCAGCCCGCGCGCATGCCGCCCAGGATGAGCACCGGCGCCGCGAGGCCCCAGATCGCTTCGCGAAAGCTCTTCCAGAACGGCGGGCGCGGCAGCGTCGCTTCGAGCGCGCCCATCTTGTGCTTGCGGGCCAGCCACACGGCCGGGATCATCAGCGCGAGGCCGGCCATGATGCCGGGGATCATGCCGGCCGCGAACAGCGCCGGCACCGAGGCGCCGGGCACCAGCACCGAGTACACGATGAAGGCGACCGAGGGCGGAATCAGGATGTCGGTGGCCGCCGCGGCGCCCACCACGCTCGCCGAGAAGGCGGCCGGGTAGCCGGCGCGCGACATGGCCGCGATCATCACCGCGCCCACGGCGGCGGCATTGGCCGGGCCCGAGCCCGAGATGCCGCCCAGGAACATCGCCACCGCAATCGCCACCAGCGGCAGCATGCCGGGGCCGCGCCCCACGATGGCGACCGCGAAGTTCACCAGCCGCAGCGCCACGCCCGAGCGGTCGAAGATGGAGCCGACCAGCACGAACATCGGAATGGCCAGCAGCGGGTATTTGCCCAGGCCCGCGTAGAAGTTCTGCGGCACGGCCAGGAGGCCGAACCATTGGGCGTCGCCGTTGGCCAGCGCGATGCAGGCGGCACCCGCCAGGCCCAGCGCGGCGCCGATGGGCACGCCCACCAGCATCATCAAGACGAAGGCGACGAACAGCAGCGTCGCGATCATGGCTTGCCGGCCTTCGGCGCGTCGGAGGCGTAGTTGGTCTTGCGACCGCGCCGCACCATGAGGCCGACGGCCCGCCCCGCGATGGCATACGACACGATCGGCAGCCAGATGGAGTACCACCAGGCCGGCAGGCCGATGCCCGGGGTGGTCTCCTCGAAGCGGTAGTCGTCCCACACCATGCGGATGCTCAGCGTCCCGATCAGCGCGAACAGGATGGCGATCATCAGCGCGCCGAATTGCGCCAGGCGCTTCCTGCGCGCCATCGAGCCGCTCTCGGAGAAGTACTCGATGCGGATGTGCCGGTCGCGCGCCACCGCTGCCGAGCCGGCCACCAGCGCCAGCATGATCATGAGGAACACCGAGAACTCCTCGGTCCACGCGAACGACGAGCTGGTGAAGTAGCGCACCAGCACGTTGGCAAAGGTGATGAGCGCCAGCGCGCCCATGATGAGGACGGTGAGCCAGTCTTCGATGGCCAGCGGCACCTTGGTGGGTTCGTCGGCGGCTTCGATGTCGGGGGGGAGGGGGCTGGCGGCGTCCAGCGTGGGGCCGGACTCGGGAGGAGTTGTCATCGCAGGAAGGGCAGGTGAGGCAGGCGCCATGTCACCGGGCGGACGCCGGGACGCGATCCGTACACCTCGACAAGGGGGAGCAGCCGCCGATGCTAGAGGGTCTATGACCATTCATGCATCGGGGGTTTCCTTAGCTGGGCACTTTCCTTTCCTGGCGATCTTGCCCTTGTTCCACGGCTCACGATGGGCGACACCACCGATGGTTCCCATGGTGGCCTCCTATTGAGTTGGGGAACTCGCGGGATGAGGCTCACGAGCCGTCAGGGCGCTAGCCGTTGCCAGCCTCAGCCGGAGGCGTCTACTCAAGCTGAGGGGCGCGCTTCTTTGCGCCGCTGAGAACTGGCAACTCCGGCCAGAATCGGACATCTTAGGCATCGCCTAAACTTGAACCTGCAGTATCGATTGCTTCAAAAATCTCGCTCCTCGGCGATGCGAGCTCGTTCAATGCGATTCGAAAGATAGTCGATCCACTCACCGATCCATTCACGAACAGCAGGTGAGGCCGCCTCGACCCAGATACGAGCGTTGTCGCGTTGCTTGGCGTAGTAAGCCGAATCTGGGCCCCAGCGTGTGCCACTCTCAAAATGCCCCATGAGCCCGCGCGCCTCCTTGCTTCGCGCACCAAAGAGATCGATGAAGCCTCGCGCTAGTTCGCCGCCCGCGCCGGGCTCCAGGGATTTGGGAATGGCCTCCATGATCAGTTCGGAGCGCGAAGTTTTTTCGGAAAGCCAACGGAGAATCTGTTCGGGATCAAAGGCATCAATCGGAAGAAGTGCGCGGGCCGCCTCTTCAGGTGGATCTTCCGTGCGATAGTTTTCGCCAAGCCAATGGGCAATCGTCCAACTCGCCTCGCTGGTCTCTAGCGCACGACCAACCAGCGGCCAACAATCCTTGGGATGTGCCTTGCTGATCTCGGCGACCGTCTCGAAGACGCCGCTGTAGGAGTGGATGCTGTACGAGTTGCAGTGAGCCGTCAGGATCCCCGCCAACAACTCAAGATCGCGCTCGGGATGGCGCGTCCTGAACGCTGTAGCCAAGATCTTCCAGTGGTAGGACGTCATATGGTCGTCGTGCCGTTCGAAGACCTTGGGATTCATCAGCAGTGACCACAGCAGTTCAGACGAGCAGTCGGCTTGTTTGCGTGCAAAGCGCGACGAGACAATTTCAACTGCTGCCCGCGCCGCCTTGGGGTCGCCACTCTTCTCAAGGCGAGAGCAGATAGATTGCACCTGATCAGAGGTAAGGTCGGTCTCTCCGAAACTCCCGCCGATGTTCTGGAAATAGGATGCATGGATTGAGCCAGCAGTAAACAGGTCAAGCAACCGCTCAGTGACTTTCGGAGAAAGACCGCTGAATACGACGGCGCGTATTTTCCATGCGGCCGGTTTCTCGTCTGCGAGCAGCCGCAATGCGTGACCTTCCCATCGCGCACGGTCAGAGCTCTTAATCTTTTCTAGGTAACCACTCAGAAAGAAGTTGCCGACGTCCTCATTTAGAGTTTCCGCGCAAGTGAAGATCTCACTATCGAGGTCGACTACCTCAGAGGACATCGACGCAACAAATCGTCCAAATGAACTGGCGCGAGAGCCTTGAGACCGCATGACCGTCTCCAGGCTCTCGCGCCTAATTGCGGGTGAGCCTACGAACTCCCTAGCGAGTGCCTCCACGCGCTTGGCGGGCACATCCGACTCAATGTACTCGCCTGACGAACTGAAGCTGTAGTTCTCCTCGTGGATGTCGTACGTGACAAAGCGATCAAACCGGGTTGAGAACGAACCTGTCCCGGTTGCATCCAAGATCGCGCTTAACGCCTCGGTGACATTCGGCGGAGTGCCGTTGTAAGGATGCTTGACCCGGTGGATAAGCATTCTGGTCAGTACCTGGCGGTTGCCGCCGGGGAAATTCAGATGCTCACGCAGAATAGAGATTGCCCAGTCTGAAGCCTCCTTGTATCGAAGGAGGTCATCAGCACCTTCGATGATGACCTCAGAAAGTGCGGCTTGCCACTCGAGAGCTTTTGGCTCGGAGGAAGCAAGCAATCCGCGTAAAGCCATAGTTCTTGGATCGAAAAGGTCACTCCACAATTTTGGCTCCCAAAACCCGATCTCGGGAGCAAGCCCTTGGTATTCGACACCGATGACGCGCGTTCTCGATTTGTCGGTCAGAAAAGCCTTGAGAAAGTCCAGCCCGAGACGGCGATTGAAGTCATCCGCATCGTTGACTAGCTCCTGCACGAAGGCAAGGCGGTCAAGCGGGGTTGCCTGGGTGGCGCCACCTCTTAAAACGAACAAGCCGGTAAGTGTCCCTTTTGCATTGTTGGAGTAGGTGGTTGATTCGCCAAAGCACAGATGCGCGAGCAACCGGGCTGCTGGGGCGAAATATTGCGACCAGACAGCGATCTTTTCCAGCGCGTGAACGAGATTCTGTCTGCCGTCACCAAAGCGCTTGAGCTTTGCCCGGGACGTGGCGCCGACTGTCCGTTGCAGTACCGCCAGGGTAGCGGCCGGATCGGCTTCCGCCATGACAGTTAGAAATCTTGAGCCGCTCTTGCTAGCGACGAATTCCTTAGAGGTAAACGGTCCATCCTCAGCACCCAACACATCTTGGATGGCCGCTTGAGCAGACGGAACACCGTTTGAGTAGATCATCATGTCCAGAAACCACTTACGTAGGGTCTCTGGCATCTTGTCCATGAGGGCTGCTAGGTCGATGTCGGAGCCATGGATTTGCCACCATTGCTTCCAGAGGTGGACATGTAGAGCCCTTGGAACCAACCGCAGGGTATGACTGCCCTGCAGGATGCGGCGTTCTGCAAGCTTATCGATCGCGAGATCAAACGCGCCTTTGGTGATGGCCGGATCGACACGACCGGCCAGTTGTGCGATGTAGCTAGCTTCGGCAGCGACAGGTCTCTTGGCACCAAACTTGCGAAAGAGGGCGATGTGTCTCACGATCGTCATGAGTCGATCGGCTGCCTCCCCGCTTGCCTTGTTGTAGCCCAGAACAAACCTTTCCCAGATCGGAACTATTGCAGGTGACTTGAGAATGTCGCCGGGATTTCGTTTCAGGTTATCGCCGACGGCATGGGCCACACGAGCAGACCCCTCACACCAGGAGACCCAGTTGTGTGCATGGGCCGACTTCCCGATGTACTGGCGAAGAATTGCTTCGATCTGGGCATCTTCAAGCGGTGGGAATTTCAACACCTCCATGAGCGAATCAGCTGAAGTCTCAGGACCGTGATCGATCGTGACCAGTTTGATGCGCGTTCTGCCCTTCAAAGCTCTGAATATCGAAGCGCGCTCATCGTCGTCGCACTCGTCAACGACCAAGACAGCGGAATACTCGCGGTCCTCTTTTAGCAACTCGAAGAACAACCTGCTTCTTTGAAACAACTCCGCGGACGGGACATAGATGGCTTTAGCTGCCAAGGGGCGCAGTTTCTGGATGGCTTCTAGAACCAGCCGCGTCTTTCCGATGCCTGGCTCGCCGACAATGCGCGCATGCTGGACGTCAGGACCTGTGAGTAAGGTCTGCAGTCTGGAAATGAATTGCTCTTGCGCCCCGCCAAGTGACAATTCGGGCGTCATGTCGCCGTTCATAGCCCAAGACGAAACGGTCTGAAACCGGAGATCGCCCATCGCGCCGAGGTCAAGACATAGAGATGGATATCGCTCCAGCATGTTCGCCACTTGTCGCGAACCCCAAACCTGAACACGCGGATTCTTGTACCCACAGTTTCTAAACGAATGTGAGATCAACTCCACGGCAAGGGAGTGATTCTCCGCAAGCAGGTCGTGGCCCAACGCGAGCATCACGTAGGTCCCGCCATCGTTCATGCAACGCCGTACTGCGGGGCCAAGCGCTGATCGTGAAGGTCTCGCTCTGGCATCTCCGAAGAGTTCCTTCGTGATGGCGGTGGGCTGCCATGGCTTGAAGGAAGTGCCTGTTTTGATCTGGTAGTGAAATGAATGGCCGCCCTTGTCGCCAACCAGTTCTGCTTTGGCATCAATGCCGCCGTCCGCGGAATTGACATCGCCCGAAACGACAATGTTGACTAGGCCTAGCCGCGCCGCCTCGCACCAAAGAAGACGTCCAAAGACTTCCGTCGCCTCCTGGATCTTCAATTTGCCGAGGCGCTCGATGTCCGGCGTGAAAATGCTTGTTTCCATCCACTCCTCCTTAGTTCTGGGCGAATCGTCCAAGTAGCATAAACATGACCGCGTTTTGTCAAGCAGTGCTATCTCCGGGTCTGAGTGAGAAGGAGTGAACCGCCCGGGATTTCCTGGAGGCTGCTTGGCCCAAGTCAGCCCATCACCACTATGGCCTGACTGGCGAGTTGCCGGTAGTAGTTTGCCTCCGCCTCTGCAGGCGGGCCGCGAAACCGCAGCCCGCAGACCAGCCGCTAACCGCCAGTCTCAGGCGCTCCACGTCGCGCCTTCTCGCTCAACTGAAACAGCTCCCCAGCCTTGCGAGCAAGGTCAGCCGCAAGCCAGAGCAGGTTGTCCAGTTGTCGAGGCCCGTCACCGCTGCACCAGTTGATCTCTTCACCGTGGCAGATCCACAGGAGAGCTTCGAGTTGCGAGAGGGTGTTTTCGAGACGATCCGCCGGGTCTTGGGCGTTGTCTTCGGAAGCTACCGGCGTGCGAGGCCGGGCTATAGTCTTGGTAGCCATTTTTGTGCGGTCCTTTAGAGGTAAGTGCACTTCTTTGGTTAGACGGTCGGGGTGCTGATAACGCCTCGGCCGTCGCCTTTTGATGCCTCGCATTTGCATCGCTGCTTTCGCACCGACAACCTGCCGCGAGGCAAGCAGCCTTCAAACATCTGGGTGGTGGGTGTGTTGCGCCTTTCTTCTTCCCTTGGTGGGATATCGAGTGACAGGGGCATCCACTTTAGAGAAGAGCCCGGCGCAGTAGCCGTTCCATGCCGCACGAAGTCTCGGCAATCGCCAACAAATGCAGCTTCCGCAATGCGCCGCGCGCGCCTCAGGGGCCATGCGTCCCAGTGCGCAACTGCGCTGAACGCTCAGGCCGATGGGGTGCCTTGCGCAGCGAAATAAAGGAGGAGGCCGAAGGCCGGAGGGCATTCGCGGAGCAAGGTGCCCCGTCGGCCTGAGCGCCCCCCGGATGCGAGCAGAAAGACTCAGCCCATCCAGCCGCGCGCCCGCTCCAAGTGCTCGCGGCATTCGCGCACCATGCGCTCGATCAGCTCCGCGCAGGTCGGAATGTCGTCGATCAGCCCGATGCACTGGCCGGCCGAGACCACGCCGTTCTGCACCTCGCCCGACTCCAGCGCCGCGCGGCCGCGCGCGCCGGCCACCAGCGGGCGCACCTCTTCGAATTCGCAGCCGCCGGGTCGGTTCTCGGTGGCGACCACCTCTTCGGAGATCGCGTTGCGGAACACCCGCGCGGTATTGCGCATGGTGCGGAACATCAGCTTGGTGTCGCGTTCGGTCGCATTGACCAGCGCCTCTTTGATGTTCGGATGGATCGGCGCCTCCTGCGTCACGCAGAAGCGCGTCCCCATGTTCACGCCCTCGGCGCCCAGTGCGAGCGCCGCCGCCATGCCGCGCCCGTCGGCGATGCCGCCCGAGGCGATGATCGGAATGCGCAGCTTGCGCGCCGCGATGGGCAGCAGCACGAGGCCGGGCACGTCGTCTTCGCCCGGATGGCCCGCGCATTCGAAGCCATCGACCGAAACCGCATCGACGCCGTTGCGCTCCGCCGAGAGCGCGTGGCGCACCGAGGTGCACTTGTGCACGATCTTCACGTCGTGGCGCTTCAACGCCTCGATGAAGTCCTTCGGGCTGTTGCCCGCGGTCTCCACGATCTTGATGCCGCTGTCGATGATGGCCTGCACGTACTCGGCATAGGGCGGCGGCTTCACCGCCGGCAGGATCGTGAGGTTCACGCCGAAGGGCTTGTCGGTCAGCGTGCGGGTGCGCGCGATTTCATGGCGCAGGTCGTCGGGCGTGGGCTGCGTGAGCGCCGTCACGATGCCCAGGCCGCCGGCGTTCGACACGGCCGCGGCCAGCTCGGCGCGGCCCACCCACTGCATACCGCCCTGGATGATGGGATAGCGGATGCCGAGCAGCTCGGTGATGCGGGTCTTCATCGGCTCACAGCGCCTTGACGAGTTCCGGCACGGCCACGAACAGGTCGGCCACCAGGCCGTAGTCGGCCACGCTGAAGATGGGCGCTTCTTCGTCCTTGTTGATCGCCACGATCACCTTGGAGTCCTTCATGCCGGCCAGATGCTGGATCGCTCCCGAGATGCCCGCTGCGATGTACAGCTGCGGCGCGACGATCTTGCCGGTCTGGCCCACTTGCCAGTCGTTGGGGGCGTAGCCCGCGTCGACCGCTGCGCGGCTGGCGCCCAGGCCCGCGTTGAGCTTGTCGGCCAGCGGCGCCATCACTTCGGTGAACTTCTCGGCACTGCCCAAGGCACGGCCGCCCGAGACGATGATCTTGGCGGCGGTCAGCTCAGGGCGTTCGCTCTTCGTGACTTCACGGCCCACGAAGCTGCTCTTGCCGCTGTCTGCCACGCCTTCAGCGGTTTCGACGGTGGCGTTGCCACCGGTGGCTGCGGCTGCATCGAAGCCGGTCGTGCGCACCGTGATCACCTTGGTGGCGTCGCTGCTCTGCACGGTGGCGATCGCGTTGCCGGCGTAGATCGGGCGCTCGAAGGTGTCGGGGCTGTCCACCTTGGTGATGTCGCTGATCTGCGCCACGTCCAGCTTGGCGGCCACGCGCGGGGCGACGTTCTTGCCGTTGGCGGTCGAGGGGAACAGGATGTGGCTGTAGTTGCTGGCAATCGCCAGGACCTGAGCGGCCACGTTCTCGGCGAGGTTCTCGGCCAGGCTCGGGCTGTCGGCCGCGATGACCTTGGTGACGCCTGCAATCTGGGCGGCTGCCTTGGCTGCTTCTGCGGCATTCGCGCCAGCCACCAGCACATGCACTTCGCCACCGCAAGCGATCGCTGCGGTCACGGTGTTGAGGGTGGCCGGCTTGATGCTGGCGTGGTCGTGTTCGGCCACGACGAGGGATACAAGTGCGGTCATGTTCAGATCACCTTCGCTTCGTTCTTCAGTTTGTCCACCAGCGTTGCAACGTCAGGCACCTTGATGCCGGCACCGCGCTTGGGCGGCTCGCTGACCTTCAGGGTCTTCAGGCGGGGCTTGACGTCCACACCCAGGTCTTCGGGCTTGAAGATGTCCAGCTGCTTCTTCTTGGCCTTCATGATGTTGGGCAGCGTCACGTAGCGCGGCTCGTTCAGGCGCAGGTCGGTGGTGATGACGGCGGGCAGCGTGAGGGTCAGCGTTTCCATGCCGCCGTCGACTTCGCGTGCCACGGTGACCTTGTCGGCGGCCAAGTCGACCTTGGAGGCGAAGGTGGCTTGCGGCAGATCGGCCAAGGCAGCCAGCATCTGGCCCGTTTGATTGGCGTCATCGTCGATGGCTTGCTTGCCGAGGATGATCAGTTGGGGTTGTTCCTTGTCGACCAGCGCCTTCAGCAGCTTGGCCACCGCCAGCGGCTGCAGCTCTTCGGTGGTCTCCACCAGGATGCCGCGGTCGGCGCCGATGGCCATCGCGGTGCGCAGGGTTTCCTGGCACTTGGCATCGCCGCAGGAGACAGCGATCACTTCGGTGACCACGCCCTTCTCTTTCAGGCGCACCGCCTCTTCGACAGCGATCTCGTCGAAGGGGTTCATGCTCATCTTGACGTTGGCAATGTCCACCCCGGTGCCGTCGCTCTTCACGCGCACCTTCACGTTGTAATCGACGACCCGTTTGACAGGTACAAGAACCTTCATGGTTGCTCCTTCGAATGGCGAATGAATGAATCGATGAAATGGGTTACTCGAGCTTCGCGCCCGATTGCTTGATGAGCCGCTCCCACACCGGCCGCTCCTGCTTCCAGGCGGCGGCAAAGAGTTCGGGCGAGCTGTCCTTCAGCTCGAAGCCCATGGCCGCCACGCGCTCGCGCACGTCGGGCTGCTGCGTGGCCTTGCGCACCTCTTCGGCGATGCGGTCCACGATGGGCTTGGGCGTCCTGGCGGGCACTGCGAAGGCGAGCCAGCCGGTCACGCGATAGGCCTCGTCCTTCAAGCCCTGCTCGGCCATCGTCGGCACGTTGGGCAGCGCGGCCATGCGGCGCTCGCCGCTCACACCGATGGCCCGCACCTTGCCCGCGTCGATGTGCGGCTTGGCCACCAGCGCGCTCGCATAGGCCATCTGGATCTGGCCGCCGATCAGGTCCTGCATCATCGGCGCCTCGCCCTTGTAGGCGACGTGGTTCATGTCGGCCTGCTGCGTGAGGCTCATGTGCGCGCCGGCCAGGTGCGGGTACGCACCCACGCCGTAGGAGCCGTAGGCGACCTTGCCCTTGTTCGCGGCAACGTACTTCAAGAGTTCCGGCGCGGTCTTCACCGGCACGCTCGGATGCACCACCAGCACCAGCGGTCCCATCGCCACCTGGTAGACCAGCGTGAGGTCGCGCTGCGTGTCGTAGGGCAGCTTCTCGTAGAGGAACTCGTTGGTCAGCAGCGCGTTGCTGAGCGAGAAGACGAGCGTGTAGCCATCGGGTGCCGACTTGGCGACCGCATCGGTGCCGATGATGCCGGCGGCACCCGGCTTGTTGTCGATGACGACAGGCTGGCCGAAGCCGGCCGACATCTTCTGGCCCAGCACGCGCGCGAGCACGTCGGTCGCGCCACCGGCCTGGAAGGGCACGACCATGCGGATCGGCTTGTTCGGATAGGGCGCTTGCGCGTGGGCCGGTGCCAGCGCGAACAGCGCGGCAGTCGATGCGGCGGCGCACAGCAAGGCGCGGCGATGGAATGGTTGATGGGTCATGGTCTTGTGTCTCCCTTGTGGTTTCAGAAAATCTCGAAGCGGCGATTCACTTCAGCGCGATGCGCGTCTTGAAAGGCAGCGGCGCCAGCGCCTTCTGCAGGCGCTCCTGCAGCGGTGCGGCCAGCGCGCCTGCTGCGGCGGCATCGATCTGCACATGCACGAGGCTTTCGCCTTCGGTGGTCACCACAGGTTGTGCGGCACCGCTGGCACCGAGTTCGACGCACACCTCTGCAACCGTCGCGGCCACCACCTGCCGCGCAGCCATTGCGCGCAGATCGGGCTTGTAGATCTTTCCGACGTTGGTCATCGGCATCGCGCCGATCACCGACACCCACTTGGGCCTGGCGGGCGCTTCATCCACGCGTGCGGAGGTGAAGGCCAGCAGCTCTTCTTCGGTGGCCGAGGCGCCGGGCACCAGCGTCGCGAAGATCACGGGCAGCTCGCCCGCGTAGGCATCGGGCGCGCCGACGGCTGCGCACAGCTGCACCGCAGGGTGCGCGCCCAGTGCGTCCTCGATGGTCTTCGGGTCGATGTTGTGGCCGCTGCGGATGATCAGGTCCTTCGAGCGGCCGGTGAGGTTCAGCCGCTCCTCGCCGTCCATCCAGCCCAGGTCGCCGGTGGCGAGCCAGCCATCGGCCGTGAACGCCTTGGCGTTGTCCGCCGGATCGACGAAACCCGAGAACACATTGGGCGACTTGAAGAGCACCATGCCCTGAGCGCCGGGCGGCACGTCGCGGTCGCTCGCGTTGCCGCTCTCGTCGAGCGCGACGATGCGGATCTGCGAGTACGGCAGGCGAAAGCCCACGCAGCCGGCCGGCCCGTTCACTCCGGGCGGCGTGATGGTCGAGATACCGGCCATCTCCGTCATGCCCAGGCTCTCGTGCACATGCAGGCCGAACAGGCGCTCGAAGCGCGCGGCCAGCTCGGGTGCGAGCACGGCGGCGCCGGTGCGGCAGTAGGTGATCGAAGAGATGTCCGCGCCGTTCAGCGGCACGTTCGCGAGCGCCGCGAGCACCGTGGGCACGGCCGAGAGCGAGGTCGGCCGGTACCTGGCGACCAGCTTCCAGTAGTTGGCCAGCACCTCCTTGTTCCGCAGCAGCGAGGGCGTCGGAATGATCACCTCCACGCCCGCCGACAGCGACGAGAGCGAGGCCGGCAGCACGCCCGCCACATGGAACAGCGGATAGCCGTTGATCGAGATGCCGTGTTCGTTCATGCCCGCCAGCTGCACGCTGGCCCAGGCGGTGAACACCTGCGCGCCATGGCTGTGGCGCGCGAGCTTGGGCGCGCCGGTGGTGCCCCCGGTGTGGAAGTAGGCGGCGATGTCGGTGGGCGCGATGTCGCGGCCGCTCAGGAGGCGGTCGCTCGCTTGCGCGGCGCGCAGCACATCGAACTCGGCCACGCCTTCGGGCAATGCACCCGCCGCGCCCGGCGCTTCGTCGTGCGGCGCCACGCGCAGCACGGTGGTGAGCGTGGGGACCTGCCCGCGCAGGCGCATCGCCTTCGACCACATGCCCGATTCGGCGTCCGAGCCGTAGGCGATCAGCACCTTCGCGCGCGCCGCGGTCATCAGCGCGACCAGCTTCTCGTCGGTCAGCAGCGGGTTGAGCGGCTGCACGATGCCGGCCGCCTCGCCGCCCCAGAGCGCGAGGTGGTATTCGAGGCAGCCGGGCAGCAGCACCGCCACCGCGTCTTGGGGCCCCACGCCCAGCGTGTGCAGCAGGTTCGCGGTCTGGTGAATGCCGGCGAGCAACTGGGCATACGACCAGCGGATCGGCGCATCGGCCGGATTGCCGCTGCGCAGGAAGGTCAGCGCCGTCTTGTCGCCAAAGGCCGCGCCGGAGTTGCGGAAGATCTCGTAGGTGCTGCGCACCGTGAGCGCTTCTTCCAGCGGCGTTTCTTCCAGCCGCCGGATGTCGGCGAGGCCGCGCACCGGGAACAGGGGGCGGAACGGCGCGGCGGCCGTTCCCGTGTGGTTGTTCTTGTCGTTGCCCGTTGTCATGTCGTCTCCTTGATGTCGTCTTGCCGGCGGCGTGCCGCGTGCCGCAGTTCTACTGGTTCGTGATCTTGTTGTCGCGAATGACCTTGCCCCAGCGTTCGAAGTCCTGGCGCATGCGTTCGCCGGTTTTCTCGGGCGTGCGGTAGGCCGCGAACGAGCCGACGCTCTCGAGCTTTTCCTGCACCTGCTTGTCGGCCAGCGCGGTCTTCAGCTCGGCGCTCATGCGGTCGATCACGTCCTTGGGCGTGCCGGCCGGCGCCAGCAGGCCGCCCCACGAGGTCGCATCGAAACCGGGAAAGCCCTGCTCGGCCACCGTCTTCACGTCGGGCAGCAGGCTCACGCGCTGGCCCGAGCCGACGGCGATGGCGCGCAGCTTGCCCGCGCGGATGTGCGGCAGCACGCCCACGAGGTCCGAGAACATCGCGGGCACCTGGCCGCCGATGAGGTCGGTCACGGCCGGCGCGCTGCCGCGGTAGGGCACGTGCTGCATGTCGAACTTGCCGATGGTCTTGAGTTGCTCGGTCGTCAGGTGGCCGAAGCTGCCGGCGCCGGCCGTCGTGTAGTTGAGCTTGCCGCCCTCGGCCTTGGCCTTGGCGATCAGGCCCTGCAGGGTGTTGACGTCGGGCAGCGACCTGGGGTTCACCACCAGCACGATCGGCAGGTCGTACACGCTGCCCACGGGCGTGAAGTTCTTGAAGATGTCGTAGCCGGTCGGGCCGTACAGGTGCGAGGCCAGGAGGGTGGGCGTGGCCAGCATCACGAAGGTGTAGCCGTCCGGTGCGGCACGTGCCGCGGCGGCCGCGCCCACGGTGCCCGAGGCGCCGCTGCGGTTGTCCACCAGGATGTTCTGCTTGAGCGCAATCGACATCTTCTGCGCCACGATGCGCGAGGCCACGTCGGTCGGGCCGCCGGGCGGGAAGGGCACGATCAGCGTGATCGGCTTGGCGGGCCAGGCTTGCGCGAAGGCAGCGCCGGTGACAAGGGGAAGGGCCAGGGCGACGAGTGCACGGCGAAGAGGGTTGCGAAGGGAACGGGAAACGAGGGAGGCCATGGACTTCTTGCTACTTCAGGGAATCAGGGAATCAGGGAGATCAGGAATGCACAGGCGTCTTCTTCAGACGACGCCACTCGATTTCAGCGCGGCCAGCTTGTCGTCCGACATGCCGAGCAGGGACTGCAGCACGTCGTGCGTGCCTTCGCCCAGGGTGGGCGGCGCGCTGCGCACCGGCAGGCGCTCGCCATCGAAACGGTAGGGCGGCGCGAGCACGTTGACCGTGCCGGCGACCGGGTGCGGCTGCGTGGTCACCAGGCCCGCATCGGTCGCGCGCTTCGACTGCAGCGCTTCGAGCAGGCCCAGCACTTCGCCGCACGGAATGCCCGAGGCAGTGAGCCTGGCGAGCAGGTCGGCGCGCTGGCGCTTCGCGAGTTCGGCGTGCAGTTCGGGCAGCAGCACCGCGCGGTTCGCCGAACGCAGGATGTTCGTCTTGAAGCGCTCGTCGGCCGCGAGGTCGGGCCGCTCGATCACCTCGGTGCAGAAGCGCGCGAACTGCGCGTTGTTGCCCACGGTGATGACCAGCGGGCCATCGGCCGCATCGAACACGCCGTAGGGCACGATCGACGGATGCGAGTTGCCGTAGCGCGGCGGGTCTTCGCCCATCAGGAGCGCCTCGAGGCCGTAGTAGGCGGTGATCATCAGGCCGCAGTCGAAGAGCGCCATCTCCACGTGCCGGCCCTTGCCCGTCTTCTCGCGCTGGTAGAGCGCGGCGAGGATGGCCTGCGCCGAGTACATGCCGGTGAACAGGTCCACGGCCGCCACGCCGAACTTCAGCGGCGGCTGGTTGGCTTCGCCGTTGAGCGCCATGAGGCCGGCTTCGCCCTGCACCACGAGGTCGTAGCCCGGACGCGCGGCTTCGGGGCCGGTGCGGTCGTAGCCCGAGATCGAACAGTAGATGAGGCCGGGCTGCTCCTTGCTCAGCTGTTCGTAGCCCAGGCCCAGCTTGTCGATGCCGCCGAACTTGAAGTTCTGGATCACCACGTCGCACTGCTTGGCAAGATCGCGCGCGATCTGCTGGCCTTCGGGCGTCTGCAGGTCCAGCGTGACCGAGCGCTTGTTGCGGTTCACGCTGTTGAAGTAGGCCGTCTCGGTCTTGCCGACACGCAGGCCCCAATCGCGCGTGTCGTCGCCGCGGCCCGGGTGCTCGACCTTGATCACCTCGGCGCCCATGTCGGCCAGCACCATGCCGCACCAGGGGCCCGCGAGGATGCGGGACAGATCGAGGACGCGCACGCCGGCCAGCGGCAGCGAGGAATTCAGCAGTGGCATGAAGGCAACTCCCTGGAAACGAGAAAGCCTCGCGCGGCGTGACCGGCGTGCGAGGCAGGAAAGCGGGGTTGTGCGGGCGGCGTCAGGGCGCGTCCTGCTTCTTGCGGCGCAGCGCGACGAAGTCGGCGCGGCGCTTGCCGAGGAACGCGCCGATGCCTTCGGCCGCTTCGGCGTCGGCCTGCGATTCGACCATGTACACCGCCTCGGCTTCGATCTGCGCTTCGAGCGTGGCGCGGTGCGCCTGGCGGCACAGCGTCTTGATGCGCGCGCTCGCGCGTTGCGGACCGTCGGCCACCTTGGCTGCAAGCGCGATGGCTTCGGCCAGCGCCGCGCCCTTGTCGGTCAGCCGATTGACGGCGCCCAGCGCGTGCAGGCGCTCGGCCGGCATGCGGTCGCCGGTGAGGCACATCTCGGTGAGCACCTGGCGCGAGACGAATTCCGCGAGGAACGCCGTGGCGCCGCCATCCGGCGTGAGGCCGACCTTGACGTAGGCCACCGTGTAGAACGCATCGCGCGCCGACACCAGCATGTCGCAGGCCAGCGCCATCGAGAGGCCCGCACCCGCCGCACCGCCTTCGACGGCCGCGATGACGGGCTTGCCGCAATCGCGGATCGCGCGGATCAGGTCGTGCAGGCCTTCGAGCTTTTCGCGGCGCTCCGAAGCGGGCAGTTCGCGGCGCTTGGCCAGCAGGTTCAAGTCGCCGCCGGAGCAGAAGAAATCGCCGGCGCCGGTGAAGACGATGGCGCCCACTTCGGGATCGTTCTGCGCATCGGCGAGCGCGGCCGACAGTTCGGCATACAGCGTCGGCGTGATCGCGTTGCGTGCGCCGGGGTTGCTGTTGGTCAGGATGCGGACCGCGCCCTGCTGCGAGATCAGAACCGTCTTGTCCGTCATGCGGCCAACTCCTTGCCGAGCGCGATGTAGCGCTGCAGGTGATGGTCTTCGTCGCCGAGCTGGTGGTCGATCATCACGAGCCGCTTGGCGTAGTGCGGCAGCGGCAGCTCCCACGTCATGCCGATGCCGCCGTGCATCTGGATGCTTTCTTCGGCCACCAGCGCACCGATGCGGCCGATGCTGAACTTGGCGGCCGACAGCGCGCGCTCGCGCGCCACGCGGTCCGTGCCGTCGATGGCGGCCGCGGCGTTGATGACGGCCGAGCGGGCCTGTTCGATTTCGAGCAGCAGGTCAGCCATGCGGTGCTGCAGCGCCTGGAAGCTGCCGATGAGGATGCCGAACTGCTTGCGCGTGCGCAGGTACTCCAGCGTCGCGGTCTTGGCGGCTTCCATCGCGCCGACGGCTTCGGCGCACAGGGCGAGCACGCCGCGGCCGATGGCGCGCTCCAGCGTCGCGGTGCCCTGGCCTTCGGCGCCGAGCAATGCATCGGCGCCGAGCTTCACGCCGTCGAGCGCGAGCTCGGCGACACGGCCGCCGTCGATGGCGGGGCAACCGCGCACCGTGAGGCCGGCGGTCTTCGCGGGCACGAGGAACAGCGAGATGCCGGCTTCGTCGTCCACGTTGCCCGAGGTGCGGGCCGAGACCAGGAACAGGTCGGCCTGCTCGCCTTGCGGCACGGCGGCCTTGGCGCCGTTCAGCACCCACCCATCGCCGCTGCGTTCGGCGCGGGTTGCCACGCGCGTGCGTTCGTAATGCGAGTCAGCCTCGTCGTGCGCGAAGGCCGCGACGGTGACGCCGTTGATGAGGTCGCCGAGTTTTTCCTTCTGCGCATCGCTGCCCGTGGCAACGAGCGCCTCGCCGACCATCACCGCGCCCAGCAGCGGCTCGACCACGAGGCCACGGCCCAGCGCCTCGAAGACCACGGCGATGTCGAAGCCGCCGCCGCCGAAGCCGCCATCGGCTTCGCTGAACAGCGCGCCGATCACGCCGAGCTCGGCGAACTGCTGGAAGATTTCCTTGCTGAATCCGTGCGCCGACTTCGCGATGCGATCGCGCGCATCGAAGGCGTACTGCTCGGCGATGAAGCGGTTCAGGCTGTCGGCGAGCATGCGCCGGTCTTCGGTGTGTTCGAAGTTCATGGCGTTTCCTTTAGAGGCCCAGGATCATCTTGGAGATGATGTTCTTCTGGATTTCGTTGGAGCCGCCGAAGATCGACAGCTTGCGGTTGTTGAAGTAGCGCGCGGCGGCTGCCTTCGCGTAGGCCGGGCCGAAGGTCTCGCCTTCGTAGCCGTCCTGCAGCGCTTCCGCAACGAAGGGGCGGCCGTAGACGCCCATCGCGCGGCGCGCCAGAGACGAGATCTCCTGGCGGATCTCCGTGCCACGAATCTTCAGCATCGAACTCTCCGCACCCGGCACGCCGCCGCCGGCCACGGCCGCGATCACGCGCAGGTTCGTCGTCTTCATGTTCTCCAGGTCGATCTCGACCCGCGCCAGGCGTGCTGCAAACGACGGGTCGTCGGCAAGTGGCTTGCCCTTCTTCACCTGCTTCGCGGCAATGCCCTTGAGCTGTTCGAGCGCGGCCACCGAGAAGCCCACGCCCGCGATGTTGGTGCGCTCGTAGGTCAGCAGGTACTTGGCGCAGGTCCAGCCCTTGTTCTCCTCGCCCACGAGGTTCTCGGCCGGCACGCGCACGTCCGAGAAGAACACTTCGTTCACTTCATGCTCGCCGTCGAGCGTGATGATCGGGCGCACTTCCACGCCGGGCGAGGTCATGTCGATCAGGAGAAAGCTGATGCCCTCCTGCTTCTTCGCCTCGCGGTTGGTGCGCACCAGGCAGAAGATCATGTTGGCGTGCTGGCCCAGCGTGGTCCAGGTCTTCTGGCCATTCACGATGTAGTGGTCGCCCTTGGCATCGATGCCGCGCACGGCCGAGGTCTTCACCGCTGCGAGGTCGGAGCCCGCGCCGGGTTCCGAATAGCCCTGGCACCACCAGTCCGAGCCGTCGAGGATGCGCGGCAGCCAGCGCTGCTTCTGCGCCTCGTTGCCGTACTTGATCATCACCGGCCCCAGCATGTTCACGCCGAAGGGCACGATGCGCGGCGCGAAGGCCAGCGCGCATTCGTGTTCGAAGATGAACTTCTCCACCGCCGTCCAGCCCGGGCCGCCGTACTGCTCGGGCCAGTGGTTGGCGAGCCAGCCGCGCGCGTTCAGGATGGCGTGCCATTCCTGCATGTCGGCCTTCGTCAGGATCTTGCCGCCGCCGACCTTGGCCGAAAGGCGCAGAGGCAGCTTGTCGGCGAGGAAGGCGCGCACTTCCGCGCGGAAGGCTTCTTCTTCGGGGGTGAAGTTCAGGTCCATAGCACTCCAATCAGTTGAGGACAGAGCAAAAATTGCTGCGCAATTTCTTGGTCTGTCCCGCAAGGTTTCAGAAAATTTCGAAGAGACCGGCCGCGCCCATGCCGCCGGCGATGCACATCGTGACCACCGCGTACTTCGCGCCGCGACGCTTGCCCTCGATGAGCACATGGCCCGTGAGGCGTGCGCCGGTCATGCCGAAGGGGTGGCCGATGGAGATCGCGCCGCCGTTCACGTTGAGCAGTTCCGATGGGATGCCCAGTTTGTCCTGGCAGTAGATCGACTGCGAGGCGAAGGCTTCGTTGAGTTCCCAGAGGCCGATGTCCTCGACCTTGAGGCCGTGGCGCGCAAGCAGCTTGGGCACCGCGAACACGGGGCCGATGCCCATCTCGTCGGGCTCGCAGCCGGCCAGCGCGAGGCCGCGGAACGTGCCCAGCGGTTGGATGTTGGCGCGCTCGGCGTCCCTGGCTTCCATCAGCACGCAGGCCGAGGCACCGTCCGAGAGCTGCGAGGCGTTGCCCGCGGTCACGAACTTGTCCTCGCCCATCACCGGCTTGAGCTTGGCGAGCGCCTCGTAGGTGGTGCCGCGGCGGTTGCAGTTGTCCTCGGTGGCGGTGACTTCGCGGTAGGTGACCTCCTTGGTCTCCTTGTCGGTCACGGCCATCGTGGTGGTGCAGGCGACGATCTCGTCCTTGTAGCGGCCGGCCAGTTGCGCTTCTTCGGTCCTGCGCTGGCTCTCGGCGGAGAAGCGGTCCTGCGCCTCGCGGCTGATGCCGTAGCGCTTGGCCACGATGTCGGCGGTGTCGATCATCGCCATGTAGAGGTCGGGCTTGTGCTGGACGATCCACGGGTCCAGGCTGAGGTCGCCGCCATCACCGGGGCTGCGGCCACGAATCTGCGAGATGCTTTCGACGCCGCCCGCGATCATGGCCGGCGCGCCATCCACCACGATGCGGCCCGCGGCCATGGCAATGGCTTGCAGGCCCGAGGCGCAGAAGCGGTTCACCGTGGTGCCGGCAATGCTGATCGGCAGGCCCGAACGGATGATGGCCTGGCGCGCGATGTTGCGGCCCGTGGTGCCCTCGGGGTAGCCGCAGCCGAGGATCGCGTCCTCGATGAGCGCAGGGTCCAGCCCCGAGCGCTCGACTGCGGCCTTCACTGCGAATGACGCCAGCGTGGCGCCGGGGGTGATGTTGAATTCGCCGCGGTGCGCCTTGGTGAGCGGGGTGCGGGCGGTGGAAACGATGACGGCTTCGCGCATGAGATATCTCCTTAATTGGTTGAGGACAGAGCAAAAACTGCTGCGCAGTTTCTTGATCTGTCCCGCAAGGTTTCAGTTTTGGTTGAGGCTCGAGAAATCAGCGCCGCGTTCGACCAGCTCGACCAAAAGCGGCGACGGCTTCCAGAAGATCGGGTCTTCCTTGGCGAACTCGCGGATGTCGGCCAGCACCTTGGGCAGGCCCACGGTGTCGGCGTACTTCATCGGGCCGCCGCGGTGGCGCGGGAAGCCGTAGCCGTAGAGGAAGGTCACGTCCACGTCCAGCGGGCGCAGCGCGATGCGCTGGAGCACGACGTTGGCGCCCTCGTTGACCATCGCGGCCATGTAGCGGCGGATGATTTCCTCGTTCGTGAAGCTGCGCCGCACGATGCCCGCGCGCTCGCGCTCGGCATCGATGATGGCCAGCACCGCCGGGTCGGGCGAGCCGGTGCGCGCGCCCTCGGGGTACAGGTAGTAGCCGCGCTGCGTCTTCTGGCCGAACCAGCCGCGCTCGCAGATGCGGTCGGCGATCTGCACGTAGCGCGCCTGCGGGTCGCGCGTGGCGGCCTTGCGCTTGCGCGTGGCCCAGCCGATGTCGCCGCCCGCGAGGTCCGACACCTGGAACGGCCCCATCGGGTAGCCGAACGCGCGCACGGCTTCGTCGATCTGGTAGGGCGAGGCGCCGTCTTCCATCATGTGGTCGGCCGCCTGGCGGTACACCGCGAGGATGCGGTTGCCGATGAAGCCGTCGCACACGCCGGCGCGCACGGGCACCTTCTTCAATTTCTTCGCGAGCTCGAAGCCGGTGGCCACCACGTCGGCGTTCACCTTGGCGGGCACCACGATCTCCAGCAGCTTCATGATGTTGGCCGGCGAGAAGAAGTGCAGGCCCACCACGTCCTGCGGGCGCGAGATGCTGGCGGCGATCTCGTCGATGTCCAGGTACGAGGTGTTGGTGGCGAGCACCGCGCCGCTCTTGCACACGCGGTCGAGTTCGGCGAACACGGCCTTCTTCACGCCCATCTCTTCGAATACCGCCTCGACCACGATGTCGACGCTGGCCAGCGCGTCATACGACGTGGAGCCGCTGAAGCGCGCCATGACGGCGGCCTTGGCCTCGGGCGTCATGCGGCCCTTGGCGATGAGGCCGTCGTACACCTTCTCCACATGCTGGCGGCCGCGCGCGAGGCTGGGCTCGTCGCGCTCGATCATGGTCACGGGCAGGCCCGCATCGAGCATCGCCACCGCGATTCCCGCGCCCATGGTGCCGCCGCCGACGATGCCGGCCGATTCGAGCTTGCGCGGACTGGCGGAGCGGGTCTCGGGCGCCTTGAGCACTTCACGTTCGGCGAAGAAGGCGTGGATGAGGCCCGCGCGCTGCGGGCTGTCGATGCACTGCATGAAGAGCTTGCGCTCCAGCGCCATGCCTTCGTCGAAGGGCAGCGTGAGCGCGCCCTCGACGGCTTCGATGATCTTCATGGGCGAGAAGAGGCCGCGGCTTTTCTTGACGGTGTCGGCGCGCGCGGCTTCGAGGGCGGCGCGGCTGGCGTCCTTGTCGGCGAGGCCGGTGGCTTCGCGCGTGCGGCGCACCGGGGCCTTGGCGGCGATGAGTTCCTGCGCGTAGGCGAGGCCTTCGGCGCGCGCGTCGGCATCGGTGCCCAGGCGGTCGATAAGGCCGAGCGACAGCGCTTCCTTCGCGCCCGCATGGCGGCCGCTGAGCATCAGCTCGAGCGCGGGCTTCACGCCGATGAGGCGCGGCGCGCGCTGCGTGCCGCCCGAGCCGGGCAGGAGACCGAGCGCCACTTCGGGCAGCCCCAGCTTGGCGGTGGGCGAGGCGAGGCGGTAGTGCGCCGAGAGCGCCACTTCGAGTCCGCCGCCGAGCGCCGCGCCGTGAATGGCGGCGACCACCGGCTTCGTGCAGTTCTCGATCGCAAGGCACACCTCGGGCAGCGACGGCGGCTGTGGTGTCTTGCCGAATTCGCGGATGTCCGCGCCCGCGATGAAGTTGCGGCCCGCGCCGACGATCAGCACCGCCTTGGCCGCGCCGTCGGCCTCCGCCGCGTCGATGGCAGCCACGAGGCCGCGGCGCACATCCACGCCCAGGGCGTTGACGGGCGGGTTGTCGATGGTCACCACGAACACGTCGCCAAGACGCTGGAAGGTGACGGGACCGGAAGACGTGGTGGTGCTCGGGGTGGTGGTGGCCATGTGCTTGTCTCTTGCGTTGGCGGGCCCTCGAATGCGGATGCAAGGCGAGGGACCCGAGGCTCTGGGGGTGAACCCCGCATTCTTGGCCCGCACCGCCGCTTTGACAATTGCATAGACGGTTGACAGACTGTCAAAGAATTTTTGACACAATCGTCAAATGGACCTTCAATCGCTCACCCTGCTGGTGGAAATCCTGGACGCCGGCAACCTGAGCGCCGCCGCCCGCCGGCTCAAGATGAGCCGCGCCAACGTCAGCTACCACCTGAACCAGCTGGAGCGCTCGGTCGGCGCGCAGCTCGTGCGGCGCACCACGCGGCGCGCCGAGCCGACCGAAATCGGCTTGAGGCTCTACCAACACGGCGTGGCCATCCAGACCGAATTGCTGGCCGCGCGCGAATCGGTCACCGCGCTGGGCGAGGGCCTGCAGGGCCGCGTGCGGTTGAGCGTGCCCAGCGGCTACGGGCAGCTGGTGATGGCCGACTGGCTCATCGACTTCAAGCGCCAGTACCCCGGCATCGTGCTGGACGTGGTGTTCGAGAACCGCATCGAAGACTTGCTGCGCGACGAGGTCGACATCGCGGTGCGCGTGATCCCCGAGCCGCCGCAGAACCTGGTGGCGCGCGACCTGGGGCCGGTGCGCTACGTGGCGTGCGCCTCACGCGACTATGCAAAAAAACATCCGCTGCCCGTGCAACTGGACGAACTGCAGGGCGCGCCCGTGGTCACCGCCGCCGTCATCGGCCGGCAGCTGCGCGTGTCGGCCTACCAAGGGGAAACCCGGCGCGAGGTGATCCTGGAGCCGACGCTGATCTCGGAAAACTTCCTGTTCCTGCGCCAGGCCATCCTCGCGGGCCTGGGCATCGGCCTCGTGCCCGACTACGTGGTGCAGGAAGACGTGCGCCGCGGCGACGTGCTGACCACGCTGGACGACTGGCGCCTCTCCATCTTCGGCACGCAGATGTTCATGCTCTACATGCCCAACCGGCAGCACACGCGGGCGATCCGCACCTTCATCGACTTCATCCTGGAGCGGGTGCGTGCGCCCGCCGCGGAACCGGTCGATCAGTCGCAGCGGTAGGTGACTTCGCCCACCGGCTCGCGCACGCCCTTCGGGTCGAGGTAGCGCAGCGGCGCGCCGAAGTTGCGGCAATAGGCTTCGGCGTCCCGCGCGGTGGGCGACTTGAAGACGCCATCGCCGAGGAAGCTCACGCGCGGCGAGGGCCTGGACGAGGCGCAGCCTGCAATGACGAGCGTGGCGGAAAGAAGAGCGAGGAGGGCGGGCGAGGGGCGCATCGGAGATGCGCATCGCTGCGCACGGTAGAGGAAGGAAGAAGGAGCCTGCGACTTTAGCGGCTGTAGAGCCCGACCACGCTTTGCCCGCCCAGCGCATGGCCTTTGAGCGCCGCGAGCAGCGCATCGCGCGTGAGCGCGGCCGGCAGCGCGCCCGGTGCCAGGTCGGAAGCGACCACGGTCAGCACGTAGTGGTGCGGATGGTCGCCCACCGGCGGGCACATGCCGCGGTAGGCCGTCGCGCCCGCCACGTTCGTGCCCACGGTGAAGCCGCCCGTCTCGTTCGCCTTGAGCTGGCCGCGCTCGGCCGGGATGTTGTAGGCCACCCAGTGCGAGACGCCCAGGCCCAGCGCGCCGTCCGGGTCCGACAGCAGCACGGCGACCGATTTCGCGTTGACGGGCAATTGGGTCCAGGCCACCGGCATCGAGACGTTCTTGCCGCCGCAGTCGCCCACGCCGGCGTGTTCGGCCGGGATGACGGTGTTGTCGGCGAAGGCGGTCGAGGTGACCTTCATGCCGGTAGGCGCCTTGCCGCCGGTGGCAGGGGCCATGGCGCCGCAGCCGGAGACGAGGGCTGCGACGGCGAGGGTCGAAAGGGAGAGGGTGCGCATGTGTTTTCCAGGGGTGGTTGTTGTCAATCGGTGAGCCATACGCTGCCGTCCGCTTCTTCGCGGACCGCGAGCGATGTGAGCCGCGCGCCGCGGCAGGGGCCGCCGACGCACTTTCCGGTGTCCGGCTCGAAGATCGCGCCGTGCCGCGCGCACATCAGGAAGCGGCCGGAGCTTTCGAGGACCTGGCCTTCGAAATCGAGCGGGCCGCCCGCATGCGGGCATTGGTTGAGATAGCCGTACACGCCGCCGCTCCATCGCACCGCGAAGGCGGGCGCGCCGTCGGGCGTCATGAACGTGGCTGCCAGGCCGCCGTCGGCGAGGCTCGGGGAAATCAGGCGGGGGGCTGCGGTGTCGCTGAGGGCGGGAGACGTCATCTGCCGCGGAGCGTAGCCCAAGGGCCGGGCACCGCGCAATGCAGCGCGACCAGCCTGCGCTTTCTTCCGACATGGGTATTTGAAAGCTGTATATTCATACAGTATTTTCCAACCCGAACCCGTGGACCTCCAGCGCAAACTCGCCATCCTCGCGGACGCCGCCAAGTACGACGCCTCGTGCGCGTCCAGCGGCTCGCAGCCGCGCGACTCGCTCGGCGGGCGCGGCATCGGCTCGACCGAGGGCGCCGGCATCTGCCACAGCTACGCGCCCGATGGCCGCTGCATCTCGCTCTTGAAGGTGCTGCTCACCAACCACTGCCAGTACGACTGCCTCTACTGCGTGAACCGCGCATCGAGCAACGTGCCGCGCGCGCGTTTTCGCGTCGAAGAAGTGGTGCAGCTCACGCTCGACTTCTACCGCCGCAATTGCATCGAGGGCCTCTTTCTCTCCAGCGGCATCATCAAGTCGCCCGACCACACGATGGAGCAGGTGGTCGAGGTGGCGCGCCAGCTGCGCGAAGACCACGACTTTCGCGGCTACATCCACCTGAAGACCATTCCCGACGCCAGCGACGAGCTCATCGCGCGCGCCGGCCGCTACGCCGACCGGCTCAGCATCAACGTCGAGATGCCCACCACCGAGGGCCTGCAGGCGCTGGCGCCCGAGAAGGACGAGAGCGCGATCCGCCGCTCGATGGCGCGGCTGCGCCTTCGCATCGACGACACGCGCGAGGAGGCGCGCCGCGTGGTGCCGATCCGCGCGCTGCCCGGCGCCGCGCCCACCGCCGCGAAGCCGCCGCCCTTCGCGCCCGCGGGCCAGAGCACGCAGATGATCGTGGGCGCCGACGCCACCGACGACCGGCACGTCCTCGCCTCCAGCGCCACGCTCTACGGCGCCTACAAGTTGAAGCGCGTCTACTACTCGGCCTTCAGCCCCATCCCCGATGCGGCCCGCGCGCTGCCGCTGGTCGCGCCGCCGCTGATGCGCGAGCACCGGCTCTACCAGGCCGACTGGCTCATGCGCTTCTACGGCTTCGAGCACCAGGAGATCGTGGCCGCGCCCGACGGCCTGCTGCGGCTCGATGTCGATCCCAAGCTCGCCTGGGCGCTCGCGCACGCCGAGCGCTTTCCGGTCGACCTGAACCACGCGCCGCGCGAGATGCTGCTGCGCGTGCCGGGGCTCGGCGTGAAGGCCGTCGAGCGGCTGCTGCAGGCGCGGCGCGTGCGCCGGGTGCGCGCGGACGACCTGCGGCGGCTGCACGTGCCCGCGCGCAAGGTGCTGCCGTTCGTGGTGGCGGACGGGCACCGGCCCGCGGCCGGCGCCATGGCGTCGTCCGCGCCCGCCGCGCAGCCGCCGCGAGCGGTGCAGGCCGCGCTGTTCTGAGCAAGGGCCGAAGGGAGAAGGTCATGCACGTGCGGCTCGATGACCCGGTCGATCTGGACGCCTTCCGCCGCCACGCGCGGCAGTTGCTGGCGGCGGGCGTGCCGCCGGACCGCGTCGAATGGAACGGGGAGCGGGCGGGCGGGGGCGCAGCCGATCTTTTCGGTGAATCGGGCGAATCGGGCGAAGCGGGCGACGCCGCGCCATCCGCAGCGCCCGTCGCAGCCGCGCGGCATGCCGTGCCCGCGTCCTTCGTCGCGCTGTGCGGCGACGTCGTCCTGCACCGCGATCCGCAACGCTTCGCGCTCCTGTACCGCCTGCTCTGGCGGCTCGCGCACGAGCCCGCGCTGCGGCACGATCCGCTGGACGCCGACATGCTGCAGGCCCAGCAGATGGCCAAGGCCGTGCACCGCGACATCCACAAGATGCGCGCCTTCGTGCGTTTCACCCGCGTGGCGGGCGATGACGGGCTCGAGCACCACGTCGCGTGGTTCGAGCCCGACCACCACATCGTGGAGGCCAATGCGCCCTTCTTCGCACGCCGCTTCGCGCAGATGCGCTGGGCCATCCTCACGCCCGAGCGCTGCGTCGAGTGGAACGGCCAGGCGCTGGCCTTCGGCGAGGGCGCCGACCGCCGCGAGAAACCGCCGCCCGATGCCGGCGAGCAGCTCTGGCTCACCTACTACGAGCACATCTTCAATCCCGCGCGCCTGAAGGTCGCGATGATGCGGCGCGAGATGCCGCGCCGCTACTGGCACAACCTGCCCGAGGCCGCGCTGATCCAGCCGCTCACGGACGCGGCCCAGGCGCGCAGCCAGTCGATGATCGATGCGCCGCCGACGGTGGCACGCCGCATCCGCGCGCCCATTGCATTGCACTTGCGGCCGGCCGATGGCACGGCGCCCGCCGACCTGGCCGAGCTGCGCGCCGCCGCGCACGCCTGCCGCGCTTGCCCCATCGGCGCGCTCGCCACGCAGGCCGTCTGCGGCGAAGGCCCGCTGGCGGCGCAGCACATGCTCGTCGGCGAGCAGCCCGGCGACCAGGAAGACCTGGCCGGCCGTCCCTTCGTCGGCCCGGCCGGCCAGCTGCTCGACCGCGCGATGGCGCAACTGGGCTGGGCGCGCGACACCGTGTACCTGGCCAACGCCGTGAAGCACTTCAAGTACGAGCTGCGCGGCAAGCGGCGCATCCACAAGACCGCGGCGCAGCGCGAGGCCGACGCCTGCGCGCACTGGCTCGACAGCGAGATATCGCTCGTGAGGCCGCAGGGGCTGGTGGCGCTCGGCGCCACGGCGGCGCGCGCGTTGCTGGGCCGGCCGGTGGCGGTGCAGGCCGAGCGCGGCGCGTGGCTGCACGAGCGCCGCGACGGAAGGCCCGTGTTCGTGACCCTGCATCCGTCCGCGCTGCTGCGGCTGGCGGACGGCGAACGCGCGGAGGCCTATGCCCGCTGGCTGGACGACCTCGAACGCGCGCGCGGCACGGTTTCTGCTGCAATCGCGGCATGAACGACGAATCACCCGCCGCCACGCTGCGCATTGCGCAACCGCTCACGTCCACGGCCTTCGCGCCCTACGGCACCGTGATCGAGGCGCCTGCCGGCGAAGGCCGGCCGATCAACGGCGGCAACGCGCGGCGCTTCGACCTGCTGGGCGATCTGCAGCTCGATGCCGATGGCGGCCGGCCGATGCTCGCGCTGTTCCGCGCGCAGGCGCGGCACTTTCCGCACGAGGTCACGCAGATGGAACGGCATGCGCTGGGCAGCCAGGCCTTCGTGCCGCTGGGCGAGCGGCGCTTCGTGATCGTGGTGGCGCGGGCTGGCGATGCGCCTGCTTCGGCCGATCACCTCGCGGCCTTCGTCACGGATGGCCATCAAGGCGTGGCGCTCGCGCCCGGCACCTGGCACCACGCGCTGCTGGCGGTCGATGCGGGCGACTTCGTGGTGATCGAGCGGGCTGCGGGCGCTGTCGATTGCGATGTCTGCGAGCTGCAGGTCGCGGCCCGCGTCGCGACGGCCTAGACCGGGCGCAACTGGTCCGCCAGCGAGCGCGTCTTCTCGGTGACGGTGCTGCCGGTGTGCAGCGTGGTCTTGCGCTCGATGAGCATGAGGTGGCATTCCTCGTCGGCGACCGGGTTGTGCCGCACGCCCTTGGGCACGACGAACATCTCGCCCTCGCCGAGCTCGACGGGGCCGGCTTCCATCTCGATGCGCAGGTGCCCCTTGAGCACCATGAAGAGCTCGTCCTCGTCGTCATGGCTGTGCCAGGCGAGCGAGCCGTGGACCTTGGCGACCTTGATGTAGGCGTCGTCGACTTCGGCGACGACGCGCGGCGACCAGAACTCGGTGAGCGAAGCGGCGATTTCCCTGGGGGTGGTGACCTGGCTGTCGTTGGACATGGGGCTCCTGCTTGAACGTGGGAGGCGCAGCCTACCCCAGCCCGCGTTATCCCGCGTTACCCCGCGATGCGCTCGGCCAATGCGACCAGCGACCGGTCCGACCCCGCCGGCCCGAGCAGCGAAATGCCCAGCGGTGCGCCGTCGCGCGTGGCGAGCGGCATCGAGAGCTGCGGCAAGCCCGCCAGCCCTGCGATGCACAGCATCCGGATCGCGCGGTTGCGGTAATCCTCCAGCGACGCCTCGCTGTCGCTGCGCAACGGCGCGATGTCGGGCATCGTCGGCAGGAGCAGCACGCCGTCGTTGCCGAGCAGGGCGGTCAGGTGTGTGCGGAACGCGGTGCGGAAGACGCGTGCGGTCGCCACCTGCGCATCGGTCACTTCTCGCGACCACGCAAAGCGCTCGGCCACGCCCGGGCCCAGCGGCGGCGCGTAGCGCTCGATCAGCGGGCCGTCGGTGAGCCAGGCCTCGCGCGATTGCAGGTAGCGGAAGTGCCAGTACATCGCGTCGAAGGATTCCATCGCCACCGTCGCTCTTTCTGCGGGGCCGAGCAGGCTTTGCACGCGATCGGCCGCGCCCTGGAGTGCGTCGGCCGCGGCAGGCACGGCCAGCGCCCAGACGTCGTCGGGCCGCAGCAGCCGCACGCGCCCGGGCAGGGCAGCTGCATCGGCGCCCAGCAGCACATCGGCCACGCGCGCGAAGGTGCCTACGTCGCGCGCGAACCAGCCGCAGGTGTCGAAGCTGGGCGCCAGGTCGAGCGCGCCCTCCAGGCTCACGCGGCCGTGCGTCGGGCGCAAGCCGTACAGGCCGCAGTGGTTGGCCGGCGCGCGCACCGAGCCGCCGGTGTCGGTGCCGAGCGCGAAGTCGCACAGGTTCGACGACACCGCCGAGGCCGATCCCGACGACGAGCCGCCCGTGATGCGCAGCGGCGCGCCGCCGTTGACCGGCGCGCCGAAGTGCGCGTTGTTGCCGTTCATCGAGAACGCGAGCTCATCGGTCACGGTCTTGCCGGCGAAGCGCGCGCCGGCATCGAGCAGCTTCTGCACCGTAGGCGCGGTGCGGGTCTTGATGCCCGACATCGCCAGCACGATGGGGTTGCCGCCGCCGGTGGGGTAGCCGGCCACGTCGAACAGGTCCTTGGCGGCAAAGCTCAGGTCCGACAAGGGCCCGGTGCCGGCGCGCGCCACGGGCGCATCGGGGTACGGAACGAAGGCGTGGGCGGGGTCGTGCAATGGCATGGCGATGAACGTGAAGAAGGAAGGGATTCAGGCAACCAGCACGGGCGCAATGGCCGCAGCCGCATCCGTGTGGATGCAGCGTACACGGTGATTCGGTGCCAGTTCAACCACCGGCGGCTGCGCGGCACGGCAGGCATCGCTCGCGAGCGCGCAGCGCTCGGCAAAGGAGCAGCCGGACGGCAGCGCGGAAAGATCGGGCGGCGCACCGCCGATGGTCTCCAGCCGCGTGCCGCGCGCGAGCGCGCCGTGCGCGCGGCTCTTGAGCAGCGCGATGGTGTACGGATGGCGCGGCGAGCGGATCAGCTCGCGCGCCGTGCCCTCCTCGACGATGCGCCCCGCGTACATCACGGCGATGCGGTCGGCCACCTCGACGGCCGCGCCGATGTCGTGCGTGACGAAGATCACCGAGAGGCCGAGGTCGCGCTGCAGCTCGCGCAGCAGCAACAGGATCTGGATCTGCACCGTCGCGTCCAGCGCGGTGGTCGGCTCGTCGGCCAGCAGCAGCTGCGGCTTGCAGGCGAGGGCGAGCGCGATCATGGCGCGCTGCCGCATGCCGCCCGACATTTCGTGCGGATAGGCCTGCAGGCGCCGCTCGGGGCTGGGAATGCGCACGCGCTCGAAGAGGGCCAGCGCGCGCTGGTGCGCCTCGGCCTGGCTCACGGACTCGTGGCGGCGGATCGACTCGACGATCTGCGCGCCCACCGAGTACACCGGGTCGAGCGCGAGCAGCGGCTCCTGGAAGATCATCGAGGCGACCTTGCCGCGAAAGTCCGCGAGTTCGCGCTGCGACATCGCGAGGACGTCGCGGCCCGCCACTTCCACGAGGCCACCCGTGCGCGTGCGGCGCTCGGGGTGCAGGCGCAGCAGCGTGCGCAGGGTCACGCTCTTGCCCGAGCCCGATTCGCCGATCAGCGCGACCACCTCGCCGCGCTGCACTTGCAGGCTCACGCCGCTGACCGCATGCACGGGCTTGCGGCCGCCGCTGAACGTGACGCTGAGGTCGCGCAGCCGCACCATGGGGCCGGGGGCTTCCGTCGTCGTTGCTGCTGTTGCTGTTGCTGCTGCTGCGCTCATGCGGCCTGCCTTTGAAAGGGTTGCGGCTGCGCCATCGGATGCCCGCTGCCCGGCTCGTGCACCAGGCAGCTCACCGCATGCTGCGAGCCGGTCGCGATGCGTTCCGGAACGACCTGGCTGCACACGGGCGCAGCGATCGAGCAGCGCGGATGAAAACGGCAGCCCGTGGGCGGGTTGATCGGGTTGGGCGGGTCGCCGGCAAGTGCTGCCACCTCGGTGCGGTGGTCCGGGTCCATCGAGGGCATCGAGGACAGCAATGCGCGCGTGTAGGGATGCGCGGGCGTTTCGTACAGCGCATCGGCCGGACCGATCTCCGCCACCTGCCCGAGATACATCACCATCACGCGGTCGCTCACGTAGCGCACCACGTTCAGGTCGTGGCTGATGAAGACGTAGGTGAGGCCGAACTCGGTCTTCAGGTCGAGCAGCAGGTTGATGACCTGCGCTTCCACCGACTTGTCGAGCGCCGACACCGCTTCGTCCAGGATCACCATGCGCGGCTGCAATGCGAGCGCCCGCGCGATGTTCACGCGCTGCCGCTGTCCTCCGGAGAGCTCGTGCGGATAGCGCTCGGCAAAGCGCTGCGGCGCGAGGCCCACGCGCGCCAGCAGGTCGCGCGCCCGCGCCACCGATTCGCGCCGCGACACGCCATGCACCTGCGGCCCGAAGGCCACCGAGTCCTCGATGGTGAGGCGCGGGTTGAGCGAGGCATAGCTGTCCTGGAACACCATCTGCACCTGGCGGCGGAATTCCTTCAGCGGCAGGTCGCGGCCGCCGACCTCGCGGCCGTCGAAGATCACCTCGCCGCGTGTCGGCTCGATCAACTGCATCAGGAGGCGCGCGGTGGTCGACTTGCCGCAGCCCGATTCGCCGACCACGCCCAGCGTCTCGCCCTTCATGACCTCGAAGTCCACGCCGTCCACGGCGCGCACCACGCCGCCGCCGCGGCCCAGCGGGTCTTTCTTGAGCGGAAAGTACTTGACCAGTCCCGTGACGGTGAGAAGCGGCTGCGCGGGGCCGCCGATGTCCTTCAGTGCTTCCATGGCTTCAGCCCTTGTTGTCCATCGCCGAACGCAGGCCGTCGGACAGGAGGTTGAAGGAAATCGAGGTGATGAAGATCATCGCCCCCGGCAGCGCCGCCACCCAGGGCTGCACGTAGATCGCAGTGCGCAGCGTGTTGAGCATGAGGCCCCATTCGGGTTCCGGCGGCTTCACGCCCAGGCCCAGGAACGACAGGCCCGAGGCCAGGATCATCGACACCGCGATCAGGCTGGTGGCGTAGACGAAGATCGGTCCGAGCACGTTGCCCAGCACATGCACCCGCACGATGGTGAAGGGGCTGGCGCCCGAGGCGCGCGCCGCCTCCACGTAGTCGCGGGTGCGCACCTGCGTGGTCACGCTCTCGGCCACGCGCGCGATCTGCGGAATGAACACGATGGTCAGCGAGATCAGCGAATTGACCACGCCCGCACCCAGCGTGCCCGAGAGCGCGATGGCCAGCAGCACGGAAGGGAACGCATAGAACACGTCGATCGTGCGCATGATCAGCGTGTTGGTGATGCCGCCCGCATAGCCCGCGACGATGCCGATGACCGTGCCCCCCACGAAGGCGCAGAGCACCGGCGTGATGCCGATGAAGAGCGACAGCCGCGCGCCGACGATCAGCCGCGAAAGCATGTCGCGGCCCAGCTCGTCGCTGCCGAAGGGCAGGCCCTCGGTGCCGATGGGCTTGAGGCGCTTGAGCATCGACGACTGGTACGGGTCGGACGGCGCGAGCCACGGGCCGAACAGCGCGAGCGCGATCAGCAGCAGCACGACGATGGCGGCGCCGACCGCGACCGGGTCGCGGCGAAATCGCAGCCAGACGGAGGCCCAGTAGCCGCGCGAGCGTTGCGCCGGAAACGGTTCGACGGCTGCGGCGGTGGGAGAAGAAGCGAGCACTGTGGTGGACATGGCTTGGCGGTTCTCTTCCTTCAGGCCCGCGCGATGCGCGGATCGAGCAAGGTCTGCAGCACATCGACCAGCAGGTTGAGCACCACGAAGAACATGGCCAGCACCAGGATCGTTCCCTGCAGCAGCGGCAGGTCGCGCTGGAAGATGGCCGAGTTCAGCAGGAAGCCGGTGCCGGGCCACGAGAACACCGTCTCGATCAGGATCGAGCCGCCCAGCAGGTAGCCCAGTTGCAGGCCCATCACGGCCAGCGCCGTGGGCGCCGCGTTCTTCACCATGTGGCGGAACACGCCCAGGTGCGTGAGCCCCTTGGCGCGCAGGCCGACGATGAACTCCTGGTCGAGGATGTCGGCCACCAGCGCGCGCACGGTGCGCGCGATGATGCCCATCGGGATCACCGACATGGTGAGCGCGGGCAGCAGGAGGAACTGCAGGTGCTCCCAGTTCCAGGCCCAGTCGTCCGAGCCGCTGGGGCCCGCGCCCGTGGCCGGCAGCCACATGAGCTGCGACGAGAACACGATCACCATCACCATGCCCAGCCAGTAGTGCGGCACGCTCACGCCGAGCACCGAGAACATCGAGGCGAAGCGGTCGATCCAGGAGTTGCGGAAGTACCCCGCCACGAAGCCGAAGAGGCACCCCAGCACGAAACCGATGAAGGTGGCCACCACCGCCAGGCGCAGCGTGTTGCCTACGGCCGTGAACACCTCGCCGGCCACCGCGCGGTTGCTGGCAATGGACACGCCCAGGTCGCCGTGCACCGCGCGCCAGACCCACATGGCGAACTGCTCGGGCAGCGAGCGGTTGAAACCGTAGAGCTCGCGCAACTGCGCCTGAAGCTCGGCCGAAGCGTCGGGCGGCAGGATGGACACCAGCGGATCGCCGGGCGCGATGTGCACGAGCAGGAAGCACACGAGGGCCACGCCGATCATGATCGGCACGGCGTAGATCACGCGGCGCAGGAGGTAGGTGAACATGAGGGTGGCTGGCTCGTGGCTGGCTCGTGGTCGGGTGCAGGGAAACGGTCAGTCCATCGTCATGGTGGCGATGTCGATGAACCAGCTCCTGGGCTGCACCACGTTCTTCACCTTGGCCGACATGGCGCGCGGGCCCACGTCGTGCGCGATCCAGACGAAGGGCGCGTCGTCCACGATGTGCGTGTGCAGCCTGGCGAGCGCGGCGTCGCGCGCCTTGTCGTCGAAGCTGGTGCGCGCATCGGCCACCAGCTTGTCGATCTCGGCGTTGCCGTAGTAGCCCCAGTTGTTCGACACCGGCGGGAAGGCCTTGGTGCTCACGAAGCGCACCATCGCAAAGAACGGGTCCATCGCCGCGAAGCTGATGTTGACCGCGTTGGCGCCGTTGGCCGACGGGTCCTTCGCGCCCTTGCGCCAGTTGGTGAAGAGCGTGTTCCATTCGATCACGTCGAACTGCACGTCGAAGAAGCACTGCTTGAGCGACTGCTGCGCGAACTCGTTCATCGGCAGCGGCTGCATCTGGCCCGAGCCCGAAGCGGAGATCTGCACCTTCACCTTGATCGGCTTGGCCGCCGAGTAGCCGGCCTGCGTCATGAGCGCCTGCGCGGCCTTCACGTCGTAGCGGATGTCGAAGGTCGGCTTGCCGAACCACGGGTGGCCCGGCGGCACCGTGCCCTTGGGCTCGGCCATCATGCCGCCCAGCAACTGCTTCATGCCGCCGCGGTCGATGCACAGGTTCGCTGCCTGGCGCACGCGCTTGTCCAGCCAGGGCGAGCCTTCGGCGAACGACAGCTGCCACGGCCACACGTGCGGCTGTGCGTTCGAATAGATCTTGAAGCCGCGCTGCGTGATCTGCGCCATGGCGTCGGGCGAGGGCGCCTCGATCCAGTCGACCTGGCCGCCCAGCAGCGCGGCGGTGCGCGCGTTGGCCTCGGGCATGGGGATCATCACGACCTTGTCGATCCTGGGCACGCGCTTCGCGTCCCAATAGGTCTTGTTGGCGGCCAGCTCCAGCCGCTCGCGCGCCACGAAGCGCGTGACCTTGAACGGGCCCGAGCCGGCCGGGTCGGCGGCGAAGGCGGTCCAGGCGGCCTTGGCCTTGTCGGCGGGCGTGGCGCCGGCGGCGGCATCGAACTTCTTCTGCCAATGCGCGGGCGAGGCCATGAACAGGTTCGACAGGTTGATCGGCAGGAAGGCATCGGGCTCGCTGGTGGTGAGCTCGACGGTCATGTCGTCGATCTTGCGAGCGGACTTGAGCGTGGGCATGCGCGAAGCCGTCACGCCGACCTGGCTCGGGTCGAACTGCGGTGCGTCCTTGTCGAGCACCTTCTGCACGTTCCACACCACGCTGTCGGCGTTGAAGGCCGAGCCGTCGTGGAACTTGACGCCGGGGCGCAGCTTGAAGACCCACTTGGTCTTGTCCTTCGCATCGACCGCCCAGGCGGTGGCGACGCCGGGAATCAGCACGCTGGGTGCGTCGGCCTTGGACAAGTCCCACTGCGTGAGCGCGTCGTAGATCGGGATGCCGGTGAAGCGGTTGCCCTCGAAGCCCTGGTCGGGCTGGCCGAGGGTGCGCGGAATGTCGGCCGCGGTCATCGCGATGCGCAGCGTTTTTTCCTGCGCCAGCGCGGCGGGCGATGCAAGGACCAGGACGGCGAGCGCCGCGCAGGCGGCCAGGGGTTTCAGGGACAGGGCAGGGGCGGCACGCTTCACATGGAACTCCGGTGTGGGGATGACGAAAAGGCGAGAGGAGCGCTCAAGCACGACATGTGCCAACCGGCGAAGAGCCCCCAGGCACGCGCTGGTCATTGCGGCGTCGCCATCCCGGCTATGCCGTCCGACCGATAGACGCGGCGCCGCGCCGGTTTCCACAATGCAGCCGCGCCCCGCTGGGACAGTCGAAGTCGCGAGGGCGAGGGGGCAAGAACCGATGACGACACTGAGGCAAGGCTCGCGCGGGGCCGATGTCCGCAGGCTGCAGGAGGCCCTGAACAGGCGCCTCCAGCCGGGGCCCGCGCTCGTGCTCGACGGCGACTACGGCCCGTTCACCCGGATGGCCGTGCGCCGGCTGCAGGCTGCGAACTGGCTCGTCGAAGACGGCGAGGCCGGCCCCTGCACGCAGGGCGTCGTGTTCGGCAGCGAAGGCAGCGCGCCGATCCTGCACCCCGTCGCGCTGATTCCGCAGCCCGGGCCGGCGCTGTGCTGGGCCGCCGCCACGGCGATGATCACCCGCTCCACCGTGCAGGCGGTGGTCGCGCGCACGCCGCCCCGGCTGATTGCCGACGACGGCGGTCTGCGCACCTTTGCGGACACCGACGACGCGATGACGGCCGATGCGCTCTTCGCGTCCGTGCACGGCCTGGCGCTGCAGCCCGCGGCGCCCTGGACGGTCGGCGCAATGCGCGCGGCGCTGCAGCACGGCCTCTTGATGTTCGACCTGCGCTGGGGCGCCAAGGGCTGTGCGGAGCGCGTCGGCAGCCCGGGGCACCTGGTGGTCGTGGCCGGCATCCGCGGCGACGGCGATGCCGGCACCACGCTGCGCATCCTCGATCCCTGGCCGCCGAACAAGGGCGCGCGGTGCTCGGTGAACCATGCCATGTGGCGCCAGAAGATGGCGGCAGGCATCTGCCGGGTGTTCCTGCACGCGTAGCCCGGCGAAGGATGCGGGGCGACGCCCGGGGAGGCGGTGCGACAATTCCCGCGCCATGACAGACACCCTCACGATCACCCGCCCGGACGACTGGCACCTGCATGTGCGCGATGGCGCCGCGCTCGAAGCCGTCGTACCGCACAGCGCGCGCCAGTTCGGCCGCGCGCTGATCATGCCCAACCTGCGTCCCCCCGTGACCACCGCCGCACAGGCCGTGGCCTACCGCGACCGCATCCTTGCCGCCGTGCCCGAAGGCAGCGCCTTCGAGCCGGTGATGTCGCTCTACCTCACCGACAAGCTGCCGCCCGAGGAAATCGCCCTCGCCGCCGAAGCCGGCGTGCGCGCGCTCAAGCTCTATCCCGCAGGCGCGACCACCAACAGCGATGCCGGCGTGACCGACATCCGCAAGACCTACAAGACGCTCGAAGCCATGCAGAAGCACGGCCTGCTGCTGCTGGTGCACGGCGAGGTGACCGACCCGGCCATCGACCTGTTCGACCGCGAGGCGGTCTTCGTGGACCGCGTGATGATCCCGCTGCGCCGCGACTTCCCCGAGCTCAAGGTGGTGTTCGAGCACCTCACCACGAAAGAGGGCGCTCACTACGTGCGCGATGCCGACCGCTTCACGGCCGCCACCATCACCGCGCACCACCTGCTCTACAACCGCAACGCCATCTTCACCGGCGGCATCCGTCCGCACTACTACTGCCTGCCGGTGCTCAAGCGCGAGACGCACCGCGTGGCGCTGGTCGAGGCGGCTGCCAGCGGCAGCGACCGCTTCTTCCTGGGCACCGACAGCGCGCCGCACCCCGCGCACCTGAAGGAACACGCGCTCGGCTGCGCGGGCTGCTACACCGCGCTGACCGCGATCGAGCTCTACGCCGAGGCCTTCGACAGCGTGAACGCGCTGGACAAGCTCGAAGGCTTCGCGAGCTTCCACGGCCCCGACTTCTACGGCCTGCCGCGCCACACCGACACCGTCACGCTCAAGCGCGAGACCTGGACCGTGCCGGAGACCGTGCCTTACGGCGAAGCCACGCTCAAGCCGCTGCGCGGCGGCGAAACCATCAACTGGAAACTCGTATGACACCGACGCTGCGCGTGATGCTTCTGATCGATGCCGACAACGTCTCGGCCGACGTGATCGAGCAGGCCGTGCAGCGCACGATGGACGAGTACGGCGCCATCCACGTGCGCCGCGCGTACTGCAACGCCGAGATGGCGGTCAACCGGCAGGGCCTGTTCAAGCAGCTCTCGGTGCGGCCGATGGTGAACCTCTCGGCCGGCAAGAACAGCACCGACATCGCGCTCGCGGTCGATGCGATCGACCTCGTGATCGCCGAGCGGCCCGACGTGGTGGTGCTGGTGTCCTCGGATTCGGACTTCGCGCCGCTCGTGAGCCGGCTGCGCGAAAAGGGCTGCCGCGTCTGCGGCATCGGGCAGCAGGGCAAGACGGGCGACGAGACGGTGGGCATCTACGACACCTTCATCGATCTTGCGCACCACAGCGCGAAGCCGGCGGCACGCACCACGGCCGCAAAGAAGGTCGCGGCGAAGGTGCCTGCGGTGAAGACTGGGCGCGCCAAGAGCACGACAGCGCCCGCGAAGAAAGCAGCGACGAAGACGGCAGCCAGGAAGACGACGCGGGCAGCGGTAGAGCCCCAGCCCGTGCAGCAACCGGTCTCGGAAGCCGCCGAGTTCATCCTCGCGGCCGCGCCGGCGCTGCGCAGCGGCAAGGACGTGCCGCTCAACGACGTGGCGAAAGCCTTGCGCACCGCGGGCCTCCTGAGCAAGAGCGGCAGCTCGCTCAAGCTCTTCGACAAGCTCACCGCGGAGTTCGCCGTGCTGCAGCACCCGGACCGCATCCGCTGGACGGGTGCGTCCGCGTCCTGATCCGATGCTGCCGGCGGTCGACTGGGCGCAGCCCTGGCTCGCGCCCTATCGCGCCCATGGCGAAGCGGTGGTGCGGGCCGCGAACGGCATGTCGGTCGCCTCGGCGCTGCAGGCCCTCAAGCCGCCCTCGGCGCCCGACTTCGTGCATCAGGACCATCTGCCCGCCGGTCAGGCCTACGAAGCGCACATCTTCCGGACCCGCACCGTGCCGACCCGCGACAACCTGCACGACTTCTTCAACGGCCTGGTCTGGCTCGCCTTTCCCGAGGCCAAGCGGCGCCTGAACGAACTGCAGGCCGCCGAGATCGCCCGCACCGGCATCGGCGCCACGCGCGGCCCGCTGCGCGACGCGCTCACGCTGTTCGACGAGAACGGCGCGGTGCTCGATGCGCCGGCCGCGCTGTGGGAGGCGCTGGTGGCGCGCGACTGGCACGCGCTTTTCGTGACGCGGCGCGCGCTGTGGTCCGAAGCGCGGCTGCTGGTGTTCGGCCACGCGCTGCTCGAAAAGCTCGTCGCGCCTCGCAAGGCTGCGACGGCGCACGTGCTCTTGCCGGACACGGCGCGTTCGAATGCCCTTGATGACACCGCGCTGGCGCAGCGCCTGAACCCGGAATGGCTCGCGCAGAAGCCTTTCGTGCCGCTTCCGGTACTGGGCATGCCGGGGTGGTGTGCAGGGAATGCGTCGGCCGAGTACTACGACGATCCGAAGGTCTTCCGGCCCCGTCCGTAGAACTTTTGCTCCTATCATTGCTCTACCCGCAGCCGCCATGCCGGGGCCGCGTCAGTATCCAAACAACAAAGAAGCGCCCGCATCACCGCATGGCTTGAAGAGGGCCCGCCGGCCCTCATCTGAGCGGCAGTTCCCCCACGGAGAATTCAACTTGAAACGTATCCTTCTGTTCGTTTTGACCAATGTGATGGTCGTCGCAGTGCTCGGCATCGTCGCGAGCCTGCTCGGCGTCAACCGCTTCCTCACGGCCAACGGCCTGAACCTCACGGCATTGCTGGGCTTCGCGCTCATCATGGGCTTCGGCGGCGCATTCATCTCGCTGCTCATCAGCAAGCCGATGGCCAAGTGGACCGCAGGCTTGCGCATGATCGACAACCCCCAGTCGCCCGACGAGGCCTGGATCGTCGCCACCGTGCGCAAGTTCGCCGACAAGGCCGGCGTCGGCATGCCCGAGGTCGCGATCTTCGAGGGCGAGCCCAATGCCTTCGCCACCGGCGCCTTCAAGAATTCGTCGCTCGTGGCCGTGTCCACGGGCCTCCTGCAGAACATGACGCGCGAAGAGGTCGAGGCCGTCATCGGCCACGAGGTGGCGCACATCGCCAACGGCGACATGGTCACGATGACGCTGATCCAGGGCGTGATGAACACCTTCGTCGTGTTCCTCTCGCGCGTGATCGGCTATGCGGTCGACAGCTTCCTGCGCCGCGGCGACGACCGCTCCTCGGGCCCCGGCATCGGCTACTACGTGAGCACCATCGTGCTGGACATCGTGCTGGGCTTTGCCGCCGCGATGGTGGTGGCCTGGTTCTCGCGCCAGCGCGAGTTCCGCGCCGATGCCGGCGCCGCCGCGCTCATGGGCCAGAAGCAGCCGATGATGAACGCGCTCGCGCGCCTGGGCGGCTTGCCGGCCGGCGAACTGCCCAAGGCGGTGGAAGCCATGGGCATCACCGGCAGCATCGGCAAGCTGTTCGCGACGCACCCGCCGATCGAGGAGCGCATCGCCGCGCTGCAGAACGCGCGCTGACATCGACGCGGCGCTGCCGCCGGATGAAAAAAAATCGCCAGCTTTGCGTGGCGGTTTTTTTATGGGCCGTTGCGGCCCGGGGGCGCTTGGCGTGTCAGTCGGCGGCGGGTTCGGTGGGCTCGACCGGTTCAGCCGATTCAGCCAATTCAGCCGCTTCAGCGGGCTCAGCGGGTTCAGCAACGGCAGCAGCCGGCGCCTGCCGCTCGGCGCGTGCGTGCTGCAGCGTGCGCGCGACCTCGCCCGGCTTCATGCCGTACATGTCGGCGAACTCCTGCTCGGTGCGGCCGCTGGCCTCGAAGGCACGCAGCAGCGCCTCGCGCTTGGCAGCCTGCTGGGCGAGCTCGGCCAGCGCCTCGTCGACCACCGCGTTGGTGTTCGCGTCGCGCGAGCGCACGAGCACGGCATAGGCTTCGCGGTCCAGGCCCGAGGCTTCGATCGCCTTGGCGATGCGCGCGACGAGCTGCGGGCGCAGGTCTTCGCCGGGATTGCGATGCATGCGGCGGCGGTGCAGCTCGAGGATGGCGTGATGCACATGCTCGGGCGCGACGGGGTCCAGCGCGTTGCCGTCCAGGTCGTGGCGCGCGAGGCCCGCGGCCACGCTCTCCAGGTAGCGCGTGGAGCGCGCATGCTGGCCCATCGCGATCTTCAGGTCTTCGGCCTTGAAGTCTTCCGGATGGCGCGCGATCAGCTCCTCGTACACGCCCAGCTTGAGCGGCACGAAGCGCGCGCCGAAGAGCTGCGGGTACAGCTCGAACAGGCGCTCGAGCACCGGGTTGACCTTGCGCGGCGCGCGCTGGGGTTGTTGCTGTTGCGCTTGAGCTTGGGGCTTGCGGGCCTGCTGCTGTTGGCGGGGCTGTTGCCCTTGCCCTTGCCCTTGCCCCTGCGGACGCGGCTTCTTCTCGCGCGGTGGGCGCTGCTCTTGCTGCTGGCGTGGCTGCTGCTCGGCGGGCGCTTGCGCGTCGGCACCTGTGTCGGCACTGGCGCCGGTCTTGAGCTGCTGCAGCTGCTCGGCGAGGTCCGGGCGCTGGCGCCGTGCGTTGCGCGCGTTCGTGTTCGGGGCTGCGGTGGATGCGTCGGTCATACGGTGGGGCTCGGCGGTGGGCGCGATGGGATGAAAGGGGAACAACAGAGAAAAACCGGTTCTGCGCTCAGCGCGGCCGGAACATCCTGAACATATTGTCGGGGCTGATCTCGAAATAGTCGGCCGGGCCGCCGCCGCGCAGGATGGGCTGCGCCGCCGCGGTGTCGTAGATGCCATTCTTGAGCAGGTGGCGCGCGATGTGCACGCCCACCACTTCGCCCAGGACCAGCCAGGTCTGCACCGGCACGCCGTCGACGCCTTCGAGCTGGATCAATTGCGTGAGACGGCATTCGAAGGACACGGGGCTCTCGGCCACGCGCGGCACCGCGATCTGCTTCGAAGCCACGGGCGTGAGGCCGGCCAGCTCGAACTCGTTCACCTCCGGCGGCACCATCGCGCACGACTGGTTCATCTGCTCGGCCAGCGGGCGCGTGGCGAGGTTCCAGCCGAACTCGCGCGTCTGGCGGATGTTGTGCAGGCTGTCCTTCGCGCCGATGCTCGCGAAGCCAACGATCGGCGGCGTGTAGTTGAAGGCGTTGAAGAAGCTGTAGGGCGCGAGATTCAGCACGCCGTTCTCGTCCTGCGACGAGATCCAGCCGATGGGGCGCGGGCCGACCATCGCGTTGAACGGGTCGTGCGGCAGGCCGTGGCCCTTGGCCGGTTCGTAGTAGTGGAAATCGTCGCTCATCATGGCTCTCAGTGACTCATGGCCGAGGTGCGCGCGGCCTGCCGCCCGATCAGCAGCCGGAACGGCAGCAGCATCAACACGCCCACGACGAGCTTCACCGCGAGGTCACCCGCGGCCCAGGTGAGCCAGGGTCCGTCGGTGCCCGCGAAGGCGATGCCCCAGAACACGATGCTGTCGAGCACCGCCGCGATCACCGTCGCCACCAGCGGCGCGCGCCACCAGAGGCCGCGCCGCAGGCGGTCGAACACGCGGATGTCGAGCAGCTGCGAAGCGATGAAGGCCAGGCCCGAGGCGAGCGCGATGCGCACCGGCGCGAGCAGCAGCGAAGCCACGATGGCCACCGCGAAGCCGACCCACGCCACGCGGCGCGCCATGCCGGGGCCGAAGCGCCGGTTGACCAGATCGCTCACCAGGTACGCCACCGGGTAGGTGAAGGCGCCCCAGGTGAGCCAGTCGTTGAGGGCGAACTGCACCAGGATGTTGGAGGCGAGCACGACTGCGGCCATCGCCAGCGTGGCGACGGCGAACTGGCCGGCGGTGGGGCGCGCGAAAGAGGTGAGCTGCATCAGGCGTTCGCCGTGCGCTCGCGTTCGGCCGCGGCGAGCACGTTGCGCGCCACCGCCTCGGCCACCTTGATGCCATCGACCCCCGCCGAGAGAATGCCGCCCGCGTAGCTCGCGCCTTCGCCGGCGGGGTAGAGGCCGCGCACGTTGAGGCTCTGGAAGTCGTCGCCGCGCGTGATGCGGATCGGCGACGAGGTGCGCGTCTCCACGCCGGTGAGCACCGCGTCGTGCGTATCGAAGCCCTTGATCTTGCGGCCGAAGGCGGGGAAGGCCTCGCGCATCGCCTCGATGGCGTAGGCGGGCAGGGCCTCGCGCAGGTCGGTGGGCGTCACGCCGGGCTTGTACGAAGGCGCGATGCTGCCGAGCGCGGTCGAGGGCTTGCCGGCCACGAAGTCGCCGACGAGCTGCCCCGGTGCGTGGTAGTTGCTGCCGCCGAGCACGTAGGCGTTCGATTCGAGATCGCGCTGAAGGGCGATGCCCGCGAGCGCATCGCCCGGGAAGTCGCGCGGGTCGATGCCCACCACGATGCCCGCATTGGCGTTGCGCTCGTTGCGCGAGTACTGGCTCATGCCGTTGGTGACCACGCGGCCCGGTTCGCTGGTGGCCGCGACCACCGTGCCGCCGGGGCACATGCAGAAGCTGTAGACCGAGCGGCCGTTGCTCGCGTGGTGCACCAGCTTGTAGTCGGCCGCGCCGAGCAGCGGATGGCCCGCATGCCGGCCCCAGCGCGCGCGGTCGATGAGGCCCTGCGGATGCTCCACGCGAAAGCCGATCGAGAAGGGCTTGGCCTCGATGTGCACGCCGCGTTCGTGCAGCATCGCGAAGGTGTCGCGCGAGCTGTGGCCCAGGGCCATCACGACGTGGTCGGCGCGCAGTTCGCTCGACTGGCCGGTGGTCTGGTCGAGCACGGTGAGCGCACGGACCTGGCCGTCTTCGATGCGCACGTCGGTCACGCGCTGCTCGAAGCGGATTTCGCCGCCGAGCGCGACGATCTGCTCGCGGATGTTCTCCACCACCTTCACCAGCTTGAAGGTGCCGATGTGCGGATGCGCGACATAAAGGATCTCGGGCGGCGCACCGGCCTTCACGAACTCTTGCATCACCTTGCGGCCGAGAAAGCGCGGGTCCTTGATCTGGCTGTAGAGCTTGCCGTCGGAGAAGGTGCCTGCGCCGCCTTCGCCGAACTGCACGTTCGACTCGGGGTTGAGCACGCTCTTGCGCCACAGGCCCCAGGTGTCGCGGGTGCGCTGGCGCACGGTCTTGCCGCGCTCGAGCACGATCGGCTTGAAGCCCATCTTCGCGAGCATCAGCGCCGCGAAGATGCCGCAGGGGCCGAAGCCGATCACCACGGGGCGGCTCGTGCCCTCGGGCGCATCGGCCGGCGGCGTGTAGCGCATGTCGGGCGCGGGCTGGATGTGCGGATGGCCGGCGTGCTTCGCGAGCAGCGCGGCTTCCAGCTTCGCATCGGCCAGCTGCACGTCGCAGATGTAGACCGTGAGCAGGTCGACCTTGCGCGCATCGAAGCTGCGCTTGAAGACGGTGTGGGAAGCGATCGCTTCGAGCGGGACGTCCAGGGTCCGGGCGATCAGGGTGACCAGCGCGTCAGGCGCGTGGTCTAGCGGGAGTTTGAGTTCGGAGATTCTCAGCATGGCGGTGGCTTGTGGTTATCAAGCAGACCGCGGATTTTACGCGCCGGGGCGCTATGAAAGAGATAGCTGTTGTGACACCGAAATCCAGGCCGGAACTCAGGCCGGAATTCAGGCCGGCAGGAAGCCTTCGACCGACAGGTAGCGCTCGCCCGTGTCGTAGTTGAAGCCCAGCACCACCGCATCGGGCGCGAGCGAGGGCAGCTTCTGCGCGATGGCCGCGAGCGTGGCGCCCGAGGAGATGCCCACGAGGATGCCTTCCTCCTGCGCGCACCGGCGGGCCATTTCGCGCGCCGGTTCGGCATCGACCTGCAGCACGCCGTCGAGCAGCGAGGTGTCCAGGTTCTGCGGGATGAAGCCCGCGCCGATGCCCTGGATCGGATGCGGCGACGGCGCGCCGCCCGAGATGACGGGCGATGCCACCGGCTCCACCGCGAATACCTGCAGCCGGGGCCACTTCTTCTTGAGCACCCGTGCCACGCCGGTGATGTGGCCGCCCGTGCCCACGCCGGTGATGATCACGTCGATGCCATCGGGAAAATCGGCCGCGATTTCCTCGGCCGTGGTGCGCACGTGCACCTCGACGTTGGCCGGGTTGTTGAACTGCTGCGGCATCCACGCGCCGGGCGTGCCGGCCACGATTTCCTCGGCGCGGGCGATGGAGGCCTTCATGCCGCCGGCGCGCGGCGTGAGGTCGAAGGTGGCGCCGTAGGCCAGCATGAGGCGGCGGCGCTCGATCGACATGCTGTCGGGCATCACCAGGATGAGCTTGTAGCCCTTGACCGCCGCCACCATCGCCAGGCCGATGCCCGTGTTGCCCGAGGTGGGCTCCACGATGGTGCCGCCGGGCTTGAGCGCGCCGGACTTCTCGGCGTCTTCCACCATCGACAGCGCGATGCGGTCCTTGATCGAGCCGCCGGGATTGGCGCGCTCTGACTTGATCCAGACCGCCTGCTTCGCGTTGCCGAACAGGCGATTGATGCGGATGTGCGGCGTGTTGCCGATGGTCTGGAGGATGTTCTGGGCCTTCATGGAATGGATCTCCTTATGCGGTTGTTCGACAGACAGCGCGCATTGTGAGACCAGCCCATGACCGCTTCAGCGCGAGGGTGTTGCAGCAGGCAACAGGCGCCCCTGCACCAGCAGCGCGATCGTCCTGAGCGCCAGGAATCCGATGATCGCGTTGGCCGCCGCGAAGGCCACCGGCGCGACCCATTCGATGGGCCCGGTGGCGCCGGCCGCGACCAGGCGCATGGCCAACGTCGGGAGCGCCGCCACGCCGAAGGTGAAGGCCCAGTACGACGGCGTGAAGGCCTGCCTTGCGATCCACGGCAAGAGCCGAAGGAGCAGCAGCGCCTGGAACAGACCGTAGCCGAGCAGCACCTGCGCGAACAGGTCGGGCGCGCCGTGGTTCAGGCTCATGTACGTGACGCCGCCCACCACCGGCGGTGCGAGCTGGATGCCCAGCACGGGGCGCAGCGCTTCGGGCAGCGGCGCCTGCGTCGCCGCGCGGCCGAGGATCAGCGATTCGATGGCCAGCCACGAGAAGAGTCCCGCGCCGAAGAACCACATGCCCAGTTGCGGCCAGCCGAAGGCCGCCGCGGCCGTGCCGGCCACGAAGTTCTGCCCGACCGCCGGCAGGTAGAAGGCCGGCGTGACGAGCTCGGGCGCGAGCCCGCCCTGCCACGTGCGCCCGTAGAGCCAGAGGCCCAGCACGAGCGACGCGGCAATAGCCACCACGAACAGGGCGAGCGCCACGGCCCGCGCATAGGGCAGCAGCGCCATTGCCGCGAGCATGCTGGCCAGCGGGACCAGCGAGGCGAACGACGACTGCACCGGGTGGTTCATCTCGGCGCGCGCGGCGTCGCCGTGGCGCAGCCACTTGTGGGCGTAGAGCGCCAGCAGCGCGAGCCACACCGCAAGGCCGCTCCAGGTCGCGACATGGGCGATGTCCTGCGGCAGATGCCAGAGCGGCACCGCGACGCGCCAGGCATTGCTCAGCGCCAGCGCACCGACGGCAATGCCGAAATAGGAAACGGGAATGGGGGCACGCGCGGAAGTCATTCTTTTCACCTGAGAGGATCGGAGGATCGTTGGATGAATTCTGGGCGCCGGAGCTAAGATTTTGAATGCTCCGCAGCCTCTGTAAATTGCTCCATCGTCTCAAATGAATCCGCACACCGATCCCTTGAGCGAACTGGTCGACTGGCTCGGCCTGCGCGGCCGCATGGACCTGCACTGCCTGTTCGGCGAGGACTGGGCGGCGCCGCACGCGGCCATCGGCCCGTGGCGCGCGCCCTTTCACATCGTGCTGCGCGGGCGCTGCGAACTCTGGCTGCCCGAGAGCCGCACGCTCGTGCCGCTGGAGGAAGGCAGCCTCGTCGTCCTGCCGCGCGGGCCGGCGCATGTGCTGCGCACCGCCGGGCTCAAGAGCGAGGCGGGCGAGGGCCGCGCGATCCGGCTGCGGACGGGCGGGCTGCTCGATCTCAAGACCAACCTCCGGCGCCCCGAGAAGGCGGACACCGACATCCTCTGCGGCGAATTCGAATTCCCCGGCCGGCGGCGCAGCGTGCTTCTCGAGGCGCTGCCCGAGCCCATGGTGATCGCCTTCGCCGACCGCCCCGGGTTCGCCTGGCTCGAAGGGCTGGTGCGGCTCATGGCACAGGAGATCGCGCAGCAGCGCGCCGGCGCCGCGGCCATCGTGGCGCAGCTGTCGGGCACGCTGTTCACGCTGGCGGTGCGCGCGCACCTGGAGACGCGGCCCGAGCTCACCGGCGTGCTCGCCCTCATGGCCAGCCCCCGTCTGGCGCCCGGCCTGCAGGCGATGCTGGCGCAGCCAGGGGAGCCCTGGACCGTGGCGTCGCTGGCCGCGCGCTGCCATCTTTCGCGCGCCACCTTCGCGCGCGAATTCACGCGGCGCGTGGGCAGCGGGCCGCTGGAATTCCTGACGACGCTGCGCATGGAACTGGCCTCGCGCCTGCTCGCGCAAGGCGGGCAGGGCGCACAGGACATGGCCAGCATCGGCGAGGCGGTCGGCTACCGCTCGGAGGCCGCGTTCAACCGCGCGTTCGCGCGCCACGCGGGGATCACGCCGGGGCGTTTCCGGCGTTCCTCGAACGATGTGGCAGTCGCTTGATCAGGCCGCGCCCGGCGTGAACTTCATCGCCACGCCGTTCATGCAGTAGCGCAGGCCCGTGGGCTTGGGGCCGTCGTCGAACACGTGGCCCAGGTGCCCGCCGCAGCGGCGGCAGTGCACCTCGGTGCGGCGCATGCCGAAGGTCCGGTCTTCGGTCTGGCCGACGGCGTTGTCCAGCGGCTGCCAGAAGCTGGGCCAGCCGGTGCGGCTGTCGAACTTGGTCTTCGAGGAAAACAGGTCCAGCGCACAGCCGGCGCAGGCGAACTTGCCGGCGCGGTGCTCGTCGTTGAGCGGGCTCGTGTAGGGCCGCTCGGTGCCTTCCTTGCGCAGCACGGCGTAGGCGTTGGCATCGAGCAGCTTGCGCCATTCGGTGTCTGTATGGGTGACTTCGAATGTCGCCGCTTCCGCCGCCTCGGCCGGGCGCGTGCCCCAGCCGAATGCGTGGGCAATGGCCAGGCCCAGCGTCGATGCGCCGGCGGCGATGGCGAAGCGGCGTCCCGTGGTTTGCGTCATGACAGCCCTTTCATGGAAAGTTGGCGGAAACGCGCTTTCGATGTATCCGTTGGAACATAGCGATGTACATTCGCTCCGGCGATTTCGGCGTTTACGTCTTTAGTTCGTCCGGCAGGGCTGGCGGGTTACAGGCCCGGCGCATGAATTTCGCTGTGCCTGAATAAATACATCGATAAGGAGATTCGAGCTATGCGCTGGTCAACAGGACTTGTTTCAGGGGTTGCCGCGCTCGCGCTGGCGGGTTGCGGTGGTGGAGGCGACAACGGGGGCACGTTCTTTCCGATCGTGCCGCCGCCCGCACCGGCGCCCGCGCCGCCACCGCCTCCCCCACCTCCACCCCCCGCGCCACCGGCGCCCGCGCTCCAGGTGGGCGGCGCCATCGACCACCCGGCCGGTTTCACCGTGGCCGACCTGTCGGCGCGCGCCGCCGTCACCCAGACGGTGACCTTCACCAGCGGCGGCAGCGGCGCGCAGACGCACATCTACACGGGCGCCGATCTCTGGGCGCTGTTGAGCGATGCGGGCATCCAGACCAATGCCACCCCGAAGAACGACATCCTGAATCGCTACGTGCTGGCCACCGGTGCCGATGGCTACAAGGTGGTCTTCACGCTGGGCGAGCTGAGTCCGGATTTCGGCAACAAGCAGAGCGTGGTCGCGTATGCGGAAACGACCGCGGGCGCCTCCGCGCCGCTGAACGCCACCGACGGCCCGTTCCGCGTGACCGCGCCGGGCGACATCAAGGGCGGGCGCTACGTGTCGAACATGACGCGGCTCGACGTGAGCGCCTCGCCGGCGGCGACGGCCGGTGTCGGCGGCGGCGTGTCCTCGGGCTTCGCGGTCTCGGGCCAGGTGAACACGCCGATGAGCTTCGACATCGCTGCGTTGCAGGGCCTGCCGGCCACGAGCGTCACCGTCGGGCCCAACACCTACAAGGGCGTCACGCTCTGGACGCTGCTCGATACCATCGGCCTGCGCCTGCCGGCGGGCAAGAACGCATCGCTCGGCATGTACGCGGTGGCCACCGGCAGCGACGGCTACAGGGCCGCGGTGTCGCTGGGCGAGATCGATCCGGGCTTCGGCAACAAGACGGCGCTCATCGCCTACGAGATGAACGCCGCGCCGCTGGGCGCGAACGGCGTGGCGCGCCTGGTGGTGCCGGGCGAGGTGAAGCAGGGGCGCTCGGTGTCGAACCTCATCGCCATCGAGGTGTTCGCGGCGGGCACGCCGTAACGCTGCGCGGGGCCATCGGCGCGCCGGGCGATAATCGAGCCGTGAAGCACGCCAGACCGCCGCTGGTGCAAGCCCGAAAGGGACGCTCTGCCTTCGGGCATCGTGTCGAAAGACCGCACTGGAGGAACGTCCGGACTGCACAGGACAGCGCAGGAGTTAACGACTCTCCACCGTGAGGTGAGGATCAGAGCAACAGAGACGAGCCGATTGAGTTCGGGTGAAACGGGCAATCTCTGCGCGCAGCAACACCAAGTAGGCCAGTATCGAGGTGGTTCCGCTGAGCTGGCGGGTAGGTGGCATCGAGCCGTTTGGCGACAAACGGCCCAGAGTAATGGCGGTCACGCCGAGGGCTTCGCAAGAGGCCTTCGGTGCACAGAATCCGGCTTATCGGCGGGCTTCACACTTTTCTTCTTCCCCCCGTTTTTCTTTTCCCGGTTTTCCGGCGCCCGAGGCGGGCGCCAGCGTGTCCGCCGCGCGGATCGGTAGTTACCCCTATAATAGATAGCAAGCTAACTAATTGCTATCCGACGTGCCCACCTCCAGAAACACCCAGACCCGCGAACACGCGCTCATGCACCTGGGCATGTCGCTGTCCACGTTGCAGCGCGCCTACCGTGCCGCGGCCGACAAGGCGGTGGCCCACGTCGGCGTGTCGCAGACCCTGGCCTGGCCGATCGTGATGATCGGGCGCATGGGCGACGGCATGCGCCAGGGCGTGCTGGCCGAGGTGCTGGGCATCGAGGGGCCGTCGCTGGTGCGCTCGGTCGATCAACTGGTGGAGGCGGGCTTCGTGCAGCGCCTGGAAGACCCTGCCGACCGCCGCGCCAAGACCCTGCACCTCACACCCACGGGCGTGACCGCCTGCGCCACCCTCGAAGCCTCGCTGAGCGAGATGCGCGGCACGCTGTTCGAAGGCATCGGCAACGACGACATCGCCGCCTGCCTGCGCGTCTTCGCCACGCTCGAAGAGCGCCTGGGCCGCAACGCCCCGGCGCTGCAGGAGGGCCGCAAGTAAATGACCGCGCTGCGCCTGCCGCGCTTCACCCGCGCGGAGCTTCTGTTCTCCGTCAAGAGCTTCGCCGCGGCGATGCTCGCGATGTATCTTGCGAGCCGCGCAGGCCTGCCGCGCCCGTTCTGGGCCTTGATGACCACCTACGTCGTCGCGCATCCGCTGGCCGGCGCGGTGCGCTCCAAGGCGGTGTACCGCTTCGTCGGCACGCTGATCGGCAGCACGGCGACGGTGCTGCTCGTGCCCGCGCTTTCCAACGCGCCCGAGTTGCTGACGCTGGTGCTCGCGCTGTGGGTGGGCCTGTGCCTGTGCATCTCGCTCTTCGACCGCACGCCGCGCTCGTACGTCTTCATGCTCGCGGGCTACACGGCGGCGCTGATCGGTTTTCCGTCGGTGCAGACGCCGCTGGTGCTGTTCGACACCGCCGTCGCGCGCGTCGAGGAGATCGGCCTCGGCATCTTCTGCGCGACGCTGGTCCACAGCCTCGTGCTGCCCACAGGCCTCGCGCCCACGGTGCTGGGCCTGCTCGACCGCACGCTGACGGACGCGCGCAAGTGGCTGGGCGACCTGCTGCAGCCGACCGGCCGCAAGAGCGACGCCGACCCCAAGCGCCTGGACGACGACCGCCGCCGCCTCGCGGGCGACATCACGCAGCTGCGCCTGCTTTCCACCCACGTGCCCTTCGACACCACGCACCTGCGCTGGACGGCCGGCGCGATCCGCGCGATGCAGGACCGCGTCGCCGCGCTCACGCCCGCGCTCTCGGCCGTCGAAGACCGGCTGCGCGCGCTCGAACAGGCCGAAGGCGCACTCGCACCCGATGTTGCCGCCGTGCTCTCGCAGGCCGGGCAATGGCTGCGCGCAGAAGCCGAGCCCGCGAGCGAAAACGCCGCGCGCACCGAACGCCTGCAGGCCCTGCGCACTGCCATCGCCGCACTGGGCGCCGCACCGCAAGCCGGCAGCGGCGCGCAACCCACTGCCTGGGGCCGCGCGCTGCGCATCGGCCTGGCCGGCCGCCTCGCGGAACTCGTCGATGGCTGGACCGCCTGCGCCCAGTTGCGCCTGGATATCGACGAAGGCCTCAAGGGCGCCGCCCCGTTGCGCCGCACCGCCGCCCTGAGCAGCCGCACATTGCACCGCGACTACGGCATGGCACTGCTCTCCGCGCTCGCGGCCGTCATCGCCATCTGCCTGTGCGGCGCGTTCTGGATCCTCACCGGCTGGACCATGGGCTCGGCCGCCACCATGATGGCCGCGGTCTTCTGCTGCTTCTTCGCGACCATGGACGACCCGGTGCCCGCGATCCACGGCTTCCTCAAGTGGACGCTGTGGTCGATCCCGATCTCCGCGGTCTACGTGCTGGTGCTCATGCCCACGGTGCAGGACTTCGGCATGCTGGTCGCGATCTGCGCGCCGCTCTTCCTGCTGCTGGGCCTGTACCTGCCGCGGCCGACGCACTTCATGCCCGCGATGGCGATGGTCTTCGGCGTGGCCGGCACGCTCGCGCTGTACGACACCGCCAGCGCCGACCTGGTGAGCTTCATCAACAGCATGATCGGCCAGGTCGTGGGCGTGGTGGTCGCGGCCCGCGTCACGCGGCTCGTGCGTTCGGTGGGCGCCGACTGGAGCGCGCGCCGCATCCAGCGCGCGACCTGGCGCGAGCTCGGCGAGATGGCCGCGTCGTCGCACCCGCAGTACGCGCAGAGCGACGCCTACGCGGTGCGCATGCTCGACCGCATCGGCCTGCTCGCGCCGCGCATCGCGCAGGCCGGCGGCACCGTCGAAGGCGTGGCCGCCGATGACGCGTTGCGCGACCTGCGCATGGGCGCCGACATCGCGGTGCTGCAGCGCGTGCGCACGCAGTTGCCGCTGGCCACCTCGGCCGCGCTGCTGGGCGGCATCTCGCGCTTCTTCCGCCAGCGCGGCGAAGGCCGCATGGCGCCGCGCCCGCAGGCGCTGCTGCCGCAGATCGACGAAGCGCTCCGCGCAGTGCTCGCCGCGCGCGACACATCGTCGGCGTCGCGCTCCGCCGTCACAGCGCTGGTGGGCCTGCGCCGCAACCTGTTCCCCGACGCGCCGCCCACGCTGGCCGCAGTCATTCCCCAAGGAGCTTCCGCATGATCGGCGAAGCCAGTTTCTACGGCCTCTACGTGCCATGGCTCATGGTGCTCGCAGCCGCCGCGCTCGTCGCGCTCTGGGGCGTGCGCCGCCTGCTCGCGGCCACGGGCCTGTACCGCTGGGTGTGGCACCCGGCGCTGTTCGACATGGCGCTCTACCTGCTGCTGCTCTACGCGCTCAGCCGCCTCACCTCACACCTTCAATAGACGACGAGATTCCCATGACAGCCAGTTCATCCGCAGACAACTCCCGGGCGCAGCGCCTGGTGCGCGTCCTCCTCACCGTGGCCGTGGTGGCCGCGGCCGTCTGGGCCGGCTTCCGGCTCTGGGACCACTACGAGCTCGCGCCGTGGACGCGCGACGGCCGCGTGCGCGCCAACGTGGTCCAGATCGCGCCCGACGTGTCGGGCCTGGTCACCGCCGTGCCGATCCAGGACAACCAGTCGGTCGCCGCCGGCACGCTGCTGTTCGAAGTGGACCGCGCGCGCTACGACCTCGCCGTGCGGCAGGCCCAGGCCGCGCTCTCGGCGCAGCGCGCGATGAGCGCGCAGGTGCAGCGCGAGAACGCGCGCAACACGGGCCTGGACGAGCTCGTCTCCAAGGAAGCGCGCGAACAGACGCGCTCCCGCGTCGAGCAGATGCAGGCCGCCGTCGCGCAGGCCGAGGTGGCGCTGGATTCGGCGCGCCTGAACCTGCAGCGCGCCCAGGTGCGCGCGCCGGCCGACGGCCTGGTCACCAATCTGGACTTGCGCCAGGGCAGCTACGCCGCCGCCGGCCGGCCGGTGCTCGCGCTGGTCGATGCGCAGTCGTTCTACGTCGAAGGCTATTTCGAGGAAACGAAGCTGCCGCGCATCCACCTGGGCGACCGCGTGCGCGTCACGCCGATGGGCGGCGGCGCGGTGCTCGAAGGTGCGGTCGACAGCGTGGCCGCCGGCATCGCCGACCGCGACCGCTCCACCAGCGCGAACCTGCTGCCCAGCGTGAACCCGACCTTCAACTGGGTGCGGCTCGCGCAGCGCATTCCGGTGCGCGTGAAGCTCGATCCGCTGCCCGAAGGCGCGCGGCTGGTTGCGGGCCAGACCGTGACCGTGCAGGTGCTGGATCGCGTCGCCGCCCGCGGTGCAGCCGCACCGCAGAAGGGATAACGCCATGACGACCCGCTTCGCTTTCCGCATGGCCTCGTTGGCGGTGGCCGCCGGGCTCGCCGCGTGCGCGGCGGTCGGCCCCGACTACAAGCAGCCCGCCGACGCGCTCGCCAGCCAGTCCGCTGCCGCCAGGCCCTTCGCCGAGGCGCCCGCGAATGCCGCGCCGCTGCCGCCGCACTGGTGGCGCCTGTACCGCGACCCGCTGCTCGACAAGCTGGTCACGCAAGCCCTCGCGCACAACACCGACCTGCGCCAGGCCGTCGCGAACCTCGAACGCGAACGCGCCATCGAGTCCGAAGTGGCCGGCGCCGAACGCCCCACGCTGGGCGTGAACGGCGGCCCGTCGTTCGGCCATGTGTCGGGCCTCTCGCTGCTGCAGAAGGGCTACGAGCCGCCGAGCCGCTTCAACTACAGCGCCGGCGCATCGCTCTCCTACCAGGTCGACCTGTTCGGCCAGATCCGCCGCAGCATCGAAGCGGCCGGCGCCAGCACCGAAGCCGCCGCAGCCGCGCTGGACCTCGTGCGCGTGAACGTCGCCGCCGGCACCGCCCGCGCCTACGCCGAGGCCTGCTCGACGGGCCTGCGCCTGCAGATCGCGCAGAAGTCCGTCGCGCTGCAGCAGGACGCCGTGAACGTCACCGACCGCCTGCAGCGCGCAGGCCGCGCCGGCGCCATCGATGCGGGCCGCGCACGCGCGCAACTGCAGCAACTGAACGCCGCGCTGCCGCCGCTGAAGGCCGAGCGCCAGGGCGCGCTCTACCGCCTCGCCACGCTCACCGGCGCACTGCCGCAGGACTTTCCGCGCGAAGTGGCCGACTGCACCGTGCCCCCGCGCGTGGCCGGCACGCTGCCCGTGGGCGATGGCGCGGCCCTGCTGCGCCGCCGCCCCGACATCCGCCAGGCCGAACGCAGCCTTGCCGCATCGACCGCGCGCATCGGCGTGGCCACGGCCGATCTCTATCCGAAGGTCACGCTCGGCCTCTCGGCTTCATCAGTCGGCACGGCCGCCGACTTCGGCCGCAAGGACACCTTCAGCTGGAGCATGGGCCCGCTGATTTCCTGGACCATTCCCAACACCGGCATCGCACAGGCCCGCATCGCCGAGGCCGAAGCCGGCACGCGCGGCGCGCTCGCCAGGTTCGACGGCACGGTGCTCACCGCGCTGCGCGAAACCGAGACCGCGCTCGGCACCTACGCCCGCGAGCTCGACCGCCGCGCCGCCCTGCAGGCCTCGCGCGACGAAAGTGCGAAGGTCGCGGCGCAGGCGCGCCAGCTCTACCAGAACGGCCGCACCGCGTACCTCGACGCGCTCGATGCCGAGCGCTCGCTCGCCGCGAGCGATGCGGCCCTGGCCGCCAGCGACGCGCAATTGGCCGACGACCAGGTGGTGCTGTTCATGGCGCTCGGCGGTGGCTGGGAGCCCGACGAATCGGGTGCCGTCGCAGTCGGCGGGCACGCGGCGACCGTGAAGCAATGACGCCGACCGAAGAAGCGCCTGCGCCACGTCCGCACGCGCCGCTGTGGCTGCTCGCGCTGGTCACCTTCAGCGGCACGCTGGCCATGCACATCTTCGTGCCCGCCTTGCCCATCGCCGCAAAGAACCTCGGCGCCGGCATGGGCGCGATGCAGATGACGGTGAGCCTCTACATCTTCGGCCTCGCCGTGGGGCAGTTGCTGTACGGCCCGATGGCCGACCGCTTCGGCCGACGGCCCGTGCTGCTGTTCGGGCTCGGCCTCTACTCGGCGGCGGGGCTGGTCGCCGCGCTCGCGCCCGACGTGCATGCGCTCATCGCGGCGAGGCTGTTCCAGGCCATCGGCGGCTGCGCCGGCCTCGTGCTGGGCCGCAGCATCGTGCGCGACACGGCCGGGCCGCAGGAAGCCACGCGCCGACTCGCGCTCATGAACCTCATGGTCACCGTCGGCCCGAGCATCGCGCCGCTGGTCGGCGGCGCGCTCGCCACCGCGCTCGGCTGGCGCTCGATCTTCTACGCGCTCTTCGCGCTCGGCATCGTCGGGCTGCTGTTCACCTGGCGCCTGCTGCCCGAGACCGGCACGCCGGGCGCGCGGCTGGATGCATCGGCGCTCGCGCGCAACTACGGCCAGCTGCTGCGCTCGCCCGCGTTCCTCGGCTTCTCGATCGGCGGCGGCTGCGCGACCACCTCGATGTACGCCTTCATCGCCTCCGCGCCGTTCATCTTCGTGGACCAGCTGCACAGGCCGGCGCACGAGGCGGGCATCTACCTGGCGATCCTGGTGTCGGGCGTGTGGCTCGGCAGCTTTCTCACGAGCCACCTGATCCAGCGCGTGCGGGTCGACAGCCTCATGATCCGGTCGAACATGCTCAGCGTGCTCGCGTCCTTCGTGCTTCTGGGCGGGGTGTTGTCGGGGCACCTGTCGGTGCCACTGGTCATCGGCACCATGTTCCTTTACACCGTCGGCGCGGGCATGGCCTCGCCGACCGCGCTGACGCAGGCGATCAGCGTCAACCCGCGGGTGATCGGATCGGCCTCGGGCCTTTACGGGTTCACGCAGATGGCGGTAGGCGCGCTGTGCACGGCGCTGGCCGGCATGGGCCACGCAAATCCGGCGCTGGCCGCGGCCCTCGTGCTGGCCGTGGCGGGCATCGTGGCGCAGCTGTCGTTCGGCATCGCGCTACGCACCCAGAAGCTCGAGAAGCAGGGTGCGTGATCGCGTCTTTGGCCTATCGAATAAGCGGCGGCAAGCAGTCCTCAAAATCAAGTGGAATCCGTTTGATTGCAGAGGCAACCAGCTGCTCGCCGGTCAAAACCGCGAGCGTCATGCCGGCCATGGTCAACAACCCGTTGGAGCTTTGAACGATCTGTGCGGCGAGGGGAATGGGAAACCCTTCCGTGTGTCTACGCAGCGGGTGAATTCCACCGTGTACATACGAGTTCAGGGACTTCCACGTCACGTCCTTGAATTGAACCAGCATCCGATGTGCTTGGGTGGGAGTGCCTTTCGCGATGCTCCGGCCGATTTCGTCGACCATGCTGCTGAGGCTTGGTAAATTATTCGCACCCTGTTCACTTTGCAGAGAAAGCGGGGGCATCAGTTTTTCGACGGCCAGCTCCGGTGCTGCATAGAGCAACCATATGGCACGTGTCAGCGCCTCGAATTGCAGCCGCAACAAGCCAACTGCCGAAGTCGGAAGATCGGCTGCGAAAAGCAGGCGCAAACTCTGCGCGTGCTCGAGCGAAACGCTGCACATTCCGAAGCTCGCTTCCTCTCTTGAGGAGTCGTAGAACGACGAATGATCCAAGTACCGCAGGATCGTCTCGTGCAGTACGTCCGAGCGATCAAGCAGGCGGCTCAACGGCATAGGCGAATCGCCGTCAGCGCGTGAACAGCCAGCCGCCCTTGGGCTGGCGCATCAGCTCGTGGCGGCGGATCGAGTGCTCCTCGCCGTCGTCGCCCACGTAGACCACGTCGAAGCGCAGCAGCCTGGGCGAGACCATCTTCCAGTTCTGGATGCGCTTGACGGTCACGCAGGCCGTCTTGTCGTGGTACTGCATCTGCAGCATCGGGCCTCCCTGGAAGCCCGTGCCGTCGAACAGCCGCCCCGGCGCCGCGAAGGGGTTGAGCACGGCGCCGTTGCGCGCGGTGATGCAGCCTTCGGTCCGCACGAACGACTCGATGGTGGGCGCCGCGCCGCGCACCACCTTGGTCACGGCCGGGCTGGGCGTCTTGCCGCCGATGGCTTCGCGGATGCGCTCGACCTGCTCGCCGGTGATCGGCGCCAGCCCTTCCCTGGACACCACCGCGGGCGGTGGAGCGGGCGGGGCGGACGCCGCGGCGGGTTCGGTCGCGGGCTGCAGCGAGGCGAAGAAACTGCAGCCCGCAAGCAGGGCCAGGGGCACGGTCGAGGCCAATGCAGCGGCCGTGGTTCTGGTTCTGGCTCTGGTTCCTCTGAAATTCATGGCTCGGTCTCCCTTTCAGCGCGCATGCGGCGCGTCGTTCTCTTTTCTTCTTCGATCAAAAACGTTCGTGCGGCGCCAGGTAGCGCCACTGGCCGGGCGCCAGCCCCGCGAGCGGCACGCGCCCGATGCGGATGCGCCGCATCGCGACGATGGTCAGGCCCATCTGGTCGCACAGGTGCGCGATCTGCCCCGGCCGCGCGCCCTTGAGCGCGAAGCGCAGGCCCGTCTGCTGGCCGTCCTCGGCTTGCCGGCCGATGCTCACGCGCGCGGGCGAACGCTCGAAGCGCGCGAGCACCTCGGGGCCCACGGTGCCGGCCACGTCGACCATCACCTCGTGTTCGAGGATGCCCGCGTCTTCCTGCAGCTTGCGCTCGATGCGGAACTCCTGCGTGTACGCCACGAGGCCGCTCGCGCCGGTCTCCAGCGGCGTCATGCAGTGCTGTCCCTTCACGTGCACCGGCAGGAAGCGCTGGCCGGCGCGCTCGGGCTCGTGGTGGTTCGCGGCCACCAGCAGCTTGAAGGCGTTGTCGGTCGGCATGCCGGCTGGCTTGTAGAGCAGCATCGTGACGGGCACCACCGGCTCGGGCTTCGCGCCGGCGGCGATCTCGACCTGCTGGTGCGCCTGCACGCGCGACTGCGGCAGCACGGCGGGCACGCCGTCGACGCGCACCGCGCCGTTCTCGATCAGGAGTTCGGCCTCGCGCCGCGACACGCCCGCCAGGGCCGCCACGCGCTTGGCCAGGCGGATGCCTTCGTCTTCCGGAGAGCCCCTGTTCATCGGGCGCCCGCCTGTTGTTGCTGCTGGATGCGCGCCACGTGCGCGGCCAGCGAACGCGCGGCCACCGGCCACATGCGCTCGGGCACGTCGTCGTAGGCGAGCGGCAGCCATTGCTCGGGCGTGCCTTCGGGCAGCCGGTGCATGGCCGCGGCGATCTTGGCCTCGCGCTTGAGGCGATGCGCCTTCAACTGCGCGATGGCGTTGCGCGCAAAGCCGATCACGTAGCCATGGGCCGGCAGGATGAATTCGACGACGCCCGCGGCGCAGGCCACGTCCAGCGTGTCCAGCGAATCGAGGTAGGCCGTCATGTCGCCGTCGGGCGGATCGACCACCGTGGTGCTCCCGTTCAGGATGTGGTCGCCCGAGAAGAGCAGGCCGTCTTCTTCCAGCACCAGGCACAGGTGGTTGGCCGCGTGGCCGGGCGTGTGGATCACGCGCAGCGTGTGGCTGATGGGTTCGCCCTCGGCGGTGGTGCCCGAGAGCGACAGGCGCTCGCCGTTTTCCAGCGAGCGCTCGGGCGTGAAGCGCGCCGTGGCGCGCGCGGTCGGCGCCGAGGGCAGGCCCAGGATCGGTGGCTTCTTCGCCTTGCACAGCGCCTGCAGCGGCGCGGCGCCCGGTGAATGGTCGGCATGCGAGTGCGTGCAGACGATCATGCGGATGTCGCCGCGCGTCAGGCGCCAGAGGCGGCCGATGTGGTCGAAGTCGTTCGGGCCCGGGTCGATCACCAGGTAGCCCGTGGCCGCGTCGCCCACGATGTAGGTGTTGGTGCCCGGGCCTGTCATGGCGCTCGGGTTGGGCGCGGTCAGGCGCTGCACGTTCTTCAGGAGCGCCACCGGCTGTTCGCTCTGCCAGTCCAGCGAATGCACCACCTGGCCGTCGGGGCACACCAGCGCGAGCTCGCCGTAGGGCGAATCGCTTTCCATGTAGCGCACGTCCTCGCCCTTGAGGAGGCCGGCGCGCGGGCAGCTGGTCCAGAGAGGCCCTTCGGCGATTCCGCCGTTGCCGCCCGGCGCGCAGGCCGCGAGCACCGCATCGACCGTGGCATAGGCGGCCATGCGCTGCAGCGTGCGAACGGTCGGAAAGATCATGAAGAAGTTGCCCGCCGCGTGCCGCGCGAGCGCATCGGCCGGGCGCACCCAGCTGGGCTCGAACTGCTCGCTCTCGTCGGCCGTGGGCACCTGGCCCTCGGGCATGCGTGCCACGAGAAAGGGCACGTCGAAGCGCTTGGGGAGGTCCCGGTCGGTGATCCAGTGCGCGAAGGTGAACACCTGGTCCGACGCCAGCACCAGCCCGCGCGCCGCGCACTGGTCGGCAAAGCCCGTGCCCGCGGTGGCGTTGCGGTCCATGGCGGCGATGTCTTCGGCGCTCACCGGGCGGCCGTCGGCGTGGTGGGCGAGCAGGATGCCCAGTTCTTCGAAAGCCTCGCGGATCGCCGCGATGGCCTGGGTGCGCTGTGCGCGGCTCTGGGTGGTGCGGCGGGTGGCGATGCGCTTGGCGGCTTCGTCGGCCGCGTCGATGTGGCCGCCGGGAAACACATAGGCGCCCGGCGCGAAGCTCGCGGTGGCCGAGCGGCGGGTCATCAGCACCTCGATGCCGGCGGGCGTGTCGCGCAGCAGCAGCACGGTGGCGGCGGCGCGCACGGGCGCGGGCTCGCGTGCGGGGTGGATCAGTTGGGAGAAGCGGACCATGGGGTGATTATGGGGAGCGGGTGCGATGCACGTGTGTCGCGGTGCATAAGCTCATGGGGAAACGGGCATGAGCCGCGCGCCACAATCCGCTTTTTGCACCGTCTTTACCGTCAGTCTCGTAGAAAGACAGTCATGGCCCATTCTCCGTCCTCTCCTTCCTCTCCTTCCTCTCCCTTCTCCCTGTTTTCGCGCCGCTCGCTGCTGTCCGTTGCCGCCGCGCTGTGCGCCGCCGCCTCACCGGCCGCCTTCGCCCAGCAAGACTGGCCGCAGCAGCCCGTCACGCTGATCATGGGCTTTCCGGCCGGCTCGGGCGTCGACGTGGTCGCCCGCACCATCCAGGAGCCGCTGGCCAGGCAACTGGGCCGCCCGGTCATCATTGACTACCGCTCGGGCGCCGCCGGCAACATCGCCAGCGAATACGTGGCGCATTCGAAGCCCGACGGCTACACGCTCTCGTTCGGCACCGCGGCCACGCATGGCAGCAATGCCGCGCTCTACAAGAAATTGCCTTTCGACGTGGAGGCCGACTTCGTGCCCGTGGCGCCGGTGCTCGACGTGTCGAACGTGCTCACCATCAATTCGAGCGTGATCGACGTGAAGACCTTGAAGGAGTTCGTCGATCTCGTCAAGGCCAACCCCGGCAAGTACAACTATGCGTCTACAGGCAACGGCGCGGGCACGCACATGGCGTTTGCCGAATTCAATTCGCGCCTCGGGCTGAACATGGTGCACGTGCCCTACAAGGGCGGGCCCGAGGCCATCACCTCGGTGGTGCGCGGGGAGACCTGCTGCATCATGAACCAGGTGCAGACGGTGCTGCCGCACTACAAGGCGGGCAAGGTGCGCCTCCTGGGCGTGACCACGGCCACACCGGTGGCGGCGGTGAAGGAAGTGCCCACCATCGCCTCCAGCGGCGTGCCGGGCACCAAGGGCTTCGACAGCTCGATCTGGTTCGGCATCTTCGCGCCCAAGGGCACGGACCCGCAGATCGTGGACAAGCTCAATGCCGCGGTGAAGGCGGTGCTCGAGCAGCCCGACATTCGCGAGAAGTTCGAGGCCCAGGGGAACACCATCCGCATCGAGTCGCCTGCGCAGTTCAAGAAGACCGTGCATGAGAACCGCGTGAAGTGGGCGGAGGTGGCGAAGGCTGCGAACATCAGCATCGACTGATCGGTTCGGCGTGTGTTCGGGGCGCGTGCGCAGGGCGCCGGGTGCTCCCCTCCGCGAATGTCCCCCGGGCTTCGCCCTCCTCCTTTATTTCGCTGCGGGGAGCACCCGACGCCCTGCGCACATAGGCACGCTGGGGGTGGGTGGCTGGCGCCAGTGCTCTGGTGACTACAGCGTCTTCGTCAGTGTGACGATTAAGCGCGCCTTGTTGGGCGAGTAGGTCGCCTGGCCGAAGGTGCCGAAGCCGAAGTCCACGCCGGGGTTGCTCACCGCGGTGTACGCGCTCTTCTTGTTCGCACCCTGCACCGAGCCGGCCAGCGAGAGGCCGTTGCCCAAGTCGTACGAGGCGCCCACGTTGTAGTCGACGTAGCTCTTGTAGCCGAGGCTGCGGATGTCGCTGGACATGTTGGTGTAGCCCACGGCCGCCTTCAGCGTGAGCTTGGGCACGATCTCCTTGCTGTACGCAAGATTCAGGTAGCCCGTGTTGGTGCCCTTCAAACCCGAGCCGGCCTTGTTGCCTGCGTAGCCGAAGTAGTCCTTGGACACGGTGTGCGAGTACTTCAGCGTGAAGGAGCCGATCGCCTCGTTGGTGTAGCCGGCGCTGCCGTAGAGCTCGGTCGTGTTGCCCGATGAATTGCCGGGATAGACGTAGGTGAGCGCCCCCACGTCCAGGTCCAGCGGGCCGGCCTTGAATTTGTAGCCGCCGTAGAAATCGCTCTCCAGGCTGTTGCCCTTGAGCCAGTTGACGCTCGAATTCCAGTTGCCCACGTAGAAGCCGCTCTCGCCGAAGGCGTAGTCCAGGCCGCCCTGGATGGCGGGCTTGAAGCCGCTGGTCTTGGCGTAGTCGTTGCGGCCCAGCATGTCCTGGTCCTGCCCGCGGAACTTGTAGTTGCTGGTGAGCGCCACGTTGCCCGTGAGCTGCGCGCTCGCGAACATCGGCAGGACGGCGAGGGTGGGGAGAACGAGCACCGGCAGGGCGATGCGGATAAGGTGTTTCATCGAAAGAAATCGCTAACGGATGGAGGAGCCGGCAGCGTAGGAGGAGGCGTCTAAAAGCCGTGTAAAAAAACGGGGCGCCGGCGCAAAAGTTTGAAGCGCGCATGTCGATCCGGGCCATCGCCGTTCGACTACTGGTCATGAACACCTCCCACACCTCACCCCAGGCCGCCCGCGTTGCCGCAGTTGCGAACGGGCCCGATCCACGCCGCTGGAAAGCGCTGGCCGTGCTGTGCACCGCCTACTTCATGGTGATCCTGGATTCGCAGATCGTCATCCTGGCGCTGCCGTCCATCGAGCGGGCGCTGGGCTTCTCGCCCGGCCGCGTGCAGTGGGTGATGAGCGCCTACCTGCTGAGCTTCGGCGGCCTGCTGCTGCTCGGCGGGCGCATGGCCGACCTGCTGGGGCGGCGGCGCCTGTTCATGCTGGGCACCGGCCTCTTCCTGCTGGCTTCGCTGGGCTGCGGGCTGGCCGCTTCGCCGCAGGCGCTGGTCGTGGCGCGCGTGCTGCAGGGCGTGGCCGCGGCGGTGATGTCGCCCTCGGCGCTCTCCATCCTCATGACCACTTTCACCGAGGGCGCCGAGCGCAACAAGGCGCTGGGCATCTGGTCGGGCATGGGCGGCGTGGGCGCGACGTCGGCGCTGCTCATCGGCGGTCCGCTGGCCGACGCGCTGGGCTGGCCGTGGATCTTCTACATCAACGTGCCGGTGGCCGGCGCGGTGATGCTGCTGGCCCCCGTGCTGCTGCGCGAGAGCCGCGCCGAAGAGCGAACGCATCCGCGCCGCTACGACCCGGCCGGCGCGCTCACCATCACGGCGGGGCTGATGCTGCTGGTCTATGCGCTGGTCGAGGCGCCCGCCGTCGGATGGCTAGGCCGGCAGACGCTGGGCGTGTTCGCCGCGGCCGTGGTGCTGATCGCGCTCTTCGCCTTGATCGAGGCGCGCTCGGCCGCGCCGCTGGTGCCGCTCTCGATCTTCCGCGCACGAACGCTGGTGGGCGGCAACCTCCTGATGCTCGTGCTCGGCATGACCGCGTGGGGCGTGGGCACGACCGTGTCGCTCTACGCGCAGAAGGTGCTCGGCTATTCGGCGCTGCAGTTCGGGCTCGGCACCGCGGTGCTCACGGTGATGGCGGTGGTCGGCTCGACTTTCGGGCAGGGCTTTGTCACGCGCGTGGGCTCACGCCGCGTGGCGATGGGCGCGATGCTGCTGCTGGGCATCGCGAGCCTGCTCCTGAGCCGCATCCGCGTGGAGGGCACCTACTTCGGCGACATCTTCTTCGGCCTGTTCATCTTCGGTGCGGGGCTCGGTTCGTGCGCCGTCGCGGCCTCGATCGCCGCGCTGATGGGCGTGACCCGCTCCGAGGCGGGGCTCGCCTCGGGCCTGAACACGGCCGCCTTCCAGTTGGGCGGCGCATTCGGCTCCGCCGTGGTCGCGACGGTGGCCGTGTCGTTCACCGTGGGCAGCACTGCGGCGGCGCTGAACCACGGGTACCGGGCGTCGTTCGTGGCGTGCGCGGTGTTCGCACTGGTCGGGTTGATCGTGGCCTGGCGCCTCCTGCGGCCGACTGCGCGGCTCGAACTCGAAGGCGCCTAGCCTCGTTGTTGGCCGGTCAGCGGAAGCAGCGCGCGGACGGTGCTGTTTCGCAGATAGAGCGAGGCCCAGACGGCGACCCCCAGCAGGGCGCTGACGATCTGCGGGGGCGAGCCCAACTCGCCCATGCGCAGGTGCGTGCAGATGGCGCCGCCCAGGAATCCCGTCAGCAGGATCGCGCCGAGCACGCTCGTGCGGGAAATTGCATAGAGAACGGTGCTGACGGCGAGGATGCCCCCGACGACGGATGAGAGCCCGACCGGGAAGCCCGTTTCCTCCATGTTCCTGGCAAGCAGGTGCGACGCGAAGAGCGACACGCCCGCGTCGGCGAGCAAGGCCAGCACCACCACGGCGCCGAGGATGCGGCCGGTCCAGAGTGCGGCGCGCGAGGGGTTGTCGAGGTCGGAAATCATGGTCGTCGTATTCATTGGGATCGGTGAAAGGATCGTTGCTTGCGCATCGAAGGCAACGGGCGGCCCTATTCCTGAAGCCCCCTCGGCCCGTCCATATGTCTTCGGCCCGACGGATGCCACCGCGCGCAGCCGGGGCTGCGCGCCGATGTCATGGGCCGTCCGGACGTGGGCACATGGCGGTCCGCGTCGTTGTCCTGCTTTCACTTACGCCACGGGTTTCCGAACGGACGCATCCGTTCGAAAAAAAATGAATCTGCGGGAAGGCTCAGCGCTCGGCCGGCGGAATGCGGCGCACGGCTTCGACGAACGCGGGCAGGTCGCCCCGATCCCACTTCAGGTGCTTGCGCGTGGCCGATGCCGGCTGCTTGCCGAGGAAGACGCCTGGCCGCCGCTCGGTCGCGGGCCGAATCGGCCGCGGCGCGAAGCCGCCGCCGCAGTTGGGGCACACGTTGTGCAGCACCGTCTCCACGCAGGTGGTGCAGTAGGTGCACTCGTAGCTGCAGATGTGCGCATCGCTCGCGTGGGCGGGCAAGTCCTTGTCGCAGTATTCGCAGTTGGGCCTGAGTTCGAGCATGTCGTTCATCTCCGCATCGTTGGGGTGCTGCCGCGCGCGGGCATCGTCATCGCGACCACGCCCGCCATGATGCACGCCAGGCCGATCCATGCGGTGGGCGAGAGCGCCTCGCCGAGGCACACCACGCCGATCGCGACGCCGATGGGCACGCGCAGGTAGGCCTGCGCGGCGGTGGACATCGGCCCGAGGGTCTTGATGAGGCGAAAGTAGATCGTGAAGGCCAGCGCCGTGGAGAGCACCGCGAGCGCCAGCACCGCCACGATCGAAGCGACCGATGGCGCGAGCGTCCACGGCCTGTCGAGCGCGATGCTCGCGGGCAGCAGCATCGCCGCGCCGCTCAAGAGCGAGCCCGCGGCCGGCACCATCGGGTCCAGCCCCTTGAACACGCGGCCGAACATCGCGGCGCAGCCGTAGCAGACGGCCGCGGCCACCAGCCCGACCTGCGCGAGCAGCGAATGCCCGAGGCCGTGCAGCGCCTCGAAGCCCACGATCAGGCAGATGCCCGCCAGCCCCGCGCCCACGCCGAAGAGGCGGCGCAGCGTGGGCCTGTCCGCGCCGCCCATGCAAAGGCCCAGCAGGAAGATGAAGATCGGCGAGGTCGAGTTGAGGATGGTCGCGAGCCCGGCATCCACGCTGCGCTCGGCCCATGCGATGAGCGTGAACGGCAGCACGCTGTTCAGGCACGCCTGCAGCGCGAAGCGCCCCCACATCGCGGGCTCGGCCGGCAGCCTCACGCCGCGCACGCGCAGCACCGCGAGCAGCAGCAGGCCGGCGACCAGCGTGCGCGTGGCGATCAGCGTGACGGGCGGCAGCGTCTGCACGCCGATCTTGATGAAGGTGTACGAGGCGCCCCAACACGTCGCGAGCACCGCGAGCAGCGCCCATTCGAAGGCGAGGTTGGGGCGGGGCGTGGCGGTCGTATCGCGTGTGGTCGTGTGCATGGTGCGCCGATCATCGCGAGCGGGCGCCGCGGACACTTCGCCCTGGAACGAACCGTGCGGTGATGACCACGCGCCCGAATCTGGGTACGCTGTCTCACGACGACCCGCCCGATGCTTTTCAAAAAAAGACCATGCCCACGCTCCTGATCCGCAACGTTCGCCCCCTGGGCGCTTCCCCCGTCGACGTGCTGGTGCGCGACGGCCGCATCGCAGGCATCGGCGCCGCGCTGTCCGCGCCCGCCGATGCGACGGTGCAAGAGGGCGGCGGCGCCTTGCTGCTCCCCGGCCTCGTCGAAGGCCACACCCACCTGGACAAGACATGTGGGGCATGGACTGGTACCGCAACGAAGTCGGCACCCACCTCATCGACAAGATCGAGAACGAGCGGGCCTTCCGCCACGCGAGCGGGCACGATGCCGCCGCGCAGTCGCTCGCGCTCGCCAAGGCCTTTCTCGCGCTGGGCACCACGCGGCTTCGCACGCATGTCGATGTCGATACGCAGGCGGGCCTCGTTCACCTGGAAGGCACGCTGCGCACGCGCGAGGCGCTGCGTGAGTTGCAGCAGATCCAGGTCGTCGCGTTCCCGCAGTCCGGTCTGCTGGGCCGCCCGGGCACCGCCGAGTTGCTCGACCGATCGCTCGCGCTCGGCGCCGACGTGCTCGGCGGCCTCGACCCCTGCGCGATCGACGGCGACCCCGTGAAATCGCTCGACGTGCTCTTCGGCATCGCCGACAAGCACCAGCGCCCCATCGACATCCACCTGCACGAGCCGGGCGCGATGGGCGCGTTCTCGCTCGACCTCATCCTGCAGCGCACCGAGGCGCTGGGCATGCAGGGCAAGGTCGCCGTGAGCCACGGCTTCTGCCTGGGCGAGGTGGCCGAACGCGAGCGCGAGACGCTGCTCGCGCGCATGGCCAGGCTCGGCGTGGTGCTGGTCACCAGCGCGCCGCCGTCCCGCAGCGTGCCCCCGCTCATGGCCTGCCGGCAGGCGGGCGTGACGGTGGTGGGCGGCAACGACGGCATCCGCGACGCATGGACGCCCTACGGCAACCCCGACATGCTGGAGCGCGCGATGCTCATCGGCCTGCGCTACAACCTGCGCCGCGACGACGAGGTCGAGGTGGCGCTGGACACCGTCACCCACTCGGGCGCGCGCGGCTGCGGCTTCGAGGCCTATGGGCTCGTGCCGGGCAACCGAGCGGACCTGGTGCTGCTCGATGCAGAGACCGTCGCGCATGCGGTGGTGTCGCGGCCGGTGCGCAAGCTGGTGGTGGCGGGTGGCCGCGTCGTGGCGCGCGATGGCGTGCTGCAGGCGGAGGTTGCGGCGTTGTGAACGGCGCCGCCGCGGGGCTTGGTCCTCACGCCACGCGAGGCCGCGGCTGACACGGCGCCGCCACCGGCGGTGCAACCATGGACGCCGATTTCAACACTTGGAGGACACCCCATGAACAAGACCCTGATCGCCCTGGCCACTTCGCTCACCCTGCTCGCGGCCGGTACGGCCAGTGCACAGGTCGGCAAGGCCGCCTCCGAGGCGACCGATGCCGCGCAGCACAAGATCGACGAGAAGCAGGCCGACAGCAAGGCCAAGAAGAGCGGTCCGGTCGGCAAGGCGGTGAACAACGTCAAGTCGGGCTATCACAAGAACCGCTCCAAGAGCTCGGCCGACAAGGCCAAGCAGTCGCTGAAGAACGCGGGCTAAAAAACCGCGCGCGCTATTTTTGTTCCCGGGCAAGGCGCAGCAGCGCGAGCCCGGCCGCGACGAAGGAGCGCACGGGCCCCTTCTTTCCCGTGAGGTGGCCGTTCATGTAGGCCCCATCGAACAGCAGGCCCAACTGATCCGCCAGTTCATCGGGCTTGCGAATGCCCGCCTTCTTCGCCAATGCGGAGAGGCGGCGGTGCAATTCGAGCTTGTGCCGCGTGGTGATGGCGCGCGCGGGGTGCGCGGCATCTGGAAACTCCGTGGCCACGTTGAGGAACGGGCAGCCGCGGTAGGTCGGCTTGAGGACGTGATGGGCGATCCAGCGAATGTGCGCTTCGAGTTCCGCTGCGGCATCGCCCTTCGCTTTGTCCGCCACGTCGTCCCAGTCGCGCCAGTACTCGGCGTCTTCCTGTTCGAGGAATGCCACGACCAGATCGTCCTTGGTCGTGAAGTGCCGGTAGAGGCTGGTCTTCGCGACGCCCGATCGCTCGACCACCAAGTCCACGCCCACAGCCCTCACGCCTTCCCGATAGAACAGCGCCGCCGCCGTTTCGAGGATGCGCGCCCGCGCGACGGAAGGGCTGCGTTCGCTGGCGACTGCTTCGGTGGTCGCGACCGTGCGTTGGTTCATGCCGGCAGTTTACCTTGACACGCTACAGATCTGTACTCTAAGCTCCGCGCCAAGGAGTACAGATCTGTAGCGTCGTGCCGCGGATGGCTCTGCATCAGAGGAATTCCGATGGCATCGAATCAATCCGTCGTCGTTTATGGCGCCTATGGCCACACCGGCCGCTTCGTCGTTTCGGAACTGCGCAAGCGCGGCTGGACACCTGTGCTTTCGGGGCGCGATGCACGCAAGCTGGACGCGCTGGCAACCGAATACCCCGGCCTCCAAGCGAGGCCCGCATCGGTCGATGAGCCTGCCTCGCTCGACCGCGCGCTCCAGGGCGCGGCGGCGGTCATCAACTGCGCCGGCCCCTTCGCCAGCACGGCCGGACCCGTCATCGAAGCGGCACTGCGCGCACGCACTCCGTACCTGGACGTCGCCGCCGAAGTCGAAGCCAACATCGACACCTTCACGCAGTACGCCGACCGCGCACGCGAGGCCGGCGTCGTCGTCGTGCACGCGATGGCGTTCTACGGCGGGCTGGGCGACCTGCTCGCGACCGCGGCCATGGGCGACTGGACATCGGCCGATGACATCTCCATCGCCTACGGCCTGGACAGCTGGCTGCCGACCGCCGGCACGCTGGTCGCGGGCCAGGTCTCCAGGCAGCGCCGCGATGGCCGCCGCGTCGTCTTCGCGAACGGCAAGATCGCGTACACGACGGGCACCGCGCCGGTCGTCGAATGGGAATTTCCCGCGCCCGTGGGCCGGCAGCAGGCCGTCTCCGAATTCACGATGGCCGACACGGTGACGATCTCGCGCCACATCGAGGTGCCCGAGATCCGCTCGTACATGACGCTCGCCGCCGTCAAGGACCTGATCGATCCGAGCGCAAAGGCGCCCACGGCCAGCGACGAGAGCGGCCGTTCGTCGCAGACCTTCGTCGTCGAAGTGATCGCGCGCAAGGACGGCCAGGAGCGCAGGGCAATCGCGAGCGGGCGGGACATCTACGCGTTCACCGCGCCGCTCGTGGTGGAGGCGTTGGCGCGCGTCGTCGGCGGACAGGTCCAGACACCCGGCGTGCTGACGGCCGGCCAGGCGTTCGATGCGCGCGACTTCCTCGCATCGCTCAGCCCCGAACACCTGTCCTTCGAGATCGGATAAGGCGCTCACTACACTGGCTCTGATGAGCCAACCCCACACGTCCTACTTCTGGAGCGGCACCGCCCTGCGCAGCCGAAGCGTGGGCGGTGTCGTGCTGGCGGCCAGGGTCGATGTGCCCGCGCCGCCCGCGCGGCTCATGGCCGATTGGGAGCGCGACATCGCTTCAACGCTGTTCCTCGAACCCGGCGACGTCGAACCCTTGCCGCTGGCCCGCGCCCGCATGCGCTGGCCCGACTACAAGCACTGCGTGCAGGCGATGGCCGACTGGACGCGCGCGCTTGGCCTGAAGGACGTGCTGGCCGCAAGCGACATCGCCCTCATGGCCTGCCGCGGCGCGCGGTACCACCACGACGGCGAGCAATACGGCAGCGCCGCCTTCTGCAATCTCTTCGTGAGCGAGGACAAGGGGCTCGATGTGCATTTCCCATCGACGGGCGATCGCATTGCGCTGGCCCGTGGCACGGTGCTGATGTTCGACACCGCACTGCCGCACGCCGTGATCCGCCGCGACAGCAGCGGCTTCGATGCGGCCCACTTCGCGCCCGACGTCGACTGCACCCAGCTGTTCCTCACATGGGAGCTCCCCATCGAAAACGCCGACGTGGCACGCGCACTGCGCATCGACTTCGACACCGACCCCTCGACCGCATCGCAACTGAACGAAGAGCAGGTCTGGCTGAACGGCACGCGGGCCAGCGTGTGCCCCGATACGGGCGAGTGGCGCGCGGCCGGCTGAGCCGAGGAAGCCTCAGCCCTGCGTGGCGCGCAGCAGCTCCGCCTTCTGCGCGAGCGCGACAGCCTCGACGATCTCCTCGGTGGAGAGCGGACCGGTCAGTTCGACCTCGCCGGCGAGCACGCTGTCCAGCGCGTCTTTTCCCGCACTGCTGGTGAGCCACGCGAACACCGAGGTGATCGAGCCGCCGCCGAACTTGGCCTTCAGCGCCTTCGATGCCGCACGGCTCACCTCGGTGAACGCCGCGTGGTCCGTGGCAGCCGAAGCCGCGCGAACGACCACGCAGAACGCTTCGAGCTTGTCGGCCTCGGTGCGAAGGCGCCGGGCCTTGCCCGCGCTTTGTGCGGCGCGCGCCTGAGAGGCCGGCGCGGACGCATCGGTTGGCGGCTGGTCCGTGGGAGAAGAAGAAGGCGTGCGGGGTTCGGTCGACATGGATGCATTCGTTTGCAAGGAGTCACCCATTGTCCCCGCACGGCGCTCCTTGATCGCGATCCGATTCACGACGATGTTGTTACTCCCTGCCGCGCGCCCACATCCCTAGAGTCGTGATGCGGCGCCATCTGCAGTGCGCCATGAGGAGCCTGCAATGACCATCACGAGAAACGACGACGAAGCGATGACGCGCGCGGCTGTCGAGCGCGCGCTCGCCATTCACCGGAGCATCGCCGCATGCCATGCGCACATCGCGCGCGGCGACAGCGTTCATGCATTCACCGCGGCGTTGGTGCTGCCTTGCTACCAGGCCGAATTCCTCGGCCTCGCACGGCTGCTCGATCCCGCGCAACAGAGTGAACTAAGGACTGCGCTGCAAGCACTGCGAGAACCCGTATGACGATGCTTCAGAGGGAACCGATATCTTGCGCAGCGTTCGGAATTACGCAGATGGATTGAACGGGATTTCACGCGTAGACGATGCATGTGCCCAAGGCCGAGACTCCGCTTCCCCAACCCGGGGATTCAATGATTTGAAAGGAGCTGGTAATGGCAGAGCCTGGAAAAAAATTCACCATCCTCTCGTTCGTCGGCGGCGGCATTCGCGGACTGATGTCCGTCACGGTCCTCAAGAAGCTGCAGACGCACTTTCCGGATCTCATTCGGCGCACCGATCTGATCGCGGGGTGCTCGACGGGGTCGATCATCACGAGCGAACTCGTGGCAGGCCTGCCGACCACGGAGATCATCGACTTCTTCAAGAACGGCGAGATCGAGTTCTACGACAACATGGACACGGACCCGGACACGCCCGCGTACGACATCCAGAAGGTCTACAAGTCGCAGCACGCGCTGCACGGAGACAAGCTGGTCTCGGCTCTCACGCGCAAGGTTCTCTTCGTGACCTTCAATGTCGGCGGCATCGAAACGATCGACGGCGTGCAGACGCCCATTCCGTGGAAGCCGGTCATGTACACCAACATGATCCCGGACCATGGCAACGTCTCCATCGCCGAGGCCGCCACCTCCAGCGGCGCGATGCCGGGGCAGCTGGGCTCCTACAACGGCAATGTCGATGGGGCGTTCTTCAACCACGACCCGACCGTGGCCGCCATCGCCCTTGCGGTGAGGGCAGGGCACAAGCTGGAGGACATCACCGCCATCACCATCGGCACCGGGATGATGCACGACTGGATCGCCAGCGACACCGGCCAATGGGGCGCCAACCAGTGGATGAACGGCGATGCCAATCCGTTCAACAGCACGCCGCCTTTTCTCATGAACCAGAGCAAGCCGGGGCCCATCCTGGACATGTGCCTGAACGGCACCTCCACCGAGCTCATGCCCACGCTGGCCGGCTTTCTGCTGGGCGATCGCTACGTCAACATCAACCCGAGGCTGCCGTTCTTCATTCCGGAGAACACGACCTACCCGCAGGCCATCCAGCTGCTGCAGGACAAGGGCGAGAAAGCCGACACCGCCCATGCGGAGGCGCTGATCGACGCCTACTGGTGGAACCACCTGCCGGACGGGCCCTTCGAGGGCGAAAGCCAGAACGCCGCCGCTCGCCGCTGAGCGGCACAGCCCCCACGAACGCTTTTTCCTTGAAAAGGAGCAACGATGTCGACCACTGAAAAAGTCATCTCACCGCCGCCGCTCACGCCGCCGCTGACGGACGAACTGGACCTGGGCCCGTACTTCATCCAGCACATGCTCGCAAGCCACCTCGTGCTCGACGTGGACAGCGGCAGCACCGGCTCGGGCACCCAGGTCATCGCGTATCCGCGCAAGACCTCGGGCACCGGCAACCAGCTGTGGCAGTTCGTTCCCGCGGGTCCGCTGAATCCCGGGTGGTGGTTCCTGAAGTCGATGATGGGCACCGGCTTCGTCATGACGCTGCAGCCCTACGCCCAGGGCGAGTCCACGCCCGTCGTCATGATGCCCAGGAACGCGGCCGAGCCGCCCGAGCAGCTGTGGTGCCTCCAGTCCACCGAGAAGCTGGGCTACTGGTACATCCAGAGCAAGTTCAGCGCGAGCAATTCGCAGCCGCCGCTGGTCATCGGGGTGGCAGGCGAGCAGTCCGCGGCCGCCGCCGTGGTCAGTGCGATCAGCTTTACCGGGTTCGAGAAGCAGGCCTGGGGTTTCGCGCCCGGGTCGTAGCCCTGCAGGGGAGAAAAAAGAGGTGCCGAAGGGCACGCGCGCGAAAGCTCAGGGCGCGCGTGAACCTTCTGGTGTTGCGAGGAGCGTGGCGTGAGATGCGCGCGCCTTGCGCCAACGGGAGTAGCTCATGACGATCATGGAAATGAGAGACGAAGCCGATGCGCGGCAGCGCCTGCGGGACCTCTACGGGCTCCAGGGGCACGACGCGGCGCCCTATGTGCAACTGCTGGGCCTGCTGTGCGGCTTCGAGGGCTATCCGAACTTCGCCAGGGAGCTGGAGAAGCTCTCTGTCCTGCTGTGGGCGGAGTACCGAAAGCCGGGCATGGAGGATCGGACCAATCGCTACACGCGATCCATCATCAACCTGGCCAATCGCGAGATGGGTTTCGCGACGCAGGACAACGTTGTCTTCGCGGGCCCTCTGGGCGGCGCGGCCTTCGGCAAGAGAGTTCGTGCCAAGGTCCTGTGGAAGGACTCGTTCGCGCTCGGGCATGGCGAGTTCTCGCATTCCTACCAATGGCTGGTCGCGGGCCTGGCCTTCAACTGGGGGCCGGCGACCGGGCAGCACTATGCCAACGTGGCCGGGCGCATGTCGAAGGTTCCCTTGTTCACGAAGGACAACGAGGGCATCGCCTATCGGCGCTCGCCGCTGTGGGAATACCTTGTCGATTGCACACGCTGGCAGGAGTGGTTCGACAACCCGGCGAATTTGACGTCGGCCATCAACACCTGGTCGAAGAAGCAAGCGCAGCCCCCGCATCCCCAGGAGCTGGATGCGCGGCTGAAGTCGCATCCGAGCGCCAATGCGCTGACCAAGGAGACGCTTCGCTCCGCGAACAACGTGGCCTCCCTTGCCGCGAAGCAGGACAAGTGGTTCATCAGCTTTTACGAAGCGCGGCGAGCGGCGGTCCTCAAACAGGCGCAGGCGCGCGGAAAAGCACTGATCGAGCGCTTTTCGACCTCGCCGATGCAAAGGTCGCTGGACATCGCGACGCGAGACGCGGGTGCTCGCGGCGGCTACGAGAAAACCGACGAATACACCCGTCGCGTCAACAAGGACGCACGCCGCGCCGTCGACCACCCCATCGAGCGAATCAAGGCCGACCGCGCATGGCACTACAGCATCGACAAGGGCGACAGGTATTCGAGCCAGGACAAGTACGTCCATGAAAAGCCCATCCTGGAGCTGGAGCGCATGCAGCACAAGGGGCAGTACTGGCTGGAGTTCCACGGCGAAGCCGGCTTCGTCAATGCGCGGCCCGGGCTCGTTGTCTGAGCGGCAGCTCCCGCGCGAAGTCGCATGCGCCGCGCATGCAGGTAGAGGTGGCCGGGCTGGTCGAGCCGCAATGACTTCGGTGCGCTGTTTCAGCCGGCCAAGTTTTTCGTGGCAGGCGCGACCAGCGCCCCCTCGATGCCATGCCGCGCCATCGCATCGGCAACGAACCCCGTCGCCTTCATTTCTTCCACGAAGCCGCAGAGGAAATTCGCAGCCTCCGTGCCCCGGCTGCGCGGCAGCCCCATCGCCTGCTGGATCACCATGAACCGCCCCGGCAAGAGGCGCAGCCCCGGCAGCCGCGCCGCATCCGCGGCCAGTTGCTGGCGCACGCCCGCGGCCACTTCGACCCCTTGCGCAATGAACTCGTCGACCACCGCCGGCGACGTGTTCGCGCGCACGATCGCGGCGTGCTGCAGCTCGCGGCTCAGGAAGAGGTCGTAGGCGCTGCCCTTGCCGACCATGATGCGCAGGCCCTCCGCATCGACCTCTTCGTTGGCCCGCAGGGCCGACCCCTCGCGCACGAGGTACGCCCCTTCGATCAGGATGTACGGCGCCGTGAACAGCAACCCTTCGCCGCGCAGCGGATCGACCGCGAAGAACCCCACGTCGGCCTCTTCGCCGGTCACGGCCGCGACCGATTTGCCCGCCGCATCGAACACCACGGGCTGCAGTTCGGCGCCCAGCCGCCTGGCCAGTTCGTTCGCGAGATCGACCGAGACGCCCCGCGCCCGCTGGTTTCCGGTGTCCCAGTTCGCAAGGATCGGGTTGCCGAGATTGATCGATGCGCGCAGCACGCCGGTGGGCATGAGCGCAGAGCGCAGGGCGTTGTCGATGGTCATCGCCGTGCTCATGCGTTGGCCGCGTGTTGTTCGAGCAATGCGAGCACGGCCGGGTCCAGCGCGAGGCCATCGCGCCGGTGGCGTGCGAGGTTGTTTAGCTCGATTTCTCCAGGCACGAGCACTGGGCGCGATGCATCCGCCGGCGGGCTGTCGTGCAGGATCGCCGCGAAATCGTTCATGCGCTCGGCCAGCCACGCGGTAGAGCCCAGGTGCCGCGTGTCGATGAGGATGAAGAAGTGCCCCAGGTTCTGTGGCTCATCGGGCGCATCGACCCACGACTTCACATGCGTGAGGTACGCCGCGCCCGAGAGCAGGCCCGCGAACATGTCCACGATCAGCGCGAGGCCGTAGCCCTTGTGTCCGCCGATGGGCAGCAGGAAACCGTCCAGCGCCGCGGCCGGGTCCGTCGTCGCGCGGCCGGCCTTGTCGGTGGCCCAGCTGTCGGGGATCGCTTCGCCGCGCTTGAGCGCGTTGCGGATCTTCGCGCGCGCCACCACGCTGATGGCCATGTCCAGCATGAACGGCTTGCCGCCCGGGTTCGGCACCCCGAAACCGACCGGGCTGTTGCCCAGCCGCGCATCGCTGCCGCCCCACGGAGCGATCGTCGTGGTGGCGTTGCTGCCGATGATGCTCGCGAAGCCCGCCTCCGCCGCGATGAGCGAGTAGGGCGAGACGGGCCCGAAATGGTTGCTGCCCCGCGCAAAGGCGATGCCGACCCCGGTCTGCTTCGCCGTGGCCATGGCCGCTTCGAGCGCGCGCATGCCCACCAGCGGGCCCACGCCGTTGTCGCCATCGACGCGCACCATGGCCGACGCCACCTGCTCGACCGTGATGCGGGGCCGCGCCTTGATGCCCTTCACGGCCAGCCGCTCGCCGTAAGACTCGATGCGGCTCAGGCCGTGCGTCGAGAGGCCGAAGAGATCGGCCATGACCAGGATGCGCGCCACGTCGTGCGCGTCCTTCGGTTCGAGGCCCAGGCCCGTGAAGGCCCGGGTGCCGAGCGCCATCAGTTCGGATTCGCTGAGCGTGGTTTTTTCTGCGGTGATGCTGTTCATGGTGTCGTTGCGTTGATGTCGATGTGAGGGTCAGGGCCTTCGGATTCACTCGGCCTTCAGGCCGGCCTTGCGCACCACGGTGCTCCACCGCTCGCGCTCGGTCTTGATGAACTTCGCGAACTCCGCGGGGGCCATCGGCGATGCGGTGCTGCCCTCGTCTTCCAGGCGTGCGCGGACCGCGGGAATGTTCAGCGCCTTGACGGCCGCGTCGTGCAGGCGCGTGACTATTTCGGGCGGGGTGTGGGCGGGGGCAAGAATCCCGAACCACTGCGAACTGTCGAACCCCGGATAGCCGAGCTCGGCCACTGTGGGCACGTTGGGCAGCGCCGCGAGCCGCTGCGGTGAACCGCTCGCGATGATCTTGAGCTTGCCCGCCTTGGCCTGCGCGACGAAGCCCGGCGGCCCCGCGGAGGCCGCGTCGGTGTTGCCCGCCAACAGGTCGTTCAGCTGCGCGCCGGTGCCCTTGTAGGGCACGTGCGTCACGTCGATGCCGGTGGTGACTTTCAGCATCTCGAACGCCAGGTGGCCCGCGCTGCCGTTGCCCGCGGAGCCGTAGTTCAGCTTGCCCGGCTGCGCCTTGGCCAGCGCCACGAATTCCGCCAGCGTCTGCGCCGGCACCTTGGCCCCGACCGCGAACACCATCGGCACCTTGGCCAGCAGCACGACCGGCGAGAAGTCTTCATCGCGATAGGGCAGCTTGGCGAACATCGCCGGGTTCACCGCCAGCGTGCCGACGTGGCCCAGCACCACGTTGTAGCCATCGGGCGCGGCGCGCGCCACCTCCTGCATGGCGATGATTCCCGACGCCCCCGCCTTGTTGTCGACCACCACCGCCTGCCCGAGGATCTTTCCCATCTCGTTGGCAAGCAGGCGCGCAATCACGTCGGAACTGCCGCCGGGGCCGTAGGGCACCACCAGGCGCACGGGCTTGTCCGGCCAGGCGGCGGCGTGGGCCAGCGGCGCGATGGCCGTCATCACGGCGATGGACGCGAACCCGATCACGCGGCGCGCGGCGGGCAGAAGAAGCGGGCGTCGGGGGCGACGGCCGGTGCGGGGCCAGATACTCATCCATGTCTCCTTGTTGTTCATGCCGCCTTCGTTGCGGCTGGCTGCGAGTCAGGGCTGAATGATCGTGACGAGTGGAGTCGGTGTAAATTGCAAATATTCGCTCTACTCTTGCAGCCAACGCATGAATTTCGATCTGGCGGACCTCCGCGCCTTCCTGTCGGTGGCCGACTTCGCGAGCTTTCGCGCGGCCTCGGACAACCTGCACCTGTCGCAGTCCGCGCTGTCCCGCCGCATCGACAAGCTCGAGGCGGCGCTGGGCGTGAAGCTCTTCAGCCGCACCACGCGCAAGGTCGAGCTCACGACCGTGGGGCGCGCCTTCGTGCCCAAGGCCCGCAACGTGATGCGCGAGCTGGAAGACGCGCTCGTCGGCATCAAGGACACGACCGAGCGCATCTCGGGGCAGGTGACCATCGCCTGCGTGCCGTCGGCGGTCGGCTACTTTTTGCCGGTGGCCATCAAGCGCTTCCATGCCGCGTACCCGCGCGTGCGCATCCGCCTCATCGACGAATCGTCCGCGGAGATCCTGGTGGCCGTTGCAAGGGGCGATGCCGACTTCGGCCTCACCTACATCGGCACGCAGGAGTCCGACATCGACTTCGAGCCCCTGCTCGAAGAGCGCTTCGTCGTCGCGTGCCCCGCGGGGCACCCGCTCGCAAAGCACCGGCGGGTGACGTGGGCCGAACTGGCGGAGCACGAGTACGTCACCATCGCGCAGGGCAGCGGCAACCGCTTTCTCATCGACCAGGCGCTCAGCCATGTGGAGAACAAGCCGCAGTGGATCTGCGAAGTGCGGCATGTGCCGGCACTCGTGAGCCTCGTGGAAGCGGGCCTGGGCCTGGGCGTGGTGCCGCGCCTGGCGATGCCGCCCAAGGGGCATTCGGGGCTCATCAGCATTCCGCTCGAAGACCCCAAGGTCACCCGCGTGATCGGCCTTATCAAGCGGCGCGGCCGGGAGCTGATGCCGGCCGCCCGGCTGTTCTACGACATGCTCCTGCACGCCCGCCGCGACAAGCCCGCGGCGACCGGGCCGGCGCGCAAGAAACCGGGCAGCCGCTGACGGACTCGCCGCGTGAATGGCCGCCATGACCGCCATGACTGCCATGACTGCCGTGATCGCGATGACCGCCATGACCGGTGCGGCCGCTGCGACCGCCCGTGCCGCACTTAAACTGCCCCCATGAAGCGCCCCGAGGAAGTCCAACGCAACCTGCAGCCCGTCGTGGAGTTGCGGGCCGAGGGCGCCTCGTTCGCTTATTCGGTTCGCGCGCCGCGCTCCAAGGGCGTGATTCCTCCCAGCTCCTACAAGAACAGCGGCTTCGTGACCTTGCCCGAGTGCCTGCGCGATGTGGCCAAGGCGCTGGGCGTCGACTTCAAGCGCATCTACGTGCGGCTCGATGGCCACTGCGTCGGCGAGCGCGACATCGTCGAGCTGCGCGTGGCGCCCGAGAAGGTCGCGGCCGAGTTGAAGACCGAGTGCGATGCGCTGAACGCGCTGCACATCAAGCCTGCCGCCATCTCCGCGCAGAAGAAGAGCGGGCCGGTGGCCGCCGAATAGGCCTTACACCGCGACGGCCGCGACGGCGTCGTCTTCTTCCGACCGGCGCATGCCGGCTTCCGCATGGAATACCGGCAGCACGAACTGCGCAATCTCTTCCATCGTTTCCGCAATCGGCCGCCGGTTGCGCCGCAGATGCAGACCCACGTGCTGCACGCCCGCCGCATGCAGCGCGGCCAGTTCGGCGATGAGCGCGTGGCGCCCCATGCGCCCGCCGAAGCGGTAGCGCTCCAGCGGCGCATCGGCATCGTCCGCCAGGTCGAGGTGGATGAAGCTCACGTAGGGCTTGTGCTCGCCCGCCAGCGCACGCCATTGCGCCGAACGCCGCGCGTGGTCTTCCGGCGTGCCGGGGTAGGCGAGGCAACCGTCCATGTGCGTGCCGATCCAGTCGGGCGTCTGCTGCGCGAGGCCGGCCACCAGCAGCGGCAGCGGGTGCGGCTGCGGACGCGGCAGCAGCGCGATGCCTTCGGGCAATGCGGACCTTTCTCCGGTACCCCAGTCGCGCACCATCGCCACCTGCTCCCGAAAGCGCTCGCCGCGCGAGGCGTAGTCGCGCCCGAAGATCGGGTACTCCACCGGCCGGTCGCCGCTCGCCACGCCCAGCATCAGCCGGCCATTGCTCAGGTGGTCGACCGTGGCGGCCGACTTCAGCGTGAGCACGGGTTCGCGCAGCGGCAGCACCACGGCGGCGGTGCCCAGCAAGATGCGCTCGGTCACGCCCGCCAGGTAGCCCAGGTAGCTGAACACCTCGAACACCTGCGCGGCATCGCCGAAGGCCGGGTCGTACAGCGGCACGTCGCGTGCCCACAGCGCGCGAAAGCCCAGCCGGTCGGCCAGCTTCGCCAGCGTGGCGTGCTGCGCGATGTCGGGCACGCCGAACGGCCGGCCTGCGGCACGGCGCGCGGTGTCGCCCGCGGGCGACCAGTCGTTGTCCAGCGGCAGTTCGAGCCCGATGCTCGGGCCGCTGCCGTTGGTGGCGACCAGCCGTTGAAGTGAGGTGGTGGTCATGCCGCAGCCACCTCGCGCAGCGTGCCGGCCATGCGCACGAAGTCGTGCCCGGCCGTCGTGTAGTAAGAGCGCGAGTGGCCGCCTTCGAAGTCGTCGACATGCACCACCGTGCCCTGGTCGGCCTCCTGCCACGAGAGCGCATAGAGCCCGGGGCCGAGCGCCTCGGCCTGGTAGCGCACCTCGGCCGTCGCGCCCTTGAAGGGGCCGGCCGTGACTTCGTAGCGCATCGTCTGGCCGTCGGCCGCGTAGATGTTCAGCGCGGTCATCGTCTCGCCGTAGCGCACTTCGAACGTGCGGCCGGCGAACGGCGGCAGGGTCTTGTCGTCGTTCATCGTGTGGCCTGCCGATCGATCAGTCCCACGCCGGCGCGAGGCCGGCCGGGTCGGTGAGGCGCTCGTTGCGCTCGAGCGCGGCGATCTGCGCCATCTCGGCGTCCGAGAGCTTCAGGTGCTGCGCCTTCAGGTTGCCCTGGAGGTTCGCGCGCTGGGTGGACGACGGAATCACCGCGTAGCCCAGCTGCATCGCCCAGGCCAGCGTGACCTGCGCGGTGGTGGCGTCGTGCGCCTTGGCAATCGCCTCGATCACCGGGTCGGCAATTACCTTGCCGTAGGCCAGCGTCATGTACGAGGTGATGTGAATGCCTTGGCTTTTGGCGAACTCGGCCACCTTGCGGTTCTGCAGGTACGGGTGCAGCTCGATCTGGTTGGTGGCGATGTTCTCCGCGCCCACGGCCGCAATCGCTTCCTTCATGAGCGCGATGTTGAAGTTCGACACGCCGATGCGCTTCGTGAGCCCCAGCGCCTTGGCCTCGGCCAGCGCGCCCATGAATTCGGCGACGGGCACGGCGTTGCCGGGCGAGGGCCAGTGGATGAGCGTGAGGTCGACGTGATCGGTGCGCAGCTTGGCGAGGCTCGCCTTCAGGCTGGGCACCAGCTTGTCCTTGGCGTAGTTGTCCGTCCAGATCTTGGTGGTGATGAACAGGTCTTTGCGCGCCACGCCGCTTTCGGCAATGGCTTGGCCCACCTCGGCCTCGTTGCCGTAGATCTGCGCCGTGTCGACCACGCGGTAGCCCACGTCCAGGCCGTTCTTCACCGAGTCGATCACCACCTGGCCCTTCAGGCGGAAGGTGCCGAGGCCGAAGGCGGGGATGGTGGCGTTGTTGTTCGTTGTCATGGCTGAGTTGTCCTTTGTGCGTTGAAAAAAAGAAAGACAGAAAGAAGAAGAAAGAAATCGGAAATCAGTGGCCGACCGGCACCGGCCCGGAAGCGCGAACCGGGATGCCCGCGCGGCGGTCCAGCGCGCCGCTCCAGTACGTGAGGCCCAGCGACACCAGCACCACCAGTGCGCCGATCCAGGGCGTGTGCATGAGGCCCAGGTGCGTCACGATCAGGCCGCCGGCCCAGGCTGCCAGGGCAATGCCCAGGTTGAAGGCCGCGATGTTCAGGCCCGAGGCCACATCGACCGCCTGCGGCGTGAAGCGTTCGGCTTGCTTGACCACATACACCTGCCGCCCCGGCACGTTGCCGAAGGCGACCGCGCCCCACATCAGCACGGCCACCAGTGCGGGCCACTTGTGCGGCGCCGCGAAGTTGAAGACCAGCAGCACCGCGGCCAGCAGCGCGAAGATGATCTTCAGCGCCGGCACCGGCCCCATGCGGTCGGCCAGCTTGCCGCCCCAGATGTTGCCCACCGCCACCGACACACCATAGACCAGCATCACCCAGCCCACCGAGCCGGCACTGAAGCCCGACACGTCGGTAAGGATCGGCGCGAGAAACGTGAACGGAATGAACGAGCCGCCGTAGCCGATGGCCGTCTTGGCATACACCAGCAAGAGGCGCGGCTCGGCCAGCACCTTGGCCTGCTGCGCGAGCGAGGCCGGCGGCGTGTGGCGGATGTTGTTGGGAATGAAGATCCAGCTGCCGATGAAGGCGATGACGCCCAGCGCGGACACGGCCAGGAAGGTCTCGCGCCAGCCGAAGTGCTGCCCGATGAACGTGCCCAGCGGCACGCCCGTGACCAGTGCCACCGTGAGCCCGGTGAACATGATCGCGATGGCGCTGGCCGCCTTTTCCTTGGGCACGAGGCCCGTGGCGATGGTCGAGCCGATCGAGAAGAACACCCCGTGCGCCAGGCCCGTGAGGATGCGCGCGGCCACCAGCGATTCATAGCTCGGTGCCTTCCACGCCAGCAGATTGCCGATCGTGAAGAGGGCCATGAGCCCAAGCAGCAGCGCCTTTCGCGGCAGCTTGCCCGTGAGGGCGGTGAGCACCGGCGCGCCGATGGCGACGCCCAGCGCGTAGAGGCTGACCAGAAGGCCGGCCGAGGGCAGGCCGATGCCCAGGTCAGCAGCGACCGTGGGGATGAGGCCAACGATGACGAACTCGGTCGTCCCGATGGCGAAGGCGCTGAGGGTCAGCGCGAGTAAGGCGATTGGCATGAGGCACTCCTGGATGGGTTAGGAGGAGTGTCTTGGGGATACCTTTGCGGATAAAGGGGTGATCTTGCAGAAGATAGTTGATTCGAACGCAACTATATCGACCTAGCTCAGAAGCCTTTAAGCGTCAATTTAGTGGAGATTGCCTCTAGAGCGGAATCAAAAATAGAGGATAGAGAAAGCTTTTATTTTTAAACTTCAGGAGCCGGAATCTAGCCAAGCTGGGGGGACTAGGGCTTTTGCTTTGCCTCTCCACTCTTCCACGGCATGAACATTTGGTAGGCCACCCCATACTTCTTCATCGGCGTGATCGAGAACAATAACCTGTAAGCGACCTTGAGCGAAATGTACCTCCGCATCTAGCAACGTGAATACCTTTCGCACAGCTGCTACGTCTTCCATGCGCCAATCCAAATCCTCTGCTGGTTCATTTTCTCGAACCACTCGCTTAACTGGGAAATAAACTTGGCTCGGTTGGTCATAAATGAGCAATCCGGGTACAGGATGGTGAGGCACCTCGAGAAAATATCGCTGCAGAGCAGTTGTGATCGCAATGTGGTAAGCAAGCCAATTGGCTCCGCTGCCAACCTCCCAAAGATAGACGTCTTTAGCACCGCGAATCACCTTGATGGTCAAATCGTTGATGATTAGTTTGATGGGATCGTTAGGCCATTCACCATCAAGTAATGGGATCAATTTGCCTGCAAAATTTTCAACGCGTTCGAGGGCATTCCTTAGTTTTCGAGCAGTCTCGTGCTCGGCGATAGCACGTTGCAGTTCTGCGATCTGATCACGAAGAACTTTTACCTCGGTTATTAGTTCTCCGGATTGATCCGCTTTGTCGTAAAGCCTCAATGCTTCTTCTAATCGGCCGAGAAATCGATCCAATCGATCCTGTGACGCCGCGGCATCTTGGACTTGTTTCGATTGAATTTCGAGTAGGCGAGTTTCTCCGCGTACACCGTTGAGTTCGTCGAGCACAGATTGGGTTGCTTGGCGTTGGCGAATTGTTTCTCTTCCAACAGTTTCATTCATGACTGGGTGAGAGCGTAATTGCACTTCGATTCCGTTCAGCGCTTCGCATAAATGAGCAATTTGCTCTCTCGCACTTCCCGTGAGAGCAAAAACAGGGTCTTGCTCGACTTCGGATAATTCGCGAATCCACGTCGAGAGAGAGAGCCGGTCGCGTTGAACGCGCATTGCCGATCCGTACTCGTCGCTGCTTTCTTCAAGGCGGCGGAGCTCTTGCAACCTTTGTCTATGCTCAGACAATTTTATTGAAAGATTAGTTTCTTCCGCTCGCAATATTGCTAGGCGCTCTAAAACCGTGTCAAACCCCTCGAGCGTAGGCAGCGCGCTTTTGGGATCGACGCGCGCAATTTGCCGGAGATTTTCTACGATACCCGACCAGTCGAAAGGAATAAGATGGCCCGATGGCAGGAGCCCATATTCAATTGCTTGGCGGATCCATGCCTGACCTTCACGCTGCCAAGCCGAGCCTGCTGCATCGAGTGCTCTCAGGTCAGCTTCTTTGCGCTTTAACAAGCGAAATAGATGGTCGATCTGGTGTTTAGCCTCTAGGATCTCGGCGGTTACAGTACCAAGAACATAGGGGAAAATTGTTTTTAGTTTTTCTCGATGCTCAGTCGTATCTGCCTTGAAAAACATTACGTCCGGATTCGCGACTATGTTTTGCGGCTGGAACGTAAAAGCCATAAGATCGCGAAAACTTGGCCTACTCTTGTATCCTATATCGGTTCCAGGTTCGAAGCTGAGATTGGGTAATCCAGCTAATCGATTTAATGCTGATTTGACAATATCGACGTTCGTATTTTTATTGTCTATACGATGCGGTATCTCAACAAAATCAGCTTCTGCAAGAAACATTTCGCCCGTAGATTGCGCGTCGCCCGGTTCTCGTCTTGCTAAAAGTTTTTGCCCCTCAATGGTGTCAATCACAATGCCAAACCAAGCACACGACTCACGAATTACCCCTACAGGAATTCCGCACCTATCGGATCCTAAGCAGTAGTCAATGATTGGGATAACGGCAGATTTTCCTGTTTTTGAAGCGCCGCTAATGACGTTGACTTTCCCCGCTTCGAAATGAACTAGGCGAGGATCAAGTCCCTCGCTGCGCGGCCACAATATGACTTTACGAATTTGGAAGTACATCAGAAATCAATCCTGAGCGTTCGAGCAATTTGTTGATCGGGAATTATGGAAAACCAATGCCCTAATTTTTCTGTGGCGGCACCGATCCATTTGATTCGCTCTGGGAGTTTGGGTTTGAGTGATCGACCCTCGAGACTATTGGCTCGCAGTTTTGCGGTTTCGTAGTTGATGGTGAGGAGTCTCGTCGATGCGCCAACCGCGATGGAATTGAGCGTCAGTGTTCTTAAATGCAGAGCTCGATTGTGTACCGCTAGTAGATTTTCCCGTTGTTCCCCAAGCTTCTCCGCAAACAGCGCCAAGCCTGATGCCTTAAGAGTGCTTCCAATGAGTTCTCTTGTCTCTTGATGAAGCACGAGAGGCAATACGATAAATGCTAAAGGAAGACTAGGACGTTCCGCCCGCTCCGCTTGGTAGGAGATTCCAAAATTCCATAGTGCAAATGCGCCCAGCGCTGGATTTTGAATTAATGCAGTTTCACTGAGTGGACGCAAGTTTGTTCTGGGCATCAGGCTTTACCTCAAAAGATCTTTGTAGCGAGGGTGCCAGCCAAGCAATTGTTGATCGGCTAGCACGTTGAAGCTGCCATGACAAAAATGCAAAGGAACCTCACGGCCTTCGAGTGCTTGTTGAATCCTCGTGCATTGGTTATAGGTAATTCTTCCTCTGCTGGCTTCAGGCTTTTCACTATGAACTTCCGCAACTTCCGAGCGAATGGAGTTGTAGTGTCTTAAAAGACCTTGATCCCATTCGTCAAAGCTGCCTTCATATACTGCGCCTCTCGTTGCCCATTCAGTCTTCGTGGCACGCGTCCTTAAATAGTCACTTACAGCGCGCATTTGCTGGTCGGGAGGTGTCTGGATGAGATCTAATTGCTGAACAAAGCACGGCCGAGAACTGAATAAATATTGAACCTCTGCGGAGGGCGGTTCTTCGGCAAACGAGGTTAGAAGACCAGGGAGATTGTTTTTTTGTACGAATGCGTGGAATTGTTTGCGAAATTCGGAGGCCGATACGAGTGCCTGCTTTTTTTCACGCAATAACTTATTTGCTTGCTCTTGTGCTATTCCAATCGCAGATGCACATATCTGATCCAGAACGTTTGCTGGTGTAGTTGGTTTTAGAAGCTCTCTAAGAGCTTCTATAGGATCGTCATGGGCACTTACAACGCGCATATTGATCACGATGGCTCGCCTAATCGCTTCGTCCGCATTAAGAAAAACATTCACGTGATCAATGCAGTCCGGCAAGCTCTTTCGCAGTTTGAGCTTGTTTGTCACGTCTGCAGTTAAAGCCATCACGTCAGCCGCATTTTTTGCCTCGTGAAAGCGAGTTGATATTTTTCCGGTTTTGATGGGCGTTACATAAATTTGATAATAGGCTGCTTTGCAATTTATAGTGCCGTTTTGGGCGTCAGCAACCCAGTTTGCTACAGTTTTCCAAAGATCCTTTGACCAGTCAGCCAAGGCATTATGGCTAAGTGCACTTTTTGACTGTTCGAGCAATGTTGTTCCGTCTGCATAATGCACGGCAACATCATCTAAATGCTCGATTGATACCGATGCCGTTTCCGGGCAAGAAAGTAGGTGATAGCAGAGACGAACTGGTTGCAGCGCAAAGCCTAGGTAAGGCCCCGGTGCGCTATGTTTGGCGCTATCAGTCATTTATTCACTCCTCCAACGGGATTGCGGGTAATCATATGCTGCGATTCGTAACTGCGTACTTTTAATCTGGCTTCTTAGGGGGATTCCATAATTGCAATCTTTATTTTTTGGAGTGTTTTCCGACGCAGTATCAAGTGGCATGACCCTTGGATTCGCCTTGCTTGCGCGAGTGAACCATCGTGGAATGCATTGAGGGCATCAAGGCTGCCATCGTTATCTGGTCGATATACTGCGAGCCGTCGCGCGCGTAGCGCGACCGGGTTTGGAAGCCCGTCGAAGTTCTGCGACGAAAGCCGCAGTCACCGCAACATGGTCTGCGGCTTTTCTGTTTGCGCCTCCAGTTTTGGCGGCTCGAACGGGAAGGCGCAAGCCTTGCCGGTTCTCGTCAGAGCTTCCCGGTCTTCCAACCCGTTCGAGCTGCCGCCACCGTTTGGAAGCGGGTGCGGCGGTTGTTGCAAACCGAAGTTCTGGGAGGCCACACATGGCTGAATCTGCATCCGCATCCGCGCAAACTCGCGCCCATCTCACACCCGAGTCCACCCTCGACACCCTCGCAATCCAAACCTGCGACGACGCCGAAAACCTCAACGAGGTCCTCCTCGCCTACGCCGCGTTCGAAAAGCTCATCGAAACCGGCGCCCCGAACGACAGCGAGGCGCTCGCCCCCACACGCAGCGAACTGAGCGCCTTGCTCAGCCTGATCAACGAAGCGCTCGTGGCGCGCATCGGCGCCGTCAACGCAGCGGCTGGCGACGTTCGCCGGGCGCTGCAAGGCGGCAGCACAATCGGCGTCGGCAGCAACAGCCTCCTGCCCTCGGCGACGTAAGTAAGTAAGCGCCGGGCCGCCGGTGAGCCCGGCGGCCTTTTTCGTTCTTTCGCTCTTTCCGTCTCCCTGTCTTTTCGCCAGCGTTCGCCGGCTGTCTTCCACCTCAGCGCCCGGCCACTCGCGCGCCATCTGCCCCAGACCGGCGAGTGAGCGCCGAAGGACGAGCGTCAAGCAGCTGTTGCGGCCGACGACGTCGAGCCTGTGCTCCGACAGTCGTCCAAAAAATATTTCGCACCCCCGCATCCAAACGCCCACCTGGCGTGTAGTTCCCTTCAGCAGCGAGGCGCTGCTGACCCTCTACAACCCAGGAGTAATTCCATGCACACCACCCGTTCGATCGCCGTCCTCGGCGCCATCTCCGCAGCCGCCGCCGTGCTCACCGCCTGCGGCTCGATGTCGATGGCCCCGGCCTTCAACCAGTCCAGCCTGCCGCCCACCATCCAGGTCCCGGCCGGCAACAAGGTCGCCATGGAAACCGTCGGCGTGGGCGACATCACCTACGAATGCCGCGACAAGGCCAACACACCCGGCGCGACCGAGTGGGTGTTCGTCGGCCCCGATGCGAAGCTGAACGACCGCAGCGGCAAGCAGGTCGGCAAGTACTACGGCCCGCCGGCCACCTGGGAGTCGATGGACGGCTCCAAGCTCACCGCCACGCAGCTGGCCGTCGCGCCCTCGGGTCCGACCAGTCTGCCGTTCCAGCTCGTGAAGGCCAACCCGGCCGTGGGCTCGGGCGCGATGTCCGGCGTCACCTACATCCAGCGTGTCGCCCTGCAAGGCGGCGTGGCACCGGCGGCCGTGCCCTGCACGCCCGCCACCAAGGGCCAGAAGCAGGTCGTGAAGTACCAGGCCGACTACATCTTCTACAAGGCGTCCTGATGATCCGGGGGTGAATCCGCGGCGCGGCGCGCCGGCTCCACTACGATGGGGCCGCCCACCACCCGCCGCCGACCTTGTCGCCCCCCACATCCACCGTCCCCTTCGACTACGACGCCGCGCTCATGGCCTGCGCCCGCGGCGACCGTCTGGCGTTGCAGCAGCTCTACCAGCGCGAGAGCCGCTACCTGATGGGCGTGGCGCTGCGCATCGTGCGCCAGCGCCAGCAGGCCGAAGACGTGCTGCACGACGCCTTCATCAGCATCTGGCAACGGGCGGCGAGCTTCAACCCCGCGCTCGGCGAAGGCCGGGGCTGGGTCTACAGCGTGGTGCGCCACGCCGCGCTGAACATGGTGCGCAGCGGCGCGCGGCAGGTGAGCCTGGACGAAGACGAAGCCGTTGCGGTCGACGACCAGGCCTCGCTCGCGGCGTATGCGGCCGTAAGCGATCCGTTCGAGCTGCGCGCTGATCTCGGCCGGCTGCACGGCTGCCTCTCGGGGCTGGAGCCGGCGCGGCGCGATTGCATCCTCTATGCGTACGTCGAAGGCTGCTCGCATGGCGAAATCGCCGAGCGGCTGCAGACGCCGCTGGGCACGGTGAAGGCCTGGATCCAGCGCGGCATGCGCGCGCTGCGGGAGTGCATGGCATGAGCGCCGCTGAAGACAAAGACACGGACGACACCAACGACACCAACGACATCGACGGGCTCGCGGGCCAGTACGTGCTGGGCACGCTCTCGGCCACCGCACGCGCGGCGGTCGAAGTGCGCATGCGCAACGGCGAGCCGGCGCTGCGCGAAGCGGTGCGCGCGTGGGAGGCGCGGCTGCAGCCGCTCACCGCGCTGGCGGAGCCGGCCGATCCGTCGCCGTCGCTCTGGACGCGCATCGAGCGCAGCGTCGATGGGCTGGGCAAGGCCTCGAAGGCGCAGGCCGCGGGCGCTGTCGGCTGGTGGAACAACCTCAAGCTCTGGCGCGGGCTGGCCGCGGGCGGCTTCGCCACGGCGGCGCTGCTGTTGGCGGTGGTCGTCACGCGCGTCGCGGCGCCGCCGGCCACGCAGTACATGGTGGTGCTGGTCGCGCCCGAGAACAAGTCGCCCGGCTGGGTGATCCAGGCCAATTCGTCGCGCCAGCTGAACCTCGTGCCGCTGGGCACCTTCGAGGTGCCGCCGCAGAAGACGCTGCAGTTCTGGACCAAGGCTGACCAGTGGCGCGGGCCGGTGTCGCTCGGCCTCGTGAAGCAACAGGGCCAGACGCTGCGCATCCCCATCGACAAGCTCCCCCCGCTGGAGCCCAACCAGCTCTTCGAGCTGACGCTGGAGCCCGAGAACGGCTCGCCGATCGACCGGCCGACCGGGCCGATCCAGTTCATCGGGCGCGCGGTCAAGGTGATGTAGCCGAGCGAAGGGCCGGCCCGGGTGTGAAAAGCCAGTTTGCAACTGGCTTGCAATTGAGCCGAACGCGACGCCAAGAATTTAACGGCGCGACGCCCATCGCCTGACCGGCGCAGGCGGTTGCCGGCAATCGGCGCACAGATACTGGACGCGACGTCGCAAGCAGCCCCATGGACATCGCCTCGCAGTCTCCGCATGGCGCGCGTTCATGGTTTTTTTTTTGACTCCCGGATCGTCCGAACCCGTCCAGTCCGCATGAGGCTGGCGGTTCGCGCCGATCGTGCAAATCCATCCATGACCGACACACCTAAACCACAGCCCCCGCGGGCGGAAGCTCCCGCCGTCCCCACCCCCGACGCGAACGAAATGACCGTGCGCAAACTGGCCGCCAAGCTGCAATCGCAGCAGGTCGCGCACCAGGCGCAGGTCGCGGTGCTCACGAAGAAGCTCGACGAATGCAGGGATCGCTACGCGCGGCAAGGCGCACTGCTTTCCAACCAGATCGCCACGATCCTGGAGCGCATCGACGCCATCAGGCGGTCGCTGTCCCAGCCCGGCAAGACCTGATCGGGCGAATCGCTTCGCCCGTCGCCCGTTGCGCCGCGAGAGGCGGATGGCGGCGCAACGGGCGCTGAAGATAATCGGGCCATGATCGCCCTCGACTGCTACTACAGCCTCTCTTCCCCCTGGGCCTACCTCGGCGGCCCGCAACTGCAGGACATCGTGCGCCGCCACCATGTGCAGCTCACGCTCAAGCCCTACGACTTCCAGGCCGTGGTGCCGCAGACCGGCGGCATCCCGCTGAAGACGCGCCCCGAGCCGCGCCGCACGTACCACGCGCTGGAGCTTGCGCGCTGGAGCGACTACCTCGGCATGCCGATGAACCTGGCGCCCGCGCACTACCCGAAGGGCGCGCCGACCGATCCGAACTGGAACAAGTACGCCGGCTGGATGGTGATCGCAGCCCAGCTGCAGGGGCTCGATGCGCAGCCGCTCTCGCACGCGCTGCTGCGCGCGCTCTGGGCCGAGGAGCGCGACACCTCGCAGGCCGAGGTGCGCATCGCAGTCGCCGAGGAGAACGGCTACGACGGTGCCTCGCTGCAGGCGCTGGAGCAGATGGCCGACACGCTGGCGGTGTACCGCGCGAACAGCGCGGAGGCGGTGGAGGCGGGCGTGTTCGGCGCGCCGACGTTCATCCTGGGCGGCGAGCGGTTCTGGGGACAGGACCGGTTGGACTTTCTCGATCGGGCGCTGGACAAGCTGCGCGTGGCCAGCGGCGGATAATCCCCCCATGCGAATCCGCTTTACCAAGATGCAGGGAGCCGGCAACGATTTCGTCGTGCTGGACGAAACGCGCGGCACGCTGGGCCTCACGGCCGCGCAATACCGCTTCCTGGCCGACCGCCATTTCGGCGTCGGCGCCGACCAGATCCTCACCGTGCGGCCTTCGCCCGCGGAGGGCATCGACTTCCAGTACGTGATCCACAACGCCGACGGCGGCGAGGTCGAGCAGTGCGGCAACGGCGCGCGCTGCTTCATGCGCTTCGTGAGCGAACACAAGCTCACCGAGAAGACCGAAGTGCGGGTGCAGACGCTGGCCGGCATCATCCAGCCGCGCATGGGCGCCGACGGCCGCGTGACGGTCGACATGGGCGCCCCCATCTTCGAGGCCGCGCGCGTGCCCTTCGACACCGCCGGGCTCGATGCGCAGCCCGACGGCGCGTGGGAAAAGTGGCACCTCGCCCTGGGCACCCGGGCCGGCAGCGCCATCGTGTCGGTCGCGGTGCTCTCGATGGGCAATCCGCACGCGGTGCAGGTGGTGGACGACGTGGAGACGGCGCCCGTGGCCGAGCAGGGCCCGCAGATCGAGCACCACCCGCGCTTTCCGCAGCGGGTGAACGCGGGCTTCATGCAGGTGGTGGACCGCTCGCACATCAAGCTGCGCGTGTTCGAGCGCGGCGCCGGCGAAACGCTGGCCTGCGGCACGGGCGCCTGCGCGGCAGTGGTGGCGGGCATCCGTCTGGGGCTCCTGGACCGACGCGTCGACGTGCAGACGCACGGCGGCATCCTCACGATCGAATGGCAGGGCGAGGGCCAGCCGGTGCTCATGACGGGCCCGGCCACGACGGTGTTCGAGGGCGACATCGACGTACCCGACGTACCCGACGTGCCCGAAATCTCGGAACAGCCATGACCAACTCCACACACGACAACGACGCCATGAACCCGATCACCGAAGACGACATCGCCAACTACCTGGCGAACACGCCCGACTTCTTCGAGCGCCATGCCCAGTTGCTGGCGCAGGTGCAGCTCACCAGCCCGCACGGCAACCGCGCCGTGAGCCTGCAGGAGCGCCAGGCCGAGATGCTGCGCGAGAAGATCAAGGCGCTGGAGCATCGCCTGATGGACATGGTGCGCCACGGCACCGAGAACGTGGTCATCGCCGACCGCCTGCAGCGCTGGACCAACGGCCTCCTCACCACGCGCGACCCGCGCAGCCTGCCGTACCGCATCGCAGTCGATCTGCAGTCGCTGTTCCTGGTGCCGCAGACGGCCATCAAGGTGTGGGACTGCAGCAGCGAATACCTGAACGAGGCCTATGCCCAGTGGGTGAGCGACGACGTGAAGGCGCTGGCCACCTCGCTCACTTCGCCGTACTGCGGCCTGAACTCGGGCTTCGAAGCGGCCAACTGGCTGCCCGAGCCGGCTGCCGCGATGTCGATCGCGCTGATTCCGCTGCGCGCCGATGCCGAATCGCCGGCCTTCGGCCTCCTGGTGCTGGCGTCGCCCGACGCGCAGCGCTTCAATGCCGAGATGGGCACCGACTTTCTGGAGCGCATCGCCGAGCTGGCCTCGGGCGGGCTCTCGCGGCTGCGTCCTTGAACCGGCCGCGCTGGCTTCGGCGGCCGTGGCAGGTCGCGCTGTTCGGCGGCCTCCTGGCTCTGGCGCTGGCCTATGCGGCGATCGGCGCCGTCATCTGGCAGCGCGCCGACAAGGTGCTGGACAACCCGCCGCAAAGGCCCGCCGATGCGGCGCTGATCCTGGGGAGCCGCGCCTACCTGGACGGCAAGCCGAACCCCTGCCTCACGGGGCGCGTCGACACGGCCATCGCCCTGGCCAAGGCCGGCGGGGTAAAGCAACTCGTGTTCAGCGGCGGTGTCGACAAGGAAGACGGGCGCATCGAAGCCGACGTGATGCACGCGCACGCACTGGGCCTGGGTTTTGCGGGGCCGATGCTGCTGGAGCCCGCATCGACTTCCACGCGGCTGAATCTTTCGCTCTCGCGTCCGTTGCTGCAGGCGGCCGGGGTGCGCAGCGTGGTCATCGTGTCGGAGCCGTATCACCTGTGGCGCATCGAGCGGCTGGTGCGCATGAGCGGTTTCGACCAGACCTTCGACGTGCAGTACGCGGCCGCATCGACCTCGTGCTGGCGCCGCTGGGGCATGTTGTTCAAGGGTGCATTGCGCGAGCCGGCGGCGATCATCAACAATGCCGCCCATGGCTACTTGTTTTAGCTCTCCCCCAGGCTTGGCGCACTTCGTGTCGCTTCTCCTTACCCCTCGCCGGGGGCACTGCCAGCGGCCCGGCAAAGCCGGTTCCGCGGTATTGCGCGTACAGGCATCCATTTGAGCGAGATGGACCCGATCGAAAAATACCTGGCGCATGTGCGCGTGGAGCGCCGGCTCGCGGCGCGCACGCTCGAGCTCTACGCCTTTCACCTGCAGGCGCTCCGGGAGAACGCGGCCGAGGCCGGGTTGCCGCTGGACCGCGTGCAGACCGCCCACATCCGCCGCTGGATGGCCAGGCTGCACAGCGCCGGGCGCGAGCCGCGCGGCATCGCGCTGGTGCTGTCGTGCTGGCGCAGCTTCTACCGCTGGCTCGGGCATGAAGGGCTGATCGGCTTCAACCCGGTGCAGGACGTGCACGCCCCCAAGGCCGGCCGCCCGCTGCCGAAGGCGCTCGGCGTGGACGATGCGGTGCGCCTGGCCGAGCTGCACGACGAAGACGCCGACCCGTGGACCGAGGCGCGCGACCGCGCCATCGTCGAGCTGCTCTACGGCTGCGGCCTGCGGGTGAGCGAACTCACGGGGCTCGATGCGCAGGCGAGCAACACGGCGCTCGGCTGGGTCGATCTCGATGCGAAGGAGGCCAACGTGCTCGGCAAGGGCAGCAAGCGCCGCATCGTGCCGGTGGGCGGCAAGGCGGCCGAGGCGCTGCAGGAATGGCTCGACGTGCGCGGCGACCGACCCGCGCCCGCACTCTTCATCAGCGCCAAGGGCGCGCGGATGTCGCCGCAGGCGGTGTGGAAGCTGCTGCGCGAACGCAGCCTGAAGGCCGGCCTCGCGGCGCCCGTGCATCCGCACATGCTGCGGCATTCGTTCGCGAGCCACGTGCTGCAATCGAGCAGCGACCTGCGCGCGGTGCAGGAGCTGCTGGGCCACGCCAACATCGCGACCACGCAGGTCTATACGCGGCTGGATTTCCAGCATCTGGCGAAGGTCTATGACGCGGCACATCCGCGCGCGCAGGCGCGCCCCGAGGCTCCGCGTGCCAAGGCCCGGACCGATAAAGACAAATAAGCAAGCAAGCAAGTAAAAAATGAAAACCCTTCGCCTCAAACCCGGCAAAGAGCGCTCGATGCAGCGCCGCCATCCCTGGGTCTTCGAATCCGCCATCGCGCGCGGCGGTGCCGACTCGGGCGAGACGGTGCGCGTGGAATCCCATGACGGCGCGTTCCTCGCGTGGGCGGCGTTCAGCCCGATTTCCAAGATCCGCGCGCGGGCTTGGAGCTTCGTGGAAACGCAGCGCATCGACGCGGCGTTCCTCGCCTCGGTGTGCGAGCGCGCCGTGCGCGCACGCGGCCTCTTCGACCTGCAGAGCGATGGCGTGCGGCTGGTGCATGGCGAGGCCGATGGGCTGCCGGGGCTGATCGTCGATCGCTACGGCGACACCTTGGTCGCGCAATTTCTCTCGGCCGGCGTCGAGCGATGGAAGGACGCGCTGGCCGATGCGCTGCTGAAGGCCACGGGCCTCACCAGGCTCTATGAGCGCTCCGACGCCAGCGGCCGCGAGCGCGAGGGCCTGAAGCCGGTCACGGGCTGGCTGCGCGGGGAGGGCGCCACCGCGATCACGATCCGCGAGCACGACTGGAAACTGTCGCTCGACATCGCGACCGGGCACAAGACCGGCTTCTATCTCGACCAGCGCGACAGCCGCCAGCGCTTTGCCGAGCTGGCGAAGCACCGGCGATTCAGGCGCGTGCTCAATTGCTTTTGCTACACGGGCGGCTTCACCGTCGCGGCGCTGGCGGGGTTGAAGGCCGCGGGCGCGCTGGAAGGCGCCGAGCTGGTGTCGGTCGATTCGTCGCAGCCGGCGCTGAATTTCGCGCGCGCCAACATCGCGCTCAACGGCTTCGGCGGCGAGGGCTCGGGCGTGAAGACCGAGTTTCTGGACGCCAACGTGAACACCGTGCTGCGCGAGTTCATCGACCAGGGCCGCACCTTCGACGCGATCGTGCTCGACCCGCCGAAGTTCGCGCCCACGGCGGCGCATGCCGAGCGCGCGGCGCGTGCCTACAAGGACATCAACCGGCTCGCGCTCAAGATCCTGGAGCCGGGCGGCGTGCTGCTGACGTTTTCGTGCTCGGGCGGCATCGGTGCCGACCTGTTCCACAAGATCGTGGCCTCGGCCGGGCTGGACGCGAACGTCGACGGTTACATCAGCGAGCGCCTGGGCGCGGCGCCCGACCATCCGATGACCATCGAGTTCCCCGAAGGGGAATACCTCAAGGGCCTGGTGGTGGTGCGCAAACCCCTCTGAAAAGGCCGCTTGACCCCTTCGCCAACGCAACTCAGTGGCATTGGCTAAACTGCCCGCCAATCCCCCGATTCCCTGTTTTTCCGCTTCCGGAGCACTCCTCATGGCCCTCATTCCCGCGACCATCCTCACCGGCTTTCTCGGCTCGGGCAAAACCACGCTGCTCAAGCGCATCCTGACCGAGGCCCATGGCCAGAAGATCGCGGTCATCGAGAACGAGTTCGGCGAAGAGAACATCGACAGCGACATCCTGGTGACCGAATCCAAGGAGCAGATCATCCAGATGAGCAACGGCTGCGTCTGCTGCACCATCCGCGAAGACCTGCGCGAAGCGCTGCAGCTCTTGGCCGCCAAGAAGCGCCAGGGCCTGCTGGATTTCGATCGCGTGGTGATCGAGACCACGGGCCTGGCAGACCCCGGCCCGGTGGCGCAGACCTTCTTCATGGACGACGAGATCGCCGAGAGCTACCTGCTCGATTCGATCCTCACGCTGGTGGACGCCAAGCACGCGCCCCAGCAGCTGAACGATCGCCAGGAAGCACGCCGCCAGGTGGGCTTTGCCGACCAGATCTTCATCAGCAAGAGCGAGCTGGTGTCGGCCGAGGAGACCGAGGCGCTCATCCATCGCCTGAAGCACATGAACCCGCGCGCGCCGCAGCAGAAGGCGCATTTCGGCGACGTGCCGCTCAAGGACATCTTCGACCTGCGCGGCTTCAACCTGAACGCCAAGCTGGACATCGACCCCGACTTCCTGAAGGAAGAAGAGGCGCATGACCACCACGATCATGATCATGCGCATGGCGAGGCTTGCGACCATCCCTCGCACAAGCACGAAGGCCACGGCCACCACCATCACATCGACGACGACGTCAAGAGCTTCGTCTACAAGGCCGACCGCGCGTTCGACCCGGCCAAGCTGGAAGACTTCCTGGGCGCCATCGTCAACATCTACGGCCCGCGCATGCTGCGCTACAAGGGCGTGCTGCACATGAAGGGCACCGAGCGCAAGGTGATCTTCCAGGGCGTGCACCAGCTGATGGGCAGCGACCTGGGCCCGGAGTGGGGCAAGGACGAGAACCGCCAGAGCCGCATGGTGTTCATCGGCATCGAGCTGCCGCGCGAAATTCTCGAGCAGGGACTGGAGCAGTGCCTGGTCTGACGGCCGCCTGCTGATCCATGAAAAAAGGCGCTGCCCCGCAAGGGTCAGCGCCTTTTTCGTGGCTTCGGCCGGGGCTTACTTGCCCAGCGCGTTCAGCGGCGTGCCGTTGACCTTCAGGCTGCCTTCGCTGAACTCGACCTGTCCGGTGACGTGCTCGCCGTCGCGCTTGACGAAGCCCAGCTGCTCGCCTTGCTCGACCAGCCCGGCCACCTTGTCGGGCGGCGGCGTCTGGCCGCTCTCGGCGCCGGTGGCGGCGATCTGCTCGAGCCACTGCACCGGCAGCCGCGCGTTGGCCTTGAGCACGCCGCGCTTCATGAGCAGCGCCATGCCCGGGGCCTGCAGGTCTTCGTCGGTCACGCCGACCATGCCGGCCGTGTAGCTGATTTCGCCGCGCTTGCCGCCGATCTCGACCACCATCTTGTCCAGCCCGAATTCGGGGCTGTACTTGGCCATGGCCTTCAGGTCCGGGGCGAGCTGGTCGGCCAGTGCCTTCATCGCGGCCTGCGTGGCCTTGCTGCTCTTGCCGCAACCGGCGGCGGCGCTGGACTGCAGGTACGCGTCGGCCAGCTTCTTGTAGCCGGCGGCGTGGATGCGGCGCGCGCCACTGCTCATCTCGAACTTGTCGATGCTCGTCTCGCCGATCTTGCCCTGGCCCTTGAGGGTGGCGTCCGAGGCGTAGAGGCCGTCCTTGATGCTGGCGTCGCCCGTCAGGTCGATGTTCTGCAGCAGCACCTTCACGGGCTTGTGCGTGCCGGCCGGCGCGTCGGCATCGGCGCCGCCGGCAAGGCCCTTGGTGGCGGAGAGCTCGAAGGACTCCAGGCGGCCTTCGGTCTTGCCCGTGGCCAGGATCCAGCCCGCGCTGTTGTCCATGTCGGCCTTGGCGGTGAGCTTGCCCATCTTCACCTGCACGCCCTTGGCGGCGTCGTTGAAGTCCAGGCCGGGCATCGTCATGTCGTAGCGCGCCTTGGTGCGTCCGGCGTTCACCTCGATGTGGGCGTGCGCGCCCTGCCAGGCGAGCACGCCCTTGCCTTCCTCGGCCAGCCTGGCGGGCGCGACGGCCATGTCGATGGCGTAGCTGCCGTCGAAGTTGACCTTGGTGAATGCCGTCAGCGGCCTGGCCTTGCCGAACAGCTTCTCGGCCTCGGCCTGGGCCTTGATGTCGAGCACCAGCTCGCTGTCGATGGTGGCCGCCGCGAGCGTGCCGCCGGCGATCGGGCCGTGGTGGATGGTGTCGCGGATGGTGATGCGCAGGGGCTTGGGCGGCTTGGCCTGGGTCTCGTCGCGGTCTTCCTCCTCCTCGGGCTCCTCGCCTTCCGCGGGCTTGGCGGCGGGCGCCTGCGCCACGGCGGCGGCATCGGCCGCGCAGCCGATTTCCATCGTGACGGTGCTCACGGCACCGAAGAAGCTGCGCTCGTACTTGCGCTCGGTCACGCGGACGAATGCGGTCTGCCTGGGCATCTCGTCGAGCGCGGTTTCGTAGATCGAGCGGACCTTCGATCCGGTCCACCAGGTGCTCCCCCCGTAGGCGACGACGATGGCCGCGGCCACGGCTCCCAGAACTGCTTTCTTGCTCAAGGCTTGCTTTCTTTTATCGAATGATCGGATGGGCCCGCGCCGACCAGGGGCAAGGCGGGCCTCGCGTCACCCCCTCCGGCGACGCCGGCCGATGCTAACGGACGCGAACGTCACGCAGACACATCGCCCGCGCATTCGAGTTCTCTATACAATCGCGCGCCTGTTCCGGTGGCCATAGCCCGTTCGATGGACGAGATGTGACTTCCGGCACGGGGCGCCGCGGGTTTCTGCAGGGCTTTCGGGGGTATAACCCCGGGGTTCGCAACTCGCGAGCACCCCGACAACGTGGAGCCCGCGCGGCACGAAAGCTGCGAGTGGTTCCCATGGGAGGAGACACCCAGTGAAAGCGCGTTCCAGTTCGTCCAAGGAGCCAGTCACCGTGAAGAAACCCGCCGCCAAGGCCACGCCAGCATCCAAGCCCGCCGCAAAGAAGGCGCCGGCTGCGAAGGCTGTACCCGCGGCGAAAAAGGTTTCCGCCACCGCGAAAGCGCCTGCAACGAAGGAGAAAAGCGCGTCCAAAAAGCCCGCAGCACCACCGGTCAAGGCCGTTGCTGCTGCTGCGACAAAGAAGTCCGTCCAGCCCGCCAAGCCTGCAACCGCAACCAAGACCGCAGGCACGGGTCCATCGTCATCCAAACCCGTCGGCCGCCCTGCTGCCGTTCCTTCCGCTCCCCCGATCCCCATGAAAAAAACGGCTGCCGCCTCCTCTTCCGCCCCGGCGACACCCTCGATGCCCGCTCAAACCGCCACGCCCGCACCCGCCGCGCGTGGGGGCCGTGTGTCCCGGCTGTCGCAACTGACCGTCCCCTCGATGCCGCAGTCCGTGGCGTCGACTGCCGCCAAGTCCAGCTTCTCGCAAGCACCGTCCACCGCGCTGGTGCCGCCGCCGCCGCTGGCCGTCAAGAAAGACCCCAAGCTCGCGAACAACTGGAAGACCAAGTCGCCCGCCGAGCTGACCGATGCCGAAGTCATCGCGATGCCCGACACCGAGTACATGAACGAAAAGCAGATGGCGTTCTTCCGCCTGAAGCTCGTCGAACTCAAGCGCGGCATCCTGGAAAATGCCGGCGAGACCACCGAGCACCTGCGTGAGGACACCGTGGTCGTGCCCGATCCGGCCGACCGCGCCACCATCGAGGAAGAACACGCCCTCGAACTGCGCACGCGCGACCGCGAACGCAAGCTGCTCAAGAAGATCGAGCAGTCGATCCAGCGCATCGACGCCGGCGACTACGGCTACTGCGACGAGACCGGCGAGCCCATCGGCGTCGGCCGCCTCCTGGCCCGCCCGACTGCCACGCTGTCGCTCGAGGCGCAACAGCGCCGCGAGCTCAAGCAGAAAATGTTTGGGGATTGAACGCCATCGCGGTAGATAAAAACCAGCCCGCTCGATAGTCTTCGCCGAATGCCAAAGGAAGAATCGGGCCGCCTTTTTTCGAAGGTGGCCAAGTTTGTCCGCAATCCGCTCAAGGATTGGTCGGAGCTGGATGCGCCTTCCGCCGCGACGTCGGACTCCTCGCTGCCCGAGCAGACCTACAGCCGGGAGATGCTCAAGGAGATGATCGAGCGGCGCCAGCGCAACGATTTCGTGCGCCGGCGCGAGTTCGACATGCTGCGCAAGCTGCGCCAGCGCGAGGCGGCGGCCCACGCCTTCGAGGCGACGGTCACGCCCTCGTCGTTCAACATCAACAGCTCCTCGGAAAAGTCCGAGGGCCGCGCGCTCACGCTCAAGAAGATCGACGAGATCGAAGAGCAGATGTCGCAGCAATGGTGGAAGGGCCGCGGCCCGAACGGCGAAACGCTGGTCAACCCGCCGCCCGATGCCGGCGCCGAGACGCTGCCGCCCGTGCATGTGGACGATCTGCTCCAGCCGCCTCCCGTGCATCGCGCGGTGGCGGCGGTGGCGCCCGTCGAAGCCGCGGGTGCGGCCGCAGGCACCGGCGGTGCGCCGCCGCTGCTGTCCTCCCGGCTCGCGCACGACGGCGCGATGGAAGAGGCGGTGATCCGCTTCGCGCACGGCGACGATGCGGGCGCCGAGGCCATCCTGCTACAGGCCCTGGCCTCCGACACCCCGCCGGGCACCGAAGGCGAGAACGACGCCGCGGCCGAGCGCGACGACAGCCGCTGGCGCACCCTGTTCGACCTGTACCGCGCCACCGGCGACGCCGCCAAGTTCGCGGCCGCCCGCATGCGCTACGCGCAGCGCATGAAGCGCATGGGCCCCGATTGGGTCTCGCTCGAAGAGCTGGCACGCAGCGTGAAGGCGGTGACCGCCAGCGAAGACGCCGAGCAGGGCGGTGACGGCGGCGCCCTGGCCGACTGGAACAGCCCCGCGCGCCTGGCTCGCGACGGGCTGATGAGCCTCACGCGCGCGCTGTCGCAGGCCGGTTCGGTCTGGACGCTCGACTGGCGCTCGCTGACCGCCATCGAACTCGAAGCGGCTGCGCCCTTGCGCGTGCTGCTGACCCACTGGGCCGATTCGCCGGTCAAGCTGCGCTTCATCGGCACCGCGCAACTGCTGGCGGTGCTGGCCGAGGCGGCGCCCAACAACGAGCGCGGCACCGACGACGTGTGGTGGCAGTTGCACCTGGCCGCGCTGCGGGTGATGCACCTGCCCGACGATTTCGAGCTGGTGGCGCTCAACTACTGCATCACCTACGAGGTGTCGCCGCCGTCCTGGCAGGACCCGCAGGGCGAATGCACTGCGCTCGCCGCGCCGCCGCCGAGCCGCGGCGGTTCGGTGTGGTCGCTGCTGTCGAGCGCCGAATCCGAGAGCTTCCCTTCGCACGACACCGGCTTTGCCGCGCTGGCGGGCGACCTGCGGGGCGAATCGCTGTCCTCCTGGCAGCGGCTGGACACGGACCTGCGGCACACCACGGCGCCCGTCATTTCGTGCGCTGCGCTGCTGCGCATGGACCTGGCGGCCGCCGGCACGCTGCTGAGCTGGGTGCGGGCGCGGGACGCCAATGGCGAGCGGGTGCAGTTCGTCGATGCGCATCGGCTGATCGCCGCGCTGTTCGGCCTCGTGGGCATTGCGGACCACGCAACCGTAGCCGTTCGAAAGAACTGAAACCGCCCTGTTTCGGGGTTGCATTGCCATCGGCCATCCCCAGATGGCTGCGATGGAACAGTTTCACGGCACCACCATCGTGAGCGTGCGCCGCAAGACCCCCCAAGGCGATCAGGTCGCCATCGGCGGGGACGGGCAGGTCACTCTCGGCAATATCGTCATCAAGGGCACGGCGCGCAAAGTGCGGCGGCTCTATCACGGCAAGGTGCTGGCCGGCTTTGCCGGCGCCACCGCCGACGCCTTCACGCTTTTCGAGCGCTTCGAGGCCAAGCTCGAAAAGCACCAGGGGCACCTCACCCGCGCGGCGGTCGAGCTCACCAAGGACTGGCGCACCGACCGCGTGCTGCGCAAGCTGGAAGCCATGCTGGCCGTGGCGGACGCCACCACCTCGCTCATCATCACCGGCAACGGCGACGTGCTGGAGCCCGAAGACGGCGTGATCGCCATCGGTTCGGGCGGTGCGTATGCGCAGTCGGCGGCCAAGGCGCTGCTCGACAACACCGACCTTTCGGCCGAGCAGATCGTGCGCAAATCGCTGGCGATCGCCGGAGAAATCTGCATTTACACGAACATGAACCACACGGTGGAAGCGCTCTGACCATGTCCATGACCCCCCAGGAAATCGTCTCCGAGCTCGACAACCACATCGTCGGGCAGCCGGCCGCCAAGCGCGCCGTGGCCATCGCCCTGCGCAACCGCTGGCGCCGCCAGCAGGTCGAGGAGAAGCTGCGCAGCGAGATCACCCCGAAGAACATCCTCATGATCGGCCCGACGGGCGTGGGCAAGACCGAGATCGCCCGCCGCCTCGCGCGCCTGGCGGATGCGCCCTTCATCAAGGTCGAGGCGACCAAGTTCACCGAGGTGGGCTACGTCGGGAAGGACGTCGATTCGATCATTCGCGACCTCGCCGAAATCGCCGTCAAGCAGACCCGCGAATCCGAAAGCGCCAAGGTGCGTGCGCGCGCCGAAGACGCTGCCGAAGACCGCATCCTCGACGTGTTGCTGCCCCCGGCGCGCGGCGCCGATGGCGCAACGCCTGCGCTGGACGCCCCCAACCCCACGCGCCAGGCCTTCCGCAAGAAGCTGCGCGAGCACCAGCTGGACGACAAGGAAATCGAGCTCGACCTGGCCGAAACGCGCACGCCGCTCGAGATCATGGGCCCTGCCGGCATGGAGGAGATGACCGAGCAACTGCGGGGCATGTTCGGCCAGATGGGCGGCGGCAAGCGCAAGACGCGCAAGCTCAAGATCGCCGAGGCGCTGCGCCTCTTGATCGACGAGGAGGCGGCCAAGCTGGTCAACGAGGACGAGATCCGCGCGCAGGCCATCACCAACGCCGAGCAGAACGGCATCGTCTTCATCGACGAGATCGACAAGGTCGCCACGCGCAGCGAAGCGCAGGGCTCCGATGTGTCGCGCCAGGGCGTGCAGCGCGACCTGCTGCCGCTGGTGGAGGGTACGGCCGTGACCACCAAGTACGGCGTGGTGCGCACCGACCACATGCTGTTCATCGCGAGCGGCGCGTTCCACCTGAGCAAGCCGAGCGACCTGATCCCCGAGCTGCAGGGGCGCTTTCCGATTCGCGTGGAGCTGCAGTCGCTCTCGGTGTCGGACTTCGAGAGCATCCTCACGCAGACCCGCGCATCGCTCGTGAAGCAGTACCAGGCGCTGCTCGCGACAGAGGGCGTGACGCTCGATTTCCAGCCCGATGGCGTGACCCGCCTGGCGAGCATTGCCTTCGAAGTGAACGAGCGCACCGAGAACATCGGCGCGCGCCGTTTGTCGACCGTGATGGAGCGCCTGCTCGATGAGGTAAGCTTCGACGCGGCCCGCATCGAGGGTCAGACGATCCGCATCGATGCCGCCTACGTCGACGAGCGCCTCGCGGCACTAAGTCACGACGAAGACCTTTCGCGCTTCATCCTCTGAAGCCGCTTCTCTTCCCCCTGTAACGGGGGAATGCTTCACGCATTACTTTCACTGCGTGAGCTAAGTACTTCATTTTCAACGAAATTCGCCGATTCCGAGGTTTTGGAATCGGCGCTAAGTCGTTGATTCCATTACAAAAAATACCACCAACGGCCAGTTGCGCCCCAAGTGTTTCCTGCTACAGTGCAAAAAAGTGCAGTTAAGTGGGAAAAAGTGCGGATAGTGCCCCTTTCGGGTATTGCAGCACCTCCCAACACAGGGGTTCGTGGTCGTGTTTCAAGGCGCTTCATCGCTCAGTCTGGATGCCAAGGGGCGGCTCTCCGTGCCGACCCGGCACCGTGACGTCCTGAGCGCGACGGCAGGCGGCCAGCTCACGATCACCAAGCATCCGCACGGGTGCCTCATGGTGTTCCCCCGTCCCGAATGGGAAAAATTCCGCGATCGCATCGCCGCGCTGCCGATGTCGGCGCAATGGTGGAAGCGCGTTTTCCTCGGCAACGCGATGGACGTGGAGATGGACGGCACCGGCCGCATCCTGGTCTCGCCCGAGCTGCGCGCCGCCACCGGCATCGCGCGCGACACGCTGCTCCTGGGCATGGGGAACCACTTCGAACTCTGGGACAAGGCCACCTACGAGGCCAAGGAGGCCGAGGCCACCCAGGGCGAGATGCCGGATGTGTTTCAGGACTTCGCGTTCTGAGGACCCACGTGAACACCCCATGGACCCATACGACCGTCTTGCTGAACGAAGCGGTGGAAGCCCTTCTTTCCGGCAGCGCGGCGGCCGCCGGCACCTATGTCGATGCAACTTTCGGCCGCGGAGGACACGCGCGGGCGATCCTCGCGCGGCTGGCGCCGGAAGGCAGGCTGATCGCGTTCGACAAGGATGCGGAAGCGGTGGCCGAAGCAGCGCGCATCTCGGATGCGCGTTTTTCCATCCGGCACCAGGGATTCCGTTCGCTGGGCGAATTGCCCGACGCCAGCGTGGCCGGCTTGCTGATGGACCTGGGCGTGAGTTCGCCGCAGATCGACAACCCGGTGCGCGGCTTCAGTTTTCGATTCGACGGCCCGCTCGACATGCGCATGGACACCACGCGCGGCGAGAGCGTGGCCGATTGGCTGGCAACGGCCGAACTTCAGCAGATTGCAGAGGTGATCCGTGACTATGGCGAAGAACGGTTTGCTGTTCAGATTGCAAAGGCGATTGTTGCTCGCCGACAAGAACGGGGCGCAATTTCAACCACCACCGAACTGGCCGAGCTCGTGGCTGGCACGGTCAAAACCCGCGAGCAGGGCCAGAACCCTGCAACGCGCACATTTCAGGCTTTTCGGATTTTCATCAACGCCGAGCTTGAAGAGCTGCAACAGGCGCTAGAGGCGAGCCTGTCCGTGTTGCAGCCCGGCGGCCGGCTCGCGGTGATCAGCTTCCACTCGCTGGAAGACCGCATCGTCAAGCAGTTCATCGCCAAGCACTCCAAGGAGGTCTACGACCGCCGGGCGCCTTTTGCTGCCCCCAAGGTGATGAAGCTCAACGCGCTCGATCGCATCAAGCCGTCCGAAGACGAAGTGCGCGGCAACCCGCGCTCGCGCAGCGCCATCCTGCGCGTTGCGGAACGCACCGAGGCCAACTGACATGGCCCGCCTGAACCTGCTCCTGCTGATGGCCGTCATCGCGACGTCGCTCTATCTCGTCCATACGCAGTACCGCTCGCGCCAGCTCTACACCGAGCTGGACCGCGTGCAGCAGGAGGCCCGCCGCCTGGAGACCGACCACGACCGCCTGCAGGTCGAGAAGCGCGCCCAGGCCACCCCGCTGCGCGTGGAGAAGCTCGCCAAGGAGCAGCTGCAGATGCGCACCACCACGCCGGCCATCACGCAGTACGTGCGCCCGGACGGCTCGGTGATCCCGGCCGTCGCGCCGCTGCCGCCGGTGACGCCGCCCAAGCCGGCCGCCACCACCGCCAGGGGGGCTGCACGATGAGCCGCAGCGACCGCAGCGTGCGCTACACCACCAGCCCCTTGCTCGCGAGCAAGACGCCGGTGTGGCGCAGCAAGTTCATTGTCGCGGGCATCGCCTTCGGCTTCGTCATGCTGGCGGCGCGGGCTGCCTATGTGCAGGTCTTCAACAACAGCTTCTTCCAGCGGCAGGGCGAGGTGCGCTTTGCGCGCACGCTGGAGCTGCCGGCCAACCGCGGCCGCATCCTGGACCGCAACGGCCTCATCCTGGCCTCCAGCGTGGTGGCACCCAGCATCTGGGCCATTCCGGAAGACATCGAGCGCGACGACCCCGAGGTGCGCGCCAAGCTCAAGCAGGTGGCCAAGCTCCTGGAGATGCCGCAGAAGGATTTCGACAAGAAGCTGCAGGACGAGGACAAGACCTTCGTCTGGATCAAGCGCCAGGTCGACGAGCCCATCGCCAAGCAGATCGCCGCGATGAACCTGAAGGGCATCTACCAGCGCAAGGAATACAAGCGCCAGTACCCCGAGGGCGAGGCGGCCGCGCACGTGGTCGGCTTCACCAATGTGGAAGACAGCGGGCAGGAAGGCATCGAGCTTGCGTTCAACAAGGAACTGGCCGGCAAGGCGGGTTCGCGCCGCGTCATCAAGGACCGCCTGGGCCGCGTGGTCGAGGGCGTGGGCGACATCGTGCCGCCGCTCGATGGCCAGGACATCCAGCTGAGCGTGGACAGCAAGGTGCAGTTCTTCGCCTACCAGAAGCTGCGCGACGCGGTGACGGCGCGCAAGGCCAAGGCCGGCAGCGTGGTGGTGCTCGACTCCATCACCGGCGAGGTGCTGGCGCTGGCCAACTATCCGAGCTACGTGCCCGACAAGCGCCAGAATCTCACCGGCGAACAGCTGCGCAACCGCGCCGTCACCGACACCTTCGAGCCCGGCTCGACGATGAAGCCCATCACCGTCGGCATGGCGCTGGAAGCCGGCCGCGTGAAGCCCTCCACGCTCATCGAAACCGGCCCCGGCCGCTACCAGATCGGCGGCTTCACCATCAGCGACACCCACAACTACGGCACGCTCACGGTCGAGGGCGTGATCCAGAAGTCGAGCAACGTCGGCGCGCTCAAGATCGCGCAGAAGATGACCCCGCACGAGATGTGGGACACCTACACCGCGCTCGGCTACGGCCAGAAGCCGCAGATCCAGTTCCCCGGCGCGGTCACCGGGCGGCTGCGCCCGTGGAAGACCTGGAAGCCGGTCGAGCAGGCCACCATGGCCTACGGCTACGGCCTGTCGGCGTCGCTGTTCCAGATGGCGCATTCGTACACCTCGTTCGCGCACGACGGCTCGATCATTCCCGTCACCATCCTGAAGACCACCGAGGCGCCGGTCGGCGTGCGGGTGTTCTCGCCCTCCAACGCGCTGGCCGTGCGCAAGATGCTGCAGATGGCCGCCGGCCCCGGCGGCACCGGCACGCGCGCGCAGACGGTCGGCTACTCGGTCGGCGGCAAGTCGGGCACGGCCCACAAGCAGGTCGGCAAGGGCTACGCGAGCAACAAGTACCGCGCCTGGTTCACCGGCATGGCGCCCATCGAGAAGCCGCGCATCATCGTCGCGGTGATGATCGACGAGCCCAGCGACGGCCAGTATTTCGGCGGCGTCGCCGCGGCGCCCGTGTTCAGCGAAGTCGTGCAGCAGACGCTGCGCATGATGAACGTCGCGCCCGATCTGGCGGTCAAACCCCTTGTGATGACGCAGGGCGTCGACGAGAGCTTCTGAGCATGCTGACACTCACATCTCCCCAACTGGCCGCGCAGTGGCTCAAGGCGCGCGTGCAGGGTGCGCTGCATGCCGACAGCCGGCCGGTGGGCGCGGGCGATGGCTTCATCGCCTGGCCCGGTGCCGCGACCGACGGGCGCAAGCACGTGGCCGCCGCGCTGGCGCAGGGCGCCGCGGCCTGCCTGGTCGAGTACGAAGGCGTCGATGCCTTCGGCTTCGATCAAAGTGAATACAGCGACCGCATCGCGGCCTACCCGGGCCTGAAGGCGGCCACCGGCCCGATCGCCTCGGCCTTCCACGACAACCCCTCCGCGCTGCTCGACGTGCTGGCCGTGACCGGCACCAACGGCAAGACCTCCACCGCGTGGTGGCTGGCCGAATCGCTTTCCTCGCTGCGTGCGGCCGGCGGCGTTCGCGCGATGCGGCCCGACGGCACCATGGAGCGCGGTGCGCCGTCGCCCTGCGCCGTGATGGGCACGCTGGGCATCGGCGTGCCGCCCGAGCTCACCTACACCGGCCTCACCACGCCCGACCCCGTGATGATGCAGGGCGCATTGCGCGACATGGTCGCGCACGGCTTCGGCGCCTGCGCCATCGAGGCCTCGTCGATCGGCATCGCCGAACGCCGGCTCGACGGCGCGCGGATCGCGGTCGCGGTCTTCACCAATTTCACGCAGGACCACCTCGACTACCACGGCAGCATGGATGCCTACTGGGAAGCCAAGGCCGAGCTGTTCCGCTGGCCGGGCCTGCGCGCCGCGGTCATCAACATCGACGACATGCACGGCGCCAGCCTGTGCGCCAACCTCGTGGACGCCGGCATCGGCGCGCTCGACGTCTGGACGGTGTCAGCCGGCGGCAAGGCGGCGCGCCTCGTGGCGCGCGACATCGGCTACGACGCGCAGGGCCTGCAGTTCTCGGTGGCCGAGCACGGCACCGCGTCGGTCGAGCGTCTGTCCACCGGCCTCATCGGCCAGTACAACGTGGCCAATCTGCTCGGCGTGCTGGGTACGCTGCGCGCGCTGGGGCTTTCGCTGTCGCAGGCGGTGGCGGCTTGCGCCAATCTCACGAGCGTGCCGGGCCGCATGGAGCGCGTGAGCATCGGCGGCCATGCGCCGCTCGCGGTCGTCGACTACGCGCACACGCCCGACGCCCTCGACAAGGCGCTCGCCGGCCTGCGCCCGCTGGCGCAGCAGCGCGGCGGCGCGCTCTGGTGCCTGTTCGGCTGCGGCGGCGACCGCGACCCGATCAAGCGCCCGATGATGGCCGCCGTCGCCGAGCGCCAGGCCGACCACGTCGTCGTGACCAGCGACAACCCGCGCAGCGAAAAGCCCGACGCGATCATCAGCCAGGTGCTGCGCGGCTTCTCGCGCTCCGACGCTGCCCAGGTGCAGCCCGACCGCGCCGCCGCCATCGCCGATGCGATCGCGCAGGCCGCGCCAGAAGACGTGGTGCTGATCGCCGGCAAGGGCCACGAGGCCTGGCAGGAAATCGCGGGCCAGCGCCTGCCGTTCTCCGACAGGGCCCATGCAATGGATGCGCTGACGAAACGAGGTGCGGCATGAGCGATATGACGCCGCTCGACCTGACGCTCGCCCAGGCCCAGCAATGGATTCCCGGTTCGCGCCTCGTGGGCGACCCGGCGACGGTCATCGCGCGCGTGCACACCGACACCCGCACGCTGGCGCAGGGCGACCTGTTCGTCGCGCTCAAGGGCGAACGTTTCGACGCGAACGATTTCCTGGCGCAGGCCAGGGAGCAGGGCGCAGTCGCGGCCATCGCCCATCACGGCCTCGAAGCCGCCGGCCTCGCGGGCCTCGAAGTACCCGACTCGCTGGCGGCGCTCGGCGCGCTCGGCGCGGGCTGGCGCGCGCAGTTCGAATTGCCGCTCATCGCCGTCACCGGCAGCAACGGCAAGACCACCGTCACGCAGATGATCGCGGCGATCCTCGTCGCCTTCCGTGCCGACCGCGCGCTGGCCACGGCCGGCAACTTCAACAACGAGATCGGCGTGCCGCTCACGCTGCTGCGCCTGCGGGCGCGCCACCAGCACGCGGTGCTGGAGCTGGGCATGAACCATCCGGGCGAGATCGCGCGGCTGGCCGCCATCTCGCGCCCGACCATCGCGCTGGTCAACAACGCCCAGCGCGAGCACCAGGAATTCATGGCCACCGTCGAGGCGGTCGCCATCGAGAACGCCGCCGTGTTCGCGGTGCTGCCCGACGACGGCACGGCTGTCTTCCCGTATGGCGACACCTTCACGCCGCTGTGGACCGACATGGCGCACGACGGAGGTTCCCGCCGCTGCATGACCTTCGGCGAAGACGCGGGCGCCGACATCTCGCTGGACAGCGCCGAATGGAAGCAGGGCGCCTGGGCCGTGCGCATCCGCACGCCGCTGGGCGCCTTCGACGCGCAACTGCACATCGCCGGCCGCCACAACGTGGGCAACGCGCTGGCGGCCACCGCCTGCGCGCTCGCCGCGGGCGTGCCGATCGAGCGCATCGCCATCGGCCTGTCGGCCTTCGAGCCGGTCAAGGGCCGCTCCAGGGCCAGCGAAGTCGTGCTGTCGAACAAGCACACGCTCACGCTGGTGGACGACAGCTACAACGCCAACCCCGATTCCGTGATCGCCGCCATCGACGTGCTCGCGGGCCTGCCCGGTCCGCGTCTCCTGGTGCTCGGCGACATGGGCGAGGTGGGCGACCGCGCGCCCGAGTTCCACGCCGAGGTCGGCGCCTGGGCAAGGCAGCGCGGCATCGAGGCCGTCTACACGCTCGGCACGGAGACCGCGCACACCGTCGCGGCCTTCGGGGATGCGGACAACGGCCGTCATTTCGGCGACTACGACGCACTGCACGCCGCCGTGCTGGCGCGCCTGCCGCTGGTCGGCAGCGTACTGGTGAAGGGCTCGCGCTTCATGAAGATGGAGCGCGTGGTGCAGGCGATTGGCGATCTCGCCCAGTCACACCCCAAAACAACAAAAGGAGGCCGGTCATGACGCATGAGCCGCGCGATACACCATGCTGCTGACCCTCGCCCAATGGCTGCAGACGCTCTCGCCCGAGTTCGGGTTTCTGCGCGTCTTCCAGTACCTCACCTTCCGCGCGCTGATGGCTGCGGTGACCGCGCTCGTGGTCGGCCTGGTGGCCGGCCCCTACGTGATCCGCCGCCTCGCCGCGCTCAAGATCGGCCAGCCGATTCGCGGCTACGGCATGGAAACGCACCTCACCAAGAGCGGCACGCCCACCATGGGCGGCGTGCTGGTGCTGTTCGCCATCGCCTTCGCCACGCTCCTGTGGTTCGACATTTCCAACCGCTTCGTGTGGATCGTGCTGTGGGTGACGATGGGTTTCGGCGCCATCGGCTGGGTCGACGACTGGCGCAAGGTGGTGCGCAAGGACCCCGAGGGCATGCGCTCGCGCGAGAAGTATTTCTGGCAGTCGGTGGTCGGCCTGCTCGCGGGCTTCTACCTGCTCTTCAGCATTTCAGAAAGCTCCAACTGGCGCGTGCTGCAGCTGTTCTTCGCCTGGGTGCAGTCGGGGTTCGACCTTGACTTTCCGCCCAAGATCAACCTCCTGGTCCCCTTCTTCAAGGAAGTGAGCTATCCGCTGGGCGGCATCGGCTTCGTGATCCTCACATACCTGGTGATCGTGGGCGCGAGCAACGCGGTCAACCTGACCGACGGCCTGGACGGCCTGGCGATCATGCCGGTGGTGATGGTGGGCTCGGCGCTGGGCGTGTTCGCCTACGTCACGGGCAGCGCGGTGTACTCCAAGTACCTGCTGTTCCCCAACATCCCGGGCTCGGGCGAGTTGCTGGTGTTCTGCTCGGCGATGGCTGGCGCGGGCCTGGCGTTCCTCTGGTTCAACACGCATCCGGCGCAGGTCTTCATGGGCGACGTGGGCGCGCTCGCGCTCGGCGGCGCGCTGGGCACCATCGCGGTCATCGTGCGCCAGGAGATCGTGTTCTTCATCATGGGCGGCATCTTCGTGGTCGAGGCGATCTCGGTGATGGCGCAGGTCATGTACTTCAAGTACACGAAGAAGCGCTACGGCGAGGGCCGGCGCGTGCTCAAGATGGCACCGCTGCACCACCACTTCGAGAAGAGCGGCTGGCGCGAGACGCAGGTCGTGGTGCGCTTCTGGATCATCACGATGCTCCTGTGCCTCGTGGGCCTTTCGACGCTGAAGCTGCGGTGAGAAGAAAAAGCACATGCGGCATCTGAAAGACCTCCCCGTCCTCATCCTCGGCCTCGGTGCGTCCGGGTTGGCGATGACGCGCTGGTGCGCGCGCCACGGTGCGGTCGTGACCGTGGCGGACACGCGCGAGGCGCCCGCCGCGCTCGTGACGCTGCAGGCGGAGTTGCCCGGGGTGACGTTCATCGGCGGGCCGTTCTCGGCCGCGCTGATCGAAGGCACGGCCATTCGCGCGGTGTACCGCTCGCCGGGCCTCGCGCCCGCGACCATTGCGCCGGTCGTCGACGCGGCGCGGGCCGTGGGCCTCACGGTCGGCGGCGAGCTGGATCTCTTCGCGCGCGCGCTGCTGGATTTGCGGACGGTCGAAGTGCCGGTAGTGGAAATCGCCGAGGCCGAGCCCGAAGCGGCGCAAGCGCCGGCGGCGGAAACGCCCGCAGAACCTGAGCCCGTGCTGCCCGACGCGCAGGCTGAACTGGCCTTGACCGTCGAGCCGACGGAAGCCACGCCTGCCGATGCTGCCGAAGTGGCCGAAATCCCGGCCGCCCCCGAAGTGCCCGCCGTCACCGAACAGGCAGAAGCCGACGCGGTCGCGCCTGCCGCGACCGAAGTGCCCGAAGCCGCAGAAACGACGGAAACGGCGGAAGTGCCCGCGCCGGCTGCCGAGCCCGCTGCTGCACCCGAAAGCACGGAAGCGACCGACGCCGAACCCGAGCCCACAGTCCCGGCGATGGCGGAGGCGATGCCGCGCGATCCCTCGCTGAGCGTTCCGCTTTCCCCGCCCGCGGAGGAATCCGCCTCCGCCGCCGAAACAGCCGCACCGGCCGCCGAAGCGACCGACGCCGCACCCGAATCGACGGCATCGGCGCCGGCAGTTGCACCCGCCACGGGTTCCAGGCTGCCAGCTACCGGCAAGCCCTACGTCCCCACGGCCGCCCGCGAGGCCGCCGACTTCGTCGCCAAGATCGCCGAACTCTCCGCCACCAACCCGGCGTCCGCCGCGGTGGAAGAAGAGCCGACGGCCCAGCTCCCGCTGGTGCCGATCGAGGAGCCGCCCGCACCCAAGGGCTACACCCCCGCGGTGCTCGCCATCACCGGCACCAACGGCAAGACCACCGTCACCGCGCTCACCGGCCAACTGGTCGAGCGCGCCGGCAAAAGCGTGGCTGTCGCCGGCAACATCGGCCCGACGCTGCTGGACACGCTGGCCGCGCACATCGATGCCCGGACGCTGCCCGATGTCTGGGTGCTGGAGCTCTCCAGCTTCCAGCTGGACGGCGTGCAGGGCTTCGAGCCGACCGCCGCCACCGTGCTCAACCTCACGCAGGACCACCTCGACTGGCACGGCGACATGCCGGCCTACGCGGCGGCCAAGGCGCGCATCTTCGGCGCGCAAGGCCTGCTGGTGCTCAACCGCGACGACGCCGGCGTGATGGCGATGCTGCCGCCGCCGGTGCGCGTGAAGCTGCAGCGCCCGCTGATCCGCGCGCACGTCACCTTCGGCGGCACGATGCCGCTGCGCCCGGGCGACTACGGCATCGAGCGCATCAACGGCGTCGCCTGGCTCGTGCGCGCGCTCGAAGCCGACGAAACGCAGAAGCGCAAGCGTGGCGCCGTGGTCGAGGAAGAAATCTTCTTCCAGCGCCTGATGCCCGCCGACGCGTTGCGCATCCGCGGCCGCCACAACGCCATGAACGCACTGGCCGCGCTCGCGCTGGCCAGCGCCGCCGACTGCCCGCTCGGCCCGATGCTCTACGGCCTGCGCGAATACCGCGGCGAGCCGCACCGCGTGGAGCCCATCGCGCTGATCGACGACGTCGAGTACTTCGACGACAGCAAGGGCACCAACGTCGGTGCGACGGTCGCCGCGCTGAATGGCCTGGGCGAAGACCGCCGCGTGGTCGTCATCCTCGGCGGCGAGGGCAAGGGCCAGGACTTCGAGCCGCTCGCAGCGCCCGTCGCCCAGCACGCGCGCGCCGTCGTGCTGATCGGCCGCGATGCGCCGCTGATCGAAGCCGCGCTGGCGAACACCGGTGTCTCGCTGATGCATGCCGCCTCGATGGAAGAGGCCGTGAGGCTCGCCGCCGCGCGCGCCAACCCGGGCGATGCCGTGCTGCTGTCACCGGCCTGTGCGAGCTTCGACATGTTCAACGACTACGAACACCGCGCGGAAGTGTTCCGCGAAGTCGTGCAGGCGCTCGCGGACAACCCGCGCGGCATGTCGATCGACGGTTCGTCCCCGGAGGAAACGCTGTGAACTCCGCTGCTGCAGGCGCCACGCCAGACACCCGCACGAGCCGCTTCGGCGGCTGGTTCAGGCGCGCCCGCAGCGGCATCGATTCGCTGCCCGTGCACCTGCCCGTGCGCCTGGGCGGCGCCGGCATCTCGCAGACCAAGGCCACGCCGATGCGCGTGCTGGGCTTCGACCAGGCGCTGGTGTGGGTCACCGTCGCGCTCCTGACCTGGGGCCTGGTGATGGTGTATTCGGCCTCCATTGCGCTGCCCGACAACCCGCGCTTCGCGCGCGCCGGCTACAGCGCCTCGTTCTTCCTCACGCGGCATGCGGCCTCGGTGGCGTTCGCGTTCATGGCCGCGCTGCTGGCCTTCCAGATCCCGATGAAGACCTGGGAGCGCGCCGCGCCCTGGCTCTTCGTGGCCTCGCTGCTGCTCCTGGTGGCGGTGCTCATTCCGCACATCGGCATCAACGTGAACGGCGCGCGCCGCTGGCTGCCGATGGGCTTCATGCGCTTCCAGCCCTCGGAGCTCGCCAAGCTCGCGATGGTGCTCTACGCCGCCAGCTACATGGTGCGCAAGATGGAGATCAAGGAGCGGTTCTTCCGCGCCGTGCTGCCGATGGGCATCGCGGTGGTGGTGGTCGGCATGCTGGTGATGGCCGAGCCCGACATGGGCGCCTTCATGGTGATCGCGGTGATCGCCATGGGCATCCTGTTCCTGGGCGGCGTGAACGCGCGCATGTTCTTCGTGATCGCGGCGCTCGTGGTGGTGGCCTTCGGCACCATTGTTGCGAGCAGCCCGTGGCGCCGCGAGCGGATCTTCGCGTACCTGGACCCGTGGAGCGAGGAGCACGCGCTGGGCAAGGGCTACCAGCTGTCGCACTCGCTGATCGCCATCGGGCGCGGCGAGATCTTCGGCGTGGGCCTGGGCGGCAGCGTCGAGAAGCTGCACTGGCTCCCCGAGGCGCATACCGACTTCCTGCTCGCCGTGATCGGCGAGGAGTTCGGCCTCGTCGGCGTGCTGCTGATCATCGGCCTCTTCCTCTGGCTGACCCGCCGCGTCATGCACATCGGCCGCCAGGCAATCGCGCTGGACCGGGTGTTCTCGGGCCTGGTCGCTCAAGGCGTCGGCGTGTGGCTGGGCTTCCAGACCTTCATCAACATGGGCGTGAACCTCGGCGCGCTGCCGACCAAGGGCCTGACCCTGCCGCTGATGAGCTTCGGCGGCTCGGCCATCCTGATGAACATGATCGCGCTGGCGATCGTGCTGCGCATCGACTACGAGAACCGGGTTCTCATGCGCGGAGGCCGCGTATGACTGGGCGCACCGCACTCGTCATGGCCGGCGGCACCGGCGGCCACATCTTCCCGGGCCTTGCCGTGGCCGAGGCCTTGCGCGAGCGCGGCTGGCGCGTGCACTGGCTGGGCGCGCCCGGCAGCATGGAAGAAAAGCTCGTGCCGCCGCGTGGCTTCGCGTTCGAGCCGGTGCAGTTCGGCGGCGTGCGCGGCAAGGGCCCGCTCACATTGCTCCTGCTGCCGTTGAAGCTGCTGCGCGCCTTCTGGCAGAGCTTTCGCGTGGTGCGCCGCGTGAAGCCCGACGTGCTGGTGGGCCTGGGCGGCTACATCACCTTTCCGGGCGGAATGATGGGCGTGCTGCTCAACAAGCCGCTGGTGCTGCACGAGCAGAACTCGGTCGCGGGCCTGGCCAACAAGGTGCTGGCGGGCGTGGCCGACCGCGTGTTCACCGCCTTCCCCAATGTGCTGAAGAAGGCGCAATGGGTGGGCAACCCGCTGCGCGCGGCGTTCACGTCGCAGCCCGATCCGGCCACGCGTTTCGCGGGCCGCACCGGTCCGCTCAAGCTGCTCGTCGTGGGCGGCAGCCTCGGCGCGCGCGGCCTCAACACCGTGGTGCCGCAGGCGCTGGCCCGCATCGAGCCGGCCACGCGCCCGCAGGTGCTGCACCAGAGCGGCAGCAAGCAGATCGACGAGCTGCGCGCCAACTACACGGCCGCGGGCGTCGAAGGCGAACTCACGCCGTTCATCGAAGACACCGCGCAGGCCTATGCCGACGCGGACATCATCGTCGCGCGCGCCGGTGCCAGCACCGTCACAGAAATCGCGGCCGTCGGCGCAGCAGCGCTGTTCGTGCCTTTCCCCTCGGCGGTCGACGACCACCAGACCACCAACGCGCGCTTCCTCGTGGACGCGGGCGGCGGCTGGCTGGTGCAGCAGGCCGACCTCACTCCTGAATTGCTGGCTGATTTGCTACAGAAAACCGAGCGCCCCGCGCTGATCGAGAAGGCCGCCAAGGCCAAGACCATGCAGAAGACCGAAGCCGTGGAAGCGGTGGTCCGCGCTTGCGAGGAGCTTGCAAGATGACGCACTCCCCCAGTCTTCGCGCACTTCGTGTCGCTTCGCCAACCCCCTCGCCGGGGGCGACACCACCGGCCCGGCAAAGCCGGTTCCGCGGTGTCTCACGAACGGGCCTCGCTGCGCTCGCCACGCAATTCTCATCGCCGATGAATGGAGGCCGCGTATGAAGCATGCGATCCGCCATATTCATTTCGTCGGCGTCGGCGGCTCGGGCATGAGCGGCATCGCCGAGGTGCTGCTCAACCTGGGCTACAGGATCACCGGCTCCGATTTGTCCGACAGCGCCACGCTGCGCCGGCTCGCGGGCCTGGGCATCGGCACCTTCGTGGGCCATGCGGCCGCGCACATCGACGGCGCCGACGCGGTCGTCACCTCCACCGCGGTGCAGTCGGACAACCCCGAGGTGCTGGCCGCGCGCGAGAAGCGCATTCCGGTCGTGCCGCGCGCGCTGATGCTGGCCGAGCTGATGCGCTTGAAGCAAGGCATCGCGATCGCCGGCACGCATGGCAAGACCACCACCACCAGCCTCGTGGCGAGCGTGCTCGACGCGGCGGGGCTCGACCCGACCTTCGTGATCGGCGGGCGCCTGAACAGCGCCGGCGCGAACGCGCAACTGGGCAGCGGCGACTACATCGTGGTGGAGGCCGACGAGTCGGACGCCTCGTTCCTGAACCTGCTGCCCGTGATGGCGGTGGTCACGAACATCGACGCCGACCACATGGAGACCTACGGGCACGACTTCGCGAAGCTCAAGAAGGCCTTCGTCGACTTCCTGCACCGCATGCCGTTCTACGGCGTGGCCATTCTCTGCACCGACGATCCGGCGGTGCGCGACATCGTGGCCGACGTCACCTGCCCAGTCACCAGCTACGGCTTCGGCGAGGACGCGCAGGTGCGCGCGATCGACGTGCGCGCCGTCGGCGGCCAGATGCATTTCACCGCGCAGCGCCGCAACGGCGTGACGCTGCCGGACCTGCCCATCGTGCTGAACCTGCCCGGTGAGCACAACGTGCGCAATGCGCTGTCGGTGATCGCGGTGGCCGTGGAGCTGGGCATTCCCGACGAGGCGGTGCAACGCGGCCTGGCCGGTTTCAAGGGCGTGGGCCGCCGCTTCCAGAGCTACGGCGAAGTGCGCGTGCCGGGCGATGCGGGCAGCTTCACCGTGATCGACGACTACGGCCACCACCCGGTCGAGATGGCGGCCACCATTGCCGCCGCGCGCGGCGCGTTCCCGGGCCGCCGGCTGGTGCTGGCCTTCCAGCCGCACCGCTACACCCGCACCCGCGACTGCTTCGAGGACTTCGTGAAGGTCATCGGCACGGCCGATTCGGTGCTGCTCGGCGAGGTCTATGCCGCGGGCGAGGCGCCCATCGTGGCGGCCGACGGCCGCACGCTGGCGCGCGCGCTGCGCGTGGCCGGCAAGGTCGAGCCCGTGTTCGTCGACGACATCGTGGCCATGCCGCAGGCCATCCTGGACAACGCCCGTGCGGGCGACGTCGTGCTGTCCATGGGCGCAGGCTCCATCGGCGCGGTGCCGGGCAAGGTGGTCGAGCTCGGCGGCGCGGCCGCACCGGCAGCGGCATCGACTGCCGCACCATCGTCAACAACATCGCAGCGCGCCTCGCGCAAGGGGAGGGCATCGTGAGCCTTCAGGATCCAAAACTCTTCGGCAAGGTCGCCGTGCTGTTCGGCGGCAGTTCGGCCGAACGCGAGGTCTCGCTGATGTCGGGCACCGGCGTGCTCGAAGCGCTGCGTTCGCGCGGCGTCGATGCGCATGCCTTCGATCCGTCCGAGCGCGAACTGGTCGAACTGAAACGCGAAGGCTTTGCGCTCTGCTTCGTTGCGCTGCACGGTCGCCACGGCGAAGACGGCACGGTGCAGGGCGCGCTCGAGCTGCTGGGCATTCCCTACACCGGCTCTGGCGTCATGGCATCGAGCGTGGCGATGGACAAGGTCATGACCAAGCGCATCTGGCAGGCCGACGGCCTGCCCACGCCCAAGTACGTGCGCCTGGCCTTCGACCAGCAAAGCCGCGAGCAGGTCATGGTGGTGCCCGACGTGCTGGGCCTGCCGCTGATCGTGAAGCCGCCGCGCGAGGGCTCGTCCATCGGCGTGACGAAGGTGGAGGGGTATTCGCAGATGCAGGACGCCGTCACGCTCTCCGCGAAATACGACGCCGACGTGCTCTGCGAGGAGTTCATCGAAGGCGAGGAAGTGACCTGTGCCGTGCTCGGCCAGGGGCTCGACGCGCGCGCGCTCCCGGTGGTGCGCATCGCCGCCCCCGAGGGCGCCTACGACTACCAGAACAAGTACTTCACCGACGACGTGAAGTACCAGTGCCCGAGCGGCCTGCCGGCCGACGAGGAGCACGAGATCCAGCGCATCACGCTGGCCGCGTACCACACGCTCGGCTGCCGCGGCTGGGGCCGCGCCGACGTGATGATCCGCGCCAGCGACCGCAAGCCCTTCCTGCTCGAGATGAACACCTCGCCCGGCATGACCAGCCATTCGCTGGTGCCGATGTCCGCGCGCGCGGCCGGCATTCCTTACGAAGAGCTGTGCCTGCGCGTGCTGGCCTCCGCCTCGCTGGATGCAAAGGGAGGCGCGCAATAGCCATGGCCGACAGCATCCCCGCGCCCTTCGACGTCAAGCTCATGAACATCGTGGCGAACCTCGCGTTCGTGGCGGTGGCGCTCATGCTGCTTGCCGCGGGCGCGTGGTGGGTGCTGCGCCAGCCTTTCTTCCCGCTCGCGGGGATCAAGGTGGACGGCGAGGTCACGCACAACAACGCGGTCACGCTGCGCGCCAACGTGGCGCCGCAGCTCTCGGGCAACTTCTTCACCATCGATCTCGCGCGTGCGCGCACCGCCTTCGAGGCGGTGCCCTGGGTGCGCAGCGCGGTGGTGCGGCGCGAGTTCCCGAACAAGCTGCGCGTGACGCTGACCGAGCAGGTGCCCGTGGCCAGCTGGGGCGACGAGGCGGGCTCCAAGCTGATCAACGGCTTCGGCGACGTGTTCGAAGCCAACGTGGCCGAGGTGGACGAGAACCTGCCGCGCCTGGACGGTCCGATCGAGCAGGCCGGGCAGGTGCTGGGCATGTACCGCGTGCTTGCGCCGCAGTTCCAGCCCTACGACTTCGGCATCGACGAGCTCACGCTGTCCAGCCGCGGCAGTTGGAAGGTGGTGCTGGACAGCGGCGCGCAGATCGAGCTGGGGCGCGGGCAGAGCGAAGAGGTGTCGGCCAGGCTGCAGCGCTTCCTGAAGACCGTGACCCAGGTCGCGGGCCAGTACCACCGCACGGTGGCCGACGTCGAAGGCGCCGATCTGCGCCACAACGACGCGTATGCATTGCGGCTGCGCGGCGTCACCACGGTCTCGCCCGAGACCCCAAGAAGAATCAAGTAGCGCACAGCGAGAAATCGAGGACATATCTCAATGCCCAAAGAATACAAAGACCTGGTCGTAGGACTGGACATCGGCACCGCCAAAGTGATGGTGGTCGTGGCCGAGGTGCTGCCCGGCGGCGAGCTCAAGCTCGCCGGGCTCGGCATTGCGCCGAGCAATGGCCTGAAGCGCGGCGTGGTGGTGAACATCGACGCCACGGTGCAGAGCATCCAGCAGGCGCTCAAGGAGGCCGAGCTCATGGCCGACTGCAAGATCAGCCGTGTCTACACCGGCATCACCGGCAGCCACATCCGCGGCATCAATTCGAGCGGCATGGTGGCGGTGAAGGACAAGGAAGTGACGCCCGCCGACGTGGCCCGCGTGGTGGAGACCGCGCGCGCGATCAACATCTCCAGCGACCAGCGCTTGCTGCTGGTGGAGCCGCAGGAGTTCGTGATCGACGGCCAGGACGTGAAGGAGCCGATCGGCATGAGCGGCATGCGCCTGGAAGCCAAGGTGCACATCGTGACCGGCGCGCAGAGCGCGGCCGAGAACATCATCAAGTGCGTGCGCCGCTGCGGCCTGGAAGTGGACCAGCTGATGCTGAACCCGCTGGCCTCCAGCCAGGCGGTGCTGACCGAGGACGAGCGCGAACTGGGCGTGGTGCTGGTGGACATCGGCGCGGGCACGACCGACGTGGCGATCTTCACCAACGGCGCGATCCGCCACACGGCGGTGATCCCGATCGCGGGCGACCTCATCACCAGCGACATCGCGATGGCGCTGCGCACGCCCACCAAGGACGCGGAAGACATCAAGGTCGAGAGCGGCTATGCCAAGCAACTCTTGGCCGACCCCGACCAGCAAGTGGAAGTGCCGGGCCTGGGCGACCGCGGCCCGCGCATGCTGAGCAAGCAGGCGCTGGCCGGCGTGATCGAGCCGCGCATCGAGGAGATCTTCTCGCTCGTGCAGCAGGTGGTGCGGGAATCGGGCTACGAAGAGGTGCTCTCTTCGGGCGTGGTGCTCACCGGCGGCAGCGCGGTGATGCCCGGCATGGTCGAGCTGGGGGAAGACATCTTCCTGAAGCCCGTGCGCCGGGGCATTCCGAAGTATTCGAGCGCGTTGTCCGACATGGTGGCGCAGCCCCGTGCGGCTACGGTGATGGGTCTTCTCGAAGAGGCGCGCTTCGCACGCATGCGCGGCTTCAAGGTCGCGCAGAAGAACGGGTCGGTAAAGACTGCGTTCGGACGTTTCAAGGACTTCATCGTGGGGAACTTCTGACCATGAACCACTCCCCACTCTGGCTCGCACGCGGCAGTCCTCCGTTGCATTTCAACGAGCGATGGCGACGAACAGGTCCACCATCGTGACGATGCTCTCGTTGAACACGTCACGGCAAAAGAATTATTCATAGATACAAAACGGCAACTGCAATATTCAAGGAGTTAGAAATGACCATCGAAATGATCGAAGTCGAAGAATTCAATCAAGGCACGCAGATCAAGGTGATCGGTGTGGGCGGCGGTGGCGGCAATGCAGTCGCCCACATGATGGAGCGTGGTGTGCAGGGCGTGCAGTTCGTGTGCGCGAACACCGATGCGCAAGCGCTCACCCGCAGCAATGCGAACAAGATCATCCAGCTGGGCACCAGCGGCCTGGGCGCCGGCAGCAAGCCCGACAAGGGCCGTGAAGCCGCCGAACTCGCGGTGGACGAGATCCGTGCGGCCATCGACGGCGCGCACATGCTGTTCATCACCGCCGGCATGGGTGGCGGCACGGGCACCGGCGCTGCGCCGGTGATCGCGCGCATCGCCAAGGAAATGGGCATCCTCACCGTGGGTGTGGTGACCAAGCCCTTCGACTGGGAAGGCGGCCGCCGCATGAAGAACGCGGACGACGGCCTGGCCGAACTCGAAGCCAATGTCGATTCGCTGATCGTTGTTCTCAACGAGAAGCTGCTCGACGTGCTCGGTGAAGACATCACCCAGGACGAAGCCTTCGCGCACGCCAACGACGTGCTCAAGAACGCCGTGGGCGGCATCTCGGAAATCATCAACGAGTACGGCGGCGTGAACGTCGACTTCGAAGACGTGCGCACCGTGATGGGCGAGCCGGGCAAGGCCATGATGGGCACGGCCGCGGCCGCGGGCCCGGACCGCGCGCGCATCGCCGCCGAACAGGCCGTGGCCTGCCCGCTGCTCGAAGGCATCGACCTCTCGGGCGCCAAGGGCGTGCTGGTGCTGGTGACGGCGTCGAAGGGTTCGCTCAAGCTGAACGAGTCGAAGCTCGCGATGAACACCATCCGTGCCTATGCCTCGCCCGACGCGCATGTGATCTACGGCGCCGCCTACGACGAAGCCCTGGGCGACGAGATGCGCGTGACCGTGGTGGCCACGGGCCTCTCGCGTGCCGACGCACGCCGCCAGGCGCCGACGCTGGAAGTCATTCGCACCGGCACCGACAACATCCCGTTCAACGTGCCCACCATGGGTGGCACGGGCCATACGAGTGGCGGCAGCCAGCCGAACTACGACGGCATGGCGGTTCCCAGCGTGTGGCGCACCAACCGCACGATGGCCGCGGCCAAGGTGGATGCGCTGTCGTCGGGTGGCATGGACGATTTCGAAATTCCCGCTTTCCTGCGCCGTCAGGCCGACTGACGGAAGGCGACCGAACGCTCGGGGCACGAAGGTTCGCAAGGGGTACAGGGAAGACCTGAAAGGGACTTCCGCTGGCTCTAGGCGCTGCGTTCACTTCGTGCCCTTTGCGTCCATCGCCGGGATTGCATAGAACCGATGTCTATCGCTGCCATAGCGAGGGGATTAGGCCGTCACGCCCGTGGCGCGCCTAAAATCCCCGGCGTGCTGCAACAACGAACCCTCAAGTCGATCAGCCGCGCCGTGGGCGTGGGGCTCCACAGCGGGCAACGCGTGGAACTGACCCTGCGACCGGCCCCGGCCGACACGGGCATCGTGTTTCGCCGCGTCGACCTGCCCGAGCCGGCTGAAATCCGCATGACCGCCGAAGCGGTCACCGACACGCGCCTCGCCTCCACGGTCTCCACCGGCGGCGCGAAGGTGCAGACGGTCGAGCACCTGATGTCGGCCTGTGCGGGCCTCGGAATCGACAACCTCTACATCGACATCACCGCCGACGAAGTGCCGATCCTGGACGGGTCGGCTTCGTCCTTCGTGTTCCTGCTGCAAAGCGCGGGCATCGAACTGCAGAAGGCGCCGCGCCGCTTCATCCGCGTGACCCGCAAGGTCGAGGTGCGCGAAGGCGAGGGCGCCAACGAGAAATGGGCGAGCCTGGAGCCGTACCACGGCTACAAGCTGAGCTTCGAGATCGACTTCGATCACCGCGTGGTCAATTCCACCGGCCAGCGCGTGGAGTTCGACCTGGGCACCGATTCGTACAGCCGCGACATCGCGCGTGCACGCACCTTCGGTTTCACCAAGGACGTCGAGTACATGCGCACCAAGGGCCTCGCGCTCGGTGGCGGCCTGGACAACGCGGTCGTGATGGACGACACCAAGGTGCTCAATGCCGGCGGCCTGCGCTACGACGACGAGTTCGTGAAGCACAAGATCCTCGATGCCATGGGCGATCTGTACATCATCGGCAAGCCGCTGCTCGCGGCCTACACCGCGTTCCGCTCGGGCCATGCGCTCAACAACAAGCTGCTGCGCGAACTGCTCGCGCACAGCGATGCCTACGAGGTCGTGACCTTCGAAGACGAAAAGCGCGCACCGCGCGGGTTCGGCGAAGTGGCGCGGGCCTGGTAGGCGAGCTCCGCCGGTACTGCCCCCACGATGCTTCTCTTCCGCTGGGCCATCCTGCTGCTTTTGCTGGTGGCCGGCGTGTCGTTCGCGTTCTATGCGGGCACCGGACAGGCCAGGTACCGGCGCGTCGGCTGGATCGTGCTCAAGTGGACGCTGCTCGCAGCGTTCGGCTTCTTCGCGGTGCTGATCGCCGAGCGCGTGGCCTAGTTTCTTCCCCGTTCGCATGTCCGGAAACGGCATGCCGTGCGCCGCGCGCAGGCGCACGATGGCGCCATGAACACACACCCTGAACAACCCACGAGGAACCCGTTCGGCGTCCAGGATGCCCCGGACCCGGACGGCCCCGATGTGGACGAATTCGCGGACAGCGTGGAGCTCGGCGGCGGCAACGACGATCCGAATGCGCAGCGATGGGGCGCGGTGCTCGATGAATTCCCGGACTCGATCGCGGGCGCGTGGTCCAGCCGATGGAACGGCGGCGTGGATCCGAGCCTCTCCGGCGACAGCGCAGAGGCCTGGAAGGAAGGCAAGGCGATGGTCGAGGTGGCCGGTGGCCGCTTCTACCTGTTGTTCGACTGGGGCGGCGGCGAACGCCATGCATTGCTCGATGTCCGCTACATCGCACCCGACACGCTCGTGGGCCGCTACATCAACCTGAGCAGCCCGGACATCACGCGCCCGTGGGTCGGCCGGATCGCGGACACCCGGCGGATCGACGGACGCTGGACGAACGGGCGGCTGGACTTCCGCAGGTAGTCAGCGCGATCGCCCTTGCCGGTAGGTGCCGGCATGGGTCTTCGACAGTTCCGCCGCCTGGGCCAGCCGCGCCATCGACCGCCCCACCTGCGCATGCGTGATCGCGATGCCCAATGCGTCGGCCGCGTCGGCGCCGGGCAACCCGGGCAGGTCGAGCAGGCGCTTCACCATCTCCTGCACCTGCGCCTTGGCAGCCTGCCCGTGGCCCGCGACCGCCTTCTTCATCTGCAGTGCGGTGTACTCGGCCACCGTGAGGTTGCTGTTCACCAGCGAGGTCACGCACGCCCCGCGCGCCTGTCCCAGCAGCAGCGTCGATTGCGGATTGACGTTGACGAAGATGATCTCGACCGCCGACGCATCGGGCTGGTAGCGCGCGGCGATTTCCGCGATGCCGTCGAACAGCACCTTCAGGCGCGCCGGCAGGTTGCCGGTGCCCAGGTGCCGCGTGCTGATGGTGCCGCTCGCGACGTAGCGCAGCGCATGGCCGTCCGCATCCACCACGCCGAAGCCGGTGGTCGTCAAGCCGGGGTCGATGCCGAGGATTCGCATGGGTCAGGCGTTGAAGTACCAGCGGATCGAGTGAAAGAAGATGGGTGCCGCGAAGCACAGCGCATCGACGCGGTCCAGGAGGCCGTTCGCACCGGTCACGCCCACGCCCTTCTTGCCCCAGTTCGGAATGCCGCGGTCGCGCTTGAGCGCCTTCATCACCAGGTGACCCATCGAGCCCGCGATGCAGGCGATGACCGACACCGCCAGTGCCTGTCCGAACTTGAACGGCGTGATGAACGAGAACAGCGCGCCCACCAGGCTGGCCACCACGATGCCGATGCCCCAGCTGGTCCAGTTGAAGCTGCGGCTCACGTTGGGCGCGAACGGCGCACGCTGCGTGCGGCGCGAAATCACGTGCTGCACCAGCACCGAGGTCTGCACCACGAACACCAGGAAGAACACGAGGAACGCGCTCTTGCCCTCGTAGCCCGGAAAGCTCAGCAAGAGCAGCGCCGGCACATGGCTCATGCCGTAGACGCAGACCATGATGCCCCACTGCAGCTTGGCGTTGCGCTCCAGGAAATGGCTCGGGTCGTTGGCCAGCGCGCTCGCCACCGGCATCGCGAGGAACACGTAGACCGGGATGAACACGGTGAAGAGATCGAAGCGCGCCGTCGCCACCAGCCAGAACTGGATCGGCAGCACCACGAAGAACGCCAGGATCAGGCTGCGGTGGTCGCCGCGCCGCGTGGGCGAGAGCGTGATGAATTCCCGCAGCGCAAAGAACGAGATCAGCGCGAACAGCACGGTGGCCACCGTCTCGCCGAGCGCCCAGCCGACCCAGAAGATCACCACCATGAACCAGGTGGTGCCCAGGAGCGCGCGGTAGTGCGCGAGCTCGGCCTGCCAGGTGGCGTCGTGCACCGGGTTGCGCTTCTCCCGGAAGCTCAGGAAGAAGGCGGCGGTGCTGATGATCACCAGCACGCCGAAGACGATGAGGAACAGGGCCGCGACCTGCTGGGTCGGGGTGAGGCTGCGCAGGAACTGGTTCATGTCGTCAGACGTCGCGCAATGCGATCACCGCGGCACGCGCGCGATCCAGGAAAGGGCGGCGCTCTTCGTTGTCTTCCACCCGGATCGGGGCGCCAAAGGTCACGGAGCAAAGAATGGGCACCGGCACGATCTCGCCCTTGGGCATGACGCGCTGCACGTTGTCGATCCAGGCCGGCACGAGCACCACGTCGGGGAACATCGTCGCGAGCGTGTAGAGGCCGGACTTGAACTTCTGCGGCTCGCCCGTGTGGCCGCGCGTGCCCTCGGGAAAGATGATGATCGAGTCGCCACTGCGCAGCGCCTCGACCAGCGGCGCGAGAGGGTCGGATGCAGGCGGCACGGGTTCGGCCGGCGGCGTCGGCTGCGCAACGAATGGCGGCGGCGCGACGGGTGGGGGCGGCGGTGGCGGTGGCGGTGGTGGTGCCGGAAGGTCGAGTTCGCCCTGCAGTTCATTCACGGTTTCGGCGACGGGCGGCGCGGCCGGCAGCAGCGGTTCCATCGACGGCTCGATGCGCTCGGCCGGCGCCGCAACTACAGCAGGTTCGGGCGCCGGCCCGGCCTGCACCGGTTCGGGCGCAGCAGCTGCAGCAGCAGGCGCCGTGGCCGCCCGCTCCACATACACCGCGTTGAACACCTCCGTCGTGATCCAGCGTTTGACCGGCGTGTTGGCCCAGTAGTCGCGCGCCGCGATCGGCCGGGTGATGCTGCGCAGTTCCTCGGGCAGGGCGGCCCAGATCATCACGAGGTCGGCATGGCTCTGGTGGTTGGCGAAATAGATGCGCTGCTCGGCCTTCGGTGGGCAGCCGTACCAGCGCGCCTGCGCGCCGGTGAGCAACCGGACGATTCCCAACAACAACCAACCTGTGAGCTTTGCCAGCATATGGGCGCGATGATACGGGCCATGCGATGGCGATTCGATCCTCTTTCACTGGTGTGGGCGGTGGCCCTGTTCATTGTTCTTGTGCTGCTGGCCACCGTCGGCGCGCGCTGGGGGTGGCTGCGAAGTTTCTTCGGCGACGTGCTGGCGGTGGTGTGGGTCTACTTCGTCTTCAAGACCTTCATCGCCGCGCGCGTCCTGCCGCTCGCATTGGCCGCGCTGGGCGTGGGCTGCGCGGTGGAGCTGGGCCAGTTCCTCGCGTCGGCATGGCATCTGCACATTCCGAACCGGGCCCTGCGCATCGTGCTGGGCAGCACGGCCGACTGGTGGGACGTGGCGGCCTACACGATCGGCTTCGCGGCCGTGCTGGCCCTCGAAGCACTGCGCGCGAAGTTCGGGGTCAGGGCAGCTCGGCCGACGGCATCCGCGCCACGACCGTCGACGCCCGTCCACTGAGGTACGGCGAGCCGGGCCGGCGCTCGAAGAACTTCGGGCTCGGCAGCATCACCGCGAGCCGCGCGGCCTCGTTGGCCCCCAGGCGCGAGGCGGGCTTCTTGAAGTAGTACTGCGACGCGGCCTCGGCACCGAACACGCCTTCGCCCCACTCGACGTTGTTCAGGTAGATCTCCAGGATGCGGCGCTTGTCCAGAAACACCTCTAGCAGCGTCGCGAGCACCAGCTCCTGGCCCTTGCGCAGCATCGTGCGCTCGCCCGAGAGCAGCAGGTTCTTCGCCAACTGCTGCGTGATGGTGGAGCCGCCGCGCAGGCGCACCGGCTGCACCGGCTTGCCGCGCGCCGCGGCACGGGCGGCGCGCTTGGCCGCGAGCTCTTCGGCCTTCACGTTGCGCTGGCGCGCGCGCTCGATGGCTTCCCACTCCACGCCGTTGTGATCGACGAAGCCCGCGTCTTCGCTCGCGATCACCGCGCGCTTGAGCGTGTCGTTGATCTGCGCATACGGCACCCACTCCTGGCGCCAGCCGCCCTCGCTGCCCTTGTGGATGGCGACCTGCCAGGCCTCGGAGCGCTGGAATGCGGTGCTCTGCGGATCGATCACCGCCATGGCCGCGATGCGCACCACGAAGAACAACTCGAGTGCGAGGCCCGCCACCACGAGACAGGCGACGAGGCGCAGCACGGCCTTCATTTTTTCAGTGGCCGGCGGCGAGCGACGCGCGCAACTCGGCCAGCACCTGTGCCGACGGCGGGCGCACGCCGCGCCAGATCTCGAACGATTCCGCCGCCTGCTCGACCAGCATGCCGAGCCCGTCGCGCGGCACCGCGCCATGCGCTTGGGCCCAGGCCATGAAGGCCGCGGCCGCGGGGCCGTACATCATGTCGACGGCGAGCGCGCCGGGGCGCAGCACCTTGGCGCTCACGGGCACCGCATCGCCGGCGAGGCTGGAGGCGGTGGCGTTGACCACCACGTCGAAGCTGCCCGGCACCTCGTCGAGCGCCCAGGCCTCGAGCGTGGCGCCATGGCCGAGCGCGAGCGCGGCATGGCGCCGGACCACCGCGACCGCCTTGTCGACGGTGCGGTTGGCTACCACGATGCGCGAGGCGCCCGCATCGAGCAGCGGACCCAGCACGCCGGCGGCGGCACCGCCGGCACCGATCAGCAGCAGCGCCTTGCCTGCCAGCGGCACGCCCGCGTTGCGCACGATGTCGTTGACCAGGCCGATACCGTCGGTGTTGTCCGCGTGGATGCTGCCGTCGGCCTCGAAGCGCAGCGTGTTGACCGCCTGCGCAAGCGTGGCGCGCGCGCTCGTGTGCTGCGCCAGCGCGGCGGCCTCGAACTTGAAGGGCACGGTGATGTTGCAGCCGCGCGCGCTGTCGCCGCGCTCGGCGGCTTCGCGGCGGAACGCGGCAATGCCTTCGGCGAAGGCGCCGAGCGGAATCAGCCGGCGGCCGTAGTCCATCTGCTGGCCGCAGAGCTCGGCGAAGCGGGCATGGATGCGCGGCGAGCGGCTGTGCTCGACGGGGTTGCCCATGACGCAGTACAGGTCCATGGCTGCGCCTTGCCGGTTATTGGGAAATTTCCATCGTGCCGTCGCGCGCGAAGCGGAACGTGCCCTGGATCACCATCTGGTCGGCCTGCTCCTGGCGCATCGCGGTCGTGAACTTGCCGAAGTTGCCGGTGCTGCGAACGATGGCCTGCGCCCGGCGGTCCAGCGCGATGTTGCCCGAGCTCTGGTCGACCACGGTGGCGAGCACGTTGCCGTCGAAGTTGACGGTCACCGTCATCTTGAGTTCGCCGTACAGCTTCTTGCCGGCCAGCTCGGGGAAGTTTTCCGCGGCGCGGGTCTCGACGCGGCGCAGCATGGTGTCGACATACACCGCGAAGGCGGCTTCGCGCGTGGACGGGCTGATGTAGCGTTTCTTGGGGCGCGAGTTTTCCTCGTTCACGCGGCGCTCGATCTGGGCCAGCAGTTCGACCATCTGGCGGCGCTTTTCTTCCTGCGCCGCGGCTTCGGTCGGGTCGCCCGCGTTGCGCGGATCGCGCACCGGCATGGCGGCGATGTCGCGCCTGAGCTGCGTGATCATCTGCATCTGCTCGGCCTGCAGGGCATCGACCTGGCGCCGTGCGTCCTCGAATGAATCGCCGATGGCGGTGAAGCTCGACGGCGGCAGCGGACTGGTCGCGCGCCCCTTGTCGAGGTCGCCGCCGCCCGCGAGCGAGGTCTGCGCCATCAGCTTGGCATTGGCGTCCGGCCGCTCCTTGGTCTTGCTGTTGACCAGGATCACCTCGAGCGGCGTGTCGGTGAACGCGCGGTTGAACGATTCGGGATCGACGAAGCGCACCGCCAGCAGCACGGCATGCGCAATGACCGACACGCCCAGTGCAATCTGCAGCGTGCTGAGGTCCTTGAAGTTCATTCTCGAAACTCCTCCAGGGGGCGCACTTCTCCGGACGTTCCGCCGAAGTTCATGCAGGTGTGTTTTCCGGCGCGGCCTCGCTGTCGCTCAGGTCGACGGCTATGGCGATCGGGCCGGCGACTTCTTCTTCGTCCTCACCGTTCTCGTCCTCGGCCGAGGCATCGGCCTTCGGCGTGTCGAGGCGTTCGAGCACGGTGCCGTTCACGTCGAGCGCGATTTCGTCGATCTCGCCGAGCTTCACGCGAAGGCGCGCACCGCGTTCCTGCTGGCCGGCCACCGGGAACACCAGCGGCAGCGCATCGGCACGCACCAGCGCGCCGTTGGGGATGTCCTTGATGACCGTCGCCTCGAGCTCGGTGATGCCGTTCTGCTGCAGGTACTTGAGCGTCCAGAAGCGTTCCATGCCGCCCTGGTAACCGTTGTACGTGGCATAGGCCGCATCGAAGCCCGAGAGGATCGAGAACAGGTCGGCGTCCTTCGGCTTGAAGGGCGCGGCCAGCGCGGCGGTCTTGCCGTGGCGGGCCGCCGCGATGATCTGCCATTGGTTCACCAGGTCGGTGTAGCGGCGCAGCGGCGAGGTGCTCCACGCATAGCTCTTCACGCCCAGGCCCGCATGCGGCAGCGCGCGCGTGCCCATGCGCACCTTGATGCCGGGCGCCAGGCTCGCCTGGCTGCGGTAGAGACCGGGCACGCCCAGTTCGCCCAGCCAGCCGCCCCAGCTGCTGTTGGCCAGGATCATCGCTTCCGAGACGATCAGGTCGAGCGGCGCGCCGCGCTGGCGCGTCGTGATCTGCACCTGCTCGTTGCCGGTGGGCTCGTTGCCGTCGTTGCCGACGAGGCGGAAGTTGTAGTCGGGCCGGTTGAAGTTCTCGGGCTTGCCGCGCACCACTTCGCGCTGCGCCTTCAATTGCTTGGCCAGGCGGAACAGGAAGGAGAGCGGCGCGCGCAGGTTGGCGGCGGCTTCGGGCGTGTCGGGGCTCGTGACCGCGGCGTCTTCGAGCCAGGGCTGGGTGACGACGCTGTCGAGCTGGTCGTGGCGCAGGTTGGCGACGATCGGCACGCGTTCGAGTTTCGTCTCGGTGCTTTGCAACTCCAGCGTGGCTTCGTCGAAGCGTGCGTAGAGCGATACGGCCGGGCGGTCTGCGCCTTCGAGCAGCGTGTACGTGTTCACCACGTCGTCGGGCAGCATCGTGATCTTGTAGCCCGGCATGTAGACCGTCGACATGCGCGCGCGCGCCACGTTGTCGATGGCACTGCCCGGCGTGAGCGCCAGGGCCGGCGCCGCGATGTGCACGCCCACCGTGACGGTGCCCGTGCCCAGGCCCTGCACGGAGAGCGCGTCGTCGATCTCGGTGGTCTGCGAATCGTCGATCGAGAAGGCCTGGACGCCGGTGGCGACGGGCAGTTCGTCCACGATGGCCGGCGCCGCGAGCGCGGGAAAGCCGGTGCCCTTGGGGAAGTTCTCGAACAGGAAGCGGCGCCAGTGGAACTGGTAGGGCGAATCGATGGCGCCGGCGCGCTCCAGGAGGTCGAGCGGCGGGCGCTGCGTGGCGCGCGCGGCATCGACCACGGCCTTGTATTCGGGGGCGTTCTTGTCGGGCTTGAACAGGATCTTGTAAAGCTGCTCGCGGATCGGCGGCGGGCACACGCCCTCGGCCAGTTGCCCGGCCCATTCGACGATCTGCGCCTGGACGGCTTTCTTCTTCTCGATGGCGGCGAGCGCCTGCTGCACGATTTCGGCGGGCGCTTTCTTGAAGCGTCCCTTGCCCGCGCGGCGGAAGTAGTGCGGCGCCTCGAAGAGGGCGAACAGCGCGGCGGCCTGCTGGGCGAGCGAGGGCTTGTCGCTGAAATAGTCGGCGGCCAGGTCGGCAAAGCCGAACTCTCCTTCGGCGGCGAATTCCCAGGCCAGATCGAGGTCCATTGCGGCGGCGAGCGTGCGCGCCTCGGCGATCAGCTCGGCCGGGGACGGTTTCTCGAAACGCAGAACGATGTTGGCGCCCTTGACCTTGACGCGCTTGCCGGTCTCGAGCTCGACCTGCGCCGAGGCTTCGGCCTCCGACAGGACACGGCCGCCGAGGTACTTGCCGGCTTCTTCAAACAATACAAACATCCGGCGATTGTCCCATGCGGGGGATGGGGCTCTTCCCCAGGCTTGCCCACTGCGTGTGGCCGCCAACCCCGGCCGGGGGACGACACCTGCGGCCCGGCGACGCCGCATCCGCGGTGTTCCCGGAATTCAGACCGGATTGATGAACGCCATGATGTCGTCCAGGTGCGCGGTCTCGAAATCGGACAGCGCATGGTCGCCGCCTTCCAGCAGCTTGACGTTGCTGTCCGGGTAGCGGGCCGACATCTCGTGCCAGTCGAGCGCCTCGTCGCCCTTGGCGATGACGGCGAAGACGCGCTCGGGCCGCGTGAGCGAGCCGACTTCCATGGCACGCAGTTCGTGGATGTATTCGGGCCGGAAATAGAAATGCTCGGCCGGGTCGTGCCAGACGGTCTGGTCGCCGATGTAGCGCGTGAGGTCGCGCGCCGGATGCACGGCCGGGTTGAGCAGCACCGCGCGGCAGCGCGTCATGCCCGCGACGTAGGTGGCATAGAAGCCGCCCAGCGACGAGCCGATCACGGCCATCGATTTGCGCGGCCAGTGCGCGATGCCCTTCATCACCATGTCGATGGCGTCGTGTGGCGAAGGCGGCAGCTGCGGGCACCACCATTCCAGGTTCGGATGCTCTTGCGCCACGCGCTGCGCCACGAGCCGCGCCTTGGTCGAACGGGGCGAGGAGCGGAAGCCGTGCAGGTACAGCAGGTGGGTGGTTTGCGGGTCCATGGGGGGAAGGGCGGGGAGGTGCGAACGCCGCACCTCGCTGGCGCAAGCGCGGTAATTTTGCATGAGGTCGGTACCCGCAAAACGGCTTGCGGCATTCAAAAACCCTGCAGCGAGGGGTTCTTGGGGAAAGCGATAACTCATAACGACTTACACCGCATGAACACCTCGCCGGCCTGGGCCCTGCATCGGCCATCCGGCCGGAGTTCGAAAGTATTCATGGGCTGCTCCTCGTTGCCGCCGTCGCACGCGCGGCGGTGAACCAGCTGCAGAAAGAAAAAGGAAAACGCCCGATTCTCGGGATGCGGTTCGCGGCGCGCATCCCATGAAAGGGGTATGCCTGCAAGGCATTCGGATAGGCATCGAGGCTTATGCTTCTGCCCATGAACACAGAGGCACTGGATGACGGGACGCTGCGCCGATGGGGCGTGCTCGTGGTCGAGGACGACAGTCGCGCGCGCGCTTTCTTCGAGGCGAGCGTGCAGCGCAGCCCGCGTCTTTTCTGGCTCGGCAGCGCGGGCACGGTGCAGGAGGCGCTGGGCTGGCTCGCCCGCACCACGACGATTCCCGATGTCCTGCTGGTCGACCTGGGCATGCCCGACGGCACGGGCCTGGACGTGATCCGCGACGCCGTCGCGCGCTTTCCCGGCTGCGAGCCGCTGGTGGTGTCGGTCTTCGGCGACGAGGAGAACGTGCTCGCCAGCATCGAGGCCGGCGCCGTGGGCTACATCCACAAGGACGCCGCCCCCGAGGACATCGCGCAGACCATCGTGGAAATGAAGGCCGGCGCATCGCCGATCTCGCCCATGATCGCGCGGCGGGTGCTGGCCAAGTACCGCAGCCTGCAGTCGGCCAGCATCCTCGGCCCGGGCACGGCCGCGCCCGAGGCCGTCTTCGACGAGAACGAGCGCGGGCTGCTCTCGGCGCGCGAGCACGAAGTGCTGACGCTGATCGCGCGCGGCTTCTCGTACGCGGAGATCGCGCGGCTCAAGGGCCTGAGCGTGCACACGGTGCAGACCCACATCAAGAACCTCTACGGCAAGCTCGCGGTGCATTCCAAGAGCGAGGCGGTCTTCGAGGCCACGCGCCTGGGCCTGCTGCCTCACCCGGGCTGAGGACGGATGCTGGCGAGGCTGGTGTCGCTGCTCTCGTTGCTCTCGCTCTGGCTGGCCGTGCTGATGGCGGGCGCTGCGGGCATGGGGCCCGCGGCGGCAGGGACGCTCCAGGCCGCCGACGGCTCGATCGAACTGCGCCGGGGCACCGTCACGACGTCGATCGACGGCATCACCCGCACCGGGCCGGTCGAACTCTCCTACCACTGGGACCGCCAGCACCGGGGTCGGCCCGGCCTGGCGAGCTTCGACCTGCCGTTCACCCTCGCGGACGCACCGGAAACGCCCTGGGGCATCTTCATTCCCCGGGTCGGCAATGTCTTCGAGGTGCAGCTCAACGGGGCGCTGCTGCAGGTCTATGGCGACCTGGGCGTGGGCAACGACACCGACTACGCCAAGGCGCCCATCTACGTGCCCGTGCCCGGGCGCCTGCTGAAAGCCGGCGAGAACCACTTGCAGATCCACCTGCGCGCCGACAGCGCCCGGCGCGCCGGGCTCTCGCGCGTCGTCGTCGGGCCCGCCACGCCGGTGCGCACCGAGCTCTTCGAAAGCGCCTATGCCTGGCGCTTCACCGGCTCGGTGCTGCTGACGGCCTTCAGCCTGATCGTCGGCAGCATCGCGCTGGCGCTCTGGCTGACGCAGGTCGACACCGGCGCGGTGGGGCGGCACCGGCGCGACGGCATCTATTTCTGGGCGGCACTTGCCGAATTCTGCTGGGCGATCCGCGTGGCCGACGGCGTGATCGCCGAGCCACCGCTGCCCTGGGTGCCCTGGGGCGTGCTGATGGCCGCCTGCTATGCGGGCTGGGCGGCGTCGGCCATGATGTTCTGCTACCACCTGGCGGGGTGGGCCCGGAATCCCCGGCTGCAGTGGCTGCGCTGGCCGCTGGCCGCGGTGGTCGCGGGAACGGTGGTGGCGAGCACGCTGGCCTTGCAGCGCGAACAACCGGTGTGGCTCACCGGCTGGCTCGCCGTCGAGATCGTGATCATCGGCGTCTTCGTGGGCGGCTTCGTGGTGGCCACCGTGCGCCACCCGAGCACCGAGCGGATGCTGGTGGCCATCGCGGCGCTCGTGACGGTGGCCTTCGGCATGCGCGACTGGCTGGTGATCCGCCTGAGCGACGCCTACGGCGAGACCACCTGGGTGCGCTATTCGTCGATCTTCTTCGGCATCGCGCTGCTCCTGATCGTGCTGCGGCGCTTTCACGCCGTGAGCACGCAGGCGCGCGGATGGGTCGCGGCGCTGGCCGACCGGGTGGCGCAGCGCGAGCGCGAACTGGCGCTGACGTACGCCGAGCTCGAACAGGTGGCGCGCGACCAGGCCCGCACCCATGAGCGCGAGCGCATCCTGCGCGACATGCACGACGGCGTGGGTTCGCACATCAGCTCGGCGATCCGGCAACTGCAGTCGGGGCAGACCAGCTCCGAAGAACTGCTGCGCACGCTGCGCGACTCACTCGACCAGTTGAAGCTGTCGATCGACTCGATCCACCTGCCGCCGGGCGACGTCGGCGCCTTGCTGGCGGCGCTGCGCTACCGGCTGGAACCCCGGCTGGCGGCGGCGGGCATCGAGTTCGAATGGGCGGTTGACGAGGTCGGCCCGGTGCAACTGCTCGATGCGCATGCCATGCGGCAGCTGCAGTTCCTGCTGTTCGAGGCCATCTCCAACGTGTTGCAGCACGCCCAGGCGAGCGTGTTGCGGATCGAGGCCGACATGCAGGGCGCCACGGTGCGGCTGCGGGTTGTAGACAACGGCCGGGGCTTTGACGCCTCGCAGGTCCCCAGGGCCCTGTGGGAGCGCGCCGGCGCCATCGGCGCGCGGCTGTCGGTCGAAAGCCGACCGGGGTGCACGGTCGTTCAACTGGCTTTTGGCTGAAACGGGTTGGGGGGCGCGGATAATCCGCCCCCATGTCTGCCGTGTTCAATCAGCCCTCCCTGGCGCGCCGTATCGCGCCCATCTTCCAGGGCTTCGACGGCTTTCTGGCCTTCGCCGTGCTGCTGCTCGCCTTTGCCGGGCTGCTGACCATGTATTCCTCGGGCTACGACCACGGCTCGCGCTTCGTCGACCATGGCCGCAACATGCTGCTGGCCGGCTTCATCATGTTCGTGGTGGCGCAGGTGCCGCCGCAGCGGCTGATGATGTTCGCCGTGCCGCTGTACGCGGCCGGGGTGGCGCTCCTGATCGCGGTGGCGCTCTTCGGCATCACCAAGAAGGGCGCCCAGCGCTGGATCAACATCGGCGTGGTGATCCAGCCCAGCGAGATACTGAAGATCGCGATGCCGCTGATGCTGGCCTGGTGGTTCCAGCGGCGCGAAGGCCAGTTGCGGCCGCTCGACTTCGTGGTGGCCACGGTGCTGCTGGCGGTGCCGGTCGGCCTCATCATGAAACAGCCCGATCTGGGCACCTCGCTCCTGGTGCTGGCCGCGGGCATGGCGGTGATCTTCTTCGCCGGGCTGCCCTGGAAACTGATCGTGCCGCCGGTGCTGATCGGTGCGGTGGCGGTGACGCTGATCGTGGGGTTCGAATCGAAGCTGTGCGCCGACGGCGTCGACTGGCGCGTGCTGCACGACTACCAGAAGCAGCGCGTGTGCACGCTGCTCGACCCGAGCAAGGACCCGCTGGGCAAGGGCTTCCACATCATCCAGGGGATGATCGCCATCGGCTCGGGCGGCGTCGGCGGCAAGGGCTTCATGCAGGGCACGCAGACGCACCTGGAATTCATCCCCGAGCGCACCACCGACTTCATCTTCGCCGCCTATTCCGAGGAGTTCGGGCTGGTGGGCAACCTGGCGCTGATCTCGGCCTTCATCCTCTTGATCTTCCGCGGGCTGGCCATCGCGACCAGCGCGACGACGCTTTTCTCGCGGCTGCTGGCGGGGGCGGTCACGATGATTTTCTTCACCTATGCCTTCGTGAACATGGGCATGGTGAGCGGCATCCTGCCGGTGGTGGGGGTGCCGCTGCCGTTCATCAGCTACGGCGGGACGGCGATGGTGACGCTGGGGCTGGGGCTGGGCATCCTGATGTCGATCGCGCGCGCCCGGAAACTTGCGCAGAACTGATTCCGGAAACACCGGGGAACGGGCTTTGCCGGGCCCCCGGTGTTGCCCCCGGCAGGGGGAAGGCGAAAGCGACACGAAGTGCGCGCCGGGCTGGGGGCGAGCAATAATCAGGAATGATCTCTCGCGAACCCACCATCGAGCGCCTCGCCACGGCGCAACAGCTCCTTCTCACGCCGTTCGGCCTTGACGAATCGCACCTGAGCAAGGCCCTCGCCGAGATCACCTCCCACCGGGTGGACGACGCCGATCTCTACTTCCAGTACACGCGCAGCGAAGGCTGGAGCCTGGAGGAAGGCATCGTCAAGACCGGCAGCTTCAGCATCGACCAGGGCGTGGGCGTGCGCGCGGTCAGCGGCGAGAAAACCGCATTCGCCTATTCGGACGACATCTCCGAGGCATCGCTCCTGGATGCGGCCCGCACGGTCCGCTCGATTTCCTCCGCCGGCCGCACCGGCCGCGTGAAGACGCCGGCCCGCAAGATCGCTTCGAGCCGCTCGCTCTACAACGGCGTCGATCCCATTTCAACGCTCGACAGCACCGCCAAGGTCAAGCTGCTCGAAAAGGTCGAGAAGCTGGCGCGCTCGCGCGATCCGCGCGTGGCGCAGGTGATGGCGGGCCTGGCGAGCGAATACGACGTGGTGCTCGTGGCACGCGCCGACGGCACGCTGGCGGCCGACGTTCGTCCGCTGGTGCGCCTGTCGGTCACCGTCATCGCCGAGCAGAACGGCCGGCGCGAAGTCGGCTCCGGCGGCGGCGGCGGGCGTTTCGGCCTGGCCTACTTCAACGACGAGCAGATTGCCGAATACGTCGACCAGGCCGTGAAGGCGGCGCTCACCAACCTGGACGCCCGCCCGGCGCCGGCCGGCGAAATGACCGTGGTGCTGGGCTCCGGCTGGCCCGGCATCCTGCTGCACGAGGCCATCGGCCATGGCCTGGAGGGCGACTTCAACCGCAAGGGCTCGAGCGCCTTTGCCGGGCGCATCGGCAAGCGCGTGGCGGCCAAGGGCGTCACCGTGCTGGACGACGGCACGATCGCCGACCGCCGCGGTTCGCTCAATGTCGACGACGAGGGCAACGCCAGCCAGCGCAATGTGCTCATCGAGGACGGCATCCTAAAGGGCTACATCCAGGACTCGATGAACGCGCGCCTCATGAAGGTCAAGCCCACGGGCAACGGCCGCCGCGAGAGCTACGCCCACGTGCCGATGCCGCGCATGACCAACACCTACATGCTCGGCGGCGACAAGGACCCCAAGGAAATCGTGGCCAGCATCAAGAAGGGCCTGTACGCCACCAACTTCGGCGGCGGGCAGGTCGACATCACGAGCGGCAAGTTCGTGTTCTCGGCCAGCGAGGCCTTCTGGGTGGAGAACGGCAAGATCCAGTACCCGGTGAAGGGCGCGACCATCGTGGGCAACGGCCCCGATGCGCTGACCCGCGTGACCATGATCGGCAACGACATGAAGCTCGATTCGGGCGTGGGTACCTGCGGCAAGGAAGGCCAGAGCGTGCCCGTGGGCGTCGGCCAGCCGACCCTTCGGATCGATGGGCTGACCGTGGGCGGAACGGCCTGAAGGCTTGTTAAGCTGCGCTCCTTCACAAACAAGGAAGGAGCATTCGATGAGGATCAGGATCAGGATCAATTCTTCTGCGGCTCTGTGGGCCGCAACTGCCGTGGTCGTGCTTGCGAGCGCCGGTTGTGCATCGCGTGGCGCATCGAGCGCCGGCCAGCCCGCAGCGGCACCGGCCCCCGCACCCTCGGCACCGGCTCGCAGCGGTTCCGGCGCCGGCATGGATGGCCGTGGCAACGTGACCGATTCCTCCAAGGTCGAAGCCGGCAGCGGCCGCACGGTCAAGGGCCTGAACGGCTACGAAGGCGAGATCACCGGCAACCCGGCGCGCAACAGCAAATTCACCCGCCTGCAGATCGGCATGAGCGCCAAGCAGGTCACCGACATCGCCGGCGCGCCGACCGACCAGGGCGCGTATGTAACGGGCAAGGCTTTCATCCCGTTCTATTTCGGCAGCGACCGCCATCGTTTCGAGATGACCTACAAGGGCCAGGGCAGGCTGATCTTCGCGGGCGGCGGCATGGGTGAATACAGCAGCGGCAACCTGATCTGGATCATTCACAACGCCAACGAATCGGGCTACCGGTAAATCGCCCGAGGCCCGGCCGCTGGACCGGGTCTTTATTTTCCGTGCTACATTCCGCCCCTATGTCCGCCCTCCGCGCTTATTTCTTTGCCTACTTTTGGTTCCCGGTTTCCGGCGGACGAGAGGCGAGCGCGTAAAGCAAACGAACACCCTCCCAAAACCGCCGGCGCCTCAAGCCCCGGCGGTTTTTTTATGCCCTGACGATATTCACTCCAACAAGGAACCGAAACCATGAGCACGAACACTGCCCCGGCCAGCGACAGCTGGTATGCGAGCGTCGAAAAAACCAGCAAGACCGACGACGAACGCATCAAGGACATCAACGTGCTGCCCCCTCCTGAACATCTGATCCGCTTTTTCCCGATTCGCGGCACGCCGGTCGAAACGCTGATCCAGGGCACCCGCCGCAACATCCACAACATCATGGCCGGCAAGGACGACCGGCTGCTGGTGATCATGGGGCCCTGTTCGATCCACGACCCGGCCGCCGCCGTCGAATACGCCAGGCGCCTGAAGGTCGAGCGCGAAAAATACGCCGGCACGCTCGAGATCGTGATGCGCGTGTACTTCGAGAAGCCGCGCACCACCGTCGGCTGGAAGGGCCTGATCAACGATCCGTACCTGGACGAGAGCTTCCGCATCGACGAGGGCCTGCGCATCGCGCGCCAGCTCCTGATCGATATCAACCGCATCGGCCTGCCGGCGGGCAGCGAGTTCCTGGACGTGATCTCGCCCCAGTACATCGGCGACCTGATCTCCTGGGGCGCCATCGGCGCGCGCACCACCGAAAGCCAGGTGCACCGCGAGCTGGCCTCGGGCCTGTCGGCCCCCATCGGCTTCAAGAACGGCACCGACGGCAACATCCGCATCGCCACCGACGCCATCCAGGCAGCGGCGCGCGGCCATCACTTTCTCTCGGTGCACAAGAACGGCCAGGTCGCGATCGTGCAGACCAACGGCAACCGCGACTGCCACGTGATCCTGCGCGGCGGCAAGGCGCCGAACTACGACGCCGCCAGCGTCGAAGCCGCCTGCAAGGACCTGGAAGCCGCCAAGCTGCCGCCCACGCTGATGGTCGACTGCAGCCACGCCAACAGCTCCAAGCAGCACCAGAAGCAGATCGACGTGGCCAGGGACATCGCCGGCCAGATCGCCGGCGGCTCGAACCGCGTGTTCGGCGTGATGGTCGAGAGCCACCTGCAGGCCGGCGCCCAGAAGTTCACGCCCGGCAAGGACCAGCTCTCGGGCCTGGAATACGGCAAGAGCATCACCGATGCCTGCATCGGCTGGGACGATTCGGTGCAGGTGCTCGAGACGCTGTCGCAGGCCGTCAAGACTCGCCGCGGCTGAAAAAGGGGCTACAGCATCCCGGCCAACTCGGGCCAGTGGTGCCGCATCGACGCCGCCTCGTCGCTGTCGGCTGGCACCATCGAGAAATCGGCGAAGTCGAAGCCCGGACCGACCATGCAGGCGACCAGCGTGTAGTCGCCTGAGGTGTGGCCTTGAATCGGACGCGCCGTCTGCCACTGGCCGGCCGGCACCACATGCTGGGGGCGCGTGCCGTGCGCGTCGACCGGGCCCAGCCGCACGTGGGCCGGCGCCGTGCGCATCGCGGCATCGCAGGTCCAGAGCGCCAGTGGCACGCCTTCCAGGTGCACCCAGACTTCATCGGACAGCACCCGGTGCCAGCGCGAATGCTGGCCCGCCTCGAGCAGGAAGTAGATGCTGGTGAGCGCGCTGCGTGGTGCGCGACCATCGGCCGGCGCGACGCTGGCCGACGAACGGAACACCTCGCTGTACCAGCCGCCTTCGGGATGGGGCTGCAGCTTCAGGCTGTCGATCAGTTCCCGGGCACGCAGGGCGGTCATGATGCGACGGCCTTGCGGAGCGCCGCAAGCAGTTTGTCGTGCACGCCGCCGAAGCCGCCGTTGCTCATGCAGACGATGTGATCGCCCGGCCGCGCCGCCGCCACGATCTGCGCGACCAGCGGCTCGACGGCCCCGGCAACCTGCGCGCGGTCGCCCATCGGCGCGAGGGCCGCGGCGGCATCCCAGTCCAGTCCGGCCGTGTGGCAGAACGAGAGGTCCGCCGATTCCAGGCTCCACGGCAACTGCGCGGCCATGACGCCGAGCTTCATCGTGTTGCTGCGCGGCTCGAAGGCCGCGAGGATGCGCTCACTTTGCTTGCCCGCGTCGTCGAGCTTCTTGCGCAGGCCCTCCAGCGTGGTGCGGATGGCGGTGGGGTGATGGGCGAAGTCGTCGTAGACGGTGATGGCGCCCACCGTGCCGCGCAGTTCCATCCGCCGGCGCACGTTGCGAAAGCTGCCGAGCGCGCGCGCCGCATCGGCCGGCGCAACGCCGACGTGGTCGGCGGCCGCGATGGCGGCCAGCCCATTCATCTGGTTGTGCAGGCCCGAGAGTTCCCACTCGACCCGGCCGACCACCTCGCCTTGTCGCAGCACGTCGAAAGCGTCGTGCGAGCCGCGGGCCTGCCATTCGCCGCCCGCGCCGAAACGTGCGAGCTCGCTCCAGCAACCCTGAGACAGCACGCGCTGCAGGCTTTTCTCGGTGGCGTTCACCACCAGCCGCCCGGTGCCCGGCACGGTGCGCACGAGGTGATGGAATTGCCGTTCGATGGCGGCGAGGTCATCGAAGATGTCCGCGTGGTCGAACTCGAGGTTGTTGAGCACGGCGGTGCGCGGCCGGTAGTGCACGAACTTGCTGCGCTTGTCGAAGAAGGCGGTGTCGTACTCGTCCGCCTCGATGACGAAGGCGGCGCCATCGCCCAGCCGGGCCGACACGCCGAAGTCCAGCGGCACACCGCCCACCAGGAAGCCCGGCGCCTTGCCACCCTGCTCGAGCGCCCAGGCCAGCATCGAGGTGGTCGTCGTCTTGCCGTGCGTGCCGGCCACGGCCAGCACATGGCGGCCCAGCAGCACGTGCTCGGCCAGCCATTGCGGGCCGCTGGTGTAGGGCTTGCCGGCGTCCAGGATGGCCTCCATCAGCGGGAACTTGGGGCTGCCGTCGGGCAGGCGCGCCCTCGAAACCACGTTGCCGACCACGAACACGTCGGGTGCGAGGGCGAGCTGATCGGCGCCGAATCCCTCGATCAGGTCGATGCCGAGGGCGCGCAACTGGTCGCTCATCGGCGGGTACACGCCGGCATCGCAGCCCGTGACCCGGTGGCCCGCTTCGCGCGCCAAGGCTGCCACTCCGCCCATGAACGTGCCGCAGATACCCAGAATATGAATGTGCATCGGGCGATTCTAGGGAGGCGGAATGCGGGGCTCGCCGCGCGAGCCCTGCCTTCGCCCCGAGCTTCGTGTTGATTTCGTGTGCGTGGCGGCTACTGCGGGCAAAATGCCCCGATGGACACGTCCAAGCGTGAAATCGCCGCCACCGCAGCCCGCCTTGTCGTCGAGGAAGGGCTGGAATATGGGCCGGCCAAACGGCGGGCTTTGCGTGACCTGGGCCTGTCGGCGCGCACATCGCTGCCGAACAACGACGAAGTCGAGGCTGAGGTGCGCGACTACATCGCACTCTTCTGTGCCGACACCCAGCCGCGGGAATTGCATGCGCTGCGCTTGCTGGCGCTGGAATGGATGGAGCGGATGGCCGCCTTCCGCCCGCACCTCGGCGGCGCCGTGTGGCACGGCACTGCCACCCGGCTGTCGGACATTTACATCCAGATGTTCTGCGATGATTCCAAGTCCGCCGAGATTGCCCTCATCGACCACCATGTGGACTACGAGCCGCGCATGGTCACCGGCTTTCATGGCGAGCAGGTCGAGGCCTTGAGCGTGCATGCGCCAAGCCGCGCACTCGGCGAGGAAATCGGCGTGCACCTCTTGGTCTACGACCTGGACGACCTGCGCGGGGCCCTGAAGCCCGATGCCCAGGGCCGCACGCCGCGCGGCGACCTGCCTGCATTGCGCCGACTGATTGAAAGAGAAAAGGACAAGTGAATGACTTCTTCGCCGACACGACGCGGCATGCTCTATGGCGGCGTGGCGGCGGTGGCCGCCGCTGCCGGGGTGGGTGGCGCCTGGTGGCGGGAACGCAGCGCCGGCAGCAATGCGGGGGGTGGCGAGCAACTGGACGCGAGCTTCTGGGCCCAGAAATTCGAACGGCCGGAGGGTGGTGACCTGGCCTTCTCGAGCTTGCGCGGCAAGCCGCTGCTGCTCAACTTCTGGGCCACGTGGTGTCCGCCGTGTGTCGAAGAAATGCCGATGATCGATGCCTTTTTTCGTCAAAATGGTGCCAATGGCTGGCAAGTGGTTGGATTGGCTATCGATCAGCCCAGTGCAGTGCGCAAGTTCCTGCAGCGCACGCCGGTCACCTATCCGACCGGCTTGGCAGGCCTGCAAGGCACCGAACTGGTCAAGAATCTCGGCAACACCGGCGGCGGATTGCCGTTCACATTGGTCCTCAACGGTAACGGTTCGGTTGCAGCTCGTAAAATGGGCAAGCTCGAAACCGCCGATCTGGAGACTTGGCGGCGTGAACTTGTTCATGGTTAGAATCGGCCGCCCAAGCTGGCGTTAGCCACCAAACGCTGAAAATCGCCGATTTTCAGCCAAGTTATATCCGAATGACCGGCAAAGCCGGCACTGGAGTCCCATGGATCTGCGCAAACTCAAGACACTGATCGATCTGGTGTCCGAATCGAATATTTCCGAACTGGAGATCACCGAAACCGAAGGCAAGGTTCGCATCGTGAAGGGCGGCGGCGCCGCCCCGGTGCAGTATGTGCAAACCCTGGCAGCGCCGCCCGCTGCCGCCCCGGTCGCCGGCGCAGCCGCTGCGCCGGCCGCCGCAAGCGCCCCCGCCGTCGAAGCCGCACCGGCTGGCCACGCGGTCAAGTCGCCGATGGTCGGCACGTTCTACCGTTCGTCCAGCCCCGGTGCCGCCGCCTTCGTCGAAATCGGCAGCAAGGTGAACGAGGGCGACACGATCTGCATCATCGAAGCGATGAAGATCCTCAACGAAATCGAAGCGGACAAGTCCGGCACGATCACCCAGATCCTCGGCGAAAACGGGCAGGCGGTCGAATACGGCCAGCCGCTGTTCATCATCGAGTGACCATGTTCAAGAAGATCCTGGTTGCAAACCGGGGGGAGATTGCCCTCCGGATTCAGCGCGCCTGCAGCGAGATGGGCATCAAGGCCGTGATGGTCTATTCCGAAGCCGATCGCGACGCCAAATACGTCAAGCTGGCGCAGGAAGCGGTCTGCATCGGCCCGGCGCCCTCGGCGCTGAGCTATCTCAACATGCCGGCGATCATTTCGGCCGCCGAGGTGACCGATGCCGAAGCCATCCACCCCGGCTACGGCTTCCTGAGCGAGAACGCCAACTTCGCCGAACGCGTGGAGCAGAGCGGTTTCCAGTTCATCGGCCCGACGCCCGACAACATCCGCACGATGGGCGACAAGGTCTCGGCCAAGCAGTCCATGATCAAGGCCGGCGTGCCCTGCGTGCCCGGCTCGGAGGGCGAGCTCTCGGACGACGCTGCCACCAACAAGCGCATTGCCCGTGCGATCGGCTACCCGGTCATCATCAAGGCGGCGGGCGGCGGCGGTGGCCGTGGCATGCGCGTGGTGCACACCGAGGCGGCGCTGGTCAACGCGATCCAGATGACCAAGGCGGAGGCCGGCGCGGCCTTCAGCAATCCGGCCGTGTACATGGAGAAGTTTCTCCAGAACCCGCGCCACATCGAGATCCAGATCCTCGCCGACAAGCACAAGAACGCGGTCTACCTGGGCGAGCGCGACTGCTCCATGCAGCGCCGCCACCAGAAGGTGATCGAGGAATCGCCGGCTCCCGGCATTCCGCGCAAGCTGATCGAGAAGATCGGCGAGCGCTGCGCCGCGGCCTGCAAGAAGATCGGCTACCGCGGTGCCGGCACCTTCGAGTTCCTCTATGAGAACGGCGAGTTCTACTTCATCGAGATGAACACGCGCGTGCAGGTGGAGCATCCGGTGACCGAGTTCACCACCGGCATCGACATCGTGAAGACGCAGATCATGGTGGCGGCCGGCGAAAAGCTGCCATTCACCCAGCGCCAGATCGAGATGCGCGGCCACGCCATCGAGGTGCGCATCAACGCCGAAGATGCGTGGAAGTTCACGCCGTCGCCGGGCCGCATCACGATGTGGCATCCCCCGGGCGGCCCCGGTGTGCGCGTCGATTCGCACGCCTACACGAACTACTTCGTGCCCCCGAACTACGACTCGATGATCGGCAAGATCATCGTGTACGGCGACACGCGCGAACAGGCCATGGCGCGCATGCGCACGGCGCTGAACGAGACCGTGATCGAAGGCATCCAGACCAACATCCCGCTGCACCGCGAGCTGATGGTCGACGCCAAGTTCATGAACGGCGGCACGAACATCCACTATCTGGAAGAGTGGCTCGCGGCGCACAAGCGCTGAACACCCCCCAGGCTTTGCGCACTTCGTGTCGCGCGCGCCAACCCCCTTGCAGGGGGCAACACCTGAGGCCCGGCAGAGCCGGTTCCTCGGTGTTCCTTATGAAGAGGGACCTTGTGATGTTTGAACTTCGTTTGATGGCACCGGAAGACCGGGTCGAGATGCTCGGCGACGCGCTCGATGCACTCGATGCGCTGAGCGTCTCTGTCGAGGATGCCGATGCGCAGACCGATGCCGAGCAGGCGCTGTTCGGCGAGCCCGGCATGCCGCCGCCCAAGGAGGGCTGGCAGCGCTCGCGCGTGATCGCGCTGTTCCCCGACGAGGCGCTCGCGAACGAAGCCGCGTCGGTGCTCGCGCTGCAGGATTTCTTCGATGGCTGCGCGGTGCTCGGCGTCGCGCCGGTGCCCGAGCAGGACTGGGTGCGGCTCACGCAATCGCAGTTCACGCCGGTCGAGATCACGCCCGAGTTCTGGATCGTGCCGACCTGGCACGAGCCGCCGGCGCAGGCCAGGCAGGTGATCCGTCTGGACCCGGGTCTGGCCTTCGGGACCGGCACGCATCCCACCACGCGCATGTGCCTGCGCTGGATCGCAAGGCAGGGCGAAGGCGCCTTCGGCAAGCAGCGCGTACTCGACTACGGCTGCGGCTCCGGCATCCTGGCGATCGGCGCGGCGAAGTTCGGCGCACTCGACATCGATGCCGTCGACATCGACGAAGCCGCGGTCTCCTCGACCCGGTTGAATGCCGAAGCCAACGGCGTCAGCCTGAACGCGGGCCAGCCGGAAGCGGCCAAGGGCACCTACGACACCGTGCTCGCCAATATCCTGGCCACGCCGCTCAAGGTGCTCGCACCGCTGCTGCGCAACCACGTGGCGCCGGGCGGATCGCTGGTGATGGCCGGCATCCTGGAGCGCCAGGCCGATGAGCTGAAAGGGGCCTACGCACCGTATGCGGCCCTGGAAGTCAGCGACAGCGAGGACGGCTGGATCCTCATGACGGCACGCTGCTGAGCAGCGCGGCCGGGTTTTCGCGCTGCCGCGCACCGTTCGCGCCATTCGTGCGGCGGGGGCCCACCCCTACAATCGCCCGGTCATGAGCCTCGTCACGCGTTGCCCCGCCTGCACCACCACCTTCAAGGTGGTGCGCGACCAGCTTCGCATTTCGGACGGTTGGGTGCGCTGCGGCCGCTGCAGCCACGTGTTCGATGCGACGCTCGACCTGCATGAATCGTCCGACGGGGCGCCCGCGCCGTCGTCGGCGACAGCCTATTCGCCCGCGCTGGTCGAGCCTTCCTCCGAGAGCCGGGTCGATGCACCGCCTGCGCCGTCGCAGCCTTCCCAGGCCTCCGAAGATGCGGACTTCTTCGATGACGAGCCTGAGGAGCACGCCCAGGCCGAAGGGGCGCATCGGCCGCCCGCACCGCAAGAGCCCGAGGCTGTGGAAGTCGCAGCCGCGCCGCCGCCCGCACCATCATCCCCACCGCCCCCGGCGCTCTCGCTGCCCGCGCACGGCATCGTCGCGGACGAACCGTGGTCCGACCTGGATGTCAGCGAGCCCGCGTGGCGACCGCCGGCGAGTTCGCTGCCGCCGTTCCCGAACATCGACCTGAATCTCGCGCCGCCGCCGCCGTCTCCGCCTCCTCCGGTGCCCCCGCTGCCCGTGCCGCGCGCCAAGGTGCACGGACTGGTCGAGCCCACCCTCGACGACGGCGCTGAAGAAAAAGCAGAAAAAGAAGAGGACCACGACCAGGTGCAGATGCAGAAGGCGCTGCGCCGGGCACGCATCAAGTCGGCCAAGATCGCGAGCGCCAACAAGTCGCGCGAAGCGAGGGCCGCGGCCAGGGCCGCGTCGTCCTCGATGGTCCGGGAGGCGAGCGAGCCGGAGAACGCCGCCTCGCTGCCGCCGATGTTCGCGGAGCGCGAGGAGGACCATGTTTTCTCCGACGACGAGGAACACGACGCCCACGCGCCCGGCTTCTGGCAGCGCAAGGGCGTTCGGCGCTTGCTCGTCCTGCTGGCGGTGCTGGCCGTTCTCGTGCTCGCCGTGCAGATCGTTCGCCATGAGCGCGATGGCATCGTCGCGCGACAGCCGGGCCTGCGTCCTGCGATGGCGGCGCTGTGCCAGTACACCGGCTGCGAACTCTCGGCCTTGCGCCAGATCGGCGACATCATGATCGAGGGCGCCGCCTTCGCGCGCGAGAAGAGCGGCGGCAACGACTACCGCCTGAGCTTCACCTTGCGCAACGGCGCCACCGTGCCGCTCGCGATGCCGGCCGTCGAGCTGTCGCTGCTCGACACGCAGGAGCGCGCCGTGGTGCGGCGCGTGCTGACGCCCGCGGACTATGGCGCGCCGTCGGTGCTCGCGGCGCGCGCCGATCGCGCGGCTTCATTGCCGTTGACGCTGTCGCCGAACGAAGCGGCCGCACTGCCGCCCATTGCGGGCTACCGCGTGGAAGCCTTCTATCCCTAGCCGGACGCCTGCACGCAAGCACTCGTCCTTCCTTCATCCATCTTCTCTCAACGAAAACGGTCCACCCATGGCAGCAGTGATTTGCGGTTCCCTCGCGTTCGACACCATCATGACTTTCGAGGGACGGTTCGCCGATCAGATCCTTCCCGACCAGTTGCACATCCTGAACGTGTCGTTCCTCGTGCCGAGCCTGCGCCGCGATTTCGGCGGCTGCGCCGGCAACATCGCCTACAGCCTGAACGCGCTGGGCGGCACGGCATTGCCGATGGCCACGCTGGGCAGCGACGGCGCCGACTACCTGGAGCGCATGCGCACGCTGGGCATCGACACCGAGTTCGTGCGCCAGCTGGACGACACCTTCACCGCTCAGGCGATGATCATGAACGACGTTGACAACAACCAGATCACCGCGTTCCACCCCGGTGCGATGCAGCAGGCGCACATCACCAAGGTGGCTGCGCGCGATGACATCAAGGTCGGCATCATCGCGCCCGATGGCCGCGAGGCGATGCTGCAGCACGCCGAGCAATTTGCCGCCGCCGGCATTCCGTTCGTGTTCGATCCGGGCCAAGGCCTGCCGATGTTCGACGGCGATGCGCTCAAGCACTTCGTCGATCTCGCGAGCTGGGTCGTGGTCAACGACTACGAAGGAAAGATGCTGTCGCAGCGCACCGGCTGGAGCCTGGCCGAGATCTCCAGGCGCGTGCGCGGCCTGGTGGTCACGCTGGCCGCCGAGGGTTGTGAAGTCTGGATCGATGGCGAGCGCGAACATGTGCCGGGCGTGACGCCCACCGCCGTGGTCGAGCCCACGGGTTGCGGCGACGCATGGCGCGGCGCGCTGCTGTTCGGTCTGGAAAAGGAATGGCCGCTCGCGCAATGCGCGGCACTGGGCAATCGCGTCGGCGCGCTCAAGATCGCGCAGCGCGGCCCGCAGAACTACCAGGTCGACCGCAAGGCCCTGGGCCTGTAAGAAGCCTCTTTTTCGAGCGCGCATAAAAAAACCCGACACCGTGAGGTGCCGGGTTTTTTGCCGTCAAGGGCGCTTGGAAACTCAGGGCTTGCTGGCCGTAGGAAACGGCCAGGCTGCCTGGGGATTCAGCGTCGTTTGCGCGGCAGGGGCAGGCGCTACAGCAGCCTTGGCGGGTGCCTTGGCAGCCTTCTTTGCAGCAGGCTTCTTGGCAGCAGCGGCAGGCTTGGCAGCGGGCTTTTTCGCGGCTTTCTTGGCCGCAGCCTTTTTCGCAGGAGCCTTCTTGGCGGCGGCCTTCTTTGCAGGGGCCTTCTTGGCAGCTGCCTTCTTGGCAGGAGCCTTCTTCGCCGCAGCCTTCTTGGCAGGCGCCTTCTTGGCAGCGGCCTTCTTCGCCGGAGCCTTCTTCGCAGCGGCCTTCTTGGCCGGAGCTGCCTTCTTCGCTGCTACCTTCTTGGCCGGAGCCTTCTTGGCAGCAACCTTCTTGGCCGGAGCCTTCTTCGCTGCTACCTTCTTCGCCGGAGCCTTCTTGGCCGCGACCTTCTTTGCCGGAGCCTTCTTTGCAGCGGCTTTCTTAGCCGGCGCTTTCTTTGCAGTTGCCATTTCTATTTCTCCTTGATCAAGTTGAAAAAATCAACCTATTGAAGCACTCCACGCACGTTGGGAGCGTGAAGCGATTCATGGCGTTGGAATCTGAGCCCCAGCACCATGAACACCTGAGCCCCAGTCCATGTCGCGCTCTTCGGCGCGATCGGTGGCAAGGGCAATTCTTGAATTCATTAATTCTTATCGGAAAGATTCAATCCCAGGAGAGCGCACCACCCGACTGGTACTCGATCACGCGGGTTTCGAAAAAGTTGCGCTCTTTCTTCAGGTCAATCATTTCGCTCATCCAGGGGAACGGATTTTCTTCGTTCGGGAAGAGCGTTTCGAGGCCGATCTGCTGTGCACGCCGGTTGGCGATGTACCGCAGGTAGCCCTTGAACATGGAGGCGTTCATGCCCAGGACACCGCGCGGCATGGTGTCTTCGGCGTATTTGTATTCGAGCTCGACGGCCTTCATGAAGAGGTCCTTGATCTCGGCCTTGAACTCGGAGGTCCAGAGGCCGGGATTCTCGAGCTTGAGCTGGTTGATCAGGTCGATGCCGAAATTGCAGTGCATCGACTCGTCGCGCAGGATGTACTGGTACTGCTCGGCGGCGCCGGTCATCTTGTTCTGGCGGCCGAGCGCAAGGATCTGCGTGAAGCCGACGTAGAAGAAGAGGCCTTCCATCAGGCAGGCGAACACGATGAGCGACTTGAGCAGCGTCTGGTCGGTCTCGTGCGTGCCGGTCTTGAAGTGCGGGTCGCTGATGGCGTCGATGAACGGGAGCAGGAACTGGTCCTTCTCGCGGATCGACTGCACTTCGTTGTAGGCGTTGAAGATCTCGCTCTCGTCCAGGCCGAGCGACTCGACGATGTACTGGTACGCGTGCGTGTGGATCGCTTCCTCGAAGGCCTGGCGCAGCAGGAACTGGCGGCATTCGGGGGCCGTGATGTGGCGGTAGGTGCCCAGCACGATGTTGTTGGCGGCCAGCGAGTCGGCGGTCACGAAGAAGCCGAGGTTGCGCTTGACGATGCGGCGTTCGTCTTCGGTCAGGCCGTTCGGGTCTTTCCACAACGCGATGTCGCGCGTCATGTTCACTTCCTGCGGCATCCAGTGGTTGGCGCAGGTGGCGAGGTATTTTTCCCAGGCCCACTTGTACTTGAACGGCACCAGCTGGTTGACGTCGGTCTGGCCGTTGATGATGCGCTTGTCGGAGGCCTTGACGCGTTGCGCCACGACGGGAACCGAAGCGGGAGCAACCTGACGCAGCGGTGCGGCGGCGCCGTCATCGAGCGTGCGCGGGGCAGACGATGCGGGTTGTGCAATCGACGAAGTCGGAGCGTCCACCGAACGGCCTGCGGGCAAGCCGCTGGTCGATGCGTTGTGGTGCTGCAATCCTTGTTGCATATCCTTTGGTAAGGAGGGCTTGACTTCTTCGTCCCAGGTCAACATAGAAAAATCCAATGCTCAAATTATCGGAGTAACGATGTGAGTTGCAAAGTGCTCGTTCACATCGCGCTCCATTTATGTGGTTGTTATGTTGCTCGCATGCATCGCGCGATGTCAGTCAATGGCTTCATTGCTTGAACGTCGCACGACTTTCGCATGCACCTCACTGACTCAACTGACTCTTTCTTGTCGCGAGCACCGGCGTGTCACTGGCACGCTTCACAGGTCGGATCGTCCACACCGCAGAAGGCGATGTCGGTGGCGGGCATCGCGCTCATCTGTGCCTTCGCTGCAGCAGCGGCGGCTTCGAGTGCGCTCATGCCCGAGGGTGCGTCGTTGCCCGACGACACCGCGTTGAGACGGCCCGATTGCACCGTCGACTTCTCGGCGTGCGTCGCGCTCTGCGTGCGCAGGTAGTACGTGGTCTTCAGGCCGCGCAGCCATGCGAGCTTGTAGGTGTCGTCCAGCTTCTTGCCCGATGCGCCAGCCATGTAGATGTTGAGCGACTGCGCCTGGTCGATCCACTTCTGGCGACGCGAGGCGGCTTCGACCAGCCACGTGGTTTCCACTTCGAACGCGGTGGCGTAGAGCGCCTTCACGTCCTGCGGCACGCGGTCGATGGGACGCAGCGATCCGTCGAAGTGCTTCAGGTCCATCACCATCACGTCGTCCCACAGGCCCAGGCGCTTCAGGTCGCGCACCAGGTAGTGGTTGATCACGGTGAATTCGCCCGACAGGTTCGACTTGACCGAGAGATTGCCGAAGCACGGCTCGATCGAGGCGTCCACGCCGATGATGTTCGAGATGGTCGCCGTCGGTGCGATGGCCACGCAGTTCGAATTGCGCATGCCGTCGGCCTTGATCTTCTGGCGCAGCGCGTCCCAGTCGAGCGTGGCCGAGCGGTCCACCTCGACGTAGCCGCCGCGTGCCTGCTCGAGCAGGTCGAGCGTGTCGATCGGCAGGATGCCCTTGTCCCACAGCGAGCCCTTGTAGCTGGAGTACTTGCCGCGTTCCTTGGCCAGGTCGGTCGAGGCCCAGTAGGCGTGGTAGCAGATGGCTTCCATCGACTCGTCGGCGAACTGCACGGCTTCCTGCGAGGCGTAGGGAATGCGCAGTTCGTACAGCGCGTCCTGGAAGCCCATGAGGCCCAGGCCCACCGGACGGTGGCGCAGGTTCGAGTCGCGCGCCTTCTTCACGGCGTAGTAGTTGATGTCGATCACGTTGTCCAGCATGCGCATCGCGGTCGAGATCGTCCGCTTGAGCTTCTCCTGGTCGACCTTGCCGTCCTTCAGATGCTGCAGCAGGTTCACCGAACCCAGGTTGCAGACGGCCGTTTCGGTGTCGCTGGTGTTCAGCGTGATCTCGGTGCACAGGTTCGACGAGTGCACGACGCCCGCGTGCTGCTGCGGCGAGCGCACGTTGCAGGCGTCCTTGAACGTGATCCACGGATGCCCGGTTTCGAACAGCATCGTGAGCATCTTGCGCCACAGGTCCGAGGCCTGGATGGTGCGCGCGGGCTTGATCTCGCCGCGGGCGGCCTTCTCTTCGTAGGCGACGTAGGCCTTCTCGAAGTCGGCGCCGAACAGGTCGTGCAGGTCAGGCACGTTGGAGGGCGAGAACAGCGTCCAGGTGCCCTTTTCCATCACGCGGCGCATGAACAGGTCGGGGATCCAGTTGGCCGTGTTCATGTCGTGCGTGCGGCGGCGGTCGTCGCCGGTGTTCTTGCGCAGTTCCAGGAACTCCTCGATGTCCAGGTGCCACGATTCCAGGTACGTGCAGACCGCGCCCTTGCGCTTGCCGCCCTGGTTCACCGCCACGGCGGTGTCGTTCACCACCTTCAGGAACGGCACCACGCCCTGCGATTCGCCGTTGGTGCCCTTGATGTGGCTGCCGAGCGCGCGCACGCGGGTCCAGTCGTTGCCCAGGCCGCCCGCGAACTTGGAGAGCAGCGCGTTTTCCTTGATCGACTCGTAGATGCCGTCCAGGTCGTCGGGCACGGTGGTGAGGTAGCAGCTGGACAGTTGCGAGCGCAGCGTGCCGGCGTTGAAGAGGGTCGGCGTGCTCGACATGAAGTCGAACGACGACAGCACTTCGTAGAACTCGATGGCACGCGCTTCGCGGTCGATTTCGCCGAGCGACAGGCCCATGGCCACGCGCATGAAGAACGCCTGCGGCAGTTCGATGCGGGCCTTGCGCACGTGCAGGAAGTAGCGGTCGTACAGCGTCTGCAGGCCGAGGTAGTCGAACTGCAGGTCGCGCTCGGCCTTGAGCGCGGCGCCCAGGCGGGGCAGGTCGTACTGCAGCAGCTTCTCGTCGAGCAGTTCGTTCTCGACGCCCTTCTTGATGAACTGCGGGAAGTAGTCGGCATAGGCCGTGGCACGGTCCACCGGCATCACTTCGCGGCCGACGATCTCCTTGAAGATCGTGTGCAGCAAGAGGCGCGCGGTGGCGAAGGTGTAGTCGGGGTCTTTCTCGATCAGCGTGCGGGCCGCCAGGATCGAGGCCTTGTAGACCTCGTCGAGCGGCACGCCGTCGTACAGGTTGCGCATCGTCTCGGCGACGATGGGCGCGGCAGTGATGCTGTCGCCCAGGTTTTCGCAGGCCGATTCGATCAGGCCCTTCAACTGGTTCAGGTCGAGCTCGACGCGCTCGCCGTTGTCCAGCACGTGCAGCGTCTGCACGGCGGGCATTTCGTGTTCGCCCTGCTTGGAACGCTCCTGCGTGCGGCGTTCGCGGTACAGCACGTAGGCGCGGGCGATTTCATGGTGGCCGCCGCGCATCAGGCCGAGCTCGACCTGGTCCTGCACGTCTTCGATGTGGAAGGTGCCGCCGCCCGGACGCGAACGCACCATGGCGCGGATCACGCCTTGCGTGAGCACGTCGACCGTCTCGCGCACGCTGGCCGAAGCCGCGCCCTGGGTGCCGTGCACGGCCAGGAAGGCCTTCATCATCGCGATGGCGATCTTGTTCGGCTCGAAGGGAACGACGGCGCCGTTGCGGCGGATGATCTGGTAGTGCGCGAGGTTCTGGCCAGTGGGCGAGCCAGCGGTGTCTCGCTGCTGCTGCGGTGGCGTCGAGGGAACGGCACGCGGGGTCGATGGGGTGTTCAGGGCTGTTTGCATTCGCTTCCTCTCGGTTGGCAATTCTTGTTGGGTGGCGACGCCTTGGCTGGGCGCCGCGCCGGCGTTGTTGACCGGACGGAAGACACTATATCTAGGGTGCCAGGGGTCTACAAGCCACTACAGGTAGTGTTTTGTGAGTGGTTCACCTACTGCGGGTATCTCTCTAGGCATAGGCCATGGCTGGCGATGCCGCGTGAATACTGGCCTATGGTCGCGCAACCCGCATGGGACGTGGCTTGCGAGCTCTTTTGAGCCTGCAAGGCGCATGGTTGCTGCGGTTCACATTTGCATTCTCGAGAGCGATGCGGCCGAAGGGCAGGGCATCGCGAGGCGTCACGCGATTGAAAAAATTAGCGCTCCATCACAGATGGGGGAAACATCTGTGATTTCCAGCCCAGTTGCGCGTGCAGCAATCGCCAATCGAAGCCCGCGCCGGGGTCCTGTTTCCGGCCCGGTGCGATGTGCTCGTGACCGGCGATATGCGCGATGGCGTAGTGCTGCGCGATCGCGGGGCACAGGCTGGCCAGCGTCTCGTACTGCGCGGCTTCGAAGGTCTGGCCCTCGAGGCCCTCGAGCTCGATGCCGATCGAGTCGTCGTTGCAGTTGCCGCGGCCGCGCCACGACGACACGCCCGCATGCCACGCGCGTTCGTCGCAGCTCACGAATTGCCAAAGGTCTCCATTGCGGCGCACGTAGAAATGCGAGGACACCTCGATGCCGCGGATCGACTGGAAGTAGGGGTGCGCATCCCAGTCGAGTTGGTTGGTGAAGAGCCGCTGCACCGCATCGCCGCCGTATTCGCCGGGTGGCAGGCTGATCGAGTGCAGCACGATCAGGTCGGTCT
>NZ_FOXJ01000006.1 GCF_900115685.1 Variovorax sp. 770b2 | reverse complement strand
AGCGCAGTAATGCGTTAAGCTAACTGATACTAATTGCTCGTGAGGCTTGACCCTATAACTTTGATCAAAATACAGATCAAGGTGTTATGCCAAGTTGACGCATTCAAAATACATTCAAGCCAGTGCAAGACAATTGCATGCTGATTCCAAACTCTATGAATTCGTCTGATTGATCGCGTGATCAACCAGACAACCCTTTATGCCTGATGACCATAGCGAGTTGGTACCACTCCTTCCCATCCCGAACAGGACAGTGAAACGACTCAGCGCCGATGATAGTGCGGGTTCCCGTGTGAAAGTAGGTCATCGTCAGGCTCTTACAGCCCAGAAAACCTCAGTCAGCAATGACTGGGGTTTTTTGCTTTGCGGCAAGCGCCTTTATTCAATGCTAAAGGGCGAATATTCCAGCGAGTAGCTTGAAGCAATCGACCAATAAAAAAGCCCGGTGGAGCAATCCACCGGGCTTTAATTATTTAAAGCTGCTGAAGATCAGGCAGCCAAGCGTTGTTCAATGGCTGCCTTGGTTTCCGGCAGCTCCTTCGGCAGGTGATGCGACAGCTGCTGGAACAGTTCCGCATGCAACTTCAGCTCGGCTTGCCAGGCAGCCTTGTCGATGCTGGTTACCGTGGCGAATTGCTCGGCGCTGAATTCCAGCCCCGTCCAATTGAGATCTTCATAACGCGGGCTCACACCGGTGATGTGTTCGATGCCTTCGGTCTTCTTGCCTTCGACACGATCGATCATCCACTTCAGCACGCGCATGTTCTCGCCATAGCCAGGCCAGACGAACTTGCCGTCGGCACCCTTGCGGAACCAGTTGGTCGTATAGATCTTCGGCAGCTTGGCGCCCGAAGCCTCCAGCTTCTTGCCCACGTTGAGCCAATGCTGGAAGTAGTCGGCCATGTTGTAGCCGGCGAACGGCAGCATGGCGAACGGGTCGCGGCGCACCACGCCTTGCTGGCCGCCGGCCGCTGCCGTGGTTTCGGACCCCATCGTGGCTGCCATGTAGACGCCTTCGACCCAATTGCGCGCCTCGGTCACCAGCGGCACCGTGGTCGAACGGCGGCCGCCGAAGATGAAGGCGTCGATCGCCACGCCCTTCGGATCGTCCCACGCGTCGTCCAGCGCCGGATTGTTGGTCGCGGCCACGGTGAAACGCGAGTTCGGGTGCGCCGCTTTCGCGCCGGTTTCCTTGGCGATCTGCGGCGTCCAGTCCTTGCCCTGCCAGTCGGTCAGGTGCGCGGGCAGCGTCCTGGTGTCCTGCTCCATGCCTTCCCACCAGACGTCGCCGTCGTCGGTGAGTGCCACGTTCGTGAAGATCACGTCGTGGTTCAGGCTGTCCATGCAGTTCGGATTGGTCAGCATGTTGGTGCCAGGCGCCACGCCGAAGTAACCCGCTTCGGGGTTGATCGCGTACAGGCGGCCGTCCTTGCCGGGCTTGATCCAGGCGATGTCGTCGCCGATGGTCGTGACCTTCCAGCCCTCAAAGCCGGCGGGCGGCACCAGCATCGAGAAATTCGTCTTGCCGCAGGCGCTCGGGAAAGCAGCCGCCACGTGGTACTTCTTGCCCTCGGGGTTCGTCACGCCCAGGATCAGCATGTGCTCGGCCAGCCAGCCTTCGTCGCGGCCCATGTTCGAGGCGATGCGCAGCGCGAAGCACTTCTTGCCCAGGAGCGCGTTGCCGCCGTAGCCCGAGCCGTAGCTCCAGATCTCGCGCGTCTCGGGGTAGTGAACGATGTACTTGGTCTTGTTGCAGGGCCAGGACACGTCCTTCTGCCCGGCTTCGAGCGGCGCGCCCACGGTGTGCACGCAGGGCACGAATTCGCCGTCGGCGCCCAGCACCTCGTACACGGCTTGGCCCATGCGGGTCATGATGCGCATGTTGACTGCCACATAGGGCGAATCGGAGAGCTCGATGCCGATGTGCGCGATCGGCGAACCCAGCGGGCCCATGCTGAACGGCACCACATACATCGTGCGGCCCTTCATGCAGCCGTCGAAGAGCGGCTGCAGCGTCGCACGCATCTCGGCGGGCGCCATCCAGTTGTTGGTCGGGCCGGCGCTTTCCTTCTCGTTGGAGCAGATGAAGGTGCGGTCCTCGACGCGCGCGACGTCGGTCGGGTCGGACACCGCCAGGAACGAGTTGGGCCGCTTGGCAGGGTTGAGCTTCTTGAAGGTGCCCGCATCGACCAGTTGCTGGCAGAGGCGGTCGTACTCTTCCTTGCTGCCGTCGCACCAGTAGACGGCCTCGGGTTTGCACAGCGCGGCCATGTCGGCCACCCAGGCAATCAGTTTCGCGTTCTTGACGTATGAGGGCGCCTGAATGGCGAGGCCCTTCATCGTGGGTGCGTTCATCGGAAATCTCCTAAGTTGAAAAATCGTCTTTCCGAACGGGACGCCGTGCCTGCGTGGGCGCGGAGGTCCGTTTGAGAAAACGTTTCGCGAAGGGAGATTGCGCCGCCGCGGGCCGCACCGCCCGCGGACGACAGCCCAACAGGCTGTCAGGCCAAGTAGACAGCGATGGATGCCAGCAGGAGCATCAGCACGCCGCCAGCGAGCGGCAGCACGAGCGGCATCAGGTGAACGACCGATTCGACGGCGTCATGTTCGGTGGCCGCGGCGTGGCCGGGCTCGACGGGAGTGGGGTTGGACATCGGGAAGTACCTCGAATACACAAATGACAAAACTGCCGGCATTTTACCGGCGGGGCTCCGCGGAGCGGTCTAGGGGGTTGCGAGCCCCTCTCGCGCTCTCAATGTTGCTCCTCGGCCTCGAAGCCGGCGTCCTTCAGGGCCATGAGGACGCTGGCCAGGTGGGCCCGGCCGCGGGTCTGCAGGACCAGTTCGATGTCGACGTTCTGGGCTGCCAGCATCGTGAACGCGCGCTGGTGATGAACCTCATCGACGTTAGCACCCGCTTCGGCCACGGTGGCCGTGATCTCGGCCAGCGAGCCCGGCACGTCGCGCGCGCTCACCCGCACCCGCGCCAGCCGCCCGGCCCGCACCATGCCGCGCTCGATGATGGCCGCGAGCAGCAGCGGATCGATGTTGCCGCCCGACAGCACCAGCCCCACCCGCTTGCCCTTGAAGCGCTCCGGATGCCGGATCAGCGCCGCAAGGCCGGCCGCACCCGCACCTTCCACAAGGGTCTTTTCGATCTCCAGCAGCATCAGCACGCCCTGTTCGATGTCGCCTTCGTCCACTAGCAGCAGGTCGTCGACCTTGCTCGCGATGATTTCCTGCGTCAGCACGCCCGGCGTGCCCACCGCGATGCCTTCGGCGATGGTGCTCTTGCCCTGCACGTGGTGCGTGCCCTTGATGGCATTCACCATGCCCGGGAAGCGCGTGGTCTGCACGCCGACGATCTCGATGCCCGGCTTGCGATCGCGCGCCGCGACCGCCATGCCGGCGATCAGCCCGCCGCCGCCGACCGCGACGACCAGCGTGTCCAGGTCCGGCACCACGTCGAGCATCTCCAGCGCCACCGTGCCCTGGCCGGCGATGATGGCCTCGTCATCGTAGGGATGCACGAAGGTCAGCCCTTCGCGTTCGGCCAGTTCCAGGGCATGGGCACGGGCTGCATCGAGCGTGTCCCCGTGCAGCACCACCTCGGCGCCGAAGCCGCGGGTGCGCTCGATCTTCACCCCAGGCGTGAAGCGCGGCATCACGATGAGGGCCCGGAGCCCGAGCCGCTGCGCGTGATAGGCCACACCTTGTGCATGGTTGCCGGCCGACATGGCGATCACACCGCGCGTGCCCGCCGCCGAAAGATCGACCAGCTTGTTGCACGCACCCCGCTCCTTGAACGAGGATGTGAACTGCAGGTTCTCGAATTTCAGGAACACCTGCGCACCGACGATTTCGGAGAGCGTGCGTGACTCGACACAGGGCGTATTGAGCACCTGCCCCTCAAGGCGCACCGCGGCGCGCCGGATTTCTTCGATTCCAACCATGGCGCGCATTGTGGGGGTGGAACGGCCGGATCAGGGTTTTTACCCTTTCGGCGTCTTCCCGAAGCCAAAAGTCTGCGTTATGGTCTCTCCACGAAATTCCTCATCGGAGGTTGCCTGATGGTCAAGCGTGCGGGTGTCGATGCAGTGGCTGCTGCCGTGCGCGGGCAGGCATTGCCTTCGCCTGGCCTGAAGGAAGCGCCGGTGCTCGAGCTCATGTGCTCGCACTTCGTGCTCACGCTCGCCGCCAAGCAGGGGCCGCGCTTCAATGTGCGGCGCGATATCAACGGATTGCTCTCGCTCACGGGGCGCCACCTCGTGTGGCCCGTCGCGGTATTGCAGCGATTGCGCGAATTCCTCGGCCGACGCTGCGCGGGCAACGAAGCATGGAAGGGCGTGGAGAATTTCGACGGCCGCACGCTGCTCGAACGCCACGGCGTCTGGCGCGGCCCGTATGAAGAAGGCACGCTCTTCTTCTACCTGGACGAATACGCGAAGGACCAGCCGAAAGACCTGCTCTCGGTGCTCGCCGTCACGCGCGACTGGCTCACGCATGCCCTGCGCAAGCAATCGACTTTGGTCGAGAAGAACATCGATGCGCTCGCGGGCCTCCTGCAGCTCAACAAGGCCGAGCGCGCGCTGCTGCTCTACGGCACGCTCGCGCGTTATCAGCGCGACCTGCGTTCCCTCCTGGTCGAGTTCAAGGTCAACAACGCGCCCGAGGCCTACGCCGCCATCGCCGACATCGCGGGCGTCAACGCGAGCGAAGTGGGCGAGGCGCTGCGCGCAGGCTCGCGGCTGGAGCGCATCGGCCTCGTCGAGAACCTGATCTCCGAGCACAACATCACCGACTTGGCCGACCTCATGAAGGTCAGCGAGAAGCTGCCGCCGGTGCTGATGCGCGAGTACCGCGACCACAACGAGTTGATGGCGGTGTTCACGCGGCCTTCGGCCAAGAGCGCGCTCACGCCGCACGATTTTTCCTTCGTCGAAGAAGACGCGCAGATGCTCGTCACGCTGCTGCGCGCCGCCGTTGCGCGCAAGGAGCCCGGCGTCAACGTGCTGCTCTACGGCCCGCCCGGCACCGGCAAGACCGAGCTCGCGAAAGTGGTTGCGCAAGCTGCGGGACTGGAGCTCTTCGAGGTCGAATACGCCGATCGCGACGGCAACTCCTTGAGCGGCCGCGATCGCTACCGCTCGCTGCAGATCGCGCAGGTGTTCCTGAAGGGCAGCGCGCAGGCCGCGTTGCTGTTTGACGAAGTCGAGGACGTGTTCCCGCCGATCAGCACCGAGGCCGCGCAATTCATGGCGCGCGCCGAACAGATTCCGGCGTCCACCAGCGGCAGCGTGAGCGGCAAGGCCTGGGTCAACCAGATCCTGGAGGCCAACCCCGTGCCCACGCTGTGGGTCACCAACCGCATCGAGCAGATCGACCCTGCGTTCCGCCGCCGCTTCGCCTACCACCTGGAACTCAAGTCGCCGCCGCCCGGCGCGCGCGAGCAGCTCGTGAAGAAGACGCTCGAAGGCGTCGTGGTGTCCGAGGCCTTCACCGCCAAGCTGGCCGAGCGCAAGGGCCTCACGCCCGCGCAGATCCGCACCGCGGTGCGCTTCGCAGGGCTCGCCAAGACCGACGACGCCTCGATGGAAGGCCTCATCGAGCGGCAGCTGCGCAACGCCGACCTGGCGCTGGGCACGTTGGACACCGGCCGCGGCGAGCGCCGCAACGTCACCACCTACGACCTGGACATGCTCAACGTGGAGACCCGCTTCGAGATCCCGCGCATCGCCGAGGCGCTCAAGGCCCGCGGCCACGGCACGCTGTGCTTCTACGGCGCGCCGGGCACCGGCAAGACGGCGCTGGCCGAGCACATCGCGCGGGCCGTGGGCCGGCCGCTCATCATCAAGCAGGCCAGCGACCTCATGAGCAAGTACGTCGGCGAGACCGAGCAGAACATGGCCGCCATGTTCAAGGAGGCCGAGGCCGAGAAGGCCGTGCTGCTGCTGGACGAGGCCGACTCCTTCCTGCAGGACCGGCGCGGCGCGCAGCGCACCTACGAAGTCACCGAGGTCAACGAGATGCTGCAGGGCATGGAGCGCTTCAACGGCGTGTTCGTCTGCACCACCAACCTGCTCGAGCGGCTCGACCAGGCGGCGCTCAGGCGCTTCACCTTCAAGATCAAGTTCAAGCCGCTCACGGCCGTGCAGCGCGAACGCATGTTCGTGACCGAGGCGCTGGCGGGCGATGCGGCGCTCCTGACCGGCGAAGCGAAAACGCGGCTCGCGCAATTGGCACAGTTGTGCCCGGGGGATTTCGCGGCGGTGAAACGCCAGACCGATATCCTCGCGGTCGAGTTCTCGGCGACGGAGTTTCTCGACCAGCTCGAGGCCGAGCACCGCATCAAGCCCGAAGTTCGCGAATCGCGCGGCATGGGCTTCGTCCAGTAAAGATCAACAAGCGGGCGTGTCCGCCGTCGCGGGCACGAGGAGGACATCCATGGGCTTTCGCAACACAGACCTGCGGCAGTTGCCGCGTCCCGGCGCGTGGGCGGCCGCGGCGGCGCTCGCCGTGGCCGGCCTCCTGGCGGGTTGCGGCGGTGGAGGCGGGGGCGGAGGAGGCGGCGGCGGCTTTCCGATCGTCGGCGGGCCGCCACCCACGGGCAATCCGCCCACCGACGGCGGTGGCGGGAATGGCGGCTTCGCCCCCTCCTCGGAGGCTGCCGGCCTGTGCGCCGCGCCGCGCCGCGGCATCAACCCCGAAACGGGGGGCGCCTACCCCGACAACGCGGGCACCGTCGACAACGAAAAGAACTGGGTGCGCAGCTGGATCGACGAAACCTACCTTTGGTACAACGAGGTGCCGACCACGCTCAAGGCGGCCGACTACGCGACGCCCGTCGCCTTCTTCAACGTGCTCAAGACGCCGGCCACCACCTCGCCCTCGGGCCGGGCGAAGGACCGCTTCCACTACATCTACGACACCGAGGTGTACCGCCAGCTGTCGCAGGCCGGCGTCTCGCCGGGCTACGGGATCGAGTTCGCGTTCGTGCGCAGTTCCCGTCCGAACCGCGACCTGCGCGTGGCCTTCGTCGAGCCGCACGCCAGTTCGCCTGCCGCGGCCCAAGGCATCGCGCGCGGTGCAAAGATTCTGGAGATCGACGGCATCGACGTGCTCAACGGCACCAACACGGCGGTGATCAACCGCGGCATCTCGCCGCAAGCAGCTGGCGAGACGCACACCTTCAAGCTGCAGGAAGGCAGCGCGACGCGAACCATCGACCTCACGGCCGCCCAAGTGACGCGCACGCCCGTCCAGAACGTCAAGACCATCGGCGATCCGGGCAACCGCGTGGGCTACCTGCTGTTCAACGACCACATCACGACCTCCGAGGCGCAGCTCATCGCGGCGGTGAACAAGCTCAAGGAGAACGGCGGCATCCAGGACCTGGTGCTGGACATGCGCTACAACGGCGGCGGCCAGCTCAATATCGCGAGCCGGCTGGCGTACATGGTGGCCGGGCCCGGCCAGACGGGCGGCAAGACCTTCGAGCTGCTGAGCTTCAACGACAAGAACCCGTTCCGCCTCACGCTCGCACAGGCCCTCACGCCGTTCCTGGGCACCAGCCGCACCAACCAGCCGCTGCCCACGCTCGGCCTCTCGCGCGTCACCGTGCTGACCAGCCCCGACACCTGCTCGGCCAGCGAGTCGGTGATCAACAGCCTGCGCGGCATCGGCGTCACGGTCAACCTCGTGGGCGGCACCACCTGCGGCAAGCCCTACGGCTTCTACCCGCAGGACAACTGCGGCACCACCTACTTCGCGATCCAGTTCAAGGGCGTGAACCAGGCGGGCTTCGGCGACTACGGCGACGGCTTCGCGCCCAATGCCAACTGCACCGTGGCCGACGACTTCGACCACCCGCTGGGCGACCCCGCCGAGGCGCGGCTGGCCGCGGCGCTTGCGCTGCGCAGTGCCGGCGCGTGCCCCGTGCCGGCGGCATCGGCCAAGGCCGCGCCGGGCACCGGCCTGGACAAGGCCCAGGTCGGGCCCGAGGAGGAACAGCCGGCCCTCCTGAACCGCTCGCCGCTGCGCGAGAACCGCCTGATCGACCCTCCGCCCAGCGCGGGCTGACAGGGAATCGACGGGCGCCCGTGGCCGCTTCGCACGGCCTCGCGGAAAACCCCTAGCCACAGCACCTTGCCATGCATGCGCTTCGGCATTTAGAGTTAGGCAAACGTTTGCGCAAAGGTTTGCGCAAACGTTTGTATTTCAGTGGCCTCGACTGAAAACCAAATTCTTAGGAGAAGCAGATGCGCAAATGGATCGGGACGGTGTTCACCCTCATCGTCGTCGCCGTACTGGCGGGTTGTGGTGGCGGCGGCGACGGCAACGGCGGTTTCGGGCTCGCGCCCGGCTTCGGCGCAACGCCGCCGCCCGCGCAGAAGATCATCATCGACAGCGACTACAACACCATGAGCGACGACGGCCAGCTCGGCGTCATGGCCGCGCAGCTGCAGGCGGAGGGCAAGGTCCAGGTCATGGGCATCAGCGTGGTCTCGGGCAACCAGTGGCTCAAGCAAGGCGTGGCCGATGCGCTGATGTCGGTGGAGCGGCTCGGCGTGGGCGATCGCATCGGCGTGTACGTGGGCGAGAACTATGCGCTCAACCACACCTTCGCCGACGTCGAGGCCGAAATGGCCGCAGGTGCGAGCAACGACGGCTACCTGGGCGCCTGGAGCGGCCCCGAGCCCAAGACGGACGCCGACCTGAAGCCCTCGCCCGACGGCTTTGCCACCCACACGCTGGTGCAGCGCAAGAGCGCGGTCGACTTCATCATCGACACGGTGAAGGCCAACCCGAACGAAGTCACCATCCTGGCGATCGGCCCGCTCACCAACATCGCGCGCGCGGTGAAAAAGAGCCCCGAGATCGTGCCGCTGATCAAGAAGATCATCTACATGGGCGGCGCCGTCGACGTGGCTGGCAACACCACCAAGACGGCCGAGTTCAACTGGTGGTTCGACCCCGATGCCGCGCAGTTCGTGGTGCGCCTGCCGATCCCGCAGGTGATCGTGCCGCTGGACGTGACCGACACCGTGTTCCTCACCAAGCCGGTGTACGACCGCATCGCCCACCCGGCCAAGCCGACCGCCGTGACCGAAGTGTTCCGCAAGCTCAACGGCTATGGCTTCAGCGGCACGAACGGCTTCGAGAACAACCCGGACTACACGCAGAACATCTGGGACACCCTCACGCTCGCCTACCTGATCGACCCGACCTACGCCACCAAGACGGTGGAGCGCTACGTCGACGTGGTCGCCAAGCCGGGCGCCGCCGACAACGGCCGCTCCATCGGCTACGCCTCGCAGCCCGCGGGCCCGACGCTGCAGAAGATGACGGTGGTGCAGCGCTTCGACAACCCGCGCTTCTTCGAGCTCTTCGTCGACCTGCTCACGCGGCCCGTGCCGATCACCCTGCCCGCAACTGCGAACTGAACTCGCAACAGGGGAAACGCCGCGGAACCGGCTTCGCCGGGCCGCAGGTGTTGCCCGGGCAGGGGGTTGGCGAAGCGACACGAAGTGCGCGAAGCCTGGGGGTGAGCCTTTTCAAAACGCCGAGCACACGCGCAGCACCTCGGTGCCGTAAGCCTCGAGCTTCTTGGTGCCGATGCCGCTGATGCCCTGCAGGTCCTCGAGCGTCGCTGGTGCGCGCTCGGCGATCGACGCCAGCGTGGCGTCGTGAAAGATCACATAGGCCGGCAGGTTGTGCTCCTTGGCCACCTCGCCGCGCCAGGCCTTGAGCGCCTCGAAGCGCTTCTTGCCGGTGTCGTCGAGCTTGGCGGCGGCCGGCGAAGGCGCGCCCTTGGCGACCTTCTCGCGGCGCGGCTTGCGCTCGGCCGGTGACGAGATGGATTCGCGCAGCGTCACGTTCGCCTCGCCCTTGAGCACCGCGCGCGATCCCTCGGTGAGCTTGAGCGTATTGAACGCTTCCGCATCCACCGCCAGCGCGCCCGTGGCGATCAGCTGGCGCAGCACGCCGCGCAGCTGCACTTCGCTGAACTCCGCGCCCAGCCCGAAGGTGCTGATGCGCTCGTGCCCGAACTGCTTGACCTTCTCGGTCTCCTTGCCGCGCAGGATGTCCATGATGTGCCCCGCGCCGAAGCTGATGCCGCTCAGCTGCTGCACGCGGTAGATGGTGCTGAGCAGCTTGCGCGCGGCATCGGTGCCGTCCCACACGTTCGGCGGATTCAGGCAGTTGTCGCAGTTGCCGCAGGGCGTGCTCTTCTCGCCGAAGTAGCCCAGGAGGCGCACGCGCCGGCAGTCGCTCGCCTCGGCCAGCGACAGCAGCGCATCGAGCTTGCCGCGCATCACCTGCTTGAACTCCTCGCCAGCCGGGCTCTCGTCGATCATGCGGCGCTGGTTCACCACATCGTTCAGGCCGTAGGTCATCCAGGCGTCGGCGGGGGCGCCGTCGCGGCCTGCGCGGCCGGTTTCCTGGTAGTAGCCCTCGATGTTCTTGGGCATGTCCAGATGGCCGACGAAGCGCACGTCGGGCTTGTCGATGCCCATGCCGAAGGCGATGGTCGCGACCATCACGATGCCTTCTTCGCGCAGGAACCGGTCCTGGTGCTTCTGGCGCACCGCCGCGTCCAGGCCCGCGTGATAGGGCAGGGCGTTGATGCCGGCGCCCTGCAGCGTCGTCGCGAGGTCTTCCACGCGCTTGCGCGACTGGCAATAGACCACGCCCGCGTCGCCTTCGTGCTCGCGCTCGATGAAGCGCAGCAGCTGCGTGGTCGCGTCCTTCTTCTCGACGATGGTGTAGCGGATGTTGGGCCGGTCGAAACTGGAGACGAACTGGCGCGCCTCTTCCAGCTGCAGCCGCTCGACGATGTCGGCGCGCGTCAGGTCGTCGGCGGTGGCGGTGAGCGCGATGCGCGGCACGCCCGGATAGCGCTCGTGCAGCACGGTGAGCGCGCGGTACTCGGGGCGGAAGTCGTGGCCCCACTGGCTCACGCAATGCGCCTCGTCGATCGCGAACAGCGAGAGCTTGCCGCGCTCCTTGAGCGAATCGAGCTGCGACAGGAAGCGCGGCGTGTTCACGCGCTCGGGTGCCGCATAGAGCAGCGTGATCTCGCCGCGCAGCATGCGGCGCTCCACGTCCTGCGTCTGCTCCCAGTCGAGCGTGGAATTGAGGAACGCCGCATTCACCCCCGCCTCGTGCAGCGCGCCGACCTGGTCGTGCATCAGCGCGATCAGCGGCGACACCACCACCGCGACGCCGCGCCCCGCACGCTGCCGCGCGATGGCCGGGATCTGGTAGCAGAGCGACTTGCCGCCGCCCGTGGGCATCAGCACCAGCGCGTCGCCGCCGCCCACCACGTGATCCACGATGTCCTGCTGGGCGCCGCGGAACTGCGAATAGCCGAAGACTTCGTGGAGGATTTCGGCCGGTGCGGTGCTGCTGCCGGGAGCGTCGAGGGGGTGGGGTGCGAGGGAGGACACGGGCTGCGGAGGCGGACGTCGGGAGGGGATGAAGGGTGGGCTGGCGGGGGAGGCGGTCGATTGTCCCCCAGCCACCCGGTTATGACTGTGGCACGAGCTTTGCAATGGAGACCCCCGTCCCGCCGCCTTTCTTGTCTAGACAGCAATCTGGTGCATCTTCCTGAAGAAATGCACCGAAACGACCCTCCCGGGTTATCCTGTATATACAAGTTGGGGCGCTTGGCAACAATGCGAGGCGCGCGCAGCCCAGGCCCTGGGGCGCATCGCCGAGCCATATCTGAAAAACGGAACCAGGAGTACCCATGGTCAAGACGGTAGTTGTGAAAGTCGCTTCGCTGCTGGCAGCAGGTGCATGTGCAGCGGGCATGGCCGGAACGGCCGCCGCCCAGGACACCAAGATCTCGCTCGGCATGTCCGGCTGGACCGGCTTCGCGCCGCTTTCGCTGGCCGACAAGGCCGGCATCTTCAAGAAGAACGGCCTGGACGTCGAACTGAAGATGATCCCGCAGAAGGACCGTCACCTGGCCCTGGCCTCGGGCGCCATCCAGTGCGCGGCCACCACCGTGGAAACGCACGTCGCCTGGAACGCCAACGGCGTGCCGATCGTGCAGATCTTCCAGATGGACAAGTCCTACGGCGCCGACGGCATCGCGGTGCGCAACGACGTGAAGACCTTCGCCGACCTGAAGGGCAAGACCATCGGCGTGAGCGCCCCCGGCACCGCGCCGTACTTCGGCCTGGCCTGGATGCTCAGCAAGAATGGCATGACCCTGAAGGATGTGAAGGTCGTCTCGCTCGAGCCGCAGCCCGCAGCCCAAGCCTTCGTGGCCGGTCAGAACGACGCCGCCATGACCTACGAGCCCTACCTCTCGACCGTGCGCGCCAACCCCGCCGCCGGCAAGATCCTGGCCACCACGCTCGACTACCCGATGGTGATGGACACCGTCGGCTGCGCGCCCACCTGGCTCAAGGCCAACCCCAAGGCGGCCGCGGCGCTCACCAAGTCGTATTTCGATGCGCTGGACATGATCAAGGCCGACCCGGCCAAGTCGAACGAGCTCATGGGCTCGGCCGTCAAGCAGAGCGGCGAGCAGTTCGCCAAGTCGTCGGCCTACCTGCGCTGGCAGGACAAGGCGGCCAACCAGAAGTTCTTCGCAGGCGAACTCACCACCTTCATGAAGGAAGCCGCGGCAATCCTTCTGGAAGCCGGCGTGATCCGCAAGGCGCCTGAAGACTACGCAGTCACCTTCGATGCAAGCTACGTCAAGTAAGGCGCTGCCGCAGGTGCCGCCCCGCGCGGCATCGGCGGGTGCCGCGTCCTCCCAGCCCGTCGCGGCGCCCGTGCGCCGCCGCGCGTTCGCGCCGCTCGAGCCCATCGGCGCGCGTGCGCGCGTGCTGCTGGGGCTCGGCTTCTTCGTCGTCTTCGTGCTGGTGTGGTCGCTCGCCACGCTCGGCGGCTTCGTGTCGCCGACCTTCCTCGCGAGCCCGCCGACCATGGTCAAGGAAGGCTGGCTGCTCTTCACCGAGTACGGCTTCATCGGCGACATCGGCATGACCGTGTGGCGTGTGTTCGGCGGCTTCCTGCTGGCCGCAGTGTTCGCGGTGCCTCTGGGCATCGCGATGGGCACCTGGAAAACGGTCGAGGCCTTCTTCGAGCCCTTCGTCTCGTTCTGCCGCTACCTGCCGGCCTCGGCCTTCATTCCGCTCCTGATCCTCTGGGCGGGCCTGGGCGAAATGCAGAAGCTGCTGGTGATCTTCATCGGCTCCTTCTTCCAGATCGTGCTGATGGTGGCCGTGACCGTGGGCGGCGCGCGGCGCGACCTCGTCGAGGCCGCCTACACGCTGGGCGCGAACAGCCGCGGCATCGTGGCGCGCGTGCTCATTCCGGGCGCCGCACCGGGCATCGCCGAAACGCTGCGCCTCGTGCTCGGCTGGGCGTGGACCTACGTGATCGTGGCGGAACTGATCGGCTCTTCGTCGGGCATCGGCCACATGATCACCGACAGCCAGGCGCTCTTGAACACCGGGCAGATCATCTTCGGGATCATCGTGATCGGCGTCATCGGCCTCCTGTCCGACTTCGCTTTCAAGGCGATGAATCGCCGTCTGTTCGCATGGGCCGCACTGTGAAGAACCAGCTTTCCATTCAAGGCGTCTCGCGCGTCTTCACCGGCACCAAAGGTCAAAGCACGCAAGCGCTCTTGCCCATCGACTTCGAGGTGAAGGAGAACGACTTCGTCACCATCCTCGGCCCGTCGGGCTGCGGCAAGTCGACGTTGCTGCGCATCGTGGCCGGCCTGGACTTTCCGACGACCGGCCAGGTGATGCTCGACGGCGAGCGCATCGAAGGCCCGGGCGCCGACCGCGGCGTGGTGTTCCAGAGCTACACGCTCTTTCCGTGGCTCACGGTGGCGCAGAACATCCGCTTCGGCCTGCGCGAGCGCGGCATGAGCGAGGCCGACCAGAAGGAGCGCAGCGAGTTCTTCATCGCCAAGGTGGGCCTGCGCGGCTTCGAGCACCACTTTCCCAAGCAACTCTCGGGCGGCATGCAGCAGCGCACGGCTATTGCCCGCGCGCTCGCCAACGACCCCAAGATGCTCTTGCTCGACGAGCCCTTCGGCGCCCTGGACAACCAGACGCGCGTGCTGATGCAGGAGCTCTTGCTCGGCATCTGGGAGTCGGCGCAGAAGACGGTGCTCTTCGTCACGCACGACATCGACGAGGCGATCTTCATGGCCAATCGCGTGGCGGTGTTCAGCGCGCGGCCGGGGCGCATCAAGACCGAGATCGCGGTGGACTTTCCGCATCCGCGCAGCTACACGATCAAGACCTCGCCCGAGTTCATGGACATCAAGGCGCGCCTGACCGAAGAGATCCGCGCCGAGTCGATGGCCGCGGCCGAGCATTGAACAGCGCACGATGAAACGCGACCTGCCGACCCTCGCGCTCTACGCGCAAGTCAAGGATCACATCTCCCGCAAGATCCAGGACGGCACCTGGCCGCCCGGCCATCGCCTGCCTTCGGAGCACGAGCTGGTCGCACAGTTCGGCATGGCGCGCATGACGGTGAACCGCGCGCTGCGCGAACTGGTGGAGCAGGGCCGCATCGTGCGCGTGGCCGGCGTCGGCAGTTTCGTCGCGGAGAACAAACCGCAATCGACGCTGCTGCAGATCGCCAACATCGCGAGCGAAATCCGCCAGCGCGGCCATGACTACCGCTGCGAGATGCTCGCGGTCGAGCGCATCGCCGCTTCGCCCGACGTGGCCGCATGGCTGGACCTGCGCGCGGGCGATTCGGTGTTCCACAGCGCCTGCCTGCACCTGGAGAACGACACGCCGGTGCAGCTGGAAGAGCGCTACGTCAATCCGCAGGTCGTGCCCGATTACCTCGAGCAGGACTTCACCCTGATGCCGCCCAGCGAATACCTGGTGCGCAACGTGCCCTTCGACCAGATCGAGCACGTCGTCGATGCGGTGCTGCCCAACGCCGAACAGGCCGAGCGCCTTGCGATGGAAGTCACCGACCCCTGCTTGCTGCTCACGCGCCGCACCTGGACGCGCAACACGCCCGTCACCTGGGTGCGCTGCCTGCACCCAGCGTCGCGCTACAGCCTGGGCAGCCGCTTCAAAGCCGACGGCAACCCAAGCTTCGGCTGATTTTTTTCGTCTCACAGACCGATCGTTATCTCTCGCAACTACTTGTATAGACAGGTTCACATGCCAAGCAATCACAAAGCTTCATCCGATGCCACCCTGACCCTCACGCCCGGCAAGGTCGACCTTGCGATGCTGCGCCGCATCCAGGCCGGCGGCGTGCGGCTCGTGCTCGATCCTTCGGTGCTGGACGGCATGGCGAAGGCCGAGGCGGCGGTGCGCCACATCGTCGAGAACGACCAGGTGGTCTACGGCATCAACACCGGCTTCGGCAAGCTCGCGAGCACGCGCATCGGCAACGACCACCTGGCCGAGCTGCAGCGCAACCTCGTGCTCTCGCACAGCGTGGGCACGGGCGAGCCGCTGGCCGCGCCGGTGGTGCGCATGATCCTCGCGACCAAGGCGGTGAGCCTGGCGCGCGGGCACTCGGGCGTGCGGCCCGCGCTGGTCGATGCGCTGCTGGCGCTGTTCAACGCGGGCGTCACGCCGAGCATTCCGTGCAAGGGCTCGGTCGGTGCGTCGGGCGACCTCGCGCCGCTCGCGCACATGGCCTGCGTGCTGATCGGCGAAGGCCAGGCGACGCTGGCGGACGGCAGGGTCGTCAGCGGCGCAGAAGCGATGCGCAGCATCGGCCTCGAACCCTTCGTGCTCGGGCCGAAGGAAGGCCTCGCGCTGCTCAATGGCACGCAGGTGTCGACCGCGCTGGCGCTTGCCGGGTTGTTCGGCGCGGAAGACGTGTTCGCTGCCGCGCTGATGTCGGGCGCGCTGTCGCTCGAAGCGATCCAGGGTTCGATCAAGCCCTTCGACGCGCGCATCCACGCAGCGCGCGGCCAGCCCGGCCAGATCGCCGTCGCAGACGCCGTGCGCACCTTGCTCGAAGGCAGCGAGATCGTCCCGTCGCATGCCGACTGCGGCCGCGTCCAAGACCCGTATTCGGTGCGCTGCATTCCCCAAGTGATGGGCGCCTGCCTCGACAACCTCGCACACGCATCGCGCGTGCTCGTCATCGAAGCCAACGCCGCATCCGACAACCCGCTCGTGTTCTGCGACACCGGTGAAGTCATCTCGGGCGGCAACTTCCACGCCGAGCCCGTCGCCTTCGCGGCCGACATCATCGCGCTGGCCGTGAGCGAAGTCGGCGCCATCGCCGAGCGCCGCATCGCGCTGCTGCTCGACACCGGCCTCTCGGGCCTGCCGCCGTTCCTGGTGCGCGACGGCGGCCTCAACTCCGGCTTCATGATCGCGCAGGTCACGGCCGCGGCACTCGCCTCGGAGAACAAGTCGCTTGCGCACCCCGCCAGCGTCGACAGCCTGCCGACCTCGGCCAACCAGGAAGACCACGTCTCGATGGCCACCTTCGCCGCGCGGCGCTTGGGCGACATGGTCAACAACACGGCCGTCGTCGTCGGCATCGAAGCGATGGCCGCCGCCCAAGGCATCGAGCTCAAGCGCAAGCTCAAGAGCTCGCCGCTGGTCGAAGCGGAATTCGCCCGCATCCGCCAGAACGTCGCGTTCCTCGAGCGCGACCGCTACCTCGCCCCCGACATCGAAGCCATGCGCCAGTGGGCGCTGAAGGCCGAGCTGCCGGCCGCGCTGCTCGAAATCCTGCCCAGTCACTCGTAAGAACGTCACACCGATAGATAGGAGAACCACGCCATGAACGCTCCCGAAAAATTCGCCCTGAACGACCCCGCCGTCGCCGATCCGCGCCACGACCCGACGCGCGTGATCCGCGCCCCGCGCGGCAGCACGCTCAACTGCAAGAGCTGGCTCACCGAAGCGCCTTACCGCATGCTGCAGAACAACCTCGATGCCGAGGTGGCCGAGCGTCCGCAGGACCTGGTGGTGTACGGCGGCATCGGCCGCGCCGCGCGCAACTGGGCGTGCTACGACCAGATCCTCGCGTCGCTGAAGGAACTGAACGACGACGAGACGCTGCTCATTCAATCGGGCAAGCCCGTCGGCGTGTTCAAGACGCACGAGAACGCGCCGCGCGTGCTGCTCGCCAATTCGAACCTCGTGCCCAAGTGGGCCAACTGGGAGCACTTCAACGAGCTCGACCGCCAGGGCCTCTTCATGTACGGCCAGATGACGGCGGGCAGCTGGATCTACATCGGCAGCCAGGGCATCGTGCAAGGCACCTTCGAGACCTTCGTCGAAGCCGGCCGCCAGCACTACGACAACAGCCTCGCGGGCAAGTGGATCTTGACGGCGGGCCTCGGCGGCATGGGCGGCGCGCAGCCGCTCGCGGCCACGCTGGCGGGCGCGGTGTCGCTCAACATCGAGTGCCAGCAGTCGAGCATCGACTTTCGCCTTCGCACGCGCTACGTCGACAAGCAGGCGCGCGACATCGACCATGCCTTCGAGCTGATCAAGCAGCACACCGACGCGAAGGAAGCCGTGTCGATCGCGCTGCTGGGCAATGCGGCCGACATCCTCCCTGAACTCGTGAAGCGCGCGAAGGCCGGCGGCCACAAGCCCGACCTCGTGACCGACCAGACCTCCGCGCACGACCTGATCAACGGCTACCTGCCCTCGGGCTGGACCGTGCCGCAGTGGCAGGCCGCGATGAAGGACGTCTCGCAGCACGACGCACTGAAGAAGGCCGCCGCCAAGTCGTGCGCCGTGCACGTGCAGGCCATGCTCGACTTCCAGGCCATGGGCATCCCCACGGTCGACTACGGCAACAACATCCGCCAGGTCGCGTTCGACGAAGGCGTGAAGAACGCGTTCGACTTCCCGGGCTTCGTGCCGGCCTACATCCGGCCGCTGTTCTGCGAAGGCAAGGGCCCGTTCCGCTGGGTCGCGCTTTCGGGCGACCCGGAAGACATCTACAAGACCGACGCCAAGATCAAGGAGCTGTTCCCCGAGAACACGCATACGCACCGCTGGCTCGACATGGCACGCGAGCGCATCGCCTTCCAGGGCCTGCCGGCGCGCATCTGCTGGCTGGGCCTGGGCGAGCGCCACATCGCCGGCCTGGCGTTCAACGAGATGGTGAAGTCGGGCGAGCTCAAGGCGCCCATCGTCATCGGCCGCGACCACCTGGACACCGGCTCGGTCGCCAGCCCCAACCGCGAAACCGAAGCCATGAAGGACGGCACCGATGCCGTCTCCGACTGGCCGCTGCTCAACGCGCTGCTCAACACCGCGGGCGGCGCGACCTGGGTCAGCCTGCACCACGGCGGCGGCGTGGGCATGGGCTACTCGCAGCACTCGGGCGTGGTGATCGTGTGCGACGGCACCGACGCTGCGGCCAAGCGCATCGAGCGCGTGCTGTGGAACGACCCGGCCACCGGCGTGATGCGCCATGCCGACGCGGGCTACGACATCGCCGTGGCCACCGCGAAGAAGCGGGGCTTGAAGCTGCCGATGGTGCGTTGAAGGCGGGTTGGCAGTAAGACGAAGGTAGAAAGAAAAAACAGGCTGATTCCCACCGAATGGGAATCAAGGCTTGGACGTGGGAACGGCGGGCAAGATACTGCACGCCGGTTCCCACTTTCGACATCCAGCGACAGCCCACGATGACGCCCCTGACCGATGCCCCCGCCCACAACGACCGCGCCCTGCAGGTGCTGTCGGTGCTGGCGCAGAGCAAGGTGGCGATGACGGCGGCCGAGCTGGGGCAGGCCACCGGCCTCGTCAAGAGCACGCTGTACCGGCAGATCGCCACGCTGCGCCGCTGGGGCTTCGTCATGGAGTCGGACGGGCGCTACTCGCCGGGCCCGGTGAGCGTGCAGCTCGCGAGCGGCTTCGACGGCAACTCCGACCTCGTCATGGCGGCCCGCGCCGACATGCGCGCGCTGGTGCAGCAGAGCCACGAAAGCGTGGCGCTGGTCACGGCGGTGAACGACCGCGTGGTGTGCCTGGAGATGATCGACAGCGAGCATTCGCTGCGTTGCTCGTTCGACCGGGGCCGCAGCGTTCCGGCCAGCGACGGCGCCAGCGCCAAGTGCCTGCTGGCGCATCTGCCGCTCGATCAGCGCGATGCCCTGCTCGATGGCCTCGGCGAGAGCGCCGAGCGCCGCGCCGAACGCGCCGCCGAACTCGATGCGATCCGCGAGGCCGGCCATGCCGTGACGCAGGGCGAGGTCGATGCCGGCGTCTGGGGCGCGAGCGCGCCGGTGCTGGCTTCGGGCCGGCGACTGCGCGGCGCGATCACGCTCATGGCGCCGCTCACGCGCGTGGAGGGCATGGAAGCTGCATTGCTCCACATGACCGTCGTCACGGCGGCCCGCATCTCGCGCGCGCTCCAGTAGCCAGTCGTTCCTACCTTTTTCAAACCCACGAAAGCCTTCACCATGAACACCCGTCGCACCCTTGTTGCCGCCGCACTCTCCGGCCTCGCTCTCTTCGCTCTCCTCGGTGTCGCCGGCGCCGCGCACGCGCAGGGCGAGCCGCTGCGCGTGGCCACCGACGCCACCTTCCCGCCGATGGAGTTCGTGGAGAACGGCAAGCGCACCGGCTTCGACGTGGAGCTGGTCGAAGCCGTCGGCAAGGCGATGGGCCGCAAGATCGAGTGGATCGACATCGACTTCAAGGGGCTCGTGCCGGGCCTGATTTCCAAGCGCTTCGACATGGCCGTTTCGGCCATCTACATCACCGACGAGCGCAAGAAGGTGGTCGACTTCACCGTGCCCTACTACGCGGGCGGCCTCGTGGTGATGGTGAAGGACGGCAACACCGCCATCAAGGCGCCGGCCGACATCAACGGCAAGAAGGTCAGCGTGCAGGTGGGCACCAAGTCGGTCGCCTTCACGAAGGAAAAGTACCCGCAGGTGCAGCTGATGGAAGTCGAGAAGAACCAGGAGATGTTCAACCTCGTGGACATCGGCCGCGCCGACGCCGCCGTCACCGGCAAGCCCGCCGCCTACCAGTACGTGCGCACGCGCGGCGGCCTGAAGGTGCTGCCCGAGCAGATCACCACCGAGGAGTACGGCATGGCCATTCGCAAGGACACGCCCGAGCTCACCAAGGCGGTGAACGGCGCGATCGAGAAGCTCAAGGCCGACGGCACCTACGCGCAGATCGAGAAGAAGTGGTTCAGCGCCACGGCCAAGTAAGAAAAGTAACGCGCGATGGATTTCGATTTCTCGCCGGTCTGGCAGGGCTGGCCCGACCTCTTGCGCGGTGCGCTCGTCACGGTGGAAATCACCGCCTGCGCGCTAGCACTCGGCTGCGTGCTGGGCCTCGTGGTCGGCATCGGCCGGCTGAACCCGAAGCGGCGCTGGATCTACGGCGTGTGCACCGCGTATGTGGCGGCCATTCGCGGCACGCCGCTGCTGGTGCAGCTGTTCATTTTGTTCTTCGGCCTGCCGCACTTCGGCATCCTGCTGCCGGCCTTCCTGTGCGGCGTGCTGGGGCTCGGCGTGTACTCGGGCGCCTACGTGTCGGAGATCGTGCGCGGCGCGATCCAGTCGATCGACAAGGGCCAGACCATGGCGGCGCAATCGCTCGGCATGACGCCGGGCGTGGCGATGCGGCAGATCGTTCTGCCGCAGGCGGTGGTGCGCATGATTCCGCCGCTGGGCAACGAGTTCATCGCGCTCATCAAGAACTCGGCGCTGGTGTCGCTGCTGACCATCCATGACGTGATGCACGAAGGGCAGAAGATCATCAGCGTGTCGTACCGGTCGCTGGAGGTGTACCTGGCGATTGCGCTCGTGTACTTCGTGCTGACCGGAACCATGACGCTGGTGCTGCGGCACTTCGAGCAGAAGCTGCGCCAGGGCGGACTGATGCGATGAGCGTGCTTCGTTTTTCTCGCACCACGCTGCCCGCCGCGCCGTGGAAGAACGGTGGCGGCACCACGCAGGAGATCGCGAGCTGGCCGCAGGGCGCGGGGCTCGACCGCTTCGGCTGGCGCGTGAGCATCGCGACCATCGCGGCGGCGGGGCCGTTCTCGGTGTTCGCAGGCGTCGATCGCAGCATCACGCTGCTGGAAGGCGATGGGGTGCAGCTCTTCACGCACGATGGGCGCGTGGCGCATCGGCTCGACGTGCCGCACCGGCCGTTCGCCTTCAGCGGCGACGACGAGATCGACTGCACGCTGCTGGGCGGCGCGTCGAACGACTTCAATGTGATGACGCGGCGCGGACAGTGGCGCGCCGATGTGCAGGTGCTGGACCACGCGTCGACCGTCGAAGCGGCACCGCACGGTGTGCTGCTGGCGCTGCGCGGCGCTTGGCGATTGAATGACGAGGCATGCACAGAGGGCGAAGGCCTGTGCTGGGCCGACGCGGCGCAGGCGTGGCAGGCCGCGCCGGCGAGCGAAGGCGCGCGGCTGATGGCGGTTCGCATCGTGCCTGCGTCACCTGCAGAAAGAAAAAAATGATGAAACCTGCAAGCGAATTCCCATCGGCCGACGGCCTCTGGACCGGCCTGCGCCTCGCGCCCGATGCGGCGCCCGGCGTTGCGCTGGAGGCCGGTGCCGAAGCGGCCATCGTGGTGGCGCAAGGCGCGATCCGCTGGGTCGGCGCACGCAGCACGCTGCCGGCAGAGTTCGCTGGGCTCGCCGTGCACGACGGCGGCGATGCACTCGTCACACCCGGCCTGGTCGATTGCCATACGCACCTGGTCTACGGCGGCCAGCGCGCCAACGAATTCGCGATGCGGCTCGCCGGCGCCACGTATGAAGAAGTGGCCAAGGCCGGCGGCGGCATCGTCTCGTCGGTGCGCGCCACGCGCGAAGCGGATGAAGACACGCTCTTCGCGCAGGCTGCTGTGCGCCTCGAACAACTGCTGGCCGATGGCGTGTGCGCCATCGAGATCAAGTCGGGCTATGGCCTTTCGCTCGAACATGAGCGAAAGCAACTGCGCGTGGCGCGCCGTCTCGGTGAAGCGTATGGCGTGACCGTGCGCACCACTTTCCTTGGTGCACATGCACTGCCACCGGAATACGCGAACCGCAGCGGCGAGTACATCGACCTCGTGTGCCGCGAGATGCTGCCCGCGCTCGCGGCCGAAGGGTTGGTCGATGCGGTGGACGTGTTCTGCGAACGCATCGCCTTCTCGCTCGAAGAAACCGAGCAGGTCTTCAAGGCCGCGAAGGCGCTGGGCCTGCCGGTCAAGCTGCATGCCGAGCAACTCTCGGACATGGGCGGCGCCGCGCTGGCCGCGCGCTACGGGGCGCTCTCGTGCGACCACATCGAGCATCTGTCGGCCGACGGCATCGAGGCGATGCGCCAGTCGGGCACCGTGGCCGTGCTGCTGCCCGGCGCCTACTACACGCTGCGCGACACGCACCTGCCGCCCATCGCCGCGCTGCGCGCTGCGGGCGTGCCGATGGCCGTGTCCACCGACCACAACCCCGGCACCTCGCCGACGCTGAGCCTGCTGCTGATGATCAACATGGCGTGCACGCTGTTCCGCCTGACCGTGCCCGAGGCACTGGCCGGGGTGACGGTGCATGCGGCGCGCGCGCTGGGCCTGTCGTCCACCCACGGCGTGATCGCTCCCGGCATGCCCGCGAACTTCGTCCTGTGGAACGTGCGCGATGCGGCCGAACTGGCCTACTGGTTCGGGCAACGTCCGTTGCGCACCGTGGTGCGGCAGGGCCGCGTCGCCGTGGAGAACGCCGCATGACGCGCACGCTCTTCGCAGCCGATGCGCTGCTGCCTGCCGGCTGGACGAAGAACGTCCTGCTGACGTGGAACGATGCCGGCCAGCTCACGCAGGTGCAGCCCGCAACGCAACCGCCCGCGGGCGCGCAGGCGGCGAGCGGTCCCGTGATCCCCGGCATGCCCAACCTGCACTCGCACGCCTTCCAGCGCGCCTTCGCGGGCCTCACCGAACACCGCGCCGAGCAGCAGGACAGCTTCTGGAGCTGGCGCACGCTGATGTACCGCTTCGCCGCGCGCCTCGGCCCGCAGCACATGGAAGCCATCGCGACCTGGCTCTACGCCGAGATGCTCGAAGCGGGCTACACCAGCGTGTGCGAGTTCCAGTACGTGCATCACGACGCCGACGGCCGCCCCTACGCCGACGATGCGACGCTGAGCCTCGCGTTGCTGCGCGCCGCGCAGAAGACCGGCATCGGCTTCACGCTGCTGCCGGTGCTCTACCAGACCAGCGGCTTCGGCGACCAGCCACCCAACGAAGGGCAGCGCCGCTTCGTGCGCTCGACCGAGTCGATGCTCCGTTTGCTCGAAGCGCTCAAGCCCGCGTGCGATGCGCAAGGCGCGCGGCTGGGCCTGGCGCCGCATTCGCTGCGCGCAGTGCCGCCCGAGGCACTGCGCGATGCGGTCGCAGGCCTCGAAGCCATCGACCGCACCGCGCCGATCCACATCCACATCGCCGAGCAGACCAAGGAAGTCGACGACTGCGTCGAGTGGAGCGGCCTGCGTCCCGTCGAGTGGCTGCTCGACCATGCCCCGGTCGATGCGCGCTGGTGCCTCGTGCATGCCACGCACATGAACGACGCCGAATACGAGTACGCGGCCAGGAGCGGCGCGGTGGCCGGCCTGTGCCCGACGACCGAGGCGAACCTCGGCGACGGCATCTTCGATTTCGCCAAGTGGCGCAAGCACGGCGGCGCCTGGGGCGTGGGCTCCGACAGCCACGCCAGCGTCAACGCGGCCGAAGAACTGCTGATGCTCGAATACAGCCAGCGCTTTGCCAGGCGCCAGCGCAACGTGGGCGCGAGCGCGGCGCAGCCGCATGTCGCGACCGCGCTCACGCTCGAAGCGGTGCAGGGCGGGGCGCAGGCCTCGGGCCGCGCGGTGGGCGGGCTCGCCGCAGGGCAGCAGGCCGACTTCCTCGTGCTCGACGCCGCGCACGTTGCGCTGCAGGGCCTGTCGGCGCCCGACATGCTGTCGGCCCACGTCTTCGCGAGCCATCGCACCTCCGCCATCGACACCGTCTGGGTGGCCGGCCGTGAGCGCGTCTCGGCCGGGCGCCACGCGCTGCACAACGAATCCGCGTCCGCCTTCGTGGCGGCGCGCACCCAACTCCTCCAGGACTGAAACCACCATGGCCTTCACCACCGCCGAACCGGCGTTCCGCTTTCGCCAGGGCACGCGCCCGCTGCTGATCTCGATGCCGCACGTCGGCACCCACGTGCCGCCCGCGCTGGCCGCCCGCCTCACCGACGAAGCGCGCCACGTGCCCGACACCGACTGGCACCTCGAGAGGCTCTACGACTTCGCCGATGCGCTCGGCGCCTCGGTGCTCGTGGCCACGCATTCGCGCTACGTGATCGACCTGAACCGTCCGCCGGATGGCGCGAGCCTGTACCCGGGCCAGAGCGTCACCGGCCTGTGCCCGGTCGATACCTTCGACGACACGCCGGTCTACGCATCGGGCGACGACCTGCCGGACGACGCAGAAGTGGCCCAGCGCCGCGACGCCATCTGGCATCCCTATCACCAGCAGCTGCAGGCCGAGCTGGACCGCCTGAAGGCCGTGCACGGCACCATCGCGCTGTGGGACGCGCACTCGATCCGCTCGGTGCTGCCGCGCTTCTTCGAAGGCAAGCTGCCCGACCTGAACCTGGGCAGCGGCAACGGCACGAGCTGCGACCCGGCGCTGGCCGCCACGCTGCTGGGCATCGCCGGATCGGCCACGGGATACACGGGCGTGCTGAACGGCCGCTTCAAGGGCGGCCACATCACGCGCCAGTACGGCAACCCGGCCACCGGCGTGCACGCGGTGCAGCTGGAGATGACCCAGTCGAGCTACATGCAGGAGAAGCTGCCCTTCGACTACCTGCCCGAGGTGGCGGCCGGCGTGCAGCCGCATGTGCGGCGGATGATCGAGGCGGTGCTGGCCTTCGTCGAGGGCCGCTGACGTTGCGCTGCGGCGTGTTCAGGTGGAACGCCATCGATCCGGCTTTGCCGGTCGATCGGCGTTGCCCCCGGCAGGGGGAAGGAGAAGCGACACGAAGTGCGCGGAGCCTGGGGGCGAGCGAGAATATGAGGTTATGAAGCCCGTCATCTATACCCGCGGCCAGGCACTTGCCGGCATCCTCGAAAAGCGCATCGCCATCCTCGATGGCGCCATGGGCACGATGATCCAGCGCTTCAAGCTCACCGAGGAGCAGTACCGAGGCGAGCGCTTCAAGGACTTCGAGCGCGACGTGAAGGGCAACAACGAGTTGCTCTCGCTCACCCGGCCGGACGTGATCTCCGACATCCACGAGGCCTACCTCGCCGCCGGTGCCGACCTGATCGAGACCAACACCTTCGGCGCGACCACCATCGCACAGGAGGACTACAAGATGGCCCACCTGGCGCGCGAGATGAACCTCGAATCCGCCAAGCTCGCACGCGCGGCCTGCGACAAGTTCAGCACCCCCGACAAGCCCCGCTTCGTGGCCGGCGCCCTCGGCCCGACGCCCAAGACCGCGAGCATCAGCCCCGACGTGAACGACCCGGGCGCGCGCAACGTCGATTTCGAATCGCTGCGCGCGGCCTACTACGAGCAGACCGAAGCGCTGGTCGAAGGCGGCGCCGACGTGATCCTGGTGGAGACCATCTTCGACACGCTCAACGCCAAGGCCGCGCTCTTCGCGGTCGACGAGTATTTCGACAACAGCGGCCACCGCCTGCCGCTGATCATCAGCGGCACCGTCACCGACGCCTCGGGCCGCATCCTGAGCGGCCAGACCGTTACCGCCTTCTGGCACAGCGTGCGCCACGCGCGGCCGCTGGCCATCGGCCTGAACTGCGCGCTCGGCGCGGCGCTGATGCGCCCCTACATCCAGGAACTGGCGCGCGTGGCGGGCGACACCTTCATCAGCTGCTACCCGAACGCGGGCCTGCCCAATCCGATGAGCGACACCGGCTTCGACGAGACGCCTGATGTCACCTCGCGCCTCCTGCACGAGTTCGCGGCCGAAGGGCTGGTGAACATCGTGGGCGGCTGCTGCGGCACCACGCCGGACCACATCGCGGCCATCGGCAAGGCGGTCGCGCCGGTCGCGGGCCGGGCGCTCGGCAGCAACAGCGCCGGCTTCTACCGCGAAGCCGAGACCGCCTAACTCGCGGCAGCAGCGTGCGCGGCCGCCTGCCGGTCGCGCGCGATCAGCGCCACGAAGCGCTGCGCCCCCAGCCCCAGCGGGCGCTCCCTCGACCACACGACGTCGACCCACAGGTCGAGCCCGTTGCTGAGGTTCTCGAACGGAATTTCGACCAGCGCGCCCGCCGCCACGTGCGGTCGCGCAACGTTGCGCGGCAGCCAGCCCCAGCCCAGGCCTGCGGTGATCAGGCTCAGCGCCGCCAGTGCGTTGTCGGTGCGCCAGACGTGGCGCGCGAACACGAAGCGCGGGTCGCTGGTGGCCAGGTCGCGCCCGGCGACGACGATCTGGCGGGTGTTCGTGAGGTGCTCTTCTCGCAGCCGTTCTCCCGCCGCCGCGACGAGGGCGGGGTGATCGGGCGCCATCACGGCCACCATCGTGTCGCTGCCCACTTCCTGAAAACCTTCGCGGCCGTCCAGGCTCGGGCGCTCGAACACCAGCGCCAGTTGCGCGCGGCCGCTGTGCAGCAGCGCCAGCGCGTCGGCCTGCGGGGCGGCCAGCACCTCGACCTGCAGCAGCGGGTATTCCTGCGCCAGCTCGGCGAGCGGCCCGCTCCAGGGGGCGGCCAGCAGTTCGGGCGCGATGGCGAGCGTGAGGCGGTTTTCCAGCCCCTGGGTGAGCGCGAGCGCCTGCACCTGCAATTGCTTGAGCTGCGCCGCGAGCATCCGCGCCTGCGGCTCCAGCGAACGGGCGGCGGCGGTGGGCTGGGGCTCGCGGCCCTTGCGGTCGAACAAGGGCAGGTCGAGTTCGGCTTCGAGGCCTGCGATGGCCATGCTCACGGCCGACGGCACCTTGTGCAGCGCCCGCGCGGCGGCTGAAAACGAGCCGTGGTCGATCACGGCCAGGAACACCTCGACGCTGTCGCTGGAAAAGGCCATGGCCTCCGATCTATCAATTTAATTGAAACAAGATGACTTTTTATATCAGTAAATGGCAAATAAAGTCCACCCATCCCATTCAAGTTCAAGAGGAAAAGTCATGCAAGGGCTCCAGCGTCGTGTCGTCTACATCTCCCTGTACGAAGGGATCGCCATCGTGTGCGCCAGCGCCGGCCTGGCCCTGATGACGGACGCCGGGCTCGGCCATTCCGGCGTGCTGGCGGTGGCCGCGTCGGTCGTCGCGGTGATCTGGAACCTGATCTTCAACGCCCTCTTCGAGCGCTGGGAAGCGCGCCAGGCCGTTCGCGGCCGCAGCGTGCGCCGCCGCATCGCCCACGCCATCGGCTTCGAGGGCGGGCTGATCGCCTTCCTGGTGCCGATGTTCGCCTGGGGCCTGGGCGTGTCGCTCTGGCAGGCGCTGGTGATGGACCTGGGCCTGGTGGTGTTCTTCCTGGTCTACACCTTCGTCTTCAACTGGGGCTTCGACCGGGTGTTTGGCCTGCCCCGCTCGGCGATGGGTTCGGCCCAGACGGCGTAGGCCGCGATCCCCGCAGCGCCAGTGCGCCGGCCAGGCGCAGGCGCTCGCGCTCGTTGAAGAGCGAGTCGCGCAGCTGCGCCTGCTGGTCCGGGGACGCGTTGGCGTACTGGTCGAGGCGGTTGTTCCAGTCCTGGTTTTCCTGGTCCAGCGCGGCCAGCTGGCGTGCGGCTTCGTAGCCGTAGGCGGTGCTGCGTTCGGCAAAGCGCTCCTGCGCGCTGGCGCCGCGCGCGTTCATGGCATCGGTCTGGCGCTGCACGTCGACCTGCGCGGTGAAGGCGCGGCGCTGCTCGCGTTGTTCCGGCGTGAGCAGGGCCTCCTCGCGGCGCTGCGCGGCAGCCTCGCGCTCTTCGGGCGTGAGGTTGGCGTCGCGGGCGAGCGCCATCTTGTCGGCCATGAGCGTGTCCTGGCGGATCTCGTCGCCGAAGAGGCCTTCGATCTCCTCGGGCGCGAAGTACCTGCGCCGCACCTCGGCGCGCGCCTCGATGGTCTTGCGCAGCGATGCGGGGTCGCCCGCGTCGGGCGGCGGCAGGGCCTGCATGGCTTCCTGCATGTCCACATACCGTTCGAGCAGGCCCATCGCGCGCGCGACCAGCTCGGCCGGCAACCGCTTGGCGAGCAGGGCGGGCGCCATGGCCATGAAGGCGGCCTTGCCGGTGGCTTGGGCCTCGGCGAGCGCGCTCTCGAAGACGAGGATGAGCGACGGGTTCAGCATCGCGTCGGGGGCGGGGCCGGCATCGCCGCTCGGCTGTGCTGCCGGCACCGCCCCGACCGCACCACCCGGGCCGGTGGCGGCGGAAGTCGCCACCACCGTCTCCGGGGCGTCGGCCGGCGGCAGCCCGTCCACCAGCCACCATCCGGCAAGGATGGCGAGCACCGCGGCGCCCGCCATCGCGCCGAGCTGCAGCGGTCTCACGGTGAGGCGCGCCGCATCGTCAGAGCCCCGCGCTCTTCAAGCGCGCCGCCTGCTCCTGGTAGAGCTGCACCGGCTTCTTCTCGAACAGCGTCCACAGCCCGATGTAGGTCAGGCCGAAGAGCTGGTTGACCTCGTCCAGGTGGTTCTGGCGGTAGTCGCCCAGGTGCGTGCCCAGGCGGGTGCTGCACACGGCCAGCAGGCCGTCGTTGGTCTCGCTCCCGAAGGCGATCAGGCTCAGCCCGCCCATGGCCACGTCGCTCGCGTCGAACGCGTTGGTGAGCGGCTGCACGCCGGACCACGAGTAGTAGCGCACGCCGTTCGCTTCGGCCGGGCCGCTCTTCACGTCGCACGAGGAGCCGGGCGCCGGGCGGCCCTGCGGAAACTTCTTGTCGAAGGCCGCGCCGCCCACGGTGGTGAGCGAGTTGAGGGCGTTCAGCGGCACCTCGGGCAGCTGGCTCGGGTCCTTGCCCGAGATGGCGCCCAGCAGGAGCATCGCCAGGCGCAGCGTCTCCGCGACCACCGCCTCGGAGGCGCTGCCCTCGGGAATCTTGCGCAAGAGGTCCGCCACCTTGGAGCCGCCGTTGGCCCCGCCCACGGAGGTGACCGAGGCGACCAGCCCGGGCTCCACCGCCGCCACGTAGCGCGCGGTGGGCGCGCCCTGCGAATGGCCGACGAGGTTGAACTTGAGCGACGGGTTGCCCGAGAGCGCCCGCAGGTTCTTCAGCTCCTGGATCAGCTGCTCGCCGCGGATCTCGGAGCTGTTGGCGCCCGAGAGCTGGGCCACGTACACCTTGGCGCCCGCGCCGGCCAGGCTCTCGGGGATGCGATAGAAGTAGTCGATGCCCAGCACGTTGTCGAAACCGAACAGGCCGTGCACCAGCACGATCGGGTTCCTGGTCTTCGCTTCGCTGGACGTCACCCGGGCCTGGACCTGCGTGGGGGTGTCGGTGATGGCCGCCTGGCTCAGTGTTGTCGTCCCCACCAGGCCGAAAAGCAATGCGGCGCAGACCGGGCGGGCGGCGAGGCGCAGCAGCCTCGAATTCCTCTTTCTTGGCATATCTTCATTCCTTTGTTTTCAAATAAAAACACGAACGTTCGTTCTTCGACGAATTGCGCGCCCGCATTCTGTGGGGGGTGCCTGCGGGGCCAAACTAGGGCTTTCCCGCGGGCGGTCGGGAAGGACCTTAAAATGCATCCCCTCCCAAGGAGCGTTGCAGCGGTCCGCCAGGCGGGCCGTCAGGCTTGGGATTTCAAAACGACGCTCGCCTGTTTGTTCCTTTCGCAGGTGAGCCCATGGCCCAGACCCCACAGATTGCCGTTCCCCCCATGAAGCTGTCCGGCCTCGAGCCGGTCGCCATCGGCGCGGGGACGCTGTTCGTCAACATCGGCGAGCGCACCAACGTCACCGGCTCCAAGGCCTTCGCGCGGATGATCCTGAACGGCCAGTTCGAAGAGGCCCTGGCCGTTGCGCGCCAGCAGGTGGAGAACGGCGCCCAGGTGATCGACATCAACATGGACGAGGCCATGCTGGACAGCAAGGTCGCGATGGTCCGGTTCCTGAACCTCATCGCGAGCGAGCCCGACATCGCGCGCGTGCCGGTGATGGTCGACAGCTCCAAGTGGGAGGTGATCGAGGCGGGCCTTCGCTGCATCCAGGGCAAGGGCATCGTCAACTCCATCTCCATGAAGGAGGGCGTGGACAAGTTCAAGCACGAGGCCAAGCTGGTCAAGCGCTATGGCGCGGCCGCCGTGGTCATGGCCTTCGACGAGAAGGGCCAGGCCGACACCTACGAGCGCAAGGTCGAGATCTGCGAGCGCGCCTACCGCATCCTGGTGGACGAGGTGGGCTTTCCGCCCGAGGACATCATCTTCGACCCCAACATCTTCGCCATCGCGACCGGCATCGAGGAGCACGACAACTACGCGGTCGACTTCATCAACGCCGTGCGCTGGATCAAGGAGAACCTGCCGGGCGCCAAGGTGTCGGGCGGCGTGAGCAACGTGAGCTTCAGCTTCCGCGGCAACGACCCGATGCGCGAGGCCATCCACACCGTGTTCCTGTACCACGCGATCCAGGCGGGCATGGACATGGGCATCGTCAACGCCGGCATGGTGGGCGTGTACGACGACCTGGAGCCGATCCTGCGCGAGCGCGTGGAAGACGTGGTGCTCAACCGCCGCCCCGATGCCGGCGAGCGCCTCGTGGAAATCGCCGAGACCGCCAAGAGCGGCGCCAAGGACGAGAGCAAGCGCCTCGAATGGCGCGGCACGCCGGACGCCCCGGTGCACGTCAACCAGCGCCTCTCGCACGCGATGGTGCACGGCATCACCGACTTCATCGTGGAAGACACCGAAGAGGCCTACCAGCAGATCCTGGCCAAGGGCGGCCGTCCGCTGCACGTGATCGAAGGCCCGCTCATGGACGGCATGAACATCGTGGGCGACCTGTTCGGCGCCGGCAAGATGTTCCTGCCGCAGGTGGTGAAGTCGGCGCGCGTGATGAAGTCGGCCGTGGCCCACCTCCTGCCCTACATCGAGGAAGAAAAGCTGCGCGACGAGGCCGCCGGCCGCGACGTGCGCACCAAGGGCAAGATCATCATCGCCACGGTGAAGGGCGACGTGCACGACATCGGCAAGAACATCGTCACCGTCGTGCTCCAGTGCAACAACTTCGAAGTGGTGAACATGGGCGTGATGGTCCCGTGCCACGAAATCCTGGCGCGCGCCAAGGTCGAGGGCGCGGACATCGTGGGCCTCTCGGGCCTCATCACCCCGAGCCTGGAAGAAATGCAGTACGTGGCCGGCGAGATGCAGCGCGACGACCATTTCCGCATCAAGAAGATCCCGCTCATGATCGGCGGCGCCACCACCAGCCGCGTGCACACGGCCGTGAAGATCGCGCCGCACTACGAAGGCCCCGTGATCTACGTGCCCGATGCGTCGCGCAGCGTGAGCGTGGCGCAGTCGCTGCTCTCCGACCAGGCCACCGCGTACATCGACGAGATCAACGCCGACTACGAGAAGGTGCGCACGCAGCACGCCAACAAGAAGCAGGTGCCGATGTGGCCGCTGGCGAAGGCGCGCGCCAACAAGACGCCCATCGACTGGTCGAACTGCGTGCCGCCCGTGCCCAAGTTCATCGGTCGGCGCGTGTTCAAGAACTACGACCTGACCGAGCTCGCCAGGTACATCGACTGGGGCCCGTTCTTCCAGACCTGGGACCTGGCCGGCCCGTTCCCCGCGATCCTGAAGGACGAGGTCGTCGGCACCGAGGCCGTGCGCGTGTATGCCGACGGCCAGCGCATGCTGAAGCGCCTGATCGAGGGCCGCTGGCTCAGCGCGAGCGGCATCGTCGGCTTCTGGCCCGCCAACACGGTGAACGACGACGACATCGAGCTCTACACCGACGAGACGCGCAGCGAAGTCGCGCTCACCTGGTACGGCATGCGCCAGCAGACCGAGAAGCAGGCGATCGACGGCGTGATGCGCCCCAGCCGGTGCCTGGCCGACTTCGTCGCGCCCAAGGACAGCGGCCTGAAGGACTACGTGGGCGTGTTCGCGGTCACCGCGGGCCTGGGCGTCGAGAAAAAAGAGAAGTACTTCATCGACGACCTGGATGACTACTCGGCCATCATGTTGAAGGCCCTGGCCGACCGGCTGGCCGAAGCGTTCGCCGAATCGCTGCACCACCGCGCGCGCACCGATCTCTGGGGCTACGCGCCCGACGAGGGCCTGAGCAACGAGGACATGATCGGCGAGAAGTACCGCGGCATCCGTCCCGCGCCCGGCTACCCGGCCTGCCCCGACCACAGCGTGAAGGGCCCGATGTTCGACCTTCTGGCCTGCGCGGACATTGGCATGACCCTGACGGAAAGCCTCGCTATGATGCCCGCCGCCAGCGTCAGCGGTTTCTACCTGAGCCACCCCGATGCGACGTACTTCAACGTTGGCAAGATCGGGCACGACCAGTTGCAGGACCAGGCCGCGCGGCGCAAGGAGAGCGAGTCCGATCTGGAGCGGCTCCTCGCGCCCAACCTTTGAACCTGCCGGCCGGCGTGGCCGACCGGCACCGGGAGTTGTTATTCAGAAGCTGATGTTTGCAGCCGCGCACTACGCGGCACTCGTGGTTTTCGTCGTCAGCTGCTGGGGGTGGGGGCGCGGCGTGCTGGCCCGCCTGGCACCGCCGCCGCGCCGCGACGGCGGGCTCGAAGCTGCCGTGGCGGTGGCGCTCGGCGTCGGCCTCTTCATCTGCGCGTTCCAGGTGCTGGCGATCTTCGGCGTGTTCAGGCTCGGCGCCACGCTGGCACTCGTTGCCGCGGGCATCGTCGTGGCCGCGCTGCAGCTGCCCTCGTGGCTGCGTGAGCGGCGCGCCCTGAACGCGAGCGCCGTCGCCGTGCCGTGGACCTACTTCGACCGCGTCGCCATGGTCGCGCTGGTGCTGGTTGCGCTGCCTGCGCTGGTCGCACCGCTCGCGCCGCCCGCCGCTTTCGACGAGCTGATGTACCACCTGCCCTATGCGCGCGAAGTCGCGCAGCAGGGCTCGCTCGGCATCCACGAGTGGCTGCGCTACCCCTGGTTTCCCTACAACTACAACCTGCTCTACGCCGCCGCCCTGCAGGTGGGCGACGACGTGCTGCCGCACTTCCTGAATGCGCTGGCGGGCGGCCTCTCGGTGGTGATGATCTATCGCCTGGGCATGCTGCACGCCAACCGGCTCACCGCCTGCATCGGCGCGGCGATCTGGCTGGGGCTCGGCGATTACTCGAACGCGCTGATCGACATGGGCGTGGCGCTCTTCGTGCTCACGGCCTGCGTTTCGTTGTGGTGGTGGCGCGAATCGCAGCCGGTGCACAGCGGCATGCGGTGGCTGGGGCTTGCCGCCTTTTGTCTCGGCGTGGCCGCGGGTTCCAAGTACCAGGCGCTGGTCTTCATGCCGCTGGTGGCGCTGTTCGTCGTGTGGCACGAGCGCCGGCCCAAGGCCTGGGCGCTGGCGCTCGTGTGCTTCCTGATCCCGTGCATCTACTGGTATGCGCGCAATGCCGTCATGACCGGCGACCCGTTCAACCCCATCGGCGCGCGCGTGTTCGGCTTCAGCGAGTGGATTCCGGCCGACTACGTGCAGCAGCTGGCCGACGTGCGCGATCACGCCGAGATGCCGAACGCGCTGATCTGGTCGGTGTTCCTCGCGCCCTTCGGCGCCTTGTGGAAGCGCTCGGCCGCGGTCCGCGCCGCGGGCTGGTTCTGCTTCTACTCGCTGGCCGTGTGGGTCGCGACCTCGCGCTACCCGCGGTATCTGACGGCCTCGTTCCCGTTGCTCGCGATGACGGCCGCCATCGGCTGGCAGGTGCTGTTCGGCTGGATCGCGGCGGGCGTGCGCCGCCTGTTCGGCATGAAGGCGAACCCGGGCGAAGGCGTGCCCGAGCTCACCAACCGGCGCAGCGCGGCGCGCATCGGCGACTGGGCGGCCGTGCTGCTCCTGGCCGTGCTGGCGGCGGTGTCGGTGCGGCAGACCGCGGGCAAGGTCGCGATGATCTCGCCCACCCCCGAAACCCGTGAGGCTTTCCTGCGCAAGAACGTGCCGGGCTACGCCGTCATGGACTACCTGCGCCAGCACCCGACCGGCCGCGTCTACCAGATCGCGCTGAACGAGGCGATCTACTACGGCCCGAATCCGATCTGGGGCGACACGCTCGGCCCGTGGCGCTACGCCGACTTCCTGCTGCTGCCGCCCGGCGACATGGCGCGCAAGCTGGGCAAGCTGGGCTTCACCGCCATCGTCATGCCGGACCACCTGGCGCCGACGCTGGCGACCCGCGCCGGCTTCGACACCCACTTCGCCCCGCTGTTCGCGCAAGACGGCAGCCGGGCCTACCGTATCCTCCCCACCGCACCATGACCGACGCCGACGACACCGTGACCCGACGAAGCGCTGCGCCGCGCATTGCCGCGGTCATTCCGTGCTTCAACGAAGCGCTGGCCATCCGCCAGGTGGTCGAGGGCTTCCGCGCATCCCTGCCGGCCGATGCAGAGATCCACGTCTTCGACAACAACTCGACCGACGACACCGCTGCCGTCGCGCGCGCGGCCGGCGCCATCGTCACGCACGTGGCGGCGCCGGGCAAAGGCAATGTGGTGCGGCGCATGTTCGCCGACGTGGAGGCCGACATCTACGTGATGGTCGACGGCGACGCCACCTACGACACCGCCGCGGCGCCCCGCCTCATCCAGCGTCTGGTCGACGGCAACCTGGATATGGTGGTGGGCAACCGCATCGACGACGGGCAGGACGCGCTCACCTACCGCGCCGGCCACCGCCTGGGCAACCGCATGCTCACCGGCGCGGTGGTGCAGCTGTTCGGCGGGGGCCTGACCGACATGCTCTCGGGCTACCGCGTGTTCTCGCGGCGCTATGCGAAGTCGTTCCCGGCGCTCTCGCGCGGCTTCGAGATCGAGACCGAGCTCACCGTGCACGCGCTGGAGCTGCGCATGCCCTGGGCCGAGGAAAGCACCGCCTACAGCACGCGCCCCGAGGGCTCGCACAGCAAGCTGTCGACCTACCGCGACGGCTGGCGCATCCTGAAGACCATCTGCAAGCTTTTCGTGAGCGAGCGGCCGCTGCAGTTCTTCTCGATCATCGCGGCGCTGCTCGCGGCGGGCGCGATCGCGCTGGTCGTGCCGCTGGTGGTCACCTACATGCACACCGGCCTGGTGCCCCGGCTCCCCACGGCGGTGCTGGCCACCGGCGCGATGCTGGGCGCGATGCTGTCGATGGTCTGCGGCGTGGTGATGCACGCCGTGACGCTCGGTCGCAGGGAGGCCAAGCGGCTGCGCTACCTGGCGATTCCGGGCGTGCGCAACTGCACTCGGAAATGAAGCTCGGGCGCGAGCTCCTGTCGTTCGGCGTGGTGGGGGTGATCGGCTACGTGGTCGACGTGGCGGTGCTGTACCTGCTCGCGCCGCCGATGGGCCCCTACGCCGCCCGGGTGGTCTCGTTCCTTGCGGCGGCCACCACCACCTGGGCCTTCAACCGCCGCTACACCTTCGCGGCCCGCGTGTCGGCCGGGGGCTCGATCTGGCGGGAATACCTCGGCTACCTAGTCACCATGTCGGCCGGCGCGGTGCTGAACTACGGCGCGTATGCGCTCACGCTGCACTGGGTCGAAGGCCGCGGGGCCCTGGCGCTCGCCGTCGCGGTCGGCAGCCTGGCGGGCATGACGGTCAACTTCCTGTCCGCGCGCTACCTGATCTTCAGGTCGAAGCCCGGCGCCTGAGCGCCGTGCGCTTCAGTGCGCGCCGGACACCACCACCGGAATCTCGGTCGCAGGCGGCGTGTTGCGGCTGCGGCCGCAGCGCACGATGCCGTCGATCATCACCATGCCCACGCCCGGGATGTCGCCCAGCTGCACGCTCTCCAGCAGGCCCGGCGCGGGCGAATGCTGCGCGCGGTCCATGAAGACGAAGTCGGCATCGCGGCCCACTTCGACGAGGCCGCAGTTGAGCTTGCGGATCTTGGCCGTGTTGCCCGTCGCGAAGCAGAACACCAGCTCGGCCGGGATGTTCGCAATGGACGACAGCATCGCCACCATGCGCAGGATGCCCAGCGGCTGCACGCCCGAGCCCGCGGGCCCGTCGGTGCCCAGGATCACGCGGTGCGGGCACTTCAGTTCGAGCGCGGCCTTGGCCGCCGCGATGGCGACCTTCTCGTTGCCGTTGTGCACGATCTCGATCGCGCGCGTGCTCTTCTCGCACAGCTCGCACACGTGCGCCTCGGGCAGCGAGGTGTGGCCGCCGTTGATGTGGCCGATGATGTCGGCGTCGGCTTCGAGCACCACATCCTTGTCGATCAGGCCCGAGCCGGGGATCGACGGGCCGCCCGTGTGGATCGTGCTCTGGATGCCGTACTTGCGCGCCCAGGCCACCATCTCCTTGGCCTCGTAGCCGGCCTTCACCGAGCCCAGGCCCACTTCGCCCAGGAGGCCCACGCCGGCTTCGGCGAGTTCCTTGAAATCGCTCTCGACCATGCCCTTCTCGATGACCGGCGCGCCGGCCAGCACCTTCACGCCGCCGGGGCGGAAGTTGTCGAAGGCGCGCTGCGCGGTGATGGCCAATGCCTTCAGGCCGACGATGTCCTTGGGGCGCCCCGGCAGGTGCACTTCGCCGGCGGAAATCATGGTGGTCACGCCGCCGTGCATGGTCGAATCGATCCAGCCGATCTGGCCCTGGCGCGGCGTCCAGTCGCCGAACACCGGGTGCACGTGGCTGTCGATGAGGCCAGGCGCGACGCAGGTTTTCTTCGCGTCGATGACGGTCCTGGCGCCTTCGAGATCGCAGTCCTTCTCCTTGCCGACCGCGACGATCAGGCCGTCGTTCACCACGATGGTGTCTGCGTCCAGGATGGGCTTGTCGATGTCGCCCGAGAGCAGGAGCCCGATGTTCCTTATGACGACCTTGCCCGACTTTGCGCCGGCTGCGATTTCTGCCATTTCGTGTTGTCCTCGTGGGGTGGGGTGTTGTCTTGTATGTCGTCCGCGCGCACGGTGCGCAGCACGGTCTCGATCACGAAATCTTCCCAGTGCGTGACCGCCTCGGGCGACTCCAGCGGCTCGCCGAGGAAGGCGGTGAGCGTGTGCCGGTTGGAGGTGTAGAAATAACCGGTGGACGCGATCAGCAAGTAGATGTCGCGCGCCACCAGGTCCTTGCGGAACAGGCCCTGAAGCGAGCCGCTCGCCAGGATTTCCGCAATGATCGCCACCGCCCGCGACGAGTACTCGCGCGCCCTGAGCGACTTGGAGATGTGCCGGCCCTTGTGCAGGTTCTCGGTGTTCAAGAGCGTCACGAACTCGGGGTTCTTGCGGTAGTAGCCGAGCACGAAGCGGATGACTTCGGTGAGCGCTTCCACGGGGCGGCTCGCGTCGAGCGCGATGGCGGCCTCTGCATCGTCCATGCGCTTGTAGATGCCTTCGAGCACCGCGATGAACAGGCCCTCTTTGCTGCCGAAGTAGTAGTAGATCATCCGGTCGTACGACTTGGCGGCCTTGGAGATCTTCTCCACGCTGCCGCCGTCGTAGCCGTACTTGGCGAACACCTTGGTTGCCGCCTTCAGGATGCTGTCGCGCGTGGCCTGCGCGGCCGCCTCGCGCACGCCGGTGCGGCGCTGGGGCTTTGCCTTCGTGGCGGTGCGGCTGTCGGCCATCGTGCGCGCGGCGTCTCTGGCTTACTTCTCTGCGAAGGCGCGTTCGACGACGAAGTCGCCCGGCGTCGAGGTGTTGCCTTCCTTGAAGCCGCGCTTCTCCAGGATGTGCTTCAGGTCCACCAGGAGGCCGGGGCTGCCGCACAGCATGACGCGGTCTTCCTGGACGTTCAGCGGCGGCAGGCCCAGGTCGTCGGTGAGCTTGTTGCTCTCGATCAGGTCGGTGATGCGGCCCTGGTTGCGGAACTCTTCGCGCGTGACGGTCGGGTAGTAGAGCAGCTGCTTTTCGATCATCTCGCCCAGGATCTCGTGCTTGGGGAGGTGATCGGTCACCAGGTCGTGATAGGCCAGCTCGTCGACCTGGCGCACGCCATGCACCAGGATGACCTGTTCGAACTTCTCGTAGGTCTCCGGGTCGCGGATGATGCTCATGAACGGTGCGAGGCCCGTGCCCGTGCCGAACAGGTAGAGGCGCTTGGCGGGCAGCGTGTAGTCGATCAGCAGCGTGCCGGTGGGCTTGCGGCCCACGATGATGGTGTCGCCCACCTGGATGTGCTGCAGCTTGGAGGTGAGCGGGCCTTCTTCCACCTTGATGCTCAGGAACTCCAGGTGCTCCTCGTAATTCGGGCTCACGATGCTGTAGGCGCGCAGCAGGGGCTTGTTGTTCACCTTCAGGCCGATCATCGTGAAATGACCGTTCGAGAAGCGCAGCGCCGGGTCGCGCGTGGTGGTGAAGGTGAACAGGCGGTCGGTCCAGTGGTGGACGCTCAGGACGCGTTCTTCGCTGAATGCACTCATACGGAACTCAAGAGTTGGTTGGTAACAAAGAGGGAGAGGTTGGCTGAGCCGAGATGCACACCCTTGGGGCGCGAGACGTCGGCCGGCTCCGAACCCTCCATTGTCGTTGGTCGGAAAAACCCCGATGAACATCGCGAGAAAACACCATTGCAAGCATCGGGCCTGTTTGCTACATTGACCTTCAATGTAGTGAATGCAACATGAAAGTGTAGGGAATGCTACACAAACGGCAGGCGACGCACAAGCGGGCAGACGGCACGTTTGTTGCAAACCCCACCGGACCGGATTGCCCCATACACGTCGCCCACGAGATCGCCCCGATGACCGAACACACCAAGACAGACGGATTGCCCGGCATGGACATGCCAGTGATCGCCGAAGCCGGCGCCAGCGCCTTCGGCAAGGCCCCGCCGCGCAACGACAAGATGAGCACCGCCAAGGTCGAGTGCAACGCCTGCCCGGTGCTGTGCCAGATCTCCGACGGCCGCACCGGCGCCTGTGACCGCTATGCGAACCGCGAGGGCGTGCTGGTGCGCGTGGACCCCGTGGTGCTCTTGCGCCGCGCCATCGCGAGCGAGGCGCCCACGCTGGTGCCCTTCGATCGCCCGGCCGCCGAAAAGACCGAGGTCGCCGAGGCCGATGCCCCCGACTGGAACGGCGACCTGCTGCATGCCGACGAAGTCTTCGTCACCGGCGTCGGCTCCTCCACCACCTACCCCGACTACAAGCCCGCGCCCTTCATCGTGGCCTCGAAGGCCCGGGGCGTGGACATGGTCACCGTCGTCACCGAAGGCATCTTCAGCTACTGCAGCTTCAAGGTGAAGATCGACACCGACCGGTTCCTCGGCTCCGAGCAGGCCAACGTGCGCTACCGCGGCGAGGTCGTGGGCCACGTCACCACGGCCGAATACGGCTCGCAGATGCTGTCTCTGGGCGGCGTGCACCACCTCACCGGCGGCAGCAAGAAGGAAGGCCGCATGACGGCCGAGCTCATGCAGTTCCTGGGCAACAAGAAAGCGGTGGAGTGCACCATCGACGGCGGCTCCACCCTCGTGATCCAGGCGGGCAAGGCGCCCATCGTCAACGGCGTCGAAGAGCAGCGCATGCGCGTGGGCTGCGGCTCCGCGGCGGTCGGCATCTTCGCGCGCCAGTTCGCGGGCGTGGCCGACGAAGTGGTGGTGGTCGACGACCACATCACCGGCGTGCTCACCGAGCACCAGGCCGGCCGGTGCCTGGACATGGCGCCCTCGGGCATCCAGATGCTGGGGCGCAAGTCCACGCCGGGGCGCTACTTCCAGGTGGCGAACCCGGGCAACGGCTGGGGCGGCACCGACATCGCCGATCCGCTCGCGATCATCGAGGGCTGGGAAGAGGGCGTTGCGCGCCCGGGCCTGCGCCTGCTCATGACCTCGACCACCGGCGAGCACGCGCAGTGGTACGTGCTCGACGACGCACTGAAACCCGTCGAGCAGGAAATGCCCGCCGAAGTGAAACGCATCGTCGATCGCATCGGCGAGAACTGCGAACCGTCGCTGTGCACCGTGCTGTTCCTGGGCGGCGCCGGTGGGAGCCTGCGTGCCGGCGTCACCGAAAACCCGGTGCTGCTCACGCGTGCCATCAAGCGCGCGCTGGTCAACGTCACCTGCGGCGGCGCACCGGCCTATGTGTGGCCCGGCGGCGGCATCACCGTGATGGCCGACGTCATGCGCATGCCCGACAACAGCTTCGGCACCGTGCCCACGCCGGCCATCGTGGCGCCCATCGAGTTCAGCATGCAGCGCGCCGACTACGAAACGCTCGGCGGCCACATGGAACACATCTTCTCGCTCGAACAGGCGCTCGCGCGCGGTGCGTGGCAGGAAGACGGTGCGCCCCTCGCGCGCCAATGGCTCGTCATGGACGACGCCAACCCGTGGCCCCTGGGTCACGCACCCATGCTGGGCTGAACCATGTCCGCCCAACGCAGCCCGCTCGACGGCGGTCGCTGGCATTTCAACCACGGCCCGATCGACATCGTGGCCGAGGCGCACGGCGACCCGTACGCCGTCGCGGCCGCGCACGACGCGGCCTGGGCGCGCTTTGGCCATGTGCTGGACGAGCTGGTGCGCGAACTGCCGCTCTTGCGCCTGCCGGTGGTGGACAAGATGCGCCCGCGCGGCGTCGTCGGGCAACGCATGTGGGATGCCTGCGCCGCGTTCTCGCCGATGTTCATCACGCCGATGGCCGCCGTGGCGGGCTCGGTGGCGCAGGAGCTCGTTGCGTTCTACGACCGCCCCGGCATCGAGCGCGCCTGGATCAACAACGGGGGCGACATCGCGCTGCATCTTGCGTCCGGCCACTCGGCGCGCGTGGGCGTGTTCGCCGACATCGCGCGCTTCGACTGGCGGGACAACGGCATCCTCACCACCGACGGCCAGTTCGAGCTGCATGCCGACGAGCCCGTGCGCGGCGTCGCCACCAGCGGCTGGCGCGGGCGCAGTTTCTCGCTGGGCATCGCCGACAGCGTGACGGTCCTGGCCGCCACCGCTGCGCAGGCCGATGCGGCGGCGACGGTGATCGCCAACGCCGTCGATGTCGACGACGCCCTCGTCCAGCGCAAGCCTGCCAGCCAATGCAAGGACGACAGCGACCTGGGCGACACCCTGGTCACCGTCGACGTGCCGCCGCTCGCACCGTCGCAGGTCAGGAGCGCACTCGATACGGGCGCGATCTGCGCCAAGGTCCTGCAAAAAGGGGGGCTCGTCTGGGCCGTTCTACTCGTTTGCCAGGGGCAGTTCCGCCTTGTCGAGCCCTTATGCTCGAAGTCGCTGCAGACCGTGCTGCCGAAGGCAGTTGGTTCAGTATTTGCTTAACGAAAAGCAAGGTTCTTTTTCATGATCGATATTCGCCGCGTCTTCACCCATGTCGAGCACATCCACCACGAGTTCGGACCGCGTGCCGCTACCCCGTTGGTGCGCGGTGCCATCGGCGTGGTGCTGACCAATCCTTTCGCGGGCCGCTACGAGCCTGACATCCTGCCGATGATGGCGCTGCTGGACCCCGTGGGCGTGGACATGGCGCACAAGCTGCACGCCGCCATGGACGTGCCGCTCGAGCAGATCGCCACCTACGGCAAGGGCGCCATCGTGGGCGCCGACGGCGAGCTGGAGCACGGCGCGCTCTGGCATGTGCCCGGTGGCTATGCGATGCGCGAACTGCTCGGCTGGAAAGGCAGCCGCGTCGCCTACACCGCGGGCATCGCCGAAGAGAAAAAGGGCCAGCCGGCCAACGCGCTCTCCATCGTGCCCTCGACCAAGAAGGTCGGCCCGCCCGGCGCCGCGCTCGACGTGCCGCTCACCAACATCAACGCCAGCTACGTGCGCGGCCAGTTCGACGCCATCGAGGTGCGCGTGCCCGGCGCGCCGGCGGCCGACGAGATCGTCTTCATCCTCGCGATGAGCACCGGCTACCGCGTGCACGCCCGCGTCGGCGGCCTGCTCGCCAAAGACATCAGCAAGTGGGACGGCCTGCGCTGAGCCCACGCACACAGAGACAAGACAAGGAACACACAGAACATGACTGCCAACATCCGCAAGCTCGTCATTCAGGTCGATGAAGTCCGCAAGGAAATGGGGCAAGACGTGACGCCGCCCACGCGCCGTGCCGTCGCCATCGCCGTGATCGAGAACCCCTACGCCGGGCGCTTCAGCGAGAACCTGGACGAGCTCATCGCCATCGGCGAAGAACTCGGCGCGCTGCTGGGCCAGAAGGCCGTGGCGGCGCTCGGCATCGAGCCCGGCCAGGCGCAGAGCTACGGCAAGGCGGCCATCGTCGGCGAGCGCGGCGAGCTCGAACACGCGGCCGCCATCCTGCACCCCAAGCTGGGCGCACCGCTGCGCGTGGCGGTCGAGAAGGGCGCGGCGCTCGTGCCTTCGGCCAAGAAGCAAGGCACGCTCGGCACCGCCATCGACGTGCCGCTCGGCCATAAAGACGCCGCCTTCGTGCGCAGCCACTTCGACGCCATCGAGGCCCGCGTGTCCGATGCGCCGCGCGCCAACGAGATCGTGGTCGCCGTGGCCGTCACCGACAGCGGCCGTCCGCTGCCGCGCATCGGCGGGCTGCAGGCCAGCGAAATCAAGGGCGAAGACGGACTGCGCTGACGCCGACGTCAGCGCATGCCCGCCACCCACCATTCACGCCGTTTCTTTTTCTCTTTCGATTCCCCAAGGAGTTTCCCCATGAACCCATTGCGTCACGTCTTCAGCGCCGCGGCACTTGCGTCGCTGGTCACCGCTCTCGTTCCCGCGCATGCGCAGGGCGTGATCAAGATCGGCGAGGTCAACAGCTACAAGTCGCAGCCCGCCTTCCTGGAGCCCTACAAGAAGGGCATGGAGCTGGCCGTCGAAGAGATCAACGCCAAGGGCGGCGTCAACGGCAAGAAGGTCGAGCTCATCACGCGCGACGACAACGCCAACCCCGGCGACGCCGTGCGCGTGGCCGAAGAGCTGGTGGCGCGCGAGAAGATCGACGTGCTCACCGGCACCTTCCTGTCGAACACCGGCCTGGCCGTGGCCGACTTCGCCAAGCAGAAGAAGATCTTCTTCCTGGCCGGCGAACCGCTGACCGACAAGATGACCTGGCAGGGCGGCAACGAATACACCTTCCGCCTGCGCCCCGGCACCTACATGCAGGCCGCGATGCTGGTGCCCGAGGCCGTCAAGCTCAAGAAAAAGCGCTGGGCCGTCGTGTACCCCAACTACGAATACGGCCAGTCGGCCGTGGCCGCGTTCAAGGCGCTGCTGAAGGCCGCGCAGCCCGATGTCGAGTTCGTCGCCGAACAGGCACCGCCGCTCGGCAAGGTCGATGCCGGCGCCGTGGTGCAGGCCCTGGCCGATGCCAAGCCCGACGCGATCTTCAACGTGCTGTTCGCCGCCGACCTTTCCAAGTTCGTGCGCGAAGGCAACACGCGCGGTCTCTTCAAGGACCGCACCGTGGTCAGCGTGCTGACCGGCGAGCCCGAGTACCTGGACCCGCTCAAGGACGAAACGCCCAACGGCTGGATCGTGACCGGCTACCCCTGGTACGGCATCCAGACGCCCGAGCACAAGGCCTTCTTCCTCGCGTACCACGAGAAGTACAAGGACTATCCGCGCCTGGGCTCGGTGGTCGGCTACAGCATGATCAAGTCCGTCGCGGCCGGCATCGCCAAGGCCAAGGGCACCGAAACGCCGAAGCTGGTGGCCGCCTTCAAGGGCCTGCAGGTCGACACGCCGTTCGGCAAGATCAGCTACCGCGCCGAAGACCACCAGTCCACCATGGGCGCCTTCGTCGGCAAGACGAAGAACGAGAACGGCAAGGGCGTGATGGTCGACTACACGTACTTCGACGGCGCCAAGTTCCAGCCCACCGCCGCCGACATCAAGAAGTCGCGCGCCGCAGACTGATCCTTTTCCGGAACGCTTGCACCCATGAGCCTCTCGTCCCTGCTGCTTCAGTTCCTCACCGGGCTGTCGTCGGCTTCGTCGCTGTTCCTCGTGGGAGCCGGCCTTTCGTTGATCTTCGGCGTCACGCGCATCGTCAACTTCGCGCATGGCTCCTTCTTCATGGTCGGCATCTACGTGGCCTACACGCTGGCCGAGAAGCTGGGCTCCGGCGTCGGCTTCTGGTCGGCGCTGGTGATCGCGGCCGTCGCGGTCGGCATCCTCGGTGCGCTGATCGAGATGGTGCTGCTGCGCCGCATCTACAAATCGCCGGAGCTGTTCCAGCTCCTGGCGACCTTTGCACTGGTCCTGGTCATCAAGGACGCGGTGCTCTACATCTGGGGGCCCGACGAATTGCTCGGGCCGCGCGCGCCGGGCCTGTCGGGCTCCGTCGAAATCCTGGGCCGGCAATTTCCGACCTACGACCTGTTCCTGATCGTCGTCGGCCCGGTCGTGCTCGGCCTCATGTGGCTCTTGCTCACGCGCACCCGCTGGGGCACGCTGGTGCGTGCCGCCACGCAAGACCGCGAGATGGTCAGCGCGCTCGGCGTCAACCAGGCGTGGCTCTTCACGGCCGTGTTCGCGCTCGGCGCCATGCTTGCGGGCCTGGGCGGCGCGCTGCAGCTGCCGCGCGAGCCGGCCACGCTCGCCATGGACCTGAACACCATCGGCGCGGCCTTCGTGGTGGTGGTGGTAGGCGGCATGGGCTCGATTCCGGGCGCCTATGCGGCGGCGCTGCTGCTCTCCGAGATCAAGGCCGTGTGCATCTGGCTCGGCGTGGTCGACGTCTTCGGCTACAGCATCTCGTTCTCCAAGCTCACGCTGGTGGTCGACTTCATCGTGATGGCCGTCGTGCTGGTGTGGCGTCCGTGGGGCCTGTTCGGCCGCCCGCAGGCGCCCAGCCGCTACGTCGGCATGGCCGAGGAGCCGCTGCGCCGCGCGAGCAAGGGCTACCTGTGGCTGGTCGCCGCGCTCGGCGTGGTGCTGATGGCGATGCCGCTGCTCACCGCCGATTCGCCCTACACGACGGTGCTGCTGATCGACCTGCTGATCGCCGCGCTGTTCGCAGCCAGCCTGCACTTCATCATGGGCCCGGCCGGCATGCATTCGTTCGGCCATGCGGCGTACTTCGGCCTCGGGGCCTATGGCGCCGCGCTGCTGGTGCGATCGAGCGGCCTGCCGATGGAAGTGGCGCTGATCGTGGCGCCGCTGGTCGCGGCCATCGGCGCCTTCATCTACGGCTGGTTCGCGGTGCGCCTGTCGGGCGTGTACCTCGCGATGCTCACGCTGGCTTTCGCGCAGATCACCTGGGCCATCGTCTATCAGTGGGATTCGTTCACCGGCGGCAGCAACGGCCTCACGGGCGTGTGGCCTTCGGAGTGGCTGTCGGACAAGCGCGTGTACTACTGGCTCACGCTGGTGCTGGTGGCCGCAGGCATCCTGATGCTGCGCCGCGTGCTCTTCTCGCCCTTCGGCTATGCGCTGCGCGCGGGCCGCGATTCGTTGCTGCGCGCCGATGCCATCGGCATCGACGTCAAGCGCATGCAGTGGACCGCCTTCGTCATCGCGGGTGCCGCGGCGGGCCTGGCCGGTTCGCTCTACGCTTTTTCCAAGGGCAGCATCTCGCCCGAAAGCCTGAGCGTCGACAAGTCGGTCGACGGCCTCGTGATGGTGCTGCTGGGCGGCATCCAGACGCTGGCGGGGCCGGTGGTCGGCGCCGTCACCTTCAGCTGGCTGCACGACACCGTGGCGCGCAACACCGACTACTGGCGGGCCACGCTGGGCGCCATCATCCTGATCCTCGTGCTGCTGTTCCCGCAGGGCATTGCGGGCTTCGCCAAGCAACTGACCGAACGCGTCCTGCGACGCAAACCCCAGGCCGACCCCGTGCCCGAAGTGAAGGAGGCCAAGGCATGAGCAACACCGCACCCCTCCTGAAAGTCGAGAACCTCGGCAAATCCTTCGGTGGCGTCAAAGCGGTCGATGGCATCAGCTTCGAACTGCATGCCGGCGAACTGCTGGCATTGATCGGTCCGAACGGCGCCGGCAAGTCCACCACCTTCAACATGGTCAACGGCCAGCTCAAGGCCGACCAGGGCTCGATCCGGTTCAACGGCCAGGAGCTGGTGGGCCAGAAGCCGCGCGCCATCTGGCGCATGGGCGTGGGCCGCACCTTCCAGATCGCCGAAACCTTTGCCTCGCTCACCGTGGCCGAGAACGTGCAGATGGCCATGCTCTCGCACGACGGCAAGCTCTTTTCCATGTGGCGCCGCGCTGCGGACCACAAGCGCGACGAGGCGCTCGCGCTGCTCGACCAGGTCGGCATGAAGGCCCAGGCCGACCGGCCCTGCAGCGAGCTCGCCTACGGCGACGTCAAGCGCGTCGAGCTGGCCATCGCGATGGCCAACAGCCCGAAGCTCCTGCTGATGGACGAGCCCACCGCGGGCATGGCGCCCAAGGAGCGCAATTCGCTGATGGCGCTCACCAAGGACCTGGTGGTCCAGCGCGGCCTGGCCGTGCTCTTCACCGAGCACAGCATGGACGTGGTGTTCGCGTATGCCGACCGCATGATCGTGCTCGCGCGCGGCCGTCTCATCGCGCAGGGCAAGCCGCTGGAGATCCGCGACCACCCGAAGGTGCAGGAGGTGTACTTCGGCAGCGGCAAGACATTCGAAAAAATCGCCGAAAAGGCTGCAGCGGTTTCGGCCGCGCTGGGAGAAACCGCATGAGCGGAGAACTGTTGCTCGAAGCGAAAGCGGTGTGCGCCTGGTATGGCGCGGCGCAGATCCTGTACGACGTGGACCTCGAAGTGCGGCGCGGCGAAGTGGTCGCGCTCATGGGGCGCAACGGCGCTGGCAAGTCGACCACGCTCAAGACGCTGATCGGCATGCTGGCCAAGCGCCGCGGCGCGGTGCGTTTTCTGGGCCACGACATCTCGAAAAGCGAGCCGCATGTGGCCTCGCGCCTGGGCCTGGGCTTCGTGCCCGAAGACCGGCGCGTGTTCACCGACCTCTCGGTGATGGAGAACCTCGAAGTCGGCAAGCAGCCCGCGCGCCGCTGGACCGACGGCACCGACGCGCCGCTGTGGACGCCCGAGCGCCTGTTCAAGCTCTTCCCCAACCTGGGTGAGATGCCCAACCGGCCGGGTGGCCGCATGAGCGGCGGCGAGCAGCAGATGCTCACCGTTGCGCGCACGCTGATGGGGAACCCCTACCTCGTGCTGCTCGACGAGCCTTCCGAGGGTGTCGCGCCCGTCATCGTCGAGCAGATGGCCAACATGATCCTGGAGCTCAAGGCGCAGGGCGTGAGCATCCTCTTGTCCGAGCAGAACATGCACTTCGCCGAACTCGTGTCCGACCGCGCCTACGTGCTCGAGAAGGGGCAGATCCGCTATCACGCCACGATGGCCGAGCTTGCGGCCAACGACGAAGTGCGCCGCGCCTACCTGAGCGTCTGATTTTTTCAAACCCACCGGAGTCCACACCATGCATCGCAGAATCGTCTTGAAGTCCGCCGCTGCCCTCGGGCTCATGAGCGGCCTCGGCAGCTTCGGTCTCTCCGCCTTCGCGGCCGGCAAGATCAAGCCCGGCAGCAAGGCCGCGCTGATCGTGGTCGATGTGCAGAACTGCTTTCTGGACGGCGGCACGCTCGCGGTCAAGGGCGGCAACGAGGTGATCCCGGTCATCAACACGCTGGCACCGGCGTTCGAGAACATCGTCGTCACGCAGGACTGGCACACCGCCGGCCACGCCTCCTTCGCGAGCACCTACTCTGGCAAGAAGCCGTTCGAGACCACCAAGCTCAACTACGGCACGCAGGTGCTGTGGCCCGACCACTGCGTGCAAGGCACCGAAGACGCCGCGCTCGGCAAGGACCTGAAGGTGCCGACCGCGCAGCTCATCATCCGCAAGGGCTTCCATAAAGAGATGGACAGCTACTCGGCCTTCGAGGAAGCCGACCACAAGACGGCCACGGGCCTGGCCGGCTACCTGAAGGCGCGCGGCATCAAGACCGTGTTCGTCACCGGCCTGGCCACCGACTTCTGCGTGGCCTGGACCGCGATGGACGCGCGCAAGGCCGGCTTCGAGGCCTACGTGATCGAAGACGCCACGCGCGGCATCGACCTGAACGGTTCGCTCGCAGCCGCATGGAAACAGATGGCCGCCAAGGGCGTCAAGCGCATCCAGTCGGCCGACGTCCAGGGCACCTGAGCACACGGCTCGCCCATGCACAACAACAACAACAACAACGACAACTCCGAGACAAACGACGCATGAAGCTTTCGATTTCAAGGCGCGCCCTAGTGGCGGGCGGCGCAGCCCTGGCACTGGGCCCCGGCCTTCTGCGGCCGGCACGCGCAGAGAACGGCGTGACCGACACCACCATCCGCATCGGCCAGTCGGCCGTGTTCAGCGGGCCGGCGAAAGACTTCGGCGTCGACTACCGCGCGGGCATCAAGCTCTACTTCGATCGCGTCAACAAGTCGGGCGGCATCAACGGCCGCAAGATCGAACTGGTCACCTACGACGATGCCTACGACCCGGCGAAGACGGCCGTCAACACGGCCAAGCTGATCGACGAGGACAAGGTCTTCGCGCTCACCGGCTTCGTGGCCACCGGCAACCTCGCGGCCGCGATGCCGCTCGCCGAGAAGGCGGGCGTTCCGATGTTCGCGCCGCTGGTGGGCACCACGTCGTTTCGCACCAAGGTCAACCGCAATCTCTTTCATGTGCGCGCGGGCTACGACCTGGAGCTGCGCAAGATCATCAGCCACCTCTCGACCATCGGCATCTCCTCGATCGCGGTGGTGTTCCAGGACAGCCCCTTCGGCAAGTCGAACCTCGCCACCTGCGAGCAGCTCGCGGCCGAGTACAAGGTGCAGGTGGTCAAGACGCTGCCGCTGGCCATCACCGCGGAAGACGCGAAACAGGTCGCCACCGAAATCTCCGCGGCCAAGCCCGGCGCGGTCGTGATGATCATGGCCGGCCGCATGGTCGAGACCTTCATCCGCGACTACCGCGCGGGCGGCGTGGGTGCGCCGCTGTACACGCTGTCGGTCGGCATCACCGATGCGGCCGGCTCGGCCAAGCGGCTGGACGGCAAACTCGCGGGCCTGGTCACGGCCAGCATCGTGCCGCCGCCGACCGCGCAGCGCGTGCCCATCGTGGCCGACTACCAGCGCGATCGCGCCGAGTTCGGCGAGAAGATCGACAGCTACACCACGCTGGAGGGCTACATCGTCGCGCGCGTGATGGTCGAGGGCCTGCGCCGCGCGGGCAAGACGCTCACGCGCGACAGCTTCGTCGCCGGCCTGGAGAGCATCGGCAGCACGCGCTTCGGTGACTTCCCCATCGACTACAGCGCGAAGAACCACAACGGCTCGACCTTCGTGGATCTGGAGATGTACACCCGTGACGGCCAGTTGCGGCGCTGAGCCGCTGCACCTGCAGGTCAACGGCCAGGCGCAGTCGCTCGCGAGCGTGCCCCGCGAGGCGTCGTTGCTGCACTTTCTGCGCAACGACCTCGGCCTCAACGGACCCAAGTACGGTTGCGGGTTGGGGCAATGCGGTGCGTGCACGGTGCATGTCGACGGCGTGGCCGCGCGTTCGTGCGTGATTCCCGCACACGGCGTGGCAGGCCGCAAGGTCACCACGCTCGAAGGGCTGGGCTCGCGCGGGCGCTGGCATCCGGTGCAGGCCGCCTTCGAAGACGCGCAGGCTGCGCAGTGCGGCTACTGCCTCAATGGCATGGTGATGCAGGCGGCGGCGCTGCTCGCGCGCGATCCGCAGGCGAGCGAGGCGCGCATTCGCAGCGAGCTGTCGGGCAACCTGTGCCGCTGCGGCACGCACATTGAAATCCTGGACGCCGTGCAGCGCGCGGCCGCGCGCATGAGCGCCGCGCACGAAGACAAGGCCGCATGACACGCCGCGCCGACCTGCCACAGACCCGCGCGGAGTTCTTCGCTGCCGAGGGCGTGTTGCTCGTGGTGCGCGAGACGCCCGCTGCACCGGCACCCGCAAAGGGCCAGCCTGCAGTGATTGCCGGCAACCCCATCGAAGGCGACGAGATCCTGATCGCCGTCTGGGACGACGGCAGCGTCTCGGCGCTCAACGGCCACGTCGATCTCGGTACCGGCATCCAGACCGCGCTGTCGCAGATCGTGGCCGAAGAGCTCGACCTGGGCATGCCGTGCGTGCGCATGATGCTGGGCGACACCGCGCGCGTGCCCAACCAGGGCGCGACGATCGCGAGCGCGTCGATCCAGATCCATGCGCAGCCGCTGCGCCTGGCCGCAGCACAGGCGCGCGCCTGGCTGCTCGCCCGCGCGGCCGAACGATTGGGCGTTGCGATCGACGGGCTGCAGGCGCGCAATGGCGTGGTGCGCGTCACCGAGGCGCCGGACCGCCACATCAACTACGCAGACCTCGTGGTGCATCAGCGCACGGTGCTGCGCCTGGACCCGGCCGCGCAACCCAAGGACCCGGCCGACTACCGCATCGTCGGCACGCGCCAGGCGCGCGTGGACATTCCCGCCAAGCTCGCCGGCGACCTCGTGTTCGTGCACGACATGCGCGTGCCCGGCATGCTGCACGGCCGCGTCGTGCGCCCGCCGTATGCGGGCGCGGACCACGGCGAGTTCATCGGCAACACGCTCGAATCGGTCGATGAATCGTCGATTGCGCACATCCCCGGCATTCGCGCCGTCGTGGTGGTCCGCGATTTCGTCGGCATCGTGGCCGAGCGCGAAGAGCACGCCGAGCAGGCGCTGCGCGACCTTCGCGTCACGTGGAAGCCGTGGCCCGGCATGCCCGACCTCGGCGACCTCGCGCAGGCCCTGCGCGACAACCCTTCGACGCAGCGCCTGCTCGTGGACGAAGGCGACGTCGATGGCGCCATCGCATCGGCGGCGCAGCCGATGCGGCGCACCTACGTCTGGCCCTACCAGATGCACGCCTCCATCGGCCCGTCGTGCGCGCTGGCCGACTGGCAGCCGGCCGACGGCAGCGGCATGCAGCTGCGCGTGTGGGCCGGCTCGCAGAACCCGCACGTGCTGCGCGCCGATCTCGCGAAACTCATGGCCGTGGACGACGTGCAGGTCGATGTGGTCCGCATGGAAGCCGCAGGCTGCTATGGCCGCAATGGCGCCGACGACGTGGCGGCCGATGCGGCGCTGCTCGCGCGCGCCGTCGGCATGCCGGTGCGCGTGCAGCTCACGCGCGAGCAGGAGCACGCGTGGGAGCCCAAGGGCGCTGCGCAGTTGATGGAGGTCGATGGCGGGCTGATGGCCGATGGCCGCATCGCCGCCTACGACTTCGAAACCTCGTATCCGTCGAACGGCGCGCCCACGCTCGCGCTGCTGCTCACGCGCACCATCGAGCCGGTCGCGCAGGCCTATGAAATGGGCGACCGCACCGCCCGCCCGCCGTACAGCTACGACAACCTGCGCGTGAAGGTCAACGACATGGCGCCGATCGTGCGCGCCTCGTGGCTGCGCGGCGTGTCGGCGCTGCCGAGCTCGTTCGCGCACGAGTCGTACATCGATGAGCTGGCGACGGCGGCGGGTGTCGATCCGGTGCAGTTTCGCCTGCGCCACCTGAACGATCCGCGCGCGGTCGAGCTCGTGCAGGCCACCGCGCAGAAGGCCGGCTGGCGCATGCGGACCGGGCCGCAGGAGCACGCGGACGGCGGGCTCGGCGAGGGTGGCGACATCCTCTTCGGCCAGGGCTTTGCCTATGCGCGCTACATCCACAGCAAGTGGCCGGGCTTCGGCGCCGCATGGGCCGCGTGGGTGGCCGACGTGGAGGTCAACCGCAAGACCGGCGAGGTGCATGTGCGCCGCGTGGTGGTGGGGCATGACGCGGGGCTGATGGTCAACCCCGCGGGTGTCGAGCACCAGGTGCACGGCAACGTGATCCAGACCACGAGCCGCGCGCTGATGGAAGAGGTGAAGTTCGCGCCGCAGCAGGGCACGGCGACGGGTGGTGCGCAGTTGCCCGGCGTGCTGCCGACCGGCGTGGTGGCCAGCCGCGAGTGGGGCAGCTACCCGATCATCAGCTTCCGCGATGTGCCGGTGATCGAGGTGATGCACATGCCGCGGCCGGGCGAGCCTTCGCTGGGCGCGGGCGAGTCGTCGTCGGTGCCGGGAACCGCGGCGATTGCCAATGCGATCTTCGATGCGACGGGGGTGCGGTTCCGGTCGCCGCCGTTCACGCCGGAGACGGTGCTCGCTGAATTGAATCGGGGTTTGCTCCCTCCTCCTCTGGCGGAAGGCGGGGGTGGGGGCATGCGGCGCTCGAAGGGTGATGCTGCCGTGCCCCCATCCCAACCTTCCCCCAACGGGGGAAGGCGCAATGCACCCTGGCCTCGGCGCAAAGGCGTGTGGGCCACCGGCGCCGCGCTCTTCATCGGCGGCATCGGCGTCATCGCCGGTCTGCTCGGCTGGCGCTCCACCATCGCGCCCGTCTCGCTCACCGCACCGGTCTACAGCCAGTCCACCATCGAACGCGGCCGCGTGCTCGCCGCGCTCGGCGACTGCGCGGTGTGCCACACCGCACCCGGCGGCGCGCCCAACGCAGGCGGCCGTGCGATGGACACGCCCTTCGGCACGCTCTACACCACCAACCTCACGCCCGATGCGGATACGGGCCTCGGCCGCTGGTCGTTCAGCGCGTTCCAGCGCGCGATGCGCGAAGGCGTCTCGCGCGACGGCTACCACCTGTATCCGGCGTTCCCCTACACCGCCTTCGCCAAGACCAGCGACGACGACCTGCAGGCGCTCTATGCGTACTTCATGGCGATGCCCGCGGTGCGCGCGGAAACGCCGAAGTCCGAACTCAAGTTCCCCTTCAGCATGCGGCCGTTGATGGCCGGCTGGAACGCGCTCTTCCACGACCCGGCACCGCTGCAGCCCGTCGCCACGCAAAGCGCCGAGTGGAACCGCGGCGCATACCTGGTCAACGGCCTGGGCCATTGCGGCGCCTGCCACACGCCGCGCAATGCGATGGGCGCGGAGCAGGGCGGCAGCGCATTCCTCTCGGGCGCGATGGTCGATGGCTGGGAGGCCCCGGCGCTCACGCATCTTTCGAAATCCGCCGTGCCGTGGGATGCCGAAGAGCTCTACCGGTACCTGCGCAACGGCCACACGCAACGCCACGGCATCGCCGGCGGCCCGATGGCCGAGGTGGTGCGCGAACTCGGCCAGGTGCCCGATGCCGACGTGCGCGCGATGGCAACGTATCTCGGCGCGTTCAACCCGGCGCCGGCTGCCGAACCGCAAGCCCTCGCGCAGCAGGCCATCGCCAACGCGGCGCGCACGCAGGGCCGGTTGCTCGGGCCCGCGCAGCGCATGTTCGACAGCGCCTGCGCCTCGTGCCATCACGACGGCAACGGCCCCACGCTGCTGGGCGTGAACACGCCGCTCGCACTCAGCAGCACCCTCACGAGCGCACACCCCGACAACCTGCTGCGCACCATCCTGGATGGCGTTCGCGAGCCGGCGACCCGCGACATCGGCTTCATGCCGGCGTTCCGCGAAGCGCTGGACGACCGGCAGATCGCCGAGCTGGCCGGCTACATGCGCGCGCGCTTCGCGCCGCAGGAGCCGGCGTGGACCGACCTGCCCGCGCAGGTGGCGCGCGTGCGCGCCGCAAAGGCGCACTGAGCCGTTGTCCCGGTGCGCACGCCTGCGCACCGCCGAGGCTACGATGCGGCGTCGCGCATCGGCCTCATCGTTCGCGCGCAGCACCGAACACCCTCAACGGAGACACACAGCACCATGGCCCTGAACCTCTCGCCCTCGACCAGCCTTCCCAGCGACGCCGACCGCGCCACCCTGGTCGGCCGCATCTGGCAACCCGATGTGGGCCCGGTGCTGGTGGCCGTGCACGAAGGCGGCCTGCACGACCTGTCCAGGCTCGCGCCGACCATGAGCGACCTGCTCGAAGGCAAGGGCTCACCGTCGGTCGCCGTGCGCGATGCGCTCAAGGGCGGCAAGGCACCGCGCATCGCCGCGCTCGATGCCGTGCTCGCCAACAGCGACGAGACCGTGCGCGACAACGCCAAGCCCTGGCTGCTCGCGCCTTGCGACCTGCAGGTCATCAAGGCGAGCGGCGTGACCTTCGTGGCGAGCCTGCTCGAGCGCGTGATCGAGGAGCAGGCGCGCGGCGATGCCTCGCAGGCCGAGGCCACGCGCGCGGCCATCGGCAAGGTGCTCGGCGACAACCTCGCGGACATCGTGCCCGGTTCGCCCGAGGCCGCGAAGGTGAAGGAGGTGCTGATCGCGCAGGGCGTGTGGTCGCAGTACCTCGAAGTGGGCATCGGCCCCGATGCGGAGATCTTCACCAAGGCCCCGGTGCTCGCCGCCGTGGGCACCGGGGCCGACGTGGGCATCCACTCGGGCTCGGTCTGGAACAATCCCGAGCCCGAGGTCGTGCTCGCGGTCAACAGCCGCGGCGAGACGCTGGGCGCGGCGCTCGGCAACGACGTCAACCTGCGCGACTTCGAAGGCCGCAGCGCATTGCTGCTGGGCAAGGCGAAAGACAACAACGCCTCGTGCGCCATCGGTCCTTTCATCCGCCTGTTCGACGATCACTTCGGCATCGCCGATGTGCGCCGCATCACGGTCGCACTCGAAGTGACGGGGCCCGAAGGCTTCATGCTGGAGGGCTCGAGCTCGCTCACCAGGATCAGCCGCGATCCGCTGGACATCGTGTCGCAGGCCGTCGGCATTCATCACGACTACCCCGATGGCTTCATGTTGTTTCTCGGCACGATGTTCGCGCCGACACAAGACCGTCACGGCCCTGGGCAAGGATTCACCCACGTCGTCGGTGACCACGTGCGCATCGGCGCACCGGAACTCGGCGCGCTGTTCAACCGCGTCGTGCATGCCGATCAGGCGCCGCGTTGGACTTTCGGCGTAAGCGCGTTGATGCGAAATCTTGGCGGGCGTGGTCTCCTGTAATCCTTCTGTGTGACGTGAAAAAGAAGTTGTACTTCTTTGGGTTTCATCGCCCGTGCGTTGCATTCGGTTGCGGTTGACCACCGTTCCTGTTCCCCTCAAGATAACCAAACGTTGATGATGGTTAACTCAAGGGGGACCGGTTGTTGCCGAGTGAGATCGATCTATTGCAGTCGCCTGTCGAAGGCTCGCTTCCGTGCGGCGAAGACCTGGAATACGACCCCGATTTCATGGCGCTGCAACAGGCCACGACGGGCAAGCGGGAGCAGCAGTTCGGCACGACGATCATTCCGGCCGAACCTCCCGACTGGGCTCGCGTGGAGCGCATTGCCAGGCAGCTGTGCGAACGCACGCGCGACCTGCGGGTGCTGGTTCCGCTGACCCTGGCATGGACCGAGACGCGCGGCCTTTCCGGTTATGTCGATGGCCTCAGGCTGGTCGATGCGGTGCTGCAGAAATTCTGGAACGACGTGCATCCGCGCGTCGCCGACGACGGTTTCGAAGACCCGCTGCCGCGCATGAATGCGCTGGCCGCACTGGCCGAAGCCGAAGGCCTTGGGCGCAGCGTGCGCGATGCACGACTGCTCGACGACGGTGGTTCGTCGGTGAGCCTGCGGCAGGTCGAGGCCCTGCTCGATTCGAGCAAGGCCGACCAGATCGACTACCCCGGCGGCATCGGCCGGTTGCGTGAAGCGGCGCGGCGCGCGCACGAGAAGGCCACGCCGCAGGTGGTGGCCCTGCGCGCCGCTCTCGAATTGCTGCAGCGCATTCGCGAGACCTCCGAGCGCGCACTGGGACAGAGCTGGGCACCGGATTTTTCCAGGCTCGAGCGTTCGCTTCGCACCGTGGTGCAGCTGATGCCCGAGCAGGCGCCGCCCGAGCCGGCGGCCAGCGTTTCGCATGAAGGCGATGCGCATGCACAAGGCACCGCGCAGGGTGCCGTGGCGGGTGCGCAGGCCGCAGCCTCCGGCGCCGCAAATGTCGGCGCGGGCCTACGCGCAACAAGTATTAAAGAGATTGAAATATCGAGCCGTGATGATGTGCAGGTGTTGTTGGAGAAGGCTTGCCAGTACATGGAGCGCACGGAGCCCAGTCATCCGGCGCCCATGCTGATACGGCGAGCGCAAAGACTCCTGGACCTCAACTTCTTCCAGATCATCGAAGAGCTCGTGCCCGAGGGATTGCAAAAGATAGAGAGCCTGGCCGGACGGCCGTTGAACGGCGGAGCCTCCTCGCAATAGGTGGCCCTCGCTGCCGATACCGGAGGCCCGAGGCCAGCAGGACAGACAGCCAGGTCCGACCCACGCATTCAGTTTCAAGAGGAAGCTTATGGCAGACAACCGTGTCAGAAACAGTGGTCAGAAGTTCATCGCGCGGAACCGGGCGCCGCGCGTGCAGATCGAGTACGACGTCGAGATCTACGGCAGCGAACGCAAGATCCAGCTGCCCTTCGTGATGGGCGTGATCGCCGACCTGGCGGGCAAGCAGACCGACCCGATGCCCGACCTGGCGGAGCGCGATTTCATGGAGGTGGACATCGACAACTTCGATGACCGCATGAAGTCGATCAAGCCGCGCGTGGCGTTCCAGGTGCCCAACACGCTCACGGGCGAAGGCCAGATGAATGTGGACATCACCTTCGACACCATGGACGACTTCTCGCCCGCGCGCATCGCGGGCCAGGTGGGCGCGCTGCAGCAGTTGCTCGCGGCCCGCACGGAGCTGTCGAACCTGCTCTCGTACATGGACGGCAAGAACGGGGCCGAGCAGCTGATCGCGCAGGCGCTGCAGAACCCGGCGCTGCTCAAGTCGCTCGCGTCCGCGCCCAACCCCGCGGTCGCCAAGGCGGTCGATGCGGCGAATGAAAAAGCGGGCCATGCGCCCGGCGGTTCCCCCGAGTAAGCGCCAAGCCAGGCAACGCACAGCAAGCCGACAGGATCTCCACCATGAGCACCGCACCGAAACAGACAGCGCGCGCACAGGCCACCACGGTCGAGGCGCTCGCGCCGAACGAGTTTTCCGACCTCCTGCAGCGCGAGTTCAAACCCAAGACCGACCAGGCGCGCGAGGCGGTGGAGAACGCCGTCAAGACGCTCGCCGTGCAGGCGCTGGAGAGCACGGTCACCATCTCCAACGATGCCTATCGCACTGTTCAGGGCATCATCACCGAGATCGACCGCAAGCTCTCCGAGCAGATCAACCAGATCCTGCACCACGAGGACTTCCAGCAGCTCGAAGGCGCATGGCGTGGCCTGCACTATCTCGTGAACAACACCGAGACCGACGAGCAGCTCAAGATCCGCGTGATGTGCGCTTCCAAGCGCGAAGTGGCGCGCTCGCTCAAGCGCCACAAGGGCATCGGCTGGGACCAGAGCCCGCTGTTCAAGAAGGTCTACGAAGCCGAGTACGGCCAGTTCGGCGGCGAGCCTTTCGGCGCGCTGATCGGCGACTTCCACTTCGACCACAGCCCGCCCGACGTCGAGATGCTCGGCGAGATGGCCAAGATCGCCGCGGCCGCGCACTGCCCCTTCATCGCGGGCGCATCGCCCACGGTGATGCAGATGGACTCGTGGCAGGAACTGTCGAACCCGCGCGACCTCACCAAGATCTTCCAGAACACCGAGCACACCGCGTGGCGGTCGCTGCGCGAGTCGGAAGACGCGCGCTACATCGGCCTGGCCATGCCGCGCTTCCTGGCACGCCTGCCCTACGGCGCGCGCACCAACCCGGTGGACGAATTCGAGTTCGAGGAAGAAACCGATTCGGCCGCGCACACCCGCTACACCTGGGCCAACTCGGCCTATGCGATGGGCGTGAACATCAACCGCTCGTTCAAGCAGTACGGCTGGTGCACGTCGATTCGCGGCGTGGAGTCGGGCGGCGCGGTGGAGAACCTGCCCACCCACACCTTCCCGACCGACGACGGCGGCGTGGACATGAAGTGCCCGACCGAGATCGCGATCAGCGACCGGCGCGAGGCCGAGCTTGCCAAGAACGGCTTCATGCCGCTCGTGCACCGCAAGAACTCCGACTTCGCGGCCTTCATCGGCGCGCAGTCGCTGCAGCAGCCGGCCGAGTACTACGACGCCGATGCCACGGCCAATGCGAACCTCGCGGCGCGCCTGCCGTACCTGTTCGCCTGCTGCCGTTTCGCGCACTACCTCAAGTGCATCGTGCGCGACAAGATCGGCTCGTTCCGCGAACGCGAGGACATGGAGCGCTGGCTCAACGACTGGATCATGAACTACGTGGACGGCAGCCCCGGCACGTCGTCCCAGGACACGAAGGCAATGAAGCCGCTGGCGGCGGCGGAGGTCCAGGTGGAAGCCATCGAGGACAACCCCGGCTACTACGCCGCCAAGTTTTTCCTCCGGCCGCACTATCAGCTCGAAGGGCTGACGGTTTCTCTGCGGCTGGTTTCGAAGCTGCCGTCCAACAAGAAGGACAGCAGCTAAATCAACGGTGCTCCACGAGGGCGCAAATAACTTTGGGGGTAATCATGGCAGTAGACATGTTCATGCGCGTTGAAAGCGCGAGCGGCGAATCCAAGGACTCGAACCACAAGGATTGGAGCGATATCAAGTCGTTCGCATGGGGAGCAACGCAGCCTGGAAACATGGTCAGCGGCGGTGGCGGCGGCGTGGGCAAGGCCAGCTTCAACGACCTGCAGGTGCTCGCGCGCATCGACAAGGCGGCGCCCTCCATCATGAAGAACTGCGCGAGCGGCAAGCACCTGGGCAAGGTCGAGGTGTCGGTGTGCAAGGCCGGCGGCACGCAGATCGAATACACGCGCGTCACGCTGGAGGAAGTGCTGGTCACCTCGGTGCAGTACACGGCCGAGCAGGGTTCGGATGCGGTGTTCGTGCAGTTCGCATTCCAGGCCGCCAAGGTCAAGCAGCAGTACTGGGAGCAGACCGACAAGGGCGGCAAGGGCGCCGAGACCGTGCTGGCCTGGAACCTCAAGGAAAACAAGGAAGCCTGAAGTCTTCCTGTTGTTGCCGTCATGCCGGGGGCAGGCCGCGCGAGCAACTCGCGCGCCGAAGAAACTGAGAGAGAGAAGGCCCGCCTTCCGGCCGAGGATCGATCACCACCGGACAACTGCGCCTCGTGCGCGAGTCAGTCAATGAGGAAGCTTCATGGGCGATGGGTTTGCAGTGCTGGGCGAGCGCTCCGTGGCCGAGCACACCGAATGGGTACAGCGGCAGATTCGCGCCAGTCCCCAGGACGCCAGCCTGCGCCTTGCCCTTTGCCACTTCCTCGCGCTGCGCGGCGAATGGCAGCGGGCTGAAGACCAGCTCAAGCTCGCCGCGAAGATCGATCCCTCTTTCGCGCCGGCCAGCGCCACCTGCGCGATGGCGCTGGCGGCCGAACGCCATCGCACCGACTTCTGGAATGGCGGCCGCGCGCCGGCCGTCGTTGCCGGCCAGGCCGGCTGGGTCGACGGGCTGATCGCCGCTGCGGCGCTGCCGCCCGAGCAGGCCGGCGAAGCGGCGGCATTGCGCGAGGCGGCGCGGCAGGACGCGCCCGCATCGCCGGGCACGCTGAGCGTGGTCGACCGCTCCGACTCGCGCGCCGTCCAGGCCATCGACGGCGAGCCGGTCGAGACCGCCGGTTTCGCCTGGCTCTGCGACGGCGACGTGCGCATCGGCGCCGTGCTCGAACTCCTCACGCCTTCGGGCTATGCGTGGTTGCCGCTGCATGCGGTGCGCCGCCTGAAGTTCAAGCGCCCGCAGCACCTGGTCGACCTCTTGTGGACGCCGGCCGAGATCGTGCTGCAGGACGGCCGCGGACTCAACGGCCTGGTGCCGGTGCGCTACCCGGGCAAGCTCGACGGGCTGGACGACGAAACCACGCTGGGCCGCCGCACCGACTGGCTGCCGCTCGCGGGCGAAGAGCAGTACGCGGGCACTGGCCAGCGCACGCTCATCAGCGAAGCCGGCGACCATTCGCTGCTCGACGTGCGGCTCGTCGAATTCGACGCGGCAACCGGAACTGCGGAAGGCGCCGCACCGTGAGCACCACGCTGCCCGCCAGCCGTTCCGCGGCGATCGACATCGATGGCGATCCGCAGGAAAGCGTCGCGCGCGACCGCCTGCAGCCCGTGCTGCTCGACCGCCTGACCGACAAGCAGCCGCAGAGCCGGCAGGAGCGCGCGGGCAGCTTCCTCATGAGCGGCAAGCTCCTGCGCGACTCGGTGCTGCGCGACCTGCAGTGGCTGCTCAACACCACCAACTTCGGCGCGGATCACACCATCAACGCCATGCCGCGCGCGCGGCGCTCGGTCGTGAACTACGGCGTGCGCGGCTGGGCCGGCGGGCGCATGTCGGAGGTGGACTTCGCGGACGTCGAGGCTGCCATCCGCGCCTCGATCATCGACTTCGAGCCGCGCATCATGAAGGACAGCATCGACGTGCGCTGCGTGACCGATGCGACCGACCTCGAACACCACAACCTGCTCGCGCTGGAGATCCGCGGCACGCTGTGGTCGGTGCCTTACCCGATCGAATTCATCTTGCGTTCGGAGCTCGATCTGGAAAGCGGCCACATGATCCTGCGGCCGACGGGAGGGCTTTGATGGATGCCCGGCTGCTGGATTACTACAACCGCGAGCTCACCTACATGCACGAGCTCGGGGCCGAGTTCGCGCAGCGCTACCCCAAGATCGCGGGGCGCCTGGGCATGCGCGGCATCGAGGTCAGCGACCCCTATGTGGAGCGCCTGCTCGAAGGCTTCAGCTTTCTCACGGCGCGCATCCAGCTCAAGATGGACGCGGAGTTCCCGCGCTTCTCGCAGCGCCTGCTGGAAGTGGTGTACCCCAACTTCCTCGCGCCGCTGCCCGCGATGGCGGTGGTGCAGATCGACGGCAACCTCAACGAGGGCTCGCTGAAGGCGGGCTACGAGCTGCCGCGCCACACCATCCTGCGCGGCCGCATGATCAAGGGCGAGCAGACGGCCTGCGAGTTCCGCACCGGCCACGCCGTGACGCTGTGGCCCATCCGCATCGCCGAGGCCAGCATCGGCCCGGTGCCCGCGGAGATCGGCCACGCGATGCCGATGGTGGCGCGCCAGGCCAAGAGCGCGATCACCATCAAGCTCGAGGCGGTGGGCGGCGCGCGGTTTTCCGAAATGCCGCTGGACCGGCTGGAGTTCTTTCTCTCGGGCGCCGAATTGCACGCACTGCGCGTGCTCGAACTGGTGGCGCACCACAGCGTGGGCACCGTGTGCCGCAGCGGCCCCGGTGCCCAAGACGGGGCCCCGCGCATCGTGCCGCTGGGCGACGAGGCCATCCGCCACGAAGGCTTCGATCCCGACCAGGCACTGCTGCCCTACGACGCGCGCTCCTTCCAGGGCTACCGGCTGCTGCACGAGTACTTCGCGTTCCCCGACCGCTACCTGTTCTTCAGCGTGAAGAACCTGCGCGCCGCGGTCTCGGCCATGAGCGGCAACACGATGGAGATCGTGATCCTGCTGGACCGCGCAGACGGCGACCTGGAGCGGCTGGTCGATGCCAGGCACTTCTCGCTCTTCTGCACGCCCATCATCAACCTGGTGCCGCGCCGCAGCGACCGCATCCCGGTCGGGCCGGGCCAGCACGAGCACCACGCGGTGATCGATCGCACGCGGCCGCGCGACTTCGAGATCTTCACCGTCGAGCGCGTCACGGGCCACATGGCCAATGGCTCGGAGGAGCGCGAGTTCCGCCCCTTCCTCGGTTCGTTCGCGACCGACGACGGCGACTTCGGCGCCTACTTCTCGCTGCGCCGGGAACCACGCCTGGTGTCCGACCGCGCCCGCGCGCAGGGCACGCGCACCAGCTACACCGGAAGCGAGGTGTATGTGTCGCTGGTGGACCAGCACGACGCGCCCTTTCCGCACAGCCTGCGCCACATCACGCTCGATGCGCTGTGCACCAACCGCGACCTGCCGCTCTTGCTGCCGACCGGGCTGGAGTCGGACTTCACGCTGCGCATCTCTGCGCCCGTGCGGTCGATCCGCATCCTGCGCGGCCCGTCGCGGCCCTATCCCGCGCTGGCAGAGGGCGCGCTCACCTGGCGGCTCATCAGCCACCTGGGCCTGAACTACCTGAGCCTCACCGACGTCGATGCCGCGCAGGGCGCCGCCGCGCTGCGCGAGATGCTCGACCTCTACGGCAACCTGGCCGACCCCGCGGTGCGCCGCCAGATCCAGGGCGTGCGCTCGATGGCGCTGGCGCCTGTGTTCCGCCGCCTGCCGGAGCCCGGGCCGATCGTCTTCGGGCGCGGCGTGGAGGTGGCGCTCAAGATCGACGAGGTCGCGTTCTCCGGCGCGAGCCCTTATCTTTTCGGCGCGGTGCTGGAGCAGTTCTTCAGCCGCCACGTATCGCTCAATGCCTTCACCGAGTTCGCGCTCTCCAGCCTGCAGCGCGGCGAAATCGCGCGCTGGACCCCACGGGTCGGACGCCGCCCCGCCGTATGAGCGCAGCCGGCTTCTCCGACGGGATGCAGCAAGCCGCGCAGGCGGAGGGCGAGGAGGCGTTCGAGGCGAGCTCGATCGATGAACCCACGGGCCGCGAGACGCCGCCAGAGATTGCAACGACGGGCCGGCGCGACGCCCTGCTGGCAGACCCCGCGCTGTGGGCCGGCCTGGTCGATCAGCCCTTCGAGCACGACCTGTTCATGCTGCTGCGCCGGCTCGACGCGCAGGGCGACCATGCCTTGCTGGGCCGCGCACCCCGCCCCTCGGACGAGCCGCTGCGCCTCGGGCAGGAGCCCTCGATGGCCTTCGCGCCCTCGAACGTGTCGGGCGTCGATGTCGATGGCGACGGGCCGCCGCGCATCTCGATCTACGGCTTCGGCCTGTTCGGCCCCAACGGCCCGCTGCCGCTGCACCTGACCGAGTACGCGCGCGAACGCAAGCGCCACCACAACGACCACACCCTCAGCGCCTTCGCCGACCTGTTCCATCACCGGCTCATCCTGCTGTTCTACCGGGCCTGGGCCGATGCGCAGTCGGTCAACAGCCTGGACCGCCCCGACGGCCATCGCTTCGTGGACTACGTGGCCAGCCTCATGAACATGGGGCAGCCGGGCCTGAAGGAGCGCGACCGCATCGCCGACCATGCGCGCACCTTCATGGCGGGCCACCTCGTGCGCCAGACGCGCAACCCCGAGGGCCTCGTCCAGATCCTGCGCCTGTACTTCGACGTGCCCGTGCGCGTCGAGGAATTCGTGAGCGACTGGGTGATGATCGACGAGCGCCAGGTGAGCCGGCTCGGTCTCTTCGGACGCAACCACAGGCTGGGCGGTGGCGCCACCATCGGCCTCGCGGTGCGCGACGCGCAGAGCAAGTTTCGCCTGGAGCTCGGGCCGCTTTCGCGCGAGCAGTTCAACACGTTCCTGCCGGGCAGCCGGCGGCTGCAGCAGGTGGTCGACTGGGTGCGGCAGTACGTCGGCATCGAGTTCGCCTGGGAGCTGCGGCTCGTGCTCCGAAAGCAGGAGGCGCGCGGCATGCAACTGGGCAGCGACCAGCGCCTGGGCTGGGGCAGCTGGGTCGGCACCCGCCTCGCGAACACCGACGCCGGCGACATGCTGTTCGAGCCCGAGGCGCTGTATCCCCGCAACGCATCGGCGGCCGATGGGCCTGCCGAGTCTGCATCTTCCATGGCCCTATGACCGACATCCGCCGCGTCTCTCTTTTCTCCAAGCTGAACCCGATGCTCTACAAGGCATTGGAGACCGCCACCGCCTTCGCCAAGCTGCGCGGCAATGCCTACGTCGAGCTCGTGCACTGGCTGCACCAGATCCTGCAGCTGCAGGACAGCGACATGCTGCGCATCGTCAAGCGCGCGGGGCTCAACCTCGATGCGGTGGAGCAGGACCTCGTGCGCGCACTCGACCGCCTGCCGCATGGCGCCACGTCGATCAGCGACATCTCCGAGCACGTGGACAACGCCGTCGAGCGCGCATGGGTGTATGCGAGCCTGCGCTTCGAGGCCACGTCGATCCGCGGCGCGTATCTGCTGGCCGGCATCATCAAGACGCCGGGGCTGCGCCAGGTGCTCTCGGGCATCTCGCGCGAGTTCGACAAGATCGTGCCCGACGTGCTGGTGGCCCAGCTCGCCGCGTGGACCGAAGGCTCGCCGGAAGACGACTACGACGTCGCGCCGAACGCGGGATCGGGCGGCGGCGCGCCGGCCGCGCAGCACCAGGGCGATGGCGCACCGGCCGGCGGCTCGGCACTCGCCAAGTACGCGAGCGACCTCACGGCCAAGGCGCGTGCCGGCGAGCTCGACCCGGTGTATGGCCGCGACGACGAGATCCGCCAGATCATCGACATCCTCATGCGCCGCCGGCAGAACAATCCGCTGCTCACCGGCGAGGCCGGCGTCGGCAAGACGGCGGTGGTCGAGGGGCTCGCCTCGCGCCTGGCTTCGGGCGACGTGCCGCCATCGCTGAAAGACGTGTCGCTGTGGGTGCTCGACCCCACGCTGCTGCAGGCCGGCGCGGGCGTGAAGGGCGAGTTCGAGCAACGGCTGCGCCAGGTGATCGACGAGGTCGAGAAAAGCCCCAAGCCCATCGTGCTGTTCGTCGACGAGGTGCACACGCTGGTCGGCGCGGGCGGCACGGCCGGCACCGGCGATGCGGCCAACTTGTTGAAGCCCGCACTCGCGCGCGGCCGGCTGCGCACCATCGGCGCGACCACCTGGTCGGAGTACAAGAAGTACATCGAGAAAGACCCGGCGCTCACGCGGCGCTTCCAGACCATCCAGGTGCACGAGCCCACCGAGCCCAAGGCGGTGATCATGCTGCGCGGCATTTCGGCGGAGCTGGAGAAGCACCACGGCGTCTTGATCCTCGATGCCGCGCTCGAAGCCGCAGTGAGCCTGTCGCACCGCTACATTCCCGCGCGGCAATTGCCCGACAAGGCGGTGAGCCTGCTCGACACGGCATGCGCGCGCGTGGCGTTGAGCCAGCATGCGCTGCCTGCGGCGCTGGAAGACCTGCAGCGGCGCATCGAAGTGCTGGGCATCGAGTCGGGCATCGCGGGGCGCGAGGCCGCCATCGGTGTGGGCGAGCACAAGCGTGTCGAAGACATCGCGGCCCAGGTGGCCGCGGCGCAGGCCGAGCTCGATCTGCTGGAGCAGCGACGTGTGGAAGAGGCCGCGCTGGTGCAGCGCATCGTGGCGTTGCGCAAGTTGCTGTCGCCTGCGGCCGTGCCGGCGCAGGCTGAAGTGGAAGAGCGCGATGAAGAGTCGCAGGACACCGCGCCCTCTGGGCCCGAAAAAAAGCCCGAAGAAATTCGCGCCGAACTCGACGCGGCGCAAGACAAGCTCGTGCAGCTGCAGGGCGAATCGCCGCTCATCCTCGCCGCGGTCGATGCGCAGGCCATCGCCACCGTCGTGGCCGACTGGACCGGCATTCCCATCGGCCGCATGGTGCGCGACGATGCGCAATCGGTGCTGCGCCTGGGCGAGATTCTCTCGGCCCGCGTGGTGGCCCAGCCCGATGCGCTGGAGACCATCTCGCGGCGCATTCGTACCGCCCGCGCGCGGCTGGACAACCCCAACAAACCCGTCGGCGTGTTCCTGCTCTGCGGCCCTTCGGGCGTCGGCAAGACCGAGACCGCGTTGGCACTTTCGGAGGCCTTGTACGGCGGCGAGCAGAACCTGGTCACCATCAACATGAGCGAGTTCCAGGAGTCGCACACCGTCTCCACGCTGAAGGGCGCACCGCCCGGCTACGTGGGCTACGGCGAAGGCGGCGTGCTGACCGAGGCGGTGCGCCGCCGGCCCTACAGCGTGGTGCTGCTCGACGAGATCGAGAAGGCGCACACCGACGTGCACGAGATCTTCTTCCAGGTGTTCGACAAGGGCTGGATGGAAGACGGCGAAGGCCGGCACATCGACTTTCGCAACACCGTGATCATCATGACCTCCAACGTCGGCACCGACCTGGTCATGCAGCTGTGCGAAGACCCGACCCTGCGCCCCGACCCCGAGCCGCTGGCGGCCGCGCTGCGCGAACCGCTGCTCAAGGTGTTCGCGCCCGCGCTGCTCGGGCGGCTGGTTGTAGTGCCTTATTACCCGTTGCAGGCCGATGCGTTGCATCGCATCATCCGTCTTCAACTCGACCGCATTGCCACGCGGCTCGCGGCGAACCACGGCATTACCTTGGACTACAACGACAGCGCCGTGGAGCTTGTGGCGCGCCGCTGTACCGCCATAGAGTCGGGTGGCCGGATGATCGATGCGATCTTGACGCACACCATCCTGCCGCGGTTGAGCGAGGAAGTCATTGGCGCCACGGTCAGTGCGCGCAAGCTCGCCGCCGTGCAGCTGAGCGCGGCGGGCGACGATTTCCATTACGAATTTTCTGAACGCTAGTCCAAGAGAGAAAGGGAGCGCGTCATGGCCAGAGTCGTCAAAGCCCACACACCGCTTGGAGAGGAGCAGTTGCTGTTCCGCTCGATGCATGGCAACGAAGGGCTCTCGCAGCTGTTCGAGTTCGAGGTGGACCTGCTCAGCCCGAACACCTCGGTGGACATGAAGGCCGTGCTCGGCAAGCCGCTCACGCTGGAGATCGTCACCATCAACGGCGCGCCGCGCTATCTCAACGGCCAGATCACGCGCTTCACGATGATCGGCCGCGAAGGCGGCTCCTCCCGCTACACCGTGTACCGCGCCTCGGTGCGGCCCTGGCTCTGGTACCTCACGCGCACCAGCGACTGCAAGATCTTCCAGAACAAGTCGGTGGTCGAGATCCTGGAGGAGGTGCTCGGCGAATACGGCTTTGCCTTCGAGAAGAAGCTCAGCGCCTCCTACCGGCAATGGGAGTACTGCGTTCAGTACCAGGAGACCGACTTCGCCTTCGTGAGCCGCCTGATGGAACACGAAGGCATCTACTACTACTTCAAGCACGAGAAGAACCAGCACACGCTGGTGCTGGCCGACGACATGGGCGCCCACGAGCCGCTGCCCGAGTACCCGAAGATCGGCTATCTTGCGACCGACCGCGTGTCCGACCCCGGCCGCGAAGTGATCGACCAATGGGAGGTGACCGAGGAGATCCGCCCCGGCACCTATGTCGTGGACGACTTCGACTTCAAGAAGCCCAAGGCCGACCTGCTCACCACCCGCAGCCAGCCGCGTGGCAACGATCACGGCCAGTACGAGATGTACGAATGGCTGGGCGGCTACAGCGATGCGGGGCAGGGCGAGCACTACGCGCGCATCCGGCTCGAGGAAGCGCAGGCGCAGGCGGAGCTGGACACCGGCCACGCCAACGTGCGCGGCATGGCCCCAGGCTATCGCTTCACCATGCAGAACGCGCCGCGCAACGAGGACAACCGCGAGTACCTGATCGTCTCGGTGATGTACAGCCTGCGCGAGGGCGGCTACGCCACCGGCGCAGCGCCGGGCGAGTACGGTTTTCATTTCGGCGTGCAGCCCACCTCGTTTCCATTCCGGGCGCCGCGCGTCACGCGCGCGCCCAGCACCCACGGCCCGCAGACTGCCACCGTCGTCGGGCCTCCTGGCGAAGACATCTGGATCGACAAGTACGGCCGCGTGAAGGTGCAGTTCCGCTGGGACCGCTACGGCCAGCGCAACGAGAACAGCTCCTGCTGGGTGCGCGTGTCCAGCGCGTGGGCGGGCTCGAACTTCGGCGCAGTGAATCATCCGCGCGTGGGGCAGGAGGTCATCGTCGATTTCATTGCCGGTTGTCCCGACCGGCCGATCATCATCGGCCGCGTCTACAACGCCGACCAGATGCCGCCGCTCGAATTGCCGGCGAAGGCGACGGTCAGCGGTTTCATCAGCCGCACGATCAAGGGCGACGGCGAGTTGGCCAACCACTTCATCATCGACGACGATCCGGGGTGCGAGTCGATCAAGATCCATGCGCAGAAGGACTTCACGCTGGAGGTGGAGAACAACGAGTTGCACACGGTGGACGGAGAGCGCACCACTATCATCACGGGCGCCGACACCTACACCGGCGACACCTCGCTGGACGAGACCATCAACGGTCCGCACACGCTGACCGTCAACGAGGGCGGGCCGCAGAAGATCACCGTCAACGGGGGCGACCAGTTCATCAAGGTCAACGGCGGCAACCAGCAGGTCGACGTCATCGGCAACCAGACCATCCACGTGACCGGCAAGCGGCACGACACGGTGGACACGGGCGAAGACCGGTTCATCAAACCCCACCTGAACGAAACGGTCACCGGGACGAAGGAACTCACGGTGACAGAAACGCACACCGAAACCGTGGGCCGCAAGATTCTCAAGACCACCAAAGGCCGGCTGGAGGTGGACGTCGCCATGTTCGCGACCCTGAAGACAGGCGGTTTCTACAAGGCGAACATCAAGGGCGATTACACCGTGGAGACCGACGGCGGCGATATCACCTTCAGGGCGCCGGGCAAGAACTGGCTGGTGGAGGCCGACAAGGTCACGCACAGATCCAACCGGAATTCCGTTGAATACAAGGTCGGGGTCGACACGACGGCCGGCGAATACATCAGGTCGCACGCGAAGGACGAAATCATCTCGAGGTCGGACAACCTGATCCAGTCGCAGGCGCCGACGATCCACACCTATGCCGACCATCACTTCATCATGCGAACACCGCTGAGCATGACGTTTGCGGGAGCCGCTTCGAACGTCGGGGTGGTGGCAGCGGACTTCAAGCTTCTCAGGTTTTCCAATGTTGCATTGAATCAGTCGAATGACGCGGTTTCCGCGAAATTGAGCGGAGTCGCCGCAAAGATCGCCGGTTTGTTTTCCTTCTTCTAGCAATCCGCAAGCGAGCCGTGATTTTTTCCGGAATTGGCCTGCTCCTCGTTCTGCTTGCCGTGTCCTTCACGTTCGTCAAGTCGACCGGCGGCATCGATTACTCATGGCTCTCCGTGCTGGCCGGGTCGGTCGGCGCTCTTCTGCTTTGCGGAGGCGGCGAGATCATCGGAATTTTCAGTGGCAGGCTGAAAAAGAAGCGGATGAATGCCAGCGCCATGGGATCGGTCGAGAGCATCCAGCTGGGTCGGGGCATCGTCAATGGCCGGGCCATCGTTTCCCTGGTGGTGTCCTTCGCGAGCGAGGATGGTGTTCCCCGCCGGATCAAGACGAACGCGCTGGTGTCGCTCGCCAGCCTGTCGACTTATGAGAAAGGAAGATCGGTGGTTGTCCGATACAACGCCGCCAATCCCGATGATGGAATCCTCGTTGAAGCAATCAACTAGCCGATCAAAAGCCTTGTGAAGACAGTCAAGCCGTTTCGCCTCAGCACACTGACCCGCCCTTATCGCTGGCAGCGCCGCGACCACCTCGGCGTGGCCGTGATGGCGTTCTGCAGCCTGGGAGACGAGCCGCGCCTCATGCCGGAGCAGGCGCTGTGGAAGACGGCGGCCGACGAGATGGGCCCCGGCGCTGTGCTCGATCTGGGCACGCCCAAGCGGACGCCGGAGTTCCTGGTGAGCGGCTACGGCTACACCAGTCACCAGGCCGAAAAGACGGCCTGCGCGGTGCGTGTGCGCGTGGGCGAGATCGACAAGAAGCTCACGGTCTTCGGCGACAGGTTCTGGCTGAACAATCGGCCTACGCCCGCGCAGCCTTTCGAGAAAATGCCGGTGGACTGGCGCCACGCCTACGGCGGACCCGGGGTGCCCGAAAACCCGCTGGGCATGGGCACGGTGGACGAGACCGTCAACGGTGTGCGCACGCGCCGGTTGCCGCACGTCGAAGCGCTTGGTTCGCAAGTGTCGTCGCCGCGCCAGGCCGCCGCGCCGGCGGGATTAGGCGCCATTCCACCGGAGTGGCCGCAGCGCATGTCGCTGATGGGAACCAAGTACGACCAGGAATGGCTGGAGAACGACTTTCCGGGTTTCGCGCGCGACATCGATTGGCGCTACTTCAATGCCGCCCCGCCCGACCAGCGCTGGGAGGGGCATCAGGAGTTGCCTGCCGGTGCGTCCTACGAGATCTGGAACATGCATCCCGACATCCCGGTTCTGCGCGGCAACTTGCCGGACTGGCGGCCGCGCTGCTTCGTGAGCCCACGCAAGGATGGAGCCGAACTGCGCGAGACCCAATTGCGCCTGACCACCGCCTGGTTCTTTCCGCACCGCGACCGCGTGGCGCTGATCTGGCACGGCGTGTTTCCGATCGTCGAAGACGATGCGGCCGATGTCCAGATCATCATGGCAGCGCTCGAGTTGCCCGATGCACCCCGGCCGCTGAGTCACTATGAAGAGGTCATGCGGCGGCGCCTGGATTCCGAGCGAGGCGCCATCCACGCCATGCGCGACAGCGACCTCGTGCCCAGGGAAGTGATGGGCGAATGGGACAGCGCATTGATGCCCGACGTGCTGGCCGACCCGATGGCCCGCAACATGCGCGCTGGGCAACAGCGCGACTATGAGGCGCGCCGCGCAGAGTTGCTGGCGCAAGGCGAGGACCCTGACAGGTATCTGTCGCCACCGCCGCCCGAGGAGAAGCTGCCGGCCATGGACGATCTGCCGGAATTCCTCGAGCGGATGGAAGCACAGGCCCAGAAAACCAAGGAGGAGATGGGACTTCCCCCTGGGTGGGATGCATCCACGGACGTCACGCGCTTCGATGCGGGCGCCCCCGAGGCTGCGGAAGATGCCGCGGACGATCCGCTGCCTGGCGAAACCGAAGCGCCTGTCGTCGACGAAGGCACGCGGCGCATGGCGGCGCTGGTACATCAAAGCCAGCTTCATTCGGCGCATTTCTCGGCCCCCGCGTCGGCCATGCCGTCGTTTCGCTCAGCGAAGTGGCGCCGGCGCCTGGCAGCGGTGGATGCGGGTCGGCGAAATTTTTCAGGTCTGAACCTCACGGGCGTCGATCTGTCGGAGATGGATCTTCAGGGCGCCAATTTTTCCGGCGCCATCCTCGAGGACGCGAACCTCAGCGGCGCCAACCTGGACGATTGCGATTTTTCGCAGGCCATTCTGGCGCGAGCCCAATTGACGCGAACCTCCCTGGCGCGCGCCACGCTGCGGCAGGCCAACCTGGGTGGCGCGCGGTGCGACCATGCCATCCTGACCGGCGCCAGCCTGCACGAGACGAACTGCCACAGAACGCAGTTCGAGTCCTGCAACATGGCGGGTGCCAGCTTCGACCAGACGCAATTCAACGAAACGTTGCTGAAGAAGTGCGATCTTGGAAAGTCGCGCTGGCGGCAGGTGACGTTGATCAGGATGACGTTGGAAGACCTGGTCTTCGACGAAGCCGACTTCGACCAGATGACCTGGATCGAGTGCCGCCTGCGACGCGTTTCCTTCGCCGCAGCCAGGCTGCTGCGCTGCGGCTTCGTCACGACCGACTGCAGCGACGCTGTCGATTTTTCGGGAGCGGCCCTGGAGGGCAGCAGCTTTGCGCACGGCAGCTCGCTGGCGAACGCGCTGTTCAGGAACGCTCTCGTGAAGCAATGCGGCTTGCGGACCACACCGCTTGCGCATGCCGACCTGAGCGGTGCCCGGCTCGACAACAGCGACTTCTCCGAGTGCGACATGAGCCATGCGAAGCTGGAGCGCATTGCGGCAGGCGACAGTCTTTTTATTCGCACCAATTTCACGGGCGCCTCGTTCCGCGACGCCAACCTGATCGACGCGAATCTGTCCAAGTCCGACCTCCGCTCTGCGGATCTGGGCGGCGCCAACCTGTACAGGGCCGACGTTTCCCAGGCCCAGATCGACGCCCTGACGCGCATGCAGGGCGCCTATACGCAAAATGCCAAGGTCTGGCCGGCGCGGCGACCCGAGGCCCCGGCAGCATGACCCATGACGAACTGCTCGACAACATCCGGCACGGCGTTCCCATCAACGGCGTGGATTGCAGAGGCTGGGACATGAGCGGGCTCGATCTGTCGGGTGCGATGCTCGAAGGCATCGACTTCAGCGGCGCGAAGTTCGCCGGCGCGAATGTCGAGGGCAGCATGCTTGTGCACTGCCGGATGGATGACAGCGATTGGTCGCGCGGCATGCTCAAGAACGCCAAGTTCGTCCGCTGCCAGTTGCAGAGGACGCGCTTCGACGACGCCATGCTTGAGAGCGCATCCTTCACCGAATCGGCGTTGCCGCAGGCGAGCTTTGTGAACGCGGAACTGGAGCGCACGATTTTCTTTCGGTGCGAACTGCAGGAAAGCCGGCTGCAGTCGCAGAAGTTCAAGCACGTCACCTTCGCGGAATCCTCGCTCGAACGCATCGATTTTTCGGGCGCCTTGCTGAACGCTGTGATTTTTCATCGTCTCGAGCTGACCACGGCTGTCTTCGCTGGCGCGCGCTTCGACACGGTCATGTTCGTCGAGTGCGGGTTGAACGGCCAGCACTTCGGCGGGCAGCAGTTCCAGCGTTGCGTGTTCACCGACAGCAAGATGGAGAACGTCGATTTCCAGAACGCCACTCTGACCCAATGCATCTTCAAGGGCGCTTCGTTGCGCGGCGCCAGCTTTGCGGCCGCCGATGCACCCAACGCGTTGTTCCCCGAGGCCGACCTCACAGGCGTGAGTTTTCGCGGCGGGCGCTTCGATCGCTCCATCTGGGTGGATGCCAAACTGGAAGGCGCTGATTTCAGCGATGCCCGCATGCCCGAGAGCGTTTTCCAGCGTGCGCGCTGCACTGGAACGATCTTTCGCAATGCCGAGCTGCAGGACGTCGACTTCTCCTACGCCGAGCTCGTCGGTGCCGACCTGCGCAAGGCGCACTTCCTGCGCACCCGTTTTCATCGCGCCAACCAGAAGGGCGCTCTGTTTTCGGGGCGCGGCGGCATCATCGAGAACGACCCGGACCTGTTCAAAGCCCAGGCCCGCTCCGGCATCCTTTGACGGCAGGCCGTCTACCGATTCATCCATCCATTTGTCCAGATCATTCAAAGCGAAAGGGATCCACCATGAACGTCGTTTCGTTGCGTCCATTGCCCACCGAGTCGGTGCCGGTCCAGCTCGTGGGGAGGCTGGTCTCGACGCTGCCCGACGGGCAGCTCGGTGTCGAAGGCGAAGATGGCACTCTCTGGTCGTGCCGCCGCGCGGCGAGCTGCCTGCTCAAACCGGAGCCCGGCGACACGGTGCTGCTTTCCGGCCCGGACCGCCTGCGCGTCTACCTGATCGCGGTGATCGAGCAGGCCGACACTTCCATGAGCCGCATCGACGTGCCCGGCAGCCTCAGCCTCGCCGCGAACGCGGGCACGGTGTCCATCGAAAGCACCGCCGACCTCTCCCTGCGAAGCGGCGGCACGCTGGACATGCAGGGCGCGCAATGGGCGCTCAAAGCCGACCAGGCGCAATGCCACGTCGCGGACATGCGCTACACCGGCCAGTCGGTCGATGGCACGGTGGGCCGTCTGCGCCTCGTGGGCAAGGTGTTCGAAACCGTGGCGGAGCGCATGGTGCAGATGGCGCGCAGCGCATTGCGCCTGGTCGACGAGACCGACCAGATCCGTGCGGGGCATCTGGACATCCGCGCCCAGGAGTCGATGTCGATGCACGGCAAGCACGTGATCATGACGGGCAAGGAACTGATGAAGGTCGACGCCGCGCAGATCCACATGGGCTGACCGGCGCTGCCCCGGACGCCTTTTCACTCACAACCTCAAGGAGCCAATTCTCATGTGTCTAGGAACTCACCAATGGGCGGGAGGGTCCGTCGGCTTTCCCGACGTCTGCCGCATGCCGTTCCCGTTTCCATTCCTGAATCTGGCGATCCGCCCGATGTCCATTCCCGTTTGCTGGAACATGTTCTTGATGGGGGCGCCGATGCACAACATGGCCACCCTGACGCCGATCACTCTGGGTGACCAGCCAGGCACGCTGGGCGGAATGATTTCGCAGGTCTTCATGCAGGTGATGCGCCACATCACCGGCATGTTCACCCTCTTGCTGAAGGGCACGCCCGCAACGCGCCTGGGTAGTCTGACGACGCAGAACCGCATGAACATCCTGGGGTTCGAGTGCATTCCCGGCATGCACTTCAAGATGTTCTATTTCGGCTTCTGACGAAGCCGAGCCCGGCAGCAGCTATGCGGTGACCCGCGGCGGCACCGCCGTCCCCGCCAACGTCACCTGCTGCGGAAACCCCACCCACACCGCCAGCGCCGAGTAGTTGTCCTGCGATTTGTCCGCCTTCGCCTCGGCCGCGCGGCGCAGCAGCGCGAGCCATTCTTCCGCGCTGTCCGCCAGCTGCAGCGATCGCTCCATCACCTGCTGCGAAATCAGTTGCCAGAGCCCGTCGGTGCACAGCAGGAACGCATCGCCATCGGCCAGCTGCTGCGGTGCCGACACCGTGGTCTCTGCCGTCGCACGCGCACCGAGCGCGCGGTACAGGAGGTTGGTCTTGACCAGGCGCTCGCCCCCATTGGCGCCGTTGCCCGTGGCGGCCTCGCCCGAGCGCTCCGACAGGCTGTGGTCCTCGGTGCGCTGCATCAGCGCGCCGCGGCGGAACCAGTAGAGGCGGCTGTCGCCCACGTGGGCCCAAGAGGCGTGGCCGCTCGCGCGGTCCACGAACAGCGAGACGATGGTCGCGCTCATGCGGCTCTGGTCGGCCAGTTCGCGCTGTCTCGCGAGGATGGCGTCGTTGGCTTCCTTCACTGCATGGCGGATGTCGTCGGCCGCGACCGAGGGGTGGTCCACGAAGGTGTTGAGCGCGGTGTCCACCGCGATGCGCGCGGCGAGCTCGCCGCCGGCGTTGCCGCCGACGCCGTCGCTCACCACGAAGCAGGCGTTGTGCTCATCGAGGTGGTAGCCGATGGCGTCCTGGTTGCCGGAGCGCTCGCCCACGCAGGAGAACTGCGAGGTGGAGATGGGCACCGCGAAAGCGGCGCGAGTGACTTCAAGCACGGCGCGCCTCCTTCAAGCGTTCCATCTCCCTGTCGTAGGCCTGCTGGAACGCGCGGCCGAAGACGGCCTGGAAATCGTCCTCGACGGCCGCGGTCGTTTCCGCATGCAGCTGCCGCAGCTGGCGCCACAGGCGCGCCTCGCGTCCGCCGGGCAGCATCTTCTCGGCGAAGCTGCTGTCGTGCGGCGTGGTGCGGTTCAGCGTCGCGGGGTCGAAGCGCTGCAGCACGGTAAGGAGCGCCGCGCGCATGCCGGCCACCATGCCCAGCTGGTGCGATTGCAGGTCGCCGAGCGCGTCGTGCACGGCGGCCTCGGGCGTCAAGAACCCGGGCATGCGCGCGCCGAACATCTGCATCAGCACGGCACGGCCGTTGGGAAGGATCTTGAACGGGTTGTTCTCTTCGTCCACGATCATCGTGATCTCGGCGCGCACCTCGCGCTTGAGCATCGCGCGCGACGACAAGAGCTCGATGGTGCCGTCGGTGAACGCGCGCATCAGCCGCCCGAGGTGGCGCATGGCCTCTGCATCGAGCGGCTGCTGGCCGGCGACGTCGGGCACGCCGGCGCCTTCGAGAAATGCCTTGAAGAGTTCGTCGGACGAAGCGGGCGATGACGCCGCCGATGTGGGCGGGAGCGCCGCAGCCACTGCGGCAGGAGCAATGGGTGTGGGGGCCTGTTCGGGTTCGGGCTCGACGGGCTCGGGCGATGCGATCTCGGCGGGCGGAGCGGCCTCCGCGGGTGCGGCCGCTATCGGCAGCGCGGCAGCGGGCGCTTCCGGTTCAACCGTTGCGGGTGCCGATGTTGCTTCAGGCGCAGGAGGAGGTGGCGGTGGTGGCGGCGGTGGCGGTTCAGGTGGCGGACTCGCCTCGACCTTCACCGGTTTCGCCCCGGGCGCATCGAACGGCACCGGATTCGGCGGCCTGAATTGCGCCCCCACTTCGCGTGCGTGGTTCGCGTGGTTGTACCCCTGCGCGGCGGGCGCAGGGGCCAGCAGGTCGAGGGCCGGGTGCCTGTCGCTGAGCGGGTCTTCGTGGGTCAGCGCGGTGGGGCGCGGATCGGACAGGGGCGAGGGCGCGTTGCTGTCGGCCGCGAAGAACGAGAGCGGGTCCATGCCGCGCTTGAGCGCGATGTCGGACATGCCGTTCGCCGCATCCGGGTTCAGTTCGGCGAGCGGATCGACGGGGTTTCTTCGTGCCTGCGACGGCAGCTCGAAAGGCTCGTGCGCCAAGGGGTCGGGCATCGGCGCCGGCGTGCTGTCGACGCGGCGCGGCGCGTTCGCCAGGATGGCGTCCCAGTCGGCTGCGGAAGGGATCTGCGATGCGGTCGGCGCAGCCGTCTTCGCGAACGGCGATGGTGGCGGTGGCGGTGGCGGTGGTGCAGTCGTGACCGCAGGCGCGGCGAACTGTGCCTTGGGCGGCGGTGCAAAGACCGGCGCAGGCGCAGGCGCGGGCGTCGGTGCAGGTAGGGGTGCAGGTGCAGGTGCAGGCGCAGGTGCAGGCATCGCCACGGTCGTCGGCGGCGCATCGCCGATGGGCAGTGCGCCCGCGCCGAACAGGTCCGAGAACACATCGGACACCGGTGCCTCCGGCAGCAGCGCATCCATCGCACTCGCCTGCATCGATTGCACCGCAGGCGGATGCAGCGTTGCCGGCACATCGATCGGTGGCAGTGGCGGTGGCGGAGGTGATGGCGGCATCGCTGCAACGCGCGCCGCGCGCTGCGCACTCGCAGCCTCCAGCACGTAGCTCCCGATGGCCACGCGGTCCCCATCCGCAACGCGCGACTCTTCTTCATGCCGCAGCGTGCGACCGTTCACGCTGATGGGCAGCACCGCGCTCATGTTGCGCAGCACCGCGGCGCCCTCTTCGTCGAAGCGCACGGTGGCCTGCAGGCGCGAGATCTGCCGCTGCTCGTCGGGCAGCACGAGGTGGTTGTCGGGGCTGCGTCCGATGGTGCCGCCCGGCGCTGCGAGCAGCGCCGAAGGGCCCGTTGTCACCGGCCTGCCGGCATGTTCGATCACGGTCCAGCGCATGGCGTCTTCCTGTTCATGTCGAGCATCGGTCTGTGACCGCGAGGGTCAGCGCCTCAGTCGCCTGGCGGCCTCGAAGGCGGGGCCCCATACCGGGTGCTTGCGCTCGGCGACGTTGAGTTCGAAGCTCGGAAATACATCGAGGATCCTGCGGAATTGCGCGCGGCATTCCGGGATCTGGTTGCTCACGCAATAGCTGAAGGCCTCCAGCTTCATCGCGCTCTGGCGCGTGGCGGGCTCGGCGCCTTCGAACACCGAGACGCCGCCGCTCTTGAGCGTGGTGATGGCCTTGGCGTAGTCGCCTTCGTCATAGGCCTGCTGCGCACGCTCGAGCGTGTCGCGCGCCACCTTCTGGCTCAGGCGCTCGGGTTGCGGCGGCGGCTCGGGCGTGGTCTGGCAACCGGTGACCAAAAAGAACGTGAACGCCAGAGCAGGCAGACATGACTTCAATCTTCTCTCCTACCTTGCAAAAGGCATTGGACGGCAATGATCGAGACGGTGTGCCAGCGCATTGCGGCACTTGCATCGCTTGCATGAGTTGCGACATGACGCACCCGATGCGTGTCGCACAGATGCACGACTTCGATAATATAGGCCGCGAACCTCCGAGGGAGAACCCATGCAGCGACGAACCTTGCTTGAAGGCGCACTTGCAACCACACCGTTGTTTGCGGGCCTCATTAGCGGATGCGCATCGACCGCGAAATCCTTGCCCACACCTTATGCGGTCACCGTTCGTATCGACGATGGCGTGAACCCCGATGGACGCGGCCACGCGGCGCCGATCCTGGTGAAGGTCTTCGAACTGAAATCTTCCGGTAACTTCGAGACGGCAGACTACTTCGCGCTTCAGGACCGCGACCGCGAGACGCTGTCCACCGAACTCGTGAATGCCGACCAGGCCATCATGCGAAGCGGCGAAGAGCGCGTCTTCAAGCGAGAGGCGGGGCTGGACTCGCGCTCCATCGGCATCATTGCGGGCTATCGCAAGCTGGAGGCCGCGCGCTGGCGCATCGTGCTGCCGCTGAAGGAGCCCAAGCAAACCAACCTGTACAAGGTGTGGCAGTTTTCGCCGAGCGAACAGGCCGTGCGCATCGCCATCCGCAAGACGGGCATCGAGTTACTACCAAGTCGTTAATCGCACTCCAAAGGTAGTGCGAAAGTGCGAAAAAACAGTGCGCGAAATGCGGTGCAAAACGCAACAAGCGGCGTGTAGCATCAGAGCAGACCGATCGATCGGGAGGCCGTTCATCAGCGCATCTCCCGCTTCCGTGTGAGCACTCCCCAGGAGGTTCTTTGGTGACAGTTCGCAACTCGGGCTCCGCAAGATTGGGCGCCCATCCGCAGGCATTGGGCCATCGCGTGGTGTGGTCCGAGGGCATGTACCTGCGGCCCCAGCATTTCCAGCAACTGGAGCGCTACGTGGAGCAGTACGTCACGCGCCGCGCCGCGGGCCTGCAGGGCGCGTACTGGGGATGGCTGCACCTGGACATCGACCGCGATGCCTATGCGCTCGGGCGCCTGTCGCTGCGCGGTGGCGCGGGCGTGTTGCCCGACGGCACGCCGTTCTCCTTCGGCATCGAAGACGCACCGCCGCCCTACGAAGTGCCCAACGACCTGACCGACGAACTCATCGTGCTCGCGCTGCCGTTGCGAAGGCCCGGCAGCGAGGAGGTCATCTTTGCCGAAGACGAAGGCTCGGCCGCGCGCTTCGGCGTCATCGAGCGCGAGGTGGCCGACGGCAATGCGGTCGCGCTCGGCCCCGCGGTGCTGCAGCTCGCGGCGCCGCGCCTTCGTCTGGCGCGCGCCTCGTCGCTCACCGCGGAGTGGCAGGCCATCGGCGCGGTGCGCGTGATCGAGCGGCGCACCGACCACAAGCTGGTGGTCGATGCCAACTACATTCCGCCGGTGCTCGATGCATCGGCCCACGCGATGCTGCGCAGCATGATCGCGGAGCTGCACGGCCTGCTCACGCAGCGCTCCGAGGCACTGGCCTCGCGGCTCTCGCAGCCGGGACGCGGCGGCGTGAGCGAAGTGTCCGACTTCCTCCTGCTCGAACTGGTGAACCGCTACCTCGCGACGACCTGGCATGCCCAGCAGGCGGTGCAGGTGCACCCCGAGCAGTTGTTCACCGACTGGCTCAAGCTGGCTTGCCATCTGGCCACGCACACCTCGCCCACGCGGCGCCCGGTGCTGTGGCCGGTGTACGACCACGACAACCTGAACGAGAGCATCCGTCCGCTGATGGAAGAGCTCAGGCGTTCGCTCTCGGCCGTGCTGGAGCAGAGCGCGATCGCCATCGAACTGGAGGAGCGCAGCCACGGCGTGCGCGTGGGCCGCATGCCCGACCCGGTGCTGGTGCGCAACGCGGGCTTCGTGCTCGCAGTGCATGCAGATCTGCCGGCCGATGCGATCCAGCAGCGCTTTCCCACGCAGGTCAAGATCGGTTCGGTCGAGCGCATCCGCGACCTCGTGCAGCTGCAGCTGCCGGGCGTCACGGTGCGGCCGCTGCCGGTGGCGCCGCGGCAGATTCCGTACAACGCGGGCTACCACTACTTCGAGCTCGACAAGAGCGGCGACATGTGGCGCCAGCTCGAAAAATCGGGTGGCGTCGCGATGCACCTGGCCGGTGACTTTCCGGGTCTGGCCATGGAGTTCTGGGCCATCCGTCCGTGAGGGAGCCTATGAACGGTGTCAACGACATGGCCGTCGGTGCCGGAGGCTTCGTGCCGCCGAATCCCGGCGGCGGCAACGGCAACGGCAACGGCAACGGTGATCCGTCCACGCTGCGCGGCCTCGGCCAGCAGCCCGAATCCTTCACTGCATGGCACGACGCGCGGCGTCCGCACGCGGGCGACACCGCGCTCGCGGGCAACAACCCGCTGGTGGCGGCGGCCAATCCGCTGCTCGACCTCATCCCGCAGATCCGCGCCACCGGCCATCACGACGCGCCCGCGCAATTGCGCGAGCACCTGGTCGATGAAGTGCGCCGCTTCGAAACGCGCGCGCAGCAAAGCGGCATCTCGCCCGAGGTGATCATCGGCGCGCGCTATTGCCTGTGCACCGCCGTCGACGAGGCCGCCGCGCTCACGCCGTGGGGCGGCAGCATCTGGTCGTCGCAGAGCCTCCTGGTGATGTTCCACAACGAGACCTGGGGCGGCGAGAAGTTCTTCCAGCTGCTCTCGCGCCTGGTGCAGAACCCGCAGCAGCACCTGCACCTGATCGAGCTCATCTACTTCTGCCTGGCCATGGGTTTCGAGGGGCGCTTTCGCGTCATCGACAACGGCCGCACGCAGCTGGAGACCCTGAAGCAGCGGCTGCTGCAGATCATTCGCCAGGCGCGCGGCGAAATCGCGCAGCCGCTCTCGCCGCACTGGCAGGACGCGACCGCGCCGGTGCGCCGCCAGCGCAACTGGCTGCCGGTGTGGGCCGTGGGCGCGGTGGCTGCGGTGCTGCTGGTGCTGACCTTCGCGGTGCTCACCTTCAACCTGGCGGGCAGTTCCGATGGCGCGTTCGCGGCCGTCAACGCGGTGCGCCTGCCGCAGACGGCGCGTGCGGTGGTCATGCCCGCGCCGCAGCCGCGGCTGCAGCGCTTTCTCGAACCCGAGATCCGCGACGGCTTGCTGACGGTGCGCGACGAGGCCGACCGCAGCGTGGTCGTGCTGCGCGGCGACGGGCTCTTCGCCTCGGGCTCGGACCGCGTGCTCGACCGCTATGCGCCGGTGTTGAGCCGCGTGGCCGATGCGCTCAATTCCGTCGAGGGCAACGTGCTGGTCAGCGGCTTCAGCGACGACCAGCCGATCCGAAGCGTCCGCTTTCCTTCCAACTGGCAGCTCTCGCAGGCGCGGGCCGATGCCGTCAAGAAGATGCTGGCCGCGCGCATCACGCGGCCCGAGCGCCTGCGCGCCGAAGGCCGCGGCGATGCCGATCCGCTCGCGCCCAACGACTCGCCGGCCAACCGCGCGCGCAACCGCCGCGTCGAGGTCACGCTGCTGGTCGCGCCCGTGGCGCCGTCGGCACCGGGGACACAGCAAGGGGGAACCCGCTGATGCTGCGTTCCATCTTCCGTTTCTTCATCAGCCGCGACCTGTGGATTTTTCTCGGCCTCCTGGCCGTCGCATTCCTGATCTGGGTCATCGGCCCCGTGATCGCCGTGGGCCGCTACCGGCCGCTGGAGAGCGAGTTCGTGCGCATCGCGGTGATCGCGCTGATGTTCGCGATCTGGATCGTGCGGCTGGTCTATCGCAAGTGGCGCGAGAGGCGCTTGAACGCGCAGTTGCTCAACCAGCTGCGCGTGCCTTCCAGGAAGGAAAAAGAGGCCAGGCCCGAAGACGCGCCCGAAATCAAGGAGCTGCAGAGCGGCTTCACCGACGCCACGGCGATCCTGAAGAACATGCGCTTCGGGCAGGGCGCCGACGGCAAGCCCGCGAGCCGCTTCTCGGTGTTCGACCGGCAGTACCTGTACCAGCTGCCCTGGTACATCTTCATCGGCGCGCCGGGCTCGGGCAAGACCACGGCGCTGGTCAACTCCGACCTGGACTTTCCGCTGGCCGACCAGCTGGGCAAGGCCGCGGTGCGCGGCATCGGCGGCACGCGCAACTGCGACTGGTGGTTCACCAACGAGGCGGTGCTGATCGACACCGCCGGCCGCTACACCACGCACGAGAGCAACCGCGAGACCGACGAGGGCGAGTGGAAGGGCTTTCTGGACCTGCTCAAGAAATTCAGGCCGCGCCAGCCGATCAACGGCGCGATCCTCACGATCAGCATCGCCGACCTGCCGCTGGCCGACGACGCGCAGCGCGCCCGCCATGCGATGGCGCTGAGAAAGCGCCTGCTGGAGTTGCGCAACGACCTGGGCATCGACTTTCCGGTCTACGTGCTGGTCACCAAGACCGACCTGCTGGCCGGCTTCAACGAGTACTTCGGCTCGCTGGGCCGCGCCGAGCGCGCGCAGGTGTGGGGTTTCACCTTCCCCATCGAGGCCCATTCGGCGGACGCCGCGAAGGCCGCGAACACCGACCTGCGCGAGCGTTTCCACCAGGAATACAAGCTCCTGCACCAGCGCCTGGACGAACGCCTGCCCGAACTGATGGCCGCCGAGCCCGACCCGATGCGCCGCGCGCAGGCCTACCTGCTGCCCCAGCAGTTCGCGAGCTTCGAGGACATCCTGGGCACCTTCCTGGCCGACGTGTTCAACCCCTCCAAGTTCGAGGCCGCCTCGATGCTGCGGGGCGTCTACTTCACCAGCGGCACGCAGGAGGGCACGGCCTTCGACCGCGTGATGGGCGCGATCAAGCGCTACCTGCAGGTCAACGCGCCGCCCGCGCCGCCGCCGGGTCCGGGCAAGAGCTACTTCCTGAAAGAACTGCTGCAGCAGGTGATCTTCCGCGACGCGGGCGTGGCCGGCACCAACCTGCGCTGGTACCGCCGCCGCCGCGCCATCGACATCGCGGGCTACAGCCTCGTCGGCGTGCTGCTGGTGGTGCTGCTGGGCGCCTGCGTGAACAGCTGGCGCCACAACAAGGACTACGTGGCCGAGGTCGACAACAACGCCAAGGCCTTCAACAAGGCCGCCGCGCGCGGCGAGCTGCCGACGGTGGTCGATGCGAGCGGCGATCTCGCCAGTTCGCTGCTGATCCTGGACCGGCTGCGCGACCTGCCGAAATCGGGCCAGTTCGACATCGGCGATCCGCCCGTGTCGCACCGCTTCGGCCTCTACCAGGGCGAGAAGCTGCAGGCCGCGACCGACGGCGTCTACCAGCGCGCGCTGGAGAGCGTGCTGCTGCCGCAGGCGGCGCAGCGCATCGAGCAATCGCTGCGCGATGCCGCGAAGACCGATGCCGAGTACAGCTACGAGGCACTGAAGGCCTACCTCATGCTGTACGACGCCGAGCGCTACGACGCCGACTTTTTGCAGGCATGGCTGCTCACCGACGTGGACCGAAAGATCGGCGCCTCGCTCACGCGCGAGCAGCGCACCAACCTCGAGTCGCACCTGAAGGCGCTGTTCGCGGAGCGCGTGGTGGCCTCGCCCTTCGCCAAGGACGACAAGCTCATCACGCAGACCCGCGAGCGCCTGGCCGGCGTGCCGCTCGCGCAGCGCTCGTATGCGCGGCTGCGCCGCATCCTGTTGCAGACCAGCCCGCCCAATGCCTTCACCATCGCCGAGATGGCGGGGGCCGAGTCGGCGCTGGTGATCCGGCGCGCCAGCAACAAGCCGCTGACCGACGGCATCCCCACGCTCTTCACCTACCGCGGCTACTGGGACATCTTCGACAAGCGCATGGCCGAAACCACGCTCTCGCTCGAGCAGGAAGACCGCTGGGTGCTGCAGATCCGCGCGCCGGGCATCACCGACGTCACCTCGCGCGAGCTCTTGCTGCGCGAAGTGCGGCGGCTCTACCTCACCGACTACATCCGCGTGTGGGACGAGTACCTGGCCGACGTGCGGCTGGCCGAGAGCAAATCGCTGCTGCAGAGCATCCAGATGACGCGGGTGCTCTCCACCGGCGAGTCGCCGATGTCGCGGCTGATCCGCGGTGCGGCACGCGAAACCGACCTGCTGCGCAACCACGACGAGGCCGCGCGCAGCCTGCTGGACCAGGCGCAGAACCGCGTGGCCAGCACGCGCGAGCGCATCGAGCAACTCATCGGCCAGCCCGACGGCAGTCAGCGCCGCAATGCCGCACCCGACCGCCCCGAGTCGCTGGTGGACAACCACTTCGAGCCGCTGCGCCGCATGGTGACCGCGCCCAAGGCCGGCGGGCAAACGCCGCTGGACGCGACGGCCGCGCTCATCAACGAGCTCTACACCTTCCTTACCGCCACCGACACGGCGCTGCGCAGCGGCAACATCCCGCCGTCCAGCGACGCGGTCACCAAGGTGCAGGCCGAGGCGGGCCGGCTGCCGGTGCCGTTCCAGGGGATGCTGAACGACCTGTCGGCCACCGCATCGTCGAAGGCTGCGGCGGTGACGCGGCAGAACATCGGCCAGAACGCGGCGGCGACCATCGGCCAGTTCTGCAACCAGGCGATTGCGGGGCGCTACCCGTTCACGCGCGGATCGCCGCGCGATGTGGCGAGCGGCGACTTCGCGCAGCTGTTCGCGCCGGGCGGAATGATGGACGACTTCTTCCAGAAGAACCTCGCCTCGCAGGTGGACACCTCGGTCAACCCGTGGACCTTCAAGCGCGGCGTCGACGGCAGCGCCGCAGGCCGCTCGGCGTACCTGGATTCTTTCCAGAAGGCGCAGGCGATCCGCGACGTGTTCTTCACCGGCATGGCGGGCAGCCGCACGCCCTCGTTCACCATCGATCTCCGGCCCGAGGACATGGACGCGGCCATCACCCAGTTCACGCTCGACGTCGACGGCCAGACGGTGCGCTACGCACACGGCCCGCAGGCGCCGAGCACCGTCAAGTGGCCGGGCCCGCGCAACAGCAACCAGGTGCGGCTGCAGGTGACGACGGCCAACGGCACGCCGGCCGGCGGCATCGTGACCGAAGGGCCGTGGGCGCTGCACCGGCTCTTCGACAAGGCGTCGATCTCGGCGGGCGGATCGTCCGAGTCGTTCAATGCAACGTTCGATCTGCAGGGCAAGAAGGTGGTGCTCGCGGTGACGGCCAACAGCGTCTACAACCCGCTGCGGCTCAACCAGATGAGCGGGTTCTCGTGCCCCGGGAAATCCTAGGATGAACAGCAGCATCCCTCCGCACGCCTGGGTGCCGGTCGACGAGCAGATCGGCTGGTACGGCAAGCTGCCCGGTGCGGGCGACTTTCTGTACCGCCGCATGCCGCGCGAGCTGCAGGCCTGGTGGGACCGCTGGATGCAGAACGGGCTGGGCAGCTTCAAGCGCTGGCCCGATGCCATGACGCGCCACTACGCAGTGGCACCGGTCTGGAACTTCGCGATCCCCGCGACGCACGGCGTCGATGCAGTGCAGTTCGGCTGCATCGCGCCGAGCTGCGACCGCGTGGGCCGCTACTACCCCGTGTGCGTGACGCTGCAGGTGTCCGCATCGAACTACCGGCCCGCGGTGCTCGAAGGCTCGGCTTCCTGGTACTGGCAATGCGGCACCGCCTTGCTGCAGGCCATTCGCCATGGCGTGGCGCCCGATCTGTTCGACGGCCAGATCCTCGCCGCCGGGCGCGAGGGCTTTCGCACCGCCAGTGGCGGCTCGGACGACATTCTTTCCATCCTCGGGCCTACAGCCGCTGGCGCGAGCGCCCAACAACGCCTGGGCTGGCCGGAGCTTCCACTGTGTTTCGATCCTTTCGGCAGCACCAGCTACTGGTGGACCAACCAGGCCGACGGTTCACCGTTGAGGACCGCGGCCCATGGCGGCGGCCTCAACACACCGCTGTTCTCGAAATTGTTTTCGCAGGGGCACGTGCCATGGGCATGAAAAACCAGCTTCCTGCGGCAGGAGGAGATGCATGACGACGCACGGCAGTGGCAGCGGCGGCGACAGTTCGCCGTCCGATGCACAGGACACCTCGGAGAAACCGCACCCGCTGGGCACGGGCCACCGGCTGGACGAGTTCGAGCTCCTGGAGGTGATCGGCGAAGGCGGCTTCGGCATCGTCTACCGCGCCTACGACCATTCGCTGCAGCGCGAGGTCGCGATCAAGGAGTACATGCCCTCCATGCTCGCGCGCCGCGTGGGCGACAACAGCGTGCACGTGCGCTCCGAGCGGCTCACCGCCACCTTCCAGGCGGGCCTGCGCAGCTTCATCAACGAGGCGCGCACGCTCGCGCAGTTCAGCCATCCGGCGCTGGTGCGGGTGCATCGCTTCTGGGAATCGAACTCCACCGCCTACATGGCGATCCAGCTCTACAAGGGGCGCACGCTGCGCCGCCTGGCCGACGAAGAGCCCTCCAGGATCACCGAGCCGTGGCTCCTGGGCATGCTCGGCCCGCTGCTCGGCGCCCTGGAGACGCTGCACCGCAACCAGTGCTTTCACCGCGACATCGCGCCCGACAACATCTTCATCCAGCACGACGACCTGCCGGTGCTGCTGGATTTCGGCGCGGCGCGCAAGTCGATTGCCGACCTGGTCGACGAAGTGGCGGTGATGGTGAAGTCGGGCTACTCGCCCATCGAGCAGTACGCCGACGACAACACGCTGCTGCAGGGCGCCTGGACCGACATGTATGCGCTGGGCGCCGTGCTGTACCGCGCGGTCACCGGCCACCCGCCGCCCTCGGCCGTGGTGCGCAGCGTGCAGGACGCGTATGTGCCGCTCGCGTCCATGGGGCGCAGCGACCTGAGCCCGGGCTTCTGCGCCGCGGTCGACCACACGCTGGCCGTGCACAGCAAGGACCGCACGCAGACCGTGTCCGCCTTCGCGGCCGAACTGGGGCTCGTGAAGCTGGGCGACATCTACGTGAACGCGATGGCGGCGCCGACGGTGATCATTCCGGCAGCGCCCGTGTCGGCGACGCCGCCGCCTCCGCCGCTCGCGCCGCTGACACCGCCGCCGTTCTCGCCCGTGTCCGCGTCCGTGCCCGCGCCGGCACCGCTCGAGACCACCGCCTTCGTCTCGCCGCCCGCAATGGCGGCCGAGCCGGCGAAGGCCGCCAGGACGCCCACGCCGCCGCCGCCGCGCGCCGCATCGTCGAAGGGCGAAAGCAGCGAGCCCGCCGCGGGCGCGAAGTCGTCGGCCTTGCCGCGCTGGGGCCTGGTCGGCGTGTTGCTGATCGCGCTGGTGGCTGTCGGCTGGTGGATCGGCCTGCGCATGACCTCGGACAAGCCGGACACGACCACCGCCATGGTGCCGGTGCCGCCGCCTGCGGCGCCGATGTCCGACCCCAGCGCGCCGCCGGCCGCGATGCCGCAGCCGGACCCAAGTGCAGCGCCCGGGACGACGCCCGCCATCGCCGAGGGCACGCCGACCGGTGTTGCCACGGTCATTGCCGGTGGCGCCACGCCGCCTGCAGCGCCTGCCAGTGCAGCGACAGGTGGGGCGCCGATGACGCCGCCGCCCGAGAGCGCGCCCGCTGCCGCGCCTCCGCCCGAACCCCCGGTGGCAGTGGCCACGCCCACCGTGCCGCCCGAAGCCGCCCAGGCCACCAGCGAGGTCGAGGACTGGAACCTCGCGCAAGCCGAGAACTCGCGCGAAGGCTACGAGGCGTACCTGCGCCGCTACCGGCGCGGCCCGCATGCACGGGAAGCGCGCAACGCCATCGCCGAGTTGAACCGGCTGTCGCCGACGATGCCCGCGCCGCCGACGTCGGTGCCCTCGACGAACAATGTGCCGACCGTGGTGGCGAGTGGCGCATCGCCGACTGCGGCGTCACCGGGGATGGGGCGCGTGCAATTCAACATCCGGCCGTGGGGCCAGGTGCTCGTCGATGGCGCGGACCGCGGGGTGAGCCCGCCGCTCAAGTCGCTGTCGCTGCGGCCGGGGATCTACAACATCGAGGTGCGCAATGGGGACCTGGAGCCGTACCGGCAACGGGTGACGGTGCAGGACAGCCGGTCGGCGCCTGTGGTGGCGCACGAGTTCAAGTAGGGGCGCCTTGCCTACGGGCAGGTTGTCGGAACCGTAGGTGATCTTGCTTGGATCGGTGCGCACCTCTGATGGTCAATACGAGGTGGTGGCTCCACCGTGGCTCGCTGCCTCGAAATCTTGCGACTAGGCGTGTAGAGCACCAATTGCATCCCCGATTACATTGCCAAAGGCATCCGATGCGAGTGCTGCCGCACTGATCTTTCCACCGCGCACAGCCTGCGCCGCGAGGCTGCCGCCCAGACCCGAGACCAGGCTCTTGCCCAGATCGAACTGAACGCCGAGTTGACCAGGGTGATAGCCCATCGCCGCATTCAAGCCTTGGCCCACACCCGCGCTCACGGCACTGGTGGCGACGCTCTTCCAACTGAACTTGTCCTGCAAGCCCGTAGCAATTGCAACGCCTTGGGATGCGGCGTTGCCGATAGCATTTCGCACGATCGCATTGCCCACCAGCGCAGTCTGACTTGCCGTGCCAAAAGGTTGGAACCACCCAGGCCACCCCCAATTGCGCCCCCGATCGCCCCGAGCGCCACACCCTTCCAACTGAAGGAGTCTTGCGCTCCGATAGTCACGCCCACCACTTGACTTGCGATGGAACCGACAGCCCCGCCAATAGCACCTGAGGCGACCAGTGCGCCAGTACTCGCGGTCGCAGCGGTCGTGCCCATGGCCGCGAGTGCCGCACCCCCGGTATAGACCGCCACGACCACGGGGACGATGGCCACAATGACCTGCCCAAGTCCCCCACACCCCTTGTCCTGCGCCGGCTGAGGCAGGTCCAGCATCGTGGGCGTGATGTCCCCCACAAGCCTGCTCGGGTCATAAGGCGTGAAGGTATTGACATTGCTCGCGTTGGACAACACCACCGGCAGCGTCAGCGCCTGGCCGTTGACCAGGTCCGCGTTGTCGGCCAGGCCATTGGCCTCGGCGATGCGGTACCACAGGCTCGGGTCCCCGTAGGTGCTCTTGGCGATGCTCTGCAGCGTGTCGCCCTCGCGCACCACCCACACCCCCGGGTTGGTGCCCAGGCCGCTCATGCGCTGGCTCGCAAAGTCGAAGGTGGCCTGCGCGTTGTAGCCCAGCAGCGTGAAGTTGGGGAAGCCGAAGGGCATGCGCCCCCCGACCGTCTCGCCGTACTGCCCCAGCGCTTCCCCATTGACGATCAACTGGCGCTGGATGTGGTTGCCCGTGCCGTCGTCGGTCCATAGCATCCGCCCCCCCGCGTCGTAGACGAAGTTGCGGTTGCGCGCAGCCGGGTTGCCCTCGAAGTCGTTGACGATCAGGGTCTTGTTGCCGTTGGCGTCGTAGTGATTGGTCACGCTGCCGATGGTGCTGGCCGCCCCGTTGAGCACCAGGCCCGTCGTGTTGCCGGTGCCCGCCTCGATCTGGATCGCGCCGCGCGCGTTGATGGTGGTGCTGGCCAACTGCTGATAGCCCTGCGGGCCCGCCACGTAGGTGGTGTGCGTGTGGCTGCTGGTGTTGGAGCCCGGGTCCACGTACAGCGAGTTCACCGCGTTGCCCGCCGCGTCGTAGAAGTAGATGGTGGTGTTGCTCCCGGAGAGCGCCGAAGCCGTGCCCTTCAGCTGCGTGGAGGCGATCAGGCGTCCGTTGTCGTCGTAGTCGTCGGACTTGACTCCAGCTTCTTCGGCGGTCTGCACCACGCGGCTGGCTGCGTCGTAGGCGCGCACCTCGTAGGTGCCGTCGCTGCGCGAGGTCCGGGTGAGGCGGTTCAATGCGTCGTAGTCGTAGCTCTCGTTGATGCCGCCGCTGCTGCTGTCGGTGTCGCTCGCGCGATTGCCGTTGGCGTCGTAAGTGAAGGTGTGGCTGCCGGCGGTGAGCTGGCGGTTCATCGCGTCGTAGGTGTAGGCGGTGTCGGAGGCGGCCTGCACGCCGACATCGCGCGCCACGGTGGTGACCCGGGTGCGGTTGCCCGCCTTGTCGTACTCGATGTTGACGTAGGCGCGCGCGTCCGCCACCCAGCGCATGCGCCCGAGCGCGTCGTAGGCGATGAAGTTGTCCTGGTAGACGCTGGCGTTGTTGACGGTGGTCTCGCGCACGTGGCGGCCCGCCAGGTCGTAGACGTAGGTGCTGGTGGTGCCGATTCGCGTGTCGTCGATGCGCACCAGCTGGCCGGCCGCGTCGTACTGCATCGTCTGGCCCTGGCCACCGGAGATCTGGAACAGCTGGCGCGCGTTGTCGTAGCTGTAGCCGTAGCCGGTCTTGCCCAGGTCAGTGCGCGCCTGCAGCTGGCCGAAGTAGTCGTAGCGCCAGGTGGTATTGCTGCCGTTGGCGTCCACCTCCAGGATCTTTTGGTTGCGCGCGTCGTAGGCGGCAATGGTGGCCAGCCGCTCGGGCGTGGCGCTGCCCTCGGCGCGCAGCTGGGTGGTGCCCACCAGGTTGCCGCGCAGGTCGTAGGCGTACTTGACGGTCTCGTTGTTGGCGTTGGTCTGGCTCAGCTTGCGGCCGGCCTGGTCCCAGCGCTGGGTTTCCTGCAGGTTGCGCTCGCCCAGGTTCGTGACCACCACGCCCCCGAGCACGAACCCGGAGGTGTACACGCCCGCCGCAGGGCGCACGGTGCGCACCAGGCGGTCGAGTTTGTCGTAGGTCGAGGTGGTGGTATTGCGCCTTGCATCGACTGTCGCGACCTCGTTGCCGAAGGCGTTGAAGCGGTGATCGATCGTGCCGCCGTCGGCGTGACGCTCCTGCACGAGGTTGCCGCCCGCGTCCCACACCTGGGCATTGACGTTGTCCCTGGCGTCGCGCACGGCCACCTGGCGGCCCAGCGCGTCGAAGTAGACCTGCGTGACCGGTGCGTTGGTGTTGGTGACGTTGCCGCTCGCATCGGCACCTGCATTGCCGTCCGAGTCGGTCTGCACCTGCTGCACCAACTGGTTGTTGGCGTTGTAGCGGTAGGTGGTTTTCCAGGCACTGGAGCGCGGGTCGGTGATGGAGACCACGTTGCCCCAGCGGTCGGTGTTCTGCGTGACCACCGGGCGCACATAGCCGGCACCGCTGCCGTTGAGGGCCTGGCCGATGTGCAGCTGCGGGCCGCCCAGCCAGCGATCCTGGCTGATGGCATAGGGGCTGTCGGGGGTCGTGCCGGTGTAGGTGTACTGGGCCGGCGTGCCCGGTGTGCCGGGAACGCCGGGCGTGGCGGGAATGACCTGCACAGGCGGCGTGGTGTCCTCGAACTGCACGCTGCCGTCCGCGAAGTAGGTCAACTTGCCGGAGGTGTACTGCGTGGCGTCGGCATTGAGAAAGGGGGAGTAGGAGTAGACGAACTCGTAGACCTGGCCGCGCAGCAGGATGCTCGAATCCGTGACGACGAACTCATCGTAGCCGTCTGGGCGCGATGGCGGCCATTGGCGCTGCTGCATGAGCAGGAGCGGAAGGTTGTCGCCGTTGATGCGCATGCCCACGCGGCCGACCAAGCCCAGGGGGGGCGGCGGCAGGCGCACGACCCACACGGTGCGGGTCGTGACGGGATTGCCGTTCTCGTCGTTTTCAACGCTCTCTGTTCGCGACTCCACCACTACGCCATCGATGTGAGGCAGGCTCACGGTCCGCTCGTCCGTGCCCGGTATGTCTGGCGTGCCGGCCACCGCGGCCTTCTTGTAGATTTGCCCGGTTGCATGCGCATAGGGTCCCGCCTCACCCGCATGGCTCCACAGCAGTTCGTACTCGTAGGTGACGTTGCCGGGCAGGTCGGCCAGGCTGATGCTGCTGGTGCCGCCGTTCTGGCCGATGGCTTGCTCGTACCACGCAGCGGTGCCCACCTGGCGCAAGCGAATGATCTGCGTGTCGCCAGCGCCCGGGCTTTGCCAGTCGAAGGTTTGCGCCGCGGCATTGACGCTGCCGTTGGCGCTGAAGCTGCTGAGCACCGGCGGCGTGACCGAGAGTACGCCACTGGCCGTGACCGTCGCCGGCTGGTTCATGAGCGCGGTGAACACGCGGTACTCGTAGCTGCCTTCGCCGAACGCGGAGGCGTCGAAGCGCAGGCTCTCTCCGAAATTGGCCAGCGGCGCATTCACCCAGCCGCTGTCGCCGGCACTGCCGGCAACGCGCCACTGCAGGTTGATCTGCGCACCGGGCGGCGGCCCGGCGGGCGTGCCAGGCGCGTCGATGCGCACGCTGCGCCCGGCGTTGCCCGTGCCGTCCTGGTTGATCACGGTCTGCCAATCGCCCAGAAGATCGCGCTTCTGCACGGTGACGTGGGTCACCCGTACCACCCCGTTGGGCACGGCGTCGCTGGCGTCGGCCCAGGCCATGGTGTAGCCGCTGGCGGCCTGCAAGGCGCTGACCGTGACAGTGCGGCTGGTGACGCCCGTCTCGGCCCCGTTGGCATCGCGCTGGGTGTAGTGCAGCGTGACCTGCACGTCGCCGCCGCCCAGGCCTTCGAGGACGCCGGGCCAACTCAGTGCGACGCTGTTGTTGCCGCTGCCGCCGAGGATGGCTATGCCCAGCTTGCCGGTTTGCGCCGTGACCCCACCCTGGCTGTCGGTCCAGCGTTCGGCCAGGGCCTGCTGCGTGACGCGGCCCAGCAGGTCGTAGCTGGTGTTGGTGCGACGCACGTCGACCAGGTCGCGCACTTCAGCCGCGGTGCCATAGGCGCGCAGGTTGAGGTCGCCGCGGGCCTTGCCCGCGCTGCGGATGTCGGCGCTCTGGTTGCCAAGGAGGTCGTACAGCGCCACTTTGTCCACGCCGTCGCCGGCGTTGGTGCGCCAGAGCTGGCCGGCGTTGTTGTAGTCGAAGTATTCGCCGGCCTGGCCGTTGACGCTCTTGGTCACGAGTTCGCCGAAGGCGTTGTAGGCCATGGCGGTGTCGACGGGGGGGGCGGAAGCGTTCGCGCCTGCGGTGGTGTTGGTCTGGCCATCCGCTTGTGCCGGCGCGCCTTGCCACAGCAGCACCCAATTGCCTGGGCTTTGTTCCTGGAGGATCCGGATGGCCGAGACGCCGGCCATGGGCTCCTCGGGCGATAGCGTCACGCCCTGCGCCGCGGTGGCGGCCGACGGGAAGTCCTGCGAGAAGGTGCCTGCGCGGCCGGGGGTGATGGTTTCGGGCGTGTTTTCGTCTCCCGGCGATGTGGTGGCGTGCGTGACGTAGTCGAACTGGACCCGCACAGCACCGCCCTGCGCATTCACGACGTTGGCCAGTTGCAGCGCGAGCTTGCCGTTGTCGACCGGTTGCCCCGGGAATCCGCCACCCAGAACGCTGCCGGGGGGCGGCGCGGGGGTGACGGTGGCCTTGGGGTTGGTCGTGTAGATGCCGCTGGCCCCGCCCTGGGTGGCGTCCGCGTTGTCGGTGGCGGTGCCTGGGTCGTACACATGGGTCTGCTGGCCCAGCGCGTCGTAGGCATAGGCGCGGAACAGGGTGTGCGTAGCACCGTCGTTGCCGCTGACGCCTTGCCAGTCCTTGGCCACGAGGCCCTGGCTGTTGTAGGAGCTGTAGTGGTTGACGCCCATGGCGTCGGTGGTCTGCACCTTGTGACCCAGTGCGTCGTATTGGCTGAAGCTGGCGCGGTCGGTGTTGGCGTAGAGATCGGCGTCGCGCACCGGATCGGGGGCGACGTTGAGGGTGCCGGGCACATAGAGATGGTTCTGCGCGCCCACCAAGCCGAGCAGCGGGTCGGTGATCGCCAACTGCATGTGGTGCAGGGGCGTATCCAGCGTCGCGGTCGGCGCGGCGCTGACATAGCCCATGAGCTTCTTCTCGCCCCAACCCGTGGCTTCCAGCGCCGCAATGGTCCCCGGATCGGAGACCAGCTGGGTATAGGCCCATGGCGGGTTGAACTGATGAAGCCGGTAGAGCGGGATCGTGCCAGCCGGCTGGGGACTCTCTGGATCGGCCACGTAGCCGACGATGCCCCCGTCTTTCCAGGCGCCCGAGGCGTTGTCGAAAGCCCGCTCGCTCTCGTCGGTCGTGTAGGCGTTGACCCAGCTGTAGAACGTGCCCTGCAGGCGGTACAAGGGCTTGCTGCCGGGGAAGGCGGCGCTGGACATGTAGCCGATGTCGTTGATGTCGACATAGCCCTCGCCACGCAGCTTCACAAGCTCGGGATTCGCGATGGCCACATGGTCCGGCATGGCATGGGGACTGAGCGCATTGCCGTTCGCATCGGCGCCGTTGATGAACTCGGTCTTGAGCACCACGTTGCCGTGCGCATCGCGCCGGAAGACGGTCAACGGCGTGATCGGCGTGCTGCCGTCGGCGCCCGCGTGCGTGGGCTCGGCCACGGCCGTCACGCGCCCGAGGGCGTCGTAGTAGCTGACGGTGCGCCCACCCAGGGCATCGGTGGTCACCGTGAGGTTGCCCACGGCGTCGTATTCATAGACGGTCGTGAGATTGCCGCGCGTCGCGCTGGCTTCTGAAGCGGCGCTGTATTCCACGTTGACCCGCGTCTCGCTCGTCTTGCGATTGTTGCGGTCGTACATGGTGGTGGTGGTTCGGTCGTCCCTTGCGTTCGCTGCGGGCCGGGGCGCCGTTCCGCTTGCGCCGGCGTTGGTTGCCCCCGTCCAGCCAGCCATCGCCTCGAGGCCCGCCCAGTTGTCCAGCTTGTTCGCGTACTCGGTGCGGGAGGCCACGTTGCCGCCCGCATCGAAGGCCTGCGTGGTGACATGGCCTTCCGCGTCGACGCTGTCGGTCTGCTGACCGCGCCGGTCGTAGAAGGTGGTGGTCAGGGCCCAGGTGCCGGCAGCAGCGTTCTTGAGCTTGGCCACCTGCACGAGTTGACCGAAGCTGTCGTAGGTGTTGCGCGTGGTCTTGCTGGCGTTGAAGTTCTGGGTCGCGAGCGTGGCGTCGTAGCCGGCGGTCTGCGTCTCGGCCACCTGGATGGCGCGTCCGAGGCGGTCGTAGTCGGTGCGCAACGCGCGGTCCGCGCCGGAGAGCAGGGCGCCCATCGTGGCAACCACCTGGTCTCGGGTGGGGGCCTGAGTGGGATTGGCTGCCGCGCCGGCGGCCAGGGTTGTACCGGCCGCAAAGCGGGTCAGCGTTTTCACATCGCCGAAGGTGTTGCGTTCGTAGCCGGTGACGTAGCCCAGCGCATCGATCTCATGGGCCATGCGACCCAGGTTGTCGTAGGTCTTGTAGCTGTAGTTTCCGCCGATGTCGCGATTGGCGACGGCATTGCCCAGGGCGTCGTAGGTTGTCTCGGTGAAGAGGTTCTGCACCGATTCCACCCGTATAGCAGACCCGTTGGCGCCGTTGGCTGCGAGCGTGGCGGCCGACTCGCCGTTGTATACGCCCACGGCCGGATAGATAACCTTGACCTGACGACCAACCCGGTCGTACTCGTAGGTGGTGGTGCGCTCTTCAGGTCGCCACGCACCTTCGGTGCGGCTGCGCAGATTGCCGAAGCTGTCGTACCTCAGCACCGTGATGACATTGCCAGTACCACTCGAGCCCGCATCGACCTGCAGGCGGCCATTGCCATCCGGTGTGACTGCGGTGAGCTCGACCTGCGGAGAGGTCTCCTGCACCAGCCGGCCGTAGACGTCGTACGCGTAAGTCCACACGGCCTGCTTGGCGTTGGTGTAGCTGGTCTTGTTGCCGAGGGCGTCGTAGGTCCACGACTCGGGAAAGCCCATGGCGTCGACGGTGGAGAGCACGCGTCCGACGGCGTCGTATTGAAAGCTCTTGGGGCGATCGTCGGGCGAGATGACGACGGCGTCGGCGATGGCGGTGGCCGTGTTGGCGGTGTCCGTCGGGATGGACAGCGCGTATTGGGTGGTGCCGCGCACCATTCCCAGACCGTCGTAGTCGGTCTTGCTGACGAAGCCCATGGGATCGACGCCGTAGATCTTTTGCCCGGCGCCATTGAAGACCTGGTGCGAGACACGGTCGTTGACGGTATCGGCAGTCGCGCGCGCGCGCACGTCGGCCGCGCTGGCCGTGGTGCTCAAGCCTGCGACATTGATCGCCCGCGCATATCGGCGGGTTTGCACTTCCTGGCCGAGGCCGTCGTAGACGGATTCGGTCGTGCCACCCTGGGCATCGACGGCGAAGACCTGGCGATTGGCCTGGTCGTAGGCGAAGCGCTGGATGCGATCGGCGCTCGCATTGGTGCCCGTGCTCGCCTGCAAGCCGGCATCGGTGTAGATGCTCGCTGTCGTGGGAGGGGCTGTTCGAATGTCGTAGCCGATCTGCTGCGTGACATTGCCGAAGGCGTCATAGACAGTTCGACCGACACTGCCCAGTGCATCGACCGTGAAGGTGCGGCGGCCCGCACCATCATGGGCGAATGCGGTGATGCGGTCGACCGCGGCATCGGGACGCAGCAACGACTGGAGCGCACTGTCGGTCAGTTGCGGGATCGCATAGCCGTTCGCAGCCCCCCCGAATCCGAGGACATCGACGGTCTGGGCGTACTGGATCGTGCGCACGGCGCGACCGGTGCCGTCGTAGTCGTTGCGCGTGACGGCGCCGGTGCCGTCCACGCTCCAGCTCAATCGACCCGCGGCGTCGTAGACCATGTACTTCGCCTGGTCGATGCCCGGTGCAACGCTCAGGTTGCCGAAGACAGAGTCGATGTCGTTGCCCACGTAGCTGAACAGTGGCCACGCGTGCGCGGTCTGGCGCACGAGCCGGCCCACGCCGTCGTAGTCGTAGGAGGTGACCTCGCGCATCCAGCCCATGCCGGACGCCATCTCGGAGGTGTCTGTCCAGCGCAACTGGTAGCGCAGGCGGTTGCCCGCGTCGTACAGGTAGTCGACGACACGGTCGGCATCGCTGTCGGGCACGCCGGCCGGATCCGCTCCCTCGGCAACGGGCGTGGCGTACTGGCTGCGGCGCGTGACATTGCCGTTGGCGTCGTACTCGGTCTTGCTGACCGCGCCGATGCCGTCCACGCTCCAGACCAGCCGGTTGGCCGCGTCGTAGACATTTCGCACGCGCTGGTCGTGTGCGTCGTCGGCCGCAGGGACGGGTGCCGTGCGGCCGTCCCAGGCGGCGAGTGCCGTGGCCGTCAGCGGGGTGGCGTAGCTGCGCTTCGCGATGACATTGCCATCGGCGTCGTAGGTGTAGTGGACAACATCGCCCAGCGCGTCGACGCTCCAGGTCGCGCGGTTGGCGGTGTCGTAGACGGTGCGGATGCGCTGGTCGCGGGTCGCGTCAGGCACGACAGTGGGCGCGGACTGGCCGTCCCAGGCGCCGAGCGACGCACCGGTCAGTGCGTTGGCATAGGCCAGGGTCTCGGTGACGTTGCCGTTGGCGTCGTAGATGTTGTGCCGCACGTTGCCCGCGCCATCGACCTTCCACAGGGCGCGGTTGAGCGCGTCGTACACCGTGCGCACGCGCTCGTCGCGCGTCGCATCCGCCGACACGGGCGGATCGCCCGCGATGTTCCAGCCCGCGAGGTTGATCCGATTGGCATAGGCGCGCGCCTCGATGACGTTGTTGGCCTTGTCGTACTTGTATTCGACAACGGAGCCCGTGCCGTCCACCAGGAAGTGCAGGCGGCCATCGCCGTCGTAGCGGCGGCTCTCGGTGACGTCCGACCCGGCGCTGACCACCACCTTCGCCTGAATCTGGGCGACAGTCGGCGCATTGCCCAGGCCCGTGGTGTCGATCGGCACTGCGTACGAAGTGCGACGTGTGACTCGCCCTTCCCCGTCGTACTCTTGCCTGGAGAGGTTGCCCAGGGCATCGAGCGTGAAGACCAACCGGTTGTTGGCGTCGTAGGCATAGCGCGTGGCGTCGCGGTTGGCATCGATGGAACGCGTGACGTTGTCTGCCGCGTCGTACTCGTAGTCGCGCGTGAGATTCAGGCCCGCGGGGTCGACCTGCTCCTTGACGCGCCGGCCGGCGCCGTCGTAGGTGTACTGCGTGACATTGCCGTTCGGGTCGGTGACTGTGAGCACCTGGCCCGAGGTGTCGTGGGTGTAGCTGGTTGTGAGGCGCAGACCTGTGGGATCGACCACCTGCCGCACGGTCTGGCCCGTGAGATCGAACTCGGTGGCAGTGGCCGTGCCCTTGGGGTCGGTGACGCTGACAGTCTGGCCCTTGGCGTCGTAGCCATAGATCGTGACGAGGTTCAGGCCCGCGGGGTCGAGCGTGCGGGTCAGCAGGCGATTGGCTGCGTCGTAGGTGTAGCTGGTGACCACACCATTGGCGTCGGTGCTGTCGAACTTGAGGCCGGTCTTGTCGTAGGTGGCGCTGGTGCTGACGGTCGTGCTGCCGTCCAGGGCGGCAGACGTCTGCAGCAGATTGCCGCTCTTGTCGTAGGTGTAGTTGGTGACGTTGCCGCGGCCGTCGGTCACGCTCTGGGTCTGGCCCTGGCGGTTGCGCACCGTCGTGACCGAAACGCCCTCGGAGGTGGAGACCGTGGTGCGGCGATTGGCGAGGTCGTAGCCAAAGCTGGTCCAGTAGCCGACGGCATCGCGCTGGTACATCACGCGATCGAACGCGTCGTACTGGGTCAGGCGCTGGCCGTTGAGCGCATCGGTCGTGGTGACTACCCGACCGAGACGGTCGAAGGAAAACTGGCTGCGATTGCCGTTGCCATCGAAGACATCGGTGGCACGGCCGAAGGCATCGTAGATCTTGCGTTCGGTGATGCCGAGCGTGCCGGTGTCCTGGGCTGTCTGCGTCTTCAGGCCGCGGCGGTCGTAGGTGGCGGTGTCGGTGACGACATAGCCGCTCTTCAATGCGTAGCTGCTGGCGATGGCCTCGCGGAAGGCGTTGTAGGAATAGCTGGTGGTGCTGTTCAACGCATCGGTGGTGCTGGCCTGGGTGCCGGTGGCGTTGTAGGTGTGCAGGACGTGGGTGTCCTTGGCCGCATTGGCCACGAGCGCGATCCGGTCCGCCACGGCACCGGTGTCCAGCCCGCCGGGCGAAGTGGCGCCCAGGGTGGCGACATCGATCGGGGCTCCGTAGATGACCTGCTCGGTCAATTGGCCCATCGCGCTGTAGCGGCTCTCGGTGACTTCGCCCATCGCGTTGACGGTGTAGCGCAGTCGGCCGATGGCGTCGTAGAAGAACAGCGTGCGGTGGCCGTTGGCGTCGGTGGTGCTGGCGCGCCGGCCTGCGGCGTCGTAGGTGTGGGTCAGGCCGTTGGCCGCCCACAGGGAGAGCGGATCGGCCAGGGCCACGGCGTCGCTGCCGCGGCCGTCGAGCTCGCCGATGAGGCGACCCTGGATGTCGTAGCGCGCACGGCTGATGCGTTCGTCCGCGGTACCCGCGGCCGTGGTGGTCTGCACGAGTTGGCCGACGCTGTTGTAGGCGAACCGGGTGACCGTGCCTTCCACGTTCGTGCGGCTCAGGAGCTGGTTGGCCGCGCTCCAGGTCTGGGTGATGACCTGATCCTGAGCGGCGTCGGGTGCGGGACGGATGCTGTCCACAGTGGAGGAGGCATTGACGGCGCCCGCCGGATTGGCGCGGCGAATGATCTGCGTGACATTGCCGCGGGTGTCGTAGATGGTTTCGGTGAGGTAGCCCTCGCCATCGACCTGCCCGACCAATCGTCCTTGGGCGTCGTACAAGTTGTAGGTGTGGATGTCCGCATCACCCCGTTCCTGCGGACGGACACCGGTCAAGTTATAGCTGCCGCGTGCGATGGCGATGGCCGCAGTGCGATCGGCCGCACTGGTGAAGTCGGTCGCGCGGTTCGCGTAGGCGATGGTTTCGATCTGCTCACCCGCAGCGTTGTACTTGTACTCGGTGAGGTAGCCCTCGGCGTCCAGCAACCCCTGAAGCTGGCCATTGCGGTTGTACAGCCGAGTGACGGTGCGGTCCTGCTGAACGTCCAGAGATGCATAGATGGCGGTAACGGGTGTCCCCTGAACCATCTGGGTGAAGCTGACTTCGCCTTCCGTGTTGTAGGCATCGCCAGCATAGGCTGCCGTGAAAGTGCGGGTGCCCGGGGGCAGCGGCACACCGGAGAGCGTGGCTACCCAGTTGACAACCTCGGCCGTGCCCAAGAGGCGAAGTCCCTCATAGAAGCTCACCAAGCCATCGGGCTCCACTCCATTGATACGAACCGACAGCGAGCCATCCTTGGAAATCGAAGGTGGTGTCAAGTTGGTCAGTGTGGTTGGAAAGAGCGCGACAGTGACATAGCCGTATACCGTCGCCGTCGTGTTGTTCACATCCCCTGAATACACGGCACTCAGCTGATTGGTGCCGACGGGCAGGTTGCTCACCGTCAGGCTGGCCGAGCCATTGGCGAGCGGGGTCGTGCCAAGGACATCTGTGCCGTTGTAGAAGGTGACGTTTCCTCCTTCAGGACCAGCCGGACCAGCGAAGGTCGCTGTCAACACCTCGGGAGTGCTATAGGTGATCTGGCCTTTGGAAACGCCGAGGCTGCCATATATCGGTGGCGGCGATGGGGGCGGCGGGGTGATGGAAGTCACCACGTCCACATTCAGATAAGTCGTCGCGCTGCTGTTGCCGGCGTCACCCGAATACACAGCGCTCAGTGCATGCGTACCTTCGGCCCCCCCGTCGAATGTCAAGCTCGCGCGTCCATTGACAAGGGTGGCGGATCCGATGACATCGGTGCCATCGAAGAAGGTGACAGTTCCGCCGTCCGGACCACCGGAGCCAGCGAAGGTTGTGTTCAGCGTTGCGGATGACCCAAGGAGAACAGGCGATGCAGAAATACTCAGCGAACCGTAGGAATCGAAAGGATCGGACTGAACAGTGACTACCACGTTGCCGGGACTCCACCAAGGCTCGCTCGTCGTGCTCGGGTTGTTGTTGCCGTCTCCGGAGTAGCTGGCGGAGATGTCGGCGGTGCCCAGCGGCAGGCTGCTGGTGATGAACGTGGCGACACCATCGACCACACCGGCCGTGCCGATAGCCGTGCCGCTGCTGTAGAACGTGACGGTGCCCGTGACGTTAAACGAATTGGCAATGGTGGCCGTGAGCGTGAGCGGTGCTCCGGCGGTGATGCTGGTGCGCGAAGCGCTCAACTGCGTAGTGGTCTCGGCAGGAACCGTCGTGAGCACCACCTTTGAACTCACGGCACTCTTGTTATACAAATCGCCGGAGTACACCACCTGGAGGGTGTGAGTGCCCAGCTGAATCTTGTTGTTCACAAGAGCACCGGAAGGCCCCGCTTGCAGCAGCACGCCATCGCTGAAGAAGCTGTACGTCCCGGTCCGCGGATGTGCGTTGGCGGAAGACCAAGACGAAGAAATCATGACTGAGAGCTCCGCGCCTAAAGGGAATTGCGCGCTCTCGGAATAGCTGGGAAGAATCTCATAGTCGACGGGTCTCCACGGGCGTCCAGTGTCGACGCCGAGCCGCAGGTAGACGTCCTCGGTGCCCATTGTGTCCAACGGGGCGACTGGACCGGCTGCTTCCGCAACGGTTAGATTGACATCCTGGGAGGCAAGACTGCCAAGGTTGTTGGCATCCCCTGCATACCCCGCAGTGATGACATTCAAGCCCAAGGGGAGGTTGTTGATGATCAGGCTTGCTTGGCCGTTGACCAACGCGGCTGTACCCAGCACCGTCATACCGCTGACAAAGGTCACAACCCCGCCGGGGGCTGTGCCTGTCACCTGCGCCGTCAGCGTGATCGGTGCATCTTGAGTTGCGCTCGTTGGGGAAGCACTCAGGACGACGGTACTTGCAGATGCAGTCGCAGTCAAAGTCACAGTCTGGGAAATACTCCCCGAGACGCTGGTCGCATTGTTGTTGTCGCCGCTGTACCTGGCTGTGAAGTTATGAGTTCCGGGCGACAAGCCGTTGAGCGTGGCGCTGGATTGGCCATTGACCACGTTCGCGGTCGCTACAAGGGTGGTCCCCTCGTAAAAACTCACCGTACCGCCGGCATCCGGTGCCACTGCAGTCCCCCACATGACCGAGGTACTCAGTGTCACAGCCGTTCCATATGCCGTGGCTTGATCGCCAGCAGAGGCCAGCGTAAGAGAGGTAGGCGCCACTTGGAGCGAAGCATTGACGGCCTCGACCACAACTGGCGAAGCGCTGGCCGTGTTGTTGCCGTCACCGGAGTAGCTCGCGGTCATGTCGGCTGTGCCTAACGGCAGGCTGCTGATGGTGAACTTGGCAACACCATCGACCACCCTGGCCGTTCCTATGGCCGTGCCGTTGCGATAGAACGTGACAGTGCCTGTGGCGCCGAAGGCGCTGGCGGCGGTACCGGCAACGGTGGCCGTGAGCGTGAGCGGAGCTCCGGCGGTGATGTTTGTGCGCGAAACGCTCAACTGTGTGCTGGTCGCTGCGGGAACCACCGTCACTACCACCTGCGAACTCGCAGCGCTCTTGTTGTAGGAGTCACCGGAGTACACCACCCTGATGGTGTAAGTGCCCAACGGAAGCTGGTTTGTCGCGAAGTCGAGTGAAGTGCTCGATTGCAGCAACTCGCCGTCACGAAAGAAGCTGTACGTACCTGTCAGCGGATGCGTGCTGGGCGGCGACCATATGAAAGACACGCTTGCGGAGAACACCCCCCCAAGCGGAATCTGCACGCTCTCAGAGTAATTTGGAATATTGGCATATTCAACCGGCACCCACGGCCCCCCGCTGTTGTATCCAAGCCGCACGTAGACGTCGTCGGAGCCCCTTGTATTCAGCAGCGTGATCGGACCAACTGCCTCGGTGATGGAGAGGCTGACGCCTTGCGATGCAAAGCTGCCGAGGTTGTTGGCATCTCCTCCATATCCTGCAGTGACGACATTGACACCCACTGGCAGGTTGTTGATGACCAGGCTTGCCTGGCCATTGACCACTGCGCCCGTACCCAACACAGTCATGCCGCTGACAAACGTGACGACGCCGCCAGGGACTGCTCCGGTAACCTGCGCTGTCAGCGTGATCGGTGCATCTTGCGTCGCACTCACGGCCGAGGCACTCAAGGTTACCGACGAGGGAGACGCGGCGATAGTTTCTGCGAAACTCCCAGACACGCTGGTGGCATTGTTGCTGTCACCGCTGTATCTTGCGGTGTAGTTGTGCACGCCAGGTGCCAGGCTATTGAGAACAGCGTTGGCTTGGCCGTTCACCACCTGAGCCGTTGCCACGAAGGTCGTCCCGTCATAAAAATCCATCGCGCCACCCGCCATCGATGCGACCGAACCGTCCCAGCCGTGAACTGACGCGTTCAGCGTCAAAGACGCACCGTACGCCGACTGGATCGAGGAGGAGGTCAGCGCTGTCGCAGTAGGTGCCACTTGCGTGGATGCAATGACCTGTTGCAATAGATTTGCCGAGGCGGCGCTTCCGTGGCTGGCATCGCCCGAATAGACCGCACTGATGTTGCTGGTGCCTAACGGAAAGTTGTTCACCGTCAACTTGGCCAGACCGTGGGTCACGGTGGCGGTGCCGATGGCTGCTCCGTTGCTATAGAAGGTGACTAATCCACCTATGGCGAGGTCGCTGAAAGTACCGGCAGATTGGTACCCAATCGTGGCCGTGAGCGTTAACGGTATGCCGGCGGTGATCCGCGACACAGACGAAGACACCTGCACCACACTGCTCGGGTGGACCGGAGGGTCCACGACCAACTGAGGGGTCGCCATGGCCGTGGTCCGCCCGGGGTCGCCCGCATACACGACGGTGAGGTTATGGGTACCCGCTGACATCGCAGGCAGGTTGACCCCATACATTCTCAAAGACACAAAGCTCGCGACCAACGTCTGGCCATCGAACACGCTGTAAGCCCCCGGATAGTAAAGATCGTCGAAGTCTTGGGCTGGATAAACTACGACCGTTGGGGGCACCCCTTCCGTGGTGCTGCCCCGGGGGCCGAAGGCCACAGCGTTGAGAGCCACCGCAGGCGCGCTCACCGCGCTCGATCCGGCCGCCACACTCAGGATGGGCCCCTGAGAAATCACGCTGCCGGCGTTGCTCGCATCGCCCGAATAGGCCGCACCGAGCTTAATTTCGGACCCCACCGGCAAATAGGTGGTCACAAAGTTGGCTCGGCCGTCGACCACCGAGGCCGTTCCGAGGAACTGCATGCCCGCGAAAAATGTTACCAAGCCACCTGGTGCTGCGCCCGCCACCCGCGCCGTCAAGGTAACAGCCTGGTCTTGCGTTACGTTGATGCTCGATGCACTCAAGGTCACGCTCGTGAGTGAAGGCGAGATGGTGCCGGGTGTCCCTGAGGTACCGCTTGGGGCGTTGGTGACATCGCCCTCGTAGATGGCCTGGAACGCCGCACCTGTTGTCGCGCCTGCGTATTGCAAGGTCGCCACGCCGTTGACCAAGGTGGCCGTGCCGATGGCGGTGCCGCCGTTATAGAAGGTCACCGTTCCGCTTGGCGCGCCTGAACCCAATGCCGATCCCACGCTCGCCGAGAGCACAAGAGCACCACTGCCGCCCGCGACCTGGGTCAGCTTCGTGACGGTCGGCACCGGATTGACGACGTAGTTCTGCTGATGGGAGATTGCCGCGTGCGTTGAATCCCCCGCGTACTCCGCGCGGATGTCTAACATTCCGACGGAAGGAGCGCTCGTGGCAAGCACCGCCATCCCATTGATGATCGAGGCTGTCCCCATGAGCGTGCTGCCGCTGTAGAACTTGACCTCCCCCGTGGCCGCTGGGAGTCCCGGTGGTTGCGCAGTGGTCAGCGCCACCGATACCGTGACCACATCGCCATAGGTAGCCGGAGAGTCCGGCGAAAAACTCAGCACCGCGTTCGTCACTGCCGCAGTGACGGTTTTCTGGGCCGCCGCTGACACACTGGCTGATCTCTGAGTATCACCCGAATAGGCTGCACGGATGTCGTCGACCCCTACGGGCAGTGCGCTTGTGACGAGCGTAGCCACGCCATCCGCTACTATCGCGCTTCCCAGGACAGTCTCACCGCTGAAGAATGTCACCATCCCACCCGGGTTGTTGCCATCGATGTTCGCTGTGAGAGTGACAGCCGTACCAAACGTCACGGTGCCAGCATCGATGGTGAGAGAAATGCCTCCCACGGTCGCCGGATTCACCAGCAACTCGATGTTCGCCCCATTTCCCAACTGCGTCACATCGATCGAGTTGGCCAACTGCGTCACGCTCAGAATGCGCGATGCCCCGTCATAGGTCGTCTGCGTCACGTATCCCAGTGCATCCACCTGCCACGCGAGCCGATTGGCCGTGTCGTAGAAGCGCCAGACCTTCTGGTCCTGCGGCATGTTTACTGGCCGCAGCGCATCCAGACTGGTCGTCGTGTTGCTTGCCGTCCATGCCGTGGTTGGCTTACCCGCTCCGTCTACGAGCGCAGCCGTGCCGACCGGCGTCGCGTACGCAATGGTCTCGCGCAACTGCCCATTGGCGTTGTACACATACTCGATCACCGCCCCGGTCGCATCGATGTCCGCGATCTTGCGATCCGCCTCGTCATACAGCATCCACTTGCGCACGCCCGTCGGGTCCTGCGTCATCAGCAGGTTGCCGTCCTTGTCGTAGACATACGAGGTCGTGCCCAGCACGCCGGTGCCGGCACTCTGCTGCGTCACGCTGATGAGCCGCCCGGCCTTGTCGTAGGCCGAGACGGTGACCAGCCCGTTGGCGATGGTCACGCTGGTCTTGCCGTTGGCGTCGTCGTAGCTGGTGATCGTTGTATTGGGCGTGGCACCACCGTCCAGCGACGGTGCGCTGACGCTGAGCAAACGGCCCAGGCCGTCGTAGGTGTAGGTCGTGACGGCCGTCGCGCCACCAGCTGTCGTTGCCGGTTCGATCCTCTGCAGCAGCAGCCCGCGCGGATCGTAGATGTACTGGGTGGTGGCCGCGGTGCCGGCCACGCCGCTGCCGTTGGCCGCCGTCGCGGCGTAGGTCGTGCTGCTGCTCAACTGGCCGCGCGCGTCGTAGACCAATTCGGTGAGCTCGGTGCGTGTGCGATCCTGCGCAGCGACCCAACTGCTCAACTGCGCCTCGGTGGGCACATCCCCAAGGGACAAGGCTGTCGTGTCATACGCAGCGCCTGCATATTTGATGGCACTGGTGCGCTGGCCGTAGGCGTCGTAGCGGTACTCGGTGACATTGCCCTGCGGCGTGATCGCAAAGCGCAGGCGGTTGGCATTGCCGGCCGCATAGACGTAGCGCGTGGTCTCGGGCAGCGCGGCGTCCTTGTTGAACGCGGCACGATCGACCACGGCCGCGTCGGCGTAGATCGTATCGGTCAGCAACTGGTTGGCGCTGTTGTAGGTGCGCACGCGGGTGTCGCCGGCCGAGTCGACCTCCCGGGTCAGGTTGCCGTGGTCGTCGTACTGCAGCGTGACCTTGTGGCCCTCGCCATCGGTGACGAGGGTGACGTTGCCCGCGGCATCGTAGGCGTAGCTGATCTGGCTCAGGCCGCTGACGTTGGCGGCGGTGACGCCATTGCGCACCTGGGTCAGTTGGCCCTGGGCGTCGTACAGGTAGACCGACTGGGCACCCAGCGGGTCGGTGACCGTGGTGGTGTTCTGGGCGGTGTCGTAGCTGAAGCGGGTGACCGCGCCCAGGGCGTCGGTGACGGTGGCCACCTTGTAGGCGCCACCGCTCTGGACATAGGTGAAGCTGAGTTGCGTGCCATCGCTCTGCGTGACGCTGGCCACACGCTTGCTCGTGCCCTCGTAGGTGTACGTGGTGACGTAGACGTCGCTGCCCGCGGCCGTGTTGTCGCCGGGCGAGAGGTCGACGGTGACCTTGAACAGGCGGTTGCCGGTGTCGTAGGCGTAGCGCACGGTGGTGGTCGTGACGCCGCCCGAAACGGTGCGGATCTGGGTGAGGTTCGTGCCGCTGTAGTCGTAGTAGCTGACATCGCCATTGGCATCGGTGACCGACTGCACGGTGCCGTTGGCGTTGTAGGCGTAGCTGACGGTGTTGCCGTCGGTGTCGGTCACGGAGACCAGGCGGCCGGCGCCACTGGATTGGTAGCGCTCGATGCGGCCGGTGTCGCCATCGGTCCAGACGAACTGCGAGGCGTTGCCGTCGTAGGCGATGGTGTCGAAGGCGCCGGAGCCCGAAGGGCTGGTGTAGCGGTTTTGGGCGGCGTCCCAGGTGTAGGCGGCTTGGGCGCCGTCGCGGTCGGTGCGCGTGAGGGTGCTGCCGGCAGTGCCGACGGCACCGGAGGTCAGGACGATCTTCTGGCCGAAGGCACCGACGCTCCAGTTGTCGCCGTTGTCGTCGGTGAACAGGCCCTGGCTGTTGTAGGTGCGCACGGCGTTGATGTCCAGCCCGCGGCCCAGGAGCACGTCGTCGCGGTCCTGCAGAACGAGGTTGCCGTTGGCGATGTTGACGAAGGACTGTTCGCCACTTCGCCCCTGTCCCGCCGTCCCCACCAAACCGCGCTGGCCCAGAGTGGCCAAGGAACCCAGGCTCAGGCCCAGACTATTACCGCTGACGATTGCAACCATGACTTCATTCCTGAATGTTGTTCACGGACCTGCAATCTCACCTGGCACGGGGTACTGCAGTCCTCTGTGCAATACATCCACGGGAAATTCAGAACGTTTAGGGGTTGGCAGCGAAAAATCGCTTCAATGCCCGTAATCTACGAAATAAGTCACGAAGATTCCCTGAATGAAGCTCTGAACTCGGCCGACTCAACGCAAAGGCTGAGGAGACATACCGACAGAAGCACTCCGGCATCGCGAGATTCCGCAGTTCGAATGTCACGCGATGGCATGCAGTCCACGGCGGTACTGCACCGCCTCCGCCACGTGCGCGATCTGCACGGCATCCGCCGAATCCAGATCGGCAATCGTGCGCGCCACCTTCAGCGCACGGTGCGTGCTGCGCGCCGACCAGCCGAGCTTGGCGGCGGCGTTGTAGATGAACTTGAGCGCCGTGGCGTCCAGCGCCGCATGCGTGTCGATGGCGCTGCCCTGCAGATTCTGGTTCGCGTGGCCCTGGCGCTGCATGGCGCGTTCGCGTGCCGCCACCACGCGGCCGCGGATGCTCTCGGTCGATTCGCCCGATGGCGAGCCGAGCAGTTGCTGCGCCGACACGGCGGGTACTTCGATGTGCAGGTCGATGCGGTCCAGCAGGGGGCCGCTGAGCTTGCCCTGGTAGCGCGAGACCTGGTCCGGCGTGCAGCGGCACGGCTTCAATGACGAGCCGAGGTAGCCGCAGGGGCAGGGGTTCATGGCCGCGATCAGTTGAAAGCGCGCGGGGAATTCGGCGCGGCGCGCCGCGCGAACGATCGTGATGGTCCCGGTCTCCAGGGGTTCGCGCAGCGCCTCCAATGCGGAACGCGCGAACTCGGGAAATTCGTCCAGAAAGAGCACGCCGTGATGCGCGCGTGAAATCTCGCCCGGCCGCGGCGGCGAGCCGCCGCCCACGAGCGCCACCGCGCTGCAGGTGTGATGCGGCGCCGACGTCGGCCTGCACATCCAACGCTCCGTCGCGAAGCGCCCGCCCAGGCTGGCCACCGCGGCGCTCTCCAGTGCTTCGTCGATGCTCATTGCCGGCAGCAGGCCCGCAAAGCGCTGCGCGAGCATCGACTTGCCCGAGCCCGGCTCGCCCACCATGAGCAGGCTGTGGCCGCCCGCCGCGGCGATCTCGAGCGCGCGCTTGGCGCCGGCATGGCCCTTGACCTCGGCCAGGTCGGCATACGGCGATGCGGAAATGCCCGGCGTGACATGGATTCGCGCCCAGCCGTCGTCGGGCGGCTCGGGGGTTGTGGCCTTGTCGTCCTCGGAAATGAATTGCCGCACCACATCGAGCAGGTGCCTCGCGCCGTAGACCTCGCCGTCGGGCACCAGCGCCGCCTCCTGTGCGCTCTCGATGGGCAGCACCAGCTTCGTCGCGACACCGCGCGTGTGCAGGGCCAATGCCACGGCCAGCGCCCCACGAACGGGCCTGAGCTCACCCGAGAGAGACAGCTCGCCCGCGAACTCGTGCCCCGCCAGCCGCGCGCCCTGGATCTGCCCGCTGGCCGCCAGGATGCCCAGGGCGATCGGCAGATCGAAGCGGCCGGAGTCCTTGGGGAGGTCGGCCGGCGCGAGGCTCACCACGATCTTCTTGTTGTTCGGAAACTCCAGCCCCGCGTTCTGGATGGCCGAGCGCACGCGGTCGCGCGACTCCTTCACCTCGGTCTCCGCCAGCCCGACGAGCGTGAAACTGGGCAAACCATTCGCCAGATGCACCTCGACCGTGACATCGGCCGCTTCCAGCCCAAGCAAAGCACGGCTTTGCACCAAAGACAGACTCATTTTTCTTCCTCTCCCCAAGATGGTGCACCCACCTTTTTGTTGGCCCACGGCCGCGCGGCACGCTGGTGCCTGCAACCGATCGAAACATTCCTTGTAACGAATTGGCGCTCATCGGCGGTCGCTGGTTCCCTCTAGGGCGGCCGTATTCGTGCACTTTGGCACGCTCCCTGCTTTGAGGGTGTTCAGGTCCCACAACACTTACTTACTTGCGAGGAGTCTCCCGATGACGCACCGTTCCGCCGTCCAGGCGCTGATCGTTCTGGCCACTGCATTGACCACGTCGGGCGCCGCCCTGGCGCAGACGGCACCGGCAGACCCGGCGCCCGCCCCGGCGCCCTCGCTGACCGGCAACATCTCGCTGACCACGAACTACAAGTTCCGCGGCCAGGACCAGGACATGATCGGCCGCAACGACTACGCCAAGACGCGCGGCCTGAAGCCCGCCATCCAGGGCGGCTTCGACTACGCCTTCGGCGACAGCGGCTTCTACGTGGGCAACTGGAATTCCAGCGTCAACTGGCTCAAGGGCAACAGCATCGAGACCGACCTGTACGGCGGCTACAAGTTCAAGGCCGGCCCGGTCGACATGGACGTCGGTGCGCTCACCTACATCTACCCGGGCAACTCCGCGGGCAACACCACCGAGCTCTACCTGGGCGCCACCTACGCCAACGAAACCTTCGGCTCGTTCACCGCCAAGTACTCGCACACCGTCTCCAAGGACTACTTCGGCTACGCAGGCAACAAGGCCGGCTCGGGCCTGAAGGGCCGCAACACCGGCTACCTGAACCTCGCGTACAGCAAGGAAATCGTGCCCAAGGTCACGCTGAAGGCGGCCGTGGGCTTCACGAACATGTCCAGCGACATCCGCAGCCTGGGCTACAAGAGCTACGTCGACTACAACGTGGGCGCCTCGTATGACTTCGGCAACGGCCTGTCGCTCACGGGCTCGGTGCAGGGCGCCAACAAGAAGGCCAACTACCAGGTCGTGGCGAACCCGGGCATCGACATCCCCGACTTCGGCACCTTCGGCACCACGTACTACTCGCCGAACAAGGCGCGCTTCATCCTCACGCTGACGAAGACGCTCTAAATAAAACAACGAGGTGCGGCCCAAGCTGCCGCACCATTCCATTTCCATCCAAAGGAGAAGTTCACATGAAGCTGGTCACAGCCATCATCAAACCGTTCAAGCTCGACGAAGTGCGTGAAGCACTCTCGGCGATCGGCGTGCAGGGGATCACCGTCACCGAAGTGAAGGGCTTCGGGCGCCAGAAGGGCCACACCGAGCTCTACCGCGGCGCGGAGTACGTGGTCGACTTCCTGCCCAAGGTCAAGATCGAAGCGGCCGTCTCCGACGACCTGGTCGATCGCGTGATCGAAGCCGTCGAAGGTGCCGCCCGCACCGGCAAGATCGGCGACGGAAAAATCTTTGTCTACAACCTCGAACAGGTCGTACGCATCCGCACCGGCGAAACGGGCCGCGAAGCCCTCTGATCGAGTCTGGCCCGAAAGAACAACGACTATGAAAAAACTGCTTGTCTCTCTTGCGCTCGGCTTGAGCGTTCTCGCCGCCGGCACGACCGGTTTCGCACAAACGCCCGCCGCGCCTGCTGAAGCGCCCGCCGCATCCGCGCCGGCTGCCACGGCACCCGCGGCCGCTCCCGCTGCTGCAGCGCCTGCAGCCGCAGCTGCTGCACCCGCCGCGGCCGAAGCAGCGCCTGCTGCCGCGCCCGCGCCGTCCTTCAACAAGGGCGACACCAGCTGGATGATGCTGTCCACGCTGCTGGTGATCATGATGACCATCCCGGGCCTGGCCCTGTTCTACGGCGGCCTCGTGCGCAGCAAGAACATGCTGTCGGTGCTGATGCAGGTGATGGTCACCTTCTCGCTGATCGTGGTGCTGTGGCTCATCTATGGCTACAGCCTCGCCTTCACCGAGGGGAACGCCTTCTTCGGCGGATTCGACCGGCTCTTCATGAAGGGGATCTTCGATCCGGCCACCGGCGTGTTCGCACCTGGCGCAACCTTCAGCAAGGGCGTCTACATCCCCGAGTTGCTGTTCGCCGCCTTCCAGGCCACGTTCGCCGGCATCACCTGCTGCCTGATCGTCGGTGCCTTCGCGGAACGCGCCAAGTTCTCGGCCGTGCTGCTGTTCATGGTGATCTGGTTCACCTTCAGCTACGCACCGCTGGCCCACATGGTCTGGTTCTGGATGGGCCCTGACGCCTACACCGCAGCCAACGTGGTGGACGCACAGAACGCCAAGGCCGGCCTGATCTGGCAATGGGGCGCGCTGGACTTCGCAGGCGGCACCGTGGTGCACATCAACGCTGCTGTCGCAGGTCTGGTCGGTGCCTATGTGATCGGCAAGCGCGTGGGCTACGGCAAGGAAGCCTTCACGCCGCACTCGCTCACGCTCACCATGGTCGGCGCCTCGCTGCTGTGGGTCGGCTGGTTCGGCTTCAACGCAGGTTCGGCCCTGGAAGCCGGCACCAGCGCCGTGCTCGCCTTCATGAACACCTTCTCGGCCACCGCCGCTGCGGTGCTCGCATGGTGCATCGGTGAAGCGCTGATGCGCGGCAAGGCCTCGATGCTGGGTGCCGCCTCCGGCGCCGTTGCAGGCCTCGTGGCCATCACCCCGGCCGCCGGCAACGTCGGCCTGATGGGCGCCCTGGTGATCGGCTTCATCGCCGGCTTCGCCTGCCTCTGGGGTGTGAATGGCCTGAAGAAGCTGCTCGGCGCAGACGACTCGCTGGACGTGTTCGGCGTGCACGGTGTCGGCGGTATCGTCGGCGCGCTGCTCACCGGCGTGTTCAACACCCAGGCACTCGGCGGCCCCGGCCTCGTGGGCGACTGGGTCACGGCCAGCGTCATCTCCAACGGCATCGGTGCCCAGGTCTGGATCCAGCTGAAGGGCGTGCTGCTGACCATCGTCTGGTCGGGCGTGGTGGCGTTCATCGCCTTCAAGATCGCCGACCTCACCATCGGCCTGCGTGTGTCGGAAGAAGAAGAGCGCGAAGGCCTCGACATCTCCGCCCACGGCGAAACCGCCTACAACCGTTGATCGGCCACTGGGGAGCCTTCCGGGGCTCCCCAGCCGGATGACCACCATCCTTTTTCTTCACAAGAACAATTCTTCGTAACGAGTTTTTCAAGCGAGGTCTCCTTTGGATGTTCAGCCCGCGAGCGCTCCGGCGCCAGCGGGCTTTTTTTTGCCCGCGTTTTGCCTACCCAGCGGTGCTGCGCACGCATGCACAATCTCCCGCATGTGGACCTCTCTGGACAACAGCCTCTGCGAACTCGGCGAATCGCCTTTCTGGCATCCGCAGGAACGCTCCCTCTACTGGCTCGACATTCCGGGCCGCGCCGTGTTGCGAACGCGCGGCGACATCGGAACGCCATCCGCCACGGTTCAGCGATGGGCGCTCTCCACCGAACCCGGTTGCATGGCGCCAGCCAAAAGCGGCGGCCTCGTGATCGCGCTGCGCGACGGCATCTACCGCGCGCGCGAATGGGGCGGCGAACTGGTCGCGATGGCACGCGTGGAGCACGACGTGCGCACCATGCGCTTCAACGACGGCAAGTGCGATCCGCTCGGCCGTTTCTGGGGCGGCTCACTCAACGAGGCGAAGGACCGCGCCAACGCCGCCCTCTACTGCTTCGATGCGCGCCCCGACACCGGCATCGCCCCCACGCTCACGCAGATGGCCAACGAGTCCACCACCGCCAACGGCCTCGCGTTCTCCCCCGACGCCCGCACCCTCTACTGGGCCGACACCGCCGCGCACGTGGTGTGCGCATGGGACTGGGACGCCGAAGCCAACGCGCTCTCGCACGCCCGCGTGTTCCACCAGTTCGATGCCAAGCCCGAAGGCTGGACGCCCGACTCTTCTGTTCGCTACGAAGGCCGTCCCGATGGCGCGACGGTCGACGCAGAAGGGCACTACTGGGTCGCGATGTTCGAAGGCGCGCAACTGCTGCGCTTCGCGCCGTCGGGCGAGATCGTGGCGTCGGTGCCTGTGCCGGTTCAATGTCCGACCATGCCGTGCTTCGGTGGCGATGACCTCAAGACGCTCTTCGTCACCAGCGGTCGCAAGGGACGGCCTGCCGCGGAAGTCGAACGGCTGCCGGCATCTGGCACGGTGATCTCGGTGCGCGTCGATACGCCGGGGCTGCCTGTCAACTTCTTCGAGGACTGAAGTGGGGCATTCAGGGCGCGATCCCGCCGACGGGGTACCTTGCTCCGCGAATGTCCCCCGCCTTCGGCTCCTCCTTGATTTCGCTGCGCAAGGCACCCCATCGGCGGGATCGTTATTCAGTGCAGTCGTTGATCGGCCAACCCAACGACCGCGCTTCTCGTGCGCAGGGCATCGGGTGCTCCCCGCAGCGAAATCAAGGAGGAGGCCGCAGGCCGGGGGACATTCGCGGAGGGGAGTACCCGGTGGCCTGTGCACGCGCCCTGAACAAGAGGCCGGAACGTAGAAGCCATGGCCCTCCAGCACATCCCACCGATCCAGTGCCTCCTCACCTTCGAAGCGGTGGCCAGGTTGCGCCACGCGGGTCGCGCAGCCGACGAGCTGTGCGTCACCCCCAGCGCAGTCAGCCACCGCATCCGCCAACTCGAAGCGCACGTCGGCTTCAAGCTCTTCGGCCGCAGCGATTTCAGCCTGACAGCCGACGGAGCCGCCTATCTCGCGAACGTGCGCACGGGCCTCGCGGCGCTGCAGGCCACACCGCTCGCCAATGCCGCACCGCGCGCCACGCGCCTGCGCATTGCCGTCACACCTACCTTCAGCCGCCAGTTCCTGATGCCCCGGCTCGAACTGTTCCGCAACATCTACCCGGACATCGAACTCGTGCTGCAGGTGTCGATTCCGCTGCTCGACGTGACGGCCGAACAGGCCGACCTCGAAGTGCGCTACGGCACCGGCACGTATGCCGACTGCGAGCACCGCCTGCTGCTCGAAGAAGAAGTGGTGCCCGCCTGCAGCCCCAGTTACCTCAACGAGTTCGGCCCGTTCGATGGCTTTCGCACCGCGGCGGAGATCGCGAGCGCGCGGCTCATCCGCAGTCCGCTCGAACCCTGGGGGACCTGGTTCGCGAGTTGCAGCATCGACCAGCCCGAGCCGCACGTCGGCTCGCAGTTCAACGACCTGGGGCTTGTCTACGACGCCGCCGCGAGCGGCTTCGGCGTGGCGCTGGTGCGCCAGAAGATGGGCGCCGCATGGTTCGAATCGGGCCGGCTGGTGGCGCTCTCCGACCGGGCCGTGCCGTCGCCGCACCGGCACACCATCTGCTGGCAACCCGGCACGCTCGAGCGCTGGGAATGCGCGGCGTTTGTCGACTGGCTGGTGCAGAGCCTGCGCTGACCGGCCGGGTGCGCCGGCAAAGTTCTCTCAAGCGTCGCGCAAAAAAGCTTCAACCCGGCGGCGCTGCATTTCCGTAGAGTGCGGTACACCACGAGACATCCCGCCAGAAGAAGACAAGAGGCCTTGCCGCATGAATGCGCCGCTCACTGCCGTCCAGCACGGTTCGCTACAGAAATCAGAGCGCCAGTCGCAGGTGGTGCGCGCGCTGCAAAACCACCTGCCCGCGCACGCCCTGATCTGGCATGCCGAAGACACCACGCCCTACGAGTGCGACGGCCTCACCGCCTACCGGCAGCGGCCGCTCGTCGTGGCCCTGCCCGAAACCGAGGCGCAGGTCGCCGCCGTGCTCAAGACCTGCCATCAGCTCGGTGTGCCCGTGGTGGCGCGCGGCGCGGGCACCGGGCTCTCGGGCGGCGCGATGCCGCATGCGCTGGGCGTGACGCTCTCTCTGGCCAAGTTCAACCGCATTCTGAAGATCGATCCGGTGAGCCGCACGGCCGTCGTGCAGTGCGGTGTGCGCAACCTCGCGATCAGCGAGGCGGCCGCGCCGTTCAACCTCTACTACGCGCCCGATCCGTCGAGCCAGATCGCCTGCACCATCGGCGGCAACGTGGCCGAGAACTCGGGCGGCGTGCATTGCCTGAAGTACGGCCTCACGCTGCACAACGTGCTGCGCGTGCGCGGCTTCACCGCCGAGGGCGAGGCGATCGAATTCGGCGGCGAGGCGCTCGATGCGCCGGGGCTGGACCTGCTCGCGCTGGTCGTCGGCAGCGAAGGCATGCTGGCCGTGACCACCGAGGTCACCGTCAAGCTCGTGCCCAAGCCGCAGCTCGCGCGCTGCATCATGGCCAGCTTCGACGACGTGCGCAAAGCCGGCGATGCGGTGGCCGCGGTGATCGCGGCCGGCATCATCCCCGCGGGCCTGGAGATGATGGACAAGCCCATGACCGCCGCCGTCGAAGACTTCGTGCGCGCGGGCTACGACCTGGATGCCGCGGCGATCCTGCTGTGCGAATCCGACGGCACGCCCGAAGAGGTGGAAGAGGAAATCGGCCGCATGACCGCCGTGCTGCGCGGTTGCGGCGCCACCGCCATCGCGGTGAGCAGCAGCGAAGACGAGCGCATGAAATTCTGGAGCGGCCGCAAGAACGCCTTTCCGGCCTCGGGCCGCATCAGCCCCGACTACATGTGCCTGGATTCGACCATCCCGCGCAAGCGCCTGGCGGACATCCTGCTCGCGATCCAGGAGATGGAGAAAAAATACAACCTGCGCTGCTGCAACGTGTTCCACGCGGGCGACGGCAACCTGCATCCGCTGGTGCTGTTCGATGCGAACGACCCCGACGAGCTGCACCGCTGCGAACTCTTCGGCGCGGACATCCTGGAGACCAGCGTCGCGATGGGCGGCACCGTGTCGGGCGAGCATGGCGTGGGCGTGGAAAAACTCAACAGCATGTGCGTGCAGTTCACCGCGGCCGAGAACGAGCAGATGTTCGGCGTGAAGCGTGCCTTCGATCCGGCCGGCCTGCTGAACCCGGGCAAGGTCATTCCCACGCTGCAGCGCTGCGCCGAATACGGCAAGCAGGTGGTGCGCGGCGGCAAGCTGCCGCATCCCGATCTGCCGCGCTTTTAAAAAAGAATCATGGATCAAGCCCTCAGCCAGATCATCGAGCGCATCCGCGCCGCAGCCGCCGATGCCACGCCGCTCTGCATTCGCGGCGGCGGCACCAAGGACTTTCACGGGGAAGTGCTGCAGGGCGAGGTCCTGAGCACCGCCCAACTCACTGGCATCACGAGCTATGAGCCGAGCGAACTCGTCGTCACCGTGCGCGCCGGCACACCGCTCGTGGAACTCGAAGCCGCGCTGGCCGAGAAGGGGCAGTGCCTGCCTTTCGAGCCGCCGCACTTCGGCAACGACGGCACCGTCGGCGGCATGGTCGCAGCCGGTCTCAGCGGCCCTGCGCGCGCCAGCGTCGGCGCGGTGCGCGACTACGTGCTCGGCGCCACGCTCGTGAACGGTCGCGGCGATGTGTTGAGCTTCGGTGGGCAGGTGATGAAAAACGTCGCGGGCTACGACGTCTCGCGCGTGCTCGCGGGTTCGCTCGGCACGCTGGGCGTGATCGCCGAAGTGAGCCTCAAGGTGCTGCCCGTTGCGCCGGCCGAGGCCACGCTCGAGTTCGCCTGCAGCCAGGCCGATGCGCTGCGGCTGCTGAACGAATGGGGCGGCCGGCCGCTGCCGCTGAATGCGAGTTGCTGGTTCGAATACGGCGGTGCCGGCGCGCTCTACCTGCGGCTGCGGCTGCGTGGCGCGGTCGCGGCCGTGGAAGCGGCATGCACGCATCTCGGCGGCGAGCGCAAGGACAACGCGCGCGCCGCTGCCGATTGGCAGGCGCTGCGCGACCAGCAATTGCCGTGGTTCGACACCGCCCATGGCCCGGACGCACTCTGGCGCCTCTCGGTGCCGCAGACCGCGCCCGTGCTAGCCATCGACGGCCATGCGCCGCTGATCGAGTGGCACGGTGGACAGCGCTGGTACAAGGCGCCCCCCGGGCAGGCCGCGCGCATCCGCGAGATCGCGCATGCGGCAGGCGGGCACGCCACGCTGTTCAGGACGCCCGCTTCGGACATCCCCCGCTTCGATGCGCTGAGCGCCCCCGTCGCCCGCATCCACCGCGCGCTGATGCGCGAGTTCGATCCGCACCGCATCTTCAACCGCGGCCGGCTCTTCGCAGACGAATAAATAACAAAAGACACCCCGCGATGCAAACCGAACTCGCCCCCGAATTCCGCGACACCGACGACGGCCGCGAAGCCGAAGCCATCCTGCGCAAGTGCGTGCATTGCGGCTTCTGCACCGCCACCTGCCCGACCTACCAGTTGCTGGGCGACGAGCTCGACGGTCCGCGCGGACGCATCTACCTCATCAAGCAGGTGCTCGAAGGCAAGGCGCCGACGCGCAGCACACAGCTGCACCTGGACCGGTGCCTCACCTGCCGCAACTGCGAGAGCACCTGCCCGAGCGGCGTGCAGTACGGCAACCTCGTGGACATCGGCCGCAAGATCGTCGATGCGAAGGTGCCGCGTCCCGCGATGGAATCGGCCACGCGTTGGCTCTTGAAGGAAGGGCTGCCGTCGCCGCTGTTCGGCCCCGCGATGAAGCTGGGCCAAGCGGTGCGCGGCCTGTTGCCCGATGCGCTCAAGGCCAAGGTGCCAGCGAGGCAGGAGGCGGGCGAATGGCCCAACGCCACGCATGCGCGCAAGGTGCTGATGCTCGCGGGCTGCGTGCAGCCGTCAATGATGCCCAACATCAACAGCGCCACCGCGCGCGTGCTCGATGCGGCCGGTATCCAGGTGGTGATCGCGAAGGAGGCGGGCTGCTGCGGGGCGGTGAAGTTCCACCTCGACGACCAGGAGGGCGGCAAGGCGCAGATGCGCGCCAACATCGATGCGTGGTGGCCGCAGGTGGAGCGCAATGAAGTCGAAGCCATCGTGATGAACGCCTCGGGCTGCGGCGTCACCGTGCGCGAGTACGGCCACATCCTGCAGCACGATGCGGCCTACGCGGCGAAGGCGGCGCGCATCAGCGAACTGACGCGCGACCTGAGCGAGCTGCTGCCCGATCTCGTGCCCGCGTTGAAGGCCCGTGTGCGCGCACCCGAGGGCGTGGTCGCCTACCACCCGCCGTGCACGCTGCAACACGGCCAGAAGCTGCGCGGCGGCGTCGAGACGCACCTGCGCGCGCTCGGCTTCGACGTGCGCGTGGCCATGAACGAATCGCACCTGTGCTGCGGCTCGGCCGGCACCTACTCGGTGCTGCAGCCCGAGCTGGCCTACCCGCTGCGCGACCGCAAGCTGGGGCACCTGAAGCAGCTGCAGCCGGCCACCATCGCCTCGGCCAACATCGGCTGCATCACGCACCTGCAAAGCGGCAGCGGCGACACGCCGGTGAGGCACTGGGTCGAACTGCTGGACGCGGCGCTGGGGGCGCAGGGCAGGGCCTGATCGCACAGCAGCGCAGGGCGCGGTCCGACTCGTGCGGCGGGCGCCGGCGGCGCATCATGGCGGCACCGAATCCGAAAGGAGCCTCTGCCATGTCCCACGTTTTCCAATTTCCGCTGCGACGCATCCTGCTGGCCTGCGCTTGCGTGGCCGGTGCCGTGGCGGCGCACGCCCAATCCGCCATGCCCGCGTGGCAGGGCGCAGGCCCGACGCGCTATGTGTGCGGCGGCATCGGCTCCGACGAATCCAACGCCATGCGCGCGGCCATGAAGGAGCACCCGCTCTCGCTGCTGTTCGCGCGCGCCGACGGTGCCTACATGGCCAGCGTGGACGTCGCGATCAAGGGCGGCGATGCCAGCTCTTCCGCCGCGCTGGCCTTCCGCGCCGGTGGCCCGGTCTGCCTGGTCGACATTCCCGACGGGCGCTACACCATCGACGTCACCACGCCCGGCGGACAAGCCAAGAGCCAGACGGTGACGGTGGGCGGCGGCGCGAAGACGGCGAGCTTCCGCTTCTGAGTCTTCCGAACCTAGGGCGTGTTGTGTCCAAGCGGCAAGGTCAGCCAGAAGGTGGTGCCCGCGCCCGGCGCGCTCTCGGCCTCGATGCGTCCGCCATGCTGCTGCAGCACCGCGCGCACCACTGAAAAACCGAGGCCCATGCCGCGCGCGGCCGGCACCGTGGCCTGCGTGGCTGCGGCGCCGTCTTCCTTTTTCATCACCAGGCGCTGGCCGCGCGGCGTGGTGAGCAGCGCCTGCAGTTGCGAAGGGGTCATGCCCGAGCCCTCGTCGCCGACGGCGATGCGCACGCCGCCATCGGGCCGGCCGTCGATGCCGGGGACGATGTCCATGCGCAGGCTCACGCGGCCGCCCCGCCGGCTGTGGCGGATGGCGTTGTTCAGCAGGTTCACGATGGCGCGCGTGAGCAGCGCGCCGTCGGCGGGGATCACCGTTTCGTCGCTCTCGTCCAGCCGCGCCTCGATGCGCACGCCGTTGGCCTGGGCGTAGGGCCACGCCTGGTCGCGCGCATCGAGCAGCACCGCACCCACGTGCGTCTCGGCGAAGCGGTAGTCGTTCGACTCGGCCTCGGTGTAGTCCATGAAGCCCTCGGAGAGCGCGAGCGTGCGCTCGGCCTCCCGGCGGATGGCCTGCAGGAGGTCTGCCGAGGGCGGCGCGGCACCGGCCTCCTCGGCGTGCATGGACAGCAGGCTGAGGATGGTGACTTGCGGGCTGCGCAGGTCGTGCGACAGGAAGCGCCGCCACTCGTCGCGCTGGCGCTGGGCTTCGCGCTCGGCAGTGAGCTCGGGCAGCACGATCACCCAGGCGCGGTCTTCCGGCGCGGCGGCGCCGAAGGCCGCGGCCTCCAGGCGGAACACGCGCGCCTCGGGTGTGAGGTATTCGCCATGCAGGCGCGCGGTCCAGTGCAAGCCGTGCGTTGCCGCCGAGGGGCCGGCCGCGGCATCGGCCCTTGGCGTGGCCGCCATCGGCGCGATCAGCGCCGGCAGCGACACGCCGCGCAGCGCGCCTGCACCGTCATCGTCGTGGCGGGAAGGGAGCACCCCGCCGCCCAGCAGGCGAACGGCCGCGGCGTTGCTCGAGGCGATGCGCCCTTCCTCGTCGCAGATCAGCATGGCCACGGGCATGGTGTGCATGGCCTCGTCCATCAGCTTCTGCATGCGCTGGACGCGTGCGATGGCCCGGTCGAGCGCCCGCTTGGGGCGGGCCATGGGGTCGGCAATGGGCGCGCCGCGCGCGGGCAGCACCTCGAAGGCGCCGGCCGGCAGCGCATCGAGCGCCTGGGCGCGCTCCCGCAGATAGGCGAACTGCGACTCCAGCCGCCGCCAGCTCCACAGCAGGTAGAGGAACACGAGCCCGAGGATCGGCGCCGCCGGCGGCAGCCACCAGTGCCGCGCGAACATCGCGACCACGCTGACCAGCAGGCAGGCCGCGGCGAGGCCGAACGCGATCGGCAATGCGTGGTGCGCCATGCGGACCAGGAGCCACAACGCGATCCACAGCGGCACGAGGGTCCACGCCGCGTAGACCAGCGGCGACAGCACGCTCACGTTGCGCTCGTGCAGCAGGTTGTCGATGGCGTTGGCGTGCACCTCCACGCCGGGCAGCACGCCGCGGATGCGGGCGTTCGGCGTGAGCGTCTGGTCGCCCAGGCCCGGGGCGGTGGCGCCCACCAGCAGCAGCTTGTCGCGCAGCAGGTCGCCCGGCACCTCGCCGCGCAGCACGCTCACGTAAGGCACGGTGCGGTAGCTGCCGCGCGGACCGGCAAAGAGCAGGTGCAGCGGGTCCTGCCGCAGCCAGGTGCCGGCCGGCGCGGCCGCCACGGCGCCGGCGGGAGCACGGTTGGCCATCAGCGCGCCCACGTAAGGCTGGAGATGCCCCGCATAGCCCTCGCGCAGATAGAGCGTGCGCGCCACGCCATCGGTGTCCGGCGTCAGCCCCGCATGGCCGACGCCCCTGGCGCGCTCGGCGAACATGCCCAGGGGCGGAAGAAAGCCCGGCCAGCTGCCGGCCATCGGCGTCAACGGGTTCGCATGCAGCAGCGGCAGGTAGACCGGAAGTTTTTCCATGGCCTGCGCCAGCCGCTGGTCCTCCCGCGAGTCGGCGCTGGGCTCGGTCAGGAAAAGATCCAGCAGCACCGCGCGCGGCTTGTCGGCCGCCAGCCGCTCCAGGAGCCGCGCATGCGTGTCGCGCGGCCAGGGCCAGCGGCCCAGCTCGCTCAGGCTGCGCTCGTCGATGGCGATGATGAGGATGTCCGGCGTCGGCGTGTGCGAGGCCAGGAGCAGCGTCTGGTCGTGGATGGCGGCGTCCAGCTGCAGCAGGCCGGGACGCTGCGCGAGCCACAGCATCGCGATGGGCAGCAGCAGCGCCATCAACAGCCGTTCGACGACGAGCCGCGTGCGCATGGTGCGGGCTCAGCGCGCGGGGATGTCGAAGCTGCCGCCGAAGCCTTGCTGCAACGGTTGCAGCTGCGGCGCGTCGACGGAAGCGGCGGTGCCCGACTCGCGCACCCGCCAGTGGTAGCGGCCGCCGAGCGCGAAGGGGCCGACCGTCATGCCGGTGGCATAGACGGCGGGCTCGTTGACCAGCAGCAGCGAGAAATCGGCGCTGCGCGAGAGCTCGAAGGCATAGCGGCGCCCGGCCACGCCGGGCCAGCGGATCTCGACGCGGCCGTCCGCCGCCGGTGTCGCCGTGCCTCCTGCACTGCCGCCCTGTCCGGCTGCAGTGGCGGGCGGCAAATAGACCGTGCTGTCGCCGGGCAGGCCTTCGAGCCGCGCTGCGTCGAACGCGGTCAGGCGCAACTGATAGAAGCCGGCTTCCAGCCCGGATGGCACCGTGAACGCGGGACCGGGGCCGCGCTGTTCGTGCACCGGCAGCAGGAAGCGCTCGTCGCGCGCGAGCTGCAGCCGGTAGGTTTGTGCGCCCGCGACCGGCACGAGCCACAGCGTCCTGTCGCTGCCGCGAGGTCCGGTGGCGGGCACCAGTTGCGGGGCGGGCAGCAGCGTGCGTGCCTCGGCGTTGCCGCTTTCCAGCAGCACCGCGCCGTTGCCCGCGCGCAGCACGAGCGCGGGAGCGGGAGCGGGAGCCTCCGCGGGGCGCTGCGGGTCCTGCGCGGCCACGGGGTTCCTGCTGACCACCACCTCGCCCTCGATCACCTCGCCGGTCAGCAGGCCTTCTTCGTCGCGCACGCGGAAATGCGTGCCGCGCACGCCCAGGCCCATCGATCGCGCGCGGATCTCGAACTGCTGGCCGGGTTGCTGCTTCTCGACCTGCGACTCCACGCGGCCCTCGATGAGCCGCAGCCGGATCGTCGCGGCATCGACCGCCAGCACCTCGAGCGCGCTGCGCGATGGCAGCACGACGCGGCTGCCGCCGGGCAGGCCCAGCGTGACGAAGGCGTCGCTGCCGGTGAGCAGGGTGTCGCCCGGCTGGATCGGCATGCCGGCCGTGAGCGCCTGCTCGGGTCCGGTGCCGCGGCGGCGCCAGGCCGGTCCTTCCACGGCCGCCACCACCGCTGCGCCTTCGGGCACGATGCGGCCGTCCACGAAGTACAGCACCTTGCCCGGCTGCAGCAGGCGGGGCTCGCCCACATGGTTGCGCTGCTGCACTTCGGGCCAGCGTTGCGGCGACTGCAGGCGCTGGCCGGAAATGCCCCAGAGGGTTTCGCCAGGCTGCACGACATGCGGCGATGGTTGCGACGGTGGTTGGGGTTGGGGTTGCGGCTGCGCCGAAGCCGCCAGTGCAAGGAGCCACGCGCACAACGCCAGCGGCCCGCCCCACAACCGCGATGGCGACGGCGACGGCGACCGCGACCGAAAACCTCGCCCCGTCCTGGGCCCGCTCATCGTCATGCAGTGATCTTTTCTCGTTGGCAGGAGCATAGCCCCGGCCCATGGCGCCACCCTCATGGCTCCGCCTGCTGCGTGGCCTCGAGCCGGTAGCCGCGCCCGTAGACCGTTCGCAGGCTCAGCCCGCGCTCGGCCTCCAGGCCGAGCTTGCTGCGCAGCCGGTAGATGTGGCTGTCCAGCGTGCGCGAGGGCAGCTCTTCGCTGCTGTAGCCGGCGCTCTCCAGCAGGTGGGCGCGCGAGACCACGCCGCCGATGTGCTGGAACAGCGTGAGCGCGAGCTTGAACTCGCGGTCGGTGAGGGCATGCCGCTCGGCCGGTGCGCCGTGCGGCGCCACGGGATGGATCAGCACGCTCTGCGTGAGCCGGTCGAACTCCCAGCGCCCGAAGCGCTCCTGGTCCGACTGCGCGACCGGCGTCCTTCGTGCCATCAGGCGCTGCACGCGCGCGCGCAGCTCCAGCGGGCGGAACGGCTTGACGATGTAGTCGTCGGCGCCGAAGTTCAGCGCCTGCACCACGTCCTGCTCCGACGCGCGCGAACTGAGCATGAGCACGGGCACCAGGTCCCGCTGCCAGGTGCGCAGCCATTTCAGCAGCTCGACCCCTTCGAGCCCCGGCACGTTCCAGTCGAGCACCAGCAGGTCGAAGCTTTCCCGCCGCAGCACGCCCTGCAGCGCCGTGCCGTCGGCGAAGGTGGTGCACGCCACCGTCGTGTCACCCACGGTGAGCAGGTGCTCCAGCGTGCGCACGAGGTGCGATTGCTGGTCCGGGTCGTCTTCGAGGATGGCGATGCGCATGAGCTCCGTTCGTCTGGCGGCGGGATTCTGACAGTGAATCGGAGGCGCGAATCTGACGAATTCGTGCGGGTCCCGCGCCTGAAACATTGTTATGGCTCATTAATAAGTAGTAAAGAAATTCACACATTGGTCCGAAAAGCGCCGGCAATTCTGACCAAACCTCGTGGCGTCTTCTTGCACGAAGGCCCCCCTGGACATCATCCGCGCCCTGTGCCTTGCCGCAGCTGCGTGGACGCCGCTCCCACGACAGCTGGTTGAAGGATTCGTATGGGGCGGTTGGATCGAAGTCGAGGGATTGCTGAAATGAACAGGACGTACCGCTCCGTGTGGAGCGAACAGACCGGCACGTGGGTTGCCGCTTCCGAAATGGCCAAGGGCCGCGGCCGGGGCTCGCGCAGCGTGCGCTGCGCCGTGGCGATGGGCGTGCTGTTGCTGGGCGGCTCCGCCTTTGCGCAAAGCGGGATCGGCACGCCGTCCCCGGACCTCAGCTCGTGGTTGACGATCGGCCCGGCACCGGGTCCGGGCGTGCCGAACAGGGGTGTCTTGATGCCGCGCGTGGCATTGGGAGATGCAACAACCTGGGGCCTCGCCGCCCCGACGCCGGTGGACGGCATGGTCATCTACAACACCACCGCCGGTACCGCGGCCAATGGCCTGATGGCCGGACTGATGACCTGGAAGGGCGGCGCGACCGGCAAATGGGTCAGCGTCGACGAGACCCCCTACCTGCATGTCAACAGCGCCGCGGCAGGCAACTCCACGCTCGCCAATTCCGGGGCGACCGGCAGCGAGAGCATTGCCATCGGCCCCAATGCCGTTGCCGCAGGCGGACAAAGCACTGCAATCGGTTCCGGTGCCGTGGCCACAGGCATCGGCGGTGTATCCGTGGGGGCCGGGGCGGGTGCGAATGCCACGGGCACCGGCAACATCGCGGTCGGGCAAGGAGCGGGAACCCAGTTCGCCGGCGACTTCAACACCGGGGTCGGTGCAACGGCGGGCATCGCCACCCAGGGCTCTTACAACCTGGCTTCCGGCTACACGGCCGGCGCGAGCACCAAGGGCGATCGGAACACCGCCTCCGGCTTCTTTGCAGGCACCCAGACGACGGGCGACGACAACGTCGGCAGCGGCTCGCTCGCAGGCGCGTTGACGACCGGCAGCCGCAACGTTGCGCTGGGAACGGCGGCCGGAACCGTGGGTGCGACGACCGCGAACGGCATGACTCCCCAGTCCGGCATCACGGCCAGCGACACGGTCAGCATCGGCACCACGGCGGTCGCCAGCAAGGACAGCGCCATTGCCATCGGCACCGGCGCGCAGGCAACGGGCTGGAACAACGTGGCGATCGGCGAAAGCGCGAGGGCCATCAACAACTTCAACAACACCGCAGTGGGCTATGCCGCGAATGCCAGCGGCGCCGAGTCGACCGCGATCGGTTCGCGCTCCGTTGCGAGTGGCAATCAAGATACGGCAATCGGCGTGGGCGCTACTGCAACCGGTTCCGGCAGCTTTGCTGCCGGTGCAGGCGCGCATTCCTCCGGTGTGTATTCGGTGGCGCTGTTGAGTTTCGCGAGCGCTCCGGCGGCGGTTGCCATCGGCCTTGCTGCGAATGCCAGCGGGTCGAATTCCGTTGCCATTGGTGGCGGAGATCCCTCCACCTACCTGGGCGGGGCCGCAGCTTCGGCTTCCGGCGCGGTGGCCATTGGAAACAGCTCCGTCGCGTCGACTGTCAATTCCCTCGCGTTGGGACAGGGCGCCACCGTCAACGCGCCGGCGACTGTGACCGCCATCGACAGCGGCGTGGGCGGCATTGCCATTGGCCAGGGCGCCACGGTGACCGGAGGCTCCGACACCTATCCGAACATGGCCATCGGCTACCAGGCCAAAGCCGTCGGAGGGGTTTCCGCAACCGCAGTGGGCGGCCGCGCCAACGCGGCGGGCACCGACTCGGTGGCGCTGGGCGTGGATGCCATGGCTTCCGGGCCGCAGTCGACAGCCTTGGGGCGGTCGGCGACCGCAAACAATGTGGCGGCCACAGCCGTGGGGCGCTCCGCGACGGCGACCGCGAATCGTGCGACCTCCCTGGGCTACTCGGCCGATGCGACAAACAACCGCGCCACTGCCATCGGCAGCGATTCAACGGCATCGGGGGCCTACGCCACGACGCTGGGGGTCCAGTCGACGGCGTCGGGTACGGCATCTTTTGCCCAAGGTTATCTGTCGAACGCAAGTCAGTCGGCGGCGATCGCCGTCGGCTATGCGGCGAAGGCCAGTGCCGCCGATGCCATCGCGATGGGTCGTGGCGCGCAGGCCAGCGGCGTGAGCAGCATCAGCATCGGCACGGGCAACGTGGTCTCGGGCAACAACAGCGGTGCCATCGGCGACCCGAGCGTCGTCGATGGCGCCAACAGCTACAGCGTGGGCAACAACAACAGCATCGGCGCGGGGGCAAACAACACCTTCGTGCTGGGCAACAACGTCAACATCGGCAAGAACATCAGCGGCGCCGTGGCACTGGGCGACAGCAGCGGCGTGACGCAGGCCGACGGCGTGGCGCTGGGCAGCAAGTCGCAGGCGACGACGGCTGCGGGAGCGGTGGGCTACGACCCGGGCACGGGTGCTCCCGCACTTGCAGGCACGGCCATCGCCAACACCACCAGCACGCTGGCGGCAGTGAGCGTGGGCGGCAACGGGCAGTACCGGCAGATCACCAACGTGGCAGCCGGCGCGGCCGACAGCGATGCGGTCAACGTGAGCCAGCTGAAGGCGGTGAGCGCTTCTGCGGCAGCGGGGGCCGTGCACTACTACAGCGTGAATGACGGCGGAGCGCAGGGGGGCAACTTCAACAACGACGGTGCCACAGGCGTCAATTCGTTGGCGGCAGGTGTGAACGCGGTTGCAGCCAGCCGGTCCGGCGTGGCCATAGGCGAGGGGGCGCGTGTCACGGACACCACCGGTTTTGGTGCCGGCGTGGCTGTCGGCGCGAATGCCCAGTCCAATTCGTGGGGCGCGCTGGCCATCGGCAACAACGCTGGCAGCGGCTACACAGGCGGCGGCTTCGACACCCTGGTGGGCGTCAACACGGGACTGAATTCGACCAACGTCAACCCCAACAGCTATTCAGGCTCCACGCTGGTGGGCATGGCCGCGGGCTCGAATGCCACGCTGGGCTACCGCGACACCTTCATCGGCTACCAGGCCGGACAGCAGTCGAAGGTCGGCGCCTCGCAGGGGGGCGTCCAAGGCAACAACGTGGGCATCGGCGACAGTGCGTTCTCAGGCAGCACCGGCAATTGGGATGTGGTCGTGGGCCGCGAGGCCGGTACGAATTCGACCGGCTCCAACAACCTGGCCGTGGGCGGCTTTCGCACCGGCACATCGGTCAACGGCAGCGGCAACGTCGCACTCGGCTCGGAGGCGGGCCAGAGTGTGACGGGCAGCGGCAACGTGGCCATCGGCTCGGCGACGGGGGACGGCTTCCCGATCACGGGCACGGGTGCGGGGTCCGGCACGAACGGCTCGAACAACATCGCCTTCGGTGCTTCGGCGGGCCAGGACATCACGGCCAGCAACACGGTGTCAATCGGCCAGGGCGCGCGCGGCAGCGCGGACAAGGCCATCGCCATCGGCACCGGTGCGCTCGCCTCGGGCAACCAGTCGATCAGCATCGGCACGGGCAACGTGGTGAGCGGCGCACGTTCGGGCGCGATCGGCGACCCGAACGTCATCGACGCCGACGACAGCTACGCCATCGGCAACAACAACACCATCGCCGCCGGCGCCAAGCAGAGCTTCGTGCTCGGCAACAACGTCGCGGTGACCAACGCCAACAACGTCGTGCTGGGCAACAACAGCGCCGACAGGGCGGCCGCGCAGGTCAACAGTGCCACGGTGCCGGGCGTGATCGCCACGCTGAACCCCGACGGCACCGTCAGCTACAGCGCCGGGCCGGCCATCACCTACGGCAACTTCGCCGGCACCGCCACGGGCGTGGTGAGCGTCGGCGCGGCGGGGGCCGAGCGGCAGATCGTCAACGTGGCGCCGGGCGCCATCACCGCGACCAGCACGGATGCCGTCAACGGCAGCCAGCTGTACTCGGTGGCCAGCACCGTCAACGCGCTGAGCGGCAGCATCACCACCATCGTCAACAACGCGCAGACGCATTACTACAGCGTCAACGACGGCGGCACCAAGCAGGGCAACTACGCCAACGACGGTGCCAGCGGCGCCAATTCGGTGGCGGCCGGTGCCGGGGCCAGCGCCTCGGGGGCCGGTGCCGTCGCGGTAGGCAACGCGGCCACGGCCAGTGCGGCCAACAGCGTCGCGGTGGGCTCCAACGCCACCGCCGGCACCGCCAACAGCGTCGCGCTGGGCAACGGCTCGACCACCACCGCGGCCACGCCCACGGCCAGCACCACCATCCAGGGGCAGACCTACAACTTCGCCGGTGCCAACCCGGTCGGCGTGGTGAGCGTGGGGGCACCGGGTGCCGAGCGCCAGATCCAGAACGTGGCCGCGGGCCAGCTGAGCGCCACCAGCACCGACGCGGTGAACGGCAGCCAGCTCTACGCGACGAACCAGGCGGTCAACAACATCCAGACCGGGGGCGGCATCAAGTATTTCCACGCCAACTCGCAGGCCGCGGATTCGCAAGCTGCAGGCGCGGAGAGCGTGGCCATCGGCCCGCAGGCCATCGCGCTGGGGAACAACTCGTTCGCGGGCGGCAACGGGGCGCAGGCGAACGGCGCGGGCAGCATCGCGCTGGGGGCGAACGCCATCAGCACGAGCAGCAACGGCGTGGCGATCGGCAACGGCGCCTCGGCCGACCGCGCGAGCATGAGCGGGCAGAAGGAGTTGTTCTCGAACGCCGTCGTGAACTCGGCGCAGGGCGCGGTCTCGGTGGGCAGCACGGGCAACGAACGCCAGATCACCAACGTCGCCGGCGGCACACAGGCCACCGACGCGGTGAACGTGCGCCAGCTGCAGGCCGTGCAGGCCGGCGGCGTGCGCTACGACACCAACGTGGACGGCAGCGTCAACTACAACAGCATCTCGCTGGGCAACAACACCGGACCGACGACGATCCACAACGTGGCGCCGGGCGTGGCGCCCACCGACGCGGCGAATGTGCAGCAGCTGAACCAGCAGGGCGCAGCCAACACGGCCTACACCGACGCACGCACCAACGCGCTGGGCGGCGAGATCCGCGACGTCGCACGCAACGCCTACGCCGGCGTGGCCGCCGCCATGGCGGTGCAGATGCCCGGCACCTACGTGCCCGGCAAGACGGTGATGCGCATCGGCTACGGCGTCTTCAAGGGCGAGAGCGCGGTGGGCGTGAGCTTCCGCCGTACCTCCGAGAGCAACGCGTGGAGCCTGACGGGCGGTGTCGGCATGAGCCGCGCAGGGGCGGCCGCCACGGTCGGCGCCGAGTGGGTCTTCAATTGAGCGCAGGGAGAAAACAAATCATGAATCGAACGATCTGCGGCGCAGCGCTGGTGGCGGTGATGCTGGCCATCCAGGGCTGCGCCTCGCCGGGCGCGGCCATCGACAAGGACGCGCAGGCGCGTGTCGCATCCGAGCAGCCGGCGGCGCCCAGGCCCGAGGACTTTCCGGAGCCCGGCGGTGCCAAGTGGAAACAGGGCGCCTTTCCCGGCACCGATGCGTTTGCCCGCATCCGCACCGGCATGGGCAAGGACCAGGTGCGCGAGCTGCTGGGCTGGCCGCACTTCAGCGAAGGGCTCTGGGGCGTGCGCGAGTGGAACTACATCTTTCACTTTCGCACCGGCAAGGGCGCCGACTACGTGACGTGCCAGTACATGGTGCGCTTCAACGGCGACGGCATCTCGACCGGCGGCTGGTGGAAGAACCCCGACTGCGCGCTGCTCGCCCAGCCGCCGGGGGCCACGCCGATTCCGGCCACGCCCAAGCTCGCGCCGCCGCAGAAGGTGACGCTGAATGCCGATGGCCTGTTCCGCTTCGACGGGGCATCGCTCTCCGACCTGCTGCCCGAGGGGCGCGTGCGCGTCGAGCGCCTGGCGGGCGAGCTGCGCAACAACTTCCGCTCGCTGCACTACATCCTCGTGACCGGGCATACCGATCGGCTGGGCGGCGACGCCTACAACGAGGCGCTCTCGCTGGAGCGGGCGAACACCGTGCGCGAGTTGCTGGTGCAGCAGGGCATCGACCGCAAGCTCATTCGTGCCACGGGCATGGGCAAGCGCCAGCCCGTTGTCGGCGATTGCGAAGGCACGCGCAGCTCACCCGCGCTGCTGCGCTGCCTGCAGCCGAACCGGCGCGTCGAGATCGACGTCGCAGGGGAGCAGTAGGCAATGAGCGCGCGAATCCATCGGGGGTGCCGGATTGCTCTGGTGGATTCGGATGCGCTGCAGCGCATCTGCACCAACAACTCGCTGTGGGCGCTGGGTGCGGACAGCGCGCCCTTCAGCCGGATGCCGGAGCTCGCGGCGTCGATCCGCGCAGGGCATCGGTTCGATGCCGTCATCGTGGGCCTGCACGCCGACGCCGCCGAGACAGTCGCGGCATGGCCCGGGGTGCAAGAGGCCGCGGGCCAGCCGCTTCCCGTGCTGTACCTGGCACATCCCACCGAACTGGAGACCCTGCAACAGCTGCCTTCGACGGTGCTTTCGCAGGTGTCGTTCCGGCTGCTGGCCTCGCCGGTGGACGAGGGCGCGCTGCTCGCGTGGCTCAATGCACTGGACCTGCGGGACGGACGACGCGCAGGCGGCAAGGTCCTGCGCGTCGGTGCCTGAGATCAGCCAGCCGCCAGCGCCGCCTCGACATCGCGCGTGAGCGAGGCCGGCGTGTCCAGCGGCGCGTAGCGCTTGAGCACCGTGCCGTCGCGCCCGATCAGGAACTTGGTGAAGTTCCACTTGATGGCCGTGAGGCCCAGGAGCCCCGGCTTCTCTTTCGTCAGCCACTGGTAGAGCGGTGCGGCGTTGCTGCCGTTGACGTCGATCTTCTCCATCATCGGAAAACTCACGCCGTAGTTCTTGGTGCAGAAGGCGCCGATTTCCTCGTTGGTGCCCGGGTCCTGCGAGCCGAACTGGTTCGACGGAAAACCCAGCACCGAAAGGCCCTGGTCGGCGTACTTCTCGTGCAGCGCCTCCAGCCCCGCGAACTGCGGCGTGAAGCCGCATTTGCTCGCGGTGTTGACGATCAGCAGCACCTTGCCCTTGAAGGTGGAGAGCTTCACCGGCTTGCCGTCGATCTGGTTGGCCTCGAAGTCGTAGACGCTGGTCATGGAGTGTCCTCAGTGAGTGGCGCAAGCGCTGGAGGCGCGATCATCGCCCCGCACGGGCGTTCGCGCAAACGCCGACCAGACCGCGCCCGCCACGATCAGCGCGCCGCCCAGGAGGATGCGCGCATCCATGGTGGCCGCGCCCAACGCCACGGACGAGACGCTGGCGAACAGCACTTCCGACAACATGATCACCGAGGCCGCGCTGGACGTGAGCCGCGCGGCGCCGTACTGCAGGCACACGTTGGCCACGATGAAGCCGCCGCCCAGGAGGACTGCCCAGCCGAGCCAGCCGGGTGTGGCCAGCAGCGGGGAGGCGATGCCGCCAACGCTGGAGCCGACGAGGGCCGCGGCGCCGCCCACCACGGCGCAGCCGCAGAACATCGCCAGCGCGCGCGATTCGCCCGGCGCTTCGCGCAGATGGCGCAGCGTGATGTTCGTCACCGCGAAGCTGAAGCCCGCCGCCACCCCGAGCCAGTCGGGCAGGCTCGACGGCACGGGCCAGTCGGTGCCGGGCGCCTTGAGCACCACGACCACGCCGGTCAGCGCCAGTGCCACCCGTGCGAGCGCGCCGCCCGTGGGCCGCTCGCCGAGCAGCAGCCAGGCCAGCAGCACGTTCCACAGCGGCATCAGGTAGAACAGCAGCACCACGCGCACCACATCGCCCTGCGTCGCGGCCCAGTTGAAGCCCACGTTGGTGAAGCCCGCCGCAAGGCCCAGCGCCATCAGCATCGGGAACGCCGCGAAGGCCTTCCATGCATGCCGGCGCAGGAGGCCCATCACCACCGCGATGACCAGGTAGATGAGGCAGGTGGTCCACAGCGGATGCAGTCCGTGGCCGGCGAGCTGGCGGAATGGAAACCACGAAACGCCCCAGGCGAAGGCGTTGAAGACAAGTGCGAGCGCGGGCATGGTGGCGTTGGAGAAATGGAGGCTTCGGCGCCCGGCGCGCCGGCCGTCTCACCAACGCAGTCGCGCAAGGTCAGTGATGTTTGTCGCTGCGGGCGATCGCCAGCAGGTGCTCGACTTCTTCCGGGTACTTCTTGAGGTTGTTCTCGTGCCAGCGCTTGATGAGCCACATGCAGCCCGCCACCACGAGGCCGAAGGCGCTGATCGCGCCGTAGGCCGACAGGCCCAGTCCCGTGCACACGCTGTAGAAGCCGCCCAGGAGAAGAATGCAGGCCTGCTCGTTGAAGTTCTGCACCGCGATCGAGCGGCCCGCGCCCATCAGGTTGTGGCCGCGATGCTGCAGGAGCGCATTCATCGGCACCACCAGGAAGCCGCCCAGGCCGCCCAGGATGATCAGGAACGGCACCGCGAGCCACACGTTGCCGATGAAGTTCATGCAGATGACCATCAGCCCCATCGCGATGCCCATCGGGATCACGCGGGTGGCCATGTCCAGCCGCATGCGCATCGAGGCCACGATGGCGCCCACGGCCGTGCCGATGGTCACCACGCCGGTGAGGGCCGAAGCCTGCGTCGTGTTGTATCCCAGCGCGAGCGAGGCCCACGCGAGCACGATGTACTTGAGGTTGCCGCCCGCGCCCCAGAAGAGCGTGGTGGTGGCCAGCGAGATCTGGCCGAGGCGGTCGCGCCACAGGCGCGCATTGCAGTGCCAGAAGTCGGGCAGCAGCGCGGCGATGTTGCGCACGAAGCTATGTTCGGGGTTGGAGCGCAGCGGGCGCATCTCCACGCCGGTGTGCGGGATGCGCGTGTTGAACCAGGCCGCCAGCATGTAGACCAGGATCAGCACCGAGATCGCGGCCTCGGCCGGCGAATCGATGCCGGTGTCGATCAGCGGGAAATCGAAGGCCAGCAGCTGGCTGGAGACCGCATGGCCCACCAGCGTGCCGCCCAGCACGATGCCCAGCAGGATGGATGCGATGGTCAGCCCTTCGATCCAGCCGTTGGCCTTGACCAGTTGCGAGGCGGGCAGCAGCTCGGTGAGGATGCCGTACTTGGCCGGCGAGTAGGCCGCAGCGCCCAGGCCCACGATCGAATACGACAGGAGGGGGTGCGAGCCGAACAGCATCATCAGGCAGCCGATCACCTTGATCGCATTGCTGATGAACATCACCTTGCCCTTGGGCAGCGCATCGGCGAACGCGCCCACCAGCGGCGCGAGCACCACGTAGAAGACCGCGAAGATCGGCACCAGGGCCGCGCGTTGCCATTCGGGGGCGCCCGAACTTCGCATGAGATCGACGGCAACAACGAAAAGCGCTTGGTCGGCCAGCGACGAAAAGAACTGGGCCGACATGATCGTGTAGAAACCGCGCTTCATCGATGGGCTGGCTGGCCAGAGGGTCTGCTGGCGGTAGTGAAAAAGTGTCGCGTCCGGAGCGAATGGGCGGTTATAGCATGGGGGTACGGCGCCCAAATGGGCATCCCCACCGGTTTCGACCCCATTCCCGGAAATGCTAAAACGTGGTCTGCATTTCCTCCAAGACCGCCGAGAGCCCCCATGCCGCGCCCCATTCTCGCCACCGTCCATACCGCTGCCCTTCGCAACAACCTGGGCAGGGTCCGCCGCTCGGCGCTCGACGCCCGTGTCTGGGCCGTGGTCAAGGCCAATGCCTATGGCCATGGCATCGAGCGGGTCTATGAAGGCCTGCGCGGCGCCGACGGTTTTGCGCTGCTCGACCTGGCCGAGGCCGAGCGCGTGCGCGCCCTGGGCTGGCGCGGCCCGGTGCTGCTGCTGGAGGGCGTATTCGACGCGCGCGACCTGGAGCTGTGCTCGCGCCTGGACCTCTGGCACACCGTGCATTGCGACGAGCAGATCGACATGCTCGCAGCGCACAAGACCCTCAAGCCGCAACGTGTTTTCCTCAAGATGAACTCGGGCATGAACCGCCTGGGCTTCACGCCCGAGCGCTTCGGCTCGGCCTGGACGCGCCTGAATGCGCTCACGCAGGTCGACGAGATCTCGCTGATGACGCACTTCAGCGACGCCGACGGCGCCCGCGGCATCGCCCACCAGGTGGAGACCTTCGAGCGCGTCACCCGCGACCTGCCGGGCGAGCGCTCCATCGCCAACAGCGCAGCCACGCTGCGCCATGCGGACCAGACGCGCGGCGACTGGGTGCGCCCGGGCATCGTGCTGTACGGCAGCGCCCCGGACTTTCCGGCGAACGACGCGGCGCACTGGCAGCTGCAGCCCACGATGACGCTGTCCACGAAACTGCTCTCGGTGCAGACGCTCAAGGCCGGCGACACCATCGGCTACGGCTCCAACTTCACGGCCGAGGGGCCGCTCACCATCGGCGTGGCCGCGGTGGGCTATGCCGACGGCTATCCGCGCCACTGCAACACCGGAACGCCGGTGCTGGTGAACGGCGTGCGCACCCGCATGGTGGGCCGCGTGAGCATGGACATGATCACCGTGGACCTCACGCCCGTGCCCGATGCGGCGTTCGGCACCGAGGTCACGCTGTGGGGTCACTCGACCGTCACCGATGCGGTGCTGTCCATCGATGACGTCGCGCAGGCGGCGGGCACCGTCGGCTACGAACTCATGTGCGCCGTGGCGCAACGCGTGCCCTTCGCGCCCGCCGAAGCCGACCCAGACACGCAGCAATGAAGGTTCTTTCCAACTGGCGCTCGATGCGCCTTTGGGAAACGCAGATCGAGCGCGACCTGCATCGCAACCACAGCCTGCGCACGCACGGCATCCTGATCGGCACCTTCATGCTGCTGCTCATGTGGGGCGTGTCGGCGCTGCAGATGCACCTGCTGCATGTGGATTCGCTGGCGGTGCGCTATTTCCTCACATTGGGCGTGGGGTATCTGGGCTACCTGCTGGTGCTGCGCTGGTGGGCCCGGCGGCTCGTCGAGAACGGGGTGGGTGTCCATCTCGACGTGGGCGGCGGCGACGTGGTCGACGCTGCCGACCTTGCATTGGACGTTGCCAGCAGCGCGAGCGACGCCGGTTTCGGCGGCGCGGCCGACATGGCCGGCGGCGCACTCGAACTGGCGGGCGAATCCGACGAAGGCGCGATCATCGTCGTGCCGGTGGTCGCCATCTTCCTGATCTGCGTGGCGGTGCTGTTCGGCGCCGGCTCGCTCGTGCTGCTGTATTTCAGCTGGGATGCGCTGCTGGCCGTCGCCATCGAGGTGGCGTTCTCGTATGTGTCGGCGCGCGCTGCGGTGCGCGTGGCGCGCGAGGGCTGGCTGGTCGCGGCGGTGCGGCTGACCTGGAAGCCGCTGCTGGGCGCGCTGATCTCCGCGGTGATCCTCGGTGCGCTGCTCGATCACTTCATGCCGCATGTCAATTCGCTGCCCGAGGCCGTGCGCGTTTTGCTGACGACGCACTGAGCTTCCTGTTTTCGCGGCCGGCGGGTTGCCGATCATGGCGGCGGCGTGGTGGGCAACGATGCCGCCAAAACCCGTTGTACAGCCGCAGCTTCCGTGAATTTGTAGCCGTGCGGTGTCGAACCGCGCCCTCCGCCCCAATGACAATGCCGACCGGAGGGAGAACAGTTCACATGATCTCGACGCACAAGACCCGCGCTGCATTCGCTTGCGGCATTGCGATGGCAACCCTTGGTTTCTCGGCATACGCCGCAGAGCCGGATGTGCCGGCGCCACCAGCCCCATCCGCGGCGATGGCCGCAGACGTCCCCGTTCCTTCGCCGCCATCCGTTGCCCCGCCCGCCGAAGCGGCAGCCGCGCCGCAGACCCGCGTGCGCGTCAATCGCGCCGCCTACAAGCCGGGCATCGAACGGCTTCGCGTGGTCCGGCGCGAGAACACGGGCAACCAGGTCGCAGGGCAGATCGCGCTGAACGTGGCGCTGTCGTTGATCGCCGGTGGGATTTCCGTCGGCGCGCAAGGCTTCTCGAAAGACGACCTCGCCGGCACGACGCTGGAAGAGCTCAAGGACGATCCGGTGGGCGCCAATCCGGCCATCGGTGAACTGACCGACGCCCTGAGCAAGGTCGCCACCGACATCTACCGCAAGCGTGCCGAGGCTGCGCATGCCCTCGCGCTGACCGACGGCTCCACGCCCGAGGAAATCGAGGAAGCGGGTCGCGTGCAGAAGGAAGCCGACACGCCGCTGAATCCGGGCCCCTGGCACCTGGTCTACGAAAACCTGACGGGAACGGACGAACTGTTCCGCCTGAAGTTCGGTGCCCAACTCGGCCGCGCGGGCTTCATGCGGCCGCCGGCTGCCTGCTCCTACCAGTCGGAACCCATCGCCTGGACGCAATGGCAGGCCGACAACTGGCAGCGGCTGCGCGAGGAGCGTGCGAAGGCGGTGGCGAGCTGCACCGAGACGCTGGCCGCCACGCCCGAAAAGTTTTGGTAATCGGGGCGCTCAGTACAGCCCGAGCTGCCGCGTGCGCAACCGCGCCAGCCCCAGCAGTGCATCGGTGAACGGCGTAGCCACGCCCGTCAACTCGCCCAGTTCGCGCACCACGGTCACCAGCGCATCCAGCTCCACCGATCGCCCGGCCTCCACGTCCTGCAGCATCGAGGTCTTGAACGCGCCCAGCTTCTTCGTCACTTCGTGCCGGTCTTCGGGGCTCTGCGTGATCTCGATGCCGATGCGCCGCCCGATCTCCTTGGCCTCCAGCATCACGGCCGAGATGAACCCGCGCACGTAGTCGTCGCCCATGATGAGGTCGGTGGTGGCACCGGTCAGCGCGCTGATCGGGTTCACCGTCATGTTGCCCCAGAGCTTGAACCACACGTCCTTCTGGATCTGCGGCGACAGCGTGGTGTTGATGCCCGCGCGGGTCAAGAGATCGGCCAGCGCCTGCACGCGCGGCGTGGCCTCGCCCGAGGGCTCGCCCACGATCAGTCCGTTGCCGAAGTGATGCCGCACCACGCCCGGCCCGTCGAGCGAGCAGCTGGCATGCACCACGCAGCCGATCACGTTGCGGGCCGGAATGGCCTTGGCGATCGCACCGTCGGGGTCCACTGCGGCCAGCCGGTGGCCCGTGATCTCGCCGCCGAAGCCGCCTTCCAGAAACCACCAGGGCACGCCGTTCATCGCGACCAGCACGAGGGTGTCGCGCCCGATCAGCGGGCCGATGCGTTCGGCCACGGCCGCCAGCGCGGGCGCCTTCACGGCGATCACCACCAGGTCCTGCACGCCGAGCGCCTCGGGGTCGGCCACCGCGTTGACGGGCACGCGGGTGCGCACGTCGCCGCGCATCAGCGAGAGGCCATCGCGCTGCAGCGCTTCGAGCGTCGCGCCGCGCGCCACCACGTTGAGCCGTTCGCCGGCCTGCGCGAGGCCGGCACCGATCCAGCCGCCGATCGCGCCGGCGCCGTAAATACAAATCTTCATGGGAATGCTCGCCTCGATCTTTTCAGTTTCTTCAATTTCTGTACCCCGGATCGATGCGGTCCACCTGCCGCACCAGCGCATTGAACACGTCCTGCCCGGCGCCGTGCGCGGGGCTGAACTGCAGCGCATCGCGCGTGCAGCGCTGCGCGATTTCCTCGCTCACCGGAATGGCCGCGCCCATCGAGAAGGTCGCCATCTGGATCTCGCAGGCGCGCTGCAGGGTCCAGAGAATCGCGAAGGTCTGCGGCAGCGTCTGGCCCCAGGCCAGCAGGCCGTGGTTGCGCAGGATCACCGCGTTGCGGCTGCCGATGCTCTTGAGGAGGCGCGGGCCTTCGTCGGCATGGATCGTGATGCCCTCGAAGTCGTGGTACGCCACCATGCCGTGCAGCTGCGCGGTATAGAAATTGGTCTGCTGCAGGCCGCCCTGCAGGCACGCCACGGCCACGCCGGCCGTGGTGTGCGTGTGCATCACGCAGTGCGCGCCGGGCAGGCCGTCGTGGATGGCCGCGTGCACCGTGAAGCCGGCCGGGTTCACCGGGTACGACGAGCCATCGAGCACCTTGCCGTGCAGGTCGATCTTCACGAGGTTGCTGGCTGTCACTTCGCTGTAGTGCAGGCCGAAGGGGTTGATGAGGAACTGCTTCTCGCCACCGGTCACGCTGTCGGGCAAGCGCACCGTGATGTGGTTGTAGATCATCTCGACCCAGCCGAGCATCGCGAAGACGCGGTAGCAGGCCGCGAGCTCTTCGCGCGCGGCGCGCTCGTCGGGGTGGATCGAGGGATGGACCAGCGCCGAAGGCGTGGTGGCGAGTGGGGTGTTCATGGCAGTTCCTTCATACGGTTAACCCTCCGCGGTGAAGCCGACCTCTTTCACGATCGGCGCCCACTTGGCGGTGTCTTTCTTCAGCAGCTCGGTCAGCTCCGCGGGCGTGGAGGACATGGCCTCCAGCCCGAAGGTGCCCAGGCCGTCGATCACGTCCTTCTGTGCGAGCGAGTTCTTCATCGCGGTGTTCAGGCGCGCGACCAGTTCGGGCGAAGCCTTGGCCGGCAGGAAGAAGGCGAACCATTCGCTGTGCGCCATGTTCTTGATGCCCTGCTCGCCGAAGGTCGGCACATCGGGCGCGAAGCGGCTGCGCTTGGCACCCGAGACGCCCAGGATGCGCACCTTGCCCGACTGCAGGTGCTGCGTGATGTCGCCGATGGGGCCCGACACCGCCGAGATGTTGCCGCCCAGGAGGTCGAGCATGGCCGGCTGCGTGCCGCGGTAGGCGGCATGCTTCAGATCGACGCCGCCCTGCATGCCCAGCAGCGCGCCGATGAAGTGCGGCGTGGAGCCCGCGGCCGGCGAGCCGTAGTTGGCGCCGGCCGGGTTGGACTTGGCCCATGCCAGGAATTCGGGCACGCTCTTCACGCTGGCCGGCACCGACGGGCCGACGGCAAAGCCGAAGTCGAAGATGCAGCCGATGGTGACGGGGGTGATGTCCACCATCGGGTCGTACGGCAGCTTCTTGTAGATGTGCGGATAGATCGTGAGGATCGAGGTCGGCGTCTGCAGGATGGTGGTGCCATCGGCCGGCCGGCCCTTCACGTAGGTGACCGCGATCTGGCCGCCCGCGCCGGTGCGGTTCTCCACCACCGCCGCCTTGGCGTATTCGGGGCTGAGTTTTTGCGCCACGCGGCGGCAGATGGTGTCCGACGTGCCGCCGGCCGCAAAGCCGGTGACGATGGTCGCGGTCTCGATGCCGGCCTGCGCATAGGCCTCGTGGCCGATGCTCGCGAGCAGCGCGGAGGCGCCGGTGGTCTGAAGGATCTGGCGGCGTGTGAAGCTCATGATGTGTCTCTCTCCGGATGGTGGTGATTCGGGAGCGCGTATTTTTCCAGCAAGGCGTGGCGCGGGACCCCCGCGTTTACCTCACGTTCGACACGTTGCGACACGCTTTTCCCGACCGGAGAGGTCATGGTCAGAACATTCCGTTGTCGTTCGCGGCGGTTTCGGGCACGGGCTGGTTCACGTCCCAGTGCTCGACGATCTTGCCGTTCTCCAGCTTGAAGATGTCCACGATGGCATTGCCGCGCGTGCCCGGCTCGCGCACCGCATGCACATGCAGGATCACGTAGTCGCCTTCGGCGAAGGAGCGCTTGATGTCGCTGTGCGACTTCGGAAACTTCTCGCGCAGGAAGGCGATGAACTTGCGAAAACCCTCGGGGCCGTCGGCGGCCGTGGGGTTGTGCTGCACGTAGCGGTTGCCCACGTACTGCAGGGCGGCGTCGGCGTCCTTCTGGTTCAGGCCCTTCTCGTAGAAGGCCAGCACGGTCTGGCGATTGGCCTCCTGCTGCGCCTGGGTGATCGGGCCGCCGCCCGGTTGCGCGCAGGCTGCGAGCAAGAGGGTGGTGGCTGCGAACATCGCGGCCAGGATCGTGCGTTTCATCTGGAGCTCCCGGTGTGAAAGGACTTCAGTAGCCGTTGGGCGTTGCCGCGCCGGCGGCGCTCTTGTACTTCGCCGCCAATTGCTTCGCCGCGGCCGTGAGCACGACGGTGTCCACGCCCACCGCCACGAACAGCGCGCCGGCCGCGAGCCACTTGCGCGCCTGCTCCTCGGTGGTCGAGAGAATGCCCGGCGCCTTGCCGGCCTTCCGGATGCGCGCGATGGCATCGGCGATCACCGCCTGCACCTCCGGATGGTTGGGCTGCCCCACGAACCCCATCGACGCCGACAGGTCCGCCGGCCCGATGAACACGCCGTCCACGCCCGGCGTGGCCGCGATGGCATCCAGGTTCTTCATCGCCTCGACCGTCTCGGCCTGCACCAGCAGGCAGGTCTGCGCGTTGGCCTCGTGCAGGTACTGCGGATAGGCCTGCCAGCGCGAGGCGCGCGCGAGCGCGCTGCCCATGCCGCGGATGCCCTCGGGCGGATAGCGCATGCCCTGCACCATGCGCGCGGCCTGCTCGGCGGTATCGACCATGGGCACCAGCAGCGTCTGCGCGCCGATGTCCAGGTACTGCTTGATGAGCGTGGTGTCGCCGGTCGGGATGCGCACGACGGGATGCGAGCGCTCCGATTCGGGCTGCGCCGACCACGCGCTGGAGATGCCCTGCAACTGCCCGAGCACCGAGCGCACGTCGTTGGGCGCATGCTCGCCGTCGACCAGCAGCCAGTCGTAGCCGCAGCCGGCGAGGATCTCGGCGACGTAGCTGTCGGCCAGGCCGACCCAGAGGCCGATCTTTTGTTGTCCGGCCTGCATGGCCTGCTTGAAGGTGTTGATGGGGGTGTGCATGAACGTCTTTCTTTCAGACAAGGCGAAACGAGATGGCGCCCAAAGGGCCGTAATCGGCGTGGAAGGTGTCGCCGGGCAATGCAGTGGTCGGGCGCGTGAACGAGCCGGCGAGCACCACCTCGCCGGCTTCCAGGTGTTCGTCCCACGGCGCGAGCTTGTTCGCAAGCCACGCCACGCCGGTGGCCGGGTGGTTGAGCACGCCCGCGGCCACGCCCGTCTCCTCGATCACGCCGTTCTTGTAGAGGAGCGCGCTCACCCAGCGCAGGTCGACCGCATCGGGCTTCACCGGCCGTCCGCCCATCACGATGCCGGCGTTGGCCGCGTTGTCCGAGATGGTGTCGAACACCTTGCGCGGCGCCTTGGTGTGGCGGTCGAACTGCTCGATGCGCGCATCGATGATCTCGATGGCGGGCACCACGTAGTCGGTGGCGGCGAGCACGTCGAAGATCGTCACGTTCGGGCCCTGCAGCTTCTTGCCGAGGATGAAGGCCAGCTCCACCTCGATGCGCGGCGCGATGAAGCGCGCGAACGGAATGTCGCCGCCCTGCTCGAAGAACATGTCGTCCAGCAGCGTGCCGTAGTCGGGCTCGTCGATCTGGCTGGACTGCTGCATCGCGCGCGAGGTGAGGCCGATCTTGTGGCCCTTCACGACGCGGCCTTCGGCGATCTTGTGCTTCACCCATTCGCGCGAGATGGCGTAGCCGTCCTCGACGGTCATCTCCGGAAAGCGCTTGGAGAAATGCTCGACCTGCACGCGCGACTTCTCGCTCTCGTGCAGCTCGGCGGCCAGCTTGGCAATGGTGTCGGAAGAGAGCATGGAAGCCTTCGCTCAGGTCTTGTTGAAGAGAGGATGCAGGTTGCTGTGCTTGCCGTCGTAGACCTGTCCCGGGCTTTCGTCGATCTGCAGCGTGATGCCGATGTGGCGCTGGTCGAAGATCGGCGCGAAATGCGCGCGCACGTCGGCCAGCAACGCGTCGCCGGCCTTTTTTTTCACCGCCTCCGAGCGGCCCGCGGCCATGCGGATGTTGAGGTACACGAAGGCGTAGTCGGCCTTCCCGTCGGCCACGGCATAGTGCGCCGCGGGGTAGGCCAGCACGCGCGTGCCGCCGATGGGGAACACGGGCTTGTCCGCCTCGTCACGTTGCTTGAGCATGGTGTCGGCGAGCGTGCGGCACAGGGCCGACATGTCGGTCTCGGCTTCGATGTTGGGGGTGTACAGGATCACCAGGTGCGGCATGCGTGTTCTTTCGTTCAGGCCACCGACATCGTGGCGGCCGTGCAGGTCACCGCGAAGATCGGGATGGCCTTCATGTGAAGGATCTCGCCCTTGCCGCGCGCGGCCGCGGCGACGCAGAGGAAGGTGCGGATCTCGAAGCCGCCCTGGCCCGCTTCGCGGTAGGTGGCCTCGTCGTTGTAGTCGTCCTGCGAGAGCAGCGCCTCGCGGTCGTTGGCACACCAGCGGCGCATGAACTCGGCGTCCCACTCGGCATTCACCTTGCCCGAATCGGGCGTGGCGGGCCAATGCGAAATGCCGCCCGTGCCCACCAGCGCGATGCGCTCGGGCGCCTTGTCGCAGGCGCGCCGCAAGGCCTCCCCGAAGGCCCAGGCGCGGTGCAGCGGCGTGAGCGGCGGGCCCTGGCAGTTGATGTTCACCGGGATGACCTTGGTATCGAAATCCGGCGTGAGAAAGTGCAGCGGCACCATGATGCCGTGGTCGAACTTCCATTCTTCGGCATAGGCCACGTCCACGGTCTGCATCACCTCGCGGATCAGGCGCTGCGAGAGCGCGGCATCGCCGGGCACTCTCGTCTTCTCGATGCCCAGCCACTTCGGGTCTTCGATGGGGCCCTCGTAGCTGTCCGCCATGCCGATGGCGTAGGCCGGCATGTTGTTCATGAAGAAGTTGGCGAAGTGCTCGGCGGCGATGACGATCACCGCATCGGGCTTCGTCGCGCGCATCGCCTCGCCGAAGCGGTGGAACTGCGCGTGGAACTCGTCCTTCACCGCCGGGTCGGCCAGGTGCGCGCGGCCGGTGATGCCGGGGGCGTGGCTGCACACGCCTGCGAATACGAGACTCATACGCCTGCCACTTTCTCATCGGTTCCGGTTGTCATCGCGTAGATGCCTGCGCGCACGGGGCCGTACTTGCGGACGCCCTCGCGCATCGCTTCGAGATAGTCGGCCCATGCGATGCCCAGCAGCGGTGCGAAGTGCATCAGCAACTGGCCATTGCAGCCGAGCACGTAGAGCTTGCCGATGTCGCCCGAGTCGATGGCCTCGCGCTCTTCGTCGCCGAGGTCGTAGCCGGCGAGCAGCGCGGCACGCACCTGGCCGCCTTCCGCGTACCGGCGCTGCACTTCGGCTTCGCGGTTCAGCGCGAAGAGAAACTTCTGCATCGCATAGAGGCTCATCGTTCAGCCCTCGATCTGGATGTTGGCTTTGCGGATCACGTCGCCGTACTTCGCGATCTCGCTCTGGATGAAAGCCGCGAAGCGTTCGGGCGTGCCCGACAGCGAGGCGATGCCGCCCTTGCGGAAGGCCTCGGTCACGGCAGGGTCCGCGAGCGCGCGGTTCACCTCGTCGTTCATGCGCAGCACGATGGCGTCGGGCGTGCCGGCGGGTGCCAGCAAGCCGTTCCACGAATTGGACTCGATGGCCACGCCCTGTTCGGCCAGTGTGGGTATGGTGGGCGCATATTGCGAGCGCTGCGCGGTCGCCATGCCCAGCGCGACCAGCTTGCCGCTCTGAATGTGGCCGCGGAACTCGGGCCAGTTGCCGAACATCATCGTCACCTGGCCGCCGAGCAGGTCGGTGAGCGCGGGGCCCTGGCCCTTGTAGGGCACGTGCACGATGTCCAGGCCCATCTGCAGCTTGAGCATTTCGCCCGACAGGTGCGCCGAGGTGCCGTTGCCGAAGGAGGCGAAGCTCAGCGTGCCGGGCTTCGCCTTGGCCTGGTTGCGCAGGTCGGCCAGCGTCTTCAGGCCACTGGCCGGATGCGTGGCGAGCACATGCTCCGACATGCCCATGAGCGCGACGGGGCGCAGGTCTTTCTGCGTGTCGTAGGGCAGCTTGCGCACCAGCGTCTGGTTGGCCGTGAAGCTGTTGGCCACGCAGACGAAGCTGTAGCCGTCGGGCGCCGACTTGGCGACCGCATCGACGCCGATCACCGTGCCCGCACCGGGCTTGTTCTCGACGATGACGGCCTGCTCCAGCGTCTTGCCGAGCTCGACCGCCACGAGCCGTGCGACGAAGTCGGTGGTGCCGCCGGGCGTGAAGGGCACGACGATGCGCACCGGCTTGTTCGGCCAGTCGCCGCGTGCACGTGCCAGCGAAGGCAGCGCCGCGAACGCGGCGGCGCCCTGCAGCAGCGCGCGGCGGCTTGTGTTCACGCCACGCCCCAATGCGGAATGTGGTGTGAGCCCATCGACACCGCGATGTTCTTCGGCTCGCAGAACACTTCGTAGCTCCAGGTGCCGCCCTCGCGGCCCGTGCCCGAGGCCTTGGTGCCGCCGAAGGGCTGGCGCAGGTCCCGCACGTTCTGGCTGTTGACGAAGCACATGCCGGCTTCCACGGCCGCGGCCACGCGGTGGGCCTTGCCGATGTTCTCGGTCCATACGTAGCTGCTCAAGCCGTATTGGATGTCGTTGGCCAGGCGGATCGCGTCGGCCTCGTCCTTGAACGGGATGAGGCAGGCGACCGGTCCGAAGATCTCGTCCTGCGCGATTTTCATGCGGTTGTCGACGTCGGCGAAGACGGTGGGCACGACGTAGTTGCCCTTCTTCACGCGGTCCGGCAGGTTCGATGGCGCATCGAGGCCACCGCACAGGATCGTCGCGCCTTCCTTCGGCCCGAGTTCGATGTAGCTGCGCACCTTGGCCAGGTGGGCCTGCGAAATCATCGGTCCGACGATGGTCTTCTCGTCCAGCGGATCGCCCACGGTGATGCGCTTGGCGCGCTCGGCGAACTTCGCGGCGAAGTCCGCGTAGATCGACTGCTGCACCAGGATGCGCGAGCCCGCCGTGCAGCGCTCGCCGTTGTTGCTGAAGATCATGAACACGGCCGCATCCAGCGCGCGGTCGAGGTCGGCGTCGTCGAAGATCACGAAGGGACTCTTGCCGCCCAGCTCCATGCTGAATTTCTTCAGGCCCGCGCTCTTCACGATGCGGTTGCCCGTGGCGGTGGAGCCGGTGAACGAAATGGCGCGCACGTCGGGGTGCGCCACCAGCGGCTCGCCCGCTTCCTTGCCGTAGCCGTGCACGAGGTTCAGCACGCCGGGCGGAATGCCGGCTTCCAGCGCGAGCTCGCCCAGGCGCGCGGCCGTGAGCGGGGAGAGTTCGCTCATCTTCAGCACCGCGGTATTGCCGAAAGCCAGGCACGGTGCGACCTTCCAGGTGGCCGTCATGAAGGGCACGTTCCACGGGCTGATGAGCGCGCACACGCCCACCGGGTGGAACAGCGTGTAGTTCAGGTGCGTGGGCGTCGGATACGTGTGGCCGTCCACGCGCGTGCACATCTCGGCGAAGTAATAGAAGTTGTCGGCCGCGCGCGGAATCAGTTGCTTGCCGGTCTGCGCGATGACCTGGCCGCAGTCGTTGGTCTCGGTCTGCGCGATCTCGGGCACGTGCGCGGCAATCAGGTCGCCGAGCTTGCGAATCAGTTTTGCGCGCTCGGGTGCGGGCATGCCGGCCCATTTCGGAAAGGCTTCTTTCGCGGCGACCACGGCCGCGTTCACCTCGGCTTCGCCGCCCGAGGCGACTTCGGCCAGCACTTCCTGGGTGGCGGGGTTGACGGTTTCGAAGTAGTCCGTGCCGGCAACGCTTTTGCCGTTGATCAGGTGATCGACTCTCATGCTTTTCCTTGGATGGTGTTCTGGAGCGCGCCGATGTGCTCGATCTCGGTGACGACGACGTCGCCCGGCTTGCAATCGACCACGCCGTCGGGCGTGCCCGTGAGGATCAGGTCGCCCGGCGAGAGCGTCATGAAGCGGCTGAAGTATTCGATGAGAAAGGGCGCATCGAAGATCATGTCGCGCGTATTGCCCTGCTGCGTGACGGTGCCGTTGACGGTGGAGCGCAACGCGAGCGCCATCGGATCTGGAACGTCGGCCGCGTCGACGAACCAAGGCCCCAGCGGCGTGCAGGTGTCGCGGTTCTTCACGCGCAGGTTGGGGCGGTACCAGTTCTCCAGGTAGTCGCGGATCGCGTAGTCGTTGGCGACCGTGTAGCCGCCGATGAAGTCGCAGGCGTCGTCGCGCTTCACGTGGCGCGCGGTCTTGCCGATCACGATGGCGAGCTCGCATTCGTAGTGCATGAACTGCACGCCGGCCGGCCGGTGCGTGAGCTGGCGGTGGCCGATCAGCGCGCTCTGGCCCTTGACGAACACCAGCGGTTCTTCAGGCGCCTTGAATTCGAGTTCCTTGGCGTGGTCGGCGTAGTTGAGGCCGAGCGCGAGGATGGTGCGCGGGCGTACCGTGGGCGCGAGTGGGGGGAGCCAGGTGAGCTGGTCTTGCGGCACGATGCGGCCGTCTTCGATGCGCACCGCGGCGTCCGGCTGGCCGTTGAATTCGTGGCTCGTGCCGGTGTGTTCGCGGCCTTCGTGGATGACGCGTGCGTGCTTCATGCGGCGGTCTCCTGCACCAGCGTGTTGGTCAATGTCTCGAAGCCCGGCGAGGAGATCTCGATGCGGTCGCCTGCGCGTGCCAGCGGACGGCCCGCATCGCAGCCCAGCATCAGCACGTCGCCGTGCGCGAGCGTCATGAACTCGCCGACGTCGGCGAGCAGCTGCTGCGCCGGACGCACGAGCTGCGAGAAGTCGATCGACTGCTTCAGTTCGCCGTTGACGCGTACTTCGACGCGGAAATTCGCGGGGTCGGCCACCTCTTGCGCATCGCGCAGCGTGGGGCCGATGCCCAGGAAGCCGTCGAGACACTTGAACTTCACCGGCGGGCGGAAGAAGCTCGCGTGCGGGATCGACAGGTCGTTCATCAGCACGAAGCCTTCGACGTCGCCCTCGGCGCCGATCACCATGCCGATGCTCGCGCCGATTTCCACGTCGGGCACCGATGCAGGCACGGCGATGGCGCTGCCGTGCGGGCTCCAGGTGTTGGCGGTCTTCACGTAGAGCACCGGCGCTTTGGGCGGCGCCTTGTAGGGCGGCGCGGTCATCTGCGGCGCGAGCGCCTCGACCTCGGCGCGGAAGTTCAGCAGCGTGCCGTACACGGTGCCGGTGGGAAGGAAATGCGCGGTGCTCATGAGGGTTGCTCCAGTGCGATCAGTTCGTCCAGCAGGCCGTAGAGCTGCGTGAGCCTGGCCTTGCCGAGCGACTTTTCCATCCAGTCGTAGTGCGCCTCGATGCTGGTGCCCAGGCGCTTGACCAGCTTCATGCCGTGCGGCGTGGCCTCGACCACGGTGCGGCGCTGGTCGGCCGGGTCGCGGGCGCGGGTGATGAGGTTGTCGCGCTCCATGCGCGCGAGCACGCCGGTGAGGCTCGGCCCGAGGATGAAGGCCTCGCGCGCGACGCGGCCGGTGTCGACCGCGCCGTGCTCGCCGAGCACGCGCAGCACGCGCCATTGCTGGTCGGACAGCGCGTGCTCGCGCAGGCTGGGCCGCGTGTGGGCCATCACGGCTTCGCGGGCCTGAAGCAGCAGGCGCGGCAAATTGCGGTGGGTGAACGTGGTGCTCAAGAGCGGTGCCTTTTGAAATTACTTAACATGTTAAATGATTGGCGGTTTCTTTCCAAGCCGCCGGCCATCAGGGTTTGTGCGGACACCTAAACTCGACGGATGGCCAAGGACAAATCTCTTTTCGTCTGCAGCGAATGCGGCGGCACCAGCCCCAAGTGGCTCGGCAAATGCCCGAGCTGCGGCGCCTGGAACACATTGATCGAACAGGTGGCGGGCAGCAACGCACCGGCCAACAACCGCTTCGGCACCCAGTTCTCGCCGCTGGCGGGCGTCTCCGAACTGGCCACGCTCTCGGAGATCGAGGCGACCGACATCGCGCGCACCCCCACCGGCATCGACGAACTCGACCGCGTGCTGGGCGGCGGCATCGTCTCGGGCGGCGTGACGCTGATCGGCGGCGATCCGGGCATCGGTAAATCCACGCTGCTGTTGCAGGCGGTCGATGCGCTGCAGCGCGCGGGACAGAACGCGCTCTACGTCACCGGCGAGGAAAGCGGCGCACAGGTGGCGCTGCGCTCGCGCCGGCTCGGGCTCGATCACTCGCAGGTGCAGGTGCTGGCCGAGATCCAGTTGGAGAAGATCATCGCCACGCTGGACGCCACGCGCCCCGCGATCGCGGTGATCGACTCGATCCAGACGGTGTATTCCGACCAGCTCACTTCGGCCCCCGGTTCGGTGGCGCAGGTGCGCGAATGCGCGGCGCACCTCACGCGCTTTGCCAAGACCAGCGGCACGGCCGTGGTGCTGGTGGGTCACGTCACCAAGGAGGGCGCGCTCGCAGGGCCGCGCGTACTGGAGCACATGGTCGACACGGTGCTGTATTTCGAAGGCGACACGCATTCGAGCTTTCGTCTCGTGCGCGCCATCAAGAACCGCTTCGGCGCGGTCAACGAGATCGGCGTGTTCGCAATGACCGAGCGGGGCTTGAAGGGCGTGGCCAATCCGAGCGCGATCTTCCTGAGCCAGCACGCCGAGCCCGTGCCCGGCAGCGTGGTGCTGGTCACGCTCGAGGGCACGCGGCCGATGCTGGTGGAAATCCAGGCGCTGGTGGACAACGGCGGGCCGAGCCCGCGGCGCCTGTCGGTGGGCCTGGACCGCGACCGCCTTGCGATGCTGCTGGCGGTGCTGCACCGCCACGCGGGCGTGGCCTGCATGGACCAGGACGTGTTCGTGAACGCGGTGGGGGGCGTGCGCATCAGCGAGCCCGCGGCCGACCTGGCCGTGATGCTGGCCATCACCTCGAGCCTGCGCGGCAAGCCGCTGCCCAAGGGCTTCATCGCCTTCGGTGAAGTGGGCCTGGCCGGTGAGGTGCGCCCCGCGCCGCGCGGGCAGGAGCGTCTGCGCGAAGCCGCCAAGCTGGGCTTCAGCATCGCGGTGGTGCCCAAGGCCAACGCACCGCGCAAGGGTTCGAAGGAGATCGAAGGCCTGACCATCCACCCCGTCGAACGCATCGAAGAGGCGATGGACGTGGTCCGCCGCCTCGATTGATTCATTGGGAAAAAAATGCCCGGCGCGCCAGTGACGCGCCGGGCCACCCTCCCTATCCCCCGATGTGCATCGTGAACGCCGGCCCGCTGTTGAGCACGCATTGGCCGCTGCCCAACGTGGCCGAGTTCATCGTGTACTGGCAACTCAGGTTGCCGCCGCGATTGCCGCTGGCGTTCGCCACACCGGCACTTCGCGAGCCGGCAACCCGGGTCGCCTCTCCCTGAAACTGTTCACCGCCAATCTGCGCATTGAAATGGCCGCGGCCGTTCATGTCGTTGGTCACCGTGCCTGCCACGGTTCCGTAGCGCGCCGCTTCGGCATTCGACGGATACAGGCGTGCACTGAAGCTCTGCGCGATCGGTCCCGGTGCGACGGCATAGGCCTGCGAAGGCGGTGCCGCGGGTGCGGGTTGTCCGAGTGGCACCACGTAGCAACCGCTGAGGACGGCGGCGGTGAGCGTGGCGGCGAGAGTGAGACGAACGAAGGTGACGGAACGCGGAATGGTCATACGCTTTTCTGTGGCCCGGGTTGATGCCCGTGAGATGAAATGTGCCGTCTCGCGCCACCGTGGCATGTGCATTTCGAGGCGAGTACCGTTTTTCGCCCCCGGTGGTAGCCACGGCCGATACAGCAGAATCGCGCCCCGACCGATATGCGAACTTTCGAATGAAGCCCATGCCTTCTCCCATTGCCGCAGTGATGATTCATGTCGCCGACGTGGAACTTGCGCTGCGTTGGTATCAGCGCGCGCTCCCCGAAGCCGAGCGCGTATCGATCGGCTCGCCGGCCTTCGAGTGCCTCTCGCTCCACGGCGTGCTGCTCGAGATCGTTCCGCAGGACGAGAAGGTCGGCGCAGGTGCTTTCGGGTCGGTCGTCTATTGGCGCGTCGATGATTTCGATGCGGCATTGCTGAGACTCCAATCGCTCGGCGGGACGCTGTACCGCGGTCCGCTGCGGATCGAGGATTCGCAGTGCATGTGCCAGGTGCAGGACCCGTGGGGAAACTGCATCGGCCTTCGCGGCCCGTCGGCCGAACGCGGGCCGGCCGCGTGACCGGAGTCCCCGTGGTCAGGTCGCGAACAGCCGGGCGGCGACAATGTGCGCCATGAATTTCCAGAAATTGCTGGTGCCCGTGGGCGGCATCGTTCTTCTTGCCCTGGCGTGGCGCAGCTACGGCTGGGCCGGCGTCGCGCTGACCGGCGGGGTCATCGTGATGTTCCTGCTGCTGCACTTCAACCGCGCGATGCAGGTGCTCAAGCGCGCTGCCGACCGGCCGGTGGGCTATGTCGCCAGCGCGGTGATGCTCAACGCCAAGCTCAAGCAGGGCGCGACGCTGATGCACGTCATTGCGATGACCCGCGCGCTCGGTGAGCTGCGCTCTCCCGCCGACACGCAGCCCGAGCTGTACCGCTGGACCGACACGGGCGGCTCGTACGTCGATGCCGTGTTCAACGCCGGCAAGCTGCAGAGCTGGGAAATGACGCGGCCCGAAACGCCGGCCGACGAAGAAACCTCCGCCAGCTAGCTACCCCGCGCCGGCCTTGCGGCGCGGCCGGCGCCAGGGCGGATTCACCTTCGCATGGTGGCGCGCCTCCTTGGCGAACTCGGCACACATGTGGGTCATCAGGTCGGCCGAGCGATAGACCAGGTAGACGTCGAAGTCCGGTATCTCGTCGGTGATCGGCAGGCGCTCCAGCAGGCCGGGCTGCATCCGCACCGCCCCGGCGTCGTGGAACACGGTGTCCGACCACATGCTGACCAGGTCGGTCTGCGTGGCCAGTTGCAGGCCAAGGAGGTTCGATGCGCTCTGCACCATGCGCTTGGGCAGTTCCAACCCGTTCACGCGCATCGTGGACACCAGCGGGCTGCCGGGCTCGTCGATGGGGTCCAGCACCAGCCAGTCGGCCTCCAGCAGCGTGCGCAGCTTGCGCACCCGCCGCAGCGGATGGCCGGTGCGTACCGCCACGTGCATCGACAGCGAGAACAACGGCTCCCACTGAAAGGCGTTGGTGCCGGGGCCGTTGCAGGTGGAGACCAGCGCCAGGTCGAGCCGGCCTTCGCGCAGCCCTTCGAAGAGCTGCTGCGGGCGCTGCTCGTAGGCGCGCAGCGCCACGTTGGGAAAGCGCCGCCTGAACGACGCCATCGTGTTGGGCAGCGGCCCGCCCGAGGCCACCGCGGTGAAGCCGATGTTCAGTTGCGCCTCGTCGTGCCCGCGAATGGCCTCGATGTCTTCGAGCGCATGCCGCAGTTCCTGCTCGACCAGGCTGGCCCGCTTGACCAGCGCCGTGCCGTAGGCCGTGAGGGTCACGCCGCGCGTGGTGCGCAGCATCAGCGTCACGCCCAGTTCGCGTTCCAGTTCGGCAATCGTCTTGGACAGCGCCGGCTGCGTGATGTGCAGGCTGCGCGCCGCCTCATGGATGCTTCCGTTCTGGGCGACCGCCAGGAGAACGCGCAGTTGTTGCAGCTTCATCGGGCCTCCGTGATCCGCATGGAATCCCCTTGGCGATTCCATTTGGTTATCAGCATGAAAATATGTGATTCTGCGCTGGCGCGCTTTGCCTGAATACTCCGCCGCAATCCTGTTCGTGGAGTCGATTCGATGAGTGAAGCCGCTTTGCCCGCCAGCCAGATGGGGGGCGCTCTCCCGGCGGCAGCTGCGCCGCTTTCCCCTTCCTCTTCTTCTTTCTCTTCCGATACCGCGCACGCCAAGGGCAAGCAAAGCCAGTTCCGCCTGATCGCCGCCTGCTCGCTGGGCAATGCGCTGGAGATGTACGACTTCACCGTCTACAGCTTCTTCGCGCTCCTGATCGGCAAGCTGTTCTTCCCGTCGGACAGCCCTTATGGCTCGCTGCTGCTGGCCGTGGCCACTTTCGGCATCGGCTTCGTGATGCGGCCGCTGGGCGGCGTCGTCATCGGCAGCTACGCCGACCGCAAGGGGCGCAAGGCCGCGTTGACGCTCACCATCGGCCTCATGGTGGCCGGCACGCTGTGCATCGCGCTCGCGCCCACCTATGCATCGGCGGGCGTGTTCGGCTCGCTGATGATCCTGGCGGGGCGCCTCTTGCAGGGCTTTTCGCTCGGCGGCGAGGTGGGCGCCGCCACCTCGATGCTGATGGAGTCGGGCGGCATCCGGGGCCGCGGCTTTCGCGTGAGCTGGCAGCTCGCGAGCCAGGGCGTGGCGGCGGTGCTGGGCGCCCTCACCGGCGCGGCGCTGTACGCGGCGCTGCCGCAGGCCTCGCTGGAGAGCTGGGGTTGGCGCCTGCCCTTCCTGTTCGGCCTGCTGATCGCGCCGGTCGGTTTCTACATCCGCGCCAACCTGGAGGAAACGCACCAGTCCCGCAGCCAAGAATCCAGCCCCGTGGGCCGGCTGCTGCGCGAGCACGGCGGCACGGTGCTCAAGGGCATCTTCGCCACCACGGCGGGCACGGCCGCCATGTACCTGGTCGTGTTCTTCATGCCGACCTACATGATCCGCGTGCTGCACATGCCGCCGTCGCTGTCGTTGCTGTCGGGCTGCGCCACCGGCATCACGATGTTCGCGGTGGCGCTCGTGGCGGGGCGCCTGGCCGACGGGCTGCCGAACCGCAAGCCGCTGGTGATCGGCTCGCTGGTGCTTGGCCTTCTGGCGGTGTACCCGGCGTTCTGGCTCATCAACCACTACCCGAGCGTGCCACTGGTGCTGTGCCTGTCGGTGCTGCTGACGGCCATCGTGAACCTCGGCACCACGCCCTTGTTCCTGATGCTGCTCGAGATGCTGCCGATCGGCGTGCGCGCCAGCGGCATCTCGGTGATCTACAGCGTCGGCGTGACGGTGTTCGGCGGGTCCTCGCAATTCATCGTGACCTGGCTGCTCGCCACGACCGGCAACCCGATGGCGCCGGCCTTCTACATGATGGCCTGCGGCGTGCTGAGCATCTGCGCGATCGCGAGCCTGCGCGCACGCCGGGCCGACTGAAATTTCTTCCCTGCGCCGAACAACGGACACCCACATCCATGACCCGCGAACTCAGTCTCCAGACCACCCGGCTCCTGTCCCGATTGCTGCCGCAGGCCGACGTCGACACCCAGGCCTTCGTCGACATCCGCCGCCGGATCCATGCCAATCCCGAACTCGGCTTCGAGGTGGGCGCGACCGCCGAGCTGGTCGCCGGCCTGCTGCGCGAATGGGGCTACGAGGTGCACACGGGCATCGGCAAGACCGGCATCGTGGCGCAGATGAAGGTCGGCAACGGCACGCGGCGGCTGGGTATTCGCGCGGACATGGATGCGCTCCCTGTCGTCGAGGCCACGGGCCTGCCGTACGCCAGCAAAACCCATGGCCGCATGCACGCCTGCGGCCACGACGGCCACACCGCCATCCTGCTCGCGGCCGCCAAGGCACTGGCCGCACGCCGCGATTTCGACGGCACGCTGAACCTGATCTTCCAGCCCGACGAGGAGAACCTCTGCGGCGCGCGCGCAATGATCCAGGACGGCCTGTTCGAGCGCTTTCCCTGCGACGCGGTCTACGCGCTGCACAACGCGCCGGGCGTGCCGGTCGGCAGCTTCCTGGTGATCGAGGGGCCGGTCACGCTGTCTTCGGACGTGGCCGACGTCACGATCAAGGGCGTGGGCGGACACGGCGCCATGCCGCATCTCTCGCGCGACCCGGTGCCCGCTGCCGCCGCGGTGGTGACGGCCCTGCAGACCGTGGTGGCGCGCAACGTGACGCCGGGCGATACGGCCGTCGTGTCGGTCGGTTTCATCCGCGGCGGCGCCACGCACAACGTGATTCCGCAATCGGTGGCGCTCGGCCTCAATGTACGGGCGGCGCGGCCCGAGACGCGTGCGGTGGTCGAGCAGCGCATCCGCGAGATCGTGAGCCTCACGGCACAGGCCCACGGCGTCCAGGCCGAGATCGACTACCGCCAGCTCGTGCCGCCGGTGGTCAACACCGCGGCCGAGTGCCGGCTGATGGAACAGGTCTGCGCCGAACTGGTCGGCGCGGAACATGTCGCCACCGAGGCGCCGAAAGGCTTTGCGGGCAGCGAGGACTTCGCCTGGATGCTCGCCGAGTTGCCGGGCTGCTATGTGCTGCTCGGCAACGGGGAGGGCGAGTTCGGCGGCTGCATGGTGCACAACCCCGGCTACGACTTCAACGACCAGGTGCTGCCATTGGGCGCCGCTTGCTGGGTCCGTTTGACGCAGACCTACCTGGTCGCCTGAGCGCCGTCTTCAGAACGGCGCGTCTTCTTCTTCCTCGGCGGCATCGGCCGGGGTCGTGGTGGTGGGCGCTGCCGCTTTGGCGGCGGGCTTGGGCGCTTCGTCCGCCGGTGCCGCCGAGAACGCCGCCTCGCCGCCCAGCGCGTCGAGCAGCGCCGGCACGAGCTGGCCGAGTTCGCCGGTGGCGATCGCCACGTCGGCGTCGTAGTTGTCTTCCTTCTTGCCGCCCGCCGCGCCGTCGCCCGTGCCTTCGAGGAAAACGATCTTGCGGATCAGCATGCCGTGCGTGAGCTCGAACGACACGCGGTCGTCCCAGGTGAGCGCCAGGCGCGTGGGGCGCTTGCCGTCGGTGATGTGCTTCTGCACCTCCTCGATGTCCAGCGGGTGCTTGGCGTAGCGCACCACGGCCTTCGAATCGTCCGAGGCCTTGAGCTCGCACTCGCGGTCGATGGTGAAGCCGGCCGGCGGCTCCTGCGTCAGGAGCCAGTCGGCCATGGCGGCGGCCGGTTCGATCTGCGTGTTGATCAGCGCCACCGCGAAGCCGTCCAGCGACTTCACCAGGCTGGTGACCACTTCGTCGGCGCGCGAGGCATTGCCGCTGTTGATCACCAGGCGGTTCTCGGCCTTGTCGATCCACACCGCCACGCGCGCGCTGCGGGTGAAGGCCATCGGCAGCAGCTCCAGGGTGATGTCTTCCTTGAGCTCCTTCTTTTCCTTCTTGCCGGGCTTGCGGCCGGTGGTGGCCTCGATCTGCGCGCAGCGCTCGTCCAGCTTGCGGCGCACCACGGAGCCGGGGACCTGCTTGCTCTCGATCATGTATTCGACGAGCCACTGGCCGTCGATGGATTCGACCAGCGGGCCGCCGGCTTCGCCGCGGGGCTCGGCCCAGCCGGCGGACTTTTCCTGCGAGGGGCCGCAGGGCTCGAAGCGGTGCTTCCCGAGCCCCTCTTCCGCCTCGGCCAATGTTTGGGACCAGGCAGGTTCGATGCGATAGACGATGACGTTCTTGAATACGGACACGGAAACCCTTTTTCCACTGGTTTGCACAACCGGCCATTGTCGGGCACCCCGTTCCGGGCTCGGCCGTAAAATCGAAAGCTTTTGCGACTTCGCCCCTGTCGCACCCCCCACACCGCTCCCAAAGGAATCAGGAAATGAGCTCGATCCCCCCCTCGCTGGACGACCGTGACGGCAAGATCTGGATGGACGGCGAACTCGTGGACTGGCGCGACGCCAAGATCCACGTGCTGAGCCACACGCTGCACTACGGTTGCGGCGCCTTCGAGGGCGTGCGCGCCTACAAGACAGCGGACGGCAGCACCGCCATCTTCCGTCTGGCCGAACACACCGAGCGGCTTTTCAACAGCGCCAAGATCCTGCGCATGAAGATCCCCTTCTCGCCGGAGCAGTTGAACGAAGCGCAAAAACAGGTCGTGCGCGAGAACAAGCTGGAAAGCTGCTACCTGCGCCCCCTCATCTGGATCGGCTCCGAAAAGCTCGGCGTGAGCCCCAAGGGCAACAAGATCCACGCCATGGTCGCGGCCTGGTCCTGGGGTGCCTACCTCGGTGAAGAGGGCATGCGCCGCGGCATCCGCGTGAAGACCTCCAGCTACACCCGCCACCACGTCAACATCACGATGACGCAGGCCAAGTCGGTGAGCAACTACACCAACTCGATCCTGGCGAACATGGAAGCGCTGGACGACGGCTACGACGAAGCGCTGCTGCTGGACGCGAGCGGTTTCGTGTCGGAAGGCGCGGGCGAGAACATCTTCGTGGTCAAGGGCGGCGTGGTCTACACGCCCGACCTGTCGGCCGGCGCCCTGAACGGCATCACGCGCAACACGATCCTGCACATCTGCAAGGACCTTGGCATCGAGCTCGTGCAAAAGCGCATCACGCGCGACGAGGTCTACATCTCCGACGAGGCCTTCTTCACCGGCACGGCCGCCGAAGTGACGCCGATTCGCGAACTCGACCGCATCGAGATCGGCAACCGTGGCGACGGCGGCTCGCGCGGCCCGATCACCGAGAAAATCCAGTCTGCCTTCTTCGACATCGTGAACGGCAAGAACCCCAAGTACGCCCACTGGCTCACGAAAGTCTGAACCCCATGTCTACCAATGCAGTCGTCGAACTCCTGGCCAAGGAGCTCAACCACCAGGGCGGCGTGTTCTGCCCCAGCCCCAAGGCGGACATGCAGCTCTGGAACAACCATCCCAAGGTCTACCTGGACGTGGCGCGCACCGGCGAAGCCAAGTGCCCGTACTGCGGCACGGTGTACCGGCTGAAGGCCGGCGAAGCGGTCTCGGCACGGCATTGACGCTTCGAGCCCTGCTGTGGCGCTTCGCCGCGGGCTACCTCGTGCTGCTGATCGCCGTGGGCGTCGCGCTGAATCTGGCGGGCGCCAAGTCCAGCACGGGCGGCGACATGGCCGCCTTGCTCGGCACCGTGGCGTGGGTGTGCATGGACTTCGCCAAGAAGAACGGCCGCTACTTCACGCCCGATGAAAAGAAGCGCGCCGTGCTGGGCATGCTCGCCATCGACATGGCGATGCAGACGGTCGTGACGGTGGCGCTCGGGCTGTTCGCCGGTGCGGCGGGCCTGTCGCTGGGCCCGGCTTTGCTGGTGCTGCTTTTCGTCGGCGTGCTGCACGCGCTGGTGATCTGGTTCTTCGTCGGCTTTGCCGGCAAGCAGCACGCGGCGGCCGAGGCCAGGCGCAAGGGCTGAGCACCGCGCCGGCGCGCCATTACTACCGGTATCGGTGATGGTGCGCGACAGGCGCCATTTCTAGCATCGACCCACTGGCGTTCAGACCAGATAGGAGTCGATTTGCGATGAAGAAATCTTTGGGTAGTTTTGCCGTGAGCGCGCTCGTGCTCGCTCTTTCGGGTTGCGGCGGCGGTGGTGGAGGAGGAGGCGGTTTCCCGTTCATTCCCTCGGGCGTCGCTCCGCCGCCCGCCGATTCGAGTGTTGCCGTCTCGGGCACCGCCGCCACCGGCGCGCCGGCGGCCGGCAGCCTCGTATCTCTGCGCTGCGCGAACGGCGTGGGTGCCTCGGCCACCACGGCCGCCGGCGGCACGTGGTCGACGAAGCTCGATGCACCGGTGTTCCCGTGCGTGGTCACGGTCTCGGGCGGCTCGCTGCCCTCAGGCCAGAAACTGCATTCGCTGTTGCGCGCGGCCGGCTACGTGAACATCACGCCGCTGACCGAGCTGATCCTGGCGCGCGCCGCCGGCGCGACGCCCGGCAGCATCGAGACGGCCGATGCCGCCGCGCTCGCGGCGCTGGCCGCGAAGCTGGAAGCGGCCCAGGCCGACATCGTCGCGTTGCTGGCCGAGTCGGGCTACGGCGCGTTCGCGTCGAACCCGTTCACCACGCAATTCAAGGCCACCGCGGGCGATGCCTACGACGACCTGCTCGAACACCTGGCGCTGTCGCTGGCCGACGGCGACACCACGCTCGATGGCATCGTCGCCGCGCTGCTGGCAGCCGGCGAGGACGATGGCTTCGACCTGCCGATCACGCGCACGCTCACGAGCGCCGAGCTCGCGGCACAGCCGCAGCTCAACAAGGCGCACCTGAGCAGCACCGCAGGGGTGCTGTCGATGAAGCTCGACGCGGGCGGTAACCCGGGCGGCGCCTACGTGGGCGGCGGCACCGGCAACAAGGCCGTCCTGCAGATGCCGGGCCTGGCGGGCGTGAAGGTGCATGACCTCCAGAAGGTCGAGCTCGAGCTCAAGGGCGAAGCCGCGGGCATCGGCGCCGGGCTGCCGTATGCGTACCTGAACATGACGGTGGACCTGCATTGCGACGCCACACCGCTCGCGGCCAACGCCACGCTGGACCAGGTGCGCGCGCGCCGGCGCATCCTGATCTTCGACACCTTCTACAACTTCATCCAGAACTCGACGGCAATCTCGACCAGCGAGTTCAAGTCGATCGCCATCACGCCGGCCACTCCGGGCTGGCGCATTTCGGCAGGCACGCCGGTGGGCACCGTGGCGGTCAACCCGAACTACGGCGGCAGCGAGACGCTGGAGGGCTTCGACTACGCCGCGTACCCCGATGCCTGCATCATGGACGGCATCACCGGCGACGGCGGCATGCCGCGCAACGCCGCGGCCGATGCGGCCTGTGTCGGCACCGTCGGCTTGCCGGGTTCGGCGCCCGCGGTCTGCGGCGCGAACTACAGAGGACCGATCCTGGTGCTGGGCGACAGCGGCACGGTCACCGCGTCGGAATGGAGCGTCAAGCGTGTGAAGGTGGCGGCCAAGCGCAAGCAGACCTTCCGCTTCGAGTAGCCTACCGGAGCGGTGGGCTGGCAGCGCGGCGCGGGGGGGCATGTGCGGCCGTCTTGCGTTCTGCGTCCGTCAGGCGCAGGACGCACGGTCCCTTCATGCCGTCGGGGGAAGCACTTTCACACGGCGTGCCGGCAGCAGGTCGCGCCATGGATCGGGGTCTTTCGCTTCCTGCGCGAGCCGCAGATACACCATCGCGATCCACAGCAGCGCCAGCCCGATCTGCGCATCGCGCATGGCCGAGTTCACGCTCGATGCGATCAGCGCGATCAGCGTCGCTGCCAATGCATAGCGGCCCGCGATGTCGGGGCGCTTCCATGCCTGCCACACGGCCGCCACCATGATGGCCAGCAGGCTCAGCAGCGCGGGCAGGCCGCCCTGCGCGCCCACCCAGAGGAAGTCGTTGTGCGGCATGTTCGAGTCCGCGAACATGGCCGGGCCGCGCTTGTGCCACTGCTCGGTCCAGCCGCCGATGCCCCAGCCGGTGAGCGGCCGGTCGGCGATCATGAGGCCCGTGTCGCGGTACATGTAGTAGCGGATGACCCAGCTGCCCTTGAAGACGGCGCCGGCCTGCGCTTCCTCGAGTTCCTGCACGCCGGTCTCCACCTTGTGCTGCAGCTGCGGCAACTGGTAGAGCCCGGCGCCCAGCACCACGGCCCCCAGCACCAGTGCGCTCACCAGCATCTTCAGGTGGTTGCGCCACTGGTGGATGCACACCACCGGCACCACCAGCAGCAGCGCGAGCACCGAGGTGCGCGAGGTCAGCGGCAGCGCGACCACGAAGCCCAGCCCGAGCATCAGCACGAAGGCCGGAATGGCGCGCAGCGGCTTGTGACCAGCGATCTGCGCCAGGCCCCACACGGCGGCCGTGGCCGCCACCACGCTGAACAGCAGCGCGTTGCTGATCGACTTGTTGCCCACTTCCATCACCACTGCGCGCAGCGGCGACCAGAGCGGAAAGCCGATGGCGTAGTAGAGAACGATCAGCAGGATGTTCAGCGCCGCGATCAGGAGGAACCCGCGCAGCGCCCAGATCGCCTCTTCGCGCGTGAGCGCCATCGCCATCAGGATCGTGAGGCCGATGCGCAGGCCGTGGAACAGGTTGGAGCCGGTCTCGGGGTAGTGCCGCCCGAAGGCCAGCACGAGGAGGGTCCAGCCCAGGTAGGCCACCACCGGCCACCACAGTGGGTTGGCGCGCAGGCGTGCGAAGCGCTCGCCGTACCCGCCGGCGACCAGCATGGTCAGCAACAGCAAGATGGCCGACAGGTAGGTGACGCCGACCGGCATGAACACCACCAGCCCCCAGAACATGGCCGCGGGCCGAACGATGTGCGATCTCTGCATAGGGGCGCGATTTTAGGTGGGGCTTATGGCACCCACCTGACTGGCTGGGTGCTCCCCCAGGCTTCGCGCACTCCGTGTCGCTTCTCCTTCCCCCTCACCGGGGGCGGCGCCTGCGGCCCGGCGAAGCCGGTTCCGCGGCGTCCCTCGAATGAGAGCCCGGGATTGTCAGTGAGCGGGAGCTGCGACCGGCAGGCGGATCACGAAGCTCGCGCCGCCCTTTGGCGCGTCTTCGCAGCGCACCGTGCCGCCGTGCCGCTCGGCAATCGACTTCACCAGCGCCAGCCCGAGGCCCACGCCGCCGTTGCGCTCGCTCGCACCGGGGAGCCGGTAGAAGGGCTCGAAGATGCGCTCGCGCAGGGCCGGCGGCACGCCGGGGCCGCGGTCGTTCACGCGCACCGTGGCAAAGCCGTTGGCGCTGCCCAGTTCCACGCTGATCTCGCCGGCGCCGTAGCGGCGGGCGTTCTCCAGCAGGTTGCGGATCGCGCGGCGCAGGAGGCGGGAGACGCCGGGCACGGTGAGCGCCGCGTTGTCGGTGCCCTCGGCCAGGTCGAGCTCGGCATTCACCTGCGAGCACTCCTCGGCGGCCAGGCCCGTCAGGTCGACCGCCTCGACGGTGCCCATGTCGGCCTCGCTGGCGTCCAGCCGACTGGCCAGGAGGATTTCGTCGATCAACTGGTCGAGTTCGCCGATGTTGCGCGAGATTTCCTCGCGTGCTTTCGGGCTCGGTCGCTCGCCCATCAGCTCCAGACCCATGCGGATGCGGGTGAGCGGCGAGCGCAGCTCGTGCGATGCGTTGGCCAGCAGCGACTTGTGCGAGCGCACCAGCTGTTCGATGCGTTCGGCCGACGCGTTGAATCGTTTGGAGAGATCAGCCACTTCGTCCTGCCCTTCTTCGGTCACGCGCACCGAGAGATCGCCCTCGCCCCATCGCTGCACGCCGCGCTGCAGCGACTCCAGCCGCTGCGTGATGCGCCGCACGATGGGGTAGACGCCCAGTGCCACTGCCACGCCCACCAGCGCGATCATCCAGCCGAGCCCGAAGGGCGTGCGCCACGGCGCGAAGCCCTCGCTGCCGGTGGGCCTCTCGCGCGGTGCCACGCGCAGCGTGATGGCCTTGCCGTCGCTCAATGTCACGTCGAATTCCAGTCCCTGGCCCGGCACGCGCAGCGCGGTGCCCGAGCCGATCGTGCGGTCCTGCGCATCGAGCACGACCACGTTGCGCGGCACCGGCGCCAGGCGCTCGCGCTCGGCCTCGGCGGCCTCGCGCACGATCCAGTTGGCCATCAGCGTGAGGATGACCACGCCACCCACCACCGCGAGCCAGATGCGGACGTAGAGGTGGCGGGAATACAGCTTTTGCAGCATCAAGCGTCAGTCTTGCTGCTTGGCGAATACATAACCCACGCCGCGCACGGTGAGGATGCGCTTGGGGTTCTTGGCGTCGACTTCGATGGCCGCGCGGATGCGGCCCATGTGCACGTCGATCGAGCGGTCGAAGGCTTCGAGCTCGCGGCCGCGCACGGCCTCCATGATCTGGTCGCGCGTGAGCACGCGGCCCGCGCGCTCGGCCATCGCGACCAGCAGGTCGAACTGGTAGGAGGTCAGGTCCGCCAGCACACCGGCCACCGACACGGTGCGCGCGTTGCGGTCGATCTCCAGCGTGCCGAAGCGCATCACGGTGGAGGCTTCGCTTTCGGTGGCGTTCTCGCTGCGCCGGCGCAGCACCGCGCGGATGCGCGCCAGCAGCTCGCGCGGCTCGAAGGGCTTGGGCAGGTAGTCGTCGGCGCCGATTTCCAGGCCGATGATGCGGTCCATCGGATCGCCCTTGGCGGTGAGCATCAGCACCGACACCTTGGAGATCGGGCCGGGCAGGGCGCGGATGCGGCGGCAGACCTCCAGCCCGTCGGTGTCGGGCAGCATCAGGTCCAGGATCACGAGGTCGGGTGCGTGCTGCTGCAACTGCTCCAGGCCGCTCGCGCCGTCACCGGCGTGGTTGAAGGCGAAACCCGACTGCGTCAGGTACTCGCCCACCATCTGCGCCAGGCGGGCGTCGTCTTCGATCATCAGGAGTTGGGGGGTGCTCATGCGCTTCATGGTCGTCCACAGGGAGCAAGCGGGCTTGAACGCTCCGTAAAGTTGGGTAAACCTCAGGCGTGCGTGTCAACCGGAGGTGCTGCGAAAAGCATAGCGTCGCGGACTGTTGCCGCGGGCGGTACCCGGAGATTCTCTTCGAGGAGCGCGCACAGGGCGCCGGCTTCCACGTCCGGATCGGCGGCGCGTGCCCGGGCCAGGATTTCGGCGGCCAACTGCCGCAGCATGGCCGTGGAATCCTGGATGCGGGCCTTGAAGCCGGCATCGTCCAGCGTGTCCTTCAGGCTGCGGTTGAGCTCGGCGAACCACGGCATCGCGGCCTGGTCGAGCATCACGGCCGGGTTGCGCCTGTCGCTGGATGCCGACCAGTCGCGCATCAGCCGCTGCACCGCGACGTTCAGCCGCTGGCAGTGTTGCAGCTCGTCCTTCAGGGCGCCGAGCGCGGGCAGGTCGGTCAGGCGCCGCTGGAAGAAGATCTGCGCGAGCACGCCCCAGTAGTAGGCGTAGTCCCAGATCACCTTCACCGGCAGCACCTCGGGGTCGCCGAAGAGCGGGTACTGGTCCTGGTAGAGGGCGAGCGTGCTCTCGTAGAACGAGTGGTAGAGCTGGTCGTAGACCTGGGCTCGCGCCTCCAGCGGGCGGCCTGCGCGGTCCTGCGCGACGAGGTCGGTGATGTAGGTGTTGCCGATCGCGATGAAGTCGCTGCCGGGCGAATAGAAGGGGTCCAGAAAGAGCCCCGCCTCGCCGGTCATTGCCCAGCAGTCGCCCGAGAACACCTGCTTGCAGCCGTGCGAGAAATGCTTGAGGAACGCGAAGTCCTGCAGCAGGTGGCGCTTGCCATCCAGCGCCTCGAAAAGCCGCGGCTGGTAGGTGGCGAACCACGCCATCGCCTTCTCGAAGGTGTCGATGGTGTCCAGCGGATGCAGCTTCGGGTCGGCCACGATGCCCACCGAATGCGAGCCCGAGGCCAGCGGAATCAGCCAGGCCCAGTAGCCCGCGCCCACGAAGTGGTTGGTCGACAGCCAGCGCGCCTGCGGATCGCAGCGCTCGCGCCATTGCGCGTTGTCGCTCCAGTCGTCCACCGCGATGCGCTCGCCGATGCGAAACCACACCGCGTTGACGTCGTGCGGGTTGGGCTCGGTCAGGCCGAGCTTGCGCTTGAGCATGCCGGCGCGGCCGCAGGCGTCGATGAGCCAGCGCGCCTCGGTGGCGTGGCTTTCCTCGCCGCGGGTCCATTCGATGCGGTGCGGCGCCCCGGGATTTTCAGAGCTATCGGCGAGGTCGATGCGCCGCACCAGCGCGCTGTCGACGAAGCGCACGCCGCAGCGGGCGGCCTCTTCGGCCAGGAAGTTCTCGAAGATGCCGCGGTCGATCTGGTAGCTGGGCACCGCCAGGTAGCGGCTCGCGCCGATCTCGGTGACGTTGTCGATGTCGCTGCGGCCTTCGCTGAAGAAGAAGCGAAAGCCGAACTTGCGCAACTGCGACCCGTCCATGTGGGCCTTCAGGCCCAGCACCGTGTCGAAGTAGTGCGCCCCGATCTCGACCGACGATTCCCCCACCTTGTGGGCGGCGTGCGGTACCGGGTGCGTGCGGCGCTCCAGCACCAGCACCTTCAGGTCGCCGAAGCGCTGGCGCAGCTGGATGGCCAGCGTAAGTCCGGCAAGACCGCCTCCCATGATCACTGCGTCGAAAGAATCCTGCGCAGTGTCGGTCATGGTGTGTGTCAGTCCTTGGGAGGAGGCCGCAGCTGCAGCCGCAATGACAGGGTGGGTGAGAGCGCCAACCCGACCGGCGGGCCCGCGCCGTCGTCCAGGTGCGCGAGCGCCTCGAAAAGGCCGAGCGCCTGCGCCATCGGGTTGATGCCGCAGAGCGACTTTGCCGCCTCCGAGCGCGGCGCCGTGTAGGTGGAGGCCGCATCACCAGTATTAGCGGCCAGCGACCACTCCAGCGCGGCGACGGTGCGCTCGCTGCGCTCCGGCGCGATCACCATCGCCACCGCCAGCAGCCCGCGGCTGTCGGTCACCGAGGTCAGCGGGCCGACCGTGGGCGTGTCGTAACCCACCAGCAGCACCGGGCTCTGGTCGGCCGCGCACTGCACGGCCGCCTCGAGCAGGCCGGTCGCAAAGCTGTGCTCGAAGGCCGAGACCGAATTGCTGGCCGCCATGCAGCCCGTGCCGATGGTCCAGTAGCCCACGGCGGCGTTGTGCACCGAGTTGTGAAAACGCGTGGGCGACAGCACCGTGGGGTCGGTCGCGAGCGTGCTGCACATGTAGTCGTTGATCGAGAGGTCCCCGTGCGCCGAGACGAACACGCAGGGCACGTCGGCCGCATTGCGGCCAGAGGCTGCCATCGCGGCGGCCGCCACTTCCAGCGCCAGTGCCACGGTGTCGGGCGCGCGACGGCGTTCGGCCGGGGCCAGCACCTGCGGCGACGGGCGCCTGGCCGGCGGATCGATCAGCGTGCCCTCACCGCGGAAGGCCGCGCGCGCGGCGTCCCAGCCGGGGAGCGTCGGCGTCCAGAAGGCGGGGCCTTCGATGTAGAGGGTCGGGGGCGTTGCGGTGGCGCTCATGCCGCCTCCGCCTTGCCGAACACCAGCGAGCAGTTGTTGCCGCCGAAGCCGAAGGAGTTGGAGAGCGCGTAGCGCACCTCGCCGCGTGCGGGCGCCAGCTTGATCTGCGGACCGAACCCTTCGTCGATCGTGCGCGTGTTGACCGTGCCGGGCTTCAGGCCGCGCTCGATCGCCAGCAGGCTGATCACCGCCTCGACGATGCCCGCGGCGCCCAGCGTGTGGCCCATGAAGCCCTTGGTCGAACTGGCATGCGTCGTGGCCGGGAAGCGGCGCGCCACCAGCGCGCCTTCGACTTCGTCGTTCTTCTGGCTCGCCGTGCCGTGCATGTTGATGTAGTCGATGGCCTCGGGGGCGAGGCCCGCGCGGGCCAGCGCCTCATCGAGCGCGCGCTCGGCGCCCAGGCCCTCGGGGTGCGGGGTCGACATGTGGTGCGCGTCGCTCGCCTCGCCATAGCCCAGGAGGTGCAGCGCCGATGCATCGGCGCCGGTCTGCACGCGCTCGACCAGCGCGAAGCCCGCCGCCTCGCCCAGGCTGATGCCGTTGCGGCCGGCGTCGAACGGACGACAGGGCTCCTTGGACACCAGCTCCAGCGAGTTGAAGCCGAACAGCACACTGCCGCAGAGCGTGTCCGCCCCGCCCACCACGGCCGCGTCGGCCAGGCCCAGGCGGATCAGCCGCTCGGCCGAGGCGAACACCTTGGCGCTCGAGGAGCAGGCGGTCGAGATCGTCTCGCTCGGCCCTTCCAGGCCCAGCAACTGCTGCACGAACATCGCCAGCGAATGGGGCGTGTGCACTTCGGCGCGGCGCTGGTCCTGCGGGAACATGCCGCCCGCATCCAGCTGCGTGTAGGCCAGCTCGGTCTCGCCGATGCTGGAGGTCGAGGTGCCCAGGATCAGCGCGACGCGCGAGGCGCCGTACTTCTCGCGCGCCGCAGCCACCGCTTCGATGAAGCCATCGGCCTGCAGGCCCAGCCAGGCCAGCCGGTTGTTGCGGCAGTCCCACGAGGCCAGGGCCTCGGGCAGGCGGATGTCCTCAAGCCCGTCGACGCGGCCGATCCACGTGGGCAGCGGCGCATCGCCGAAATCGTTGGCGCGCAGGCCGCTGCGTGATTGTTCGAGCGCTTCGGCGAGCGACGTCTTGCCGACGCCGACGGCCGAGGTGGCCGTGTAGGCACTGATCTGTAGGGGAGAAATACGGGAGAGCACGATGAATCTTGGGGCTGGCGGCAAGCGGAAGAACGTCGGTGTGACGACAGGCGTAATTTTCACGCAATGAACGTCACGCAGCCTACCAGCAGTGCGCGCTGCTCAGCGTCGGCTGTTTCCCATAGATGCAGCCTAGGGCCAGGGCCCTATTGACGGTCGGCGGCGCCTGTGGTCGCGGTTGCCGTCGCCGCGAAGCGCGAGGCCAGCGCCACCAGCACCAGCACGGGCACCCCCAGCAGCGCGGTGCTGGTGAAGAACTGGCTGTAGCCGTAGGCATCGACGAAGGCACCCGAGTAGCCGGCGATGAACTTGGGCAGCAGCAGCATCAGCGAACTGAACAGGGCGTACTGCGTGGCCGAGTAGCTGATGTTGGTGAGGCTCGACAGGTAGGCGATGAAGGCCGCCGAGGCGATGCCGCCGGCCAGGTTGTCGGCCGAGACCACCGCGATGAGCGCCGTGAGGTCGTGCCCGCGCGAGGCCAGCCAGGCGAACAGCAGGTTGCTCGCGGCGCTGAGCACCGCGCCCAGCATCAGCACGCGCATCACGCCCAGGCGCATCGACAGCACGCCGCCCACGAAGGCGCCGGCCAGCGTCATGACCACGCCGTAGATCTTGCTGACGGTGGCCACCTCGTCCTTGGTGAAGCCCATGTCCACGTAGAACGGATTGGCCATGATGCCCATCACCACGTCGCTGATGCGGTAGATGGCGATCAGCGCCAGGATCAGCGCGGCCTGCCACTTGTAGCGGCGGATGAAGTCGGCAAAGGGGTCGTAGAAGGCCTTGTCGATCCATGCCGCGAAGGGCACCAGCTGCGAAGGGGCGGGCACGCGCAGGCCCTTGCGGGCGACCCACAGCATCAGCAGCACGTAGAGCGCCAGCACCGGAAAGAACACCGTGCCCAGGAAGAACAGGAGCCCGGTGTCCGCCCGCCGCAGCTGGAACAGGCCCACGAAGAGGAAGGTGCCGATGAACATCAGCACGCCGTACACCGGCACGCCGGTGGTCGAGAACAGCGCCCGGCTGGCGGCGATCTGCGCGGCGGAATGCCGGCCCTCGTTCGGCGCGGGCTCGGCCGACAGCAGCACCGTGAGCACGCCCACGCCCATCGAGGCGGCCATCACCAGGTAGGCCGTTTTCCAGGCGCCGTTCTGGTAGACGGCCGCGCCACTCGCGGCGCTCGCGGCAATGGCGGGCGCCACCTCGGCCCAGGCCGCGACCCACAGCACGCCGGCGCCGGCCCAGATCATCGCGAGGCGGTAGCCCGTCTGGTAGGCGGCGGCGAGCGCGGCTTGCTTGCGCGTCTCGGCCGATTCGATGCGAAAGGCGTCCAGCGCGATGTCCTGCGTGGCCGAGCCGAAGGCCGCCAGCAGCGCGCACCAGACCAGCGGCGTGAGCCCCTGGCGCGGATCGTTCAGCGCCATGCCGACCAGCCCCGCGATCACCATGCATTGGGCCAGCAGCAGCCAGCCGCGGCGCCGCCCCAGCAGCGTGGTCAGCGGCGGCAGCGGCAGGCGGTCGACCAGCGGCGCCCAGACCCACTTGAAGCCATAGGCCAGGCCCACCCAGCTCAGGTAGCCGATGGTGGTGCGGTCCACGCCGGCTTCGCGCAGGCGAAAACTCAGGGTGCCCAGCACCAGCAGCAGCGGCAGCCCGGCCGAGAAGCCCAGCGCCAGCATGCGCAGCGTGGCCGGCTCGAGGTAGACCTTCAGGACGTCGCGCCAGGGCGGTGAAGGGGCGGTGGGGGTTTCGAGCGGCGGGGCGGACATGAACCCCGGATTGTCCATGAGCCGCTGCGGGAACCCGCCTGCCCGTTTGTCTTCATTTGTTCCTATGATCCGCCCCCATGTGCACACGCTGCGATCGCCCCATTTCCGCCACTTCCCCTGCCTCGCCCTGGCAGTTGCGCAGGGCCTTCCTGTTGATCGCTGCCGGCGTGGCCTTCAGCCGGCCGGCGCTTTCGCAGGTCAACGTGGGCAACGCCTCGGTGGCGCGCAACCTCGTGCCGGCGGACAAGATCGAGGCGGCCGGCGTCCAGCAGTACGGCCAGCTGCTCGCGCAGGCCCGCGCCAAGAATGCGCTGGCCGGCGACAACAACGCGCAACTGCAGCGGCTGCGCGCCATCGCGCAGCGGCTCATTCCCTTCGCCACGCCCTGGAACACCCGGGCGCGCGAATGGAAGTGGGAGGTCAACCTGATCGGCAGCAAGCAGATCAACGCCTTCTGCATGCCCGGCGGCAAGATCGCCTTCTTCACCGGCATCCTGGAGCAACTCAAGCTGAGCGACGACGAGGTCGCGATGGTGATGGGCCACGAGATGGCCCACGCGCTGCGCGAGCACGCCCGCGCTCGCATGGCCAAGAGCGCCGGCACCGGCGCGGCGCTGTCCATCGGCGCGCAACTGCTCGGCCTCGGCCAGGTGGGCGATCTTGCGGCGCGTGCCGGCACGCAGCTCATCACGCTCAAGTTCAGCCGCGGCGACGAGACGGAGGCCGATCTCGTGGGGCTCGAACTCGCGGCACGCGCGGGCTACGACCCGAAGGCCTCGGTGTCGCTCTGGAACAAGATGGCGACCGCCTCGAAGAACCAGGGCGGGTTGAGCTTCCTGTCGACGCACCCGAGCGGAACGGACCGGATCGCCAAGCTCGAAGCGAACATCCCCAAGGTCGAGAGCCTTTACCGCAACGCCAAGCGAAGCTGAGGCCGGCGCCCTTGCAGGACTCCCTCTCCCTTGGGCAGAGGAGGGGGGTGAGGGCAGCGGCCTTCACCTGAGGGCAGCGCCCCATCGGCGGCACCCCGCCCTCACTCCACCGTCCCTCAAGGGGAGAGGGCGCAAATCTCCCAACCCCGGTCTGCATCCCAGCCCTCGTTCCGGCTGGCACATTGCTTGCATCTCGACTTGTACACAAGTTTGGATGCCTGATGATGGTGCATGAACCCGACCCGCTGACCGCCGCTGCCTGGATCGCGAAATTCGCCGCCCCCGTGGCCGGTGCCGAAACCGCCGACACCCCGGGCGTGACCCTGCCGCTGGCCGGCCTGCGTTTCGCGGTCAAGGACAACATCGACGTGGCCGGCGTGCCCACCACCGCCGCCTGCCCGGCCTTCGACCGCCGGCCCACGGCACACGCAGCCGTGGTGCAGCGGCTGCTCGAAGCCGGTGCATCGCTGGTCGGCAAGACCAACCTGGACCAGTTCGCCTGCGGCCTGAACGGCACGCGCTCGCCCTATGGCGAAGTGCCCAACGCCTTCGATGCGCGCTACGTCTCGGGCGGCTCCAGCTCCGGTTCGGCTTATGTGGTGGCCGCGGGAGAGGTCGATTTCGCCCTCGGCACCGACACCGCCGGCTCGGGCCGCGTGCCCGCCGGGCTCAACAACATCGTGGGCCTCAAGCCCTCGCGCGGGCTGCTCAGCACCTTCGGCGTGGTGCCGGCAGCGCAGAGCGCGGACTGCGTCTCCATCTTCGCGCGCACCGTCGCGCTGGCCGTCGACGTGATGCTGGCCGCCGCCGGTCACGACCCGCGCGACCCGTATTCGCGCGACATCGCGATGCGCCGCAGGCCGCTGCCCGCGCGCTTCTGCTTCGGCGTGCCCGATACGCTGAGCTTCTTCGGCGACGCCGCAGCCGAAGAAGCCTTCCGCGATGCGCAGGCGAAGCTCGTGGCGCTGGGCGGCACGGCCGTCACCATTCCCTACGCACCGCTCGCTGAAGCCGCTGCGCTGCTCTATGAAAGCGCCCTGGTCGCCGAGCGCTACGCCGCGGTGCGCGCGTTCTTCGATGCCCATGCCGACGAAGTGATCGAGCCGGTGCGCAGCATCCTCGCGAGCGGCAGGGGCTACACCGCCGCCGATGTGTTCGAGGCCCAGACGCAACTGCGCGCGATCGCGCAACAGGTCGAACCGATGTGGCGCGGCATCGACGTGCTGCTCGTGCCCACCGCGCCCACGCACTACACGCGCGAGCAGATGCGCGCCGACCCGGTCGTGCTCAACCGCAACCTCGGGGCATACACCAACTTCGTCAACCTGCTGGACTACGCGGCGCTCTCGGTGCCCAGCAGCCTGCGCGCGGACGGCCTGCCGTTCGGCATCACGCTGATCGGCCCGAGCGGCAGCGATCTCGCGCTGGCCGACCTGGGCCAGCGCTACCACCACGCGACCGGTCTTTCGCAGGGCGCGACCGGCCAGCCGCTGCCTGCGCCGCGCCCCGTGCCGGGTCTTGCGGCACCGGCGCCGCAGACGTTGCCCATCGCGGTGGTCGGCGCGCACCTCTCGGGCATGCCGCTCAACGGCCAGCTCACCGAGCGCGGCGCCACGCTGCTGCGCACCACCACCACATCGCCCGCCTACCGCCTTTTCGCATTGCCCGGCACCACGCCGCCCAAGCCCGGCCTGCAGCGCAATGCGGAAGGCGGCGGCGCCATCGCGCTCGAGGTGTGGGCCATGCCCATCGCGCAGGTCGGCAGCTTTCTCGCATTGATCCCGCCACCGCTCGGCCTGGGCAGCGTCGAGCTGGCCGACGGCAGCTGGGTGAACGGCTTCATCTGCGAGGGACATGCACTGGCCGGCGCGCAGGACGTCACCCATCACGGCGGCTGGCGTGCCTATGTCGCGAGCCGCGCCCCGACCACTTCCAACTGATTCCAACCGATCCAGGAGTTCCGATGAGCACCCTCGATAAATCCGCGGCATCGCGCCGCCAGTTGCTGCAAGCGGGCGCCGCGGGCCTCGCCGTGCTGGCCGCGCCCGCCATCGTGCGTGCGCAGGCCGCGCCCAAGCTGCGCATCGGCTTCTGGCCCGTGGCCGCGGGCCTGCCGTTCTTCGCGGCGGTGGATCGCGGCTACTTCAAGGAAGCGGGGCTCGACGTGGAGCCGCTCAAGTTCGCCGGCGCGCAGCAGGTGATGGAGGCCATGCTCGCGGGCCGCTGCGACGGCAGCGCCAACGGCACCGGCTCGGCCAACCTCGCCATCGGCGAGATCGCGCAGCCGGGCCTCTTCAAGATCTTCTGCACCAACCCGAGCAACGCCAAGTTCGTGCTCGACGAATTCATCGTCGGCAAGGACAGCCCCATCAAGACCATGGCCGAGCTGGCCGGAAAGAAGGTCGCCTCGGGCCCCGGCATCCAGAACGTCACGCTGTGCAAGACCATGCTGGAGCGCGCGGGCGCCAAGGGCGCGGTCGTGAGCGAGCTGCCCATCGGCCAGCACGTGGCCGCGCTGGTCGCGGGCCAGGTCGATGCCTGCTACACGCTGGAGCCCACCGGCACCGTCGGCCGCATGAACGGCACCACGCGCGTGATCGAGGCCGGCGTCGTGGCGAAGTACATCCTCGGCGACCCGATGGCGCCGTGGCACGGCGGCGCGGCCAGCCTCACCACCGAGTTCATCAAGAAGAGCCCCGAGGTCGCGAAAAAATACATCGCCGCCTACGCACGCGGCGTGGAACTGGTGCGCACCAAGCCCGACGATGCGCGCCAGCACATGAAGGGCTACACCGCCATCGAAGGCAAGCTCACCGCCGAAGTGCCGCTCGCGTCTTACATGCTCTACAACGAGTTCAAGCCGAGCGACGTTGCGTACTTCCAGAAGTTCTACGACCTGTTCACCGAGAAAGGCATCTTCGAGAAGAAGGTGCTGGTGGACGGCCTGCTCTACAAGGCATGACCATGGCCGACGCAAGCACGACCACGGCCGCGCCGTGGACACCGCCGGCCAGCCTCAACGCTGCCGCGCCCAAGCCGCCGCTGCGCGACCGCCTGCTGCCCTTCATCGGCCCGGTCGTCCTGTTCATCGTGTGGGACCTGGTGGTGCGCCTGGGCTTCATCAAGCCCATCCTGCTGCCCACGCCGGCCGACACCATCGCGGCGCTGATCACGGGCCTGGCGGGCGGACCGCTGCTCACCGATTTCGCGATGACGGTGTGGCGCACGCTGCAGGCCTTTCTCATCGCGGCGGTGGTCGGCGTGCCTTTGGGCGTGCTGCTCGGCAGCAACGAGAAGGCGTACCGCAGCGTGGAGTTCCTGATCGACTTCTTCCGCTCGACGCCGTCGTCCGCGCTCATTCCGCTGTTCCTGCTGATCTTCGGCGTGAGCGACGTCAACAAGATCGCCATCGCGGCCTTCGGCGCTCTCCTCATCGTGGTGTTCAACAGCGCCTACGGTGTCATCAATGCCAGGAAGCAGCGCGTGATGGCGGCCAAGGTCATGGGCGCCTCGCGCTGGCAGGTCTTCAAGGACGTGCTGATCTGGGAGAGCCTGCAGCCCAGCTTTGTCGGCCTGCGCTCGGCGGTGTCGATGGCGCTGGTGATCGTCATCGTGGCCGAGATGTTCATCGGCTCCGACACGGGCCTGGGCCACCGCATCATCGACGCGCAGCAGGTGCTCAACGTGAAGAGCATGTACGCGGCGATCCTTGCGGCCGGCGCACTCGGCTACGCGCTCAACATCCTCTTCCTGATCGCCGAGCGCCGCATCGTGCACTGGAGCGGAAGATGAAAGTCACACCCGACATCGTCATCAACGGCCCGGTGTATGCCGACGTGCCCAAGCCGGCGTTCAAGCCCGGCCCCGCCGGCACGCACATCACCATCCGCGGCCTCACCAAGTACTTCGCGGGCTGGCCGCTGTACGAGAACTTCGACCTCGACATTCCCAAGCACAAGATCGTCTCGGTGTTCGGCCCCAACGGCTGCGGCAAGTCCACGCTCATCAACATGATCGCGGGGCTCGTTCCCATCGACTCGGGCGAGATCCTGTTCGACGGCAAGCAGCGCAAGGACACCAAGATCGGCTACGTGTTCCAGAACTACCGCGAGGCGATGTTCCCGTGGATGCGCACCATCGACAACATCGCCTACCCGCTGAAGCTCGAAGGGCGCAGCAAGGCCGAGGTCGACCGGCGCATGGAGGAGCTGGTCGCGTCGTTCGACGTGAAGTTCGACCTGAAGCGCTTCCCCTACGAGCTCTCGGGCGGACAGCAGCAGACCGCGTCGATCATGCGGGCCCTCGCGCCCAACCCCGAGGTGCTGTTTCTCGACGAGCCCTTCTCCGCGCTCGACTTCGAGATGACGCTCTTCATCCGCGAGAAGCTGCAGGAGGTGTTCATGCAGACCGGCACCACGATGCTGCTGGTCTCGCACGACCTCGAAGAGGCCGTGTACCTCGCCGACGAGGTGCTGCTGCTGACCAAGCGGCCCACCAAGGTGGCGGAGATCCTGCGCTACGGCGATGCGCGCCCGCGCACCCTGGAGACGCTGAGCAGCGACAGCTTCGTTGCGATGAAGAAGCTCAGCCTCGACATCTTCCAGCGCGAGGTGCGCCGATGACGATGGAGATCAACCTCCCCGAAGTGCACGCCGAAGTCAGCGCCGTGTTCGCGCGCTACGAAGAGGCACTGGTGACCAACCAGCGCGCCGTGCTCGACGAACTGTTCTGGAACAGCCCGCACACGCTGCGCTACGGCTTCTCCGAAAACCACTACGGCCACGCCGACATCCGCGCCTTCCGCGCCTCGCTGCCGGTGCAGAGCCCGCCGCGCGAACTGCTGCGCACCGTCATCACCACCTACGGCCGCGACTTCGCGACGGCGAACGTCGAGTTCCGGCGCGAAGGCAGCCGCGTGATCGGCCGGCAGAGCCAGACGTGGATACGCACTGCCGAGGGCTGGCGCGTCGTCGCCGCCCACGTGAGCATGCCGGCCTGAAATCGGCACATCGCACGGCACATTTTTTGCACCTCCTTCAACTCTCCCGAAAGAACGCCATGACCAGCCAATTCAATCGCCGCGATTCCCTCAAGTCCCTGGCCGCGCTCGGCGCCGCCGGCACCCTCGGAGGCTGGAGCGCCCTGGCCACAGCACAGGCCAAGCCGCTGACCGTCGGCGTGATCTACGTCGGCGCGCGCGACGACTACGGCTACAACCAGGCGCACGCCATGGCCGCGGCCGAGATCAAGAAGCTGCCCGGCATCAAGGTGGTCGAAGAAGAGAACGTGCCCGAAACCGCCGCCGTGCAGAAGACCATGGCCGGCATGATCTCGCAGGACGGTGCCAAGCTGCTGTTCCCCACGTCCTTCGGCTACTTCGATCCGCACATCCTTGCCGTGGCGCCCAAGTACCCCGACGTGCGCTTCTCGCACTGCGGCGGCCTCTGGACCGAGGGCAAGCACCCCAAGAACGCGGGCAGCTTCTTCGGCTACATCGACGAGTGCCAGTTCCTGAACGGCGTGATTGCCGCGCACATGACCAAGAGCAACAAGGTCGCCTTCGTCGCAGCCAAGCCGATTCCGCAGGTGCTGCGCAACATCAACGCCTTCACGCTGGGTGCGCGCTCGGTCAAGCCGAACATCACCTGCAGCGTGATCTTCACCGGCGACTGGTCGATGGCCGTGAAGGAAGCCGAAGCCACCAACAGCCTGGCCGACCAGGGCTGCGACGTGTTCACCATGCACGTGGATGGCCCCAAGGTGGTGGTCGAGACCGCAGCCAAGCGCGGCAAGATGGTCTGCGGCTACCACGCGAGCCAGGCCAAGCTGGCGCCGAACGCCTACCTCACCGGTGCCGAGTGGAACTGGCTCACCGCCTACAAGACCGCGATCGAAGCCGCGCAAACCGGCAAGCCGCATCCCAACTTCCTGCGCGGCGGCCTGAAGGAAGGCTACGTGAAGATGTCCGCCTACGGCCCCATGGTGCCGGACGCCGCGAAGAAGCAGGCCGACGACATCAAGGCCAGGATGATCGCGGGCACCTTCGATATCTTCAAGGACGGTATCAAGGACAACAAGGGCGCGGTCGTGGTGCCCGCCGGCAAGGTCCTGAAGCAGACGGACCTGGAGCTGGAGAAGATGAACTACCTGGTCGAAGGCGTCATCGGCTCGGCCTGAGTTCCACGTCCATGCCGATGCCCATGCGTAGTGCGCTCAAGGAATTCGCCCTGCCGGTGTTCGCCATCGCGGCGGCGCTGCTGCTGTTCGGCGTGCTCGTCGCCTTTGCCGGCGTCGATCCGGTGGAGGTGTGGGCGACGCTTTTCAAGGGCGCGTTCGGCGACTGGTTCTCTTGGCAGAACACCCTGCAGCGCGCCGCACCGCTGATGCTCACCGCGCTGTGCGTGGCGCTGCCCGCGCGCGCGGGGCTGATCGTCATCGGCGGTGAAGGCGCGCTGGTGTTCGGCGGCCTGGCCTGCGCCGCGCTCGCGCATGCGGTGCCGCTGCCCGCCAATGTCGTGGGCACGGTGATGGTCTGCATCGCAGGCGCACTCGCCGGCGCGCTGTGGATCGTGCTCGCGGGGTGGCTGCGCCAGTACCGCGGCATCAACGAAACCATCAGCAGCCTGCTCCTGGCCTACATCGCCATCGGCATCTTCAAGCACCTGGTCGAAGGGCCGCTGCGCGATCCGGCGAGCCTGAACAAGCCATCGACCTATGCGTTGAACGACGGGCTGCTGATCGGCGGCATCGGCGGCTCCGACGTGCACTGGGGTTTCGTGATCGGCGTCGTGGCCTGTCTCGGGCTCGGATGGTGGTTGCGTGCGACGGCCTCGGGTTTCTCGGTGCGCGTGGTCGGCGGCAATCCGCGCACCGCGCAGCTCGTGGGCCTGCCGGCCACGCGGCTCATCCTCGGGGCCTGCGGGCTCGGCGGTGCCTGCGCGGGCCTCGCAGGCGCGGTCGAGGTGGCGGCGGTGCACACCAACGCCAACGCCTCGCTGATCGCGGGGTATGGCTACGCGGGCATCCTCGTGTCGTTCATCGCGCGGCACAACCCGGTGGCCATCGTGCCGGTGGCGATCCTGTTCGGCGGCTTCGGTGCGGCGGGAAGCCTGCTGCAGCGGCGGCTCGGGTTGCCCGATGCGTCGGTGCTGGTGCTGCAGGGCATCGCGTTCGTGCTGATCCTTGCGAGCGAGGGCCTGCGCATGATCGACTGGAAGGCGCTGCGCGCGCGCATGTTCCGCGCCTCGGGGAGCCCCGCATGACCGCCGACCAATGGATCGCGCTCGCAGCCGGCATCGTCGGCGGCGCACTGCGCGTGGGCGCGCCTTTTCTTTTCGTGAGCCTGGGTGAATGCCTCACCGAGAAATCGGGGCGCATCAACCTCGGGCTCGAAGGCGTGCTGGTGCTGTCGGCGATGGCGGCTTTCGGCGGTGCCTACCTCACCGATTCGGCCTGGCTCGGTGTGCTGATCGGTGCGATGGCCGGGGCTGTGCTCGCGCTGCTGCACGGCCTCCTGTGCTCGCTCGATCGCGTCAATGACGTGGCGACCGGCATCGCGTTGATGCTGCTGGGCACAGGCCTGGCGTTCTATCTCGGCAAGCCGCTGATCCAACCGCAGGCGCCGCAGATCCCCGCGATACCGCTGGGCTTCTGGAGCGACAACACGGTGGTGCGTTCGGCGCTGCAACTCAATGCGCTCGTGCCCATCGGCGTGGCGCTCGCGGTGCTGCTCTGGTGGGGCTTCGCGCGCACGCGCGCCGGCCTCCTGGTGCGCATGGCCGGCGATTCGGCGCAGGCCACGCGCGCACTCGGCTACTCGGTCTCGGGCCTGCGCATCGCGGCGACCACGGCGGGCGGCTTCATCGCCGGGCTCGGCGGCGCATCGCTCACGCTGTTCTATCCGGGCAGCTGGAACGAAGGCATCTCCAGCGGACAGGGCCTGATCGCCGTCGCGCTGGTGATCTTCGCGCGCTGGAGCCCGCTGCGCTGCGTGGGCGCGGCCTTTCTCTTCGGCGGTGCGGGCGCCATCGGCCCCGCGCTGCAGTCCATCGGCATCGGCTGGGGCTACCACCTCTTCAACACCGTGCCCTATGTGCTCACGCTGGTGATCCTGGTGCTCACCTGCAAGCCGGGCAGCGCCGCCATCGGCAGCCCCGGCGAACTTTCATCGACAAGGAACTGAACACCATGAGCGGTCTGGGTGGCCTCAACAAATCGGCGCACGGCGTCGTCGTCGGCCTGGTGCAGCTGCAGCTGCCGAACGTGAAGACGCCGGCCGACCTGGCCGCGCAGACGCAGCGCATCTGCGACATGGTGGGCAAGGCGCGCCGCAACCAGTCGACCATGGACCTCGTGGTGTTCCCCGAGTACGCGCTGCACGGCCTCTCGATGGACACGAACCGCGAGATCATGTGCACGCTCGATGGCCCCGAGGTCGCGGCCTTCAAGCGCGCCTGTGTCGAGCACCGCATCTGGGGCTGCTTCTCCATCATGGAAGCCAACCCCGGCGGCAACCCGTACAACAGCGGGCTCATCATCGACGACCAGGGCGCCATCAAGCTCTACTACCGCAAGCTGCACCCGTGGGTGCCGGTCGAGCCGTGGGAGCCCGGCAACCTGGGCATTCCGGTGTGCGACGGACCCAACGGCAGCAGGCTTGCGCTCATCATCTGCCACGACGGCATGTTCCCCGAGATGGCGCGCGAGGCCGCGTACAAGGGCGCCGACATCATCCTGCGCACGGCCGGCTACACCGCGCCGATCCGCCACGCGTGGAAGATCACCAACCAATCGAACGCCTTCTGCAACCTCGCCTACACCGCGAGCGTGTGCCTGTGCGGCAGCGACGGCAGTTTCGATTCGATGGGCGAGGGCATGTTCTGCAATTTCGACGGCACGGTGCTGGTCGAGGGCGGCGGCCGCGTCGACGAAATCATCACCGCCGAACTGCGGCCCGACCTCGTGCGCGAAGCGCGCACTGGCTGGGGCGTGGAGAACAACATCTACCAGCTCTACCACCGCGGCTACGTCGCGGTGAAGGGCGGCGCGCAGGACTGCCCCTACACCTACATGCACGACATGGCCGCCGGCACCTACAAGCTGCCGTGGAGCGCCGACGTGAAGGTGACCGACGGCACGAGCTGCGGCTTTGCGCCGCCGGAACGCAACTACCAAGGATGAGCACCGCCATGACCACCATCGCTTCCGAGCCGTATGCCTGGCCCTACAACGGTGATCTCCGCCCCGAGAACACCGCGCTCGTCGTGATCGACATGCAGACCGACTTCTGCGGCAAGGGCGGCTACGTCGATGTGATGGGCTACGACCTCGCGCTGGTGCAGGCACCCATCCAGCCGATTGCGCGCACGCTCGCTGTGCTGCGGCCGCTGGGCTTTCACATCATCCACACGCGCGAAGGCCACCGGCCCGATCTTGCGGACCTGCCGGCCAACAAGCGCTGGCGCTCGCGGCAGATCGGCGCCAACGGCGTGGGCATCGGCGACGACGGGCCGTGCGGCCGCATCCTCGTGCGCGGCGAGCCGGGCTGGGAGCTCATTCCCGAGCTCGCGCCGCTGCCCGGCGAGGTGGTGATCGACAAGCCCGGCAAGGGCTCGTTCTATGCGACCGACCTCGAACTGATCCTGCGCACGCGCGGCATCGAGAACCTGATCCTCGCGGGCATCACCACCGACGTGTGCGTGCACACCACGATGCGCGATGCGAACGACCGCGGCTTCGAATGCCTGCTGCTGTCGGACTGCACGGCCGCCACCGACCACGGCAACCATCTCGCGGCGCTGAAGATGATCACGATGCAGGGCGGCGTGTTCGGTGCGCACACGACCTCGCAGGCATTGCTGGCCGCGTTGGGCTGATTGCACCCATGAGCGCCATGCCCCACGCCATCGGCGCACTGCCCGCGGGCAGCGGCGCGCTCGCGCTCGACACCTACGAGCTGACCAAGCGCTTCGGCGCCTTCACCGCGATGGACAAGGTGACCATGCGCGTCGAGCCCGGCACGGTGCACGCGCTGCTCGGCGAGAACGGCGCGGGCAAGAGCACGCTGGTGAAGTGCGTGGCCGGCTTCCAGCGCGCGGAGGAGGGCAGCATCCTCGTCGACGGGCGCGAGCAGGACATCGCCAACCCCATCGTCGCGCGTGCGCTGGGCATCGGCATGGTCTACCAGCACTTCACGCTGGCACCGGGCATGACGGTGGCCGAGAACCTGTTGCTGGCTGGCGGCAAGACGCCCGCGCTGATCGACTGGAAGACCAAGCGCGCGGAGCTGAAGGACTTTCTCGCGACCACGCCCTTCAGCCTCGACCTCGATGTGCGGCCTTCGGAGCTTGCGGCGGGCGAGAAGCAGAAGCTCGAACTGTTGAAGCAGCTCTACCTGAAGCCGCGCCTCCTGATCCTGGACGAGCCGACCTCGGTGCTCACCCCGCAGGAGGCCGACGAGGTGCTGGGCCATGTGCGCGAATTCGCACGCAGCGGCATGTGCACCGTGCTCATCATCACGCACAAGTTTCGCGAGGTGATGGCCTATGCGGACAGCGTGACGGTGCTGCGCAGGGGCAAGGCGGTGCATCACTGCCGCGTGGCGGACACGAGCCCGGCGCAATTGGCGCAGGCCATGATGGGCGGTGAAGACGCCGCCGTTGTCGCACCGGCTTCATCGCCCGCCGTCAGGAAGCCCGTGGCCGATGCGGCACCTGTCGCGCTGCAGGTCGAAGGCCTCAAGGCGCAGGGCGACCGCGGCACGCTCGCGCTGCACGACCTGAGCCTTTCCGTGCGCGCGGGAGAAATCCTCGGCGTGGCGGGCGTCTCCGGCAACGGACAGCGCGAACTGGTCGAAGCCCTGGTCGGGCAGCGCCCGAGGCTGGCCGGCCGCGTGACCGTGAGGGGCCAGCCCTACAACGCACGCCGCGCCGAGAACCGCAGCCTCAAGGTGCGCAGCCTTCCCGAGGAGCCGCTGCGCAACGCCTGCGTGGGCGACCTCAGCGTGGCCGAGAACATGGCGCTGCGCGATTTCGACAGGCCGCCGCTGTCGCGCGGCGGCGTGCTGAACTTCCCGTTCTGGCGCAGCCGTGCGCGCGAGTGGATCGCCGAGTACGGCGTCAAGACGCAGGGCGAGGGCGCGCCGATCCGCAGCCTTTCGGGCGGCAACGTGCAGCGCGCGGTGCTCGCGCGCGAACTGGCCGGCGACATCAACGTGCTGATCGCGGCGAACCCGGTGTTCGGCCTCGACTTCGCCGCTGTCGCGGAAATTCACGAACGCATCGTGCAGGTGCGCGAGAAGGGCGGTGCGGTGCTGCTGATCAGCGAAGACCTGGACGAGCTCCTCGAACTGGCCGACCGCATCGTCGTGATGAGCGAAGGAAAGATCGTGTTCGAGACCTCGGCTGCGGATGCCGAGCGGCACGTGATCGGCGCGCACATGGGCGGTGGACACCACGAGCCGGAGCCAGCATGCGCATAGAAGCCAACCCCTTCGCCTACGCGTTCGAATTGAAGCACACGGCGCTGGTCCTCATCGACATGCAGCGGGACTTCATCGAGCCGGGCGGCTTCGGCGAAACGCTGGGCAACGACGTGTCGCTACTCGAAGCGATCGTCCCCGCGACGAAGGCCGCCCTGGCGGCGTGGCGCAAGGCCGGCGGCCTGGTGGTCCACACCCGCGAGGCGCACAAGGCGGATCTTTCGGACTGTCCGCCCGCCAAGCGCCACCGCGGCAACCCGAGCCTGCGCATCGGCGACGAAGGCCCGATGGGCCGAATCCTCGTGGCCGGCGAGCCCGGCAACCAGATCATCGATGCACTCGCACCGGTCGAGGGCGAGATCGTCATCGACAAGCCCGGCAAGGGCATGTTCTACGCGACCGGCCTGCACGAGTTGCTGCAGCAGCGCGGCATCACGCACCTGCTGTTCGGCGGCGTCACCACCGAGGTCTGCGTGCAGACCAGCATGCGCGAAGCCAACGACCGCGGCTACGACGGCCTGCTGCTGGAGGACTGCACCGAGAGCTACTTCCCGGCCTTCAAGGCGGCGACGCTCGACATGATCCGCGCGCAGGGTGCCATCGTCGGCTGGACCGCGCCGAGCGCGGCGCTGCTCGCCGCGCTCGACAACGCGGCATGAAGCCGGCGCCAGCGACTACCATCCCCCACGTGTCTACCGTCCGACCCCGCCCAGCTTCCCCCGCGCCCGCGCCCACGCCCGCACCCGATGCGGCCGTTTTTCGTACACGCGCCGACGAGGTCTACGCGCAGCTCAAGCGCGACGTGGCCGAGTTCATCCTCGTGCCCGGCGACCGTTTCACCGAGAACGAGATCAGCGACCGGCTCGGCGTGTCGCGCACGCCCGTGCGGCAAGCGCTCTTCCGATTGCAGCAGGAGGGCTTCGTCGAGGTGCTGTTCCGAAGCGGCTGGCGCGTGCTGCCGTTCGACTTCGACCAGTTCGAGCAGCTCTACGACTTGCGCATGGTGCTGGAGACCACGGCGGTGCACCGCATCTGCGAGGCCGACCACCGGGTCGATCGCAGCCTGCTCGACACGCTGGCGGGCATCTGGCTCGTGCCCGCGGCCGAGCGCAGCACCGACACGGCGCAGGTCGCGCAGTGGGACGAAGCCTTTCACTGCTCGCTCGTGGCCGCTGCGGGCAATGCCGAGATGGCGCGCGTGCACAGCGACGTGACGGACCGCATCCGCATCATCCGCCGGCTCGATTTCACGCAGCAGCCGCGCATCGAGGCGACCTACGAGGAGCACGCGAAGATCCTGAAGGCGATCCGCGCGAACCGGGGGGATCAGGCCGCGATGCTGCTGCGCGCGCACATCGAGACCAGCCAGGCGGAGGTGCGCAAGATCACGCTGCACCAGGTGCATCTGGCGCGGCATGCGGGCAAAACGGCGCCGCGCTGAAGGAACTCAGTCCGCGGTGATGTTCCCGCGCTTGACCACCATTGCCCAACGGTCCGCATCCTTCTTCACCAGCGCCCCGAATTCCGCCGGCGTCGAACTCGCCGGCACCATGCCCTGCGACTCGAACGACTTCGCCACTTCGGGTTGCTTCAGGACCGCAGCGATCTCCTTGTTGAGCCGCGCCACCACGTCGGGCGGCGTGCCCTTGGGCGCGAGCACGCCGTACCACATGTCCACGTTGTCGGCGGTCACGCCCGCTTCGGCGAGCGTCGGCACGTCGGGCAGTTGCGGCAGGCGCTTGCTGCTGCCGGTGGCAATGGCTTTCAGTTTGCCGACCTGGATGTGCTGCAGCGCCACGTGCACCGGCAGGAACATGTAGTCGATGCGACCGCCCAAGAGGTCGGTCACCGCGCCGGCCGTGCCCTTGTACGGCACGTGCATCAGCTCTGTGCCGGTGCCTTGCATCAGCAGCGCCATCGACAAGTGATGCGGCGTGCCGACACCCGGCGTGGCATACGTCAGCTTGCCCGGTTCCGCCTTGGCCGCGCTCACCATCTGCGCGACCGACGTCGCCTTCTGCACGTTCGGGTTGGTCACCAGCAGCAGCGTGCCCCACGAGGTGAGCGACACCGGCGTGAAGTCGGCCACGGGGTCGTAGCTCAGCGACTTGTAGAGGCTGCGGTTCATCACCAGCGTGTTGACCTGCACCATCAGCGTGTAGCCGTCGGGCTTGGCGCGCGCAACTTTCTCGCTGCCGATGTTGCCGCTGGCGCCCGCGAGGTTTTCCACGATCACCGGCTGGCCCAGCAACGCGGGCAGGCGGGCCGAGAGCTGGCGCGCGACGAGGTCGATGCCGGTGCCCGGCGTGTAGGGCACGACGAGCGTGATCGGCTGCTCGGGCCAGGCGTGGGCCGCTGCGGCGCTGGCTGCAACGAGCAGGGCGGTGAGGGGCTTGGTCAGGAATCGCATGGTGTCTTGTCTCCGTCTTGTTCTGTGAAATTGCCGGTGCTCAGAGGTACGAGGCTCGCGCCTTCAACGCGACCGGGTCGTAGCCGGCCACACGCTTGTAGTTGTCCGAGATGGCCTGCAGCTCGGCGTGGCTCACCACATCCTCGATCTGCCCGAAGCGCTTGCCGCCCGAGCGTTCGAACACCTCGCGCAGGATCGCATCGGGCGGGTTGCTGCGGTTGGTCAGCACCACGTTGGTGGTGGCCTTCACGCGCACGCGGTCGTAGTCTTCCAGCGCCGCGGTGCCGACGCCCAGGTCCTTGAGCGCACCGGCGAGGAAGCGCGCGTCGATGATCGCCTGGCCCGCGCCGTTGGAGCCGCGCGGCACCATCGGGTGCGCGGCGTCGCCCAGGAGCGTGAGGCGGCCGTGCGTCCAGCGCGGCAGCGGGTCCTGGTCGACCATCGGGTACTCCAGGATGGTGTCCGAGGCGCGGATGAGCGCGGGCACGTCGAGCCAGTCGAAATGCCAGTCGGCAAATGCCGGGAGAAAGTCTTCGAGCCGGCCGGTGCGGCTCCAGTCGCGCATCGCGGGTTGCGGCGCGTGGATCTCGGCGACCCAGTTCACGAGCTGGTTGCCTTCGGCATCGATGTCGTTGCGGATCGGGTAGATCACCATCTTTCCGACCGCGAGCCAGCCCGCGCGCACCATGCTCGCGCCCGAGAGAAACGGCTTCCATCGGGTGGTGCCGCGCCACATGTTCACGCCCGAATAGCGCGGTGCGCCTTCGTTGGGGTAGAGCTGCTTGCGCAGGGCCGAGTGGATGCCGTCGCAACCGATGGCCACGGCGCCGCGCACGGCGGGTGCATCGGCGAAGTGGACGGTGACGCCGCCCGCGTCCTGCGTCACGCCGGTGCAGCGGTGGTTGCAGACCACGCTGTCCGCGCCCAGGCGCTTGAGCGTCTCTTCGAGCAGCACCGTCTGCAGGTCGCCGCGATGGATCGAGAACTGCGGCCAGTCGTAGCCCGCATGTTCGCCTGCTGCTTCCTGGAAGATCAGCTGGCCGTGCTCGGTGAAGAAGATCGACTCCTTCGTGCGCACGCCCACCGCGTCGAGTTGCGGCAGCAGGCCGAGCTCGGTCAGCTCGCGCACCGCATGCGGCAGCAGGTTCACGCCCACGCCCATGGGCTTGAGCTCGGGCACGGCCTCGTACACGCGGCAGGGAATGCCGGCCTGGTGCAGGCTCAGCGCGAGGGTCAGGCCGCCGATGCCGGCGCCCAGGATGATCACTTGCTTGTCGTTCATGGTTCTCGAAAGGATTGCGTTTGTCTCGCGTCGTATTGGGAACGGAAGTTCGCCATTTGTGAAATTTAGATGTGCTATGGATTTATCATGAATCTTTATGAACCTCTCGACCCGCCAGATGCGCGCCTTCCTGCAGGTGGCGCGGCTGGGCAACTTCACGCGCGCGGCCGAGCAGGCGCACATCACGCAGGCGGGGTTGAGCATCCTGATCCGCGAGATGGAAAAGCAGCTGGGCTGCCGCCTCTTCGACCGCACCACGCGCGTGGTCAGCCTCACGCCGGCCGGGCGCCGGCTGCTGCCGGTGGTGGAGCGGCTGGTCACCGACCTGGACGACGTGGCCGCGCAGCTCGGCGCCGAGGGCGACGAGGCGCGCCAGACCTTGCGCATCGCGGCCACGCCGCTGGTGTCCTCGCACCTGCTGCCGCAGGTGTTCACCACGTTCCGCGAGGCGCATCCGCAGGTGAGCCTGCGCCTCTTCGATGCCGACCTGCGCGACGTCGAAGCGATGGTCGCGGCCGGCGATGCCGACATGGGGCTCGGCTTTTTCTTCAAGGCGGCGGCGGGGCTGGAGCGCACGCCGGTCGGGCGCTTTCACCTGATGCGCGTGATGCCCGTGATGCCCGTGATGCCCTCGACGGACGCTGCCGATGAGCCGCCCGCCATCGGCACCGCGCCGTGGTCCACATTGCGCACCGCCGAACTCATCGGCCTGCCCGCGGGCAACCCCATCCAGAGGGTGATCGACCAGCACCTGGCCACCATCGGCCGCGCCGATGCGCAGCGGCCCACCTTCAATTTCTTCGGCACGTTGATCTCGATGGTCGAGGCCGGCTTCGGCACGGCCGTGATGCCGACCTTCGCGCTCGCGGCCTGCCGCCGCCACCGCGTGCGCACCGACGTGCTGGTCAAGCCGAAGATCGGGCTCGACTTCTATCGCATCGCCAAGCGCGGCGCGCACGAGACCGAAGCCATGCAGGCCTTCGTCGCCACGCTGGTGAAGGCGCTGCCCGCACTCTCGCGCTAGCGGGCATCCGCACCCGAGGGTTCGGTGAGCCGCTTGCGCAGGAACTCCGCGAAGGCGTAGGCGATCACCGGCAGCTGCCGCCCGCGCAGGCTGGCCAGCACCAGTTCGCCGCGCGGAAAGCCGCGGTCCTCGATGTCCCTGGCCACGATGTTGGGGTCTTCGGTCTGGGTGCCGATGGCCATCTGGAACGAGATCGACTGGCCGTCGTACAGGCAGCCGCGCAGGAACTCGAAGCTGTTGCTCTCCACCATGGCCCGGATCGAGGTGGAACTGCGCGCGAGAAAACGCTCGAGCAGCTGGCGCCCGCCCGTGTCGCGGTTCGGAAGCACCACCGGGTGGTCGGCGCAGTCGCGCAGGCGCAGGGTCTTCGCCTTCGCAAGCGGATGGCGCTTGTGCATGATGGCCATGAGCTTCTGCTCGACCGCGCACACGCGCTCGATGTCGGCCTCCGGCGCGAGGTTGAACACCAGCGCCAAGTCGGTTTCGAAACTGCGCAGCGCGCCGGCGGCTTGCACGTGGTCGCCGATGCGCGCATCGAAACCCACCAGCGGATGCGTCTTGCCGAAGTCGTTGATGGCCGCCGGCAGGAATCGCGGCGCGAGCGCCTGGCTCGCCACCAGCCGCACCGATCCGCGGCGCAGACCCTGCAGCTCCTCGATTTCGGAGCGCACCCGCTCCAGCTCCGACGAGCGCCCCCGGATGTAGCGCACGAACAGTTCGCCCGCCGCGGTGAGCCGCATGCCGCGCGGCAATCGCTCGAAGAGCGGCGTGCCCAGTTCTTCCTCCAGGTCCTGGATGCGGCGGTTGACGGCGGAGGGCGCGACATGCAGCCGCTCGGCGGCCTGGCGGATCGATCCGGCCCGGGCGACCTCGTCTGCGTAGCGCAGGAAGCGAAGGTGGTTCATGCCCGCATCGATTGCACGAAGCGCGCCAGCGCCGCCGCCCAGACCGTTGCCGCAACGGCAACGCACAGTACGTGAATCGGTACGGATCAGGAGCACCTTCTGGCACGTCGGCTGCGTGCCCGTCTCGCATGACACGCCGATCCGCGCCTTCGCGCACCAATGCAGAGCAGCCGCCCGCCCGCTTCGGCCCGGCGCCCCATAACGCGTGGACGCTGGCCGGCGGCCGGGTCAGCCTGGTGCGCGCACCCCGGCGGCCACGGCCGGTGCAGATGCCGGCCGAGCCGCAGCCGATCGCGTTCGACCTCGCGCGCAGCGCGCTCGTCGTGGTCGACATGCAGAACGACTTCTGCCACCCCGAGGGCTGGTTCGCGCAGAAGGGCATCGCCATCCGTGCGGCGCGCAAGCCGATCGCGGCCATCGCGCGCCTGCTGCCCGCATGGCGCGCGGCAGGCGGCGCCGTGGTGTGGCTCAACTGGGGCATTCGCGCGGACCGGCTGAACCTGTCGCCCACGGTGCAGTTCAAGGGCAAGCGCAGCGCCGAGGGCGTCGGCTATGCCGAGCATTCGCCCATCGACCACGGCCCTTCGCTCGTGCAGGGCGAGTGGGGCGCGCAGGTGATCGACGAGCTGGCCGTCGCGCCCGGCGACATCGCGGTCCACAAGCACCGCCTGAGCGGCTTCTGGGACAACGAGCTGGACAGCATCCTGCGCCAGCAGGGCATCACCACGCTGATGTTCGCGGGCATCAACACCGACCGCTGCGTGTTCTCGACGCTGCAGGACGCGAACTTCCTCGGCTACGACTGCGTGCTGCTGAAGGACGCGTGCGGCACCTCGTCGCCGGCCTTCGTCACGCGCGGCATCCATTTCATCGTGCAGCAACTGCACGGCTTCGTCGCGACCGCCGAGTCGCTGCTGGTTTCTTTGTCTTCGCTTTCCAGAAAACGCTAGGAGTCTTTCGCCATGCCACTGTCTCTCTTTGGAACCGGGCGCCTCGTGCGCTCCCTCGCCGCGCTGGTTGCCGCCGGCGGACTGGCCCTGGCGGCCGTGCCCGCCGCCGCACAGGTGCCCATCAAGCTGGTGCTGAACTGGAAGTACGAAGGCCCGCAGGCCTGGTTCTTCGTGGCGCAGGACAAGGGCTACTTCAAGGCCGAGGGCCTGGATGTCGAGATCGACCAGGGCGAGGGCTCCGCGGCCTCGATCCCGAAGGTCGCGGCCGGCGCCTACCAGGCGGGCTTCGGCGATCTCAATGCGCTGATCGACCTGGCCTCCAAGCGTCCGGCCGATGCGCCGGTGGCGGTCTACATGCTCTACAACACGCCGCCCTTCACGCTCGTGGTGAAGCAGGACAGCCCGATCAGGTCGCCCAAGGACCTGGAAGGCAAGACCATCGGCGGCCCCGCCAACGACGGTGCGCTGAAGCTGTTCCCGGCCTTCGCCAAGCTCGCCAAGGTCGATGCATCCAAGGTGACCATCACCCACATGGCGCCCAACCTGCGCGAGCAGATGCTCACGCGCGGGCAGATCGACGCCGCCTTCGGCTACGTGACCACCGTGAGCTTCAGCGCCAAGGCGATGGGCCTGGATCCCGCGAAGGACCTGCGCTTCATCCGCTACGGCGACAACGGCATGGACCTGTATTCCAACGCCGTGTTCTTCTCGCGCACCTTCGCCAAGGAGAACCCCAAGGCGGTGCAGGGCTTCGTGAAGGCGCTGAACCGCGCGGTGAAGGAGGTCATCGCCGACCCGGACATGGGCATCGACCACGTCATGAAGCGCGAGCCGCTGCTCAAGCGCGAGGTCGAGAAAGAAAAGCTGCTCGCCACGCTGCGCAACGACATGAGCCACCCCGAGGTCGCCCGCATCGGCCTGGGCGACGTGGACGACGCGCGCCTGAAGAAGGGCATCGACATCGTGGTCGATGCCAACCAGCTGCCGCGCACGCCGGCATCGGCCGAGGTGTTCGACCGCAGCTTCCTGCCCGCGCGCGCCGAGCGCCCTTCCAAGACATCGAACTGAAAGCGAGAAACGACATGGACCTGCAACTCAAAGACAAGGTGGCGCTCATCACCGGCCCGGCCAAGGGCATGGGACGCGCCGTGACGCTGGCCTTCGCGCGCGAAGGCGCCAGGCTGGTGCTGGCCGGGCGCGACACCGCCGCCATCGAGCCCGTGGCCGCCGAGGCCCGCGCGCTCGGCGTCGAGGCGATCGTCGTGCCCTGCGACCTCACCGTGGGCGCGCAGACCGACGCACTGGCGGCGCATGCACTGGAAGCCTTCGGCCGCGTCGACGTGCTGGTCAACATCGCCGGCGGTTCGGGGCCCATCGGCAAGACCGGCTGGGAAACCACGAGCGAGGAATTCAACGAGATCGTGCAGCTCAACATGACCGGCTGCTTCAACACCATGCGCGCCGTGCTGCCCGGGATGATCGAACGCAGGAGCGGCAAGGTGGTGAACGTGGGCGGCACCTTCGGCATGCGCGGGCGCGCCGGCCGCATGGCGTACTCGGCCTCCAAATGGGGCTTGCGCGGCATCACCAAGAGCTTTGCGCTGGAGGCCGGGCCGCACGGCATCAACGTGAACTGCGTGGCGCCCGGCATGGTCGACGGCCCGCGCTTTCGCGAGAAGGTGTGCGCCAACATGGCCGAGAAGCTCGGCATCTCGCTGGAAGAAGCGATGACGCGGCACGCGGCCGACTATGCGCTGCGCCGCGTCTCCACCGATGCGGACGTGGCCAACGCCTGCCTCTTCATGGCGAGCGACGTGTCGCGCCAGATCACCGGCGTCGACCTGCCCGTCGATGGCGGCTGGGCGATGCTCTGAGGAGGCCGCGATGAAAGAAGTCGACCTCGTCATTCGCGGCGCCCGCGTGGTCTCCGCGGACCAGATCATCGAAGCCAGCGTGGCCATTGCCGGCGAACGCATCGTGGCTGTCGGCCATGACGACACCATGCCGCCCGCACGCGAGGAAATGCGCGCGGACGGCCTGTTCCTGCTGCCCGGCGCCATCGACAGCCACGTGCACTTTCGCGACCCCGGCTACCCGAACAAGGAAACCTGGAAGACCGGTTCCGCCGCCGCCGCACTGGGCGGCGTGACCACGGTGTTCGAGATGCCCAACACCAACCCGCCGACCGGCACCGTCGAGGCGCTGCGCATCAAGCAGAAGGCGGCCGAGTCGTCGTATTGCGACTTCGGCATCCACGGCCTGTTGGGCGACGACACGGTCGACCGGCTCGAAGAGTTGCTCGACGCGGGCGTCACCAGCTTCAAGGCCTTCGTCGGCAACACCTTCGGCAACCTGCCCGCGCCCACCGACGGCGCGCTGCTCGAAGGCTTCGAGAAGCTCGCGCCGCTGGGAATCCGCACGGTGGTGCATGCGGAGAACTCGTCGATCCTGCAGCGCCGCCAGCAGAAGATGAAGGCCGCCGGCCGCATCGATGCGATGGCGCACCTGGCCGCGAGGCCGGCCGTGGCCGAGATCGAGGCGATCGGCCGCGTGCTCACGCTGGCCGAGTGGACCGGCGCGCGCGTGCACATCGCGCACCACAGCGCGGCCGATTCGCTCTTCCTGCTGCGCGAGGCCAAGCGCCGCGGCGTGGATGTGACGGCCGAGACCTGCCCGCAGTACCTGCTGCTCAACACCAGCCACATGTTGAAGCTCGGCGGCGTGATGCGGCTCAACCCGCCGATCCGCGAGGCGCGCCACAACCAGCCGCTGTGGGACGCGCTGATGGACGGCACCCTCGACATGATCGCGACCGACCACGCGCCGCACGCACCGGAAGAGAAAACCCGCGAGAGCATCTGGGACTGCGACTGCGGCTTCCCGGGCGTCGAGACGCAGATGCCGCTGATGCTGACCGAGGTGAACCGCGCGCGCGCCACGTTGATGGACTACGTGCGCTGGAGCGCGGTGAACCCGGCCAAGGCCTGGGGCCTGTACGGCACCAAGGGCGTGATTGCACCGGGCGCGCATGCGGACATCGCCATCGTCGACATGCAGCGCGCGGGCACGCTGTCGCAGAACAAGCTGCAGAGCATCAGCAAGATCTCGCCGTGGAACGGCCGCGCGGTGCAGGGCTATCCGCTGCACACGCTGCTGCGCGGGCGCTTCGTGATGCGCGAGGGCAAGCTGGTGACCGATGCGGTCGGCTGGGGTCGTTCGGTGAAGGGCGTGCAGAAGATGCCGGCGCCCGCGCCGCGCAACACCGAGCACTACAGCAGCGCGATTTTGCAGACGCCTGCCGGCGTGCCTGCAACAGCCGTGCCCTCGGGGCCGGTTGACTGGAATGCCGCATGAGCGCGGCACAGGTCCAGCGGGTATGGGTCTGGCGCATTCCTTGCACCGGGCCGGGAGACCTGAGCGGCGTGAAGGCGCTGATCGATGCGGGCGAAATCATTGCGGCCGACATCGTGGCGGTGATGGGCAAGACCGAAGGCAACGGCTGCGTCAACGACTTCACGCGCGAGTACGCGTCCACGGCGTGGTGCCACCTGCTCGCCCCTGCACTCGGCTGCACGCCCGAAGCGGTGCACGGGCGCGTGGCGCTGGTGATGTCGGGCGGCACCGAGGGCGTGCTGTCGCCGCACTTCACGGTGTTCGCGCGGCGTTGGGTGTCCGATGCGCCCGCGGGCCTGGGCAAGCGCCTCGTGGTCGGCATCGCGCAGACGCGCGACTTCCTGCCGGAAGAAATGGGCCGCGCCGCGCAGATCGACGCCACCGCGCACGCCGTCGCCGAGGCCATGCGCGATGCGGGCATCCAGAGTGCGGACGACGTGCACTTCGTGCAGGTCAAGTGCCCGCTGCTCACTTCGGCCAAGGTGTCGGCAGCACTGGCGCGCGGCGCCGCGCCGGCCACCCACGACAGCTACGAATCGATGGGTTATTCGCGCGGCGCGTCGGCACTTGGCGTGGCGGTTGCACTGGGCGAAGTCGCACGTGAAGAGATCAGCGATGCGAGCGTGATGAGCGACTGGCGGCTGTTCTCCGCGCGCGCCTCGGCCTCGGCCGGCATCGAGCTGGAAGGCAACGTCGTCATCGTGCTGGGCGAGGCGGAAGGCAGCGCCTCGGTGTTTCGCATCGCCCACACGGTGATGCGCGACGCGATCGACGCGGCCAGCGTGCGCGCGTTGTTGCGCGATGCCTTCGGGCTCGACGCGGAACGCGATGCGCAAGCCCTGTCTGCGCGGCTGGTGAACCTGCTCGCGAAAGCGGAGGCCAGCCCCGATGGCCGCGTGCGCGACGCCCGCCACACCATGCTCAACGACTCCGACATCCACTCGACGCGCCATGCGCGCGCCGTGGTGGGCGGCGTGCTGGCCTCGGTGGCCGGCCACACGGCGCTGTACGTGTCGGGCGGCGCCGAGCACCAGGGCCCCGCGGGCGGCGGCCCGGTGGCCGCGATCCTGCGGATGGACGACGACGCGGCTTTTTCTTCTTCCTCTTGAAGGACCTCATGGGCAACCCATTCATCCAACTGTCCGACGTGATGCTGCGCTATGGCGGCGGCACCATCGCGCTGGACCATACGACGCTGGACATCGAGAAGGGCGACTTCGTCGCGCTCGTGGGGCCGAGCGGCTGCGGCAAGTCGACCATCCTGAAGCTGGTGGCCGGCCTGCTGCGGCCGAGCGCGGGCGCGGTGATCGCCGGCGGACGCGAGATGGGCGCGGCCGGCACGCTGGGCCCGGCGGGCACGCATGCGTCGCCGGCGCCGCGCCTTCGCATCGGCCTCGCCTTCCAGAACCCGACCATGCTGCCGTGGCTCACGATCCGCGAGAACGTGATGATCCCGCTCAAGATCGTCGAACCCTTCCGGCAGCACTACCGCAGCAAGAAGCGCGGCGAATACGCCGAGCGCGCCGATGCGCTGCTCGCGCAGGTGGGCCTGAAGGGCTTCGGCGACAAGCGGCCGTGGCAGCTTTCGGGCGGCATGCTGCAGCGCGCCTCGCTGTGCCGCGCGCTGGTGCACGAGCCCGAGCTGCTGCTGCTCGACGAGCCCTTCGGCGCGCTGGACCAGTTCACGCGCGAAGAGCTGTGGGACATCATGCAGACGCTGTGGATCGCCAAGCGGCCGACCGTGCTGCTGGTGACGCACGACCTGCGCGAATCTGCCTACCTGGCCAACCGCATCTGCGTGATGAGCGCGCGGCCGGGGCGCATTCTCGAGACGCGCGAGGTGGGCTTCGCGCGGCCGCGCACGCTGGAGAGCAGTTATGCGCCGGAGTTCGCAAGCCTGGTGCAGCAGTTGCGCATGCGCATTGCCGACGCGCGCCGCGAGAGCGATGCCGTGCCGGCCGCTGCGCTCGAAGCGGTGGCCGCATGATCGCGCCGCGCACACGGCAGCGCCTGCTTTCCGCGGGCGCGCTCATCGGCTTCTTCGTGCTGTGGGAGGTGGCGTGCCTGGCCTTCGGCGTGTCCGACCTGATCCTGCCGCGCCCGAGCCAGATCGCGCTGGTGCTGATCCAGAAGATGCCGCTCCTGTGGCCGCACACCGTGCAGACGCTCTACACCACGCTCGCCGGCTTCGTGCTGGGCGTGGGGGCGGGCATCGTCATCGGCGTGGTGATCGGCTCGTCGAAGCTGGCCTACGACGTGACCTATCCGCTGCTGGTGGGTTTCTCCAGCATCCCGAAGGTGGCGGTGGTGCCGCTCTTCGTGGTGTGGTTCGGCGCGGGCACGGTGCCGGCCATCCTGACCTCGATGGTGATCAGCATTTTTCCGGTGGTGGTCAACGTGGCCACCGGCCTTGCGAGCACCGAGCCCGAGCTGGAAGACGTGCTGCGCGTGCTGGGCGCGAGAAAGCGCGACATCCTGTGGAACGTGGGCCTGCCGCGCGCGCTGCCTTATCTGTTCGCCTCGCTCAAGATCGCGATCACGCTGGCCTTCGTGGGCACCGTGCTGAGCGAGACGGTCGCGGCCAACAAGGGCATCGGCACGGTGATGATGATCGCCAGCGGCAACTTCGACGTGCCGATGGTGTTCGCGGGGCTCTTCCTGCTCGCGGCGATGGGCGTGGCGCTGTATGCCATCTCTTCGCTGGTCGAGCGGCGCACGACGGGCTGGGCCCAGCGCAAGACCGACATGGCGATGGCATGAACGGCGTGAACGTCATGAACGATCTCATCCGGATCACCGCCGGCGGCCTGCGCTTCGTGGCACAGACGCACCCCGACGCGCCGCTCACCGTGGCGGCCTTTCGCGAGCTGCTGCCTTACCGGCAGAAGCTCATCCACGTGCGCTGGAGCGGCGAGGGCTGCTGGGTGCCGATGGGCGATTTCCAGCTGGGCGTGGGCTTCGAGAACCACACCAGCCATCCGTCGGTGGGCGACATCCTGTTCTACCCCGGCGGCTACAGCGAGACCGAGATCATCCTGGCCTACGGCGCCTGCAGCTTCGCCAGCAAGATGGGCACGCTCGCGGGCAATCACTTCCTCACCGTCGTCGAAGGGCGGGAGCAGTTGCGCGCGCTCGGCACCCAGGTGCTGTGGGAAGGCGCGCAGGACGTTCTCTTCGAAGCCATCTGATTCATTCCAAGGAACCTTGCATGTCTTCTTCCTCCTCTCCTGTCACGCGCCGCACGGCGGTCGTGGCCTTGTCCGCCGCACTGGGCGCGTCGCTCGCGGCACTCCCGGTGCGCGAAGCGCAGGCCCAGTCGCTCACGCCCGTCCGGTTCGTCCTCGACTGGAAGCTGCAGGGCATCCACGCCTGGTACTACCTGGCCGAAGACCGGGGCTACTTCGCGGCCGAGAAGCTCGCGGTGACCATCGACCAGGGCGACGGCTCCGGGGCGGCCGTGACCAAGGTGATGGCCGGCGCCTACGACGCAGGCTTCGGCGACGTCAACGCGATCGTGCAGAACGCGGCCGCCAAGCCCGGCGCCGCACCCGTGATGGTCTACATGATCTACAACCGCGCGCCCTTCGCACTCATCGTGAAATCAAGCAGCCCCATCAAGACGCTCAAGGACCTGGAGGGCCGCACGCTGGGCTCGCCGGCCGGCGGCGCCGCATTGCGCATGTTCCCGCTGATGGCGGCCAAAAACGGCGTGGACGCCAGCAAGGTCAAGTGGACCCACATGGCGCCCAACCTGCAGGAGCAGATGATGGTCAAGGACCATGTCGAAGGCTCGGCCGTGTTCTCGGTGACGAGCTACATGAACCTGGTGGCGCAGGGCGTGGACCCGGACAAGGACATCCGCTGGTTCCACTACGGCGACCATGGCGTCGACCTGTACGGCAACGGCGTGCTGGTGTCCCGCCAGTTCCTGAAGGACAGGCCCCAGGCCGTGGCCGGACTCGTGCGCGCCGTCAACAAGGCATTGCGCGACACGGTGGCCGACCCCGACGCGGCCATCGCCGCGCTGATGAAGCGCGAGCCGCTGCTCAACCAGGCGCTGGAGAAACGGCGCCTGCTGTACACGCTGCGCACCGTGATGCTGACGCCCGAGGTCGCGGCCCATGGCATGGGCGATGTGAGCGATGCACGCATGACGCGCGCCATTGCGCAGGTCAAGGAGGCATTCGAATTGGCGAGTGCGCCTGCGGCTGGCGAGGTGTTCGACCGGCGCTTTCTGCCGCCGCCGGCGGAGCGCAGAATCGCCGCGCCATAGGTCCATAGACGCAACCCGACGACGAAGGAAACGCCATGTCCGCTCCCATGCACGAAGGCCCGCTCGACTGCGCATGGCTGCTGGCCGATCCCGGCGCGCAGCCTGCGCAATCCGATGTGCGCATCGCCTTGGAGGGCGGCCGCATCCAGTCGGTCGTGCCGCTGGCGGACGAGCCGGGCGCCGGCGCGCCGCGCCTGCTCGCGCTGCCGGCGCTGGCCAATGCGCACGACCATGCGCGCACCTTTCGCAGCGCCACGCTCGGCGCCTTCGGCCAGCCGCTGGAAAGCTGGCTGCCGTTCCTCGGTGTGGTGCCGGGCATGGACCCTTACCTCTGCGCTGCGACTTCGTTCGCGCGTTCGGCGAAGCACGGCGTGGCGAACCTGATGGTCCACTACACGCGCGTGCAAGGCGGCATGGCTTACGTCGACGAGGCCCAGGCGGTGGCGCGCGCGGCACGCGATGTCGGCGTGCGCATCGGCTTCGCCATCGCGATGCGCGACCGCCATGGCATCGCCTACTGCGACGACGCGACCGTGCTGGCGGCGCTGCGCCCGGGCATCCGCGATGCGGTGGCCGAGCGGCTCGCGGTGAAGCCGGTGGCGCCTGCCCGGCAGCTCGCGCTGGTCGACGAGGTCGCACGCATGGTGGAGGAGGGCGGCCATGGCGAACACGTGACCGTGCAGTACGGCCCGACCGCGGTGCAGTGGTGCAGCACGCCGCTGCTCGAGGCGATCGCGCAGGCATCGGTCGACACGGGCCGTCCGGTTCACATGCATCTGCTCGAAACGCGCTATCAGCGCGACTGGGCCGATGCGAACTACCCCGGCGGCATCGTCCGCTTTCTCGACGACATCGGCCTCCTGACGCCGCGCCTCACGCTCGCGCATTGCGCCTGGGCGCGGCCCGAGGACCTGGCGCTGATCGCGGAGCGTGGCGCGACCATCGCGGTCAACACCAGTTCGAACCTGGGGCTCAAGTCGGGCATCGCGCCGGTGCCCGAGATGCTGAAGCACGGGTGCCGCGTGGCCATGGGCCTGGACGGCATGGCCTTCGATGAAGACGACGACGCGCTGCGCGAAATGCGGCTCGCGTATTCGCTGCACCGGGGCTGGGGCTACGACACCACGATGACGCGCGAACAGCTCTGGGCCTTCGCTTCGCGCAATGGCCCGCGCAGCGTGCATGGCATGCGTGGCGGCCTGGCCTCGGGCGGCCCCATCGCGCCCGGCGCCGCGGCCGACCTGGTGCTGCTGGACTGGGACGCGCTCGACGACGACGCGCTCTTCGCCGATACCGATCCGCTCGACCTGCTGCTGGCGCGGGCCAACGGCAGCCACATTGCCAAGGTGCTGGTCGGCGGGCGCGTGGTGGTCGATGCGGGCCGCGTGCAGGGCGTCGACGAGCCCGCATTGCGCGCCGAGCTGCTGGCGCGCATGCGCAGCGCGTTGGCCGGGGGCCGTGCCGGCGCCACGTCGTGGCGCGAAACCGTCAAGGCGCTGGCGGACGACCTCGGGCCGTTCTACCGCCGCGGTCAAATGATGGGCGGCTGCTGCGGCTAGGCAGGCCGCTTCGCCAAAGCAGGGTCAGAGCTTGAAGTCGTACTCGACCGTGATCGGGGCGTGGTCGCTGAACTTGATGGTCTTGTAGATCGCCTCGGTGCGCGCGAGCGCGCCGATGGCCGGCGTGGCCAGGTGGTAGTCCAGCCGCCATCCCACGTTGTTCGCATAGGCCTGGCCGCGGTTGCTCCACCAGGTGTAGGCCTCGTCGGTGGTCTCGGGCTTGAGCATGCGGTACACGTCCACCAGGCCCGCGCCCTCGGCGCCGGCGTCCAGCAGCCTGGTCATCCACGCGCGCTCCTCGGGCAGGAAGCCGCTGTTCTTCCTGTTGCCGCGCCAGTTCTTCAGGTCGATCTCCTTGTGCGCGATGTTGATGTCGCCGCAGAGAACGAACTCGCGCTCCTTCTTGAGCGCGATGAGATACGGAAAGAAGCCCTTCAGGAAACGGAATTTCGCCTCCTGCCGCTCCTCGCCCGAACTGCCGCTCGGGAAGTAGCAGCTGATGACCGAGAACTTGCGCTTGGGTGTGTCGAAGCGCAGTTCGAGGTAGCGGCCTTCGGCGTCGAACTCGGCATCGCCCCAGCCCACGATGACCTGGCTCGGCGCGTGCTTGGTGTAGATCGCGGTGCCGGCGTAGCCCTTCTTCTCGGCGAAGTGAAAGTGGCCCTTGAGCCCGGCCATTTCCTCGAAGCGGCCTTCGATGTCGCTCGCCTGGACCCGGATCTCTTGCATGCAAATACAATCCGGCGCAAGTTCGGCCACCCAATCGGCGACGCCCTTGGTGGTCGCCGAACGCAGGCCATTGAGATTGAGACTGGTCAGTTTGAACACAAGGAATTTCCCGATGGCTGTAGATGGTGAAAAAAGCAGCGCGGTGGCGCAGGACTTCGTCCAGTTCGCGCTCGATGCCGGCGTGCTTCGCTTCGGCGAGTTCAAGACCAAGGCCGGCCGGATGAGTCCTTATTTCTTCAATTCGGGACTCTTCGACGACGGCGCCAAGATCGCGCGGCTTGCGGGATTCTATGCAGACCGCCTGATCGAGAGCGGCCTGGAATTCGACATGATCTTCGGCCCCGCCTACAAGGGCATCCCGCTGGGCGCCACGGTAGCGGCCGAGCTGGCCCGGCGCGGCCGCAACTACCCCTTTGCCTACAACCGCAAGGAAGCCAAGGCGCACGGCGAGGGCGGCAACCTGGTGGGCGCGCCGCTCAAGGGCCGCGTGCTGATCGTGGATGACGTGATGTCCGCCGGCACCGCGGTGCGCGAATCGATCGCCGCGATCCAGGCCGCCGGCGCCACGCCGCATGCCGTGGCCATCGCGCTCGACCGGCAGGAAAAAGCCACCGAGAACGGCGTCGACGTGGACCACAGCGCCGTGCAGTACGTGCGCAACCAGCTGGGCCTCGCGGTGATCGCCATCGCCACGCTGGACGACCTGCTGAGCTACCTCTCGGGCGATGCCGCGGCCGACCTGGGCGCGCACCGCGAACGCGTGCTGGCCTACCGCACGCGCTACGGCGCGAGCTGAGGAACAACAGCGATGCGTACACGCGATCACGGCAAGCCCAACCGCCTGCTGGCGGTGGCGTCGTTCTCTTTTCTGACGGCCATCCTTTTCTCCGGTGCGGTGCACGCACAGAAGGACGCGCCCGCCGGCGGCATCTACACCTGCACCGACGCGCGCGGCCGCACGCTCACCGCGGACCGGCCGATTGCCGATTGCAGCGACCGCGAGCAGCGCGAGCTGAGCCCGAGCGGTCTCACGCGCCGCAAGATCGAGCCCACGTATTCGGCACGCGAGATGGCCGAGCGCGAAGACCGCGCCCGCGAAGCCGCCGTGCAGGCGGCCAAGGCGACCGACGAGCGCCGTCGCGAGCGCGCGCTGCTGGTGCGCTACCCCAGCGCCGCTTCGCACGACCGCGAGCGCGACCAGGCACTGTCGCAGGTCGACGCAGTGATCCAGGCGGCGCAGAAGCGCATCGCCGAGCTGGGGGAAGACCGCAAGAAGATCGACGAGGAACTCGAGTTCTACAAGAAGGACACGAGCAAGGCGCCGGGCGCCATGCGCCGCAAGCTCGAAGACAACGCGCAGAGCGTGGCGGTGCAGAACCGCTTCATTGCCGAGCAGGAAGAAGAGAAGAAGCGTGTGAATGCGCGCTTCGATGAAGAGCGCGCGCGTCTGAAGCCGCTCTGGGGTCCGGCCCCGAGCACGGCTGCCGCTGCGCCGCGCTGAACCCGCCGGGGCCGTGATGGCCCCGGGGCTCGTCGATCAGCCCAGCTTGGCTTTCAGCAACTCGGTGACCTGCGCCGGGTTGGCCTTGCCGCCGCTGGCCTTCATCACCTGGCCTACGAGCCCGTTCAGCGCTTTCTCCTTGCCGGCGCGGTACTCGTCGACGTTCTTCTGGTTCTTGGCGATGACCTCGTCGAGGATCGCGTCGAGTGCGCCTGTGTCGCTGATCTGCTTGAGGCCGAGACTCTCGATCATGTCGTCGACACCACCGGAGGTATCGCCGCCGGAATGGGCCCAGCCCCACATGGCCTCGAACACCTGCTTGGCGCCACTGTTCGAGATGGTGCCGTCCGCGATGCGTTGAATCAGTTGGGCCAGTTGCAGTGCCTTGACGGGCGCGGCCTCGATGCCGATCTCGGCGGCGTTCAGGCGGCGCGCCATCTCGCCGGTGATCCAGTTGCTTGCGAGCTTGGGCGCTGCGCCGGCGCTCACGGCTTCATCGAAGTAGCCTGCGAGCGCGGTGCTTTGCGTGAGCTGCGTGGCGTCGTATTCCGACAGCCCGTGGTCGCGCACATAGCGCTCGGCCATCGCCCGCGGCAGCTCGGGCATCTCGCTGCGCACGCGTTCGATCCAGTCGTCCGCGATCACCAGCGGCGGCAGGTCCGGATCGGGGAAGTAGCGGTAGTCGGCCGAATCTTCCTTGGCGCGCATTGCGCGCGTCTCGCCGGTGTCGGCGTTGAACAGCACCGTGGCCTGCTCGATCTTCCGGCCGTCCTCGATCTCGTCGATCTGCCAGCGGATCTCGTAGTCGATCGCCTGCTGCATGAACTTGAAGCTGTTCAGGTTTTTGATCTCGCGCCGCGTGCCGAGCTTTTCGCCGGGCTTGCGCACCGACACGTTCGCATCGCAGCGGAAACTGCCTTCCTGCATGTTGCCGTCGCAGATGCCGATCCACGTCACGATCTTGTGCAGTTCCTTCGCATAGGCCACGGCCTCGGCGGTGGAGCGCATGTCGGGCTCGGTCACGATTTCGAGCAACGGCGTGCCCGCGCGATTCAGGTCGATGCCGCTCAGCTTGAACAGGTCCAGCTCGCTGGTCATGGGCACATAGTTCGCTTCGTCTTCGTCGCCAAGATGCGCCAGTTGATACAAGCTGGCGCCATGCAGCGACTTGCCCGCGTCTTCCTCGAGGTGGGCGCGCACGAGGCGCACGGTCTTCTTCTCTTCGCCGAGAAAGAACGACACCGAGCCGCCCTGCACGACCGGGATCTCGAACTGGCTGATCTGGTAGCCCTTGGGCAGGTCGGGGTAGAAGTAGTTCTTGCGCGCAAAAACGCTGCGCGGCGCGACGTGCGAGCCGAGCGCGAGACCCAGCTTGATGGCGCGTTCGACCGCGCCCTTGTTCATCACCGGCAGCGTGCCCGGCAGCGCGAGGTCCACGGCGCAGGCCTGCGTGTTGGGCTCGGCGCCGAAGGCGGTGGAGGCGCGGCTGAAGATCTTGCTCGCGGTCGAGAGTTGCGCGTGCGTCTCGAAGCCGATGATGACTTCATAGCCGCGCACCAGCGGGCCGGTCGGGCGGCCTTGTTGCTGTGCTTCGAAGGTGTTCACGGTCTCGCTCATTTCAGAAGCCCTCCGGCGTGCGCGTGTGCCAGTCGGTGGACTGCTGGAAGCGGTGCGCTGCGTTGAGCAGCTTCGCTTCGCCGAAGTAGTTGCCGATCAGCTGCAGCCCGACGGGCATGCCGCTGTCGAAGCCCGCAGGCACGCTCATGCCCGGCAGGCCGGCGAGCGATGCGGGCAGCGTGAAGATGTCGGCCAGGTAGTCGGCCACCGGGTCGTCGCCGTGTTCGCCGATCTTCCATGCGGTGGTCGGCGCGGCGGGGCCGGCGATCACGTCGCACTGCTTCAACGCCTGCTGGAAGTCGTCCGCGATCATGCGACGCACCTTCTGCGCCTGCAGGTAGTACGCGTCGTAGTAGCCGTGCGAGAGCACGTAGGTGCCGATCATGATGCGGCGCTTCACCTCGTCGCCGAAGCCCTCGGCGCGCGTGCGTTCGTACATGTCGGACAGGTCCTTGTACTGCTTCGCGCGATGGCCGAACTTCACGCCGTCGAAGCGGCTCAGGTTGCTCGACGCCTCTGCGGCCGCGAGGATGTAGTACACGGGAATCGACAGCTCGGTGCGCGGCAACGAGACCTCGACGCGCCTGGCGCCGAGCTTCTCGTACTGGGCGAGGGCTGCGTCGATCGCGGCGCGCACGCCGGGTGCCACGCCTTCGCCGAAGAACTCCTTCGGCACGCCGATGCGCAGGCCCTGGAGCGAGTCGTTCAGCGCGCGGCCGAAGTCTTCGGAGGGCTTGTCGATCGAGGTCGAATCGCGGTCGAGATCGGGGCCGCAGAAAGCCGAGAGCAGCAGCGCGCAGTCTTCGGCCGAGCGCGCCATCGGACCGGCCTGGTCCAGGCTCGATGCGAAGGCCACCATGCCGTAGCGCGAGGCGCGGCCGTAGGTCGGCTTGATGCCGGTCACGCCGCAGAACGACGCAGGCTGGCGGATCGAGCCGCCGGTGTCGGTGCCTGTGGCCGCGGGTGCCAGGCGTGCCGCGACGGCCGCCGCACTGGCGCCCGAGGAGCCGCCCGGAATGCGCTCGCGGTTCCACGGGTTCTGCACCGGCACGGCCTTGTCGTGGCCCACGGCGGGCACGGCGACGTTCTCGTTGGCCGAGCCCATCGCGAACTCATCGCAGCTCAGCTTGCCCAGCGTGACCGCGCCGGCCTCGGCCAGGCGGCGCACCACGGTGGCGTCGAAGGGCGAGCGGTAGCCCGCGAGCATCCGGGAGCCGGCGGTGGTGGCGAAGTCGGTGGTGACGAAGATGTCCTTGTGCGCGATCGGCACGCCGGCCAGTGCCGGGGCGTTGCCTGCTGCGAGGAGGGCGTCCGCCTTGCGGGCCTGGGCGAGGGTGACTTCTTCGTTCACGTCGACGAAGGTGCCGAGCGATTCGTGGGCCTTCATGCGGCCGAGAAACGCCTGCGAGGCTTCGACGGCCGAGACCTTGCGTTCGGCCAGGGCGCGGGCCAGGGCGACCACGCCCATCTGGTGCAGTTCGCCGCTCATTGCTCGATCACCTTGGGCACGAGGAAAAGGCCGGCTTCGACGGCCGGGGCGCTCTTCTGGTTGGCTTCGCGGTTGTCGGGTTCGCTTACCACGTCTTCGCGCAGGCGCAGCGTGATGTCCTCGATCGCAGCCACCGGATGGGCCAAGGGCTCGATGCCCGTCGTATCGACCGAACGCATACGTTCGACTAAGTCAAAAAAGCCATTGATCTGGCTGAGCATGCGCTCGCTTTCGTCGGAAGCAAGCTGCAGCCGCGCCAGGGAGGCGATGCGTGCGATATCTGAAGCGTCAAGGGACATGGGTCGGACCGGTCAAAAAACCGAAGGTAATCGCACGCCGAGAAGGGTGCTAACACGGGAATCAGAGGGGATTCGGGTATTATCCCGCCTTTGCCGCAACCCCCGCGAACGCGCCGGCTTTTGCGCCAAAAACGATCAATTCACCCCGTCAAACGACCCAAAAATAGAGCGACGACCTGCCGATGCGCAGGCCGTGCTCAGAGGATTCCGCACATGTTTGGAGCTTTCCGTCGGTACTTTTCCACCGACCTTGCGATCGACCTCGGCACCGCCAACACCCTGATATTCGCCCGCAACAAGGGCATCGTGCTGGACGAGCCCTCCGTCGTCGCGATCCGCCACGAAGGCGGCCCGCACGGCAAGAAGGTGATCCAGGCCGTGGGCCGCGAGGCCAAGGCCATGCTGGGCAAGGTGCCCGGCAACATCGAGGCGATCCGCCCGATGAAGGACGGCGTCATCGCCGACTTCGTGATCACCGAGCAGATGATCAAGCAGTTCATCAAGATGGTGCACCCGCGCACGCTGCTCACGCCGAGCCCGCGCATCATCATCTGCGTGCCCTGCGGCTCGACGCAGGTCGAGCGCCGCGCCATCAAGGACGCGGCCGAAGCCGCCGGCGCCACCTCCGTCTACCTCATCGAAGAACCCATGGCCGCGGCCATCGGCGCGGGCCTCCCCGTGAGCGAAGCCTCGGGCTCGATGGTGGTGGACATCGGCGGCGGCACCACCGAAGTGGGCGTGATCTCGCTGGGCGGCATGGTCTACAAGGGCTCGGTGCGCGTGGGCGGCGACCGCTTCGACGAAGCCATCATCAACTACATCCGCCGCAACTACGGCATGCTGATCGGCGAGCCGACGGCCGAAGTCATCAAGAAGAACATCGGCTCGGCCTTCCCGGGCTCCGAAGTCAAGGAGATGGAAGTCAAGGGCCGCAACCTCTCCGAAGGCGTGCCGCGCAGCTTCACCATCAGCAGCAACGAAGTGCTGGAAGCCCTGACCGATCCGCTCAACAACATCGTCTCGGCCGTGAAGAACGCGCTGGAGCAGACGCCGCCCGAACTGGGCGCCGACATTGCCGAGCGCGGCATGATGCTCACCGGCGGCGGCGCCCTCCTGCGCGACCTGGACCGCCTGCTGGCCGAGGAAACGGGCCTCCCGGTGCTCGTGGCCGAAGACCCGCTGACCTGCGTGGTGCGCGGCTGCGGCATCGCCCTCGAACGCATGGACCGCCTGGGAAGCATCTTCACGAGTGAGTGACCGGACGCCCGTCCTCATCGCCGGCCTCTGCTTGCATGGGCCGGCTTTTTGTTATTTGATTCCGCACCACCGCCGGGTCTGAATTCATGCCTCTGGGCACGCTCGATCGCACAGCGCCACCCCTGTTCAACCAGGGGCAGTCGGCACTCAGCAAGCTGATCTTCTTCGGCGCGCTCTCCCTGTTCCTCATGGTGGCCGACGCACGCTTTCACATCGTGCAGCCGATCCGCGCGACCCTCGGCGCGGTGCTCTACCCGGTGCAGTGGGTGGCGCTGAAGCCCGTGCAGATCATGATGGGCGGCGGCCGCTACCTCGAAGACCTGCAGACCGCCCAGCGCAACGAGGCCGACGCCCGCAAGGCGCTCATGATGCAGGCCGAGCGCGCGAGCCAGGCCGACACGCTGGCGCAGGACAACGCGCGCCTGCGCGAGCTGCTCGAGCTGCGCCAGACCACCACCACGCCGGGCCGCGCGGCCGAGGTGCTCTACGACGCGGCCGACCCCTACACCCGCAAGATCGTCATCGACCAGGGCCTCGCGCACGGCGTGGCGGCCGGCTCGCCGGTGATCGATGCGCGCGGCGTGCTCGGCCAGGTCACGCAGGTGCTGCCCTTCACGAGCGAGGTCACGCTGGTGATCGACCGCGACCTGGCCATCCCCGTGCAGAACACGCGCACGGGCGTGCGCAGCGTGGCCTTCGGCGACGCCTCGGCGCACGGCGGCGGCCTCGAGTTGCGCTTCATGGCCGCCAATGCCGACCTGCAGGAAGGCGATCTGCTCTCCACCAGCGGCGTCGACGGCATCTACCCGCCGGGCCTGCCGGTCGCGAAGATCGAACGCATCGAGCGCCGCGCCGATTCGGCCTTTGCCCGCATCTACTGCGTGCCGCTGGCCAGCGTGACCGCTGCGCGCTACGTGCTGGTGCTCGAGCCCACCGGTTCGCCCACGGCACCGCCGCCGGCCGCGCCCACGACCACGCAGCGCAAGCGCCCCGAAGGCAAGCCCGGCGCCGGCAAGAACGAGAAAAAACCAGGAGGCGGCCGATGATCAAGCGCCCCGGCCAGCAGCAGCTCCTGCTGCCCGTCAGCCCGCTCTTCATGTGGACCAGCCTCGTCGTGGCGCTCCTGGTCAACATGATCCCCATCGGCCGTGCCGCCTGGATGCCCGACCTCCTGGCGCTGGTGATCGTGTTCTGGGGCGTGCACCAGCCCTCGCGCGTGGGCATCGGCGCGGCCTTCGTGTTTGGCCTCTGCATGGACGTGCACCAGGCCTCCATGCTCGGCCAGCATGCGCTCTCCTACACGACGCTGGGCTTCTTCGCGATCACGATCCACCGGCGCCTGCTCTGGTACCCGGTGCTGTCGCAGGCGCTGCAGGTGCTGCCGCTCTTTGCGCTGTCGCAGTTGATCGAGGTCATCACGCGGATGATCGGCGGCGGCGTGTTCCCGGGCTGGACGGTGCTGATCTCGCCGGGCGTGGAGGCGATGCTGTGGCCCCTGGCGAGCGCGCTGTTGCTCGCCCCTCAGCGCCGCACCCCGGAACCGGACGAGAACCGCCCCCTCTAGTCATGGTGCCCCCGGCTTTTCACTTCGCTTCGCTGCGCGTGAGTCCACCCTTGAGAGGGAGGCGCGGCCCGTCTGCCACTGCACTTGACTTGCACTAGCACGCGCCTAAGCTCCCACCGCCATGACCGAAATCCGCAACGTCGCTGCCGACCTCGCGCGCTTCAAGCGCCGCGTGATCGTGATCGGCCTGACGGTGCTGTTCGCGTTCAGCCTGCTGAGCGCGCGGCTGATCTACCTGCAGGTCACGCGGCATGAAGACCTGGCCGAGCAGGCCGAGAGCAACCGCACGGCCATCGTGCCGGTGGTGCCCAACCGGGGCCTCATCCTGGACCGCAACGGCATCGTGCTGGCCTCGAACTACTCGGCCTACACGCTGGAGATCACGCCCTCCAAGGTGAACGATGTCGAGGAGACCATCGACAACCTCACCCAGGTGCTGGAAGTCTCGCCGCGCGACCGCCGCCGTTTCAAGCGCCTGCGCGAGGACTCGCGCAGCTTCGACTCCATCCCGATCCGCACCCGCCTGAGCGATGAAGAAGTGGCGCGCTTCGCGGCCCAGCGCTACCGCTTCCCGGGCGTGGAGATCAAGGCGCGCCTGTTCCGCAACTATCCCAACGGCGAGACCGGCTCGCACGTGCTCGGCTACATCGGCCGCATCAACCAGCGCGAGAAGACCGCGATGGAAGACTGGGAAGAAGAAGAGCAGGCCAACTACAAGGGCACCGACTACATCGGCAAGCTCGGTATCGAGCAGAGCTACGAGAAGACGCTGCACGGCCAGACCGGCGTGGAGCAGATGGAAACCTCCGCGGGCGGACGCGCCATCCGCCGGCTCGCGAGCCACCCGGCCACGCCCGGCAACACGGTCATGCTGTCGCTGGACATCAAGCTGCAGAAGCTGGTGGAAGACATGTTCGGCGAGCGCCGCGGCGCGCTGGTGGCCATCGACCCCAAGACCGGCGAGGTGCTGGCTTTCGTGAGCAAGCCCACGTTCGACCCCAACCTCTTCGTCGAAGGCATCGACACCGAGAGCTGGAAAGAGCTGAGCGAATCGCTCGACAAGCCCTTGCTCAACCGCGCGCTGCGCGGCACCTACCCGCCCGGCTCGACCTACAAGCCCTTCATGGCCATGGCCGCGCTGCAGACCGGCAAGCGTGGCGCCAGCGTGGTGGTGAACGACCCCGGCTACTTCAACTTCGGCGGCCACCGATTCGGCAGCCCCGAGGGCAACCTGGGCGGCGTGGACATGCGCCGCTCGATCCAGCTCTCGAGCAACATCTACTACTACTCGCTGGCCAACGAGATGGGCGTGGACCTCATCCACGACTTCATGAAGCCGCTGGGCTTCGGCCAGATCACCGGCATCGACCTGGGCGGCGAGGTGCGCGGCGTGCTGCCCAGCACCGAGTGGAAGCGCAACGCCTACAAGCGGCCCGAGGCGAAGAAGTGGTATGCGGGCGAGACCATTTCGCTGGGCATCGGCCAGGGCTACAACGCCTTCACGATGCTGCAGCTCGCGCAGGCCACGGCCATCGTGGCCGACGGCGGCATGAAGCACAAGCCGCACCTCGTGCTGGCCACGCGCAACACGGTGAGCGGGCAGGTGGTGCCGCTGCAGCAACCGCCGGCGGAAAACCTCGGCTTCACGGCGGCCAACGTCGCGGTGGTGCGCGAGGGCCTCACCAGCGTGGTCACCGCCGGCACCGCGCGCGGCGTGTTCGCGGGCGCGGGCTACCAGGCGGCCGGCAAGACCGGCACGGCGCAGGCGGTGACGCAGGCGCAGAACACCAAGTACAACGCCCGCGCGCTCGAAGAACACCAGCGCGACCACGCGTTGTTCATGGCCTTCGCGCCGGTCAACAACCCGAAGATCGCCATCGCGGTGGTCGTGGAGAACGCGGGCTGGGGCGCCGGCGCTGCCGCCCCCATCGCGCGCCGGGTGTTCGACTACTGGCTGATGGACCAGTACCCGAGCGAAGCCGACATGGCCGCCATCAAGACCGGCAAGGCCGCCGCGCCGATGGGCAAGCCGCGCGTGGCGAGCGAAATGGCGTGGCCGGTGGCGGCGACGACTGCCGCCCCGGCACCCTGAACCTCTTGTTCCCTCTCCCCTTGGGGAGAAGGTTGGAGTGAGGGTGAGCGGCAATCGGGGCCGCACGATGTGGTGAGGCCCACTGCCCTCACCCTGACCCTCTCCCGGAGGGAGAGGGGACACCACGCAGACCTCAGGCAGCCACCGTGCCGCTGACTTCACCCAGACCGATACGCACCGCCCCCGCGCGCTCGCAGTAGCCGCGCATGACCAGCGTGTCGCCGTCTTCCAGGAAGGTGCGCTTCTCGCCGTTGGGCAGCGTGATCTGCTGCTTGCCGCCCAGCGTGAGTTCCATCAACGAGCCGGCCTCGTCGGGCTTCGGGCCCGAGAGCGTGCCCGAGCCCAGCAGGTCGCCCGGCTGCAGGTTGCAGCCGTTCACCGTGTGGTGCGTGACCAGCTGCGCGGCGGTCCAGTAGGCGGCCTCGGTGGTGTTGCCGCGCGTGAGGCGCGCAGGCGGCACGCCTTCGGCGCGCATCTTCGCGGTCTGCAGCAGCACTTCGAGCGTGATGTCGAGCGCACCGGCCTCGCGGTTGGACGGTGCATCGAGGTACGGCAGCGGCTGCGGATCTTGCGCGGGCCGCTCGAACTTTGCGCGGAACGGCGCCAGCGCCTCCATCGTCACGATCCACGGCGAGAGGGTGCTTGCGAAGTTCTTCGCGAGGAACGGACCGAGCGGCTGGTATTCCCAGGCCTGCAGGTCGCGCGCCGACCAGTCGTTGAGCAGCGTCACGCCGAAGAGGTGGTCTTCGGCGTCGCCGATGGCGATCGGTTCGCCCAGCGCATTGCCGCGGCCCACGAGAAAGCCCAGCTCCAGTTCGTAGTCCAGGCGCTTCGAAGGGCCGAAGCTCGGCTCGGCCGCATCGGGCGCCTTGGTCTGGCCCTGCGGGCGCTTGAAGACCTGGCCGCTCACGCCGATGGATGACGCCCGGCCGTGATAGCCGATCGGCACCCACTTGTAGTTGGGCATCAGGGGCTGATCGGGGCGAAAGAGTTTGCCGATGGTGGTCGCGTGGTGGATGCCCGTATAGAAGTCGGTGTAGTCGCCGATGCGGCAGGGCACGGTCATCTCCGCCTTGACTTGCGCCAGCAGCGCCTTCGACCATGCGGCCTCTTTGCTGCTGCCCTCGGCGAGGCCGGCGGAGATCGCGGCGCGCAGGGCCTGGCGGTCCTTCGCGCTCGCGCCCATCAGCGCGTTCATGTCGTCGGTGTCGATGAGCCCCGCGGCCTTCAGGTCGAGCACCTGGTCGCCGATGGCAACGCCGATGCGAAAAGCTTCGCTGCTGCCCGCCGTGCGGAAGCGGCCGAAGGGCAGGTTCTGGATCGGGAAGTCGGTGCCGGCCTCGTTGGCCGAGGCGACCCAGCTGCGCAGCTTGGGGTCATGGGTGGCGTTCAGTGCGGTCGTCATGGATGGCTTTCGTTTTCTGTGTTCGGTTCGTTCGGTTCGGTGCGGCAACCGTTCGGACTGAGCTTGTCGAAGTCTTGCGCGGCGCTTCGACAAGCCCAGCGTGAACGGTTGAAGGTGTGCTTCAGTCCGCGGTCATGCCGGCTTTTTTCGCGACCTCGCCCAGGCGCTGGTATTCGGTCTGCGTGAGCGTCGCCAGCTCCTGCGCGGTGGAGCCGCGCGGCGAGAAGCCGGCCTGCTGCAGCTTGGCCTTCACGTCGGGCATCGCGAGCGCTTCGACGAAGGCTTCGTTCAGCGCCTTCACGACGGGCGCCGGCAGGTTCGCCGGCCCGTACACGCCGAACCACGGATCGAGTGCATAGCCCTTCAGCCCCGCTTCGGCCATCGTCGGCACGTCGGGCAGCGACGGCGAGCGCGTCGGCCCGGCGACCGCCAGCGCGCGCAGCTTGCCGGCCTGGATGTGCGGCAGCGAGGCCGGCAGGTTGTCGAACATCACGCCGATGTTGTTGCCCAGCATGTCGGTGATGGCCGGGCCACTTCCTCTGTAGGCGACGTGCACGAGCTCGGTGCCGGTCATCTGCGCGAACATCACGCCCGCCAGGTTCATCGACGTGCCGGCGCCCGCGGTGGCGTAGGGCAGGCCGGGGTTCTTCTTCGCGGCGGCGATCAGGTCGGGCACCGACCGGATCGGCGAGCTCGCCGGCACTTCGAGCACGATCGTCGAGGTGCCCAGCAGGCTGATCGCCGTGAAATCCTTGCGCGGATCGAAGGCCATCGACTTGTAGATGTGCGGGTTCAGCGCATTGGTCGAGATCGCGCCGAAGCCGATGGTGTAGCCATCGGGCGCGGCCTTGGCCACGGCGTCCATGCCGATGTTGCCGCCCGCGCCGCCGCGGTTGTCGATGAGCACCGGCTGGCCGAGTTTTTCCGACACCTTCTGGCCCACGGTGCGCGCCACCAGGTCGGTGGTGCCGCCGGGCGTGTAGGGCACGATGAAGCGGATGGGCTTGGACGGGAAGTCCGCCGCGTGCGCGAGGAATGGCACGGCGAGCAGCGCGACAGCCGCCGCACGGCGCGTGAGGGCGAATGCGTTCTTCATGGCTTGAACTGGTCCTTCAGGCCCGCCCAGCAGTCGGCGTAGTCGGTGTCCAGCGCCGGGCTCTTCAGCGCGAAGTTGGTCGGGATGAAGCGGTAGCGGCTCTCGAACATGAAGGCCAGCGTGTTGTCCAGCTTGTGCGGCTTCAGGGCCGCATGCGTCGCCTTGTCGAAGGCTTCTTCGTCCGGCCCGTGCGGCACCATGCAGTTGTGCAGGCTCGCACCGCCGGGCTTGAAGCCGCCCGGCTTGGCGTCGTATTCGCCCAGCACCAGCCCCATGAATTCGCTCATGAGGTTGCGGTGGAACCAGGGCGGACGGAAGGTGTTCTCCATCACCATCCAGCGCGGCGGGAAGATCACGAAGTCGCAGTTCGCGGTGCCGGGCGTGTCGCTCGGCGAGGTCAGCACGGTGAAGATCGACGGATCGGGATGGTCGAAGCTGATCGAGCCGATCGCCATGAAGTGCGCGGTGTCGTACTTCACCGGCGCGAGGTTGCCGTGCCAGGCGACCACGTTGAAGGGCGACTGCCTGGTCGGCGCCTTCCAGAAGCGGCCGGCGAATTTCTTGACCAGTTCATAGGCGCCGCCGTCTTCCTCGAAAGCCGCCACGGGCGCCTGGAAATCGCGCGCGTTCGCCAAGCCGTTCGAGCCGATGGGGCCCAGTTCGGGCAGGCGGAAATGCGCGCCGTAGTTCTCGCACACGTAGCCGCGCGAGAGACCATCGGGCAACGCCACCTTGAAGACCATGCCGCGCGGCAGCACCGCGATTTCGCCGGGCTTCACGTCGAGCACGCCCAGTTCGGTCGTGATGACCAGGCGGCCTTGCTGCGGCACGACCAGCATCTCGCCGTCGGCGTTGACGAAGGCGCGCTTGTCCATCGAGCGGCCCGCCAGGTACATGAGCGAGGCCACGCCGACCTGCGAATCGGCATCGCCGTTGGCCGCGACGGTGTGCATGCCGTCGACGAAGTCCACTTCGGCCGCGCCGTCCAGCGGCATCGGGTGCCAGCGCATCGGCTCGGGCGCGAGCGCGATCTCGCGGTCGCCGCCGGTGGTCCAGTGCGCCTGCGCATACGGCTGGTAGCGGCCCGACACCACCGAGGGCTGGCGGCGGTAGAGCCAGGTGCGGCGGTTCTCGTGGCGCGGCGCGGTGAAGGCGGTGCCCGAGAGCAGCTCGGTGTAGAGGTCGAACGGTCCGCGCTGCGGGTTGTTGCGGCCCTGCGGCAGGGCGCCCGGCACGGCTTCGGAGGCGTATTCGTTGCCGAAGCCGCCCAGGTAGCGCCGGTCGTCGTTGGCGGATGCTTGGGTCATGGTGTTCTCTTTCGAAAATCGCGATGAGGTTGGAATGCGTGCGCCGCGCGGCTCAACTGCCGCGCGCGGCCTCGAAGGCCTCGCGCAGCACGGCCAGCGAGCCAATGTGGTTGGCCAGCACGAGCACCAGGCGCGCGTTGAAGGCGTGGCTCTCGTCGTTGGAAAGCCCCTGGTGCGCCTCGATGAGCGCCTCGTAGAAATCGTCGGGGGCTTCCAGGTTCGGCGCGGTGTTCAGGTGTTGCATGCGCATGCCTCTGTCTTTGTCTTTGCCAGTGCGTGGTCGATGGCCGTGCGGATGTCCGCGGCAGCGGGTTGCCGCCAGCGTGCGCACACATGCTGGTCGGGCCGCAAGAGGTACACGGTACCGGGTTGCGCGTCGTAGCGCCGGGCGGCGAGTTCGCCTGCGGGTGTCGTGCCGTGCACGCGCACGATGTGCAGCGGCCGGCCGCTGGCCTTCAGCGCCTGTGCGCTGCGCTCGGCGGCCTCGCCGGTGCCGAACACCAGCGCGGTGAACTGCGCCACATGGCATTCGCGCAGCAGCCAGCCGGTGCGGCCATCGGCGCACACGATCGGCGCATCGGCGGCGGCGGCGCCCGGCACCATCGCGCCGTCGAACGTGTCGGTGTCGGGCGTGTTGAGCGGCGAATCGCGCAGCACCGCCGGCACCGAAAGCCGCCCGCTGTTGACCAGCGTGCGCGCGAAGGCCTGGCGCCGGGTCAGCGCCAGCACCGCGTCGCGGAACAGGCGGCTCACCTGGCTCTTGGGCGTGATGAAGTCGGTCGCGCGCGTGGAGTGGCGGATGTTCTCGTCGGCCGCGAATTCGCGCTCGCTCGCGTAGCTGTCGAGCAGCGCATCGGGCGCCTCGCCCTTGAGCACTGCGGCGAGCTTCCACGCGAGGTTGTCCGCATCCTGCACGCCCGAGTTGGCGCCGCGCGCGCCGAAGGGCGACACGCCGTGCGCCGAGTCGCCCGCGAACAGGACGCGGCCATGGCGAAAGCGCTCCATGCGCTGGCAGGCGAAGGTGTAGACGCTGGCCCAGCCGATCTGGAACTGCACCTCGGTAAAGCCGATGCTGTCGAGCAGCGCACGCACGCGCGGCGTGATGTTCTCGGGCTTGCGTTCTTCCACCGGGTCGGCGTCCCAGCCGAGCTGGAAGTCCACGCGCCACATGCCGTCGGCCTGCTTGTGCAGCAGCACGCTCTGGCCGGGATGGAACGGTGGGTCGAACCAGAAGCGGCGCTCGGTCGAAAGAATGTCGCCCCCCAAGCTCGGCACTTCGTGTCCTCGCTGCCCCCCCGAGGGGGGCGCGTCCGCCTTGGGGCGGCCCGGCGGCGGACCGGCATCCATCGTGATGTCGGCGATCAGGAAACGGTCGCGGAACACGCGGCCCTTGGCCTCCTGGCCCAGCAGCTGGCGCAGGTTGGAGCGCGAGCCGTCGCAGGCGGCGACATAGCCGGCCGACAGCCTGTAGTCGCCTTCGGGCGTTTCCACGGTCAGCACCGCGCCGCCGTCGCGCTGCTCGATGCCGGTCACCTTGTGGTTCCAGCGCAGGTCGATGAGCGGCAGCGCAGCGGCGCGCTCCACGAGGTAGCCCTCGACGTAGTACTGCTGCAGGTTGATGAAGGCGGGCCGCTCGTGGCCGGGCTCGGGCAGCAGGTCGAAGCGGTAGACCTGCTCGTCGTGGAAGAACACCTTGCCCACGTTCCACGAGACGCCCTTGTCCACCATGCGGTCGCCGCAGCCCAGGCGATCGAACACCTCCAGCGTGCGCTTGGCAAAGCAGATCGCGCGCGATCCGCTGGAGAGGGTGTTGTCGCTGTCCAGCAGAACCACCGGCACCTGGCGCAGCGCGAGGTCGATGGCGAGCGTGAGGCCGACCGGGCCGGCACCGACGATCACGACCGGGTGATGGGCGGGGGGCGCGGCGTCCTGGTCGGCGTGGCGTCGGTAGTCGAAGCGCAGACTTTGATAGTCGATCACGTGTTGTCTCCGTGTCTTGTCTTTTCCTCCCCCTGCGGGGGAGGGCGCAGGGCTCAGCCTTCCAGCGCCTTCCACATCTCGACGTCCCGCTCGGCCGTCCACACGCGCGGATCGGCATGGCCCGAGGCCTCGTCGTACGCGCGGCTCACGTCGAACGGCATGCAGTGGTCGAAGATCACCCACTGGCTGTACCTGGGCTTGAGCTTCGCGTAGGTGTCCTTGTAGACCGTGTTCAGGTCGCGCCCGGCCTTCACGCCTTCCTGCACGCTGGCATACACGTCGGAGATGAAGTTGCGCGTGCCCGTGAGGCCCTCGGCCACTTCGGCCGGCGTGGTGAGCGCGGCGCCGCGGCCCGGCACCAGCGCGGCGGGCTTGAGGGCGGCGATGTTGTCCAGCGTCTGCGGCCAGTCCTGGAAGTAGGCGTCGCCGGCATACGGCGTGGCGCCGAACTCCACCAGGTCGCCCGAGAGCAGCGTGCGCTCCTCCGGCAGCCAGACGACCGTGTCGCCCTTGGTGTGGCCGCGGCCCAGCTGGATCAGCTGCACCTCGAGCTTGCCGAGCCACAGCGTCATCTTGCCGGTGAAGGTCAGCGTGGGCCAGGTGAGGCCCGGGGGCACGGTCTCCACGTTCTGGAACAGGCGCGGGAAGCGGCCGATTTCGCTGGCCTTGTCGGCCTCGCCGCGCTCCACGATCAGGTCGCGCGTGTCCTGGCTGGCCAGGATGTGTTCGGCACCGTAGCCCGCCGCGCCCAGCACGCGCACTGCGTGGTAGTGGGTGAGCACCACGTACTTGATCGGCTTGTCGGTCACCTCGCGGATGCGGCGCACCACGTCGGCGGCCATGGCGGGGGTGGCTTGCGTATCGGCCACCAGCACGCAGTCGTCGCCGATCACGATGCCGGTGTTCGGGTCGCCCTCGGCGGTGTAGGCCCAGGCGTGCTCGGAGATCTGACTGAAGGTGATCTTCTTTTCTTCCATGTCGGCCTGGCTGGCGAACTTCTTGGCTTGGCTCATCGTGTGTCTCCGGTCTGTTTGTGGGGTGGAAGGTGACGGGTTGAAATTCGTTTAGGGCAAACGAATTCGCGGATAACGAATTTTCGGAGTGTAAGCGGCGGATCAGTTAATGTCTAATCCCTTCTTCATGAACGAACGATCGGCAGGCCTGTGACAACGGTGACCAAGGACTCCAGCGACAGCAGCGACGCCCCCGAGACCGACCGCGCCGCCCAGCGCGGCATCCAGAGCATCGAGGTCGGCGGCCAGCTGCTGCGCGCGCTGGTGCACCACGGCCGGCCGATGGCGCTGAAGGACCTGGCGCGCGAAGCCGACATGACGCCGGCCAAGGCCCACCCCTACATGGTGAGCTTCGGGCGGCTCGGGCTCATCGAGCAGGACCGCGCCAGCGGTCACTATCTGCTCGGTCCGCTGGCCTTGCAACTGGGGCTCATCAGCCTGCAGCAGGCCGACCCGGTGCACATCGCCACCCCGCTGCTCAGTCCGCTGGCGCAGCAGATCGGGCACACGGTGGCGCTGGCGGTGTGGGGCGCGCGCGGCGCGACCATCGTGCGCACGGCCGAGTCGCCCTCGCCGGTGCACGTGAACATGCGGCATGGCACGGTGTTCTCGCTGACCAACACGGCCTCGGGCCGCATCTTCGCGGCCTATCTCGATGCCGACGCGGTGCGGCAACTGCTCGAAGAAGAGCGCCAGCGTCAGAAGCCGCGCAAGGGCGCCGCCGCCGAGCCCGCGGCCCCCGCCGGCATGCCGCCGGTGCAGCCGCTGCCGTCATGGAGCGATTTTGAGCGCCAGCTGAAGGAGGTGCGCGCGCACGGCATCAGCCGCTCCGACGGCGAAGTGATCGTGGGCGTGAGCGCCATGGCCGCGCCGGTGTTCGACCACACCGGCGCCATCGTGCTCGCCGTGACCGCCATCGGTCCGGCCGGCATCTTCGATACCGCGTGGGATGGCGAGCTCTCGCGCGCACTCAGGTCCTGCGCGGGCACCGTGTCGCAGCGGCTCGGCGCTACCGCCGCGGGGTCTTCCGATATCCGAAAAACAGAGCGATGACGCAACCCGCCGCAACCGGCAGCCCTTCTTCTTCTCCGCTCGAATCCGCCATCGCGCTGCTGCGCGACGCCCGGCGCATCGTCGTTTTCTCGGGTGCCGGCCTGTCCCGCGCCTCGGGCATCCCGACCTACCGCGACGCGGACGGACTCTGGAAGAGCCAGAGCGCCCTCCAGTTCTCCCACGCCGAGGACCTGAAGCGCGACCCCTCGGGTTTCACGAAGTTCTGGGGCCAGCGCATGTCGCTCATCGAATCGGCCGTGCCCAACCCGGGCCACAGGGCGCTCGCGCAGTTGCAGCGGCTGCGCCCGGCGACGCGGCTGGTCACGCAGAACGTGGACGGCCTCCTCACCCAGGCGGGCGGCCTCGACGTGCTCGAACTGCACGGGTCGCTGCGCCGCTGGCGCTGCGACCACTGCGGCAACCGCAGCGGGCCGTGGCCTTTCCACCGGTGCCTGCGCTGCGGCTCGCACGCGCGGCCCGACGTGGTGATGTTCGGCGAAATGCTCAACCCCGGCGTGCTGCTCGAAGCGCAGGTGGCCGCGCAGGAGTCGGACCTCTTCCTGGTGGTCGGCAGCACGGCCATCGTCTATCCGGCGGCCGAACTGCCCGAGCTGGCGATGGCGCGCGGCAGCCAGCTCGTCACGCTGAACCTGGAGCCGCTGCCGCACCTGGACGATTCCGCGGCGGTGGTGCTGCGCGGCGCTTCGGAAGACCTGTTGCCGCAATTGCTGGCGGGGATGGTCGCCTAGCTTCGCGCGCCGTCAGTCAGTTGATGCGCGCGTTGGTGAGCTGCATGTCCTCGAACTGGCTGCCGGTGAAGTCGACCTGCTCGCCTTGCAGGTCGGTGGCGTTCACTTGCCGGCCTCTGCAGTCGAGCAGGTTCACCTGCGACCAGTGGCTCGCGTCGAAATTCAGCGCGGTCCAGTTGCATCGCGTGAAGGTGCAGTGGCTGAGCGTGCTGGCCTTCAGGAGCGATGCATCGAAGGTGCAGCCCACGAAGGCGCAGCCGCTGATGCTGATCCGCTGCATGTCGCACTGGCTGAACGCGCAGGCGGTGAATCGGCATGAAGTCCAGGCGGCATCCACGAAGGTGATCGACGTGAAACTGCTGCCGCTGAAGGTGCTGGACGCAAAGGTGATCAGGTTCAGGTCGAGGCCGGCATAGGCATTGCCGTCGCTTTCGCCCGCGAGGCCCGCCGGTGCGCCGCCGATGCCTTTGCGCCATTTGTCGTGGTTCTGGATGATCTGGAGGGCGCTCATTCCATGGCCCTTCCGTGTGCAACCGACGGCATCACCGTGGTGCTGGTTTCGATCGTGCGCGCTCGCGCGGCGTTGAATGCGGACATGTGTTCCTCCCGTGAATCCGCTCCCGTGGATCGGGAGTCGCGGCGGATTATGGGAGGGCGCTCGCAGCGAAAGAGCGCGAGAAATGGTCCGGCAACCATTGCGCCACGCGTGGCGTGAAGGATTGCATGGGGCTCGCGATGCGTGGGCGCTCAGCCCCTCTTGCCGCCCAGCAGCACCAGCGCGCCGCCCACCACGATGGCGGCCACGCCGGCCCAGGCGGGGAAGTTGACGGTCTGCTTCTCCTTCACCGAGAACTCCAGCGGCCCGAGCTTGGCCTGGTGGGTTTCCTTGGTGAAGCTGAAGCTGCCCATGCCCAGGGCGGCGATGCCCGCCACGATCAACAGGATGCCGACGATGCGTGTCGCGTTCATGGGGCGGGTCTCCTCTTGTGTTGGTGCCGCAGCTTACTGCCGCGGCTGGCGCTGCAGCGCATCCATCCACTGCGTGACCTCGGCCACGGCCGCATCGCTGGCGGCGGCCAGCGCCTTCACGCCGCCGGGCGCGTCGGCGCTGGGCGCGGGGCGGCGCACGGTGATGGTCTTCTGGCCCAGCACGCGGTCGCCGCCGGTGGTGCCGCGGATCAGCGTGGCGCGCAGCCGCACGAGGCCCACGCTCGTCGTGGGCGAATCGAAGTAGTGGCTGAACTCGTCCAGCGAAATGCGCAGCGTGTCGGGCACCTCGCCCTTGCTGCGGGCGATGGTCGCGCTCTCTTCCGGGCCGAGCACCATGCGGCGCTCGGCGAGGCTGTCGCGCAGCCGCTGGCGCAGCAGTTGCGCGGGCGGCTGGCTCCAGCGCGACTGGCCGTAGGGCCGCAGCTCGTTGACGTCCGCGTAGCCGAGGCGGTAGAGGATCTGCGTGCCGTCCAGGCGCGTGTTGCTCTCGAACTCGGCCAGCGCCAAGGTCGGCAGCGCGGCGGCGGGCGTGAGTGCAGCGGCCGGTGCGGCCGGTGCGGCCGTGGCGGCGAGCCCGGGGCCGAAGTCGTACAGCGTCGCGCGCGCGGGCTTGTCGGGCAGCGCGCCGCAGCCGGCGACCAGCAGTGCGATGCCCGCGAACGCGGTGGCAAGGGAGTGGGTGCTTGTCTTCATGCTCATCACCTTCGATCAAGGACGCGCGGCCGGCGCGGAGAAACCCGGCTCCCCGGGGCCCGCCGCGGCGCCGCCGTTGCCGAACAGGAGCGACTGCGGGTTGTCGTTGATGCTGTCCGCCGCGCGGCCCAGCCGGCGCACCGCGTGCGAGGTGTCGTCGGCCACGCGGTTCACGCGCGGCAAGGTGGCCGCGTTGAACGAGTCGACCGCCTGCGCGAGCGCCTTGGTGCCGTCGCTCAGCCGCTCGACCGGGCCGTCGGGCGCGTTCAGCCGGCCCACGGTGGTGTTGAAGTTGTTGGCCACGCGCGAGACGTCGCCGGCCGCCTTCTTCACCGTGCCGAGCGTGTCGGGCATCGCGGCCAGCGTCGGGTTCAGCCCGGTCTTCACCGTGGTGTCGAGCGTCTTGAGCAGCGTGTTCGCGCTGGCCGAGGCTGCGGCGATGTTCTCCAGCGCATCGGCGGCGCGCTTCTGGTTGGGGTCGCTGAGCAACTGGTTGGCGCGCTTGGTCACTTCCTCGACCTGGTTGATGATGGCCTCGCCGCGGTCCTGCAGCTGCGCGAGCATCGAGGGCTTGAGCGGAATGCGCGGCGGCTCGTCGTCGTTGGGCTTGAGCGCGACGCTCGATTCGCCCTTGTCGTCCAGCGCGATGAAGGCCAGGCCCGTCACGCCCTGGTAGCTCAGCGTGGCGAAGCTGGAGGTGGTGAGCGGCACGCGCTCGTCCACCGTGATGCGCACGCGCACGTTGCCCTTCACCTTGGGGTCGAAGTCGATCGACGCGACCTTGCCGACCGCGATGCCGCGATAGCGCACCATGGCCTGCGGCTGCAGGCCGCTGACGGCGTCGCGGGTGGACAGCTCGTACACGTTGCGCACGGTGTTGTCGCGCGTGAACCAGATCACCAGCCCGACGAGCACGGCGATGAGGCCGAGCACGAAGGCGCCGGCGGCGAGGGCATGGGCCTTGTTTTCCATGGTGTGGCTACCTACCTTTCAGCGCGGTGCGGCTTCGGGCCGCGGCGCGTGTTGTTCTGTGGCTGGCTTGTCATGCAGCGCCTCCAGGGCGCGCTGGCCGCGCCCCCCGAGAAAGTATTCGTGGATGAACGGATGCGGGTAGGCGATGACCTCGCGCGCCGTGCCGCTCACGATGACCTTCTGGTCGGCCAGCACCGCGATGCGGGTGCTCAGGTCGAACAGCGTGTCCAGGTCGTGCGTGACCATCACCACCGTCAGGCCCAGCTCGCGGTGCAGGCCGCGCAAGAGGTTGCAGAAGCTGTCCGAGGCCTCGGGGTCCAGGCCCGCGGTGGGCTCGTCGAGCAACAGGAGCGGCGGGTCCATGATGAGCGCGCGCGCCAGCGCCACGCGCTTGATCATGCCGCCCGACAGGTCCGAGGGGCTCATGTTGGCGTGCCGCGGCTCCAGGCCCACCATCTGCAGCTTCACGAGCGCCGCGTGGCGGATCAGCTCGTCGGGCAGGAGCTTCAGCTCGCGCAGCGGAAAAGAGATGTTCTCCAGCACGCTGAAGGCCGAGAACAGCGCGCCGTGCTGGAACAGCATGCCCACGTTGGCCGCGCCCGAGGCGCTCAGCTCGCCCGGCTGCTGGCCCAGCACCTCGACCACGCCCTGGGTCGGCTTCTCCAGCCCGAGGATCTGGCGCAGCAGCACCGTCTTGCCGGTGCCCGAACCGCCGACCAGCGAGAACACCTCGCCGCGGTCGATGTGCATGTTGAGGTCGCGATGCACCACCTGCTCGCCTTCGGCGTTCTTGAACACCGTCCAGAGCTTGCGGATGTCGACCACGGTGGGGTCGTCGCGGGTGTTCGTTGCGGCGTTCATCCCCGGAACCCTATGCCCTTGAACAGCACCGCGAAGAGCGCGTCCACCAGGATCACCGCGGTGATCGACGTCACCACCGACGAGGTCGTGCCGCGCCCGAGGCTCTCGGTGTTGGGCTTGACCTTCATGCCGAAGTAGCAGCCGATCAGCGCGATCAGAATGCCGAACACCGCCGACTTGGCCATCGCGAGCCAGAGGTTCGAAATCGGCACCGCGCGCGGCAGCGCCGAAAGAAAGTAGGCCGGCGAAATGTCCAGCGCCGCATCGGCCGCCAGCATGCCGCCCAAGAGCGCCGCCATCGAGGTCCAGAGGCTGATGAGCGGCATCGCGATGGCCAGCGCCAGCACGCGCGGCATCACGAGGCGAAAGCCGTGCGGGATGCCCATCACGCGCATCGCGTCGAGCTCTTCGGTCACCCGCATCACGCCGATCTGCGCGGTGATGGCCGAGCCCGAGCGCCCCGCGATCAGCACCGCGGCCAGCACCGGCCCGAGCTCGCGCACCAGCGAGAGCCCCAGGATGTTGACCACGAAGGCCTCGGCGCCGTAGTTGCGCAGCTGCTGCGAGATCAGGTAGGCCAGCACCACGCCGATCAGGAGGCCGACCAGCGCCGTGATGTGCAGTGCCGTGGCACCGAACTGATAAAGGTGTCCCGAGAAATCGCGCCACGGCCCGCGGTGCGGCGCGCGGATCAGCCGGCCGACGTCGAGCGCCAGCTGGCCGATGAGGCCGACGAAGTCGCGCGCCACGACCATCGCGCGCGGCCCGTTGTGCGAGAAGGTGCGGATGCGGTCGGCCAGCGTCTTGGGCGGCTCGTCGGGCGTGGCCACGGTGTACTGCGCCACCTGGTCGAGCACCGCCTTGTGCTGCGCTTCCATCTCCAGCGTGGCGGGCCATTCGTGGCGCCAGTGCTCCCACAGCAGCTGGGCGCCGATGTGGTCGAGCTGCTCGATGGGGCGCAGGTCCCACGCGCGATCGTCCGCGGGGGGCGCGGCTTCCAGGTTTTTCGACAGCGCCTGCCAGGCGGGGAGCGACGACATGCCCAAGGCCGTCCAGCGGCCGCTGGCCACCGTCCATTGGCGGCCTTCCTGCGCCTTCAGCGCGACACGCGGCAACGCGCTGTCGGCGGCTTGGGCGTCGGCAGTCGAGGGGGCGGAAGGCATGGGACGGATGAGCAGAAAGTAAACAAAAAATCGGGTTCGGGGAATGCGCGCATCGTAACCGGGTGCATCCGGCGCCCATGTGCTCCAGACCCCTCATTCGCGTAGGGCGGCGCCCCGTTTTCTTCAGCTTTTCTTCAGCTCCACGCCTTGCCCAGCGCGTCCCAGGCGCTGGCGATCACCGGCTCGTCGCGCCGCGAGGCCAGCGAGACGAAGCGCAGCGCGCAGTCCAGCTGCACCCGGTCGGCCATCGCGAGGCCGTGGGCCTGGCATTCGCGGATCGCGATCGAGTCGCGCACAAGGCTCAGGCCAATGCCGGACTTCAGGAGGTCGAGCATCGACGCCTCCTGGTCCACCAGCGCCACGCGCCGCGGCGAGAGCCCCAGCGGCGCGAACACGCGCTCCAGCAGCCGGTGGTGCGCCGACTCGGGCGGCGTCGCGAGCCAGGGCAGTGCGGCCAGCGCCTTCCAGTCGCGGCCCTGCACCTGCGGGCCCCAGCCGGCGGGTGCGACCACGCGGTAGGTGAAGCGGGTGAGCGTGCGGACCGCGAGCGCGGCTGGCGTTGCGGCCGGACTCTCTTCGCCGGGATCGAGATGAAACCCCACGTCCAGGTCCCCGCGCAGCACCTGCGCGAGCACGCTGCCGCTCATGCCGTGGCGCAACTCGGTCTCGATCTGCGGCGCGGCCTCGACCAGTTCGCGCAGGAACACGCCCAGCCGGGTGAATTCCGGATCGAGGATGGTGCCGATGCGCAATGCCCCGCGCACCGTGCCCTGGAGCTTGCGCGCGGCCTGCTGCAGATCGCCCACGGCGGCCAGCACCCGCTCGGCCTGCGGCAGCATCGCCGCGCCGTCGGCCGTGAGCGCCAGGCCGTGCGGCGTGCGCGTGAAGAGCGCGAGCCCGGTTTCCTCGGCAAAGCGCTTGAGCTGCAGGCTCACCGCGGGCTGCGTGAGGTGCAGCCGCTCGGCGGCGCGCGAGACGCTGCCTTCCTTCGCCGCGAGAACGAAGGCGCGCAAAATCTGGAGATCGATGGCGGCGGCAGTCATATAAGACCGATTTATAAGCCAATGGCGCCGAAATCATTGGCCTTTACGTCGGAGAGGCGGGTAGATTCCGGCCCGGAGCGCGCAACACGTCCATGAATCCCGGAAATATCGCGCGCAGGACACAGACACCGGAAAAAGAAGAACCCATGCGAGACAACGACAACACCTTCGACTACATCATCATCGGCGCCGGCACCGCGGGCTCGCTCATCGCCAACCGCCTGAGCGCCGACAAGACGAAACGCGTGCTGCTCATCGAGGCCGGCCGCAAGGACGACTACCACTGGATCCACATCCCGGTGGGCTATCTCTACTGCATCGGCAACCCGCGCACCGACTGGCTCTACAACACCGAGCCCGACGCCGGCCTCAACGGCCGGGCGCTGCGCTATCCGCGCGGCAAGACGCTGGGCGGGTGCTCCAGCATCAACGGGATGATCTACATGCGCGGCCAGTCGCGCGACTATGACCAGTGGGCCGATCTCACCGGCGACGACAGCTGGTGCTGGCAGAACGTGCTGCCGGCGTTCAAGAAGCACGAGGACTTCTACCTGGGCGCTGACGAAATGCACGGCGCGGGCGGCGAATGGCGCGTGGAGAAGCAGCGCCTGCGCTGGGACATCCTCGATGCGTTCGCCGAAGCCGCGGTGCAGGCCGGCGTGCCGCACACCACCGACTTCAACCGCGGCAGCAACGAAGGCGTGGGCTACTTCCAGGTCAACCAGAAGAACGGCTGGCGCTGGAACACCGCCAAGGCGTTCCTCAGGCCCACCTGCTACGGCCGGCCGAACTTCGAGTTGTGGACGGGTGCGCAGGTCTCGCGCCTCCTTTTCGAGAAACAGGAAGACGGCACGCAGCGTTGCACCGGCGCCGAAGTGTGGAACGGCAGCGAGATGAGCACCGCACTCGCCGAGCGCGAAGTGATCCTCTGCGCGGGTGCCATCGGCTCGCCGCAGATCCTGCAGCTCTCGGGCGTCGGCCCGGCCGAGCTCTTGCGCCAGCACGGCATCGACGTGGTGCTCGATGCGCCGGGCGTCGGCGCCAACCTGCAGGACCATCTGCAGATCCGCGCGGTCTACAAGATCGATGGCGCGCCCACGCTCAACGTGCTCGCATCGTCGATGGTCGGCAAGGCGAAGATCGGCCTGGAATACCTGCTGAAACGCAGCGGCCCGATGAGCATGGCGCCCTCGCAGCTGGGCGCCTTCACGCGCAGCAGCGACGCCTACGAGTGGCCGAACCTGGAGTACCACGTGCAGCCGCTCTCGCTCGATGCCTTCGGCGATCCGCTGCACAGCTTTCCGGCCTTCACCGCGAGCGTGTGCAACCTCAACCCGACGAGCCGGGGCTCGGTGCGCATCAAGAGCAAGCGCTTCGAGGACGCACCCGCCATCGCCCCCAATTACCTCAGCACCGACGAAGACCGCAAGGTGGCGGCCGACTCGCTGCGCGTGACGCGCCGCATCGCCTCGCAGCCCGCGCTCGCGAAATACAAGCCCGAGGAATGGAAGCCCGGCGTGCAGTACCAGAGCGACGAAGACCTCGCGCGCCTGGCCGGCGACATCGCCACCACCATCTTCCATCCGGTGGGCACCACGAAGATGGGCGCCGACGGCGATGCGATGGCGGTGCTCGATGCGAAGCTGCGCGTGCGCGGCATCCAGGGCCTGCGCGTGGTCGATGCGGGCGCGATGCCCACCATCACGAGCGGCAACACGAACAGCCCCACGTTGATGATGGCCGAGAAGGCCGCGGGCTGGATCGTCGAAGCCAACCGCTGAGGCGGCCTCAGCGGCGCGGGGCCTTGGGCTTCCTGTCCGCTTTGAGCCCGGTGGTCTTCTTGCCCGCCATGCCCGCGATGCGCGCCTTCGCGCCTTCGAGCATGAGCTGCACGCCGACATCGAACATCGCATCGGGCCCGGCCTTGCGGTAGCTGGCGAACGCCTCCGCCAGCAGGGGCCGCGATGCGGCGGCGGCATCGAGCGTCTGCTGCCGCACTGGCGCGTCGTCGGGCGCGGCCTGTTCCTCGAGCACGCAACCCACGGTGTAGCGGCCCAGCGCGATCATCAGCGCCATCGCCTGCGGCGCCGGCAAGCCACGGCTGACCACGGCGGCGAGCTGGGCCTCCACCATTTCCAGGTCGCCCGGATCGGGCTCGGTGCCCGCATGCAGGCGCGCACCGTCGCGCCGCGCCAGCAGCGCACGCCGGAAGCTGCGCGCGTTCGCGAGGAGGAACGCGTCCCACGATTCGCCCTCCAGCGGCAGCCGGCGCTCGTGGGCGCGGCGCAGGATCTGGCCGCTCATCGCATCGAGCAGCGCGCGCTTGTTCTTGAAATGCCAGTACAGCGCGGGCTGCTGCACGCCCAGGCGCTCGGCCAGCAGCCGGGTGCTGAGCTTGTCCATGCCGACCTCGTCGAGCAGCGCGAGCGCTGCCTCGAGGATCGTTTCGCTATCCAGTTTCATGCCGATGTCCGTGCCTGTTTCCGGACCGATGGTACGGGGACTTCCCAGTCAGGAATTTATCGCTGATAATTCCTTATCAATGATAAATTCCAACACATCTTCTCCGGCCGCCGTCACGGGCGGCGGCCACGCGCAGGCGGTGATCCTGGCGATCGTCACGCTCGACGCCATCGGCATCAGCCTGGTCATGCCCATCGTGCCGGGCTTGCTGCGCGAGGTCGGCCACACCGGTGAGCTCGGCTGGCACTTCGGCGCCTTTCTCTCGCTGTATGCGCTGATGCAGTTCCTTTGCGCACCGGTGCTCGGCGCGTTGAGCGACCGCTTCGGCCGCCGGCCGGTGCTGCTGGTGTCGGTGGCGGGCGCGGCGATCGATGCGCTCTTCATGGCCTTCGCGCCCTCGCTCTGGCTGCTGTTCCTGGGCCGCGCGATCGCGGGCATGACGGGCGCGAGCATGGCGGTGGCCTCGGCGGCCATTGCCGACCTCACGCCCGAGCACCAGCGCGCGCGCTGGTTCGGCCGCATGGGCGCCTGCTTCGGCCTGGGCTTCATCGCCGGGCCGGCCATCGGCGGCGTGCTCGGCGACCACGGCGTGCGGCTGCCGTTCATTGCGGCCGCGGTGCTCAACGGACTGACCTTCCTCGTGGGCCTGCTGGTGCTGCGCGAGTCGCGCCCGCCCGCACTCGCGTCGCAGCCCTTCGACCGCGGCGTGCTGCATCCGCTCGCATCGCTGCGCTGGGCCGCGGGCTTTCCCGCGCTGCTGCCGGTGCTTGGCGTGTTCCTGGTGCTCGTGCTGGTGGGCGAGGTCGCGGGCACGACCTGGGTGCTCCACGGCGAGGACCGCTACGCCTGGAACGGCACCACGGTCGGCCTTTCGCTCGCGGGTTTCGGCCTGATCCATGCGCTGGTGCAAGGCGTCCTGGCGGGCCCGCTGGTCGAGCGCTGGGGCGAGCGTGTGGCGATCGCGGTCGGCACCCTCTCGGACTGCACGGCCTACGCGCTGATCGCCTTCGCCTCGCAGGGCTGGATGGCGCTCGCGCTGCTGCCGTTCCTGTGCATGGGCGGCGTCGGCCAGCCCGCGCTGCAGGCGATGCTCTCGCGGCGCGTGGGTGAAGCCGACCAGGGGCGGCTGCAAGGCGTGCTCGCGAGCATCTCCAGCCTGGCCTCGGTGGTCGGCCCTTTGCTGATCAGCTCGCTCTACTTCGCGTTCCGGGTGCGCTTCCCGGGCCTCGTGTGGCTGGTCGGCGCCGTGCTCTATCTGCTGTGCCTGCCGGTGTTGGTGCGCAAGGCGAAAGCATAGTTGCCCGTCCCGTACCCGCCCCTTCGGGAACACCGAGGAACCGGCTTTGCCGGGCCTCAGGTGTTGCCCCCGGTAGGGGTTGGCGAAGCGACACGAAGTGCGCGCAGCCTGGGGGCGAGCCTATTTTTCGATGGTCTTGTTCCATCGCGAATTCCAGGCGGGCCGGTTCGCGTTGATGCTTTCCCAGTCGATGGTGATCGCCGTCTTCATCCATTTGTTGATGTCCGCCACCTGCGTCGCGCCTTCGCCCACGGCGGGGGCCTTCGGGTTGGTCGGAATCTGCGCGCCGTACTGAAGCACGTTGGCCTGCGCGAGCGGGCTGAGCAGGAACTCGGCGAGCTTCTGCGAGAGCTCGGGCTCGCTGTTGTTGGCGATCACGCACTGGCCCACCATGAGCACCACCGCGCCTTCCTTGGGCGGCGCGTACTCCACCGGAATGCCCTTGGTCTTGAGCGCGGCCACGGCCGTGGGCGTGAGCGGGAAGATCGCCGCCTCGCCCGTCTGCACCATCTCCGAGAGCTTGGCCGAACTGGGGATGTACTCCAGCACGTTCGGGCCAATGGTGTTCGGCCAGGCTTTGAAGCCAGGCTCCACGTTCTTGTCGTTGCCGCCCTGGATGCGGTTGAACATCAAGAAGCCGTGCAGCCCGAAGGACGAGGACGACATCGACTGGAACACCACCTTGCCCTTGAACTTCGGGTCGGCCAGGTCCATCCACGAGGTGGGCGCGGCCCAGCCCTTTTCCTTGAACATCTTGGCGTTGTAGGCGAGACCCGTCATGCCCAGGCTCACGCCGCTGGCCATGTCGTCCTTGAAGCGCGCGGCCGGATAGATCTCGGCGAGCGACGGGTTGGGCTTCTGCTTCTGGCACAGGCCCATGCCGATGGCGCGCACCATGATGCCGTCGTCCAGGAACATCACGTGCATCTGCGGGCGGTCCTTGTTGGCCTGCGCCTTGGCCAGGATGTCCGACGAGGTGCCCGGCACCACCACCACCTTCGCGCCGTACAGCTTCTCGAAGGCCGGGAACACGTACTGCGTGTACGCCTTCTCCATGGTGCCGCCGTTCATGCCGATGTAGAGCGTCTTGGTCTGTGCGCTGGCCATGCCGGCCGCCGCGAGCAAGGACGCCGCCGCCGCCCCGAGCAGGGTCCGGCGAAGGGAGAAGGTCTTCTGGGTACGGGACATGGTGGGTGCCTTTCAGGGGAGGGTGGGGACGGAAGCGGGGGTGGGAGTGGGAGTGGAGAGGGCTTGTTCTTCATCCGCTGCTTCTCCCTCTTCTTCGGGGAAGGAGCGGTCGACCGCGAACGCATCGATGGGTGTGCTGCTGTGGCCGTCGCGCACCAGCTCGGCCAGCACCTCGCCAGCAGCCGGGCCGATCTGGAAGCCCGCGCCCGAGAAACCGAAGCCATGGAAGAGGCCGGGCGTCGTGCGGCTGGGCCCGAGCACCGGCTGGCGGTCGGGCATGTTGCCTTCGGTGCCGCTCCAGGTGCGGATGAAATGCGCATGGCGCAGCGCGGGCAGCAACTCGATGGCCTGCACGGCGAGCGTGGCGATGGCGTCGCGATCGACGCGGGCGCGATCGGCGTCGAGCGCATAGCCCCGGCCGCCGCCGAGCACGAGGTTGCCGCGCGCCACCTGCCGGCCGTAGATGCCGCCGCCCTCGACGCCCAGGCTCCAGTCCATGAAGTGCGGCAACGGCTCGGTCACCACCATCACGGGGTGGCTCGCGCGCAGCGGCACCGCCTCGCCGAATTGGGCGGCGAAAGGCGCGGCCCATGCGCCCGCGCAATTCAGCAGCACTGGCGCATGCACTTCGAGCGCGTTGCCCGAGCGCAGCATGAACATCGCGCCGTCGTGCGCCACTTCGTCGACCGCGTGGCGCTCGAAGATCTGCGCGCCCGCGCGTTGCGCCGCAAGCGCGAAGGCGGGCGACACCAGCCGCGGGTTGGCCTGCCCGTCTTCCACGCACAGCGAGCCGCCGACCGCGCGCGGGCCGAGCCACGGGCAGCGCTCGCGCAGGCGCGCGGCGGAGATCAGCTCCAGCCCGAGGTCGAAATCCAGGCTCTGCGCGCGGTAGCGCTCGAGCGAGGCCATGTCCGATTCGCTGCGCGCGATCTTGAAATGGCCCGAGCGCAGGTACTCGCCGTCGGTGCCGATCAGCGAGGGCAAGCGCCCCCATATCTGGTGTGCGCGCTGCGCGAGCGGCAGCTGGCTCATCGGCCGCCCCTGGCGCCGCACGCCGCCGAAATTCACGCCGCTGGAGCGCGAGCCGCAGAGGTCGCGCTCCAGCAGCGCGACGCCGATGCCCATCTGCCGGAGCGCCAGCGCGGCCGACGAACCGACGATGCCGCCACCGACGATGGCCACGTCGGTGCGCAGGGTCCTGATCGCGCTCATGCGCCGGCTCCTTCGGCAGAGGCGTGCGAGACGAGGTGGATCGGAATCGGCTTGATCGGCGCCTGCCCGCGCAGCCGGCCCACTTGCTGCAGCGGCTGGCCCGTCGCGTGCGCGAGGATTTCTGCTGCCGCCACGCCGCACATGCGCCCCTGGCAGCGGCCCATGCCGACGCGGGACAGCGCCTTCAGGCGGTTCATCTCGTCGGCGCCGTTGGCGGCGACGGTCTGGCGCAGCGTGCCGGCGGTGACGTTCTCGCAGCGGCAGACGACGAGATCGTCGGGTGCGTTCGCGGCCCAGTCGCTCGGCAGCGGAAAGGCGCGCTCCAGTCCGCGCCTGAAACCCGTGAGCGCTTCGAGCTTGCGTTCGAGCGCTGTGGCACGCGTGGCATCGACGGCCACGCCGCGGTCCGCGAGCAGCGCGAGCGCGGCGCGTTCGCCGGCCCACTCGGCCGCATCGGCGCCCATGATGCCGGCGCCATCGCCCGCGAGGTACACGCCGTCGACGCTGGCGCGGCCCGCTGCATCGCGCACCGGCAGGTGGGCGCGGTGCATCGGCGCGAATTCGAAGCAGCAGCCGAGCAGGTCGGCCAGTTGCGTCTCGGAGCGCAGCGCGTAGCCGAAGCCGACGGCGTCGCAGTCGAGCGTGCGCTCCGCGCGGCCGTCGTGCCACGCGACGCCGGTGACGCGGCGCGCTTCGGCATCGCCGATCACGCGCAGCGGACGCACGCCGCCGTGCAGCGGCACGCCGTGCGCGCGCAGCCACGCAACGAAGTACACGCCTTTCGCGAACACGGCGGGTTGGCGCAGCATCGCGGGCGTCGCGGCGATCTGGTCGGCGAGCCGCGCGGTGTCGAGCACCGCCGCGACCTTCGCGCCGGCCTTCGCATACTGGTACGCCACGAGGTACAGCAACGGCCCCGTGCCCATGAACACCACGCGCTCGCCGATGGCGCAGCCCTGGAACTTGAGTGCCACCTGCGCGCCGCCGAGCGTGTAGACGCCGGGCAATGTCCACCCCGGCATGGGCAGCACGCGGTCGGTCGCGCCGGTCGCGACGATCAGCGCGCCGTGCGGCACGCGCGTCGTGGTGCGCGTCGGGTTGTGCAGCACGTCGAGCACGCCGGCTTGCGCGTTCCACACGAGGCTGTCGGGGCGGTAGTCGATGCGATCGCGCAGTGCGTCGAAGGCGGCGTGAACCGCATTCGCGCGCGATGCCTCGAAGCCGTAGAGCGTGGCCGCCGTGCGCTGGACGAAGTTGGTGGGCGGGCGGCGATAGATCTGTCCGCCGGCGCGCGCGGCCTCGTCGATCACGAGGGGGCGCAGGCCGTGCGCGACCAGCGCCTCTGCAGCACGCACGCCCGCCGGCCCGGCGCCGACGATCACGGGTTGGAGCTCGGCATCCGTCATGCGCCGCTCCGCCCGGTGACCAGCGCCATGCCCGGCGCGATGAAGGTGGAGCAGGCGCGCAGGCGCTCGCCTTCGGCGGTGGCGATCCAGCAGTCCTGGCAGGCGCCCATCATGCAGAAGCCGGCGCGCGGCGTGTCGCTGAATTCGTTGCGGCGAAGTTGACCGGCCTGCGTGAGCACCGCCGTGAGCACCGTGTCGCCGGCGAGTGCCGAAGCGGGCGCGCCATCGAGCGTGAAAGCCACGGCGGCACGGCCGGTCTCGGCCACGCGGTGCAGCAATGCGTGGTGTGCAGAGGAGGAGGAGGACGCCATCTACTTGCGCCCCACCAGCACGCGGTCCAGCCCGTAGAGCCGGTCCAGGATCACCATCGCGATGGCGGTCACCGCCACCATCAGCGCCGAGACCGCCGCCATCAGCGGATCGATCGATTCGGTCGCATACATGTACATGCGCACCGGCAGCGTCACCGTGCTGGGCGAGGTGACGAAGATCGACATCGTCACTTCGTCGAAGCTGTTGATGAAGGCCAGCATCCAGCCGCCCGTGACGCCCGGCAGGATCATCGGCAGCGTGATGCGCCGGAACACCGTGGCCTGGCTCGCGCCGAGCGAGAGCGCGGCCTGCTCGGCGCTGCGGTCGAAGCCTACGAGCGCGGCCACCACGAGGCGCAGCGTGTAGGGCGTGACGATGAGCGCATGCGCCATCACCAACCAGCCGAAGCTGCCCGTGCCGCCCACCAGCGCGAACAGGCGCAGCAGCGCCACGCCCAGCACCAGGTGCGGAACGATCAGCGGCGAGAGGAAGAGGGCGTTGAGAAAGTCGCGCCCCGGAAACTCATAGCGCGTGATCGCCATGCCGGCCGGCACCGCGAGCAGCGTGGCGATGGTGGCCGAGGCCAGCGCGAGCCACAAGCTGTTCCAGAACGACTGCATGAAGTCCGGATGCGCGAACACCGCGGCGAACCAGCGCAGCGAGAAGCTGGTGGTCGGAATGGTCAGCGTGTTCTCGGGCGTGAACGCGACGATGCACACCACCAGCAGCGGCGCCAGCATGAAGGTGATGACGAGCGCGTTGAACGCGAGGGCGAAGGGGCCGTTCTTGCTCATCGCTTCAGCCCAGCGCTTTCTTGTAGCGGCCTTCTACGAGGCGGTTGTAGCTCAGCATGACGATGAGGTTGGCGGCGAGCAGCGTGAGCGCGATGGCGGCGCCGAGCGGCCAATTCAGCTCGCTCAGGTACTCGTCGTAGACCACCGTCGCGACCATCTTCAACCGGCGACCGCCGAGCAGCCCTGGGATCGCGAACGAACTCGCGGCCAGGCCGAACACGATCAGGCTGCCCGAGAGAATGCCGGGCATCACCTGCGGCAGCACGATGCGGCGCAGCGTGGTGAACGGCGAGGCCTTGAGCGAGAGCGCGGCGTTCTCCACACCCGGGTCCAGCTTCTGCAGCGATGTCCACACCGGGATCACCATGAACGGCAGCATCACGTGGACCAGCGCCACGATCACCGCGATCTCGGTGTAGAGCATCTTCACCGGCCCGATGCCCACGAGGCCCAGCAGCGAATTGACCGCGCCCTCGGGCCCGAGCAGCATGCTCCAGCCGAAGGCGCGCACCACCACCGACACCAGCAGCGGCGCGAGTACCACCAGCAAGAGGATCGAGCGCCACGGGTTGCGCATGCGGCTGAGCACATAGGCCTCGGGCGCGCCGATGACCACGCAGATCAACGTGACCAGCGCCGAGATCCAGAAGGTGCGCCAGAAGATGCCGTGGTAGTACGAGTCGGTGAACACCTGCGCGTAGTGCGCGAGCGTGAATTCGCCCGCCTTCGGCCCGGTGGCCGGGTCGTACACGTTGAAAGACAGCACCGCGGTGAGCAGCAGCGGCACCAGCAGCAGCGCGGTGAACAGCAGCAGGGCGGGCCCCGAGAGCCACCACGGCGCGGCCTTGTTCTTGATGCCGCTCATGCCGCGACCGCCTCCTCGGCCGGCAGCAGGCGCGTGCAGTGCGCCGGCCAGTCGATGCCGACCGCGTTGCCTTCGTCCAGCGCATCGCGGCCGTCATTGGGGCTGAGCACCATCAGGTCGCCGGCGGGCGTGGCGATGCGGTAGAGCCACTGGCTGCCGAGGAAGAAACGCTCCTGCACCGTGCCGTCGAGCCGGCCGCGGCCGGCCGTGACCAGCTGGAGCTTTTCGGGCCGCACGCTCATGAGCACCGCGGCGCCGGCCTTGAAGCCGTCTTCGTCGACCCGCACCGCGAGCGGACCGACCTCGACGTTGCAGCTGCCGGTGCTGCAGGTGGTGACGCGCCCGTTCAGCAGGTTCGCCTTGCCCACGAAGGTGGAGATGAAGCGCGTGCTCGGGTGCTCGTACACGCGGTGCGGATGGTCGATCTGCGTGGCGCAGCCGCCTTCCATCACCACCACGCGGTCGCTGATCGACATGGCCTCGCTCTGGTCGTGGGTGACCATCACCGTGGTGGTGCCGACCTTGCGCTGGATCTGGCGCAGCTCGAACTGCATTTCCTCGCGCAGCTTGGCGTCCAGGTTGGAGAGCGGCTCATCGAGCAGCAGCACCGGCGGCTCGATCACCAGCGCGCGGGCGAGCGCCACGCGCTGCCGCTGGCCGCCCGAGAGTTCGCGCGGGTAGCGCGTGGCGTGCGGCTCCAGATGCACCAGCGCGAGCGCCTGCTTCACCCGTTCGGCGCGCTCGGCCTTGGGCATCTTGCGCATTTCGAGGCCGAAGCTCACGTTGTCGGCCACCGTCATGTGCGGAAAGAGCGCGTAGCTCTGGAACACGATCCCCAGGCCCCGCGTGTTGGCCTTGGCGTTCGTGATGTCCTTGCCCGCGAGATCGATGCGGCCGCTGCTGACGGCCTCGAAGCCCGCGATCATCTGCAGCGTCGTCGTCTTGCCGCAGCCCGAGGGGCCGAGCAGCGAGACGAATTCGCCCTTTTCGACGGTGAGGTTCATGGCCGACACCGCGCGGGTGCTGCCGTAGAACTTGGTCACGTCGGTAAGCCGTAGGAATGACATGGAAGCGCCTTTCGTGGGGGCAGGAAGATGGCGTGCGACACCTTGGTGCAGGCCATGGACCGCTGAGTACTTTCAATTCACTCTATTGCAACGATTGCGCCAGAACGCCTCGGGTATTCCATTAATCAGAATCTTTCTCTGATTTATTCCATTCATTGGAATATCAATCCTAAAATCGCCTCAGAAAATTCCACAGGAGCAAGGTATGGAAACCCCTTCGGAGGCCGCTTCGGCATCGACCGCATCCAGCGGCGGTGTGCCGCGCGTCTTTTCGGTGATCCGCGCGCTCGGCGCGGTGCAGGCCGAAGGTGGCCGCGTGACCCAGATCGCACGGTCCGTGGGCTTGACGCAAGCCACCACGCACCGTTTGCTGCAGGCGCTGATGGCCGAGGGCATGGTCGAGCAGGACGAGCGCACCAAGCTCTACCGCCTGGGCATCGATTTCTTCGCGCTCGCAGCCAACGCCGGCAACCCCGGCGACCTGCGCGCGATCTGCCGGCCGGTGCTGCTGCGCCTGTGCGCGAGCCTGGGCGACAGCATCTTCCTTTTGGTGCGCAGCGGCTTCGACGCGGTGTGCCTGGACCGCAGCGAAGGGCCGTTTCCCATTCGCTCGTTCACCGGCGACATCGGCGGGCGCATCGCGCTGGGCGTGGGGCAGGGCGCGCTGGCGATCCTGGCCTTCCTGCCGGAAGCCGAGCGCGAAGAGGTGATTCGCTTCAATCTCTCGCGCGTGCGCGAGTACGGCGTGTACGACGAGGTTTATCTGCGCACCGAGATCGAGCGCGTGCGGCAGGCCGGCTACGCGGGGCGCAACACCGGGCTGCTCGAAGGCATGGCGGGCGTGGCGGTGCCGATCCTCGATCGCGAAGGGCGCGCGGTGGCCGCGCTGAGCGTGGGCACGATCGCCGACCGGCTCAATGCGGACCGCATGCCGACGGTGGTCGAACTGCTCAAGCGCGAGGCGGCGGCCATCGGGCCGAAGATCAATCCGTTCGATGCGACGCTGAGACGGCCGGCGCAGAGTCTTGCGGGGTCGCCGGCGGGGCAGCGCATCAGCCTGCCCGACGCGCCCAAGCCCACGTAGGCCGGCCGCGCCAGAGGGCGCAGTTCATTCCCCAAACGCATCAAGTCCTTCCTTTTTTTCACTAGGCAACCCAGCGGGATTCGCAGATATTGGCCGGGTTTCCCGCCCCTCTCGGTTGCCTTTCTTCTTCCTCCTTTCCGGAGCGCGCCCATGCCTGAAGCCCAAGCCCCCCAATCCCTCCCCACCGAAGTCGAACAGCTGCTGCAGCGCCTGGGCGTGCCCCGCACCGCCCATACCGGCGGCGAGCTGACGGTGCGCTCGCCGGTCAGCGGCGAGGTGATCGCACAGGTGCCGCAGACCACGGCCGTGGAGGCCACCGGTGCCATCGGCCGCGCGCATGAAGCCTTCAAGGCCTGGCGCAACGTGCCGGCGCCGCGCCGCGGCGAACTGGTGCGGCTGCTCGGCGAAGAGCTGCGCGCCGCCAAGCGCGACCTGGGCCGCCTCGTCACGCTGGAGGCGGGCAAGATTCCGTCCGAGGGCGCGGGCGAGGTGCAGGAAATGATCGACATCTGCGATTTCGCGGTCGGCCTCTCGCGCCAGCTCTACGGCCTCACGCTGGCCACCGAGCGCGCCGAGCACCGGATGATGGAAACGTGGCATCCGCTGGGCGTGTGCGGCGTGATCTCGGCCTTCAATTTTCCCGTGGCCGTGTGGTCGTGGAACGCGGCGCTCGCGCTGGTGTGCGGCGACTCGGTGGTGTGGAAGCCGTCCGAAAAAACACCGCTGACCGCGCTGGCCGTGCATGCCATCGCGCAGCGCGCCATCGAACGTTTCGGCGACGCACCCGAAGGCCTGCTCGGCTTGCTGCTCGGCCAGCGCGACATCGGCGAAGTGCTGGTGGACGACCACCGCGTGCCGATCCTCTCGGCCACCGGCTCCACGGCGATGGGCCGGCAGGTCGGGCCGAAGCTGGCTGCGCGCTTTGCCCGCGCGATCCTCGAACTGGGCGGCAACAACGCGGCCATCGTCACGTCCTCGGCCGACCTGGACCTCACGCTGCGCGGCATCGCGTTCTCGGCCATGGGCACGGCCGGCCAGCGCTGCACGACGCTGCGGCGCCTGTTCGTGCACGACAGCGTGTACGACCAGCTGGTGCCCAAGCTCGCGAAGGTCTACGGCAACGTGCAGGTGGGCGATCCGCGCGAGGCCGGCACGCTGGTCGGTCCGCTGATCGACCGCGCGGCCTTCGACGGCATGCAGAAGGCCTTGGGCGAAAGCCGCGAGCTCGGCGCCAAGGTGCATGGCGGCCAACGCGTCGACGGCATCGGCACGCAGGACGCCTACTACGTGCGCCCCGCGCTGGTAGAGCTGAAGTCGCACGACGGCCCGGTGCTGCGCGAGACCTTCGCGCCCATCCTCTATGTGGTGCGCTACAGCACGCTGGACGAGGCCATCGAATGGCACAACGCGGTGGGCGCGGGGCTGTCGTCGTCGATCTTCACGCTCAACGTGCGCGAAGCCGAGCGCTTCATGTCCAGCGCCGGTTCGGACTGCGGCATCGCCAACGTCAACATCGGCCCGAGCGGCGCTGAAATCGGCGGCGCCTTCGGTGGCGAGAAGGAAACCGGCGGCGGGCGCGAAGCGGGCTCGGACAGCTGGAAGGCATACATGCGCCGCGCGACCAACACCATCAATTACTCGACGGCATTGCCCCTCGCCCAGGGCGTGACCTTCGACATCGGAGATTGAGGCTCGCCCCCAGGCTCCGCGCACTTCGTGTCGCTTCTCCAACCCCCTACCGGGGGCGACATCTGCAGCCCGGCGAAGCCGGTTCCGCGATGCCCCACGAAAAATCATGCCGCGCCGGCAGGGCGTGCCGCGCCCTTTCAAAGAAAAACTACCAGGAGACAGAGAAGATGAAAAAGCAACTGAAGACCCTCGCCACCGCAGCGCTGCTCGCGCTCGCATTCGGCAGCGCCACCGCGCAGCAGGCCCCCGCGGGCGGCACGCTCGACAAGATCAAGACGAGCGGCAAGGTCGTGCTCGGCGTGCGCGAAGCCTCGCCGCCCATGGCCTACATGCTGGGCGCGGGCGAGAAGTACGTGGGCTACCACGTCGAACTCTGCGAGCGCGTGCTCAAGGACATCACGCCCAACGCCAAGCTCGAATACATGGCGGTGACCGCGCAGAACACCATCCCGCTGGTGCAGAACGGCACGCTGGACATCGGCTGCGGCCCCACCACCAACAACACCGCGCGCCAGCAGCAGGTGGCCTTCGCGCTCACCACGTATGTGAGCGAAGTGCGCATGGCGACCAAGGTCGATTCGGGCATCGCCACGCTGGACCAGCTCGCGGGCCGCAACGTGTCGGCATCGACCGGCACCACCGCCGTGCAACTCTTGCGCAAGCGCGAGCGCGCGCAGAACGTCTCGTACAACACGATGCTCGGCAAGGACCACCTGGAGAGCTTCCTCCTCATGGAGTCGGGCCGCGCCGATGCCTTCGTGCTCGACGACAACCTGCTCGCCGGCATCATCGCGAACTCCAAGAACCCGGCGGCCTACCGCATCGTGGGCGATGCGCTGGGCTCGGAGCCGATCGCGCTCCTGTTCCGCAAGGACGACCCGGCCTTCAAGACCGCGGTGGACGAGTCGCTGCGCAAGCTCATGAAGAGCGGCGAGCTCGAGAAGATCTACACCAAGTGGTTCGTGGCCGCGATTCCGCCGAAGAACACCAGCCTCAACCTGCCGATGAGCCCCGCGCTCAAGCAGCTCCTGCTCGAACCCAACGACAAGCCATTGGAAGCCTACGCGAAGTGACAGACGCCGCCGTGTTCTCGCCGGCGCAACGTGTGCGCGCCCTCAACGTCTCGGAGATCCTGCGCATCACTGACCATGCGCAGGCGCTCAAGCGCGCCGGCCGGCCGGTGATCGTGCTGGGCGCGGGCGAGCCCGACTTCGACACGCCCGAGAACATCCGGCATGCGGCCTCGCAGGCCATTGCGCGCGGCGACACGCGCTACACGGTGCTCGACGGCAGCCCGGCGATGAAGGCGGCGGTGCAGCTGAAGTTCAAGCGCGACAACGCGCTCGATTTCGCGCTCGATGAAATCAGCGTGAGCGCGGGCGCCAAGCAGGTGATCTTCAACGCGCTGATGGCGAGCCTGAATCCGGGCGACGAAGTGATCCTGCCCGCGCCGTACTGGACTTCGTATGCGGACATCGTGCAGATCTGCGGCGGCGTGCCGGTGTCGGTGGCGTGCGGCGAGGACAACGGCTTTCGCCTGACCGCGGCGCAGCTGCAAGCGGCCATCACGCCGCGCACGCGCTGGCTCTTTTTGAACTCGCCGTCGAACCCGAGCGGCGCGGCCTACAGCGCCGCGCAACTCAAGCCGATCACCGACGTGCTGCTCGATCACCCGGGCGTCTGGGTGCTGGCGGACGACATCTACGAACACATCCTCTACGACGGCCTGGCCTTCGCGACACCGGTGGCCGTCGAGCCGCAGCTGCGCGCGCGCACGCTCACGGTGAACGGTGTGTCCAAGGCCTATGCGATGACCGGCTGGCGCGTCGGCTACGGCGTGGGGCCGCGCGCGCTGATCGCCGCGATGGCCGTGGTGCAGAGCCAATCGACCTCGTGCCCGTCGTCGGTGAGCCAGGCCGCCGCGATCGAGGCGCTCACCGGACCGCAGGGCATCGTGGCCGAGCGCTGCGCTTCGTTTCAACAGCGCCGCGACTTCGTCGTGGCCGCGCTCAACCGCACGCCGGGCCTGCATTGCCGCGTGCCCGAGGGTGCCTTCTACACATTCGCGAGCTGCGCCGGCGTGCTCGGCAAGCGCACTGCCGCCGGCGCGCTGCTGCAGACCGACAGCGACTTCTGCCGCTACCTGCTGCAGGACTTCGACGTGGCGGTGGTGCCGGGCAGCGTGTTCGGGCTCGCACCGTACTTCCGCATCTCGTATGCGACGTCGATGGCGCAGCTCCAGGAGGCGTGCGCGCGCATCGCCGCCGCCTGCGCCGCGCTCTCCTGAACATCTTCATTCCACGGGAACCCTCATGACTTCCTCCCGCACCGGCGGCCAGATCCTGGTCGACCAGCTCATCACCCACGGCGTCAAGCAGCTCTTCTGCGTGCCCGGCGAAAGCTTCCTGGCCGTGCTCGACGCGCTGCACGATGCATCGATCGACGTGACGGTGTGCCGGCAGGAGGGCGGCGCCACGATGATGGCGGAGGCGCAGGGCAAGCTCACGGGCAAGCCCGGCATCTGCTTCGTCACGCGCGGTCCGGGCGCGACCAACGCGGCGGCGGGCGTGCACATCGCGCACCAGGACTCGACGCCGCTCCTGCTGTTCGTCGGCCAGGTCGCGCGCGATGCGCTGGGCCGCGAGGCCTTCCAGGAGCTGGACTACGGCGCGGTCTTCGGCACGATGGCCAAGTGGGTGGTGCAGATCGACGACCCGGCGCGCGTGCCCGAGCTGGTGTCGCGCGCTTTCCATGTCGCGACCTCGGGGCGGCCCGGTCCGGTGGTGATCGCGCTGCCCGAAGACATGCTGACCGAAGCCGCCGTGGTGGCCGATGCGCTGCCGTATGCAGTGACCGAAACCCATCCAGGCGCGGCGCAACTCGCAGAGCTGCAGCAGCGTTTGTCGCAAGCGCAGCGGCCCGTGGTCATTCTTGGTGGCAGCCGCTGGTCGGAAGCCGCGACGCAGCAGTTCGCAAAGTTCGCCGAGGCGTATTCGCTGCCCGTGTACTGCTCGTTCCGCCGCCAGATGCTGATGTCCGCCGAGCACCCCTGCTATGCGGGCGACCTGGGGCTCGGCGCGAACCCGCGCATGCTGGAGCGCATCCGCAATGCGGACCTCGTGCTGCTGGTGGGCGGACGTTTGTCGGAAGTGCCGTCGCAAGGCTACGAGCTGTTCGCGATCCCGCAGCCCAAGCAGGCGCTGGTGCATGTGCACGCCGATGCCGACGAGCTCGGCAAGCTCTATCGCCCGGCGCAGGGCATCCACGCGACGCCGCAGGCGTTTGCCGAAGCAGTGTCCACGCTGCGCCCGGCGTCCCCGCCCGCCTGGCAGGCCGAGACCCAGACCGCGCACGAAGAGTTCCTGCGCTGGAGCGACCCGGCTCCCATCCGCATCCCCGGCCCGCTGCAGATGGGCGAGGTCATGCAGCACCTGCGCGAGGTGCTGCCGGCCGACACCATCTTCTGCAACGGCGCGGGCAACTTCGCGACCTGGGTGCACCGCTTCTGGCCATTCCGCGCATTCGCGAGCCAGCTCGCGCCGACCAGCGGATCGATGGGCTACGGCCTGCCGGCCGGCGTCGGCGCCAAGCGGCTGTGGCCGGAGCGCGAGGTGGTCGTGTTCGCGGGCGACGGCGACTTCATGATGCATGGCCAGGAATTCGCGACCGCCGTGCAGTACGGCCTGCCGATCCTCGTGGTGCTGCTCGACAACGGCATGTACGGCACGATCCGCATGCACCAGGAGAAGCACTACCCCGGCCGCATCAGTGCCACGCAGTTGAAGAACCCCGACTTCCGCGGCTATGCCGAGGTGTTCGGCGGGCACGGCGAGCGCGTGACCACGACGGACGAGTTCGGCCCCGCACTCGCGCGTGCACGGGCCAGCGGCAAGCCGGCGATCCTGCACTGCCTGCTGGACCCCGAGGCGATCACGCCGGCCAGCACGCTGCAGTCGATCCGCAAGGCCGCGCTGGCGGCGAACTGAAGCATTGCTCAGAGCGGTCGTTATCGGCCGCTCATTGGCAGCGCCCACCAGTGCGCAGGGCATCGGGTGCTCCCCGCAGCGAAATCAAGGGGGAGGCCGCAGGCCGGAGGACATTCGCGGAGGGGAGCACCCGGTGCCCTGCGCACCCGTCCTGAACGCGACCTCAAAGCGTCAGCGCAATCCACCCACGTAGCGAGGCGGCGGCGAAGGCGGCGTCCCGTCGGGTTGCCGCGCCGCCAGCCGCGCAGCGCGCGCCAGCGGCTCCATCGCCTGCTCGAGCCGCGTCGCCAGCTGGTCGAGTTCCTCGTCCTGGGTCTCGGCGGCATGCAGGCGCGTCATGCGCACGATCTCCGCGGCGTACTCGGCATTGGTGGCCATCCATTCGGTGTCGGTCACGCGCCCGTGCTTTCGCCGCAAAGCCACGTGAAGACGGGCTGCAAGCGCGATGCGTTCGCTTTCGGACATGGATGGCATGGCGTCTCCCTCGGTGGTCAGGCTCCCAGGTGTTCACGATGCTGAGCAAGATCGAGGCCCAGCTGTTCGCTTTCGGGATCGACGCGCAATCCGACCAGCACGTGCACCAGGAACAGCACGATCGCCGTTCCCGCCGCGCTGTAGATCGCCACGCTGCCCACGGCGATGGCCTGCGTCAGCACATTGCCCGTCGCGCCCGAGATGCGTGCATCGGCGAACACGCCCGTGAGCAGCGCGCCCACGATGCCGCCGATGCCGTGCACGCCGAACACGTCCAGCGAATCGTCCGCGCCGAGCATGTGCTTCAGGCCCGTGGCGCCCCAGTAGCAGGCCAGGCCGGCGATGGCGCCGATGGCCAGCGCCGAGAGCGGCGTGACGAAACCCGCAGCAGGCGTGATCGCCACCAGCCCGGCCACCAGGCCCGAGCAGAGCCCCAGCAAAGAGGGGCTGCGGCGCACGATCCACTCGCCGATCATCCAGCTCATCGCACCGGCGGCCGCCGCGATGTGCGTGACCAGCATCGCGAGGCCCGCGCGCCCATCGGCCGCTACCGCAGAGCCCGCATTGAAGCCGAACCAGCCCACCCACAGGAGGCCCGCGCCCATCATCGTCATTGCCAGGCTGTAGGGCTCGAAGGCCTCGCGCCCGTAGCCCTTGCGCGGGCCGAGCGCATAGGCGCACACCAGCCCCGCGATGCCCGCGTTGACGTGCACCACCGAGCCGCCCGCGAAGTCGAGCGCCCCCATCTGCGCGAGCCAGCCGCCCGGCTCCCACACCCAGTGCGCGATGGGCGCATAGACCAGCACGCTCCACAGCAGCGCGAACCACAGCACGGCCGAGAAGCGCATGCGCTCGACGAAGGCGCCCAGCACCAGCGCGGTGGTGATGATCGCGAAGGTGAGCTGGAACATCGCGTAGACCGATTCGGGCACGTTCGGCGCGACGTGGCTCACCGCGACCTGCCCGGCCTCCTTCAGGTACTCGAAGCCCGAGAACCAGAAGCGCCCGGTGCCCCCGAGCCAGGGCCAGCCGGCGGTGAAGGCCAGCGAATAGCCCAGCGCGAACCAGGTGAGCGAGACCGCCGCGGCGATCGCCACGACGGCCGCCATGGTGGCCAGCACGTTCTTGCGCCGCACCATGCCGGCATAGAAGAGCGCGATGCCGGGCAGCGTCATGAGCAGCACCAGCGCGGTCGACGTCATCATCCAGGCGGTGTCGGCCGCGTTGATGGAGGCTTGCGGGACCAAGGCCATGGCAGTGCGCTTCTTCGAGTTGTCGGATGTGGCGCTACGTGCACGAGTCGTGCCACATCGTTAACTACCAGAAACACTTTGGTTTGCGAATCGGCTGTCCGTAGTAAGGCAAAGCGGGTAATTCCCAATGCACTGGTGCGGTGCAGCACATAAAGTCTGCGCACTCGCGAACGGGCCCTGCTCGTGCTGCCGAGGGTCCGAGGAGACAACTTCCCCTTCAAAAAGAAAAATCCTTCAAGGCATCCGCACGAGATGCCAGCTTGAACTTGAAAGGCGCCGCTGGTCGGCGCCTTTTTTATGCCTGCGCGACGGGCGTCGGCAGATCTTTTTTACCCAATCGAATCCCCGGGTTGCCCGCGTGCTGCGGTCCTTTGAAGCTATCTTTTCAGTAGCGTCTTGGGTGAGGTAATCCCGCCGTGGAATGCGGGTGGCGATGGGCGGCTCGCCGCTCGCGGAATTTGTCGATTCGATCGTCGCGCAGGCGGCTCGATCCTGGTGCCGGGGCCGTTTGCCGTCTTTCCGGGCGCACCACCAGCGGCGCTGCCGGGCACCAACAAGAGTGCGTCGATATGGGGCGCGCCCATCGCCGCGGCGTTGCTGAAATGAACAAGCCCCTGCGCTTTCGTGCAGGGGCTTGTTCCGGGAGCGCCGGGGCCGGGCTTACTCTTCGACGAAGGCCTCTTCGCGCTTGGCCTTGATCGACGGCAGCAGCACGATGCACAAGAGCGCCGCCGCAGCCACCAGCAGCCCGGCCGACAGCGGCCGCGTGACGAACACGCTCCAAGCGCCGCGCGACAGCAGCAGCGCGCGCCGGAGGTTCTCTTCCATCATCGGCCCGAGGATGAAGCCCAGCAGCAGCGGGGCCGGCTCGGTCTTGAGCTTGAGGAACAGGTACCCGATGAAGCCGAAGATCGCCACCATCCACACGTCGAAGGTGTTGTTGTTGGTCGAGTACACCCCGATCGCGCAGAACAGCACGATGGCGGGGAACAGGAACTTGTAGGGCACCGTCAGGAGCTTGATCCACATGCCGATCAGCGGCAGGTTCAGGATGATCAGCATCGCGTTGCCGATCCACATCGAGGCGATCAGGCCCCAGAAGAGCTCGGGGTTGCTGGTCATCACCTGCGGGCCGGGCTGGATGTTGTGGATGGTCATCGCGCCCACCATCAGCGCCATCACGGCGTTGGGCGGGATGCCCAGCGTCAGGAGCGGGATGAAGGAGGTCTGCGCGCCGGCGTTGTTGGCCGACTCCGGCGATGCCACGCCGCGGATGTTGCCCTTGCCGAAGGGCACTTCGCCGGGGCGCATCTTGATCTTCTTCTCCAGCGCATAGGCCGCGAAGGCCGCCAGCAGCGCGCCGCCACCGGGCAGGATGCCCAGGGCAGAGCCGAGCGCCGTGCCGCGCAGCACCGCGGGCGTCATGCGCTTGAAGTCGTCCTTCGTGGGCCACAGGCCCTTGACCTTGTGCGTGAACACTTCGCGCTCGTCGTCGGGCTGCGAGAGGTTGCCGATGATTTCGCCGTAGCCGAACACGCCCATGGCGATCACCACGAAGCCGATGCCATCGGTGAGCTCGGGGATGTCGAAGCTGAAGCGCGCGACGCCCGAATTGACGTCGGTGCCCACGATGCCCAGCAGCAGGCCCAGCACGATCATCGCCACCGCCTTCAGGAGCGATCCCGAAGCCAGCACCACGGCGCCGATCAAGCCCAGGGTCATCAGCGAGAAGTACTCGGCCGGGCCGAACTTGAAGGCCAATTCGGTCAGCGGCGGCGCGAAGGCGGCCAGGATCAGCGTGCCGACGCAGCCCGCGAAGAACGAGCCCAGGCCCGCAGCCGCGAGCGCTGGGCCTGCGCGGCCCTGCCTTGCCATCTGGTAGCCGTCGATGCAGGTGACCACCGAGGACGACTCCCCGGGCAGGTTCACCAGGATGGCGGTGGTCGAGCCGCCGTACTGCGCGCCGTAATAGATACCGGCCAGCATGATCAGCGCCGACACGGGCGGCAGCGCATAGGTGGCGGGCAGCAGCATCGCGATGGTCGCGACCGGGCCGATGCCCGGCAGCACGCCGATCAGCGTGCCCAGGATGCAGCCCAGGAGGCAATACAACAGATTGGTGAAGGTAAAGGCAACGCCGAAACCGATGGAAAGGTTGTGGATCAGGTCCATGGTGCGTGCTCCTCAGCCCGAGATGAAAGTGGGCCAGACCTGGATCTGGAGCTTGAGCGCCCAGATGAAGGCCACATAGCTGCCGGCCGCCAGGATGGTGGAGAGCACCAGCACGTCGCGCAGCTTGAACTGCGTGCCTGCCAGGCTGGAGATGATCGTGAGCGCGTAGATCGCGATGATCATCCCCATCGCCGGCAGGCCGATGCTCGGCAGGCCCCCGAGGAGGATGCCGAACGCGAGGTTGGCGCCGAGCACGAAGGCCAGCGGCCTCCAGGCCCATTTGCCGATCTTGTCGCCGTCGGTGGTCTCCACCACCATGGCCTGGAACATGATGACCACCCCCAGGATGGCCAGCAGGATGCCCAGCATGAGCGGGAAGTAACCGGGGCCCATGCGCGCGCCGTTGCCGACGGTGTAGGTGGTGGCGCCTATCGCGAAGGCGCCCCCCACGGTGGTGAACATGACCCCTGAAAAGAAGTCCGCCTGACTCTTGATCTTCATTGCCTCGACCCTCTGTTTTGGAGAGGTGAGGGTCGTCGTGCGCGGCTGACCGTTGGCTGACCGCTCCGGTAAGGACAAATGCTTAGGCCAGGATTAGGGTTCTCCCCGGAGCAACGTTTTTTTGCCTGTGAAGGTGGTCCCTCGGTGTTCCTGGAACAGAGGAAAAAGAAGGGCCGGAAACGAAAAAAGCTCCCGAAGGAGCTTTTCATTCATTCAGGGAGCCGAGGCTCCCCGAGTGTGGATGAGGGCTTAGTAGCCGCCGCGACCACCGCCGCCGCCGCCGTAACCGCCGCCGCCACCGCCGCTACGGCCACCGCCGCCGCCGCCGTAACCGCCGCCGCCGCCACCACCACCGTAGCCGCCGCCACCACCAGCGCCGCCGCCGTAGCCGCCACCACCGCCGGTGCGGGGAGGACGTGCTTCCATCGGACGGGCTTCGTTCACCGTCAGGGCGCGGCCCTGGAGCGAATGGCCGTTCATGGCTTCGATGGCTGCGAGTGCTTCAGCATCCGAACCCATTTCGACGAAGCCGAAGCCCTTCGAACGGCCGGTGTCGCGTTCCATCATGACCTTGGCGCTGACGATCGAGCCGAACTCGCCGAAAGCTTGTTCCAGGTCGTTGTCACGCACGGAGTAGGCGAGGTTGCCTACGTAGAGTTTCTTGCCCATGGAGGGACTCCTAATTCAAACCAACAAAACAAAGCGATGGAGTCCCAGAATCACAACAAACAAGTGCGCTGTGGCGCGAAACTGACCGATCACCGAATTACGTGCACGGGAGACAAGCTCACAGACACGTGGACCGAATTATCCCGATCCTTGGCAAAAAAGCGTGGGAAATCGTGTGTTATTGAGAAACATCCCGGCGCGACGGGCGGTTTCGCAACGGTTTCAGGAGGTCCGAGAGCCCGTTGTGGTCTATTTCATGCATCAAATGGAGCAGCCGGCCGATTTCTCCCGAGGGAAAACCCTCGCGTGCGAACCAGGTCAGGTAATTTCCGGGCAAATCGGCGATCAGCGTGCCCTTGTGTTTGCCAAAAGGCATCTCCAGGGTGACGAGGCGCTGCAGGTCTTCAGGTTTCATGGGTTGCTTTCAGCCTCCGGCGCGCTTGACGGTATGGCCCTGCTTCACGAGGGCCGCGATCACCAGTTCGCGGTGATCGCCCTGGATCTCGATGATCCCGTCCTTCACCGTGCCGCCCGAGCCGCAGGCCGTTTTCAGCTGCTTGCCCACCGCCGCGAGCGCCGCGGCGTCCAGGGCGATGCCCTTGATGACCGTCACGCCCTTGCCTTTGCGGCCCTTGGTCTCGTGCGATACACGCACAATGCCGTCAGTGGCCGGCGCGCGCGCCTTCAGTTCCTTGCAGCGGCATTGCGCCATCGGCGCACGGCAATCGGGGCACATGCGGCCGCCCGCCTCGGTGGAATACACCAGCGCGCTGGCCTGATTGCTTTTCGTCGTCGCCATTCGATCCATCTCTTCTCTGTCCGGGTTTCTCTCTCTGTCTGCTCACATGCCATTCGACTCACTGGGCCTGGCCCCCGCGCTCGTGCGGGCTGCCGCCGAAAGCGGCTATGCCGCGCCGACCGCCATCCAGGCCGCGGCCATCCCCGCGATTTTGCAGGGCCGCGACGTGCGGGGCTCGGCGCAGACCGGCTCCGGCAAGACCGCCGCATTCTCCCTGCCGCTGCTGCAGCGCCTGGCCGCCGAGCCCGCCCAGTCGCCGCGCCGCGTTCGCGCCTTGGTGCTCGTGCCCACGCGCGAACTCGCAGCCCAGGTCGGCGAGACCATGCGCAGCCTCGCGCAGCACCTGCCCGAACGCCTGAAGATCGCCATCGCCTTCGGCGGCGTCTCGATCAACCCGCAGATGATGAGCCTGCGCGGCGGCGCCGACATCGTCGTCGCCACGCCCGGCCGGCTGATCGACCTGGTCGAGCACAACGCGCTCAAGCTGGGCGCGGTCTCGATGCTGGTGCTCGACGAGGCCGACCGCCTGTTCGACCTCGGCTTTGCCGAAGAACTCGGCCGCATCCTCGCGCTGCTGCCTGCACAACGCCAGAACCTGCTCTTCTCGGCCACCTTCCCGCCGGCGATCCAGTCGCTGGCCGATGGCATGCTGCGCGACCCCGCGGTCATCGACGTGCAGGGCGAGCCGGGCACCGAGCCGAACATCGTGCAGCGCGTGATCGAGGTCGATGCGAACCGCCGCACACAGCTCTTGCGCCACCTTCTGAAAGAGAACGAATGGGAGCGCGTGCTGGTGTTCGTCGCCACCCAGCATTCGGCACAGACCGTGGCCGAGAAGCTCTACAAGAACGGTGTCTACGCGGTGCCCTTCCACGGCGACATCGCGCAGGGCACGCGTACCGGCATCCTCGCGCAGTTCAAGGAGAGCCGATGGGACGTGGTGATCGCCACCGACCTGGCGGCGCGCGGCATCGACATCGCGCAACTGCCCGTGGTCATCAACTACGACCTGCCGCGCTCGCCCACCGACTACATCCACCGCATCGGCCGCACCGGCCGCGCGGGCGAAAGCGGCCTGGCGATCAGCTTCGTGAGCGCGTCGACCGAGGCGCACTTCCGCGTGATCGAAAAGCGCCAGGGCCTGAGCCTGCCGCGCGAGCGCATCGAAGGGTTCGAGCCGACCGAGGTGGCCGTGCCGCTGGTCGATGCATCGGGCACCGGCGGCATCAAGGGCAAGCGGCCGAGCAAGAAGGACAAGCTGCGCGCCGCGGCGCAGCAGGGCAAGGGCGAGGCCGGCGAGGAGCGCTGAAGCTAGCTGTTGTGAAACGACGCCGGCGGATGCTTCGCCAGCTCGCACAGCAGCAGCGTCCACGCCCGCGCACCTTGCTGGATCGACGCCAGTCTGAAAAACTCGTTCGGCGCATGCACGTCTTCATCGGGCAGGTTGAAGCCGAACATCAGCGTGTCGATGCCCAGCATCTCCTTGAAGATCGAGGTGATCGGCACGCTCGCGCCGAGCCGCACGTGGATGGCCTGGCGGCCGGTTTCGCGTTCGAGCACGGCCTCGGCGGCGCGCACCAGCGGATGGTCGGGAGCCAGGGTCGATGCGGGCGAGCCGTCGTTCATCGCCACCACGTCCAGCGCACAGCCTGCGGGGCACTGCGCCTGCAGATGGCGCAGCACCGCGCGGATGATCGAAGCCGGGTCCTGCCCCGCGACCACGCGCGTCGTGAGCTTGGCCGTCGCCTCGCAAGGCACGATGGTCTTGCCGCCGTCGCCGGTGTAGCCGCCCCACAGCCCGTTGACATCGAGGGCCGGGCGCAGCGTGACGCGCTCGCGCGCGGTGTACCCGGGCTCGCCGTGCGCGCTGCCGCCGACGTCTGAAAAGAACGCCGCCTCGTCATAGGGAAACGCCGCGGTGTCGGCGCGCTGTCTCGCACCGGGTGGCATCGCGCCCTCGCAGAAGCCTTCCACCGCCACGCTGCCGTCGGCGTGGTGCAGCGATGCGACCAGCCGCGCCATCTCGTGCAGCGCATTGCGCACGCTGCCGCCGTAGCGGCCCGAATGCAGGTCCTTGCCGGCTGTCCGCAGGCGCACTTCGAGTTGCGCGTTGCCGCGCGCACCGGTGTTGATCGTCGGCACGCTGGCGCTCGCGCGGCCGCCGTCGGCCGACAGCACCGCATCGGCCTGCAGCAGGTCGCGATGGCGCTGGACGAGCGTTCTGAGCGACGGGCTGCCCGTCTCCTCTTCGCCTTCGAGGAACACCTTGATGTTGACGGGGCATCCGCCCTGCACCGCGAGGAAGGCGGCGACCACTTCGAGCGCGATGGTCGTGGAGCCCTTCACGTCCGAGGTGCCGCGCCCGTAGAGCCGGCCATCCACCTCCGTCGGTTCGAAGGGCGGCGTGCGCCACTGGTCGATGGGGTCGGCGGGCTGCACGTCGTAGTGGCCGTAGACCATCAGCGTGGGCTTGCCCGGTGCACCGCGCCATTCGCCATACACGGCGGGCTCGCCGCCGCCGTCCAGCAGGCGCACGTCGGCAAGGCCGATCTGCTGCAGCCTCTGGACCAGGAAGCTGCGCGCCTCATGCATGTTCGCTGCGAACGACGCGTCCGCGCTGACGCTCGGAATGCGCAGGAAGCGCTTGAGCCACGCCACGACGTCTTCCTGGCGGGATGCGAGGTGATCGATGACAGTCTGTGATTCGTTCATGGGATGCCGTCGTGTCTCGTCTCAGTACTGCGCGGGGAACACGTCCGGTCCCCACAGCGTGTCGCACCTGTGCGTGTGCTCGAACGCGTTGCTCGATGTCTTGATCGCGGGGTAGGTGAAATCGATCAGGGCGCGGTCGGCCGCTCCCATGAAGCGCGGCCAGCGCGTCGCGATGTTGCGGCCGTCGCCGTTCGGATCGCCGTTCTTCGCGAAGTTGAGCAGGTATGTGAGCATCTGCGCCGCAAGCGCTTTTCGCTGCGAGGTCGTGTCCGCATCGGGCGTCGTGCCCGCCTGGTCGAAGTAGGGATAGGTGCCGAGCGTGTCGGTCGTGCCGGTCAGGTAGAAGCTGTCCATGCCGTGCGCGGTGCCGTAGTAGAAGGACGCCGCGTTCGCGGGAAACGACAGCTGCGGATCGGTCAGCTCCCAGCCGTACACCGGCACCCACGCCGACAGCGCATCGCGGCGCGCGCTGTTGCCGCAGGCGTACATCGCATCGCCGATGGCCCGCGCCACGCCTTGCGCGGGCACCGCGTAGTTGGAGATCGGATACGCCGCTTCGATCGCGCGGGTGTCGAAGCCGGCCGGTGCCAGCCCGCGCAGGTAGAACGGATAGACCGCTGCGTCCAGCTTGGTGTCCACGAAGAGCGTGCCCTCGTCGTAGACGCCCCCGATCATCACCGGCACCTGGTTGAAGTTGCCGGTGAGGAACGCGCGCGAGGGCACCTGCGTGAGGACCTGCGCGTCGACCGTGGGCCGCCACTTCAGTCCGCCCTGCGCGAGCAGCGCCGAGACCGGCAGCGCGCGCAGGCAGGCGACCAGGTCGGCCGCGTTGCCGCATCCCCAGTTCGCCACGGCGGTATCGCCCACGGCGAGCGCGTTTTCCATGCTCGGGTTCGAATACTCCGCGCCGCCGCCGCTTTGCATCACGGCCCGGTGGAACAGCCCCTTGGCCTTGGGCGACTGCAGCAGCGAGAAGCTCTGCGTCGCGCCCGCCGAAGTGCCCCAGAGCGTGACGCTGCCGGCATCGCCGCCGAAGGCCGCGATGTTCCGCTGCACCCAGCCGAGCGCGGCAAGCTGGTCCATCACCGCGAAGTTGCCCAGGCTGCCGTCCTTGTTCGCGGCGCGCAGCGCCTTGTTCGCGAGATAGCCGAGCGCGCCGAGCCGGTAGTTGAAGCTCACGACCACCACGCCCTGCTTCGCAAGCGGGCTAGGGCCCATGGCGCCCGAGCCGAGCGTGAAGGCGCCGCCGTGGATGTAGAAGACCACCGGCAGCCTGTCGCCGGGCTTGGCGCCCGCGGGCTTCCACACGTTCAGGTAGAGGCAGTCTTCGGACGACGAAGGCTCCGCGCCGGGCGCCTGCGCGCAGGCACTGCCGAACGCGGTGGCCTTCAGCGTGTCGGCGTGCGCCACCGGCGCCTGCGGCGGCGCCCACCGCAATGCGCCCACCGGCGGCTGCGCGTACGGAATGCCGAGGAAGGAGACGACATCGGCCGCGGCATTGCCCGCGACCTTGCCTTCGGTCGTCGTCGCGATGGCGGGGTCCGGCGCCGAGGGCGGCGGCGCTGCGGGCGCGGGGCCTGCGGCCGCGGGGCCTGCGGCCGGCGGCGGCAACGGCGTGAAGCCCGGACCACCGCCACCACCGCCGCCGCAGGCGGACAGCGACAGGGCGATGAGCAGGGCGAGGCAATGTTTCGTCGATGGCGTTGTCATGGATGCACCTCTTGTCGGGATCGGATGGCGGTTCACTGCGACTCGTAGCCGATGGACTTGACGAGTTCGCGGTAGCGGGCGGCTTCGGCCGCGTAGAACTTCTCTCCCGCTTCGAGGCTCATCGGCTCGAACACGGTCTTGGCCTGCGACTCGAGCTGCGCACGCGCATGGGGATTCCTGAGCGAAGCGGCAATGGCCGCGTTGAGCTTTTCGGCGATCGGCCGCGGCGTGCCCTTGCGGACCATGTACGAGGTCCAGATGCCGAAGTCGAAGCCCTTCATCGTCTCGCTGTCGGCGCTCGACTGCACGGCCTCGAACGGCGGTGGCAGGTTGTTCTTGCCGGACAGCGCGCCGACGACCCGCAGCCGGCCCTGCCGCGCGTAGTCCGCGTAGAAGGCCTGGTAGGGCATGAAGGCGAAATCGATCTGCCCGCCGAGCAGGTCCTGCAGCAGCGGCGCGCCGCCCTTGTAGGGCACATGCGTCGCCGGGGCGCCGATGCGCCTGGAAAACAGCTCGCCCAGCAGGTGGTACAGCGTGCCGGGGCCCGTCGAACCATAGGTGAGCGGCGCCTCCTTGCGCGAACGCGCGAGCTCGACCAGTTCGTCCAGCGAATGAACCGGCAGCTTGCTGCTGACCACCACCACCAGCGGCGAGGTGGCCACCGGTGCGATCCACTGGAAGTCTTCCGGCTTGTACCGGACGGCCTTGTTGACCAGCCCCGAGAGGATCAGCTCGCTGGGCGAGCCCTGGAACAGGAAGTGGCCGTCGGCCGGCGCCGCCAGCACCTTGCCGGCGGCGATCGCACCGCTTGCGCCGCCGAGGTTTTCCACGATCACCTGTCCGCCGAGCTCCTTGCCGATCAGGTCGTTGAGCGCCCGTGCGGTGAAGTCGCTGGCCGCGCCCGCGGGGTAGGGGACCATCATCGAAATCACCTTCGACGGGTAGGGCGCCTCTGCCATCGCGGCCGTGCAGCAGCCGAAGAAAACCGCCCCTGCAAAGCCTGCACAGAGCCATTGACCGAATCGATTCATGGGATGTCCTGGGTCCAAAGTAGTACGCGATGGATGCTAGGAATCAGGGTTTCATCTGTCCAATGCATTGTTTTTGTAATTACCATGAGGTCAGCTCATGAATCTTCAACAACTCGACCATCTGCTGGCACTCGCCGAAACCGGCTCGTTCAGCCGCGCATCCGAGAAGGTGCACCTCACGCAGCCGGCGCTCAGCCGCAGCATCCAGATGCTCGAACAGGAGCTGGGCATGCAGCTGGTCGACCGCGTCGGCAAGCGCAACGAGCTCACGCCCTTCGGCGCGATGGTGCTGGCGCGTGCCAAGCGCATCTCGGCGGAGGCGCATGAACTCAAGCGCGCCGCGGCGCTGCTCGCCGAGGGGCAGGCCGGTTCGGTGCGGCTGGGTTTCGGCGCGGCGCCGAGCGCGTTGTTCTCGGCGCCGCTCCTGATCCACATGCTGCGCAACCACCCGCGCGTGGGCGTGCAGTTGCACGGCGGCGGGCCGGAGCTTCAACTCGCCGCGCTGCGCGCGCGGGCCATCGACGCCGTGGTGCTCACCTACCGCGCCGTGTCGCCGAGGGAAGACCTGCACATCGACGTGCTGCCGACGATGCGCTCGGGCTTCGTCTGCCGGCGCGGGCATCCGTTGCTGCAGCAGGGGGCATCGGCGGTGCGCTTCGGCGACCTCACGCGGTATCCGGTGATCTCGACGATGGTGAGCGACGACGTGGCGCGCCTGCTCGTCGAGCGCTACGGCAGCGAGGCGAGCCCGCAGCGATGGCTGCATGTGTCGTCGGAAGAAATCGGCGCGCTGATCGAGGCCGTGCGCAACACCGATGCGATCTTCCTCGGCGTGCTCGCGGCCACGCGTGCATTGCTCGACAGCGGCGAGCTGGTGGAGCTGAAGGTCGATCCGGCCGCGGGCCTGAACGCCCAGTTCGCCTTCGTCACGCTCGAAGGCCGGACCGAAGCACCGGCACTGCAGCTCGTGCGTTCGTTCTGCGTCGATCTCGCACGGGCCGAGTCGGAGGCAGCCCGCGGCTAGCGGCTCACTCCGTCGCGTAGTCCACCTGGTGCCGCGCGACCCGCAGGTCGCCCAACTCTTCGCGGACCCGCAGGTGCGCGGGGTGCGTGGCATAGCCGTCCAGCGATGCCTGGCTGTCGAACTCGCTGTAGAGCACCACGTCGCAGGCGTAGGCGATGCGGCTCGAATCCAGGCCCACCTCCAGGTGCAGCAGCCCGGGGATCTGGCCGCGCAGCGATTCGAACTTGCGCTTGAGCAACTGCGAGGCCTCTGCCTTTTCTTCGGGCGATTCGCCGCGCAGGTCCCACATCACGATGTGCTTGAACATGGAATGGCGCTCGATCACTCGGCAGGCGGAAAGCCGGCCTTCTGCGGCCACAGGTTCGTGAAGGGCAGCACCGAGCTCGATGCGTAGACGCCGGCGCGCGTGAAGGGCTCGTCGGCCTGCCATTCCTCTGCCGCTTCGCGGCCCGCGAAGTCGATGGCCAGCAGGCTGCCGATCATGGTCTTCCCATCGTCGGACAGCAGCGGCCCGGCGAAGGCCATGCGGTCGGCCACCAAGGCCAGGTAGGCCTTGTGCGCGGGGCGGATCGTGTTGCGAAGCGCGGCGGAATCGGGCTTGTCGAGGAGGTGGAAAACAAAGATCACGGCGGCTCCGGCTTCATGCGGTGAAGGGGCGCCGCAAAGCGGCCCCCGGCGTGCGGCGATGGTAAGCACGCGCCGCACGAAAGGCCATGCCTTGCGCGCCTCGCCGATGGAGAACAGTTTTCCGCTGGAGGAAAGACGAGCGCTGCCGCGGGAACTGCGAGAACCGCGAGGACTGCGAGTACCTCTACAACCAGCCCAGCTGCCGCGCCGCCAGCTCCTTCATGATTTCCTCGGCGCCGCCGCCGATCATCATCACCTTGACCTCGCGGTAGATGCGTTCGCTCACGGTGCCGCGCATGAAGCCCATGCCGCCGAGGATCTGCACCGCCTGGTCGGCGCAGAACTGCAGGGTCTGCGTCGCGTGGTTCTTGAGCATGCAGACCTGCGCCACCCATTCGGGTGCGTTGATGCGGCCCGCCGCCTCGTGCGCGTCGCCTTCGGCGGACACGGCTTCGAGCCACGCCTCGGTGGACGCGATGCGCATCCGCATGTCCACCAGCTTGTGCCGCACCGCCTGGTGTTCGATGAGCGCCGCGCCGAAGGTCCTGCGCTCGCGCGACCAGGCCAGCGCCTCGTCCAGGCACGCCTGTGCGAAGCCGAGCGCGCCGGCCGCCAGGCCGATGCGCTCGCCGTTGAAGTTGCCCATGACCATGCGGAAGCCCGCGCCTTCGTTCCCCAGGAGGTAGCGCGCCGGCACGCGCACGTCGGCGAAGTGCAGCGCCGCGGTGTCCGAACACCACCAGCCCATCTTCGTGAGGCGCGTGCGCGTGAGGCCGATCGCATCGCCGGGCACCAGCAGCATCGAGATGCCGCCCGCGCCGCGTCCTTCGCCGGTGCGCACGGCCACCGTGATCCAGTCGGCGCGCATGCCGGAGGTGATGAAGGTCTTCTCGCCGTTCAGCACGTAGTGATCGCCGTCGCGCCTTGCTGTCGTGCGCAGTGCCGCGACGTCGGAGCCGCCGCCGGGTTCGGTGATCGCGAGCGCTGCGATCTTCTCGCCGCGCAGCACGCAGGGAACGACCTCGTTGCGCACGGCGTCGCTCGCGTGCAGCACCACGGGCGGCAGGCCGATGTTGTGCGAGAACAGGCTGGCGAGCACGCCGCCGCTTTGGCCGTGGCGCGCGAGCGCGATCCATGCGGGGAGCTTCAACGCATATGAGGCCGGCGTGCCGCCCAATGCTTCGGGATAGCCCAGGCCCAGCAGCCCGAGTTCCGCGGCGCGTGTGTAGAGCGCGCGCGGAAACTCGCCCGCGTCGTCCCAGGCCTGGACATGCGGCGCGATCTCGCTCTCGGCAAAGCGCCGCACCGTGTCGGCGAGCGCCGCGCGGTCGGCTTGCAGTTCGGCGTCCATGCGTGTGTCAGCCGCGCGGCGGCCGCTTGGCGATGCCCATGGTCTTGGCGAGGATGCCCAGCATCACTTCGTCCGCACCGCCGCCGATCGAGCCCAGGCGCCCATCGCGGTACAGGCGCGAGACGCGGTTCTCCAGCGTGAAGCCCATGCCGCCCCAGAACTGCAGGCACGTGTCGGACACCTGCCGCGTGAGCCGCCCGGTCTTCAGCTTGGCCATCGACGCGAGTTCGAGCACGTCCTCGCCCTGCACATGCAGGTCGCAGGCGCGGTAGGTGAGGGCGCGCAGCGCTTCGACTTCGGTCTTCAATTCGGCCAGCTTGAACTGCACCCATTGCTGGTCGGCCAGCGTGCCGCCGAACATGTGGCGCTGCTGCGCCCATTCGATGGTCTGCGCGATGCAGTCTTCCATCGGTTCGAGCGAACTGGCCGCGGCCCAGAGGCGCTCTTCCTGGAACTGCTGCATCTGGTAGATGAAGCCCTGGCCCTCCTCGCCGATGCGGTAGCGCTGCGGCACGCGCACGTTGTCGAAATAGATGAGCCCGGTGTCGCTGGAGTTCATGCCGATCTTGCGGATCTTCTTTGCCTTCTCGATGCCGGGGCTGTCCATCGGCACCATGACCAGCGACTTGTTGCGGTGCACGGGGCCGTCGCTGGTGTTGACCAGCATGCACATCCAGTCGGCCTGCAGGCTGTTGGTGATCCACATCTTCTGCCCGCTGATGAGGTAGTCGTCGCCGTCCTTGCGCGCGTGGCTCTTCAGGCCCGCCACGTCGCTGCCGGCGCCGGGCTCGCTCACGCCGATGCAGCCGACCATGTCGCCCGCGATGGCGGGCGCAAGGAACTCGCGGCGCAGCTCGTCGCTGCCGAAGCGCGCGAGCGCGGGGGTGCACATGTCGGTCTGCACGCCGATGGCCATCGGCACGCCGCCGCAGCTCACGTGGCCGAGCGCCTCGGCCATGGCCATCGCATACGAGTAGTCCAGGCCGCCACCGCCGAAGGCCTCGGGCTTGTTCAGGCCGAGCAGCCCGAGGTTGCCGAGCTTCTTGAAGACCTCGTGCGCGGGAAAGATCTCGGCTTCTTCCCATTCGTCGACGCGCGGATTGATTTCCTCGTCGATGAAGCGGCGCAGCGTCTTCTGGATCTCGAGGTGTTCGTGGGTGTACTGCATGTCACTGGTCTCCGGTCAGTCGTTCGTTTCTTTGTCCTGGAACACGCGCGGCGTCTGTGCGAGATGAAAGCCGTCGAAGGGCCGCACCGCGGGGCGCTGCTGCGCCGCTGCATCGGGCAGCGCCATCGGCCAGCCCATGCGTACCTGCGGCCGCGCGCCGTCCACGCGCAGCACGCTGCCGCTGATGAAGCTCGCCGCGGGGCTCAGCAAAAAGGCGATGGCCGCGGAGGTCTCGGCCTCGTTGCCGAAGCGGCCCGCGGGCACGGTCTTGCGCATGGCGCGCAGCATGTCGCCGGCCTCGGGCGGGTAGTGGTCCATGCCGCTCGATGCGATGTAGCCCGGTGCCACGGCGTTCACGCGCACGCCGCTCGCGGCCCATTCGAGGGCGGCGGTCTCGGTGAAGCTCACCATGCCCGCGCGCGCCGCGCCGCTGTGGCCCATGTTGGGCATCGAGCCCCACATGTCGGCCACGATGTTGACGATGGCGCCACCGTTCGCCTGCATGCTCTGCACGAAGCATTCGCGCGCGACGAGAAAGCCGCCGGTGAGGTTGGTGTGGATCACCGCCTCCCAGCCCTTGGCCGAGATGGCGGCGAGCGGCGTGATGTATTGGCCGCCGGCGTTGTTGACGAGGCCGTCGATGCGCCCGTGTGCCGCGACGACCTCGGCGATCGCGGCACGCACGGCTTCTTCTTGCCGGATGTCGAAGGCCTGCGTGCCGGCCTTGCCGCCGGCCGTGGCGATCTCGGCCTGCACCTGCTGCAGCTTCTCGGTATTGCGGCCGACGAGCACGACGTGCGCGCCGAGCGATGCGAGTTCGTGCGCGGTGCAGCGGCCGATGCCCGAGCCGCCACCCGTGACGACGATCACCTGCCCATCGAACAGGCCGGGCGAGAACACGGAGCGGTAGCGGGAGGGGGCGTTCATGCGAATGGCTTTCGGAAAATCGGGAAGAGCGTGGCGGGCCGCGTCATGCGTCGGCAATCTCCGCCACGACGTGGCGCGCGGCCACCTGCGCGCCCACCGCGACGTGCAGTGCGGCCACGCGGCCGGCGCGCGGTGCGCAATGCACGTGTTCCATCTTCATCGCTTCGAGCGTGACGAGGGGCTGGCCGGCGGCGACCGTGTCGCCCTCGGCCGCCAGCAGTGCGATGACGCGGCCATTCATCGAGGCGCGCAGCAGGCCGTCGCCGCTCGTGGCGCCGACTCGGGGTACTGCCACGTGCGTGAGATCTTCGAGTTCGAAAGCCTGGCCGCGGAAGTGAATCCACAGGTGATTGGCGGATTCGCGCACTGACATGGCCTGCTCGGAAACACCGTCGCATGAGAAGCGCACGATGCCGTCGCCGGGCAGCGCAAGCAGTTCGATCCGCTCGGGCGCGGTGGCATCGAGTGCGACATCGAAACGACCCCCGCCCCGCGGCGTCACACGGGCCGCGTGCACCATGCCGTTGAGCGAGAAGCGCAGGGCGTTGGGCAGCGTGTGCGCGAGCGGCGAGGGCCAGCCGCGTTCGCCGAGTTGAAGCAGCAGCGCGGCCAGCAATGCGGCGTGGCCTTGCGTGGCGGCGTCCGGCGCAAGCAGTGTATCGGCATGCTCGGCGATGAACGCCGTCGTCGCCGCGCCTTCGGCAAACACCGGGTGCGACAGCGCGCGCTGCAGAAACTGCTGGTTGGTCGCGATGCCGAGCGCCACGGTGTCCTGCAGGCCTGCAACCAGACGCTGCCTCGCTTCGTCGCGGGTGCGGCCATGCGACACGAGCTTGGCGATCATCGAATCGTAGAACGTCGGCACTGCTGCGCCATCGCGCAATGCGTGCTCGGTGCGCAGCGCCGGCGACGGCCGCCATGCAGCCAGCGTGCCGCTTTGCGGCATGAAGCCCTGCTGCGGGTCTTCGGCACACAGGCGCACTTCGATCGCGTGACCGCGCATGTGCACGTCCTGCTGCGTGAGCGGCAGTGGTTCGCCGGCCGCTACGCGCAACTGAAGCTCGACCAGGTCGAGCCCCGTCACCGCCTCGGTCACGGGGTGCTCCACCTGCAGCCGCGTGTTCATTTCCATGAACCAGTACCGACCCTCTGCATCGAGCAGGAATTCGAGCGTGCCCGCACCTTCGTAAGCGATCGCCTTCGCCGCCGCGACGGCGGTCGCGCCCATGCGTTCGCGCAACTCGGCGGACACGGCCGGCGAGGGCGACTCCTCGATCACCTTCTGGTGCCGCCGCTGCACCGAGCAGTCGCGCTCGCCGAGGTGGATGGCGTTGCCGTGCCGGTCGGCGAACACCTGGATCTCGATGTGGCGCGGCGCGACGATGGCGCGCTCCAGGATCACGGTCGCGTCGCCGAAAGCGTTGAGCGCCTCGGACTGCGCGCTCTGCAGCAAATCGGCAAAGGCTGCAGCCGAAGGCACGAGCCGCATGCCGCGCCCGCCACCGCCTGCGGTCGCCTTGATCATCACGGGCCAGCCGATGCGCGCGGCTTCGGCCGCGAGCGTGGCCGCGCCCTGGTCTTCGCCCTGGTAGCCGGGAATGCACGGCACGCCCGCGGCCTGCATCAGCCGCTTGGCGCCGGCCTTGTCGCCCATCGCGCGAATGGCTTCGGGCGAGGGGCCGATGAAGACCAGGCCCGCATCGCGGCAAGCCTCTGCGAACCCGGCGTTCTCGGCGAGAAAACCGTAGCCCGGATGCACGGCCTGCGCGCCGCTCGAACGCGCGGCGTCGATGATCGCGGCGATGTTCAGGTAGCTCTGCGCGGGCAGCGATTCGCCGATCCACATGGCCTGGTCGGCTTGCCGCACGTGCTCCGCATCGGCGTCGGCGCTCGAATACACGGCCACCGTGCGATAGCCCATGGCGCGTGCGGTGCGCATCACGCGGACCGCGATTTCTCCGCGGTTGGCGACGAGGATCTTGTGGAAGCGACTCATGGCCGTGCCACCGAGAACTGCATCGCCTGCGGCGTGCGCGCATCGGCATCGCGGCAAATGGACAGCACTTCGGCCAGCACCGCGCGCGTGTCGCGCGGGTCGATCACACCGTCGTCCAGCAGCATCGCGCTGGTGGTGAACACGCTCATCTGCCGGTCGAAGCGCTCGACGATCTGCTGCTGCATCGCGTCGATCTTCGCGTGGTCGACTTCGCCCTTGCGCGCCATGCCGGCCTCCATCACGATGGCCATGGTCCTGGCTGCCTGCTCGCCGCCCATCACCGCGGTGCGCGCGTTGGGCCACGAGAAGCAGAAGCGCGGTGCGAAGCCGCGGCCGCACATGCCGTAGTTGCCCGCGCCGTAGGAGGCGCCGCAGTACAGCGTGATCTGCGGCACGGTCGCGTTGGTCACGGCCTGGATCATCTTGGCGCCGTGCTTGATGATGCCGGCCTCCTCGTGCGCGCGGCCCACCATGTAGCCCGTGATGTTCTGCAGGTAGACGATGGGCGTGCGCGACTGGCAGCAGGCCTGGATGAAGTGCGTGGCCTTGGTCGCGCCGTCGGAATCGATGGGGCCGTTGTTGGTGACGATGCCCACCGCATGCCCTTCGAGCCGGATGTGGCCGCAGACGGTGGCGCTGCCGTAGTGCGCGCTGAATTCGAGGAACTCGGAGCCGTCGGCGATGCGTGCGATGACTTCGCGCATGTCCACCGGCCGCCGGCCGTCGCTGGGCATGATGCCCAGCAGGTCCTCGGCGTCGTAGCGCGGCGGCGCGAAGGCGCGCGGTGCTTCGTCGCGGGGCCAGTCGATGCCGCCGAGGATCGCGCGCGCGATGCGGATGGCGTCGCGGTCGTCTTCGGCCAGGTAGTCGCCCAGGCCCGAGATGTGGGTGTGCATCACGGCGCCGCCCAGTTCTTCCTCGGTCGCGATCTCGCCGGTGGCGGCTTTCAGCAGGGGCGGTCCGGCGAGGAAGGCGCGCGTGCGGTCGCGCACCATCACGATGTAGTCCGACAGGCCCGTCTGGTAGGCGCCGCCCGCGGTCGAGGAGCCGTGCGTCACGGTCACCACCGGCAGCCCCGCGGCCGAGAGGCGCGCGAGGTTGCGAAAGATGCTGCCGCCGCGCACGAAGTCCTGCACGCGGTACTGCATGAGGTTGGCGCCGGCGCTTTCGACCAGCTGCACGTAGGGCAGCTTGTTCTCCAGCGCGATCTCCTGCACGCGCAGCTGCTTGTCCAGGCCCATGGGCTGCAGCGCGCCGGCATCGATGCCGGAATCGGAGGCGCTCACCATGCAGCGCACGCCCGCGACCTGGCCGATGCCGGAGATCAGGCCGCCGCCGGGCACGCTCCTGGAGAGATCGGGGTTGTCATGGCCCAGCCCCGCGAGCGAGGCCAGCGGAAGAAAGGGCGCACCGGTGTCCAGCAACAGCGCGATGCGTTCGCGCGGCAGCAGCTGGCCGCGTTTGGCGAATCGCTCGGCCGAGGCGCCCGAGGCGGCCGCGGCGCGGGCCTCGTGCGCGCGGACCTGGTCCAGCAGCGCGAGCATGCCGGTGCGGTTGGCCTGGAAGGTGTCGCTGGCCGATGGCAGCCGGGATTCGATGACGGGCATGGGGTCTGTGCAGGTCGCTGGTTTTTCGCTCTGCACAGACTGTAGGGGGCGGGCTTTCCGCCCGCTTGCGCCAACTAGCTGGTGCGGGCGCGATGCGGCGCCGTGGGGGCATCCAGGCTGCTGCCGGTGACCACCCAGTAGATGAAGATCAGCACCGCGCCGGCCGTGCCGAAAACCGACAGGCCCATGTAGCTGCCACCGATGGCGAGCGCGTCGGTCGGCGCCGCGGCCGTGCAGATCATGCTGGCGGCGCTCATGCCCACGTAGTGCATCGTGCAGACGGCCACGCCCATCACCGCGGCGGCGGCGATCTGGTGGCTGAGCTTGCGCAGGTTGAACGCCAGCCACAGGGCGGCCGCGGCGGCGGTGATGGCGATCACCACCGACAGCGCGACGGTGCCCAGGTCGAACTCCATCGAGGCGCGCATGTTCATCGCGAACATGCCCATGTAGTGCATCACGCACACGCCGAGCCCGGCCAGGAGGCTGCCGGCCAGCCAGCCGGGCTTGCTGAACTTGCTCCGGCCGCCGGCCAGGTAGAGGGCGATGCCGGAGATCAGGATGGCCGCCACCAGCGACACGATCGTCAGCGGCATGTTGTACGAGATGCCCACCGGGAGCCGGTAGGCCAGCATGCCGATGAAATGCATCGACCAGATGCCGATGCCGCCCAGCGCCACCGCGGCGCAGGCCACGACGGCCAGGTTGGGCTTGCCGTCCGCGCCGACCATGCGCCCCGCGCAGATCAACGCCACCAGCGATCCCGCGAACGAGATGAGGAATGAAAGCGCCACCAGCCCCAAGGAGTACTCGGGCGACAGCAACTGGCCTACGACGAGGGGAGTCATGCGTTTTTTCCTTTCAGAGAAACGCCCGGCAACCCTCGAAAACCGGATGTGATCGGGGCACCTTGCGGCGTCCCGGCCAGTTTGTAATATTTGTTTTTAAAAGTAAATCGAAATCTGTACTTATCGTTACCCTACCTTACAGGGCGAATTCGATATATCGCATTGTTGCGGTCGGCGCTCACGTAAACGGTGCCGTCGCGGCCCACGGCCACGCCCGTGACCACGTAGGGCGGCGGCAGGCCGGGCCCGGGCGCGAGACCGATCGGCAGGTTGTCGGCGATGGTGCGGCGGGTTCCGCTGGCCGGATCGATCTCCACCAGCCGCCGCGCCGCGCTCTCGGCCACGACGAAAGTGCCCCACGGCGTTTGCGCCACGCCCTCGGGCAGCGCGAGGCCCTCGACGATGGTGCGCAGCGGCGCGCTGGCGTCCAGCGGAATGCGCAGCAGCTTGCCGGCGGCCTCGGTGACGTAGAGCGCACCGTCCTGGCCGATGACCATCTGCACCGGGCCATTCAGGCCGCTAGCAAGCACTGACTTTTCTGCAAACTTCGGCCCGCTGGCGCGCGTGATGCTGCCGGTGGCGAGCTCGGCGTAGATCACGCTGCCGTCGGGCATCGGGATCGCGTCGAACGGGGCCTTCAGGCCGTGGATGGTTTCCACGGTCTTGAGCGTCTGCCGGTCGACCAGCTGGACCGTGCCGGTGAACCACGAGGCCAGCGCGAAGAGTCGGGGCGACAGGCCGACCGAGAAGGGATAGTCGAGCTCGGGCTCCCGCTGCATGCGGAACACGTCGCGCACTTCGCCGGTGCGCACATCCACCCGCCGGAAGCCGAAGACGTCGGCCACCCAGAGGTCGTTGCCGTCGATCTTCAGGCCCGCGGGCACCGCCACCTTGCCGCTGGTGAGGGTGCGCAGGTCGCCGGTGGCGGGGTTGAAGGCCTGCACCTCGTTGTTCGCCATGTTCGACACGTAGATCGTGCCGTCCGGCGCGATGGCCAAGTTGTCGAGCGAGGGCCGGAGCTGCTTGGCGACGGTCTTGTGACCGGTCGCCAACTCCACCCGCACCAGTTCGCCGCTGCGCGCATCGACCACCCAGAGGTTGCCCTTGCCGTCCAGATTGGCCGCGGCCGGGATCTTGAAGCCGTCCGCGATCACGGTCATGTGGCCGTTCGCCGGATCGATCTTCACGACCTGGCCCTTGAACCACAGCGGCCCGTAGAGCATGCCGTCGGGCCCGACCTCGAAGCCGTTGAAGCCGCCCATGTCCTTCTTGATGAGCCGCGGCGGCTTCTGGCCGGTGCGGTCGATTTCCCAGAGTGCATCGCCCAGGAACACCTGCGAGGCGTAGAGCTTGCCGCTCTGGCGGTCGAAGTCGAGCGAGTTCAGGCCGGGCAGGTCCTTGGCGAGCACGCGCATCGGCGCGGCGTCGCTCTCGCGGTAGCGCAGCACGCCCATGAGGTAGTTGGTCCAGGCCAGTTCGCCCTGTGGACCGACCGCGATGTCGTCGGCCTGGCCTTCGGGGGCGTCGATCAGCACCTTGGCCGCGCCGGTGGTGCGGTCGACCTCCCACAGCGTGTTGCCGAGCACCGAGCCCGCGAGCAGCCGGCCCTTGGCATCGATGGCCAGGCCGTGCACGCCCGAGAACGACGACGGCGGCACCAGCGCCTCGGGCGCGGCCCAAGAGGCCGGCCGGGTGGTGAGGGGCGGAAGCGCCGCTGCGGGTGCCGGCGAGGGCGCAGGCACGGGCGTGGGCGCAGGCGGTGCGACCGTGCTGCAGGCACCCAGCAGGGCGAGCGTGGCGATCAGCGCGGCTGCGGCGCGGAACGGGCGACGGGGCATGTCTTCTTCTCCTTCTTGTGAATGCGCGCGCAGTCTAGAAGGAGGAAGGGGTGGCGGCGCGGTCTTTCCCGGGACATGCGGACTTTTGTCCGCTGCGGATTACCCGCGCAGCAACTGGGTGACGGTGTGGATCAGGAGACCCACGAGCCCCCCCACCAGCGTGCCGTTGATGCGGATGAACTGCAGGTCGCGCCCGATGTGGCGTTCGAGCTCATTGGTCATCTCCTGGGCGTTCCACTCGCCCACGCGCTCCTCGATGTAGCGGCGGATGTCCTCGCGGTAGCGCTCGATGGCCAGCGGCGCGGCGGCCTCGATCTGTTCGTTGATCCAGTGGCGGATGGCCTCGTCGGCCTGCAGCCGCGTACCCAGCGCGCCGGCCATCGACGCGATGCGCTGGCGGATCGTCGAATCGCTGCGGCGCAGGTCGCCGTCCAGCCACGCGAGCAGTTCGCCCCAGAGCCCGTGCAGGTAGTCGCCCAGCGCCGGATGCGCCATCAGCTCGGCGCGGATCTGCTCGCCGCGCTGCTGGAACTCGGGGTCGAGTTTCAGCCGCACCACGAAGTCGTCGACGAAGTGGTCGAAGCGCTTGCGCATCGGGTGGTCCGGCTCGGCCGCGAGCTCGCCGATGGTGTGCGCGACCGCCGCGACGATCTTGCGCGTGGCGAGCTTGGCCGCCACCTGGTCCAGGCCCACGTAGCGCAGCGTCTTGATCTCGCGCGCGATCGCTTCGGTGATGTGCGCCTGCACCTCGTCGCCTTCCAGGAGACCCGCCACCTGCTGCAGCACGTCGTCCAGCAGCGCCTGGTGGCGGCCGCCCGCGGTGAGCGCATCGAGCGCCTGGCCGGTCAGGCGCGAGAGGTCGATCTTGGCGAGACCCGCCGCGGCGGCGCGGCCCATGAAGTCGCGCACCCGGTCGTCGTCGAAGGCGGTGAGCCCGTAGCGCGTGGCCGCCACGCCCCATTCGCCCAGCTTCTGGCCGCTCGCCGGCCGCGCGAGCCAGTCGGCGATGCGGCTTGCGGTGTCGAACTCGCGCAGCTTGGCGAGCACCTGTTCGGTGCTCAGGAAGTTGTTGCAGATGAAGCCCGCGAGCTTGGCGCCGATGCGGTCCTTGTTGCTCGGGATGATCGCGGTGTGCGGAATCGGCAGGCCCAGCGGATGGCGGAACAGCGCCACCACCGCGAACCAGTCGGCAATCGCGCCGACCATCGCGGCCTCGGCGAAAGCGGCCACGTAGCCCCAGGCCGGATGCTGCGCATGCAGCGCACTGGCCACCGCATAGAGCAGTGCCGCCGCGCACAGCAGGCCGAGCGCGACGCGCTTCATGCGCTGCAGCGCGATGCTGCTCTGGTCTTCAGCCAATGGTGTGCGAAGTGGCGAGGCGCTCCATGAACAGCTCGCAGCGCGCGAGTTGTTCGAGGCTCACGAACTCGTCGGGCTGGTGCGCCTGCTCGATGCTGCCGGGGCCGCACACCACCGTGGGGATGCCGGCGTTCTTGAACAGGCCCGCTTCGGTGCCGAAGGCCACCAAGGTGGTGCGGTCCTCGCCCGCCAGGCGCTGCGCGAGCAGCGTGACCGGATCGCCGGCCGCGCCGAGGAAGCTGGGGATCTCGCAGATGGTTTCGAACCTGAAGCCCGCATCGGGCGCCACCTTCTTCATCGCGGGCTCGATGCTCGCGGCATAGGCCAGCACGTCGGACTGCATGCGCTTGGCGTCGGCCGTGGGCAGGTCGCGGAATTCGTAGCGGAACTCCGCGTCGCGCGGCACCACGTTGTCGGCGATGCCGCCGTGGAACTGGCCCACGCTCGCGGTGCTGAAGGGCACGTCGAAGCCTTCGTAGTGGGGCTCGCTGCGCTCGAAGTCCTCTGCCATGTCGCGCACCTTGCCGATCACGCGCGCGGCCATCTCGATGGCATTGACCGACTTGGGCGTGAGCGACGAATGCGCTTCCTTGCCGCGCACGCAGCACTTGTAGCGGTACACGCCCTTGTGGGCGATGGCCGGCACCATGCTGGTGGGCTCGCCCACGATGCAGGCGAGCGGCTTGATGCCTGCGTCGCGCATGTCGGTGATGAGTTCCTTCACGCCGAAGCAGCCGATTTCTTCCTCGTAGCTGAAGGCGAAGTGCACCGCGAAGGGCGAGTCGCTTTCAAGAAACCGCCTGGCGTTGGAGAGCGCGATGGCAATGAAGCTCTTCATGTCGGCCGAGCCGCGGCCGTAGAGGCGTTCGTTCTGCACGGTGGCGGAGAGCGGGTCGACGCTCCAGTCCTGCCCGTCCCAGGGCACCGTATCGGTGTGCCCCGAAATGATCACGCCGGCCGGCTTGCCTTCGCCCAGCGTGGCGAACAGGTTCGCTTTGGTGCGCTCGGCGTTGTAGGTGATGCGGCTCTTCACGCCGAGGGCGGCGAGATGGCTTTGCGCGAGGTCGATCAGCTGCAGGTTGCTGTTCTCGCTGACGGTGTTCATGCGCACCAGCGACTGGGCCAGCGCGAGGCTTTGGGGGGAAAGCGTATGGGGCATGCAACAGATTGTCCAAGAAGTCGATGCCCCGCGTCCGCGGTTGCTCCGACTGTCATGCGGAGCGGGTACCCTGCGCCTCTTTTGGATGGAAAAAAAGACCATGCGCACTCTTCAGATCGCCCTCACCGCGACCGCCGCCCTGTGCGTTGCGGCCTGCAGCAACACCGGCCCGGCCGCCCCCTCCAACAAGCTGCTGACGCTGGACGGCAACCCGCCGCTGGTCATCGCGCACCGCGGTGCATCGGGCTATCTGCCCGAGGAAACGCTGGAGGCCTACACGCGCGCCATCGAGCTCGGCGCCGACGTGATCGAGATGGACCTGGTCTCCACCAAGGACGGCGTGCTCATCGCCCGCCACGACCCCAACCTGGCCATCAGCACCGACGTGGCCAAACACGCCCGCTTCGCCTCGCGCAAGAAGACCATCAAGGTCGACGGTGAAACCCAGACCGGCTGGTTCAGCAACGACTTCACGCTGGCCGAGATCAAGACGCTGGGCGGCATCTCGACCGATGCCGAGCGCGCGCAGGAATACAACGGCAAGTTCAAGATCCCGACCTTCCAGGAGATCATCGATTTCGCCAAGGCCAAGTCCAAGGAAACCGGCCGCACCATCGCGATCTATCCCGAGTCGAAGAACCCGACCTACTTCCGCGAGCTCGGCCTGCCGCTGGAAGACAAGATGATCGCCGCCATCACGGCCGCCGGCTGGAACAGCAAGACCGCGCCCATCTACGTGCAGTCCTTCGAGCCCGGCAGCCTGAAGTACATGAAAAGCAAGGGCCTGAACACGAAGATCATCCAGCTGATCGACGGCGACAGTGTCGACCTGAAGACCGGCATCGTGACCTTCGCCGTGCCGAGCGATCGCCCCTACGACTGGACCAAGGCCGGCGACAAGCGCAACTTCGACGCCATGGTCACGCCCGCGGGCCTGGCCGAGATCAAGACCTACGCCGACGGCATCGGCCCGTGGAAGCGCTACATCGTGAGCATCAAGGGCAGCATCGGCCCCGATGGCAAGCCCATCGACGTGAACAAGGACGGCAAGATCAACGACGCCGACGCCACCTCGGTCTCGCCCACCACGCTGATCGCCGACGCGCACAAGGCGGGCCTGTTCGTGCACCCCTTCACCTTCCGCAACGAGTCGCGCCGCCTGGCGGCCGACTACAACAAGGACGGCAAGAACGAGTACGCGATCTATTACAAGCTCGGCGTGGACGGCGTGTTCACCGACTTCACCGACACGGCGCTGGCCGCGCGCGCCGATTATCTGAAGAGCCTCGGCCGCTGAGGGTTTGCCCGGCACGGTCTTTGCGGCGCATTCCGCAAAGCCTAGACTGTGTCCTATGAAACTCATCGATTCGCTCGTCACGCAGGCGGCCGGCATCGCCGCCGTCCGGCGTGACCTCCACGCCCACCCTGAACTCTGCTTCCAGGAAGTCCGCACCGCCGACGTGGTGGCAGGCAAGCTCACCGAATGGGGCATTCCCATCCACCGGGGCCTGGGCACCACCGGCGTCGTGGGCATCGTCAAGAACGGCACCAGCAACCGCGCCGTGGGCCTTCGCGCCGACATGGACGCACTGCCCGTCACCGAGCTCAACACCTTCGAACACGCCAGCAAGCACCACGGCAAGATGCACGCCTGCGGCCACGACGGCCACACCGCGATGCTGCTCGCAGCCGCCCAGCACCTGTCCAAGAACCGCAATTTCGACGGCACCGTCTACCTGATCTTCCAGCCGGCCGAAGAGGGCGGCGGCGGCGCCCGCGAAATGATCAAGGAAGGGCTGTTCGAGCAGTTCCCCATGGACGCCGTCTTCGGCATGCACAACTGGCCCGGCATGAAGGCCGGCCAGTTCGCCGTGAGCCCCGGCCCGGTGATGGCCTCGGGCAACAAGTTCCACGTCAACGTGATCGGCAAGGGCGGCCACGCCGCGCTCCCGCAGACGGGCATCGACCCGGTGCCGATCGCCTGCGAGATCGTGCAGGCCTTCCAGACCATCCTCACCCGCAAGATGAAGCCGACCGATTCGGCCGTGATCTCGGTCACCACCATCCATGCGGGCGAAACCAACAACGTGATTCCCGACAACTGCGAGCTGTCGGGCACGGTGCGCACCTTCTCGCTCGAGGTGCTCGACATGATCGAGGCCAAGATGAAGCAGGTCGCCGAGCACATCTGCGCCGCGCACGACGCCACCTGCGACTTCCGCTTCGATCGCTACTACCCGCCCACCGTCAACACCGAGGCCGAAGCCAACTTCGCGCGCGGCGTGATGGGCGGCATCGTCGGCCCCGAGAACGTGTTGAAGCAGGAGGCCGCCATGACTTCGGAAGACTTCGCCTTCATGCTGCAGGCCAAGCCCGGCGCCTACGCCTTCATCGGCAACGGCGACGGCGCGCACCGCGACGTGCACCACGGCGAAGGCCCGTGCACGCTGCACAACGCGAGCTACGACTTCAACGACGACCTGATCCCGCTGGGCGCCACCTGCTGGGTGCAGATCGCCGAGCAGTTCCTGAACAAGCCCGGCGGCAACGTCTCATGATCGGCATCGGCGAGGCCTTTTCGCCGCGCTATGCCCAGGCGCGCCAGAAATTCCTGCAAGGCTGTGTGAGCGCGGGCCTCACCGTGCAGCCGCATGCGCATCCGCTCAAGGGCCGCGACGGCGAAGACCTCTCGATGGACGTGGCGCTCGACGGCGATGCGAACGCCGAGCGCCTGCTGGTCGTCTCCAGCGCCTGCCACGGCGTCGAGGGCCATTGCGGCAGCGGCGTGCAGGTGTTTGCGCTGCACGATGCCGAGTGGCGCGACAAGGCCAAGGCGCAGGGCGTGGCGGTGCTCTACGTGCATGCGCTCAACCCGCACGGTTTTTCGTACGGCCGGCGCGTGACGCACGAGAACGTCGACCTGAACCGCAACTTCATCGATTTCTCGCAGCCGGCACCGGTCAACGAGCCCTACGCCAAGCTGCACCCGCTGCTGCTGCCCGACACCTGGCCGCCCACGCCCGAGAACCAGGCGGCCGTTGAGAAGTGGATCGAGAAACACGGCGCCACCGCCTACCAGGCGGCCGTCACCAGCGGCCAGTACCAGTTCGACGACGGCCTCTTCTTCGGCGGCAAGGCGCCCACCTGGAGCAACAAGACCATCCGCGGCGTGTTGCGCCGCCATGCGGGCAGCGCCAGGCGCATCGCCTGGATCGACCTGCACACGGGGCTCGGCCCGAACGGTCTCGGCGAGCGCATCTATGCAGGCAAGGACGACAAGGTCGCCTATGCCCGCGCGAACGCCTGGTGGGGCACGCCGGCGGCGCCCGTCACCTCGATCTACGACGGGTCATCGACTTCGGCGCTGCTGCGCGGGCTGATGTGGGACTCGGTGTACGAAGAATGCCCGCAGGCCGAATACACCGGCATCGCGCTCGAATACGGCACGCTGCCGATCCTGGAAGTGACCGGTGCCCTGCGCGCCGACCACTGGCTGCACAAGCACCCGGACGCGCCGGCCGACCTGGCCGATGGCATCCGTGCGCGGATGGTCGAGGCGTTCTATACGGACACCGATGCCTGGCGCGGGCAGATCGTCAGCCAGGCGCGGCAGGCGATGTTCCAGGCCGTGGACGGGCTGAGCGGCTGAAGCGGCTGTCCAGGGCAACGATCGCGCCGACGGGGTGCCTTGCTCCGCGAATGTCCCCCGGCCTGCGGCCTCCTCCTTTATTTCGCTGCGCAAGGCACCCCATCGGCGCGATCGTTTCAGCGCGGTGGCTGATCGCCCGGTGCCCTGCGCACGCGCCCTGAACAAGAGCGCCCAAAACTAGGTCCGGACCCGTCCGTCGCCCGTCAGCATCGACAACTCGACGAACTTCGACCCCACGTGGTTCTTCGCCGAGAACGACACCTCGAAGCCCCCGAACTGCTGTCGGTCGATGCTCTCCAGCCCTGCGACCAGGCTGTCGCGCGTGATCTTGCCCGACGCCTTGCGCAGCCCCTCGGTCAGCACCTTCGCGGCGAGATAGCCCTCCATGCTCGAGAAGTTCGCGCTGGCTCCGCCGCCGGCCTTGCGCACCGCATCGACGAATTCGCGCGTGATCGCGTTGGCAGGGTTATAGGGCGAGGGCACCACCTGCGTCACCATCACGCCCGCGGCTTCCTTGCCGAGTTCGTCCGCCAGCGCCTGGGTGCCGACGAAGGACAGGTTGATGAACGTGCCGCCGTAGCTCGCCTTGCGCGCCTCGCGGATGAACGCCGCGCAGGCCTTGTACGCGCCCACCTGCACCACCGCGTCGGGCCGCGCGCCCACGATGGCCTTCACCGCCTGCGCCACGTCGGCCGAATTGCGCTCCACCGTGGCCATGGCGACCGGCTTGAGGTCCAGCTGCGACAGCGCCAGCGTCACGCCGTCCAGGCCGGCCTTGCCGTAGGCGTCGTTCTGGTAGAAGACCGCGATCTTCTTCAGGCCCAGGTGGGTGAGCTGCTTGACCATCAGCGCCGTCTCGTCGTTGTACGAGGCGCGCAGGTGGAACACGTTCTTGTGGAAAGGCTCCCGCAGCGACATCGCCCCCGTGAACGGCGCGATGAACGGCACCTTGTCCTTCACCGCCAGCGGCAGCGCGGCCAGGCTGGTCGGCGTGCCGATGTAGCCGAAGAGGGCGAACACCTCCTCCTCGATCAGTTTTTGCGTGTTGGCGGCGCAGCGGTCGGGCTCGTAGCCATCGTCCAGGTTCTTGATCACCACGTTGCGGCGGCCGGGCTGCGCGTTGTAGGAGTCCAGGAACACCTTGGCGCCCTGATGGAACTGGATGCCCAGCTGCGCGGCCGGGCCGGTGAAAGGCGCGGACTGGCCCAGCACCAGGGGCGCTTCGGTCTGCGCCTGCGCGATCCGGAAGCTACCCAGCGTGGCGGCGGCGCCGACGGTCAAAGAAAAATGCCTGCGATTCACCATTGTGAAATTCCCCCTCTGCGCCCGCTGCGCGTTTTCCCGCACTCAAATTAGACTTGCCCGATGCCCCACGCACCGGACTCCCTGGAAGCAACGACTTCCGCTCCACCGACCACCCCGACCACCACCGTGCTGGGCGCCTGCCCGCACGATTGCCCCGACACCTGCGCGCTGGTCACCACCGTCCGCGACGGCGTGGCCGTGAAGCTGCAGGGCAATGCCGCCCATTCGCACACCGGCGGCGTGCTCTGCACCAAGGTGTCGCGCTACATCGAACGCAACGACCATGCCGAACGGCTGGTGCAGCCCATGAAGCGCGTCGGCCCCAAGGGCAGCGGCCAGTTCGAGCCGGTGTCGTGGGAAGCCGCACTGGACGACATCGCCGCCCATCTTCGGTCATTGCGGGGCGATCCGGAAACAATTCTCCCCTACAGTTATGCGGGCACCATGGGCCTGGTGCAGGGCGAGTCGATGGACCGGCGCTTCTTTCACAAGCTGGGCGCGTCGCTGCTGGATCGCACCATCTGCTCGATGGCCGGCGGCGAGGCGATGGTCCACACGCTCGGCGGCAAGGTCGGCATGCGGATCGAGTTCTTCGCCGAGGCCAAGCTGATCCTCATCTGGGGCAGCAACTCGATTGCCAGCAACCTGCATTTCTGGCGCCACGCCCAGGCGGCCAAGCGCGCGGGCGCGCGGCTGGTGTGCATCGACCCGCGCAAGACCGAGACCGCGGACAAGTGCGACGAGCACATCGCGCTCCTGCCCGGCACCGACGCGGCGCTGGCCCTGGCGCTGATGCACGAGCTGATCGTGCATGACTGGCTCGACCACGACTACATCGCCAACCACACGCTGGGCTGGGAGCAATTGCGCGAGCGCGCGCTGCAATGGCCGCCCTCGCGCGCGGCCGAAGTCTGCGGCATCCCCGAAGCGCAGATCGTGGCGCTGGCCGAGGCCTACGGCACCACGAAGCCCGCGGCCATCCGCCTGAACTACGGCATGCAGCGCGTGCGCGGCGGCGGCAACGCGGCCCGCGCGGTCGCCTGCCTGCCGGCGCTCGTGGGCGCGTGGCGCGACCGGGCCGGCGGGGTGCTGCTGAGCAGTTCGGGCCACTTTCCGGTCGATCGCGCCGCGCTGCAGCGCCCCGACCTGCTCGAAGGCCGCCGGCCGCGCACCATCAACATGAGCACCATCGGCGATGCGCTGCTCGACGAAGCCAGGCCGGTGAAGGCCATCGTGGTCTACAACAGCAACCCCGTGGCGGTGGCGCCCGATTCGGCCAAGGTGGTCGCGGGCTTCGCGCGCGAAGACCTCTTCACCGTGGTGCTGGAGCAGTTCCGCACCGACACCGCCGACTACGCCGACTACCTCCTGCCCGCCACCACGCAGCTGGAGCACTGGGACATCCACTGCAGCTACGGCCACACCGACGTGCTGCTGAACCGCCCCGCGGTCGCGCCGCGCGGCGAGGCCCGCAGCAACGCCTGGGTGTTCCGTGAGTTGGCGCGCCGCATGGGCTTCGAGGAGCCCTGCTTCTCGGAAGACGACCAGGCGCTGTGCCGTACCGCCTTCGCCGAGAACGCCATCGACTACGCACAGATGCTGACCCAGGGCTTCACGACCGTGAAGCTGCCCGAGGCACCTTTTGCCGAAGGCAAATTCCCCACGCCTTCGGGCCGCTGCGAATTCTTCAGCTCGCGCCTGCAGGCCATGGGCATGGACGGCCTGCCCGACCACGTGCCCAACTGGGAGCCGGCCGGCAGCTCGAGCGAATTCCCGCTCGCGATGATCTCGCCGCCCGCGCGCAATTTCCTGAACTCGACGTTCGTCAACGTGACCAGCCTGCGCGCCATCGAGGTCGAGCCGCTGCTGGAAATCCACGCGGCCGACGCCGCCGCGCGCGGCATCGAGGACGGCGCGATGGTGCGCGTGTTCAACCAGCGCGGCGAGCACCGCTGCCGCGCCGAGGTCTCGCGCCGCGCGCGCCAGGGCGTGGTGCATGGCATGGGCATCTGGTGGCGCAAGTTCGGCGGCGACGGCACCAACGTCAACCAGCTCACGAGCCAGCGGCTGACCGACATCGGCCGCGGCCCCACCTTCTACGACTGCCTCGTCGAAGTCGAACGCTTGTGAGGGCGCTCCCGGTACTGACACTGGCCGGCGCCCTGTGCCTCACGGGCTGCGCGGACCTGGGCTACTACTGGCAATCCGCCAGGGGCCACATCGGCATCATGCAGGCCGCCAAGCCCGTGCCCGAATGGCTCGCGGACCCGGCCACCTCGGCGCCGCTGAAGGCCAAGCTCGAACTCACCCAGCGCATCCGCCGCTTCGCCTCGGCCGAGCTCGGCCTGCCCGACAACGCCAGCTACAAGTCGTACGCCGACCTGCACCGCCCCGCGGCCGTGTGGAACGTGGTGGCCGCGCCGCCGTATTCGCTCACGCTCAAGAGCTGGTGCTTCCCGGTGGCCGGCTGCGTGGGCTACCGCGGCTACTACAGCGAGGACGCGGCCAAGGCTGAAGCCGAGGCGCAGCGCGCGCTCGACCTCGAAGTGGCCGTGTACCCCGTGCCCGCGTACTCCACGCTCGGCTGGATGAACTGGGCCGGCGGCGATCCACTGCTCTCCACCTTCATCGGCTATCCCGAGGGCGAACTCGCGCGCATCGTTTTCCATGAACTCGCGCACCAGGTGCTGTACGTGCCGGGCGACACGGTGTTCAACGAGTCGTATGCCACCGCGGTCGAGCGCATCGGCGGCGGGATGTGGCTGCAGAGCGAAGCCGGCGAGACCGCGCGCCGCGAGTACGCGCAGTTCGACGGCCAGCGCCAGGAATTCCGCGCGCTCGCCCTCAACACGCGCCGCGCGCTCACGCAGGTGTACGAGTCGCCCGAGGCCAAGGCCAAGGACTGGCCCGCGGTCGAGGCGATGAAGAAGGCCGCGATGGCCGACTTCCGCGCGCGCTATGCCGAGCTGAAGAAAGGCTGGCCCGGCCCGCGCCAGGGCGCCTACGATGGCTGGGTGGCGCGCGCCAACAACGCGGCCTTCGGTGCGCAGGGTGCCTACGACGACCTGGTGCCGGCTTTCGAGGCGCTGTTCGCGCACGAGGGCCGCGACTGGCCGCGCTTCTACACTGAGGTCCGGCGCATCGCCGCGCTGCCGACCATGGAAGAACGCCGGAGTGCCTTGCAGGCCGCCACGGGCATCCTGCAAACCCATTCCAGCGACAACAACAACGGAGATCACGGTGCCTGACATCCATATCGAGAGAAACCACACGCTGGGCATTGCCGGCGCCCGCGAAGTCGCGCGCCAATGGGTGCAGCAGGTCGAAGAGGACTACGGCCTGGAGTGCACCTACACCGAAGGCAAGACCTGCGACGTCGCGCAGTTCAGCCGCCCCGGCATCGGCGGCACGGTCGAGGTGACCGCCGATACCTTCAAGCTCGAAGCCACGCTGGGCTTTTTGTTCAGCAGCTTCAGCGAGCAGATCGAGCAGAAGATCTCGCGCAACCTCGATGCGCTGCTCGATTCTCCGAACGGCGGCACGCGCTTCGCCTGAACCCGGGGCGGCTCACACGATCGTGTAGCCCCCGTCGACCGGCAGCGCCACGCCGCTGACCATCGACGCACCATCGGACAGCAGGAAGAGGATCGGTGAGACCACCTCCTGGACCTCTGCAAACCGTCCCATCGGAATGTTCCTCAAGGCCGCTGCGCTCTTGGCCGGATCGGCCCAGGCCGCTTCGGCCATCGGCGTGAGCGTGACGGTGGGGTTCACGCTGTTCACGCGAATGCCGTGCGGCCCGAATTCGAGGCACAACGAGCGCGTGATCGCGTCCATCGCGGCCTTCGATGCGCAGTAGCAAAGATGCGCATCGAGCGCGACCAGCGCGGCCTGGCTCGACACGTTGACGATGCTGCCGCGCAGGCCGGCCGCGATCATCGCCTTGCCGCAGCGCGAAGCGACCAGCGCCGCGGCGCGCGCGTTGACGGCCATCACGGCATCGAAGCTCTCGGCCTGCAGGTCGAGCGCGGATTCGAGCAACGCGATGCCGGCGCAGTTCACCACCAGGTCGAACGCTGGCAGTGGTGCGAGCGCGCGTTCCAACGCAGTTGCGTCGCCTACGTCGATCATGAGCGGCGTGCAGCCGGCCTCTGCCTGCAGTGCATCGAGCGCCGCCGCGTTGCGCCCGACGGCCGTCACCGACGCGCCCGATTGCGCGAGCCGCACCGCCACCGCGCGGCCGATGCCGCTGCTTGCGCCGGTCACGAATGCGCGCCGGCCGGAGAAGTCGAAGGAGGTCGTCATGTCAGTCGGTGCATCGCGTCGCGCAATGCGGGGTAGAGGGATTTGTAGATGTCGAAACGCTCGCGATACACCGCCTGCGCCGCGGGCTCGGGCCGCGCGCGTTCCACCAGCGTGACCCAGCCGCGCTCCGCCGTCGCCGCATCGACCAGCCCCGCGCCGAGCGCCGCGAGCATCGCCGCACCGAGGGCGGCCTCGACCTCTTCCTGGATGGTGAACACCGGGTAGCCCGTGATGTCCGCGACGATCTGCATCCAGAGGTCCGAATGCGCAGCGCCGCCGACCACGATGAGGCGGTCGTCCAGCGGCTGGCCGCTTTGCCGGCCGGCCTCGATGTTGTGCTGCAGCGCGAAGCTCACGCCTTCGAGCACCGCGCGGTAGAGGTGCGCGCGGCTGTGCGCGAGCGAGAGGCCGATGAACGCGCCTTTGGCCTGGGCGTCCCAGATGGGGCTGCGCTCGCCCATCAGGTAGGGCAGGAAGACCAGGCCCTCGGCGCCGGGCGGCACGTCGACGGCGTTGCGCTCGATCAGCGCATGCGCGTCTTCGCCGGTGCGCGCGGCCTCGGCCACTTCGGCCTGGCAGAAGGTGTCGCGAAACCAGGTGATGGCCGCGCCCGCGGTGATCGCGCCGCCGAACACATAGCTTCGGTCCGCGCCGCGGTAGACGTGCGGCATCGTGATGAGCTGGTGGCGCGCGTCCACCGTCGGGCTCACGAAGCCCCAGCACATGCTGGTGCCGATCATCGCGACGTGGTCGCCGCTGCCGGTGACGCCCGCGCAGAACGTGGCCACCGCCGCATCGACGCCGCCAGCCATCAGCGGCATGCCCTCGGCGAGGCCGAGCTTCGCGGCCCATTCGGCACCAAGGCCGCCGACCACGTCGCTCGATTCGACCAGGCGCGGCGGCATCATGCGCGCCGGAATGCCCAGCATGCCGAGCGCTTCGAACGACCAGCGGCGCTGCGCCGCGTCGTACACGCCGCCGATGTTGCCGGCCGAGCTGTGATCGACCGCGAGCTCGCCGGTCAGCCGCCAGTTGATGTAGCTGTTGGGCGGCAGGAACCAGCGCGTCTTCGCCCACACCTCGGGCAGGTGCTCGCGAATCCACAGCATCTTGGTGAAGCCGTAGTAGCTGTCCACGCCGTTGCCGGTGATCGCCTGCAGCCGCGCCACGTCGACCGTCGCGTTCACCGCATCGACCTCGGCGGTGGCGCGGCGGTCCATCCAGATGAGGCACGGGTGCAGCGGCTGCATGGCCTCGTCGACCGGGATGCCTGCACCGCCGTAGAGGCTGCTCACGCACATCGCGGCGATGTCCGCGGGCGCGATGCCGCTCTTGGCCACGCAGGCGCGCACGCTCTCGCACACCGCATCGAACCACACCGTGCAATCCTGCTGCGCCCACAGCGGTTTCGGCGTCTCGGGCTGGTATGCCACGCTGCTGTGCGCATGCACCTTGCCGTCGATGCCGACCAGCAGGCACTTGGTGCTCTGCGTGCCGATGTCGACGCCGATGACGTACTTCATGACGCCGCGTTCCGCGACGGGGGCTGCGGCCTGAGCAGCACCTTGATCGAGTCGAGCGAGTTGGCCAGCGCGAACGCGCACTCCCATTCGGTGAGCGGAAAGTCGTGCGTCACGATGCCCTTGGAGGTGACGAGCCCGCGCGCCAGCAGGTCGATCGCGATCGGGTAGCAGTACGGCCCCAGGTGCGCGCCGCGCACGTCGAGCTCCTTGCGGTCGCCGATGATCGACCAGTCCGCGCTCGTCTCCGATCCGAACACGCTGAACTCGACGAAGCGGCCGAGCTTGCGGATCATCTCCAGCCCCTGTGTCACGCCGATGGGCGCGCCGGTGGTCTCGATGTACACGTCGCAGCCGTAGCCCTCGGTCAGGCCCTTGACGATGGCATCGGCGTTCTCGGTCTTCGGGTTGATCGTCACGTCCGCGCCGAACTGCTTGGCAAGCGCGAGGCGCTCGGGCACGAGGTCGATCACGACGAGCTTCTTCGGTGTTTTCAGGCGCGCAGCCTGCACCATCATCAGGCCCAGCGGGCCGGCGCCCGCGATCACCACCACATCATCGAACTGGATGTCGCCGCGGTTCACCGTGTGGATCGCGCACGAGAGCGGCTCGATGATGGCCGCGTCTTCCAGCGAGATGCCGTCGGGGATCTTGTGCACGCGCGAGGTCGGCGGCAGCCGCATGTAGTCGGCCATGCCGCCATCGGCCACGATGCGCTGGAAGCCGAAGATGTTGTGCACCTCGCACATCCAGTATTTGCCGGAGGTGCAGAAGCGGCACTTGCCGCAGGGCACGATCTGCTCGGCGATCACGCGATCGCCTTTCTCCACGCCGAAGTGTTCGGCCGCGCCTTCGCCGAGCGCCTCGACGTAGCCGAAGAATTCATGGCCCGGAATCACGGGCGCCTTCACCCACGAGGGCTGGCCGTCGCCGCCCCAGAACATCTTCGCACCCGAGTGGCACTTGCAGTCGGAGGCGCAGATGCCGCAGGCGGCGATGGAGATCAGCAGTTCGTTCCGGCCGATGACGGGCATGGCGACAGTTTCGAGCCGGTAGTCCTTCGGGCCGTGGCACACGACGGCCTGCATGGCGGCGAGTTCACCGATGGCGCCCGATGCGCCGGGCTGGAGCTTTTGATAAGACATGGGTTCCTTGTGGTCAGAGAGGGTGTTGGGTTTGGTTTTGGTTTCTCTCCCTCCCCCTCTGGGGGAGGGCAGGGGGTGGGGGCAAGCGGCGTATCCACTGGGCACGCTCTGCCTGCCCCCATCCCAGCCTTCCCCCAGAGGGGGAAGGAGCGATGCAAGGCGTCAGCGTTTGGCTTCGCGGCTGATGAAGATCGCAAGGAGCACGATGCCGCCCTTGATGATCAATTGCAGATACGGCGACACGCCGATCATGTTGAGACCGTTGTTCAGCACGCCGAGCAGCAGCGCACCGACCAGCGTGCCGACGATCGCGCCGCGACCGCCGGCGATGGACGTGCCGCCCATCACCACCGCCGCGATCGCATCGAGCTCGAAGCCCACGCCCACGCCGGGTTGCCCGCTCGTGACGCGCGCCGCCTGCACGATGCCTGCGATGGCTGCAGTAAGACCGCTCAGCGCATAGACGAGCAGCTTGTAGCGCGACACGCGCACGCCGGACAGGCGCGTCGCTTCTTCATTGCCGCCGATGGCATACACGTAGCGGCCGAACGGCGCCATGTTCAGCAACACGTACGCCACGAGATACGTCGCCAGCATGATGAGGATCGGCACCTTGATCCCGGCCAGGACGCCACCGCCGAGGAAGGCGAACGAATCGGGCAAGCCGTCGATCGGATAGCCGCCCGTGTAGATCAGCGCAATGCCGCGCGCGATGCCCATGGTGGCCAGCGTCACGATGATCGGCGGCATGCGCAGGTACGCCACGCAGTAGCCGTTGAAGAGGCCGATCACCACGCCCACCGCGAGCCCGAGCGGCACGGCGAGCATCGGCGGCAGCCCGAACTGCACCATCATCCCCGAGGCCAGCGTGCCCGACAGCGCCACCACCGCGCCCACCGAGAGGTCGATGCCGCCGGTGAGGATCGCCGCCGTCATGCCCACCGCGATGATCGCGTTGATCGACGACTGCAGCGCGATGTTCTGCAGGTTGCTCCAGGAAAGAAAGTTGTCGGTCGCCACGATCATGAAGACCGAGATCGCGATCAGCCCGACCAGCGGCAGGAAGGCCGTCGAGCGGCGCAGCTGGGTGAAGAATCCGCCCGTGGGAACCGGCGGCGTGGGATGGCTGGCGGTGGCATTCATTGCGAACCCCCTGTGGTTGCGTGGCGCATGATGTCGCCCGAGTTGATGGAGTCGCCCTCCAGCGTCGCCACGATGGTGCCGCCCGAGAACACGGCGACGCGGTCGCACATGCCGACGATCTCGGGCAGCTCGCTCGAAATCATCACGATGGCTTTGCCCTGGCGCGTGAGTTCGCGCATCAGGCCGTAGATCTCGGCCTTGGCGCCCACGTCGATGCCGCGCGTGGGCTCGTCGAAGATCAGCACCTCGCTCGCATGCCCGAGCCAGCGCGCGATCACCACCTTCTGCTGGTTGCCGCCCGAGAGCGTGGCCACGCGCGTCTCGATGCTGGGCGCCTTCACGCCGACCCGCCTGGCGAGTTCGCCGGCCGAGTGCTTTTCCGATTTCTGGCTCACGAGCCCTGCGCGCTTGTGCTTGCCCAGGTTGTTCATCGAGATGTTGAAGCGGATCGTGAAGTCGGTGATCAGCCCCTCGACCTTGCGGCTCTCGGGCAGGAGGCCGATGCCGTTCGCGAGCGCCTCGGTCGGGTCGTTCAGGCGCACGGGCTTGCCGTTGCGCAGCACGGTCTTGCGGTGCACGCGGTCGGCGCCCATCATCCCGAGCGCGAGCTCGGTGCGGCCCGAGCCCACGAGTCCCGCGAAGCCGAGGATCTCGCCTTCGTGCAACTCGAAGCTGTTGACCGGGCCGCCCTTGGCCAACTGGATCTCGGGCACTTCGAGCACCTTGCGTCCGCGCGGCGCGGGCTGCGGCTTCGGCGGAAAGTTGTGCTCGATCTTGCGGCCCACCATCATCTCGACCAGCGCATCCACGTCGGTCGCGCCCACGTCGGCATGCCCGGCATTGGCGCCATCGCGCAGCACGCTGATGCGGTCGCACACCTCGAAGATCTCGTCCAGGTGGTGCGAGATGAAGATCATCGCCACGCCCTTCGCACGCAGCTCGCGCATGATCCTGAAGAGGTGCCCGGCCTCGTTCGGCGTGAGCGTGGCGGTCGGCTCGTCGAGCACCAGCAAGCGCGCCTTCAGCGACAGCGCCTTGCCGATCTCCACGAACTGCTGCTGCGCCACCGAGAGCCGGCAGATCGGCACGCCGAGGTCGATCTGCACGCCCAGCTCGTCGAAGAGCTGTTGCGCCGAGCGCTTCATCGCCGCCTTGTCCATCAGCCCGAGGCGGTTCTTCAGGTAGCGGCCGAGGAAGATGTTTTCCACCGCGTTCAGGTACGGAATGAGGCTGAACTCCTGGAAGATGATGCCGATGCCCGCCGCGATCGCGTCGCTGTAGCCCGCGAACTGGCGCTCGCTGCCGTCGATGAAGATGCGGCCCTCGTCGGCCTGGTAGATACCGCCCAGGATCTTCATCAGCGTCGACTTGCCCGCGCCGTTCTCGCCGAGCAGCGCGTGCACCTCGCCCTTGCGGATCGAGAGATCGATGCCCGAGAGTGCCTTCACGCCCGGAAAGCGCTTGGACACGCCTTCCAGCCGGAGCATTTCGTCGCCTTCTGCGGAGGTCATGACCTGGTCCGGTTACCAGGTGAAGGTCTTCGCGCCCTCGGCGTCGATCAGCTTCACGTCGACCGGCACGGCGGCGGGCACGTTGGCGCCCCACTTCTTGGCGAGCGCGATGCCGATGGCCAGGCGGATCTGGTCGCGCGGGTACTGCGCGGTGGTGGCGATGAATTTCGATCCCTGCTTCTGCATCGCCTTGATGGCTTCGGGCGCGCCGTCCACGCTGGTGAGCTTCACGTCCTTGCCGCTGGCGTCGATGGCCGCGAGCGCGCCCATCGAGCCGCCGTCGTTCACGCTGAAGATGCCCTTCAGGTTCTTGTTGGCCTGCAGAATGTTCTCGGTCACGGTGAGCGCGGTGGCGCGCTCCTGCTTGCCGTTCTGCGTGCTCACCACCTTGATGCCGGGGTACTTGGCGAGCGCTTCGCGGCAGCCCTTCACGCGCTCCAGGATCGGCACGACCGGAATGCCGTCCAGGATCGCCACGTCGCCTTTTTCGCCGATGCTCTTGGCGAGGTACTCGCAGGCCAGGCGGCCGGCGTCGGTGTTCTTGGAGCCGACGAAGGAGTCGACCGGGCCCTGTGCATTCGCATCGACCGCCACCACGACGAGCCCCGCCTTCTTGGCCGAGCGCACCGCCGACTGCACGCCGGCCGAGTCGGTCGGGTTCAGCAGCAGGATGTCGACCTTCTTCTGGATCATGTCTTCCACGTCGCCGATCTGCTTGGCCACGTCGTGCCGCGCGTCGGTGGTGACCACGGTCGCGCCGATGGTGGCGGCGGCCTCTTCGAGCGCCTGCTTCATCGTCACGAAGTAGGGGTTGTTCAGTTCCTGGAAGGTCATGCCGATGCGCAGCGGCTGCTTGGGCGCCTGCGCCTGTGCAGCGGTGGCGCCGCAGGCGAGGGCGGCGGTGAGGGCAGTGGCTTTGAGAAGGTTCTTCATGGTTGCGGTCTCCTTGGGTGTTGGACTGACTGACTGACTGGCTGGCAAGAAACGCGGACAAAGGCGTGCCCCACGCGGCGCCCGGTGCGCCGCGCCGGTAACGACGCGGGGAACGAAAAGCGAACGCCGGCTACGGCGCGCTGGCGGCACGCGAGGCCGCGGCCTGCATGCGATGGAAGTTGCGGAACTTGGTCGGCGGCATGCGCTTGTGCAAGAGGAACTGCCGGTTGAAGTTCGAGACGTTGTTGAAGCCCACGTCCATGCAGACGTCCAGCACCGGCTTCTCGCTGCTGGTGAGCAGCTCGCAGGCGCGGCTGATGCGCAGCCGGTTCACATAGCGCACGAACGACTGGCCCGTGTGCTTGCGGAACGACCGCGAGAACGCGCTCGGGCTCTGGCCCACCAGCTCGGCCAGCATGGGTTCGCGCAGCTCGTCGCCGAGGTTGGCTGCGATGTGCGCGAGCACGTTGTTGATGGCGTGCGACATGAAGGCCTTCGGGTCGGGCTTGAACGCGGGGCTCGCCAGGCGCTGCCGGTCGCTGCTGTCGACCAGCAGTTCGAGCAGCGAGAGCAGCAGGATCACGCGGCGCAGCCCGCGCGCTTCGAGCAGCGACTCCATGATCGGCTTGGCCGCGATGGCGGTCTCGGCAGAGAACAGGAGGCCCGAGCCCGATTCGGCCAGGAGCGGCGCGATGCGCCCGAACTCGGGGAAGGCCGCGCCCATGTTCCTCGCGAGCTCGGCCGGAAACTGGATCACGATGCCGCGCCGCTCCACGCTCTGGCCCGCGGGCACGTCGCTGATCCAATTGTGCGGCAGGTCGGGGCCCATCAGCACCAGGTTGCCGGGCTCGAAGTGGCCGACGTGGTCGCCGACGAAGTACACGCCCCGCGTCTCCACGATCAGCTGGATCTCGTACTCGGGATGGAAGTGCCAGCGCACCGTGCGATACGGATAGCCGTGCGCCCAGGCGGTGAACGATTCGTCCCCGCGGACTTCGACGATTTCCAGATCAGGCTGCATGTGCGGGTCCTATTCCTTTGTCTCTTGTTGTGGTTGGCGGCATGCGACAACGTGGGGCGGACTTTACGAATCGCCCAGGACGTCAACAACCAGAGATAGGGTCCGAAGTTGATACTTTTTTAACCTTCGCGCAAGCCGGTGGGCAAGGGCATTGCATTGCAGCAAAGGCGTTTCTCCTCGGGGGAGAGGGGCGATTGGCGGGCGATTGCTGCACCGCAGAACCGACCCGAATTGCCGTGTCAAGAATTCATAGGTGTTTTCCCGCCCCGCAAGGCGCATGCCGCGGCACGGCACACTCTGGCGCCATGACGAACACCGCTTCTTCCCATGCCACGCCAACCGCCGCGGGACCGCTGGCCGGCCTCAAGGTCATCGAGCTCGGACAACTGATTGCCGGCCCTTTTGCCGCGCGCACGCTGGCCGATTTCGGCGCGGAGGTGGTGAAGATCGAGCCGCCCGGTGCGGGCGATCCGCTGCGCACCTGGCGGCTGCTCAAGGACGGCACTTCGGTCTGGTGGCAGGTGCAGTCGCGCAACAAGCGCTCGCTGGCGCTGGACCTGCGCGAGCCCGAGGCGCAGGCCATCGTGCGGCAGCTCGCGGCCGAGGCCGACGTGCTCATCGAGAACTTCCGCCCCGGCGCGATGGAGGGCTGGGGCCTCGGCCCCGATGAATTGCTGGCCGCCAACCCGGGCCTGGTGATGCTGCGCATCAGCGGCTACGGCCAGACCGGCCCCTACCGCGACCGCCCGGGCTTCGGCGTGGTGGCCGAGGCAATGGGCGGGCTGCGCCACCTCACCGGCGAGCCCGGCCGTGTGCCGGTGCGCGTGGGCGTGTCGATCGGCGACACGCTGGCCTCATTGCACGGCGTGATCGGCGTGCTGATGGCGATGCAGCACCGCCATGCGACGGTGAGCGCCGAATTCCCGAAAGGCAGGGGTCAGGTGATCGACGTGGCGCTCTACGAGGCGGTCTTCAACTGCATGGAGAGTCTCTTGCCCGAATACGGCGCGTTCGGTGCGGTGCGGGAGGCGGCGGGCAGTGCGCTGCCCGGCATTGCGCCGACCAATGCCTACCGCTGCGCGGACGGCGGCTACGCGATCGTGGCGGGCAATGGCGACAGCATCTTTCGCCGGTTGATGGCGTGCATCGGCCGGCCGGACCTCGCGGCCGATCCGGCGCTGGTGGGCAACGCGGGGCGCGTGGCGCAGGTCGAAATGCTCGATGCCGCCATCGGCGACTGGGCGGCCGCGCGCACCGTGGACGAGGTGCTCGCCGCACTCGATGCCGCCCACGTGCCGGCCGGCCGCATCTACACCATCGCCGACATCGCGGCCGACCCGCACTACGCCGCGCGCGGCATGCTGCAGCAGGTGCAAATGCCCGACGGCAGCGCGCTCGCGGTGCCCGGCTTCGTGCCCAAGCTCTCGCTCACGCCGGCGAGCCACCGGCACAACGCGCCGGCGCTGGGGGCGGACACGGATGCGGTGCTGAGGGAGATCGGCCTGAGCGCCGAGCAGATCGCCGCGCTGCATGCGCGCGGAATCGTGGGTTGAAAAGGCAAATCCGTTCGCGCTGAGCTTGTCGAAGCGTCGCGCAAGGCTTCGACAAGCTCGGCCCGAACGGTTCCTGGCGCGGGCTCAGGCGCGCAGCGATTCGATGAGGTCGATGTACTTCTGCTTGGCCTCGTCGGCGCTCGCGCCCTTTTGGGCGGTCCATGCATCCCACTTGGCACGCGCGACGATGTCGCTGAAACTGGGCTTCTTGGCCGTGTTGTCGCCTTCGGTGGCCTGCTTGAAGAGGCCGTAGATTTTCAGCAGCGTCGGGTTGTCGGGGCGATCGGCCAAGAGCTTGGAGTTGGCCTGGGCGGCTTCGAATTGGGCGTTGAGGTCGGACATGGCGGGTGGGGAGAAGATGAGTCGAAACGGCCATCTTAATAACCGCGAGCGCAAGGGACATTCATGAAGAAGACATCCGCACCCTGGTGTGCCGCGCTGCTGCAGGTCCTGCTGCAACTCCTGCTGCTGGCCGCCACGGGCGCCCATGGCGCGTTGCGCGAGGAGCAGCTCGACGTGCCGGTGCAGGTCAGCGACATCTACGGCAAGCGGGTCGAGCAGTCCATCCGGGTGACGGTCTTCTCGGACGACGCGAACCCGGTGCCTGCCCCGCTGATCGTCCTCAACCACGGCCGGGCGGCAGAGGCTGCGGAGCGCGCGGCCATGGGGCGCGCGCGCTATTCGGTGGCGTCGCGCTTCTTCGTGGCGCAGGGCTTCGTCGTCGCCGTGCCGACCCGCATCGGCTACGGCGTGACCGGCGGCGACGACGTCGAAGCCAGCGGCCAGTGCGGCGCGAGGCGCTACGGGCCGGCCTACGAGGCGGGGCTGGCGCAGACGCTGCGGGTGCTGCAGCTGATGCGCGCGCGGCCCGATGTCGATCCGGCGCGCGCGGTCATCGTCGGGCAGTCGTTCGGCGGAACCATCGCCATCGCGGCGGCCGCCCAGAATCCTGCGGGCGTGGTGGCGGCCATCAACTTCGCGGGCGGCGGTGGCGGCAATCCGAAGACCCAGCCGCAGCGCCCGTGTTCGCCGCAGGCCATGGAGCGCCTGTTCGGCCAGTACGGCAAGACGGCGCACATGCCCACGCTGTGGATCTACACCGAGAACGACCAGTACTTCGGGCCCAACTATCCGCAGGAGTGGTTCAAGGCCTTCAGGGATGCGGGGGGCAAGGGCGAATTCACGCAGTTCCCGCCATACGGCGAGGACGGGCATGCGCTGTTCTCGCGCTATCCCGAGGTGTGGCAGCCGCGGGTGCGGGCTTTCCTGGACCAGGTCGGATTGATTCGCCAGCGGCGGTGACGCGCAACGGTCAGTCCGCCAGCCCCGCCCGCGCCAGTTCCACGTCCAGCCGCTCCCGCGCATCCGCCGGCTTCAGCGCCGCGGCCTTTTCGTAGAGCTGGGTGGCTTCGCCCATGCGCGAATCGCCGTGCAGCATCAGGAGGGCGCGGGCGTATTCCATCATTCCCGCGGCCGACTGCGGATGCAGCTCGAGGCCGCGCTCGAACAGCTCCACCGAGGTCTCGGCGCGCACGCCGTAGGTCATGCGCCCGACCAGCGCGCCCACCTTGTCGATCACCTCGGCGTGGAACGCGGCCAGCGCGAGGTGCGCGTCGGCATGCGCCGGCTGCAGCGCGATCACATGCTCCAGCGCCCCCTTGAGCTTGCTGCCCAAACCCTGCGCCAGCGCCCGCGCCACGCTGATGCCCTGGCTGTAGCGGCCCAGCGCGTAGGCCTGCCAGTAGAGGGCCTGGCAGTTGTCGGGCTCGGCGGCGGCCTGCGCGCCGGCGCGCTCGATCACCTGGCGGAACATCGCGAGCCGGGTGGCCTCGCGCGGCTCCAGGTAGTTGGCGTAGATGGCGGTGGCCTGGTTGGCGAGCACCAGGCCTTCGGAGCCGTGCAAGAGGCCGAGGGTGGCGGCGCGTTCGAATTCGCCGCTGTGGTACAGCGCCCAGCCCTCGGCCAGGGGCGCATCGGCGTCTGGCGGCGGCAGGTGGTGGCCGGCATGCAGGCGCGGCCAGTGCGGCAGCACGCTGCGGGCGTCGAAGCGCGGCACGTCGGCATACGGCAGGGGCGTCCAGGGTTCCGCGCTGGCGGCAACCGGGCCGGCGGACATCAGCGAGAGCGGTTTGAAGTCGGGGTGGGGCATGGTTCGAACAGGCCCTAGGCCGCCATGTCGACAGGGGGAGCCACGTTGTGCGTGGCATCTTCGCCGTTGTAGGCATTGCTGAGTGTCAGCAGATGCCGCCGTTGTTCGCGCCCGAGGTAAGGCGCGAGCAGGTGCAGGGTGTGGTGGCCGCCGCGCATCAGCGCGCCCTGGGCATGCGCCGGCTCCAGCGCCTCGCGCGGGTTGCGCACGTATTCGTAGCTCAGCCAGTAGGTCAGCACCACGACCATGCTCTGGGCCAGCGGATCGACCTCGTGCGCGTCGATGTCCAGGTGGCCGGCGCGGCCGAGGCCGGCGATCAGCTGGCGAATGGCGCGTGCCTTGTTTTTCAGCACCAGCTGGAACTGGGTTTCCAGGTGCCGGTTCTTGCTCAGCAGGTCGTTCAGGTCGCGGTAGAGAAAGCGGTAGCGCCAGATCAGCTCGAAGAGCGTGTGCATGAAGAACCACGCGTCCTCCACGTCGTGCACGCCTTCGCTCGCGTGCAGCAGCTCGTTGAGCTCGGCCTCGTAGCCCTGGTAGAGCTTGTTGATGAGCTCTTCCTTGGCGGGGTAGTGGTAGTAGAGATTGCCCGGGCTGATGTTGAGCTCGCCCGCGATCAGCGTGGTCGAGACGTTCGGTTCCCCGAAGCGGTTGAACAGGTCCAATGCGGCTTCGAGGATGCGTTGCGCTGTGCGGCGTGGCGCCTTCTTTGCCATGTCGGTGCCCCCGGTGTGTCTCTTGGTCTTGGGAACACTCTAGCGTATGTGCACTGCACCATGACCGGTGCGGGACATGTTTTGCGGCGCTTGTTTTTTGTGCAGTGCCGCAATTCGGGCGAGCTCAGCCGGCCTTGGTGCGGCGCAGTGTCTTCTTCGCGGCCGTCGGTGCCGCGGTCTTGCGCGCGGTGGTCTTGCGGGTGGCCGCTGCCGCCTTCGCACTGCCCTTCAATTGCGCTTCGAGGGCCTCGACGCGCGCCTGCAGCGCGGCCATGTCGGCGGCCGAAGGGGCGCCGAGTTTTTCGAGGGCGCGCGCCACGCGCTCTTCGAAGATGTTCTCCAGCTTGCCCCACTGGCCCGCGGCCTTGGTGCCGAACTCGCTGGCGAAGCCGGCCATGCGCTGCTGCGCCTGGGCGAGGGTCTCTTCAGCGGCCGTCTGGGTCTTCTTCTGCATGCCGGCGCCGTCCTTGACCAGCGCCTCGAAGGCCTTGCTGCCTTCCTGCTGCATCTTGGCGAAGGCGCCGAGGCCGGCGAGCCAGATCTGCTGGGCGGAGTCCTTGATGCGGTCGGAGGATTTGCCGCCGTTGCCGCCGTTGCTGTCGTCGTCTTGAGTCGCCATGCGAAGTAGTCCTTTGAAAACAATCGCCTGACTCTAGCCGCTGGACATCGCTCCCGTTAGAGCTTCGCCTCTACGGTGACTGCTACGGCGCGGCACCGGCCGCGCGGCTCGCGTCGAGATGCGCCTTCGCGCGCTCGGCCAAAGCCATTTCGCCGGGCGTGCCGGGCACGAAGGCTTCCACCGGGAGCGGCCGGCCGTGCGAGTCGACCGAGACGAAGACGATCAGGCACTCGGTGGTCTTTTCCATCATGCCGCCCTTCATGTCGCCGCTGCGCACCTCCACCGAGATGTTCATGCTGGTGGTGCCGGTGTAGGCCAGGCGGGCTTCGACCTCGACGAGGTCGCCGATCATGATCGGCCGGTGAAAGCGGATGCTGCCGATGAAGGCGGTGACGCAATAGCGCTTGGCCCAGCTGGTCGCGCAGGCGTAGCCGGCCTCGTCGATCCACTTCATGACCGTGCCGCCGTGGACCTTGCCGCCGAAGTTGACGGTGCTGGGCTCGGCCAGAAAACGCAGGGTGATCGAAGACATGGGGCGCCGCCTTTGTTGGATGGGCTGTGGTGGGGAGCCGCGATTATGCGAGCGGGCGCCCGCCGTCAGCCGCGCCGCCCGTCGCCCGGGCATGCACGCTCAGCTGCCGCTGAAGAGCTGGGCCAGCGTGCGCCGCAGCCACGCGTTGCCCGGGTCGGCGTGGAAGCGCTCGTGCCAGTGCTGCTTGACCGCGTAGTCCGGCAGCGCGAAGGGCAGCTCCAGGAGCTTCACCGGCTCCTGCGTGGCCAGCACCTTGCCCAGGATGCGCGGCACCACCACGAGCAGCTCGGTGTGCGCCACGATCCGCGCCACGCTCAGGAAGCTCGACAGCCGCACCACCACGTCGCGCCGGAGACCGAGCCGCGCGATGGTCGTGTCGACGATGGCATGTCCCGTGCCGGACGTGGACACCACCGCGTGCGCCTGCGCCTCGAAGCGCTTGCGCGTGAGCCTGGCGCCGATGCGCGGATGGTTCTGCGCGGCCAGGCACACGAAGTTCTGCATGAACAGCGTCTGCTGGTAGAAGCCCGCGTCCAGCTGCGGCATGAAGCCCACGGCCAGGTCGACCTCGCCGTCCTGCAGGCGGCGGCCGCTGTTGGTGGAGATGATCTCGGTCTCGATGTGCACCCCCGGCGCCACGTGCCGCAGGTGGTCCAGCAGGCCGGGCAGCAGCACCACCTCGCTGATGTCGGTCATGCAGATGCGAAAGCGCCGCTGCGCCTCGGCGGGCTCGAAGCTGCTGCGGTTGCCTCGGGCCTGCGCCAACTGGGCCAGCACCTCGCGCAGGTTCGGGTAGATGCGCTCGGCGTGCGGCGTGGGCTGCATGCCCTGCGCGGTGCGGGTGAACAGGCGATCGTCGAAGTGCGCGCGCAGCTTGTTGAGCGCGGTGCTGGCCGCGGCCTGCGCGATGCCCAGCCGCTCGGCGGCCTTGGAGACGTTGCCGGTCTTGTAGACCTCGTCGAACACGGCGAGCCATTCGAGATCGAGCTTGGACATGGTGTTTGGGGGTTTTCCGGGCTGCTTTGCTTAGGGCGAAAGACACCATTATCGAAATTTCCAATTCCGTGTATTGGCCACCGGTCTTGAGGAAATAGTGGGGCGGCTCAACAATGCCGCAACGGAGACAACCACGCATGAACCCCGCTTCCCAAGGCAGCGCAAAAAGCGCCACGAACGGCGCCCCGGCCAATGCCGCCGAACGCCGCGACTACTACGCCCGCATCCGCCCCCTGAACCTCACCCCGCTGTGGGAATCGCTGCACGCCCTGGTGCCGCGCGAGCCGCAGACGCCGTGCGTGCCGGCCCTCTGGCGCTACGACGAGATCCGCCCGCTGCTGATGGAGTCGGCCGACCTCATCACCGCCGAGGAGGCCGTGCGCCGCGTGCTGGTGCTGGAGAACCCGGCGCTGCCCGGCAACTCGTCGATCACGCAATCGATCTATGCAGGCCTGCAACTCATCATGCCGGGCGAGGTGGCGCCTTCGCACCGCCATGTGCAGTCGGCGCTGCGCTTCATCGTCGATGGCAAGGGTGCCTACACCACGGTGGGCGGCGAGCGCACCACCATGTACCCGGGCGACTTCATCATCACGCCCTCGTGGGCCTGGCACGACCATGGCAACGAGGGCATCGCGGGCGTGAGCGAGCCGGTGGTGTGGCTCGATGGGCTCGACATTCCGATGCTGCGCTTCTTCGACGCCGGCTTTGCCGAGAACGACGATGCCAAGGTGCAGCACGTCGCGCGCCCCGAGGGCCACAGCCTTGCGCGCTTCGGCCACAACATGGTGCCGGCGCGCCACGACCATGTATCGGCCACCTCGCCGATCTTCAACTACCCGTATGCGCGCAGCCGCGAAGCGCTCGCGCAGTTGCAAAAGCAGGAAGCGCCCGACGCATGGCTGGGCCACAAGCTGCGCTACATCAACCCGCTGACGGGCGGCTCGCCGATGCCGACGATCTCGACCAACCTGCAACTGCTGCCCAAGGGCTTCGCGGGCAGGACGCACCGCGCGACCGATGGCGCCGTCTACAGCGTGGTCGAAGGCCACGGCATCGCCGAGATCGCGGGCCAGCGCCTGGAGTTCGGACCGCGCGACACCTTCGTCGTGCCGTCGTGGGCGCCGCTGCGGCTGCTCTCGCCCATCGCCGACGTGGTGCTCTTCAGCTTCTCCGACCGCCCCGTGCAGCAGGCCATGGGCATCCTGCGCGAGGCTTTTCTCGAAGACGCTTGAACGGCGGCCGACCTCTTTTCATTTCATCGTTTGACCGTGTGCCGCTTCGTGCGGCAGGAGCCTTCCATGTCCTTCGTTTTCGCACCCCCTTCCATCGTCGGCCTGCCCATCGTCGATTCCGACAAGCTGTTCCCCGTGCGCCGCGTCTACTGCGTCGGCCGCAACTACGCGGCGCATGCCCGCGAGATGGGGTTCGATCCCGACCGCGAACCGCCTTTCTTCTTCTGCAAGCCCAACGACGACGCCTCGGTGGTGCCCGTGGCCGAAGGCCAGGTCGGCGCCATTGCGTACCCGCCGCTCACGAGCAACTACCACTACGAGGCCGAGCTCGTGGTCGCCATCGGCAAGGGCGGCCGTGACATTCCGGTCGACCAGGCTTCGGGCCACATCCACAGCTACGCCGTAGGCCTGGACATGACGCGCCGTGACCTGCAGATGAAGATGCGCGAGCAGGGCCGCCCGTGGGAAATCGGCAAGGCCTTCGACTTCTCGGCGCCCATCGCGCCGCTGCGCACGCTGGCCGATGTGGGCGAGATCAACGCGGGCGCGATCACGCTCACGGTCGATGGCGAAGTGCGCCAGAACAGCGACATCACGCACCTGATCTGGTCGGTGAACGAGGTGATCGCCAATCTCTCGACGCTCTTCACGCTGCAGCCCGGCGACCTGATCTTCACCGGCACGCCCGAAGGCGTGGGCGCGGTGAAGGCGGGGCAGACGATCAAGGTGAGCATCGAGCGGCTGCCCTCGCTCACCGTTCGCATCGACTGATTTCCACCGAAGCGCAAAGGCCACGCGATGAGCACATCCCCCACCAAAAATACGCCCACCGTGCTGCTCGTCGGCGGCGGCATCGGCGGCATGGCCGCGGCGCTCGCACTCGCACGCCTCGGTGTGGCCATCGACCTGCTCGAGCAGAGCGCGGCCATCGGTGAGATCGGCGCCGGCCTGCAGCTGGGCCCCAACGCTTTCGCCGCGCTCGACGCGCTGGGCGTGGGCGAGGCGGTGCGCCGGGGCTCGGTCTTCACCGACCGGCTGGTGATGATGGACGCGGTCGATTGCAGCGAAGTCGCCTCGGTGCCCGTGGGCGAAGCCTTCCGCGCGCGCTTCAGAAATCCGTATGCGGTGAGCCATCGCGCCGACCTGCACGGCGCGATCCACGAGGCGGTCAGGCAACACCCGCTGATCCGCTTCCACACCTCGGCGCAGGTCGAGTCCATCGACACCGGCGCGCACGGGGTCACAGCGGTCACGCGTGACGGCCGCCGTTTCCAGGCCGATGCCATCGTGGGCTGCGACGGCGTGAAGTCGGTGGTGCGCGCCAAGCTCATCGGCGACGCGCCGCGCGTCTCGGGCCACGTCGTGTACCGCGCGGTCGTGCCCGCGGACTGCATGCCGGCGGACCTGCGATGGAACGCGCCCGTCGTCTGGGCCGGCCCCAACTGCCACCTGGTGCACTACCCGCTGCGCCATGGCGAGCAATACAACCTGGTCGTCACCTTCCACAGCCGAAAGGAAGAAGAGTGGGGCGTCACCGACGGCAGCAAGGAAGAAGTGCTCTCGTACTTCGAGGGCGTGCACGCGCGCCCGCGCCAGCTGCTCGACCGCCCCACCTCGTGGCGCCGCTGGAGCACCGCCGACTGCGACCCGGTCGACCGCTGGAGCGAGGGCCCGGCCACGCTGCTGGGCGATGCGGCGCATCCGATGATGCAGTACCTCGCGCAGGGCGCCTGCATGGCGCTCGAAGACGCGGTGACGCTGGGCGCCGCGGTGAAGGCCTGCGATTTCGACATGACCGCCGCGTTCAAGCTGTACGAAGCGGCGCGCGTCGCCCGCACGGCGCGCGTGGTGCTGTCGGTGCGCGAGATGGGGCGCCTGTATCACGCGAAGGGCGTCGAGCGGCTGGTGCGCAACAGCCTCTGGGTGGGGCGCACGCCGGAGCGCTTCTACGATGCCGTCGAGTGGCTCTATGCGTGGCGGCCCGAGCACTGCCTGGACGACGCGCCGGCATCGCTGCAGCCTGCCGCGGCCGGGCGCACAGTCGATGCAGCGGCGGCCGCGCTTTCGTCGCACTGAAACGAGTTTCTTCCATCATCCCCATTCGAGGCCGAAGGCCCAGGAGACAAGCACCATGAATTTCTCGCGCGCATTGCTGACGGGCGTTCTCGCCCTCACCGCCACCATCGCCACCAGCGGCGCGCTGGCGCAGGCCGGCGACTTTCCGAACAGGCCCGTGACGCTGGTCACGCCCTTCGCCGCCGGCAGCGGCCCCGACGCGGTGCTGCGCCTGGTGTCCGACAAGCTCTCGCGCCTGTGGAACCAGCGCGTGGTGATCGACAACAAGCCCGGCGGCGGCGGCTTCATCGCCATCGACCAGGCGCGCCGCGCCGCGCCCGATGGCTACACGCTGCTGCAGCTGGACAGCGAGCACGTCGCCGCGCTGCCGCACCTGTACAAGTCGAAGAACTTCGTGACGCTGCAGCACTTCGACCCGGTGGCCTCGCTGTTCCGCACGCCCTTCTTCGTGGCGGTGGGCAGCGATTCGAAGTGGAAGACCATGGGCGACCTGATCGCCGCCGCCAAGGCCGAGCCCGAAGGCGTGGTGTACGGCTCGTGGGGCGTCGGCAGCCCCGGCCACCTGGGCGCGCAGCAACTGGAGGCGCTCACCGGCATCCGCATGCGGCACGCGCCGTACCGCGAGGTGTCGCAGCTGTATTCCAACGTCGGCACGGGCGAGGTGCCGTGGGCCTTCGCAAGCATTCCGTCGAGCCAGGGCATCTACAAGGCCGGCAAGCTCCGCTACATCGCGGTCGCTGCGCCCAAGCGCATTCCGCAGATGCCCGACGTGCCGACCATGGCCGAGGCGGGCGGGCCGGCTTCGCTGGAAGTCAACTCCTTCGTCTCGCTGCTCGCGCCCAAGGGCGTGCCGGCGGCCGTGAAGGCAAAGATCAACGCCGACGTGGCCAAGGTCATCGCCGACCCCGAGATCCGCGCCCGCTTCGACACCTTCGCTTTCGAGCCGCTGGCGTGGTCGCCGGAAGAGATCCAGCGCAACGCCGAGGCGAAGTCGAAGGTGTACGGCGAATTGGTGCGCAGGGGCAACATCAGCCTCGAATAGGCGAGCGCGTTTCTTGCCCCGTATTCCCCTCGGCAGTTAAGCTGGCCTTCTTTGGTTTTTGTTAACTTTCTCACTTCTTTTCGCCATGCACGCCAAAAAGAGAGCCCTTTTGATCGCTTGCGGCCTGGCAGCCGCCACCTTGCTGCCGCTCGCCGCGAGTGCACAGAACAACGCCTGGCCGACCAAGCCCATCCGCCTGCTGGTGGGCTTTCCGGGCGGCTCCACCCCCGACATCGCGGCGCGCACCATTGCCGAGCCGCTGGGCAAGGCGCTGGGCCAGCCGATCATCGTGGACAACAAGGCCGGCGCCTCGGGCAACATCGCGGCCGACCAGGTGGCCAAGGCCACCGACGACCACACGCTGGGCATCGTCATCAACGGCAATCTCACCTCGTCGAAGATGCTGTACCCCAAGCTGCCTTATGACCCGGTCAAGGACTTCACGTACCTCTCGCTGATCGCGACCGCGCCGCTCGTGCTGGTGGCGCAGAACAACCTGCCCACGGGCACCGCCTTCTTCGATGCCGCGCGCAAGGCCGGCGACAAGTGGAACTACGGCTCGGTGGGCATCGGCTCGGTCGGCCACCTGGGCATGGAGCTGCTCAAGAGCCGCGTCGCCGGCTTCAAGCCCGAGCACGTGCCCTACCAGGGCAACCCGCAGGTCATCACCGGCATGCTGGGCGACCAGGTGCAGATGGGCCTGATCCCGCCGGGCGTGGCCATGCCGCAGATCAAGGCCGGCAAGCTCAAGGCCGTGGGCCTCACCGGCGGGCGCAGCGCGCTGGTGCCCGAGATCCCGCCGCTGTCCGAAGCCGGCGTGAAGGACTTCAGCCTCGAGGTGTGGGTGGCGCTGCTGGGGCCCGCCAACCTGTCGAAGGCCGCGCAGGTGCGCATCGGCCGCGAACTCGAAATCGTCATGAAGGACCCGGAGGTTCGCCGCAAGCTCTTCGAGCAGGGCTGGCAGGCGGTGGGCACCTCGCCGGACGGCATGCGCTCGCGCGTCACCGAAGAGGCCGCGATCATGACCAAGATCATTTCCACCCGTGGGATCAAGTTGCAGTAATGACAGTCCAGCCAAAGACCCTGACGGAACCGGCACGCGAGCTGCCGGTCTTCGGTGAATACGACGTGGTGGTGGTCGGCGGCGGCCCCGCCGGCATCGCTGCCGCCGTGAGCGCTGCGCGCCATGGCGCCAACACGCTGCTGGTGGAACGCTACGGCTTCCTCGGCGGCATGGGCACCGCGGGCGGCGTGACCAACTTCGCGGGCCTCTACGGCAAGCGCAACGGCGAGATGACGTTGCTGGTGCGCGGCGTGGCCGACGACCTGCTGGATCGCATCGGTGCGCTCGGCGGCCTGAACAAGCCGCAGGACGGCATGCAGGGCCGCATCCGCGTGCGCTCCTACGACACCTCGGCCTACAAGATCGCGGCGGACCAACTGTTGCTCGATGCGGGCGTGAACCTCCTGTTCCACGCGTGGGCGGCGGCGGTGATCCGCGACGGCGACCGCATCGCGGCGCTCGTGGTCGAGACCAAGTCGGGCCGCCAGGCGATCCGCGCCAACGCCTTCATCGATGCCAGCGGCGACGCCGACGTGGCCGCCTTCGCGGGCGTGCCGTTCGAGGTGGGCGACGGGCACGGCAGCGGCCTCTTTCCGACCACCATGTTCCGCGTCGGCCAGGTCGATGCCGAGCCCGCGCTCGCGGCGGTGGGCGAGTTCAAGGCCATCAACGACCTGATGGCCAAGGTGCAGCAGCAGAAACCCGGCACCTACAGGTTCCCGCGCGAAGGCGCGATCCTCAGGCCCAACATCGATCCGCGCGAATGGCGCGCCAACGTCACGCAGATCCGCAACGCGGCCGGCCGCGCGATGAACGGCGTCGATGCGCGCGAACTCACCGAGGGCGAGCTGGAAGGCCGCCGCCAGATCGCCGAGTATTTCAAGTTCATGAAGGCCGAGGTGCCGGGCTTCGCGCACTCGGCCATCGTGGAGATCGCGCCGCAGGTCGGCATCCGCGAAACGCGCCGCATCGAGGGCCTCTACGCGCTCGCGGGCGAGGACATCCTCTCGTCGGCCAGGTTCGACGACAGCATCGGCATCAACGCCTGGCCGATGGAGATGCACGCCGACGGCCGCATCGAATGGGCCTTTCCGCGCGACGACAACCGCACCTACAACCAGCTGCCCTGGCGCATGCTGGTGCCGCGAAAGGTCGACAACCTGCTGGTGGCGGGCCGCTGCGCCGCGATGACGCACGAAGGCCAGTCGGCCGCGCGCGCGAGCGGCGGTTGCTTTGTCATGGGGCAGGCCGCGGGCACCGCGGCGGCCGCGCTGGGCAGCGCGAATTTCGCGGATGTCGATGTGCCGGCGCTGCAGAAGAAGCTGGTTGCCGACGGCGCCGACATCGACCGTTGAACGCTCAGAACGCAGGTATGGCGCTAGAGTCCGGGGCTTGATGAACTCCAACCCCGGACGAAAAGTGCACTTCCTTTCGTTGTCGACCACCGCGCGTCGCATCCTCCTCGCCCTTTCCTGCGCCGCGCTCGGCCTGATGCAGTGGGGCTGCGCGAGCACCCCCGAAGGCGAGCCCGTCCACGGCAAGGACCAGGTGGTGAGCTTCCTGGCCGCCAAGGACGGCCGCAAGGTCGTCATCGCCGCGGAGAACTACCACTACGTGTTCGACGGCGACCCGTCCGTGGCGGCGCTGCTGCGCTGGAGCGGGCGCGCCAAGGTCACGCCCAGCCTCAACGGCGAGCTCAAGGTGGCCCGCGACCAGAGCTTCGAAGGCTCCTACGTGCTGATGGCCTTCGACGCCGACCTGGCGCCCGAAGACCGGGCCTTCCTGATCCAGACCGGCTTTGCGAAGACCGAGGTGAAGTACGGCGACCGCACCGGGCCGGCGCTGCGCTACTTCGGCACCGTCTATGGCACGCGCTACGCGGCCGCGCCGCTCAAGCCGGCCGACACGCTCGACTTCTCCCGGGCGAACCACGTCAACTACGTCGAGCAGGAAACCGCCACCGGCCCCGCCGCCAAACCCGCGCGCACGCCGCTGATCTACGACGACGACGGCAAACTGCTGGTGGGCGGCGTGCCCATGTTCATCGTGCAAGGCGGCACGGACTACCGCTGCCGGGCGCGCTTCATGGACATCTGCTTCTACAAATAGCAGCGCCCCGCTGACCGGGCCGCGACAGCTCGCCGGCCCGTCCTTTGCTATGGTCCAAGGCTGCTTCTTTTTCTTGCACCGACCGCCCTTTGCCGATGACCACCGATTCCGCCACCGCCGCCCGCCTCGTCGACGAACTCGTCGCCCTCATGCAGCTCGAACCGCTCGGCGGCGACCGCTTTCTCGCCCAGAGCGAAGACATCGGAACCCCCGCCGTGTTCGGCGGCCAGGTGCTCGGCCAATCACTGGCCGCCGCGAGCCTCACGGTCGGCGCCGACCGGCCGGTGCATTCGATGCACGCCTACTTCCTCCTGCCGGGCGAGCACGCGCCCATCGAGTACAGCGTCGACCGCGTGCGCGACGGCCGCAGCTTCACCACCCGGCACGTGGTGGCGCGCCAGCAGGAGCGCATCATTTTTGAAATGTCGGCGTCGTTCCAGACGGTGGACGAGGGCGTCGAACACCAGCTCGCGATGCCCGCCGTCGAAGGGCCCGACGGCTTGGTCAGCGAACTCGACCAGCGCCTGGCCCTGGGCGACCGCCTGCCCGAGCGCTGGCGCATCAAGGGCCTGGAGCCGCACGGCATCGAGTACCGCCGCGTCGAGGCCGACGACCTGCTCACGCCCATCGTGCGGCCTTCGGAAAGCGCCATCTGGATGCGCGCCATCGCGCCGCTGCCCGATGACCCGGTCGTGCACCGCGCGCTGCTGGCCTATGCCTCCGACCATGGCCTCTTGCGCGCCGCGATGCTGCCGCACGGCCTGAGCTTCATGAGCGGCCAGGTGCGCCCCGCGAGCCTGGACCACGCGATGTGGTTCCACCGCGATTTCCGCATGGACGACTGGCTGCTCTACGTGCTCGACTCGCCCAGCGCGAGCGGTGCGCGGGGCCTCTGCCGCGGCAGCCTGTTCACGCGCGACGGGCGGCTCGTGGCCTCGACCGCCCAGGAGGGCATGCTGCGGATCGTCACGCGCTGAAAACAACCGAGGACATACCCAATGAAGATCTTCCACTCGTCCGCTTCGCCGTTCGTGCGCAAGTGCATGGTCGTCGCGCACGAACTCGGCATTGCCGACCGCATCGAGAAGCTGCCCAGCGCAGCCGGCCCGGTCAAGCGCGACGCCACCATCCTCCCGAAGAACCCGCTCGGCCAGGTGCCGACTTTCCTGTGCAACGACGGGCAGGTCCTGTACGACAGCCGCGTGATCTGCGAGTACCTCGACGCCACGCATTCGGGTGCGCTGTTCCCTGCCGATGGCACCGAACGCTGGGCCCGCCTCACCGAACTCGCGCTGGCCGACGGCATGACCGCGGCCGCATTGCTCGCGCGCTACGAAACCATGCTGCGGCCCGAGCCGCTGCGCTGGAACGACTGGACCGAGGGCCAGCTCGCCAAGGTGCGCACCGGTCTCGAATGGCTCGAAACGGCGGCGCCGTCGTTCGGCGATCGCGTCGACATCGGCACGATCGCCTTCGGCTGCGCGCTGGGCTACCTGGACTTCCGGTTTCCTTCGGTCGGCTGGCGTGCCGATGCGCCGAATACGGCGAAATGGTTCGAGGTGTTCAACCAGCGCGCGTCGATGCAGGCGACGCTGCCAGCTGTCGCCTGAGTCCGTTCAGGGCGGCACTCCCGCCGACGGTGGGCTCTGTTTCGCGAATGTCCTCCGGCCTGCGGCCTCCCCCTTGATTTCGCGAAACAGGGCCCACCATCAGCGGGAGCGCTTCAGAGCAGTCGTTGATCGCCGATCACTCACAGCGTGCCCAAGTGCGCAGGCCATCGGGTGCTCCCCGCAGCGAAATTAAGGAGGAGGGCGAAGCCCGGGGGACATTCGCGGAGGGGAGTACCCGGTGGCCTGTGCACCCGCCCTGAAAATCTTCAGAGCGGCGCCCGCGAAGTGACGAACTGATTCACGCCAATGGCCGCCCGTTCGCGAATGGCATCGAACGTGGTGTTCGAAACGATGCGCCCGTTCTCGAACACCGTCTGCAGCAGATCGACCTGCCCATCCGCAAGCGCTTCTTCGCGCACCGTCTGCACTTCACCGCGCGCATTCCGCACCAGAGAAAGTCGCCCCTTCTTCGACGCCTTGCTCGCATCGCCCACCGGCGACTTGTAGACATCGCGCCACTCGCCGTTCACCTGCATTGCCGAGCACTTCATTGCCCATTGCATGGTGTCGCGGTTGACCTGCTGCAGCAATCCGCCGCCCATGCCGAAGGAGATGTTCTCCGTCGAGAAACCGTTGTGGAAGAAGTTCGACAGGCACAGCCGCAGCGAATCGAGGTTCACGCCGTCGCCCTGGATGATCCGCACGTTGTTCAGCACGCGAAAGCCCTTGGCGTTCGTCGTGGTGCCGAAACGGTCGGCCAGGATCTGCGCCACCTTGAGCGTGGTCTCGGCCGGGTCGCCCGAGTCGGGCCGCACCACCAGCGTCGCGCCCGAGGCCACCACCTTGGCCTTGAGCTCGTCGCCCCAGATGCGCGCGCAGGCATGGAAGATGTCGTAGCTGTCGCTCACCACCGCGAAGGTCGCGCCGGGCTTGCCGAACTGGTCGACCATGTTGCTGTACGCATCCGATTCATGGTCGCGGCCCCAGCCCGTGATGGTGCTGTGCTCGGCCGCGGGGATCGAGAAGCCCGCCACGTCGCAGTCGTAGTAACGGCGCGCCGCCACCAAGGCGGCCAGCGTGTCGGTGCCCATGAAGTTGACCAGGTGCGCCATGCCGCCGAGCGCCGCCGATTCGAGGCTGGACACGCCGCGCGCGCCGAAGTCGTGCAGCCTGAAGGCGATCTGGCCCTGCGGGTCGTCGCAGGTCGCTTCGAGGTACCGCAGCAGCGTCGTGCGCGCGGCCGCGGAGAGCGTGGCCACCGTGGTCGGATACCAGATGGCGCGCAGCAATTCGGTCTCCAGAAAACTCGTGACCCAGAAGAACTCGGGGTCGGTGTTCTCGATGGTCGCGAGCACGTTGTGCACCGGCAGCACGCTGCCTTCGGGCACGGCACGGATGCGCACCGGCATCAGCCCGCCGTGCTTCTCGATCAGCCGCAGCCACCCTTGGCGGTTGAAGGGCTCGCCGTGCCCGGCCATCATCGCTTCGGCTTCGTCGACATCTGCGAGCGTCACCGGCGTCTGCAGGTACTCGCGCAGATACGCCTGCAGGCCGAAGAAGAGCGAGTGGCTGAAGAGCCCGCCGCGCGATTCGATGTAGCTGTGGACGGTCTGCGTGCCGGGCGGGTACTGCATCCAGTGCGACACCTTGTAGGAGTCGGTGCGCAGCAGCAGGTTGTTGCCTAGCGGCGAGGAGATGAGGTTGCGGTTCATGTGAAAGCTCCTTTCACGTGGGCCCCGTCAACCGGAGCCCGTTCTTGCTGACAAAGCCTGGTCGTTCAATTCTTGCCCAGGCCACCCAAAAAATGATTCGCGATGAAGAAGTGGTCTTCGTAGATGCGGTCCTGTATGTCGAGGAACTCGGCAATCGGCACCCAGCGCACCTCGGCCGCGTCGTCATCGGCGCGCACGTCCGACAGGCCCGCCCACTGGTTGTGCGCGAGCTCGAAGAAAAAGCCGTGCGTGATCGTGCGGCCGCGCTGCGAGCGATCGGGCGCGTCGAACACGTGGCTCGCCTTCATGCTGCCGTTGAGCACGGGCACGGGCACCTTCAGGCGCGTTTCTTCCTTCAGCTCGCGGATGGCCGCGTCCTGCAGCCGCTCTTGCTGGCCGACGAAGCCGCCGGGCAGCGCCCAGGTGCCCTTGCCGGGATGGAACTTCCGCTGCACCAGGAGGATGTGTCCGGCCTCGACCACGATGGCATCGACCGTGGTGTAGATCGGTGGAAAGTCGCTGCCCGCATAGCGGTACTTGTCGCGGTAGTCGACGAGGAAGGCGCGCTCCTCGCAGAGCTCGGCGTAGTCGGCGGTGCCGGTGAACCTGTCGAGAAAGGCCGCGGTGCCGTCGGGCAGGTCGGCCGGTGCGAGCTGGCCGCGGTTCTCGGGGTCGAAGTAGAGGCTGCGCACGTCGGTGGCGTTCAGGCTCTCCACGCTGTGCTGACCGACGAACTCCCAGTGCGGGAAGAGCTTCAGGTAGTAGCTCGAGGCGTCCTTCAGGTGCCCCACCAGCGCGACCTTGGCCTGCGCGGGCACGTGGCCGTCCTGCTGGATCAGCCGCTCGACGGCCGACTGGATCGAGGCGATCCAGATCTGGTCGTTGTAGGGCGAGTCGCCCACGCCGACGACGCTCACGCGCATCTGCTCGGTGCCGCGCAAACAGGCGCGCACCATGCGTTCGCGTTCGTCGAAGGTGAAGGGGTTTTTGACGCTCCTGGGCTTGCGGTCGGAGCCGACCACCACGATGACCCGATCGGCGGCGCGCAGGCCCTCTTCGATGAGTCTTTGGTGACCGAAATGAACGGGCTGGAAACGCCCGATGACGATGGCGTACTGGTATTTGCGAGTGCTCACTTGGGAATCCCCCAAAATTGGCGCAATCAACTTGCGCTTGCGTTCAGGATAGCATCGGTGCCGCACACTGATCAACCCCCTGATGACCACCGAGCCCTCCACCTCCCCCCATGCGCCCGTGCGCCTCAACAAGCGCATGGCCGAGCTGAAGATGTGCTCGCGCCGCGAGGCCGACGAGTGGATCGCCAACGGCTGGGTGAAGGTGAACGGCAAGCCCGCCGAGATGGGCGTGAAGGTCACGCCGTCGGACCGCATCGAGATCGACAAGGCCGCCAAGGGCCAGCAGGCGAACCAGGTCACCATTCTCATCAACAAGCCCATCGGCTACGTGAGCGGGCAGGCCGAAGACGGCCACGAACCCGCGGTCACGCTGTTCACGCCGCAGAACCGTTGGGCGGACGACAACGCGCGCTTCTTCTTCAGCCCTCAGCAGCTGCGCGGCCTCGCGCCATGCGGCCGGCTCGACATCGATTCCATCGGCCTCCTGGTGATGACGCAGGACGGCCGCATCGCGCGCCAACTGATCGGCGAAGACTCGGTGATGGAGAAGGAGTACTTGGTGCGCGTGGCCTACCACGGCCTGGGCCAGCCCGCGCCGACGGGGCAGCTCATCCGCATGGACGACGACGATCCCGTCACGCAGAACGTGCAGGCGGTCTTTCCGCCGGCGATGCTCGCGAAGCTGCGGCATGGCCTGAGCCTGGACGGGCAGGCGCTCAAGCCGGCGCGGGTCGAATGGCAGAACCCCGAGCAGCTGCGCTTCGTGCTCACCGAGGGCAAGAAGCGCCAGATCCGCCGCATGTGCGAGCTGGTCGGCCTGAAGGTCGTGGGCCTCAAGCGCGTGCGTATCGGCAAGGTGATGCTCGGCAACCTGCCGGTGGGGCAGTGGCGCTACCTCGGGCCGCACGAGAAGTTCTGAGCGTTCGCCGATGGCCGCCCTGCTGAGCCAGCGCGCGCTGAACCGGGCCACGCTGGCGCGGCAGATGCTGCTGGCGCGGCGCAAGGCGACGGTCGCACAGGCCATCCAGAAGCTGGCCGGGCTGCAGGCGCAGGCGCCGAACCCGCCCTACATCGGCCTCTGGAGCCGGCTCGAAGGCTTTCGCCGCGAGCAGCTGACCGACGCGCTGAAAAAGCGCCGCATCGTGCGCATGTCGACGTTGCGCGCGACCCTGCACCTGATGGCCGCATCCGATGCGCTGGCGTGGCGACCGCTGCTCGAACCCGTGCATCAGCGCGGACTGTCGGGCGAGCACGCGCGGGCCCTCGAAGGCATCGATCGTGCCGCCGTGGTGAAGGCCGGGTGGGCGTTGCTGCAAGAAGGCCCGCTCACCGGTACCGAACTCGGGCAGGCGCTCGCGATGCGCTGGAAAGACCGGGCGCCCGCCTCGCTCGCCGCGCTCATCCGCAACAACGTGCCGCTGGTGCACCTGCCACCCGCGGGCAGCTGGAACTCGCACCAGAACGCACGGCTGCAGCCCATCGGGCAATGGCTCGGCGAATCGGCAGCCGATATCGCCGCGGCCTCGCAGGACGATCTTTTGCTGCGCTACCTCGCCGCTTTCGGCCCCGCGACGCTCGCCGATGCCGGCGCATGGTCGGGCCTCACTGGCTGGAAGGCCGTGGCCGAGCGCCTGCGGCCACAGCTGCGCGTGTTCATTGGCGAGCAGGGCCAGGAGCTTTTCGACCTGCCGCGCGCCCCGCGCCCCGACCCCGACACGCCCGCGCCGCCGCGCCTGGTCGCCGAATGGGACAACCTGCTGCTCTCGCACGCCGACCGCAGCCGCGTGATGAACGAGGCGCATCGCGCCCGCGTGTTCACCATCAACGGCATCGTTCGCGGCACGGTGCTGCTCGACGGTTTCGTCGCGGGAACCTGGAAGATCGAGCGGGCGAAGAATGCGGCCACGGTGGTGCTGGAGCCCTTCGCGCGATGGTCGAAGACGGACCGGCTCGGCGCGGAAGAAGAGGCGATGGGCCTGCTGGCCTTTGCGGCTGGCGGCGAGGGCGAGCGGCCCGACGTCCGCGTGCTGTGACCCTGTCGCCCGCACGGCGGCTAAGGCACGCTTAAGACTTCGCCCCTACGCTGCGCCGCGGCGCAGGGCACTACCGATCATCCCGATCACGTGCTACCTTGCGGCCCAAGGAGTCGTTGCAATGCGCGTGCTTTTGGTGGAAGACGACGAAATGATCGGGCGCAGCCTGAAACAGGCGCTCGAGGGCGCGGGATGGTCCGCCGACTGGGTGCGCGACGGCGAGCTCGCGCAGAGCGCATTGGGCGACGGCGGCTACACCTGCGTGCTGCTCGACCTGGGACTGCCCAAGCAGGACGGCACCGACGTGCTGCGGCGCGCCCGCGAACGCGGCGACGCGACACCGGTGCTGGTGCTCACCGCACGCGACGGCCTGGACGACCGCATCAACAGCCTGGACCTGGGCGCAGACGACTACCTGCTCAAGCCCTTCGAGTTCCGCGAGCTGCTCGCGCGCATGCGGGCCATCGTGCGGCGCCGCGACGGCGCGGCGCATTCGCTGGTGGGCAGCGGCGTCCTGCAGCTGGACCTCACCACGCGCGAGGTGCTGGTGAACGGCGCGCGCGAGGCGCTCACTGCGCGCGAATTCGCGCTGCTGCATGCGCTGCTGGAGCGGCCCGGCGCGATCCTCTCGCGCGAGCAGCTGGAGAACCGCATCTACGGCTGGGGCGAGGAAGTGACGAGCAACGCGATCGACGTGCTGATCCACGGCATGCGCCGCAAGCTGGGCGCCGAGTCCATCCGCAATGTGCGCGGGCTGGGCTGGCGCGTCGCTGCATGAGGCTCGCCCCCAGGCTGCGCGCGCTTCGTGCCGCTTCGCCAATCCCCTGCCGGGGGCTACACCCGAGGCCCGGAAAAGCCGGTTCCTCGCTGTCTCCCAAACCGCGTTCCGCCCGGTCTTGACCATGACCGACGTCGCGCGCACCAACGGCCGCTGGTGGCGTCCGCGCTCGCTGCGCAGGCAGCTCCTGCTGTGGCTGATCACGCTGCACTTGGTCGGGGCGGTCGCGACGGCGTGGTTCTCTTTTCTTGCGTACGGCAACCTGGTCCACAACGCGCTGGACGACCAGATGCAGCTGGTGGCCGAGTCGTACACGGGCAACGATCCGCCCAAGGCGCCCCGCGCGGTCGATGGCGAGGCCGCGTTCTCGCGCGGGGCCTTCGTCGTGCAGATCTGGAGTGCCGACGGCACGACGCTGCGCGCGAGCTCATGGCCCGCGCTGTCGGTGCCGCTGCAGTCCGGCGGGGGCTTTCGCAACGTGGACACGGGCGCCCATGCGCATTCCAGTTGGCGCGTCTTCACCGCCGAGCCTGGTCCGCGCGCCGACCAGCCGCGCGTGCAGGTGCTGCAGAACGAGGACTACCGCCGCCGGCGCGCATTGCGCCGCGCCCTGCTCGAGGGCCTGCCGATCGCGCTGCTGCTGCCGGCGGCGCTGCTGATCCTGTGGCTCATCGTCTCGGCGGCCTCGCGCTCGCTGCGTGGGGTGGCGCGCGACGTGGCCTCGCAGGACGAGCGCAGCCCCACCGAACTCTCGCTCGCGCGCGTGCCCGACGAGATCGCGCCGCTGGTGGGCGCCTTCAACAACCTGCTCTCGCGCGTGCGCAGCGCCTTCGCCACGCAGCGGCGCTTCGTGCAGGACGCGGCACACGAGCTGCGCACGCCGATGGCCGCCATCGGGCTGCAGATCGAGAACCTGCGCGCGCACGTGCCGGCCGGTGAAGCCACCGATCGCTTCAACCAACTCGAAGCGGGCGTGACGCGCGCGCAGCATCTCATCGAGCAATTGCTGAGCCTTTCGCGGCAGGACGCGCCGCAGCGCGCGATGGTGCGCGAGGCCATCGACATCGAGGTGCTGCTGCGCGAGAGCGTGAGCCAGCTGATGGTGCTGGCCGATGCGCGGCGCGTGGACGTGGGATTCGAAGGCAGCATCGCGCCGGTGGTGTCCGCGCCCGCCGCCGAGCTGCGCAGCGTGTTCGACAACCTGATCGACAACGCGCTGCGCTATGCGCCCGAAGGCGGCGTGGTCGATGTGCGGCTGCATGCGGTCGACGGCCATGCGGTGGTCGATGTGCTGGACAACGGGCCGGGCATTCCGGAGGTCGCCATGGGGCGTGTGTTCGACCGCTTCTTTCGCGTGCCGGGCTCGGCGGCCGGCGGAAGCGGGCTCGGATTGGCGATTGCGCGAACCGCCGCGGAGCGCAACGCGATGCGCATCGAACTGCACAACCGCGACGACGGCCCGGGACTCATGGCACGCGTGCATCTGCCGTCATCGCCCGCATAAGGCCTGTTCAGGCCCTAAGCCGCAACTAACTCTTCGCTCACCCTCACCTCAGTCTGACTGCCTAGAGTGCGTTCAGGTCCTGCCACGCGCAGTTCGCGCGATGGCTCGAGACCGGAGACAACCTGCCCTCAGGAGAACACACCATGCGCACTTCCTTCAAGCTTCTCGCCATCGGTTCCTTCGCCGCGCTCGCAGCGTTGGGCACCGTCAATGCATCGGCCGAAACGACCGATGGCTCCGACTTCCATCCGCTGCAGATGAACTCGGCCGAAAAGCCCGAGGTGCAGGCCGGCGCGATTGCCGCCGCGCACCCGAGCGGCACCGAGTCCACCGGCCAGTCGACCAGCGCGCCCGCGATGCTGTCGAAGATCTCGGACACCGAAGTGCAGGCCGGCGCCTATGCCGCGTCGCACCCCGCCGGCACCGAGTCGATCGGCCAGTCGACCGCGCTGCCGCTGGTGAAGTCGGCCAACGGCAGCTGACCCCGGCCGACGGGGACGGCGACGACGGCGCTCAGTCGTCGTTGCCGTTGCTGAGCAAGGCGCGGTAGATCACCGCGCCGATGATCGCGCCCACGATGGGCGCGACCCAGAAGAGCCACAGTTCCGACACCGCATACGACGGCCCGAAGAGGGCCGGGCCGGTGCTGCGCGCCGGGTTCACCGAGGTGTTGGTCACCGGGATCGAGATCAGGTGGATCAACGTGAGGCACAGGCCGATGGCCATGCCCGCAAAGCCGCCGGCTGCGCGCTTGGCCGTCGAGCCCAGGATCACGATCAGGAACACGGCCGTCATCACCACTTCGCACAGCGCCGCGGCGTACAGGCCGTACTTGCCGGGCGAATGCTCGCCGTAGCCGTTGGTGGCGAAGCCGCCGATGTCCGCGCCCGGCTTGCCCGTGGCGATGAGATAGAGAATGCCGGCCGCCGCAATCGCGCCGAGCACCTGCGACACGATGTAGCCCGCCAGTTGCGAGGCCTTGAAGCGGCCTGCGGCCGCCAGGCCGATCGATACCGCCGGATTGAAGTGGCCGCCCGAGATCGGTCCCAGCGCATAGGCCCCCGTCACCACCGTGAGACCGAAGGCCAGCGAGACCCCGAGCAAGCCGATGCCGACACCCGGAAAGGCCGCGGCCAGAACTGCGCTTCCGCAGCCTCCGAGCGTGAGCCAGAAAGTACCAATGAACTCGGCCGACCATTTTTTGTAGGTACTGTGTTCCATAACGCTCCATCCTGAAGTTGAGAAAGCGCGCAGGGTTCAGGCCCAGGCGCGGGCGCATTCTGAAACGAGAAATGAGGGGCGTCGAGCACCGCGTTGCGATGAACGGAATCTCTTCACGGATCGCGCAATTTTTGTACGCTGCCGCAACTGCGTTGCATGTGAACGGAAGGCCTCAATACCTCAGAGCGTGATGACGATCTTCCCGAATGCGCCGCGTTCCAGGTGATCGAGCGCGGCGGGCAGCGCATCGAAACCATACTGCGCCGCGATCACCGGCTTGAGCGCGTTGACGTCGATGGCGCGCACCAGATCTTCGAGCGCGCGCCGATGACCGACGCCGATGCCCTGCACCGTCACGCGGCCGAGCACCATCGCATAGAACGATGCGCTCAGCGTCTCGCCGCCGAGCATGCCGATGATCGACACGCGCCCGCCCTGTCTGGCGGCCTGCAGCGAGCGATCCAGGTTCGGGCCGCTTGCTAGTTCGAGCACGTGGTCCGCACCGCGTCCGTGGGTAAGCCGGCGCACTTCTGCGGGCCAGTCGCTGTCGCGCAGCAGCACGTGCGAGGCGCCGAGCGCGAGCGCCTGTTCGCGCTTGTCGTGGCTGCCCGTCACCACGATGACCTGCGCGCCATGCAGCCGCGCGAGTTGCAGTCCGAACAACGCGACGCCGCCGGTGCCGTGGACGAGCACCGTCTCGCCCGCACGCAGCGCGCCGGTCTCGGCGAGCGCGAACCATGCGGTGAGGCCCGCGCAGGGCAGCGTGCTGGCTTCGGCCAGGCTCAGCGTGGCGGGCGCGGCCACGGCCCACGTCGCGTCGATCAACACATGCGATGCGAGCATGCCCGGCCCGGGGCCGCCGGCGAGCACGGCTTCGCTGTGCCAGTGGCTGTCGATCCATCCGCCCCAGAAGGTGTTGAGGATGCGGTCGCCCGTGGCGAAGCGCTTCACTCCGGGGCCGGCAGCGATCACCGTGCCCGCCATGTCGGAGCCGGGCGTGAAGGGCACCTCGAGCGTCATGCCCATGCCGTCGCGAATCATCAGCAGGTCGCGGTAGTTGAGCGATACCGCGCCGACCCGCACGAGGATCTGGCCCGCGCCCGGCGTGGGGAGCGGCGCCTCGGCCTGTGCGAGATGGGCGCGGCCGAACTGGGGAAGCTGCCAGCGACGCAGCGTGTGCGGCGTGTGCAGTGGGTTGTTGGGTTCTTGCATTGAAGGCTCCGCAGAAAAACAAGGAGGCCTCGATGCTATTGACGATAAAAACTACCCGGTGGTGGATAATTTTCCTTTTCTTGGTGCTTGAAAGTATCCAATGAGCCAGCGCCTGCAAGGCATCGAGGAGTTCGTCGCGGCGGTGGAGGCAGGCAGCTTTGCGCTCGCGGCACAGCGGCTGCACGTCACGCGCTCCGCCGTTGCCAAGAGCATCGCGCGGCTCGAGGCGCGGCTGGACACGCGGCTGTTCCTGCGCACCACGCGCAGCCAGAGCCTCACCGAGGAAGGCCACGGCTACTACGAGCGCTGCCGCCGCGTGCTGGCCGAACTGGACGCGGCCGAAGCCGTGACCGACGTGGCGCGCAGCACCGCGACGGGCCTCGTGCGCCTCAGCATGCCGGCGATGCTGGGCCGGCTCAAGGTCGGGCCGCTGCTGCTGGCGCTGGCGCGGCGGCATCCGCAGCTGTCGCTCGAACTCGCGTTCAGCGACCGGCGCGTGGACCTGGTCGAAGAGGGGCTCGACCTCGCGATCCGCAGCGGCGAACTCGCCGACACGTCCGAGCTGATCGCGCGGCCGGTCGGGGTGCAGTGGATGGTGCTGTGCGCCGCGCCCGCGTACCTTGCCGAGCGCGGGCACCCGCGCGGCATCGATGCGCTCCAGACGCCGCACGAGGCCGTGCTCTATGCGCGCGACGGGCAGGTCTCGACCTGGCGCTTTCACGATGGGGAAGGCCGGCTCGTCGATGTGACGCTGCCTTCGCGCCTGCGCTGCGACAGCGCCGAGGTGCTGCTCGAAGCTGCCGTTGGCGGCATGGGCCTCGTGCGGCTGCCCGCGTGGCTTGCGGCCGATGCGCTGGCCGCAGGCACGCTGGTGCGCGTGTTCGAGGAGCCCAGGCCCTTCGGCTTCGAGCTGAACGTGATCCGCTCGCGCAGCCGTTACCTGCCGTTCAAGACGCGCGTGGTGATCGACTGGCTGGCCGAGCACCTGCCGCCGTTGCTGGCCGTGCCGCGATCGCCGTGATCCGCAAGGTGGGCGCTATCCTGCGCCTTCGAACCATCCACAGTCCCAACAGTCCCGAGGAGAAGCGCATGCGCACCCCTGCCATCCTGAACATCGCGGCCACCGCCACATGCGTAGGCGCCCTGGCGGCCCTGCTTCTCCTGTCGCCGCAGAACGCAGCCGCGCAGGGCACGGTCAACGCGCTGTGCAGCACCGACGCGGGCTGGTGCGAAGCGGCGGCCACGGCCTTCACGCGCGAGACCGGCATCAAGGTGCAGCAGGCGCACAAGGGCACCGGAGAGATCGGCGCGCAGCTGCGCGCCGAAGCCGCGAACCCCAAGACCGACATCTGGTGGGGCGGCACCGGCGATCCGTTCCTGCAGGCGGCCGAGCAAGGCCTGCTGGAGCCCTATCGCCCGGCCTACATCAACGACCTGCACGACTGGGCCGTGCGGCAGTACGCGCTGTCGCAGAACATGGTGGGCGGCTTCTACACGAGCGCGATCGGCTTCGGCTTCAACACCGACGTGCTCAAGAAAAAGAAGCTGCACGAACCCAGGTGCTGGGCCGATCTGGTCAAGCCCGAATACAAGGGCGAGATCGAGATCTCGCACCCCGCGTCCAGCGGCACGGCCTACACCATCATCGCGGGGCTCGTGCAGCAGATGGGCGAGGACGCGGCCTTCGATTACCTGAAGAAGCTGCACAGGAACGTCACCAGCTACACCCGCAGCGGCCAGGCGCAGGCGCCCAACGTGGCCAAGGGCGAGGTGGCCATCGGCATCAGTTTCATCTTCGGCTTCGAGCGCTGGCGGTACGACAAATTTCCCGTGAAGACCGCCGCGCCCTGCGAAGGCACCGGCTACGAGATCGGCGGCATCGCGCTGGTGAAGGGCGCGCGCAACAAGGAGAACGCCAGGCGCTACTACGACTGGCTCATGAGCCCGAAGGGCCAGGCCATCGGCGGCGAAGCGGGCAGCCTGCAGTCGCCGGCCAACAAGACCTTCAAGCCCGATGCGCGCATTCCGTCGATGGCCGAGGTGAAGCTCATCAAGTACGACTTCCAGAAGTACGGGCAGGCGGCCGAGCGCAAGCGGTTGATCGACCGCTGGACGCGCGAAGTCGAATCACAGCCGCGATAGGAAGGCTCCGCACTCTTCAAGAAACATCGCGGAACCGGCTTCGCCGGGCCGCAGGTGTTGCCCCCGGCGAGGGGGAAGGAGCAGCGACACGCAGTGCGCGAAGCCTGGGGGAGTGCCTAGCCACACACCTTGTTGTGCGCGGCGTGCATGCCCTTGGCCTTGGCGTCCGCCTCGCTCAGGTACTCGCCCTTTTTCGTCTTGCCATAGTAGCGGTCGCCCATGCAGTGGTAGACCTTGGACGTGTCGTTCGCCCACACCTTGCCCGCGCCACCGCCGGGTGCGGCGGCCATCGTGGCGAGGTCGGGCGAGCCGGGTGTCCTGGTCGCGGTGCCGGTGCTCGGTGCGACGCCGGTCTTGCTGACTGCGGCCGACTGGGTTTCGACCGCGGGTGCCGCAGCAGGTGCGGGCGCCGCGGCGGCGGCGGCGGCCGGCGTGTCCGCCGTCTTTCCGAACCATGTCTTGATGCCCTTGTGGCCCCTGCACGCGCCCGACCTGGCGTCGGGCGAGGCATAGCTGCCGTCCTTGCACTGCACGGTGGTGCCGGCCGGCGCATCGGCGGGCACCTGGGCCTGGGCGACCAGGGCGCTCAGGCCCAGGCAGGCTGCGATCAGCAGCATCGTGTGGCGGTTCATCGTCATGGGGGGCTCCCGGTTGGTGGAGCGCGCAGCTTCGGCGCCCGATCCCAGCGGCAGCTGACCAGCCGCAGGTCAGGGCGTGCTGGCCGTGAACGTGACCACGCCGCTGTAGTTGCCGGCGGTGCGACTTGCCGAGTTGGCATAGGAGAAGGTCCAGTTCGCCTGCTGGAGCGTCACGAGGTTGGTGAAACCCGTGCCCGTGACATTCACCGCGGTGCCCGGCCCGGTCGCGGGAATCAGCGGCGCGGGCAGGCCGGTGTTGCTGGAGGCGATGGTGATTTCCGACATCGGAATCGTGTTCGTGCCGCTCGAAAGCGGCGTGGTCGCCTCGGCGCGGAGGGTGATCTGCCCGGCATTGCTGCGCACCTCGACGGGCAGCATGTTGTTGGAAGCCGCGACGGAAAAGGCCGGTGCGCCGCCGCTCCAGTTGACCGCTGTGTTGTTGCCTGCGGCCGGCGCGGTGGGGCCGCCGGGAATCGACGGCGTGAGCGCGAAGCTCACGGTGCTCACGGCATTGCTCTGCGTCGGCCAAGGGCTGTTGCCGACGCCGAAGAACAGGAACTTCTGGATCGACAGGGTGAAGTCCAGGCTGGCCGTTGTGCTGCGGGGCACGTTGACCGAGGAGCTCGATGTACTCGAATCGGCATGCACGTGCGGCACGGCCGCGGCCGTGCCCGCCAGGCACAGGGCAGCGGCGGCCTTGCGCATGGCGACGCGCAGCGTCACTTGAGCTCCGCGTCCACCTTGAAGCTGCCCTTGTCCCAGTCCAGCGTGCCATGGGTTTTTACCGGATAGACCGGCTCCGGTGCGGATTGGCCGCTTTCGGCCTTGGGCACCAGCGCCAGCGTGCGGGTCTGGCCCGGCAGGATCGGCGTGCCCTCGGGCACCAGCTCGAAGGCGCGGCCCTTGCTGTCGGTCGCGTCCAGGCTGCCTTCCAGGCGGCCGTGCGCGTCGCCGGTGTTCGTCACGGTCACGATGGTGCGGCGCTTGCCGTCGGCCTGGCTGCTGGCGATCTGCTTCATTTCAAGCTTGGGCTCGGCGCCGTCGAGCATGACGTACACCGCCACCGCGATGCGCCCCGTCACCGGCAGGCTCAGGCTGGCGCCGCCGCCCTGGATGAGGGTCTGCTGCGCGGGCTCGGTGCCTTCGATGGCGATCATGAAGCGGCACTCGCCGCGCGGCGAACCCGCCGGCGGATCGATCTGGAAGCGGAACGACTTCTTGCCGCGCGCGGGCACCGTCACGCTGCGCCGCTCCAGCGCGACCCACGGCCTGCAACTGCCCGGCTGCAGGTCGTCGTGGTAGGTGATGTTGCCGTCGGCCGAGTAGCTCCAGTCGATGGTGCGCACCGACACCTCGGTGGCGGCCGATGCCAGGTTGTGGATGTCCAGCGACTGGCCCAGGCGCACGCCGCTCTTGCCCGACACCTCGAAGCGCGAGGGGGAAACGGCGATCTCGAACGGCGCGGCCGTTGCGGCGCTGGCGCAGGCCAGGAGCAGCAAGAAAGAAGAGGCGCGCAGCCATTGCGGCAGCGCGCGGGTGCGAAGAAGAAGCTTGTTCATGGAAGTGTCTCGATTTCGAAGATCGATTCGAAGCTCAGGGATGCGCCCGAGGGCAGGCGCAGTTCGCGCGGATCGATGCGCAGCGTCAGGTCGAAGGTTTCGTTCATCCAGGCGGCGGCGATGGTGCCGTTCCAGACCGGCACGCGGTCGCCCGGGCGGCCTGTGCCGCTCGCGAAGGCGCCGTTGCCGCGCCATTGCACCTGCAGGCCAGCGGGTGAGCGCAGGCCCGGGATGCCCACGGGAATCACGTAGAAGATGCGCGCGCGCCGGCCGATGTAGGGCGCGGTGGCCAGCCGGTATTCGATGCGCCCGAACGGCAGGTTGAAGCTGGTGCCATCGATGGGCTGCGCGTTGCGAAAATCGGTGTTGACCTGGGCGCGCGGCGAGGTGGAGTCGTCCAGCCGCGCCACCAGCGCGCCGGCGGGCAGCGCCAGGCACAGCAACAGGCCTGCGCAGGCGGCAGTTCTCCAGATGGCGTGCATGCGCGTCTTACTCCATGGACGCCGTGAAGCGCACGGTGCCCTTGTAGTTGCCGGCCGGATACACGACGTCGTTGTCGTAGGTGAACTGCATGCGCGTTGCGTTCATCGCGTTCGACTGGTAGGTGTAGCCCAGGCAAAGGATGATGAGCAGGATCGAGCAGAAGGTCGCGTTGGCATTGAAGCTCGCGATCTGCTGGTTGGCGGTGCCGTTGAAGCGCCCGTTCTGGATGTCGCCCGTGCCGCTGGCACTGTTCAGGCTGGCCACCCAACTGATCTCGTTGAACGGAATGATCGTGGTGCCGCAGCCTCCCGACTGGCAGGGCAGGCCCGCCAGCGAATCGACCTTGAGCGTTACCGGCCGCGCCGTGCCCGACGAATTCGCGGGCCGGATCGGCGTGACCGAGACGTCGATGGTCTGCGAGCCGGTCACCGCCGCGGGCGTGAGGCCCACGTTGTTGCCGGTCACGCTGAATGCCACGGTATCGATGCCGCTCAGGGAGCCGACACGCAGCGAGATGGCGTAGACGCCGCCGGAGTCCGCCACCGTCGTGATGACCGCGCCGGCGGGCATGGCGGCACCCGCCGCCAGCACCGCGATCGCGAGCAGGCCGCACCGGCGGCTCCGTGCCTCGCGGCCGGCCCCCTCGACGTGCGCTGCTCGCAAATGCATCAGATGCCTTGGGCGGTGTAGGTGATGGTGTTGGTGTACGTGTTGGCGCGCCAGCTGGCCGGCGTGCCGGCCAGGGCGTACGTCCAGGTGCCCGTCGCCACGACGTTGGAAGGGAAGGCGGTCGAGGCGCAGGCGCCCAGGTTTGCGCCCGGATGGGGCAGCGTGCCGGTGGTCGCCACGGTGAAGTCGGCATTGGCCGGACCGCCGGTAAGGATGTTCCATGCACCCATGGCGCAGTTGATGGTGCCCGCGCCGGCGTTGGTCCAGGCGTACACGGTGAGCGCGCCGGCGGCCGTGGCGGTGGTCACGGTCGGGGCTGCGCCGCTCCAGTCCACGGGGGTGTTGGCGGCCGTGCCCAGGGCGTTCGTGGGAACGCCGGGGATGCTCAGGGTCGAGGTCCAGGCCACCGTGTCCTGCGTGGTGTTGGTCGCGCCCACGCGCAGCAGGATGAGCTTGGGCACGACCACGCTCAGCTTGACGTTGGCCTGCGCCGTGATGGTGCCGGTGCCCGCGCCGTACTGGCTCTCGGCCATGGCGGCGCCGCCGAAGAGGGAGAGGGCTGCCACGGAAATGGCGAGCATGCGATGGGCGATGGAACTGCGGATCATGAAATTGCCTTGGTTGAGAAAGATGAAAGGAGACACACAAGAAAGACCGGGGAAAACACGTCGCTCATTCGCCCACCTTGACCACGGGGATCTCGGCGGTGGCCTGGCCACGCAAGGGAACATTGACGCTCACGCCGCTGTCGCCGGCCGCGCCCCAGGGGAGCGGCACGCTGTCCAGGGTGAGCGTCAGTTGATGGCGACCGGTCGTCACCAGCGGGAATTCGAAACGGCCGTCGCGGTCGGTCGTGGTGCGGTAGCGGCCGTCCAGCTGCACCTCGACGTTGGCGGCGCCGCCTTCGCCGGACTGCTGCGTGCCGTCGCGGTTGGCGTCGAAGAACACGCGCCCGGCCACGCTGCCGCCACCCGCGCCCGCACCGTTCCCGCGCACGCCGGCGGTCTGGAAGGCGGCGCCCGCGCTGCCCTCCCAGCGCAGGTAGATGTAGGCAGTCTTGTCGTTGCTGCGGTAAAGCTGCGGGCCCGAGATGGACGTGGGCACCACGGCGGCGCGCGCCTGGTTGAAGTTGGCCGCGAAGCCCACGCGCCAGCCCTTGGCGAGTTCCTTCTCGGCGGTGAGCGAGCCCGACAGGCCCCGGCTCGTGTAGAGGCCGCCGCTTTGCGAGGTGTAGCGCAGGTTGCCGGCGATGTTGAAGCCACTGTCCAGCCAGTAGCGGAACTGCACGCCGGCCGTGGGGTAGTCGCGCGCCACGCCGCCGCTCTTGTCGTGCGCGTAGCCCAGGGTGGTGGTGAGTTCGGGGCGCATGTTCTCGTAGCGCCCGCCGATCCAGTCCTGCTCCCACTGCACTTCCTGGCCGGTGGCGGCCTGGTCGCCCAGCACGATCAGCTCGTTGCGCCGCACCGTCAGGCTCAGGCGGCTGCGCGGCAGGTCGAAGAAGCGCGTCTGGTAGAAGGCGTTGCCGTAGAGGCTGCGCGAGTCCGCGACGCTGCTTGCCGATGTGTCCGCCGTCTTTTCATAGCGCGTCCGGTAGACGCTCACGCTGCCGCCGGCGGAGGTGTTGCGGTCGAACAGGTACTGGAAGTTGCCGTTCGCGCCGGTGCGGCTGTAGCCCGTGAGATTGAAGTTGGCATCGGGCTGCGCGCGCTCGTAGTCCAGCCCGCCGCCCCAGCTCATGCGGCTCGTGTTGCGGTCCACGCGCCAGTAGGCGCCGCGCGTGCCGGTGGCCACGGCGTAGTCCCCGAAGTAGAGGTTCGGCCTTGCCGCGTAGGCGCCGAACTCGTGGCGATAGAGGCCGGTGCGCGCGCTCGCCTCGACGAAGAGCCCCTGCGAATCGCCGGTGGCAACGCCCGGCGTCTGCGACTGGATGCGGCTGCCGATCAGCGTGGCGCGGGCCTTGAAGTCGCCGTCGCGCGCCACCTCGCGGCCATAGCCCAGCGACGTGGCCCAGCTCGTGACGCTCTTGGAGCCGAAGCCCTGCCCGGTGAGCGGGTCGGTGTAGTACGCCGGGATGTCGCGCGCCTGGTCCACCTGCGCCGCGGCGAACCACTTGTCGCCCAGGCGCTGCGTGAGGCCGAGCCAGCCCAGCGTGCCCTGGTTCTTCTCGAAACCCGGGTAGGGGCCGCCGGTCAGGGCGCCGCGTTCGCCAAAGCCTGCGCGCAGGTCGATGCCGTCGCTGAAGATGCGCGTGGACGCGCCACGCACCGTGGTGCCGCCGAGCGACAGGCGGTAGTTGCGGCCGAGCCCCTCGGTCAGCTCGCTGTAGATGTCGCCCACCGCGCTGTCGGCGAAGGTTTGCGCAGTGACCGGAAAGCCGAGGTTGCGCAGCGTGACGCGGCCGCTGCTCGCATCCCGCGCATAGCCCAGCGAACCGATGCTGCCGCCGCTGGCCAGGTTGTCGCCGCTCAGGTGGCGGCCGTCGGCCTGCAGCACGAACTCGCCGTAGTTGAGCGTCTCGCGGCGGTATTCCAGGCGCTGGCCGAACTCGGTCGCGCGCTGCCGGCCATAGCCCGAGGCCTTCGAATCGCCGAAGCCGATGCGGCTCTCGACCAGCCAGGCGCGAAAGCCCTGCGGCTCTTCGGCCTCCTGGGCGTCGGCATCGGCGGATGCGGCGCCGGCTTCCGGCGCGCCCATGAAATTGTCCTGGTAGGCCTTGGGCGCGGCCTCGATGAGCGCCCTCAGGCGCGCCTGCTCCGCCTGGGCGCGGTCCATCGGCTGGATGCGGGCGTCAGCCGCGACGAGTGGCATGGCTGCCGCCTTTGCGGGGCTGGTCTGCGCCTGCGCCAGACAGGCCAGCGCCGCCGTGCAGGCGGCGCCCAGCCGGGCGAAGACGAGCCGCCACGACATCCCGGCCGGGCCGGCGGCAGTCGACAGGGCCACACTCGTCATCCAACAACATCTCCGTTCCTTCGGGCATCGCGGCCCTGATCAATCAACAGGGAGCGGAGAGTAATTCACAAATGTTAATTTCAGTAACTTTTATGATACAAAAGTATTCATTTTGAGTATCGCTGCCAAATTGTTCCGTCCGAAACGTGAAAAGTGCCCCGTTTACGACCCCAATCGTTGTTTTTGGAACACCACGCCTCACCTCAAGAAGTTCGCGCCGCGTCGTCTTTCGGTCGCCGGGGCGCCTTAGAATTTTTTCGATCCGATCTCTCTTTTTCCCATGGCTGATTCCTCCAATACCAAACTCCCGTTCCAGGCCGAAGTCGCGCAACTGCTGCACCTCGTCACGCATGCGCTCTACTCCAACAAGGAAATCTTCCTGCGCGAGCTGATCTCCAACGCGTCCGACGCGTGCGACAAGCTGCGTTTCGAAGCCCTCGACCATCCCGAGCTCTACGAAGACCAGCCCGACCTGGACGTGCGCCTGACCTTCGACAAGGCCGCGCGCACCCTCACCATCACGGACAAGGGCATCGGCCTGTCGCGCCAGGAGGCCATCGACAACCTGGGCACGATCGCCAAGAGCGGCACCAAGGACTTCATGAGCAAGTTGAGCGGGGACCAGAAGGCCAAAACTTCGGAGCTCGGGCAACTCATCGGCCAGTTCGGCGTGGGCTTCTATTCGGGCTTCATCGTGGCCGACAAGATCAGCGTCGAATCGCGCCGCGCCGGTCTTCCGGCCGGCGAGGGCGTGCGCTGGGTGAGCGGCGGCGCGGGCGACTTCGAGGTGGCCGACATCACCCGCGCCGAGCGCGGCACCAGCATCACGCTGCACCTGCGCGACGATGCGGATGAATACCTCAACGCCTGGAAGCTGAAGCAGATCGTCGGCAAGTACTCCGACCACATCTCGCTCCCGATCCTCATGGAAAAGGAAGAGTGGAAGGAAGGCGAGAACGACCAGCCCGGCGACATGGTGAAGACCGGCGAGTGGGAAACCGTCAACAAGGCCAACGCCCTCTGGAGCCGCCCCAAGAAAGACATCACGCCCGAGCAGTACGAGGAGTTCTACAAGAGCATCAGCCACGACTACGAGGCGCCGCTCGCCTGGAGCCACAACCGCGTGGAGGGCAGCACCGAGTACACGCAGCTGCTCTACATCCCCGCCAAGGCCCCGTTCGACCTCTGGAACCGCGACAAGAGCGCGGGCGTGAAGCTCTACGTCAAGCGCGTCTTCATCATGGACGACGCCGAGGCGCTGCTGCCCAGCTACCTGCGCTTCGTGAAGGGCGTGATCGACTCGGCCGACCTGCCGCTGAACGTGAGCCGCGAGCTGCTGCAGGAAAGCCGCGACGTGAAGGCCATCCGCGAAGGCAGCACCAAGCGCGTGCTCTCGATGCTCGAGGACCTGGCCAGGAAGCAGAAGACCGCGCCGGAGAGCGGCGAGGGCAAGATCGACGTGGGTTCGGGCGAATCGGTGCCGGCCCCCGAGCCGACCGAAGCGCTGAACGACATCAGCGACGTGGTCGACAAGAACGCGCCCACCGCCGCTGAAGCCGCCGCTGCTGCGGCCGACGAATCGGGCCGGTACGCCAAGTTCTACGCCGAGTTCGGCGCGGTGCTCAAAGAGGGCCTGGGCGAAGACATGGGCAACCGCGACCGCATCGCCAAGCTGCTGCGCTTCGCATCGAGCACCAGCGACGCCGTGACCGTGAGCCTGGCCGACTACAAGGCGCGCATGAAGGAAGGCCAGGACGCGATCTACTACATCACGGCCGACACCTTGGCCGGCGCGAAGAACAGTCCGCAGCTGGAGGTCTTCAAGAAGAAGGGCATCGAGGTGCTGCTCATGACCGACCGCGTGGACGAGTGGGCGCTCAACTACCTCACCGAGTTCGACGCTACGCCGCTGCAGAGCGTGGCCAAGGGCGCGGTCGACCTGGGCAAGCTGCAGGACGAGGCCGAGAAGAAGGCCGCCGAGGAGGCCGCCGAATCCTTCAAGCCGCTGCTCGAACGCCTGAAGGAAGCGCTCAAGGACAAGGCCGACGACGTGCGCGTGACCACCCGCCTGGTCGACTCGCCCGCTTGCCTCGTGGTGCAGGACGGCGGCATGAGCACGCAACTGGCGCGCATGTTGAAGCAAGCCGGCCAGCCCGCGCCCGACCTGAAGCCGGTGCTCGAAGTCAACGCCGAGCACCCGCTCGTGAAGAAGCTGGAGAGCTCCGAGCACTTCGACGACCTCGCCAACATCCTGTTCGACCAGGCGCTGCTCGCAGAAGGTGGCCTCCCGGCCGACCCTGCCGCCTACGTGAGGCGCGTCAACGCGCTCCTGGTGTGAACGCCCGGCCGCGCACCCTTCGTGCAGCAGCCGCCGTTCCGGCGGCGCTGCTGATGCTCCTGGTGAGCGGCTGTTCGCACTATCACATCGGCATTCCGCTGGTGCCCGGGCTTTCGCTCGGGCTCGGCGCCACCAGGGATGGCAATTTCTCCATGGGCCTGAACACCGGCTGGGGGCCACTCGGCGCGGGCGTCTCGGTCAACAACACCGGCGTAGTGGCTGGCACGGCAGGCGTGGGTGTGGGCGTCGGCATCGGGCCGATCGGCACCGGCGTGGGCGTCGGCAAGAGCGTGGTGCTGCACGATCCCAACGCAGGGAAAGCCGGGTACGCGCCTGCGGGCGGTGCCGCGCCGGTCATCACGGCGGCGGTGGGGGCCACGGTGCCGGTTTCCGGTACGTCCGGCGTCACCGGCGTGGCGCCCGTGGCGATGATTCCAACGGCCGCGACTACAGCGCCGGTCAGGGTCACCAAGGGCGGCGTGACCCGGCCGGTCGCCGCCTCCACGCCGCAGCCATCGCCTGCGGTGCGTGTTTCCTACAGCTCACCGGCCCCTGCCGCCATTCCGGCCGGCAGCCTCGGCACGCCGGGCAATCCCGTCGCGCCTTGATGGCCGCGTCTTTCCATTCATCCGCGCCGCGGACCGGCGCGAGGGTGCCCCGATGACTCTCAGCACAGAAGCCGTCCTGGCGCTCGCGCCCGACGATGCGTCGGCCAAGGCCGCCAAGGGCCTGCTCGCACCGGCCAAGTGGCCCACGCTCGGGTTTTCCGACGAGGCCGTCTGGGGCGAATGCCAGGGCAGCGGCAGCAAGCCGTACCAGACGCAGGTCGACCTTGCGGGCCCGGTGTTCCGCTGCTCGTGCCCGAGCCGCAAGTTCCCCTGCAAGCACGGCCTCGCGCTGATGCTGCTGCGCGCGCAGAGCGGCGCCAGCTTCACCGCCGCCGCGCCGCCGCCATGGGTGGCCGAATGGATCGCCTCGCGCCGCGACAAGGCCGAGAAAAAAGAAGCGCGCGCCGCCGAACCCGTGGCCGCGCCCGATCCCGCCGCGGCCGCCAAGCGCGATGCGCAGCGCTGGAAGCGCATCGAGGCCGGCGTGCAGGAGCTCGCGCGCTGGCTCGACGACCAGACCCAGCGCGGCCTCGCCGCGCTCGGCAGCGAGCAGCAGCAGGCCTGGGGCGCGATGGCCGCGCGCATGGTCGATGCGCAGGCGCCGGGGCTCGGCCAGCGCCTCACGCAGGCGGCCGAGCTCATCGGCGTGGGCGAAGGCTGGCCGGCGCGACTGCTCGACCGGCTGGGTCGGCTTCAACTGATCGTGGATGCGGTGCCGCGCCGCGAATCCCTCTCGCCCGCCACGCTGGCCGACCTGCGCATCGCGCTCGGCTGGCCGCAGGACCGCGAAGGCCTGCTCGCGGACGGCGAACTCATCGGCGACCACTGGCTCGTGCTGGGCCAGTGCACCGACGAGCGCGACGCGAAACTGGTCGAGCGCCATGTGTGGCTGCAAGGCCGCGCGAGCGGGCGGCGTGCGCTGTTGCTCGATTACTCGCATGGCGGCCGCGGTTTCGAAACCGGCTGGGTCAGCGGCAGCGAGCGCGCCGCGGTGTTGTGCTTCTATCCCGGCCATGCCTCGCAGCGCGCGCTGGTGGCCGAACTGCTGGCGGATGCGCCGGCATCGACGCAGCCTGCAACCGAGCCCCCCGACGAATGGCACCGCATGGCGCAACAGATCGCCGCCAATCCCTGGCAGCCGTTGCTGCCGATGGTGTGGGCCGAAGCGATCCCCACGCGGCACGGCGACCAATGGTGGCTGCGCCTCGATGCCGCGCCGCAGGCCTTGCCGATGCAACTGGCCACGCAGGAAGCCTGGCAGCTGATGGCGCACTCGGGCGGCGCGCCGCTGCGCGTCTTCGGCGAATGGGACGGCGAGCAGTTCGCACCGCTCACCGCTTGGGCTTCGGGCGCCGCAGCGGGCAGCGCGCCGGTCTGGACCTTGGCCGGGGTGCGCGCATGAGCCGCCGGGCCGCTCCCAAGGCGAATACCGCAGCGCGCAGCACGGAGGTCATCGAATGAGCCACTGGCACACGCTGCTGCAGACCGCGCTGGTCGGCACGGCCCGCCAACCCGTGCCGGCCGCCGAAGGAATGGCGGGCGAATTCGGCGGATTGCTGCAAGCGATCCAGGCCGGTGAAGCGCAAGGCCAGTTGCTGCGCGTCGCAGGCGCCGTGGCCATCGGCCGCCGCGCCGGCTTCGTGGCGCCGGGCCTCTCGCCTTCCGACGCACCGGTTGCCACTGCCGACGAGCGCCCCGTGCTGAACGATCCCGCACTGCAAGCGGCCATCGCCGATGCACTCGCGAGCGGTCCGCTGCGGCTGCAGCACGAAGGCCTCGCCGCAGTGACTGCCGCCGGCCTGCGCCTGCCCCACAACCTCTTGCCCATTGCACTCGACGCCGGCCGCCGCGCGATCGACCTGCGGCCCGCCGTGATCCCGGCGCTCGGCGAGCGCGGCCTCTGGCTCGCTGCGCGCAACGACGACTGGCGCTACGCCGTCGGCGCTAGCGAGCAGGCCGATGCGCAGACGCGTTGGGACGAAGGCAGTCTCGAACAGCGCCGCGCGGTGCTCGCCGAACAACGCCGCAGCGCCCCCGCCGCCGCACGCGAGCGCCTCGCCGCGGAGTTGACGCAACTGGCCGCCAAGGAGCGCGCCGCGCTGCTGGGCGCGCTGGCCGAGAACATCGGCCCCGACGACGAAGCGCTCCTCGACGCGCAACTGAAGGACCGCGCCCGCGACGTGCGCCAGGCCGCGGTCGAGCTGCTGCAGCGCCTGCCTGCCAGCGCCCATGTGCAGCGCATCGAAGCCTTCCTCGCGCCGCTGCTGTCGCAGGTGGGCGGCGCCTGGCAGATGAACGCCCCCGAGACGCCCGACCCGCGCTGGAAGGACGACGCCATCGATCCCGCGCGCCCCACCCACGACAGCCTCGGCGAGCGCGCTTGGTGGCTCTATCAACTCGTGCGGCAAACGCCGCTCTCGTGGTGGACCACGCGCACCGGCATGACACCCGCCGCGCTGCTCGGCTGGGCCGAGAAGATCGATTGGAAAGACGCCTTGTTCCGCGGCTGGAACGAAGCCATCCTCGCCGTGTCCGATGTCGACTGGGGCGACGCGATGCTGGACCACCATCACACCCAATACAGCCAGCGCGCCTGGGTCGGCCAGTTGCTGGCGCTGCTGCCCCGCGAACGGCGCGAGCGCCACTGGGTGATCGAACTCGGCTTGGCGGGCAGCGGCGTGCAGAACGTGATCGCCTTCGCCGACCAGGCCTGTGCGCCCGGCGAAACGCCATCGGCCGAACTCTCGCTCCAGCTCGCGGCCGCGCTGCGTACCCGCGTGGAGCGCGGCGACCTCGTCAACGACTACGTGCTGCGCCAGGTGCTCGGCAACGCGGCTGCGCTGCTGCACGCCGATGCGCTGCACCTGCTGGCCGAGCTGCCGCGCGCTGCCGAGGAAAGCCCTGGCCTTGCGAGCGCCCTGAGCGACGCCGCGCGCATCGTGCGCGCGCGCCAGCTGTTTTCAACCCTTCGTCTTTCGTCCACCTCTTCTTCATCCCAAGGCCATCCATGAGCAATGTCCTGCGCCAGCATGCCGAACAGCAATTCGCCGAAGAGCTCGATGCGCTCCAGAAGGTCGACGACCGCCAGCGCCCGGGCAACTGGAAACTCTCGCCCTGGGCCGTGCTCACCTACCTGATGGGCGGCAAGCTCGCCAACGGCTTCGAGGTCAGCCCCAAGTACATCGGCAATTCGCGGCTCATAGAGATCGCCGTCTCCACGCTCGCGACCGACCGCGCGCTGCTGCTGTACGGCGTGCCGGGCACCGCCAAGTCGTGGGTGTCCGAGCACCTGGCCGCGGCCGTGAGCGGCGACTCGACGATGCTGATCCAGGGCACCGCCGGCACCAGCGAGGAGCAGCTGCGCTACGGCTGGAACTACGCCGAGCTGCTGGCCCACGGCCCTTCGGAAAAGGCGCTGGTGCCGAGCCCGCTGGTGCACGCGATGCGCCTCGGAAAGATCGCTCGCGTGGAAGAACTCACCCGCATCCCGGCCGACGTGCAGGACACGCTGATCACCGTGCTGTCTGAAAAGACGCTGCCCATTCCCGAACTCGGCAGCGAAGTGCAGGCCGTGCGCGGCTTCTCGGTGATCGCCACCGCGAACAACCGCGACAAGGGCGTGAACGAACTCTCCAGCGCGCTCAAGCGCCGCTTCAACACCGTCGTGCTGCCGGTGCCCGCGAGCGAAGCCGAGGAGGTGCAGATCGTGGTCAAGCGCGTGTCCGAGCTGGGCCGCGCGCTGGCGCTGCCGGCAGAGCCGCCCGCGCTGCAGGAAGTGCGCCGCGTGGTGCAGATCTTCCGCGAGCTGCGCAACGGCCAGACCGAGGACGGCAAGACGCGCATCAAGTCGCCGAGCTCCACGCTCTCGACGGCCGAGGCCATCTCCGTCATCAACAGCGGCATGGCGCTGGCGGGCCATTTCGGCGACGGCGTGCTGCGCTCGGCCGACGTGGCTTCGGGGCTGATCGGCGCGGTCATCAAGGACCCGGTGCAGGACCACGTGGTGTGGAAGGAATACCTGGAGACCGTGGTGAAGGAGCGCACCGACTGGAAGGACCTGTACCGCGCCTGCCGCGAACAACTTTGATGAACTCCCCCAGTCTTCGCGCACTTCGTGTCGCTTCGCCAACCCCCTCGCCGGGGGCAACGCCAGCGGCCCGGCAGAGCCGGTTCCGCGGCGTTCCACGAAAAGGCGACGTCGCTTCTGCTTGTGCGCAGTGAAAGCATCGATATGAATTCGGGCACACCGCCTTCACCGCTGCACTACTTCGGCATTCGCCACCACGGCCCCGGCTGCGCGCGCAGCCTGCTGCGCGCCTTCGAATCGCTGCAGCCCGACTGCATCCTGGTGGAAGGCCCGCCCGAGGCCGAGGGCCTGCTCTCCTTCATGGCGCATGCCGACCTGCGCCCGCCGGTCGCGATGCTGGTGCATGCGAACGACGACACGCGCCTGGCCGCCTTCTATCCGTTCGCGGAGTTCTCACCCGAGTGGCAGGCGCTGCAATGGGGCGTGAAGCACGCGCTGCCCACGCGCTTCATCGACCTGCCGCAGGCGCATCGCATGGCCATCGAGCAGGCAGCACACGCGGCCGATGAGGCCAAGGCCGAAGCGCCAGTCGAGACACCGCTCGACGATGACGAGACCGACACGGTGCCCGTGACTGAAACAGTCGAAGAGCCGGTCGAAGAGACCATCGCCAACGCACTGCCCGACGACCCCTTCGACTGGCTTGCCCATGCCGCCGGCTACGCCGACGGCGAAAGCTGGTGGAACCACATGGTCGAGGAGCGCGGCGACGGCGAGGACCTGTTCGGCGCCATCGCCGAAGCCATGACCGCCGTGCGCGCCGAAACGCCCGAAGACCGCCGCGGCCAGCGCGCCATGGAACGCGAGCAACTGCGCGAAGCCTTCATGCGCCAGTCGATTCGCGAGGCCGTCAAGGCCGGCCACCAGCGCATCGCCGTCGTCTGCGGCGCGTGGCACGTGCCGGCGCTGCAGGGCACGGTCACCGCCAAGGCCGACGCCGCATTGCTCAAGGGACTGCCCAAGCTCAAGGTGCTCGCGACCTGGGTGCCGTGGACGTACCGGCATCTGACGAGCGCGAGCGGCTACGGCGCCGGCATCGATTCGCCCGGCTGGTACGAGCACCTGTGGCAGCAAGGCCAGCAGGTCGCGGGCCGCACGACCGGCTGGCTCGCGCGCGTCGCGCGGCTGCTGCGCGCGCACGACCTCGATTGCTCCTCGGCCCACCTGATCGAGGCCACGCGCCTGGCCGAAACGCTCGCCGCGCTGCGCGAACGCCCCGCGCCCGGCCTGCCCGAACTCGACGAGGCCGTGCGCAGCGTGATCTGCATGGGCGAGCAGGCGCCGCTCACGCTGATCCGCGAACGCCTCACCGTCGGCGACCGCATGGGCCAGGTGCCCGCCGAAGTGCCGACCGTGCCGCTGCAGCGCGACATCGAGCAGGCACAAAAAAGCCTGCGCCTCAAACCCGAGGCGACCGCGAAAACGCTCGACCTTGACCTGCGCCAGCCCAACGACCTCGCGCGCAGCCACCTGCTGCACCGCTTGCGGCTGCTCGACCTGCCGTGGGGCGAAATCACTGCCGGCCAGCGCGCGAGCCGCGGCACTTTCCATGAAGTGTGGCAACTGCAATGGCAGCCCGAGTTCGCGCTGCGCATCATCGAAGCCAGCCGCTTCGGCGCGACGGTGGCGCATGCCGCGAGCGCGCGCGTGATGCAAGAGCTGGCGGCGGAGACATCGCTCACCGCCCTGGCCGAGCAGGTCGACATCGTGCTGCTCGCCGACCTGCCGGTCGCCGTGCAGGCCGTGACCCGCGCGCTCGAAGACCGCGCCGCGCTCACCGGCGACGCGGTGCAGCTCATCGGCGCGGTGCCGCCGCTGGCCAACGTGTTCCGCTACGGCAGCGTGCGCCAGACCGACAGCGCGCTGCTCTCGCACGTGCTCGACAGCCTGATCGTGCGCGGCGCCATCGGCCTGCCGATCGCCTGCGGCGCGCTCGATGCCGAGGCCGCCGAGGCGCTGCGCACCCGGCTCATCGCCACGCACGACGCGGTGCGCCTGCGCGACGGCGAAGAAACCACCGCCGCCTGGCGCACGGCGTTGAAGTCCATCGCCTTCGGCGAAACCGGCGCCCCGCTGCTGCGCGGCGTGAGCTGCCGGCTGCTGCTGGACGATGCGCAGATCGACAGCGACGGCGCCTCGCAGCAGCTCGGCCGCAACCTCTCGGCCGGCGCACCGCCGACCGAGGCAGCCGCGTGGCTCGAAGGTTTTCTCAACCGCAACGCGATGGTGCTGCTGCACGACGAGGCCGTCTGGTCGCTGGTGGACCGCTGGCTTTCGGGGCTCGGCGAAGCGCACTTCGTGCAGGTGCTGCCGCTGGTGCGCCGCAGCTTCGCGGACTTTTCGGCTTCGGACCGGCGCGCGCTGGGCGAGCGTGCGAAGCGTGGCGCGGTCGGCGGCACGCTGCCAGCCGCCGTGGCCGCCACCGACTGGGACGAAACACGCGCGGTGCTCGCGCTGCCGCTGCTGCGGGAACTGCTGGGAGTGAAAGCATGAGCGCCGCGCCGGGCCGCCCCAAGCAAGCTCGCACCGCAGTGCGAAGCACGAAGGTATTTCAATGAGCGCCGCGCCGGGCCGCCCCAAGCAAGCTCGCACCGCAGTGCGAAGCACGGAGGTATTTCAATGACCGCGAATCTTCAGGACCCCGCCGACACCGAAGAAGAAGTATTGCCGCCGACCGGCCGCCTGCAGCGCTGGCGCCTCGTGCTCGGCAGCGAGGCCAACGCCAGCTGCGGCGCCGTCGAGGGCCGCGTGCGCGAGATCGACCAGGCGCTCGCCGCGCTCTACGAAGCCGATGGCCGGCGCGGCCTCGGCCAGGGCGGGCAGCGCGGCGGCCGCGGCGATTCGGCGCCCAGCGTGGCGCGCTGGCTCGGCGACATCCGCAAGTACTTCCCGAGCCAGGTGGTGCAGGTGATGCAGCGCGATGCGATGGAGCGCCTGAACCTGCGCCAGATGCTGCTGCAGCCCGAGATGCTGGAGAACGCGCAGCCCGACGTGCACCTGGTCGCCAACCTCGTGGCGCTGTCCAGCGTGATCCCGGCCGGCACCAAGGACACCGCGCGCGCCGTGGTGCGCAAGGTGGTCGACGAGCTCATGAAGAAGCTCGAGGAGCCGATGCGCAGCGCCGTGAGCGGCGCGCTCAATCGCAGCCAGCGCAACCGCCGCCCGCGCCATTCGGAGATCGACTGGAACCGCACCATCCGCGCCAACCTGCGCCACTGGCAACCCGAATACCGCACCGTGGTGCCGCAGACGCTGGTCGGCTACGGCCGCAAGGCCCGCCAGCCGCAGCGCGAGGTGATCCTGTGCATCGACCAGAGCGGATCGATGGCGGCCTCGGTCGTCTACTCGAGCATCTTCGGCGCGGTGATGGCGAGCCTGCCCGCGGTGGCGACCAAGCTCGTGGTGTTCGACACCGCCGTGGTCGACATGACCGAGCAGCTGCAGGACCCGGTGGACCTGCTGTTCGGCGTGCAGCTGGGCGGCGGCACCGACATCAACGGCGCCGTCGGCTACTGCCAGAGCCTGGTGCGCGAGCCGCGCAACACCATCCTCATCCTGATCTCCGACCTGTACGAGGGCGGCGTGGAAGCCAACCTGCTGCGCCGCGCCAACGAGCTGGTCGAGGCCGGCGTGCAGTTCATCGCGCTGCTCGCGCTCAGCGACGAGGGCGCGCCAGCCTACGACCGCGATCTCGCCGCCAAGCTGGCCGCGCTCGGCGTGCCCTCGTTCGCGTGCACGCCCGATGCGTTCCCGGGGCTCATGGCTGCCGCCATCAAGCGCGAAGACGTCGCGACCTGGGCCGCCGGCCAGGGCCTCAAGACCAGCCGCGCCGCGTGAGCTGATGCCTGGCCTGTCCCGACGCAAGCTTGCGGCACTGGCCCTCGCGCTCGTGTCGGGCAGGGCAGCGCACGCGCAGCGCGAATTCCCGGCCCGGCCGATCCGCTGGATCGTGCCGTACCCCGCCGGCACCATCGCCGACATCGTCGCGCGCACCATCGGCACCCAACTGGCCATCGACACGGGCCAGCCGGTGCAGATCGAGAACCGCGCCGGCGGCAACACCGCGCTCGGCGCCATCGAGGCGGCACGCGCGCCGGCCGATGGCTACACCGTGCTCTCGGCCGACAACGGCACGCTGGTGTTCAACCCGGCGCTGTACCGCAACCTCAGCTACAACCCGGCGCGCGACTTCGCGCCGGTCACGCTGCTCGCCCGGCTGCCGATGGTGCTGTTGGTCGGCCCCGCCAGCGGCGTGAAGGACGCGCGCGCCTTCATCGCGGATGCGCAGGCCTTTCCCGGCAAGGTCAGCTTCGCCTCCGCCGGCACCGGCACGCCGCAGCACCTGGCGATGGAATTGCTCCAGCGCGAGGCCGGGCTGCGCATGGTGCACGTGCCCTACCGCGGCGCCGCGCCCGCGCTGGCCGATCTCGCGGGCGGCCAGTTGCCCGTGATGATGAGCGACCTGGCCGCGGCCAACCGTTTCATCCAGAGCGGCAAGGCGCGCGCCCTGGCGGTCGCCAATGCCACGCGCCTGCTTCAGTTGCCCGCGGTGCCCACCTTCGCGGAGCTCGGCATGCCGCGCGTCGAGGCGGCCGCGCTCATGGGCCTGGCGGTGCCCGCAGGCACGCCGCCCGAGCTGGTGGCGCGGCTGCAGCAGTCGATGGCCAGCGCGATCCACAACCCGGCGGTGCTGCGCAAGCTCGCCGAGTCCGGCGTCGAGCCGGTGGGCAGCACGCCGGCCCGGTTCGAGGCGCTCATCGGCGAGGAGACGGCGCGCTGGCATCCGCTGATCAAGAGCCTCAACCTGTCGCTCGATTGATTAAAAAAGAGGCAATGTTTCAGCCCGCTTTACGGGGCCTTTGCACGAACTTTGCGCGGGCGGACCGCCGTTCTCACTCTGAACTAAGAGTGGCTGCCTAGATTGGCGCATCGCACATGGAAGGTCGCGCGGGCGGGTTGCACAAGGCAGGCCGGCTCGCACCCAGTCAATGACAACCCGCCGGTTCAATCACGTCATCTTCGCGGACGATTTCTTTCGGTCCGCCGCCAACGGTCTTCAGTACCACGCCGCGAACCGGCGATTCCTGCGGGGCTTCTTCGATTCCACGCTCGGCCGCCTGGGCCTGCCGGTGCGCGAGGTGGCGCCGCTGTCCGAAGGCGGCCGCATCGACGTGGCGCGCCTCATGGCCCGGCTCGACCTGCCCGCGACGCCCGCCGGCTGGGCCCGCGCCTGCATCGCCGACCTGCTGCCCGTGCATGGCCGGGACGGCATGCCGGCCTTCGATCCCGGGTGCCTGGTGATCGGCTGGGGCCTCACGCCGGCGCTGCAGCACTGCATTGCGCGCAGCGGCGCGAGCTACCTGGACGTGGAGATCGATCCGCGCCGCTTCACCGAGCACCTGCATTTCTGCGCGCGCACGAACGACCCGGTCATCGCCGCCGCGCTGCAGGCGCGCCGTGTCGATGAGGAGGTGTTCTGGAACCACGCGGCCGCGCTCAAGGGCCATTTCGCGCGGCACGGCGCGCCGGCGCTGTTCGATCCGCGGCTTCGCATCGGGCTCTTCTTCGGCCAGAGCCTGGTCGACCTGTCGCTGGTGAGCGGCGGGCGCACCATGCACCCCGCGAGCGTGGTCGCGCCGCTGCGCGAACTGGCGCGCAGCGTCGACCTGCTGGTGATCAAGCCGCATCCCTACGAGCCCGCGCTGCACGATCTCGCGCCGGTCGCGCGGGCCATTCCCAACGTGGCGTGGACCGAGGAGAACACCTATGCGCTGCTGTCGGCGGCCAACGTGCACTTCGCGGCCAGCCTGTCGTCCAGCGTGCTCACCGAGGCGCGCTATTTCCGCAAGCCCGCGCATGCGCTGATCCGTGCCGACCGCAACGCGGCGGGGCAACTGCCGGTGGCGTGCTCGGAGTGGATTCCCGTCGGGCCCGAACTCGGCGCAATGGATTTCATGACCGCCATCAGCGGCGTCGGCGATGCGGCGCCACGCCACTTCGCCGCGTGGCCCGCCACGGCCATCGACCGGGCCTTCATGACCCGCTGGGGCTTCGACGACCAGAGCGGCGGCCTGCACGACGTGGCCGAACTCCAGCTGAGTCGCCCCTCCCTGTTCCCCCCCGGCAGCCCCGCCACGGGCTGGCTGAGCCAGGGCTGGGCGCCGCCCGATGCCGAGGGCGCCAGGAGCGTCGGCGAGCTTGCGTGCCTGGTGATCCCGCTGCCGTCGCTGTCGGACTCGCTCTCGCACCAGCAGCCGCACCGCCTCGAAGTTCGCGTCGACTTGCGCAGCAACCTCAAGGCCACGAGCGTGCACGCGATGTTCGATGGCGTGGTGCTGCCCGGCTCCTGCACCACGGGCGCGAAGCGGCGCAGCCTTGTGTTCGAGGTGCAACCGACAGCCGGCAGGAAGTGCCTGGTGCTGCAGTTCGTCGTGGCCGATGCGGGTCGCGGCAGCGGACGCCGCGCGGTCGCGAAGCCGGGCTTCATGCTCAGGAAAATGCAGATATCGCTGCGCACGGCGCGGGGCGTGGTCTCGATGCCGCCCCCGGCGTCGTCGGTGCAGTGGTCCGAGATGCGGCCGGTGCGCGCGCTGGCCCGGGTGTTCCGCGCGCTGCGAGATTCGGCGCGCGGCGCTACCGGTTAGGTTTCGCGGACGCGAGGCCGTAGAGCAGCACCGTCCAGTGCTGCAGGCGGGCGATGGCGGCCTCGCGGCCCTTCTGCGCCGCTTGCGGGCCGTTGCCGTTGTCGGCCAGCGCGAGCAGCTCGCTCGCCGCCGTCGTCACGGCCCGTGCGAAATCTCCGGTGCGGCCTTGCCACACCACGGTGCGGTGGTGCAGGCCCAGCTGCGCGGCGCGCTGCGCATTGATCGCCTGCTCGGGCTGGTCGGTCAGGAGCAGCAGGATGGGCTTGCGGTACACCGCCGCGATCGACAGCGCTGCCATGCCGGGTGCCGAGACGATGAAGGCGCTGCGCGCGGCCATCTCGATCCAGTGCTCGTCCTGCGCGTGCCAGCCCGCGCGTTGCGCATAGCCTTCGCCGACGAGGTGCGCCGGCACGCGCGCATCGGCCAGGCCGCGCTCCAGGCCCTCGGCCAGCGCGGCTTCTTCGAAATGCGGATTGAGATAGACCGCGGCCTGCGGCGCGAGGTCGTCGTGCGCTTCGGTGTCGGCGCCCATCACCGCCACCGGCGTGGCGAGTTGGTGACCGCCGCGGCCGTCGGCCTGCGGCTCGCCGTAGGCGAAGTCGTGCGCAATGCGGGCGCGGCTGCGGTCGATCTGCCACGCGACGATGCGGCCGAAGATGCCTGCCATCCACGCCGGCATGCGCCCGCTGAAATTGGTCTCCAGTGCATGCCGCAGGCTCGCGCCGTACACATGCACCACCTTGCGCCGCCAGCCCGGCATCCAGCCCATGAACAGCAGCGCCGGGTGGAAGGAGTCGTTCACCACCAGGTCCGCATCGCGGAACCACGCGCGCAGCCGCACGATGTCGCGCAGCATGCGTCCCGGGCGGAACATGTAGTGCGCCACGTTGCGGTCGGTCTCGCGGCGCAGCATGTTCTGCTCGCGGTCGAACTGCACCGCGTAGTGGCGCGAGAGCACTGGCGCCTCGATGCCGAAGCCCGCGAGAAAGCGTGCGCCCTCCTCGGAGGTGGTGAGCACCTGCACGCTGGCGCCCGCGGCGCGCAGCGAATGCGCGATGAGCTGCGCGCGCATCAGGTGGCCGCGCGCGTCCGCGGTCGCCAGGTAGACGATGCGCGGCGGCATCGATCGACTCAGGCGACCGCCGGCCGTGCGCTGCCGGGGCGCAGGCGCAGGGCCAGGCCGGCCGCGTACATGCCCAGCGCGCCGGTGATGCCGAAGCCGCGCTCGGTGTCGCGCACCTCGTGCATCAACTGCGCGAGCCTGGCTTCTTCATGCGGCGCCACGCAGCGCTGCAGCGTGTGGCTGCAGAGGCGAATGTGGCGGTCTTCGTCGGCGAGCACGCGCGTGAGCAACGGGTGCAGCGCATGCTGCGGACCGATCAGCGCGCAGTGGCGTTGCAGGATGCGCGAGGCCATCTGCTCGGCGGCCAGGCCGATTGCATAGGCCGGCACCAAGCCGCCGTGCGCGAAGTGCGGCGCATGGCGCTGGATGAGGCGCTGCCAGCGCGCGAGCTTGCGCTGGCTCAGCCAGTCGGGCTGCGGTGCTTCTTCGGGCGATGCAGCCGCTTGCGCGGTGCCGCCGCGCTCGACGATGGCATCGGCGAAGAGCCGCGCATGCAACTGCTCGTCGGCCAGGTGCTGGTCGAGCTGGCGCGTGAGCCACTCGGGGGCGCTCGCGCGCAGCTCGCGCTGCAGCGCCTGCTCGGACGATTCCTCGCCGACCAGGTAGAGGCGCAGCAGCATCACTTCACCGGCGCGGCTCGCATGCATCTGGCGCAAGGCGGCGCGCTTGATGCGGTGCACCAGCCGTGCCTGCAGGGCCGGCCAGCCGCGCAGTTGCGGCGGCGCGAGGCAGTCGAATGCCGCGTTCGCCGGGGCGGTGTCAGCGTCCATCGGCCTTTGCCACCGGGGGCTGCGGCTGCTGTTGCTGCCAACCGAGCACGAGGCCGATGAAGCTGTCCTGCAGGAACGCGCGCGCCGATGCATCGGCGCCGGCGAACTCGCGCTGCTGGCCGTCGTAGCGCACGTAGCCCTTGCCGCCCGCGGCACCGAGCACCAGCTTCTCGTTCTTCCTGAAGCCGCGCTGCACCAACGGCTGCAACAGCGACTGCGATTCGAGGCCATAGAGGAACAGGTCGCGCTGCACTACCTGGCGCGGGATCTGCCCGCTCAGCGCCTGCAGTTCGAGCGACCAGTTGCCTTGCCGCATCGCCTCGGAGAGCTCGCCGCCCTTGGCCGAAGGTGCGCGGAAACGCGCGCGCGCCACCGACTTGGAGGCGCGGCTCAGGCCCAGCCCGACGGTGATGTCCGCATCCGTGGCGCCGCCCGTCCGGTTGTCCTGCACCTGCACGATCTCGTTGGCGAGCCGCGCGGCGATCGATGGCTTGGAGAGCGTCTCGCCGATCTGCGTCGGCGTGAACACCACGCGCTCGGCGCTGCCCTGGATCACCACGACCTGGTACGGATCGATCTTGATGTCGCTGAACTCTCCGCCGATGGGCGAGTGCGCATGGCTGCTCACCGACCACTCGTTGCCCGAGCGGCTCAGCAGTGCGTGGAAGGTGAGCGGCACGCGCTGGCCGCTGTTGCGCGACTGGCCGGAGCCTTGCAGCAGCACATCGCCCACGATGGTCTTCTCGCCGTAGATGCGCGGGTTGGCAAAGCGGATGGTGTGCGCCGCGCTGTCGAGCGCGGCGCGCGTGTCGGCATCGTCCAGCGCGAGGCGGTTGCATTCGTTGGCGGGGCCCGCGAGTGCGGAGAAGGGGCAGCCGCTGTCGGACTTGAAGTTGAAGACGCCACGGCCGGTGAAGTCGGCGGCGCCGGCGGTGACGCATGCGCCGGCCAGCACGAGGAGGCTGAAGATGTTTTTCTTGTTCATGTCGGGCGGTGGTAGGAAAGCGCCTGGGCATCCGCGTTCGTGCGGCCCGTCGTGTGCAGGCCGATGCCGCGTGCGAACGCGCCCAGCATGTCGATGGCCGAGAAGCCCACGATCAACGCCACGCCCGCGAGCCATCGCAGGCCGCGCAGGGGCGGCAGGTCCTGGTGATTGAGCGCGCGCACGCTGAAACGCAGCCGCGTGAACAGCACGCACAGCGGACCGATCGGCCCGCTCCTGGCAAGCCACTGCCAGCGCGCCGACACGTAGCTGCGCAAGAGGTGCGGCGTGAGCGAATAAGTGTCCTGCCCGCGCATCCAGCGCAGCTTGAGCGCCTCGGCGCGCGTGTCGGGCAGGCGATGCTCGGTGTGGGCCGCGGCCGCGTAGTGGATGGGCACGTTGGCGGCCTTCAGGCGCATGCCCAGCACCTGGCAGTGCGCGCGGTACACGCCATCGAGCGCCTGGTAGCTGTGCTGCTCGAACACATCGCGGCGGAAGGCGACGTTGTTCGCGTAGAAGTTGCTCGTGGCGCCTGCGTGGTCGGCGTTGGGGAAGTACATGAAGTCGATGGTCGTGAGCGCGGTGCCCACGATGTTGGCCGCATAGCTCGTGCGGCCGGCCACCACCGCGGGCGCGTCGGCGCCGCGCGTGAACGGCGTGAGCATCTGCAGCAGCCAGTCGTCGGCGGGGAGGCAGTCGGCATCGGCGAACACCACGTGGTCGCAGCGCGCCGCATCGGTGGCCGCGAAGCCGACGTTCTTGGCGTCGTAGTAGCCGGTGGCGGCATCGATGCGAACGAAGTCGATGGGGCGGCCTGCCAGCGCGGTGACGGCGTCGCAGGATGCGGCGCTCAGGCCGTCATGGGTGATGACCACTTGCGCGAGCGCCGTGAGCGGCACCCGCTGCTTCGCCAGCAGGGCGACCAGGCGCTGCAGGCTGGTGCTGGCAGCGGCTTCGGCATCCGCTCCGCCGCGCAGGTTGTTGGTCTCCAGGACCAGCGCGCACCGCGCGGCAACTTGATCGGGCATCATCGAATTTTCCTGTCCGGACATTGTTTTGAAGGCTTGCATCCTGCTTTTATCTCACAACCGCCGCCGCTGCCAGTGCCTTAGGGAAGGGGTACGGCAAGGGGTTTCCGCATGAAGCTGGCCATCTTCGGCGCCGGTTATGTGGGCCTCACCTTCGCCGCCTGCCTGGCCGAAGCCGGGCACGAGGTGCTGTGCGCGGACGCCGATGCGCGCCGCATCGAGGGGCTGCGGCAGGGCCGGATGCCGTTGCACGAGCCGGGGCTGGAGGCGCTGGTGGCCGCGGGCCTCGCCGCAGGAACGCTGCAATTCACGGCCGACGAGCGCGCGGCCAGCCTGCATGGCGAGGTTCTCTTCATCGTGGTCAACACGCCGGCCGATGCAGAAGGCGATGTCGATCTGCGGCATGTGATGGCCGTGGCCCGCAGCATCGGGCAGCACCGCGATCGCGATGCCGTGGTCGTCTGCAAGTCCACCGCGCCGGTAGGCACCGCGGAGCAGGTCGAGGCCGTGCTGCAGGCGGCGCTTTCGCAACGCGGTGCGGCACATCGCATCGCGGTGGCCGTGAACCCCGAGTTCCTGCGCGAAGGCTCGGCCGTGCGCGATTGCCGGCAGCCCGACCGTGTGGTGATCGGTGCCGACGACCCCGCGGCCATCGACCTGCTGAGGCGGCTCTACGAGCCCTTCGTGCGCGACCCCGCCAGGCAACTGCTGGTGATGGACCGGCGCTCGGCCGAGCTCACCAAGTACGCCGCCAACGCGATGCTCGCGACCCGCATCAGCTTCATGAACGAGATGGCGCGCGTGGCCGAGCATGCGGGCGCCGACATCGAAATGGTGCGCCGCGGCATCGGCTCGGACCGGCGCATCGGCCCCGACTTCCTGCAGGCGGGCGCGGGCTATGGCGGCTCCTGTTTGGCGAAGGACGTGCGGGCGCTGCGGCATGCGGCCGATCGCGAGGGGCAGCCGCTGCGCATCCTCGCGGCCGTCGAGGCTGCGAACCACGAGCAGAAGGGGCGCCTCTTCGACCTGATGACGCACCACTTCGAAGGCGACATCGCGAACAAGACCATCGCCCTCTGGGGCCTGGCCTTCAAGCCCGACACCGACGACATGCGCGATGCGCCGAGCCTCGTGTTGCTGGAGCGCTTGTGGGCGGCAGGGGCGCGCGTGCAGGTGCATGACCCGGCGGCGATGCCGAATGCGCGCGCCATCGTGGGCGAGCGCGGCGATGTGCGCTGGTGCGACACGCCCGAAGAAGCGTTGCAGGGCGCCGACGTGCTGGCGCTCGTGACCGAATGGCCCGTGTTCCGCCGCCCCGATTTCGCGCGCATCGCGGGCTCGCTGAAGACGCCCGCGATCTTCGATGGCCGCAACATCTACGACGCCGCCGAAGTCGAAGCCGCCGGCATTGCGTACTACGGCATCGGGCGCGGCCGTTCAGTGCTGCGCTGAATCGTCGACAGGCAGGAACGCACTGCCCGGCGTCAGCGGTGCATGGCGATAGCTCGCCGGCGTGCGGCTCAGCTTCACCGGTGCGCCGATGCCTCGGTAGCCGCCGGGCATCTCCACCACCATCTCGCGGTGCAGTGTGTGCGGGTGCTGCAGCGCATCGGCCACGGGCAGCACGGGTGCAGCGGGCACGCCGGCGGCCATCAACTGGTCGACCAATGCGCGCCCATCGAAAGCTGCCATCGCCGCCTCGAGCCGCTCCTTGAGCCCGTCGCGGTGCACCGAGCGTGCGCCGGCCGTGCGGTAGAGCGGATCGTCCGCCAGTTCCGGCAGGCCGATGCAGCGGCACAGGCTCGCGAACTGCCGGTCGTTGCCCACCGCGACGAACACCGGGTCGGTGCCCGTGGCCAGCGCGTCGTAGGGGTAGATGTTGGGATGCGCGTTGCCCGTGCGGCGCGGCGCCGTGCCGTCCATGAACCAGTTGGCCGCATGCGGATGCAGCAGCGAGAGCCCGCTGTCGTACAGCGCCGCTTCCACGAACTGCCCGCGCCCGCTGCGGTTGCGCTCCTGCAGCGCGAGCAGCACGCCGATCACCGCGTTCAGCCCCGTCACCATGTCGACGACGGGCAGGCCCACGCGCAGCGGACCGCCTTCTGCTTCGCCGTTGACGCTCATGATGCCGGTCATGGCCTGCACCGCGGCGTCGTAGCCGGGCAGCGCGCCCAGCGGACCGTCGGCGCCGAAGCCCGAGACCCGGCACCACACGAGGCGCGGAAAGCGCTGCGACAGCGCCTCGTAGCCGATGCCCCAGCGCTCCATCGTGCCGGTCTTGAAGTTCTCGATCAGCACGTCGGCCTCGGCCACCAGCGCGAGCAGCGCCTGGCGGCCTTCATCGGTCGAGAAGTCCAGGTGCTGCACGCGCTTGTTGCGGTTCAGGCCGTGGTAGTACGAGGCCACGCCTTCCTTGAAGGGCGGGCCCCAGGTGCGCGTGTCGTCGCCCTGCGGCGGCTCGACCTTGAGCACATCGGCCCCATGGTCGCCCAGGATCTGGCCGCAGTACGGGCCGCCGAGGATGCGCGAGATGTCCAGGACGCGGATGCCCGCGAGGGCGCCTTGGGGTGATGTCATGCCGGTGTGCTCCGTGCGTTCGCGATCAATCGAGCTGCGCGCCGGACTTCTTCACGACGTCCTTCCACTTGGCCGATTCGCTCACGATGAACTGGCCGAGCTTCTGCGGTGAGGTATCGGCCGAGGCTTCGAGCCCTTGCGCGGCGAACATCTGCTTGACCTTGGGCGAGTTCAGCACTTCGGCGAAGGCGTGGTTGAGCTTGGCGACGCGGTCCGCGGGCGTGCCGGCCGGCGCGACGATGCCGAAGAACACGCTCACGTCGTAACCCTTGTAGCCCTGCTCCGAGATCGTCGGCACCTCGGGCAGCGCCTGCGAGCGCGCGAGCGTGGCCACGCCCAGCGCGCGCAGCTTGCCGGCCTTCACATAAGGCAGCGCGGTGAGGATGTCGGTGAAGGTCATGCTGACCTGGTTGCCCAGGAGGTCGTTGAGCGCCGGGCCCGTGCCCTTGTAGGGAATGTGCTGCAGGTCGGTGCCGGCCACCGAGTTGAACAGCACGCCCGCCAGGTGCGACGAGGCGCCGTTGCCCGACGACGCATAGCTCAGCTTGCCGGGGTTGGCCTTGGCGTAGGCGACGAGTTCGGGCACGGTCTTCACCGGCAGCGCCGGGTTCACCACCAGGATGTTGGGCAGGTAGCCGACCTGGATCACCGGCGCGTAGCTCTTGACCGGGTCGTAGTTGATCTTGCGGTAGAGGCTCGCGTTGATGGCCAGCGGCCCCGAGGTGCCGAACAGCAGCGTGTGGCCGTCGGCTTCGGCGCGCGCCACGTACTCGGCACCGATGTTGCCGCCCGCGCCCGCGCGGTTCTCCACGATCATGGGCTGGCCGAGGCGGTCTTTCATCTCGGCGGCGAGCGTGCGGGCCATGGCGTCGGTGGGGCCACCAGGCGGGAAGGGCACGACCAGCGTGAGGGGCCTGGAAGGGAAAGGGCCTTGGGCTTGTGCGGCGGGGGCTGCGCTCAGCAGCGTGGCGCAGGCAGTGACCGCGGCAAAGAGGTGAGTGAGGTGTCGCAAGAGAATGTCTCCGTTTTTATGAATCAGGCAATGGTTTCTGCGGCGAGCGCCGCGGCGCTGTTCCAGTCCGCGGGCATCGCATCGGGCGCGAGCGGGTCGCGCGGCAGCACGCGGTGCAGCAGCACCAGCTGGGCCCAGCGCAGGCGCGCGGCTGAGTGGCTGTGACTGGCTTCCCAGGCCATCGCGATGCTGCTCGTGCAGTGGTAGAGCGCCGATGCGGCCTGGCGCGCGAGCACATCGCCGCCTTCGCGCGCGGCGGTCTCGGCCAGCGCTGCGGCGCGTGCCAGCGCATCGCGCAAGGCTTTCGCAAACGCGGGTGCGAGCGCCGCGTCGCCCAGCAACTTCTCGCAGTGCGCGCGCAGCACGGGCAGCGAGCCCTCGCGCTTGACCGCGCGGATCACGTCCAGCGCCACGATGTTGCTCGTGCCTTCCCAGATCGAGCCCAGGTGCGCATCGCGCACGAGGCGCGGATCGCTCCACTCCTCGATGTAGCCGCAGCCGCCGCGCACTTCCATCGCATCGCCGGTCACCTTGCGCGCATCGCGGCAGGCGCGGAACTTGATGAGCGGCGTGAGGATGCGCAGAAGCGCGTAGGCATCGGACTCCGCGGCGTCGGAGCGCGCGAGCGCGAGCGCGGTCTGGCACACCATCGTGCGCGCCTGCTCGGCGGGCAGGCGCAGCTTGTCGAGCTGGCGCTGCATCAGCGGCATCTGGTCGAGCGTGCGGCCGAAGGCGCGGCGCTCGGCGGCGATGTATTCGGCCTCGGCCACCGCGCGGCGCATGAGGCCCGCGGCGCGCACGCCGTTGGACAGGCGCGAGTTGTTGACCATGTCTGCCATCTGCACGAAGCCGCGGCCCTCTTCGCCCACGAGGTAGGCGACCGCGCCTTCGAGCCGGATCTCGCCGCTGGCCATCGAGCGCGTGCCCAGCTTGTCCTTCAGGCGAATGATCCGGTAGTGGTTCAGGCTGCCGTCCTCCAGCCGCCGCGGCAGCAGGAAGAGCGACACGCCCTTCATGCCCGCCGCGCCATCCTCGGCGCGCGCGAGCACCATCGCGAAATCGGCGTCGGGGTTCGAGCAGAACCACTTGTCGCCGGTGATGCGCCAGCTGCCGTCGGCCTCGCGCCGAGCCAGCGTCGCGGTGGCCGCGATGTCCGAGCCGGCGGCCTGCTCGGTCATGAACATCGCGCCCTGCGCAAGCTCGTCGAAGTCGAGCGAGGTGAGGCGCGGCAGGAAGCGCGCGACCAGGTCGGGTTCGCCGAATTTCTTCAGCGTGCGGGTGAGCGAATCGGTCATCGAGACCGGGCAGCACAGCCCGAACTCGGCCTGCACGAAGAGGTAGGTCAGCACGTACTTGACCAGTGGCGGCATCTTGCCCTTCCAGCCCAGCGTTTCGTCGCGGTGCGAGATCGCGGCCAGGCCGAATTCGCTGAGCGCGAGGCGCTCCATCTCCACGTAGGCCGGGTGCTTGACGACCTTCTGCTCGTCCAGGCCCGTGCGGGTGCGTTGCTTCAACGTGGGCGGGTTGCGGTCGGCGGTGCCGGCCAGCTCATCGAGCAGGCCGCCCGCAAGGCCGCCCAGGCGCTCGAAATGCGGCTGCATGTGGGCGCGGAGATCGCCGGGCAGGTAGAGCGCGAGCAGGGCGTGCAGCTCGGCGTCGGCGGTGAACAGGTTCTGGCCGTGGCGGTCGGGAATCGGATGGGCGTGCGCGGTGGGCGGCGCGGCGTGTGCGGCGTTTTCGGACATGCGTCTTGTCTCCTGGGTTCGCCGCATTGTTGAAGCTGCGACGATCCGTGTCTAATATCGAATTGGTCTTGTTCGATTCGATTTGCCTATTCATGGAACTGCGACACCTGCGCTATTTCTCCGTGCTGGCCGAGGAGTTGCATTTCGGGCGCGCGGCGCGGCGCCTGTCGATTTCGCAGCCGCCCTTGTCGGTCGCGATCCGCCAGCTCGAGGACTCGGTGGGCGCGCGGCTGTTCGAGCGCAACAGCAAGGAGGTGCGGCTCACGCACGCGGGCGAGGCGCTGCGCATCTCGGCGCGGCGCTTGCTGCAGCAGGCGCAGGAGGCAGCGACGCAAGCGCGCGACGTGGCGACCGGCTCGGCGGGCCGGCTGCGCATCGGCTTTGTCGGCGCGATGCTCTATCGCGGATTGCCGCCCGCCCTGCGCGCGTTCCAGGCGAAGCACCCGGCGGTGCGCATCACGCTGAATGAATTGAACTCGGGCGTGCAGATCGCCGAGCTGCTGCACGACCGGCTCGACCTGGGCTTCGTCCACACGAGCCGCATGCCCACCGAGCTGCATCACCGCTTGCTGCTGTCCGAGCCCTTCGTGTGCTGCCTGCCCGCAAGGCATCCGCTCGCGCGCAAGAAGGTGGTGGCCCCGGCCGATCTGCGCGACCAGCCTTTCGTGCTGTTCTCGCGCGAGGCCTCGCCCGACTATCACGAGCGCATCCTGTCGATCTGTGCCGACGCGGGCTTCCTGCCCGAGGTGCGGCATGAAGTGCGCCACTGGCTCGCCGTCGTCTCGCTCGTGTCGCAGGGCATGGGCGTCGCGCTGGTGCCGCAGGCGATGCGGCACTCGGCCCTGCGCGGCGCGGTGTTCCGCCCGCTCGACCGCGCGGTGGCGCAGTCGGAGGCTTACGGCGTGTGGCGGACGGGGCCGCCGAATGTGCTGGTCGAACGGCTGTTGCAGGGCGTCGCCAACGCGCAGCCGGCCACCGCCGGGCCGCCCCAAGGTGGCCGGGCCTCCCCCATGGGGGGTGGCGAATCACACGCAGCGAAGCGAAGTGAAAAGCCGGGGGGCTGACATTTTTTAGGCGTAGAGCGGTTCTTCGGCCATCTGCTCGCACTGGTCTTCCAGCACGAGGATCTGCCCCTTCCAGTAGTCGCTCGAGCCGAACCACGGGAAGTTGATCGGGAAGATCGGGTCTTCCCAGCGGCGCGCGAGCCACGCGCTGTAGTGGATGAGCCGCAGCGTGCGCAGCGGCTCGATGAGCGCGAGTTCGCGGCGATCGAATTCGCGGAACTGCTCGTAGCCGTCCAGCAGGCCCGAGAGCTGCGAGGTGCGCTGCGCGCGGTCGCCCGAGAGCAGCATCCACAGGTCCTGCACCGCGAAGCCCGTGCGCGCGTCGTCCAGGTCGACGAAGTGCGGGCCACCGTTCGGGCGATCGGTCGGCGTCCAGAGGATGTTGCCGGGGTGCACGTCGCCGTGCAGGCGCAGCTTGCGCGGCTTGAAATCGGAGGCCGGCGGCTGCAGCGCGAGGGCGGTCGCGCGCACCATGTCCAGCGCCTCGTTGCACATCTTTTCCCAGTCGCGCTGCATGTCGAGCGGGATCTTGTCGTTCTCCAGCAGCCAGTCGCGCGAATCGAGGCCGAAGGTCTGCAGGTCGAGCGCGGGGCGGGCCTCGAAAGGCTTGGCGCTGCCCACGGTGTGGATGCGCGCCAGGAACCGGCCGACCCATTCGAGCACCTCGAAGTTGTCCAGTTCGGGCGCGCGGCCGCCCCGGTAGGGGCTCACGCTGAAGGCGAAGCCGGCGTGGTGGTGCAGCGTCTTGCCATCGAAAGCCAGCGGCGGCACGGCGGGCACTTCGCCGGCGGCCAGTTCGAGCGAGAAGCCGTGTTCTTCGAGGATCTCGGCGTCGCTCCAGCGCCCGGGGCGGTAGAACTTGACCACCACCGCCGGATGCGGTGCGGGGTCTTCCAGGAACACCTGGTAGACCCGGTTTTCATAGGAGTTCAGGCCGGTGAGCCGGCCATCGCCGTGCAGGCCGAGCGTCGCGAGCGCGTCGAGCACCACGTCGGGCGTGAGGCTCTCGTAGGGATGGGTGTTGGCGGGCGCTGCGGGGGAAAGGGTCATGCGGCGATTGTCGCCACCCCCGCCCCGTTCGCCGTCACACCCCGCCGGGTTGTTTGTAAAGCGAAAGGATATGGCCCGTGCGCGGGTCGCCCTTGCCGCCCAGCACCTGCGCGTAGGCGGCCTGCACGGCCTCGCCGCCGCGGTGCTGCTGGGCGTGCAGCCAGGGGTTGCTCGCATCGGTCACCGTGGCGAGGAAGTTGCGCCAGGCGGACACCATGCGCCGGCCGAATTCGTCCGCGCCCCATTCGGCGGTGCGCTTCTTGATCTGCGCCGGCGCGAAGAACAGCGTGGCACGCGGGCCCGCGAGGTCCTTGCCCGCGCCCTTGGAGGCGAGCTGCTCCACGTGCGTGCCGCCGATCGAGCAGCTGTACTTGAGGTTCGCGAAGCGATCGTGGATCGCGTTGCGCAGCCCGCCGTTGCCCGCGAAGTCGATGTAAACGCTCGGCGTATCGGCCGCGATGCTGTCCAGCGCGTCGTAGGTCACCACGCGGTGGTAGCAGCCCAGGCTCTCGCAGAAGGCGACGTTCCCGGGCGAGGTCAGGCCGATCACCTCTGGCCCCGAGCGCTGGTGCAGCTGGAAGGCCGTGCCGTAGGCCGTCTTGCTCGACGCGCTGGACAGCAGCATGGTGCTCGCACCGAAGAAGTCGTTGTCGGCCATGAAGTCGTCGATCAGCCACGAGGTGATGAAGAGCGGGCGCAGCAGCGCCTGCAGGTCTTCGGTGTCGGTGGTGTAGAGCGGGTCGGCGTTGCAGCGGAAGTACTGGTTGTAGACCGCTGGCAATTCGGCGCGGTGCGGGGCCGCATCGGTGAAGCGCGTGGGCGAGAGCCGATCGGGGCTCAGCACGGCGCTCGATGCCATCGGCCAGTAGCCGTAGAGCCGCTCGCCCACCGCCACGCCGGGGTGCAGCGACTGCACGACGCTCGCGAAGCCCCACACGGGGATGCTGCCCCAGCCCTCTTCCTCGGAGGGAAAGAACTGCCAGTAGCTCATCGCATCGCCGAAGGCGGCGTAGGTGATGTTGTTGGAGGTGAGCGCAAAGCTGTCGATGCGCACGCGCACCTGGCCGTCGGCCAGTGGCTGGTCGGTGGCGGTGTGCAGGCGCGTGGTGGCGAGCTGGTCTTTGCGGATGAGGAAACTGGTGGTGCTCATGGGGTCGATCTCCACGGTGCGTTGAAGGGCGTGCGGCCACATTAGCCAAGCTTGATGAAAGGCGCTATCGCGTTGTCCCTTTCCGGGTCACGCGTGAGACAACGAGCGCCATGAAAAAAGCGCCCCAGCTTGAGACTGAGGCGCTTTCTTTGAAACTGTCGGGGTCCCTTCAAGGGAACACCGAGGAACCGGCTTTGCCGGGCCTCATGTGTTGCCCCCGGTAGGGGGTTGGCGAAGCGACACGAAGTGCGCGCAGCCTGGGGACGAGCTTAAACAATCACGAGTTCGACGTCGATGTTGCCGCGGGTGGCGTTCGAATACGGGCAGACCTGGTGCGCGGTGTCGACCAGCTTCTGCTTCTGTTCTGCATCGAGGCCGGGCAGCGTGATCGACAGTTGCACCGAGATGCCGTAGGCAGCACCGCCGTTCGTCGGGCCGAGGGAGACCTTCGAGTCGATGGCCACGTCGTCGGGCACCTTCACGCTGATCTTCGGGCCGACGGCCTTCATCGCGCCGATGAAGCAGGCGGCATAGCCGACCGCGAACAGCTGCTCGGGGTTGGTGCCGGGCTTGCCCGAACCGGGCGAGCTGAGCTTGACGTCGATCGCGCCGTCGCTGGACTTGCCTGCGCCGTCACGGCCGCCGACGGTGTGGGCTTCTGCGGTGTAGAGCACTTTGTCGAGCTTGGTGGTCATGGTGATTCCTTTGATGATGGAGGGAGGGGTGGGTGAAAAAAGCTTCTCTCGTTGTTCGATCGAAGCGGGGAGAAAAACGTTGTCCGTCAGGCCGCCTTCTTGACGCGGTCGCGAAGCGTCTGGATCTGCTGGGTGAGCGCGATGAGTTCGGGCACCGAGCATTCGGTGGCGGCCATGAGGCAGCCGGGAACGCTGGCTGCGCGGGCCTTGAGCTTGCGGCCGGCGGCGGTGAGCGTGATGTGCACGCGGCGCTCGTCGGCCACGTCGCGCACCCGGGCCACATGGCCGTTGGCTTCGAGCCGCTTGAGCAGCGGGGTGAGCGTGCCGGAATCCAGCGAAAGGCGCTCGCCGAGTTCGGAGACCATCGGGCCGTCCTGCTCCCAGAGGGCCAGCATGACGAGGTATTGGGGGTAGGTGAGCTGCAGCTTCTCGAGCACCGGCTTGTAGAGCCGGGTCATCGCCAGCGAGGCGGAATACACGGCGAAGCACAGCTGGTTGTCCAGCTTGAGCATTTCGTCGGCGGATACGGTGGTGGAGCGCATGGGTCGAATTGTAGCGAGCAATTAAATTGTGTGCAATGTAATTTGAAAGCATCCATTTCCAGATGCCGTGGACCGAAGCGCTCAGGCCTTGAACCGCTTGCGCGTCAGCGCCAGCGCGATCCAGAACGCCACGACCGCATACACCGCCAGCACGCCCGCATGCAGCCACCAGTCGGCCGGCCACTGGTCCATGAAGAGCGGCCGCACCAGTGCCACCGCGTTGGTCAACGGCAGCCATGCGGCCACCGCCTTCACCGCCGAGGGCAACTGCTCCAGCGGAAAGAACACGCCGCTCAGGAACATCATCGGCGTCATGAACAGCGTGAAGTAGTAGGTGAAGAAGTCGTAGCCCTTGGCGAGCGCATTGAAGATCAGCGCGATCGACGAGAAGGTGATGCCCGCGCCAATGAGCACCATCCACGCGACGAAGAGCTTCGGGCTGTGGCTGATGCCCAGTCCGAGCATCACGAACAGGATCGCGGTGACGGTGAAGATCGACTTGAACGCGGCCCACAGCATCTCGGCCATCACGATGTCGTCCAGCCCGACGGGCGCGTTCATGATGCCGTCCCACGTCTTTTGCACATGCATGCGCGAGAACGCCGAATACAGTGCCTCGAAGCTCGCCGCATTCATCGCGCTCATGCAGATCGAGCCGCTCGCCAGGAACAGGATGTAGGGCACCTTCACGCCGTCCACCGCCACCTGCCCGACCAGCGCGCCCATCCCGTAGCCGAAGGCCACGAGCCAGATCAGCGGCTCGGCGATGTTGCCGATGAGGCTGGGGATCGCGAGCTTGCGCCACACCAGCAGGTTGCGCAAGAAAACGGGCCACCAGCGCAGCGAGATTTCGGGCGCGCGCCACACGGAGGGCGGGGGCGGCGTGGGGTTCGTGCTTGTCGTTGCGGTCGTCGTGTTCATGGTCTAGCCGTCCTCGCGGATCTGCCGCCCGGTGAGCTTCAGGAAAAGGTCTTCGAGGTTCGCGGGGCGATGGAAAGTGCGCAGGCCGCTGTGCCGCGTCAGCGCATCGAGCAGCCGCCGCGCGTCCTGCGTGTAGAAGAACACCGTCTCCCCGCTCACTTCGACGCGCGCCGCCATCGCCTTGAGCTCGGGCGATTCGGCCAGCGACAGCGCACCGTTGCCGTACACCTCGACCACGTCCGGCTCCAGGTGCTCGGCGATCAGGTCGCGCGGCTTGCCTTCGGCGATCTTGCGGCCATGATCGAGCACCAGCAGGCGCGAGCACAGGCGCTCGGCCTCGTCCATGAAGTGCGTGGTCAGCAGGATCGACTTGCCCTGCTGCAGCAGCACCTGCAGCCGCTCCCACATCAGGTGGCGCGCCTGCGGGTCCAGGCCCGTGGTCGGCTCGTCGAGCAGCAGCAGCTTGGGGTCGTTCACGAGCGCGCGCGCCAGCGACAGCCGCCGGCGCATGCCGCCCGAGAGCTCCCCTGGTTTCGCATCGGCCTTGTGCGAGAGCGCCGCGAACTCCAGCAGCTGCGGCACGCGTGCGCGCACCTGCGCCTTGCCGAAGCCGAAGTAGCGGCCGTACACCACGAGGTTCTCGGCGCAGCTGAAGTCGGGGTCCAGCGTGTCGAACTGCGTGACCACGCCCAGTTGCGCCTTGATGGCCAGCGCATCGCGCGGCATCTGCAGGCCCAGCGCCGAGATCTCGCCGCCGTCGGGCGCGGTGAGGCCCAGGCACATGCGGATGGTGGTGGTCTTGCCGGCGCCATTGGGGCCGATCACGCCGAGGCACTCGCCCGGCGCGATCTCGAACGACAGGTCGTCCACGACCGTGGTGCCGCCGTAGCGCTTGCGCAAGTGGCTGGCGTGGAAGAGGGGGGAGGTGGGGGAAGAAGAAAGCACACAGCCATTCTGACGCAGGCCCCGGCGGACGCCGCCATCGCTTCAACCGATGGACAAGCGGCGCCAACCGGTGGACAGGCGGCATGCGTCGCACGCATGGCCGGTGCAAGTCCCGGCACAATCGACGCCCAGTCGAATACCGCGAGAGAAGAACCAAAGATGTTGCGTTTTCTGTTGGCACTGTCAGTCGTTTTACTGCTTGGCGCATGTGCCCAGTTTCACCGGCCGCTCGCGGCGGCGGACCGCACGAAGGTCCAGGAGGTCGACCTTCGCGTGGTCGTCGCGCAGGAGAGCTTCATGTTCTCCGCGCAGGCGCCCGGCGTGAGCGCGGCCACGGGCGGCGGCCTTATCGGCGCGCTGATCGATTCGTCGGTGCAGCAATCGCGGCAGAAGGAAATGAGTGCGGAAATCGGCGCCATCGTCGGTCCGCTGCTCGACTACGACTACCGCGTCGAAGCCGGCCTGGCCATCGGCGAGATGCTGAACACGCCCAGTGCGTTCCCGATGAAGATCGCTTCGTCGCAGGTGCTTGCAGGCATGCCGGCGAAAGCCGAGCAGGCTGCCCGCATCGCCGCAACAAAGACCGGCCCCGCCTATCTGGTGCTGTTGCTGCAGTACGAGCTGGAGCCCGGGCTGGGCGCCTTCACCACGCGCACCACGGCATTGCTCTGGCAGGACGGCAACAAGGAACCCTCGTACCGCTCGGCCACGATCTTCCAGACGCCCATCGGTGGCGGAACGCGCGCGACCGTCGTGCGCCGGCTGGGCGCCAACGACGGGCAGCAGCTCAGGGCCGTGATGCGCGACTCGATCCAGCAGACGCTGCGCGTGGTGGGGCTGGACCTGGCCGGCGCGCGCTCCGGCGCGATCCGCACCGCGCGGTTCAACGTCAACGGCACGTGGGTGACGCTGGGTGGCCAGGGCTTCGACGAGCAGCCCGGCCGCGTCGTCTTCCGCGACCAGGACAACGCGATGTATTCGGTCCGGACGGCCGCCCCATGAAGCAACCCTCACAACCACGCATCCCACGCACCGGCCTGGCCGCGGCCGCCTTGTTCGCGCTCTGCGCCATGCCCGGCCTGGCGCATGCGCTCACCGAGAGCGAACCGCTCGACATGGTCTACCAGCAGGCACCCGAACAGGAGCAGCGCCCCAACGGTCCGCCGGTCGAGACCCTTCGCGCGCCGCAGGGCTGCAAGCTCTACCTGCCGGCGATCGAGGACGGCCGCAACAACCAGGTCTACGCCGGCAACCTGACGCTGATGCTGCCGACGGTCCACGCCACGCCCAGGGCGGTCGAATCGCTGCGCAGCGGCGATGCGGGCATGTGGACGCGCGATGCGTTGCTGTCCACCAGGCGCTACGGCTTCCAGCCCATCGTCGGCGCGGCGGCTTCGGCTCCTTCGCCTGCCGCTTCCGCTGCTGCTGCTTCCGCTTCGGCGCGGCAGGTCTCCGCCGTGGTCGCGCTGCGCCTGGCGCATGCATGGTCCGCGGGGCTCAACCTTGTGTCGCACGTGGTGCTGAAGGTGAACTACCGGCTGCCCGGCGGCGCGATGGCCACGCGTCTCTATCACGGCATGGGAACGCGCACCAACTGGGCCAGCGGCAACGGCGAGTTCATGTCGGTGCTGAACCTCGGCATGGAGGAGGCGGTGCGCGGCATGGCGACCGATGCCGCGGCGCTGTGCGAAGGCAAGCCGCTGCCCGCTCCTGCGTCAGCGTCCGGGCCTGCTGCTGCGCCATAGCGGCTACAGCGGCTGCAGCGGCTACATCCGCAGGCCGCCGAACTCCGTCTTCATCCAGTCGATGAAAGCCCGCGTGCGGGCCGGCAGCAGCCGCGCATTCGGATAGATGACGCTCACCGGCCGAGGCGGCGGCTCGAAGTCCTCGAGCACGAGCTTCAGGCGGCCCTGCGCCACGTAAGGCAGCACCTGGTACGAGAAGAAGGTGCCGAAGCCCATGCCCGCGGCGCAGGCCTCGACGGCGGGCGCGAGATGGTTGAACTCCAGCCGGTTGCTCGGCGTCACGCCGATCGTCTTGCCGCCCTCGTGGAACTGCCATTGCGGCGGGGCATCGATGCGGCCGCGCACGCAGGCTGCGCCGTTCAGGTCGCGCGGATGCCGCGGCGTGCCGTGGCGCGCGAGGTAGTCGGGGCTAGCCACCACCACGCGCCGGATGGTGCCCAGCGTCTGCGCGACGAGCGACGAATCTTCCAGCGGGCTGATGCGGATGCCGACGTCGATGTTCTCCTCCAGCAGGTTCACCGCGCGGTCGTACAGCAGCACGCTGCAGCGCACCTTGTCGTAGCGCTTCATGAAGCGCGTGATGGCCGGCGCCACGTACATGTGGCCGAACAGCACCGGAGCCGTGATGGTGAGCTGGCCCGCCGGCTCGCGCGCTTCGGCGTTGAGCGCGCGATCGGCGGCGTCGGCCGCGAGCAGCACCTCGCGCGCGCTCGGCAGGTAATGGCGGCCTTCCTCGGTGAGCGACAGGCGGCGGGTGGTGCGGTGGAACAGGCGCACGCCCAGGTGCGCTTCGAGCGCCGCCAATGAACGCACCACCGCAGGCAGCGAGGTGCCCAGCGATTCGGCGGCGCGGGTCATGCTGCCTTGCTCGGCAATCTGAACGAAGGTCTGCATGGCTTTGAAGCGGTCCATGCCGCGATTAAACCGGAAAACGCAGCAGTCAAATACAGAAATGGCTATTCATTCATTGGACGCAAGAGAGAAGAATCGGGACCACGCCACACCCGGCCTTCGTCTCGACATTCCAAAGGATCTTCATGAACGCCATCGCCACCCGCCCCGCGCAACCCATCAAGCTCTACGGCAGCGCCATCTCGGGCCATGTGCACCGGGTGCGGCTGTTCCTCTCGATGCTCGGCCTGCCTTTCGAGGTGATCGAGCTCGACCTGAAGCAGCGCGCCAACCGCACGCCCGAGTTCCTGGCGCGCAATCCCTTCGGCCAGGTGCCGGTGATCGAGGACGGCGACGTCACGCTGGCCGACTCCAACGCGATCCTGGTCTACCTCAACGCACGCTATTCGGCCGACCCGTCGCGCTGGATGCCGCAGGACGCCGTGGGCGCGGCGCGCGTGCAGCGCTGGTTCTCGGTGGCTGCCGGCCCGCTGGCCCATGGCCCGGCTGCGGCGCGCGTGATGGCGCTGTTCGGCCTGGCCGTGGACCCCACGGAGACGGTGACCCGCTCGCACGCGCTGCTCGCGGTGATGGAGATCCACCTGGAGCGCCAACCCTTCCTGGCCGCGCCGTCCGCCACGCTGGCCGACATTGCGAACTACGCCTACGTCGCACATGCGCCCGAAGGCCGCGTGTCGCTGGAGGACTATCCGCATGTGCGCGAGTGGCTCGCGCGTGTGGAGGCCTTGCCCGGTTTCGTGCCGATGGTGCGTACGCCGGTCGGACTTGCGGTGGCGGCATGATCGCCGCGCCCTTCCACGCCGGCGAGCGCGCTCTGCAGGCGCAGGCCGGCTCGCGCGAGCAGATGGCGGTCGCGGGGCCGCGTGTGATCCGCGACTACATGCCCGACCAGCACCGCGAGTTCTTCGCGCAACTGCCGTTCGTGGTGGTCGGCAGCCTCGATGCGACCCTGCAGCCCTGGGCCAGCGTGCTCGCGGCACCCGCGGGCTTCGCGCATTCGCCCGACGCAGCGCACCTGCGCATCGATGCGCTGCCCGCGGCCGGCGATCCGCTCGCGGGCCAGCTCGCAGAGGGCGCCCCGCTCGGACTCCTGGGCATCGAGCCGCACACGCGGCGGCGCAACCGCATGAACGGCACGGTCGAATCGCTCGATGCGACGGGCTTCATGCTCCAGGTGCAGCAGAGCTTCGGCAATTGCCCGCGGTACATCCAGGCGCGGGAGCCGGTGTTCATGCCGACGCGCACAGGCAACGCGTCCGTGCAGTGGCTCGATGCGCTCGATCTCGATGCGCAGCGGCTCATCGGCAGCGCGGACACGCTGTTCATCGCCACGGCCTACCCCGACGAAGCTGCGGCGGGCGACGAAGCCGATGCCAGGTCGCACGGCGTCGACGTGTCGCACCGCGGCGGCCGTCCCGGTTTCGTGCGCGTCGACGAAGGCGGCGTGCTGACGGTGCCCGATTTCAACGGCAACCGCTTCTTCAACACGCTCGGCAACCTGCTGGCGCACCCGCGCGCGGGCCTGCTGTTCATCGACTACGACAACGGCGAACTGCTGCACGTGGCGGCCACGGCAGAGATCGTGCTGGACGGCCCCGAGCTCGCCGAGTTCGAAGGCGCCGAGCGGCTGCTGCGCTTGCACGTCGAGCACGCACTGCGCCGGCCGGCCGCGCTGCCGTTGCGCTGGGGCGACGCGCAGTTGTCGCCGCACCTGGCGGGCACGGGTCACTGGGCCACCGCGCGCGGCTGAAGCCGTCAGTGGAAGACGGGAATGCGCGCGTTGGCCGAGGGACGGTAGTGCCAGCCGCGCGCACGCAACGCGTCGAGGTCGGGCTGGTGGCGCAGCAGCGCGTCGAGCCCCGCGGCTGCGAGCGTGCAGGCCAGCGCCTGGCCCGGGCAGGCGTGCATGCCGTGGCCGAAGCCGAGCATGCGACGCCGTTCGCGGATCAGCCTGAAGCTGTCCGGGTCGGGGTTGAAGGCCGGATCACGGTTGGCAGCGGCCAGCACCAGCAGCACCGCGTCACCCGCCACCAGCGGCGTGCCCGCGATGGTGATCGGCTCGATCGCGAAGCGGCGTGTGTTGTGGACCGACGGGTCGTGCCGCGCCGTCTCCTCCACGATGGCTTGCAGCCCGCCGCGGGTGCGCGCGGCCTGGCGCAACGCAGGCTCGCGCATCGATGCGATGAGGCTGTTGCCCAGCAGGCCCGCCGTCGCGTCGCAGGTCTGCGAGAGCAGGCCGACGATGTTGGCGAGCAGGGAGCGAGAGAGGGGCGCATCGGCACCGCTCTCGGACAGGACAGCCGCGAGCAGTGTTCCGCTCCGCGGCGGCGTACTTGCCGTCAGCACCTCGAATCGCGTCATCAGCTCGCTCGCAGCAGCGCTCGCGGCCTGCAACTGGTCCGCTGTCGACAACGGCGACAGGCAGGCGACGAAATCGCGCATCCAGCCGTCCACCTGCGGCAGTGCTTCATCCGCGAAACCCAGCAGGTGCGCGACCGTCTGCACGGGCATGGAAAACAGCGCGTCCGACAAAGGCTCCGCCGGCACATGGCGCGCAATCCGCAAAGCCGCCGCGTACACGGCATCCAGGTCCAGCCCGGCCAGCGCGCGCTGCAACGCGGGGCGATGCGCTGGGTGCGCGGGGCCATCGTTCATGCGCACCAGGTGGCCGAACACCTCGCCGGCCGGGCTGCCCGCGATGGCGCGCGGGACGGGCTCGGCGGCGGGCCGCACACGCAGCGCGCCATGCGCGAGCAGCACCGATTCGATGACGTCCGCACGGCTCGCGACCCACACGCGCAGCTTCTCGTTCCACACGAGCGGCGGACCCGCGCGCAACTGGGCATAGAAGGGATAGGGATCGGCATGCGTGACGGCCGCGACCGGGTCGACGGGCATGCAATCGGCGAAGGAAGTGGGGCGGGTGTTCATGGCGCGCAGTGTGCAATCGACGATGCCGCCACACTTCGTTCGCGGGCGAAGTGTGGATTGCGGCAGCGTCTTACGATCGGTGCATGGACACGACTTCATCCTCCACCGCGGATCTCCAACTGGCCCGCCTCGCGGGTGCCATCGCCGAGCCGGCGCGGGCCCGCATGCTCAACTGCCTGATGGACGGCCACGCGCGCACCGCGACCGAACTGGCCACCGTCGCCGAGGTGGCCGCCTCCACCGCGAGCGCGCACCTCGCGCGGCTCAAGGAAGAGCGGCTGGTCGAAGTGCTCGTGCAAGGCAAGCACCGCTACTTCCGGCTCGCCGACGACAACGTCGCGGCCGCGCTCGAAAGCCTGATGGTGGTGGCCGGTGCGCCGCGCGCGGTCGAATTCAAGCCCAACACGCCGAGCCGCCTGCGCGCCGCGCGCACCTGCTACGACCACATGGCCGGCACGGCGGGCGTCGCGCTGCACGACCGGCTGCATGCGCAGGGCTGGCTCAGCGGCCTGCAGAGCGGTTCGTACGAACTCACGCCCGAGGGCGCGATCGCGCTCGAGAGCCTGGGGGTCGAAGTCGATGCGGTGCGCCGCTCGCGCCGGCGCTTTGCCTGCGCGTGCCTGGACTGGAGCGAGCGCCGTCCGCACCTGGGCGGCGCGTTGGGCGCCGCGTGGCTGCAGCTGTCGCTGCGCCGCGGCTGGGTGCGGCAGGAACTCGACGGACGCGAACTCGCGCTCACGCCCAAGGCGCAGCGCGAGATGCCGGAGCTGTTCGCCTGAAGGCGCTCGCTCAGGCCTTCAGCTTGAGCAGGTAGATCATCGGCCCGGCCATCGCCAGGTCCAGCTCGAGGAAGCTCTCGAAGTCCTTGCCCGCCATCCAGTACGCATCCCAGTTGTTGCGCTTGATGGTCTTCTGCCAGATGTCGGCACCGGTCGCGCGGCGCACGGCTTCCAGCAGCACGGCGCGGCGCTCGGCGGGCACCTTCTTGCCCGTGAGCACGCCGCGCCAGTTGGCCAGGTCGGCATCCACGCCCTGTTCGCGCACCGACGGAATACCCAGGAACGGGCGCTTGGACGACACGCCGATCGCGCGCAGCTTGCCGCCGGCCAGCGCCTCGCTGAATTCGCTGTAGCCCGAGATGCCGGCGACGGCCTTGCCGGTTTCCAGCGCCTCCACCACCTGCGCGCCGCCGGGATGCGGCTGGTAGACCAGGCCCGCCGTGTTGCCGGCCACGCGCGCCAGCATGCCGGCGTACATGTGATCGACGCCGCCGGCCGAGCCGCCCGCGATGACGGTCCTGGCCGCATCGGCGCGCAGCTGGGCGATCAGATCCTTGGGCGTCTTGATGGGCGAATCGGCCTTCACGGCCACCACCTCGTAGTCGCTGGTCAGGCGCGCCACCGGGGCGACCTGCGCCATGGTGACCGCGGGCTTCTGCAGCGCCACCGCGCCGACCATCACCATGCCGCTCATCAGCACGGTGTCGGGGTCGGCATCGTATTTCTCGACGTACTTTGCCAGGCCGATGGTGCCGCCCTTGCCGCCGACGTTCTCGTAGACCACGTCGCCCGCCGCGCCCGAGGCCAGCAGCGCCGCGCCGAGCGCGCGGCCGGTCTGGTCCCAGCCGCCGCCTTCGTTGGCGGGAATGACGATGCGCAATCTGGAAACCAGCTGCGGCTCGGCCGCGCCGGCAGGCCGGGGCCACAGCAGCGCGGCCTGGCCGATGCCGGCGGCGGCGACGCCACCCGCCATCCACGCGCTGAAATCGCGGCGAGAAAGGGTAGAAGGCGACGATCTAGTCATTTTGTTTCCGGTTGTTCTCAAAAGTAACCGGATGATGTCTGCGAAATGTGCAAAACACCCGCGCAGACGCCTAGGTGAAAACCCTAGGACTCGCTGTGAACTGCCAACTATTACTGGAAAGCGACTTCCGCGAAGCTGCGCAGCTTGCGGCTGTGCAGCCGGGTGGAGCCCTCTTCCCGAAGGATGTCGATGGCCCGCATGCCGATGCGCAGATGCTGTTCCACGCGCTCCCTGTAGAAGTGGTTGGCCATGCCGGGCAGCTTGATCTCGCCGTGCAACGGTTTGTCGCTCACGCACAACAAAGTACCGTAGGGCACGCGAAAGCGAAAGCCGTTGGCCGCGATGGTCGCGCTCTCCATGTCGAGCGCCACCGCGCGGCTCTGGCTGAAGCGGCGCTGCGGCTGGTTGCCGGGCAGAAGCTCCCAGTTGCGGTTGTCGGTGCTGGCCACGGTGCCGGTTCGCATGATCTTCTTCAAGTCGGGGCCTTCGTAGCGCGTGATGTCGGCCACGGCCTTCTCCAGCGCGAGCTGGATCTCCGACAGCGCCGGAATCGGCACCCACAGCGGCAGTTCCTCGTCCAGCACATGGTCCTCGCGCACATAGGCGTGCGCCAGCACGTAGTCGCCCAGCTGCTGCGTGTTGCGAAGGCCCGCGCAGTGGCCCAGCATCATCCAGGCGTGCGGGCGCAGCACGGCGATGTGGTCGGTGATGGTCTTGGCGTTGGCCGGGCCGACGCCGATGTTGGTCATCGTGATGCCGCTGTAGTCCTCGCGCACCAGGTGGTAGGCCGGCATCTGCGGCAGCCGCGGGGGCGCGGTGCCCTGGCTGCCATCGAGCAGGTGGCCGAAGGTCTCGCTCGCGCCGGCATCCAGCCCGCGCCGGCGCGTGACCACGTTGCCCGGCTCGATGAAGGCGACGTACTCGCTGTTCTCGTCGGCCATCGCCTCGTGGCCCAGGCGCACGAACTCGTCGATGTAGAACTGGTAGTTGGTGAACAGCACGAAGTTCTGGAACCACTCGGGCGCGGTGCCGGTGTAGTGGCGAAGCCGATGCAGCGAATAGTCCACGCGCGCCGCCGTGAACAGCGACAGCGGCTGTGCCTCGCCGTCGCGCGCCTCGTAGGTGCCGTTGGCGATGCCGTCGTCCATCACGCCCAGGTCGGGCAGGTCGAACACGTCGCGCATCAGCGCGCGGCGGTCTTCGCTCATCGTGCCCTCGATGTGGTCGTTCTCGGCGAACGAGAAGTGGATGGGAATGGGCTGCGTGCTGGTGCCCACCTCGAGCTCGACCTGGTGGTTCTCCAGCAGCAGGCGGAACTGGTCCAGGTAGTAGCGCGAGAAGAGATCGGGCCGCGTCAGCGTGGTCTCGTAACGGCCGGGCCCGGCGACGAAGCCGTAGCTCAGGCCCGCATTGGCCGGCGGCGTGTGGCGCGAGACCGTGTGCGTGTGCACCCGAACGAACGGATAGCAGGCCCGCACCCGGCCCGGCAGCGCCTCCCCGGCCACGAAGCGCAGCATCGATTCGCGCAGGTGGGCGAGGCCACCCTGGTAGATGGCCTTGACCTGGTCGAGTGCGGCGGCGGCGTCGGTGAAGCGGGCGGGGGCGACGAATGTGGGCATGTAGGGCATGGCGGCATTGTGCAATGCGCCGTTACCCTATGGCTGGACAGACAACCAAGGAAACGAATCGATGAAAGTCGCAGTCATGGGCGCCGGCGCAGTCGGCTGCTACTACGGCGCCATGCTGGCGCGCGCGGGCCACGAGGTGGTGCTGATCGGGCGGACTTCGCATGTGGAGGCGGTACGTGCAAACGGGCTGCGGCTGGAGACAGGGACCTTCGACGAACAGGTGCGGCTGGACGCGAGCACCGAGGCGAGCGCGGTGCGGGGCGCCGACCTCGTGCTGTTCTGCGTGAAGTCCACCGACAGCGAATCGGCCGCCGCGCAGATCAAGCCGCACCTTTCGCCCGATGCGCTGCTGCTCACGCTGCAGAACGGCGTGGACAACGACGAGCGCGTGCGCTCGGTGCTGTCGAACGAGGTGGCCGCTGCCGTGGTCTACGTGGCGACCGAGATGGCCGGCCCCGGCCATGTGAAACACCACGGCCGCGGCGAGTTGGTGATCGCGCCTTCGCGAGCGAGCGAGCAGGTCGCGCAGCACCTGGTCGCCGCCGGCGTTCCCACGCAGATTTCCGACAACGTGCGCGGCTCGCTCTGGGCCAAGCTGGTTTTGAACTGCGCCTACAACGCGCTGTCGGCGGTGTCGCAATTGCCCTATGGCGAATTGGCGAGAGGCATGGGCGTGACCGATGTGATCCGCGACGTGGTCGCCGAATGCCTGGCCGTGGCGAAGGCCGAAGGCGTCGTCATCCCGGGCGACACCGATGCGGCCATTCGCGGCATCGCGCAGTCGATGCCCTCGCAGTACTCATCGACCGCGCAGGACCTCGCACGCGGCAAGCTCAGCGAGATCGACCACCTCAACGGCTTGGTCGTGCGCCGCGGCGAAGCGCTCGGCGTGCCCACGCCCGCCAACCGCGTGCTGTTCGTGATGGTGAAGCTGCTCGAAGGCAAGCAGCACAAGACGGTCGCCTAGCCCGGCATCGGTTCGCGCATGGTGACGAACTCTTCGGCGCCCGTCGGGTGAATGCCGATGGTGCTGTCGAAGATCGCCTTCGTCGCACCCGCGCGCATCGCCACCGCAAAGCCCTGCACGACTTCGCCCGCGTCCGCGCCCACCATGTGCAGGCCCACCACGCGGTCGCTCTTCTTGTCCACCACCAGCTTCATGAAGGTGCGTTCGCTGCGGCCCGAGAGCGTGTGGCGCAGCGACTTGAATTCGCTGGAGAACACCGCCACCTCGCCGAACTTCGCGCGCGCGTCCAGTTCGGTGTAGCCGCAGGTGCCGATGTTCGGATGGGTGAACACCGCCGTCGGGATGAACTCGTAGTCCATGGCGCGCTTGCCTTTGCCGAACAGCGCATCGACCACCACCATCGCCTCGGCCAGCGCCACCGGCGTGAGCTGCACGCGCGTGGACACATCGCCCACCGCGTAGATCGACGGCACCGAGGTGCGGTAGTGCGCATCGACCGCGATCGCGCCCTGCTCGTCGAGCTTCACGCCCGCGGCGTCGAGGCCGAGGCCCTTCGTATTGGGCACGCGGCCCGTGGCGAAAAGCACCGTGTCGGCTTCGATCTGCTGTCCGCGCGCCAGGGTCACGACGAGGCCGTCCGCACCGCGCGCGATCGACGAGGCCTCGCAGTTCAGCCGCACGTCCACGCCCGCCTTGCCCATCTCGTTGGCCAGGAACTGGCGCACGTCGTCGTCGAAGCCGGTGAGCAGGTGCGCGCGGCGGTGCAGCTGCGTCACCTTCGAACCCAGGCCGTTGAAGATCGACGCGAACTCGCACGCGATGTAGCCGCCGCCCACCACCAGCAGGCGCTGGGGGAACGGGTCGAGATCGAACATCGCGTCGGAGGTCACGATGTGCTCGCGGCCTGGAATCTCCGGCACGTAGGGCGTGCCGCCGGTGGCCACGAGCAGGTGGCGCGCGGTGTGGCGCTTGCCGTCGATCTCCACCGTGTGGCCGTCGACCAGCTGCGCCCATCCGGCGATCACCGTGACGCCCGAGTTCTTCAGCAGCGAGGCGTAGATGCCGTTGAGCCGGCCGATTTCCTTTGCGCGCTGCGACTTGAGGTGTGCCCAGTCGAACTGCGGCTCGGAGGCCAGTTTCCAGCCATAGCCCGCGGCCTCCTCGAACGATTCGGCATAGCCGGCTGCGTAGCTGTAGAGCTTCTTCGGAATGCAGCCTACGTTGACGCAGGTGCCGCCGAGGTCGGCGGCTTCGGCCAGGCCCACCCGGGCGCCCGTTTGCGCCGCCATGCGCGCGGCGCGAACGCCGCCGCTGCCGCCGCCGATGACGAAAAGATCGAAGTCGAATGTGGGCATGAGAAGAGGCTCCTTTCGGGCGACTGTAGCGGCCGGTCGATGGCGGTGCTGCCGGCGGGACTTGGCGCGGACGCGGCCCCGCTGGAACGCGAGCGAGAATCCGCGCTGCAACAAGAGGGGCACAGCATGAAGAACAACAGCACCCGGGATCAGGCGGGCAAGGCGCCGGGCTGGCTCTGGCCATCGGCACTGGCGTTGTGCGTGGTGGCCGTCGCGCCCGCACCGGCCGATGCGCAACTCGCGCGCAAGCCCTCCTTCTATCAACAGCAGAACCAGCCGCAGCCCGAGGGCCCGGCCGCCCAACTCGTGCCGCGCCCCGCGGTGCCCGCATCGCTGCCGGCGCTCCGCAGCCAGGGCGACTTCGACACGCTGGCCCGCGTCTACGACCCCGGCACGCCGATGCAACTGGCCCACGTGCTCTTCATCGTGGACCGCCAGGCCAGGCCGGTACGCACGTACTACATCGACACGCCGCGCTACCAGCTGCACGTGCGCTTCGTGCGCGACACCGGGCTCTCGCCGCGCGCGGGCAAGCGCGAGATCGACCGCAACTACCTCGTGCCCGACCGTCGCTTCCTGTTCGGTACGCTGAGCTGGCAGCAGAACATCGGCAGCTTCACCTACGAGTTCTGGGAGGGCGACCAGCTCACCGCGCCGCTGCTGAGGCAAGCCGACGCACAGGTGAAGGCGAGCTTCTTCGCGGCCGTGAAGTTCAAGACCAACTCCACGCTGCACGAACGCGTGGCCAAGGAAGCGGGCATCGATTTCGTGAGCCAGGAGGCGTTGATCCGCGAGCAGCCCTACATGCCGATGAACCTGGGCACTGCGACGGGACGCGTGCGCATCGTGGACGACGCGTCGGGACTGAACGCGCTCTTGCCCGACGACATCGCCGTGCTGCGCCAGGTGCCGATCAACCTGCCGCCCGTGGCCGGCGTGCTGACCGAGCGGCCATCGACTGCGCTCTCGCACGTCAACCTGCTGGCCAAGGGCTGGGGCATTCCGAACGCCTATGTGCGCGATGCCGCGTCCGTGCTGCGCGAGCACGCGGGCCAGTGGGTGGCGTTGAAGGTCGCGGCCTCGGGCTATCAATTGCGCCGCCTCACCGCGGAAGAAATTGCGGCATTGCCGCCGCGTGCCGTGCGCACCGCGGCCACGGGCGCCGTGCCCGGCAGCGACAGGGCCGTGAAGCCCGACCTGCGCGAGACTCGCCTGCTGCCGCTCGCGTCGCTGCGCGCGCGCAACAGCGCGCAGTGCGGCTCCAAGGCCGCCAATCTCGGCGCGGTGCTGGCCGCGCGCATTCCCTCGACCACCGTGCCCGACGGCTTCTGCATTCCGTTCGCGCACTACGACCGCTTCATGCGAACCAACGGCCTGGCCGATCGCATCGCGCGCATGCAGCAGCAGCCCGGTTTCGCGAGCGACCCGCAGTTGCGGCAGAAGGCGCTCGCGCAACTGCGCGACGAGATCGTGGCATGGCCCGTCGATGCCGCCACCGCGGCGGCATGGCGCGCCGCATGGCAGTCTCAGTTGGGCGGCGGCGGCGTGTTCGTGCGCAGCTCGTCCAACTCCGAAGACCTGCCCGGCTTCAGCGGCGCGGGGCTCTACTCGACGATGCCCAACGTCAAGACCGGCGACGCGCTCGAAGTCGCGGTGAAGAAGGTCTGGGCCTCGGTGTTCAACCCCGAGGCCTGGGAGGCCCGCGGCGCCGCGGGCTTCGGCGCCGAGTCGGTGCTGATGGGCGTGTTCGTGCAGGCCGCCATCGACTCGACCAACGCCGGCGTGATGATCACGCGCGACCCCTTCGATGCGGGCCACCCGCACGTCACCTACATCTCGGCCAAGCGCGGCATCGGCATCCGCGTGGTCGAGGGGCAGCGCGTGGCCGAGCAGGTGATGTATTCGAGCTGGTCGAAGGCGATCCAGGTGCTAAGCCGGTCGGCCGAAGAGACGGCGCTCCAGCTGGACAAGGACGGCGGCGTGAAGGAGGTGCCGGTGGAGATCGGGCGCAATGTGCTGACCGATGAACTCGTGGTGCGGCTTGCGAACGTGGGCGCGGCCGTGAAGCGGACGTTCAATGCCGTCGACCAGGACATCGAGTGGGCGACTGTTGGAGACAAGATCGTGCTGCTGCAGGCGCGGCCGTATGTGGAGCGGCGGCGCTGACAGTCGGCAAGCGGGCCCTAATCTTTATAAAATAATCTATTGAATTAGTAATAAATTGCCGAAGCCCCTTACAGGACCGCAACTTACTCCAAATGATTTCTCAATCTATATCCGCACAAAAACGCTCCGGTTTTTTGCGCTTGTCCAATTAGGTACGCGAGGTCGCGAATGACGGGATTTAGCCTTCTTGAGTATCAAAACGAAGACTATCTGCCTTACGGTCCAGCGCTGCCTTAAACTCTGTGCCGCCTCTAATGTCTCGAAGGTCATCAAGAGAAAAAACAATCAGAAAAAGACCGTCTCGATCAAATCGACTTTGTATTTCGCGAAGTGCGTCAGCCCCAGAATCAACCCCTGTGACGCCGTTTTTTGAGAAAATGATGCCTAGTTTTACTTTGCATTTGTCTAGTTTTCCCATGAAGTCTCTTACCGGTCCAACCCCAACAGGCTTGCTCCAGTTTTTGCATTCGACAAGGCAATAGCGGCCGATCTCATCGAACAGAGGAATCGTTCCTTTTAAAGGATCGTATTCAATAACAAGGTCAATTTCACTGCTTCGGGTCTGCAGATTCTGATATTTGCATCGTAGAGATGGAGTGTTTTCCAAGAGAAACCGGGCTAAATTTTCTAGTGATTTTCCCTTTTTTTCGTTCGTCTCGGCTTTCTCTACCGTTTCAATCAAATCGACGAGCGCTAAATGGACCGAAACCTTTGAGGGTGGCGACGGCGTTTGTAAATTACGTTCAAGCACATACACGATTTCATTTGCTTGCTCTGAACTTAGTGCTTGAAGGTCAAAACGCCACTCTTTTTTTTCTGAGACAAGAATCAGGATATCCGGGGAAAAAACTACACCCATGTGGCAGTCGAAAGCATTCAGATACCGGCGAACCTGAAAAATCCAATCGCCGATGTTTTTTGGTTTTCTGTTTTTAAGCTCAATAACCACCCAGGGCTTTGATTCAATAGAATCAGCGAGCGCGATGTCTGCGCGCATACGGCTTCCGCCGTATTCATAGAAAGTCTCCTGTTCGCCATAATCGAGAATTTGCGTGAGTCGAGGAATTATTTCCCTAGCAAAATCTGCTTCTGTTTCAAAGCTCCTATTAGGCAAATCGCGCAACAGATCGCGAAGTTGTTTCCCCGATTCGTTGAGGTAGCGCTTTTGTTGTGGGCGACCTGATGGTGAAAATATTATCCTGCCATCAGCTTCAAGCGCTTTGGCCTTTTCTTGTGTAAAACGCCAAAAACGCCCAGGCGGGGGAAGCACTCCGTTCCATTCGTACTGCAATAAAGGGCGATTTCCTAGCAGCGTAGTGTCCGAAAGCAGGTATGGTCCTTTAGGGTCATTGTCAGGATTCTTGTATTTTTGTTTGGAAAATGCGAAATCTTCTTGCAACGGCATTGCAAAATTCCTTTAAACGGTTATTCTTTGTTCGCAATAATGGCCAGTCATTGTGACCGCACCGGATTTTCAATTAAGCTCTTTTCTTTTACGAAAGTTTTGAAAGCGGCGCTCCTACCCATACAAATATTGCGGCAGCCACAGCGTCAACCCCGGCCAGATGTACATAAACACCATGCACAGGATCACGATCAGCATGTACGGCATCATCCCGGCGAATATCTGGTTGATGGTCACGTGCGGCGGCGACACTCCTTTCAGATAGAAGGCCGACATCGCCACCGGCGGCGAGAGGAACGCCGCCTGCAGGTTCACGAACACCAGCACGCCGAAGAGCAGCGGGTCGATCTGGAAGTGCGCGAGCAGCGGCAGGAAGATGGGCACGAAGATCACGATGATCTCGGTCCACTCCAGCGGCCAGCCCAGCACGAAGATGATCGCCTGCGACAGCAGCAGGAACTGCAGCGGCGACAGGTTCATGCCCAGCACCCACTCCTCGATGATGCGTTGCCCGCCCAGCAGCGCGAACACCGCGGAGAACAGCGCCGATCCCACGAACAGCCAGCACACCATCGAGGTGGTCTTGAGCGTGAGGAAGACCGCCTCCTTGGTCTTCTTGAAGTCCAGCGTGCCGGCCTGCCATGCCATGAGAAATGCCCCGGCCGCGCCGACCGCCGCCGACTCGGTGGCGGTCGTGATGCCGAACAGGATCACGCCCAGCACGATCAGCGTGAGCGTGGCGAGCGGCATCACCGACGACACCAGCATGCGCAGGATCTCGAACTGCTCCGCGTCCATGCGCCAGTAGTACCAGCCGAGCAGCGCGAGCGTGAAGAGGCTGGCGAGCAGGAAGCCGGTGTAGAAGGCCTCGGGCACGGCGGCAGTCTTCGGTGCATCGACCGTTTCGCCCAGTTGTTGAAGTCCGCCTTCCGCCGCCGGAGGGCTCGCAGCGGCTTCGCTGCCGGGTGGCTCCTCGACGCCGCCGGGCGGCTCCTGCAGGCCGCTGTCCGATCCGGCCTCCCTCGGCGCGTCGTCGGTCGGCGGTTCGGCCAGGCCGGTGCCGCTTTCGGAGGACGAAGGAGATGAAGACGCTTCGGGCAGCGTCGCAGCCGCGCCCGCGGTCTTCTGCGTCGCCTGCTGCTCTGCCACCACCGGCGCGTTGTTGTCCTTCTGCGAGTAGATCGTCACGTACCACCACACCGAGCCCAGTGTCGTCGCGGCCAGCGCCAGCGGCACCAGCGCGTTCAGCAGGCTGCGCAGCAGCAGCCACCAGGTGATGCGCACGCCCTCGGCCGCGCCGCGCAGTGCACGCGCCGGCGACACCACTGCCGCGAACAGCGCGGGCAGCATGCGTGGCGAGTAGCTCTGCGCAATATGCGCGACCCATGGCGTGATCGGCGCGCGCTGCTTGTCGGGTGGCAGCTTGGGCGCGACCTTCGGCTGCAGCACGGCCCATCCGATCACATAGATCAAATAGAGAAACGCGAGGAAGAAACCGGGGAACATCGCGGCTGCATAGAGCTTCACCACCGACTGCCCGGCGACGGCCGCGTACACGATGATCATCACCGAGGGCGGTATCAGGATGCCGAGCGTGCCGCCGGCGGTGATCACGCCGGCCGCCAGGCGCGTGTCGTAGCCCGCGTTGAGCATCGGCCGCATCGCGATCACGCCCATCAGCACCACCACCGCGCCGACCAGGCCGCTCGCGATGCCCCAGAAGGTGCAGACGATCAACGTCGTCACCGCGAGCGAGCCCGGCACGCGGCGAAAGGCGAGCTGCACGCTGTGGAACATCTTGTCCACCAGCGCGCCGCGCTCCATCACATAGCCCATCAATACGAAGAGTGGGATGGACAGCAGCGTCTCGTTGGTCATCGCGCCGAACGCGCGCTGCACCATCAGGTCGAAGACCTTGTTGTCCAGCCAGGGCGAGGCGGGGTCGTAGAAGGCGATGAAGCCGAAGAACATGCCCAGGCCCATCAGCGTGAACGCCGTGGGGAAGCCGAGCATGATCACGACCACGATCAGGCCGAGCATCGCGAGGCCGAGTGCGGGTTCGCTCATTCCGTAACCTCCGTGCTCCGCACTGCGGTGCGCGCTTGCCTGGGGCGGGCCGGCGCGGCGCTCATGCGGCACCTCCGGTCGAGTCGCTCTTGCGCTGCTGCGCGGCCTGCTCGATCGCCTTGGCCCTGTCGATCACTTCGCGCTTGTCGGCCTCGTCGACGTAGCTGCTGCCGGCGAGCTGTTCGCCGACCACGTCCATTTCTTCCGCATCCTTCAGGCGCGGCGTCCAGACGCCGGTCTTCAGGCACAGCGCGCAGCGCACCATCTCGGCGATGCCCTGCAGCAGCAGCACGGCGCCAGCCACCGGGATCACGAACTTGAAGGGGTAGACCGGTATCGGGTCTGCATTGAAGGTCTGCTCGTGCATCGCGAGCGATTCGCCGAAGTAGGTCCAGCCCGACCAGGTGAGCGCCACCACGCCCGGCAGGAAGAAGATGGCGAACAGCACGAGGTCCAGCGCGGCCTGCGTGCGCGGCTTCATGCTGCCGTAGAAGAAATCGCCGCGCACATGGCCGGCCTGCGAGAGGGTGTAGGCGCCGCCCATCATGAAGAGCGTGCCGTAGAGCATGTTGTTGGCATCGAAGATCCAGGCGGTGGGCGCGTTGAGCGCATAGCGCTTGAAGACCTCGCCGCACACCAGCAGCATCAGCGCCACGATGAGCCACGAGAAGGTCTTGCCTACGACCATGCTGAACCGGTCGACGGTGTGGAGGAAACGTTGGATGGTCATGAAGGCATGGCAGGCAGAAAAGCACGCATCGGAAAGCCAGCCATCCGGAGCGTTCCGGATGACTGGCGCGAACCGTCATCGGCAGATTTCTCAGGCCTTCTTCTTGCTGAAGTAGTGGTTGTAGGCCATCTTGAAATCGACGCCGTAGTCGTTCTGCCATTGCAGCGCACGCTCGGCGAACACGCGCTGGGAATCCAGCACCTTCTTGAAGAGCGGGTTCTCTCCGGCCTTCTTCTCCACCGTCTTGTCCCACGCAGCGAGCTGCGCGCGCAGCACCGCATCGGGTGTCTTGTAGAACTTGATGCCGGCCTTCTTCATGTCCGCATAGTCCTGCGAGTTGCGCTGCACCGCCTTCCAGCTCATGTCGGCGCTCGCGGCCTGCACGGCGTAGTCGATGATCGAGCGCAGCTCCTGCGACAGCGCGCTGTACTTGCCCTTGTTGAACAACACCTCGAACTGCTCGCCCGACTGGTGGAAGCTCTGCAGCATGCAGTTCTTCACCACGTCGGGAAAGCCGAGCACGCGGTCGCTGGAGGCGTTGTTGAACTCGGCCGCATCGATCAGCCCGCGGTCCAGCGCGGGAACGATTTCGCCACCGGGCAGCGGGTTCACCGCGGTACCCATCTCGGTGAACATGTCCACGGCCAGCCCGACGGTGCGGAACTTCAGGCCCTTCATGTCTTCCACCTTGGCCACCGGCTTCTTGAACCAGCCGAGCGGCTGCGTGGGCATCGGGCCGTAGAGGTACGACACCACCTCCATGTTCAGGCTCTTGTAGATCTCCTCGAGCAGTGCCTTGCCGCCGCCGTAGTTGTGCCAGGCCAGCACGGTGTTGGCGTCCATGCCGAAGCCCGGGCCCGAGCCCCAGAGCGCGAGCGCGGAGTTCTTGCCGTAGTGGTACGCCACCACGCCATGGCCGCCGTCGAGCGTGCCTTTGTTCACTGCCTCCAGCAGCTGGAACGCGGGCACCACCGCGCCGGAAGGCAGCACCTCGATCTTCAGGCGGCCGCCGGCCATGTCGTTCACCTTCTTGGCGAAGTCGTTGGCGTACTCATGGAAGATGTCTTTCGCCGGCCAGGTGCTCTGGAAGCGCAGCGAGGTGGTTTGTGCCGTGCTGATCATCGGCACGGACATGGCGCCCGCGGCCACGGCCGCGCCCTTGAGCAGCCCGCGGCGGCGGGGCAATTTGCTGTCTGTCATGTTGTCTCTCTCCATACAAGTTCTGACGGAAGAACCCTGGCCGCTGTCTTGGAGTTATGTTTGGCAGCCCCGAGCCGCATCTTTGGCGCGCAGGAAACCGCGACAAACAGGGTTTTCACGAACTGGTGAAAAATTCCACCATCCGGCGAGGGCACCGGGCAAAGTAAAGACGGCCCTTTCCCGTGCAGTAACCCTATGGATTTGAAGGACGCAGACACATGACTGAACCCGTTGTTGAAAAGGGCTACGCCGGCGACGTGACGCCCGAGCAGGCCGCGCTGTGGCTCGCGAGCGGCGAGGCCGTGCTGGTCGACGTGCGCACCGATGCCGAGCGCGAGTGGGTCGGCTACGTCCCCGGCGCCGTGCCGTTGGCGTGGAAGCAATGGCCGGGCATGGCGCTGAACCCGGCGTTCGATGACGGTGTTCGCGCTGCGGGTGATGGCGGCAAGAAGCTGGTGCTGTTGTGCCGAAGCGGTGTGCGCTCCATCGCGGCCGCGAAGCGCGCCACCGAACTGGGGCTGGAGGCCTACAACATCCTCGAAGGCTTCGAGGGCAATCCGGACGAGAGCGGACACCGTGGGCAGATCGGCGGCTGGCGCAAGCGCGGGCTGCCCTGGAAGCAGAGCTAGCGTTCGGGGCGGCACTCCCGCCGACGGTGGGCTCTCTGTTTCGCGAATGTCCCCCGGCTTCGCCTCCTCCTTTATTTCGCGAAACAGAGAGCCCACCATCGGCGCGAGCGCTTCAGAGCGGTCGTTGATCGGCGGTTCACCCAGAGCGTGCCCAGTGCGCAGGCCATCGGGTACTCCCCGCAGCGAAATCAAGGAGGAGGGCGAAGCCCGGGGGACATTCGCGGAGGGGAGTACCCGGTGGCCTGCGCACCCGCCCTGAACAAACCCACCCAAAAACAAAAAGGCCCACCGTTTCCAGTGGGCCCTTTCAAATGGCGTGCCTGAAGAAGATCAGAGCGCCGGAATGCGCAGCTTCTGCCCCGGATAGATCTTGTCCGGGTGCGACAGCATCGGCTTGTTCGCTTCGAAGATCGCGTTGTACTTGTTGGCATCGCCGTAGTACTTCTTCGAGATGGCCGAGAGCGTGTCGCCCTTCACCACGTCGTGATACTGCGCAGGGGCTGCGGCGGGTGCGACCAGGTTGTTGTCCACGCTCGTCACATTGGCCACGTTGCCCGCGGCCAGCGAGGCTTTTTCGCTGGCTTCCTGCGATGGCGCCTGGCCGGCGAGGGTGACCACGCCGCTGCTCGCAACGTAGGTCACCTCCAGGCCGGTGAGGCCGAGGTTCTGCGTCTCGATGTAGGTCTTGATGGCTGCGGCAGCAGCCGTGTTCGCATCGGGCGTGGCGGCCTGGGCCGACGAGCCGCCGAACAGTTTTTCACCGGCTTCCTTGATGAAACTAAGCAATCCCATGGTTTTCTCCTTGTGCCGTGGTGGATGGAATTGGCGAATGTAGCGGCGGATCGCCGTGTCCCGGCGTAGGCCCATGCCGCGTATGTCAAGGACGTGCCAGCGGGAATAACCACAAAGTCGCAATAATCCCGCGCATGGCATCCCCCTTCCTCGCAATCGACATCGGCAACACCCGCCTGAAATGGGCGCTCTACGACGGGGCGCATCCGGGCGCCGCGTTGCAGGCCTCGGGCGCGGAGTTCCTGGACCACATCGAACGCCTCGCCGATGGCCCCTGGGCCGATCTGCCCGCACCCGGCGCCATGCTCGGCTGCGTGGTGGCCGGCGACACCCTGCGGCGACGCGCCGAAGAGCAGATCGTCGAGCGCTTCGACTGCGCGCCGCGCTGGGTGGTCTCCAGCGCGGGCGAGGCCGGCATCGTCAACGGCTACGACCATCCCACGCGCCTGGGCGCCGACCGCTTCGTGGCGATGATCGGCGCGCGCCACCGCATGCTCGCGCAAGGGCCGGCGCGGCCGATGGTGGTGGTGCTGATCGGCACGGCCGTCACGGTGGAGGCGATCGACGCCGAGGGCAAGTTCCTGGGGGGCCTGATCCTGCCGGGCCACGGCATCATGCTGCGCGCGCTGGAGTCGGGCACTGCGGGCCTGCATGTGCCCACCGGCGAGGTGCGCGAATTTCCCACCAACACCAGCGATGCGCTCACCAGCGGCGGCACCTACGCCATCGCGGGCGCCGTCGAGCGCATGGTGCAGCACGTGCGCTCGCACTGCGGCGCCGAGCCGGCCTGCTACATGACCGGTGGTGCGGGCTGGAAGATGGCGCCCGTCATGAACGGGCACTTCGAACTGGTCGAGAGCCTGATCATGGATGGGCTGCTGGTCATCGCCCGCGAGCGGGCGGCCGCCTGAACTGAAGAAGAATCAGGGGCGCGCGATCAGCGCCTCGGCCACCGCCTGGAACGCCGGCAGCGTGAGCGGATCGTTCCCCCCATTCGCCGCCACCGGGTGCGCGGCGTAGCGCACGATCACCATTTCCGCCTTCGGATCGACATAGATGCTCTGGCCATGGATGCCGCGCGCCATGTACGCACCGTGCGGGTTGTTCGACACCCACCACATGTTGCGGTACGACCAGCCCGGCAGCAGCGCATAGCCCGCCTTGGCGAACTTGGCGGGGTCGCCGCCGCGCTGGATGTCTTCGACCACGGCCTTCGCAATGGCCTGCTGCCCATTGGGTGCGCGGCCGCCGTTGCGCAGGGTCTCGCCGAAGCGCGCGAGGTCGCGCAGCACGGTGTTCAAGCCGCCGCCACCCGACTCGGTGCCGATGCGGTCGACCATGAAGTACGCGTCCTGCTCGGCGCCGATGCGGCGCCAGATCTTCTCGCTCAAGAGGTCGGCCAGCGACTGGTTGCTCGCGCGCCGCAGGATCCACGCGAGCACCTCGGCGTTCACCGTCTTGTAGGCGAAGGCGGTGTCGTGCGCGCCTTCCTTCTTGAGCGTCACGAGGAATTCGTAGAACGACTTGGGGCCCGTGTAGTTCGGCCCTTGCGTCAACATGCCGCCGGCGCGTGCGTAGTCCCAGATCTCGGCCTTCGGGTCGGCGTAGTTCTCGGAGTAGTGCACGCCGATGGTCATGTCCATCACCTGGCGCACGGTGGCATCGCCATACGCCGTGTCCTTGAGCTCCGGCAGGTATTTGGTGACGGGCGCCGACGGATCGAGCTTGCCCTCGTCCGCGAGGATCGCCGCGAGCGTTCCGACGAAGGACTTGGTCACCGACATCGCGATGTGCGGCCGCTCGGGCGTGAGGGCGCCGAAGTACTTTTCATAGACCACGCGGCCGCGGTGCATCACGAGGATGCCGTCGGTGTAGGTGCGCGGGATCATCTGCGCGAAGGTCACGGTCTCTTCGCTGCCTGCGCTTCCAAGGGGCTTGAAGGTGACCGCCTCGATGTCGTCGCGCGGCGCCGAAGGCAAGGGGCTCGCCGCACCGCTGCCGCGCCACACGTTGGCCGTGGGCACCGTCTCGCGCACGTGCGAGAAGCTCCAGCGCGTGCGCGGAAACACGCCGCCGGCCGGGTTGTCGAAGGTGATCTGCTTGTCGGGCGGCGGCGGAAAGCCCTTCATCCAGCCCAGCGCATCGACCGAGGTGGCCGCGGGGTCGGGCAGCGCGGCGGGTGCCGGCGTCTGTGCGTAGGAGGTGTTCACGGCGAGCAGTGTGAAGGCGGCGGCGACCGCCGTGCGTTGAAAGACAACAGAACGAAAGAATGGCATGCAATGGGCTCCGGTGAAAAAACGGGATTCATGCAACTGGCGAGATTCAGTCGGGAGGCACCGCAGAACCGGCTTTGCCGGGCTGCAGGTGTCGCCCCCGGTAGGGGGAAGGAGAAGCGACACGAAGTGCGCGAAGCCTGGGGGCGAGCTTTGCCTATCGACCGCTGAAACGCGCGGGACGGCGCTCGACGAAGGAGCGCACGCCTTCGGCCGCGTCCTCGCTGTTGGAGAGGCGCTTCTGCGTCTCGATGAATTCCGACACCGCCGCGAGCGGCCCGTGTTCCACGGCCTTGATCACGTTGAGCCGCGTAGCCACCACCGCGAGCGGCGCCTGCGCCGCGATGCGCTGCGCAATGGCCAGCGCCGCATCGAGCTCCTGCCCGGCCGGCACCACCTTCTGCACGAAGTGAAGGCGGTACGCCTCGGCGCTGTCGAACTCGTCGGCCGTGAGCAGGTGCAGCATCGCGTTGCCCACGCCCGCGCGCTCGGCCATGCGCAGCGTGGCGCCGCCCGTGGCCATGATGCCGCGCTGCACTTCCATCTGCGAGAAGCGGCAGTTGTCGGCGGCCACCACGATGTCCGCGCCCAGCATCAGCTCGATGCCGACCGTGAAGCAGATGCCCTTGACCGCCACCACCATCGGCTTGGTGCGGCGGCGGTAGTCGGGCAGGCCGAAGTCGTGCGGCTCCACCAGCCCGGCGGGAATCGCCTTCTCGCCGCGCTTCATGTACTCGGTGACCGCGGGCAGGTCCAGGCCCGCCGTGAAGTGGTCGCCAAAGGCATGCAGCACGCCCACACGCAGGGCCGGGTCGTCGTCCAGGCGCGTGTAGGCCTCGGCCAGTTGCTTGAACATCGGCGGCGTCCAGCCGTTGCGCTTGGCGGGGCGGTTGATGCCGATCAGCAGCACGTGGTCGAGCACCTGGGTGTCGATGCAGCCTTCGACGGGCGGTGTGGTGGGTGTGGCGGTCATGGCGTTTCTTGTCTCCTTGTTTTTATGGAACGCCGACTCAGTACGTGTAGACGCCGCGGCCCGTCTTGCGACCCAGTTGGCCGGCGGCGACCATTTCCTTGAGCAGCGGGCAGGGGCGGTACTTGGAGTCGCCGAACTGTTCGAGGTACACCTCCATCACCGCCAGGCACACATCCAGGCCGATCATGTCGGCCAGTGCCAGCGGGCCGATGGGCTGGTTGCAGCCCAGCTTCATGCCGGCGTCGATGTCTTCGGCGGTCGCGATGCCTTCGGAGAGAACGAAGAAGGCCTCGTTGATCATCGGCACCAGGATGCGGTTGACCACGAAGCCCGGCGCGTTCTTCACCGTGATCGGCGACTTGCCCAGCTTCTCGGCCAGCGCCTTGACGGCGTCGTGCGTGGCGTCGCTCGTGAGATAGCCGCGGATCAGTTCCACCAGCGCCATCATCGGCACCGGGTTGAAGAAGTGCATGCCGATGAAGCGGTCGGGACGCGAGGTGGCGGCCGCCAGTTGCGTGATCGAGATCGACGAGGTGTTCGACGCGACGATGACTTCGGGCGCCACCAGTTCGTCGACCTGCTTGAGGATCTTGAGCTTGAGCGCGTGGTTCTCGGTGGCCGCTTCGATGACCAGTTGCGCGCCCTTCAGGTCGTCGTAGTTCGTCGAGCCCTTGATCAGCGCGAGCGCGGTGGCCTTCTGCTCTTGCGTGAGCTTTTCTTTCTTGATCAGCCGGTCGAGGCTGCCCGAGACGGTGGCCAGGCCCTTGTCGACCGCCGCTTGCGCGACGTCGACCATCACCACATTGACGCCGGACACCGCGCAGGCCTGCGCAATGCCATTGCCCATCGTTCCGGCGCCGATGATGCCGACGGTCTGGATCGTCATGAGAAAACTCCTTGAAAGTACAAAAAACGGGAAGGGGGAGCGGGTGGGGCGCGAGGCGGCCACCGCGGCAGGACATCGATTGTGAAGCAGCCCCGCCGGGGTGCCGTTCCCGGACGCGACACCGGGGTTCACGGGTGGCTTACAGTGCGGCGGTTGCTTTTTTTTCTCTCTTTTTCTCTCTTTTCGACTTCGACCATGACCACCCTCGGCACCCCCCTTTCCCCCTCCGCCACCCGCGTGATGCTGCTCGGCTCCGGCGAACTCGGCAAGGAGGTGCTGATCGCCCTGCAGCGCCTTGGCGTCGAGACCATCGCGGTCGACCGCTACGAGAACGCACCCGGCCAGCAGGTGGCCCACCACGCCCGCACCATCACCATGAGCGACCCCGCGCAGCTCAAGGCGCTCATCGAGGCCGAGAAACCCATGCTCGTGGTGCCCGAGATCGAGGCCATCGCCACGCAAACGCTGCAGGCGCTGGAAGACGCGGGCGTCGTGCGCGTGATTCCCACGGCCCGCGCCGCCCGCTTGACGATGGACCGCGAAGGCATCCGCCGCCTGGCCGCCGAGACCCTGGGCGTGCCCACCAGCCCCTACAAGTTCTGCGACTCGCTGGCCGAGCTGCAGGCGGCCATCGACGCCGGCATCGGATATCCCTGCATCGTCAAGCCCGTGATGAGCAGCTCCGGCAAGGGCCAGAGCAAGATCGACGGCCCCGCCGACGTGCAGAAGGCCTGGGACTACGCCATGGCCGGAGGACGTGTGAGCCACGGCCGCGTGATCGTCGAGGGCTTCATCGACTTCGACTACGAGATCACGCTGCTGACCGTGCGCGCCAAAGACGCGGCCGGCGCCGTGGAAACGAAGTTCTGCGACCCCATCGGCCATGTGCAGGTGAGCGGCGACTATGTGGAAAGCTGGCAGCCGCACCCCATGGCACCGGCCGCGCTGCAGAAGGCGCAGCAGATCGCAGAGGCCGTCACGGCCGACCTGGGCGGCCAGGGCCTCTTCGGCGTGGAGCTCTTCGTGAAGGGCGACGAGGTCTGGTTCAGCGAAGTGAGCCCGCGTCCGCACGACACCGGCATGGTCACCATGGCCACGCAGTGGCAGAACGAGTTCGAGCTGCATGCGCGCGCCATCCTCGGCCTGCCGGTCGACACCTCGCTCAAGAGCCCGGGCGCGAGCGCGGTGATCTACGGCGGCGTCGATGCCACCGGCATCGCCTTCGACGGCGTGGCCGAGGCGCTGCAGGTGCCGGGCAGCGACATCCGCCTGTTCGGCAAGCCCGAGAGCTTCACCAAGCGCCGCATGGGCGTGGCGCTGGTGCACGCGGCCGATACCGACACGGCGCGCAAGCTCGCCAAGGAAGCCGCCTCGCGCGTGAAGCCCCGCAAGGCCTGAGCTTCCAGACGCACGCGACAGCCGTAGCCAGTTTCCGCAAGCCGCGCTGCCGGGGCGCGGGCATGGTGCGGGCTTGCCGGGAGGCCGAGATCGGGTGCGGGTGCATGCGGATACCGCGCATGCGCGATGCGCTCCACACTGGGCGCCCGTCAGCTCGATCCACCGGAGACACCATGCTGCATCCCCAGGCGCGCGCCTTGCTCGACTTCATCGAGGCGCGCGGCATTCCGCCGACCCACACGCTTTCGCCCGCCGATGCGCGGGCCTTCTACCGCGAGCGCCGCGCCGCCACGCAGCCGCTGCCCGCGGAAGTGGCCGAGGTGCGCGACCTCGCCGCGGACGGTCCGCACGGCACCATCCCGGTGCGCCTGTACCGGCCGCTGGGTTCGGGCGCCGGCCCGCTGCCGGTGCTGGTGTACTACCACGGCGGTGGCTGGGTCATCGGCGATCTCGACACGCACGACGTGCTGTGCCGGGAACTGGCCAACGGCGCGGGCTGCGCGGTGGTCGCGGTCGACTACCGCATGGGCCCCGAACACCGCTTTCCCACCGCCGTCGACGACGTGCTGGCCGCCACGCGCTGGGTGCGCCGCGAGGCCGCGACGCTGGGCCTCGATGCAAGCCGTCTGGCGGTCGGCGGCGACAGTGCCGGTGGCAATCTCGCGGCCGTGGTGGCGATCGCCGCGCGCGATGCGGGTGACCTGCCCATCGCCTTCCAGCTGCTGATCTATCCCGCCACCGACATGCGCCGCGGCCACCCGTCGCACCAGGCGAACGGGCAGGGCTACCTGCTGACGCGCGACACGATGACGTACTTCCACGACCACTACATCACCGACGCCAAGCACGACCTCGACTGGCGCGCTTCGCCGCTGCTGCACACCGACCTGTCCAGGCTGCCGCCCGCGCTCGTGATCACCGCCGGCTACGACCCGCTGCGCGACGAGGGGCTCGCGTATGCGGAGGCGCTCACCGCCGCCGGCAACCGCGCGAACTACGTCTGCTTCGAGCGCCAGATCCATGGCTTCATCACGATGGGCAAGGTGCTGGACGAGGCCAACACCGCCGTTGCGCTTTGCGCCACCGAGTTGCATCGCGCACTGTCGGCAGGCTAGGGGCGGACTAGGGAAAGTCCCCGCGCAAATGCATGCCGCGCATGAGGGTTGCGCCGCTACGATCCAGCCAACACGAGGCGGCCCACCGCAGGGCAGGCCAGACCCGATGCAGGAGACAAACACCATGCAGCGAGCAAGGAATGCGCCTCCGCAAAACGGTGGCGCACGGCAGGGCGAACGCCTCATGTGGCTCACGCCGCAGCGCGTGTTCTACGCCGGCCTGCTCGGCGCGGCCGCCGAGCGCACGATGGGCGGGCACGGCGTGTACGTGTCGCCCGCGGGCGTGCCGCCGATCCGCATCCGCATCGGCGGCGGCGCCTGGCAGGCGGGCGAGCTCATCGTGGTGCCGCCGCAGGTGCCGCACCATGTCGAGAGCCCGCATCCGCTGATCTTCAACCTGCTGGTCGAATCGGAGTCGGTCGATCCCGCGCGCACGCCCGCCTTCATGCAGCACTGCGGGCCGGTCGATGCGCCGGCCTTCGCCAAGCGCATGCGCGATGCCCATGCACACCTGCTCGCCGCGTCGGGACGCGGCACGGATTTCGACGGTTTCGATTTCGATGCGCTGTTCTTCGGCGAAACGCTCGCGCCACGCATGCTCGATGCGCGCATCCGCAAGGTCATCGACGCGCTCGTTGCCGACCCGTCCGCACCCACCTCGGCCGAGGACTGCGCGGCCTCGGTGCACCTGTCGTTCTCGCGCTTCCTGCATCTCTTCAAGCAGGAGACCGGCATGGCGTTTCGCGCCTTCCGGGCCTGGAAGCGCGCGCGCAGCCTGCTGCGCTACGTGCGCCAGACCACCACGCTCACCGACATCGCGCTCGATACCGGCTACCCCGACTCGACGCACTTCAGCCATTCGATCCGCCAGGTCTATGGCCTGAAACCCAGCGACATCCTGGCGGGCTCGCGCCGCCTCGCGCTGCACGATGCGGCCGGCGGCTTCCGGCAGTAGGCAGGAGACAGGAGCCCCATGCAGATCCTCCAACTCCTGCTGTCGGGCATTGCGCAAGGTTGCATCTACGGGCTGATCGCGCTCGGGTTCGTGCTGATCTACAAGGCCACCGAGACCGTGAGCTTCGCGCAGGGCGACCTGATGATGCTCGGCGCCTTCGGTGCGTTCGCCGGCATGTCGCTCTTCGGCCTGCCGTTCTGGCTCGCGGCGATCCTGGCGGTGGTGGCGATGGCGGCCTTCGGCGTGCTGCTGGAGCTGGCGGTGATCCGCCCGATCCTGGGGCAGCCGCAGTTCTCCATCGTGATGCTGACCATCGGCATCGCCTACGTGGCGCGAGGCCTCATCACCATGGTGCCGGGCATCGGCACCGAGACCCACACGCTGCCCGTGCCCTACAAGGACCAGATCTGGAAGCTGGGCGAACTCGTGGTCAACCTGGAGCAGCTCGCGATCATCGTCGCCACGGCCATCCTGTGCGCGTTGCTGTTCGCGATGTTCCGCTACAGCAAGCTGGGCATCGCGATGCAGGCCTCCTCGCAGAACCAGCTGGCGGCCTACTACATGGGCATTCCGGTCAAGCGCCTCAACGGGCTGGTGTGGGGGCTGGCCGCGGCGGTCGCGGCCATCGCGGGCATGCTGCTCGCGCCCATCACCTTCGTGCACGCGAACATGGGGTTCATCGGCCTGAAGGCCTTTCCGGCGGCGGTGGTGGGCGGCTTCGGCAGCCTGCCGGGCGCGATCGTCGGCGGGCTGGTGATCGGCATCGTCGAATCGTTCGCCGGGTTCTACCTGCCCGATGGCTTCAAGGACACGGCGCCGTACATCGTGGTGCTGCTGATGCTGATGATCAAGCCCAACGGTCTCTTCGGCGAAAAGCTGCGCAAGAAGGTCTAGAACATGTGCCCCCACGCTCGTCACTCCGTGTACCCGCTGCCCCCCGAGGGGGCGCAGGTCCGCCTTGGGGCGGCCCGGCGTCGGAGCTGATTCATGCGCTACATCTTCAAGACCAGCTACGACCAGGACATCCGCCTCGCGCGGCACGGCGGCCATGTGTTCTGGTACGGCCTGCTCGTCGCGTTCCTCATCGCCGCGCCGTGGGTGATCGAGGAATACTGGCTCGCGCAACTGACCTTCGTGCTGATCTACGGCATCGTCGGCCTGGGCTTGATGCTGCTGGCGGGCTTCACGGGGCAGTTCTCCATCGGGCACGCGGCGTTCCTCGGCACGGGCGCGTACACGCAGGGCGTGCTGACCAACATGGGCGTGCCGTTCCCGCTCGCGCTGCTCGCGGCCGCGGCGCTGTCGGCGGCGGTCGGTGTGGTGGTCGCCTTGCCGGCGCTGCGCGTGAAGGGCATCTACCTGGGCATCGCGACGCTGTCGTTCGGCTTCATCGTCGAGGAAGTGTTCGCGCGCTGGGAGAGCGTGACGGGCGGCAACGCGGGGCTGCATGTGAAGTCGCCGCAGCTCTTCGGGTGGTCGCTGGGTTCGGGCGACGGCTTCTACTTCCTGTGCCTGGTGGTGGCGGTGCTCAGCACGCTGGGCATCCTGAACCTGCTGCGCTCGCCGACCGGGCGCGCCTTCGTCGCCATCCGCGATTCGGAAATCTCGGCGCAGAGCATGGGCATCCACCTCGCGCGCTACAAGACGATGTCGTTCGCGATCTCGGCCGCGCTCGCGGGGCTCGGTGGCGCGCTGTATGCGCACAAGCTGAGCTTCATCTCGCCCGACCAGTTCAACATCCTGCAGTCGATCGACCTGCTGCTGATGGTGGTGATCGGCGGCCTGGGCTCGGTGCACGGCGCGTTCCTGGGCGCGATCTTCCTGATCGCGATGCCGCAGCTCATCTCGATGGGCAAGGACTGGCTGCCGGCAGTGATCGGGCAGGCGCCGGGCCTGCAGGGGCTGGTGTACGGCGTGGTGCTCATCACGTTCGTGCTGTTCGAGCCGCTGGGGCTCTACGGCCGCTGGCTCAAAGTCAGGACGTACCTGCAACTCTTCCCGTTCTACCGCAAGGGGTTGTTCAAACGGCAGAAGTCCTTCGCCAAGTCGGACCGGTTGAGATGAACAGCGACGGCGACATCCTCCTTTCTGCCAAGGACCTGAGCGTGCGCTTCGGCGGCGTGCTCGCGGTCAACAAGGTGAGCTTCGATGTGCGGCGCGGCGAGGTGTTCACGCTGATCGGCCCGAACGGCGCGGGCAAGACGACCGTGTTCAACCTGATCAGCCGCATCTACACGCCGACCACGGGCGAGATCACATGGCACGGCGAGCCGGCCGGGCCGCTCGCGCTGACGCGGCAGGCGCCGCATGCGATCGCTGCGCTGGGCATCGCGCGCACCTTCCAGAACATCGAGCTCTTCGAGCACGCGACCGTGCTGCACAACCTGCTGATCGGCCGCCACACGCACCGGCAGACGGGGTTCTGGAGCGAGGTGTTCTTCACGCCCGCCACACGGCGCGCCGAGATCGCGGCGCGCGAGAAGGCCGAGCAGGTGATCGAGCTGCTCGATCTGCAGCATCACCGCGATTCGATGGTGGCCGGTTTGCCCTACGGCGTGCGCAAGGTGGTGGAGCTGGCGCGCGCGCTGTGCACCGAGCCCAAGCTGCTGCTGCTGGACGAGCCGTCGTCGGGGCTCAATGTCGAGGAGACGGCGGACATGGCGTTCTGGATCCAGGACATCCAGCATGAGTTGGGCGTGTCGGTGCTGATGGTCGAGCACGACATGTCGCTGGTCTCGAAGGTGTCCGACCGCGTGCTCGCGATGAACCAGGGCGAGGTGCTGGCCACCGGCACGCCGCGCGAGGTGCAGGCGGATGCGCGCGTCATCGAGGCGTATCTCGGCACCGTGGACGACGTGAGCAGCTTGCGGAGGGTGGCGGCATGAGCGACGTGGTACTGCAACTGCTCAATGTCGAGAGCGCTTATGGCCCCATCAAGGCCATCCGCGGCGTGAGCCTGAAGGTCAGGCAGGGCGAGATCGCGACCGTGCTCGGCTCGAACGGCGCGGGCAAGACGACGATCCTGAAGACCATCTCCGGGATCATCGATCCGCGCAAGGGCAGCATCGAATTCCAGGGCAAGGACATCACCGCCAAGGACCCCGCCTTCATCGTGCAACAGGGCCTGAGCCACGTGCCCGAGGGGCGCGAGGTGTTCCCGCTTCTCTCGGTGAAAGACAACCTGCTGATGGGCGCCTACACCCGCAAGGACCGCGACGGCGTCGCGCGGGACATGGAGACGGTCTACACCTACTTCCCCATCCTGCGCGAGCGCGCCACGCAGGACGCCGGTCTTCTCTCCGGCGGGCAGCAGCAGATGCTCGCGATCTCGCGCGCGATCATGGCCGCGCCGCATCTCATCCTGCTGGACGAGCCCAGCCTGGGCCTGAGCCCCAAGCTGACGAAGGAGATCTTCGAGATCGTCGTGCGCATCAACCGCGAACGCGGCACCACGATCCTCCTGGTCGAGCAGAACGCCAACATGGCGCTCAACGCCGCCGACCACGGCTACGTGCTGGAGAACGGGCGCATCGTCATGGAGGATTCCTGCGATCGCCTTCGCGAGAAGGAAGACATCAAGGAGTTCTACCTCGGCGTGAAAGACGACGGCGTGCGCGGCGAGCGGCGCTGGAAAAAGAAGAAGAACTGGAGATGACATGAGCACTGCCGCCTTGCGCGCTCCTGCCGGCCTCTGGGACCTGGCGCACCTGCAGCCCCGGCTCGATGTCGTGGTACCGGGCGACACCATCCCGGCCGTCTTCTGGAAAGCCGTGGAAATGCGCAGCGACAAGGTCTGGATGCGCCAGAAGGAGTTCGGCATCTGGCGCACCTGGACCTGGCGGCAGACCGCCGAGGCCGTGCGCGAGATCGCGGGCGGCCTGCTGGCGCTGGGCTTCGGGCATGGCGAGTGCGCGTCGATCCTCTCCAACACCGTCATCGAATGGGTGCTGTGCGATGTGGCCGTGCTCAGTTGCGGCGGCGTTTCGAACGGCATCTATCCCACCGATGCGGCCTCGCAGGTCACGTATCTCTGCGAGGACTCGCGCACCACCGTGCTCTTCGTGGAAGACGACGAGCAGCTCGACAAGGCCCTCGAAGTGCGCGCGCAGTTGCCGCTGCTGCGCAAGGTGATCGTGTTCGACATGGAGGGCCTGCGCGAGCTGGACGACCCCGGCGTCATCAGCCTCGATGCATTGCGCGCGCTCGGCCGCGACCACATGAAGGCCAACCCGCAGGCGCTGGAACAACGCATCGCCGCCTGCCGCGCCGAAGACCTGGCGATCCTCGTCTACACCTCCGGCACCACCGGCAAGCCCAAGGGCGCGATGCACAGCCACCGCGGGCTGGTCTACACCATGCGTGGCTACAACACGCTGCTCGCGCAGGGCGAGACCGACGAGCGCATGTGCTTCCTGCCGCTGTGCCACATCGCCGAGCGCATGGGCGGGGAGTACTTCGCGATGTACACCGGCTCCATCCTCAACTTCGTCGAGAACCCCGAGACCGTGCCCGAGAACGTGCGCGAGATTTCGCCCACGGTGTTCACGGCCGTGCCGCGCGTGTGGGAGAAGTTCTATTCGGGCGTGATGATCGCGCTGAAGGAAGCGAGCCGCCTGCAGCAGGCTGCCTACGGCTGGAGCATCGGCGTGGGCCAGCAGATCGCCGAGCGCGTGCTGCAGGGCAAACCGATCGGCGCGGGGCTGCGCCTGAAGTTCCGCATCGCGCGCTGGCTGGCGCTCAACAACGTGCGCAAGCTCATCGGCATCCACCGCGCGCGATTCCTGGTGACCGGCGCGGCGCCGATCTCGCCCGACCTCGTGCGCTGGTACCTCGCGCTCGGCGTGCCGATGCTGGAGGTGTGGGGCATGACCGAGTCGTGCGGCGCCTCCACCGGCGTGCCGCCGTCGCGCATCGCCCCGGGCTCCATCGGCCCGGCCACCAGCTACAACGAGGTGCGGCTGGACCCCGGGACGGGCGAGATCCTGGTGCGCGGCCCCAATGTCTTCATGGGGTACCTCAACCTGCCGGAGAAGACGGCCGAGACCATCGACGCGGACGGCTGGCTGCACACCGGCGACGTCGGGCTGGTGGACGCGGAAGGGTATTTCCGCATCACCGACCGCATGAAGGACATCATCATCACGGCAGGTGGAAAGAACATCACGCCGAGCGAGCTGGAGAACGAACTCAAGTTCAGCCCCTACGTCACCGACGCGGTGGTGATCGGCGACAAGAAACCCTACCTGACGGTGATCGTGATGATCGATCAGGAGAACGTCGAGAAGTTTGCGCAGGACAACGACGTGCCGTTCAGCAACTACGAGAGCCTCACGCGCGCGCAGGAGGTGCTGGACCTGATCCAGGGCGAGGTCGATCGCGTCAACGCGAAGTTCGCGCGCGTGGAGCAGATCAAGAAGTTCTTCCTGCTCGAGACGCAACTGAGTGCCGAGGACGAGGAGCTCACGCCCACGATGAAGCTCAAGCGCAAGCTGGTGCAGACGAAGTACGCGCAGCGGATCGAAGCGATGTACCGCTGACGGGGCCAACGTTTTTTGTGTCAACCCGAGGAGACAACCGCATGAAGCTCAAGACAGTGACGACTCTGGCCGTGCTGGGCCTGATCGCGACGCTCGCGTCCGCGCAGCAACAGGGCGTGAGCAAGGACGAGATCCGGATCGGCACGATCCAGGACCTGTCGGGTCCGCTCGCGGGCTTCGGCAAGCAGGCGCGCAACGGCATGCAGCTGCGCGTGGACGAGCTCAACGAGCAGGGCACCCTCAATGGCCGCAAGCTCAAGCTCTTCGTGGAGGACTCGGGCTACGACCCGAAGAAGGCGGTGCTGGCCGCGCAGAAGCTGGTGAACCAGGAAAAGATCTTCATCATGGCCGGCCACATCGGCACGGCGCAGAACATGGCGGCGATGCCGGTGCAGTTCGACAAGAACATCGTCAACTACATGCCGATCACCGCGGCGCGGGAGATGTACGAGCCGCTGAACCGGCTGAAGTATTCGTTCGCGGCCACCTACTACGACCAGATCCGCCTGGCCCTGCCCAAGATGATCAAGGACAAGGGCGCCAAGAAGGTCTGCACGATCTACCAGGACGACGAGTTCGGCCTCGAAGTGCAGCGCGGCGCCGAGGCGGGGCTGAAGGCGGCGAACATGGAGTTGACCGAGAAGACCTCGTTCAAGCGCGGCGCCACCGACTTCAGCTCGCAGGTCGCCAAGATGAAGGCCGCGAATTGCGATCTGGTAGTGCTGGGCACGATCATCCGCGAGACCATCGGCACCGTGGGCGAGTCGCGCAAGACCGGCTTCAACCCGACCTTCATCGGCTCGAGCGCGGCCTACACCGACCTCATCCACAAGCTGGGCGGCAAGGCGATGGACGGCGTCTACGCGACCATGACGGTGCAGAACCCCTACACCGACGAGCAGTCGCAGCCGCTGCGCTTCTGGGCCAACAAGTACAAGACCAAGTTCAACGAAGACCCGACGGTGTTCTCGGTGTACGGCTACGTGATCGTCGATTCGTTCATCAAGGCGGCGACCAAGGCCGGCCCCAACTTGACGACCGACAGCTTCATCAAGGCGATGGACAGCATGACCTTCGAGCCCGACATGTTCGGCAGCCCCAAGAGCAACTACACCGCCACCAAGCGGCTGGGCAACGAGCAGTCGCGGCTGTCGCAGATCAAGGACGGGAAGTGGGTCGTCGTCTCTGACTACGTGACGCCGTAGGCCATCGCGCAGTACCGGGGCGAGCGGCTATATTCCGCGAAAACACATCTTCGCGAGAACGCCATGCCCCAGTACTGGTTGATGAAATCCGAGCCCGACGAAGTCTCCATCGACGACGCGCTCGCCGCGCCCGGCGCCACCGTGGCGTGGACCGGCGTGCGCAATTACCAGGCTCGCAACTTCATGCGCGACGGCATGAAGGTCGGCGACGGCGTGCTGTTCTATCACTCGGGCTGCCCGGAGCCGGGCATTGCCGGCATCGCGCGCGTGGCCTCGGGCATCCAGCCCGATCCGACGCAGTTCGATGCGAAGTCGCCGTACTACGACGCGAGCGCCAAGAACGACGATCCGCGCTGGCTGCTGGTCGACGTGCAGGCGGTGCGCAAGACCCGGCTGCTGGCGTTGCCCGAGTTGCGCGCCAGGCCCGAGCTGGCCGAGCTGATCGTCTTGCGCAAGGGCAACCGGCTGTCGATCACGCCGGTGGAGCCCGCGCACTGGAAGATCATCGAGAAGATGCTGGCCTGAGCCTGAGCCTGGGCCACTCGGTCAGGCGACCTTCGACAGGATCGGGAACAGCTTGCCGAGCCCGTCGGCCATCACCTCGACGGCCAGCGCCGCGAGGATCAGGCCCATCAGCCGCGTCATGATGTTGATGCCCGTCTTGCCCAGCACGCGCGCGATCGGCTGTGCGAGCGAAAAGGCCAGCGCCGTTGCCAGCGCCACCACCACGCCGTAGCCCACCAGCACCGCCAGCTCCCACAGGTGCTGCGCCTTGTCGGCGTAGATCACCACGGTGGAGATCGCGGCCGGACCGGTGAGGAGGGGAATGGTGAGCGGCACCACCGCGATGGAAGCGCCCATCGAGGCCTTCACCTCGGTGGCTCGCAGCTCCTCGACGTTGGTCTTGCTCTCGGCCGGCTGCGCGTTGAGCATCGACAGCGAACTCATGAGCAGCAGCAGCCCGCCGCCCACCTGGAAGCTCGCGATCGAGATCCCGAAGAAGGCCAGCAGCTGCAGCCCGATGAGCGCGCTGACCGCGATGACCACGAACGCGCTGAACGCCGACATGCGCACCGTGTGCCGGCGCTGCGCATCGGTGTACCCCTGCGTGTAGTGGATGAAGAAGGGCACGATGGCCAGCGGGTTGACGATGGCCACCAGCGTGACCAGCGGCTTGATGAGGTCCATCGAGGTGCTCATGCTCACCTTCCTCCGGTCACGTCGAGGAGAGCCATGGTGGTGTAGCTGGCTTCGGCGGACAGCAGCCAGAGGATGGCGCCTGCGATTTCCTCGGGACTGCCGGTGCGCTTCATCGGCACGGTGGGGGCGAGCTCGGCGGCGCGATGGGGCATGCCGCCGGAGGCGTGGATTTCGGTGTCGATCAGCCCGGGGCGTACCGCGTTGACGCGAATGCCTTCGTCGCCCACTTCCTTCGCCAGGCCGATGGTCAGGGTGTCGATGGCGGCCTTGCTGGCCGCGTAGTCGACGTACTGGCCCGGCGACCCGAGCCGCGCGGCACCGCTGGAGATGTTGACGATGGCGCCGCCCTCGCCGCCGTGTTTCGTGCTCATGCGGCGCACGGCTTCGCGGGCGCAGACGAAGCTGCCGATCACGTTGATGCGGAACATGCGCTCCAGCCGCGCGACGCTCATCTCGTCCACGCGCGCCTGCACGTCGACCACGCCGGCGTTGTTGACCAGGGCGGTGAGGCGGCCGAGCTTGGCATCGACCTTCTCGAACATCGAGATCACCTGGGCTTCGTCGCCCACGTCGGCCTGCACGGCGATGGCGGTGCCGCCGCCGGCGCGGATGGTGCGAACCACCTCGTCGGCGGCCAGCGAGTTGCTGGCGTAGTTGACGGCCACCGCATAGCCGCGCTGCGCGGCCAGGAGGGCGGTGGCGGCACCGATGCCGCGCCCACCGCCGGTGATCAATAGCACTGGATTCAAAACCTACCTCCTGCAGAGAAACTGTGTGTCAGTTAAAACCGTCGCCTTGGATTACATCATCCGAGGGCTGGCGCATGAGCCCAGCGCCGGGCCGCCCCAAGCAAGCTCGCACCGCAGTGCGAAGCACGGAGGTTACTGAATGCTCACTGGCAAGACGATCGACTACTACTTTGCGCCCCAGAGCCCGTGGACCTATCTGGGTCATACCCGGTTCGCGGCGATCGCGGCCGAGGCGGGCGCCACAGTGCGCGTGCGGCCCATCGACATGGGCAGCGTGTTCCCGGTGTCCGGCGGACTGCCGCTGGGCAAGCGGGCGCCGCAGCGCCAGGCCTACCGGCTGGTGGAGATGGCGCGGTTCTCGCGGCACCTGGGCCTGCCGATGAACACCAGGCCCAAGTTCTTTCCGGTGGCCAGCGACGACGCCGCGCGGATCATCATCGCGGCCGATATCCACGACGGCACCGAGGCCGCGATGCGCGTCTGCACCGCGGTGTTCGCGGCGGTGTGGGTGCAGGAGCGGAACATCGGCGATCCGAACGTGCTCGAAGCGCTGGTCGTCGAATGCGGGCTGCCCGCGAAGCGCTCGGAGCAATCGCAAAGCCAGGCGGTGCAGGAGCGCTACGAGGCCTATACGCAGGAAGCCATCGACATCCAGGTGTTCGGCGCGCCGAGCTACGTGATCGATGGCGAGATTTTCTGGGGGCAGGACCGGCTCGATTTCGTCGAGCGGGCGCTGCGCCAGTGACGACAACCTTCTTTATTCAATCGCTATCAGGAGCATGACGAACATGGGCCAATTCATCGATCTCACAGCCAAGGACGGCTTCAGCTTTCCCGCCTACGTGGCCGAACCCGCGGGCAAGCCGCGCGGCGCGGTGGTCGTGGTGCAGGAAATCTTCGGCGTGAACTCGCACATCCGCTCGGTGGCCGACGGCTATGCGGCCGAGGGGTATCTCGCGGTCGCACCGGCGACCTTCCAGCGCGTGAAACCGGGCGTCGAGCTCGGCTACAGCGACGAGGACATGAAGGAGGGCTCCGCCCTGAAGGCCGCGGCCGAGGCGCTCCCCGCGCCCGGCGTGCTGCAGGACATCGAGGCCGCCATCGCCTACGCAGCGAAGGCCGGCAAGGTCGGCATCGTGGGCTACTGCTGGGGCGGTTTGCTGGCTTGGCGTGCCGCCAGCCTGCTGCCGGGCCTGGCGGCCGCGGCACCGTACTACGGCGGCGGCATGACCTCGCCCCAAGAAACCGCGCGGCAACCCAAGGTGCCGGTGCTGGCGCACTTCGGCAACCAGGACCACTGGATTCCGCTGGACACCATCGAGAGTTTCAAGAAGGCGCACCCCGAGGTGGAAGTGCATGTCTACCCCGTGGGCCATGGCTTCAATTGCGACCAGCGCGGCTCGTACGACGCGGATGCGGCCAAGCTGGCACGCGAACGCACGCTGGCGTTCTTCGCGAAGCACGTCGGCTGATCGGTCGATAGGCGCAAGAAAAAGCCCGGTACGCGCCGGGCTTTTTTCATGTCGCGGCTAGCGCTTGAGGCCCGGTCCGTCGCCCACGCGGGTCTGCAGGAAATCGAGCAGCGCGCGCAGCGCGGCGCTGTTGTGGCGCCGCTGCAGGTACGCGGCCGAGAGCCACATGTCCTTGCGCGTGTAGTCCTGCAGCACCGGCACGAGCTCGCCGTGCTCGATGTGCGACTGCACGAGGATCGAGGGCAGGTAGATCACGCCGAAGCCGCGCATCGCCACCCGGATCAGCGGCGCGCCTTCGGTGCAGTCCATGCGGCTCTTGACGTGCACGTCCAGCGGCTTGCCGCCATCGTCGAAGCGCCACACCGGCTGGGCGCCCAGCAGGGAGTGGGTGAGCGCGTCGTGCCCGGCCAGATCGTGCGGGTGCTCGGGCTTGCCGTGCTTCTTCCAGTAGACCGGCGAGGCGCAGACCACCATCTCCATGAGCCGGAGCTTGCGCACGATGAGGTTGGCGTCCTCGACCGGGCCGCTGCGGATGTCGACGTCGATGCCCTCTTCGGCGAGGTCCACCGTGCGATTGGTCAGCTGCAGGCTGATGCTCACGTCGGGGTAATAGCGCATGAAGTCGGCCAGCAGGTTGGGGAACTCGCCGTTGCCCATGCCGTGGGGCGCCGAGATCCGCAGGCGCCCGGCGGGCTGGCTGGCGCGATCCTGCAGCTCGGCCTGGGTGAGTTCGACCATTTCGAGCACCGGGGTGCTGCGATCGAGCAGCAATTGCCCGGCGTCGGTGAGGCTCACCGAGCGCGTGGAGCGGTTCAGAAGCCGCACGCCGAAGCGGGTTTCGAGCTCGGCCACGTACTTGCTGACGGTGGCCTTCGACATGTCCAGCTTCTTGGCCGCCTGCGAAAAGCTGCCGTGCGAGGCGACCTCGCGGAAGGTTCTGATCAGATCGAGACTGTCCATGTCAAAGAGCCCATTGTTTCCGTTCGAGGAACGCGGTGGTTCGATTCTCCGGCGTTTTTCCGAGGTGACCTGCGTCACACTTGTGCCACGCGAAGGAGCCGAACCATGAACACCCCGAACATCATCGCCGTTGCTGCCCTGTCGATCCTGACGGCCGTCGGTGCGCACGCACAGGGTTTCGAGCCGGTGCAGCCGCTGAAGATCACCGGGAGCCGTGCGCAGGCGGACGCCGAAGGCGCCGCCGCCGCGCGCCGCGGCAATGTGTACGGCGACGTGGTGGCCTCGCCCCTGACCACGCAACCGAGCCACCTCGATCGGGCCTCGATCCGCGCGCAAGCGGTTGCCGCCGCCCACGCGCCGAACCAGAACCTGGACCGCCGCGCCTTCGCGAACAGCGAAGTCCCGCCGCAGTTTCAAGCGGCGCCCGCCGGCCGCTAGGCTGAAGACTCGTGTTTCGAAAAAGGCCGGGGCCGTGCATGCGGCCCCGGCCTTTTTCCATGTGCATGCCAATGTGTCGGCATTGTTTCAATAGAGGAAACACCGTGTCTCTGATCCGAGCGTTTTCTCTAGGGAATTTCGTCTGAAACTCGCCGCACAGGCAAGCGACCGAGCAAGCCTGGTGGACAAACCATCCGACGAACACAAGGAATTGACATGAAGACCTCGCACATCCTCGCCGCCGCTGCTCTGACCCTCCTGGCCGCTACCGGCGCCCAAGCTGAAACGTACCAAGGCGTGAACACCGCCGTCTCGACCAAGAGCCGCGACGAAGTCGGCGCCGAAGCCGTGCGCACCGCAGCGGCTCCTAACCAGAACGTGACCCGCGGTTCGCGCGGCCCGGAAACCGTCGCCGTGTCGAAGGACCGCGCCATCGTCGAAGCCGAAGCCGTTCGCACTGCCTACGCTCCCGACCAGAACGTGACCTCGGGTTCGCGCGTCAACAGCAAGGTCGTCTCGACGATGACCCACCCGATGGACGCACGCGTTCAAGCCCAGCAAGGCACCGGCGCTACCGCCAAGTAAGGAAAAGAGCCCGCCCCTCGGGGCAGCTCAGCAAAAAGGCCACGCGAAAGCGTGGCCTTTTTGCGTTGGGCGAGCGGTTATCGCGTTCGCGCGAGGTAGCGCTTGCGCCAGAAGACCAGCACCAGCAGCACCGCGATGACCAGCATGGCGGTCATCGCGATCCAGAAGCCGTCGGCCTTGTGCACCAGCGGAATGAACTCGAAATTCATGCCGAAGATTCCCGCGATCAGGTTCAGCGGCAGGAAGATGGCGGTCAGCACCGTGAGCACCCGCATGATGTCGTTGGCCCGGTGGCCCTGGACGCTGAAGTGCATCTGCACGGCCGTCTCGGCGTTCTGCTCGAGCCGGTGCACGTGGTGCACCACCCGCTCGATGTGCTCCAGCACGTCGCGGCTTCGGATCATGATCAGCTCCCGCTCGCGCTGCTCCGCCTCGCCCTTGGGCGCGGGCAGGGTCTCCAGCGAGTCGATCCAGTCCTGCATGGCGGCGCGCTGGTCTTCGCAGATCTCGTCCAGGTGGTGCAGCGACTGCCTTGCCTCCATCAGCGCTCCCCAGTTGGTGAAACGGCTGCGCGGATCGATCAGTTCGGTCTGCCAGTGATCCAGCTGCCTGGTGAGCTCGCGCCGCAGGTCCAGGTAGCCGTCGACGATCTGGTTGATGACGCGCAGCATCAGGTCCGATGGCCCGGTGGGCACGCGCGTGGACGTTGCGCGCACGTCCAGCGCGGGGGCGCCGCGGTCGTCGGACGACCCGGCCGCCAGCAGCCGCGCGGCGAAGGCGTCGCGCACGGCGCCGTCCTCCGGATGCACCGACAGCAGCACCCGGTCGAACACGGCAAAGCCGACCGGACGGGTGTCGACGCGGCGCAACACGGGCGGGCCGCCCCGGGGCTTGGGAGACGCAGGGATGGGCGGGGCTTCGTTGCCATTGCCCTTGCCATTGCCCAGCGCCGCCTGCCCCTGGCTGGTCGCCAGGCGTCGGAACACCAGCACGTCGTACTGCGAGGTGTAGTCGTAGTGCGAGGGCAACTGGTCGTTGAGGAGGTCGGCCACGTGCAGGTCCACCAGCTGGGTCTGGCACAGCGCCTGGAGGATCTGCTGGACCTCCGCCAGCGAGGCGCGGAATTCCTCGCGCGTGAGCGAAATCCAGAGATAGCCATTGGCGGCGCACGCGCCCGGCACGGCCAATGGCGTGAGCGCCGGATGCTCGCTGACCTGCGAGCGGTTGATTTCGAAGATGCGCATGGCCCGACCTTGGTTTTCCATCAAACCGCCCAGCTCGCCCATGTGCCATGGGCCTGGGTAGCTATTATTTTTGTAGCAGGCGCGCGGCGTCAAGCGCAAAGTAGGTGAGCACGCCATCGGCGCCCGCCCGCTTGAAGGCCAGCAGGCTTTCGAGCACCACGGCATCGTGGTCGAGCCAGCCGTTCTGGGCGGCGGCCTTGAGCATCGCGTATTCACCGCTCACCTGATAGGCGAAGGTCGGCACATGGAATTCGTCCTTCACGCGGCGCACGATGTCCAGGTAAGGCATGCCGGGCTTGACCATCACCATGTCGGCGCCTTCGGCGATGTCCAGCGCTACCTCGCGCAGCGCTTCGTCGCTGTTGCCGGGGTCCATCTGGTAGACCTTTTTATTGCTCTTGCCGAGCGTGGCGGCCGAGCCGACGGCGTCGCGGAACGGGCCGTAGAAGGCACTGGCGTACTTGGCGCTGTAGGCCATGATGCGCGTGTGAACGTCGCCGCGGGCTTCGAGCGCCGCGCGGATGGCGCCGATGCGGCCGTCCATCATGTCGCTGGGCGCCACAATGTCCACGCCAGCTTGCGATTGTGTGAGTGCCTGCTTCACCAGCACTTCGACGGTGGTGTCGTTGACGATGTAGCCGTTGTCGTCGAGCAGGCCGTCCTGCCCGTGGCTGGTGTAGGGGTCCAGGGCCACGTCGGTCATCACGCCGAGTTCGGGGAAGCGCGACTTGAGGGCGGCGACCACGCGGGGGATCAGCCCGTCGGGGTTGAACGCCTCGTCGCCGGCCGGCGTCTTGAGGCTCGCATCGATCACCGGAAACAGCGCCATCACCGGAATGCCGGCCGCCACGCACTGCTCGGCAACCGGCAGCAGCAGGTCCAGGCTCAGGCGCTCCACGCCGGGCATCGAGGCGACGGCATCGCGCCGTTTCTCGCCTTCCTGGACGAACACCGGGTAGATCAGGTCGTTGACCGTCAGTGTGTTTTCCCGCACCAGGTTGCGAGTGAAAGCGTCCCGGCGAAGGCGTCGCGGACGGCCGGCGGGGTACATGGCAAGAGGAGAGGAGGAGCGCGTCATAATCCCGAAAATTGTGCCTGAAGCATTCGGCCGTCGTGTTGTCGCCTGCGGGACAGGTTGTCTGACAACTACGGAAATTCGTAGCTATAAAGTTCTAAATAAATAGTTATGAATCACAAAGAAAGTGCCTTGGTCGCTTGAAACCTTGTTTCGTCTTTGTTAAATTCTGAAGCGGGCGGCTTGCCGCTCCCCGCTTTTCCTCCCTGAGCGGGTGCCTTGATGTGTGACAGCAAAAGGGCTTCCCAGCCCGACGTGAAGACGTCGGGCTTTTTTTTGTCCAGGACTCCCCGGGCGTTATGGGACGACCCCGTGCGACAGCGCGGTGCACCACTAAACTGCCGCCATGCTCTGGGTCAAATCTCTCCACATCGTCTTCATCGCAAGCTGGTTCGCCGGGCTTTTCTATCTGCCGCGGATCTTCGTCAATCTTGCGATGGTGCCGCCGGAGTCGGTCGCCGAGCGCGAACGCCTGCTGCTGATGGCGCGCAAGCTGCTGCGGTTCACCACTTTCCTGGCCGTCCCGGCGCTGGGCTTCGGCCTGTGGCTCTGGTTGGGCTACGGCATCGGGCGTGGGCCGGGCAACGGCTGGATGCACGCCAAGCTGGCGCTGGTGCTGGTGGTCATCGGTTATCACCATGGCTGCGGCGTGCTGCTGCGGCGTTTTGCGGCGGGAGGCAACCAGCGCAACGACCGCTGGTACCGCTGGTTCAACGAGTTGCCGGTGCTGCTGCTGCTGGGTATCGTGATCCTGGTCGTCGTGAAGCCCTTCTGAGCCCGATGGACACGGTGGAGAAGCCGCACAAGTCCGCCGCGCTTCCCCTCGCGCTCGCCTACGCGGCGCTGATCGTCTACGCGAGCCTCTATCCCTTTGCCGACTGGCGCGACCAGGGCATCGCGCCCTGGGCCTATCTGTCGGCGCCCTGGCCCAAGTACTGGACGGGTTTCGACTTCGCGGTCAACGTCGCGGGCTACGTGCCCTTCGGCTTCCTGTGCGCCCTCGCGGTGCTGCGCACGCGCCGGACCGCCGGTGTCTGGGGCGCGGTGCTGCGCGCCACCGCGGCCGGCGCGGCGATCGCCTTCGCAATGGAGACGCTGCAGAGCTACCTGCCCGTGCGCATCCCTTCCAACGTCGACCTGGGGCTGAACACGACCGGCACGGTCCTGGGCGCCGTGCTGGCGGTGGCGCTCGAGCGCCTGGGGGCGGTGGCGCACTGGGGCCGTGCGCGCTCGCAATGGTTCGTCGAAGATTCGCGCGGCGCCCTCGTGCTGCTCGCGCTCTGGCCGTTCGCCCTGCTGTTTCCGGCCGCCGTCACCTTCGGGCTGGGGCAGGTGTTCGAGCGGCTCGAGGTCGCGATCTCCGAATGGCTGCTCGACACGCCCTTCATCGACTGGTTGCCTGTGCGCCAGTTCGAGCTCGAGCCCCTGGTGCCCGCGGTGGAACTGCTGTGCGTGATGCTCGGTGCGCTGGTGCCCTGCCTGCTGGGCTACCTGGTGGCGCGCACGGTGGTGCAGCGCGCGGTGCTGCTCCCGCTGATCTTTCTGGCGGGCTTCGCGGCGTCGGCGCTGTCGGCGGCCTTGAGCTACGGCCCCGCGCATGCCTGGGCGTGGCTGGATCTTCCCGTTCAGGTCGGCATGGCGGCTGCACTCGTTGCGGGCGTGCTGCTCGTGGCGGCGCCGCGGCGCCTCTGCGCGGCGTTGTTGCTGGTGGGGCTCGTGCTCCAGCTGAGCCTGCTGAACCAGGCCCCCGAGAGCGCGTACTTCGCGCAGACCCTGGCCACCTGGGAGCAGGGGCGATTCATCCGCTTTCACGGGCTGGCCCAGTGGCTGGGGTGGATCTGGCCCTTCGCGGTGCTGGCGTACGTGGTGGCGGCCCTGTCCCGCAGGGGGCGGCTCGCGTCGTAGCGCCGATGTCGGGATGGCGTCATTAAAATCGACCGATGCCCAGTCCCAACCCTGCCGCGTCCGGCTACTACGGCCGCCATATCTTCTTCTGCCTCAACGAGCGCAAGAACGGCGAAGACTCCTGCGCCATGCACAACGCGCAGGAAGGCTTCGATCGCTGCAAGGCGAAGGTGAAGGAAGCGGGGCTCTCCGGGCCCGGCAAGGTGCGGGTCAACAAGGCGGGGTGCCTGGATCGCTGCGCCGGCGGGCCGGTGGCGGTGGTTTACCCGGAAGCCGTCTGGTACACCTTCGTCGATGCCGACGACATCGACGAGATCGTCGAGTCGCACCTGAAGAACGGCGAGGTCGTCGAGCGGCTCCTCTTGCCCGCCGACGTCGGGCGCTGAACTTTCCCGCGAGCTCGCCGCTCGTACCGTGCTCCCCGACCGGCGCTGCCGGACCGCCCACCCATCCCAGCCATGAATTCCCAGACCGAAAAGATCACCCTCCAAGGCGCCGCCGGTGCGATCGAGGTGCAGCGCGACCAGCCGGCGGGTGACCCGCGTGGCATCGCGGTGATCGCCCATCCGCATCCGCTGTTCGGCGGCACGATGGACAACAAGGTCGTGCAGACCCTGGCGCGTGCTTTCGTGTCGTGCGGCTGGACGACGGTGCGTTTCAACTTCCGGGGCGTCGGCGCCAGCGAAGGCGTGCACGACGAAGGGCGCGGCGAGCTGGAAGACATGCTGAATGTCGTCAGCCAGCTGGCGCCCGAAGGCCCGCTGGCCATTGCCGGTTTCTCGTTCGGCGCTTTCGTTGCCTGCGGCGCTGCTGAAAGGCTCTGGACCGCGCGCGACATCAAGCAAGTCGTGCTGGTCGGTACGGCCGCCGCGCGCAACACCGTGGCCACGCTGCCGGTTGAAGCCCACGATCGCATGCTCGTGGTCCACGGCGAAGCCGACGACACCGTGCCGCTGGCCGCCGTGATGGACTGGGCGCGGCCACAGTCACTTCCTGTCACGGTTATTCCCGGGGGCGGCCATTTCTTTCACGGACAATTGCCGCTGCTCAAAAGTCTGGTTGCCCGCCACCTCCGCGCGGGCATTGAATGAAAGCCTCACGGGCTTTGTTTTCGTCTCTTCTCATCCTCCCCATGAACCGTTTTTTCAATGCGCTCCGCGCACTGGTGCTGACTGCTGCTGCCTCGGTCGGCGTGATCGCTGCCGCGCAGGTGCCGGCACCGCCCGAAATCGCCGCGCGCAGCTACCTGCTGCTGGACGTGACCGCCAACCAGATCCTTGCGCAGAAGGACATCGACAGCCCCGTGGAGCCGGCTTCGCTCACCAAGCTGATGTCGGCCTACATCGTGTTCGACGCGCTGCGCGCCAAGAAGATCACGCTGACCCAGACCTTCCCGGTCAGCCAGCGCGCCTGGAAGATGCCTGGTTCCCGCATGTTCATCGACCCGAAGATGCAGGTGCCGGTCGAAGACCTGATCAAGGGGCTGATCGTGCAGTCGGGCAACGACGCCACGGTCGCGCTGGCCGAAGGCGTGGGCGGAACGGTCGAGCATTTCGTCGAACTCATGAACGCCCAGGCCAAGGCGCTGGGCATGAAGAACACGAGCTACAAGAATCCGGAAGGTCTCACGGCGCCCGGCCACACCACCACGGCCCGCGACCTGAGCATCCTGGCGACCCGCCTGGTGCGGGACTTTCCGGAAGAAGCCAAGTACTACGCCATCAAGAAGTACCGCTACCCGGGCACGCCGTCGACCAACGACACCAATCGCAACCTGCTGCTGTTTCGCGACCCCACCGTCGATGGCCTGAAGACCGGCCATACCGAAGCCGCCGGCTACTGCATGATCGCCACCGCCAAGCGCGATTTTCCGAACCTGACCGGCGGCCGCCGCCTGTTGTCGATCGTGCTGGGCGCCTCGGGCGAGACCGTGCGCGCCAACGAATCGCAGAAGCTGCTGAACTGGGGCTACACGGCCTACGATGCCGTCCGCCTGTTCGACGCCGGCCAGCCGGCGGCCACACCCGCGGTCTGGAAGGGCAAGGCCAATGTCCTCAAGCTGGGCCGCCCGGAGGCCATCGTGGTGGCGGTTCCCGCCGGCACTGCCAGCAAGATCAAGACCCAGGTCGCGCGCCCCGACCCCCTGGTGGCGCCGTTCACCAAGTACCAGGCCGTGGGCTCGCTCAAGGTGACCCTGGACGACCAGCCGGTGGCGGACGTGCCGCTGGTTGCCCTGGAAGCCGTCGAGCAGGCTGGCATCTTTGGCCGCGCCTGGGATGCAATCCGCCTCTGGATCAAGTAAGGGGCTCCGGCGGGTGAGGCCGCCAGCTGTCGCTGGCCGCGCCTGACCTTGCCGTTTCAAGCCCGCCTGCTATACTCGTGGGCTTTTCGGAATTTTCCGAAGGGTTTCACGTTTTCGTTATTCCCGGCTTCCTTTCCTTGCGTCACGTCAAGGACAAGGACGGTTTCACAGCCAAGGCCGGGTTGTTTTGGGACTAATTCATTCATGCCAACCATCAATCAACTGGTGCGTCAGGGTCGAACGGTCGAAAAGATCAATTCGAAGAGCCCTGCCATGCAGAACTCGCCGCAACGTCGCGGTGTCTGCACCCGGGTCTACACCACGACCCCCAAGAAGCCCAACTCGGCGCTTCGTAAAGTTGCCAAGGTCCGTCTGACCAATGGCTTCGAAGTCATCTCCTACATCGGCGGCGAAGGCCACAACCTGCAGGAACACAGCGTCGTGCTGGTTCGCGGCGGTCGTGTCAAGGACTTGCCCGGTGTTCGCTACCACATCGTGCGCGGTTCACTCGACTTGCAAGGCGTGAAAGACCGCAAGCAGTCGCGCTCCAAGTACGGCGCAAAGCGTCCCAAGAAGGCCTAAGCCTTCCTGTCGTCGGAAAACAAACGGTGTTCGGTTGCCTTGGCGGGCACATCGAACGAAGTGACCCAATGTCGGGTCGAGTAAGTGAGAGTCCGAACTGGCTCTCGCGGTACCGGAAACGGTGCCAACTGAAGCAAAGAGGTTAAAAAATGCCACGTCGTCGCGAAGTCCCCAAACGTGAAATCCTGCCGGATCCCAAGTACGGCAATGTCGAGCTGTCGAAATTCATGAACGTGATCATGGAAGGCGGCAAGAAGGCGATCGCCGAGCGCATCATTTACGGTGCACTCGACTTCATCGAAAAGAAGAACCCTGACAAGGACCCGCTCGAAGCTTTCACCGTTGCCATCAACAACGTGAAGCCGATGGTCGAAGTGAAGTCGCGCCGCGTCGGTGGTGCGAACTACCAGGTGCCGGTCGAAGTCCGCCCTGTCCGTCGCCTCGCCCTGTCGATGCGCTGGATCAAGGAAGCCGCTCGCAAGCGTGGCGAAAAGTCGATGGCCCTGCGTCTGGCCAACGAACTGATGGAAGCCACCGAAGGCCGTGGCGGCGCCATGAAGAAGCGCGACGAAGTGCACCGCATGGCAGAAGCCAACCGCGCCTTCAGCCACTTCCGCTTCTAAGAATCAAACTTCGCTTGGGCGTTGGGTGTTGAGTTTCGGGCGATGTCGCCCGGGCTCAGGGCCCAGCGCTCAACGCATTTAACCCGAAAGTAAATCATGTCTCGCAAGACCCCCATCGAGCGCTACCGCAACATCGGCATCTCCGCGCACATCGACGCCGGCAAGACCACGACGACCGAGCGCATCCTGTTCTACACCGGTGTGAACCACAAGATCGGTGAAGTGCACGATGGCGCCGCCACGATGGACTGGATGGAGCAAGAGCAAGAGCGCGGCATCACGATCACCTCGGCTGCCACCACCTGCTTCTGGAAGGGCATGGCGGGCACGTTCGACGAACACCGCATCAACATCATCGACACCCCCGGCCACGTCGACTTCACCATTGAAGTCGAGCGCTCGATGCGCGTGCTGGACGGCGCTGTCATGGTGTACGACGCGGTCGGCGGCGTGCAGCCCCAGTCCGAAACCGTCTGGCGCCAGGCCAACAAGTACAAGGTTCCGCGTCTCGCGTTCGTCAACAAGATGGACCGCACCGGCGCCGACTTCCTGCGCGTGCGCCAGATGATGGTGGACCGCCTGAAGGCCAACCCCGTCGTGATCCAGATCCCGATCGGCGCCGAAGAGCGCTTCCAGGGCATCGTCGACCTCGTGAAGATGAAGTCGATCATCTGGGACGAAGAAAAGGGCGTGACCTTCAAGTACGGCGAAATCCCGGCCGACCTGGCCGAGGTGTGCGCCGAGTACCGCGAAAAGCTCGTCGAAGCCGCTGCCGAAGCGAGCGAAGAGCTCATGAACAAGTACCTCGAAGGCAACGAGTTGACCGAGGTCGAAATCAAGGCCGCGATCCGCCAGCGCACCATTGCCGGTGAAATCCAGCCGATGCTGTGCGGCTCGGCCTTCAAGAACAAGGGCGTGCAGGCCATGCTCGACGCCGTCGTCGAATACATGCCCGCACCGACCGACATTCCGCCGGTCAAGGGCATGGACGAAGACGAAGTGCCGACGACCCGCCGGGCCGACGACGACGAGAAGTTCTCCGCGCTCGCATTCAAGCTCATGACCGATCCGTTCGTCGGCCAGCTGACCTTCGTGCGCGTCTATTCGGGCGTGCTGACCAAGGGCGACAGCGTCTACAACCCGGTGCGCGGCAAGAAAGAGCGCATCGGCCGGATCGTGCAGATGCACGCTAACAACCGCGTCGAAGTGAGCGAAATTCGCGCCGGCGACATCGCAGCCTGCATTGGCCTGAAGGAAGTGACCACGGGCGAAACCCTGTGCGATCCCGCAGCCATCCTGACGCTCGAACGCATGGTGTTCCCGGAGTCGGTGATCTCGCAGGCCGTCGAACCCAAGACCAAGGTCGACCAGGAAAAGATGGGCATCGCCCTGCAGCGTCTCGCTCAGGAAGACCCGTCGTTCCGCGTCAAGACCGACGAAGAATCGGGCCAGACCATCATCGCCGGCATGGGCGAGCTCCACCTTGAAATCATCGTGGACCGCATGAAGCGCGAATTCGGCGTGGAAGCCAACGTGGGCAAGCCCCAAGTGGCGTACCGCGAAACGATCCGCAAGACCGTCGAAGATGCCGAAGGCAAGTTCGTTCGCCAGTCGGGCGGCAAGGGCCAGTACGGCCACGTCGTCCTGAAGCTCGAGCCGCAGGAAGCGGGCAAGGGCTTCGAGTTCGTCGACGCCATCAAGGGCGGTGTGGTTCCTCGCGAATACATCCCCGCGGTGGAAAAGGGCGTTGTCGAAGCGCTGACCCAAGGCGTGCTGGCGGGCTACCCCGTCGTGGACGTCAAGGTCACGCTGCACTTCGGCTCGTACCACGACGTGGACTCGAACGAAATGGCGTTCAAGATGGCCGCGATCTTCGGTTTCAAGGAAGGCGCCCGCAAGGCCAGCCCCGTGATCCTGGAGCCAATGATGGCTGTGGAAGTCGAGACGCCTGAAGACTACGCCGGCAACGTGATGGGCGACCTGTCCTCACGCCGCGGCATGGTGCAGGGCATGGAAGACATGATCGGTGGCGGCAAGACCATCAAGGCCGAAGTGCCGCTGTCGGAAATGTTCGGCTACTCGACCACGCTGCGCTCGATGTCGCAAGGCCGCGCTACGTACACGATGGAGTTCAAGCATTACGCTGAAGCTCCGCGCAACGTTGCCGAAGCCATCGTGGCCGCTCGCGCTAAGTAATGTCTTTGCGGGACAGGCCAGGATTTGCGCAGCAAATCTGCTCTGTCCCCAACTGATTGAAAAGAATGCAGGGTCACGCAGTGCGTGGCCTTCGTTGTCTGCGATCCGGTGCCGCCGCGTTCCCGTGCGAGGCGAACCAGCAATCGGGTGCAGACATAAAACCAATACACGGGAATGCTCTTTCAAGGATTGAAAAATGGCAAAAGGTAAATTCACCCGCACCAAGCCGCACGTGAACGTGGGCACGATCGGTCACGTCGACCACGGCAAGACGACGCTGACGGCTGCGATTGCAACCGTTCTGTCGGCCAAGTTCGGCGGCGAAGCCAAGGCTTACGACCAGATCGACGCAGCGCCCGAAGAAAAGGCCCGCGGCATCACGATCAACACCGCGCACGTCGAGTACGAAACGGCCAACCGCCACTACGCTCACGTGGACTGCCCCGGCCACGCCGACTATGTGAAGAACATGATCACGGGCGCCGCTCAAATGGACGGCGCCATCCTGGTGTGCTCGGCCGCCGACGGCCCGATGCCCCAGACGCGTGAACACATCCTGCTGGCTCGCCAGGTGGGCGTGGGCTACATCATCGTTTTCCTGAACAAGTGCGACATGGTCGACGACGCCGAACTGCTCGAGCTGGTCGAAATGGAAGTGCGCGAGCTCCTGGACAAGTACGAATTCCCTGGCGACGACACCCCGATCATCCACGGCTCGGCCAAGCTCGCCCTGGAAGGCGACAAGGGCAAGCTGGGCGAAGAAGCCATCATGAAGCTGGCTGACGCGCTGGACACGTA
>NZ_FOXJ01000012.1 GCF_900115685.1 Variovorax sp. 770b2 | reverse complement strand
CGCCGACGACGGGCTCTGGCGGGCCGGCTGGTACCGCTTCGCGAAAGCCCTGCCCTCGCCGAACTTCGGCCCGCGCCCCGCCGGCGCGCAGACCGACCTGATCGTGCTGCACTCGATCAGCCTGCCGCCCGGCGAATACGGCGGCGATGCGGTGCAGCGGCTCTTCACCAACCAACTCGACTGGGATGCGCACCCCTACTTCCAGTCGATCCGCGGCATCGAGGTGTCCTCGCATTTCTACGTGCGCCGCAATGGAGACCTTTGGCAATTCGTGAGCTGCGACGAACGCGCGTGGCATGCGGGCGTGTCGTCGTGGCGCGGCCGCGGCAACTGCAACGACGACTCGATCGGCATCGAGCTCGAGGGCCTCGAGGGCCAGACCTTCGAAGCCGCGCAGTACGAGACGCTGGCCAGCCTCTGCCCCGCGATCGCGCAGCACTACGCCATCGCGCACATCGCCGGTCACGAGCACATCGCACCGGACCGGAAACAGGACCCCGGCGCGGGCTTCGATTGGCGATTGCTGCACGCGCAACTGGGCTGGAAATCACAGATGTTTCCCCCATCTGTGATCGAGTGCTAATTTTTTCAATCGCGTCACGGGCGTTGAGATGCTTCGAGCGCGTCCCGAGTCGCAGAGAAATGCACAATTGCCTTTCAGCAGCCATGCGACTTACAGGCTCGATTCCTCTTGCAAAGCCACGACCAGAGCGGGCTTCGAGTCCAGTTCCCAGTATCTGCGCGCTATTTCAGGCCATGGCGTCTACATAGAGAGGTACCCGTGATGGGTGAATCACCCACAACACACTACCTGTAGTGGCTTGTAGACCCCTGGCACCCTAGTTATGCTTCCCCTGCCCCGGTTCTGAAGTCGAAAGGGCTTCAGAAACGCAAACGGCCAAACCCCTAGGAAGGTCTGGCCGTCTGGCCCCGATGTTGGAGTCGGGGAGAGAGCATGTTGAGGTGCCCCCGTTGCTAACGGTTCAATCTTGCCATGTTCTTGATTGGGTTCCAACGATTCGTTGAGAAAACGTCTCGTAATTTCGTAACCCAAAATGGAGCATGTAAATGCACGTCAGTTTTACGCACGTCACAAAGCGTGGCAATCAGATCGTCGAAATCGGCGCAAAGATCGGTCGGACCATAATCTGGCGCAAAACAGCCTTGGAGGCGATTGCACTCTACCGAGCTGGATTAGGTTTAATAGCCACACCGAAAGATGGACACGCCCTCGAGGTGGTCGTCGAATCCGGATCGTTGCAGACGGAAGCCCGGCTGCGCACGGTCGCTGACAAAGCATTTGACTGCAAGTTGCTGAGCCTGCCTGAACTCGATTGACGAGAGTGGAAGATGGCCGGATCGCACGGCCGGCCATCTCCTCATTGGGAAAGCAGCCGTATAACGCTGTTTTTCTCAGATGGTCCCGAGAAACGAGCGCGCGCAATGCCTGCGTCGCTCAAGATGCTGAGAAGGACCCGCGCCAAGCCCGGGCCGGCTTAACTGCGGCGGCCGCCGACGTAGTGGCTGCCCTTGCCGCCGCTACTGCGTCCACCGACGCGCCTGCTGCCCAACCGATTGGCCGCTTCGAAGATCGGCGCAGACGAGGCGCCGGCGGGGTTGAATCCCGGGCTGCCCGGCATGGCCAGGGAACCTGCGTTGGAACTGCCGGCGGCGGCCGCGAGCAGGATGGCGAGCAATGTTGTCTTCATAGTTTTGGTTTCCTCGTGCCGAGTTGGGTCGGGCGCCCGAGTTCCCCGCACTTGGCGGACAGCCTGGCACGATGCTCTCACGCTGCACATGTACTGGCGAGCCCCTCGGAATACAACATTCATGGGACGAGTGCTGATCAATGACAACTTCGCGCACCAGGCGCTGATTTCCGGGAGGGTCGCTGCATGAGGCCGTAGATTCGCGGCGGCGGCCACTGTGGCTGCCAACTAGGTCTCCGGATTACAGACTGGGGCTGGCAGGCGCTCAGGAACTCCTTCACCCTCGCGCTGGTCGCGCCGCACAGGGTTGTATGTGCGACCGTCGATATAGAACGCCTGCGACGGCCCGAGAGACTTGCGTCGCCTCAGCCAGGTTTCAACTTTCAACTCAGTGATTTCGGCCGCTTTGATCACCGCGTCGAGAGATCGCTCATCCGTTGGCAGCAATGGCGTGCTTCGCGAGATTTCCAAAGACTGCAAGAGTGCAGCCTTTTCGATCACATCGAGCGATGCGTTCTGGATCTCCCAGCTGGGGAAGTCCAGGAGATGCAGTGCCGAAAGCTGCGCCAGCCAGTACCCTGCTCTCTCTTGCGCGCCGCGATAGGACCATTTTTCCCTGAGCGCGACCCGAAGCTCGATGACATTCATGCGGACCCAGAAGGCGGCATTCACGATCTTCTTGGCGGTCTCAATCAGCTGTTCATTCGCATATTGCTGTTGCTTCCGCACCTGCCACCACACTCCAGCGGCAGCCGCGCCGATGGCGATGATCGAACCCCACGCCTGCACCCACGAAGCGCATTCAGCCCGCGTCAACCCGATATTGAGCAGCATGCACGTCTGCCCGAATTCGTAAGCCATCTCCGCTCCCGGTTGTTAGGAGGCGCAGTATGAAGCACCTGCGCACGTCAGCCGTCGGAGAGCGCTGGCCGCTACATGGCTCGCGTGTTCACCGCACAGGCCCGCGTCACGCTGCTCGGCTGGGCGGAAAATCGCCGCGTGGCTGGGCGCGCAGCAACTGAGCCTGTTCTCGAGGGTGCGTGATGTCAGGCGTCCGCATCCGGCCACCGGTACTCGTTGCGGCAGACCTCGCAGCGGCCGCGCGCAACTTTGCCCTCGTTAGGCAGCGGGATGATCCGATTCACCTGGTTCGTGTGCACGAAGCAGAACGGGCACGGGATGGGCTTCCCGCTCTCCTTCTGCGCCTCGTTCCAAAAGGCTTGCCATACGGCCTTCTGGCTATCGCGCGCTTTCTCGACGTCCAGCCGCTCGCGCAGCACTTCAAGCATTTTCTCAAGAGCCATGTCCGCCTCCGTCCGTGGGGAGAGCGAGTATGGAGCGCTTCCCTCCCGGTAGCACGCTGCGCCGCATTAATCGTCGAGGTCGAACTGCATCTGCAGCGTTCGAATGATCTGCGCGATGTCGGCACGGTGCGTGCCACGATCGGAGACCACGCGCACCGTCCAGTTCGGGCCACCCTCCTCAGACCGTATGCCAACCACACCTCCGCGGTGCACGTCCGTCTGCTGGCCTCGAAGGCCCGGCAGGGCTTCGATGCGCTGTATCAGCATCTGCTGCAGCTGCTTGGCGGTGCGCCCCTGCTTCCTCATCGCTTACTTGGCAATTGTCTGTGCCATGGTCAATTCGTTCGTCGCCAGAACCTGCAGCACGCCGACAAGAGCGAGTGCGAAGTCCTCCCGATTGATGGGAATGTTGAGAGTTTTCATGACGTAATCCCGCGCGCTGAGGTGCTGGTTTTGCAGCATCTCCACCGCATCGGGCAGGCTGTTCGGGTTTCGAATTGGCATCGTCGTCTCCTGGTTATGAGGCCAGCAGTATGAAGCACCAAGCAACCTTCCTCGGTGGTGAATTCCCGACGGTCATCAGCGCCTCACACCTTGGAACGACTCACGAAGAGCGCGTGCGCTTTGGAGACCGCCATCTCCGCGCCGAGCACACCCCCGAACAAGAAATGAGCACGCGAGTCCTCGGGCGCAAACGACTCGCGCATAAGTTCCAGATGCCCCACGAGGGTTTGAAGACCGAACAATGCGCCGATCAGCGCGGCGGATGCCTTGGCATCGGCCAAGTCGACCACCGCCACTCGTTGCATGGCATCCATGTAGGCCCTCGCGGCGAACAGGTCGTGATCAAGACGTTCCGGCCCGCGAATTTTGTAGTTCAGGTATTGAAGGACCGCGTGCTGGCTGACTCGGTTCGTCTCTCGATCTGGCTGCATCTCGCTTTCCAAGTCACGCACGCGCTCGAAGATTCGGAGAGAGTCGGCCGCCATGTCAGCGATGGTCTTGTCTCGCGCTTGGGCCGCGCGCTTCTCCTTCGCCTGATCGCCTTGCCGTTGCCACATCGCGATCCCGATGGCAGCAGCGATTGCAACTATCGAACCAACCGCCTGCACCCAGGCGGGTCCATCCGAGCGCGCAATGGCGACGGCGGCTGTCGCGAAGAACCACCGTATTGCCGGCACTCCCGGATAGATGGCAAGCGTTTGCACCAGCAGCAAACACGTAAGCACCGCGAGGCAAATCAACGTGCCCCAGCTCAGCAGTTTCTCTTTCATTTCTCACTCCATCCTAGGAGCGAATTGTGAACCTGCTCGACACCTCGCCCGAGCGCGTGCGCGCGCACGAGATCCAGCGCCTGCAGATGGAGGCCGAGCACCTAGTCGCCTACGCGACGGCGCACGACCTTACGCTTTAGATGAAGGTCGAGCCCCAGCAGCTCGCGAATCAGGGTCCGGGCAGTAGCCCGGAACCCGTGGCCTGTGATCTGCTCCTTTAAGTCGTATCCCAGCGTGCGCAGCGCACTGTTGATGGTGTTGTCGCTCATATAGCGCGTCTTCTCGGAACGCTTCGACATGCTTCGGAAGATCGGCCCACTCGGACCGGTACGCGGGTGGATGTCACGCAGGATCTCGACCGCCTGCGTCGGCAGCGGTACCAGATGAGCCGGCGTGCGTACATCGCGCTTCTTCCACTCCCGCAGCTTGATCTTCTCCACATCTTCCCAGTGCGCTAACCGCAACTGACCAGGCCGCTGGAACAACAAGGGCGAGAGCTGCAGGGCCGCGCGAGTGATCACGCTCTCGTTGTATGTACGCATGTCTCGAAGCAACTGGCCGAGCTTCTGCGGGTGCGTGATGGCTGCATAGTGGCGCGTGCGAGGCGGCAGACCAGCCGTACTGCTGTTCAAGAAATTTCTGGCCGGCTCCAGCGTGCCCACAGCGACGGCGTACTGGAACACGTGTTGTACTGCCCCGCGCACGCGCTGCGCCGTCTCCAGGTTACCGCGCTCCTAGATGCGGTGAAAGCATCGGACCACCTCGGTCATCAAGATGGCCTCTATGACCAGCGCACCGATCCACGGGAAGATGTGCAGTTCCAGGTAGCGCATCACCTTCTCGGCATAGCCTGCCGACCATTCCCGGTCCTTCCGCGCCTGCGCATGTCAGGCGCGGAAGGTGCGTTCAAAGGTATTAGGGCGCGCAACGCGATCGCGCTCTTCCTGCACGCGCCCTCCTGCGCGCAGCCGCAAGCGTCACGACCGGGTAGTGCCCGATGCTGAGCTTGGCCTCCTTGGAATACCGCTTGTAGCGATAAACCCACGCCTTGCCGGTCGGGCGCACGCGAAGGTAGAGACCGTCGCCGTCCGCCAGCAATATTCTTTGTCCCGCGGCGCCGCCGCCTTAATCTGAAGCTCGTTGAGGTGCCCCATGGCGTATCCAAAATCAACTGCGTTTGAAAGCAGTGTGGGGCACACCATGGGGTGCGCGCAAGAACGGAAATTTGTGAGATTCGGTGATGCCGCTTGAGCCGCCTTTTTCAGATTATGTCCTTGATGTACAAGGGCTTCTGAACTGAATCGCCCCGGGTTTTCTAGACACCTCTGAGCCTCAAACCTGAGGCCCAATAGGAGGTGCCATGAGTAAGCAGAGATATCCCGAAGAATTCAAGGCCGAAGCGGTCAAGCAGATCACCGAGCGCGGCCACAAGGTGGCCGATGTGTCGGCCCGGCTGGGCGTGAGTCAGCACAGTCTTTATCAATGGATCAAGGCCCAGCGCGTGCCGACCGGTTATCGGCAGGCGCAGGTGTCGCAGACAGACGAACTGCGGCGGCTGAAGGCCGAGCTCAAGCGTGTGACCGAGGAGCGCGACATCCTAAAAAAGGCCGCAGCGTACTTTGCCAAGCAGTCCGGGTGAAGTACGCATTCATCGAGCGCCATGAAGGCGAGCACAGCGTTCGCAGGCTGTGCAAGGTCATGGCCGTTCACCCTAGCGGCTACTACGCCTGGAAGGTCGAGCCGATGAGTTTTCGTGGCAAGGACGATCAACGTCTGCTGGGCCTTCTCAAGCACGCCTGGCTGGAGAGTGGCGGCATCTATGGCTACCGCAAGCTGACCATGGACATGCGCGATCTGGGCGAGACATGCGGCAAGCATCGCGTGGCTCGTCTGCTCAAGCTCGAGGGGCTGCGCTCCCAGACGGGCTACCGCCGACGGCCTGGGAGTCGTGGTGGCAAGCCTGCCGTGGTCGCCCCCAATCATCTGCAGCGACGCTTCATCGTCAGCGAGCCCAACCAGTCCTGGGTCACGGACATCACCTACATCCGTACCCACGAGGGCTGGCTGTATCTGAGCGTGGTGATCGACCTGTTCTCGCGCCATGTCATCGGTTGGTCCATGGGGCACCGCATCGATACCGAATTGGCCCTCAATGCTTTGTTGATGGCTTTGTGGCGGCGCCAACCCAAAGCGACGGTCACCGTGCATTCCGACCAAGGCAGCCAGTTCACCAGCCATGACTGGCAAGGCTTCCTGCGCGATCACAACCTGGTGAGCAGCATGAGCCGGCGCGGCAACTGCCATGACAACGCAGTCGCAGAGAGCTTCTTCCAATTGCTCAAGCGAGAGCGCATTCGCCGACAGATCTATTCGACGCGCGATGAGGCCAAGGCAGATGTCTTCAACTACATCGAGATGTTCTATAACCCCAGGCGTCGCCACAACACCGCTGGCGACTTGTCGCCCATAGAGTTCGAGCGACGCCATTTCCAACGGCTCAAAAGTGTCTAGGGAATCCGGGGCGATTCAGTTGCGGCTCAACGAGGTGTCGGGCAGGCAGACCAACGGCACGGGTCCTTCCGCAGAGGTATGCGTTACGGGTAATTCGAACCGCGCCCTCGGACTGTTCACTGGTGCGCCTAAGGGGGTTAAGTGAAGGTCGGTAGTACAGCAACAAGACTAAATCTGCAAGAGCCAGCCAATCACCGCTTTTCGAGAAGCCGCTATGCATGGACTAGGTCCGATACTGGCATAGGGTCTGCGCCTCTGGGCGTAGGCTTTGCAGCCAAAGCAGCCGGACAGGGCGCCGCAGTTGATGACTTTCCCTTGTACAGAACTGACGTTGCTTTAGAAGCAAGGCTGGCAAGTGCCGATCTACGACCATGACAAGCCCATCCTCGTGCACTACCGGGGCAACGGGGCGAGTTCGGGGAAGAGCCACTCGAACAGTTGTCTGTGCGTCTCGTCCACCTCGTAGCGAGTGTCCCGGTCCTTTATCGCTTGCTTGTAGCGCTTGACCTTGATTGCCCATTTCCCGCTTTGGTCCTGCGCCGCCAGAAGCGGACCGCGTTCGAACACATCGAGCGCTCGGCGGAACCAGCGCAGGTACTTCGGATACGACTCGACCACATAGTGCGCGACCTCGATAAAGTGGCGCCGGCGGATTCCTATAGGCTTGCCGTGCTTGGCCGAGTAGAAAACATTCAGCATGGCCACTGGCAAGTACCGCGATTTCTCTGTGCCGTATGCGACAAGACAGGTTTCGCGCAGCATCCCCCAATCGTTCCAATGTACTGGTGCACTTTCCGGGAACCCCCAAATGTGGTCCTCCTGGTCTTCATGTGAAGACCTTCGACCGGCCACTTCCAGCCACCACTCCTCGAAATAGGCTGGCCAGTTACGACGCTCTTCCTCCAAATCCGCCTGGAGCTCAGCCCTCTGTCCCTGGTGGTCAAAGTAATAGGCCTGTTGACGAACGGTGTCGAGCGTCAGCTCGGAGAACGAAACACGAGCGCGACCCAGGGTTGGCAAGATATGCGAAAGCGCAGGTTCGGCCCACGCGCAGTCCATGAGAAAGTTCTTGGCAGCCAGAGAGGCATCCCTGGTGGCCTTGGACACAACGAAGGCGTTCTGATTGTTGATGAAGAACAAGTCGTCCTGCGTCAGTCGGCGGCGTTCATCGTCAAAGCGCGCAAACACCCAAATGACGAGGCCGCCCTCCTTTTGATAGAAGCTCCATCGCTCTGCGATGACATCCAGGAACGTGGTGGAGAGCTGGACTTCGAAAGCAATCTTCAGTTCACCATACATCGCACTGACATCTGGCTTGCGCCATGCCCCCGTGATGGCCCCTTTCCATCTGGCCTCTTGGGCGATGTTCGTGAACAAGTTGCTCGCCCGAAGGGAGTCTGCAAGCCATTGCTTCATCTCCCGATGAAGAAAGCTCTCTTTTGCACCGTTGTACTTGCGTGCGTTTATGTCGGCCTGAGAGAGCTCGCCTCGAGTAACGGCGCTACAGCTGCCGTCTTCAACCAAGTGCCGGAAGAAGAAGCGCCGCGACTCTTTGCGTGAAACCAAGGAAACCGGGACAAAGCACTCCGGACACAGGTACTTCGCCCGGTCCTCCTTAATCAAACGCTTCACGTCGAAGCGGAGCTGCATGACGACTGCCTCGTCCGATGTGAGCAAGGTGTCTGTATGCACTTCAACGCCAGCTTCTGTGTCGAAAACTATTGGGATAGCGGGAGCCTCAACGCCGAAGCGATTGACTATACGAAGTTCTGCGGCCGTCATGTGCTCAATCTACCTCCGTAGTCATCAAAGCCTAGGCTCGTGGTCGCTCCACAACCTGGGCCGCAGAGTCAACGTCGTCCTTTGGTGGCGCCGCCATTAGCCGGAGTCCGCCCGTGGTCCGAATATCCTTTCCGTCATCATCTAGCGTCGTTATGGAGGCTTCCACCAAAAGCCCATGCACGCCTTCAGCCAGCCGATCAAGCTCCAGCATCTGGCTGGTCTTAACGAGAAATTCTTTTCGATTTTGTCGAAGAGGCAACAAGCCATCGATGGCAATACGTTGCGGGCTATCTCGGAGTCGTCGTGCATCGACACCGAGCAGCGTATCCATAGCTTTTCCGAATGCCGCGTCCGTCTGACGACGAGAGCTTGGAGACCCTGAAGGCTCAAGTGCATCTCTAGCTGCGATGAACATGCCCAATCGGTCACGGGTATCGTCTTCAAGTTCGAAGAATCTTCGCGGCACCCCAACTTTTACGCCTGGGAACTGGCGGCTATCACGCTGTACCCAGAACCCAGGACCATCTAGCGCGACATCCACGACGGTATCGGTTAGCGCTCTGAACTGTTGGAGCGTTTCGAGATACTTCATCAGCGTCGCTACCGAGGCAAGAAGTTCCAGCGGCGGTAGATGCATGGGCTGACCTTGGTCAGGCGGGGGGTCAACCACTGTGACTTGCATGGGCTGCCCTGCGTCTACGCTGGTGTGCACGCAGACGACCGATGTGACCGCTACCGGAGGCTGCCCGGCCCAGCCGATGTGAGGCGTACCTTGAAGCTGCAGCAAGCCCTCGGCAAGGCGCTGCCATCGAGACCGCTTTGCGCCGCCTTTGCTCTCAAACACATGCCATTGACCCGACACGGTTCGGGCCAGGTAGTCTGGCCACTTGCTGGCTGTCGAGAAATACCCTACATGATTCGACCCGCCGACAACCGCCTTTGTATAGATACCAACGTGAAGAAAAGCATCCATCCTCTCCCCCGCCCCCTTGAGCCATATTCGAGCGGTCAGAAAGGCGCCAATGCTGCCGGCCAGAAAAGAGATAGCTGCCTTTTCTGAGCTCTCCATCTTCTTGTAGAACGTTCGCAGCGCCCGAGCATTCTGGCCGTCGACACGGATACAGGCCAGCAGCATTTGCAGCCGCGCAATTAGGTAGTTGGTCAAGTCTTGCGCGTCAAGTCGGCTTAGGACCAGCATCGCGGTCCAGTCGACGCGCTTGCCGTAACCACATTCCAAGGCTGCGCGGATGACTTCGATATCTCGCACCACCTTGCGAGCTGGGAGGACTGACTTTGGGCCGAACGGCGAGCGGCGGACCTTTTTGAAATGCGCTTTGATGAACTTGTAGGCTTTGACCGTTTTGGCCCCTCCCGTTGGTACCGGCGGGTTGGGTTTTACGCCCAGGTTCAGCGGAACGTAGTAGTCGAACGCATTGCCCGAGCTCCGTAGCTTTGGTGAGCCCTTTTTTACAGGAAGTGCAGGCGGAGTCATGGGTTATCTTTGTTCAAGAATTGGAGCCAACCGCCTCGGCCAACGCAAGCGATTCAGTTCCTTCAGTCTCAGTGCCAGCCGGGGATACCGGCCGCCGCCGTGCTTCAAGTCCACACCACTTCAGCGAACTGAAATCCCTTGTGAGTTACAAAGCGTGTTCTCGACCTTGAGCATAGCTTTTCGGTCGCCCCTATCTCCATTGCTGTGCGACCTCGCCCAGTCGTCCTTCGTCCAAAGATGTACCTGCACCAACTGCGCATTCAAGGTTTCCGGCGGTTCAACGACCTGACGCTCCAATTCAAGGAAGGCCTGAACGTCATCATCGGCCCGAACAATGGCGGGAAGACCGCGGTGGTGGACGCACTGCGGGTGCTGCTCTCGGCAAATGATGAAGGTAACCTGAGGCTGACGGAACTCGACCTGCATCAGCCGAAGGCCGGCGCGCGTAGTACCGAGGCCCGCTTCACGTTCGCATTCCGAGGACTGAAGACCCAGGAGGAGGCAGACTTCATCACCGCGCTCAAGCCCTTTACTGCAGAGGATGCAACAAAAGCGTCGTACGAAGCCTCGTTCACCATTCAGTACACGCAAGCCGAGCTCGGCGGGCGGCTAAAAGTGCGGCGCTGGGTTGGCGACCACGAAGAGAACGCGCTGACGACTGACATGCTGGAAGAGCTTCGGGCGGTCTATCTCCAGCCTCTTCGTGACCCGGCCTCCGGCCTGAAGCCGGGGCGATTCAGTCAGCTGTCCAAGTTACTTCATCGGCTCTCACAGCAGCCGGAGCGCGAGAAGTTGCAAGAATTGCTGAAGGCGTTCGATGAAGATATCAAGCCGAAGCCACCCCTCTCAACTACGAACACGGTTATCGGCGACAAGCACAAGGCGATGCTGGGTCCCGAGCTGGCACAACTGCTGGACCTTGAGCTCAGCCCAAGTGATTTCGCACGCTTCGCCGCGCGCATTGGCCTTTCCGTGGCGGGAATGGAGGTCGAACAGAACGGTCTGGGCTTCAACAACCTCATCTTCATGGCCGTCGTGCTCAGCGAGTTGTCGCTGAACAACTCGGCGTCCTACTGCGGGCTCATAGTCGAAGAACCGGAAGCCCACCTTCACCCTCAGCTACAGGCCGTTCTTCTGGACTATCTGAAGACGGTCGAGAAGCCGGATAAAGGTCAACGTGCCGTACAGGTGTTCGTCACCAGCCATTCCCCAAACTTTGCCGCCCTTGCCGATATCGACTCTATCTGTTGCGTGTATGAGAGTCCGTCGGGCCCGGCCGTCTTCGCACCTCGTGACGTGGAGTTCGGGAAAGGGAAGAAGGAAAAGCTCCAGCGCTACCTTAACGTCACCCGTGCCGAACTGTTCTTCGCAAGGAGGCTCATACTCGTTGAAGGAACCGCCGAACTGTTCATCGTTGAGGCGCTGGCGAAGAAGGCAAACATCGACCTGCGCAAGCATTCGGTCAGCATCATTAGCACCGATGGCCTGAACTTCGACTGTTTTCTGCCGCTGTTCGGCAAGGACGCGATGCAAATTCCTGTGGCTGTCATCACCGACGCAGACCCAGCTGCAGATGTCTTCCCGACGAAAAAGAGTTCGCTCACCCTTTCACCCAATGCATTGAAGCTGCAGGATAGCGAAGACGAGTTCATTCAATGCTTCTTTGCCAAGAAGACGCTGGAGTACGACCTAGCCCTCGAGAGAAGTTGTCGCATGCACATGCTCTCGGCACTAAAGGAGATGCATCCGGTTATCGGCAAGGACGTAGAAGCGGAAATAGACGACCTGTCGACCCCGGGAGAACGGGCGAAGGCGCTCTATTGCGGCATGTTCCAGCGCGGCCCCAATCTCGAGAGCGTTCAGAAGGGCCGCTTCGCACAGTTGCTCGCGTTCAACCTCTACTCAACAGACGAGGATGTGACCTCGCCAGATTACCTGACGGACGCCCTTGATTTCGTCGTGCCAAAGGCTTCAGAAGACGATGGAGTCCTTTGAACCCACTGCAGAGCAGTCGGCCATCATTGACGCTGACTTAGTCTCGATGGCCGTCGTCGCATGCCCCGGCAGCGGAAAAACAGCGACTGCGGTCCGCCGACTGGTAGAGCTCCGCGACCGGTTGAGCGCGGAAAGAGGCCGAGTCGCCCTACTCTCCTTTTCGAACATCGCGGTCGACACCTTTCGTGAGGAGTACCAGAAACTTCGTGGGACGCGGGTTGCCGATGCCAAGGTCATCATCCAGACGGTGGACTCATTCCTCACCACGTACATCCTTCGCCCGCATTGCGCTCGGGTGATGAAGGCAAATCGCGCGCCATTCCTGTGCATCGGAGACGAGCCTTTCCTCAACGCCTACAAGGTCGGCATCGGCAAGGAGACGATGAGCGTGGCGGACATTCTGCTGAACCGCGTCAACGGCAAGACCATCCTCTATCGAAAGCTCGGCCGCGGCGACCCCGTGAAACTCAGCAGCGCGATGCGGGGGTTAGCCGTATCGAAGCTCAAGGCGTTCGCCGCCACCGGCGGGTACACGCATACGCACGGTAGAGCCTGGGCACGGCTTCTGCTTGAGAAGGAACCTGCGATTGCGCGAGCGCTCGCGCTTCGCTTTCCTCAGATTCTTGTCGACGAAGCGCAAGATGTGGGAACCTTCGAAGGCGAAATCCTAGATTTGCTCATCGCGGCTGGAAGCACCGTTTCGCTCATCGGCGACTTTCACCAAAGCATCTATGGCTTCAACTTCGCGAGCGGCGACTACCTGAGGTCGTTTGCCGAGAGGCCGGAGGTCCGTGAACTACCTCTCACCCAGAACCGCCGCTCGCTTCCAGCCATCGTCAGCGTCGCGAATGCCCTCGCCCTGACGAAGTCAAAGCCTCACCGGACCAAGACTCATAGGGAGTCGGGTGCCTTCTACTGGCGGTATGAAGAGGACAAGCTCAACGAACTCATGTCAGCCTGGGCAACCTCGTTGCAGGCCTACAAGTTCCAGCTCTCCGAAGCAGCTGTACTGTGCCGCGGCACGGGGCTACTGGAGCGGCTGATCACAGGGAACTCTGAGCTCGGGGTGTCCGCCGTGAAGCATCTGGCTGCTGCAGCGCTTGAGCGTGACAAGAACGGCGACATCTCAAGGGCCTTCAGCTACTGCGTGCGAGCAGTCCTTCATCTGGTTGAGGTCCCTCAGTCCTTTGCGCGAGATCTGGGCAGCCCAAGTCGTGGCAGCGATGCCTCAAGGATGCGGCGGTTGATTTGGGACCTCATCCGCCAGCCGGGGTCCGGCATTCCGTCCGCCACCTTGGACGCCCGAGGAACCTGGCTGACGAACCTCAAGGCCAACCTTACGAAATGGCTAGACCGCGTCGAAACAGGCACAGCCTTACGGCGCGTGGCCACATGGACCTCGCGGGTTACCGCCAGAGAACTGCCGGAAGCAGGACCTCTGCTCGCAGTCGACCTCGGTCAGAACGACTGGAACGGCATCCGCGTGGGAACCGTGCACTCCGCCAAGGGTGAAGGAATTCCAGCCGTCATGTACTTGGCGCTCAAGAAGAACCTCGACGCCCTGGTGGCAGGCACAGCGGAGGAGGAAGGGCGCATCGGCTATGTAGCAGCTACTAGAGCATGCGACTTGTTTGTAATAGCGATTCCGCAAGCAACAAGTACCAACATGGTCAAGAAGCTTAAAGCCCTTGGATTCAGCGAATGGGGATTGAAGTAGCGAGTGATCACTCAAGACTCTCGCTCGGTGAATGATCGGTCGATAGGCAGCGGTCGTTCAGGCGCCAAACTCGGATGTCCCATGCCAGTCTGAAGAAGTCATGACACATTCGCCTGCATGGCGCTGATACCTTTAGTCGAGGTAATTGCGGCGGGCTCGCCATTCTCGGCTATCGACGATGTGGTTTATAGGAACCATTCCCCAACTGGCAACTTTTGTCCTGCGATCAATGACGCTCATTGCCCACATACATCGCCTGCTGCTTGACCATTGCACGCGTGCCGCCGATAACGATGAGCGCTCGCGGACGCAGCGCCAGCGTTACATCGATCGCGTACAGCGTGTGCTGACGACCAGCCGGCTAGCGCCACGCGCACCGCACGAGGTCTGGGCGTCGGGCTGGGACAAACCGTTCTTCGCCTACAACGCGGCGGCGCAGGTCGATCCGGCTGTAAATCTAGCGCGCCAGTCCGGCGTGCTCGAGAACCCAACCGAGGTCGCGTCTACCGCGTTCCTAGACGACGGCAAATTCGGCACGCTGGTGCAAGCCGGCATCGCTCATGGCCAGCTTACCGGCGCGTGCGCCGTGACCTGGCGACTGCAGCGCGTCCAGAATTTCGCAAGGGCCGTCCCCAGAATCACCGAGGCGGTGAACCGCTTCCACGACGAGTGGCTGACAGGTACCCTCGAGGTCGACGCGCTGCAGGCGCGTGCCGTAGCTATCGCCGAGGACATTGGTATCGGCGGCGGCCCCATCGGCAAGGTGTCGGGCTTCGGCTTCACCACCGCATGCCACCTGCTGGCTGATCTGGGACTGCCGGTGTTCAAGCCCGACATTTGGGTGTGCCGCATTGTCTCGATGCTGCCTAATGTGCAGGCCGAAATCCGGCGCACTTGGCGGCTGGGCAATGGGCCGGTGCCATTTGACTATCTCGAATCGAAGCTGGTCGGGTCGCGCGCGCCCAACGCCTACCGCCGCATCGTGCAGCCGGTGATGAACGCACTAGTGGCCGAGGCGCAGGAGGTGGCGGTTGAGGAGCTTGACCTTACGCCCGCCTTCCTGCGTGCGCGCTTCGTCGACTGGACATTGGTGCACTTCGCCATCTCAACCGAGGCCGAGGGTTACGGTCTTGAGCGCCGGCCTGTAGACCTGCTGAGCGCCCCGTCCTGCGATCTGGCGACCCCGGGGTACATCCACGCCCTGGCGCGGTGGCTGCAGGATGCCCAAGCTACGCATGAGGCCGTAAACGCGTTAGTCAAGGCTAAGCAAAGACTGCAGAGGGCCGATACGCCCGTCAAAAAAGATCGCGCCGAGCGTCGGCTGAAACACCTGCTCACGCAAGATGCGCAAGCGATGCGCGACGCGCTGCAGGCGCGGGCACTGGAAGCCTCTATTGCCTACGAAAACGCAGTATTCGCCGCGCGCTGGCAGATCGCGCCGCGGTACCCGGACGGGTTCGCAAGTGACGAAGGCTCGAACCGGTGGAAGTACATCCACGCGGCGCGGACGGTACGAACACGGGACGTGGCGGTGTGAGGTCGCAAGGAGGTGCGAGCGGCCTGCTCGCAGTTTCCCTTGCTGTGCCGGCGCAGGCCAAGACTAGTGCGAGGATCGCTTTGCCTGCGAGCGACGGTTCCACGGGCGTCAGCCGGCCGTTTTTCTGGGTACGCTATTTGGTTCAGCGGCCTTTCGAAGCGTTGTTCGTCGAACGGCCGAGGTTGGGTGGGGGCGGACCTTCGCTGGTCGGAGCGAGACTTCCGGGTGCAGCCGTGAACTGTCTTTGGGCAATAACTGCTTCCCCGGCAATCAGCATCTATCGCGTGCGTTCTTGCAGCAGGTCTGTGCTACGTTGCTGCGGCACGGGAGCAAGGCTACGATGACTGCGTTGCCCGGGTTGGTCAGACAACTTGCGAGCTTTGGCCGCTGGGCGCCGAAGTTGATAGAGAGTGACTACAACGGAAGCGCTGCTTGATGTCAGTGCAAAGGTACTACGTCTTCTTATCCAACGCGGCAAACATTCCTTCGAGGCGCTTCGAGAATGCCTCAAAGGTCTCTGGCTTGCTGCGGTCAAGAGCGTCCATGCCGAGTGCTGCCCGCAGGGCGGCAACCTCGCCCGCGGCAGCATCGAGATCGGTTGCCCAGTGCATCACCAGCCTCAGCTTGTCCATTGCCATAAGCATGAACTGGCCGTTACGGTCTAGGGCCTCAGCCAGATGCTCCTTCAGGATGACCTCGCTGGGCGCCACGAACGTGCCGTCGAAGTCCACGTACAGCGATGCGTTCTTCAAGTCGTTGGACTCCTTATGGAACGTTTCCTTCAGTTCGTTGAACGCGCTAACGCTCGCCTTCGAGTCGTTCCGCTCGCCAGCGGAAATCTCAGCCTCGGTTGTTGGCAAGAAGTATGCGTTGGTCTTGTTCTTGGCCGCGTGTCTGGCCAAAACCTTGGAAAGCTGTTTGAGGTCGACCAGTTGGCCCCTCAGCACCTCAATCAGCGAGACGTAGAGCAGCTCCGCCTTACCGCACTCCTCCAGCGAAATCTGGTGCAGCAGAAGAGCCCGCGCGACACGGCCCGCATCCGCCAACAGACGGGCCTCATCGAAGAGCTCATCAGCGTTCTTGATCGTCTTCACGGCGCCCTCAATGAGGGTCATGGCGAGGGATCTAGCTTCAGGTGTTAACGGCATTCCACCATTTTCGGGGCAGTGACCGCTTCGACTCTGCTCTTGGCTGAAAAAAAGGTCGAATCGATTTGCGCCTTCTGGGCTGCCTGTGCAGTTAGGCACGTCGAAATGTTGGCTCGAAAAGTTCCACGAGGGCAACCGGTCGCCAAAGGTCTGGTGAATCGCCGGGTGGTCCTTGACTGTCGGGACTTGATCTCACATTCGCCGCTTGTTGATTTCCATCTAGAAGTGCCCCACTTGCAGGTCAGGACTCCATGGAAATCAACACTCTCAAATCCTTCGCGTGAATGTCAACAACCAGTCTGAAGTCGAACTCAGTCGCGAATGATGTGTTCCCCATACTCCAGCGATCCGCCAGCGAGCTTAATCACGCCCGATGTCGCGAGTGCGGACACCACTTCAGCTACCTTTGTAGGTGCGAGTTCGGGGCCAAATCGAGACTGAATTCTTTTCTTGAGTGCGATTAGTGTCTTCGGCTTGCCCGCCTTCACAAGATCTTGGCGTATTTCGTCGGAAATTTGATCCACGGTCTTCGGCTTCTTCATCTTTGGCGCGAGTGACGGGTACGCGATCACATTGCCGGCCGGCGGGGACTGCGACAAAAGCGACTGTTGAGGCGGTACGGCTTTGACTTGAACTGGCGGTAGTCCTAGGATTTCTACGCGCTCCACCTGCTGCCCCTTCGACCGCGCATGCACAACCGCAGGGTCGTAGTCTCCATCGGCCGCGACGATCACGAAACGTGCTCCTGGTTCGTGACGGGCGACCAGGTAGCCCAGATAGAGCACTAGGTGGAAATCGAGCGAGTTCTTGCCGGGCTTAGAAATGTCGACAAGAGAGACTTGGTCGCCCAGTTCCATGTACTGCGCGAGCAGGCCAATCTCGTGCTCACCGAAAAAAATCCAAGCCTCGCCGTTCGGTCCCATCCACGACGCAACATCCTTCGGCGCAGGCTGCCGATTCTGCAGATCGATCAGCAGGTAGGTCTTGGTCACTGCCGAACGGCGTTGGCGATCATGAGCCGCGAAGTGGCGCGCGTGGCGCCAACGTAGAACAACCGCATCTCCTCCAAGGCGTCGTCGTCCTTGGCGAGCACCTCGAGGCCCGCAACCGCCTGGCGCGCCCCCATCACCGCAACCACCGGGAATTCCAGCCCCTTGCTTGCGTGAAGGGTCATCACCTTGATGGTGTCTGCGCCGGGGTCGAAATCGTGCGTGCCCTTGCGCACCTTGTGCGGCAGGCGACGGCGGTCCAAGGCCCTGGCGCATTCGTCCATCAGCGCCCAGCTTCGGCACAGCACCGCCATATCGCCCCAGGCGTGCCCTTCGTTGTGCGCGCTGGCCATGAGTTCCGCGATCCTGTCGGCCTGCGCCCGGGTGCTGGGCAGGTCGATAACGATGGGCTCCGGCCCTTCGCGGCCGCAGCTCACGGGCTGGACGAGCGGCACGCCATCGTCGTCCTTCTCCTGGGGCCGCAAGAGCTCGGTCGCCATCGCGCTCGCCGTCTGCAAAATCTGCCGGGTGTTGCGGTAGTTGATCTTGAGAATGGTCGTGCGGCCCTGCGCCTGCACGCCCACGCTCTTGAAGCTGAAGGGCTTGCCGCGCCGTTTGTCGTAGATGCTCTGGGCATCGTCGTACAGCAGCAGCAAGCTGTTGGTCGTGGGGTCGACCATCTGCGTGACCAGCTTGAGCCACTCGGGCGCAAAGTCGTGGCCTTCGTCGACCAGCACCGCCAAGTACTGGCCTGACGGAATCATTTTGCGGTCGACGCCGTCGATGACGTTGCGCACCATCTGGTCCATCTTGGCGCCCACGGCAAGGTCGTTTGGCGGCAGCGGCTGGCCGAACGCCACCAGCTGGTCACGGCACCATTTGTGGAAGTGTCGAACATGGACGCGGTCGGCCAGGGCCTTGGCCTGCATGGTGGCGTGCAGCTTGACGGCCAGCGGTTCGTTGTAGCAAAGCACGAGCACGGGCTTGTGCAGGTCGGTCGCGGCCTTGGCCAGGTACTCGGCGCGGTAGCCCAGGATCATGGTCTTGCCGGACCCTGCAACGCCGTGGATAACCCGGTGGCCGTCACCCAGGCTGCGCGCCAGCTGTTCCTGCTGCAGGTCCATCACACGCAGAAAATCGGGGATGGTCGCTTTGTCGTCCGCATCGTCGAAGAGCGCACCTTGCTCAGGAACGCGCACCTCGGGAAACAGGTTCCAGCGCACCCGGTCGATCTGGGGCAAGGACAACGCGCCGCGCATGAGCTGCGGAAACATGTCCCACAGCCGACTCTGGAAGGCCTCTGGTTCTGCGTCCTCCAGCATTTCGTCGGAGCAAACAACGCGGTTGGACTCGATCGCGCTCCCGAGCCCGGCGGCGTCGAACTGCTTGCGCGTGATGCGCGTGAAGGCGACGCCGTAGCTCCATGGGAAGGTGAGCATGCCCTGCCATTTGCCCTCGTGCTGGATTAGCTGCGCGTCGCGCTTAAGGGCATCGACGACCTGCAGCGCTTGATGCCGGGCTTGCTCGATCGGATTGGAAACGCTCTTGGGAACGCCGTCGGGCGCAATCAGCCAGTCACCGCGACTGGCTTTCTGGATAGTGTCCAGGCGCCAATCCTTGGTTTCGAGGATCAGCAAGCCGCGCCTGGGATGCAGCACGACGAAGTCGGGGTGGCACTGCTTGGGCCCGATGGGGACGTCAAACCACAGCAGGTAGTCGTCGTCGAGCTTCTGCTGCAGTCGCTCCGCCAAACGGCGCTCGCCGGAGGTCATGCGGGCGACGCAGGTGCTGAACGCGGGAATCAAGACAGCCATTGAAGGTTCGGTCGCCTAGCAGTCGACAGGTCGAGGAGGAGATTACAACTTACCGTAACATATCGATACGGTCAACCGTAGTCGTCGCTGACCCTGTTCGCATCGATTCAGCGCATGCAGGCGCCTGCTCTCTTGTCGATTGACAAGGCGGACCTGTACGACGGCCTCAGCGCCGACGACAAGAAACGGCCGGTCGCGATGTGGTTTAGCAATGTCGTTGCCAATTTCCAGGTCGCGCTGGAGCGAAATATGCATTTTCATGCGGGCAAGCATTCAACCGCCTTTTGCTTCAGCGTGCCTGGGGCTAAAGAAAAGGACAGCGGAATGCCAGTGACAGGTATGACCGGGAAGAATCTCGAAGAAGCGCTTGCGATCCTGACACAGGCTCGGCCTGAGGCTTTTCCATCTCCAGCTAGATTCGACTACAGAATCACAAACGCATTTGCGCCGGCTTTAGCGAGAAGCCTTGGTGATGAGCGAACGGAAGCGACACGACGTGAGATTCTCGATCCAGTAAACGTTGCACGCGTCAGGCAGGAGTTGGAGGGCATGCAGTTGGTGGTTCTATGCGGAAACAGGGCGACTTACCTCAAGGAGGACCTGCTCAAGGCCGGTCTGAATGTCATTCAATGCTCGCATACGAGCAATCAGGGCTTGAATTCGAGGCACAACTCGGCAGCTCTGCGTGCGCCAACACCAAATGAGCGGCGGAAGCAAAGGATTCACTCATGGGCAATGTCGCTACTGGTCCAGCTATAGCCTTAAGTCAAGTCTGAGCTACTGCTGTGCAGAGATTGCTGCGGTCGTGGGGCGACTCTCTGAACTCCGGGTCTCGGCAACATTGCGGTCACTGGATAGCCAGAAGGCGCAGATCTGGGAGCGCTGGAGCAAGCGCCGGACGCTGTAAGAGATAGGCAAGCTCTTGGATCGCGCCCACTCATTGATCCACCGGATACTTGCAGAGACGGGTGGATTTTCCCCGGCACAACGATCACGGGTATCCGCATCTTTGATTTTGACCGAACGAGAAGAGATTTTGCGAGCGAGATGACGGACGCGTCGATTCACCACGCAAGGGTGAGTCCGGTTCCGGGTTAGCGCCGTGCTGCGGCGCTGAGCGCTCAACGAGAATGGCGAAAACACAGGAGGACACCTTGGAGGGGGTATTCGCTAACCGTAACGAGAAGCGGGATTTCGTTATCAACGAATTGGAGCGCCGCGCGACAGACGAGTGCCCCGTCTACATTGCGTCGGCGTTCTTCACGCATTCGGACGTAGTGGAGCGGATCTTGCAGAAGGGCTGTAAAGTCCTGATGGTCGTCCGCCTCGGATTTCCCACCAGCCCTTTTTCCATCGAAAAGGTAAAGGGGCACCCCAACCTGCAGTTGCGTATCTACACCGGGCACGCGTTTCACCCCAAGCTCTACATCTTTGGCGACGAATTAGCCTTGGTGGGCTCTGCTAACCTGACCCAAGCCGCCCTGCTCACAAACCAGGAGATCATGGTCAGCATCGGATCGGATGACGCGAGGCTTTTGGAGCTCATGGCGATCTTCGAGGACTACTGGGACGGGGCTGAGGTCCCTACCGATGAACAGCTTGCGTTCTACAAAGAAATCTACAAGCAGAACGAGCAGCATCAGGCGAAGTCCGATGCCCTAGCCCAAAAGGTACTCGAGAAGCTCGGCGACAAATCGCCTGCCAACATCAATCGAGGCCTGGCCAAGCCAAAGAAGCAGTCGCTTTTTCTCTCCAACTTCCGGCGCACCTACCAGGAGGCAGTTTCCGCCTTCAACATCGTCCGCAAGACCTACGGGGCCAGCGGCTACCGCAAGGCGCCGGAGTCAGCCGTACCGCTGCGCATCGAAATCGACTCCTTCATCAGCTGGGTGCGCGAGAAGATCGCGCCAGGCGAATCTTGGGAGTCCGGTCCTCTTCGGACTGCCTCGGAGCAGGAGAAGCACATTGGCGACCTGATCACGCAGTGGAGGACCGTCTACTGGAAGCACTTCGAAGAGACCATCGTCGGCGAGCGCTACCCGCGGTTCAACCGCGTGTTCGGCTCGCGCGAAGCGATCCTGGCGGCGGACGATTCTGAATTGTTCAATGCCCTGGGAACGCTGCACTCTTTCTACGACCGATTCAGGTTCTTCGATGGAGGCGTGGCGGGCTGGAAGGCCAAGTTCCCGACCTTCAACGACCCTAAACGCACCCGCGAGACATTGGCTTATCTGGTCTACGGCGAAGGTGACATCGTCCAGCGCATGGCCAACGCGATCTTCGATCCGCTCTGGAAGCTCAACGAGTTCGGCCAGGCCAACGTCCAAGAACTAATCGGATGGCGCAACCGAGAGGATTTGCCCATCATCAACGGTCGCACCACTAAAGTGCTCCGATACTTCGGATCCAAGGTGCGTCAGCTATGACCCGTCACTGCTCCTGATCCAAGAAGGTCGCCATGTCCAACGCGTCGAGCATCACCGCCGGTCGCCTCTATCGCATCATGGACTTCAGCCGCGTCGTCCAATTGTTTGAGCGCCAGGAGCTCTACTTCGCCCATCCCACGAGCTGGGACGATCCCTTCGAGCAACGGGTGAAGCATCAAAGCAGCCATGCGTTGTTCGCGCAGTGCTGGTGCCAGATCGGCATCTCCGACGCGATGTGGCGCATCTATTCCCACAACGGAATGGGCGTCCGGATTTCGACCACCACCAAGAAGTTGTCGATGGCAGTTCGCGCCGCAATTCGCCCTTTGGGATATGGATGGGACTGTCGGCAAGTCGAATACCTCTCCCCGCACGACCTTGACAAGCGGACTAGAGAGATCGCCAGCGGGCTCGCTCGCCACTTCAACGTCCAGAAGGCGGCCAATCTGCTGTATCTCAAACGCGAGGCGTTCAGGCATGAGACCGAATGGCGTGCAGCGATCTACTGCCCAGAGGCGGACCCGGACAAGGTGGCGCCGGGGCTTGCGGTAAAGATAGACCCGCACAAGTTGATCGACAACATCCTCCTCGACCCGCGTGCCCCCAAGGAACTCGTCGACGCCTTCCAGTTCTACTTCCAGCAGAAGTTGGGCTACAAGCGCCGGGTTGGGCCTTCGGTACTCTACAAGTCGCCGCAGCCCATTCAAATCATGCGGGAGTGAGCGCGATCTGCGTCAGGCAATTAGCCCATGAAGGATTTTCTGACGGAGTCGAGTCCGCCGATTTAGTACGACGCCCGCTATCGGCGGCCAAGCAGTCCAATGCTCCTCGACTCGCGAATGGCTATTGAAGAATCTCGCGGACATCCCGATCTCGCCCGTCAATGTCTGCGGCCAACCTGAAACCGCTTTCGCATTTGTGATAGGCGGATGTGCACCGATAGCATTTGTTCAGTGATGGATGTCGTGCTCGTCGAATGTTTGCGTTTGATACACAATCAAGGAGGATATGCGGCGCGTGTCGATAGCAGGTGCGCTATTCAAGCGGCCACCAACATGCGTCCTACGGTGCTGCCCGGCTTACCAAACAAAAATCTTAGGTGAAATGCTGCCGCAAACTGATCGAGAAAGTGCCGTTCATCTCACAGCGATCCGTCGAGCATTGGCGCGAAGAAACGCTGCAGTAATGGTGGGTGCCGGGTTCAGCCGTAACGCCGAGGGCGGAGAGCGATTGAGCACATGGCCGCAACTGAGCGCAGAGCTTGTTCGACGCCTTGACCCAACGGCCGACCCAAGCGCGTTCTCAATTGGCACAGTGACACAGCTCGGCGAGCAGTTTGCACGCGTTTTCTCAGAGCCAGCACTCGAAGATTTTCTCAAAGAGATGGTGCCAGATGAACGTGTTCGCCCCGGGCCCTTGCACGACGATCTGCTTCGACTCGAATGGTCAGAGATTTTTACGACCAACTACGACACCTTGCTGGAGCGAGCGGCCGAGAAGATGTTCGAGCGGGCCCACTTTACTGTTTGTAGTCGCGAAGACATCCCGTTGTCAAAGGTGCTTGGCACTCGCCGGATCGTCAAGCTGCACGGTTCTTTCCCGTCCCAGCGCCCCTTCATTTTTACGGAGGAGCACTACCGCACATATCCGGAGAGGTTCGCGCCCTTCGTCAATTTGGTTCGCCAATCGTTGTTAGAGAACGTCTTCTGCCTCGTCGGGTTTTCGGGTGACGACCCCAACTTCCTCCATTGGCTTGGGTGGGTTCGGGACATGCTAGATGGCGCTTCGCTGCCCGTCTATCTGTTCCTTGACAGGCCACCGGCCTTTGGCCAACGACGACTGCTAGAAGCTCGTGGAGTGACGCCGGTGGTGTTGCCTGAGGCGGACAGCGGGGACCCTCGTGACTATGCAGGTCGATACCGGAAGCTACTCAACGCACTCGCCGAACCATTGGAGCGACCAGCGCTGGAATGGGGTGCCATCCATCGGGCGTCGTCTGCGAGAACAGGCAGCGAAACGAAGGACCAGCAGTACGCACTCTGGCTCGACGACTGCGAGCAACTTGCAGCGTTGCGCCGCGGCTATCCAGGCTGGCTGCTGGCGCCCCGGTCCGTGCGGCAGAGATTTAGGCTAAGCACGAGCCGCTTCGTCGAACTGCTACACGAGCAGTGGCTACGGGAAAGGCTCGAACGCGAATCGCCCACGCTGCGCATGGCACTATTCGCGTTGTACGCATGGCAACGCGAAGTGCTGTTGGCTCCGCTGGACGATGAAGTCGCAGAGTGCGCGCTTTCCCTGCTTCCTTCGACACCGACATTGCAGATTGACGGCAGCGAGGACGAGCTTCGTCTGCAATTGCATCGCTTCGGAGTCGCGTCGCTCTCGGACGCTAAGCAGCAGTGGCAGTCACTTGCATTGTCACTGCTGCGGTGGGCACGCCAAGGGCTGCGAGATGACAAGTTTGACCTCGTTTCGCGCTTGCTCGGCAATGCCAACGACGCTTTTGCCAGCGACGTGATCAGCAATGAAAGAGTCCATCTCCTGCTCCAGCGCGCGCAGCGGCAAAAGGCGCGAGATGCACTGACGGCTTGGAAGGTAAGGTCTGCTGATCCGTACATGTTGGTCCGCCATGCCGTGCTGACCGCGGAAGTCGGTGACATCGATGGCGCAATCGGGGCCTGCAATGCGGCGATCCAGCAGGTACGAGAAAGCCAGAAAATCAAACCCAAAGATCCGTTGCTTGTGTCTCAGGAAGCATGGGCTTGCTTGATCACTGATCGTTTGCAGCAAGGCCGCAATGTGTGGTTGCCCGCAGAACTCAAGTCTGAAGAAATTGCAATTGAGGACTTGAGCGAGCGGCTGCAGACGCTCGCCGCACGAGGCTATTCCCCTCAGCGGGAACTAGAACAGGTGGAGTCTGCGTTGGGTGCCGAAGCGATGGCATCGTTCGAGCGCGACCATCGGTTCAGGACCTTTGACATCGGGCGCACCGCCCCCGTTCGGCGATTCGGCCTTACGAGCGAGTTCCGGGCCAAAATGACTGCTGCGTCCGAATTCTTGGAGTTGGCAGAGCGCACCGGGCTTCTGCCGCGAATGCCTGGGGTGCAATTTCACTCTTGGTCCTATCTCCAAGCCGCGTGGTGGATTCAGTACAACGATTCTAGGGCGCGGGTTCATGGCATCTTGATGCGAACGGTGTCGCTCGACGCACTTAAGCCCAAGGATCCGACGATGCCTCCGCACCGAACCGGCTGGCTCTCTCGGTTCCAGGTTGCACTCTTCTCGAGCGAGGAAGCCACAGAGATCTGTCTTCGTCTTTTGGCGGAGGTCGAAGATTGCGTCTCACGGAACGCGGAGCATCCCGACAATCGCGTTGCAGTGGCGTTCGAGCTAGAGGTATTTTCTCGTCTCGTTGTGAGGATAGAGAATCCCGCAGTCGCTCTGGAGTTAGGCGAGCGAATCGTTCGATTCCACCAGAATGCGGGTCTAGTGCAAGACAGCGCGAACTGGCCACATCTTGCAACAGCGCTTAAGCGCTGCGCCGAAGCCCTGCCTTCCACACTGGTACGCAATCTCATCAAAGCAGCAGCATCAGTCTCGACGCCGCCGCAGGTGTCAAGAAGGCCGCACGGCTGGTTTCATCTCACCGAACTTCTCTTCGAACCGGCTCCGCCTGCGCCCACGACGACTGAGCTAGCCGATTGGCGACCGGTTGTAATCGCCGCGGCGCAGGCGCTTGAAAAAGAGCAAACCTCATTCAATTGGGCTGCTTTCAGCGCCCTTAAGGCGCTCGGCATGCTGACCCCTGAAGATCAACAGCGTGGGTCGGCTGTGCTGTGGAATGGCAAAACAGCATGGCCCACATCTCAGGTACTGCGTCCGAGTGCAGCGTTTCGCTGGCCAGCGCCGCCAAGTGGAGTGGACATCAGAAAAGCTTTTGCCGAATGGTTGCGCGAGCGCCCTATCGCGAAGTTTCGGGTCGATGCTGGCGGCTCCTTCGGCAAAGGATGGCGTGGCGAATCGGACGACCATTTTCTTGAAGCCGTGGTCGACGCGATGGAATGCAAGAGCTTGACCGCTGACGACTACGGTGCCGTGACCAAAACAATCGCAGCTTGGTGGCGCGAAGAGGGGGCAGCAATCCTTCAAGTGATTCCACGACTGCCTGAGATCGGTGACGACTTGGATTCACGCCTCGACCTAGTTGACCAAATTTTGTGGGAAGGAATGTGCCTGCTCCGGAGCGACCGCGGATTCCCGACAAGTGGCGTTGAAGTAGGCATCCGTGCTCTTGTGGATGCATTTGTAGACGCGGGGCGCCCACTGAAACGCTTGTCACTGCAGCGAAGTTTAGAAGCCAATGACCTCGTGGAGGCCAATCACCAGCTGCACGAGATCGCGCATGCTTTTCTTGGCAACAACGAGATGCAAATCCACATTTCGGGCGCTGTTGTCCAATCCCTTATCGAGTCAGCGGACATGTTCTATGCAGCGCAGGTTGAAGTAATCTTTGATGCCTTAGCTGCAGCGGCCATGGCCCGCAGATTGCCAGGTACTCTGCGGTCGATGCAATTGCTCGCGAATGTGGCGCTAACCCGACCTTCGCTGCTTGCCGAACGGCATTGGCACGCGTGCCGAGCGGCACTGGAACTTTTCGCAGAAGAGCTGCATTACGGTTCTGCTGCCCGAGCCCATGATGTCGTCGACGATGGCGTTCCGACACACCGCTTCGTTTGCGTGCAACTTGCCGACGCGCTTAGGCGAAGCGTGTCTTGCGTGACCAATGCTGAGATCATCGATCACTGGCTTAAAGCCGCGGCATCGGATCCCCTTCCCGAACTGAGATTTTCACGCTTCAGCATCAAAAATTGATAGCCCCTCACCACGCCCTGCCCGGGCGTCGAGAAGGACCTAGCAGGCTGTTGAATTTCTCCCCTGCGTAAACGGGGCCTACGGGGTCATCGTTGTGGATACCGTGTTCATGCTCATCATGGAGTGAAGACGATGCGTGGATCGGACGGAATGCAAGAGGCGTTGTTCACGGTAGCCAAGCTGGAGGACTTCGTGCCCGCAGATCACCCGCTGCGGCCGATCCGAGGCTTGGTCAATGAAGCACTGGGGCGGCTCAATGGCTTGTTCAATCTCATCTACGCGGACACGGGCCGCGCATCGATCGCTCCTGAGAAGCTGTTGCGGGCCATGCTCATCCAGGTGTTCTTCTCGGTACGCAGTGAGCGTCAGTTGGTCGAGCAGATTCGCTACAACCTGCTGTATCGCTGGTTCATCGGACTGGCCATCGACGATGAGGTCTGGGATCACTCGAGCTTTTCCAAGAACCGCGACCGCCTTCTCGAACATGCCGTGGTGGAGAGCTTCTTCACCGAGGTGATGGCCCTGGCCGACAAACGCAACCTGCTCAGTCGCGATCACTTCTCGGTGGACGGCACGCTCATCCAGGCCTGGGCCAGCCACAAGAGCTTCACGCCCAAGGGCGGGGGCGATGACGGCCCCAGCGACGGTGGCGGGCGCAACGCGCAGGCCGATTGGCATGGCAAGCCGCGGAGCAACGCCACTCATGCGAGCACCACAGACCCCGATGCCCGACTCTTCAGGAAGAGTCAGAACACGGCTGCCATCCTTGCGTACCAGGGCCATGTGCTCATGGAACATCGAACGGGCTTGGTGGTGGGCGCGGTGGTCACGCACGCAGACGGCTACGGCGAGCGTGCCGCGGCGTTGGCCATGCTGGACACGCTGCCGGGCAGACATCCCAGAACGATCGCTGCGGACAAGGCGTATGACACGCGCGACTTCGTGCGGGCGTGTCGCGAGCGGCGCGTCACGCCGCACGTGGCCAGTCACGCGACGCGCTGGGGTGGCAGCGCGATCGATGCGAGGACGACTCGACACCCCGGCTACGCAGTGAGCCAGACCAAGCGCAAGCGCATTGAAGAGCACTTCGGCTGGGGCAAGACGGTAGGAAGGATTCGCCAGACGGTCTACCGTGGGCTCCAGCGTGTGGACCAGCAGTTCAAGTTGACGATGACTGCGAGCCACATCGTGCGAATGGCTCGGATCTTCAGTTCGATGCCGCAAACGACGACGCGATAAGGCGCAGTACCGTCGCTCAAGACGCGATGGAGTCGCCCCGAGCGAGCAACGACGCAGCCAAACAGCCGGAAAACATCCTCACGAACCACGTCACGAGTATCCGCATCGGCGTCGAGGGCCGAAATTCAACAGCCTGCTAGAAGGCATGAAATGCGGAGAACTCAATTTCGCGGACGGGTCATACCAAGCAGGATGTACAGCACGCGAGTGCTTGACCTGCAACGACTAGTTCGAGCTGCTCACCGTCTCCTGCCCCAACGATCCATCCAGTCCGCATGTTCAATAGGCCACTACAAGCGTACTCTGGTGAAGCCTTGGCCGCGCGTCGCTCCGGCTCTCGCTGCTCGGTCCAACATTGCAGATTTAAGGTGCATGCGGCATTCGCGCACGGCAGTCTGCTCAAGACCGTGGCTCGAGAAGCTCAAAGGGAAGACTAATCATAGGAAGTCGTTTCAAAGATTGCCGGTTGCGCGGGGCGCTCGATGACCGCATCCGGTATCAAGCGCGGACACAACGGGCTGCAGCAATATCGGAGGATCAAGTTGTGGCGTGCAGAGCGCTGCTTAAGAGCGTGGCGATCCTCCGCGACCATTCCAGCGATGAGCCGAATCGTCAGCATCGACTGCGCGATAGAGGCATTTTGGCAGCTCAAATCGAGTAGCTGTTCGTGGCCATCCCGAAGAATCTCTCGCCGTACTCGCGCGGCTTCTGAACTTCTCGGCTGGCGAAAACGTTGATAACAGTCTTGCCCTGAATAGCTGTGAACTGGGCTAGGCCCTCTTTCGTCAACGCCACATGGCACCCTTCGCCCCAAATCGAATCGTCGTCTATATCCACTGGTCCTGCGTCGCGCCACCAGACAATCCTTGCCATCACGGCTCCGCTGGCGTCGATATAGATGCCATGAGCATCTGCATGCACACGCCACTGGAGTTTGCGCAACCAGTTCGGGCAAAGCACGATGGGATGGGTCGCCGAGTCGAGTCCAAAGTCGATTGAACAGACTAGCCTCCTGATGAGCGTCAATGCCAGCTCGTTGTCGAGCGGCACAACTTCCCCAATCCAAACAGCGGCAGGCAACTGCAGATAACAGTTATCAAACTTCCCGTGATCGATGGAAGCTCCCGGGGCACGAATACGGTGAAGTAGAAGTTCTGCTTGCCGCGGCTTGTAAATTTTGAATCGTGAAACCTCTGCTACGACATGCTCGTCGCGCTGATCTGTCCAAGCAGCAACGTCATTCTCGACGCCTTCTGCCCACTTCCTCTCGCCTTCCGTCCAGCCAGCGTCCCGCGCGATGAGTGGCCGGTGCACACCCCAGGGGCGCACCTGCGGAAGCGATAGGGGTTGAGCTGGAGTTGGCGCATTCAACCGTTCCAGGAGCACCGACATGTCGCGGGGTTTCAGAAGGCCTGCTTGACCAAGCTCTCCTGCCACGTGGCGAAGCGCTATCACGCCTATCAGCGCATGGGGCTTCAGATACTCGACCTTCATGTCAATGGCACGCAACTGACCTTCAAGGCGCGCGACCGCCTGTGGCCCGAACGCATCGAGGCCACCCCATTCGTGGATGAACATGGCAGCCCGCCGGCGGATCGTCAGCTCGTCAACGTCTGCCGCCTTCGCAAGCGCCTGTGCTGTGGGACGCACCATCTGCGTCCATCCGAGCTCCGACTCCACGCGCATGGCGCCCGTTCTCTCGTCCATCAGAGCGCGGTCTACCTCAAGTGGGCCATTCAGCTCGAGCTTGTAAAAAAGCGGCAGCGGTTGCGCCTCCGCCGAGACGGCAATGCCCCATCTATTGGCCAGCAGCCCAGCAGCCTCTGCCACTGCGAAATCCCTGTGGCTCACGAGTGCGGCGACGATGGGGCCTAGTAGAAGCGCGAAACAGTCGAGCTTCCCCACCAGCAAGGCCTGAAGTGCTTGCAGCGGCGCATCCAGGTCGCCACCCAAGAGACGTCGGATGACTCGTTCAAATGCCGCTTCACCATGGGCCGCTTGCACAGCCAGCTTCAGAGCGCAGTTTCGTGCTTGTCGTTGAACCTCAGTGACTGGCAGCCGCAAGGCAAAGTGCAGCAATTCCGCCAGGATCTCCTCGTCATTTAGCAGCTCTTCGGCCGGCTCGAACGAACTGCCGAGCTGGAACTCGCGTGTGCAAGCCATCTGCTCTGCCAATAGCGACCAGATGGCCGGCCAGTCCGGCGCCGCACTGATCACCGGCAAGATCGAATCAAGCTCAGTGAGTAACGACTGAGTATTCTCCTGGCCAGCGGTTATCGAATCCACAAGATTCTCAAATGCGGCAGGATGCATGCTCTCGCCGTCGAGCAGCCGTCGCGCTTCGAAATAGCGGAACTTGCCGCCGCCCATCCACTGGCTCCACGAGCTCCAGGGATCCTTGCTTTTCTCGTAGCCGAGCACCAGTTTTCTCGCATATTCAACGTCACCGGCCTCGGCAAGCCGCTTTACCACCATAAATCGGCAGCGAGCATCGGCCTGCAGGCTGTCCCAACGCTCATACATCCGCTGGACGAGATAGAGAGGCGCAGACTCGGCTAGCTCAGCAAAGCGGTATGGAGCGTTGTAATTCAGCTCGTCGCCGTCCGCCTCGAAAGCGCGCTCAAGCTCTTCAAGCGTCGCCTCGGAGGCATACTTGCTTGGCGTATACGAATGGCGGGGCTCTGGTGCTTCTGACGACCAGCGTTCCACAGCGGCCTCCAGTTTGGCTGACTTCATCCCATGCCTGGCAGCGGCGATGAGAAGGCGTCGAAGAAGCGCGAGCCGCTCGTGCGCTCGGCTGGCCACTTCAATCGCGTCCAGCAGCATCTGCGCGAGCTGGGCAATTTGAGCCGGACCTGCTGCGTCGGCGGCGACGTCAATAAAGTCACCAACGTGATCCGGGTCGCGGTAACGTGGCTCCATGTAGAACGGCAAGCACAGTCCACACCAGATCGCAGCGCAGGCCATGAAAATCTCCGGACGTCGCCGAACCATCCCGGTCATCAACAAGTCAACACGGTTGGGCCATGAGATCAGACCCCAATCTGCAAGAGACCTCGATACGTCAAATCCGAAGCGAGGACCGACCTGCATCGCTTCATCGATGAGCGACATCGTTAAGCGATGCGCTGCATATGAGCCCTCCGTCTCAGTCATGCCTGCGACTTGACGCATCAGAAGTGAGACTCGTTGGGCTCGTTGCGCTGGGTCGACGCCGTTCGCAAGAACCATGATGTCTCGCCAGATGGCGTACTGCGGATCCTTCTTCGGGGGCAACGCGTATCCGAGGCATTGTTCGGGCACTGTGGCCAGTACAAGCTTTGCGCGTTCGACATCTCCGACCGCAACGAAGGACATGGCCAGATCAGCCAGCCCATCAAGCTGAGCACTCGGGGTGTCCTCCTGAAGCTCTCCCGCGAGGGCTTCGAGTCGGGCCACTGCGGAGAAGCGGTCTCCGTCGATCCGATACACCGCGACAGCCAACCTCCGCCGGATGTACCAAGTGCCGGTCAGAGTCGATGTGTCAATCGCATCATCTATCTCTCTAAGGACAGCACGGTACTTCGATTCGCCACATTTGGCCGCGACCTTGAGAAGGGCGCGAGCGACCACCGGCACGGCCTTCACAGCTTGTTGGATGCGATAAAAATCTTCGCCCTCTTTGGGGCTAAGTCGTAACAGGTGCCCCATTGCGTTGCGGGCCAGTATCTGGACGCCGTCAGCGGACACAGACGAAGAATCTTTCGCAACGCGCGCAAGAAGCACGCCGACTTTGGAGGCGTGCTTCTGGAGGGGCTGCCAGGATGGGTGCTTAGAAGATGTGGTATCCGGCAATGGCTTTCCAAGCAAGGTGCATAACCTCGCGTGCTGCATCACAGCACCTACTAAGTCAATCAGTCCCGAGAGATCCGTGTCGTCGTCGCCCATTGAAACCATTGGTGCAACCAACTTCGCGAATATGGCCGAGGCAAGGTCGTAGCGGCCCGATGTCACTGCAACAAGTGCCATGGAGCGTCGCAGGCCGTTGGGAACTCTGTCGAACTCGGGAAGCTGAGAGGCCACATCGAACAAAGCAAGTGCCTGCGCAGAGTCGCCGCGTTCACTTGCGGCAAGCCCGGCGTGAATCATCACAGTTGGCCTATCTTCAGCGGCGACCCCCAGCTTGTCGCAGAGTTCCTCAGGGCCTGCCCCATCAAGCCGAAGCATGGCTTCTGCTGCCTCTCGCCGAAGGCGACGTTTTACTACGGCGATCGTCTTTTCGGAGTCCCCCCCCGGCGTCTGCCTTATGCCCTCGGCGGCCAGGTGATCAATCGACTGCTGGATCTGCTCAAAATCCCGGAAATGAAAGGCACGCTGTGCCCACCTCTCGAACTCGTTGATGTTGTGTTGGTCACCGTGATGCTGGAACTTCGACGTGTGCAGTTGTGATAGCGGCTCGAGCATCTCGAACAGTTCCTTAGCCCGGTCGAAATCGCCGCGCTCTATCAGGGCATCTACAACTTCATAGCCTCTACTTGGAAAATCATGCACAAACGACACGGCAGCGTCGAGCTCGCCAACAGCCAACATTGCGAGCGGCAGCCGATCGGCATACTCCAGCGCAGTCTCGCGCCGGCCCACTTCATCACGGCACAGCAGGAGCCGTGTGAGGACAGTTGCATCAAGCGTAGAGCGAGCAGCAAACAATGCCAGGTGAATATCAGCCTGGATGTCGGATATCGAGCGACCTGCTGCCAGCTGTAGCCGGAAATGCTCAGGCGTTGCCAGCGCCAACACGTCGTTGCGGTCACCCGCGCGAGCGCGATAGCGCAGTTCAAGCCATCGTTGCGAGGACTCCGGCGGCGCACTCTTGGCCAGCTGTGCGAGGTCGCGGTAGACGCGTTGGGAGTAGTCTGCATCGATGCTACCGAGCCGCGTCCGCGGCTGAGCGATCACAAACAGCCGAAAACTGTTGTGAAACACGCTCCATCCTTGCGGTGTTTCACGTAGAAGATGGCGTGCGACCACCAGCGCCCGCTCAATTGCAAGCTCCGGTACTACCGTGGCAAGCATTTGCAGCGACATAGGTGCTTCGGCTCTGGAGATAAACCCAAGCACGTTCATGGCATCGCTGTCGCCGGCGATCTCGCGCCAGGCAGACGTGTAGACGGACTCGATATCCCCGTCAAACGCCATGCCACCGGCGAGCAGATGCTTGCGGCCCGCATCATCAGCGTGTAGCAGAGCCTGAATAAGGTACCGCGTCGCCAGCGGATGTCCTTGGCTGAGGCTGCTCACCTCCCGACGGGAAATCGCGAGGTCAAGGCCAAGTGCATCGGCCATGCGCGCAACCGCCTCTCTCCCCAGTGGGCGCATCCGCACAAGCCGGTCAACTTTCTCCGCCTGCTCTTTGACTGCTGGCTTCAGGTGTGCGAGATCCAGGCGCTGGGTGCCAAGCACGACCGTGATGCCAGTGGGGATGGCGGCAGGGAGCGGCAACTCGCCCAGCAATGAGTGAGTTGGCCGCTCTTCCCGCGGTACGTGGTCGAGTCCGTCGACGACGATGATGGTGCGTATTCCGTCGCGCTTGTAGCGCTCGCCAGCTTGCTTTAGGAGGGCGCCAAACTGCTCCCGGCGCTCATGCAGCGAGTTGTCGCGTAGACGCAGGCCGAGCAGTCCGCCGTTGCGCAGTTGCGTGTCGACGTCTTCCAAGAAACTGTCAGCCTCGCCCCGCCCCACGCCCTGCGCGGCACCCGGCACGTAGGCTAGGTAGCGTACCAAGCGGATGTTTGGCTCTGTGGCCAGTGCTACCTGTAGCAGGGTTGACTTGCCCGAGCCGGGCGGACCTATGAGCGAAAGGTAGCCTTGGTCGACGGCGCGCAACGCCTGGAGCAAGGAAATCTCAGTGTCACGATTGCGCTGCACGTAGGCTCCCACTGGAAACCTATGGATGTGCAACGTCTTGGCCGGATCTCGCCACCCGAGCTCCTGCAGGAGTTCGTCTCGTGACCACCTGTCTTTGTCTCTGGCGTCAGTGACCAGCTTCGGTAGTGTCCTGGCAATCTCCGAAGCCAGTCGAGCGTGTTCGGGACTGAGCTTGTGAGACTGAACGAAGTCCGCCGCTGCACCATGTACTACACGCAGGCTGTGCAGGAACTGTTCGAACTCGGCTTCATTCAAGCCCGATGCGCGCTGCAGTAGATCCACCAGGCGGCTCCAACCGGCGAGCCGCCAGTCCTGCAATGAGCGATCGGGGAAACGTTCAAAATCATCCAGGAACGCCGCGCTGTGGGGAGGTGTTGTGTCTCCATGCTTGTCGTTGACTGAAGGAATGTCGTTCACGACCAGTCGGATCTCGACGCGAGCATCAGGGTTGTCCTTGCTCAAACTCTGCCAAGCATGGATCAGCGGCTTCAGCAGGCCGTCTGCCCCAGTAAATATCGTCTCGACCGTGAAAGTACCTGGAAACTTGGAAGTCTTGAACTGATGGCCGATCACCAACCCTTCGAATCCAAGCACCAGGTCGTCGGCGATACCTGCACTGCGGTCAGCCACGCCGACCCACCGCAGCTGATCGCGTTCAAGCGCGGCGTAGATTGCTGCTCCAGCTTTCTCATACTGGCCGACATACCCTCGAAGCGCCCGTCGCTCTCCTTCGGCCGGGGGCGTCGCATAAACCCCTATAGGGGACTTCTTATTCGAACCCGGATTTGTTGACATGCCGCGTGAGATCAAGCTGAGTTACAACGATTGTCTTCGCGATCACGGTGCCCCAATGCCTTCCCACAGGTCGTAGGTTGAAACTCCGCGCACGACTGTGATAGCACAACCTTCTTCACAAGGCACCAGAAACGACAAAGCCCGCGGAGCGGCTCTTGCTACGAAGCGGGTCTGCGGGATTCGTTGCGGGGACCGAATTTTGACCTCCACCATGCTCTTAAATGCCTGAGTTCGCCTTTCACTCGGGGACTGCAGCAGAGGAGCACAAACCTCAGTCGAGTTGCTCACAGCGAACGACCGCTTCCACAGTCTGAAGCGGGCATCCCCGAAGAGCGGCTACACAGCGGCAGCCGCCCCTCGCCACGCCTCGGCCAACGACAGCTTTATGACGGCTAGCTGACTCTGATGCGTATGGAAGAGCGCAGTCGCTTAAGCTAATGAGCTGCTGGTCACCGCAGGTATTCCTTGTCGTGCACTCCGCGGCCGTTGTCAAAATCAGAAACCTACCAACAGGAGAGGACCTCGGAGATGCCAACAGTCACATTGCCGGCAGGTGGGCGCGCAACGGAAGCCGGGATGGCCTTTCAGGCGGGTGTCGGGCTGTGGTTCGCCGCTCACTTGTTGGCCAGAATGCCCGTGGGTAGCCGCTTCGGCCTGGACGTGACGGCCTATCCGGTCTCGCTGCAGCTTGAAACAGGCGTGGGCCTCGATGACATCGTTGTGACACTGTCAAACGGCGGCAGGATCGCCGTTCAGTGCAAGACGCGTCCGAGCCTGTCGGCGTCTGACGCCTCTGACCTTGGCGAGACGATTGTGCAAACCGTTCAGTTCGTCGCCGAGGCGCCGACTCTGACCCCGGCTGTTGATCTACAGCGGTCGGCCGCAGTAATGGCTGTGGCTCCGGACGCGCCAGCTACGCTCAACGGGCTGGACGAAGTCTGCAGGATGTTCGCAACTGGGGACAACTGGCCGGCAGTTTTCGCCCGAATAGGTCAAGCCCAGCGGGACGCGATGGGCATCCTGCAGGGGCATGTGACGAGGGGCCGCACGGCCATGAGCTTGCCGCCTCCCACAAAACCGGAGTTGGCCCGGTTGGCCCGCCTCTTTCACATAGAGCGCTTTGCCGTCGCGCGAGGTGAGGCCGATTGGCGTGAGGCTTCCAACATTCTTGGCTCTCGGCTCTTTGGCGCCGAGGAGCTTGGAGCGGCGCCGCTCACAAGTTTGCTGACTATCGTCAGAGATCTCATTCGCAGCGCCGCCCCGACAGATCGCGATGGCCTACTTCGACTCCTAAGGGCTGCTGGCCACGAAGACACGAGATCGGCGCAGTACGACGACGACATTGCCGCGCTTCGCGGGAAGACCCGGTCGGAGATTGCGCGGCTACACCGTCATGCGGCGCTTCCGATCGCCGGCGGGGTGCCGATCGAACGTGTGTGCATGCCAGCCCTCAAGGCTGCAGCAGAAGCGGGCAGCTTTCTAGTGGTCGGGGAGCCAGGTGCAGGGAAGACGGGTGTGCTTACCGCGTTTGTGCAGGAGCGGCTTGCAGCCAACCTGGCGACGATCTTCATCTCCGTGGATGATCTGGCCGGCGTTGCAACGGATGATGCACTGCGAGTTGCACTGAACCTTCAACATCCTCTGATCGACGTTCTCGCAGCCTGGCCGGGCCGAAGTCGGGGCGTGCTGGTCATCGATGCGCTCGACGCATCGCGGGGAGGGTATTCAGAGGCAGTGTTCGCCAACCTGATAGAGGCCGCGCAGACGAGGTTTGGAGATCGATGGTCTGTGGTTGCTTCGATTCGCACCTTCGACCTGAAGAACGGAAGGCGCTTCCGACGGGCGATGGCAGGGATGCCGCCCGACGCTGCACACATTGAAAGTTCGGCGGCTGACGTGAGGCACTTCTTGATACGTGCACTGACGGATGACGAAGCTACAGAGGTGGGCCGCAGAGAAGCACGTATCGACGAACTTCTAGCTACCGCACCGACATCGGTTCGGAACTTGCTGCGTAACGTCTTCAACCTGTCGCTTGCCGCCGAACTCCTTGACGGCGGCACGACCGCAGCAAGTATCGCGACAGTGACGACGCAGTCGGATCTGATCGATCGGTATGAGGATGAACGGCTGCCTACCACCGAGTTGCAGGCATCAGTTGCCAGAGCTGTTGAGGTCATGGTCGAGCGTCGTCGTCTGATCCTTCGGAAGATGGATGTGGCACACCCTGCCCTCGATGGTGTGCTGGCTGCAGGCGTGCTGGTTGCCAGTGGCGACCGCGTTGGGTTTGCGCACCATGTTCTTTTCGACCACGCTGCGGGGCGCTACTTTCTCGACTGGAATGACACCTCACAACTCGTCACCCAGATGTCCGGACCTGAAGGTCTCGGCCTGTTGCTCGGGCCGTCGCTGCGGTTTGTCATTGAGCGGATATGGAAGGACGACTCTGTCGGTCGTCCGCTCAGTTGGGGCCTGACTACCGACTTGGTGGCGACGGCTGGCCTTGATCCTGTGGTGTCGAGTGCCGCCCTGCGCTCCACAACTGAGCGCGTAGAGGGGTCTGATGACGTGGCATCTCTTTGCTCAATGCTCGCGCAGGCAGGTCAGGCAGGCCGGATGGGTCCGGTGCTGTCGAAGCTCGCTCGGTTCGCAGCACTGGGTCTGGCGGAGCGAGGGACAATCTCCGACTCCGTGGCTACCGCTTGGGCGAACGTGGCGGCTGCGGCGGCCGATATGCAGCAGCGCGAGTATGCGGATGGTGTGCGCATCATCTTGCTCTCGTTGTTCGAGAAGGCGAACTTCGCCAATGCTGACTTTCTGGCGAGCTTCGGTCGAGCGGCCCGCGGTCTGCTCACCTTGACCTGGTCAGGTGATCCGCGAGTGGCTGGCTTCTCAGGCAACGCCATACGCTTCGTCGCCAAGTCATTTGGCAGCGACTCTGCAGCCTCTAGGCGTCTACTCCAGCAGACTCTCGACGAACCTCGCTTCTCGGAGCATGCGCACGATGAGGCGCCGTGGCTGGCTGAGGGGGTCAGGCACATCGTTCCGCATGACCCCGCGTTTGTGACTTCGGTCTATGCGGCGTTGTTTGGACGACCGGCCCCATCCGACGGTGATAGCTGGATGGGTGGAGCGGTAAGTCGCATCATGCCGCTGCGCTCGAACCGCCGCCAGGATTACGAGCACGGTCGCTGGAATCTGCGGCAAGCACTTCCCGCGTTCCTGCGAGCCTTCCCTGCCGAGGCGACGAGAGCAGTGAACGCGGCAACTATCGGCATGTCGTCGGAATCTCGCTACGCAGACCGTCCGCCGCACGTCGTGCAGTCCGGTGCGCAATCGATTCGTATCACCGAGGACGGGCTCTCCTTTAAAGAGTGGCGTGGGAGTGACGACCACTCGGACCAACGCGGCGGAGCAGTGCTATCCATGTTTGTCGCCTTTCTCAGGGCATGCCAGCCGGAGGAGTTCCGACAGGCCGTGGTCGCTGTTCATCAGGAGGATCTGGGTTCAGCATCAGTTTGGGCCCGTATCCTGGGCATTGCCGCGGATCGTCCCGGAATTGCCGACGATCTGCTTTGGCCCATCGCCTCAGTTCCCGAAATGGGACGGATTGTGGATATCGCGCGCGACTGCGCAACATACCTTGCTTCCGCCTATGCGACAGCGTCGGTGGAGCAGCGAACTGCATTGGAGGCGGTTCTGGTTGATCGCGCTCGATCAACCGATGAAGGCGAGGGTGAACGGACGCGCTACTGCGCTGCCCGCCTTCTTTCCGTTCTTCCTGACGACCTGATCGTGACTCCCGCGTTCCGCGATCTCAAGGCACAGTTGCAGGCAAATGGCGATCTCAGGGGCAATCGTCCTTACATGACGGTGACAACCGGATGGGGAGAGCCTGGCAACATCACTGAAAGTATTATTCGGTCGCGCGGGGCCGATGTAGAGGAGGGACCAGACCGGCAAGTGCTGGATGCACGGCAAGCCTTGGATGACTTGTTGAAACAGGCCTCCGAGAGTGCGAGCGCAGATTTGCTGGCACGCCTGTGGGACCAGGTGCTCGCAACCGTCGCTGCGATCGACGGCCTGACTGTGCCCGCACATGAAGCAACCCTGCACGCTGCCTGGGGAAACATAAGCAACGCGCTGGAACGTATTGCAGGGGAAGAGAACTACGACCCAGCGAACGCGCATCCTACGCTCGCTGCGCTCGTGGCCCTGCTGGACCGGCTGGCTCGAAGTGTGTACCCCGAACCGCGGTCAAACACCGATCGGGTCTCCATGTCGTGGGGCAACTGGGATGTTCGCGTATACGTGGCTTCCAGCTTCATGGACCTTGCGCGGCGCTTCGCGACTTCCGATGCCACTCTTTTCGTTCGTCTCGAAGCGATGCTTGATGATGTTGAAGCGACGGTCCGGCATCAGGTGTCTGCTTCACTCGATCGCCTGTGGGAGGTGGACCGCGAACGCATGTGGGCGTTGATGACAAAGGTGGCACAGCAGGAGGCAGATCGGTGTGCCATGGGCCACTTTGTTCACGGCCCGCTTAGACGTGTGGCTACTGCCGACGCAGCAAGAGCGGAGCCCTTGCTTGCGACGGTGATTCAGCGCTTTCCGCTCGAAGGCGGCAGCGACTCCAACAAGGAACGTGAGCTTGAGCAGGCGCTGGGAGCGATGGCGACCGGCCTCTACGTGGGTCAGGGTAGAGCGGCCTGTCTTGCTCATCTTCGGACGTGGTTGCACCATGTCGGTAGCGCCAGCGACCTACTCTGGTCCGCGGTATCAACGCTGCGCGAGGCGCTCTTCTTGAAGTACAAAGAAGACGCCACGGATGACGACAGCGCGATCCAGAACAGGGCGCGCGAGGTGCTGGGACTTGCGGTGGCGGCAGCTGCGAACGCCATGCCGACCGCGTTTTCGACCTACAACGCTTCTGCAGAAGGGTCGCAGGAGCGGGCCGCCAGCGAGCGCGAATACAGATCGGCTGTGCGCCTTCTTGAACACTGCGTCAACCAGCTGTATTTCGGGGCGGGGGCGTTCAAGGCCAGCAATGACCAGAGGGAGGTCGCGCTTGATTCGCCAGCCAGTAAACGCAGCTTCCTCCTTGAGTATCAGACGATCCTTGTCGCGATCGGTCAGTCGGGCGACCCCGCCGCTACTCACCATCTGGTCGAACTCTACGAGTTCATTGCGGATGGCGATCCGGCTGCAGTCTTCGATCAGATCGCCGCGCTGCTCGTTGGGCCGGCGGCGCGCGAGGGTTATCACTTTGAGAGCCTCGGGCTTGATGTCGTAGTGCGAATCGTCAGACGTTATCTTGCGGATCACCGTGACTTGTTCGAGAACCCTGCGAGGCGAATTGCCTTGATTGGAGTGCTGAACATCTTTTCCGATGCGGGATGGCCCGAGGCACTCAAGTTGCTCTACGAGTTGCCGGACCTGATGCGCTAGTTGCGCTGACTCGCTTTGATCTTCGTTCAGCCGGTGCAGTTGCTTGGCCTCCGCTTGAAGTGTCCAGTCACCGCTATATGCAACAGCTGTCGTTCAGAACCTCGACCGTGGGCGGCTGCTTGCAGTTTCAAGCTGACTATGGAACTACATCTGACAGGTAGACGGAAAAGCCTGACTGGCAGCCCAAGAGATCTGAATCCTCAACGGGCAGGCTTCAGCGTGAACTGACGGCCGAGGTTCACTTGACGGCATGAGGGAAAACGTTGGATGTTGGATTTGTCGCGCTGCAGTAACTTCTAATCGCCTCTTGGTCTGGAGGCGCGGTTACTGGAACAGTTACTGCACAATGCCTCGGAAGCACCCGGACAGATGCGGAAGCAAGCGCAATGAAAAAAGCCCTAAGTAGTTGATTTACTTAGGGCTTTTGGACTTACGCGGACAACCGCGAAAGTAATGTTGGTGGCCTGGGGCGGAATCGAACCACCGACACCCGGATCAGATTTGCACGGAGATACAAAATCGCCCCGGGAAAGCGGCAACCGACAGGGCGCAGCACCGTTAGGTGCGAAGTCGTCAGCGGCGGAAGCCCGACGGGTCGAGACAAGCCACTGCGCAGGCTCGGTGCGCAGCACGATATAGCGGCTGGCCACACCAGCGACGCACAAGCCGCCGATCAGAGGCCTGTTGAAACAGGTTCCTCCAGGCGCTGATTGCCGCTCAGGCCTCAATGAACATGGCCAATTGTTGCTTTGATGCCCCACGATCAAGTACCGGGCAAGTGCACTGCACTCCATGTCGCTGAAGCTGCATTTGTTGGCGCGAATCGCGACTTCGTGATGCGCAAATGCATTCACACCCCAGCGCTCTTCTCTAAAGTGAATGCTCCCGTAACTCAGTCCCGACAAGGGCAAGGAAGCAGCAACACAGAGAAAAACGAATGAGAGGACCGCGCAGCTCGCCGCGGGTTGTCGATGCGAAAGCACCGATGCAAATGCGAGGTATCAAAGGCGACGGCCGGGGTGTTCTAGCACCCCAGCCGTCTAACCAAAAGACGTGCACTTGCCTCAGAAAAGGACGCACATCAATGGCTACCAAGACTATAGCCCGGCTTCGCACGCCCGTATCCAGCGACGGGAGTGCCCAAGATCCGACGGATCTTCTCGAAAACACCCTCGCGCAGCTCGAAGCGCTGCTGTGGGCATGCCACGGAGAAGACATCGACTGGTGCAGCGGGGACGGGCCCCGGCATCTGGACAATTTGCTCTGGCTCGCAGCCGACCTGGCGCATCAGGCCGGAGAACTTTTCCAGAGGAGTGAGATGGCGCGACGCAAGGCGCCAGAGACTGGCTCCTGAAAGCCTGTCTGGGGGCGCGGTGTGTTCACGCATCTCGCCCCTCTCACGCGAAAAGATCCATACCCAACTGCCTTCGCCCAGCAGCCGCACGACTCCACATCAACAGGTCAACTAAACAAGCAAACAGTAGCAACGCATGCTTCCGAATCTTTAGCTCACCATCAACGATCACACGTGGAAGAACGATCCAGCTTGCAATGGGCTGCTCGGCGCGAGCGATGCCAGAGCCGGTGTGATGCAAGTGCAGGCGCCCAAAACACCATCAGGCTATCAACATCTCGACAAAAACGATCTGCATTGAAGAAGAACTCGAGGCCCACATTGCGCCTTCGATTGCCGGCTTGAGCAGGTCTACTCGTGAGTCCAACCCCGATATGCTTTCCGCTGCGGTCGAGCACAGCGACCTAGGCGAGGAACTGCATCGAATCGCCGACAGGCGCTGGGCTGCATTGCAAGCCGCAGGTGAGTCGGTCACTTGGGAAGGCGCCAAGGCCCACTTCCATGTGCGCGCAGCCGGCAATAAACCTCGGCCGCCATCGGCTGACCAGCCTGGGCCCTGACCCATCTTCATCGACCATCGAAGCTAGGCGACGCACGCCAGGAAATACGTGCAGTTTCTGAAGCGCGGAATCATCCGATCGAGACAACCTATTACCAGATCAAGGGCATCGCCGATGACGGCGATAGCTAACCGGAATCAAAGCAACGGAAGCCGCGCAACCGCAAGGTATCCTCCGCGACCACGAGAAGCGCCAGACCGCCTGATCGGCACAAGGCGAACGGATGACAGGGCTTGGGAGAAAGCATGCAGTTGTTTTGCGGCCTATTGGGGCCAGACAGGTTGGGTTCGTCTCGGCGGCTGCGGTCGCTCGGCATCGCAGGCGCGGTCCGCCGGTTCAACGACCGAGCCGTGCCGGGGCTGGGAGGCGTCTGGTTCGGCAAGCAGTTGATGCTGGCCTTACTGGGAGTGCGGGTTGCAGAACTTCAGGCCGAGCGGGGCCACGCCGTCGCGAAGATGGAATGCACCAACGCCATCGAGGCACTGGCCTGCTGGCTCGCATACCGCGACACCGACTGGGCCTCGGATCCCCGACTGCGCGGCCGGAACAAGTTCCCTCGTGAGCACGACCTAGAGGAAGGCCCGCTCTATGCGCGTTTTCGGGCCCGCGGCTTTTACGTAACGCAGCCGATGCGTATGGCGGCCGGCAGCGCGCTGGTGCCGCTCGGCTTCGCGACTTCGCTGAACCGGCGTTTCAACTCCCTGCAAACGACCGCCGAAGGCCGCGCCTTCCTTGACGCGGCACTAGGTAACTATCGGCCGTCGAACCGGCCGATGGAAGAGCACCTGTCGAAATGGGTCAGCGGCGAGGCTGTCACCATGACGACGCGCACCGTTACTGATGGGCTCTCGCCCTGCACCCGCTTGCCCGGCGAAGCGCTCGAGCACCTCGACTGCCGGCTTCGCTCCGGTGGCGTGGATGAGACGTCAGAAGAAAAATCACGGCGGCGCGCAGCGCTGGCGTAGGTGGAGCGCCTGCGGCATGAGCCGCCAACAGGGCCGCTGACCTGGTTGGACCGCCCGCCCGAAGTGCAGGACGACGCCCATTGGCAAGACCTCGAAGCCGGGGCGCGCTTGTGGCAGGCGCGAGATTCGGCGCTGCAACTGCTCGACGCCCTCGAAGCGCGGATCGCCCACGCGTCGTCGGAGCGGATGACGCTCGCGGATGCGGTGCCGGCGGTCCGCGAAGAGCTCGAGGCTCTGCACATCGCCGCCGATGCATTCCTGCGGATGCAACACAAGGATGCCGAGGCCAACGAGTTCTGCCGCGCCTGTGCTACGGCGGACCCAGCCGCAGTCCTGCGCAGCCTAGCGGAGCGCGATGGCCGAGTCGTCGCGCTCGTGGGCAATGTGCTGCGGCCGGGAGCGGCCTTTCGCCGCGGTCCTGCGCCCCCCACCCTTCACGATTTGGATGCGGAGGACGCTGTCGGCGAGGTAGGCGAAGAAGCCGGCGTACATCTGGCCGGCGAGATCGACTGGCCCGAGGGCCTGTCGTTCCGGATGCGAAATCTGTACTTGCTGAAACTGGAACTGCAAGGCGAATTGCACGAGCGCTTTGCTGCACAGGATGGCGCGGAATGAGCGCCGCACCTTCGCTGCTTCACCTATTCGAGCCGCCCGAGGACTGCGAAGGCCTGTTCGGCTGGGTGTGCGGTTTCTCGGCGGATGCGGGGTTTCTCGACGCGGCGGCCGAACGCTTCACGCGCAAGCCGGCGAGCGTCCGCGCTCGCTACGGCCAGTTGGTGCTGGGGGTCATGCTCGACCCGTTCCACGAGCCTGTCTCGGTGCTCGACGTGCCGGGCGTGGCTGACCTGCCGCTGCGCATTGCACCCGGCGGAGCGTTTCGGCTCATGCACGCCAAGGTTGCGCTATTGGGTTTCCGCAGTCGTACTGCTGGTTGGCGTCTGCGCGTCATTGTCACAACGGCCAACTGGACTCAGCAGACGGTGGAAGACAGCCTGGACCTCGCTTGGTGCTTTGACGTCGATAGCGGCGAACTCAGTCAGGGCGATGAGACTCTAGCCCAGCGCTGCGCCGACGTTGGCATGGCGAGCGAGATCCTCGGCTGGCTGGGTAGGCACTACGACGGTTCGCTTGTCGAGTTTGCGGGCCGCGACAGCGAGACTTCACTGGCCGTGCGAGAACTCGCCGCGTGGGCCGCGCTGTGCGCCGGCCATGCCGGGACTGCGAAGCCGCGCATCTTCGACAACCGGCAGCGGTCGCTGCTGGAGGGCATGCTCGGCTACCTGCGCGAGTACGCGGGCGGCACCCGACGCAACCTGCTTGCACTCGCTTCCGGTTTCTTCGAGGCCAACACCGGCGGCGGCGTGCCGGCAGTGCTGGATCGGATAGTGCGGGAGATCGATGCGCTCGGACTTCTGACGCAATCGGCCAACGTGGACGTCTATGTCAACGAGAAAGCCTGCCAGTCGGTCGCGACTTCGATGCGCGCCATCGAGGAGGCCGGCTGGAGCGTGCGAACGCCGACGCGGCCCCTTATGTTTGGCGCGGAATCGTTGCGGACCTTGCACGCGAAATTCATCTTCAGCGCGAACAGCCGGACTGAAGCCTGCACGAGTGCATGGCTGTATCTCGGCTCGGGCAATCTCACGCCCGCGGGTTTCCTCAACCGCACCGGCCAGGCGGGCAACTTCGAAGTGGGGGTGTTCCTCGACTTCCCGCGTCTGCCCTGGTCCGCGCCGGCCGGCACGCTGGCTGTCACAACCCTTGTCCCGCTGCAGCGCAATGGCGAGGGCGGGCTTTCCTTGAACGCTCCTCCTTCCAAAGGTGAGCCCATGCCCCCAAGGCCACCCGCATTCATCGCGGGCCCAGTAGCTTTCCTGCAATGGCGGCAGCACGCCGACGGCAAGGGGTTGCTTACTCTTCCACCCGGCAGCGCCGCGGCGCCCGCGGACCTCGGCGTACTCGATGCCGTCGGCGAGCCCTGCGCTCGCGAGGGCGACGCGTGGCTCTGGCTCGGGGCGATGCCGCGACAGACCGCGCTGCGCTGGGATAGCGGAAACAGAGGTGCGTCCGTGCCCATTGTCGACGAGTTGGGCCGAGTGGCCGCTGGCGAAGCACCGGCTCTCGAAGTCGTCGACCTCGCTTCCCATTTGATGGAATTCCCCGCGCGCTTGGACGATGGCGACGACGACGATTTCGTCCAAGGCGGGACGCCTGCCGGCGCGCCGCAACCCGTTGATGCCGGGCGCCAGGCGGCCTCCTCACCAGTGCGGACCATGATGTGGCAACTCGAGAAAATTGCACAGCAACAGACGACGGTGAACGAGTCGGACTGGCCGTTTTGGTGCGTTCGCCTCGAAGAAGTCCTATTTCGAGCCGCAGGCAGCAAAGGGCTTGCCGAGTTCCTGCAATTCGGACTGGACCCGCTCGAGGTGCTCCGGATCGACGCCTCGCGCCCGGCCCATGCATGCGTGCGCGGCGGCGAATCCGCGACACGGCACGAGGCAGCTCTCGCACGCGTAGCTGCCGCCTGGGGACTTTGCAATCTCCGATCGTTCAGGGAGACGCGATGACATTCTGCGGCTGGTCGACGGTGGCCGACACGCTTCGCCAGCTCTCGGAAGAACCTGAAGCGGCCAACGCCGTCTGGAGGCTCGACCATGGGCAGCGCCGAAGCCTGCGCGCCGTTGCGAGCCGGCTCCCGTCTAACGGCGTTATCGTCGCGGACGAGGTCGGCATGGGAAAAACACGGATCGCGGTGGCCACGGTGCGCGCCGTCGTGCAAGCCGAAGGCCGGGTGGTGATCCTCGTGCCACCGGGTTTGGGGTTCCAGTGGCGAGACGAACTCGAAGCCGGCGGAGTTAGGTGCAGCCCACTGCTAAGAAGCCTACAGCAGTACCTTGATGCATGGGCCGGCGCCGAGCCGCGGCCTTGGGATCAAGAACAAGTTGTTCTGCTCTCGCACGCCTTCACGAACTGGCGCCTCGGAGCCAACGCCGAGCCTTGGCGCTGGACAATGCTACCGGCGCTGTTCGCGCAGTGGCGCAAGGTGCGCCGCAATCGCGTGCCGCGCAATTCGGCTGACAATCCCTTGCTGAAGGATCCCCGCATCCATGCGGCGGCCGCCCACATCACCCTGCGTGCCGTCAGGGAGGGAGGCTACTTGGCCAACTTCCTGGATGGCCTGCTGGAGGAAAGCCTCTGGCCTGGTGTACTCGAGGCCGGCGCATACGGCCGCCGGGGCGAGTACCGTCACGCCCTTGAGGGCGCGGTCGGGCTTGGCCTCGGCCTCTTCGACCTGGTCGTAGTCGACGAGGCGCACAAAAGCCGAGGTGACGCGTCCGGACTGACTCGGCTCCTCGAGAAGGTCACGGTGGCCAACCCCGGGTCCCGCCGTCTCGCGCTGACCGCCACTCCAGTAGAACTGAACGCCCGCCAGTGGATGGACGTTCTGCAGCGCATCGGTGCGGAGCCGCAAGGAGCCAATCAGGCGATCGACGCCTACGTAGACGCGTGCCGCAAGGTGCAGGAGTTGCCCACGAGCGCGGATCGCCGCGAGGCATTCGAGCAGGCCGCTGCCAGCTTCAAAGCTTTGCTGGACCCATACCTGCTGCGGCGAGACAAGCGCGAAAGCGAAAAGGTTCGCAGCTTCCAAGCGCTGACGGGCGAGCCGCTACACGCTTACCGCAGGGAGTCGGCCATCGCGGTGCTACCAGAGGACCTAGACCTGCGCTGGCGGCGCGCCGTGTGTGCCGCGGAATCTCTATCGATCACCGCCGCCGGAGGGCTCGACCCGAGGGCGCAACGGCTGCGGCTGACGATGGGCAGTGGACATGGCATCAACGAACTGCTAGATCGCTGCCACCTCGATGAGGAGGAGGACAAGGTGCAACTCGCCCTTGACGAAGCGATGGATGCACAGGAGCACAGTGGCAGCGCGACAGGTGCGGCGCCCGCGGAAGCGGCCGACAAGCGTTCTCAGCGGGTGGACTGGTGGCTGCAGGTCATTCGCGAAAGCGTTGCCGGCGGCGACGGCCAGGACGCGCTGATGGAGCATCCGGGACTGCGGGCCGCCGTGCGTGCGATCGAGGCCGCCCATTGTGCTGGCGAAAAGGTGCTGGTGTTCGGCCGCTACACACGCCCAATGCGCGCGCTCGTGTCGCTGCTCAATGCGCGACAGATGCTGCTCGCGCTCAAAGAGGAGCGGCCTTGGGGGCAAGCGGTTATCCGGGCGGAGGATGAACCCGCGGTGCTGGCAGCCAGCCGCCAACTCGGGTTGTTTCAAGACGAGGGCTTGAAGGACATCAATCTGCGACTGGCCGCGCAGTACGAGGCCATCGAAGAGCGGCAGCGCAGGCGACGCGAAGGCCTTGTCGGCGTCCTGGAGCAAGGGCTCGCGGCCGAGCCGCCGGAGGGACTGCTGTTGCGGCTGTTCGATGCGTTCCGCCGGTGCCCCGGCGACATCCCGGTCGTAGTGCGCGCGCTGACCGAGGTGCTCGATCCGGAGGAGGAATCGACGGCCGCTTGGGCGGCGGAGTTCCGGCACGTCGTAGAGGCCGCGCTCGAGCGCGACGAAGGTGATGAACACGGCGACGGCGCGCTCGATGCCCTCAAGGCGGATCGCCTGTGGAAGCAGGTCGCGGAGCGACTCAACGAGGAGTTCGGCCGCCGCGCAGGCAGCTTCGCCCGCTTGATGTACGGCAAGACACCGTCCTCGACGCGGCGACTGCTGCAACTGGCCTTCAACCGCCATAACAGCTTCCCGCGCGTACTGGTCGCGCAATCGGTCGTTGGCCGGGAAGGCCTGAACTTGCACCGTGCGTGCAGGACGGTTGTTCTGCTGCACCCCGAGTGGAACCCGGGCGTGGTGGAACAGCAGATTGGTCGCGTGGACCGTCTAGGTAGCCATTGGGAGCAGTTGCTGACCGAATTCGAGCACCGACCTGCGGAAAGCCCCGGCGAAGTGCCGCGCATCGAGATCCTGCCGGTGATCTTCAAGGGCACCTACGACGAGCACAATTGGGCAGTGCTGCGCCGCCGCTGGGGCGACCTGCGGGCGCAGTTGCACGGCGTCGTCATCCCGCTTTCAACTCATGGCGACGATTCAGAACTTGCGGCGCTCGCCCGGGCCATTAACGAGATGGCGCCTAATTTTTCGCCGGGCGGAGGGTTTGATCGACTTAGCTGATAAGCCCAACTCAAGCTGGAGCTCGTGAGGCGGCAAAGTTTGTTTTTGCCATGCTTGAGAGAGCGCGCGAGCGCCTCTCACAAAGCAACCGAAGGGCCGCACCGCAAGGTGCGAAGGCGTCAGCGACGGAAGCCCGAACGGGTCGAGACAAGCACCTGCACAGGCTCGATGCGCAGCACGACACAGCGGCTGGCCACGCCAGAGACGCAAAGAACCAGAGCCTGGCAATCAACGGCTGGTCGAAGGATGAGATGCGATCACACAGGCCCCCTTTCCGACCCGAAAGCGAAGACTCCCGCAGCTACCCTCCCTCATCAGCCGCACGACCCCACATTTCGCACTACCGCCCTCCTCCTGGTACTGGTCCTATCTGACCCAGGAGCTGATTTCTCTCACGACCCGTGATCGTCGGACGCGCGGCCATGGCAGGATGCCCTCCCCGAGCTTTGGCCCTGACCTGCTCCGTCCGCGCCTTCTACTTCATCAAGAACCTCAAGAATCAATGAGCCTCAGCGAAGCCGAATCGCCCAACGCCCTTTCAAGCCCCAACGCACCCGGGCCACCTTTCACTCGCTGGCGCGCTCTGGCAGTCATCGCCCTGGTCTTGTCGGCCGGCATGAGCTACTGGACCGGCACCGCAAGCTATGAAGAGCAATTGGCCGACATCGTGGCCGCGCGCCAATTTTCTCCGCACGTATACGAGGCCACCCGGGAATCGCCGGCCCTGACGCAACTCTTCATCGACGCAGCGGGCGATCGCGAGCTCACACTCAAGCTGGAACTCGCGCTGATCAAGTACCAGGACCGCGCTCGCAGCGTGCTCGAGCTGTTCGGCAGCGATGCGCGCTTTCAGCAAGTCCTGCTTGCGTACGGAGAAGGCGTCATTCCGATCGTCGATCACTTCATGGTGACGGACATGGCGACGCTCTGGACCAAGGCGAAGCTGGAGGGCGCCTGGAAATCGATCTTCGAGTTCTTCAAGCGCAAATCCGCGCCTTCTGGTGAAGACGAGCCCACGGCGTACGGCCCTCGGCTTCGGGGCATCTACGCGATCGAGGCGATCGTCGTTGATGGGCATCACTTCCTGGGCCAATTCGTGCTCGACAAGAACGGGCAGATTCAGCGCGTCCAAACGGATCGCGTGCTGGAAACCATCAAGAAGCTCTTCGCAGGCGGCGTCACGGACCTAGAGCAGAAGTACCGAAAGGGCGAAGCCATTGCGGTTTCGGATGTCGCTTGGGCGGGAGCCGATGTCCTGTCGGTCTTCGGCGTGACCAAGGCCGTTAAATACCTCGGAAAGCCCTCGGTGGTGGGCAAGCCTGTCGAGGAGGCTGCGTCGGTGCGCCGGCGAGCAATGATGGGCCGCACCGTCCTGACAAGCGAGGCCGTCGGTAAGCGTGTGGCGGAGAAGGGCTCGAAGGTCGCTTCAATCTATCTTCTGGCACGCCACCCCAGCCTGCTCTCCGGCGTGTTCGGCGCACTAGGGAAGCAACTTGGATTTCAGGCTTGGTTGTCGATCTTGATGGGCTGGTGGGGGATCGCGCTGGTCGCGATCGCCGGGATCCTGCCACTGCTGCGAGGGCTGACGCTTTTGATCAAGCCGATTCGATGGATCACAAACGCAGCCGCATGGGTTTCAACAGGCCAAGCTGATCGTTCGACGAACAGAACGGCATGACATTTCGCGCCGCTTCTCGAGGCGGCTGCGCGGCAGATGGCAGGCGCTCTTCACCGTGATCGGCTACGGCTTCAGCGGCGTGCTGGGCGTGCTGCTGGGCGGCGCGGTGGCGCAGGAGTTCGGCTACCCGCAATGTTCACCGCGGCAGCGCCGCTGGCTGTGGTGAGCAGCCTCTGCGCCTGGCGCGTGGTGCGGCTGGAGCAGGCCGAGCGCGCTGCTTCGCAGGCCTCCGCTTGGACAGGCCCGCATATGTGTTGCACATCATGAGAAAGAAACCGACCGGCGCACTGTCAATTGACCCAAGCATCTTGAATCTGCTCGATTTACGCCCGACTGCGGCCAGACAGAGGGTCTTCTGTGCTGCCTCCGAATTCGCTGAGATGCCTATCAAGGGAGACCTGAAGCCTGCGAATAGCGTCACTCCTGATTTTTGCGTAAAGCGGGCTCGCGCCATTCTCTGCACGAAGAAACCTTATGAAGGTCGTGCGGTTCGATATTCGATGTCGTTCGTTGAAGGCATTGCGAAGCATGTCGTAAATCGTGTACTCGCTAGAAAGACTTGCTGCGATCAAAAGCAGTTCAAATGTATGAATACCGAACGAAAAAAAACAACAGCTTCTGTCCAATCCGCTTATCTTTATTCCAAAATCCTGCAACGAATGTGGGATTTCGTTCATCGTGATGGCGACGAACAGATAACGAAGCGCTTCGGTCAATTTAGCGTGTCGACGCTCATCGACGATCCGCTCGATCGCGTCATGCATCTGTTTCCAGGGCTTATCCCTGAGCTTTTCGAAGCTATCAGCGACAGCTTCCGGCGCATTGCCGCTAGTGAGAATACTGTCGAGGTAGCGGGCAGACTTCACCTCGAAGGCAATTAAAGTCTGATTCTGCGCGCAGTGCACCATGGCGTCAGGCGACTTGGCGTTGGATTTGCCGTAAGCGAATTCTGGAATGCATTCGTATGCAATACGGGTATCGGACGCACAGAAATCTTCGATTAGGCTTTGTGTATATCGCTCGAAGTCATAGCCAAGATGCGTGTAAAACCGGACATCGCGGCCTGATGCAAAGTGCAGTCGATGCAAGAGGTTGTCGAACAACAATTCCTCGACCAGCTTCCCTTCAATCGGCAGAAAACGTGTTTCCGACAGTTTCAGGAATGGCCGATTCCTGAATAGCTCAAAGCTGGCAGGGTCGTCGACAGTGCCGCGCGCGAAGGCGATGCCCTCATCAAGCGTGAAGGCGATAGCGTTCATCATCGTCCTCAGCAATTCGAGATCGAGTTTTAGCTCCCGGTGTACCTCATTCAGATCGATGCACCAGCCGTCAAGATCGAGCGGATTGAATCGTTCCACCCTCCGCTTCGCCTGGCATCGCATGACGATTGTGAAGATTACTCCGAGGTAGCTCTCGAGTTCGAAGCCGTGCTGCTGCTCAAATGCCGCGACATAAGGCGCGAGGTGTTGTCCATCTAGGAAAATCTTCTGCGCGCGATAAAGCTTGAACAGACAATCGTCGCGCGCGAAATGGATACCTGCCTTAACAAGATGCTGGTGTGGATCTCCCTCCTCCTTGCGGTCGTTGATGCGTGCGAACAATTCATGGAGCGTTGCGGCCAGTTCGATGCGGTTCTGCTTTCCGCTTTCGAGCACACTTGCCCTTGTCAATAGCTGCTTCCAACATTCGAAGATCTGGATGCGGCCGAATACTGAACGCGTGCGCATAACTTCTGCGCCGTTCGCTTGTTGGCAGGCGGACACGGGGAGGCAGGACGCAGCCCAAGACCGGAATCGTTTTTCTTCACTGTTCTCGAAAGCAAGGATCGAGAGCAAGCAAAGCAAGTCTGTGGAGATGGGGCGATAAAGTATGTCGTCGATGCTGCGCGCCGCGCCGTAAAAATCGCGATGAGAGAGCAACACATGCAGGTTCTGGATCGACTCAACATTAATCATGGCGATTTTCGTGAAACGTCGCCCATCGCTTGGGGGTTGCTGACAGGCGACCGTACTCTAGTTTTGAAATCATGCGACGAGTGCATTTCCACACAGCCTCGCTCAAAAAAAAGCCGACCTTCGAGCCGGCCTGTCGCGCCTCTAGCTTGGCTGCCGCCATGTTGTTTGATTCTCTCGATGACGCTCACGCTGCGAGTTTGGCATCGGGGCGTGGGCGCCATACGGAATGGCGCAGCAGTTCATAACCATCGATAAATTGACTCGTCGAAAGCTGGCGCTTCTCGCCGGTTCGGCGCACGATTGAAGTCACGAGTTCGCGGTCGATTGCCGTCTCGATCGAACACGTAGTATCAATCGAGGTGGTCCAAATCGAGCGTCTTCAAGTACACACTCATATGCTTCTTCACTAGCATCCGCGTGAATGCCACATACTCGCCGTCGCGCACGTCGAGCAGCGCGACCAGATCGTCGAGATCGGCGCCTGGATCGCGGCCTTCCTCGAGTGCGCCAATTGTGTGGCGGATCGCTGCCATCACGAACCGCTTGTGTCGCGCGCGCGCTTGTAGCAGTTCGAGTCGGCCCAAACCGCAGTATTTGATGGTCGCTAAGCCTTTCGGACTTTCCGCGCCCGCTATCTGACGTGGCTCGATGGCCCCATCCTCGCGCAGAACAAGATGCTCCGCCGGGTCATCGCTGCATGGATTCAATAGCAACGCGATCTCACCAGACAGTTTGCCCGGCCCCTTCGCGCGCGTCGCTTCGTCAAGAACTGGAAAATATTCCCACTTGCCGAAGACTTGGTCGTTGCCGTCGGCGTCTGGTTGTGTTCTCGGTCGATTGCAATCTGCGCACGACAGCAAGAGATTTGACCATTTGGCACCGAGCCAGTAATAGCCGCGCCGACTCGTCTTTACGCCGGTCACTGGATCGAAGGTGACGACCCTTCCTTTTGGACGGAAATGTTCTACATCTCCCGGTTGCGTGCCAAGCAAAAACGATTCGCAGAATGCGCATTTTCTAGCGAATACGTCGTTCAGCGCCGCCTTAACTGGCCGCGCCGAGTACGCATCGAAGGTCAGTTTTGCGTCTTGATCAAGCTTGAGTTCTGCGCGATGCTTGCGCAACTCAGCAGCCGCTTTTCGTGCGAGCCCATCCGGGATGCTTCCGACCGGTCGTTCAACCTTGATCATGTTTTTCTTGCGTTGGCTCGACTGCTGTCATCAAACGCCGAAGCTTCGACAGCGTGGATTGCGAGAGTGCTGCCGCGTCGATTGATGAGGATGCTGGTGCAGGCGAGTCGCCCTCATAGTCAACGAGTTGCAGTGCAAGCCGTTCTCGACGGGTAGACCCTAGATACTTAGCGTCAGTTAATTCCGCCACAAGTTCAGTGAGTCGCTGCTCCTCTTCCTGCGTGCGCGCGCTCTTTCCCAAGAGAACTTCGTACTCTTTCACTGCCTTTTCCATCGCTGGATCAAGCGTGCTGTTCATGCCGAAGTGCTCGGAAGTCAGAAGCTGTTCAACGCGTAGCTTGTCGACCGGCGGCAAATTCTCCATCGCGTAAATCTGACCAAGTCTGTCTCGTCTCAATACCGCCACCTCGCCAGCGTGCAACCCGCGCAAGCACAATGGGTCATGTGTGCTGTAGATAAACTGAACGAACGGAAATGCCTGCCTCAGCGCGCTGACACACGCGATCCGCCAAGACGGATGAAAGTGATTGCCGAGTTCATCGATGAGAACGACGCCTTGAGCCTCTTGCAGCGAGTCGTAGACCGAGTACATGACCTCCATGATGTCAGTTGCCATTCCTAGCATGGATTGGTACCCATCGCTCAGATCGGCGATGCTTCTTGCCGGATCGCCACCAACGACAAATCGAATTTCGGCGCCGACTTCGTCACGAACGAGTTGAAGCTGTTGGTCAGACGGAAGCAGGCTCGCCAGAACAGTGTTGACTTCAGTCAATCGTTTTGCTTCCAACCGACTCAACCACGAGATCGGATCCGTCAGCGGGAGAAATGGATCAAAAAGATTGTCGATCTTCGCGTGACGCAGTCCCTGCTTTGGCCTATGTCCCCTGCGCGGAAGCAAACGCGTGGCGCCATACGCCAGCACCAGCGAGCTCGAGGTGGTGGAGCTGAATTCGATAGATTTGTTCCTCCGCATCGTCATGACCAACTCATCTGATTGGCCGGAAATCCGGACTCGTACCTCGCCACTGTACGAATTTCTGGCGAGCAGGCGATTGCTCGTCAGCCGTAGACGCTTGATATAGTTTTTTCCTGACAACGCCATCGCGAGTGCTCGAAGCACTGTGCTCTTGCCAACTCCGTTCTCGCCCAAAAGAGCGAAGCATGGTCCTTGCGGGGAATGCGGTGCACTAAGGTCTAGATCGAGTAGTCGAATCGGCCCGAAATTCTCGATGCGAAGTCGTTCAACATATCTTGCGAGAAAGCGATAGTTCTCGAGTCCTTCGCCCTTCTCGGTATCGATCTGCGAGAGCGCCTGCTCCGAGCTCCGTTGAATGGATATGGCGATTCCATCTTTTGGCGCAGCCGCTGTGCCTTCGTCCCCGCCAACGACGGTTCGGACTGCTGCTGAATACGGTGCGCCCGGGCCCAGCATCTTTCGTTGCTCGGAACGATCGGCCGACTGGGCGATCCGCATCTGTTGGCGACGAGCCAACATCAGCCCGACGCGATTAAGTGCCAAGACGTTGACGGTCGTCCGACCGCGTTCCGTCAGCCCAACAGCTTCGCCGTCTGTCGTAAACGACAAGTGGATCGCCGGATCTTCAGCGCACGGATCTAGCAGGAGCGGCGCTTCGCTTGCGAGAATTTCGGAGTAGCTTGCCGCCCCTTCGCTTCGCTGCTCAACCACAGGAAACCGGCGTGCCTTGCTTCGGGCGCAGCTTGGACAGGCAAGATAGAGGTTTCTCCAGTCCGCAGCCAACTGTGGATATAGCATTCTTGGGCGAAAGCGATCCATCTCTCCGTCGGCAACAGATCCAAGTAGAGATTCGCAGTAGCAGCATTTGTTCTCAAACACATCACCCAAGAACACTCTAAATGGCTTGTAGTTCTTGCCCAGGAGCATAGGCAAGTCCAGGGAGCGGCTTCTGGAAGGTCCGCTGGACGACAGGTCCGTTTCGAGAATCTCGTTCGGTCGATCCGCAAGGAACCTGACGAGATAGTCGGGACACTGCGGGCGAAAAATTCTTCTCACGCGAGAGACTCCTCAATCGTCGTATGCCATGGTTGATGTGGCGTTGCCTCCGAGCCGTTGCGCTGCTTCGGTAAGCGGCGCCTCCAATTAGCGTTGTCTGGCAGTTTAGGGGTGCCGTGCCGAACGCTTCTATGCTCAATGAAACTCGGCGGAGTGGTGGAGGTCAAAACGGCTGATGTAGGGCGGAGCCGTTGCTTGACGCCAGCGACAGAATGCCGGATCGGTTCTCGAACTTGCACAGCGCGATCTCGTGATTGCGACGGTGGCGCGTTATTACTAAGACTACGGTCCGCAAACATGCTCAAACTGAGGTTCGAAGTTTTCAGAGACGCCATCATGTCGTAGGTCCGCACCATGTCGAACAGGCCAGAGTGACCATAGGACTTCGGCGAGAAGGCCGGATCGGTGCACTTAAGGTATTGGCCCAGCACACCGAGGCCAACCTTGCCTTCCGATGTATCACCGGCCAACAGGCTGACGGCATCGACCAAGAAGCGCGGCCTGCGTTTGACCGCCGCCTTGGCCGTCTCCGGCTTCGCCGCCGCAACTTTGGCAGCAACCCTTTCCTGCACATCCATCGCAGGCTCAGGCGACTCGGGTTTGACCCACTCGAAGAACTGATCGCTGGCATTGCGCAAAGCGTCTGGCGTCTTGGCTTCGCCGACGATGCAGACAGTCGCGCCACGCTCACGCAGCTTCCGGCACAGGTAGGCGAAATCGGAGTCGCTGGTGACCAGGCAGAACGTGTCGGCCCGGTGATCGAACATGGCCTCCATCGCATCGAGGGCCAGTGCAATGTCCGCGGTGTTCTTGCCAGGAGCATATTGATATTGCAGGCATGGTGTGAACGCCAGCCGGACCAGCGCTTCCTGCCACTTGTGAGCCAACGTGCCGTGATTCCCGTAGCCCCGGCGCAAGACGACACGTCCGAACTGCGCGATCACGCGCAACGCATATTCAAGTATCTCCGGCGTAACGTTGTCGCAGTCGACAAGCACCGCCACTCGCGTTTCACCGCTGGCGTTTGAAGGATTCATTCGAGGGATGCGGGTTCAGCGAAAGCGCTTCCGGCAACCTTCATCCGACAGCACGGCCGGTCAGCGGTATCTTGCAAGCAACACTTGCAAGCGCTCTTTTGCTGGCGCCTTCAGCCGCTCTGACCTTGCAAGGTCGCCAGCCTTCAAAAGGATGCTCTGCTTCGCTTCATCCTGAGATGTCTTTTGGAACTGCAATAGCTGTCGAGCGTTGTCCGACACCGACGGCGGTGTGGGCGCGGCGACACCCGTAGGAATCATCCTCCCTGTCCCCGGCAAGAGGTTGGAGAGCCTGGGCTGGAACGCTGAGAGCATCGCGAGCTGCACCCCAATCGTCTCGACATACTCCTCCTGGTACCACTTGCCCTGGCTCTTCTCATAGGCCGCTTCATATCGCTGAAGCATCGGTGACAGCAAACTCAAAATCTCGTTGGTGACCTTGTCGTTCCCGGCGCCGTGAGAGAGGCCATAGAACACCATCGCCGCGTTATCGGCGTTCAAGGCGGTGTCGACGCTCCTGCCGCCTTCGTCGCGCAACCACAAGGGCTCGTCCGGATACGCGATCTGACGCTTTTCCGCCGCGCGCAGAGCGAACAGGTATTGGTTCAGCAAGCTCGAGCTCTGAACTGCCGGGTAAGGCAGCTTCGGTACCGGTGCATGCCCACAGGCAGCCACCATGAGAATGGCGCAAAGCGCAAGCAAAAGCCGAGGTCGGAATAGAAGCTTCATGCAACCAATGTAATCTTTGGTTACGCCAATAACACCCCATATTCTGGTGATGCGAGACCGGTGCAAACCCTAGACCTGCGTCCGCACAGACACCGCGGCTGATGGCAGTTCTCCAGGGCGAGCTGGGTCCCAAAGACGAGGTCGGTCGCGAGCGCTGCAGCTGATGGGCTCTTGACAGTTTCACTCACGCCCACGGGGCGGAACGCTACGGTTCGCCAGCGCAGAACCGCTGGCGACCGGCGCAAATAGACGAGGAAACGGCACCGCAGGGACACTCCGTCCACAACCGACTCGCAGGTGCGCACCGCTCAGGCATAGCTGCTGGATGTCCGGGAACAGATGCCTGCGCAAGCTGCCTATTTGAACGTGTGGGAGCACAGCGCCGCAGTCTGGCGTGGGGCTAGGGGGCGGCGGCAAGCAGTTGGGTCGATGCGGCGTTCAATACGCGACGTCTATCCTCGATGAGGCCGCGATTACCAAGAGGCATCGCACAGCAGTATCTCGCAATCTCGCTTAGAGCCACCAATCTCCGGCCAATAGAGACGGCATTCAACCAGAAGCGACTCTTTACTGCGATGGAGACATCGACTGCAGCGCGGCGTTGTGGAGAATTGACGCACACTGAGTAGGAGCGAAGACTATGTATTGGGCGAGCTACGAGGGCACGGGAACATTTACCAATAGACGGTGGCACAACGCCTTGAGATGGAAGTGCGAGGCCTATTGGGCCGGCGAGACTGCATCGTGGCCCACGACGGTGATCCTAACCATCGATGTAGTGCACCTTCGGCGGCGGCTTCAGCATGCGCGTCTCGTGCACATCGAAGGCCTCTCGGGTTCACGCCCGCTGTTTGGGATGGATTCGTTGCGGAGCGGGACGCCCAATGAGACGGACGTCACTGTCAGGTTTGAAGGCTTCAAAAGCGATGCCGTCGTCTTGTCCGGATTGTGGAGAGACAAGCGCAAGTATGAAGAACCGTTCATGCTTGAAGGGCATCTGACCTCAAGAGGCGACGGCGACCCGCCTGCAGAATCGGACGGAGGTTCAGAAGTGCGATGCAATGTCCAGCATGTCTCACTCCAGCTTGAGCCGCTCTTGGCGAAGTTGGCCGATGGCGCAACGCTGACTGCAGACGAAACACAGAACTTACGCGCTTGCGTATCGGAGTATCGCGACGGATCGTGCGGAACCCAATCTTGCCGCCCCGCCAACTGCGCTCTCCGGCAACCGCATGACTGGCTCACGTTCCGGCGGTACAAAGACTTGAGAGACGTGGTGGACTCCTCTAAGAGCGGAATCGACGACGATCCGCCGAATCTCCGAACACGCGCAGGGGTCGAGGCTTTGACGGTAACGCCGATGCGGCGACCAGGGCATTTCAACGCTTGAGAGAGGCAACGGGAAATTCCGCGTTGGGGCCCTGTGTCGTCATTCATTCGGCTTTCATTGATGTCCGCTTCGCAGCGATTGCCGACATCCGCTGGGCACCTACGAATGGGCACTGTCGGCCAACACCAGACATTCATTAGATTCCTTCCTGTTCCTGCGATGACATCCGATGAGCTCCGCGAGTTGATTTCCAACGCACGCTGGTTCGAGCGTGCGGGCTCCTTTCCATCGGAACCTGGTTTCCTCGCGATCACGTCCTTGTCGTTCTGGGATGACGAGAACTCAAGCACTGGCATCCCGGCTCTGGATATGACTCTGGGCTCGATGGTCTGGCTGCCCCAGTCACCCCAAGATCCCACCCCACTTGAGATGCCTCCACAGGTCTCCAGCACCGCCGGCAACGATGAATATCGGCTTGCTTTGGCTTCCCTTCGCAGCAGCGACGGGCTCGCATGTCTGCGTTCCTCCTGGCACGACTATTCTTGGCCGGCGATGAAGACCGCAGCGTATGCAATGCGTTTAGCCGCAAAGGAGATTGCCGGGCACGCGCCAAGCCAATGGTGTGCGATAGCTCGCATCTTCTGTCGTGGCAACTGGCCTCTTGGGGTCTCAGGTGATCTAGTTGTCGTCTATTGATGCTGCGCCGCCGGAGGCATTCCTAGTGCGGTCTGACCTCGATCGCTCGGCATCGTCCGAATTCGAGTCGACAACCGTTTTGCAGCAATGAAAAGTTCGCTTCGGGTCCATTCACGACGGTTCCCCGACCGGCTACAGTCGGCCAGAAGCTGCCTATCGGCCTCACCCCTTGCAAGACCCCATGAAGCAATCAGAACTCAACAAGATGGTTGGCGCTTGCCTCAAGCGCGAAGGCAAGACGCTCGGTTGGAAGACGAAAGCCCATAACGCCTTTCGCGTTGAGGAGGACATGTTCTTTTCGCTCTTGATTTCAGGCGACGCGAAAGAGAAAACGCTGTACCGCAGGCTGTCATGTAAGCCGATGGCCTTCGACGCTGAGCTATGGAACATTTTGGGCATGACAGCCAATTTGCAGGAGCCCTTGGGGCTTCGCGCCGATGGGGCGTACACCCTCTTTGGTATCGCCCTGTACGAAGGCTCGATTGAAGTTGCGGAGTGGAATGATGAGGGGCTGTTGAACTCTACCCGCCAGTGCCTTTTAGAAGCGAATGCATCCATCGAGTCCAATCAACACCTGCGCACCATCGATGCGTTCATGAAAATGGGCGAAGCTTTCAACTTGGACATCCTCAAGAGAGTGCCGAACACGGCATGGAACTTTTGGAAGGAGCGCTTGATTTGCCATCGTCTTAAGGGAGAGATGAAACAAGCAACCGCAATTGCCGAGGCTCGCATCTCCGCGGGTGATTCAGGTCGCTTTGTCATTGGCGGGCAGACGTTCTACCAGCTTGCGCAGCGGCTAGCACAGGGTCACAGCGTACCTGCCGGATGACCGCTTTCAAGCGATTTCTATGACGGCTTTGGGCCCGAAGGCGACATAGGTTTATCCCGCAAGCGGACCTCCAGCTCAGCTTCGCCGCCCCTGCACCAGGGCTTGCGGCTACTGCCGGAAAGAGCCCTTCGGCCTAACCATTTGCTTGAGATTCTTGAGCTTTCGAGGGGCGCGCTCAGTCCATAAGATTTCCGCCCCATCTCCCAGCTTCTCGTAGATTGGAAGGACATCGGTGATACCCACCAACTTCCATTGAACAGGTACACCTTCCGGTCCACCCTTGTATGGCTTCGCATTCTCGCGAGCCACCGTCATGCCCTTTTTATAGGCATCGTCAAGGGTTCGCGCGCGCACAAGAATTGTGTTCTCCCACGACAGGAATCGAGCTTCATCATCGTCCTTTCTGTCGTCATTCAGCTCCACGAAGCGCAGCAGGTACGAAACCACATACCAGCCCACCGGTGAAAGATTCTTGTCGTATGTCATACAAAGATTGTCGCGCCAGTGGCTAGGAGCTGGTAGAGCGACAGCCGCTCAACCGAATCTCTGAACGACTTGTTCTGGCCGACTGTAGCCGGTCGCGCTCCCGTCGTGAACGGACCCTGAGCAGAAGTAGCCGCTACTCAAAAACGGATGCACCGCCGGGCTTTTTGATCGGCTGTATCGCGTGAGTTGCTATGCAGGGACTATGGTCTCACCGTGGCACTCCGGGCACTCCTCGAACGCCGCACTCCGGCGCCCACTCACTTCTCGCTCCACGCAAATGGAGCCTCGGCCGCCGCAGTCGGGGCAGATCTGAAAGCCAAACTGTGGAGTCTGGTTGCCGCTGCGAACAGCCGCGATGAAGAGCCGGCGGCGAATGGCCTCTTTCGTATCAGGCAGGCTCAATGGGTGCTCCTAACGTGAACAACGCAATAGTCCGGCTGTGGCCGCGTCCCGCCCCCTAGTCATAGGCAACGACGGCGGCATGGGTTGGCAGTACGGCTCGCATCCTGGCAAGGCACTCACGGAGTCGCTTAGCATCACGCGGATGGCGGTTTGCGAAGTCGGCCCAGCCGGCAAATCGCAGTCGGTGCGGCATTTCCACCAACCCTGTGATTGCGTCCCAGAAGGCGTCCCAGTTCCGGCCGTACCACCCTGGAAAGTCGAGCGAGATCATCAGTCGATTCTGAAGTTCGAGCGAGCTGCTCACGTCGCTCAGATCTATCGTCACCTCGTCTTTACGCACCACCATGCCGTTCCAATCTCCTCATTTCTGACACAACTGCGAGTCGCTGTCGAAGGTCGGCTTCTGGCCGCTATAAGCAGTAAGGGGGGCGTCAATCCGAGAAGGTGCGAGGCCCTCCCGAAAATTGCCAATGCGCCGGTGAAATCTTTTTATGGTCGTCGGAATGCCCATTCCATCTGTATGTGTGATTGCCGACTAGTTCCGTCTCAAGATGCACTCTCGCGTATGTGAAGTCGAGCATAGCCAGCAACCGCTCAAATTTCAGCAACCACTCAGCCCATTCCCATTCAACGGCCTTGTAGGAAGCGCCGAACGAAATCACCCTGTACAGGTATGAGCCATGTGGTCCGTAGCCAGGCGGAGTGACGCTGAACATCGAACGTGCAAGGAACGGCCAATCGTCAACCTCCGGCAAGCGCATCAATGCTTCGTCCGTACGAGCGTCGGCGCCGAGAACGTCCATGGATTGAAAGACTTCAATGGACCCATATACAACTGTTTGATGCCCCACTTCATGCACTCCGTTATGCCCGTCCGGTCGCCGATTTTTACGTAAGAAAACTGGCTATCGCCGGTTTCTGCCGCGGCAACGACGGTCTGCTTCTGGCCGATTGTGCCCCTTGCCGAAGGCCAAACATGGCCGCGAAAGCTGATGTCTATCCTAGAAAAAAGCAGGCGCTGCTTGGGCGCTGCATCAAGGACAGCTGCAGTCCGGCCAGAGCATGCTGAGGCTCCCTCAACTCGATGGGAGACCATCATGGGATCAGTAAACACTGCAACCTGCCAAGTGCCCTGGAACAAGGGCAAGATCGTCGGCCAGAAGGCCCCTTTCAAGCTCAAGGACATTTGGGCGCTGCGGGTGCGGCTGCAACTGGAGGGCCGAGTGCGCGAGCTGGCTCTCTTCAACTTGGGCCTGGACAGCAAGCTGCGCGGCTGCGATCTTGTCAGCCTGAAGGTCAGGGACGTCTGCCACGGGGAGCAGGTTGCACCACGGGCGACGGTGATGCAGCACAAGACCCAGCGTCCGGTGCAGTTTGAGCTCACGCCTGGAACCCGAGAGGCTGTGCATGCGTGGATCCAGCTCACCGGCCTGCGATCGGACGACTTCCTGTTCCCGAGCCGAATGCACGGCTCGCCGCACCTCGGGACCCGGCAGTACGCCCGAATTCTGGGTGGCTGGGTCAGACAGCTTGGACTAGATCCTGCCGATTACGGAACTCACTCGATGCGGCGGACGAAGGCTACGCTGATCTACCGGCGGACGAGAAACCTTCGTGCGGTGCAGTTGCTGCTCGGCCATTCGAAGCTCGAGTCGACCGTCAGATACCTGGGCATCGAGGTGGATGACGCCCTGGAGATCTCGGAGCAGACAGAAATCTGAGCGAGCGTCAATTGAGCAGCGCAGATCCGTCCTCCTTGCTGCGGCGGTGAGGCGGATCAATGCGCTGCCGGATGGCTCGATTGCGGCGCACAGCAGACATTCAGCGGGCCGCGCCGACTGACCGCAACCAGTCTGAAGCGGTCGATCGACTTGATGTTCTGAAGGACCGCTTCAAGCCCCAAAGCTGAAGTCGATTCGGACCTGGCCTCGGCCATGAACAACAGCGTCCCGCCCTACGCCTTGAGCGTCACCTGATAGACCAGCCAGTTCGCATACCCAGTGGGATTCGAGTCCTCCCACTCCTTCGTGTAACGCACCCTCGTTTCGAACCTCTTCTAGAGCCCCATGAAGCTCCCGGATAGGCGTTCAACCTCACTGACCAAGGTCCCCAGCTCCGCAAGCGAAACCGTGACCTCGGGCTTCACCTTGGCGGCGCCCGTCTCGAAGGTCAGCTCTACAAACTGGATCGGCGTATCGAGCAGTTGCGCCGCTCGCGCATGCCCATGCGCCGCATCGCCACCATCGTGGGGCGCAGCGTATCCACGGTCAGCCGCCTGCTCGCACGCCTGGGACTGTCCAGCCTGAAGGCACTCGACCCCATTGCGTCAATCGTTCGCTACGAGCGAGAAGCGCCCGGCGAGCTGCTGCACATCGGCACCAAGAAGCTCGGGCGCATCGTGCAGCCCAGCCACCGTGTGACAGGCGATCGTCGCGATGCCACGCGAGGCGCAGGCTGGGAGTTCGCTCACGTAGCTATCGACGATCACTCGCGCGCGGGCTTCGTGCAGATGCACGACAACGAGCGCAAGGGCTCGGCCGTGGCGTTCCTGCAGGCGGCCGTGGCTCATTACGCAGCCTTGGGCGTCACCATCAAGCGCCTGATCACCGACAACGGCTCGGCCTATCGCTCGCGGCTGTTCGCCAAGACTTGCCAGGCCTTGGGCATCAAACACTCCTTCACCAGGCCCTATCGCCCACAGACCAACGGCAAGGCCGAGCGATTCATCCAGACCTGTCTGCGCGAGTGGGCCTATGGCCGCGTATGGGCCAACAGCAATGAACGCACGACATGGCTGCCTGCGTTCCTGAGCTACTACAACGCAAGGCGGCCTCATTCGGCTCTGGGCTACAGGCCTCCTGCTTCCCGCTTGGGCGGGAATAACCTATTGCAACTCGACATCTAGCTAGCCACCCCCCAAGGCAACCGAAGGGCGCAGCACCCCAAGGTGCGAAGGCGTCAGCGACGAAGGCCCGAATGGGTCGAGACAAGCAATCGCACGGGCTCGATGCGCAGCACGACACAGCGGCTGGTCACGCCAGCGACGCGCAAGCTTCCAAACACCAACAGTCTGGACAGGCCCGCTTCTGCATTGGCACTGAGAGGACGCCCGACGCAAAGCTCCCGCGACTGGCAACCAACAGCCCGTCGAGGAACGGCGGAATGGGACACCCCCCCGACGCAGACCACTTCCGTCCTGCTGGAGTGCGCGAGTTCGGAACACCTCACCTCAGAGTCGCAACTCAAATAACAACACACCCGATATTCGCCTCGTCAGCGCTACGACAGAATACGGCCAGGAGAGGAGCTTGCGACCTTGCATACACACCATGAAAAACATGCGCCCCAGTTCTGCCATCCAGTTGATGGTCAGACGAAGCCGAGCGCCGTGAGGAATCTGCTTCGGACTACCGCCTTCGCGCTGGCAGTAACACTGGCACTGAGCGGCACGATCACGCAGGCCTGGGGCCAGGACACGCTGCACGACCGGCTCTTCGCGACTCCTCAGTGGCGCGATATGCGCGACAAGGTGATGGAGCGCCGCGCGTCACCAATCACCGACGCGGAACTGCAGGCGCCCTGCCGACAAGCAGTTGCACCTGACGCATCGAACATATTGGACGCCGCACTGGAAACTTGCCTTCAGGTGGCGGTGGGGAGCCTGGACCCAGGATCGACCTACTACACGCCCGAGGCGTGGCGGCGAACGCAGGCGGGCCCTAGCGATTTCGTGGGCATCGGGCTGGAACTGCGTCAATCTGCCAGCCGCAACGGCGAGGTCGAGATCGTGTCCCCCATCCGTGGCTCGCCTGCCGAGCGTGCCGGACTGTTGCCAGGCGACCTGATCTTTTCCATAGCCAACCGATCGACGCTCGGGGTACCGCTGATGGATGCGGTGCGATCCATGCGGGGTGAAGCGGGCAGCTTTCTGGACCTTCAGGCTCGCCGTCCGGGGGTTGCCGAACCGATTCACTTTTCCATCAAGCGCGAGCCGATCAGGGTGTTGACCACGAGGGTGGGCTTGCCGGCGCCTGGTGTGCTCTGGCTGCGGCTCACGCAATTTCGCCAGGAGACGCGCCGCGACCTCCTTGCCGACGTTGCTCGACTGGAGCGCCAGAGCCCGGAGCGGCTAAGGCGGGTGATCCTGGACCTGCGTGGTTGTCCGGGCGGTCTCCTGGAGTCGGTGGTCGCACTCGCCGCGCTGTGGACGCCCGAGGGCACCCCCATCATGCGGGTGATCGAACGATCCGGGCCTCCGGGGCGACTGTACCGAGCGACACCAGCGGACTACGCCAAAGCCGATACCGACCAAGGCAGCGATCACGCGGACGGGCTGCTGCACCGACTGCCGCTGGCCATCCTGGTCGATGACCGGACAGGCTCGGGTGCCGAGGCTCTGGCCCAGGTCCTGCGAGAAACACGCCAGGCGCGAGTGTTTGGCCAAGCTACTTTCGGGCTGGCCGGCATCGACACCATGACGGCACTGCCATCCGGCGCGGCAATGCGCATCAAGACCGGCTACATGGAATCGCCGGCGGGGGTCTCGTGGGCATCCGAAGGCGTGGTGCCCGATGTGCCTCTTCCGAAGAGCAGCACGTCGACGAACCTCGAGTATGGCGCCCTCCCCGGCGACACCGAGTTGGCAGCTGTGCTGGCCGCCTTGGGGGCCACGGACGACACCCGACGCCGTTCGCCGTGACAGTGTGGAGAGTGGTGGCGCTGATCGGCCTGTTCGTTCAGCGCGCCCAAGCGGCGACTGCGAAAGCATGCTCGCGGAAACACCTTCGAGCCCATGGTTCACGAGGAAACGGCTGACCGGGAGAGCGAAGATTGAATCACAACGGCATCTTCAGGTCCCGTCAGTTGACTCCTCGGTAATCATCGTTAACCGTGTCCAGGAGCCGCAATTGGGACCATCCGGACACCGGCATGAGCCTCGACGCCAGGGCTTTGGAGGAGATGCTCAAGGCCGAAGCCTCTCGCATCGAGCAGCAGATAGGCATGTCGTTGCGCCTGGTTGGTCAGACCGCCTTGCCGGCGGTGCCGGGGTCGAACCTGTCTCACCGATGAAGCAGGGAATCACTCTCAAATGCCAATGCGGGGCGGTATTCATCGTGCCGCTGTAAACTGAGGTCTATGTCTGATCGGCCCACAACGTCTGCACGTGCCATCCCTACCCTCACGGAACGGGGAATGCGAAACGCCGAGCGCCGCATTCCCGAACTTGCGGCGAAGGCGGGCTTTGAAGCGTACCGAAAGACCTTGAAACAGACTGGCGGTGTCACAGTGAAGACGAGCACTGGACAGGTCGTCGAGCGCAGAAGCGACGGCAGCATCACGGTGCTCATGAGCCTGCCCATAGGCAAGCGCGTGAAGCCAGGAACCGTTCTTAAGCGCGTCAAGTAGGCCGTGGCTCATGCCAAGGCAGCGTTGCCTGCAGCGCAGCCTCGTCTTCGCGTGCTTGCCGGCCCCAACGGCTCCGGCAAGAGCACCATCAAGCCCGAACTCAAACCGCAATGGATTGGCGCGTTCGTCAACGCCGACGAAATGGAGAAGGACCTCAAGACGACTCAAGGTTTCTTGAACTTGCGCGATCTGGGCATCCAAGGTGAAGGCGCAGGGGTTCTGGAGCGTATCAAAAAGAGCCTTCAGACATTCGGCCTGGAAAAAAAGCTGCTCATGCCCGTGTTGCTCGCGGGCATGACGCTTGATGCCGACATGAGACTATGGGTGCCAGGCCCGTACAACTCGTACTTGGCCGCCGCACTCGCAGATGCCGTGCGACAGGAGCTTCTAGAAGAAGGGCAGACATTCACCTTCGAGACGGTGATGTCTCATGACTCAAAGATCGAATTCATGCGCAAGGCGCGTGAGCGTGGCTACCGCGTATACCTCTACTTCGTGGCCACGGACGACCCGCTCATCAATATTGATCGCGTGAACCGACGTTACGAGCAGAACGGACACTACGTCCCACCTGAGAAGGTGATCGAGCGCTACTACAAATCCATAGCCTTGCTGACGCGGGCGTGCGAGGTTGCCCACCGGGCCTACCTCTTCGACAACTCGGGCCAGAAACACAAGCTGCTCGCCGAAGTAACTGACTCCGATACGCTCACACTCGCGGCCAGCGTTATCAATCCATGGTTGACCACCACTGAACTCTGGAAGAGTTTCAACGGCGAATAGCGAGCGGGTCCCACCTCAACCTTCGGGGCAACTTTCACAAATGCACAGGCATCGAGAAGATCGAATTCGAAAGGAAGAGCGGTGAGCGGCCTTTCAATTTTTTGCCGGCTTCGATGCTGGAGGCGCGCTGAAATTTGCGGATGACCTGTCACGGGGAGCCGTATGCGGAGCATCGCTCGTCGCCCGCCGCGGTTCCATTCGCAACTGGCACTTTGCACACGAGGCGAGCCAGAAGCGTCCAGATTGCTTCGCCGCCGATCCGCACAATGAACCTTCACTCGAAACTTGGCGCAGCAAAGTCTGTGGCGATCATTACTGAGGAGAGAAGAAATGGAGATAGATGAACAACAGCTCGATGAGATCGTGAAGGAACTGTTCCCAATCGGGTACACCAGGTTTTATCGAAACCGCGGAACCTTATCGGATCCGCGCTTGGTCAAGGGCGTCGAGCTTCTCAACACTCGGAAAGAATGGGCGATCTCACTGTTTAGGAACGTCCACAACGAAGCCAACGACGTCGAGATCGCCATTGCGCCAGCGCGCATTGTTCCTGACGGCCTGGCCGGCGCTGCGTTGAATTGGCTTGAGACGGTGCGAGGCGAACTCGATCATCGCGAGCACACGCCGCACTATGGAAGTTACGAAGGGGACGTGTTTCGCATCGGCTTGAAGCTGCCGCAGGCGCAAGTGTTTCTCAGGCGATTCATGGCAGAGGTTTTGAAACGGCCCTCGCAGGCGCCTTGGGCGTCAGCCGGGGCCGCGGTCGCCGACGAGCCGACGGCGCCACTTCCGACGCTTCCCAGCCCCGCAAATGAACGCGCCAGATCGATCGCGCACATGGTCAGGATGGCATTCGCAGCTCGTGATCAATCCGGCTTGGAGCAAACCACTATCGCCAAGGAAAAAAAGGTGCGCTTTGCGTCAGCAGAGCAACTCCAGGCGCATTTGGAAGTGCTTTGGACGTCGGAGCACTGTGTTCTCTCGGGAGTGAAGTTGAACGTGGGCGGAGACGATCCGGATTTTGCGCCGTCCCTGGACCGTATTGACTCCAGCAAGCACTACGAGCCCGGTAACCTCCAAGTTGTCGCACGCTTCATTAATCGATGGAAGAGTGACGATGACCAAGAGAACTTTGCTCGCCTCTTGAGGCTAGTCAAAGCTGCGCCTACTGAAGCGGCCCGCCCTAAGCCTTGAGCGTCGCCTGATAGGCCACCCAGTTGGCATACGCAGTGGGATTCGAGTCTTCCCAGTCCTTCCTGTAGCGAGCCCTCGTTTCGAACTTCTTCTGGAGCGCCATGAAGCTCCCAGACAGACGTTCGACCTCGCTCACCAACGACCCCAGCTCCGCAAGTGAAACCGTGACCTCGGGCCTCACCTTCGCGGCATCCGTCTCGAAGGTCAGCTCTACAAACTGGATCGAGTCTGTGCCGGTTCGGAGTTCACCCCAACGCCCGTGAGCGAAGGTATTGCGCTGCTTCTGAGCGCGCTCGACCGCCACGAACCATTCTCGGAACTGAACGGCAACTGCCGCATCCGTGTGACCCCACGTCTCGATCGCAAGCTTCTTGAGCCGTTGAAGACGTCTGTCGAAACGGATGGTCCTTCCAAGGAGGTGCTCGACCGGTTGCGACCGATAGTCGCCAAGCCACTTGAGCTGCAGACCAACAAAGTGATCAAGCCTCGCATAGGCATGCACAAGCCGGCCCAACAGTCGATGCATCGCATCCAGCGCGGACTCATCGACGCGCCTTCCCTCCACAGTCACAGCTCGGCCTCTACGACCGCTCTTCTTTTCTTCGTCCACCAATTGCCATTGCTTATTTGTTTGAGCTGGACTCTAGACGCTTTCGTTGACGATCCACTAGGAGTCAACCCCATGACACCAATCAACCCGTCTTGTCTCGCCAACCAGGCCGCGCGCGCCAATGCCAGCACTGCCCCCGCTCAAACCTCTCTTTATCGCGTAGCTAGCTAGCCACCTCCCAGAAAGCAACTGAAGGGCGCAGCACCCCAGGGTGCGAAGGCGTCAGCGACGGAAGCCCAAACGGGTCGAGACAAGCACCTGCGCAGAATCGATGCGCAGCACGACACAGCGGCTGGCCACGCCAGCGACGCAAAACACCAGAGACTGGCAACCAACAGCTCGTCGAGGGGCGGGATGCGATCACACAACCCACCCCTCTCACGCGAAAGAGCCACCCTCACCTACCGCCGCTCATCAGCCGCATGACTGCACACCAACAAGCACCCAACAGCAGACCGACCAACGCCGCTCAATCATCAGTCTGGGCAGACTGCTGGAAGACCCCCACCGCCGGCTGACGCGCAGCAGACAGCCTGAACGACCCGCTGTCTTCCGCGAAGGCCCAGCCGACGCCGAACCCACGTCCCTCCTGCTGGAGTTCCGACATCACCTGGGCGCGCGTGAGCACGCCGGGCTGCGCATTGCGGGCCATCCACTGCGAGCCGCTGTCTTCCGACACGAAGGCCTGCAGTTCGCCCGTGAGCGCAGCGCGCAGCGTTTCGCCGCGCACATCCGCAACAGCCACCGGCGCCGTCGGCGCCTGGCGAGACAGAAAGAACGAACCGCTGTCCTCTCCGAGCATCACGCCGTAGTCGGCCGATGCATTTCCGGTGTTGGACTGGCTTGCAGCAGAAAGGCTCAACAGCGCGAAGGTGGTCGCGCACAGGCCCTGGCAGATCCGAGTTGCATTCATGATTCACTCCTGACGGCACCCCATGATGAAGACAGCAGATGCGGTGGGCGCCGGCGTCCTCACTGCTGTCAACCGATCGTCTCGGCATGGGAAGAACTGTCTCAAGCGCAGCGCCAACCCGCCATTGCACGCTGGGCCTGGAAATGACCTAGGCCCCTCCATCCACCAAGCTGCGCCACCCGGCCTAGGCCGAAGGTTTAGTCGGAAGTTCTCGCTTTTCAGAAGTCCTTGGGCTAGCCTGCATCCCCGCTGTCGCAGGAGTGAGTCATGCGAATACTGCTGGTGGATGACCATGAGATCGTGTGGAACGGCACCAGCCGGCTCCTGGAGCAGGTCGCTGCCGATCTCGCACCCGATGAGCCCTTCACCTTTCAAGCCACGCGCGACGTCGAGACAGCCTGCCTGTTCGATGCAGCGGATTTCGACCTGATCCTCCTGGACTACCACCTCCCCACGGTGTCCGGCCTGGAGGCGCTACGGGCGGTCAGAAACCACTTCGAAGGCACGCCCGTGTGCATGCAGTCGGCCGAAACCACGCCTGCGCGTGTGCGGGAGATCATCGAAGCCGGAGCCGCCGGATTCATCCCGAAGTCCTACCGGCTCCAAGACATGGAGGCGGCCCTGCGCGTGGTGCTGCGCCACCGCATCTACCTGCCCGCGGAGTTCGTCCTGTCGGACGACGTCACACGCGCCCGGCAAGCCGATGAACTTCCCCGCGAGGATCTCGCCCGCTTCCTTCGCGTCGAGTTGTCGCCCCGCCAGCGCCAGGTCCTCGCATTGGCCATCCGCGGCACCCCGGTCAAGCTGATCGCACGCCAACTGCAGATCGCCGAAGGCACCGTGAAAGTGCACCTGTCCATGGTCTACCGCGCCCTGGGTGCGCGCAACCGCACGGATGCGCTGTGCCGCGTGTTCGATGCCCAGGCTGCCGCCGCACTGGACAACCCATGAACGCCGCTGCATCCCCATCCGTGTCGGCCTCCGCTGCGCTGGAGCTCAACGAAAGGCGGCTGCAGGTGGTGGCAGAGCAGGCCCTGGGCCTGCGCTGGCAGATCGTCCTCACGGCCACCATCGTCGTGGCCATCGTCTGGAACTCCGTGCATCCGATCGCCGCGCTCGCATGGGTGACCGCCGTCATCGTCAGCCGCGAAGTTCGCGCCAAAGCCCTCGCGCGACTGGTCGCCGATCGCAACCGCCCCATTCGCCGCCGGCTCACGGCAGTGGTGCGCTGGAACCTCCTCATCGGCGCCTGCAACGGATCCGCGGCTCTCTTCATGGGATGGCTGGAACCCCTGCTCGATGCAGTCCTCACCATGATCCTCGTGTCATGGGGTGCCGGCGCCGTGTCGACCAGCTCGACCGTGATGCGCGCCTTCCTCGCCTACGCGGGCTTTCTGTTCATTCCCACCGCATTCATGTGGCTGCTCTCGGGCACCTGGCTAGGCCTGGGTGTCGCGGCATTGGTGCTTATGTTCTTCGGCGTGCAGATCCGCTTCGCCCGGCGCAACCTGCAGACCTTCGAGGAATCCTTTCTCATCCGCCAGGAGAACGAGGAGTTGGCCAAAAGCCTCGAACACGAACGCGCGCAACTGGCAATCGCACGCGACACCGCAGTCAAGGCCAACCACGACAAAAGCAGATTCCTCGCGGCCGCAAGCCACGACCTGAGACAGCCCCTGCAAGCCCTAACCCTCAACGCAGGAGCCCTGCGCAGCCTCTCCATGGGCCAGGAGGCGCGCGAAGTATCCGACGTGCTGGACGCAAGCCTTGCGCAGTTGTGCTCCATGCTCGACGCCCTGCTCGATGTCTCCAAGCTGGACGCCGGCGTCGTGCTCGCGCAGCCGCGCCGCGTGCAACTGGATCGGCTGCTCACCGCGATAACGGCGAGCTTCACCGCCCGCGCACAGGACGAGGGCGTGGGCCTCGCCCTGCAATGCCCCGATGGCATCGCCGTCGTGTCCGATCCCGACCTGCTGCGGCGCATCCTCGCCAACCTGGTCGACAACGCGATCAAGTTCACGCCGCGCGGCGGCCGTGTCGACCTGACCGCTTCAGCCCGCGCAGCCGATGTCGAGATCGCCATCCGCGACACGGGCCTGGGCATCGCGACCGAACACCACGCCGTGATCTTCGAGGACCTGGTTCGTGTGCAGCACGCAGGCACACCGGCGCCAGCAGGCCATGGCCTCGGCCTGGGCATCGTGCGGCGCATGGTCGAACTGCTCCAGGTACCGATCCACCTGGACTCGGCCCCAGGCGTGGGCAGCACCTTCCGGATCACCCTGCCGCTGGCTGCCGCAACACACGACCTCGACGATGTCCCCGAGTCGCGCTGGAGCCTGGCGGGACGACGAGTCCTGGTGCTGGACGACGATGCGATGGTGCGCGGCGCCTACGTCAACGCCTTGGGCGCCATGGGATGCCGCGCGTTCGCCGCATCCACCCTTGACGAGGCCACGGATGCGATTCGCAGCAGCCCCTGCGATGCCGCCGTGATCGATTTCCGCCTCGGCAACGGTGCCGACGGATTTGCGGCAATCGCGCGCCTTCGCGATGCGCAGCCCGACCTGGCCGTGGTGATGGTCAGTGCGGATCGCGACGAGGCGCTGGTCACCGCCGCCGACCAGCAAGGATTGATGCTGCTGCGCAAACCGGTGGACTCACCTACCCTGGGCGGCGCCCTCGCCGCAGCGATCTCCGCCAGACAGTGAACAACCGCCGGCGCATATGCCGGCAAGGAGCGTGCGATGACCGTTCAAGCCCACGATCGTTGGTTGTCCTCCGGCGCCGAGGTGCTCATCGAGGAAATCGAACAGGACCCCACGGCCTTCCACTGCGACGTCCTGATCATTGGCAGCGGCTACGGGGGCGCAGTCGCCGCCGCCCGGCTGGCGGGCGCCACCTCCGAAGCCAGCGGCGAAGCGATCCGGGTCTATGTGCTGGAGCGCGGCAACGAGTACCTTCCGGGAGAGTTTCCGGGCACCTTCGCCGAAATGCCGGTCCACGTGCGCTTCTCCAAACAGGATGGAAGCCCCGCCCGCGGCCGCCCCACCGGCCTTTTCGACCTGCGCCTGGGCAACGTCAACGTCGTGCTCGGCAACGGGCTCGGCGGCGGCTCGCTCATCAACGCGGCCGTCATGGAGGAGCCCTCGACGGACGCCTTCATGGACCCGCACTGGCCCAAGGATTTTCGGGTCGGCGCGCTCGAGGACGGGTACCGCGCCGCGAAGACGATGCTGGCACCCGAGCAGATGCCCGGCAGCGTCCCGAAACTCGATTCACTGCTGCGTGCCGGGCACCAGATGGTGGCCCACGAGCGCCGCAAGGCCTGGCTGGCCATCGACTTCGAAAGCCGCACTACGCCAGCGGGCGTCGACATGCATGCGTGCCTGAGGTGCGGGGATTGCGTGACAGGCTGCAATCACCGCGCGAAGAAGTCCCTGGACACCAACTACCTTGCCCTCGCACAGGCCAACGGAGCCCGCCTCTTCTGCGGTGCAACGGCGCACCGGCTCATGACGGTGCCGGACGGCTACGCAGTGGACTTCTTCCTCACCGACACGGCCAAGACACGCGCCGACCGCGACCGGCCCTACACCGTGCGTGCGCGCCAGGTCATCCTTGCCGCGGGCGCCCTGGGGTCCACCGAACTCCTGCTGCGTTCGCAATCGGCCGCGCTACCCATCCGCGCGGCCGGCCTGGGAACACGCTTTTCCACCAACGGCGACCTCATCGCCGTGGCGCACCGCCAGAACAAGCCCGCGCACGCGAGTGCGATGGAAAGCGAGCCCCCGAAAGATCGCGACGTCGGCCCCACCATCACCGGCCTGCTGCGCAAGGCGACGACCGGCCTGCCAATCGTCATCGAGGAATTCGGCATACCGGCGCCGCTGCGGCGACTTTTCGGGGAGGTCGTCACGACGATGGACGCCCTCCATTCGCTGCCGGAATTCGATGGAACGACCCACGACGAACATGCGGGCGGCATCGACCCAATGGCGGTGAACGGCCATGCGCTGGACCACACCTCGGTGTACGGGATGATGGGCGACGACGGCGCGCAAGGAAAGATCGCGCTGGCCGCGCACGACGACCTGCTCACCGACGGCCGAACGCGGATCGATTGGGGAAACGTCGCCCAGGCCGCCGTGTTCGAACAGCAGATGGCTGCCTTGCGGGAGGCGCATCGGGGATTGGGAGGCCTGGGCGGCAGAGTCCTGCCCAACCCGCTGTGGAAGCCGCTGCCAGAGCTTGGGGAACTGGGCGATCTGAGACTCGGGGCGACAACGGTGCATCCGCTGGGAGGCTGCCCAATGAGCGAGCCCGGAGGCGACGGTGTTGTCGATTCACACGGCCGGGTATATGCGGAGACCGGCAGCGCATCGACCTACCTGGACGGCTTGGCCGTGCTGGACGGCTCGATCGTTCCGACCTCATTGGGCATCAATCCCGCATTGACGATCGCAGCGCTTGCAGAGCGTGCCTTGCCGGTCCTCGCCAAGAGCTGGAAGCTGCGCATGCGCGGCAGCCCCACCCCGCAGCCCGTGCCACGGCCTGTGCGTCGGGACAGGTCGCAGGCGTCCCCTCCCAAACCGACCAGCGTGACCATTGTCGAGCGCCTGTGCGGCGACATCGTGATCGACAAGACCCCCTTCGCATTGGAGGCGGACGTGGCCTTCGCGCCCGCAGACATCCCAGACCTGCGGCATCTTCGAAGACGCCTCGTCCAGCCCTCGGTCGAGCTTCGGCTCACGACGGCAGACGGCAAGTCCACGACGGTGCGATGCGAAGGAACCGTGTCGCTGCTGCCGCGCGAGGCATCGCTACCGAGACAGCGCGTGCGGCGCGTGAAGGATCTGGTCCGTGACAAGGTCAAGGCCGCTCTCGATTTCGACCTGAACGAAACGATCTGCACCCGCACACTACTGCGGCGGCTCGCTTCGCATTTCGGGGAAGTCAGGTTGCTCCGCTACACCTGGACGGTCGTCGCGGCATCGCCGCAGGCACCGCTCCAACCAGGCCAGACGCTCGAGTTGACCAAGCGCCTTGAACTCATCGCCGGCGACCGCGGCAATCCATGGCGCCAGCTCAGCGAGGGCGAGCTTCATCTGCACAGTCGTGGCCCCCTGGGGCACATGGAGCACCTGGGACGCCTGCATGTGGACCTCGACTACTTCGTCGAGCAGATGAAGCCGTTGCTCACCATCTCAAAGCAACAGGATGCACCCAATGCCCTGGGCGACCTCGCCGAACTCGCCCTCTGGCTGCTGCGCGTGATCCTCCGGATCCATCTGGTGAACTTCCTCCCTCCGCCGCTGCCCGACCAGCCCAAATCGGACGGGCGCAAACCCGGAAAGGTCGGCGCGGTCATCCCCGATGTGAGCGACGTGCACGACGTCCCCAACCCGGCCCCGGCCCCGGCCGGCAGCGAACCTCCGGCTCACTGCCAGCTGGCGCACTACACACCCGAAATGCCGGAATCGCCCGATGCCGCCCTCAGGCCCGTGCTCCTGATCCACGGGTACGGCGCGAGCGGCTCGACGTTCGCCCATCCGAGCATCCCTCGCAATCTGGTGCAGACGCTGCTGGAGGCGCGCCGGCACGTGTGGGTGCTGGACCTGCGCACGAGCATCGGCCTGGAGCAGCGCAAGTACTGGTCCTTCGAGGAAGTCGCGAAACTGGACATTCCCGCGGCCATCGCGCAAGTCAGGCGGGATTCGAAAGACGCCCGCGTCGATGTCGTGGCGCATTGCATCGGATCCGCCATGTTCTGCGTCGAGAGCCTTCGCAACCGGACGCTGCACGAATCGATCGGCGCCGTGGTTCTGTCGCAGGTAGGACCCCTGCTGCGCGCAAGCCCGATGAACCGGTTCCGCGGCTACCTGGCCAGCTACCTGCAGCAGTTCATCGGCGTCGAGCAGTTCGACGTGGCCGCGGAGCGCTCGCCCGCAACCTTCCTGGTCGACGCCGCGCTGACGACTTTTCCGTACCCCGATGGCGATGGCGACGCGCACGCGAACCCCACCGTCGATGCATCGGAATTCGCTGCCGTGCGCCACCGCGCCGACGGCATCTTCGGCCAGACGATGCGCCTGAAGAACATCGGACCCAAGACGCTGCGATCACTGGCAGACATCTACGGATGGGTCACGGCCAAGGGACTCGCGCAGGTGAGTCACTTCGCCCGCGAGCAGCTGCTCACCGACGCCGAGGGCATGAACACGGTGGTCACGCAAGAGTCCCTGGCCAGGCAGTTCGCATTCCCGGTGCTGCTCGTACATGGAAGGCAGAACGCCGTCTTCGACTGGAAAGGTGCCTGGGACAGCTTCGTCCTGCTGCGCGGAGTCTTCTCCAAGAAGAAGGACTGGCGCGAGCCACCGCCGACGACGCCTGGCGATCTGCTGCGATTCAGTACCAGCCGCCGCCAGCAGCTGATGGTGCTGGCCGAATACGGACACCAGGACTGCCTCATCGGCGAGAACGCAGGTCGCGACATCTTCCCTGGCATCGTCCGCTTCCTCGACGAGTTCAAGAACCTCGCCGCGCCCGTCACGCAGGACGAGCCGCCCGAGTACCGCGCCGAATGGCCATGGCGAGGACCGGTACTGGGCCGCGCGGACCGCAAGGGCACCGGTGCGGCCGCACGGCTGCGTTGCCGGATCGCCATCGCACCGCCGCCAGCGCGCGCGAACTCGCTGGCCGTCTTCTACGTGCCGGCCAAGCGGGGCGCGAGCGGCTGGACCTTCAGCTTCGACAAGATGGTGGGCGAGAGCACGACGAACGACAAACTCCGCGCCGAAGCGCTGCAGGTCCTGCTGCGGCCTGACCGGCTGGCCGACTACGACGGTTTCGCTGTCGTGACGCTGCACAACGACTTGCCGGACCAACGAAGCATCGATGTTGCGATGTGGAAGATCGTCGACGGCCTCTTCGACCTGCCCGCCATGGGACCCGACGACCCCGAGATCGAGCGGAGGGTCCGGGAACGCCTGACCGTACGGCCGGACCCGGTGCAAGGCAGCCTCGACGCCAGGAACATCGACGCCGCCGTAGTACGGCTCGACCCGGCATGGATCGGCGCGGCCATGTTGCCTTTCGATCAGGCCATGGTGCTGAATTTCGCGATCGCCAGTTGCCAGTATCCGCCGGGCCTGCTGGACAGCGACCCAGCGCAGGCGTCGTGCAAACGCCTGGTCGATCACATCGATGCGGCAGCCCCGGACCGACGCCCGCAACTGCTCCTGCTCGTGGGCGACCAGGTCTATGTCGACGAGCGAGCCGGGCTCTACCAAGCCGGCGTGGATGATGTGAACCGGGCGTACGTGCAAGGCTTCGGGCTCCAGGCCTGGCGCGCCCTGACCCGCCGGCTCCCGACCTATCCCATGCTGGACGATCACGAGGTCGAGGACGGTTGGGAGCCTCGCCCGACGACGACGGACCTGGAGCGGGAAGCTCTTCACGCATACCGCAGCAACCAGCACACATGGCAAGGCGCGGGCCTCGCGAACGGGTCACTGAGTTACGGCCTGGCCGCGGGCGGCTTTCCATTCCTCATGCTGGACACCCGAAGCCTTCGGCAGCCGAGGACGTTGCGTGCCAGTGCAAAGGCCAAGCCCGTCGCCGAGGCACTCATCAACAAGGCATTCGACGCCGTGGAATTGAAGACCCTGCTGGCCAATGTGCCAGGCGACCAGCCCTTATTCATCGTCTCCTCGGTGGCCATGCTGCCGCTTCAGCGACGTGCCGTGTTCGGCGCCACGGCCGAATGCGTGGAGCTCGACGACTGGAACGGATATCCGCGGTCGCAGTTCGACCTCCTCGAGCTGCTGCGCGATGCGCCCACACGTCAGGTCATCCTGCTTTCCGGCGATCGCCACATGTCGAGCGTCTCCAGCTTGTCGATGCAAGGAGCGCATGGCACGGTCGAGGTGATCTCGATCGTTTCTTCGGGTCTGTACGCCCCCTGGCCCTTCGCCAATGCCGTGCCCGAGGATTTCTGGCTTGACGGTCCGGTAACCTTGCGATTGGGACAGCGGCAGATCGACGGCCATGTGACCACCATCGCCAAAGGCACCACAGATGGCTTCGCCACCGTCCGCATGGCGAAAGAAGACGACGCGTCCAACGACTGGACGCTGGAAGTAGCTCTGGACCTTGCCGAAGGCCGCACCATCTGCAAGCGTCAACTCGGCATCGACGGCCAACACGCTTCCTGGGAAATCTTTCCAATGACCGCTGCAGACCAGGTCGGCCGTCTACTTCGAACCCGTTGAGGCCTGAACCGGCGCGGCAGAATGCGGCCCAGAAGCGGCCGTCTGTGGGGCTCGGCTCATCTACGGTAATCGACGGCTGCGAGCGGTGTTTTAGCGTCAGCCCCCGATGCCGGATGGCCAATCCTGGTAGTAGTTACAGCTCGTGGGGAGCGGGTGTCCATCCATGATGTGCGCTGCCCACGCGAACAAATTCAACATGTACCCGGCGTGCGTCGGCGTCAGGCCGCAGGACTCGGCGACTTCTGGCAATCGTGCGCGACAGACATCAAGGTGGCGTCGTACGCCCTCCGATCCACCGAGATAGGCATTGAACTCGTCGAGATCAATACCCAAACCGGAGACTCCGTAGGTGCCTGCCACGCCCGGTGCATCTGTATAGACGGCCATGACATCGTGGCCTTCAAGAGTAGCGACCGTCGTAAGCACTCTGCAAAAGGCGTCTTTCATCCCATTGCTGATCCAAAGGTCCTTGTTGTTGTTGATCCAGATGGGGGCACCCATGGTCTTGTCTTTGATTACGACTTTGAGAGGCGTTGAGGTTGTCAGGTTTCAACGATGCTGGGTGTTCTTGGCGGTGGCTACCTAAGCTGAATTCAACGGCAGCTTTGGAGAACATGCTACTTCCGCTTCGGGCCGAGGCTGTGTAGAAACGTGCGACGCCGTCATGCGAGCAACGACGTGCTGTGATGCCTTCACCCACCCTTTCATCTCTACAGCACACGAGGAAAAGCATCATGCCCGGCAACCAGATCGACAGCACATTCACCCTCGGCGACCGCGCCGCCAACGGCTCGGCTACGGCGCCATGCAGCTCGCCGGCCCCGGCGTGCTCGGCCCGCCCAGGGACCGGAATGCGGCAGTGGCCGTGTTGCGCGAGGCACTCGCCGGCGGGGTAAATCACATCGACACCAGCGACTTCTACGGCCCGCACATCACCAACCAGATCATCCGCGAGGCACTCGCGCCCTATGCAAAGGACCTCGTCATCGTCACCAAGATCGGGGCGAAGCGCTCCGACACTGGCGGCTGGCTGCCGGCGTTCTCTGCCGCCGAGCTCACGCAGGCGGTGCACGACAACCTGCGCAACCTTGGACTGAATGTGTTGGAGGTGGTGAACCTGCGGATCATGTTCGACGCGCACGGTCCAGCCGAGGGATCGATCGAAGCACTGCTCACCGCGCTGGCCGATCTTCAACGCCAGGGCCTGGTGCGCCACATTGGGCTTAGCAACGTCACGTCTGCACAGGTCGCGCAGGGACGCGAGATCTGCCGCATTGCCTGCGTGCAGAACCAGTACAACCTCGTGCATCGCAACGACGACGCGCTGATCGACGATCTGGCGAAAGATGGAATTGCGTATGTTCCATTCTTCCCGCTCGGCGGATTCACTCCGCTTCAGTCCTCCGCACTGTCCGACATCGCCCAGCGCCTTGGCACTACCCCAATGCAGGTGGCGCTGGCCTGGCCCTGCGCAGATCATCCAACATCCTGCTCATCCCGGGGACCTCGTCGGTCGGGCATCTGTGTGAGAACCTGGCTGCCCAGATGCTGGAGTTGCCCACGGATGCAATGGAGGAGCTCGACCGCGTGTCCGCGCCCCTGGTCGGATAGTGGCGTTTGCTGCACGCACAAGAACACGCCTACTCGGCCGATATTCGCGAGCCGGCTGCGGGAAGCGGCTCCGTTGCCTTCTTGGATCAGTAGGAGCCGGGCGGCTCCGACTTGCGGAAGAGCTTGTAGCGTGTAGCGCCGAGCACATGCCCCAGCGGCGCCTTCAAACTGTCCCGCAAGACCGAGCTACCAGGTTCGGCTGGCGAGAGCTTCAGTGTCCTGCGCAGGAACCTGTTGAAGTGGTGTACTTGGGCGTGGCGCCTGGTGACCGACGTGAAGAACGTGACCCCGAGAGAAACCGAGACGCCGTCATCAGACTTGACCCAGTCCGGGTCGGACCGCGTCATGTGCGGCGAAGTGCTCGGAAAGTAGATGCCGTCGCCCGGCGCCGTTTCGAAGTCATGACTGCGTTCGCGGTGCTCGTCTTTAAGGCGCACCCCTTCGAGCGTCTGGCCGACGATGAAGTCTTCGATGGCCGAGGCGCCCACGACCGAACGATCGGTGCGATCCCACACGCTCATGGTTTTGCGGCCATGCAATTGCAGCCAGAAGTTGTTTTCACGATCGATGTGAAATGGCGTGACCGAGGGCGGCGCCGACAAGAAGATGAAACCGGTGACCAGGAAGATGCCCGGCTGCTCGCGCTCGATGTTCGGCCGCACGGTGTTGATGATCTGTTCCAGCAACGCAGCGTAGACCGGATGCGCCTCGATGTTGTAGAGCGCCACCCACGACTTCGGCTCATGGATGCGTTCGAACACCTCGTCGATGCTCTTGCCCTGGGGATCCCTTGGGTCATGCTCGAAGCTCGACGCCTGCGTGATACCCGGCCGTACGAAGCGGCACTGGTTTCGAGGCGCGAGGTATTTGGCCAAATCCGCAAGCGCCGACAACTGCAGCAGCGGATGCTCGTGGAAGTCATGCTTCAGCTGCCCGATGCGATCGATGCTGAATTTGGCTGGGTCGGCAGGCCTGACGTGATAGTCGGTGCGCAGATCGCGTGGATTGGCTTGCCGTATCCGGCCGAGCTCAATGACCTGGGCAGACCGCGAGTCCAGTAGTTGGGAAAACATTCTTCTCTCTCCATTTTCTCTGACCGAGGAAGAAGGTTAGGCTTAATACAAAAGTACGGCGATACCCTACGCCGGCGGTTACTTTGCAACAGATGCAACGCATTGAAAGGGGCCAATGCGCGGAAGCGCCGTCAACTCGTCATTGAGGCGAGAGATGCCGTTGGTGAAAAGAAAGCACATGAGTTCCGGGGTGCGAATGCTCTGGGCACCCACATGCATGATTGCCGGCCTCGCCCTGTTTGCCGACAGGCTGATTGCGAGCACCTTCCACGGTCGCACCACACACACACAAGACACGCTACGGCCCCTCTCGTCCCCGGAGGCCACCGGCTCGCTCTTACAAGGCGTCGCTTGGATCCTGCCGGGCAGCCAGCCAGTCGAGCACGCCGATAGCCAAGCGCGCTTTGAGGTTCTCACCACCGACGGCCACGAATTGCTGGATCCGGTACTGGCGCAGTACCGTGAAACCATCGTGGTGCTCGAGATCGAACGCCCGGACGGAAGTCGCTGCATGTATTGCCCTGCCATCTGGGTGGATCAGGACATTTCCTTGCTGCGTGGCCTTTTACAGGGTTGGCCCAAGAAGATGAGTAGCACCTGGCTCACGCGAAGCCTGCCGCTCGAGCACCCTGCGGCCGCTCCGATGATTCCAGGCAGCCAACTAGGCGCAAGTCTGGCAGTGTTAAGCGGGCGACCCATCGCAAGCACAGCGAACAGTTCGAGGCCGAGGTCCTGCAGGCGTGCCGGCGACCTAGTGCGTCTTACGCGGCAATCGCGAGGCTGTTCAACCTGAATGCGAACGTGGTGCGCAGCATCTTGGTCACGCCATCGTCACCAATGCGGCCATCACATCGGCAACATTTTCAGGCACTAGCTCGGGACCAAAGCCACTGGATTCTCTTTCCAAGAGCGTTCAAAGTCCTTGGCTTTCCTGCTTCAACAAAGTCTTTGTGCATCTCGGCAAAAATCTGATCGACCGACTTCGACTTCTCGGAACCTGGCCAAGAGGTGTGGATTCAGTTGCCTCGCCGCCAGAGGACGCAACGCAGTCGGGGTTTGCAACGAAGGCGCCTGTCGAAGTGGCATCGATTAGCTTGTATTGGCACTGGCCTCAAGACTTCCACACACTCGACCTGTCGCCCCTTCGATCGAGCGTGAACGATCGCAGGGGCGTAGTCTCCATCGGCCGCGGCGATCAAAAAGCGTGCCCCTCGCTCATGCCGGCCGACCAGTTGGCCTAAATAGAGCACCAAGTGGAAATCAAGCGAGCTCTTGCCGGGCTTGGAAATGTCAACGAGAGAAACTCAGTCGCCCAGTTCCATGTATTCGCGAGCAGACCAATCTCCTGTTCACCGTAGAAGATCCAGGCCTCGCCGTTCTCCCCAATCCGTGACGAGACGTATTCCGGCGCGGGTTGCCGGCTCTGTAGATCGATCAGCAGGTAGGTCTTGGTCACTGCTGAATGACGTTGGCGATCATGAGCCGCGACGCCGCGCGCGTGGCACTGACATAGAACAATCGCATCTCTTCCAGCGCATCGTGTTCCTTCGCGGCCACCTTGTAGCCCATCACAGTCTGGCTCGCCCCCATGACCGCGACCACCGAAAGCTCCAGCCCCTTGCTTGCGTGAAGAGTCATCACCTTGATGGTGTCCGCGGCGAGGTCGAAGTCGTGCGCGTCCTTGCGCACCTTGTGCGGCAAGCGACGACGTTCCAAAGCTCTGGCGCATTCATCCATCAGCGCCCAACTCCGGCATAGCACCGCCATGTCGCCCCAGGCGTGCCCTTCGTTGTGTGCGCTGGCCATGAGTTCCGCGATCCAGTCGGCCTGCGCCCGCGTGCTCGGCAGGTCGATCACAATCGGCTCCCGCCCCTCCCGGCCGCAGTTCATTGGCTGCACGAGCGGAACCCCGTAGTCGTCTTTTTCCTGGGGCTGCAGAAGCTCGGTCGCCATCGCACTCGCCGTCTAGATGATCTGCCGGGTGTTGCGCTAGTTGATCTTAAGGATCGTCGTGCGGCCCTGGGCCTGCACCCCAACGCTCTTGAAGCTGAAGGGCTTGCCACGCCGCTTGTCGTAGATGCTCTGCGCGTCGTCGTATAGCAGCAGCAAGCTGTTGGTCGCGGGGTCGACCATCTGGATGACCAGCTTGGGCCACTCGGGCTCAAAGTCGTGGCCTTCGCCTCCCTAACCTGCTCATGACAACTGGCATCAGCCTGTATCACGATTGCTTCGCCACCAGCGTCTCCATTCTTTCCAACAGTTGCCCTGGCTGCGTCCAATCGAACATCAACCACGCCGAGCTTCGCGCCCTCTCGAGCGAATGCAAGGGCGACTGCCTCGCCATTGCTTGGAAGATCTGGCCCAACGGAGCTTGCGCCGCCCATCAACAGGCACACCTTGCTTTCGAGTCTTCTCATTGTTGATGCCGTCCTGCTAATACTGGAAAAAAGATGCGCAGGTAGATTGCCTGCATGAAGCGGGTTCCTGAGATGCGACGGGATTCCGCCATGGCGTCCGAGGCGTTTTGCGTTCAGAGCTTGCGGATTGGATCCTTCCCGTCCCAGGTTGTCGCAGCAGCACGAATCTGATCGAAGAACATTGCCTTCATGCCCGAGATCTCCGACACCTCGTACATCGCGCTGCGCAGTTCAGGGTGAACAAAGTACGCGTACGGGCCACTCTTTGCTCCCATTCGCCCTGCGTGTCCTTCGACGAAGCCCCGATCGAGGAAATGCTTGCAAATCGCCTGAAAATGATCAGCGGTCCAGTAGGCCACGTGCTGCGCGCATTCCCCGTTTCGCTCGAGCGAATCCCTATAGAGCGACGGAGCGTCGTTGCGCTGCTGAATCAACTCGATCTGAACATCACCCGAGTTGGCCAGCGCGATGCTGAGCTTCGGAATGGAAGACGCATTGCCGTAGTAAGTGTATTCAGTGGACTTGACGTCCTCGACATAAAACCAGGGTCCGACACCTATATTAATCCAGTGCTGCATCGCCTTTTCGATGTCGTGCACCACGTAACCGACCTGCCTGACAGTGCCTAATAACTTGCTCATATAAAAACCTTGTTTGAATAATTTTGGGCACCGGGGGTCAGCCGCTCTCGCGTGCCGCGCTGAATCAGATTGCTGCTACCTGTCGGAACACGTTTGACGCGCTCACATCGAAGGATTGGGCGAGGAGCCGCTCAATCGGCTTCTCCGATGCTGTTTTGGGGATCTCGTCCACGACCTGCAGATAGCTTGGAATGCTATTGCGCTCGAGCCGCGAGGCACACCAATCAAAAATCTCTTCGGCTCGCCAGGTACAACCGGGTCGCGGCACGATTGCCGCCACGAGGTCTTTTTCCCCTGGTGTGCTGTTTGCGCTCAATACTCCGTAGACGAACACGTCGGTGACGTCGGCGTGCTCTGCGATTTCCTTTTCCACGAACCCTGGCGCTATGAATTCGCCGTTACGGCGAAGTTCGCCACCTTTGCGGTGCATGAAGAAGTACCAGCCCTCTTCGTCGCGGTAGCCAATGTCACCGGAGCGCAGAAGTCCTCCACGGGTCTTTTCCTCCGACGCTTTTTCGTTGCCCAGATACGTCACGGAGAGACTATCTCCATCCGCCGTCTCGAAGACAATCTCTCCCGGTTCATTTGGAGGGCACTCTTTGTCGTCCTCATCAAAGATATGGGCGATGAGACCGGGAATAGCTTTGCCAATGCTGCCTATCGGTCCCACGCCTGGAGGCTTGATGATGCAACCGCCTTCGGCAGTTCCGTAAATCTCAAGGATCTTCAGGCCGAACCGCTCTTCGAAGGGCCCCCACAAGGTCTTGCCGACGCCGGAGCCGATAACGATCCGAATGGGGTTATCAGCATCTCGCACGGATGGCATTTCGCTATAGATGGCGTTGAACATGCCACCCAGCAGATTCAACGTGGTACATCCGAAGTCTCGGACGATGGACCACAGCCGGCTCTTGCTGAAGGTTTGAGATATGACCGTCGGGATGCCGTTGTGCAGCGTGCCGCTCAGGGTGATGGCTTGCGCGTTCGAATGAGTCAGTGACAGGCCGGTGTACATGCGATCAGAGACGCTCCTGATGCCCATTGCGGGGGCCAGTTGTCCGATGGATGCGTACTTTCTGTACGACCCGACGATCGCTTTTGGATCGCCGGTCGTTCCCGAAGTGAAGACGAGCTGCATCGTGACATCGACGTCCTCGTTCGCGATCGCAATTTCCTCGCCTTGCGCAGTTAGGCATTCGTCCAGCCAGCGAGCGTTGGCCCCAGCCAAACTGGGGCGAGTCGCAACTTGCCCGACAACCCAGGTCCACTCCAATGACTTGAGCTGGGGACGGATTTCTTCAAAAGTGCCCAGCACGTACGCGCCGACGATGGCGCCCTTGCAGGCCACTGAGTCGAGCATGTATTGAAGCTTGTTGCCCTTCGTGCGCGGATCGATCGGGACAAGCACCGTACCGAGAATGGCGGAAGCGACCATTGCATCGACGAACTCGGCCTGGTTTTGCATCAAAAGTGCGAATCGATCGCCAGACTTCATCCCCTGCACCGCCATGGCGCGCGCAAGGCGCTGCCCATTCGACCAAAGGCTCTTGTAGCTGCGAGTCGTCGTCGCGTAGTCCCCGTCGGCAAGCAACGAGACAAAAGTAATAAGCGGTGCCCCGTCTGTCGAGGCGGCCCGGTCGCAGATCAGTCGGGCGAGATGCGGAAGCTCGATGGTCATGTTTCCCTAAAGTGGTGGAGTTGCGACGCCCCGCGGGCACCGATAGCGTGTGTGTGCCCTCGTGCAACCTGCTCAGTCCCGCGCCGCTCAGCGGCCGAGGATCGTGACGCAGGCCACGGCCTCCTCAAGGCCAATCAGACCGCCGCCGTTCTCGGAGAGCGCAATACGCGCGCCCTCGACCTGCCGTTTGCCCGCTTCACCACGCAATTGAGCCACCAGTTCGAAGACCTGACCAAGGCCGGTCGCACCGATCGGATGCCCCTTGGACTCAAGGCCGCCTGAGGGATTCACTGGGATGCGGCCACCGATGGCCGTGTCACCATGCTCGGCGATTCGCCCTCCATCGCCAAAGGCACAGAAGCCCAAGTTCTCCGTCTGCACAATTTCACCGAAAGCCGTGGCGTCGTGCACTTCCGCGACTGAAACATCCGACGGCGCGATGCCTGCGCGCTCGTAGGCCCGCCTAGCGGCAAGCGTTGTGCATGCGCCGGCGCGGTCGCTGTGGTCACGATCCGAACCGGTCTGGATAATCGAGGCAAGGATCCGGATCGCTCTGCTGCGGTTGATGCCAAGCTTCTTCAAGCCAGCTTCGTTGCACACCACGACCGCCGCAGCGCCGTCAGAAATCGGCGAACACATCGGCATCGTCAACGGATATGTGATGGGTGGAGCACCGAGCACTTGCTCGATCGTCATAGCTTCTCTGTACTGTGCGCGCTCGTTGTGCTGGGAGTGCACGTGGTTTTTGGCTGCGACCGCCGCAACCTGACGCTGTGTGGTCCCATACCGCTTCATGTGCTCGCGTGCGCTGGCACCGTAGATGTCCAGGAAGACGCTGTAGGGTTGCGAAGACGTACTGCCTTCGGGAATCTCCATCCCTTGGTCGAACTGGAGCAGGCGCTTCTTGCTTTCCTCCACCTCGGAGATGTCCCAACCGCTGTCAAAGACGGAGAGCATCCGTGCGCGATCCTTCGAGTACATCTTCTCGACGCCGATAGCGAGTGCCACGTCGCCTTGACCGGACTGCACGAAGGCAGCAGCGAGATTCAAGGCGGTGCTGCTGGTCGCGCAAGCGTTCTCAATATTCACGACCGGGATGCGTTCGATGCCCATTGCGCGCAAGGCAATTTGCCCGCGGATCATCTGCTGGCCCTCCATGTGGCCCTGCGTCACGTTCCCGAAAAACGCGCCTTCGACCGCTTCCTTTCCGATGCCCGCGTCGCTGAGCGCACCCTCTACTGCTTGGTGGGTCAGATCCTTGACGCTCAGACTCAGCAGTTTGCCAAAGGGCGTCATGCCGGCGCCGACGATGTACGTGTTTTCCATGTTTGAACTCGCTCTGCAGATGAAGCCAAAAGCAGAGAGACAGCCATGCCAGTGCGCGTCGTCTGCGACACGCACTGCCACTTGTAAACGGCGCCTTCTTCGCCCACCGGGCCGTCCAATGCTGTCTCCATCGATGTCTGCCGACGACCTCATTCGGTGTCGAACGCCTCGATCAATTAGATCGCTGTTTAGGTACCAAGTCAATCATTATGGTACCGCAATGAGCTTCAAACGGGAGACCAACTATCATCTTGATGACAGGGCGCGTGCGACGCAGCGGTGGGTGAGATCGCCTGCTTAGATGCGTCGCAAGCGCGGCACCGTCGCCCCGAATTGGTTAGGGCCCAGCACCCATCGGAAAACATGGCTAGAAGACGCACCGACGGCGAGTTCATGCAGGAACTGAGCGACCTGCTTCTGGAAGAGGGCATTGCCCAACTTGGTGTCGGGGAGATCGCGTCGCGCCTTCAATGTTCCAGACGGCGCCTTTACGACATCGCAGAGAGCAAGCAAGGGCTACTTTTCGCCGTGGCACGACGCCATTTCGAAGAAGGGTTGACCCGCGGCGAGCGCGCCGCAGCAGCGGAAGATGATCCGGCGCGCGTCATCGTCGCGCATGCGATGGCCGGCGTGGAAACAGCGGTCAAACTCAGCACCGCGTTTCTGCGCGATCTCGAAGCTACTGAAGAAGGCAGCGAACTGTTCGATGCCTATCAGCGCAAGAGGGCGGAAGGCGGAAGGGCAATCCTCGAGGCAGGAATCGAGAAAGGCTACTACAACGCACACAATGCCATGGTGGCCACTGAGATCGGCCTTGGGGCGGCGATGCGACTGCGCCGAGCAGAGTTTCTGGCCGAGGCTGGTCTGACTTTCGAGGAAGCGATGGCAGAGGCTTACGATCTCATGCACAACGGCTTACTTGTTCGCGCGCGCGAACCGCGCGCCAAGCAGGCTGCTCGCCCGAGCCAAGGCTCGAGCCCTAGCGAGCACGCTCCCTCAGCCAGCGAAAGCGCTCGGGGCAAGAAGCGACGGACGGCGCCAATGAAGCCTGTCAATCAGCTCAAGACCTCGACTTGAGCACGTTGGCTCTGACGCGCGCAATCCTTCGTCGACAAATAGCGCGCAATCTAAATCCTTCCTACCGCTTCTCAGTCGAGGCTGACCCCGGTTTCATGAATGATCTTGCCCACGCAGTGATCTCATTCGCGTAGTATTTCGCGTGCGCCTTGGGCGACATCACCGATTCAGGAACCACGCCCAGGCCCGCGAGCCGGGTCTTCACTTCCTGGGACCCCATCGCCTCGATGGACTGGCTTGCAAGACGTCCACGACGGCATCCGGGGTGCTGGGCGGCGCTAGCATGCCCATCCAGAACTGCCATTCCATGTTCACCTTGACGCCTTGCTCGGGGAGCGTGGGAATGTTTGGGACGGCCTCGACCCGCTTGGGATGAATGAGCGCAATCGACTTGAGCCGTCCACCTTGGGCAACGACCATGGGCACGGACGCAAAGATCAAATCCCCCTGGCTCGCAAGCACCGCCTGTGCGGCGAGCGTAGCGCCTGGATAGGGGACGTGCAGCCCGCTCTCGGCAGGCAGTCCGGTGGTCTTCATGAACATCACAGTAGCAAGATGCCCCGCACTTCCTGTGTCCCAGGAAACGTAGGTCAACCGGCGCTTCCGAGCCAACGCTGCGACCTCCGGCTCGGTGCTCGCCTCCAAGTCGGGGCGGGCCATCATGACGTGTGGAATCAAGCCTGAGAGCCGATGGAGCCCGACGCTCCGGGACGGTTCTCGATGACGATCGGTTGACCTAGCTTGTCTCCAATTTGCTGCGCGAGGACCCGCGCGACGATGTCCGTCGGCCTGGCTGGAGAGTACGGGACGATTAGCCTGAAACCACGAAGGCCTCGTCGACGACGCGCGAGACCTGCTCCCAGACACCCGGCACCTCAAGCTGGGGGAACTGTCCACGCAACTTGTTGCCCAGTCGCCCTTCGTTCTCGCGAACCGAACGGATTATTGTGTCCGGGTGCGCGTCGGGACCTTCGATGACCTCCTTCAATGCCTGTCGCGCCTGGTCGTGTGCGCGAAAGAACGCGGCCTGGCTGTGCATCTCCTTGCGAATGGTCCTGTCGATCACACCGCTCAGATATTCGACATGCGATGTGAGATCGATGAAACGCCAGGCCGGCATCGCCTCGTCGTAGGCTGCGAACTCGAAGTTGGAGGGGTGAGTCGGTCGCTGCGGTGGCGGCCGATTGCGGGTTTGCCGACCAGGCACACTTCACGCGCTGGTTTCGGAGAACCTTTGGATATACCCCAGGTGACTTGGTGCAGGCCTCGTTGCAACAGGCCACCACACTTCCTGCCCGGCGCAATCGAGCGTAGCCTCGCGCGGGCCGCAACGTGCCCATATTCGTTTTGGAACACAGCGAACATCAACGTGGCTCGCGCTTCCGCTGACGCAGGCAAGGGCAGCGGTTGACCTCAGCAACGCAACGCGCCATCTTTCCACTCGAGTAACATAAATCCAGGTTCCTCAACCTCCCAGAGACTTACTACGTCGACTGACATTTTGCAGAAGCGGCAGACATGTGAAGCGTCAAGGAGGCATAACAAGCCACCAAGACGCGGCAATGACCTCTGCCTGCGCTCTGAGCGAAAATCTAAGGAATGTTTCTCCCCCCTCCTCACGGCACCGAACGCGCCCAAACCCTGGCCGCCAAACTCGGCTGCGTCGTCGGTGAGCTCGTTGAGCCCGGCGATCGCACGAAGGCGGCCTTGCTCGGCAGCCTTTCGGGATTCGCGAAGGTCCTCGAAGAGTTCGGCGGCAAGTGGGACGAGGCGGACAGGGTCTACTTTTTCGCCAACTGGCCGATGCTCGAAGCTGCGTTGCAGCACATTGCCGAAGAACGCGGGAAATCCCGCTTCCGATAAGCAACCGCGTGCCACGTTGCACTACATGATCACGCGCTGAGGCGCTCCGCAACTTCGCGTGCACCGAGCTCTCGCACTGCCGCGAGGCTTTCTAGTTGCACCGCCCGTGGACGTGCCTTGCCTTGCTCCCAGTGATAGATCGTCTGACCGGACACGCCGACCAGCTGTCCGTAAATCGCAGCAGACAGCCCAAGCTTTGCACGGTGTGCCGCCAGCCTGGTCGCGCTGAATCGGCGCTTCGTGCCCGCTTCGGTTTCATTGTCCGAATCAGCTGCTGGAGCGGCCCGCGTCGTTCCCTTTGCGACACGACGCAATTCCTTCTCGAGCGCACCAACTTGGCGACGCAACTCGGCAATGGACGCACGATGCGCCACGGATGCTTTTTTGAGCGTTTCTATCTCGGCACGCACTTCTTTGCGAGCAACGCGGGAGATCTCGGCTTTAAGGATAGAGGCTATGTTTGGCATAACCGTATTGTGCCGCTCTGTTGCCGGGCCGGTATTTTGCCGGCAATTCGGGTATGAGAAGCGACAGTGGCCAGCATCGAGGCAGTTTCCCTGAGCGGCTTTTTTCTCCCTGGCCTCTACCAGCGCCAAACCACTGTCGAGAGGCAGTGTCTGTGACCAAGGTGAAGCCGAAATGAAGTCCATGCGGGAGTTCTGTGAAACGATACCGGTCGTCTTATTTGATGCAACTCGGATCCTCAACGCAGCCAGCCCGACTGCGTCCTGCGCTCAATGATCCGTACACAGGACTCAATGTGGCCCGCGCATGCCGGACGCAGGAGAGCCCAGGAAGAACTCACCTGGCAGACGCCACGCCGCCCAATGGAGCGATCGCTTGGAGGAACCGTGCACCGCTCAAACCGACCGCACGTCGAAGAACGCTTCGTCCGCATCTCCGAGATCACGAAAACCTGACGTCCTGGCCGCGTCATAGGCCTTTGCCCAACGCTTGGCCAATGCAATCTCTGCCTTCGTCAAATCGCTTTCGCCTGACTCGCTCGCGTTCTGGAACGCGCGCAGCGCCGCCAGCACATCGCCCGCTAGTTGTGAAGCGTCAAGAGGTTGTTTCTTGACGAGTTGAGTCTGGACATCGGTGCGAGGCCTCCGATGCCGCTGTGCGGGCGATGCCAGTTGTAGTGGTGCTGCCAGCTTGCCAAGGCAACGGTTCGATGGGCTGAGTTCTGGTAGGTCCAGCCGTAGGCCCACTCACGCAACGCGGACTGGGTGAATCTCTCGGCCTTGCCGTTGGTCTGCGGCCGGTAAGGCCGCGTGAAGCTGTGCTTGATCCCGAGTTCGATGCAGGTCGCTCTGAACTCACGCGAGCGGAACGCCGAACCGTTGTCCGTCAGCAGTCGCTGCACGGTGATGCCCAAGCGGGCGTAATAAGCCACCGCGTTGCGCAGGAACAGGACTGCCTGCGCCTGCTTCTCGTCGGGATGCATGGCGGTGAACGCCAGTCTCGCGTGATCATCGATGGCCACGAACAGCGTCTCCCAGCCTGCGCCATCGACCGAGTCGCGCCGGTTGCCTGTGACGCGGTGACTGGGCCGCACGATGCGTCCGAGCTTCTTGGTGTCAATGTGCAGCAGATCGCCGGGAGCCTCGTGCTCATAGCGCACGACAGCTTCGAGGGGCTGCAGGTCGATCAACTTGGACATGCCCGCCCGCGCCAGAACGCGGCTGACCGTGGACTCCGAGACGCCCACACTGCGAGCGATGCGAGCCTGCAGCATTCGACGTTTGCGCAGCTCGACGATGAGCAAGGCCTTGCCTGCATCGATGGCTCTGGGAGAGCGCATGGGCCTGGAGGATGCATCGGCCAAGGCGGCTTCTCCGCCTGCCAAGTAGCGACCGAGCCACTTCCTGGCCGTTGGCGCAGTGACGCCGTGCACGGCTGCGGCTCGCACGGCATCCACGCCTTCCAGAGTCATCTGCTTGACCATCTCGATTCGGCGGGCAAAGGTAAGTCGGGCATGCTTATGGGTGTTCATCCGGTTGGGCGTCCTGAGTGGATTGGGTGTTTGGCGACTTCCAGTCTCTCAAACCCAATCCGGATGAACACCGGATACAACCTATTGGAGCTTCACAGCTAGTTGGCGATCGAGCTCCCGCCGGAAGCGCTGCTCGGCAACCTTGGCAGCATCAGCTGTTGGGTAGTCCATAAGCCGCACCCTGTATGCGACTCGAGGCTCCGCTTCGATCTCCTCGAAGCGGAAGGGCTCATCTGCCTCGGGCAAGTCCTGCCGAGTGATTTCGACCAGCACTTGCGACGCTGGCCGTGGGAAGAAAAGTTCGGTCTGGTCCATGGCTCATCTCCTCTCTCGAGTTAGGCAAAAGCTAGGCATGTCCGCGGGAATCGGCACCGCCGCGTCGTGTTGGCCAACGCTGCAGCGCCTTGGCGATCATTTGCCCATGTCGAAGTGCTTCCACACGCGCCCCCTTCGGGTCAGTGGCGGGAAGTCGCACAATGGGCCGGCAAAACAGCGCTGCGGATAGTTGTCCGACTTGATGCTCTCGCTCCCCGGCCGCGCGGATTGATCTCGACGCCATCGATGAAAAATCCTCCTCGAACTTCAAGCATGCAGGCGCGATTCAGCAGCGGAATCACGTGGCTGTCGCAATCGTCTGAGAGAAGCATCGCGATCATCGAACTACGACCTGGCGAGGATCATGGATACACGCCATGTAGACCAACTCCCCCACTCGTCGCGTGTACTTCACCTCCTCCTTCGAGGGAAGCTCTTTGCCTTCGAACAGATATCCAAACACTTCGCAGTACACTGTATAAATATACAGTAATATTGTGGCATGGAAAACGTGCCCGCAACCCTCTGGATTGCAGCTTGCGCGCACCGGCTGCAGCAGCAGTGGCATACCGTCGACCCTCTCGAGCTTGAGGATGCCGCCCGAGATCTGTGGCGCGACGAACGCCTGCGAGCGATGCCACCCGATGAGGCAGCGGTGGATTGGCTCAAGCCGCTTAACGAGGTAGATTGAGGCGTCTGAACTGCGAAGACCGACATCAAAGAACCGCGACGACTGAGAGTACATATGCCCATGGACCTGCTTCTGCGCATCGAAGAAGCCTCTTTCCCCTTGGCGCTCCACGCCGAACATGACATCCATCGCGCAGCCGTCTTGGCCGCCGCCCAACTCATAGAAGCAACGTTGCCACCAGCGACGGGCAATCCCGGTGGACAGGTCGCCATCGTCTTGCGGATCACTCCGCTCGGGCGTGCCGAGTTAATGCGATTCAAGCGCGATTCATCCGGGTCTGTGTAGGCGATCGCTATCTGTAAGCACGACCAGCCGGAAGACACGGCTGGCAACTCGAACGCATGAGCGTCGAGTCGTAAACGAGTTAGACACTGCCTTTGGAGGACATGCACATTCATCCGATGCGGCTACGCCCTTCATAGCCGAACACCGGAGCAAGTGACGGATGCGTGCCGCTAACAGACATTCTTCAAGAAGTCACACGTTGAATAGCAAGGCTGCGGTAGATAGCCTCGTATGACACCTGGGGACTATCAGCTCTCATCAGTTTGACGTGACCGACTTCTATTTTTCCGCATCGAGCCGCTCTTCCTCTGAGATCTGGCTTCCCATACCGCGGTGCCTGCATTCAAGACGCGAAGCACCTTTGAAGTGTGGGCCGTGATTTCTCGTCGCAGCGCTGCAAGACGTTTCCCTACCTCTGGCGGAGTCCCGCCCTCCCCCATCTTCACCAAGACGTTGAACGCTCGTGCGATCTGATTCAAGTTGGTGCCGATCTTGGAGAGTTCGTAGTTGGACCGTCGAAGTGTTTCGATCTCATCACCTTGCAATTGGGGTTGAGCAAGATGCGCAAGCACCACACTGATCAAGTAATAGCTCGGCCTTGAGAACCGAGATTCTGCAATCTCCAGGATTCGTGTATGAGCTGACTTAGGCAGTCGAATTTCAACCCGCTGAGTTTCGGAAGCGTCGAATGGGGAGATCGGCGGCCTAGCAGACTCAGATCTTGACAAGTGCTCGGCGATCAATGCGCGCACCAAGAGAGATGCGCTGGGAGATCCGTACAGGCGATCAGCAGACGCCTGCAGGCGCTTCTTCACTTCCGTCGTCACTCCGTCGACACGAAGGATGTCTCGACTCATCCGTTTCCTTCCTGATGATCATTTGCCTATGTTTTGCCGAACATCCATCACGCCGTCAAGCGTGTCGTTTGTAGCTACAAATACCGGCGGCCGCCTATCCTGCATTAGCAATTTTATATTTTGCTTATCCCTTCTAATTTACAAAAATTGATCATCATTTGCCTATGTGATAAGCATACCTGAATCAAATAATTTTTCGAATTTCTTCGATGTTCGCCAATTTGTGGGCAAACGTTTTTGTCATCGAGCGCTAAAGTTTCCACCCCTCAAATGCAATGAAGATAAATGAAAGAGCAACAGAGCCGTGCAGGGTGGATACGCGAGCACCTGAACGAACTCGAGCAGCGTCTTGGCTTGGGAGTGCGACGCTCGGTCATCGTGGCCGACCTTCAGGCCTTGGGCTACCGGTGTACCGTCCAAGAGCTCAGCAACGACCTGGCCCGCGCTCGACGCCGTCGGAGGGAGAGGGAATCAACAGCGCTCAACACGTCACGAAGCGAGGGCGGGCACGGAAGCTCTAGCGAGGCACCGGTGAAGGCGAATCTGCTTCAGAAATTGAGTGCTCCAACGGGAATGCGATTTGCCGGCTCTCCCTCGAAAAGTGACGAGGAGAATTTGTTTTGATCGAAGAACGGTCGAGCGAGCTCGCTCCAGCTGCCTCAGTTCACCTCATGTTGCAAGGCAAAGGCGGCGTCGGAAAATCCTTGTGCAGTGCTTTCCTCGCGCAGTTTTTGAATTCGGTTCGAGACACACCGACGACCTGTATCGACACCGATCCGAATAATCAGACGTTCTGCGGCTACGCAGGTTTGAATGTTTCGCCTGTTTCGCTGCTCGATGGACCGCGTGTGAACGAGCGCCGGTTCGATGAGCTCATGGAACGCCTGCTCACAGAGAGCGGCACCTTCGTGATCGACAACGGGTCGTCGAGTTTTCTTCCTCTTTCGAACTACCTTGTTGAGAATCAGGCGTTCTCAATGCTTCGGGGAGCTGGCCGGCAGATCTTCATACATACAGTCGTCACCGGTGGCCAGGCGCTTGTCGACACCATGAGTGGTTTCAACGCGCTGGGGAGGAACATGGCGGAGGGAAGTGACATGGTCGTATGGGTGAACGAATTTTTCGGCCCGATCGAAAGAGATGGCAAGAACTTCGCCGAGATGAGGGCCTACAAAGAAAACGCCTCCAAGGTCCGGGGCGTGGTGCGCATCCCCCGGCGCAATCCCGACACTTTCGGCCGGGATGTGGAAGCTATGGCCGCGCAGCGGCTGACCTTCGAGCAAGTCGATGCGGATCCGCGCTTTTCGATCATGTCCAAGCAGCGGTTGCGCACCATTCAACGTGAGCTGTTCATGCAACTGACCGAACTCGACTTTTGATGGAGTCCGCGGACGATCGCAAGGGGCTGGCAGCAGTTATTTTTGAGCGTACGGGCCTTAAGATCGACCAGGACGATCCTGTTTTCGTGCTCGTCGAGTTGAACCGAATGGTCCTGCAAGAGGAATCTGCGCGAGCCGCTGCAGCGGTTACAGCTGCAAGCGAGGCAGCGCACGCACGCATGCTTGCGACCGCAGACGCTTGGGCCGCGCAGTCCAACGAGGTGCTTGCGCGATTTGCTTTGAAGACCGAGGAACTTCGTAGAGTCATCGAGGAAGCGGCCAGATCGACCCCGCCCTCCCCCGCTCCGCTCCTTGAGCCAGTAGCCGGAGCACGGCCGCAACTGCCCGGACAAGAAAGCTCGAGTCAGAACATCCTGGGCTTGGCGATAGTGGTCGCTGTCGTGGTGCTTCTATCGATCGTCGTAGGCTTTGGCCTGGCTAGTACGCTACCGACCCTGCACTAGATGCTCCGCGAGTACAGGACGACGTGGGGATTGGCAAGCAAGGCCTTGAGATCGCTGACGCTATCGGATGTTGAGAGAACCCGCGCTCAACCAGCGTTCAGTCCGCTCGCCACCGTACGGGAAAGACAGCTTATTTTTCTGGTCACCCTTTCCACTTCCGCCCTGTTCGAATATGCCAACTTCGTTGACGATCTAAAGCGCCGTATTGACGGCGCGCGGTCATTAACCGCACTGCGCGTGGCTGGGGCGACGCCGTGATCGACCCGATGGCGCGCGATCTCAGTGCATCATTTTCCCGGAACTGCGGGTTAGGGGAAATGGGAGCATGAGCGAGCCTGCCTGGCTATCGGCAGCCACGGGTAGTCAGGTCCCACTCTGATGCCGGCGCTTGCGTGCACGGCCAGACTGTTTGGACATCGGCATTCAGCGCCGTGGCCACGACTTCGACGGACTCCGATGCACACGACCGCTTCCCATTCCAGCGACAACGCCTTTGCGCGTGAGCGCACCTTCGAGGACACCGCTTTTCTCGATCGCTGTCGGGATAGTCGTACTGAGCATCTTCGCTTCGCAAGCCATGGTGCCGTTGCTCAACCGGAATCTGCCGCGCGAAGATGAGGAGGTGACCACGCGAGACGACCCCCGTCGATTCTCGCGCAACAGGTTGCAGTTGCTCCGCCTTTCCTGACATGCCGTCCTCAAGCTCATCTAGAAGGGATGGCGAGCGACAACTGCCGTCGCCGGGCAACTCTGCGGGCGCCTTTGCGGACCCTTTCCTTCGCACACATAGGCCAGCGCGATCGGCGCTGGCAACTGGGCGAAACGGCAAACAGAGACAGCTGATATCGGACGCGCCCATCCTTGGCATCGCGCCTGCATGAAAGCAAGCGCATGCACCGGCAACGTTTGGTAGGCTGCAGGCATGCCGTCCCATCGAAAGCCTTCCACCTCGTCGCCATCGCCCGCCGGCCTGCAGACCGTCGAGGCGACCTTCGCAGAAGTCGTGGATCTCATCGAACAGGCGCGCCAGCGCGCTTACCAGGCGGTCAACACCGAATTGGTGGCACTGTATTGGAAAATCGGGCGCTACATCAGCGCCAAGATTGAGGCAGCGGTCTGGGGGGAAGGCGTTGTTGACCGCTTGGCAGAGCATCTTGCGCGCACGCTGCCGGGCCAGCGCGGGTTCACGCGTCGCAATCTGTTTCGGATGCGCCAGTTCTACGAGGTCTATCGCGGGGACGAGAAAGTGACACCGCTGGTGACACAACTGCCGTGGACACACAATCTGATCATCCTGACCCAGGCCAAGCGTGCCGAAGAACGCGAGTTCTATCTGCGCTTGGCCGTGCAGGAGCGCTGGGGCAAACGCGAACTCGAGCGGCAGTTTCGCCTGGCGGCTTTCGAGCAGGCCGTGTTGACCCCCGCTCGGGTGTCACCGGCGGTGACACAACTTCATGGGCAGGCGGGAGCAGACCTGTTTAAGGACGCTTACGCACTCGAATTTCTGGACTTGCCTGCCGCGCACACGGAAGCGGACCTCCACCGGGGCTTGCTGGCCCAACTGCGCACTTTCCTGATTGAGTTGGGAAGGGATTTTTGCTTCGTCGGCTCGGAATTTCCGCTGCAGGTGGGCGGACGAGACTTCGCACTGGATTTGCTGTTTTTCCATCGCGGGCTGAACTGCCTTGTGGCCATCGAGCTCAAGGTCGAGCGATTCGAGCCCGAGCACCTTGGCAAGCTGAACTTCTACCTGGAGGCGCTTGATCGCGATGTCCGCAAGTCCCATGAGAACCCCGCTATCGGCGTCTTGCTCTGCGCATCCAAGGACAACGAAGTTGTCGAGTACGCGTTGAGCCGCACCCTGTCACCAGCGCTCGTGGCGCAATACCAGACACAGCTGCCCGACAAGCAGCTGCTCGCCGCCAAACTGCACGAGTTCTACGGACTCACGACTTCGGCGCCCGACGCGCCAGTGAATCGCTGAGCAACTTGCCGCGATCGTCAAACCTGTCCGTGGCGTTTTTCTCGGCAGCGACGGAAAAAGACACTTCGCGGTGCGTCTGCATCGAGGAGGCGGACAACCCAGTCCAACGCTGTACGCGCCAGGTTTCTCAAAGCTAGACGTCCCCGGTCAGCGGCCGATCTACCTGCAAGCCACGGCGAGTTTCGGTGCGCCCGACGATGATGCTTGCATCTTCTACATCTCGGGAACGACCGCCTTTCCAAAGGGCGCGCAACTCACACATCGGCGTCGCGTCAGACACCCGTGCCTCGATGATGAACTAGCGCCCCACCCCATGTCTTCGGGTGCACATCTGGCTCATTTGTGTTTATGCGGAGCGCCTGCCTTCCTCGCTGCTTGACTTCGATCCGACATGTCATTGCTGTGTCACTCATCTCGTCAAAGATCTGAGGGAGTTCGCATAAAACAAGGTTTCAGATGAGGGTCGGACAGCCACTTCGGCGACCGCTGCTGCTGGGGGTGGTCTTCGCCGCCGGCGCGGCTTGCGCGCAGGAAAGTCATTTGCAGGAGATCGAGGTTCATGGGCCGCGCGAAGCCGTCGTAGGCACGGCCGACAGCGCCAGCGAGGGCGCGGTGGAGCGCGCGTCGTTCCAGGCCCGGCCCAAGCTGCGCCCGGGCGACATCGTCGAGGCGGTGCCCGGCGTGGTCGCCACGCAGCACTCGGGCGACGGCAAGGCCAACCAGTATTTCCTGCGCGGCTTCAACCTGGACCACGGCACCGATTTCGCCGTCACCGTCGACGGCATGCCGGTGAACATGCCCACGCACGGACACGGCCAGGGCTATGCCGACCTGAACTTCCTCATCCCCGAACTCGTCTCGGGCGTGCGCTACCGCAAGGGGCCGTACTTCGCCGAGGGCGGCGACTTCTCGCTCGCGGGCAGTGCGTCGCTCGACTACGTCAGCGTGCTGGACGCGCCCTTTGCCGAAGTCACGCTCGGCGCCCGCAACTTCAAGCGCCTGCTGGCCGCGGGCTCGCGCACCCGCGAGGACCAGACCTGGCTGGGCGCCATCGAGATCGAGGGCAACGACGGCCCCTGGGACGTGCCCGAGAACCTGCGCAAAGTGAGCGCCGTGGCGCGCTACTCGCAAGGCTCGCCCACGCGCGGCTTCAGCCTCACCGGCATGGCCTACAAGAGCCGCTGGATCGCGACCGACCAGGTGCCGGGGCGCCTGATCGACAGCGGCGAGCTCTCGCGCTTCGGCTCGCTCAACCCCACCGACGGCGGCAATACCCAGCGCGTGAGCCTGTCGGGCAAGTGGTTCGACAAGGGGCCGGAGGGCGAGACGACGCTCAGCGCCTATGCGATCGACTACCGCTTCGACCTCTTCTCGGACTTCACCTATTTCCTGAACAACCCGGTCCACGGCGACCAGTTCGAGCAGACCGACCGCCGGCGCATCTTCGGCGCGCAGGCAGCCCGCACGATGCCCACGAAGTTCGGCGGCCTGGACGGCGTCCTGAGCTGGGGCGCGAGCTGGCGCGGCGACCGGATCTCGGAGGTGGGCCTCTACAACACGCAGGCCCGCGAGCGGCTTGCGACGGTGCGCAACGACAAGGTCTCGCAGGATCTTGTCTCCGTGTACGGCCAGCAGCTGGTGTATTTCACCGACCGGTTGCGCGGCTACGCGGGCGTGCGCGGCGACATGCTGCGCTACCGCATCGATGGGCGGGAGCCCACCTATGGCGCGGTCAACAGCGGCAAGGGGCATGACGCGATCGCGAGCCCCAAGGCCGGGCTGGCCTTCGCGCTGACGCCGCAGCACGAGCTGTACCTGAACGCGGGCGTGGGCTTTCACAGCAACGACGTGCGCGGCGCGACCATCGCCATCGCCATCGACCCGGCCAGCGGCACGGCCGCCGACCGCGTGCCGGCGCTGGTCAAGGGACGGGGCGCGGAGGTGGGCTGGCGCTTCCAGCCCGACGAGAACTTCACCGCGACGGTGGCGCTGTGGCAACTCCGGCTGGACTCCGAGCTCGTGTATGTCGGCGACGCCGGCACCACCGAGCCCGGGCGCGCGAGCAGCCGCCGCGGCATCGAGGCGACGCTGCGCTGGAAGCTCGCCCGCGCCTGGCGCATGGAGCTGGACGGCGCGGTGTCGCGCGCACGTTTCAAGGGGCGCGCGCCCGAGGGCGAAGGCAACCACATCGACAACGCGGTCGAGAAGGTGCTGGCCGCCGGCGTCACGTACACCGAAGGCCCGCTCACCGCGTCGCTGCGGCTTCGCTACCTGGGCCCGCGTGCGCTGGACACGCGCAACACCGAACGCTCGAAGGCTGCGACGCTGCTCAACCTGGGCATTCGCTTCGCCGTCAATCCGCGGCTCACGCTCGGCCTGGACGTCTTCAACGTCGCCGGCAAGAAGGGCAATGACATCGAATACGCCTATGCCTCGTGCACGGCAGGCGAGATCGCCGGCGGTGCCTGCGGCGAGGGCATCGACGGCCGGCACGTGCATCCGATGGAGCCGCGCAGCGCCCGGCTCAGCGCACGCTGGATCTTTTAGTCGTCGCAGGGCGACGCTGACCCCCGGGACGGCGGCCAACTGCCTTGCGCATCCATCGCCGCACCGGCGATGCGTGCCTGCGCACCGCCTGCGTTGCGACTGTGCGGTTTTTGAAGCTTTCAAAAAAGAAAGCTTCGAGCCCTCAAATTCACGGGGACGTAACAACCGAAAAATAAAGTGAACTTTTCGGTGACGGGACGTACGCGCCCCGAAAAAACACAGCCCTTCAACAACTCAGCTCAGAAAAGAGAAAGGCATTCGCCATGCATTCACGTCAGCGCTTTCGATTCTTGCTCGCCAGCAGCCTGCTGGCCGTCCTCGCCGCCTGTGGTGGCGGCAGTGACGGCGGCGGCCAGGCCTTCTTCTTCCCGCCCCCCACCGGCGGCGCGGGAGGCGGCGCAGGCGGCTCGACCGACACCGCCCAGCAGGCGGCGGCATTCGCCACCGACTACGGCAGCGGCCTGGCCGCGCTCAACAGCTACGCGGGCCTGACCAACACCGCCTTCCTCGACAACTTCGACGACACGTTCCTGGATGCCGGCTACGCCAAGCCGCAGGTGCGCGACGCCCTGACGCAGGAAGCCGCGGCCCTCCTGCTCTTCTCGATGGAGCTGTCGTCCTTCCCGTCCGTGAAGCTCTCGGCGGTCACGATCACCGGCTGCAATGCGGCCAACGTGTGCACGCTGACCGCCACGCTGACCAACTCGGATGTCGACACCACCGCGGTGACCTTCACCACGCAGCTGTCGTACGTCGGCGGCAAGTTCCGCCTGCTCGGCAACCAGAAGCAGGCCTGAGTCCGGCTGCCTCCACTACGAACGAACACGGAAATTCCTTTCATGAAGACTCCTTTCCCCCGACGCGAACTTGCGCTGGTCGCGCTGGCCAGCATTGCCGCGATTCCCTTCAGCCTCGCCCAAGCCGCCGACCGCGCGGACACCAAGGCGAGCGGCACCTACGTCGCCGGCGACTTCCACAACCACACGACCTGCTCGGACGGCGCGCTGTCGGTGCAGAAGCTGGTCGACAAGTCGGCCAAGACCTTCGGCCTGGACTGGTTCGTCCAGGCCGACCACGGCGGCAGCAGCACGCGCAACTGCACGATGGCCGAAGACCCGTTCGAGCCGGTGGCACCAGGCCTGGGCCTGACCAACAGCGGGACCGGCCCCTATCCGCCCAACACCTACCCGAGCGGCGGTCAACCGGCCAACACTGGCAAGGGCCCCAACATGACCTGGGAAGCCACGCTCCCCAACGGCCGCGCCGGCATCAAGGGTGACGGCGCCGCCACGCCCAAGGCGATGTGGCGCTGGCAGGAAATCAAGGAATACCAATATCCGGTGATCGAGGCCGAGAGCCGCGCCCGCAACAAGCCGATCTGGATCGGCGTGGAGCAGAACGCGCCGGGCCACGAGCACGTGTCGACCAACGTGCTGCCGGGCCAGCTGCCCTGGCCCTCGACCGCCGCCGGCGGCAATGCCGCGCTGCAGGCGCAGTACGAGTACTGCTTCGACCGCAGCGACAGCGACACCAGCCGCGGCGCGGAGAACCAGTGGGATTGCACCGTGAGCGGCAGCAACAACAACAACCTCCTGGACGCGACCGCCCGCAAGATCACCGGCAGCAACAGCAGCGCCACGCCCAACCTCGGCCACCTGAAGACGGTCGAAGGCATCAAGTGGATGAACGAGAAGGCGCCGACCTCCAGCTACTTCGTTCCGGCCCACCTGGAACGCGCGGGCGCCTACAACCCGACCGGCAGCAACGGCTTCAACATCGAGCACCTGCGCAACTTCAACAACGCTGCACCGAAGGTCGCCTTCGGTTTCGAGTCGATGCCCGGTCACCAGGCCGAAGGCAACCGCGGCAGCTACACCACCAGTGCGGTGGGCGGCGGCACTTACGGCGGCTCGGGCGTCTACGCCGCGATCGTGGGCGGCGTGTGGGATGCGCTGCTCGGCGAAGGCCGCAACTGGTTCTTCTTCGCGAGCTCCGACTATCACAACCGCGGCAGCTTCGGCGCCGACCAGCGCGAGAGCACCGCCGACTTCTTCCCCGGCGAGTACACCCGCGACTACGTGATGGTGCGCAAGGGCAGCAACAACCTCACGGCCAACGGCATCATCGACGGCCTGCGCAGCGGCAACAGTTTCGTGTCCAACGGCCAGCTGATCGACCGCCTGTCGTTCACGGTGTGCGCCGCCAACCCGGGCCTGCCGCGAAGCGCGGGCAGCGCCCTCTTCGAGAAGGCCGGCCAGAACGCCACGTCGGCCAACGGCGACGTGCGCATCAACGGCTGCGCGACCATGGGCGAGAAGCTGGTCGTGCGCCCCGGTGCCGACCTGGTGGTGACGGTGGTGCTGCGCGATCCGCAAGGCACCAACAACTCGCCGTATTCGTTCCCGAACCCGTCGCTCAAGCAGGTCAACGTCACGCAACCGCTCAATGCGCCGGTGCTGGACCACGTGGACGTGATCAACGGGATGGTGACCGGCATGGTCGATCCGGCCGACACGGCGAACTACGCCGGCACGCTGGGCTCGAAGGCCGCCACCAACAAGACGGCCAAGGTCGCCAAGGTGTTCAACGGCACCAACTGGACGGCCCTGCCCGACGGCACGCGCATGATGAGCTACGTCGTTCCGGCCGCCAAGGCCTCGCAGTACTTCCGCCTGCGCGGCAGCAACCTGCCGGCCTCGGTGCCCTTTGAGACCGATGCCGACGGCAACCCGCTGCTGGACTTCACCTCGAACCCGTTCGACGGCACCCAGCCGGGCAAGATCGCCTGCTCGGACGCCGCCTGCCCGACCCACATGCGCACGCTGTCGGGCACGAAGTACTCGAGCCATGACGTCGCCGGCTGGTCCGATCTCTGGTTCTACAGCAACCCGGTGTTCATCGAAGTCGTGAACACCGTCAAGGTCGCAGGCATCAAGTAAGCGGCCGCGGTCCGTCCCCGATCGGCACGGCAGGCACGGTGTGTCCGCCGTGCCTGTCTGTCTGTTGCCTCGTGCGGCGGGACGGTCCCTGGTGCAGATCCATGTCAGAAGAAATCCGGAGCGCCGTGCCCCACGGCCTCCCTGAAATACAGCCATCCGCCCGCCCGGCGGATGGCACACGCCTGGCACTCCATGGCCGCGTACTTGCGCACCTGCTGATGGTGTTGTCCGGCGCCGCGGCGCTGGCGTGGCAAATGGTCTGGACCGCCGAATTCGGCGCCGCCATGGGCCACGAGATCGTGGCCGTGCTGGCCGTGCTGGCCGCCTTCTTCGGCGGCCTGGCGCTCGGCGCGCAGGCGCTGGGCCGAACGCTGGCACGCAGCCGCTGGCCCGGGCGCTGGTACGCCGGCTGCGAAGTGCTGCTGCTGGCATGGGGCCTCGTCCTCACGGTGGCCATGCCTTCGCTGATCCACGCGACGGCGCTGCTGATCGGCCCCGAACCGTCGGTGCTTCGGCACTGGACGGTCGCCTTCCTTTTTCCGTTCATCCTGCTGCTGCCCGCCAGCGCGGCGATGGGCGCCACCCTGCCCGCGCTCGAGCGCCAGTTGAGCGCCGCCCGCAGCCCCCTCGGCGGACTCTATGCGGCCAACACCTTCGGCGCGGTCCTCGGCCTGGTGCTGGCGGTGTTCGTCGCGATTCCGCACGGCGGGTTGCTGCGCACCGCGCTCTTGTGCGCCGCGGCGAACGCGGTGTGCGCGGCGCTGTCGTGGTGGCTCTGGCGCGATGCACCGGTGGCGCCCGAGACGTCAATATCCGCATCCGCACGGGCACCAGCGCGGGCGGCCGCCAGCCCTCGCGTGTCGACCCTGCTGGCGGCCACTGGCGTGCTCGGCATCGGTTACGAGGTGCTCGCCGTGCGCGTGCTCAGCCAGGTCACCGAGAGCACCGTCTACAGCTACGCCCTGCTGCTGGCCATGTACCTGCTCGGCACGGCCGCGGGCGCCGCGATCTACCAACGTCTGGCCCATCGCGCGGACGATGCGCGCCAGCTACGCGACCAGTTGCTCTTCGCGCTGGCCGCTGCGGTGCTGCTGTCGGGCCTGGCGCTGGGCGGGGCCGACGTGCTGTGCGCCTGGCCCGCCCGCTGGACGGGTCCGGGCGCAACCGGCGCGCTGGCGGGCGAAGCGCTCGCGGCCGCGGCCGCCATGTGGGCGCCGACGCTGGTGATGGGCGCGCTGTTCACGCACCTGTGCATCGAGGCGCAGTCCGGCGGCCGTCCGCTCGGACGCGCGCTGGCGCTCAACACCGCAGGCGCGGCCGTCGCGCCCGCGCTGGTCGGCGTGTGGCTCATTCCGGCGGTCGGCGCGCCGGCCGGCCTGGCCCTGATGGTCGCCGGCTACCTGCTGCTGCAATCGCCCGCGCGCTGGCGGCGCCCGCAGAACCTGCTGGTCGCCGCGGGCGCCTGCGCCGCGGCGCTGTGGGGCGCGAACCTGCGCTTCGTCGACGTGCCCGACGGCGGCCGCGTGCTGAGCTACCGCGACGGCGTGATGGCCGCGGTCAGCGTGGTGGCCGACGCCGACGGCGTGGCGCGCCTGCGCATCAACAACCGCGCGCAGGAAGGCAGCAGCGCCAGCGGCCTGGTCGAGTGGCGGCTGGCGCAACTGCCGCTGCTGTTGCACACGGCGCCGCCGCGGCAGGCGCTGTTCCTCGGGTTGGGCACCGGCTTCACGGCCTCGGCCGCGGCGCAGGAGCCGGGCCTGCAGGTGCATGCGGTGGAACTGCTGCCCGAGGTGATCGCCGCCGCCGAACTGTTCGCGAAGTTTCCCGCCGCGCCGGTGCCGCTGCAGCCTGTGCACACCGTGCCGGCCGATGCGCGGCGCTTCGTGCAGGCCTCCGGTGCGCGCTACGACGTGATCGTGGCCGACCTGTTCCATCCCGCGCGCAGCGGGGCCGGCGCGCTGTACACCGAGGAGCAGTTCGCGGCCGTCCGCGCGCGCTTGGCACCCGGTGGCGTGTTCTGCCAATGGCTCGCGCTGCACCAGATGGACCTGGACACGCTGCGCAGCATCGTCGCGGCCTTCCTTGCCGTGTACCCGGACGGGATCGCGGTGCTGGCCAGCAACAGCCTGGACACGCCCGTGCTCGGCCTGATCGCACGGCCCGACGAGCCGACCATCGACCTGACGGCCGTGCGCACCCGGCTCGCGCGATTGGCCGGCTCGCCGCAGCTGGCCGCCGCGCGCTTCGAAGATGAGTTCGCCGTGGTCGGCAGCGTGCTGGCCGGCCCCGCGACGCTCGCGCGCTTCGCCCGCAGTGCCACCGCCAACACCGACGACCGCCCGGTGGTCGTGCACCAGGCGCCGTGGGCCACCTACGCGCCGCCATCGACGCCGCGCGAGCGGCTGCTGCAGCTGCTGGACGAACTGCAGCCCCGCGCCGCCGAGCTGCTGCGCACGCCACAAGGTCCGGAGGCCGACCGCATGCAGGCCTACTGGGCCGCGCGCCGCCGCTACCTGGATTTCGGCGCCACCGTACGGCCCGCCGCCGACCCGGGCGAGATGCTGCGGCGCGTGCAGGCGCCGTTGCTGGACCTGCTGCGCGCAAGCCCCGAATTCCGGCCCGCCTGCGAGCCGCTGGTGGCCATGGCGCGGGCCCTGCGCGACAGCGACCCGCAACGCGCACTGGCCATCGCCACCGCACTCGACGGCATGGGCGCCACCTGCGCCCATGCCTCGCGCACCACCGCACCGGCGCCCTGAGCACATCGCTCGCACGGCCTTCCGACCCTTTTCACTTTCAGCCTGACCGCCACCCATGGACCTTTCCAACGCCCTGAAACGCGCTGCACGCGAGCCGTTGCTTCACTTCCTCGTTCTCGGCCTGCTGCTGTTCGGCGCCGACCACCTGCTCAATGCCCGCCGCGAAGACCCGCAGACCATCACCGTGGGTGCCGACGTGCAGAAGGAGGTGCGCGAGATCTTCGTGGCCGGCATGAAGCGCGAGCCGACGTCCGGCGACATGAAGAAGCTCGTCGACCGCTGGGTCGACAACGAGGTGCTCTACCGCGAAGGCCTCTCGCTCGGGCTGGACCGCGGCGACAGCACGATCCGCGAGCGCGTGATCTTCAAGGCCATGAGCATCGCGCGCAGCGGGCTCGCCCTGCCGCCCATCGACGAGCCCGGGCTGCGCGCCTGGTTCGAGGCCCGCCGCGACCGCTACGACACGCCGGCCCGCTTCGACTTCATGGAAGCGGTGGTCGTCGGCGACAGCACGCCCGAGACGCTGGAGACCTTCGCCGCCGCCCTGAACGGCACGGCCAGGAGCGACACGCAGAGCGACCTGCGCGTCTTCAAGGACCGCCCGCGCACGAACCTGGTGGAGAGCTACGGCAGCGAGTTCGCCGACAAGTTGACGCAGCTCAAGCCCGGCGAATGGCAGGCCGTGGCGAGCACCGCGGGCCTGCGCGTGGTCCGCGTCGAAGCCGTCAAGCCGGGCACGACGGCCAAGTTCGACGAGATGAAGGATTCGGTGCACCAGGACTGGAAGGACGACACGATGGCGCAGCTCACCTCCGACGCGGTGCGCGAGATGGGCAAGAAGTACGCCGTCCGCACGGAGGGCGAGAAGCCATGACGGCAACGGCAACGGCAACAGCGCTCTGGCGCCTGGCGCTGCGCGCGCTGTTCGCGCTGGCCGTCGGCTGGCACGCGGCCGGTGCCGGCGCGCACGAGATGAGCATCGCCGAGATGACGATGCGCGAGGCCACCACGGGCCAGTTCGTCTGGGCATGGGGCGCGCCGGGCAAGAGCCGGCCCGTCTCCGAGGAACTCACGCCGACCTGGCCGCAAGGCTGCGTGGGCGACGCGCAGACCGTGCAGTGCGCGGGGCCGATGGCGGGCACGCTGTCGGTCGATGGCGTGGGCAAGGCGTATTCGGCCGCGCTCGTGCGCATCTACTGGCGCGACGGCCGGCAGAGCGTGCACACGCTCAGCGGCTCGCAACCCGCCGTGCAGCTCTTCGGCGGCGCGCGCGACGAACGCGGCAGCCTGGAGCTGGCCAAGGTGTATGGCATCCTGGGCGTGGAGCATATCCTGAGCGGCATCGACCACCTGCTGTTCGTCATCGGCCTGCTCTTCTTGGTCGGGCTGAACAAGCGGCTCATCGGCACGATCTCGGCCTTCACGCTGGCGCACAGCTTCACGCTCGCGGCCAGCGCGCTGGGCTGGCTCACGCTGCGCTCGCCGCCAGTGGAGGCGACCATCGCGCTGTCGATCGTGCTGGTCGCCGCCGAGGCGCTGCACGGCCGGCAGACCTGGAGCCGCCGCTGGCCCGCGCTCGTCGCCTTCCTGTTCGGGCTGATCCACGGCCTGGGCTTTGCAGGCGCACTGAAGGACATCGGCCTGCCGCAGCAGAACATTCCGCTGGCGCTGCTGAGCTTCAACCTCGGCGTGGAAGCCGGACAGCTGCTGGTGGTGGCGCTGGCCTGGGGCCTCGTCGTGCTGCTGCGGCGCCATGCGTTCGCGCTCGCCGTGAAGCGGCCGGCGCTCTACGGCATCGGCGCGCTGGCCAGCTTCTGGACGATCTCGCGCATCGTCGCGATCGCGGGCTGACCGGCGCCATGACCGAGCCCACACAGACGCCGCCGCGCGCGCAGGTCTTCGAGCTCTTTCCGACGCCGGTGATGCGTGTCGAGGGATGCCTGGACGCAGCGCTGGTCACCGAGGTGCTCGCGCAGCTCGGCGAGGACCTCTCGCAGGCGAACCACCGCTCCGAGGCGCTCGCGCACAGCCGCCTGCTGTCGCCGGAGGACGCGCCGCTGCTGCGCGACGTGGCGCAGCGCCTGGATGCGCCGTTGCGCGAATTCGGCACGCTGCTCTTTGGCGAGGCGCTGCAGTGGCGCCTGAAGGAGATGTGGCTCAACGTGATGCAGGCCGGGGGCCAGCAGGCGGTGCACAACCACGCCAACAGCTTTGCGTCGGGCATCCTGTACCTAAGCGACTGCGAGCCGGCGAGCAACACGGCCTTCGTCCGAAGCCTGGGCGGGCGCGACTACGTGTTCAGCAACGCCAACCCGCGCAGCGCCACCGGGCCCTTCAACGCCGAACGATGGATCGGCCCGACGCCGTCCGCGGGCGACCTGCTGCTGTTTCCGAGCTACCTGCTGCACGAGGTGCCGGTGAACCGCGGCGCGACACGCAGCACGCTCGCCTTCAACGCCATGCCGCACCGGCTCGATGCCTGGGGCTATGCGATGTCGTTCTCGAACTGAGGCGTCGAGAGCCTCCTCTCTTCTTTCATTCCCGATCCCATGACACCTACTCCGCGCTTCTTTCGCATCGCTTCCGCCATGCGGCGCGTCCTCCTGCTGACGCTTGTGCTCTCGCCGATCGCCGCGTCGACGCACGAGTACTACGGCCTGGACTTCACGCTGATCCATCCCTGGGCCGATGCCACAGAGGAAGGCCAGCTGGCGTCCGCGCCGATCTACTTCACCATGGAAAGCGTGCGCAGCAAGGACCGGCTGGTGCGCGTCAGCACGCCCTACGCCGAGATGGTGGATTTCCGCAGCAGCGACGCGCCCTCGGCCAAGGCGATCAAGAGCATCGACTTCGCGCCGGCCGACAAGCTGGACTTCGGCAAGGACCGTCCGCACATGGTGCTGCGCAACCTGAAGGTGCCGCTGCAATGGGGCCGCAGCTACGAGATGACGATGTTTTTCGAGAAAGCCGGCCCGATGCAGGTCATGGTGTCCGTCGGAGCGCACTAGCGTATACGTACCAACGACACCTCTCGTGACATCAAGATGTGTTCGCCGCATACTGGGGATGCTTCGTTTTCGTAGCGGCGGCAGCTCACAGCGCCACAGCAGCGGCGTTTAAGGCGTCCTTCGATGAGAGTCCTAGGCCCAAGGAAGTGGAAAGCGTGTTTCCGTCCTCCGGAGCAGATGGCCCGCAGCACCTGAGATCATCGATCGCAAGACTTTGCTCGATATTCGCTACACGCCCGAAGTGTTTGACGACTGGAGCGGATTTATGCGAGCGCAGGCCGGCGTCGTCGATATCCAGCCGAAGATATGGTGTCGGATCGGGCCGTATCCGGGCCTTTCAGCCAGCGAGTTCATGCGCCTGCCGGCGGCACGCATGCTTGCGACCGCAGACGCTTGGGCCGTGCAGTCCAGCGAGGTCCTTGTGCGATTTGCTCTGAAGACCGAGGAGCTCCGTGGAGTCATCGAGAAAGCGGCCGGATCGTGCTCGCCGTCTCCCCGCTCCGCTCCTTGTTCCGGTAACGGGAACAAGATCACAACTGCCTGGGCAAGAAAGCTCGAATCAAAACATTTCGGGCGTGGCAGTCGTGATTGCCGCCATAGTGCTTCAAGCCACCGTAGCCGCTTCGTCAACGTGACCTCGTATCGCTTATTGCGATACAGACTTCGCCGGAACGGCTGAGCCGGCGATGACATTTAGACAGGCGAGCTGGGTCTTACCTGTGCATTCCAATCGGGACCGTAGGTCGCAGCTGCATACGTCTGCACCACCATCGAACCCAGCATCCCATGCAGCACGTCGCCCTGCGAAGCGCGGCGGCTGACGATGGCGGTCAGCAGCTTTTTCGATGCCAACGACTGTAGGGCCCGATCTACCCAGACCTGCCGCTCCGCTGGGTCTAGAGCTTCGATTTCTTTGCGCATCGCCCTGATCCGCTCCCCGGCCAAGTCTTCTGCCGACGCAGCAACAGGAAGCGAAGGAGTTGCCGGGGCAATTTCCGGTGGGGCCGGCTCCGGTGCGGCTTCGCCCTGAGGGTCACGCTCGTTGCGCAACAGGGATCGAAGGTACGAGTACGCGTTATCGACCGCACGCAAGGAGTTCTTTGCGGCGCGTCGCTCCAGTGTATCGAGTTGATCGCGCACTCTATCTTCCCCGAACTCCTTGATCAGGCCGTCCAGCTTGATCTCGCGGATCCCGAGTGTCTCGCAGCGCAGCACCAAGTTGGCATCCACCGGCTTTTCGTGACCTGCGGGGTTCGTGGTCTTGGCCCGACGGCGAACGGCGAACTGAACCTCACTCACCACCCTGCCCTGCCGATGCTCGATAAGCTCGATCTCGAGGTCCGTTTCCTGGTTGATCTCTGCGACCGCCTCCTTGACGCGCTCGTTCTTGAACTTCCGCCATTCGCGTTTGTCGCCGCCAGGCATATTGCTCAGCGCATCGGTCCACCAGCCAACGGGTTTGCGACTGGTGACGCCACCGGGGTTGTCGCGATAGCGCACGCAGATTTCGTAAAGCGCGATGGCTGCATACGTGCTCAGCCGGGCCAAGACGTCCAGTTCGATGCGCGCCCATCGCGACGGATCGCGCAGCGCGGTCATGATGGAGGGAGGAAATGACCAGCTCACCCAAGTCTCGCCACGGCGGACCTCCAGCGCCACTTCGGACAACATCGAAAAGCCGCGCCATTTCACCCCGTCGCCGGGCGCGGTGGACTCCCAGTCCACCTCCAGGCTTCGCATCTCCCCCAGATAGCGTTTAGCGGCGGTGCGGTCAGCGCCATCGGACCCAGTCGTACGGAGTACCGCGGCCAGCGGCGCTTCGAACATGAAATCTGCGAGGGGCATGGCCTCCATTGATCCCAGGCGAGCCTGAGAAACCTGGAGCAGCACCGTATAGATGCGGCGGGCCGTCAACGTCACCCTCGCCGAACGAGGCACCATGACGATCATTTCGTGCGGCTTGCGCAACTCCAGTGCATCGCCCACGCTGGGGCGTGGCGTTGCGATCGGGGGATTGGCTGCGGGTACCGGCATGCATCAATCATATGTCCATAGATGCTTGGACACCAGATTTCAACCTCGCTGTGATTTATGAGCGGTCTAGGGCGCGTAAACCACGGACACTTTGGCCTGAGTGCTCGGCTGAATGCGAGTAAAGCACGGACACATATGGCGCTGATGAACGAACGATCCCGAGTAAATTACAGACACCATGTCATATCGAGGTGCTGGGTCAGTGCGAAACCGCTGGTTAGATCACGGACGGTTGCCGTTTGCGGAGCTGAATGTGGGGCCGACGTCTAGTGATCAGAGTTATGCACAGGCGCGCGAGGTGTTCATCAAAGCACAGACACTTTCCGAGCAAGCGGCGGACGCATGCGAGCAAACCACGGACGCATCCGGTTAAAGCGCGGACGCCGTACTTAAAGATTTTGGGCTAACTCTTTGTCGCAAAAGGAGTTTTTTGCGCTGAGGCAGACGCCTAACTTCTTTAAGGTATTAGATATTCTCTTTAACTCGGAGAAGTTATCCACAAACCCTCCAAAGAGAAGCGTCACTTCTGACGTGTTTTAAGAATTCTTCGATTTTTCGCAGGCGGTGGGCATAATCGCGCGACAGTAAAACTTCCGAGGGTTCTTCGCGTGGACATCAAACAAACAATTAAACGGCAGTCTCTGGAGGATATCGAGATACAGGCACAACGCATCGCCGGCATGATGGAGCACATCCGGACCGCGATGCTGGCGCCGACGGCAGTCAAGTTGGCCCCCTCTCTCAGCAGTGCGCAGTTGGCCGAGCTGTGCGGCGTCGACAAATCAAAGATCGCATACCGCCTAACGCGCGGTGACCTGCCGTCCGGCAATATCCAGGGAAATCGCCGCGAATGGACTATGGCCGAAGCACAGACCTGGTCCCGAGACCTCAGAGCGTCACACATCCGGCCCAAAGGCGCAGCAGGGATCACGATTACAGTCGCCAACTTCAAAGGCGGGGTCGCGAAGACGACGTCGGCCGTGACGTTGGCGCAAGGGCTCTCAATGCGGGGCCATCGGGTCCTTCTTCTGGACCTTGATCCCCAAGGCTCGGCGACCACGCTGTTCGGTGTACTGCCCGATGCAGAGGTAGACCCGGAGAACACGGCCATGCCGTTGTTCGCCGGCGATGAAGACAATCTCTCGTACGCGATCCGCCCAACGTATTGGCCCAACATCGATCTCGTCTGCGCCGCTCCCCTGCTTTATGGCGCCGAGTTCATCCTGCCTGCGCGCCAGGCCAAGGATCCGGGCTTTGAGTTCTGGCGCGTGCTGGATCGAGGCCTGGACGCTATGCGCGAAGCCTATGACGTCATCGTGATCGATACGCCACCTTCCTTGAGCTATGTGACGATCAACGCGCTTATGGCGGCTGATGGCGTGATCATGCCGTTGCCGCCTTCGGCGCTGGACTTCGCGAGCTCCGCGCAGTTCTGGGATCTGTTCTCGGATCTTTGCAACCAACTCATTCGCAGCCGCGGCAAGAACAAGAGCTTCGAGTTCATCGACGTGCTTCTGTCGCGCGTCGAGGCATCCGATGCCGCCAGCTCGGTGGTCCGGCAATGGGTGCTCGAGGGCTACGGTGACAAAGTCTTGCCTATCGAGATTCCGAAGACGGCGGTGGCTGCGACAGCTAGCGCTGAGTTCGGGACGGTGTATGACCTGCCTCGAGGCTCAGTGAACTCGAAGACGTTCGCCCGTGCACGCGATGCCTACGATCGCATGTGCGAATTGGTCGAGCAACAGATCGAGGCGGTCTGGGAACGTCAGTTGGCCGAAAGCGTTTCGCTGTCTTCAGGAGATTGATATGGGCTTGCGCGACAAAGCATCCAAGATCGACTTTGCTTCACTGACGAGTGGGACGGGTCTGTCCCCGGACACGAAGCAGCCGAAAACTGCGCCAGGCGCGATGATGGCGTTTGCCAATGATGCGCGGTCTGATCTTCTGCGAGAGAACGAGGAACTGCGGTTGGCCGCCTCGCGAGTGCCCGCGTTGGAGGCGGAACTGGGCGAAGTCGTTCAGGATCTCCGGAGCTGGGATGGGGCCAAGGCCGCACGCCTGTTGGATCCCGCGACCATTGCGCCAAGCCGCTACGCGAATCGCCACAAAAGCAGCTTCGATGGTGACGACTTCGACCGACTCAAGCGTGAGATCCAGGAGGCCGGCGGAAACGTTCAGCCGATCAAGATCAGACCGTGCAGCAAGCCAGCCGGCGAGGGTGTGCTTTATGAGATCGTCTTCGGTCACCGAAGACATGAAGCATGTCGTCAGTTGGGCGTTCCCGTACTTGCGGTTGTCGACAACCTCGACGATCGCTCGCTGTTCGTCGAGATGGAGCGCGAAAACCGTGAGCGGCAGGATTTGTCGCCTTGGGAGCAGGGGATGATGTACGTCCGCGCTCTGGATCTCGGGCTATTCACTTCCAACAAGCAGCTCGCGTCTGCCCTCGGAATCGACCATAGCAATGTCGGCAAATCACTGGCACTGGCGCGCTTGCCAGATGCTGTGGTCGGCGCATTTCGTTCGCCCCTTGAGATTCAATTGCGCTGGGCGCCAGTCCTCAATCGAGCGCTGGAAGCAGATGCGCAGGGCGTTTTGGCGAGGGCCCAAGAGCTGGCTGCCAGGAGTCCGCGACTTCAGGCTAAGGACGCGCTGCTTGCGCTGGTGTCCGGACAGGAGGGCGTACAAGTGCAGGCCCATCCTTATGCCCTGCAGGTGGCTGGGAAAAAAGCCGCGACCTTGACTTTCGATGCGGATGGCCGCGCGAGCATTCGCATCCATCTTCCATTGGCAGATGCCAAGCGAAAAAAGCTTCAGCAGTTGCTGCAGGAATTCATGTCGGGGCTTTAGGCGGTAGAGCCCGGATCGGCTACAGAGTAGGGGGGGTGGTTCCGAACCACCCCCCTTTTTTTCAGATTGACGCGGTCAAAAGCTGCGTTCGATGCATCCCCTGTCTTGGTCGGGAGTCAAGGTGCGGATAGAAGGTAGGGGGCCGACCGGAGCCCTCGCCCCAAATTTTGCGCGCTGGTGCTCGAACAGCCCGATGCAGTCCGGAGACGCCAAAGCGGCGTTTTTGAGCTCTTAGCTTGGCCAAGCGGGTCTGCCGTTGGCCCGATCGGATCGACCAGGTTGCGGCTACCGCTCTTCTTTAACTATCAGCGGGCTCGTCGGAGGCAATCCCCTCAGCGGGTGATCCTTGGATACGGACCTTCTTCTGAGGATTTTGCATTTGCATGCCACCCGGCCCCATCTTCGCGAAGATCTATCGGAGTGGATTGGTCGCAAACAAGCTAAGCCCCGGTTTCTCCGGCCCTATCTAACTGCACGGCGCCGCGGCTTTGAACCTTTCTGGAGAAGGAGAGACACCGGCTCCATTTTTTTTGGTGACTCTCTAGCGCCCACGCCATGTCGATCCATCCAGATAATAAAAACGAACTCTAGCACCGGCGCTGGGGGGTGGTTCCGAACCACCCCCCAAACAGAAGCACGCCGAACACAAAGCGTCCGGGTCCTCGTATTCCTGGACTGCATCCTAAAGGCTGCTGCTTTTGCCTACGACACCCGCTGAAGTTTCTCAAAGGCGGAATCCGACTGGGAACTCCTCCACTGAAGAGCCGAACGCCCACTGAGCCACGATTCAACATGATGTCTTCGCCGCACGAAACCGCCTCGTGCGGAGGAGAGTGAGCACGTCGAACTGGATCAGTCGGCGACCAGCTCAACGAAGATGTGTCGTCGGGGGGATTTGCGGCCGAGCACCGGGCACGGTCTAGTCGAACTTGGCGACGGCGGCACAGCCAGATGGGCGCAGGCCCAGACGTTGCAGTCAGCCTCGCCTCGCTCAAGAAAGTTCCCACGTGGGCGCGCTGCCTAGCCTGGTCCGCAAGCGTCAGCCATTTAGCTCGTCAGAAAGGTGCCGGCGAGCTTGAGAATCGAGCCGGCGTAGCGGCATTCCTTTGAAGCTGAGGGAAGCGGCCGTAGCGCGGAGAACATCGCTTGGCCCTGAAAGTTCATCCTCAATCGAACTCCGAATTACGACGCTAAGTCATTGATTTATATCGTTAATTATTCAGGTGACGTCTTCAGCATGTCCGAGTTCATCAGAAAATCGCATGGATGATTATTTGAAGCAACTCTAGAATGAAGAAGTCGGACCAACCTCTTCCCTTCCTAGCATCGCCTACTTGATCAATGCTCCCCTTTGAACGTCAAGTCCACCTTCTTGTGCCTCGATGTGGGGTCCGAGCCCGGCCGCAGCAGGCATGCCAATTCAGGTGCATCTTGTCCATGAAGGAGCGCCGCGCGCGATGAAGCGGCCTGCTCAGCGCCACTTGCACCACGGGCACTTTGCGTTCATGCGAGCCGTCGTGCAAGGCATTGACGCACAGGACAGCTGGGACCGCTACATGCGCGCGGAGGGTGAGCACCGTGATGCACGAACGGTCCGGCGGACGATCGAATGGATTCGAGACGCGTTCGCTGTCGCCGCCAGGCAGGCAAAGCGACCTGGCCTGGCCCGTCTGATCCTTCTTGAACCGGCGCTGGTCAAAGACGTTTCGGCGCCCCCGTCGCTGGAAGACTTCGCCGTGTTGCATGGCTTGGAAGACTTTTCGGAAGACGAGCAGATTGAAGCCTACCAAGCTGCCATGGCTTCCGCCTCGAGCCAAAGCAGTTCGGGTCGCCGAGGTGGTCGCAGACAACGGCTCGTAGCCAAGCAGCTCGAAGCGCTTCGATGGCTCGAGCAACACGTTGTACAGGCGCCGACCGCCGCAGACCCCTTGTCGTCCTGGCTGGACGAATCCATCGCGCGCCGGATGGCACGTGCGGGCCTGAAGGACGTCGGGCAATTGGTCGAGCATGTCAACGCGCATGGCGATCGGTGGTGGCTGCATGTCCCAGGCGTTGGAGTCCGTAAAAGTGTCCGTGTACTTGAATGGCTCAAGCTCCACGCAAAGGAGATAAAAATGGATGTGGGCGCTCACGTCTTTCTTCAGCGCAAACGAGTGCCCGCACACTTGCTGGAGAAGGTCGTGAAGTCCGGGACGGCATTGAGACCGTACGAGAAATTCGAAGTGCCGCCCGCACTGGCAGGGGGGCCCCGACTGCCGGAGCAAGGGGAGGGCGAATGCCTTCTTACTGCCCGAAGCGACCGCGAGGCTGTCGATGCCTGGCTTGACGCAGCAACGGGCGGCGCTGATGGCGCTCCGCGTTCTGCGTCCACGAGTCGCTCCTACCGCAAGGAAGCGGAGCGCCTCCTGCTCTGGACGGTGCTCGTGCGTCGCAAGGCAATATCGTCACTGCATGAAGATGACGTGCAGGCGTACCGGGACTTTCTCGGTGCGCCGCCAGCTGATTGGTGCGGACCTCGTCATGCTCAACGCTGGTCGCCGCGGTGGCGGCCGTTTGAGGGCCCGCTGGCACCAGCGGCTATCGTCCAAGCCATGACAGTCCTTCATGGCCTGTTTGCGTTCTGGGTCCGACACGCTTACCTCAAGATCAATCCGTTCGCGGCGCAAACTGTTCGTCGGTTTCGGCCTTCGGCCCCGAAGGCAGTCCGGTCTGGCAGCATCTCACCATCAGACTGGGCCCTGCTGGAAGCCCTGCTGGAGGACGAGATGGCCACTGCGCACGGCCGACGATTGGCTCGGGCCATGCGATGGCTCCGCTTCAGTGAACTCGGTCTTGCCCGGCTGACACACCTTCGGTGTGAGCATTTACATCGAAAATTGCAATCGCATGGCGATGATGAGTGGTCGCTCGTGCTGGATGATGTGCCTCGAAAGGTACTCGGAATGCCCGTTCCCGCGGCACTCGTGGAAGAGGTTCAGGCCGAGTTGCGCCGTCAAGGGCGGCCAGGCGACGTCACCGACCCTAACAATCGAGGCGTCCATATCCTTGCCCGCTTTCGATGTCAGGACCAACTGCCGCCGCCTTGGTCGGCATCGGGACTTACAAAAGCTATACGAGCGACCTTCGAGCGCGCTGCAGCTCGCGCGGATAGCGAAGGTGCGCAGCGTTGGGCGCGGGCATCAGTACGATCGCTGCGCGCTGAAAGAGGACGGCAATCACTTGCCCGTCAACAAAGTGTCGAACCGGCCGCCCGTTAGAGTTCCATTCCTGCGTTTTGGGAGAGCTTCACGAGTTCGTCGAGGGCTTGCTTCGATGATTCTTGTGCCGCGTGACGGGGAGGTGCGTCTGATGTCTCGAGACTTCGCTTTTTGCCAGCAAAAGGTCGAGCGACTTCCATTTGAATCGCAGCTTCCTCCGTTGTCAGGCTGCACGCCTGCGGCTCCGTAAAAGGAGGCTCTTGTTCAGCCGCCATTGCATCCAAGACATCGGCAAGGATACGAAGCGCCCGGGCAGGTATCTTGAGAGGTGACCTTCGTGTGCCGTCCTCGACGGTGATTTGAAGGTAACCGGCCTTCGAATGCTCGAGCGCAGCGACGAGGCACTGATGCGCCTCCAATGCCATTGCCGCTTCCTCCTTGCTCGTGGCCTTCGGGACACTCGACATATCCATCTGTTTTCCTTGTAGCTGTCGATCGAATCCAGGAGTCGTCGAACCGGAAATCGATGGCACGGGCTCCGAAGCTGACTCACTGACCTCGCAACTTGGCCAGGACTTCCCGATAGTTCTCATGAAGCTGGGGAGCGTCGGGAGCGCGATCCAGCGCCCGAGGATTGATTCGACCCTCCATCACTGCGATTCGCACATTTGGATGTCGCTCACCCACCGCGGCCAGCCAGCCCGCGCACGGAATCTCTCCGTTCTCTTTCGAGTGGTGGCAGGCGAACATGGGGGCACCGTAGTCGGGACCAAAGCCTCGTTCATCCGGACAGGTCGCCGCGAGTCTTTCCGCCAAGGGCAGACTGAAGCCCGGAATGTCCGCAGCGCCCTTGTCGATGCGCCAAGGGCACGATTCGCAGGGTTTCGTATGTTTGTAAGTGGACTGTGTCATTGCCGCATGAGTCTGTTGGCCCAATCGTAGCTGCAAGCTCTCAACACCTGGGTTGCAGATGGCCAGTGGCCACGCACCCGAGTTCGCGCGGACCGGCGAGCCGGGCGCTGTATCGCGCGCCGCGCTTGCGCAACCAGTCTGCACGCTTTGCGCACTCGACGGCGCTCTCAGGCGTTCTCGCGCGCACATAGAGCGTGCGGACGGTCATCGGCCGGCGGGCGGGGCCGGCCCGCACGTCGACCGCATACTTCCTGAACTCTTCGGTTGCCCAGTAGGCGATGGCATGCAGTTCGTCGGTGAAGATGAAGCGCACCTGATTCATGACGAGAAAGAGAGGAGGGGGACGAGAGGGGAGGATGGCGGCGTACGCCGCCCTCGCTGCCTCACTTTTCGTTGCCGTCCCCTGTCTTCTGTTCCTCTTCCCTTTGCTCGTCGTTCTCTTCCTCCTCTTCGCTACCCACTTGCGCTGGTGCAGCCTTGCGCGCGAGTGGCGCAGGAAGCCACCGCTTGCCCTCCAGCTTGGCCGCAGCAAAGGCCACCGCATCGGCCTTCTTCATCGTGACCATCGGCTTTGAGGCCTCGGCGCTCTCGGCCTGCGTCACTGCTTGGACTAGTTGATCCTTCGAGACACTTTCGAGGAACTTGGCAGGCGTCGGAGTCCACCAGTCGGCCATATCGAGTTCGAGCGCATCGGCCAACGCATCGCTCATGTCGTAGCCGGGGCGCTCACGGCCATGCATCGCGTCCAGACCGCTCGCCGCACAGAACGCCAGCAGATCGAGCAGCACCCCCGTGTCCTGAGCCAGCAGCCACCGGAAGATCACGACGGGTTCGCCACCGGGCACCCGATCACCCCATTGCTCCAACGCTACAGCCAGCGCGACAGCGGCAGGGCAGGCGTCGTACTCGGACGCACGGCTGGTCAAAGCGGAGTGCCTGGTCAAATCCATTCGGAGCTTCAAGGGCGTCTGCAAGTACGACTGCGACGAAAAAACCGGCACCGCCATCGTATGCACCACCAGTGCAAGCGCCACATGCGAGTTGTCCACCAACGAGGCCTGCATCGCCGCTGTCCGGTGCGCGCTCAGGTCAAGCATCAGGCGTTCGGAGATTGCCGCACGTTCGCCCTTTACACGTCCATCCGCGCGTCCATTCGTACGTCCATCCGCACGGCCATCCTCACTTGCATTGGCGCTCGCCTGCAAGCTCGCAGGAATCGGCTTGCCGGATTCCTTGAGGGCCGCGATCTTCGCTTTCTCGATCGCCTTCCTGTCCTCGGGGCGCATCAGGCCGCGCGCGTACTCGATATCACCGGCCGCGCTGACCGACACCACGACGCCGCGACTCGCAAGCTGCTTCGCGGACCATTGAGCGAGAGAAGCATGCAGCGCAGAAAGAATCTCTGCGACGTTCTTCGCATCGACCTGCGCATCGTTCATCCGCCGCGCAGCTTCGGTTTCTTCGGAAGAGCCGCTCGGCGTCTTGCGCCACTCGGCATCCAGAGCGCGAACCATCTCGCGCGCGTCGTCGTGCAGCGTGGTCCACGTCTGGATCCACATCGCTTCCTCTGCGCTCGGCTTGCGCGACTTCGCGCGCTCCCGCTCGAAACGATCCGGTTCGAAGTAAGCCACTGTCGGCTTTGCCTCCACCCACAACCAGCCAGCAGCCTTTTCCCCGGCCACAGCTTCGGCCAGCTTCTCGTCGGCGAGCCGCTGTACAAGGGCACCGTCGTGTAGCCAGCACTCGCCGTCGTTCGCAAACAGGTCTTCGCGCATCACGCCACCCGCAGCCACATAGGCTTCGACGCCGACGAACCGCCCGAACCTGCTTGTCGCGCTGACCGCAGCCCGCACGATCCGCTCCTTGATGCAATACGCGCTCCGCCCGTGCTCCCCCAAGGAGTCCCACACGGCGATCTGCTGCTTGTGGTCATCGCTCAGGCTCAAGGCCTTCAACTGGTCGAGAGTCGCTCCGCCATCGCGCAGAAGCGTGATGAATCGCGGAGCCAGCTTGCCCAGCGCAAGACGGCGCTCCACGGTCAGCGTCGAAACCCCCATCGCCGTGGCGATCTGCGCAACCGACCTGCCTTGCTTGGCGAGCTTGGCAAACGCGATGAACTCATCGGCCGGGTGGTGCTGGATGCGCCCGAGGTTTTCCGTAAGGCTGAGCGCAACAGCACGCTCGGCATCCTCGTACTCCTTGCATTCGACTGGCTCATCCTCGGCCAGCTTGCCTTGGCCTTGAAGCCACTGCAGCGCAAGCAAGCGGTTACCGCCCGCATGAACAGCGCCCCGACCCTCCGCATCCATCGTGATCGACAGCCGATGCATCAGCCCTTGCGCCTCGATCATCGCGGCCAGAGAGCGAACCCAATCCGGATCGCGTCTGGTCGTCATGTTGTCGTCGGCGATGTACAGACGATCCAGTGTCATGGATACGTCCCGTCCCGTCGAAAGCGCGACCGATATTGCGGCGGTGTTCGGGGCGATCATCTTTGCGAGTGCGTTCATTTCATTCCTCCTGTGGTGTTTCAAAAACTGCCGGGCCCCAAGATCCAGAAGCCCCTCAATGAGGGTGTGGATCGCAATCGGCCTGCCTTTCAGCCCTGCCGCCGTTCCCCTGAGTCCTGTCGCCCGGTGAACGGGAGCGAAGCGATGGCAGGAGAGCAAGGGAGGAAGAATTCGTAACGCGGCCGCGTTATGAACACCCCCTTGCAGGCGCAGCCGGTCTCGGGACAGCGCGCAGCAAAGTCACCGGAAAGAAGCGAGAGGAGTCAGGGGAGCGGGAGCCCGGACGGGGCGGCCGATCGCGGACCACACCGCCGCGCGGCGAGCGCCACCGCGTGCAACGACACGCCTGATCAGGAAGGCAAGCGCAGCGCGCAGCGGCTGCACCGCGGCCGCGCAGCTCGAGCAGCT
>NZ_FOXJ01000015.1 GCF_900115685.1 Variovorax sp. 770b2 | reverse complement strand
GCGCGGCGAGCGCCACCGCGTGCAACGACACGCCTGATCAGGAAGGCAAGCGCAGCGCGCAGCGGCTGCACCGCGGCCGCGCAGCTCGAGCAGCTAAAGCAGCTGGTCGTGGATGTTCAGTGGGGGGCAACCGCAGGGCGGCGGGAGAGGGCGCAAGCCGCCTCCCGGGAGGCAACCGACAGGGCGCAGCACCGCAAGGTGCGAAGGCGTCAGCGAGGGAAGCCCACAGGGTCAAGACAAGCGCAACGCTGACTCGCTGCAAAGCACGAAGCAGGTCGGTTCAGCTGAACCCTTTTCGCAATCAACGCCAAAAAAAATTGCAGCCCGTTGGACGCTTCGCCTCGGGCGAGAAGGAGGTTCGATCCACCCGATGGACATGCAGACATCCCACGGCGACATGGAAACAATAGGCCAAATACCATCCAGATAAATATTAATTACTCTTGTTGTTAATTCAATATCAATTGATTTCCTTTTTCCATTCGCGCCGCATCGTCAATAAACCGTGATTTATTTATCACCCCGCCACCAAAACAATCAATTCTTCGGTTTTGATTACTCAAGTGGGTAGTCATGCATGTTCGAATAGCGCAAACGATCAACAAAACCATCGATATGCCAATGGAATTTCTCGGGCAATTAACGCTCAGCCAACGAACTCAACGATTCCGGTTTTCCAACTCGACAACGAACCGACGAAGTCCGAGACCGGCAAGGTAGGACGCCAAGGCGTCGAGTCGCTTGAAGTACCGCCGCCCTCCTCGTTGTGCCGCAAGGACTTGCTCGGAGGTGCCCTCCTTCATTACCAGGACGAAGCCTTCCGCATCCTCTCGGGCAATTAGTTTTCCGGCCTTTCCGGTCGATGCAAGTTGGCGCAATAGCGGTGTGCTGAACGAACGAGGATGGTTCATCAAAACTGTCGTAATTAATAGGCGAAACACGACAAGCGACGCAGCAAATCAATCGAAGCGCCGAATCAAGAAGATGAAATTGTCTACGCAAAACCCCATGAAATGCAAAACCTTTTCCCCAAGAATTGCCATTAATTGCTCGATCGGCCCGAAAGCCAACCAGCAATGCGCCTGATGACGGAGCACGACCTCATGCTCTTCATGAAAAGCGGTGTACTCAAGCAATTCAACATCAGCCAATCGAAGTGCGGCCGGTATTCGCTGCATATCAGCCTGACCATCGAGAAAGAGGAATTCATTCTTGCTGGAACGCGCAACAAGCCGCGTGAATGGGCGAGCCTGGACACGCTGGCCAAGCACATCGGTGCGAGATACGTCGGACCGCCTCCGATCCTGCTGTCGCTGAGGGCGGTGGCATGAGCGCCCGCTCGCTGCTGTCGTTCTGCGCTTGTGTAGCCCTGCTGGCGGGATGCACCAGCGTCCCGCAATTGAAGGTGCCGGACGCCGGTGAAGCCGAACACCAGGTGAACACGCCAGAGAAAGCCTTCGAGATCCAGCGGAGGTATTCGCGGTGACACAGACAGCAGCTGCACTCTCCCTGTCGCTGTTGCTCGCGCATGCCGCGCCCGCCGCGCCGCTTGCGAAGATCGACGAGGCACGTCTTCAGATATTCGAACAGGAGCGTGTCAAAGCGTTCACTGAATTGCGCGCGCTCGATGACGCGCCTCGAAGCGACGAAAAGACCGCGCAACAGCACCGGCTGCGCGAAGACCTGGCCGCGCTGGCGCGAGAAACCACCCGTGTACGGGCCCTCCCCTCCTCCACTCTTTCTCATCCAATGCAGGAAGAAGCGTCGACGCAATCGACGCGCGTGGCTGTACGTGATGCGCCGAACCGGACTGTCGGCAGCTACCAGCCGTGGGACGTCTTGCACAACTTCCCGCGCAAGGAAGTTCGATGACGTGTGCCGACACCTCCACGGCCAGTTGCCTGCTCAGCGCAGTCAGCCTAGCCTCCGATGGGCAAACGCCGAGTTGGTACTTGGTCGGCACAGCCATATGCCTCTATTTCGGAGGCCTGTGTGAAAGCACCTGGGCTGGCGTTCGAAAGGCCGACCAGTGGTCATCCGATGCGCTTCAGCGGCTCGAGGAAGCGACGTCCCGAGCGCTCGCATCCACCCCGCATTCGGCGCACACCTTGCCGGCCATCCATTCCACAAGAGCTCTTTTCGTGAACAGAACCTTCATCACCGCAGGCCAAGTGACGGTCGTCACCGTCCTTTGCTTTGCCGCGCAGGGCGCGATTGCCGCAGGAGGCGGCCTCAGCAAGGCGAACGACGAAGCGAACAACTTCAGGCTGTGGCTGTACGGTTTCCTCGGAGTGATTGCGGTCATCGTTCTTCTTTACTACGGCCTCTGTGCCTGGTTCGAGCGCAAGAGCTGGTCGGACTTCGCGATGGCGTGCGTGGGTGTCGCCGTCGTCGGCGCCGCACCCTCGATCGCCACATACCTCTGGACCTTGTTCAGCAGCTGACATGAGCACAAGCAATGGACGACGAATACACGAAGCCCGAGTTCCACAGCTACAACGGCTTGGGACGCAAGGCGATGGTTCCCAAACTCGGCGTGCCTTACATGGCGGGCCTGACGATCTTCGTCGTCGCCATCCTGGGATCGACCCTGATGGCGGTTGCAATGGAATCACCCGTCGGATACCTGGCCGGAACGTTGGCTGCGCCACTACTTATCTACATCAAGGAGATCTGCCGAACGGACGACCGGGCGGTAGAGATCGTGCTGATCGAGACCCGTTGGGTGCTGACCCGGTTGAGCAGCGGCACCGCCAGCTATTTCGGAGGCACGTTCACCTTTTCTCCTGTGGCCTACGGACGGCGATTCAAAGATGCTCAGAAATACTTTGAAGCGCATCCCCGCGGCTGAAGACTACGTGCCGCCGTACAGGTTCCACCTGACGAACTCGATCGTCAACCTGGCCGATGAACGCTGCATGTTCGTTGTCCGCTGCCGCGGCACGCCTTTCGAGGCAGTCAGCGACGGGATGCTCGACAACAGCTTCGACGCGCTCAACGCGATGGCGTTGAACCTGGGTAAATCGGTCGGCGGCCGACTCGGCGTCTGGTGCCATCTGGATCACTACCAGACGAAGTTCGAGGCCGACTACCAGTTCGAATTCGACTGGCTGCGCCAGTTCTCCAAAAGCTACCTCGACAAGTTCGCAAATGCGGCCGTGTTCGAGAACTGCTTCTACATGTCCTTCGTCCTCAAGCCCGGAAGCAACGACACGCTTTCGGAATGCGTCCGTGAACTGGAAGAAGTGCAGCTTCACGTGACTCAGTCGCTTCGATCCTACGACTGCGAAGTCCTGCGGAGCTACGAACGCAACGGTCAGCTGTTCAGCGAGACCTACGAGTTCATCGGTTACCTGAACAACGGCTTCTGGGAGCGCATACCCGTCACCGCGCAGCCACTTTCCAGCGCGGTGCAGAGCAGCTCCCTGCATCACGGATACAAGCTCATCGAGACGAGGTCACCGGATGGAAGTCGCCGTTTCGGGGCCTACTTCGACCTCAAGGATTTCCCTTCCCCCACGAGGCGGGGGATGCTCATCCCCCTGCTCGACCTGCGATTCCCGTTCCTGTTGACGATGAGCTTCTGTTTCATCGAACAGGCCGGCGCTCTCAAGATGATCGCCGCGACAGAAAACAAACTGCTGAGCGCGGGCGACAAGGCGGTTGGCCAGCTCGAGGAGATGAGCGAAGGCGAAGGCGCCATTCAAGCGGGAGAGATCTTCTTCGGCGAGCTTCATGCCTCGATCGCCGTCTACGGAGCTACGGAGAAGCAGACCGAGGAGCGTGGCTCCACTGCCCGCACCACCCTCTCTGCTTCATGCGGAAGCCTCTTCGTTCCTGCAACCCTGAGCGCACCCGAAACCTTCTTCGGGCAGTTTCCGGGGAACGTGAAGCGTCGATCCCGCCCCATGCCGAAGACCACGCGGAATCTGGTCGGCATGTTCGGAATGAACGCCTACAGCAGCGGCAAGCAGCACGGCAACCCGATCGGCGACGGCACTGCATTGATGCCGCTGTTCACGCCAGCGAAAGGTGTCTATCACCTGAACTGCCACTACTCGATTCCCGACCAGGACGAGATTGGACAAAAGCGGGCCGGGCATACCGTCATCACCGGCGCCACCGGTGTCGGGAAGACGACCGTGCAAACCACCATCCTTGGTTTCGTGTCCCGGTTCGACGCGAAGATGTTCGGGCTCGACAAAGACGGCAGCATGCGCGGGCTCTTCGAAGCGCTTGGGGGCACGTATTTCAAGCTTGAATCGGGTATGCCCACGGGCCTGGCGCCGTTCCAGCTCGAGAACACTGCAGAGAACCGCAATTTCCTCTACGACCTGGTTGCCGCGTGCGGTCGCCGCATGGGCGAAGAACTCGCCGCGGAAGACACGAAGGACATCAAGCGCGCCGTCGACAACGTCCTCGAGCTGGACTTCGCGGACAGGCGCTTCGGTGCCGTGCTGCAGAGCATTCCGGACCGGGGGAAGGATTGCCTTCGGAAGCGCCTGGAAGATTGGTGCTATGGCGACGTGGAGGGCAGGTACGCCTATGCCCTGGACAACGAACGCAACGAGTTCGATTGGGACAACTTCAAGCGTGTGGCGTTCGACGTGTCCGACTTCCTGGTCGACGGTCACCCGGCGACCGAGCCGATCCTCGCCTACCTGCTCCATCTGAAGAAGATCCTGCAGAAGCAACGCGGCGTGCTGGCCACGATCATCGAAGAGTTCTGGCTGCCGCTGAAGTACCGCACTACCTGCGAACAGATCCTCGAGATCCTGAAGGTCGGCCGCCGGCGGGACGAATTCGCGATCCTGGTGACGCAGTCTCCCGCCGACGCCAGCCAGAGCCCGATCCTGCCGGCGATCCTGGAGCAGACCGCCACCAAGATCTACCTCGCGAATCCGGATGCCGAGTACGACCCGCCGTCCGGCACCGGCGGGTACATCCGCTTCAACGTCACACCGAAGGAATTCGCCCGCATCAAGTCCTTCGGCAAAGAGTCGCGGCTGGCTCTCATCAAGCAAGGCGGCCAAAGCGCCGTCGTGCACCTCGACCTGACTGGCCAGGAAGAGGACATCGCCGTCCTCGCCATGGCGAAAGACGACTTCCCACTGCTGGAAAAAGCACAGAGCGATGTCGGCAGGCATCCCGATGCATGGGTGCCCGCCTTCAAGAAGCTGCGACGCGAGTTTCGCGCACAGGCCAAGCGGGCAGCGCCTGCGACTTCAATCATCAAGGGAACGTAGATGAACCTGAAGCAAGCAGTCGCGTGCGCGATCTTCGCCACCTCGCTGTCGATCGCCACCGGTGCGCAAGCGCAGCTCGCCACTCTGGTCGTAGGCGATGCGCCGGCAATCATGAACCAGATCGAAACCATGATGCAGTGGGCCGAAGAGTTCGAGAAGTGGAAGAAGCAAGCCGAGCAGATGGGCTCGGTCATCCAACAAGGCAAACAGACTTACACAGCCATCACCGGTTCCCGCGGGATGGGCAGTGTTCTGAACAGCCCGCAGTTGCGATCCAGCCTTCCGGCCGACTGGGACAAGGTGATGGACAGCATCAAATCGACCGGAGACTTCAGGGTCGAGCGCGCGAAGTACCCGACCGACGCCTCGCGTCCCAAGCTGATGAAGATGTACGACCAGCTCGCCGCCAACGGCGCCGCCTTCAGCATCGAGTTCAGGAAAGCGAACGGTCGCCTGCAGAACGTCCAGTCGCTCATGGGCCAGATCGACGCAGCCTCGGATCCCGCCGCGAAGCAGGATCTTGGGAACAGGCTCGTGAGCGAACAGAACGCGATCGCCGCGACCTTGCAGCAGACCCAGGTCCTCAAGGCAAGGCAGGAATCGGAAATGCTCCTCGCCCAGCAGGAAGCCCAGCATGAATTCACCTGCAGGGAGTTCAAGAAGTGCTGATTGCAAAAGCGCTCTGCAGACTTGTGGGCCGCACCGCTCCGATGGCAGCCCTATTTCTGGCCGGCTGCTTCCAATCGGCAGAGCCGCCCGTCTCCGTGCCGGATTACTGGCGCGATCCCGCCCGTATGTCGATCGATGTCGGATGGTGCAGTGCGCGTCCGGGTGAGCGCCACGACCTCCCGAAGTGTGTGAACGCACGTAAGGCCATCGACCTGTGGTCGATCAACGACGGCCTCATCCGCTGCCACCAGTACGGGAAGGTAGACCAGACATGCGTTGAAGCCTTCATCGCGCACCGGAGGATGGAGTGAACGAGGCCGCGCCAGTCTCCTGGTTGCTGGACCAACTCAACCAGCTGCTCGACAACGCGCTCAGCGGCGTGTCGTCGCAGATCGCGAGCACCATCACCCCGTTGGCGGCCGCGTGCTTCGGCATCTACGTGATTCTGATTGCCGTCAACTACGCCCGCGGCGCGGAGAGCATGCCCGTCTACGACTTCGCGCTCAGATGCGCCGCCTGGGCCCTGATCATCGGCCTCGGCCTCAGTGCATCGGGCTATACCCGCACCGTCGTTCCAATCGCTCGAGGCCTCGGCGCGGACCTGGCCAATGCGGCCAGCGGCGGGACGCTCCAGGAGGGTGCCCTCGACAAGTTGCTGCTGACCTACCTGCAGATCGTGTCCGACGCCTTCCTGAATGCAGACGGCGTCGTCCAGACGATCATCGTCGCCGTCAAGGCCTTGCTCGTCGTCGGTTGCCTGCTGCCTTTCGTGGTGGTGGCGGCCCTCACGCTGCTCACGTCGTCCGTCGGACTTGCGCTGGTAGCGGCCGTCGGTCCGATCTACTTCGCCTTCCTCCTCTTCCCCGCCACACGAGCCTGGTTCACGACCTGGATCAACGCGATCTGGAGCTTCTCGCTCATTCCGCTCTTCGTCGCGACAGTCGCTTCAATCGGCGTCGGGCTCAGCCAGCAGATGCTCGGCTCGAGCCTCGGGTCCGACACCACGTTCGCGCAGGTCTTCATGGCGTCCTTCGGAAACCTCCTGCTGGCCTTCCTCGTGAAGTTCGTCGCGGGCCTCGCCAGCTCGCTGAGTGCGGGCGGATTCAACTTTGGCAGCGCGAAAGGCGTGGCCCACGCAGCCAGTGCCATCCGCGATTCGGCCAGGGGCACCGCGAGAGATCTTCGCGGCGTTCGCGGCTTCGATCAACGCAGCGGTGCTGCACTGGGACGGATTGGCTCGGCATTCCGAAGCAACAGCATGAGGAAGGCGGGATGACCCTCCTGAACGACACCAAGACCAGCGCGGAAGCAAGCTCACCAAGAGACGCCACAAGAGCCTTCTTCCGCGCTGCCAAACAATTCGAGAAGTCGCGAATCGAAGACGTGCTGAAGACGTCAAAGCTGGCCTGGGGCCTGGCCGGCGTCGGGGCGCTGATCGGCGCGTTGGGAACAGCTGCTGCCACGGTGGCCGTTGTCTACCGCAGAGACCCCGAACCACTGGTGATGCAGGTAGATGGTGCGACGGGCGTCACGAACGTGCTGCGCTCGGTCAAGGACGCCAACGACCGGTACGACGAAGTCAACGACCGCTACTGGATCGGCCGGTACGTGCTCATGCGCGAGGGGTACGACTGGTTCACCATCAGCGACACGGTCGAGGCGGTGAAGCTCATGTCGGACGAGCCTATCGGCCGCGAGTTCTATGAGTTGGTCCAGCAACCTGGCGCACCGCTGTCCCAGCTGAAGGACAGAGGAAAAGTCGTCCCGAAGATCGTCTCCATCACCTTCGTTGGCGACACCGCGCAGGTGAGGTTTACGACCGAGGTCCAGAACCTGGGTGGCGACAACAGCGACGGGCTCAAGGCGCTCGGATGGATCGCGACGATCGCGTACAAGTACGAATCCGGTTACATGACCGATCAGCAGCGGCTGATCAACCCGCTGGGTTTCAAGGTTCAAAGCTACCGCAAGGACCCCGAGGTGGTGCGTTGAGCGCGCGCGCATACAAGGCAAAGGGAGCCAGCGCGATCACTGACCCCCTTCCGCTCCTCGCGGCGAGTGCATTGGCCGTGGCACTGGCCCAGCCGGCGAATGCCGGCGGGAAGATCCGCGAAGAACGCTATGACCCGGACAGCGTCTACACGATCCAGACTGCCATCGGCTGCGTCACGCTCGTCGAACTGGAAAAAGGGGAAGTCGTGGACCCCTCGAGCAATGGCGGAATCGGCATGGGTGATGCCCAGGCCTGGGGCATGGCCGTCGCCGGCAACAGGATCTTCTTCAAGCCGACGAAGGACAGTCCACAGACGAACCTGATCGTTGCGACCGACCGACGCACCTACGTCTTCGACCTGCAGTACTTGTCATCCAAAGCTTCGTGCCCATCGCTGAACGGAGCGACGTATGTCCTTCGGTTCTCCTATCCGGAGACTGTCCTGCGGAAGACGCCGGAGCAGTTGCGCAAAGAGGCTGCGTTGGAAGAAGCAAAGGCAAAGCCCGTTTCGATCAACACGAACTACACGTGGCGCGGGTCCTCAGTCGCGCTGAAGCCTACCGCCGCGTGGGACGACGGCCGGTTCACCCGACTGCAGTACGACAACGCCGCCGAGCTTCCGCAGTTCTACAAGGTGCTGCCTGACGGCGCCGAAGCGCTCATCAACAAGAGTCTGGACATCGAGGATCCGACGATCGTCGTGCTGCATGAACTCGCACGCACGGTTCGTGTCCGGCTGGGGAACGACGTGATCGAGATAGCCAATCGCGGGCACACGCCGCCCGCGTTCAATCGCCTCGGCGCAGGCTTCCCGGGCACGCTGCGCGACCCCGCCAACGGGGCTTCAGAAGGCGGCCACGCCGGGCCAACCGAACGACCGACCTCCGTCTCATCGGCGACGCCCGCGCCCGCGCTGCTCGTCCCTTTCGCACAGGCAACGCCCGTACCAGCAACGCAGAACCTACCGGTAGCGAGGTCCCCTGGCGGGGATTTCGTTGTTCCGGCCGACGTTCAGACGGTTCGCGGGCTCGCGCGCCGATGGGCGGAGGCCGCGAAGTTACAGCTGAACTGGAGCAGCGACGTCGACTATCCCGTCACGCGCCCGATGCGCAGCATCGAGGCGCCAAACCTTGATGCCGCGATCGCGCTGCTCGGTTCATCGTTGAAGGGCGTCCGACGACCGCTTGCGATCACGCTTGAGCCCGCAGGCCTCACCGTCGCCAGCAGCGTGCAAGCCGCGGCGGTGGAAGCGCCAACGATCGATGCCGCGTCGAACCGATCGCCCGCCACCCAAGCCGCGACGCGTCCAAGAACGAACGGCGAGTGGCTCGTTGGTGAGAACAAGTCTCTGCGGTCAATCGTCGAGACGTGGGGTGCAACGGCCGGCTACTCGGTGCTCTGGAAGAGCACGTTCGACATCGCAGTGACACCCGCGGTCCAGGAGGCGCGGTACGTCGGTCCCTTCAAACAGGCACTCGGCGGACTCTCTCGGGTGTTCGGCGATTTCAAACACCCGCTGCGCATGACCTTCAGCGAAGAAAACACCGAGCGCCCAGCGCTCCTCGTGCTTGACGAATAACGCACAAGCACGCCGTCCTCTCACCAACGTCACACAGCTCGCATTCATCAGGGAAAAAATGAAAACCAGAGTCACGATTATTGCCGCCGCCGCGGCGCTTGCCTGCAACCTATCGGAAGCGCAGGTCATGGGCACCACGACGAACTCGTTCACCTCCGTGGGCGTGAGCGCAAACGCCCAAGTCAATGGCACCTCAGTCGGAGTACTTGCCAACGCAGGCCTGCAGGCTGTCGCGGTCGGCGGAAGTGCGAATGCCAATGCACCAGGCGCAGTCGCCGTCGGCGGTTGCATCAACATCATCTGCGTCGATGCTTCGACGGGGGCAATCGTCAACCAGGCGTTGCCGGTTGGAACGAGTTCGACTGCAGTCGGTGCCGGCTCGATGACCCCTGCCGACGGTGCGACCGCGGTGGGCGCGAATTCCAACGCATCCAACGTCAATTCAGTTGCCCTTGGTGTAGGCAGTCGAACGACCCGCGACAACTCAGTGGAAGTTGGCGGACGTCAGATCACGGGCGTCACCGCCGGATCGTCTGGAACAGACGCAGTCAACGTCGACCAGCTCAACGGTGGTCTCTCGTCGACGCTGAATCAAGCCAAAGCCTATGCGGACACGAAAGCATCCGAGGGTGTGAGCCAAGCCGTCAATCAAGCCCGCGTATACACCGACGTCAAAGCTGATGACGCTCTGAAGTCGTCGAAGGCGTTCACGGACGCCAGAGCCGGCGAAACCCTGAAGAGCTCGAACGGGTACACCGACACCGCGGCAGCGAACATGCTGCGCCTGGCCAATGGCCATACCGATGCCAAGGCCGCGGAGACCCGTTCGGGCGCAAACGTCTACACGGACAACAAGACCAAATACTTCAGTGCAAAGTCAGATGGGGTTGCTTCTCAGACCAACGGGCAGGATTCGGTTGCAGTTGGCCCGGGAACCGTTGCAAACGGCAATGGCTCCATCGCCGGGGGCCTGAACGCCACGGCTAACGCGGACAACACGGTCGTTTTTGGGTCGAGTGCGACGGCCAGCGCGGACTCGGCTGCCGCCTTTGGCCACGGATCACAGGCGTTCGCTGTCAACAGCACCGCGGTGGGCCCGGGCGCGACGGCAGTGAATGCCAACGACGTCGCCATCGGCTACGGCTCGAACACCTCCGCTGTGGTTGCCACCGCAGGGACAGCCATCAACGGCACGAACTACGGCTTTGCCGCGCCCTCACCTACCAGTACCGTGAGTGTCGGAACACAAGGCGCAGAACGAACCATCACGAACGTCGCCGCGGGTCAGCTCTCTGGCAGGAGCACTGACGCGGTGAATGGAAGCCAGCTCAGCGCAACGAACACCGCGCTGGACGTCCTGGGTAGAGCTACGAATCATCTCGGCGCCGCGTCGGCAAGCAACCTCGGGGGCGGATCAAGGTACGACGCTTCAACCGGCACGGTATCCGCACCGACTTACACCCTCAACGGTGCGGACTACGGCAACGTGGGAGCCGCACTCTCGGCGCTGGGAGGCGCCGTCGCATCGACCAATCCGGATGGCCTCGCGCCGGCTTCCGCGACCGCCAGGAACTCCGTCGCCATCGGCCCCGGTTCGTTGGCCGATAGAGACAACAGCGTCTCACTGGGGACTGTCGGCACGGAGCGCCAACTCGTGAATGTCGCCGCCGCGCGGCTCACGGCGGACAGTACGGATGCGGTCATTGGCGGCCAACTCTTCGCAACCAACAGCGAGCTCGGCAAGCTGGGCGACAACGTGAGCCGCTCCGGCCAATCGGCGGCCCGCAATCTCGGTGGCGGCTCGACCTACGACCCAGCCACCGGCACGGTGACAGCTCCCACCTACTCGATCAACGGCGTGAGCTACGACAACGTCGGTGGAGCGTTCGGCGCAGTGGGCAACACCATATCCGCCACGAATCCGAAGAACCTGGCTCCCGCCACTGCATCCGGCGGGAATTCAGTGGCGGTTGGCCCCGGCTCAATCGCGGATAGGGACGACAGCATCTCGTTCGGATCCGCAGGGTCAGAGCGCCAGCTGGTGAATGTTGCCGCCGGCCGGCTCACACCCGACAGTACCGACGCCGTCAACGGCAGTCAGCTGCACAGGACGAACACCGCGCTCACCGCGGTGGGCACCGGTGTAAGGAATCAAGGGGTGTCGGCAGCCGACAACTTCGGTGCCGGCTCGACCTATGACCCGAACACAGGCGCGATTTCCTCGCCCAACTACACCCTTAACAACGTCAGCTACACGAGCGTCGGAAGCGCGCTCGGTGCCCTCGGCGCCGCAGTCGCTGCAAACAACTCCGAGAAGCTACCGGCGGCGACGGCCTTAGGCAGGAACTCCGCCGCACTCGGGCCCGGTTCGGTTGCCGACCGCGACAACACGGTCTCTATCGGCACTCCGGGCGCCGAGCGTCAACTCGCGAACGTTGCACCTGGCACCGCTCCCACGGATGCAACCAATGTCGGCCAGGTTGCGTCGATGGTGGAGAACAACTCTCGGGGTGACAGGTCCTACACCGATGAGCGTGTCAACGCGCTCGATGCGAGGAATCAGAAGCAGATGGCCGGCGTCGGTGCGATGGCAATGGCTGCCAGCGCGCTCGTGCCGAATGCGCGTGCGGAGGGCAAAACCAGCCTCAGTGCGGCCGTGGGCACATATGGCGGAGAAAGTGCCATCGCTGCTGGTGTGAACTACTACATCAGCAACCAGCTGCTCGTGAATGCCAAGCTCGCGCTCGCGACGGCAGGCCCGGCCAAGGCCGGCGCCTCGGTTGGCCTCACCTGGGGGTTCTGATGCTGATTCAGCGTAAACGAGCACTCTTCGCCGCGGCGATCATCTGTGCAACCGGCGCATTGAGCGCTTGTGGCGGAAGTGGTGGAAGCAGCAGCAACGGCGGGCTCGGCGCCGCCTCATTCCCCGCCAACTCCAAGACGTTCGTTGGAAGTGACCTGCACGTCCAAACCGCAGGCATGTTCCTCGGCGACCCGTCGACCACGAGTGGCTGCAGCGTCAGCATGTTCGGCGATTCGATCCTCCGTGGTGGCTATCCGCTGAACAATCTGCCGGCAACCCTCCCCGAAACTCCCGCAGCGGGAGTTCATCGGATGCGTCCCGCCTATACGGTGGTCGACAACGCAGGCGACGGAGACTTTGCGCTGCGAAAACTTCAGAGTTTCTTGAATTCGAGCCTCGACACCCGATTCGTGGTCATCGAATACGGTATGAACGACGCGGGGAATGGCCTCGCATACGAAGCGCCGCTGAGAAGCATGGTTCGGCGGGTGACAGCCGCCGGCCGGAAGCCGATCGTCACGGGCCTCTCGCATGTCGTCGATGAAGTACCCAACCGCGACGCATATGACGCAGTCGCCAGACGCGTCGCGGCGGAGGAAGGTGCTCTCTTTGCCGATTGGGATTCCGTGCCTTTCGACAAAAGCCAAATGATGGACGGGGTGCATCCATCCCAGCCGTATTCCACGCGGCTTGCCGAGCGCATCGTCGAGGTTCTCGACAAGGCGGCGCCGGAGTGCGCGCAATGAGACGTCTCTCGAAGATCGCCTGCAGCAGCGCGGCCGCCCTCGCTTGCGCGAGCGCGCTCGCGCAGCAGTCGCCGCCCCCCGTGAGCGGGCCCATTCCCGCGAAGGAATACTGGACTGCCAAAGCTCAATGCTGGGCAGACCTCGCGGTTTCGGAGAAATACCAGGGCGATACGCGAAACACGGCGAAAACAGCGGCAGACAACGCACAGAGGATTCGCTCGGCACTTTCCAAGGGGCTCGAGCCGACCAGTGCGGACGAACAGCCTATCCACGCACGAGAAGTTCTCCCGAGCCTGAATTCTCGGAATGGGCGAGCTGCATGGCGTTCGGACATCGAGAAGATCTCCGCGGCCGTGTTCCGGTACCACGAGCACCAATGCCGGACACCACGCTCGGCATGTCTCGAGGTTGCGCTCGAATCGGTGTGGGAGAACATGGAAGAGACGCAAGGAGCACGCTGGAATCACGGTCGTCCTGAAATCGATGCCGCCCTTCGCCTCGCTAGCGGGGCGGTCGACGACCTTTCGCAATGCGATCCTCCGCCAGAACCAATTCCAGTCACTGATCTGCCGCGGGCCATTCCACAGCGCTCGCTTTCCGCGGACGTGCTGTTCGCTTTCGATTCGGCTGATCTCACTTTGGCGGGCGAGAGGGCCGTGACCGCAGTGGCCAAGGAACTTGGCCGAGACAGCGGTTCGAGATTCCGCGTCGTCGGCCATACGGACCTCATCGGCAAAGCTGCCTACAACCAACGCCTGTCTGAGCGCCGAGCCGCTGCCGTAAAGAGAGTGCTCCAGGAGAGCTTGCCCGACGCCTCGATCGACTCCGCGGGGGTCGGCAGCTCCATGCCGATCGTGACCTGCTCGCGTCACCGCGACGCAAAGACGATTGCATGTCTTGCGCCGAATCGGCGCGTCGTGATCCAAGTCCTGCCGTAAGGAAGCCAGATGGTCGCGATCACCGAAGCGCCAGCGGGCGCTGCCTTGGGCAGCCGCGGCGCGATTCCCTCTGCCGGCGACGATGACAACCGAATCCTTGGGGCGCCTCAGGGCGCAAGGAAATCCAGAAGCAACGTCACCCGGCTTTTTTCCCTTGTCGTCGTCATGATCGGCTTGGCCATCGTCGTTGGCGCGAGCATGTACTTCCTGAAAAAGCGGGCGCGAACTGCGAAGGCGGCAATCGAGAAAGCGGTGGTACCTCAAAAGAACGCCGAGGTGACAAGCGCAGGCATCGAGCGCACGAAGGCCGAAATCCTGGAGCGCGCGCACTCCGAGCAAGCTGAACGTGACCGACTCGTAGCCGCGAACAGCGCGACGCCCCAGACCGCAGGCTCCTCGACGGCTGCGGACGCCACCCCCGCGCCCGCGACCGTTTCTCCCCGCGACCGACGGATGTCGGGCGGGCCATTGATTGCCGCTTCGAGCTTTCTTGCCGAGCAACTTTCAGAAACGGCGCACGCGTCGGGTGCAAGCACGGTCGAAGGCCAGAGCAACCCGGCGCTGCGCGCGCTGGCTGCCGCCCAAGCACGCCTGCAACAACAAACGAGCGCCGGCGACGCCTCGTCGTCAGGGATGACGGGAGAAGGTGAGCTCGGCAGAAGACTGAAGCCGACGGCCCTGGCCAGCGCGACCGCGGGAGTCCTGCCGAACCTGGACTATCTCCTCAAGAAAGGAACCGACATTCCGTGTGCCCTGAAAACCGGGATCGACACGACGCTTCCCGGCCTCATTCAATGCACCGTCGTCACCGACGTCTACTCAGCCAACGGCCGCACGCTGCTGATCGAACGGGGCGCCGACTTCTTCGGGGAGCACAGGTCGGAGCTCAAGCAAGGACAGGCGCGAGCCTTTGCCCTGTGGAACCGCGTAGACAACCCGTCGGGTGTCTTCGCTGAACTGGACAGCCCCGGCGCCGATGCGATGGGCTTCAGCGGCATCCCGGGCGACGTCGATACCCACTTCTGGCAACGCTTCGGCGGCGCGCTCCTGGTCAGCCTCGTCGACGACTTCGGTACCTTCCTGTCGAACAGGGAGGGCATCCAAGGAGGAAACGGCCCAGGCGTCAACGTCAGCAACACCACGCAGACAGCTTCTTCGATGGTCTCGGAGACGCTGCGCAATTCGATCAACATTCCTCCGACGTTGAGGGTTTTCCCCGGCACTGTCATCCACATCCTGGCCGCTCGAGACGTGTCGTTCGAAAACGTCTACAAGCTGACGAAATGAGCGGCACCACGCGCGGCATCGACCGCTCGCTCACAGTCCGGGAACTGATGGCCAAGTACGGATTGGCCGAAGCGCTCGAAGCCAACGTTACCGAGCTCGGGATCAACAAGCCCGGTGAACACTGGACCGAGAACGCTCAGGGGTGGCACCGTATCGAGAACGATCGCCTCACGCTGTCCAACCTGCACGGTCTGGCGACGGCCATGGGCGTCTACAACCGAAGACCGCTCGACCAGGACAGCCCCATTGCCTCCCTGACGCTGCCAGGCGGCGAACGCTGCCAGGTGGTGCTTCCTCCGGCCTGCCTCGAAGGCACGATCAGCATCACGATTCGCAAACCGTCGCGCAGCAGATTCACCCTCGCCGAGTACGAAGCAAGTGGCCGTCTCAGCCCGAAACTGGTCACCGAGCGGACCGAACTCTGTCCTTGGGAGGTTCAGCTGGCCGAGCTCGCGAGCCGCCGCGAGTACGTCCGATTCTTCGAGCTCGCCGTGGCCAACAAGCTGAACGTCGTCACGATGGGCGGAACCGGCAGCGGCAAGACGACGTTTTCCAAGACGCTGATCGACCTGTATCCATCCCACCGCCGCATCTTCACGGTCGAGGATGCGCACGAGATCACAACGCCGCTGCATCCCAATGCCGTGCATCTGATGTTCGGACCTCACGTCCCGGCGAAGGAACTTCTTGCCAGCGCGATGCGCATGAAGCCGGATCACATCTTCCTGGCCGAACTCCGCGGCGACGAGGCGTGGGACTACCTCATGGCGTTGAACTCTGGCCATCCTGGCAGCGTCACCTCGATTCACGCGAACGATCCGCTGTCCGCGCTCTACAAGATCGGAAGCTACGTGAAGCAATCCGAGGTCGGGCAGACGCTCGACCTCGGTTACATCATGAAGGTGGTCAAGACCACGATCGACGTCGTCGTTGCATTCGAACGCACCTACCTGAGCGAGATCTACTACGACCCTCTCGAAAAACTCCGTCTTCTGCGAGGCGGCATCCTGTGAAGAAAGCAGTGACGGCAGGCGGGATCCTGGTCCTGTGCGCCTTGCTCGGAACCGCCGGCCTCCTGCAGGTCAGCGCGGTTGCCCTGATCGGACGGTTCCGCATCGACGCCGATCCGACTCCCACGTTTCCCTTCCTTCTCGCATCGGAGGGCGACAAGATTCAGAAAGCACTTGCAACGGCGGCTTGCCTCGCAAGCATTGCCCTCCCCGTCCTAATGACGGGCGGAATGACATTCGGACTGCTGATGCCAGTCAAACGCGAACAGCACGGCTCTGCCAGATTTGCGTCACGCAGCGAACTCCTGAAGGCGGGCCTCTTGCAGGAAGACAGACCCGACGACAAGCACCCATCCATCATCGTTGGCAAGCTAGCGGAAAGGTTCCTTTACTTCCGCGGGATGCAATTCATGTTCCTTGCTGCACCCACGCGGTCGGGCAAGGGGGTGGGCATCGTGATTCCCAACCTCCTCCACTATCGCGATTCAGTGGTCGTTCTCGACATCAAGGATGAGAACTTCAAGATCACCGCGGGGTTCCGCGCGCAATGCGGCCAAGAGGTGCACAGATTCGCTCCGGACGACGAGGACTTCAGGACTTCCGGCTGGAACCCGCTCTCCTACGTCCGGGAGGACGAGGTCTTCCGGGTCGGCGACCTGATGTCGATCACCAACATCTTGTACCCACCATCGGAGGACGTGTGGTCGTCAACCGCGGAAAGCCTCTTTCTTGGTTTGGCCTTGTACGTCATGGACACGGCCAAGGAGAAAGACAACTTGAACATCGCCTTCATCCAGCAGGCCGCAACCTCACTGCGCTTCCTAAAGGACGAGAAGGCCTTCGACACGTATGTCGAGGAGCGAAGGGAGTTCGAACCGCTCTCGAGTGACTGCACCAAGCATCTGAGGAAGTTTTCTCAGACCTCGGACAAGCTGCGCGGCAGCATCGTGATTTCCTTCGACAAGCCACTGGGCGCATTCGTTGATCCGGTGACCGCTCGTGCCACCAGCACCAACTCGTTCGATCTGCGCGAAGTCCGGATGAAGCGGATGTCGATCTACGTCTGCATCAAGCCGGGAAACATCGACAAGTACGGCTCGCTGCTCAATCTGTTCTTCCAGCAGCTGCTCACGCTGAACATGCGGGAGCTTCCCGAAGACAACCCCCAGTTGCGGTTTCAGTGCCTTCTGCTCCTTGACGAATTTCCGGCAATGGGCCGCGTGGCCATCATCGAGAAGGCCAGTGCATACATGGCCGGCTACAACATGCGCCTGCTGCTGATCTTCCAGTCAAAGAGCCAGGTCAAGGACAGAAAACTCTACGACGAGACCGGCGCGAAGACGCTACTCGGCAACATGGCCCTCCAAGTCTGCTACGCACCTCGCGACGACGACGATGCGAAGGACTACAGCGCAATGATCGGAGACATGACCTGGAAAGGAGTCTCCCGGTCTCGTCAGCTCGGCGCCTTCTTCTCAGACAAGGGAAGCGGCCGAAGCGAAAGTGTGAGCGACCAGCGACGAGCTGTACTGCTTCCTCAGGAAGTGAAGGACATCGGCCAAGAGGCCGAGATCGTCAGCATGGAGAACATGCGCCCTGCGCTGGTAGACAAGATCCGGTGGTACTGGGAGCCGGTCTTCACCTCCAGGGCAAACCTCCCAGCCCCCAGTGTTCCGGATCTTCGAATCGACCAGAACACGATCGAGGACGGCGGACGACCACCAGTCGCATTCTTCGAAGGCGCCGCACTGGAAACCGGGCTATCGCCCGGAACAACTTTCGAGGTCGGTTTCTCGCCGCGAAGAAATGCACTCGAAGTGGTCATGTCGCTGATCCTCGGTGCGAAGTCCGAGCTGCTCGTCGCAGGCTACTCCTTCACGAGCAAGGAGATTGCATTCGGCCTGGCCGACGCAAAGTCGCGCGGCGTCAGCGTGCGAGTGGTCGTCGATCACAAGCAAAACCAGGATGAACAAGGCGGATACCGGGCGATCGACTATCTGATCGCTCAAGGAATTCCAGTGATCCGCAACGAGAACTACTCGGCGATGCACCACAAGTTCATGGTTGCCGACGGCCAGCACCTGGAGATCGGCAGCTTCAACTACACGGCCTCCGCAAACACCAGGAATGCCGAGTGCGCCGTGGTCTTCCGCAATTCGACCGAGCTTGCCGAGGTATTCCGCACCGAGTGGCATCGCTTGGCAACAGAGCCGAAGGTATCCATCGAAGACATCGTTCGACTGGATGCCGGATTGGACGCCCTCAAGGCAATGGGCTTTTAACTCAGGAGAGGTTTACACATGTCAGCATTTGGAGATTCCACGAGCTTTCTCGAAGGCGCCGCGCAGGAACAAGTTCCCGACGGTGCCGAGATCAAGTTGCACAGCGCCAGCGAAACCGGAAACTACACTGGCGAGGTAGTCGCGATTGACGAGCGGTATGCGCTGCAGCGGCTTCGCGACAGCAACAGCTTCGTCGTCCACGAAACGGAGAAGCTGGCCGATCAGAGCGTGCAGACGGGACGGATCTACTCCGTCCGCTACGCAGAGGGTCGTCCGTCCGTCGAGGAGGCCATGCAGACGGCCGATGGACAAAGTGGCCGCCAACCTAGCGACCCTTCGGACCAGTCGGCGGAGCCGGGAGTGCGACACAACGAGTCGTACTTTCAGATGCGCGGCTCCTTGATGAAGCAATTCGGCCAGGACATCAAGGTGTACGAGGCGAAGACTGACATCGGCAGATACAACGGCGCGGTTGTCTCGATCACGCCGGATCGAGTCGCCCAACAGATCTCGCGCGGAGCCTTCGTCGTCCATGACAAGGACCGCCTTGCAGGTCAGTACCGGCGCGGAACGCTTGTGGATGTGAACTACAACAATGGTCGCGCGATCTCCACGCTCACGCCACAGCAGCGCGAGCAGACCGCCCAGCAGCCGAACCGCCAGTTCGCACCAGAACCCAAGACTCAGCCGGCGGTTGCTGCCGCACCGCGCAACGAGGCGATCGATGAAGCTTCGCTTCATGCGAACGCAGCGAATGCACTCGGCAAGAATGCGGAGCATCTGAAAACACTCCCCGGTCTCAAGCGAGCGCCGGCGGACCAGATCGCCCAGTTGGCGTATTACCGAAGCGTTCTGGAAGAAAAGTGCAAAGCTGATCCGGTCGTACAGACGGAGAAGCTTTCGCAGTTCGACGAGATGGCGCAAATGAAGGACAAGGCCCAGAGCCTTCTGAAAGGCGGCATCCCGGAATCGGCCGTGACCGCCCCGGCTATCGATGCCGCTCAGCAGCGCACCGATGAAGGCCCAAGCCTCTGACCGCGCAAGAACAATGACAACCGAACCAATTGGAACGAGTGAGGGCAACGAGGGCTCCTCCGAGGACCCAACAGCTGCATCAGGCGCACGGACGAGATCGATTCTTCGACTGAAGACGCCCACATCTGAACGCGTGCCTGCCCCAGGACCGAAAAAACCAGCAGCACAAATGCGGGAAGCGGACGCAAGCGCAGAGCCTCTGCCTCAGAAGGCAGCGCCCGCGCTGACGCCGACGCCGCACACTTGGCGGCAGGGGCCGGGCACCCCCGCATCAGCTGTGCCCAACGAGCTGGAAACACGAGCGCGCCCCGGAAACCTCGGGGTCGGCGAGTTCGTCGTTCCACTCAGCGTGGCAAGCCGATACAGCACAGTGGACGGCAGGTACTTCGCGAAAGACGGCAAGAAGGACCCGATGCGCGAGATGTTCCGCGACCACGGGGTGAGATTGTCGACGTCGACCACGGACAAGGCAGCGATTGCGGACATGGTCTCTCTCGCAAGCGCCAAGCAATGGAAGAGCCTCAAGCTCTCCGGCGCGCAAGAGTTTCGTCGCGAGGCCTGGCTGCAGGCTGAGTCCCAAGGTATCCGAACAATGGGCTACACGCCAAGAGATGCCGACATCGCCGAACTTCGCACGTTGACCAACGAAAGGTCGATGAATCGCATCGAGCCGATCAAACCGCTCGGCAGCGAAGAGAGTCATCCCGTCGCGCGCGCCGCACCACGCGCCAACCTGGATAAGAACCAGGCCTTCCTGCACACCGAAGCAGCGAAGGCACTGGCATCCAATGCGGCCGCTCTCCAGGAGGCATTGCAAGGGCGGGGCTTCGAGGACGTGGCGAAGCTCGCGTACTGGCGTGGTGTCGTGATCGAAGAGAACAGGCATCAAACGTCAACGGTGCGAAGCGAAGTCCTGGCTCGTTTCGACGAGCAAGCCAGGGAGCCAGGCTTTCTGAAGACGATCGAGCAGCAGACACACGGAACGCTGGACGACAAGACCATCGACCGCGTCGAGCGATCTCTCAAGCGCGATGGCCACGAACAGTCTCTATGACCAGCGCCTTCGATCCAGTCGATTCATGGTTCGAAGACGGGTTTCGCGTTCGACGAGCAAAGGGAGCGTCCGCGGCACGCCAAACGCAGCGCGATAAGCGCCGCGCGGATGCGGGCGGCGCGCCCACACCCCGCGGAGCTGTCCGTATGGACAGTTCGGCCAAGACGAAGAACATCAAAGCAGTCATCCGGAAAGCACCCGAGGTGATGGTGAAGATCACGGGCAGTTCCGACGGCCTGACAGCCGTGAAGCGACACCTCGAGTACATCTCGCGCAATGGAAGGGTGGAGCTCCTCGATGAAGCGGGACGATCGCTCGAAGGCAAGAAGGCCGTCGACGACTATCGACAGCAACTGAAAGCCGCGCAGATCCCCGAGATGAGCGGCAGGCGCGAGTTTCTTCACATAGCGTTCTCAATGCCCACCGGCACGCCGGCGCCAGCCCTGAAAGAGGCGGTCGCCCAGTTCTGCCAGGAGGAATTCTCCAATCGGCGCTGGGTGATGGGAGTCCACGAGGACACCAAGCACACTCACGCGCATTTGTGCGTCGGCACAAGAGACATCGACCGCGCCGACGAGCCGCGGCTAAGCCCAAAAAAAGCAGACCTCTTCCGCTGGCGCCAAGGATTCGCAGAAAAGCTCAGAGAACTAGGCATTGATGCCGCCGCGAGCTACAGGCAGCACCGCTTCAAACACCAGAAAGCGGAGCACGGAGTCATACGTCAGATCCGAGCCGAGCATCCCGAGCTAGCGGGCTACAACGCCGAACGCGCAAGCGCGCGATCGCATGAATCTATGCTCAAGGACTTGGCAGCACCTGAAGCCGCTTTCGTAGGCCCTTCCCGGCCCCCCCGTGTCCCCAAGGTGCTACAGCGGCTAGCCAATGAAGTGGCCGTTGCAATTGCAGAAGGAAGACGCCCGAGCAATCCAGCATCGGAACAGATGAAAGCAAGCAGGCGAGACGTCATCAAACGATGGACCGAGATCCAGCAGCGACTCGAGGCTCAAGGCAGCCAAGAACTCACCCATCAAGTGGCTGCACTGCTAGCCGATGGGAAGAGTGAACCGAGATCACTTGCACAAACCCTGTTCGACGAGGCAGGAGCCGCCAGCCGCAAAGTCGAACAGCAGCTCGACATCGATACCGGTCTGGAGTGAAAGTCAGTAGTTTCATCCCTGCGGCGCAGAAGCGTGGCATAGAAAGCCGCCACATTCCTCGGCGGATGCGCTGGGACGCCAGCAGGCAAACGGCCATGATTCGGATCAGGGCGCAGCCGAAGCTGCCAGTGATGTGTCAGGTACGGACGGAGTTACGTTGGGTACACCCGATCGCACCATGAATTGGTTGTACCGGAGGGTCAGGTCGAAGATGTACTCAATCAACGCCGTGACAAAGGACATCAAATCCGAACCGTCCTGCCGGGTAATGTCAATGTCCACCGTACTTCGTGCTGCGGCATTCGATTCACTGTGGGAGTCATGACGGACCTCGATGTTGTTCCGAGTAGCAATCGCTGGGGCAAGGCAACGCGGGCTGTCCCACACCCTCTTTGCGCAGAAGATAACGTTGTCTGGATGCAAGCGAAGCGTCCGTTGGTAGAAGCGCTCATGGACGCACCGCTGACCGAAGAATGGGTGACGGACCAGCTTTCGCAGGCGATCGAATCGAGCCTCCGCTAACCGTGCCCCTCGCTCGCGAGCTTTCGAAGGCCTTGGTGTTGCACGTCAGAGGCTAGCAGCCCTTTCTTCCCGTGCAAAAAAAGAAGCCCCGCGCAGTTGAACCTGCGCGGCTAAGCACCGGCATCAGGGGCAGCGAGGAGACAAGCGTTGACGATGGCCGGCGCTGATCCCGGCACGTGTCTGGACGTGGCGGGGCAGTTTTCCTCACGCCATATTTCTGCCTCTAGTCAACCGCGCATCAGCCTGCGCATTCACCAGTACACCAGCGCGCCGGGCTTGATTCCGGCTTCTCAATTCACATCCCCTTTCGAGGCATCTCCATGGAAGCGTTCCGATGGCCCGCAGGTCCTTCCGTGCTGCTGCCAGTGTGATAGCGCATGTGTTGTCGCATATTGCCCGCCAGCAGCGCCAGCGAACGCGCCGAGTCCGCATCGAGCATGGGCAGCAGCGGCGTTGCAGCGCTCGATCGCCTGGTGGGCGATTCGGACCCGATGCGCCTGGTCAAGTCGCGCATCGCCAAGGTGGCGCGCGGCATGGCGCCGGTGCTGGTGCGCGGCGAGTCGGGCACCGGCAAGGAACTGGTGGCGCGCGCGGTGCACGCCTGCAGCCAGCGCAGCGACGGCCCGTTCGTCGCTGTCAACTGCGGCGCGATTCCCGAGAACCTGCTCGAGGCCGAATTCTTCGGCGCGAAGAAGGGTTCGTACACCGGCTCCTCGCAGGACCGCGACGGCTACTTCCAGGCCGCGCGCAGCGGCACGCTGTTCCTGGACGAAATCGGCGACCTGCCGCTGGCCATGCAGTCGAAGCTGTTGCGCGCGATCCAGGAGCGCAGCGTGCGCTCCATCGGCTCGACGCAGGAAGAAGCGGTCGACGTGCGCATCGTGAGCGCCACCCACAAGGACCTGCACGCCGAGGTGCAGGCCGGCCGATTCCGGCAGGACCTTTTCTATCGCCTCAACGTGATCGAGATCGCGGTGCCCGCGCTGCGCGACCGCCGCGAAGACCTGCCCGCGCTGTGCGCCGCGCTGCTCGCGCGCATCGCGCAGGACGGCGGGCTGCCGGTGCCGCACCTGTCGGCCGAGCTGCTGCGCCGCCTGGCGCTGCACCCGCTCGAGGGCAACGTGCGCGAGCTCGAGAATCTGCTGCACCGTGCGGTCGCGCTCAACGACGGCGACGAACTGCACCTGGACCTGATGGGCGGCAACGTCGCGACGACGATGGCGGCTGCCGATGTGGCATCGGTCACGCCCTCGCAACTCGCGCCTCGCAGCGACGCGCCGGCATCGGCCACGGAACCCAAGCCGGCGCCGGTGGCCGAGTTCAAGCCCACCCCGCCGCCCCTGCCGTCCGACCTGCAGGCCTACCTCGACCAGCAGGAGCGCGAGATCCTCGTGCGCGCGCTGCACGAGAGCGGCTTCAACCGCACCGCGGCCGCCGCGCGCCTGGGCATGAGCCTGCGCCAGATCCGCTACCGCATCGCGCGGCTGGGCATCACCACGCCCAACGGCGACGATGGCGCCAGCAGCCATGTCGACGACTGAAGCCCTTCCGCACGACACGCCGCCCGCCGACGACGGGCTCTGGCGGGCCGGCTGGTACCGCTTCGCGAAAGCCCTGCCCTCGCCGAACTTCGGCCCGCGCCCCGCCGGCGCGCAGACCGACCTGATCGTGCTGCACTCGATCAGCCTGCCGCCCGGCGAATACGGCGGCGATGCGGTGCAGCGGCTCTTCACCAACCAACTCGACTGGGATGCGCACCCCTACTTCCAGTCGATCCGCGGCATCGAGGTGTCCTCGCATTTCTACGTGCGCCGCAATGGAGACCTTTGGCAATTCGTGAGCTGCGACGAACGCGCGTGGCATGCGGGCGTGTCGTCGTGGCGCGGCCGCGGCAACTGCAACGACGACTCGATCGGCATCGAGCTCGAGGGCC
>NZ_FOXJ01000005.1:193593-454337 GCF_900115685.1 Variovorax sp. 770b2 | reverse complement strand
TAGTAGATGACGCGAAACGCATCCTTGATGTCCAGCTTGGGGAAATTGAGCACGTGCACGAAGCGCCCGCTCTTCTGGTCCTGCATGGCGCGGATGCCGAGCGCGAGCTGCTCCATGAGCGTCATGTACTGCCGGTCGCCGGTGAGCTCGGTGTACTTCACCAGCGCGAGCAGGCACACCGCATTGCCGCCGAGCTTGACCTCGTTGCCGACGTCCACCAGCAGCGCCGCCTGCGTGCCGTCGGGCAGCGGCACCTGGCGGATCAGGCGCTGCGTGAGGATGCCCAGCGAGCGGTCGATGGCCGCCTTCTGCGTGGCGCTGCGCGTGAGCTCCCAGGCTTCCAGCATCGCGTAGGTGGTGCTGGCGTGGCGCAGGGTGTTGTAGGTGGGGATGGCGCGGTCGAAGCAGGGAAACCAGCCGTAGTGGAATTCGCCGGTGGGCTTGACCTGTTCGGCCAGGTAGTCGCTCGCCGAATCGATCAGCTGGCGGACCTGCCGCGCGTTCCAGTGGTCCAGCCGGCGGTAGCCCGCGGCCTGCCCTTCGGCGGTGATCGGCCAGGCGCCCTCTGCATCGACGTACACGGCGCGGGTGGTGAAGCACCAGACGGGCGCGGCATCGTCCGCGGGAAAGTCGATCTCGGCACCGAAGCGGCGCTTGGCGTGCAGGCGCAGGTTGGTGGGGTTGGGCAGCGCGTGCTCGACCTCGCCGCTGTAGAGGACCGCGGCGCCCTGCATCTCCTGCGCGAGCAGCGCGTGCTTGAAGCCTGCATCGAATGCGATGCCGAGGTTGAAATAATTGCGCTTGGTTTGCGCCAGTCGCGCCTTGAGCGCACCCCACGTCAGCGGCTCCACTTGGTCGACGATTTCCACGCGCAGGCACGTGGGCGGCCGCGCCGCGCGCTCGGCGCGTGCGCGAATCGCAGCGGCGCCTTGTTGCCACGCGATGTCGATGCTGCGTCCACTCGCCGCAATCACCGTGGCGCGGCTCGCGCCGTCGCCCAGTGCAAGGAAGATGACGTGGCCGGCCTCGTGGGAGATTTCCGGCCGCTGCGAATCGCTGCCCGGCAGCGCCTTCGACAAGGCATTGCGGGCGCTCTCCAGGAGCGTGTCGAGGTTCAAACCTGGGGGCATGGCATCCAATGCGGCGGCCGCACTTGCCACTGGCAACTGCATGCGGACACCCGCGTTCCTTCTGAAAGATCCTCTCGCCGGCTCTGTGTCCAGCGAGCTCCAAATCGACTGTTTTCTTGAGGCCGTCTGTGCGGCTGCAACGACTGGAATCGATTTTTTGCACACTGTCAACGGAAATCTCGGTGCGCGGGGCTTGCGGCGCAAGCGGCAATACGCCAGCTATTCACCGCCTCGCGAGTGGCTTAGGATGGCGCCGCCTTCCCCTTCCACTCGTAGTACGGCTCCCTATGGATTCATTGACCGCGCTCTGGGGTGACTTCCTCGTCTTCGCGGGCGTCATCTTCGGCATCCTGCGGAAAGTGCCCGATGTGTTCTGGGCCGCCCTCATCGCGGCGGCCCTGGCCCTGTGGGGCGTGAAGGTGGCCAACCGGGACAACGCGCGGCACTTCATGCGGCAACTGCGGCACGACAAGGACGAGAAGGCCGCCCAGCGGCTGGCCGACCTGCGTCGCGACGTGTACCTGCATGCGATCGACCAGTTCGTGCATGCCAGCTCCTACCTGAGCTCGCTGCCCACGGCGGACCTGAGCAAGGCCGATGCGGCCCAGCCGCTGCAGGGCTTTTTTGCGGCAGCGGCCAAGCTGCAGATGGTCTCGGAGAGCAAGACATCCGCGCTGGTGTCCGACCTCATCGGCACCTTCAGCGCGCTGCACTTCAAGCTCATCGGCGCGGCCCAGCCGATCCAGCAGGTGCTCAGCGAGATCGACTTCTACACGACGCTCTGCGAAGGCGCGCTGGCCGAACAGAAGCGCGCGCTCTCGGCCATCGACCAGTTCGCACCGTCCGGCGAGGCGGAACGCGACGAGGCCCGCCGCCGCGCGCTGGACCTCGCGCTGGACACCCAGGCGAAGTTCCTGCGGGACCACAGCGAGACGCGCCAGGCCCTGCATGTCGAGCGGCATGCGCTGCATGGCGAATTCGTCAAAAGCCTGATGCTCGGGCTGCAGGCCGTCAACACGAAGATGCAGCCGATCATGGTGGCCATCCGGCGCGAGCTGAACATCGACAACCAGATCGATGTCTACGCGGACGCCGTTTCCGAGCAGCAGGACCGCGTGGCCGGCGCGGTCGCCGAACTGATGGCGCAACTGGACGACCCGAGGCAGACGCTCCAGCGGCCCAAGGCCTCCAGCATCGAGAACCGCTGATGCGGCCGCGAGGCCGGAGCGAAGTCGGGGCGAAAGAGCCCATGAGGCCGACTGCGACTTTGCGCGAGTGTCAGAATTCATCCAATGATTCAATGAATAGGCACTCCGAGACATGCTGGCCCAAGCCCCCCGAACCTCCCTGGCGGACACCGCCGCCGACAGCATCCGCAACGAAATATCCGCAGGCCGCTGGGCCATCGGCACGCGCATTCCCATCGAGCCGCAGCTCGCCCAACTGCTGGGCGTGAGCCGCGGCACGGTGCGCGAAGCGGTCAAGACGCTGGTTTCGCGCGGACTGCTCGAAGTGCGGCAGGGCTCGGGCACCTACGTGCGCTCGGGCTACGACCCCTCCGCCAGCCTGCAGAAGATGCGCCTGGCCAGCCTGCGCGACCAGTTCGAGGTGCGCCGCGCGCTCGAGGTCGAGGCCGCGCGGCTCGCCGCGGTGCGCCACACCGCGCGCGACCTGCGCCGCCTGCACACCCTCTTGGACAAGCGCGGCGTGCCCGATGGGACGGACGGCGGCGCCGGCTTCATCGAACGCGACCTCGCGTTCCACCTGGCCATCGTCGACATCTCGGGCAACCTCGCGCTGGCCGAGACCTGCCGCTTCATCACCGGCTACATCAAGGAGACGATCGCGAGCACCATGGGCACCAGCCTGCCCGAACCCGACGAGGCCGCGCACCGCGCCATCGTCGAAGCCATCGCGAGCCGCGATCCCGAGCGGGCCGCCACCGCCGTGCGCAACTTCATGGCGCCGATGCTCAACATGCTGGCGCTGGGGACCGCATGAGCGCCGCGCCGGACCGCCCCAGGCAAGCTCGCACCGCAGTGCGAAGCACGAAGGTACTTCGATGAGCGCGATTCCCTTGAACGCCGGCACCGTGCACCGCAACCAGCCTTCGCACACCAGCACCACCGAAGAGCTGCTGATCGACGCCGAGGTCGACAGCCAGCCCCCGCCGCGCCCTACCCCCGCGCCCAGCCTCGCCCGCCGCATCCTGCTCGGTGCGAGCGTGGTGCTGATCGCGTTCAACCTGCGGCCGGTGTTCGCGAGCCTGTCGGTCGTGCTGCCGGAAATCATACAGGCCACCGGCCTCTCGGCCACGGCCGCGAGCCTGTTGACCACGCTGCCGATCCTGTGCCTGGGCGTCTTCGCGCCGCTCGCGCCCTGGCTCGGCCGGCGCTTCGGCACCGAGCGCACGCTGCTCGGCTGCATGGTGCTGATCCTGGTGGGCACGGTGCTGCGCGGCACGGGCAACATCCCGCTGCTGTTCCTGGCCTCGGCCATCGCGGGCAGCGGCATCGCGGTATCGAACGTGCTGCTGTCGGGTCTGGTGAAGCGCGACTTCGCCAGGCAGGCGGCGCTGATGATGGGGCTCTACACGATGGCGGTGTGCGGCGGCGCCGCCAGTGCCGCGGGCCTCACCGTGCCGCTCGAGCATGCACTGGGCGGCGGGTGGACCTACGCGCTCGCCATGTGGGCCGTGCCGGCCCTCCTGGTCACGCTGATCTGGGCACCGCAGGCACTGCCGCTCAAGCCGGTGGCGAGCGAGTCGGGCTTTACCGTGCAAGGCCTCTGGCGCGACCGGCTCGCGTGGCAGGTCACGCTCTTCATGGGGCTGCAGTCCGCCCTCGCCTACATCGTGATGGGCTGGCTCGCGCCGATCCTGCGCGAGCGCGGGCTCGGCGGCGAGACGGCCGGCTACGTGGTGTCGCTGTCGGTCATGACGCAGGTGCTGACCTGCCTGGTGGTGCCGGCGCTGGCCGTGAAGCTGCGCAACCAGCGCGGCCTGGGCGTGGTGCTGTCGCTGCTCACGGTGTGCGCAATGCTGGCCATGCTGTTCGCGCCGTTGGGCGGGGTATGGCTCTGGGCCGCGATGCTGGGCATCGCGCAGGGCGGCACCTTCGCGCTCGCGCTCACGATGATCGTGCTGCGCTCGCGCGATTCGCACGTCGCCGCGCACCTCTCGGGCATGGCGCAGGGCGTGGGCTACATGGTGGCCGCCTGCGGACCGCTGCTGGCCGGCTTGCTGCATGGGTGGACGGGCAGCTTCCGCGCCTCGGCATGGCTCTTCGTCGGGCTGGGCATCGCGCTGGTGATCGCCGGGCTGGGCGCGGGGCGCACGCTGTACGTGGGAGCGGTGACGGTGCCCAGGCACTGAGCGCGTCACCGCAGCGCGCTTACTGCAGGTAGCTTTCCGCGAGCAACGCCCAGTAGGCCGCGCCGATCGGCAGGTTGCTGTCGTTGAAGTCGTAGCCGGGGTTGTGCACCATGCAGCCGCCGTGCTGGCCCGGCGCGCCGTTGCCGATGAACAGGTAGCAACCGGGCTTCTTCTCCAGCATGAACGCGAAGTCTTCGCTGCCGGTCACCGCGGGGCCTTGCGGCTCCACATGGTCCCCGCCCACCAGTTCGCGGCCGATGCGGCGCGCGAACTCGGTTTCTTCGGGCGTGTTGACCAGCACCGCATAGCCCTTGCGGTAGTCGATCTGCGCTTTCACGCCAAAGCTCTCGGCCTGCGCCGTGACGATGGCCTTCAGCCGCTTTTCGAGCAGCTCGCGCACCTCGCGGTCGAGCGAGCGCACGCTGATCTCCAGCACGCAGCTTTCCGGAATCACGTTGTTGGCCTTGCCCGCGTGGATGGCGCCCACGGTCACGATCGCCATCTCCTGCGGATCGGCGTTGCGCGACACGATGGTCTGCAGCGCCATCACGATGCTCGACGCCGCCACGATGGGGTCGGCCGTGCGATGCGGCATGGCGCCGTGTCCGCCCACGCCTGTCAGCGTGACGGTGGCGTAGTCCGACGAGGCCATGGCCGCGCCTTCGCGAAACACGAGATCGCCCTGCCGCCGGCCCGGCGAGTTGTGCATGGCATAGACCGCGTCGCAGGGGTACTTCTCGAACAGGCCGTCTTCGATCATCTTCACGGCGCCGCCCATGCCCTCTTCGGCCGGCTGGAAGATCAGGTTGAGCGTGCCCGAGAACTCGCCGTGCTGCGCGAGGTACTTGGCCGCGCCGAGCAGCATCGCGGTGTGGCCGTCATGGCCGCAGGCGTGCATGATGCCGGGCCTTCCGCTGCGGTAGGCCAGGCCGGTTTTCTCCTCGATGGGCAGCGCGTCCATGTCGGCACGGATGCCGATGGCGCGCGTTCCGCCGCCGCGCTTCAGGCGCCCGACCAGACCCGTCACGCCGAGCCCGCGCTCGACTTCGTAGCCCCAGGCCGCGAGACGCTCGGCCACCAGGTCGCTGGTGCCGAACTCCTCGAAGCCGAGCTCGGGGTTCTGGTGGATCTGCTGGCGCACCGTGACGAACTCGGCGGCGTTCTTTCTCATGTACTCAAGGTAGTGCTGTGCGTTCTGCGGCATCGTGTTCTCCGAGGTTGGAGGGGAAGAATTCCTGGGGTCGATCAGGGTTGCAGCGCCATCGTGGCGGGCAGCCGCGTCCACGGCAGGTCGGCCGGGTCGGCCGCCATCGGGCCCGGCGCCTTGGCCACGAGGATGGTGCTGGCAATGGGTGCGAAGTCGGCGCGAAAATGCACCGAGCTCTTGTTGACCAGCAGCTTCATCGCCTCGGGCTCGATGCCCAGGTAGCGGAAGAACTCGCGGTCCAGCATCTGGCTCTTGCCGCTGGCCACGGCGATCCGCACGCCGTCGATCTCCAGGCAGGCACTGAGGCCGAGCGACACCGTGCCGCCGCGCGACATCGGCCCCTTGCCCTGCACTTGCCCGTCGCTGAGCGCGGTCACGGTGTAGAGGCCCTCGACGGGCGCATCGCTGAACTGGCCGCCCCACGTGGGCACCGAGGTGCCGAGCGCGATGCGGATCTGCGCGCCCACGCCGGCTTCATGCGCGGCGGCCGCGGCGGCCGGGTCGAACATCAGCCCGAGCGCGACCTTCCCCGGAAAGCGCTCGCCCGCGCCTTCGGCCAGCAGCGCACGCAGCATGCCGGTGGTGTTGCTGTCGGCGCCCGCGCCGGGGTTGTCCTGCGTGTCGGCGATGACGACCGGCCGGCTCGCGCCCTCCGCCAGCTCCAACGCCCGTGCCACGGCCACGCGCGGCGCCAGCACGTCCAGCCGCCATTGCGAGCGCGGCTGGTCGATGCGCTCGTACAGCGTGGCCACGGCCGCGCCCGCGTCGTCGCCGTAGCCCCACACCACCGGGCCGCACTCGGCAATGTCGGCGGCAGGGAAGCCCGTGGCAAAGCTCAGCACCGCGCCGTGCTTGCCGTCGAGTTCCTTCAGCAGCGCGTACACCGAGGCGGCCGGCTCGATCATGGTCGACTGCACGTTCAATGGCAGCAGGAAGCCGAGCCGCCGCACATGCAGCGGCTCGCGCGAACCGCGCGCCATGCGGCGCTCCAGCAGCGTCGCTGCGAGCCGGCCCGTGTCGGCCATGTCGATGTGCGGGTAGGTGCGATAGGTGGCCAGCGCATCGGCCTCGGCCAGCATTTGCGCCGTGATGTTGCCGTGCAGGTCCAGGCTCGCGACGATGGGCACGTCGGGCCCGACCAGGAGGCGGATGCGCGCGATCAGTTCGCCCTCGGGGTCTTCCAGGTGCTCGGTCACGGCCGCGCCGTGCAGGTCGAGGTAGACCGCGTCGATGCCGCCGTCGGCCAGCGCGGCGGCCAGGTCTTCGGTGATGGCGGCCGAGATGCGCTCGAAAGCGTCTTCGGTCACGTGCGCCGAGGGCGTGGCGCCGGCCCAGGCCGATGGCACCAGCGACCATCCCTTCTCGCGCGCTGCGTCGATGAAGCCGCCGACGGGAATGTTCCTGCCCGCATACGCCTCGATGATCGCGGCGCCGCGCCGGTACGGCGGGAAGCTCGCGCCCGCGTTGAACGCGGCCCAGTCCGCCTTGCTGGGTGCGAAGGTGTTGGTCTCGTGCTGGAAACCGGCGATGAAGACTTTCATGGATTCCTTTTTGGATGTGACGTGGGAACGAAGAAATTTCAGCTGCGCGCAAATGCGAAATCGCGCCCCGGCGCTGCCGCCAGGAGTTTGCGCGTGTAGTCGTGCCGGGGAGCGAAGAACACGTCGCGCACTGAGCCACGCTCCACGATTTCGCCCTGGCTCATGACGATCACGCTGTCGCAGATCTGGCTGGCCACGCGCAGGTCGTGGGTGATGAAAAGAATGCCGATCTTCAGGCGCTGCTGGATCTCGTCCAGCAGCCTCAATATCTGCGCCTGCACCGACACGTCCAGCGCCGACACCGCCTCGTCGGCGATCAGCACCTGCGGGTCGCAGGCCAGCGCGCGCGCAATCGAGATGCGCTGGCGCTGCCCACCCGAGAACTCGCTCGGGTAGCGCCGCAACGCATCGGGCGACAGCCGCACCAGCCGCATCAGCTCTTCGGCGCGCGCCCAGGCCTTGTCGTGCGGCATGCCGAAATTGACCGGCCCTTCGATGATCGACGCACCCACGGTCTGGCGCGGGTTGAGCGAGCGGTACGGGTCCTGGAAGATCACCTGCACCGTGCGCCGGAACGGCGACAGCGCGCGCCCCTTCGCATGCGCGACCGAACGGCCATCGGCAAAGATGTCGCCCGAGGTCGGGTCGATCAGCCGCGCGATGCAGCGCGCCACCGTCGACTTGCCCGAGCCCGATTCGCCGACGATGCCCACGGTCTCGCCGGGCCGCACCGCGAGCGACACATCGCGCGCCGCCTTCACCGTGCGGCGCTTGCCGGGCCAACTGCCCGTGACATAGGTCTTGCAGATGTCCACGGCGCTCAGCAGCGGGTAGGCGTCCGCGACCGGCGGGCGCTTGTGCGCGGAAAGCTCGGGCACCGCATCGAGCAGCATCTTCGTGTAGGGCTCGCGCGGCGCGGTGAGCACCGCCATCTTGTCGCCCTTCTCGATCATGGCACCGAGCTGCAGCACCACCACCTCGTCGGCAATCTCGGCCACCACGCCGAAGTCGTGCGTGATGAAGAGCACGGCCGTGCCGTTCTCGGTCTGCAGCTCCAGGATGAGCTTGAGGATCTCCGCCTGCGTCGTCACGTCCAGCGCGGTGGTCGGCTCGTCGCAGATCAGCAGCGCGGGCTTGAGGATCAGCGCCATCGCGATCACGATGCGCTGGCGTTGCCCGCCCGAGAGCTGGTGCGGGTACGAGGCAAAGATGCGCTCGGGCTCCGGCAGCCGCACGCGCCCCATGATGGCCAGGATCTTCCGCCGCCGTTCGGCCGCGCCCATGCGCACGTGCTGCGCCAGCATTTCGTCGATCTGCGCGCCGCAGGTCATGACGGGGTTGAGCGCGGTCATCGGCTCCTGGAACACCATCGCCATCGACGGGCCGCGCAACTGCCGCAGGCGCGACGCCGGCGCGGCAAGCAGGTTCTCGCCCTGCAATTCGATGGCGCCGCGCACCGGCACGAGGCCCGAAGGCAGCAGCCCCATCACCGCGTTGGCAATGACCGACTTGCCCGAGCCCGATTCGCCGAGCAGGCAGACGATCCTGCCGGGCGGCACGTCGAAGGAAACCTTGTCGACCGCGTGCGGCCGGTCGCCGCCGCGCGGCAGTGCGATGGCGAGGTCGCGAACTGAAAGTACGGGGGCCTGGGTCATGGTCAGCCTCCGCGCTTGTTGAACTTGGGGTCGAGCGTGTCGCGCAGCCCGTCGCCCAGGATGTTCACGGCCAGCACGGTGAGCGCCAGGAAGATGCCCGGGAACAGCACGTTGTGCGGGTACTGGTTGAACTGCGCGCGGCCCTCCGCCATGATGTTTCCCCAGGTCGCCATGTCCGCCGGCAGGCCCACGCCGAGGAAGGACAGGATGGCCTCCACCAGGATCGCCGAGGCGCACACGTAGGTCGCCTGGATGATCAGCGGCGCAATGGCATTGGGCAGGATGTGCCGCGTGAGGATCTTCCAGGTGGGTGTGTCCAGCGCAATGGCCGCCTCCACATACGGCTCTTCGCGCACGGTGAGCACCACCGAGCGCACCAGCCGCGCCACGCGCGGAATCTCGGGCACCGCGATGGCCACCACCACGGTGAGCAGCGTGCCGCCGAACAGCGCCACCAGACTGATCGCGAACAGGATGCCGGGGATGGCCATCACGCCGTCCATCAGCCGCATGATCACGCCGTCGATGCGGCGAAAGTACCCGCCCAGCAGCCCGACGAACATGCCCAACGCCACGGCGAGCGCAGCCACCGCGATGCCGACCGTGAGCGACACGCGCGCGCCGTAGAGCGTGCGGCTCCAGATGTCGCGCCCCAGGCTGTCCGTGCCCATGATGAACAGATGCTCGAAGGTGTCGCCGGCCAGGCTGTTGAACTCGCCGCGCGTGCCGGGCAGGAGGTTGCCGCTGCCGGGATCGATGGCCGTGGGGTCGATGGTGCCCAGCCACGGCGCCAGCAGCGACATCAGGACCAGGAAAAGCAGCACGCTGCCGCCCACGCGCACCGACCAGTCGGCCAGGATGCGCCTGAGCAGCGAGCGGCGCCTGGGCGGCGCCAGCGGCTCGACGGCGATGTCCGTCGCAGCCGTTGCAACCGCAAGCGGAAGGGTCGAATCGGTCATGGTGTTTTCGTTCACTTCGTTCAATAGCGGATGCGTGGATCGAACACCAGGTAGCTCACATCGATCAGCAGATTGATGAGCACGTAGATGACGGAGAAGAACAGCGTGATGCCCTGGATCAACGGAAAGTCGCGCGACAGCACCGCATCGACCGTGAGCTGCCCGAGCCCCGGAATGGCGAACACCGTTTCGGTGACCACCACGCCGCCGATCAGGAGCGCGATGCCGATACCGATGACCGTGACGATGGGAATGGCCGCATTGGCGAGCGCGTGGCGCATCAGCAGCCGTGTTTCCGAGACGCCCTTGGCGCGCGCGGTGCGGATGTAGTCCTCGGTCATCGCCTCGGCCACGGCCGCGCGCGTGACACGCGCGATCAGCGCCACGTAGATGATCGACAGCGTGATCGACGGCAGGATCAGGTGCTTGATCCACAGCAAGGGCCCCTGGCTCAGCCGCTGGTAGCCCTGCACCGGGAGCCACTGCAGGTGCAGCGCGAAGACCCAGATGAGCACGTAGCCGATCACGAAGGCCGGTATGGAAAAGCCCATGACCGAGAAGCCCATGAGCATGCGGTCGAGCCAGCCGCCGTGGCGCCACGCGGCGACGACGCCGAGCGGCACCGCGATGAGGATGGTTGCCACCAGCGTCACCGCCGCGAGCGACACGGTGGCCTCGATGCGCTGGCCGATCAGCTCCACCACCGTCTTCTTCATGAAGTACGACTCGCCCAGGTTGCCCTGCAGCAGTTGCGCGCTCCAGTGGAAGAACTGCACCGGCAGCGACTCGTTGAGCCCCAGCTGCTCGCGCACCCGGGCGATGTTCTCGCTGGTGCCGCTGTCGCCCACGATGGCGGCGGCCGGATCGCCGGGCGCGAGCCGCAGCATCAGGAACACGATCAGCGCGACGATGACGAGCACCGGCACGGTCGAGAGAATGCGGCGTGCAAGAAAGAGCAGCATGGGTGACTCCCTGATTCCAGCCGTCTCAGTTCTTCTTCAGGTTCCAGAACACGCCGACCGGCGAGCGCACCAGGCCGCTCACCACGCCTTTGCGGTAGGCCGTGAGCGGCTTGTATTCGCCGATGGGCGCATAGATGCCGGTGTCGTACACGCGCTGCTGGATGGCGGTGGCCAGTTCCTTGCGCCTGGGTTCGTCGGCGCTCGCGAGGAAGTCGGACTTCAGTTGTTCCAGCTTGTCGTCGGTGGCCCAGCCGAACCAGCCCTTCTCGCCATTGCCGGTGAGCGGCGCGAAGAACATCGGGTTCATGTTGTCGGCAATGCCCCAGCCGGTGATGAAGAGGTTCCAGCCGCCCTTGTCGACCGGGTCTTTCTTGGCGCGGCGCGTGACCAGCGTGGGCCAGTCCATCGACTGCATGTCGACGTTGAAGCCGGCCTGCTTGAGCAGTTGCGCCATCACCGGCGGAAACTTGTTGAGCACCGCGAAGTCGGCCGGGTACATCAGCACCACGGGCTTGCCGTCATAGCCTGCCTCCTTGAGCAGCGCCTTGGCTTTCTCGAACTGCGGCTTGCCGGTGAAGTAGCCGGTCTTGTCGGACGCGAAGGCCGAGCCGCAGGGGTAGATGGAGGCGCAGCCGTTGTACAGCTCCTTGTGCACCAGTTGGGCGCGCATCAGCGCCTCCTGGTTGATGGCCATGAAGGCAGCCTGCGCGATCTTCGGGTTGTCGAAAGGCGGAATCAGGTGGTTCAGGTGCAGCGCGAACGAGCCCTTGGAGACGGGGCTGTCCAGCGTGACGGCGGGGTTGTTCTTGAGCGCGGTGTACTGCTCCGAGGGCACCCACTCGATCATGTCGACCTCGCCGTTGGCCAGCGCATTGGCTTGCGTCTGCGCGTCCTTCAGCACGATCCATTCCATGCGGTCGACGTACACGTTCTTGCCCCCGGCCGTGCCGGAAGGCGCCTCGGTGCGCGGCACGTACTTGGTGTTCTTCAGGTAGACGATCTTTTCGCCGGGCCGGTATTCGTCCTTCTTGAAGATGTAGGGACCGGAGCCGGTGGCGTCGTCGATCTGCTTGTCGGCCGGCGTGGCGGCCACGCGCGCCGGCATGATGAAGGGCGGGTTCGACGAAGGCTTGCTCAGCGCATCCAGCACCATGCCGAAGGGCTCCTTGAAGACCAGCCTGAAGCTGTTGGCATCGACGGGCTCGGCCTTGTCCAGCGCGGTGAACATCTTCTGGCCCAGGCCGTCGCGCTGGCCCCATCGCTTGAGCGAGGCGAGCACGTCTTCGGAGGTGACCGGCTTGCCGTCATGAAAGGCCAGGCCCTTGCGCAGCGTGAAGCTCCAGGTCTTGCCGTCGGGACTGGTCGTGTATTTGTCGACCATCTGCGGATGCACCTTGCCTTCTGCGTCCACGCCGAAGAGCGTGTCGTAGACCATGTAGCCGTGGTTGCGCGTGATGAAGGCGGTGGTCCAGATCGGGTCGAGGATCTTCAGGTCGGACTGCGGCACCAGGCGCAGCACCTTGCCGGCATCCTGCGCAAGGCTGGATGCCGCAGCGGCCGCGAACACCGCGCCTGCGAGGATGGTTTTCATCAGGTTTCTCTTGGACAGCATGTCGGTTCTCCGGTTGAAAAAAGAAAGAAGGAATGCAAGGCTTCGGCCACGCGCAGGCACTGCCATGGCAAAGCCGATGACCGTGGTGCGCGAGGCGTTCGAAATGGAAGTCATGACAACAAGGCTCCAGAAGCGAACAAGGGCAGCCCGCGCCGTGGCGCGAGTGCCCTTGCTGTCCTTTGGCCTGAGAGATTCACCATGCACGCTCATCGCGCATGGCTTGCCCCTTCGGCGGCTGCCCTCGGAACCTCTGCCGGTTCCGGGCAACGCTCTCCAGCGTTAGTAAATATCCAGTCTTGGGACCTGAGCGTTCTGGGCTATCGCCTTCGGTAATGCACTAACTCGAAGCATCGAGCCGGCATTTCTCCTGGATGGCTTTCCTTCAAGCAGATTGCGTGCCACTCGGCCCCGCATTCGATGAGGTAAAACCTCGCCTCGTGAACACCACCCCCTCGCACTCCCCCGTCCTCCGCCTTCAGGACATCGTCTTCGCCTACCCCGACCAGCCCGCCATCGCCTCCGGCTGGAACGCCTCCATCGGCCCCGGCGTCACGCTGCTCTACGGCGATACGGGCGCCGGCAAGTCGGCGCTGCTCCAGGTGATCGCGGGCGTGCTGCCCGCGGCAAAGGGCCAATTGACGGTCGCCGGCACGCGCCTGGACGCCTCGCCCGAGGCCTACCGCCGCAACGTGTTCTTCGTCGACCCGGCCACGGACCGCTTCGACCAGGTCACCGCGCGAGCTTGCACGGCAACCCTGCGCGAGGGCGACGCCCGCTTCGACGAAGACCTCTGGCAGGCCCTGGTGGAGGGCTTTTCCCTCCCGCCGCACATCGACAAGCCGATGTACATGCTCTCCACGGGCTCCAGGCGCAAGGTGTGGCTGGCCGCTGCCCTCGCCTCGGGGCGCCCGCTGGTGCTGCTGGACGAGCCGACGGCCGCCCTTGACGCCGGCTCGGTCCGCGCCCTGTGGGGTGCCCTGGCCGACTTGGCAGAGCAGCCCGGCCGGGCCTTCGTCGTCGCCAGCGCCGCGCGGATCGACGAGGTGCCGCTGGCCGCCACCATCGAGCTTCCGCTGCATTGACAGAGCCTCGCGCGGGGAGATAACCCCGGCGGCTGTCCGGGCGGGTCGCCGCCCGGCGACAATCGCGGATTCCGGCGGTCAGATCCCGCCGGAGTCTCCGCCGGAAGTTCCCGCCACCCCGACCCCCTCAGCTTTACGGAAGCAAGCGCATGAGCACGAAGCAACCCACCATCGTCTACACCCTCACCGACGAGGCGCCCCTCCTGGCGACCTACGCCTTCCTGCCCATCGTGCGCGCCTTCACGGCCCCGGCCGGCATCGACGTCACCACCAGCGACATCTCGGTGGCCGCCCGCGTCCTGGGCGAGTTCCCCGAATTCCTGAGCGACGCGCAGAAGGTGCCCGACAACCTGGCCGAACTGGGCAAGCTCACGCTCAAGCCCGAGGCCAACATCATCAAGCTGCCCAACATCAGCGCCTCGGTGTCCCAGCTCAAGTCGGCCATCAAGGAGCTGCAGGACAAGGGCTACAAGATCCCCGACTACCCCGAGAACCCGACCACGGACGAGGACAAGGACATCCGCACGCGCTACAACAAGTGCACCGGCAGCGCGGTGAACCCGGTGCTGCGCGAGGGCAACTCCGACCGCCGCGCGCCCAACGCGGTGAAGGAATACGCCCGCAAGAACCCGCACAGCATGGCCGACTGGAGCCAGGCCTCGCGCTCGCACGTCTCGCACATGCACGGCGGCGACTTCTATCACGGCGAAAAGTCCATGACCCTGGACCGCGCGCGCAACGTCAAGATGGAACTCTTGACCAAGAGCGGCAAGACCGTCGTGCTCAAGTCCAAGGTGGCGCTGCTGGACCGCGAGGTCATCGACTCCATGTTCATGAGCAAGAAGGCGCTGCTGGCCTTCTATGAAAAGGAGATCGAGGACGCGCACAAGACCGGTGTCATGTTCTCGCTGCACGTCAAAGCCACGATGATGAAGGTCTCGCACCCCATCGTGTTCGGCCACTGCGTGAAGATCTTCTACAAGGAAGCCTTCGAGAAACACGGCAAGCTGTTCGACGAGCTGGGCATCAACGTGAACAACGGCATGGTCGATCTCTACAACAAGATCGCCACGCTGCCCCAGAGCACGCAGGACGAGATCAAGCGCGACCTGCACGCCTGCCACGAGCACCGCCCCGAACTGGCCATGGTCGACTCGGCCAAGGGCATCACCAATTTCCATTCGCCCAACGACGTGATCGTGGACGCATCGATGCCCGCGATGATCCGCAACGGCGGCAAGATGTGGGGCGCCGACGGCCGCCTGAAGGACGTGAAGGCCGTGATGCCCGAATCGACCTTCGCCCGCATCTACCAGGAGATCATCAACTTCTGCAAGTGGCATGGCGCCTTCGACCCCAAGACCATGGGCACCGTGCCCAACGTCGGCCTCATGGCCCAGAAGGCCGAGGAATACGGCTCGCACGACAAGACCTTCGAGATCCCCGAAGACGGCGTTGCCAACATCACCGACCTGGACACCGGCGAAGTGCTGATGAGCGAGGACGTGGAGCAGGGCGACATCTGGCGCATGTGCCAGGTCAAGGACGCCGCGATCCGCGACTGGGTGAAGCTGGCCGTCACGCGCGCGCGCAACTCGGGCATGCCGGTGGTGTTCTGGCTGGACGCCTACCGCCCGCACGAGGCGCAGCTGATCACCAAGGTCAAGATGTACCTGCACGAGCACAACACCTCGGGCCTGGACATCCAGATCATGAGCCAGGTGCGCGCCATGCGCTATACGCTGGAGCGCGTCGTGCGCGGCCTGGACACCATCAGCGCCACCGGCAACATCCTGCGCGACTACCTCACCGACCTGTTCCCCATCATGGAACTGGGCACCTCGGCCAAGATGCTGTCCATCGTGCCGCTCATGGCCGGCGGCGGCCTCTACGAAACCGGCGCGGGCGGCTCGGCCCCCAAGCACGTGCAGCAGCTGGTCGAAGAGAACCACCTGCGCTGGGATTCGCTGGGCGAATTCCTCGCGCTGGCCGTGAGCCTGGAAGACCTGGGCCTGAAGACCGGCAACGCGCAGGCCAAGATCCTGGCCAAGACGCTCGACGCCGCCACCGGCAAGCTCCTGGACAACAACAAGAACCCGTCGCCCAAGACCGGCCAGCTGGACAACCGCGGCAGCCAGTTCTACCTGGCCATGTACTGGGCGCAGGAACTGGCCGCGCAGACCGACGACACGGCACTGCAATCCAAGTTCAAGAAGCTGGCCGAGACGCTGGGCGCCAACGAAAAGAAGATCGTCGACGAACTCGCCGCCGTGCAGGGCAAGCCGGTGGACATCGGCGGCTACTACCTGGCCGACCCGGTCAAGTTCGAGACCGTGATGCGCCCGAGCGCGACGCTGAACTCGGTGCTGGCGGCGGCGCAAGCCTGATGAGGAAACGGGCAGCCTTCGCGCTTCATTGCTGAAGCCGGATGCATGCCTCGACAACGGCCTGCCGCAAATGCGGCAGGCCGTTGTCATTTGCGGGTCCACCGTCGACGCCCTGAAGAACCCAGTCTGAGGAGACGAAATGCATATCCGCGAAATCGCCGCTGCGGACCTCGAAGCTGTCTACCGCCTGCTGGGGGCCAACGGATGGGCGCACCGGATTCCGGACGAGGCCTGTCTCGCCAGGCTGGTGGCTGCATCGCAGCATGGGTGCGTGGCCGTGCTCGACGGAGAAATTGCCGGCTTCGCCCGCGCGCTCAGCGACGGCCTCTCGAACGGATACCTGTCGATGGTGGTCGTCGCCGCACCGTTTCGCGGGCGCGGCATCGGCCGTGCGCTCGTCGAGCACATCGTGGGCGCCGAGGAAAACATCACCTGGGTCTTGCGCGCAGGCAGGGACGGCGCGCCGGCGTTCTTCGCCCGGCTGGGATTCGTGCACTCGACGCTCGCGATGGAGCGGCCTCGCGCCGCACGGGGCTAGACTGTTCGCCCGTCAACCACGCTGCGAAAGGCAGGCCACTCATGAAACTCTGGTTGATTTCCATCGCGTGCATCGCAGCGGCCGGTGCGGCCCACGCCACCGAGAGCTGCGAGGCCCTGCGCGTGCAGATCGAATCGAAGATCGGCGCGGCCGGCGTCACGCGGTTCGCGGTGCTGACCGTCGATGCCAATGCGCCTGTATCGGGCCAGGTGGTGGGCAGTTGCGAGCTGGGCACCAAGAAGATCGTCTACCAGCGCGATGTGGGCTCGGCAGCGGGTGCCGCAGTCCCGGCCACGACACCGCCCAGCCCGCCCGAAGACAGCGACATCCTGACCGAATGCAAGGACGGCACGGTGTCCGTCGGCGGCGACTGCAAGCGCTGACGACGGCCACACAGGGCGCAGCGCGAAGACGATGAACCCCTTCCTGCTCTCGATCCTGCGGTTGTTCTTCGGCCTCGTCACGCTGGTGGCCGTCGGCTGGCAGTTGTCGATCCATGTGCGCATGGGGTTCAACGTCGTCAACTTCTTCAGCTACTTCACCAACCTGTCGAACCTGTTCGCGGCGTTCGTGCTGTTGCTGACGGCGTTCCGGCATCTCTCGGGCCGTGCGACGTCCGCCTCAATGGACCGGCTGCGTGCCGTCTCGACCGTCAACATGGCGGTGGTCGGCATCGTCTTCACGCTGCTGCTGCGCGAGGTGGACCTCGGCGCGCTGCGGCCGTGGATCAACACCTGGCTGCACTACGTGATGCCCTGCGCCGTCGTGCTCGACTGGCTGCTGCAGCCGCCGCGCACGAGGCTGGGCGCCAGGCAGTTGCTCGTGATCCAGATCTTTCCGCTCGCGTACCTGGCCTATGCGCTGGTGCGCGGGACGGGAGGCTGGTACCCCTACCCCTTTCTCAACCCCGCGAACGTGGGCGGCTACGGCGGCGTGGCCGTGTATGCCGTGGGCATTGCGCTGACCTTCTTCGTCGGCGGCTGGGTGCTGCTCGCGCTGGGGAACAGACTCGACAGGAGCAACGATGGCTGACAAGGTGCTGGTGTTCTATGGCTCGTACCGCTCGGACCGCATGGGCGTGCGGCTCGCGGACTTCATCATGGCAGGCCTGCGCGCGCGCGGCGCCGACGCGGAGTTCATCGACGCCAAGGCGGTCGACCTGCCGATGCTCGACCGCATGTACAAGGAGTACCCCAAGGGCACGGCGCCTGAGGCCATGGAAGCACTGGCGGAAAAGATCCGCACGGCGGATGCCTTCATCTTCGTGACCGGCGAATACAACTGGGGCCCGCAGCCCGGCCTGAAGAACCTGACGGATCACTTCCTCGAGGAGTGGTTCTGGCGGCCCGCCGCTGTCGCGAGCTATTCGGCCGGGCGCTTCTCGGGCGTGCGCTCGGGCACGGTGTGGCACTCGATCCTGTCGGAGATGGGGATGGTGGTGGTGTCGAGCACGCTGGCGGTGGGGCCGATTTCGCAGACGCTGGACGAAGCCGGTCAACCGACGGGCAAGGCGGGCGAAGCGCTGGAGCGCGCTTTCCCTCGGTTCGCTGACGATCTGGCTTGGTGGACCGAGGCTGCGCGCGCGCAAAGGGCGCGGAAGGCGCCGCCTTACTGACGCAGGGCCGCGAGCACTTCGACCATCTTCTGCAGCGCCGCTTCAGGCGTTGCCTCGATGCAGATCGAGCACGCCAACATGAGATTCAACGGCTGCCCGAAGTCTTCGACCGCGATGCCGGTCGCGCTCTCGCGCAGCACGCCGTTCGCGTCGTGCGCGCATGGCAATGTCGCACGCGCACGGTCCGCATAACTGCCCTCGGGCACGCCATAGGCCACGACGGGAATGCCCAGCGCCACAGCGGCACCGACCTCGAACACCGTGCCCGAATCCGGCTCCGTTCCCCTGAAGGACGAGAGGTTCGCCACCACGCCGTCGGCGCTGCGAAGGCGCTGCATGTTGGCTTCGTAGATGCGCTTTTCCAGCGCGTCGGGCGATGGCTCTTCTTCGCCATCGGCGGGCAGCAGTGCCGCGAGACCCAGCGCATCGCAAGCCACCTTGAGCCGCACGAAATGGTCCCTCGCATCCGGACGGAAAACGTCGGGGCCTGCGAGATAGATCCGGGGGCGCGTCGGGGTGTCGGAGGTCTGGTCCATGGCAACAGCTTCGTCGATTTTCGGCCTCAGCTCAATATGCGACGAAGAACTGCATCCTGGCGCATCACTGTGGAGGCGGCGGTGGCAGCGGACGCGACCACAACCATGCGAGCACCACCGCCATGCAGCCGATGGCCAACACGGCCATCCACACGCGATGGGCCGTGAACGACACGATGACGGCGCAGGCGGCCATGGTGATGGTCGCGCTCCACTTCGCACGCCGGCTCACGGTGCGGCCGTTCTCCCAGTTGCGCAGCAGCGGCCCGAAGATGCGGTGATTGCGCAGCCACGCATGCAGGCGCGGCGAGCTGCGCGCGGCGGCCCAGGCGGCCATCAGGATGAACACGGTGGTCGGCATGCCGGGCAGCACGACGCCGATGAGCCCGAGGACGAGGCACAGCACCGCGAAGCAGTGCAACAGCACGCGTGCCAGCAGGGACAGGGGCTTGGGGCCAGGGTTCAACGCAACACTCTCGAAGGGGATCGGACGGCGGCGACAGCGGACCGGACCGGTGCCTTCGCCAGTGCCCATTCTTCACCAGCTTTCAATCGGCGCGCCAGCGAACCGGCATCGCGAGGAACAGGCAAGAACACTGACGTCGCAAAGGCCCCTTACAGTCACGCGAACCAACGAAAGATCCGCATGCCCCGTCCCGTCCTCGAAGAAGCCCGCATCCACCCCGCCATCCGCACGAAAGTTGCCGAGAGCCGCCAGACCATCGTGCGCGAGGTCATGGCCGCGGTCTCGGCCAACGACGTGGTCGTGGTGGGGATGGGCATCAACCCGCATCCGAAGGAAGCGCGCAAGGCGCTCGATGCCATCAAGCAGCCGTACAAGTACCTCGAATACGGCAACTACCTGAGCCAATGGCGCGACCGCAACGCGCTCAAAATGTGGACCGGATGGCCGACGTTTCCGATGGTGTTCGTGAAGGGCACGCTGGTTGGGGGTGCTTCGGATTTGCAGAAGCTCATCGATGGCGGTGAGCTGAAGAGTCTTCTCGGCTGATCACTTGCCGCCGAACACTGCGCTGTTCCTGCGCCCCCCGAAGGAGCGGTAAAGTCCCGATCCATCGCAAAGCAGTTTTCAACAAGGAAGCTTCACAATGATTTCTCGATCCATCTTCGCGCGCAAGACGTTCGCCCTGTGCCTGAGCTCCCTCCTGATGGGAGCCTCCTCGGCCTATGCCGTCGAAGCGGCGCTGCGGCCGTCGAGCGAGCAGGGTGCGCTTGTTGAAACATTGCCCGCACCGGCGCCTGCAGAAGTCATCATCGTCGAGGGAACCGGACCCTACGGTGCCAATCCCCAAAGCGTCAATCGCCACCTCGCCGCAAGCCTGAAAACCGATGCGGGTCTTTTCCCGCGCAGCGAGGCGCGGACTTTCTTCGACGGCGATGTGAAGATGAATTACCAGGTTGGGCGCGCCGCGATCGACCGGCCTTTCGGCAACGAGCGCGCTCTCATGGAGTTGCCGAAGGTATCGAGTGCCGTCCAGCGTGCGATCCAGGCGATTTCTACGAACTGATTGCTGGACACTGCTGCAAAGATTTGCGTCGCTCCCGGAAGCATCCGCTAAACGCGGAAGAACGCGAGCACCGCAGCCGCCAACGCTCCGACCGAGAGGATGCCGAAGAGCCATACGGTGCCGGCGAGGTCGCCCAAGCCGAAAGCTGAATTCCATCGCTTGAGTCGATGTTGCTCACTCAAAGGGACGTGCGTCACGTCTTGACCCAGCCCTTTGGCCGTCTGCGAGTACGGCACCGAATCGGCCGGCGTCGAAAGACGCGCGGCGTCGTAGGCAAGGTACGCAAGCAGCGCTGAGGCAATCATCAAGAACCACGGAAGCATTGCTTGTCCTCAAGTTGGCGATGAATCATGCCTCAGAGGCCGCCGGTGGCGGCCCCGTGTGTCAATGCGCCTTGCCCACCTCTTCGCACTGGCCTTCGATCTCGGTGTGCAACATGCCGAGGGAGGCGATGGCCAACCGTTGAAGCGATGCGCGATCGGCCGCGCTGAGCAGTGGCGCAGGCCCGTTCGACGAACGCGCTTCGTCGCGTCGATCTTCATCCCACGCGAGCAACTCCATCAACGTGTGCGCCCCTTGCACCACGTCGCGCGCGTCATTGAGGAACAAGGCGTATCGCCGTTCTTTGTGATCGAGTCCCTGAAGGGGATTCCACACAAAGGGTTTGAACTCCGCACTGTCGTGCGCTGTGATTGATGACTCGGCCATTTTGGCCCTCCCTATCGGTTCAGCTTTGCTACAACCGCCCCACTCGCTGTCAAACGAAGGCGGCGGCTCGAACGGGTTGACAGACCGGGAACCGCTAGGCGAAACCGGCAGGGCGCGAGCCCTCCCATCCGAGCCGCCTAAAAGGAAGCCGGAATGGCAAAAGCCGCAACCATTGCGGGTATGCGGCTTTCACCGCGGTTCTTTCAGGCTGTCAAACCCGGCCTCGCTGATCACGAGGCGAGTGCAATGTAACGGTGGGGTCAGCCCGCGTCAATCAAACGCCCGCATCCAGCCAGGCAGACGCCAACAACCACACGGTGCGGAGCCAGATGCCTCGCTCATTGGTCTCGAATGAACTCATGCGAGACGTAGTCCGCGAGGTCACGCCCATAGATGATCACGTCATTGCCGACCATCGAAAGCACCGGGGACAACTTGCGATCCCTGAATACGGCGAGCACACGGTGCGAATAGATCGGGATGAAGCCGATGACATCATTCGGACTGAAACCTTCGCCTTCGAGGACCTCGTCTATGGCCTGCCGATATTCGATGGTGTCTGCCAGCAGCCACGCAACATTCGGCAGATCGTCCGGGTACTTGTAGAACTGGCGGGAATACCGAGGCGGCAGTTGCGGATCTCCTCGAACATCGATGCATTCGCGATCGAAGCCATTGATGCAGCGGAGCAAGTCTCTGTAATCGAAGGGAAAGGGAAATCCGAGTTGCTGCTCGAATCGTTCGACCTCAGCTTCGGTCATGCCGGCATTCCATTGCGTCCCGGCCACGATCTGATAGCCCCAGACGTCCGAGAGGATTCGGCTGCTGCGCCACATGCGCTCGGTCCGAGCTTTGAATTCTTCCCAGTCCATGGATTTACTCGCGGCTTTTCCGAACCTTCTCGTCTAGCTCCGCCTTCACAGACCGCACCCAATTCATGCAGGTCTCGTAAGCCGCCACATAAGCAGGGTTGCGCGCCGATGGGGCCGCCGTTCCGAAACTTTCTCGGATCTTCCGCAGTTGCTCCTGATACCTGGCATCTTCCCGGAAAGGCGACCAGTCATCGTTGAATGGCGAGGCCATGCCCATTCCTATCAATCCAAATGACCAGGCAGCCCAGTCCTGCGGAATTTCGCTTCGATCCGAAGACTTGATGACAGCGTAGGACCATGCCTGGCAGGCGGCGTACTCCTTCACACGCGCATCGCTCACCTCCTGCGCCTGCGCTGAAAAGACCGCTGCAAAGGCAAGAGCAACGGTAATCTGAAGTCGCTTCTTTTTCATTGTTGAGATGGAATATCCGTTCGGGTTGGCAACTGTAGCGGGTGATAGCGCGATGCAATGCGCCCGCTTTTGCATCGCGTTTCGCAGAATCAGGCAAGAACCCCGTTCGATCCGGATACCGCTCCAACCCCCATCCGCACGAAACTTCTCTCCATGCCCGGCGCACCCTTCGCGCCATGGCCCACCCCCAGCACGAGGAGTTTTGTATGAGCGCAATCCAGGAGAAAGTCGTCCTCATCACCGGTGCGAGCAGCGGAATCGGCGAAGCCACCGCGCGGCTGCTGGCGCGGCGTGGGGCCAGCGTGGTGCTCGGTGCACGGCGCACCGACAGGCTCGAAGCCCTCGCGGCCGAGATCAACGCGACGGGCGGCTCGGCGAGCTTTCAGCATCTCGATGTGACGCACCGGCCCAGCATGGAGGCCTTCGCGGAGTTCGCCTTCGACACGCACGGGCAGATCGACGTGCTGGTCAACGCGGCGGGTGTGATGCCGATGTCGCCGCTGTGGAACCGCAAGATCGAGGAGTGGGAACTCATGATCGACGTGAACCTGCGCGGCGTGCTGCTGGGCATCGCGGCCGTGTTGCCGACGATGCAGCTGCAGGGCTGGGGCCACATCGTGAATGTGACGCCGATGGCCGCGCAGGGCGTGACGCCCGAGGCGGCCGTGTACCACGGCACGCAGTACGCGGTGAACGCGGTCTCCGAAGGGCTTCGGCAGGAGCACGAGGGGCGCCTGCACGTCACGGTGGTGAGCCCCGACGTGACGGGCCTCGCCGATCCGCTGGCCGAGCGCATCGCCGCGAGCTATCGCTTCGAGCGCATGCACACGCGGCGGCGTCTTGCCACGCCGGCCGAGAGCGTCGCGCGATCGGTGGCCGGTGCCATCGAGGGGTACGGCATCACGATGCCCGTGCGGCCCGGCACGGTGTCCAGGCCGGCCGCACACGCGTGGTGATCGGCTGGTGATCGGCGACGGACAGCGGCCGCGTCAGTAGGTCTTGTACGGCAGGAACTTGCCCGACAGCACCACGTTGACGCGGTCGCCCTTCGGGTCGGCCTGGCGCTGGATGTCCATGCTGAAGTCGATCGCGCTCATGATGCCGTCGCCGAACTCCTCGTGGATCAACTCCTTGATGGTGGTGCCGTACACGCTCACGATTTCGTACCAGCGGTAGATGAGCGGATCGGTCGGCACGGGCGTGGGCAGCGACCCCTTGTAGGGCACGACCTGGAGCCACTTCTGCTCCTCGGGCGTGAGGCCGAAGATCTTGCCCACGACCTTGGCCTGCTTGTCGTCGAGCGTCATCTGGCCGAGGCACGCGGCGGTGGTCCACTCCTTCGACTGGCCGACCTTCTTGGCCACGTCGGCCCACTGGATGCCCTTGGACACCTTCACGGTGATGATCTTCTCGGTGACGTCGTTGCGGTTCATGCGGGTTTGCTCCTGATTGAAATTGAGAGTGAGTGAGTGAGCGAATAGGCGACAGGGTCACGACGCCTTGGCGCGCGTGACGAGAAAATCGACGATGTGGTTGCGCAGCGCGTAGTAGCCGTCCAGGTGGTGCAGCGAGGCGCGTGTGCGCTCGCGCGGCAGCGGGTTGACCACGGTCTCCACGATGTTGCCGGCGCGGTAGCCGCCGCCGGGCTGGTCGGCGCCATTGGTCATCAAGAGGATGCGGTCGGCCAGAAGAATGGCCTCGTCCACGTCGTGCGTGATCATGAAGACCGTCTGCTGCGTCTGGCGCACGATGGTCATCAGCTCGTCCTGGATGGTGCCGCGCGTGAGCGCATCCAGCGCACCGAAGGGCTCGTCGAGCAGCAGCATCTTGGGCTGGATGGCGAAGGCGCGCGCGATGCCCACGCGCTGCTTCATGCCGCCCGAAAGCTGCGAGGGTTTCTTGTCGATGGCCGCCTGCAGGCCCACCATGTCCACGAAGCGCTCGACCTGCTTGTCCACCTGCGCGGCCGACCAGTCGGGCCAGCGCGAGGACACGGCGAAGGCGATGTTCTTGCGCACGGTGAGCCAGGGCATGAGCGCATGGCTCTGGAAGACCACGCCGCGCTCCAGGCTGGGGCCCGCTACCTCGCGGCCGTCCATGAACACATGGCCCGCGCTGGCCTGGTCCAGGCCCGCCAGCACGTTGAGGATGGTGGTCTTGCCGCAGCCCGAGTGGCCGATGATGCAGACGAACTCGCCGCGGTCGAGCGTGAAGGACACGTCGGCGAACACGGGCCGCGCGGGAGCGAAGGCCTTGGCCAGGCCCTCGATGCGCAGGAAGCCGCCGGTGGCGGGCAAGGGCGTGGGGGCAGGTGTCATGAGGGCGCCTTGTGCAAATCGATCACTCCACATAGGTCACCTTCCGCTGCAGGCCGGCAAAGGCCTGGTCGAGCAGCATGCCCACGACGCCGATCACCAGGATCGCGAAGATCACGTTGGTGAGCGAGAGGTTGTTCCACTCGTTCCACACGAAGTAACCGATGCCGGTGCCGCCCACGAGCATCTCGGCCGCCACGATGACGAGCCAGGCGATGCTCATGCTGATGCGCATGCCGGTGAGGATGGTGGGCGCCGCCGCCGGCAGGATCACGCGGAACGCGCGGCGCAGCGGCTTCACCTCGAGCGTGCTCGCCACGTTGAGCCACTCGCGCTTGACCGAGGCCACGCCGAAGGCGGTGTTCAGCAGCATCGGCCACACCGAGCAGATGAAGATCACGAAGATGCCGCTGACCGACGAGTCCTTGATGGTGTAGAGCGCCAACGGCATCCATGCGAGCGGCGAGATCGGCTTGAGCACCTGGATGAACGGATCGAAGGCCTTGTGCAAGAGCGGCGACATGCCGATGACGAAACCCAGCGGCACCGCCACCACGCAGGCCAGCAGAAAGCCCAGCCCCACGCGGGCGAGCGAATAGGCCAGCTGGATGGCAATGCCCTTGTCGTTCGGCCCGTTGTCGTAGAAGGGGTTGGACAGGTGCTTCCACGCGGTGGCGCCCATCTCGGCCGGCGTGGGAAAGCCCGAGCTCTTGACCTGGCCCTGCGTCGGGTCCTTGCCGAGCATCTTCTGGTACTCGATCTGCTCGGCGGTCATGCCGACCGTGGCATCGACGCCGGCCGCCGGCAAAGTGGCGAGCTGCCATGCGCCCACGAGCAGCAGGAACATCAGCAGCGACACCAGCGCGGCCTTCAGCGAGAGCGTTCTCGTGCGCATGGCTCAGGCCATCTTGCTGATGGCGAAGCTCTTGACGTAGTCGTCGGGCTTCGAGGGGTCGAACACCTTGCCCATGATGGTGAACTTGGGGTACGCCCCATCGGGCGTGCTCTGGCCGAGTTCCTTCATGCGCTTCTTGGCGTCGGTCAGCAGGAACACCTTTTCCGCGATCTGCCTGTAGTTGACGTCGCCCTTCACGTAGCCCCAGCGCTTCATCTGCGTGAGCATCCACACCGCCATCGACTGCCAGGGAATGGGGTCGAAGTCGGCGCGGTCCGGCACGGTGCGGATGTTGCCCAGGCCATCGGCGAACTTGCCGGTGAGCACCTGGGTGAGCACGGTCTCGGGCTGGTTCAGGTACTGCGCGGGCGCGATCACCTTGGCGATGAGCTCGCGGTTCTTCGGCTCGCGCGCCATGGCCGATGCGGTGAGCACCGCGCGCACGAGCGCGGCGAAGGTGTTGGGGTTCTTCTCGATGAACTCGGTCGATGTGCCGAAGGCGCAGCAGGGGTGGCCGTTCCACAGGTCGCGCGTCAGCAGGTGCAGGAAGCCGATTTCCTCGAACACCGCGCGCTGGTTGAAGGGGTCGGGGCCGAGGTAGCCGTCGATGTTGCCCGCGCGAAGGTTGGCCACCATCTCGGGCGGCGGCACCACGCGGATCTGGATGTCGGTGTCGGGGTTCAGGCCCGCTTCGGCCACGTAATAGCGCAGCAGGAAGTTGTGCATGCTGTACTCGAAGGGCACGGCGAACTTCATGCCCTTCCACATCTTCGGGTCGCGCTTGTCCTTGTGCTTGTTGGCCAGCGTGATGGCCTGGCCGTTGGTGTTCTGGATGGTCGCGACGTTCATCGCCACCTGGTTGGAGCCCGCGCCCATCGAAATGGCCAGCGGCATCGGCGACAGGAAGTGCGTGGCGTCGTATTCCTTGTTGAGCATCTTGTCGCGGATGAGCGCCCAGCCCGCGGTCTTCACCACATCGACGTTGAGGCCCTGCTTTTGATAGAAGCCCAGCGGGTGCGCCATGATCAGCGGCGTGGCGCAGGTGATGGGGATGAAGCCGATCTTGAGGTTGGTCTTCTCCAGCGGCGCCTTGTCCTGCGCCATGGCCTGCAGCGCGCCCAGCGGCAGCACCGAGGCGATGGCGGCGCGCGCGGTGTTGGCGCCCACGGCGCGCAGGAAGTTGCGGCGCACGCTGTCGTTCGGAAACAGCGCCTTCATGAGGCTGGCTTCGAGCTTGTCGTCCGGGCTGACGTCGATTTCGGCGCCGCGTCCGTGGTTGCGGCCGCAGGCGCAGCGCATGGTCAGGGGCCGGTCGGCGTCGTAGAGATCGCAGGCGGTCGAATCGGACGGGCTGGACATGGTGGTGCACCTCGGTGAAAAGATGCTGTCCCCGATGCAAGGCCCGGGCCGGAAGCGAGGCCAAGCGAGGCCCCAAGGCCTCCGGCGCCCAGATCGTGCCGCGCTTGTCGAGGGCTTGTAGGGCTGGCACTACAAGACGGCAGCCGCCGGCTCCGTTTTCAGGCTGAGGGCGCCGCCTTGCCGTGGCGTTCGGCATACAGCGCGAGCTCCACGTCGTTCTTGGTGCCGGTCTTCTCCAGGATGCGCGCGCGGTAGGTGCTGACGGTGTTGGGCGCAAGGCCCAGCTGTGCACCGATTTCGCTCACGCTGTGCCCGGCGCTGAGCAGGCGATAGACCTGGTGCTCGCGGTGCGAGAGTTGCTCGGCGCCCTGCCCGGCGCTGCGGCCCACCGCGGCGGCCAGCGCTTCGGCCGTGGCCGCCGAGACGTACAGCCCGCCGGCGGCCACCTTGCGCACCGCGCTCACCATGTCGTCGGCATCGGCGCTCTTGTTCAGGTAGCCGGAGGCGCCCAGCTTGATGCAGCGCACCGCGTACTGCTTCTCGGGGTAGGTGCTGAGCATCAGCACGGGCAGCGTGGGCCAGTCCTTGCGCAGCGCCTGCAGCACGTCCAGGCCGTCGCGGCCGGGCAGTGCGATGTCGAGCAGCACCACGTCCAGGCCCTCGGGGCCACCCAGCTCCTGCACGGCGGCGAGCACCTCGGGGCCGGTCTGCGCCTCGGCGCGCACGGTCATCGAAGGCAGGCCGTTGGAGAGGTCGCCCAGCATCTGCTTGAGGCCCTCGCGCACGATGCGGTGGTCGTCGCCGATGAGCACGCGGATGTCGTTCATCTCAGGCATCCAGCACCGGCAGCGGCACCGGCAGCGGCAGCGGTATTGGCAGGTGCAGGCGGAAGGTGCTGCCCTCGCCCACCCGGCTTTCGATGTCGATGCGTCCGCCGAAGTGGCGCGCCCGTTCGCGCATGCCGAGCACGCCATACGAAGTGGCCGCCTCGAAGGCCTGCGCCGGTGCGCCGACGCCGTCGTCGCGCACGCTGATGCTCAGTTGCTGTTGTTCCACGCCGATGCGGATATCGAGGCTGCGCGCCTTCGCATGGCGGCCGACGTTGCTCAGCATCTCCTGGAAGATCCGGAACACCGCGATGGCCGCGGGCTCGGGCAGCTCCACGCCTGCGGGCACGTCGAAGCGCCAGTCGAGTTCCATCTCGGCCGACTGCACGAATTCGTGGGCCTGCCATTCGAGCGCGGCCCACAGGCCCTGGTGGTCCAGGATGCTGGGGCGCAGGTCGGTGATGATGCGGCCCACGTTGTCGACCGCGCGCTCGATCAGCTGGCTCATGTTGCCGCACTTGCAGCGCATCTGGTCGCGCATGGATTGGGCCGCGTCGGGCGTGCGCTCCTGCTGCTCGCCCAGGCGCTTGCCGATCCAGTTGACGTCCATCTTGAGCGCGACGAGCAGGCTGCCGAGCTCGTCGTGCACCTCGCGCGCGATGCGGGTGCGCTCGTCTTCGCGCACCTTGTCGAGCCAGGCCGAGAGTTCGCGCAACTGCACGAGCGCATCGCTGAGTTCGCGCGTGCGCTCCTGCACGCGAAGGCCCAGTTCGTCCTTGGCCTGCTGCAGCGCCTCGGCATGGCGGCGGCGCTCGGTGATGTCCACGAAGGTGATGACGGCACCGCGCACCTGCGCGCCGTCCATGATCGGGTGGCTCGAATACTCCACCGCGAAGGCGGTGCGATCGCGGCGCCAGAACACCTCGGTGTCGATGCGGCACGGCAGGCCGCGGCGGAAGGCGTTGAAGATCGGGCAGTCGGTGTCCGCGTAGTGCGAGCCGTCGGGGTGCGAGTGGTGCGTGAGCTCGTGCATGTTCGAGCCGATCACGTCGCGCGCCTCGTGGCCCAGCATCTGCGCGCCGGCCCGGTTGATGAACATGCAGTGGCCGTCCAGGTCGATGCCGAAGATGCCCTCGCCGGTGGACTCCAGCAGCAGCCCCAATTGGTGCTGCCAGAGCGGATGGCTGGCGGTGGGGTTCAGTACGGGCGTCTCCATGCACCAAAAGCAAGCAACACCCGTGCCCGGGTGTGCTGCCCGCGCTTCAGGCGCGGTCCCAGCGGAACTTGCGCTCCGACTCCGCGATGGGCTGGTCGTTGATGCTCGCGTAGCGCCGCTGCATCAGGCCCTGCTCGTTGAACTCCCAGTTCTCGTTGCCATGGCTGCGGAACCACTGGCCCGCGGCGTCGTGCCATTCGTACTCGAAGCGCACCGCGATGCGGTTGTCGGTGAAGGCCCAGAGCGTCTTCTTCAGGCGGTAGTCGTGCTCGCGCTCCCACTTGCGGGTGAGGAACTCGACCACCTGCTCGCGGCCGTTGACGAAGTCGGCGCGGTTGCGCCACTCGGTGTCGGGCGTGTAGGCCAGGCTCACGCGAACCGGGTCGCGGGTGTTCCAGGCGTCTTCGGCGGCCTGGACTTTCTTGGTGGCGCTCTCCAGGGTGAAGGGCGGCAGCGGCGGGCGGGATTCCATGAGGGGGCTTTCGGTGGTTGAGGGGTTGTCGAGGGCCGCAATGTGCCACGAGTAGACAGACCTGTCTACATGCCTACAATCGCGCCATGGACATCTCCGCATTGCCCGCGCGCGAGCGCATCCTGGTCACCTCGCACGACCTCTTCTATCGCGACGGCATCCGCGCCACCGGCATCGACCGCGTGATCGCCACCTCGGGCGTCACCAAGGTCACCTTCTACCGGCACTTCCCCTCGAAGGACGACCTCGTGCGCGAGTTTCTCGACTACCGGCACACGCGCTGGATGGCGTGGTTCGTCGACGCGCTGGGCCGGCGCGGCGCGCACGAGCGCGCGGGCGATGCCGGCGCCCTCTTGCTGCTGGCCGACGTGATGGCCGAGTGGTTCGCCGACCCTGTGTTTCGCGGCTGCGCCTTCATCAACGCGACGGCCGAAGTGGGCGGCAGCGTGGAAGGCGCGCTGGAGCGCTCGCGCGAGCACAAGCGCGAAATGGTCGAGGTGATCGCGGGCCTGCTGCCTTCGCAACTGCCCGCACGCATGGCGCTCGCGCAGTCCGCCGGGATCGGCATCGACGGCGCCATCATCAAGGCCCAGATGGGCGATGCCGCGGTAGCGCGCGAAGCCGTCGACGACCTGCGGCGGTTGCTGGAGGCGCTGGTGGCCTCCGCCAAATAGCTACTTCACGACCATCAGCGTGAACGGCCACACATAGGCCTGCAGCGTCACGTAGAAGCCCACCAGGCACGCGAGCGCGATGGAGTGGAAGAACACGTAGCGCAGGATCTCGCCCTCGTGGTTGAACCAGCGCGTGGCGGTGGAGGCCACCACGATCGATTGCGCATCGATCATCTTGCCCATCACGCCGCCCGAGCTGTTGGCCGCGCCCATGAGGTTGGGGCTCAGGCCCAGCTGGTCGGCCGCCACCTTCTGCATGCCGCCGAAGAGCACGTTCGATGCCGTGTCGGACCCCGTGAGCGCCACGCCCAGCCAGCCCATCAGCGTGCCGAAGAACGGGTAGAACATGCCGGTGTTGGCAAAGGCCAGGCCCAGTGTGGTGTCCAGCCCCGAGTAGCGCGTGAGCGTGCCCAGCGCGAGCATCAGCATGATGGTGAGCAGCGAGAACTTCACCAGCCACAGCGTGCGGCCATAGGCGGCGATGAGCTGGATCGGGTTGTACTTCATCACCAGCCCGCCCACGATGGCCGACACCAGAATGCCGGTGCCCGTCGCCGAGAGCAACAGCAGCTGGTACACCGCGCCCTCCTTGGTCGGCTTGGGCACCACGGGGGCCACCTTCTCGATCATGTTGTTGAGCCCCTCGATCGGAAAGTTGGGCGCGAAGATGCCGTTGAGCCAGGTCTTGAAGGTCGGCAGGCCCCAGATGAACACGAACACGGTGAGGATGATCCAGGGCGTCCACGCGCGGATCACGTCGGCGTGCGGGTGCTTCGTCGGCAAGACCGCGGGCCCGGCCTCGCCGCCATCTTTCTCGTGGCCCTTGAGCGACACGGAGGTCCAGATGGTCTTGGGCTTCCACACGCGCAGGAACAGCACCAGGGAGGTCATCGACACCAGCGCCGCGATGATGTCCACCAGCTCGGGGCCGATGTAGTTGGACACCAGGAACTGCGGAATCGCGAAGGACAGGCCCGTCACCAGGATGGCCGGCCACACTTCCATCATTCCCTTGCGTCCCGAGAAGGCCCAGATGAGCCAGAACGGCACCAGCAGCGAGAAGAAGGGCAGTTGCCGCCCGATCATCGCGGTGACCGCCATCAGGTCGTAGCCGTGCACCTTGGCCAGCGTGATGACCGGCGTTCCGAGCGCGCCGAAGGCCACCGGCGCCGTGTTGGCGATCAGCGAGAGGCCCGATGCCGCCAGCGGCGAGAAGCCCAGGCCGATGAGGATCGCGGCCGTCACCGCCACCGGCGTGCCGAAGCCCGCCGCGCCCTCGAAGAAGGCGCCGAACGCGAACGCGATCAGCAGCAGTTGCAGGCGCCGGTCTTCGGTGATGCCGGCAATGGAGTCCTGCAGGATCTTGAAGCTGCCGTTCTGCTCGGTGAGCTGCTGCAGGAAGATGATGTTCAGCACGATCCAGCCGATGGGCAGGAGGCCGGTGATGCCGCCCAGGAAGGCCGCCTTGCCCGCCATCTCGGCCGGCATGCCGAAGGCGAAGACCGCGATGACCACGGCGCTCAGCAGGCCGAGCCCCGCCGCATAGTGCGCCTTCACGTGCAAGAGCCCGAGGCACACGAGCATGACCACCACAGGTATCGCGGCCAGTGCCGTAGATACCACCATATTGCCGAACGGGTTGTAGACCTGTTGCCAGACCATGGATTTGTCTCCTGTTGGATTTGGTTATGAGACGGTGTGCAGAACGCACCGAAAAATCGCCGAGGCAACACAAGACAAACGAGAACGACGCCACGAGCCACCGACAGCGATTCGCTAACATCCTACCTCCGGGCACCCAACAACAGATGGCATCGACGCGACTCCCCTCGACCCAGGGCCTGCAGGCCTTCGAGGCCGTCGCACGGCTGCGCAGCGTGAACCTCGCGGCCGAGGAACTGAGCGTGACGCCCAGCGCGGTGAGCCACCGCATCCGGCAGTTGGAAACTCAACTGGAGCTCAAGCTCTTTTCGGGCAACGACTTCGGCCTGAGCGCCGAGGGCGTGGCCTACCTCGCCCGCGTGCGCGAGGCCATTGCGGCACTGCAGCAAGTGCCCGGCCGAGAGCCCGAAACGCAGCTGCGGCGGCTGCGCGTGGCGGTGACGCCCACGTTCTCCCGCCAGATGCTGCTGCCGCGGCTCGCGCGGTTTCGCGATGCTTATCCGAATATCGAGCTGATGCTGCAGGTGACCATGCCCGTGCGCAACATGACGGCCGAAGAGGCCGACCTGGAGCTGCGCTTTGGCACCGGGCCTTTTCACGACAGGGAGTTCTGCCAGCTGCTGGCCGACGACGTGGCGCCCGCCTGCAGCCCGGCGTACCTGCAGCGCCATGGGCCGTTCGATGGCTTTGCGACCGATGCGGAGGTCTCGCGCGTGCAACTGCTGCGCACGCCGCTCGAATCGTGGCGCATCTGGTTCAAGGCCTGCGGCATCGGCCTGCCCGAGCCGGCCACGGGCCACCAGTTCAACGACCTGGGCCTGGCGCTGGACGCGGCGGCCGAAGACTTCGGCGTGGTGCTCATGCACCTGAAGCTGGGCAGCGCCTGGCTGGAGAACGGGCGCCTCGTGCGGCTCTCGGCCGAGAGCGTGCCCTCGCCCAACGCCTACTTCCTGTGCTGGCGGCCGGGGGCGATGGAGCGCTGGGAGTGCGCGACCTTCGTCGAATGGCTGCGGCAGGCGCTGCGGGACTGACCCCGGCAATTGAGAGCAGCCGGCTGAATTCTTTTCAGGCCCGGCTCGGATATTTTTCAGATCGATGCCCCTTTCGGGCGCCACACTCGGCCCGCGGCGGAGCCTGCCCATAATGCCCGCTCGCGAGAAACGATCGAACGAACCATCAGAGACAACCCAGGAGATTCCCCCGTGGCCGACCTTTCCAAGATCACCAACATCGAAGACCTGCGGGTGATCGCCAAGCGGCGCGTGCCGAAGATGTTCTACGACTACGCCGACTCCGGCGCGTGGACCGAGGGCACCTACCGCGCCAACGAGAGCGACTTCCAGAAGATCAAGCTGCGCCAGCGCGTGGCCGTGAACATGGAGGGCCGCTCCACCCGCACCACCATGGTCGGCCAGGACGTGGCCATGCCCGTGGCCATCGCGCCCACCGGACTCACGGGCATGCAGCACGCCGACGGCGAAATCCTGGGGGCCCGCGCGGCCAAGGCCTTCGGCATTCCGTTCACGCTCTCGACCATGAGCATCTGCTCGCTGGAGGACATTGCCGAGAACACCGACCGCCACCCCTTCTGGTTCCAGCTCTACGTGATGAAGGACCGCGACTTCATCGAACGCCTGATCGAGCGCGCCAAGGCCGCCAACGTGTCCGCGCTGCAGCTCACGCTGGACCTGCAGATCCTCGGCCAGCGCCACAAGGACATCAAGAACGGCCTCACCGCGCCGCCCAAGCCTACCTTCAAGAACCTCATCGACCTGGCGACCAAGCCGCGCTGGTGCATGGGCATGCTGGGCACCAAGCGCCGCACCTTCGGCAACATCGCGGGCCATGCCAAGAACGTGAACGATCTCTCGTCGCTCTCGTCATGGACCGCCGAGCAGTTCGACCCTGCGCTCAGCTGGGCCGACGTGGAGTGGATCAAGAAGCTCTGGGGCGGCAAGCTCATCCTGAAGGGCATCATGGACGTGGAAGATGCGCGCCTTGCAGCCTCGAGCGGCGCCGATGCGCTCATCGTGTCGAACCACGGCGGCCGCCAGCTCGACGGCGCGCCCTCCTCCATCGCCGCGCTGCCGGCCATCGTGGAGGCCGTGGGCAGCGAGATCGAGGTGTGGATGGATGGCGGCATCCGCAGCGGACAAGACGTGCTCAAGGCCCGCGCGCTCGGCGCCCGCGGCACGATGATCGGCCGCAGTTTTCTCTACGGCCTGGGCGCCCACGGCCAGGAGGGCGTGACGCGCGCGCTGCAGATCATCCACAAGGAGCTGGACATCACCATGGCCTTTTGCGGCCACACGCAGATCGACACGGTCGATTCGAGCATCCTGCTGCCCGGGACCTTCTAAGGCCCCTTCGGGGGTAGGCGGATGCGGTTCTTGCTGACACGCGCCACCCCCGTGCAGGGGCAAAATGTTGTAGCGACAACAACATAGCCGGCCTGCACGGCGGCACAGCCATCATGAGCGCAGTCACGCCCACCCAAGGAGGCCAGGCGGCCTCTTCGTCCAATCCCCCGCACTACACGGCCGAAGAAAAACGGCACCGCGTCTTCGCCATCATGGCGGCCTCGTCGGGCAACCTGGTCGAGTGGTTCGACTTCTACGTGTATGCGTTCTCGGCGCTCTACTTCGCGCCGGCCTTCTTCCCCAAGTCGGACCCGACCGCGCAGCTGCTCAACACGGCGGGCGTGTTCGCCGCCGGCTTCCTCATGCGGCCCATCGGCGGCTGGCTCTTCGGCCGAGTGGCCGACAGGCTCGGGCGCAAGACCTCGATGCTGATCTCGGTGACGATGATGTGCGCCGGCTCGCTGGTCATCGCATGTTTGCCGACCTATGCGCAGATCGGTGCATGGGCGCCGTTCCTGCTCTTGGTGTGCCGGCTGTTCCAGGGCCTCTCGGTGGGTGGCGAATACGGCACCACGGCGACCTACATGAGCGAGGTGGCGCTGCGCGGACAGCGCGGCTTCTTCTCGTCGTTCCAGTACGTCACGCTGATCGGCGGGCAGCTGCTCGCGGTGCTCGTGATCGTGGTGCTGGAGCAGTTGCTCACCGAGGCCGAGCTCAAGTCGTGGGGCTGGCGCATTCCATTCGTGATCGGCGCCATCGCCGCGGTCGTCGCGCTGCTGCTGCGCCGCACGCTGCATGAAACGCAGAGCGCCGAGGCCAAGGCCAACAAGGAGGCCGGCAGCATGGCCGGGCTCTTCAAGCACCACACGCCGGCGTTTCTCACGGTGCTGGGGTACACGGCCGGCGGCTCGCTGATCTTCTACACCTTCACCACCTACATGCAGAAGTACCTGGTGAACACGGTGCACCTGCCGATCAAGACGGCGAGCTACGTGATGACCGGCGCGCTGTTCGTCTACATGTGCATGCAGCCGTTGTTCGGCGCGCTGTCGGACCGCATCGGGCGGCGGACCAACATGCTGCTGTTCGGTGGTCTGGGTGCGCTTGCCACCGTGCCGATCCTGACGGCGCTGCAGTACACGACGAGCCCGGTGCTGGCCTTCGTGCTGATCATCGTGGCGCTGGCGATCGTGAGCTTCTATACGTCGATCAGCGGGATCGTGAAGGCGGAGATGTTTCCGCCCGAAGTGCGCGCGCTCGGTGTTGGCCTGGCCTATGCGGTGGCCAATGCGATCTTCGGTGGATCGGCCGAATACGTGGCGCTGGGGCTCAAGTCACTGGGGCACGAGTCGGTGTTCTTCTGGTACGTGAGCGGGATGATGGTGATTGCGTTCCTGGTGAGCTTGCGGTTGCCGAGGCAGGCGAGCTACCTGCATCACGATCACTGATCACTGATTGGCTAGGCGTCTCTGGAGGCTCTCCATGTAGACGCAGAACATGTCGGCCATCGAATCCGCCCAGGCCGCGGTCTGGGCGTAGGTTCGGGGGCTCTCGGAAAATTCCTTCCCCACCGCGCTGAGCGTTGCAATGATCAGGTCGCCCGCCATGGCGCGCGTGGCGTCTGAAGCCTTTGGCAGCGCCTCTGCCATGAACACGCGGACGATCTCGTCGCCGGCAGCGCGCACCTCCTGCGCCTCGGGCGCATCCCGATAGAACGGCGCGGCGTCGCCGAGCGCCGTTCGCACTTCTGCTTCCTCGCACTCGGAACGGACGAAGGCATGCGTGAGCAGGCGCAGGCGCTCCAGCGCGGGCCGCTGCGTGTCCCCGAGGATGCCGCGCATCATTTCCGTCGTCTGCCGCCATTCGTCGCTCTGCAGGCGAAACAGGATCGACGCCTTGTTCGGGAAGTATTGATAGACCGATCCGACGCTCACGCCAGCCCGCTCGGCGACGCGCGTCGTCGTGAAGCGGTGCACGCCTTCCTTCGCCAAAACCTGAACAGCTGCCTGAAGAATGGCCCCAAGGAGATCGGCCGAGCGCGCCTGCTTGGGCTGTCTGCGAGAGGAGATCGGGGTGCTTCGACGGTCGGTCATGGGAGCGCTGCGGAACGCGAATGGAAAACATGAAGGGTTCTTCATATTATTTCGCATCTGCTTTTCAAACGAAAGAACCCTGTGACGACGACCTTGACCACCGCACCCCTCGCCCCCTTGCTGGACCGCCTGTTCCAGGAGGCCGGCGCGGCCACCAGCCCTGCCGTTGCCGGCATCAGCCCGGCGGAACGCCAACGACTGATGCACAGCAAGACCGAATACCTCGACTTCTACAGCCGGCTCAAGGACCTGTGGCTGCCCGTGTCGCGCGAGACCGGCGTGCTGCTGTACCAGCTGGCGCGCAGCACGAGCGCGCGGCACATCGTGGAGTTCGGCACCTCCTTCGGCCTGTCCACCCTGTACATGGCCGCGGCGCTGCGCGACAACGGTGGTGGACGGCTGATCAGCAGCGAGTTCGAACCGTCGAAGATCGCCAAGGCCCGCGAGCATTTGGCTGAAGGGGGCGTGAGCGACTTGGTGGAAATCCGCGAAGGCGATGCGCTGAAGACGCTTGCAGTCGACCTCCCTGAATCCATCGACCTCTTGCTGCTCGATGGCGCCAAGTCGCTGTACAACGATGTGCTGGCATTGATCGAACCCCGCCTGCGGCCAGGGGCACTGATCGTGGCGGACAACGCCGACTACAGCCCAGAGTACCTGGCGCGCGTGCGCTCGCCTGATAGCGGATATCTGTCCGTGCCATTTGCCGACGACGTGGAACTGTCGATGCGGTTGGGCTGAGGTCTTTCTCGGCGGCGTTCACCATTGGTCGCGATTGCAGCGACTCGCAACCCACTTGCGTCACGGTTGCCGAAGATTCGCGCGCGCCCTTCTGCGAAAGTACGGCATAGCTCTCCCTATGATTTCCATGAGGCCGCAACGGTCCAACAGGGAGCGCAACATGACAGCACAAAACTCAGCCGGCGCACTGGGCGCACCACAACCGACTCGCGCGCATCCATCGAGCACAGACAAAGCATCGGTCGCAGAGGCGCAACATTCGGAGCCGACCGTCACGCTCTATGGGCGGATTGCCGCGGGCCCCATCGGGTATGTCAGTTGGCCCGATCCGCCCGACCTGCATTTCTCGATCATCATCGACGACGCCTACGACGGCATCACTGTTCTGGACGGGCAACCGACGATGATGGAAGCCGGCATCCGCAACATGGCCTTGATCAGGACCAACAGATACGACAACGCGCTTCCCAGCGGAGCAAGAGTGAAGATTGCGCTGCAGCCACCGCAGGGCATGAGCCGACGAGAGTTCGCCCACCGCATCACCGTGAACTCGCAGAAATTCGTGAGCTATGTCGCGCCGTACTCGGCCCCGAAAAACATCCGCGGATCGCAGATGCGGGCGGGCGAATACAACAGCAGTTCGTATGTTGCAGGCCTGCTCCAGAGCGTGATGGGCCATGCACCAGAGATCTCCGCGCCAGGGTTCCAGACACCCGGATGGGAGAACCCCATTCCCGGGCATTTCTTCAAGGGCGAGGCCATCCGATGAGCATTGGCTCGCGATTGGTGCTGAATGCGCTGGCGTGGGCCGTGTCGATGCCGGTATTGAATCTTCTGTTCACCGGCCTGGAGCGGCACGAAATCCTGACGCTGTCAGGAACCTCGATGGCCTTCATTGCCGCGGCGCTGCTTCTGTGGGCTGGGCTGATATACCGAAATCAGGTTCCCAGCAGTCATGGCATCGGAAGGCGCATCGTCTACTTGGTTGCGTACCTGGTCGCGATGATCCTGCTGGCACTGTGCGCACTATGGATTGCCTTCTGGGCCACCGTTGCGATCTACGGCCTTTGACAATGCCTCTGTTCAGGCGGCTCGATAGGCGGGCTCGCGCCCGGCCGGTTTCACGCAAGTGGTTTCCCGGTACGCCAACCTTTAGGGCCGCCGCCCTTGATTGGCGTTAAGCAGTGCGTCGGTTTCAGTCAATCGAAACCCTCGAAAGCCATAGCCGGCTCGTGCGCCCTCGCTCCCCAATCTTTGGAAACAGCAAACGCTCAGTCGCCTGCATTGCGGACTTGCGTGCACTGGTGAGGCTGGTGAGGCTGGTGAGGCTGGTGAGGCTGGTGAGGCTGGTGAGGCTAGTCAATGAAAAATTACGGCGGCGAATCAAAACAGCCGACCTAACGATTTAGATCTTGCGCGCCAAAGTAACTCTTATTGCTACGCAATGAATGCCTAGCCCGACCAACTACTGACAGCGCACCTCGGGGCCTTGGTGGGCTTTCGTGACTTATTCCACGCCAACCAGAAGCTGATTCTGATGGAGTCAATTTGTTCTCAGCGAACAAAAAATTACAACCAATAATCGGCCTCCAATATCAAAGAGGAGGAATTTTGAAGAACGCAGTTCTCAACAACATGCCGCGCGCGCGGCTTCTCGCCATTGCAGCCGCTGCTGCAGCGATCTCTGCATGTGGCGGTGGCGGTGGCGGTGGTGGAGGCGGAGGCGGAGGCGGATTTCCCATCTTGCCGATTGCGCCTGCACCAGCACCAGCGCCGCCCTCGGAGCCCGTGGCGGACAACTCGGCTCCCTGCTTCAATGAAGCCGATTTCCGCGAAGGAACAACGGTTGAATTCGAGGCAGCGAAGGTCGGCGCGGATGCGGCATCCGACCCTTTCCATAGAAAGAGCGTGACCGAAAAACGAGAAGCGTTTGCTGGCGCCAATCCGATTTCCGCCAATGTCGAATCGAGCACCGTGAGGATCATGCGGGCCCTGCAAAGTACCGTCAAAAAAGAGTACAAGGATTTGGTCGGTGGAAACATCCTGCTTTACGGCAAGTCCACGACATACACGCAGACGGTAGATCCGGAGTTTGCAGCTACGTTTCCCCCCGGCTTTCCTGCGATGGACAAGCTCATTTTTGTTTCGCAGGCGTATGAGCCGCCGTTTACGTTCCCGGTCGACATGAAGCCCGGCCAGGTTGCGAGCCAGAAATCAACGATCACCAAGACCAAGGTCGTCGATGGCCGCAGTGATCCGGCGACCTCCATCGCGGCAACCGGCGAATTGACTTATGTCGGCCGCGAGAAGCTGGAAACGCCGCTGGGCACGTTCGATACCTGCAAGCTCTCGCTGAAGATCACGGTCGGTGCTTCGGTGATCTCGACGGACGCCACCAGGGAGTTCTGGCTGGCTGCGGAAGGCCCTTACCAAGGTCAACTGCTCAAGGGCGGCGATACGAAATCGTCCTGGCTCGTGACGAAGATGACCTACTCGCCCAAATAGGCAGTGAACAGTCTTTAGAACAGCGGACCCTTCGGGGTCCGTTTTTCGTCACAGCTCGAAGATCCGATCCATGGCGATCCACTTCTCCCCTTCAGGCGTCCAAGGCGTCGGCGCCTGAAACTTCCACATCAGCGCTTCCCACTCGCGAATCTTCGGATCGTCGCGCGATGCAGCCGCCATCGCCCCCGCGTCATACCGCGCATCGTCCGTCTCCATCAACATCACCATCCGCGTGCCGAGCCGGTAGATCTCCATTCCCGTCACACCATGCGCGTGCAGATGCGCGCGCACCTCGGGCCAGATGTCGCGGTGGTGCGCTTCGTATTCCGCGATCAGCGCCGGGTCGTCTTTCAGGTCGAGGGCAAGGCAGTGGCGCATGGGTCGTTCAATCCAGAATCGTTGAGAGAAAAGATCAGGTCAGCGCCCGGTCCAGATGCGTATACCCGCCATCCACGAACACCCACTGCCCCGTCGTGTGCGAAGAAGCCGTGTCGGAAAGCAGGAACACCACGGTGTTCGCAATCTCCTCTGGCGTCGTCATCCTGCGTCCCAACGGGATCTTTTCGGTGATGGTGGCGAGCTTGCGGTCGGGTTCGTCGAAGGCCGAGATCCAGCGCTGGTACAGCGGCGTCATCACTTCGGCGGGAATCACCGCGTTGACGCGCACACCGTCCTCCAGCAATGAAGCCGCCCACTCGCGCGTCAGCGACAACTGCGCGCCCTTGGCCGCGGTGTAGCCGCTCGTATTGCCCTGCCCCGTCAGCGCGGTCTTCGAAGAGATGTTCACGATGGCCCCGCGGCTCGCCTTCAGGTGCGGCAGGCAGAAATGCGCCATCACGTAGTAGTGAATGAGGTTCCGGTCCAGCGACGCAATGAACGCCTCGCGCCCCGCTTCAAGGCCCACGCTGTCGTTCACACCCGCGTTGTTGACCAGCCCGTCGATGCGCCCGAACTCCGCGACAGCGCTTGCGATCGCCTTGCCGCAAGCCGCCTCCTCCATCAGTTCGAACTGGAGAAACCGCGCCCGCGGCTGCAGCCCGCGCAGTTCTTCTTCGAACGCCGCATCCAGCGGATTCTTCCCGCAGATCACCGGCACCGCGCCTTCGCGCGCGAGCGTGAGCGAAATGGCTGCGCCGATGCCGCTGCCGCCACCGGTGACGAGCACCACCTTGTCTTTCAGATTCAAGTCCATGACTGCGCGACGCCCTTCTTGTTGCTCATTTACCCGCGAAAGCGATAGCGCTCCAGCGACTCCGGCTTCATCGTGATCGAGAAGCCCGCCCCCGTCGGCGGCATGTACGCCGCATCGCGAACCACGCACGGCTCGACGAAGTGCTCGTGCAGGTGGTCCACGTACTCGATCACCCGCCCTTCGCGCGTGCCCGAGATGCACAGGTAATCGATCATCGACAGGTGCTGCACGTACTCGCACAGCCCCACGCCCCCGGCATGCGGACACACGGGCAGCCTGTACTTCGCGGCCATCAGCATCACCGCAAGAATCTCGTTCACCCCGCCGAGCCGGCACGAATCGATCTGCACCACATCGATGGCGCCGCGCATGATGAACTGCTTGAACATGATGCGGTTCTGGCACATCTCGCCCGTGGCCACTTTCACCATCGGCGCGATGCCTTCGCGGATCTTGCGGTGGCCTTCGACGTCGTCCGGGCTCGTCGGCTCCTCGATGAACCAGGGCTTTGCGAAGGCGAGCTGCTTCACCCAGTCGATGGCCTGGTCGACCTCCCACACCTGGTTGGCGTCGATCATCAGATGCCGGTCGGGCCCGAGCACCTCGCGCGCCACGGTCAGCCGGCGGATGTCGTCCTGCAGGTCGCGCCCCACCTTCAGCTTGACGTGGTTGAACCCCGCATCGACCGCCTCCTGCGCGAGCCGCCGCAGCTTCTCGTCGGAATAGCCGAGCCATCCCGCCGACGTGGTGTAGCAGGGGTAGCCCTCGGCCTTCAGCGTGGCGATGCGGTCCTCCTTTCCGACAGCCGCATCGCGCAACAACGCGAGCGCCTCTTCGGGCGTGATGCAGTCGGTGATATAGCGAAAGTCGATGCAGCGCACCAGTTCCTCGGGGCTCATGTCCGCCACCAGCTGCCACACCGGCTTGCCTTCGGACTTGGCCCACAGGTCCCACATCGCATTGACCACCGCGCCGGTCGCCAGGTGAATCGCGCCCTTGTCGGGGCCGATCCAGCGCAGCTGGCTGTCGGAGGTGATGTGCCGCCAGAAGCGGCCCATGTCCTGGGCCACCCACTGCAGGTCGAGCCCGACGACCAGGTGGCGCATCGCCTCGATGGCCGCGCAGCAGATCTCGTTGCCGCGGCCGATCGTGAAGGTCAGGCCGTGGCCCTCGAGCCCCGGCTGGTCGGTCTCCAGCACGACATACGCCGCGGAGTAGTCCGGGTCGGGGTTCATCGCGTCGGAGCCGTCGAGCTGCTGCGAAGTGGGAAAGCGCACGTCCAGTACGCGCATGGATCGAACGATGGTCATGAACGGGGTCTTCGAAGAGAGACAGAGAGAGAGGGATCAGTCGTACAGAACGGCCGCGATCTTGGGGTCCGCGATGTTCGACTTGTCGTACCAGAAGAAGCCCGTGTCCACGACCTTGGGCAGCTTCTCGCCCTTGATCGCCTTCACCGCCATCTCCACGGTCTTGTAGCCCATGCCCACCGGGTTCTGCGTGATCGCGCCGGCCATGCTGCCGTCGATGATCGCGTTCTTCTGCTGCTTGCCCGAGTCGTAGCCGATGACCACGACCTTGCCGTTGCGCTTCATCTCCTTCACGCCATTGACCACGCCGATGGCCGAGCCCTCGTTGGCGCCGAAGATGCCCTTCAGGTTCGGCGAGGCCTGCAATATCGACTTGGTGATCTCGGTCGATTTCAGCTGGTCGCCACCGCCGTACTGCACGCTCACGATCTTGATGTTCGGGTAGGTCGACTTGATGCGGTTGACGAACCCGTCGCGCCGGTCCACGCCGGTGCGGCTGGTCTGGTCGTGCACCACGAGCGCGACCTCGCCCGACTTGCCGATCAGCTCGGCCATCTTGTCGGCGGCGAGCGCAGCGGCCGCCTTGTTGTCGGTCGTGGTGGTGGTCACGGGAATGTCGCTGTCCACGCCCGAATCGAACGCCACCACGGGAATCTTCGCGGCCTGCGCCTTCTTCAGGAGCGGAATGGCGGCTTGGCTATCAAGTGCCGCGAAGCCGATGGCCTGCGGCTTCTTCGCGAGCGCGGCCGAGAGCATGTCGATCTGCTTGTCGACCATCGACTCCGACTCGGGCCCCTCGAAGCTCACCTTGACCTTCAGGTCCTTCGCGGCCTGCTCGGCGCCGGACTTCACGGCCTGCCAGAACTGGTGCTGGAAGCCCTTGGAGACGAGCGGGATGTAGATCTCCTGCGCCTGCTGTGCTTGTGCAAAACCCGACAGGCCGATGAGGGCTGCGCCGATCGCGGTGGTGACTGCTCTTCGTTGAATCATGCAAAGGTCTCCTGTGGTTGTAGAAATGAATGGGGGCGGGTCAGTGCTTGTTGCTGCTGCGGCGGCGCAGGATGTCCGCGTACACGGCCAGGATGATGATCACGCCCGTGATCACGGTCTGCCACTCCTGTGCGACCGAAAGAATGCGCAGGCCGTTGGTCAGCACGCTCATGATGAAGGCACCGATGATCGTGCCGACGATGGTGCCGGTGCCGCCGCTGAGCGACGTGCCGCCGATGACCACCGCGGCGATCGCATCGAGCTCGTAGCCCTGCCCGAGCGCCGGCTGCGCGGAGTTCAGGCGCGAGGCGATCAAGAGGCCCGCGATGCCGCAGATGCCCCCGCTCACCGTGTAGACCAGGACCTTCCAGAAGTCGGTGTTCACGCCCGAGAGCCGCACCGCCTCCTCGTTGCTGCCGAGCGCGAAGGTGTAGCGGCCGAAGATCGTCTTGTTGAGCAGGATGCTCGCGGCAATCGCCACCACGAACAGGATCAGCACCGCATTCGGAATCGGCAGCGACGGAATGAAATAGCCGATCAGCGAGTCCTGCGAGATCGCCGGAAAGTCCGGCGTGTCGTTGAAGTAGATCGGCTTGGTGCCCGAGATCACGAGCGACAGGCCCTTGAGCAGCATCATCATTCCGAGCGTCGCGATGAAGGGCGGTATCTTGAGCTTGGCGATCAAAACGCCCGAGACGAACCCGGCCAGCGCACCGAAGAAGATCGCCGCCGCGATGCCCAGCGCGAGCGGCATGCCCATGTAGGTGAGCACCACGCCGGCCATGACGGCGCAGAAGGTCATGAGCGTGCCCACCGACAGGTCGATGCCCGCGGTGATGATGACGAAGGTGCAGGCAATGGCCAGCACGCCGTTCACCGCGGTCGACTGCAGGATGCTCACGAGGTTGTCGGTCTGCAAAAACTGCGGCGACGCGAAGCTGAAGAACACCATCAGCGCGATGAGGCTGGCGAAGGCCAGGAGCTTCTGGCGCGTCGCGGGCCGAAAGAGCCGCGCCTTCAGCGAGAAGCCGGGCGCATCCATGGTGCTGGTGCTGGTGCTGGTGCTGGCGGCGGCGGTGGTAGCGGTGGGGGTCGTCAAGGGGTTGTCTCCAGTCGTCATGCGGTGGCTGCAGCTTCGCGCCGGGTGGCGAGCTGCATGATCTTTTCCTGCGAGGCTTCGCGCCCCGCGAGTTCGCCGGTGATGCGGCCTTCGCACATCACCAGCACGCGGTGGCTCACGCGCAATATCTCGGGCAGCTCCGAAGAGATGATCACGATGGCCTTGCCCTGGGCCGCCAGCTCGTTCAGGAGGCGATAGATCTCGGCCTTGGCGCCCACGTCGATGCCGCGCGTGGGCTCGTCGAAGAAGAGCACGCTGCAGTCGCGCAGCAGCCACTTGGCGATCACGATCTTCTGCTGGTTTCCGCCCGAGAGCAGTCGCACCTGCTGGCGCACCGAGGGCGTCTTGATGTTGAGCTGCTTCACATAGCGCTCGCCCGCCGCCTCGATGGCCGCCTGGTCGATGAAGACGCCCATCGACAGGAACTTCTTCATGCTCGGCAGCGCGATGTTGGTCTCCACGTCCATGCCGGTCGCCAGGCCGAAGTGCTTGCGGTCTTCGGAGAGGTAGCCGATGCCGTGCGACACCGCGTCCTCGGGCGACCGGATCGACACCTTCCTGCCGCGCACGAAGACCTCGCCCGCGTCGATGGGGTCCGCGCCGAACACCGCGCGCGCGAGCTCCGTGCGGCCCGCGCCCATGAGCCCCGCGAAGCCCAGGATCTCGCCTTTGCGCAAGACGAAGCTCGCATCGCGCACCATCGCGCCGCGCGTGATGCCGCGGGCCTCCAGCACGATCTCGTTGCCCGAGGTGTCGGGAAAATCGTTCTCCACCTCGGTGAGCTGGCGGCCCACCATCATGGCGATGAGCGTGTCCATCGGCGTCGCGGCCATCGACACGGTGGCGATGTACTGGCCGTCGCGCATGACCGTCACGCGGTCGGCGATGCGCTTCAACTCGTCCATCTTGTGGGAGATGTAGACGATGGCCACGCCCTGCGACTTCAGCTGGCCGATGATGCGGAACAGGTCGGCCACCTCCTCGTTGTTGAGCGCGGCGGTGGGCTCGTCCATGATGAGCACGCGCGAATCGAACGAGAGCGCCTTCGCGATCTCCACCATCTGCTGCTTGGCCACCGTGAGTTCGCCCACTGGCGTGTGCGGGTCCAGCCGCAGGTTCATGCGCGCGAAGATGCGCTCGGCCTCGGTGCGCATCGCCTCCTCGTCGATGAACAGGCCCAGGCGCCCGCGCGGCTCGCGGCCGATGAAGATGTTCTGCGCGGCGCTCAGGTGGTTCATCAGGTTCAGCTCCTGATGGATGATCCCGATGCCCAGTGCCTGCGCGGCGCGCGGGCTCGCGATGTCCACGGGCTGGCCGTCGATCGACACCTCGCCCGAGTCCTTGCTGTAGACGCCGGCGAGCACCTTCATGAGCGTGGACTTGCCCGCGCCGTTCTCGCCCATGAGCGCATGCACCTCGCCGGGCAGCAGGTCGAACTGCGCCTTGTCCAGGGCGCGCACGCCGGCAAAGGACTTGCAGAGGTCGCGGATGGTGACGATGGGTTGCATGAGATGGCGCGTTGTTCAGTTCGTCGATGGGATGCCGTAGAAATGCTGCGCGGTGCGGTGCCAGACCTGCTCCTGCCCGTGCGGCGGCAGGCTGCCGATGAGCGCTTCGCTCGCCGCGATCCAGCCCGCGTAGTCGCCGGCCAGCGTGAGCACCGGCCAGTCGCTGCCCCACATCAGGCGGCCGGGGCCGAAGCAGCGCAGCAGCACGCCCCAGACCGGGCGGATGGCGCGCACCAGCGCATCGGCGTCGCCACGCATCGCGGCCGGCGCCTCGGTCCAGAGGCCCGAGAACTTGCAGCAGACCTGGGGCAGCGCGGCCAGCTCCGTCATGTGCCGGCGCCAGGCGGCGAAGGCCTCGCCGTCTTCTGCGTCGCCCACCTCGGGCTTCGCTGCATGGTCGATCACCACGGGCAGTTGGGGCCACGCGTTCACGAATCGAAGCAGCGATGGCAGATGGCGCGGCTTCACCAATGCATCCAAGCGCAGGCCCAGCCGCACCATCGTGCGGATCGCCTCGGGATGCGGCTTGCGTGCGATCCAGTCGTCATCGGGCAGGTCCTGCAGCATCGGCCGCACGCCCTTGAACTTGGGGTGTCGTGCCATGCGTTCCAGCGAGGCCGCGGCATCGCGGCTGCTCAGGTCGACCCAGCCGACCACGCCGCCGATCGCATCGTGCGCCGTGGCCAGCTCGAGCATGAAGTCGGTCTCTGCTTCCGATTCGGCCGCCTGCACCAGCACCGTCCGCGCCACGCCGTGCGCCTGCAGCAGGGGTGCGAGATGCTCGGGAAGGAAGTTGCGCACGAGCGGCGCCAGCGCGGGCACATCGGCGCGCAGCCACGCGTAGTCGCCGCGCGTGGGTCGCCAGAAATGCTGATGCGAGTCGATGCGCTGTGTCATGCTGCTTGGCACCCTTCGTCTCTCGTCAGATGGTAACGCCGCCATCGACCAGCACCACCTGGCCCGTGACGAAGCGCGACTCGTCGCTCATCAGGTACACCACCTGCGGCGCGATGTCCTCCGCCACCGCGAGGCGGCCCATGGGCTGTCGCGCAATGAAGTCGCGCTCGGCCTGCACCGGGTCGGGCGCGGCGGCGATGCGCTCGCGCAGCGAGGGCGTGTCCACCGTGCCGGGGCACAGCGCATTGCAGCGCAGGCCTTGCCGCACGTGGTCTGCCGCCAGGGCCTTGGTCATGCCGATCACCGCGGCCTTGGAGGCGCCATAGGCAAAGCGGTTCTGGAATCCCTTGACCGACGAAGCCATCGACGCCATGTTGACGATCGATGCGCCGCCGCCTTCCTGCGCCGCCTTGTCGAGCATGCCCGGCAGGAAGGCGCGCACCATGCGGTACATGCTCTTGACGTTGAGGTCGAAGCTGAAGTCCCATGCGGCCTCGTCGCAATCGAGCACGCTGCCGTGGTGCACGTAGCCCGCGCAGTTGAAGAGCCCATCCAGCGCGGGCAATCCGGCCGCCAGTGCGGCAATGGCATCCGCGCTGCGCACATCCAGCACCGCCGTGCGGATGCCGGGCGACGCATGCGCCAGCTTGTCCAGAAGCGCGGCGTTGATGTCGGTCGCGATCACCTGCGCGCCTTCGCTCGCGCAGGCCAACGCGGTGGCAAGGCCGATGCCCTGCGCGGCCGCGGTGACCAGGATCGTCTTGTTCTGGAGTCTTGTGGAAGTCATCGGCTTACTGCGTCACATCGACGCGATCGATCTGCAGGTAGGCACCCGCCACCTTCTTGAGTACCAAGGTATGCGGGCCCGCGGTGAGGCCCGCCGCGCTGTAGACCGTTCTCTGGCCCTTGTACACCGCGACGGCCGGAATGGTGATGTTCTGTGCGGTGGCGCCATCGAGCGAGGCGGCGAACTGCACCGCCGCCGTATCGACCGGCGCCAGCACGCGCACGCCGGTCCCGGTGAAGGCGACGGTCATTTCATCGCCGTTCGCCTGGGTGTAGCGCACATCGAAATTGAAGTCGCCCGACGCCGGGTTGCGGTTGGTGGAACGCCCCCAGCTGCCGCTGACGGCGATGCCCGACCAGTCGTCGTTGTGCACGGCCAGCGATGGAAAGACCAGGTCGAACTCCGTCGTCACGTTGTTGCGCTGGACCTTCACGTGCAGCTTGCCGTTCGCAGCCTCCGCGCCGAGGGCGGCGTTCAGGTCGTTGCTGTCCACGATGTCCTTCACCTGGCCGGCCACCGTGGCCTGCAGGAAGACATCGTTGGCGAGCACGCCGCTGGTCGCCGCGTCCGAGCCCGCCGACACGGACTGCACCAGCACACCCGCCACGCTGGGCAGGCCCGCCGCGGAGCGCTCGCCCTCCGTTTCCACCGACTTGACCTGCGCTCCGAGAAAGTCCGACGGCGTCTCCAGCACCACCACCTGGACGTTCAGCGGATCGAAGACCGGTTTCTTCGCCCTGGGCTTCAAGCGCGGGTCCTGCACGCCGAACTTGTCCATCGCGATGTTCTGGAATCCGACGCCCAGGGCCGGCGAGTTGGCCGCGACCGTGAAGTCGCCTTTCTCGCCGTCGGCAAACATCGGATCGCCCGAGACCTTCGAGTTGGCATCCCAGCCGATGGCCTGCGCGGCCTTCAGCGCGGCGGTGGTCGGCAGCAGGTTGTTGTCGACGAGTTCGCCGTTGTTGCCGCTGCCTACGCCGATCGGCTGGTAGGCCCCCATCACGATGTTCTTCTCGAAGCGGTCCAGGCTGTTGGCGAACCACACGTGCGGATGGAAAGTGTTGTTCACCAGGACGTTGTTGCGGTTGATGCGCTTGAAGCCTTCGCGGTTCTTCAGCCCGCCCTTGAGCAGCACGTTGTTCTCGATCACGTAGTTGGTCGAGCCGTCGTCCAGGTCGATGTCCCATCCGTGGTCGCAGCGAAAGCGGTTGTTGCGGATCGCGGTGGGCTTCATCGCATCCAGGAACGGCATCTCCGGGTGCGCGGTGAGGTCGGCGTTCGCGTTGCCCGAATTGCCCGGCGGGAGCTGCCCCCAGTACCGGTCGCGGCCCCACGAGTTGAAGGCGCCGTGGTCGCCGGTTTCCAGCACCGTGTCGAACACGTCGTTGAACTCCAGCACATGGCCGCCCCAGGTGCCGTCGCCGATGTTGATGCCCGCGCGCGGCGTGCCGTAGATGCTGTTGCTGCGCACCGTGATCTCCGAGGCCATCGAGATTTCCACGCCGGTGGCCTGCTTCTCCCTGAAGCCGATGTCATGGATGAGGTTGTTCTCGGCGATGGACTGCGACGGGTAGGCATTGGTCTTCGGCCCGGGCGTCTTGTCCATCTCGGCGTAGCTGGTCCTGGCCGCGTAATGAAAGCCGGGCGAGCGCACCGCCTCGGGCAAGCCGACGAAAAGAATGCCGCTCGCACCGACGTCCTGGATCTCGTTGCCGCGCACCGCGACGCGGCGGTTGTAGCCGCTCACGAACACTGCGTTGCCGCCCAGCGCATGCATGTCGTTGCCGGCGATCTCCACGTCTTCGGCGCCTTCGATGTAGACGGCGCCGCCCCGGAAGACCTTCCAGTCGCTGCGCAGCAGCGGCTCGGTGGTCTTCATGAAGGTGGTGCCGGTCTGCGTGAGCACGAGGCCCTTGATGGCCACGTCGTGGACCGGCGTCGCCTCCGATCCCTTCAGCACGATCAACTGCTCGACAAGGCCCTTGTCGGCGCCGCCGCTCACCTCGATGCGTGCGGTCCGCGGATCGCTGCCCGTCTTCGGAATGAAGTAGAGCTTCTTGCCCGCCACGTCATGGAACCACTCCTGCGGCACATCGAGCTCCTCGAAGATGTTCTCGACGAAGCTGACGCTCCAGTTCGGGCCCTGCTCCATGCGGTTGTTGCCCGTGCCTTCGCTCAGCTCGAGCGTGTTGCCGGGCTTCTTGCCCTTGATCTGGTAGTGGATGTCGCCCCACTCGGCATTCAGCATCACGTGCGCATAGCCGCCCTGGGGGTTCTTCCAGGTCGCCACGCGCGCCGGGTCCGTCGCCTTGCCGCTGCCGTTGAAGAAGATCCTCTCGCCCGATTCGCTGCGTGGCTGGAAGTTGGGATAGCGCGCACGCACCTGGCGCTCGCCATCGATGTACAGGTCGTCGAAATCGGTGCCGTCCGTGGCGGCGGTCCAGACGCCGTTGCCGGTCATCGACCATTGCAGCGCATCGAGCCTTCGCGCGCCGCTGAGCACGGGCTGCGTGCCGGGCACCGCGGCGATCGTGAAGGGCTTGCCGGGCGCGCCCGACAGCGCCGGGCCGAGCACGATGGTCGATGCCAGGTAGTGCGTGCCCTGGTCGAGAAAGATCGTCCGGCCCGCGGGCGGCACGCTGCCGGCGCCGGCCTGCGCATCGGCGGTGGCCTTCGCCACGGCCTGCTTCAGCGTGGCGAAGGGCCTGGCCTGCGTGCCGGGGTTCTGGTCGCTGCCCGTGGGAGAGACATAGAGATTCGTCGCATCGACCGGAGCGACAGGATCGGTCGGCACGACAGGCGCAACGGGATCGCCGCCACCGCTGTCACCTCCACCACCTGGCAGCGGAAAGAACCCGCTCCCGCCTCCGCCCCCACCACCCCCGCACCCCGCCAGGCCGAGCGCCAGAACCATCGCCGCCATCGCGCCGCCGATCGCACGCGTGGACACAACACATTCAGTCATTTTTTTGCTCCCTGTGTGATTGCGTGCGACGTCAGAACGTATGGCTGATGCCGAAGTACGTGCCCGACTGCTTGCCGCCCGCGGGCGGGTTGTTGTTGGTGGCTTCCACCGAGAAGTTGGCGGTCTCGCTGTTGTAGACCTTGCCCACCGATGCGTAGAGCAGCGTGCGCTTGGAGAGCGCGTAGTTCGCGCCCAGCATGTACAGGTTGGCGCTGCCGGCGTTCCGGTTCTGCGTGACGCGGAACATCGAGCCGATCAGCGTCAGCCACGGCGTGATCCTGTAGTTGGCGCCCAGCCAGTAGTGGTTGGCCTTGCTCGGTGCGTTGAGCGGTGCATCGGGTGCCGACAGCCGCTGGTAGCCGACGAACATCTTCAGGTCGTCGAAGAAGGTGGCGGTGCCGCCCAGCGTGAGCTCCTTGGACTGGTTGAAGAGGTCCGAGTACTTGCCGTTCTTGTCGCGCGCCACGTCGTAGATGGCGCGCACTTCGAACGAGGGCGCGATGTACGACACCGAGACGCCGTCCTTGCGCAGCTTCGTGAAGCCGTCTGTCTGCTCGCCCAGGCCCGTCTGCACGGTGGCGCTGAAGCCGCCCCAGGTCGGCGTCGTGTACTCGATGCCGTTGTCGTTGCCCTGCCAGTTGCGACCGCGCACCAGCGTCGCGGTGCCGATGAACTGCTGGCCCGTCGGGTCGATGTACCAGACGTCGTTGGCAATCGACAGGTTCTTGCCCAGCACCAGCTTGCCCCAGTAGTCCTGCAGGCCGACGTAGGAGCGACGGTTCAGCAGCAGGTCAGCGCCGTTGGGGGTGGCCTTGGGCAGGTCGAAGCCGCCTTCGAGCACGAAGAAGGCGGCCATTCCGCCGCCCAGGTCCTCCGTGCCCTTGACGCCCAGCATGCTGGTGCCCCATTGGTTGCCCGCCGCGCGCCACAGGTGACCCCTGCCCTGGCCCGAGTCGTTGGCGATGTTGTTCTGGTAGTCGGCGCCCGCAACGGCGCGACCGTAGAGGGTGACGCTGCTCTGGGCTTGGGCGCTCGTCGCACCGAGGCCAAGGCTGGCGCCCAGGGCGCTCGCCATGGCGATGGTTCGGAAATTCATCTTCTTGTCTCCTGTTGTTTTCTGAATGGAAAGATGCGGACCGGGGGAACAGGTACTGGTGTGTGACAGCTTTTTTGGCCTTACCAATTTGGTATGACCACTTTGCCATGATGTCGAATTGGCCTTACCAGAACAAACCCTTTGCGGGTTTTCCCGGAAGGAACGAGGCGAGATAGGCGAAAAGTAGCCGTTTGAAAATGTCAAACTGGCATGACCAGATAGCCCCCGTCCCGCATCGATGCCATGCAGCCCCCCGCCAAATCCAACGACACCCGCCGGCTCTACCAACAGATCGCGGACCAGATCCGGGCCTTCATCCGGGACGGCAACCTGCCCGCGGGCGCGCGGTTGCCTCCGGAGCGGGAGCTGGCGTTGCAGTTGGGGGTGTCGCGGCCATCGCTGCGCGAAGCGCTGATCGCCCTGGAGATCGACGGGCGCATCGAGATACGGATGGGTTCAGGCGTCTACGTTTGCGCGGCGCACGACGCACCCGAGCGCGCCACGCCGGCGGTCGGCGAAAGCCCCTCGGAAATGATGCAGGCGCGCGCGATGCTCGAAGGCTCGGTGGTCACGCTGGCCTCGGCGCGCGTCACGCCGCAGTTCCTGGAGCGCGTGAGGGCTTCGCTGGAAAGCATGCGCCAGGACGGCCTGAACGGCCGCACGCAGATCGAGAACGACCGGCGCTTTCACCTCGCCATCGCGGAGATGACGGGCAACTCGGTGCTCGTGCGGCTGGTGGGAGAACTGTTCGACGGGCGGCACAGCCCGATCTCCTCACGCATGAGCGCGCGAACGGAAGATTCGCAGGCCTGGAAGGCGGCGTTCGTGGAACACGAGGCGATCTACCGCGCGCTGGAGGCGCGGGACCCGCAGGCCGCGGTGGCGGCGATGCTGCATCACCTGAGCGCATCGCATGCGCGGTGGACGGCGGAATCCACGCCGGCCTCCGCGGAATGAACAACGAGCGCCGCGCTGAAGAGCGGCGCTCCCGGCCAACGTGCGTCAGTCCGCGTAGACGCCGGCCGCCTTGATGACAGGCGTCCACTTCGCGATCTCGCCGATCACGAACTTCTTGTGGCCCGCCGGTTCGATGCGGCCATCGGTCGCGACCACGGCGCCCAGCAGTTCTTCGCGCTTGATGAAGTCCGGGTCTTTCAACGCAACCTTCAGCGCATCGTTGAGCTTCTTGAGCACCGGCGCCGGCGTGCCCTTGGGGGCATAGAGGCCGTGCCAGATCGTGACCTCGAAGTTCTTCAGGCCCGCTTCGTCCAGCGTGGGCAGGTCCTTCAGGAGCGGCGTGGTCAGGCGCTTGGGCGTGGTCACCGCATAGGCCTTGACCTTCTTCGCCTCGATCTGCGGCGAGGTGTTGGTGCTCTGGTCGCACAGGAGGTCGATCTGGCCGCCGATCAGGTCGGTGATGGCCGGCGCGGTGCCCTTGTAGGGGACGGGCGTCATCTCGGTCTTGGTCGCGCTCTGGAACAGGAGCCCGCACAGGTGCGAGGCCGAGCCCACGCCCGCGTTGCCGATGTTGATCTTGCCCTTGTTGGCGGCGATCCAGGCCGTGAGTTCCTTGTAGTTGTTGGCCGGCAGGCTGGGCTTGGAGATCAGCGTCATCGGCACGTCGTTGACGATGCCCAGGTACTCGAAGTCGCTCTCGACCTTGAACGGCACGTTGCGCACCAGCGTCGGCACGGTCGCCATCGCGATGTGGTTCAAGAGCAGCGTGTAGCCATCGGGGTTGGCGCGCGCCACCTTGGCCGCGCCGATGGAGCTGCCCGCGCCGGGCACGTTGTCGATGATCACGCTCGCGCCGCCCAGGGGCTTGCGCAGTGCCTCGGCCAGGTCGCGCGCCACGCGGTCGGTCGGGCCGCCTGCGGCGAAGGGCACGACGATGGTCACGGGCTTGCCCGCGGGAAAGTCCTGCGCATGCGCGCCGACAGCCAAGGTGGCCAGGGCAACCGCCGCGAGGGCGAACATTTTTTTCATGGAAGTCTCCGTCAAGGTCAAAAAAGAAAACTCAGGGCGCGCGCGAAGGCACGCGGCTCTCCAGCGTGGGCGGTTGCCACTCGGGCTTGATGTGGCAGCCGTTCTTGCCGTCGGTGTCGTAGCGCGGCGCGAGCGATGCGCAGCGTTGCGCCAGGCCCTGCGGCGTGGGCTTCTCGCCCTTGTCGATCCAGTCCATCAGCGCGCCGAAGAGCGCGGGGTATTCCGAATCGCTGAGATAACTGTGCTCGCGCTCGGCGCTGAAGCTCTGCACCAGGTTGCCGCCGGTGCCGGCCGCATCGCGGATGCGGCGGTAGGAGTTTTCGAGCTCGACGAACGCGGTCGGGTCGTCGATGGCATGCAGCCCCACCGTGGGCAGCGAGGTGCGGCCGGTCGGCTGGCTGTCGGCCGCGAGCGCGCCCTTGGCCTGCGGGTCGGCCGCATAGCGCGCGACGCCCGCGTTGAGCGCCGCGTCGTCCGCCGAGCCGCTGTAGACCACGCCGATGTTGCCGAAGGGGTTGCGGCCGTTCAGGCGCTTCTGCACCAGGTCCTGGAAGAGCCACGTCGCCCAGTTCAGGTGGCCCACGAGCGAGCGCTCCTGGATCTTCACGACCGAGAGAATCGTCTTCAGGCGCGCCGCCTGTTCCGGCGTGCGCTGCGCGGCGGGCATGCCGACGCCGGTGCATTCCTTGACGCGCGCGGCGAGCTCGGCGCGGGTGAGTTTCGACGCGAGCGGCAGGCCCATCCACAGCGGGTACTGCGGCTCGTCGGGGCGCGGATGGTTGCGGCAGACGTACTGGTAGACCACGCGCAGGTCGAGCCGGAAGTCGTAGGCGCTGTTGCCGCCGCCGAGCACGCCGCTGGTGAGCAGCAGGCCGTCGTAGGGACTCTTCGCATCGCCCAGCGGCGCATAGAGTTCGGCCGCCTTCGCCGCCACGCCCGCGCCGTAGCTCTGGCCGTGCAGCAGCGTGCGCTTGGGCTGGCCGAAGTGGCGCACGAAGATCTGGCGCAGGCGCTCGGTGTCTTCGGCCGCCATCGTCACGCCGTAGCCACCGCGCCGGTAGGTGGAGCCGGCCCACGCGTAGCCGGCCTTCACGGTGACAGCCCAGCGCTTCAGGTCTTCCTCGCTGCGCTCCAGCTTGGGCGGACCGGTCTCGGGGCCGCCGTGGGCGTGCATCACGAGCACGCGGTTCGCGTCCTTCGTCCAGTCCTTCGGGATGGCGATCCAGTAGAGCGCGCCGGTGCCGTCTTCACCGGTGTAGCAGCGCGCGGCCTCGGGCACGGGGGCCGGGCAGGTCGCGGGCTTGGGTGCTGCGACAGGGGCCGCATGCGCGGACAGCAGCGGAGCCGTGCCGAGGAGGGCGAAGGCGGCAAGGTGCGACAGTTGTTTTTTCAATGGCGTACTCCGAGTTCGAGGGCTGCGTTGGTTCCCGCGGTGGCGGTGGAAAGGAACACGAGGACACCGTTGTTGAAGATGAAGTTGCCCGGGCGGCCCGCGTCGGCCTGTGCAACGCCCTTCACTGGGGTGTCATAGGTCAGTATCGCGGCAGCGCCGCCGAGGTTGAAGCTGCTGCCCGCCACCGTGGCGTCGTGGTTCTCCCCCTTCACGCTGGAAAGCGCGTAGCTGCCATCGGCCGCGCCGGGCGCCAAGGGCAACTGCGGCGTGAATACGCGCAGGCCGGCGTTTGTCTTTGACGCGCGCACCAGATGCACCGGCACCGGATTGCCGTTGACGAGACCGATCACCATCGAGCCAGTGATCACGCCCCCCTCGGTCACGGCGCTGCCGCTCGCGTCGGTGGTGTGCACGTCGAAGGCATTGCGTGTCGCGTTGTAGGTGATGTAGCCCTTTTCGGGACTGGTGCAACTAGCGAGGTAAGGCACGAAGCCCACGACCGGATCGCGGCAGTACTGGAAGGTGCCCGCATTGCGCAGTTTCACGGCGAACGCTTGCGCCGCCGTGGTCACCTCGCCCACCATGCTCGCCGTGTCCTGCTGGACACCCACCACGTTGCCTTCGAACGCGACCGGATTGAAGACCGCGGGCTTGGCCGCGTTCTCGAAGGTGTTCTGGAACGCAAGCAGCGGCGCGAAGTCGTCGCCCACGGGTGCATTGACGCCACCCGCAAGCACGCCACCCGCCGCGAAGGTGAAAACCGCACCGGCCTCGCTGCTGGCATAGCTGCACAGTCGTCCCTGTGATACCAGGGTGCCTGAGCGCTGCACGCCCTTGCGGCCATCCTGGACGCTCTCGTCGATTGTCACGGTATAGGCCATGGCGGCCGGATCGATCTTGACGCTCAGCTCTTCGCCGAAGCTGTTTCCGCCCTTGTAGGTGGTAACGGCTGCAGGCAGGTTCGGGCACGCCAGTGGGTCGCCGACCTCGGTCACGCAGCTGTAGTTGACCGCCGCATCGAGGCTGCCGCTGCCCTTGTACTTGGGCCAGCTCGGGAACAGGCACAGCGGACGCGTGCGTCCATAGGTTGCAGGCACTGCATCGACCGCCACGCCGGTGGCGGGTGCCAGGCCGCCCTCGACCCAGCCTTCAAGTGCGGCGAGCGAATCCCAGTTGGGAATGAACACTCCCGTGCCGTGGCCCATGCCGGGCACGGTGTAGAAGCGCATGCCCTTGTCCACCGCCGCTTGGCCCAGCGTGGCGACGACCTGCTTGTAGTAGTCGATGGTCGAGTTGTTGCTGATCACTTCGTCGGCCAGGCCGTGCAGCATGATGAGCCGGCCACCGTGATCAAAGAATGGCGCCAAGTTAGGGTTGGTCGCATCGGTGAGGTTCGACACCTCGGTCACGCGCGCGGTGTAGGCGCCCGGGGCGAGCGGGTTGAAGGTGACCGGATCGAAGTCGGCGATGCGCGTGACGAAGTACTTCACCCACTGGTCGCCGGTGACGTACACGTTGGCGTCCCGCTTGGTGGGGCTCGTGCCGAGGTCGCGCGAGGTGTACGGGCCGGCCACCAGCGTGCCTTCGAGGATGTTGTAGCCACCCGCGCGCTTTATGCCATTGGCCAACGAGTAAGTCGTGAAGTCCAGCGGGTATTCGATGGCGCGCACGGTGTCGAGCTGTTCTTTCGACAGGCAGGTGGGGGCTGTGTCCAGGCCGCCGGGGCAGGCCAGCAAGTCCAGGATCTGCGTGTTCAGCTGACGGCAGCTTTCCACGTTGCTCACGATGTTGTCGACCGCGCCGTCGAGCTTGTCGCAGGCATCCATTGCCACTTTCTGCACCCGCAGCGTTTTGTCCAGGCTCAACCAGCCAGCAGCGTTGTTGCCATAGAGCGCACGCCCCACCGCCACGTTCGACAGCCGCGTGCCCGTGTAGTTGAGCGCAGGCTCGTTCGCGATCACACCGTCGTAGTCCAGCGGCCAGCGCTGGATGTAGCTGAGCGCGTCGCGCCCGCCGGTCGAGGTGCCGAGGAAGTACGCATGCTTGGGCTTCATGGCATAGCGCGCGAACACCAGCGCCTGCGCCACGTCGCGCGTCTTCTTGAGCGACAGGCCGCCGTAGTTGGCGAGCTGCTCGTCGTTGGCGGCGAACTTGCCGTCGGTGATGCTGCTGGACTGGTGACCCGAGTCGTCGCCGTAGGTGGCATACCCGAGCGCGAGCGGCGCGGGCTTGCCGGCGGGGCCGAAGCGGATGACCTCGGTGCCGTCGATCAGGACGCCGTCGAAGCCGCCGCCGCCGAAGTGGATGGTCTTCTGGTTCCACTTCTCGGGCAGGTTGACCGCGAAGTTGATGAGCTGCGAAGCCGGGTCCACCGGCTGGATGGTGCCGCGCACGCGGCAGTAGTCACCCAGCTGGTTGCCGGCGTCGGTCGCCGCCACGGGCGTGGCGCTGGTGACGGTGGCGCCCTGCGTGGGCAGGCTGATGAGCGAGGCAGGCAGGCTCTTGCCGGTGAGGTCCGCGCAGGCGACCACCGGCACCACGGGCGGCGGGTTCTCGGGCGGGTTGCCGGGCGGATCTGTGTCCGGCAACCCGCCGCTCGATGGCGGGTTGTTCGGCACGATCGGGAAGAAGCCGGCGCCGCCGCCTCCTCCCCCACCGCCGCCGCAAGCGGCCAGGACCAGTGAAACCAGCGAAATGCCGATCGCGGGGCCGAACGAACGGCCAACGCGAAGGGCGGCGTCGATCATCGAAATCTTCGAGCGGGGGCGCTGTGTGCGCATGGACTTGTCTCCGGCATGCGGCCTCGGAGGGCCGCTTTTTTGAATGGGCGGCCGGACGATAGGTGTACGAGTGACTTCGGGTCAAATAAAATAAAAGTACACATCCGATACGAAAAAAATATGGAGACCTCATGGAGATGAGACCGCTGCGGTACTTCGTGGCCGTTGCCGAGACCGGCCACATGACGCGCGCCGCCGAGCAGTTGGGCATCCAGCAGCCGCCGCTGAGCCAGGCGATCAAGGCGCTCGAACGCGAGCTGGGCGTGCTGCTGTTTCGCCGCCATCCGCGTGGCGTGGCGCTCACCGATGCGGGGCGCCTCTTCCAGGTCGAGGCGCTGCGCATGCTGCAGGACATGGAGGCCATGAAGCAGCGCATGGCGCGCGTGGCCAATGGCGAAGTCGGCACGCTGGCGGTCGGCTTCACCAGCTCGGCCGCGGCGCACCGCTTCGTGCCCGAGGCGCTGCGCGCCTTTCGCCGCGAGCACCCTGGCGTGGAGCTGCAACTGCGCGAGAACAACGCGGCCGAGCTGACCGAGGCGCTGGCCGCCGGTCGCCTGCACTGCGGCTTGCTGCGCGTGCCGGTGGCGCGGCCCGAGGGTCTTTTGTTCGAGACGCTGTTGCGCGAACCGGTGCTGGTGGCAATGCCGAGCGACCACCGCTTTGCCGTCACTCGAAAGAACAAGGAAAAGGCCTCGCGCCCGCTGCCGCTCGCGCGGCTGTGCGAGGAAGGCATCATCCTCGTGCGCCGTCCGGGCGCGCCGGGCCTCTATGCCGAACTGCTGGCGCTGTGCCACGCCAAGGGCCTGCGCCCGCGCGTGGTGGCCGAGGTGGACCGCATGATGACCAACCTGAATCTCGTGGCCGCGGGTGTCGGCCTGTCGGTGGTGCCGGCCTCGATGACCGGCGTGCACGCGCATGCCATCGCCTACGCGCGCCTGGCCGACGGCGGCCAGCTCGACGCGCCGCTCACGCTGGTGTCGCGCGTGGAAGAAGACAACCTGCCCGCGCAGCACTTCGCCGCGCTGCTGCGCAGGCACGCGAGCGAGAACCCGGGGTCATGAGCGTTGCCTTGCTGCCCCGCCGCCGGTTCGTGCGCCGCACGGGCGCCCTGCTGGCCGCTGCCTGCACCATGCCGCAGTTGCTTCACGCCGCAACAGCCTCATCGCCATCGCCCTGGCCGAACCGTCCGGTGCGCCTGATCGTGGTCTATCCGCCGGGCGGTGTGAGCGACGGCATGGCCCGCGTGCTGGCCGACCCACTCTCGCAGGCGCTGGGCGTGCCGGTGCTCATCGAGAACCGCGCGGGCGCGGGCGGCAGCATCGGCATGGACGCGCTCTCGCGCGCCACGCCCGACGGCTGCACCCTCGCCTTCTCCGCCATCAGCCCGCTCACGCTGCACCCGCTGATCGCCCGCGTGCCCTACGACCCGCTGCGCGCCTTCGCGCCGGTAGCCAGCGTGATGCGCACGCCGGTGCTGGTGGTCGGCACGCCGGCCTTCACGGGACACGGCTTCGCCGACCTGATCGCCCTTGCACGCAGCCAGCCCGGCGCGGTGCGCTGGGCCACCTCGGGCGTGGCCACCATCGGGCACCTGGTGCTGGCGCAGGTGCGCATGCAGAGCCGCACCGACATCACGCACATCCCCTACGCGGGCGGCGGCCCGCAGCTCAACGATGCGCTGAGCGGGCAGTTCGAGGTGCTCTCGACCAACGTCGCGGCGCAGCAGTTGCAGTACATCGAAGGCGGGCGGTTCCAGGCGCTTGCGGTGGGTGCGCCTGCGCGCATCGAGGCGCTGCCCGCGGTGCCCACGCTCGCGGAACTGGGCTACGAGCGCGCGAACCGCGATTCGCTCTTCGGCATCTTCGCCCCGGCGCGCACGCCTGCGGCGGTGGTGCAGCGGCTGAATGCGGAGATCAACCGCGTGCTGCGCAGCGACACGGTGCGTGCGCGGCTGCGGGGGGCTTACAACCTGCCGGCCGGCGGGAGCATCGAGGACTTCGCGCACGAGATCGCCGTGGACCGGCGGCGCAACCGCGCGCTGGTCGCGGGGGACCGGTCGCAGTTCGACTAGTTTTCGGCGACCCAGAGCCGCGGATAGTCGCGCACGAAACTGTCTTCGGTCACACCGAGCACGGCCTCGTAGTCGAAGCGCTTGGCCACATACGCGTACTCGCTCTCGCTGCGCCGTTCGTAGCTTTGCATCAGCTCGCTGAGCACGCCGCCGCCATCCAGATCGACCCAGGCGGCCGGCGCATCGGCGCGTTCGCCTTTGGAGAGATTGAGCCGCCGCAATTGCAGCAGGTTGGTGGCGGGCGTGAAGCCCAGGTCCAGGTCCACGCAATGCGACAGGTCGGGCACGGCTTCGTCGTTGAGCTTCCAGTGGCCATGCGCATCGCGCGCGATCGACAGCTCGACGGCCGAGTCGCCGAGCCAGCCGCGCACCATGCCCCATTGCGTGTGCCAATGCAGGTCGCAGCGCACGCGGTAGTGCAGCTGGGCGATGCGCCCGTCCTCCTGGCGGAACACGGCCGCTCCGTCGAGTTGCCATGCCGAGGCATTGCGCTCGAGCCGGCAGGCGTCGTGGCCCGGTGCGTCGAGCCTGCGCCAGAGAATGGAGGCGACGGTTTGCATGGCGCGGATGATGGCACCGGCATGCTGCACCGCGCAAGCGGCATCGCGCAAAATGCCCCGCATGATGAAGGCCCTTTTCACGACGCTGCTCGCCCCTCTCCTCGCGCTGCTGGCAGGCGGCGCCGCGCACGCAGCGGTGCTGAAGGACGGCGACATCGTCTTCCACACCTCCCGCTCGGCCCAGAGCGTGGCCGTGCAGCGCGCCACGGGCTCCCGCTACAGCCACATGGGCATCGTGCTGCTGCGGGACGGCAAGCCCTTCGTGTTCGAGGCGGTCTCGACCGTGCGCTACACGCCGCTCGCGCAATGGACGGCGCGCGGCAACGGCGGGCACTACGTGGTCAAGCGCCTGCGCGATGCCGACAAGCTGCTGACACCCGGCGCCGTGGCCCGCCTGCACGCCCGCACCGCCGACTTCGCGGGCCGGCCCTACGACCTGACCTTCGAATGGTCGGACGGCCGCATCTACTGCTCCGAGCTCGTGTGGAAGCTCTACCAGCGCGCGCTGGGCGTGCGCATCGGCGAGCTGCAGAAGATCCGCGAGTTCAACCTCGGCGATCCGGCCGTGCGCGCCAAGATGCGCGAGCGCTACGGCGACAAGGTGCCGATGGACGAACCGGTGATCTCGCCCGTGGCGATGTTCGATTCGCCGTTGCTCGCGACCGTCGAGACACGCTGATCGACGACCGATCCGGTGCCCCTCGGCGGGCGCAACCCCGCCGGCCGCGAGACAATCGTTTCCGTGAGTTCCCCGCCCCCCCCGCCCCGTCCGGCAGGCCCCATCCGCCGCATCGCCCACCTCGACATGGACGCCTTCTACGCGTCGGTCGAGCTCTTGCGCTATCCGCAGCTCAAGGGCCTGCCGATGGTGATCGGCGGCGGACGCCGCACGGTCGACGAGGCCATCCGCAACCTGCCCGAGGGCGGCACGCTGGCCGACATCCCGGTGGAGGCCTTTCCGCGGCTGAAGGACTACACCGGCCGCGGCGTGATCACCACCGCCACCTACCCCGCGCGCCAGTTCGGCATCGGCTCGGCCATGGGGCTCATGAAGGCGGCCAAGCTGTGTCCGCAGGCGCTCATCCTGCCGGTCGATTTCGACGAATACCGACGCTTCTCGCGCGCCTTCAAGCAGGTGATCCTGGACATCGCGCCGCTGATGGAAGACCGCGGCGTGGACGAGGTGTACATCGACTTCACCGACGTGCCCGGCGGCCAGCGCGACGGCGGGCGTTCGCTGGCGCGGCTGATCCAGAAGTCCATCCTCGACGCGACGGGCCTGACCTGCTCGATCGGCGTGGCGCCCAACAAGCTCATCGCCAAGATGGCGAGCGAGTTCAACAAGCCCAACGGCATTTCCATCGTCCACGAAGGCGACCTGGAGAGCCGCATCTGGCCGCTGCCCTGCCGCAAGGTGAATGGCATCGGCCCCAAGGCCGACGAGAAGTTGAAGCGCTTCGGCATCGAGACCGTGGGCGAGCTCGCGGCGCGCGAGCGCGACTGGCTGATCCAGAACTTCGGCAAGGCCACCGGCGCGTGGATGCACGAGGTGGCCTGGGGCCGCGACGACCGGCCGGTGGTGACCGAGAGCGAGCCCGTCTCGATGAGCCGCGAGACCACCTTCGAGCGCGACCTGCACGCGGTGCGCGACCGCGCCGAGCTGGGCGCGATCTTCACGCACCTGTGCGAGAAGCTGGCCGAAGACCTGCAGCGCAAGGGCTACGTGGGCAAGACCATCGGCATCAAGCTGCGCTACGACGATTTCAGGATCGCCACGCGCGACCAGACCATCGACCGCTTCACCGACGACGGCAAGACCATCCGGCAGGTCGGCGGGCAGTGCTTGAAGCGCGTGCCGCTGGAGCGGCCGCTGCGCCTCTTGGGCGTGCGCGTGGGCGCGCTGGCGAAGGCGGGAAGCCCGGAAGCGCTGGCGCCGACCGGCGCGGGCGCCTCGCGCACCCCGGCGGAGCCGGCCTCGGCCACGGCCTCGCTCTTCTGAAACCATGATCGAACGCTGGCTCCGGCGCATCGCATTCACGCTGCTGGGGTTCGTGCTCGCGGTGGGACTGTATGCAGCGGTGGCCTGTGCGCTGGTGCTCTGGCCTGCCAACGCGAAGCCGGCCGCGGAAGCACCGGCCGTGGAAGCCTGGGTGTTGAGCAACGGCGTGCACACCGACCTCGTGTTCCCGGTCCGGTCCGCGACCATCGACTGGCAGCAGCTCTTTCCGCTCGCCGACTTCAAGGCCGTGCCGCCCGATGCGGAGTTCATCGCCATCGGCTGGGGCGACCGCGAGTTCTACCTGCACACGCCCACCTGGGCCGACCTCACGGCCGCGCGCGCCTTCGGTGCGCTCGCGGGTGGCAACCGCGCGCTGATGCACATCACGTACCTGCAGCGCGCGCAGATGCGGCGCGGGGCGTTCAGGCTGCCGCTCTCGCAGGCGCAGTACGCGCAGCTCGTGGCCTATGTGCGCGCCTCGCTGCCCTCAGGCCGCGCGATCCCGATTGCAGGCGCGCACTACGACAACCAGGACGCCTTCTACGAAGCCGAAGGCGGCTACAACCTCTTCGAGACCTGCAACACCTGGACCGGCCGGGGCCTGCGGGGCGCGGGTGTCACGGTGAGCCGCTGGACGCCCTTCGACTTCAACGTGACCTGGCACCTGCAGCCCGCGCAGCCCTGAGCCCGCTCAGGGCTTCGGCACGCCGGCCTGCCACTGCGGCCAGTTCGCAACGATGTGGTCCACCACGCGCGTGCCGACCAGCGCGATGTTCTCCACCGTCTCGGCGAAGCCACCCGCCGTCTCGCCCGGCGCAGGGTCCAGGTGCTGCAGCGTGCCTTCCTTCGGGTTGCCCTGGTCGAAGTTGACCGCGCCGCGCAGGCTCATCACGCGGTCGGTGCCGTGGGTGCGCTTGATCACCAGGGTGATGGCGGCGGCCTCCATTTCGGTGATGACGTAGTCGTCCGCCCCGTAGAGCCTGGCGATGTACTGCGCCTGCTTCGACATGCCCGGGCCGTGGAAGAAGGTGTCGCCCGTCATGTGGGTGCCGGTGCCGACGAAGGGCGCGCGGCGCGCCGCGGCGTCGGGGTAGCGCAGGCGGTACTTGCGGGCGGACTCCGAATCCTTGAGCGGCGTGTCGGCCGAGAGCCTCATCGCCCAGCCGACGAGGTCGGGGTTGAGCTTGAACCGGCGGTAGTCCTCGTAGCCCTTGCGCGGCATGAAGGTCGGCTCGCCGGCCTTGTTTTCCTCGGGCGCCCAGCGGTGGCCGAGGTCGTAGTCCACGAGCCAGGTGGCCCAGCTCACCTCGCCGATGGTGCCGCGCGAAGGCGGCGTGCCGGCCACGCCGGAGATCACGTAGTAGGCCTGCGAGAAATCGAACTGCGGGTTCAGCAGGATCGCCTGCATCGACGACGACGAGTTGACCTTGCCCATGCCGAGCACCGCGCCGCACACGCCGTCGGCGTTGCAGTACACGGGTTGCAGCGCGCCCGGCACGGCCATCGGCCTGGCGCCCTTCCAGTAGCGTTCGTACCAGTACTGGAACTCGCCGGCGCGGTCGCCGGTGTTCTGGCCGATCTCGAACATGGCGGCCACGAAGACCTTGACCTTGACGGGCGCGGCCGATGCACCCGATGCCGTCGGCGCTGGCGAGGTGGAGGCACAGGCCGTGGCGAGCAGCGCCGCGGCGCACAGCGCCGACCAGCGGGCGCAGAGAGAGGACCAGCGAGGAAGCATGATTTTTTCGGGCGGGAATGGGTGGAAGAGAGGCGCCAACAGCTTGCGGCGTCCTACACCGGGGGATTGTCGGTGCTGGCACAAGCGGATGCATCTCCAGACGCAAACCTCATGCCGGCCTCCACTTCGCCCATCGCCAGACCGCCCGCCAGGGCGCCCTCCAAGCCCACGCCCATCGCCAACGGCCTGGTCTACGTGAACCCCGACATGCCCGGCATCCAGCGCCTCAGGCACGGCGAGCGCTTTCGCTACCGCGATGCCAAGGGCCGGTGGCTGCGCGACGTGGACGAGATCTCCCGCATCCGCATGCTGGCCATCCCGCCGGCCTACACGCAGGTGTGGATCTGCCCCCTGCCCAACGGCCACCTGCAGGCCACGGGCATCGACGCGCGCGGGCGCAAGCAATACCGCTACCACCCCGACTGGCGCGTGATGAAGGACGAGACCAAGTTCGACCGGCTCGAGGCTTTCGCGCTCGCGCTGCCACGCATCCGCGCCCGCGTCGCGCGCGACCTGCAGCCGGTGAAGGGGCAGAAGATGCCCGGCCGCAGCCAGGTGCTGGCCGCGCTCGTGCGCCTGCTCGACACCACGCTGCTGCGCGTGGGCAACGAGGAGTACGCGAGCAGCAACGGCTCCTTCGGCCTCACCACGCTGCGCAACCGGCATGCGGCCGTGCAGGGCTCCGCGCTGCGGCTGCACTTCAAGGGCAAGAGCGGCGTGATGCACGAGGCCAAGCTCGACGACCCGCGCGTGGCGAAGGTGGTGCGCCAGTGCCAGCAGCTGCCGGGGCAGGCGCTTTTCCAGTACGCGGACGAAGAGGGCGAGTTGCGCGGCGTCTCGTCCACCGACGTCAACGACTACATCGCCGAGGCCGCGGGCGCCACCGACGCCTCGCAGGGCGACCGCTTCACTGCCAAGGACTTCCGCACCTGGCACGGCACGGTGCAGGCATTGGAGCTCACGCGCCTGGCCTGCGAGCCGGGCCGCGTCGCCGCGGACGGCAGCCGCTACAGCGCCAAGGACATCCTCGCGGCGGTGGCCAAGCAGTTGGGCAACACGCCGGCGGTCTGCAAGAAGGCCTATGTGCACCCGGCCGTGCTGGCGCTGGGCAGTGCGCTCGCGAGCGACGACGAGGACGCCGCCGCCACGCTGTTCGAGAAGATCGCCGGCCGCGCCACGGCCAGGCCTTCGCGCGGGCTGTATGCGGCGGAGCGGCGGCTGCTGGCCTTCTTGCGGACGCACCGGCAGGCACACCGACAGACGCAAGCACGCGAACGACGCGCCGGCGAGCATCGCACCGGCAAGCGCAGGCTTCAGCCGGTCGCGAGCGAGAAACGCACGCTGTCGCCTTCCACCGCGATGGCGTAGCCCATATCCTCGGCAAGGTTCTGCAGCGCGATCGCGTCGATGGCCAGCGCACGTGGCGCGCGGTGCGCGTCCAGCACGGGGTTCGCGGCGCCGGGTTCGCGCGGCAAGGCAATGAAGCGCAGCGCATCGGGGCCGTCCGCCTCGACCCGGATCGCACCGGCTTCGGCCGCACCGTCGTGCAGATAACCCAGGGCGCCCAGGAAAAGGTAGCGCAGCGCGGCACCCGCAGGACGGCGCGGCTCTTCGTCCTGTGCATCGAGCGGCACATCGAGCGAAGGGTCGGCATCGAGCATCACGCCGTGCAGGTCGAAGGCCGAACGCATCAGGTTCACGCACTGCGCCACCAGCGCGCTGCGGGTGATGCCGTCGTCGGTGGTGGCCAGTTCCCAGTCGCGCAGCGAGCGGATGGCCTGCACCAGTTCCGACACCTGGTTGTCGATGAGGGCCACGCGCTCTTCGCAGGCGGCCGGATCGATGGGCGTGGCCGCCACCTGGCGCTTGAGCATCAGGAGCGCCATGCGGACCACCGAGACGGGCGCTGCCATGTCGTGGCGCAGGGCCGGCAGGGCGCGCGTGAGCAGTTCATGGCGCACGCCGGCAGCGATCCAGCTGCGCGCTCCGGGCGAGGACTTCATTGCGCTGCAGCCCAGGTCGGGGTGCAGCCCGTGCGGCGGGGGACTGGGACGGTCACGGGAAATTTCCTGAAACGGGGGAGAAGACAACGAGTATCGTGCCCGCCTCCCCGCCAAGGTGTAGGAGCGTGCCTACGCCCCGGCGCCCACGTCCCGGACTTCGGGAGCTCAGGGTTTCCCGAGGTAGGTGCGGATGTCCTTCACCTCGACACCGGCGGCGGCGACGGCCGAGCGCAGCTGCGCCTCGGTCACGCCCAGCGTCTGGGTCCAGTAGCGGACCTCGTGGGATTCATTGACATTGATGCGGGCTGCATCCTGCGGTCCGCGCTTGCTCAGGTCATCGGCCATGGTGTGGATTCCTTGTGTGAAGGCCACCACGATGCAGCTTGCGAGAGCGACCGGCTGGCGGACGGCAGCGCACCTCTTTGCAGGATAAGTCCGAGGGTGTCCATTGGAGGCGCGTTGGCGGCGTCCCGCAGACTCACGACGCCCGGGCACGTGCTTGCAGTTCCCGCTTGAGCAGCTTGCCGTTGGCGGTGGTGGGCATGGCATCGATCACCTCGATGCGGGCCGGCCGCTTGTAGGGCGAGAGGTGCTCGGCCAGGTAGGTGCGCAGCGCGGCCTCGTCGAGCGAGGCGCCGGGCTTCAGCTCGGCGAAGGCGACGATCTGCTCGTTGCCATCGGCCTCCGGCACGCCGACCACCGCGCACAGGTGCACGCCCTCGAAGCGGCCGATCACCGCCTCGATTTCCGCCGGGTACACGTTGAAGCCCGATCGGATGATCATCTCCTTCAGCCGCCCCACCACGAACAGCGCGCCGTCGTCGCCGAAGCGCCCGAGGTCGCCGGTGGCGTACCAGCCGCCGGGGCGCATCACCTGGGCGGTGGCGGCCGCGTCGCGGAAGTAGCCGAGCATCAGGCCGGGGCCGCGCAGCCAGATTTCGCCGGTGTCACCCGCCGGTACCTCCTGGCCATCGATGCCCACGATGCGCGCTTCGCCGCCCTCGACCGCATGGCCGGCCGCCGTGTCCGCACGCGGCGCTTCGGTGCGCGTGAGGAACACCGAGCCCGCGTACTCCGAGAGGCCGTAGCCATAGTGCAGCGGCTGGCCGAACAGGTGCTCGACGCGCTGCTTGAGCGCGAGGTCGAGCGGCGCGGAGCCGGTGTACACGTAGCGCAGACGCGGAAAGCGCGGCGCCGCGCGCTCGGCCTCGATGTGCGCCAGCAACCGCGCATACATCGTCGGCGGCCCGAGCAGGTTCGACACCTCCTCGTGCGCCAGCGCCTGCAGCATGTCGGCCGGCGAGAAGCTGCCGCGCAGCACCAGCGACGCACCGCCCGTGAGCGCGGCCATCAGCACCGTGCCGATGCCGAAGATGTGGGTCATCGGGAGGAACGCGTAGACGCGGTCGCGCCCGTCGAGCGCGCGCACGGCCGCCGACACGCGCCCGAAATGCAGCAGCCCGCGGTGCGACACCATCACGCCCTTGGGCGTGCCCGAGGTGCCGGAGGTGAAGATGATCGCGGCGGTGTCGGCCAATGCCGCATCGGGCTCGGGCCGTGCCTCGGTGCGCACGGTGGAATACATGACGCCCGGCAGCCTGGCCGTCGCGGACGTTGCGCGCTCCGCATGCAGGCGCGCGGCCACCGAGGCGCCGGTCGTGTAGCAGCACAGGCGCGCATCGGCACGCTCGACGATGGCCGCGATCTCGCCCGGCGACATGCGCGCATTCACGCCGCACGACCACGCACCGATGCGGCTGCACGCCATCAGCAGCGCGATGTGCGCGGCGCAGTTCTCGGCGACCAGCACCACGCGGTCGGTCGGGCGCACGCCGGCATCGATCAGGTCTTGCGTGGCCGTGTCGGCCATCGCCTGCAGCGCCGCGTAGGTGGTGGTGCCGCCGGGTTCGAAAAGAAAGACGGCCTCCGGCGTGCGGATCGCGCGTTCTTGCAGCAGGCTGTGGATGCGATGCATCGGCTATTCCGCCTCGATGCCCTTGGACGCGGTCGCCCAGAGCTTGCGGTCGGACTGGCCCTTGGTCGCGAGCAGATCGGCCCCACCCGACCACACGTCGTAGCCCTGTTCGCGCAGCCGGTTCGCGATGTCTTCGCGCGCCAGCATCCTGTGCGCCGCGGCGTTGATGCGCGCGACCAGCGCTGGGTCCATGCGCGCCGGTCCGTAGAGCCCGAACCAGCCGCCCACGTCGTAGTCGGCCACGCCCGATTCGATCATCGTCGGCACGTCGGGCAGCATGCGGTTGCGCTGCCGCGAAGTGACCGCCAGCGCGCGCAGGCGCCCCGACTGGATGAAAGGCCGCGAGGTCGCGATGATGTCGAACATCATCGGCACCGTGCCCGCCATCACGTCGGCGAGCGCGGGCGCGCTGCCCTTGTAGGGCACGTGCGTGAGCTGCACGCCGGTCATCTTCTCCAGCAGCGCGCCGCTCAGGTGGTTGGAAGCGCCCACGCCCGCCGAGCCGTAGAAGAGCTTGCCGGGCTTGGCCTTCGCATAGGCCAGCAGCTCGGCGACGTTGCGCACCGGCAGGTCCTTGTTGACCACGAGCACGTTGGTGTAGTCCACCAGCGGCGCGATGGGCGTCAGGTCCTTCATCGGGTCGAACGGCATGCTGCGCTGCACGTTCGGGTTGATCGTGATGGTCGGGCTCGCGCCGAAGAACAGCATGGCGCCATCGGGCGGCGCCTTGGCGACCGCGTTGCCGCCGAGCGAGCCGGCGGCGCCCGGGCGGTTGTCCACGATCACCTGCGTGCCGAGTTCCTGGCCCAGCGCGGGCGCGAGCAGGCGCGCGGCGCCATCGACCGGACCGCCGGCCGAATAGCCGACCACGAGCTTGATGAGCGACGGCAGCGGCTGCTGCGCGTGTTGCGCGAAGACGCGCGAGGGCAGCATGGACAGCAATGCGCTGCCCGCCAGCGCGGCCACGGCGTGGCGCCGGGAGAGGTCGAGGGATTCCATGAGCGTTGTCTCCTGTTGTTTATTTCTTCGGCGCTCGCACCGCTCAGGCCGGAAGGTCCAAGACCTGCCGCGCGAGGATGTTGCGCTGGATCTCGTTGGTGCCGCCGTAGATCATTGCGGCCGTCGCGCCGATGAGCGGCGAGAGCACGTTGAAGGTCTGCCCGTCGAGCACCTGGTCGCCCGCGACCGCGCCCTGCTCTTCGCCGGCTTCGACCAGCAGCGCGCCGATGCGGTGGTAGGTCTCGCTCGCCCAGATCTTCAAGAGCGACACCGACGCGGGCAGCGGCTTGCCGGCGCGCACGATGTTGGCGAAGCTGGTGTAGGCGGCGGTCAGGTCGGCCACGTCGAGCCGCAGCGCCGCGAAGCGCTGCGCGAACACGGGCTCTGCGAACAAACGGCGCGCCTCTGCGAGCCGCGCGAGCTGGCCCAGCGCGTACTGCGACTGCTTGGGGCTGCCGAGGAAGATGCGCTCGAAACCCAGCAGCGCCTTCGCGATCGTCCAGCCGCCATGCAGCTGGCCGACGAGGTTCTCCGCCGGCACGCGCACGTTGTCGAAGAACACCTCGCAGAACTCCGGTTCGCCCGCCAGCGTGTGAATCGGCCGCACCGTGATGCCCGGCGTGCGCAGGTCGCACAAAAGAAAGCTGATGCCCTCTTGCTTCCTCGCCGTCTTGTCGGTGCGCACGAGCATGAAGATGTGGTTGGCGTCCTGCGCGAGCGTGGTCCAGATCTTCTGGCCGTTGACGATGAAGTGATCGCCCTCTGCATCGCGCCCCGCGATGGCCTCGGTGCGCAGGCCCGCGAGGTCGGAACCGGCATTGGGCTCCGAATAGCCTTGGCACCAGACGTTCTCGCCGCTCAGGATGCGCGGCAGAAAGCGCTGCTGCTGTTCGGGCGTGCCGTGCTGGATGAGCAAGGGCCCGATCATCACGATGCCCTGGTCGGGCGCGCGCGCCACGCCGTATTGCTCCAGCTCCTCGATCCACGCGATGAGCTTGTCGGCCGGCAGGCCCATGCCGCCGTGCGCCTCGGGCCAGGCCGGGGCGATCCAGCCCTGCGCCGACAGCGTGAGGTACCACTCGCGCATCTCGCTCCATCGCGCGCGGTGCGAGAGATAGCGCAGCGCCTGCGGATAGCGCTGGTGCAGGAAGCCGCGCACCATGCGGCGGAACTCGGCCTCGGGCATGGCGGACCAGTCGGCGGTGCGGGGGAACTCGCCGGCCCATGCGGCAGCGGTTGTCGTTGCTTCGCTTTCGCCTGCGAGCAGGCCATGCCGATGCCGATGCGCGGTGACGTTGCCCAGCCACGCCGAGAGACACAGCACGCGCTTGTAGAACAGGCTCAGGTCGCATTCCTGCGTGTAGCCGATGGCGCCGTGCAACTGCACGGAGGTGCGCGAGGCCTGCAGCGCCGCGGCGGTGCAGCGCGCATTGACGCGGCTTGCCTCGGCTTCGAGCCGGTCCACCGGCAGCCCGGTGTTCGCCAGCACCAACACCTCGTTCAGCGCGGCCTGCGCCACCTCGAGGTGGATGAACATGTCGACGCAGCGGTGCTGCAGGGCCTGGAAGCTGCCGATGGGCTTGCCGAACTGCGAGCGGGTGCGCAGGTAGGCCAGCGTCTGCGCGAGCATCGCCTGCCCCGCGCCCAGCAGCTCGGCGGCCTGCAGGATCTGGCCGGCCGCGAGCGCATGGCGCAATGCGTCTTGCGCGGCGGGCCCTTCGGCCAGCACCGCATCGGACGGCAGCGCGACCTGCTCGAAGCGCAGGCTCGAGGCCTGTCCGCCATCGACCAGCGGCACCACGGTTTCGCTCACGCCTTCGGTGCCCCGCGGCACCCAGAGGATCACCGCATCGTCGTCGCCGCGTGCCGACACCAGCCAGCCGCTCGCGGCGCTGCCGGGCAGCACCATGAGCTTTTCTCCTTGCAGCAGCACGCCGCCCGCATGCCCTGCGCGCGCCTCGCAACCGCAGGCGAGCGGCACCGCGCTCAGGTCGCCTGCGCTCTCTTGCCACGCCAGTGCAGGCAGGCTGCGGCCTGCGATCAGGTCAGAGAGCAATGCACGGGCGGCGGGCGTGTCCAGCCGCGCCAGCAGCAACGCGCTGAGACCGGCCACGGCCAGCAGCGGCTCGGGCGCCGCGTGCTCGCCGGCCGCACGCAGGATTTCCGCCGCGCCATCCAGTTCCAGCCCCAGGCCGCCCGCGGATTCGGGCGCGAGCATGCCCGTCCAGCCCAACTCCGCGAGCGCGCTCCAGCCCTGCGCTTCGCCGGCATCGGGCTGCTCCATCAACGCACGCCGTCTTTGCGTGGCGCGGCTGCGCACGAAGTAGTCGAGCGCCGCTTCGCGCATTGCCGAGAGTGATTCGATATCCATGGCTGCAGCGTGGCAGAAGACCCCGGCGGGCGGCATTTGCATTTGCCGAAGGGAGGGTTTCGCAATCACGGAGCCGCCTCGCGCGGGACGGGGCTAGATTCGGCGCATGACCACCAAGATCAAGAAATCCCTGCACACCGAACTGGGCCACAGCACCCCCGACAGGATCACCGTGCGCGGGCGCGACCTGCCCTCGGAAATCCTCGGCCACCTGAACCTGGGCGACATGGCCTTCCTGGAGCTCACGGGCCGCATCCCGACGCCGCAGGAGTCCGTCACCTTCAATGCCATCGTCGTCACGCTGGTCGAGCATGGCGTGACGCCGAGCGCGCTGGCCGCGCGCCTCACCTATGCGGGCGCCCCCGAAGCGCTGCAGGCGGCCGTAGCCGCGGGCCTCTGCGGCCTGGGCAGCGTGTTCGTCGGCAGCACCGAAGGCGCCGCGAAGATGCTGTACGAGGCCATCCCCTTCGGCGAGAAGCCGACCCGCCCGCTGGCCGACATGGCCAGGGACATCGTCGCCGACCACCGCGCCCGCAAGCAGATCGTGCCGGGCCTGGGCCATCCGCTGCACAAGCCCATCGACCCGCGCACGCCACGCCTGTTCCAGATCGCGGCGGAGAACGGCCTGTCCACCCACTACGTCGCGCTGATGCAGGCGGTGCAGGGCGAAGCCGAACGCGTCTCGGGCAAGTCGCTGCCGATCAACGCCACCGGCGCCATCGGCGCGATCGCCGCCGAGTTCGGTTTTCCCTGGAAGATCATCCGCGGCATCGGCGTGATGGCGCGCGCCATCGGCCTGGTGGGCCACATCCTGGAGGAAATCGACGACCCGATGGCCATCGAGATCTGGCAGCGCGTGGAGAAGGAAGCCGGCGGCCCCCGCCAGGATTGAAAAAGAAAAAAGAAACAACGACCGATGAACAACGCCAACGACAAGCGCTTCCCCGACATCCGCGACGCCGTGCGCGACCTGTGCGCGCAGTTCCCCAACGAATACTTCCGCAAGATCGACGAGGCCCGCGGCTACCCCGCCGAGTTCGTCGATGCGCTCACCCAGGCCGGCTGGATGGCCGCGCTGATTCCGCAGGAATACGGCGGCTCGGGCCTCGGCCTCACCGAGGCCTCGGTGATCATGGAAGAAATCAACCGCTGCGGCGGCAACTCCGGCGCCTGCCACGGCCAGATGTACAACATGGGCACGCTGCTGCGCCATGGCAGCGAGGCGCAGAAGCGCGAGTACCTGCCGCGCATCGCCACCGGCGAGCTGCGCCTGCAATCGATGGGCGTGACCGAACCCAGCACTGGAACCGACACCACCAAGATCAAGACCACTGCGGTGAAGAAGGGCGACCGCTACGTCATCAACGGACAGAAGGTGTGGATCTCGCGCATCCAGCACTCGGACCTGATGATCCTGCTCGCGCGCACCACGCCGCTTGCGGACGTGAAGAAGAAATCCGAGGGAATGTCGATCTTCATCGTCGACCTGCGCGAAGCCATCGGCAAGGGCATGACGGTGCGGCCGATTCTCAACATGGTCAACCACGAGACCAACGAACTGTTCTTCGAGAACCTCGAGATTCCTGCCGAGAACCTGATCGGCGTGGAAGGCCAGGGCTTCAAGTACATCCTGGACGGCCTCAACGCCGAGCGCACGCTGATCGCGGCCGAGTGCATCGGCGATGGCTACTGGTTCATCGACAAGGTGACGGCATACACGAAGGAGCGCGTCGTGTTCGGCCGGCCCATCGGCCAGAACCAGGGCGTGCAGTTTCCGATTGCCGAGGCGTTCATCGAGATCGAGGCGGCGAACCTCATGCGTTACGAAGCCTGCCGCCTGTTCGATGCGCACGAGCCCTGCGGCGCGCAGGCCAACATGGCGAAGTACCTCGCGGCCAAGGCGAGCTGGGAAGCGGCCAATGCGTGTCTGCAATTCCACGGCGGCTTCGGCTTCGCGTGCGAATACGACATCGAACGCAAGTTCCGCGAGACGCGGCTCTACCAGGTGGCGCCGATCTCGACCAATCTCATCCTGAGCTACGTCGCCGAACACATGCTCGGCCTCCCGCGCTCGTTCTGAAGGGACCGCACCCATGACCGATTCGAACCACCCCAGCAAGGCGCTCGCCACCTTCGCCGCCGAACTGAAGTTCGCGGACATTCCCGCCCCCGTGTTGCGCCGCACCGAAGACCTGATGCTCGACTGGCTCGGTTCGGTGCTCGCGGCCCGCACCGCGCGGCCGATACGCAGCATCGAGCGCTTCGCGCAGATGATGGGACCCGCCGATGGGCCGAGCGAAATACTGACCTCGCGCCGCACCAGCTCGCCGGTGTTCGCCGCGCTCGTGAACGCAGCGGCTTCGCACTTCGTGGAGCAGGACGATGTGCACAACGGCTCGGTGTTCCACCCTGCGGCCGTGGTCATCGCGCCCGCACTCGCGGTGGCGCAGAGCATCGGCGCGAGCGGTGCGAAACTGCTGACCGCCGTGGTCGCGGGCTACGAAGTCGGCATCCGCGTCGGCGAGTTCCTCGGGCGCTCGCACTACAAGACTTTCCACACCACTGCGACTGCAGGCACGATCGCCGCCGCTGCGGCCGTGGGCCGTTTGCTCGACCTCACACCGCAGCAGATGCTGCACGCCTTCGGATCGGCGGGTACGCAATCGGCTGGTGTGTGGGAGTTCCTTCGCGATGCGGCCGACTCCAAGCAACTGCATTGCGCACATGCCGCGGCCAGCGGGCTCATGTCGGCCTACCTTGCACAGGATGGCTTCACTGGCGCAGCGAAGATCCTCGAAGGCGCGCAAGGCCTGGGCGTCGGCATGTCGAGCGACGCCGACCCGGCAAGGCTCACGGACGGCCTCGGCACGCGCTGGACGCTCGCCGAAACCTCGTTCAAGTACCACGCCTCCTGCCGCCACACGCACCCCGCCGCCGACGCGCTGCTGCAGGTCATGACGCAGAACCAGCTCAAGCACGGCGACGTGGCGCACGTCACCGCCCATGTGCATCAAGGCGCCATCGACGTGCTGGGCCGCGTGACCGTGCCCGCGACGGTGCACCAGGGCAAGTTCTCGATGGGCACGGTGCTCGGCCTGATCGCGGTGCACGGCCGCGCGGGCCTCGGCGAATTCGACCGCGACTTTCTCGCGCCTGAAGTCGCGGGCTTTCGCGACAAGGTGGCGATGCAGCTGGACACCGAAGTCGATGCCGCCTACCCCGCCCGCTGGATCGGCAAGGTCAGCGTCGAGACCGCCGACGGCCGCACGCTGCAAGGCCGCGTGGACGAGCCCAAGGGCGACCCGGGCAACAGCCTGAGCCGCGCGGAAATCGAAGACAAGATGCAGCGCCTCGCGCATTACGGCGAAGGCGCGACGGCCGACGAGGCCCAGGCGATGTGCCAGCGCATCTGGCAGCTGGCCGATGCGCCGAAGGTCGAGCGTCTGCTCGGCTGAGCGGATCAGGCGAACAGGCGCCCGTGGCCGGGCGAGCGTGCATCGAGCCCGGCCTTGCGCACCAGGTCCCAGAAGCCCGCGGGCGAGCTGGAGACCACGGGCACCTTCAGCAGCGCCTCGACCTCGCGCACCGCATCGAGCGTGACCAGCCCGCCGCAGGAAATGAGGATGCCGTCCGCGCCCGGCTGCGCCTCGAACACCTTCCGGCTCAGGTCCACCAGCACCTGCGTCGGCACCGTGCCGACTTCCTGCACATCGGAGATCGACAGGCCTTCGAGGGCCAGCGGCTCGAAGTCGTTCTGCTCGAGGTAGCGCCGCAAGTGCACATTGACCTCGTCGATGTATGCCGTCGCCACCGCCACGCGACGCACGTTCAGGCTGCGAAGCCCGGTGACGATGGCATTGCTCATGGTGGTGCAGGCAAGCCCCGTGGCGCGCGCCATCTCCACTTCCAGCTGCCGGTTGAATGCGGCGCCGCGAAAGAAGCTGAGCGACGTGCCCATGAGCGACACGGCGCTCACGCCATCGGCCTTCAGTTCGAGTGCCTTTCCGATCACTGAATCGATGACCTCGGTGTAGCCGCGCGTGGAGATTTCGCCGAGGCCCAGGCCCCGCGCGCTGAAGCGGATGCGGTCGCCGTACAGCAGCGGGCCGTCCACCGGCACTGCGCCGGCGGCGGGGGGGACGATCAGGCCGAGATGTTCCACCTCAGCCTCCTTCCGCCACGATCCGCTGCTCGGTGATGATGCGTTTCCATCGCACCGTTTCATCGGCCATGTCCTTGCCCAACTGGGCAGGCGTCGAATAGGCCCGCAGCGTACCCTGCGCAGCCGCCGCAGCGCCGGCTTCTGGTGTATCGAGCACCGTCTTCACCGCCGCGGAAAGCTTCTCGACGATCTCGTTCGGCGTTCCAGCCGGCGCGAGCACGAAGATGCGCGGCGCCACGTCGAAGCCCGGCAGCGCATCGGCCAGCGGCGCGACGTTCTCCGCACCTTCGAGCTTCGCGTTGTTCATCAACGCCACCGCGCGCAGCTTGCCCGCCCTGGCCTGCGCCATCGCAGCCGTCGCGCTGACCACGCCGATGGGCACCTGCCCGCCGATCACGTCGGGCACGATCTGCGCCGCGCCCCGGTACGGCACATGCACCACGAAGCTCCCCGTGGACTGCTTGAGCATCTCGAAGCCCAGGTGCTGCACCGTGCCCACGCCCGAGGTGGCGAAGGAAAAACGGCCCGGGTTCGCCTTGAGCTGCGCGACCAGTTCGGCCGGCGTCTTCGCGGGAAAGTCGTTGCCGGTGACGATCATCAGCGGCGAGATGAACGCGCCCGCTACCGGCTTGAAGCTGGTCAGCGGATCGATCGCGATCTTCGGCTGCAGCAGCTTGGCGATCAGCAAGGCGCTGTCGCCCATCATCAGCGTGTAGCCGTCGGGCGCGGCCTTGGCGACGAGGTCGGCTGCGATGAGGCCGGTGGCGCCCGTGCGGTTCTCCACCAGCACCTGCTGGCCCAGCACCGTGGACAGGCGCGTGCCCAGCAACCGCGCGACGGCATCGACGCCGCCGCCGGCCGAATAGCCCACGATGAGGCGGATGGGTTTGTCGGGGTACTTCTGGGCCCAGGCCGCGGGCGCCATGAGCACGCCCGCAAGGCCCAGGGCCATCGCTGCCCGCAGTGCATGCCGGCGTGCCGGGCGAGTCGCTTGGCTGGCTTTCATCTTGTCTCCGTTGTCTTTGGGGGTCGCCGGCCGTCTGTGCGGCCTGGTCGTGATCGGAAGTGTGTGCCTCCCTGCGTGCCGCGCGGCTCAGGCCTTGCCCTTGCCGTGCGAGGTCGGCAGCTTGGCGAGCTCGCGCACGCGCTGCGCATTGGGCGTGAAGCCGAGGCCCGGTGTCTCGGGCAGCGTGAGCCAGCCCTGGTCGGGCACCGGCAGGCCGTCGAAGATCTGCTTCAACATCTGCACCGCCACGTAGTGGTACTCGACCAGCCCGCCGTTCGACACGCCCGCATGCAGGTGCATGTTGTGGAAGGGCCAGGCGCCGCCGTTGTCGATGGGCACGTTGAAGGCCTGCGCCATGCCCGCGATCTTCAGGCACTGCGAGTAGCCGCCCGAGATGGTCACGTTGGGCTGCAGCACGTCGGCCGCCTGGTTCACCAGCAGGTCGCGAAAGCGGAAGGCCAGGCCTTCGTTCTGGCCGCACGCGAGCGGGATGGTGGTGCGCCTGCGCAGCTCTGCCATCTGGCGCACGTCGTTCTGCGTGAGCGGCTCCTCGAAGAAGCTGATGCCGTAGGGCTCGATGCGGCGTGCCAGTTCGGTGGCGTGGAACAGGTCAAGGCCGCAGTTGGCATCGACGTACAGCTTCACCTCGGGGCCGACGGCTTCGCGCACGGCGGCCACGCGGCGCACGTCTTCGGCGATGACTTCGTCGATGGGTCGCGGCTCGTCGCGGCGTGCGAGCGCGTGGCCGCCGACGGTCATCTTCAAACGCTGGAAGCCCTGCGAGACCCAGAGCTTCGCGGCGGCGGCGAGCTGGTCGCGCTCGAAGAAGCCGAAACCGAAGGTGGCGTACACCGGCACCTTCGGGCGAGCGCCGCCCAGCAGGCGCCACAGCGGCTGGCCGAGCGCCTTGGCCTTGAGGTCCCACAGCGCGATGTCGAGCGCGGCGATGGCGTGGCTCGCGTAGCCGGTCTGGCCGCGCGGCGAGAGCAGCCAGTAGAGCTTGTCCCACAGGCGCTCGGTGGCCATCGGGTCTTCGCCGATCAATGCGGGGCCGGCCACCTCGCGCACGGCGGCGGCGATGATTTCTTCCTCGGTGATGGCGGTCATGCCGTGGCCGACGAGGCCGGTGTCGGTTTCGATCTCGGTCAGGCACAGCGAGAGCGAGGTCTGCTTGTTCAGGCCCAGCACGTCGATGGCGACGGGAATGTTCAGCGGCGTGGCGCTGACGCGAACGATCTTCAAGCTTGTCTCCTTGGGTGTGCCCGCATCTTTGCGCGCAGGCCGCCGGAGAACAATTCGTTTTTGACGGGTTCGAGCCTTCGCGCGCCGCGAAGGCTCCCCGGGCGCCGTCAGTCGGGCCGGCCGAGGTGTTCCAGCACCGAGCGCGCCGCCACGGTGAGCTCCTGCTGCCTGCGCACGCACAAGAGGTGGCGGCGCATGGCCCACGGCGCATCGAGCTTCAGGCAGCGCAGCTTCAGTATCTGCAGCTGCGACAGCACCGCGGCATAGGGCAGCACGCCGATGCCCACGCCCTGCTCCACCATGCGGCAGACCATGTCGAAGCTGCCCACCTGCATGCGCACCTTGAGCGGCACCTGCGCCTCCAGCGCGGCGCTCAGCAGCACGCGGTGCAGCGCCGTGCCTTCGCGCACCACGATATGGTCGTGGCGCAGCACCTCGTCCACGCCGATGCGCTTGCGGCGGCCGAGCGGATGGTCGCGCGCGACGATCACCGCCAGCTCGTCGGACCGGTAGGGCAGGCATTCGAGGTTCTCTGCCGGCGTGTTGCCCTCGATCACGCCGATGTCGGCCAGGCCCGCCTGCACCGCCTTCACCACCTCGGTGCTGGCGCGCTCCTGCAGGTCGATCTTGAGCACCGGATGCAGCCGGAGGAACGAGCCGATCTGCGCGGGCAGGAACTGCGCGATGGCCGATGCATTGGCCGTGATGCTGACCACGCCCGCCACGCCGTTCTGGAAATCGTCGAGCTCGGCGCCCAGACGGTCCATGGCCGAGAGCACGGCGCGCGCATGCAGCAGGAGGCCGTGGCCCGCCGAGGTGAGCGTGACGCCGCGCGCATGGCGCACCAGGAGCGGCAGCCGCGCGCGGGCTTCGAGATCGGAGATGCGCTTGCTGGCCGCCGCGAGCGCGATGTGGCAGCGCTTGGCGCCCTCGCTGATGCTGCCGTGGTCGGCGATGGCCACGAAGAGGCGCAGCGATTTCGGGTCGGCCGACATGCGCAGGTGCGCGCTCAGGGCGCGACCAGGTGGTCGAAAAGTTCGCGCGCCGACGCAGGCAGTTGCTCGCGGTTGCGCGCGATGAGCTTGAGCTCGCGTTCCGCCCACGCATCGCTGAGCGACACGGTCGCAATCTGCATCGCCATCGACAGCCGCTGTGCCGAGGAGGCCGGCAGCACGCCGACGCCCACGCCCGCCTCGATCATCAAGCAGATCGCCTCGAAGCTGCTGACCTGGATGCGCGGATTGAAGCCCCGGCCCGCGAGCTCCGCGCGGCGCTGGAGAAAGCGATGGATGGCGCTCCCGTGGTGCAGGCCCACGTGCTGCTCGTCGAGCGTGTCGGCAAAGGCCACGGAAGGCGCGCCGGCCAGGTGATGCGTCTTGGGCACCACCAGCACGAGCTGGTTGCTGCCGAAGGCGCGTGCGTCGAAATCGCCCGTGTGCACGTCGCCCGCGAGGATGCCGATGTCGGCCTCGCCATCGGCCACCGCGCGCACGATTTCCTCGCTCAGGTATTCGCGCAGGTCCACCTGCACGGCCGGGTGCTGCGTGAGAAACCCGGCGAGCTTCTGCGGCAGGTACTCGGTGATCGAGGTGGTATTGGCGAACACGCGCACATGGCCCTTGATGCCCTTGCCGAAGTCCTGCATGTCGCAGCGCAGGTGCTCCATCTGCTGCATCACGCGCTTGGCGTGATAGAGCACCGCCTGCCCCGCGGCCGTGAGCGTCACGCCCTGCGCGCTGCGGTGCAGCAGCTTGCCGCCCACCGCCTCTTCCATCTGCTTGATGCGGGTGGAGGCGGCGGCCAGCGAGATGCAGGCCTTCTCGGCGCCGCGCGTGAGGCTGCGCGCATCCGCCACGTAGACGAACAGTTTCAGGTCGAACAGGTCGAAATGCAGATTCACCGGGCGGGCACGAAGGAAGCGCAAGGAACCTGCATTGTCCGGCGAATGGCGCCGTGCGCCTTCCACGGCGCATGAAACCGCCAAGGCCAATTCGCGGGACACCGCGGAACCGGCTTCGCCGGGCCGCCGGTGTCGCCCCCGGCGAGGGGGTTGGAGAAGCGACACGAAGTGCGCGAAGCCTGGGGGAGTTCCATTTCAAACCGGGTCCCAGCTGAACACGTCCGCCGAGCGGTCCAGCGGGTAGAAGCTCGCGCGCATCGCGGGCATGGCGTGCTCGGCGATGCTCTGCGGCGTCCAGCCTTCGGAGCGGTGCACCGAGCGCACCGGCCGCGGCTGGCTGATGAGCGAGATCTCGTTGTTGCGCACCGAGAAGATCTGCCCGTTCACGGCGCTGGCCGCATCGCTCGCCAGGTACACCGCGAGCGGCGCGACCTTGGCAGGCGTCATCTGCTTGATCTTGTCGACGCGGGCGCGCTGCTCGTCGGTGTCGGTGGGAATGGCGCCGATCATGCGGCTCCACGCGAAGGGCGCGATGCAGTTGGAGCGCACGTTGAACTTCAGCATGTCGAGCGCGATGGATTTGGAGAGCGCCACGATGCCCAGCTTGGCGGCCGCGTAGTTGGCCTGCCCGAAGTTGCCGATGAGGCCCGAAGTCGAGGTCATGTGCACCATCGCGCCCGCGTTCTGTTCCTTGAAGTGCGTGGCGGCCGCGCGGCTCACGTAGTAGGCGCCGTAGAGGTGCACCTTGAGCACCGCATCCCATTCGTCCACCGACATCTTGTGAAAGAACCGGTCACGCAGGATGCCGGCGTTGTTGACCACCGCGTCGATGCGGCCGAAGCTCTCGACGGCGCATTCGACGATGCGCGCGGCGCTCGCGGCATCGGCCACGCTGTCGGTATTGGGCACGGCCTCGCCGCCCGCGGCGCGGATCTCGTCCACCACCTGCTGCGCCGGGCCGGCGCTGCCGCCCGCGCCGTCGAGCGCAGCGCCGATGTCGTTGACCACCACTCTTGCGCCGTTCTTCGCCATGGCCAGCGCGATGTCGCGCCCGATGCCGCCGCCCGCGCCTGTGACGACGACCACTTTTCCTTCAACCATTTTTGTCTCCGCTCCGGATGTTCGTTCGACCGCGGGTTCGCGGGGTCGATCCAGAATGCCACAGGGGGCGGGGAGCGGGTTTCGGATTGATGAAGAGGGGCTTCGGTGGTGCCTACTGCCGCGCCGTGCGAATGTTCGCCGGCAGCGCCTGCGGCCAGCTCGTGCGAAACGGATTGATGTCGAGCCCGCCGCGCCGCGTGTAGCGCGCATACACCGCGAGCTTGGTGGGTTTGCAGCGGCTCCAGATGTCCGTGAACATCCGCTCGGCGCACGGCTCGTGGAACTCGTTGTGGTTGCGAAAGCTCACGATGTACGCGAGCAGCCCGGCCTGGTCGATCGGCGGGCCGCTGTAGCGGATCTGCACGCTGCCCCAGTCGGGCTGGCCGGTGACGAGGCAATTGCTTTTCAGCAATCGGCTGGTGAGGGTCTCGTTCACATGCACCTGCGTGGTGTCGCTCGTGAGCAACTCGGGCGCGGGCTGGTAGTGGGTGCACTCGATGTCGAGGCGGTCCAGGTCGAGGCCGTCGATCTCGTGCACCGGCTCGCGGTCGAAGAGATCGGGTGTGAGCAGTTTCACGCCGATGCCGGCCGACTGGTCGCTGCCGCGCCACGCGGCTTCGGCCAGGTCGGTGCGCAGGTGCTCGCGCACGGCCTCGATGCTCGCGAAGGTGCTGTTGTTGAAGCTGTTCAGGTACAGCTTGAACGACTTGCTCTCGATGATGTTGGGCGTTTCGCAGGGAATGGTGAAGTGCGCGATGGCCAGTTGCGGCTTGCCGCGCGGATTGAGCCAGCTCACTTCGAAGGCGGTCCAGAGGTCGGCGCCGAAGAAGGGCAGCGCATCGCTCTTGATGCCCATGGCCTCGCGCTGCGTGGCGCGGGCGATGGGAAAGAGCAGCGAAGGGTCGTATTTGTCCGCGTAGGCCGAGGCGCGGCCGAGCTGCGATTGCTCGGGGGTGTTGGGATTGTCCGGGTGGTTATCGAGGCTCATGGCGTCTTTTCCTTGGCGTCCGCGGCATGGGCGAACGGCGCGATGTGGTTGGCGAGGATCGTGCAGACCTCGGGCGGGAGGTCATGGCCCATGCCGGGAACTGAAATGAAGGTCGAGCCGGGGATGCGCGCAGCCGAGTCCTTGCCGCAGGCGATGGGCACGAGCGCATCGGCTTCGCCGTGCAGCACCAGCGTCGGGCGCTGGATGCGCGCGAGCACCTGGGGGCGCTCGTCGTCGGCGCCGATGGCGAGCATCTGCCGCATCAGCCCGGCCGGGTGGTAGGCGCGGCGCATGCTGAAGGTGAGGCGCTCGGCCAGTTCTGCGTCGGTCTGCGGATAGGCCGGGCTCTGGATGAGCCGGAGCAACCGGATGCTGTGCGCCACGAGTTCGGCCTCGCCCTTGCCCAGGGGACGGCGCATGAGCATCGCGCCCACCTCGCGGCGCGGGCCGGGCAGGCCGCGCGCACCGCTCGAACTCATGATGCTCACCAGGCTGGCGGTGCGCCCGGGCGCCGTGGCGGCCAGGCGCTGCGCGATCATGCCGCCCATCGAGGCGCCGACGATGTGCGCTTTCTCGATGCCCAGCGCATCGAGCACGCCGATCGAATCGTGCGTCATGTCCTGCAGCGTGTACGCCGAGCGCACCTTCAGGCCGAGCCGGTGGCGGATGGTCTCCCACACGATGTTGCGCACGCCCGCATGGTCGAAGCCCTGGCTCAGGCCGATGTCGCGGTTGTCGTGGCGCACCACGCGAAAGCCCTTGTCGACCAGCTGCTGCACGAAGGCGGTGGGCCATGCGACCAGCTGCATGCCCAGGCCCATGATGAGCAGGATGACGGGGCGCCCTTCGCCCCCAGTGTCGTCGACCTCGATCTGCAGCCCGTTGGCGGTGACTTTCATCGGTTCCCTGTCATTTGAATTCGCGCTCTCGCAGCCACTTGGTGGCAACCCACTTCTCGCCGGCCAGCACCGGCGCACCGCCATGCAGCGTGCGGGTGACGGGGTCGGGCCGGTCGTAGGTGAAGAAGACGCCGGTGCCGCGCACGGGCGCCACTTCGAGCCCCACGTCGGGGAAGGTGGTGGCGCCGCCCTGCTCGGGCTCCTGCAGGTACATCACGAGCGTGGCCACGCGCTGGCCGCCGCGCTTGAGGATGGTGGGCGTGCCCGGCTCGTTCGGATCGAAATAGTCGTAGTGCGGGCGGTACTGCGCGCCAGGTGCGTAGCGCAGGATCTGCAGGCCCTCGCCGAATTCGAGCGGCCAGCGCAGCAGCGTGGCCAGGCGCCGCTCGAGCTGCGCGACGATCTCGTTCTCGCCGCGCTCGAAGAACATGCCGTCGCTGGTGCGGTCGACGTTGAGCACTTCGCCGCCGGTGCGCGTCTCGACGGTGAGCGAGCGCGCGAGCCGCACGCGCGCCGCGGCGATCAGCCCTTCGCATTCCTCGGCCGACAGCAGGTTGCCGAAGACGATGACGCGCGGATGCCGCATCGTCTGCAGCACCTGCACCTGGCGGTCGCCGGCATCCAGGTACAGCGGCGCGCCATCCAGATCGGGGCCGGGCATCTCGGTGCGCGCCGGTGCCGGCACCACCTCGACATTGGGGAACCCGGCCTCCAGCTGGGCCAGCGCCACGTCGGTGGCCGTATCGTGCCAGCCGGCCGCGCGCATCGACGCACGCAGTGCGGGCACCGAATGACCGGCCGCCAGCTGGGCCACCAGCCATTCGCGCAGCTCCGGACTGATCGGTTGGGACATCAGACTTTTCTCCTGAACACCAGCCTTTCGGCTGTCGACGCATCGGCGTCGAAACCATAACCCTCGAGGTCGAATTTTTCCAGCGCCTTGGGCGTGGCCGCCTTGTGCTGCACGGCCCAGCGGGCCAGCAGGCCGCGGGCGCGCTTGGCGAAGAAGCTCACGATCTTGTACTTGTCGCCCTTCCACTCCTGGAACACGCATTCGACCACGCGGGCCTTGAGCACCTTCCGGTCGACCGACTTGAAGTATTCCTGCGAGGCCACGTTGACGACGACCGGCGTGCGGTCGGCCGCCAGGCGCTCGTTCAGGTGCCCGGCGATGCGGGAGCCCCAGAAGGCGTACAGGTCCTTGCCGTGGCGGTTGGCCAGCTGGGTGCCCATTTCGAGGCGGTAGGGCTGCAGGCGGTCGAGCGGGCGCAGGAGGCCGTAGAGGCCGCTGAGGATGCAGACGTGGTCCTGCGCCCAGGCCAGTTGCGCGGGCGTGAAGCTGCGGGCGTCGAGGCCGCCGTAGACGTCGCCGTCGAAGGCGAAGGCGGCCTGGCGGGCGTTCTTCGCGGTGCTCCTGGCCGACCAGGCCTCGTAGCGCGCCGCGTTGAGGGCGGAGAGCTTGTCCGACAGGTTCATCAGTTCGGAAATCTCGAGGGGCGACTTCTCGCGCAGGATCTTGATCAGCTCGGTCGAGGGACCGCGGGGGGCTTCGAAATGGGGTTGGGTGGCGGGGACTTCAGGAGGAACCGGAGTGTCGTAGTCGAGCGACTTGGCAGGGGAAAGCAGGAAGAGCATCCCGGAATTATGGGATAGGCCCACCCCCAGCCTTCGCGCACTTCGTGTCGCTTCGCCAACCCCCTTGCAGGGGGCAACGCCAGCGGCCCGGCAAAGCCGGTTCCGCGGCGTTCCTGGCACAGAGGTCGGCGCCGGTAAAATCGCTGGCTATCTCCCTCTCTCCCCACGGCTCCCTCGAAGGCGCCGTTCTGCATTCCCCATGAGCGAACCCACCCCCCCTGCCGCCCAACCTGGACTGGAGAGCCTCTCCAAATCGTTCGAACCCGCCGCCATCGAGGCGCACTGGGGCCCCGAATGGGAGAAGCGCGGTTACGCCAAGGCGGGCTTCCGCGGCACGCAGCAGCCCAAGGAGGGCGCCGAGTCGTTCGCGATCCAGCTGCCGCCCCCGAACGTGACGGGCACGCTGCACATGGGCCATGCGTTCAACCACACGATCATGGACAGCCTCACGCGCTACCACCGCATGAAGGGCGACAACACGCTGTGGCTGCCGGGCACCGACCATGCCGGCATCGCCACGCAGATCGTGGTGGAGCGCCAGCTGCAGGAGCAGAAGGTCAGCCGCCATGACCTGGGCCGCAAGAACTTCGTGGCGCGCGTGTGGGAGTGGAAAGAGAAGTCGGGCAACACCATCACCCAGCAGATGCGCCGCCTGGGCGACACGGTGGACTGGAGCCGCGAGTACTTCACGATGGACGACGACCTCTCGGCGGTCGTGACGCAGACCTTCGTGAAGCTGTACGAAGAAGGCCTCATCTACCGCGGCAAGCGCCTGGGCAACTGGGACCCGGTCCTGAAAACTTCGGTGAGCGACCTCGAAGTGGAGAGCGAAGAGGAAGACGGCTCGCTCTGGCACATCGCCTACCCGCTGGAAGACGGCAGCGGCACGCTGACCGTGGCCACCACCCGGCCCGAGACCATGCTCGGCGACACGGCCGTGATGGTCCATCCGGAGGACGAGCGCTACAAGCACCTGATCGGCCAACGCGTGAAGCTGCCGCTGGTGGACAAGCTGATCCCGATCATCGCGGACGACTATGTCGACAAGGCATTCGGCACCGGCGTGGTCAAGGTCACGCCAGCCCACGACTACAACGACTATGCCGTCGGCCAGCGCCACAAGCTCGAGATGATCGGCGTGCTCGCGCTGGACGCGACCATCAACGACAACGCACCCGAGAAGTACCGCGGCATGGACCGCTTCGTGGCGCGCAAGGCCATCGTGGCCGACCTGGACGCGCTGGGCCTTCTCATCGAGGTGAAGAAGCACAAGCTCATGGTGCCGCGCTGCGCGCGCTCGGGCGCCATCGTGGAGCCGATGCTCACCGACCAGTGGTACGTGGCGATGACGCGCCCCGGCGCCGATGGCCAATCGATCGCGCAGAAGGCCATCGACGTGGTGAAGTCGGGCGAGGTGCGCTTCGTGCCCGAGAGCTGGGTCAACACCTACAACCACTGGATGGAGAACATCCAGGACTGGACGATTTCGCGGCAGCTCTGGTGGGGCCACCAGATCCCTGCGTGGTACGACGAGGAAGGCCATGGGTACGTGGCCGAGAACGAGGCCGACGCACAGGCCAAGGCGCCCGGCAAGACGCTCACGCGCGACGAGGACGTGCTGGACACCTGGTACTCGGCGGCGCTGGTGCCCTTCTCTTCCCTGGGCTGGCCCGAGAAGACGCAGGACCTGGACCTGTACCTGCCCTCGCAGGTGCTCGTGACGGGCTACGACATCATCTTCTTCTGGGTCGCCCGGATGATCATGATGACCAAGCACTTCACCGGCAAGGTGCCGTTCAAGGACGTGTACATCCACGGCGTGGTGCGCGATGCGCAGGGCAAGAAGATGAGCAAGTCCGAAGGCAACGTGCTCGACCCGGTCGACCTGATCGACGGTATCGAGCTGCCCGAGCTGCTCGACAAGCGCACGCAGGGTCTGCGCAAGCCCGAGACGGCGCCCGCGGTGCGCAAGAACACGCAGAAGGAGTTTCCGGAAGGCATTCCTGCCTTCGGCGCCGATGCGCTGCGCTTCACCTTTGCATCGCTGGCCTCGCTCGGCCGCAGCATCAACTTCGATTCGAAGCGCTGCGAGGGCTATCGCAACTTCTGCAACAAGCTGTGGAACGCCACGCGCTTCGTGCTGATGAACTGCGAAGGCCAGGACTGCGGCCTCAAGGAACACACGAAGGAAGAATGCAAGGTCGGCGGCCCGGCCCACGGGTATCTCAAGTTCAGCCGCGCGGACTACTGGATCGTCTCGCAGCTGCAGCGCGTGGAGGCCGAGGTGGCCAAGGGTTTCGAGGAGTACCGGCTGGACAACGTGTCCAGCGCGATCTACCAGTTCGCGTGGGACGAGTTCTGCGACTGGTACCTGGAAATCGCGAAGGTGCAGATCCAGACCGGCGACGAATCGCAAAAGCGCGCCACGCGCCGCACGCTGATCCGCACGCTGGAGACGCTGCTGCGCCTGGCGCATCCGGTGATTCCGTTCATCACGGAAGAGCTGTGGCAGAAGGTGTCGAAGGTAGCGGGCCGCGAAGGCGAGTCGATCATGGTCGCGGCCTATCCGAAGAGCCAGCCGGAGAAGATCGACGAGGCGGCCGAGGCGCATGTCGCACGGCTGAAGGCGCTGGTCGATGCATGCCGCACGCTGCGCGGCGAGATGAACGTGTCGCCCGCCACGCGCCTGCCTCTCTACGCGGTGGCCGACGATGCCGAAGGCGCGGCGTTCCTGCGCGAATCGGCGCCGGTGCTGCAGGCGCTCGCCAAGCTCAAGGAAGTGAAGGTCTTCGACGACGAGGCTTCGTGGTCGGCAGCGGCAGAAGCAGCGCCCGTGGCAGTGGTGGGCGCAGCGCGCCTGTGCCTGCACATGGAGATCGACAAGGCGGCAGAGAAGCTTCGCATCGGCAAGGAGATCGCGCGCATCGAAGGCGAGATCGCCAAGGTCCACGGCAAGCTGAGCAACGAAGCCTTCGTCGCCAAGGCCCCGCCGGCGGTGATCGAGCAAGAACGTAAACGTCTGACTGACTTCAGCGCCATGTTGGAGCGTCTTCGCGACCAACTTGTACGCCTAGGCTGACAGACGCAGGGCATCGAAGGCGTTTAGGATTCCGAATGCGGCTTCTTGCCGCCCCGCATCCGGAATTTCCCTCCCCTTTCAGAAAGACGCTGAACTGCCCATGTCCACTTCCTCGACACGCATCCGCAAGGCCGTATTTCCTGTTGCAGGCTTCGGCACTCGCTTCTTGCCGGCCACCAAGGCACAGCCCAAGGAAATGCTGCCGGTGGTCGACAAGCCGCTGATCCAGTACGCCGTCGAAGAAGCCTATGCCGCAGGCATCCGCGACATGATTTTTGTGACCGGGCGCAACAAGCGTGCGATCGAAGATCACTACGACACCGCCTACGAACTCGAAAGCCAGCTCGAAGCCAGCGGCAAGGACGCGCTGCTGAACATCGCGCGTTCGGTGATGCCCGACGACATGACCTGCTCCTACGTGCGCCAGCCGCGCATGCTGGGCCTCGGCCATGCCGTGCTGTGCGCCGAGCACCTGGTCGGCAACGAGCCCTTCGCCGTGCTGCTGGCCGACGACCTGATGGTCGGCCCCGATGGCGGCCAACCGGTGCTCGCGCAGATGACTGCGGCCTTCGCCCGCCTGGGCGGTTCGCTGCTGGCCGTGCAGGAAGTGCCGCTCGCGCACGTCAAGCGCTACGGCATCGTGGCCGGCGATCAGATCGAAGAAGGCCTCGTGAAGGTCAACCGCATGGTCGAGAAGCCCAAGCCCGAAGATGCGCCCTCGCGCCTGGGCGTGGCGGGCCGCTACATCCTCACGCCGGGTGTGTTCGACGAGATCCGCAACCAGCCCAAGGGCGCGGGCGGCGAGATCCAGTTGACCGACGGCATCGCGGCGCTGATGAAGAAGGAATCGGTCTACGCCTACGCCTACAAGGGCATCCGCTACGACTGCGGCAGCAAGGAAGGCTTCCTGCAGGCCAGCGTGGAGCTGGCGCTCGCGCACCCTGAGGTGGGCGCTGAATTCCGTGAATACCTCAAGAGCCTGAAGCTCTGAGGGATGCCGGGAGGCACTGAATAAAAAAGGGGCCGCACAGGCCCCTTTCCTTTGGGTGCTCGCTAGCGCCGCTTCAGCACGTGAATGAAGTCGGTGCCGACCGTCTGCTGCTCCATGAGCTCGTTGCCGGTCTGGCGCGCGAAGGCCTGGAAGTCGCGCACCGAGCCCGGATCGGTCGACACCACCTTGAGCAGTTGCCCGCTCGCCATGTCGTTGAGCGACTTCTTCGCCTTGAGGATGGGCAACGGGCAGTTCAGTCCGCGCGTGTCGATTTCGCGATCAACTTCCATGCTTGGGCTCCTCGGGCGGCAACTGCAGCCCGCGGCGGCGCTCCTCGTTCTCGGCCGCGGTGAAGAACACCGGTTCGTGGCCCCGCGTGCGCAGCCAGTCGGCCAGCGCGTAGCCTGTGCCCGCGGGCCAGCAGCGAAGGTCCGGCAGGTCGTAGAGGCGATAGTCCACCAGCTCGGGAGAGAGCTTCACCTCGCCATCGGCCACCACGTGGTAGGCGATGATGATCTGGTTCATGCGCTGGAAGTCGTAGGCGCCCACGAGCTTTGTCGCGCTCACGTCCAGGTTGGTTTCTTCCTTCACCTCGCGTGCGATGCCTTCCTCGGGCGTCTCGCCGGCTTCCATGAAGCCGGTGATCAACGCGAACATCTTGCCGGGCCATGCCGCGTTGCGCGCCAGCAGCACCTGGCCGCGGTACTCGACGATGGCCGCGAGCACGGGTGTCGGGTTGTTCCAGTGCGTGTGGCCGCAGTTCGGGCAGCGCAGGCGCTCCTTGGGGCCGCCGTCTTCCATCAACGCGATCCATTCCAGCGGCGTGGCACAGACCTGGCAAAACTTGGGGTGGGGCATGGGGCTGCTCTTTGCTCTTGTTATGGCTTGCAGCGCCCATCGGGCGGACGCTGCAGCGTTTTCTGATGGTTATGCGGGGAAGACGCCGGTGGACAGATACCGATCGCCTCGATCGCACACCACGAACACGATGATGGCGTTCTCGACCTTCTTGGCGACCTCGAGCGCCGCCCACAGCGCACCGGCCGCGGAGATGCCGCCGAAGATGCCCTCTTCGCGCGCGAGGCGCCGGCACATTTCCTCGGCGTCGTCCTGGCTCACGTTGATTTCTTCATCGACCCGGCTCGGGTCGTAGATCTTGGGCAGGTACTCGACGGGCCACTTGCGGATGCCCGGGATGCGGGAGCCTTCGGCCGGCTGCGCGCCGATGATGCGCACCGCGGGATTCTTTTCCTTCAGGAAACGCGAGACGCCGGTGATGGTGCCGGTGGTGCCCATGGCACTCACGAAATGCGTGATCTTGCCCTTGGTGTCGGCCCAGATCTCGGGGCCCGTGGTCTCGTAGTGGATGCGCGGGTTGTCGGGGTTGGCGAACTGGTCGAGCACCCGGCCCTTGCCCTGCGTCACCATCTGCTCGGCCAGGTCGCGGGCGTATTCCATGCCGCCGCTCTTGGGCGTGAGCACCAGCTCGGCGCCGAAGGCCTTCATGGTCTGGGCGCGCTCGACGGAGAGGTCCTCCGGCATGATCAGAACCATGCGGTAGCCCTTGATGGCCGCAGCCATCGCGAGCGCGATGCCGGTGTTGCCCGAGGTGGCTTCGATCAGGGTGTCGCCGGGCTTGATTTCGCCGCGCTCCTCGGCGCGCTTGATCATCGAGAGTGCCGGCCGGTCCTTGACCGATCCCGCGGGATTGTTGCCTTCGAGCTTGCCGAGGATCACGTTGCCGCGCTTGGCATTTTCGGCTGCATCGATGCGTTGCAGGGCGACCAGGGGGGTCTTGCCAATGGCGTCTTCGATCGTCGGATAATTCATGGCAGCCACTGTGCCATAATTTTGGGCTTCGTTCAGAACCCTGCCCGGGTGGTGAAATTGGTAGACGCAGGGGACTCAAAATCCCCCACCGAAAGGTGTGCCGGTTCGATTCCGGCCCCGGGCACCATCGATACCTTGCTCTCGACAAGGGAAAAGGGCTTCCTCGTCATCTTCGGGAGGCACACTGGACGCCCATGCGAAACCGCTCGCGCAGTTCCCTCTCCCCTCTTCTCTGGCTGGCCCTGGCAATCGGCACCGGCCCTGCTATTGCTGCCGCTGCCGCACCCGACTGCACCGTCGCCCTCTGGGGCGATTCGATCCTGCACGGCGGGTTCGGCGCGTCGCTGACGAACCGCATCGAGGAACCGCCGGCCGCCGCGCTCAAGCGCATCCGCCCCGCCTGGAAGATTGCCGACTACAGCACGCCGGGCGACAGCGCCCACAAGCGCCTGCCGACCTTCGTGCTGCAACCGATGCCGGCGCGCGTCGTGGTGCTGCAATACGGCATCAACGATGCCGGCAACGGCTACCGGTACGAGCCGGCCCTGCGCGGGATGGTCGACTACGTCCAGGCCGCCGGCAAGACATCGATCGTCACCGGCCTCTCGCAGGTGAAGGCCGACCGCCTGCCGCTGCGGGACGGCTACGACGCCGCGGCACGGCGCGTGGCCCAGGAAGAAGGCGTGCTGTTTGCCGACTGGGGCGCAGCGCGTTTCGACATTGCCGACATGGTGGACGACATCCATCCCCGGCAACCGTACAGCACGCGCCTGGTGGAGCGGCTCGTGCTGGCGCTCGACCAGGTCGCGCCCGAGTGCGCGCGCCCTGCCGGACAGGGTTAGCCGATCGCCTGGGTCGCGGTGACGAAGCGCATCGCATCCGGCAGCGCGGCACGAAAGACCAGTTCCGCCGGCCGATGGCTGGCCGCGCGCACCGGCTGCTGCGGCAGCGCCTCCGAGGCCCAGCCCCGCGCCCGCCATTGCGCGAGCGGCACCAGCGTGCGCAAACCGCGCTGCGCCGCCTTGCGCAGGGCGCTGCCGGTGTTGAAGGGCGTCACGTGCGCCGCCGCCTCGCAGGCAGTCGCCAGCGCCCTGGCATCGAAGGTCAGCAGCACCTGCGGGCGGTTGCTCAACGCGGCCCGGTGGCGTTCCACGCGGTCGGGGTCGAGCCAGAAGAACACGCAACTGTTGAGCAGCGCATACCAGTCGGCCGGCGTCAGGCCCGGGTCGAGACAACGCGCGAGCGCCTGCGGCGGCATCGGCCGCTGGTCGCGGATGTAGCAGCCGTCGGGCAAGGTCACGCCCTGGGGACGATGGGCGCGCACGGCCGCCTCGGCCTGGGCGCCGAACGCGCCGCGGCGCAGCAGCTCGTCGGCGCTGCACAGCCCCTGCCTCTGCACGGCAGCCCAGTTGGCCCGATCGACGAAGTGAAAGGCTTCCGCGGGCAGGCTGGGCATGGCGTCGTCAGGCCTCGGCGCGCAGGCCGGTGTGCACCGTCGGATGCGCGAGCCGCACGCGCAATTCGCGCTTGAGCCGCGTGTTGTCGAGCCGGCGCGATTCGCCCATGAAGCTGAGCAACTGCAGCGGCAACTGGCGCTCGGCCTCCTCGCGCGCCACGCGCGGCGGGCGCGGCATGCCATAGAGATCGGCCGCAAGATCGACGTAGTCGCCCATGCGCAGCTCGGTGTCGTCCGAGGCGTGGACGATGCGCTGCGGCCGGCCGCGGAACAGCGATGCGATGCAAGCCCGCGCCAGGTCGTCCGCGTGGATGTGGCTGGTGTAGACGTCGTCTTCGCGCCGCAGCACCGGCGTGCCGCGCTGCAGGCGCGCGCGGGGCGTGCCGTTCTCGCGGTCCGGCGCGTAGATGCCCGGAATGCGCAGGATGCTCGCGCGCACGCCGGCGCTGCGGCCGAGCCAGCGCACGGCGCGCTCGGCGTCCACGCGGCGATGGGAGCGCGGCGTGTCGGGCCGCACGGCGCGCGTTTCGCTCACGCGGGCGCCGCCGCAATCGCCATAGACGCCGCTGGTCGAGCCGTAGACGAAGGCCAGAGGCACCGAGCGCAGCCTCAGCGCGCGCGCCAGGGCCGTGGTGCGCGGGTCGCGCCACCAGGCGGCGCCGCCGTCGCGCGCGGGCGGTGCGAGATGCAGCACGCGGGTGGCAATGCCCGCCAGCCGGCGCAGCGTGGCCGGATCGTCCAGGTTGCCCACCAGCGGGCGGATCCCGGCCTCGCGCAGTGCGCCGACCCGCTCGGTCGACGACGTGAGCGCCACCAGCTGCACGCGGCCGCGCAGGTCGCGCGCGACCCGCTGGCCGACGTCGCCGCAACCCACGATCAGGAGGCGCTCGCGCCGGAACCGCGCCGGCAGCGCGCCGGAGGGGCTATTGATTGAAGGCAAAATCCTGTTCCCTTTCCGTTTCAGACCCAGGCTGAAAAACAAGCCGAAGAATACAGATGACTGCTGCACCGCCGCACGAAGCCGGCTTTTCCATCACCGTCGAACCCAGCGGGCGCCATTTCGTGGTTCACGGCGACGAAACCATCCTCGCGGCCGGCATCCGCCAAGGCATCGGCCTGCCCTATGGCTGCAAGGACGGCGCCTGCGGCTCCTGCAAGTGCAGGAAGCTCTCGGGCGAGGTCACCCTCGGCCCCCACCAGAGCAAGGCCCTGAGCGCCGAGGAGCAGCTCGCCGGCTACGTGCTGACCTGCTGCGCCCATGCCACGAGCGACGTGGTGCTCGAATCGCGCCAGGTCACCGAGGCCGGGGCGCTCCCGATCCGCAAGATGCCGGTCCGGGTGCTGGCCCTCACCCGGCAATCGCACGACGTGATGATGCTGCGCCTGCAACTGCCGGCCGGCGAGCCGCTGCAGTTCCATGCAGGGCAGTACGTGGAGTTCATCCTGCGCGACGGCGCGCGCCGCAGCTACTCGATGGCCAATGCGCCGCACACGCTGGCCCAGCCGGGCACGGGCATCGAGCTGCACCTGCGGCACCTGCCGGGCGGCAAGTTCACCGACCACGTCTTCGGCGTCATGAAGGAAAAGGAAATCCTTCGCATCGAAGGCCCCTTCGGCAGCTTCTTCCTGCGCGAGGACTCCGCCAAGCCGATGATCCTCTTGGCCTCGGGCACGGGCTTCGCGCCGATCAAGGCGCTGCTGGAGCACATGAAGTTCAAGGGCATCGAGCGGCCCGCCACGCTCTACTGGGGCGGACGCCGGCCCGAGGACCTGTACATGGACGCGTGGGTGCGCGGTCAGTCGGCCCAGATGCCGAACCTGCGCTACGTGCCCGTGATCTCCAATGCCACGCCCGACGACAACTGGACCGGCCGCACCGGCTTCGTCCACCAGGCCGTGCTGGAAGACTTTGCCGACCTGTCGGGCCACCAGGTCTATGCCTGTGGCGCGCCCATCGTGGTCGACTCGGCCAAGCGCGACTACGTGGCGCTGGCGGGCCTGCCCGAAGAAGAGTTCTTCGCCGACGCGTTCACCACCGAGGCCGACAAGGCCCTGCCCTGACCCCGACGCTTTTCCGCTTTTCCGCTTTTCCCACCCGCAGACAGAAAAATGAAAACGAGACATTTCCTCCTCACCCTGCTCGCAGGCGCCGCAACCCTCGCCGCAGGCCATGCCGCGGCCCAGCAGCAGCGCCCCATCCGCCTGGTCGTGCCCTACGCCGCGGGCGGGCCCATCGACGTCACCGCGCGCATGCTGGCCGAGCGCGTCAAGGACACCCTCGGCCCGGTCATCATCGACAACAAGCCTGGCGCGGGCGGCAACATCGGCGCCGACATCGTGGCCAAGGCGCCGCCGGACGGCCTCACGATCGGCATCGCGGCCACGGCCACCAACGCGGTCAACCCGTGGCTCTACAGCAAGATCCCGTTCAACGCCGCGACCGATTTCGCGCCGATCACGCAGATGGTCCGCGTCCCCAACGTGCTGGTGATGAACGCCGAGACGGCCCAGCGCCTGCACATCGAGACGGTGGCCGACCTCATCCGCTATGCCAAGGCCAACCCCGCCAAGCTGAACTACGGCAGCGGCGGCAACGGCAGCGCCGGCCACCTGGCGGGCGAACTCTTCAAGAAGGAAGCGGGCATCTTCGCGCTGCACATTCCGTACAACGGCGGCAACCCGGCGCAGCTGGCGCTGATCTCGGGGCAGGTCGATTTCAACTTCGACAACCTCGCGACCGCGGCGCCGAACATCCGCTCGGGCAAGCTGAAGGCGATTGCCGTCACGACGCTGCAGCGCAGCAACTCGCTGCCCGAGGTGCCGCCGGTGGCCGACACGCTCAAGGGCTTCTCGATCGACACCTGGTGGGGCCTCGTCGCGCCGGCCGGCACGCCGCACGACGTGGTCGTGAAGCTGAACCAGGCCTTCGTCGCCGCGCTGAATGCGCCGGAAACGAAGACCCGCTTCGCATCGCTGCTGGCCGAGCCGGTGGGCAATTCGCCGGAACAGTTCGGCTCCTTCATGAAGAGCGAACTCGCGAAGTACGAGAAGGTCGTGAAAGCGACCGGCGCAAAGGTCGACTGAAGGCGGCCGCCGCCGGGCCGCCCCAAGGCGGGCCGCGCCTCCCCCTCGGGGGGTGGCGAATTACACGCAGCGAAGCGGAGTGAAAAGCCGGGGGGCCGTCATTTATTCGCCGAGGTACGCGGCGCGCACGCGCGGGTCGCGCAGCAGTTCCTTGGCATCGCCGTCCATCGTGATGAGGCCCGACTCCATCACGTAGCCGCGATCGGCCAGCTGCAGCGCGCGGTTGGCGTTCTGCTCCACCAGCAGGATCGTGACGCCCTGCGAGGCCACGGTCTGCACCACCTCGAAGATCTTGTCGCACATGATCGGCGACAGGCCCATGGTGGGTTCATCGAGCAGCAGCACCTTGGGGCGCGCCATCAGCGCGCGGCCCATGGCCAGCATCTGCTGCTCGCCGCCCGACATGGTGCCGGCCAACTGGTCCTTGCGTTCGCGCAGGCGCGGGAAGGTGACGAACACGCGCTCCATGTCGCTCGCGATGCCGGCCTTGTCGGTGCGGATGTAGGCGCCGATCTGCAGGTTCTCGGTGATCGTCATGCGCGTGAACACACCGCGGCCCTCGGGCACCATCACCAGGCCCTCGCCCACCAGGTCCCAGGCGCCGCGGCCCTTGATGCTGCGGCCCAGGAACTCGATGCTGCCCGCGCCCGAAGGCAGCGTGCCGGTGATGGCCTTCATGGTGGTGGTCTTGCCGGCGCCGTTGGAGCCGATCAGCGAGACCAGCTCGCCCTCGCGCACCTCGAAGTCCACGCCCTTGACGGCCTGGATGCCGCCGTAGCCGACCTTCAGTCCGCTCACCTTGAGCAGCGTCTTGCCGGCCGCCTTGGCTTGCACGGCGGTGGCGCGGGTTTCTGCTTCGCTCGTCATCGTTGCTGTCGTCATCTCAATGTCCTCCGGTGCCGAGGTAAGCCTCGATCACCTTTTCGTTCTTCTGCACGTCGGCCGGCGTGCCTTCGGCAATCTGCTTGCCGTAGTCCAGCACGGTGACGCGGTCGCACAGGCCCATGATGAGCTTGACGTCGTGTTCGATGATCAGGATGGTGCGGTCGTCCTTGCGGATGCGGTCGATCAGTTCGCGCAGCAGGATCTTCTCGGTCGAGTTCATGCCGGCGGCCGGCTCGTCCAGGGCGATGAGCTGCGGGTCGGTGGCCAGGGCCCGGGCAATTTCCAGGCGGCGCTGGTCGCCGTAGCTCAGCGTGCGTGCCTTGTAGTCGGCGAACTTGCCGATGCCCACGTAGTCGAGCAGCTCGTGCGCGCGGTCGGCAATGGCTTTTTCCTCGGCCTTGAAGCTGCCGGTGCGAAGGATGGCGCCGATGACGCCCGAATGGGTGCGGATGTGGCGCCCGACCATCACGTTCTCCAGCGCCGTCATTTCGGCGAAGAGACGGATGTTCTGGAAGGTGCGCGCAATGCCGGCCTTGGCCACTTCGTGCACCGCCGTCGGCTGGTAGGGCTTGCCGGCCAGCTCGAAAGTGCCACTGTCGGGCGTGTACAGGCCCGTGATCACGTTGAAGAAGGTGGTCTTGCCGGCGCCGTTCGGGCCGATCAGGCCATAGACCTGGCCGCGCTTGATGGTGATGCCCACGTCGGAGAGGGCCTGCAGCCCGCCGAAGCGCTTGGAGATGCCGCGAACGTCGAGGATGGTGTCTGTGGTTGTCGTCATGTCTTTTTCTCCTGCGCTCACGGATTGATCGACATGGGACGCTCGGCACCGCCGGGCAATTCGTCGGCGGGCGAATCGATGCCCGGTGCATGCGTTTGCAGCGAGCCGGGGGCTACCGCTGCATGGGCCGGGTCGACGGGCACGCCGCCCTTGCGGGTCAGCGTCTTGCCGTGCTCAGGCGAAGGCCAGAGGCCGCGCGGACGCACCAGCATGATGATGATCATCGCGAGCGCAATGAAGAGCTGGCGCAGGATGGACGCATCCAGGCGCCCGTCCGTCAGCGACTGCAGCGGGCCGGCCACGTAGCGCAGCACTTCGGGCAATGCCGCCAGCAGCACGGCGCCGAGGATCACGCCGGGCAGGTGCCCGATGCCGCCCAGCACCACCATGGCCACGATCATCACCGACTCCATCAGGCTGAAGGACTCGGGCGACACGAAGCCCTGGAAGGCCGCGAACATCGCACCCGAGACGCCGCCGAAGCTCGCGCCCATGCCGAAGGCCAGGAGCTTCATGTTGCGGGTGTTGATGCCCATCGCCTTGGCGGCGATCTCGTCTTCGCGGATGGCCATCCAGGCGCGGCCGATGCGCGAGACCTGCAGGCGGTGCGAAATGATGATGGTGGCGATCACGAGCGCCAGGAACAGGTAGTAGTACAGCGACACCGAGGAGATCGTGAAGCCGTCGAACTTCCAGGCCTTGCCGAGGTCCAGGCCCCAGAACTTGATGGAGTCGATGGCAGTGATGCCTTTGGGACCGTTGGTGATGTTCACCGGCTGGTCCAGGTTGTTCAGGAACACGCGGATGATTTCGCCGAAGCCCAGGGTCACGATGGCGAGGTAGTCGCCGCGCAGCTTCAGCGTCGGCGCACCGAGCACCACGCCCAGGCAACCCGCCACCAGCAGGGCCAGCGGTATCACGATCAGCAGCGAGGTGTGCATGCCGTTCGGGAACATCCGCGCGATCCACGGAAAGGTCTCGGTCAGGTGCGACGAGCCCATGAGCGCGAAGAGGTACGCCCCCACCGCGAAGAAGGCCACGTAGCCCAGGTCCAGGAGGCCCGCGTAGCCGACCACGATGTTCAGGCCCAGGGCCAGCAGCACGTAGAGCAAGGCGATGTCGGCGATGCGCACCCAGGCGTTGCCCTGCATCTGCAGCAGCAGCGGCAGTGCGAGCACCGCGATGGCGCCGATGACGTAGAGAGCGAGGTTTTTGCTGTTCTTCATGTCTGGCTCCTTACGCACGGTCCGCCACGCGTTCGCCGAGCAGGCCCGACGGACGCAGGGTGAGCATGACGATCAGCACGATGAACGCGAAGATGTCGCTGTAGTTGCTGCCCAGCACGCCACCCGTGAGGGTGCCGATGTAGCCCGAGCCGATGGCCTCGATGAGGCCCAGCAGGATGCCGCCGACCACCGCGCCGGCCAGGTTGCCGATGCCGCCGAAGACAGCTGCGGTGAAGGCCTTCAGGCCGGGCAGGAAGCCCATGGCGTGCTGCGCGATGCCGTAGTTCGACGCGTACATCACACCGGCGATGGCCGCGAGCACGGCGCCGATGATGAAGGTGGCCGAGATGACCATGTCGGGGCGGATGCCCATGAGCGCGGCGACGCGCGGGTTCTCCGCGGTGGCGCGCATCGCGCGGCCGAGCTTGGTGTAGTTGACCAGCCACATCAGGATCACGAGCGAGAACGCGGTGACGCTCAGGATCATCACCTGCGTGGGCGAGATCACGGCGCCGCCCACGTGGATGGGGTCGGTGGGCAAGAGGTTCGGGTAGGCCTTGTTGGTCGGCTTCCAGATGATCATGGCCAGCGTCTGCAGCAGGATCGACATGCCGATGGCCGTGATGAGCGGCGCGAGCTTGGGGCTGTTGCGCAGCGGCCGGTAGGCCACCTTCTCGATCACGAAATTGAGCGTGGCCGCGACGATGCAGGCAATGATCAATGCGATGAGAAGGATCAGCCAGCCGGGGGTGCCGGGCATCGATTCCTTCATGAGGCCGATGATGGTCCAGCTTGTGAGAGCCCCCACCATCAGCACTTCTCCGTGCGCGAAATTGATGAGGTTGATGATGCCGTACACCATGGTGTAGCCCAAGGCTATCAAGGCATACATGCTGCCGAGAACCAGACCGTTGATGATCTGCTGCAGCAATATTTCCATAACGCGATTCCCTAATGTGTTGCACCGTTGCGGGGTGCCATTCACCCACCGTGGCACCGGTTTGGCGCCCTTGGCTGGACAAGCAAAAAACCAGCCAGCATGTGTCGCAGGTGGATTTGTGGGCGGGATTGTAAGCACGCACCAGCGCTGATTTGGTGCGCAGCGACCGGGGTTTACCCGCTCACGCCATGCTGTATGGGCGTAAGTTCATGCGCGGCGCGCGCGCGGGCCGCAAGAGGGTATCAGTCGTCGCGTTCAGTGTTCAGGCGGCGCAGTTCGCGCAGCTTTTCGCCGATGCGGATCTCCAGGCCGCGCGCCACCGGCTCGTAGAAGACCTGGCCTTCCAGGCCCTCGGGAAGGTAGTTTTCGCCGGCAGCGAAACCGCCCTCCTCGTCGTGCGCATAGCGGTAGCCCTTGCCGTAGTCGAGCTCCTTCATGAGCTTGGTGGGCGCATTGCGCAGGTGCATGGGTACCGGGCGCGTGCTGTCCTTCTTGATGAGGGCGCGCACGGCGTTGTAGGCCTTGTAGACCGCGTTCGACTTGGGCGCGATCGCCAGGTAGACGACGCATTCGGCCAGCGCGAGCTCGCCCTCGGGCGTGCCCAGCCGCTCGTAGACCTCGGCCGCATCGAGCGCCAGGCGCAGCGCGCGGGGGTCGGCCAGGCCGATGTCTTCACTGGCCATGCGCACGAGGCGACGCGCCATGTAGCGCGGGTCGGCGCCGCCGTCGAGCATGCGCACGAACCAGTAGAGCGCCGCATCGGGGTCGCTCCCGCGCACCGACTTGTGCAGCGCGCTGATGGTGTCGTAGAACTGTTCGCCGCCCTTGTCGTAGCGCCGCATGCGCTCGCCGAGCACGCGCAGCAGCCATTCGTCGCCGATCTTCTCCAGCTTCTCGGCGCGGGCTGCGACGGCGAGCGTTTCGAGCGTGTTGAGCAGGCGGCGCGCATCGCCGTCGGCATAGGCGACGAGGCGGTCGATGGCCGGCTCGTCGATGGCCGGAACCGCCTGGATCGCCTGCGCCTTGGTCACGATCTGCTTGAGATCGGCCTCGGTGAGCGGCTGCAGCACATACACCGCCGCCCGCGACAAGAGGGCCGAGTTGACCTCGAACGACGGGTTCTCGGTGGTCGCGCCGATGAAGGTGAAGAGCCCCGACTCCACGTGCGGCAGGAAGGCATCCTGCTGGCTCTTGTTGAAGCGATGCACCTCATCGACGAAGACGATGGTGCGCCGCTGCTCCAGGCCGTCGCGGGCGGCCGTGGCGCGTTCGACGGCCTCGCGGATGTCCTTCACGCCGCCCAGGACCGCGCTGATGCTCAGGAACTGCGCATCGAAGGCATCGGCCATCAGGCGCGCGATGGTGGTCTTGCCGGTGCCGGGTGGTCCCCAGAGGATGCAGGAATGCGGCTGTCCCGACTCGAAGGCGATGCGCAACGACATGCCCGGGCCGAGCAGGTGCTGCTGGCCGATCACTTCGCCGAGCGTCTTGGGGCGAAGACGTTCGGCGAGGGGTTGGTGCGCGCTGGTGGCCAAACCTATAGGGGCTACTGCTTGACGACGTCGGCGCCGGCAGGCGCCTTGAAATCGAACACGCTGGCCGCGAGCGAAGGATTCACTTCGACCTTGCTGAACTTGAGCACCGAGCGCTGTCCGAAGCTGTCGAGGATTTCGAGTGCCGCGAGGGCGTCGCCCTGGAAGCCGACCAGCACGCTTTGCAGCTGCCCGTCCTTGTTCTTGGGCGTGGCCTTGACCCACTCGAGGCCGTCGCGCTCGGGCGCGGCTTCGAGCGTGAAGTCGGCCTGCAGCGCGCGCAGGTCGGGCGCTGCTGCGATCAGTGCCGCGGGCGTGGAGCCGAGGGCCTGCGCCTGGGCGCGCTGCGTGACCTGGTTCAGGTCGGCGTCATAGAGCCAGAGCGTCTTGCCGTCGGCCACGATGCTCTGGGCGAAGGGCTTGCGGTAATCGAACTTGAATTTGCCGGGGCGCTGGAATTCGAAGGTGCCGGTCGATGTCTTGACGCGGCCCGGCTGTCCTTCGCGCGATGGCGCGGTCACGGTCTGGGTGAATTCGGCGCGGCCCGATTTGACCGTCTTCACGAAGGTCTCCAGGCTTTCAAGCCCACCGGCCCAGGCGTTGGCGGAGCAGAGAAGGCCGATCAGTAGCCAATGGCGGATTTTCAATTTGGATTCCTCGAAAAAGCTCGGAAAAAACTATTGCACCGAGCTATTGCACTGGGCATCGACCCTACCCGCCGCGAATTGCCGCATGTGTAGGTCTTCATGAAGATTTGCAATGCCGGCGAGCGCTTCTGCAAATTGCCTTTCAGCAAGTAACCGGAATTGCCGCTCCCCGTGGCGCCAATTATTCCGCGCGCGCGGGCACCAGGATTTCGCGCTGGCCGCTGCCGCTCATTGCACTGACGAGGCCGGCCTTTTCCATGTCCTCGACCAGGCGCGCGGCGCGGTTGTAGCCGATCTTCAGGTGGCGCTGCACCAGCGAGATGCTGGCCTTGCGGTTCTTGAGCACGACCTCGACCGCCTGGTCGTACATCGGGTCCTTCTCGGCGTCGCCGCCGCCCAGCAGGTCGCCGTCACCGTCGCCATCGACCGTGCCGCCTTCGAGCACGCCCTCGATGTAGTCGGGCTCGCCCTGGCTCTTCAGGTAGGCCACCACGCGGTGCACTTCCTCGTCGCTCACGAAGGCGCCGTGCACGCGGATCGGCAGGCCGCTGCCGCTGGCCATGTAGAGCATGTCGCCCATGCCCAGAAGCGCCTCGGCGCCCATCTGGTCGAGGATGGTGCGGCTGTCGATCTTGGAGCCCACCGAGAACGCGATGCGCGTGGGGATGTTGGCCTTGATGAGGCCGGTGATCACGTCCACGCTGGGCCGCTGCGTGGCCAGGATGAGGTGGATGCCTGCGGCGCGGGCCTTCTGCGCGAGGCGGGCGATGAGCTCCTCGATCTTCTTGCCGACCACCATCATCAGGTCGGCCAGCTCGTCGATGATCACCACGATGTGCGGCTCGCGCTTGAGCGGCTCCGGATCGTCGGGCGTGAGGCTGAAGGGGTTGTAGATGAACTCCTCGCGCGCCTTGGCTTCGTCGATCTTGGTGTTGTAGCCGGCCAGGTTGCGCACGCCCAGCTTGCTCATGAGCTTGTAGCGGCGCTCCATCTCGGCCACGCACCAATTGAGGCCGTGCGCGGCCTGGCGCATGTCGGTGACCACGGGCGCCAGCAGATGCGGAATGCCTTCGTAGACCGACATCTCGAGCATCTTCGGGTCGATCATCAAGAGCCGCACGTCGCGTGCCTCGGCCTTGTAGAGCAGCGACAGGATCATGGCGTTGATACCCACCGACTTGCCCGAGCCGGTGGTACCGGCCACCAGCACGTGCGGCATCTTCGCGAGGTCGGCCACCACGGGGTTGCCGATGATGTCCTTGCCCAGGCCCATGGTGAGCATGGACTTGCCTTCGTTGTAGATCTGCGAGCCCAGGATTTCGCTCAGCTTGATCGACTGGCGCTTGGCGTTCGGCAATTCGAGCGCCATGTAGTTCTTGCCGGGGATCGTTTCGACCACGCGGATCGACACCAGCGAGAGCGAACGCGCGAGGTCCTTGGCCAGGCCCAGGATCTGCGAGCCCTTGACGCCGGTGGCGGGCTCGATCTCGTAACGCGTGATCACCGGGCCCGGCGAGGCGAGCACCACGCGCACTTCGACGCCGAAGTCCTTGAGCTTCTTCTCGATCATGCGCGAGGTCATCTCGAGCGTGTCGGGCGATACCGTTTCCTGGCGCACCAGCGCCGCATCGAGCAGGTCGACCTGCGGCAGCTTGCTGTCGGGCAGTTCCTTGAAGAGCGGCTTCTGGCGCTCCTTGACGACCCGATCGCTCTTGGGCACCTCGGTCATCGCGGGCTCGATCTGCACCGGCGGCGAAGGCGGCCGGCGCTTGGGGCGCGGCTCGATGAGGATTTCCTCGTCGTCGGGGAAATCGGTGGTCATGGCGGGCTCGCTGCCCTTGCTGCCCGAATCGCCGCGCGTGAACGAGGGCTCGTCGGCCTCGGCGCGCTCGCGGGCGGCCTGCTTGCCCATGGCGATGTCGGCGGCCATTTCGCGCTTTTCGCGGCGCGATTCGAAGAGCGAATACGCGCGGGCGCCAATGCGCTCGGCAATCAGGCTCCACGAGAAACGGAAGACCAGCGCCGAGCCGATCACGCCGCCGGCGATGGCCACCAGCGCCGAGCCGGTGAAGCCCATCCAGCGCACGCTCGCCGGCCCGACCAGGTAGCCCAGTGCACCGCCGCCCGAGCCCGGCAGGTGCGATTCGAGCCGGTACAGGCGCGACCATTCGAGCATGGCGCTCGCGCACAGCAGGAGGACAAGACCGAACCAGAACGCCGCGCGGCTGCGGTTGAAGCGGCCGCGGGGTGGCTGCTCGGCCGGCGCAGTCTCGCCGCCACGCAGCCAGTTCGCCAGCGAAGAGAGCCAGGCACGAAGGCCCGCTGCAAGGCACCACCAGACGGAATAGCCGGCCGCGTAGTAGCTGCCATCGGCCAGCCAGGCACCGATGCGGCCGCCCCAGTTCTTGACCTCGCCGCCGGTGCCCGATGTCGACCAGGCCGCATCGGAGGGCGTGAAGCTCAGCATGGCGAGCAGCCAGAACAACAGCGCTGCGAATCCTGCGATCAGCGTGATTTCGTGGGCGAAGCGCATGGCGCGCATGCGCACGGGTTGCCCATCGGCGGCAGAAGAAGATTGAAGCGTATGGAGCGAATAGGTCATGAAAAACACGGCACCCGGCCCTGTAAATCGGAGGCCGGACGCCCGAACACTACAACAAAAGGCCGGGGCCGCCCGCGGCGCCCGGCCCGAAGGCTCATGTGAGCGTCAGGAGCCGTTCCTTGACGATCATCGACCCGTCGTCCAGGGTCTGCACGAAACCGCGCTCTTCCAGGTCCTTCATCACGCGGCTCACCATTTCACGCGAAGCGCCGACCATCTTTGCCAGGTCCTGGCGGGAGATCTTGTCGCGCACCTTGAGATTGCCGGCGCCGTCGTCGACGGCGAATTCGAGCAGCGAGCGGGCCACGCGGCCATAGACATCCATCAGCGCCAGGGACTCGATCTTCCGGTCGGCGTGGCGCAGGCGCTGCACCAGGCCGCGCATGATGTTGTAGGCCATCGAGGAGTTCTCGGGCAGGCAGCGCGCAAACGCGTCGCGGCCCAGCATGAGGACGTCGCACTGGATCTCGGTACGCACCGTGGCCGAGTGCGGCTCGTCGTCGATCAGGCTCATTTCGCCGAGGTAATCGCCGGGGTGCAGCGTGGCCAGGATGACCTCGCGGCCCCGGCTGTCGGCACTGGTCACGCGGGCGCGCCCGGTGAGGATGATGTAGAGCGCATCGGACTTCTTGCCCTGCTCCACCACGACTTCGGCACGCTTGAAGCGCTTCTTGATGATCGCGTCCGCGATGCTTGCGGACTGCGTGGCCGTCAACGACGCGAACAAAGGAACGCGCCGAAGCAATTCAAGGTTGGACAGCATCGACATTTATCAATCCCTGAGACAGCGCGCGGAGTTGGTCCAAAAGGCAAGCCAATGGATTACTACAATCGCGCGCATTGAAAACACCGTGCACCCGGTGTTGAACCGGGCGGTGATACTCCACATATATCGCTACCACCCTGAAAATGTACACGCTGACGCAGCGTATATCCTAGGTTTTCTACTCATGTCCGCTCCCCAACACGCCAAGGTTTTGATTCTCGGCTCCGGCCCCGCCGGCTATACCGCAGCGGTCTATGCAGCCCGCGCAAACCTGCAGCCTTTGCTCATCACGGGCATTGCCCAGGGCGGGCAGCTGATGACCACCACCGAAGTCGATAACTGGCCGGCCGACGTGCATGGCGTGCAGGGGCCGGAGCTCATGCAGCGCTTTCTCGAACACGCCGAGCGCTTCAAGACGCAGATCGTTTTCGACCACATCAACAAGGTCGACCTGAGCAAGCGCCCCTTCACCCTCACCGGCGACAGCGGCACCTACACCTGCGATTCGCTGATCATTGCGACGGGCGCTTCCGCCAAATACCTGGGCCTCGATTCCGAAGAAAAATTCATGGGCCGCGGCGTCTCCGCATGCGCGACCTGCGATGGCTTCTTCTATCGCGAGCAGGAGGTCTGCGTGATCGGCGGCGGCAACACGGCCGTCGAGGAAGCGCTGTACCTGGCCAATATCGCGAACAAGGTCACGCTGGTGCATCGCCGGGACAAGTTCCGCGCCGAACCGATCCTGATCGACAAGGTCAAGGAAAAGGTCGCCGAAGGCAAGATCGTGCTGAAGCTGCACAACGAACTGGACGAGGTGCTGGGCGACGGCACGGGCGTGACGGGTATCCGGATCAAGAACACGCAAACTGGCGAGACCGAACAGATCGATCTCAAGGGCTGTTTCATCGCCATCGGGCACCATCCGAACACCGACATCTTCCAGGGCCAGCTCGAGATGAAGGACAACTACATCCTCACCCGCTCAGGCCTGCAGGGCTTCGCCACGATGACCAGCATTCCGGGCGTCTTCGCCGCTGGCGACGTGCAGGACAACGTGTACCGCCAAGCCATCACGAGCGCAGGCACAGGCTGCATGGCCGCGCTGGATGCCCAGCGTTTCCTGGAGCAGGACGGCACCCTGTAAATTCGGGCGCAGCCCAAAAGGGCTATAATCCGAGGCTTTGCCGAAACAGGGCCCTCTCACGAGAGCTCCTGATATTCAGGCAAAGCCGGGGTACCGCCACCCGTTTTCTGGCGAGGTCAAGCTGCAAAACACCTGCAATCGCCACGATTGCGCCGGTGCCAGCTGTTCAAGAAAGAGTGTCCACATGGCACGCGTATGCGACGTAACGGGCAAAGGCCCGATGGTCGGAAACAACGTTTCCCACGCCAACAACAAAACCAAGCGCCGGTTCCTGCCGAACCTGCAATACCGCCGTTTCTGGGTCGAGACTGAAAACCGCTGGGTTCGCCTGCGTGTTTCGAGCGCCGCACTGCGCCTGATCGACAAGAACGGTATCGACGCCGTGCTCGCAGACCTGCGCGCACGCGGCCAAGCTTAAGGAGCTGAATCATGGCAACGAGCAAAGGCGGACGCGAAAAGATCAAGCTGGAATCCACCGCGGGTACCGGCCACTTCTACACGACCAGCAAGAACAAGAAGACGATGCCTGAAAAGATGTCGATCATGAAGTTCGACCCGAAGGCACGCAAGCACGTCGAATACAAGGAAATCAAGCTGAAGTAATTCAGCGCTGGTTTTCAAAGAAGAACCCGCTGCTTACCCAGCGGGTTTTTTGTTGCCTGTCGATTTGCATTGCCCTCGATACCATTGCGCAATACCGACACGCAAATACGACAGGCACAAAAAAGCCGACCCGAGGTCGGCTTTTTTATTGAGGACTAAATCTCTTAAGCGCGCGCAGCACGCAAACGCGTCGAGAACTCCCTCAGACCCGCAATACCGCTGGCCTCAGCACGATGACACCAGGCTGCCAGATCAGCCGCCAGTTGCTCGCGCGACTGCGAGGTGTTCAGCCAGAGCTGACGCAGCTCTTCGCGCATCGTCACCATCTTGTCAAGCACCGGGTGGGCGGCACGTGCCTGCACGATGTGTGTGCGGGCCGACGCGGGCACCTTGTCATCGTCACGGTGCAACCAGCGCTTGGCCGCCTTGAGCACCGACAGGTCGGCACCCTTGGTCTTCAGCAGGGCCAGCTCTTCGCTGGTTGCACGGCGCATTTCGCGGGCATAGCCGGCCATGACTTCGTAGCGGTTGGCGATGACGGCCTCGAGCGTCTTCTCGTTGGCCACGGGCTGGATGTCGCCCATCCGCATCTTCGGCGGCACCTTCTTGACCTTGGCCCAGCCGATGGCCTGCATCGCCTGGATGTAGATCCAGCCGATATCGAACTCGTACTTCTTGACCGAGAACTTGGCCGACGTCGGGTAGGTGTGGTGATTGTTGTGCAGTTCTTCGCCGCCGATGATCAGGCCCCAGGGCATGATGTTGCGGCTGGCATCGGGTGCCTCGAAGTTGCGGTAACCCCAGTAGTGGCCGATGCCGTTGATGATGCCGGCGGCGGTGATCGGAATCCAGAGCATCTGGACAGCCCACACGGCCATGCCGAGCGTGCCGAACAGCGCCAGGTTGATCACCAGCATCAGGCCCACGCCTTGCCAGCTGTAGCGCGAATACAGGTTGCGTTCGATCCAGTCATCGGGCGTGCCGTGACCGTAGCGATCGATCGTGTCCTTGTTCTTGGACTCCTTGCGGTACAGCTCCGCGCCGCGCCAGAACACCTCGTCGATGCCCTTGACCTGCGGGCTGTGCGGGTCTTCCTGCGTTTCGCACTTGGCGTGGTGCTTGCGGTGAATGGCAACCCATTCCTTGGTCACCATGCCGGTGCCCAGCCACAGCCAGAAGCGGAAGAAATGCGAAGGAATCGGGCCCAGATCCATGGCCCGGTGCGTTTGCGTACGGTGCAGGAAAATCGTGACCGCAGCGATCGTGATGTGCGTGGTGACGAGCGTGTACAACACGACTTGCCACCATGTGATGTCCCACAAGCCGTGTCCGAGCCATTGGATGGCCGCATTGAGAACGGCAGAGTCAGGAAGCAACATTGAGTCAGGTACTCCATAGCCACACGAAGGTGCAGCCTTAAGCTAACCGGCGATTTTAAAGCGACAGGGTCAAAACGAGGCCGTTTACCCTTCAAGAAAAGCGCTGATTAACCCTAGTTTGGAGTCCCGCCCCTATTTGCGGTTCCACACGGCGGCGAAGAAACCGTCGGTCGAATGACGATGCGGCCAGAGGCGCAGATAGCGCCTCCCGTCCGCCCCGCCGGCGCAAAGCGCCTCGAAACCCTCCACTTTGAGCCCCTGGAGCAGTTCCGCAGCGTCCTGGGGCTCGAAATCGGGATTGGCAGCGCCAAAAGCCTCGGCAATGGCCTCGTTTTCCTCCGGCAGCACGCTGCAGGTGGCGTAGACCAGCCGCCCGCCCGACTTCACGAGCCGGCCCGCGCTTTGCAGGATCGCCGTCTGCTTGACCGTCAGTTCCTCCACCGACTTGGGCGACTGGCGCCATTTCAGGTCGGGGTTGCGGCGCAGCGTTCCGAGCCCCGAACAGGGCGCGTCGACCAGCACACGATCGATCTTGCCAGCCAGACGCTTGATCCGGTCGTCCCGTTCATGGGCGATGGCGGCCGGGTGGACGTTCGAAAGCTTGCTGCGCGCCAGCCGCGGCTTGAGCGCATCGAGCCGGTGCGCCGACGTGTCGAAGGCATAGAGCCGTCCGGTATTTCGCATCGTGGCACCGATGGCCAGCGTCTTGCCGCCTGCGCCGGCGCAAAAATCGACCACCATCTCGCCGCGCTTGGCGTCCAGCAGCAGCGCGAGCAGTTGGGAGCCTTCGTCCTGCACCTCGACGGCACCGCGGGCGAACGCGTCCAGCTTGGTCAGCGCCGGTTTGCCTTCGATGCGCAAGCCCCAGGGCGAGAACGGCGTTACTTCAGATTTGATAGCAGCCTTCGCAAGCTCCGCCTTTACTTCCGCCCGCTTGTCGGTCAGCGCATTGACCCGCAGGTCGAGCGGCGCCGGCTGCTGCAGGCTTTCGACCAGCGGCCAGAAGCCGTCGCCGAGTTGCGCCTTGAGCGGCGTCACCAGCCATTCCGGCAGGTTGTGGCGATGGCGTTCCAGCAGGTCGTCCGGCTTGACGGCATCGCAGTTGTCGAGCCAGCGCTTCTCGGTGTCGTTGAGCGCGCTTTTCAGGAAATCGCGCGGGCCGTAAAAGCCCAGGATCGCCATGCGGCGCTCCTTGGAGCCGCTGCCCGAGGGCGAGAGATGGTCGAACAGGAGCTTCTTGCGCAGGACGGTATAGACGGTCTCGGCCAGCGTGGCGCGCTCGCGCGGGCCGAACTCGCGGTGATCGCGAAAGAAGCGGGAAACGACCTGGTCGGCCGGGTGATCGAATTTCAGGACAAGGCCCACCAGATCGGCGGTGGCCTCCAACAGGGCTTTGGGGTGCATCCCCCGATTGTCTCAGGCGGTCGCCGTGCTAGGCCTCGCGCGTCCAGACCGCCCCGAAAGCGTGTTGCTCGATGTCCGCCAGCGTGGGCGAATGGCCGGCCCAGAGCACCAGCGCCGCGCCCGGCAGGGTCAGCGTCTGCTCCAGTTGGCGGCACAGCTGCCAGCGGTCGTCATCGTCCTGCCCCGGCAGCTCGACGAACACGATGTAGGCGCGGCGCCACGGGAATTCGCGCAGGCTCTTGCGCACCAGCCAGGCCCGCGAAACGGGGAGGCAGCGAACGAAGTCCGCCCTCAGCTCCTCCAGTTCGTAGTCGTTCAGGTCATGCCGCGTGATCTGGCTGAAGAAAGGGGTCTCGGTGATTTCCTCCCAGGCGCGCGCCTCGGCCTCCTCCGCCTCCTTGAGCCGGCCGCGCCACAGCCTGAGCGCTTCTTCGTCGTGCGACCCGGCATCCGGATCCTCCAGCGAAGCGACGGCGCTCCTGGCAGCCCACCAGCGGCTCGCGGCGCCGGACTGGTGCAGCCGCTCCAGCACAGCGAGGCGGGCGGCGCGGTCGCTCTCGGGCAGCATCTGGACCAGCCCCCGCAGCGCCCCCGGATGCTCCGGCGCGATGCGCAGCGCGCTCTCGTAGCGAACGCGCACCGGTGCCGCCGGATCGAGGCGTCGCTCCGAATCGGCCCACTCGACCATCTCGTCGGGCGTGTTGCGCTCGCCGCGCGCCGCCAGCACCGCGATGCGCTCGCGGATGCGCGAGCGGTGCGCATGGTGCTGCTTCCAGTCGCTGGCGTGGGCGCGGCGCCACAGGTTGTCGAAATGACCGATCCACTTCGCGCTGTCGGCCAGCAGGTCGAGCGCCGGCCGCTCCGACCAGGGCGGCAGGACCGCCTTCTGGCCCAGCGCCTCCAGCCGGTCGCGCAGCACCGGGTGGGTGTCGTCCAGGTCGCTCACGCGTCGCATCGCCTCGCGCAGCGCCTGGCGGGCAAAAGCGTCGTCCGGCGGCGTATGGGCGAGCTTGCGCAGGGCCGCGAACGGTCCCGGGGCCTGGGGCTCCAGTTCGGCCCGGGCCCAGTGCGAGGGCCAGAACTCGTTGGCGTACCAATTGCCCTTGATCGCGATCTCGGTGAGCGCGGCCGCGGCCACCGCGCTGCCCAGCAGCCGGCCCGAGATGCGGTCGGCCTCGTATTCGTCCTGCCGGGCCAGCGCGAAGGTCTTGGCTGCGAAGCGCGGAAAGTACCAGCGGAAGAAGGCCTGCGACACCAGCGCCATCACGCCCTCGTCTTGTTGCAGGCTGGCATCCAGCTTGAGCCACGAGAGCCGCGTGCGGTAGATCCAGGCGCTCAGCTTGCCGTGGTTGCCGCGCAGGTGACCGTACTCGTGTGCCAGCACCGACAGCAGCCGCTGCCGGTTCAGCATCATCAGGAGCGGCAGGCCGATGCTCAAGGAATTGACCGCGCCGCCGAACAGGCCGAAGCGTGGCACCTGCCGGATGCTGGCGTTGAAGTCGTCATCCAGGTAGACACGGTGGACCGGCGGGCCCTTGATCTTGCCGCGGATGCGGTCCAGCGCCTCGAAGAGCGCCGGCGCGTCGGCGCGCGAAAGCTCCTTGCCCTCCGGCTCGTCCAAGCGCACCCAGAGCGCGCGCACCGTGGCCCAGAGCAGCCCCAGCGCAAAGACCAGGAGCCAGCCGCGCGACACGCTGAAGCGTTCGCGCCCGAGCGATGAACCCACCCAGACGAGGATGCCCACCGAGAGCCCGAGGCAGCCCAGCACCCACAGGTAGCCGAGCGCGGCGAATGCCGCCACGCTGCGCCGGTAGCGCGCGCTGTTGTCGGCACTGGCATGCTCGCTCAGTCGAACCAGGTGAACAAAATCCGCGCGATCCATTCGACTCCCGTCAAATCAAGCACCGACCGTTTTCAAAGAAGGAAACCCCGTTGAACGACAACGACCTGCCACCCCTGATCGAAACGCCGCCAGGCCGCTACCGCCACTACAAGGGCGGTGAATACGAAGTCCTGGGCACCGTGCGCCACAGCGAGACCCTGGAACCCATGACGCTGTACCGCGCGCTTTATGGGGCCCACGGCCTCTGGGTCCGCCCCGCCGCGATGTTCGGCGAAACGATCGAGATCGACGGCCAGATGCGGCGCAGGTTCACGCCGATCCAGCCCGGCTGACGGGAGCCGGGTCAACCGCAGCGAACGTCGGTCACGCGGTTGCGCGCATCGACATCCAGGTTGAGCCGCCCGCCGTTGAGTTCCATCGTGACCGCCTCGCCCGGCTTCAGCGCCCGGACGATCCCTGCGCCGGACCGGACCCGGGCCGCGGCCTCGAGCTGCGGCGTCAAGGGCTGGCCGACCGCGAACCTGGCGCCATCGGCATTGCATTGGTAGACGGGCTCCGCCCGCGCGGCGGGAGCGGGTGCGGACGCCGGTGCGGCACAGCCCGCCAGAACGGCGGCGCCGGCAACGGCGGCCAGCAGCGATGGGGTTTTCTTCCTCACTTCGAGCTCCCGAAAACCCGTCAATATAATCAAAATTTACGAATGTGACGTGATGTATCTGCCAGCCATCCCGCAATGGCGCGTGGATACAACTGATGCTCCTGCGCCAGCACCCTGCCCGCCAGCGTGGCTGCGGTGTCGTCGGGCAGCACGGGCACCACGGCCTGCGCGAGGATGGGCCCATGGTCGAGTTCGGTGGTGACCTGATGCACGGTCACGCCGGCCACCTTGCAGCCGGCGTCGATGGCCCGCTGGTGGGTGTGGAGGCCCGGAAAGGCCGGCAGCAGCGAGGGGTGGATGTTCACGAGCCGCCCCGCATAGCGCCCCACAAAGCCCGGCGTCAGGATGCGCATGAACCCCGCCAGCACCACCAGCGCGGGCGAATGCGCGTCGACGACCTTTGCCAGCGCCTCGTCGAAGGCCTCCCGGGTGGGGAATTCCTTGTGCGGGACGACTTCAGCGGCAATGCCGTGCGTCTTGGCGAACGCAAGGCCGCCGGCCTCCGCCTTGTTGCTCACGACCGCCGCCACGCGCGCGCCGAAGCGCTCGGCCCAGCGGTCGCGCTCGGCGGCACGCACGATGGCCGCCATGTTGGAGCCGCCGCCGGAAATCAGGATCACGATGTTCTTCATGGGAGGGCGGAATTATCCGTGGGCGACGGCCGCCGCCGCCGCGCCGCGCCAAGGCGAGCCGCGCAGCCCCCTCGGGCGTCGCGAGTTGCACGGAGCAAAGCGAAGTGAAAAGCCGGGGGCTCATGCTTGTCGCCGCGCGGACACCGGATCACAGCACGACCGTGCTAAAACCCGACGTTCCGGAGACACACCGCGTCTGCGGTGACCGATCAACACAGCGAGGCACGCATGGATTTGAGCTTCACGCCCGAAGAACAGAAGTTCCGCGAAGAGATTCGCGCCTGGGTCAAGGAAAACCTCCCCAAAGAGATTTCGCACAAGGTGCACAACGCGCTCGAACTCACGCGCGACGATCTGCAGAACTGGGCCAGGATTCTTGGCAAGAAGGGCTGGCTGGGCTACGGATGGCCCACCGAGTTCGGCGGCCCCGGCTGGACCGCCATCCAGCGCCACCTTTTCGAGGAAGAAACCGCCCTCGCCGGCGCGCCTCGCATCATTCCGTTCGGCCCCGTGATGGTCGCCCCGGTGATCATGGCCTTCGGCAACGCCGAGCAGCAAAAGCGCTTTCTCCCCGGCATCGCCAGCGGCGAAGTCTGGTGGAGCCAGGGCTACAGCGAACCCGGTTCGGGCTCCGACCTCGCCTCCGTCAAGACCAAGGCCGAGCGCAAGGGCGACAAGTACATCGTCAACGGCCAGAAGACCTGGACCACGCTCGGCCAGTACGGCGACTGGATGTTCAACCTCGTGCGCACCAGCAACGAAGGCAAGCCGCAAACGGGCATCAGCTTCCTCCTGCTGGACATGAAGTCGCCCGGCGTCACCGTGCGCCCGATCAAGCTGCTGGACGGCGGCCATGAAGTCAACGAAGTGTTCTTCGACAACGTCGAGGTGCCCGCCGAAAACCTGATCGGCGAGGAGAACAAGGGCTGGACCTACGCCAAGCACCTGCTCTCGCACGAGCGCACCAACATCGCCGACGTGAACCGCGCCAAGCGCGAACTCGAGCGCCTCAAGCGCATCGCCAAGAGCGAAGGCGTCTACGAAGACCAGCGCTTCCGCGACGAGATCGCCAAGCTCGAGGTCGACATCGTCGCGCTAGAGATGATGGTGCTGCGCGTGCTGTCGGCGGCCACCTCGGGCAAGAATTCGCTCGACGTGGCGGGCCTGCTCAAGATCCGCGGCAGCGAGATCCAGCAGCGCTACAGCGAACTGATGATGCTGGCCGGCGGCCCCTACGCGCTGCCGCTCATCCGCGAGGCGATGGAAGCCGGCTGGCAGGGCAACTTCCCGGGCGGCAATCCGGCGATCGCGCCGCTCACGTCCACCTTCTTCAACATGCGCAAGACCACCATCTACGGCGGTTCGAACGAAGTGCAACGCAACATCGTCGCGCAGACGGTCCTGGGCTGAGGAGACAAGAACATGGATTTCAATTTCACCGACGACCAGGAACAGTTGCGCGACGCCGTTCGCAAGTGGGTCGACAAGGGCTATGACTTCGAGCGCCGCCGCGGCATCGAGGCCAAGGGCGGCTTCTCGCGCGAGGCCTGGGACGAACTGGCCGAGCTGGGCCTGGGCGGCCTGTACATCGCCGAAGACGACGGCGGCCTGGGCATGGGCCCGGTGGCCGGCATGGTCGTGATGGAAGAACTGGGCCGCGGCATCGTGCTGGAGCCCTTCGCGCAGACGCTGATCGCCGGCGCGGTGCTCAGCGGCTATGCCGACGGCAGCACCAAGGACAACTGGCTGCCGCGCATCGCCGGCGGCCAGGCCATCGTGGTGCTGGCGTACCAGGAGCGCAAGGCGCGCTATCGCCTGGACGTGTGCGACGCCCACGCCGCGAAGACGGGCGACGGCTATTCCCTGACCGGCGCCAAGAGCGTGGTGCCCGTGGGCGACGAAGCCGATGCGTACCTGGTGCCGGCCAAGCTGGACGGCAAGATCGCCCTCTTCCTGGTCGAGCGCAGCGCGAGCGGCGTCGAAGCCCGCGGCTACGGCACGCAGGACGGCGGCCGCGCGGCCGAGGTGGTGTTCGACAAGGCCGACGCCACGCTGGTCACGGCCGATGGCCTGGCCGCGCTGGAATACGCGGTGGACGTCGGCATTGCCGCCACCTGCGCCGAAGCAGTCGGCGTGATGGACAAGACCGTCGCCCTCACCGTCGAGTACATGAACCAGCGCAAGCAATTCGGCGTGACCATCTCCACCTTCCAGGCGCTGCGCCATCGCGTCGCCGACATGAAGATGCAGCTGGAGCTCGCGCGCTCGATGAGCTACTACGCGACGCTCAAGCTCAACGCCCCGGCCGAGGAGCGGCGCCAGGCGCTGGCGCGCGCCAAGTACCAGTTGGGCACGTCGATGCGCTACGTGGCCGCGAACTCGGTGCAGCTGCATGGCGGCATCGGGGTGACCGACGAGTACATCGGCAGCCACTATTTCCGCAAGCTCACGCAGCTGGAGCTGACCTTCGGCGACACCCTGCACCACCTGGGCGAAGTGTCGGCGCGCATGCAGGACACGGCCGGCGTCTTCGCCTGACAGTCGTTTTCCCATAGCATCCAACGCCCGCCCGCCTTGCGCCGGCGGGCGTTTTCACTTGGAACCCAGCCAGGAACGAAATATGCAATCCCGCCGCACCATCCTTGCCCTCGGGCTCGCCTCGACCGCCATGCTGACCGCCTGCGCCACCGCTCCGACGCCCTCGTTCACCGAGCGCCCGCCGATCGTCTTCATGCACGGCAATGGCGACTCGGCGGCGCTGTGGCAAACCACGATCTGGCGCTTCGAGTCGAACGGCTGGCCGCGCGACCGGCTCTTTGCGGTCGACCAGCCGAATCCGGTGGCCCGCGACGACGACGCGGTCGCGCAGCCGGGCCGCAGCTCGACCACCGATTCGGCCGTCTTCCTGAAAGCCGAGGTCGACAAGGTGCTCAAGGCCACGGGCGCCGGCAAGGTGGTGCTGATCGGCAACTCGCGCGGCGGCAACACGATCCGCAACTACGTGCAGAACGGCGGCGGCGCGGCCGTGGTGAGCCACGTGGTGCTGGGCGGCAACCCGGCGCACGGCATCTGGGCGGTGAAGGGTTTCCGCGAGAACAACGAGTTCTCGGGGCTGTCGGGCTTCATGCAGCAACTCAATGCGCCCAAGGGCGCGAACGGCGACGAGGTCACGCCCGGCGTGAAGTGGCTCACGCTGCGCTCGGACAACAACGACAAGTACGCGCAGCCCGATGGCGTGTGGATCGGCGTGCCCGGCAAGCCGACAAACATCGGCTTCGACGGGCCGGCGCTCAAGGGCGCGACGAATGTCGTGCTGCCGCGCGCCGATCACCGCGAGACCTCGTTCTCGCCCGCTGCGTTTGCTGCGACCTGGCAGTTCCTGACCGGCCAGGCGTCGCGCAGCACGGCGGTGGCAGCCGAAACGAATGTCGTGCTCAATGGCCGCGCGATCGGCGCGGAGAACCTCTCGCTGAACGGCGGGCAGCTGCGCATCTACGCCGTCGATCCGGCCACGGGCGTGCGGCAAGGCGATGCGCTGCACAGCAAGAACATCGGCGCCGACGGGCGCTGGGGACCTTTCAGCGCGCGGGGCGGCACGGCGTACGAGTTCGTGCTGAGCGCGGCCGGCTACGGCACCACGCACATCTACCGCAGTCCGTTCCCGCGCAGCGGTGGCGTCGTGCACCTGCGGCCCGAGCGCATCACGCCGGCCGACGGCAGCGCCAACGTGGTCGTGGTCTTCACGCGGCCGCGCGGGTATTTCGATGCGGAGCGCGACACGATGCGCTTCGACGGGCAAAGCCTGCCGGCCGGCGTGCCGCCCAAGGGCTCGGGCGTGTCGAGCTCCAGGTTGCGCATCGCGGCAAGCGAGCAGCAGCGCGCGGTCACCGGCGAATTCAACGGCGAGCGCATCACCGGCCTGACGTGGCCGGCGGTGAAGGAGCACGTGACCGTGCTCGAACTGACCTATTGAGGATCACCGCCATGAACGACACGGCCTCCCCTTTCGTGCTGACGGCGCGCGATGCGCGCGGCGTGGTCACGCTGACGCTGAACCGCCCGGCGTCCTTCAACGCCCTGTCGGAGGGCATGCTCGGCGCGCTGGAAAAGGCGCTGGCCGACATCGCGGCCGACGAGACCGTGCGCGCCGTCGTCATCGCGGCCGAGGGCAAGGCCTTCTGCGCGGGACATGACCTGAAGGAAATGCGCGCCGAGCCCTCGCTCGGCTACTACCAGCAGCTCTTCGAGCGCTGCGGCGCGATGATGCTGTCGATCCAGCGGCTGCCCGTGCCTGTGATCGCGCGCGTGCACGGCATTGCAACCGCTGCCGGGTGCCAACTGGTCGCCGTGTGCGACCTGGCCGTGGCGTCGAGCGATGCGCGCTTTGCGGTCAGCGGCGTCAACGTGGGGTTGTTCTGCGCCACGCCGAGCGTCACGCTGTCGCGCAACCTCGGCCGCAAGGAAGCCTTCGAGATGCTGGTGACCGGTGAATTCATCAGTGCGCAGGAAGCGCGGGAGAAGGGGCTGGTCAACCGGGTGGCGGCGCCGGCCGAACTCGACGCAGGGGTCCAGGCGCTGGTCGCCAGCATCGTCGCCAAGCCCCGCAAGGCGCTGGCGCTGGGCAAGGCGCTCTTCTACCGCCAGCTGGAAACCGGCATCGAAGCCGCGCTGGAAGACGCCAGCCAGACCATGGCCTGCAACATGATGGACGAGAGCGCGCTCGAAGGCGTTCAGGCCTTCATCGAGAAACGCCCGCCGGACTGGAAGCGCTGAAGAGCCTAGCTGTCGTGCAGCCGCGAGCTTTGCGGCAGGTGCGCCATCAGGAACTCCATCTGGTCCGCCAGGATGCGGCGGTTTCGCAGAATGAAATCTTCCCAGAGGCTGGGCACGTAGGGGGCGTACAAGAGCGGCATGTTCGCCTGCTCGGGCGTGCGGCTGCTCTTGCGGTGGTTGCAGGGCTTGCAGGCCGTGACCACGTTCATCCAGGTGTCGATGCCCTTCTGGGCAAAGGGAATGATGTGCTCGCGCGTGAGCTCGTCTTCGTGGAAATGCCCGCCGCAGTAGGCGCAGACATTGCGGTCCCGCGAGAAGAGCTTGCTGTTGGTGAGCCCCGGACGCTGCGTGAAGGGATTGATGCGCGGCACGCCCTTGGTGCCGATGATGCTGTTGATCGCGATCTGCGACTGCTCGCCCGTGACGGCGTTGTGGCCCCCGCGAAACACCGCCACCTGCGCGCCCACTTCCCAGCGAACTTCGTCCGCCGCGTAGTGGATCACCGCCTGTTCGAGCGATATCCATGACTGGGGCAGCCCTTGGGCCGACAGCTTCAAGACCTTCACACACGCCTCCTCAAGAAAGTGAGAGAACACGGAAAGACCAGGGACACGGAGCGCATCGGAGACCCACGCCAGTCGACGCACTGCGTCACAATATACCGGCTTTGTGACAAAACGGCCTGATTCGCCCATTCGACGGGCGCAAGGCGCTATCAAAAAGATACTCACCGATGCAGGTTTTTCGCGGCTTCCGGCACCCGGGCGTGGCTCCGGCCTGCGCCCTCACCATTGGCAATTTCGACGGCGTGCACCGTGGCCACCAGGCCATGCTCGCGCTCCTGCAGACCGAGGCCCGCCAGCGCGGGTTGCCCAGTTGCGTGCTGACCTTCGAGCCGCACCCGCGTGACTATTTCGCGGCCCTCACCAAGAAACCCGATCTCGCCCCCGCGCGCATCGGCACCCTGCGCGACAAGTTGAGCGAGCTCGCCGCCTGCGGCGTGGCGCAGACCATCGTGCTGCCCTTCGACGGCCGGCTCGCTTCCCAGTCGCCCGAGGAATTCATCCAGAACGTGCTGGTCGACGGCCTGGGCGCGCGCTACGTGCTGGTGGGCGACGACTTCCGCTTCGGCGCCAAGCGGGCCGGCGACTACGCCATGCTCGATGCGGCCGGCGATGCGCGCGGCTTCGACGTGGCGCGCATGAACAGCTACGAGGTGCACGGCCTGCGCGTGTCCAGTTCGGCCGTGCGCGAGGCGCTGGCCGAGGGCCGCATGGCCGACGCCCAGACGCTGCTCGGCCGGCCCTACGCAATTTCGGGCCACGTGGTCCACGGCCGCAAGCTCGGCCGCGCGCTGGGCGCGTCGGCGCCCGGCCAGGACGACGGTTTTCGCACCCTCAACCTGCGCTTCAAGCACTGGAAACCGGCCGCCAGCGGCATCTTCGCGGTGCTGGTCCACGGCCTGGCCGACAAGCCTTTGCCCGGCGTGGCCAACCTCGGCGTGCGCCCCTCGCTGGACGCCAACGACGTCAACGCCGGCCGGGTGCTGCTGGAGACGCACTGCCTGGAGTGGCCCTCGCATCTGGGAACCGAAGGGGCCTACGGTAAAATCGTCCGCGTGGAACTTCTGCACAAACTGCACGACGAATTGCGCTACACCAGCCTCGAGGCCCTCACAGCGGGCATCGCCAAGGATGGGCGCGACGCACGTGCGTTCTTTGCTTCGACCCACGCCGAAACCCACCGCCAGACCACGCGCGACCGAATTTAGCCCTGCACGCCCCGTGCTGCCGCCCTTCGACAAGCTCAGGGCGAACGGCTATATCTTCCGCACCGACCGCTCAATGCAGTTCGGGCTGAGCCTGTCGAAGCCCCCTCTGTTTCGCACCCAACATGTCTGACGCTGCTTCCCCCACCGACTACCGTTCCACGCTGAACCTGCCCGACACCCCCTTCCCGATGCGCGGCGACCTGCCCAAGCGCGAACCGGGCTGGGTCAAGGAATGGAACGACGAAGGCCGCTACCAGCGCCTGCGCGACGCCCGCCACGGCGCACCCAAGTTCATCCTGGGCGACGGCCCGCCGTACGCCAACGGCCAGATCCACATGGGCCATGCGGTCAACAAGATCCTGAAGGACATGGTCACCAAGGCGCGCCAGCTCGAAGGCTACGACGCGCTCTATGTGCCCGGCTGGGATTGCCATGGCCTGCCGATCGAGAACGCCATCGAAAAGCAGTACGGCCGCAACCTGAGCCGCGACGAGATGCAGGCCAAGAGCCGCGCCTTCGCCACCGAGCAGATCGCGCAGCAGCTGCTCGACTTCCAGCGCCTGGGCGTGCTGGGCGAATGGGACCATCCCTACAAGACAATGGACTTCGCCAACGAAGCCGGCGAGCTGCGCGCGTTCAAGCGCGTGATCGAGCGCGGCTTCGTCTACCGGGGCCTGAAGCCGGTGTACTGGTGCTTCGACTGCGGCTCGTCGCTTGCCGAATTCGAAATCGAATACGCCGACAAGAAGAGCCATACCGTGGACGTCGCCTTCAAGGCGCACGAGCGCGAGAAGGTGCTCAAGGCCTTCGAGACCGACCACACGATCCTCGGTGACATCTTCGCCGTGATCTGGACCACCACCGCGTGGACCATCCCGGCCAACCAGGCGATCAACCTCAACCCCGAGATCGAATACTCGCTGGTCGACACCGAGCGGGGCCTCCTCATCCTGGCCAACTCGCTGGTCGAGATGTGCATGACGCGCTATGCGCTCGACGGCAAGGTGCTGGCCACGGTCAAGGGCGAGAAGCTCGGAGGCCTGGAGTTCGAGCATCCGCTGTACGACGTCGATGCGGGCTACGAGCGCCTGTCGCCGATCTACCTGGCCGACTACGCCACAGCCACCGACGGCACGGGCCTGGTCCACTCCTCGCCTGCCTACGGCGTGGACGACTTCAACTCCTGCATCGCCCACGGCGTGGCCTACGACGACATCCTGAACCCGGTGCAGGGCAACGGCAGCTATGCGCCCGACCTCCCGCTCTTCGGCGGCCAGAACATCTGGAAGGCCGTGCCGGTGATCGTCGCGGCGCTGCGCGACGCCAACCGCCTGCTGGCCACCGAGACCATCACCCACAGCTACCCGCATTGCTGGCGCCACAAGACGCCGGTGATCTACCGCGCGGCAGCCCAGTGGTTCATCCGCATGGACGAGGGCGAAGGCGTGTTCACCAAGGACAAGGCGCCCAAGACGCTGCGCCAGACCGCGCTCGACGCGATCGAGCAGACCAGCTTCTATCCCGAGAACGGCAAGGCCCGCCTGCACGACATGATCGCCGGCCGGCCCGACTGGTGCATCAGCCGCCAGCGCAGCTGGGGCGTGCCGATCCCGTTCTTCCTGCACAAGGACTCGGGCGAGCTGCATCCGCGCACCATGGAAATCCTCGACCAGGCCGCCGACATCGTCGAGAAGGGCGGCATCGAGGCCTGGAGCCGCGTGACCGTCGAAGAGATCCTGGGTGCCGAAGATGCGCCCAGCTACACCAAGAGCACCGACATCCTGGAGGTGTGGTTCGACTCGGGCTCGACCTTCTATCACGTGCTGCGCGGCACGCACCCCACCGTGCACCACGAGACGGGCCCCGAAGCCGACCTGTACCTCGAAGGCCACGACCAGCATCGCGGATGGTTCCATTCGTCGCTCCTGATCGCCTGCGCAATGGAAGACCGCGCGCCGTACCGGGGCCTGCTCACGCACGGCTTCACGGTCGATGCCAAGGGCATCAAGATGAGCAAGTCGCTCAAGAACGGCATCGACCCGCAGGAAATCAGCAGCAAGCTGGGCGCGGAAATCATCCGCCTCTGGGTGGCTGCGAGCGACTACTCGGGCGACATCGCGGGCGACGACAAGATCCTCGCGCGCGTGGTCGATTCGTACCGCCGCATCCGCAACACGCTGCGCTTCCTGCTCGCGAACACCAGCGACTTCGACATCCAGAAGGATGCGGTGCCGCTGGACAAGCTGTTCGAGATCGACCGCTACGCACTCGCCCGCGCCTCGCAGTTCCAGGCCGAGATCCTGGCGCACTACAAGGTGTACGAGTTCCACCCGGTGGTGTCCAAGCTGCAGATTTACTGCTCGGAAGAGCTGGGCGGCTTCTACCTGGACATCCTGAAGGACCGCCTCTACACCAGCGCGCCGGGCTCGCTCGCGCGCCGCAGCGCGCAGACGGCGCTCTGGCACATCTCGCAGGCGATGCTGCGCTGGATGGCACCGTTCCTGAGCTTCACCGCCGAGGAAGCGTGGAAATTCGTGAGCACCGGCAAGCCGGGCGAATCGATCTTCACGCAGACCTACAGCCAGTTCGCCGCGCCCGACGAGGCACTGCTCGCCAAGTGGAGCCGCATCCGCGAGATCCGCGACGTGGTGAACAAGGACATCGAAGCCGTGCGCGCCGAAGGCAAGGTCGGCTCATCGCTGCAGGCCGACCTGCAACTGAGCGCACCGGCCGACGATTTCGCGCTCTTGAGCACGCTGGGCGACGACCTGAAGTTCGTCTTCATCACCTCGGCCATCGCGCTGGCAGCGGGCGAAACGCTCGCGATCACCGTGGCACCGAGCACCGCGCAGAAGTGCGAGCGCTGCTGGCACTACCGCGAGGACGTGGGCCACGACCCGGCGCACCCGACGATCTGCGGCCGTTGCACCAGCAACCTGTTCGGCGCCGGCGAATCGCGGAGCTTTGCCTGATGGCCACGACACGCTCCGCATCGGCATCGCGCTCGCGCGGTGGCAGCCTGGGCATCTGGCCCTGGCTCGGGCTGGCGGTGATCATCGTGATCATCGACCAGTTCACCAAGACGCTGATCCTGGGCTACTACAAGCTGGGCGATGCGACCTACGTGACGAGCTTCTTCAACGTCGTGCGGGCGCACAACACGGGCGCTGCGTTTTCGTTCCTCGCCGACCACTCGGGGTGGCAGCGCTGGTTCTTCACGGCGATCGGCGTGGCGGCTGCCGTGTTCATCGTCTGGATGCTGAAGTCGCACGCGGGGCAGAAGCTGTTTTCGTTCGCGATGGCCTGCATCCTGGGCGGCGCCATCGGCAACGTGGTCGACCGGATGATGCACGGCTACGTCGTCGACTTCCTGAGCTTCCACGCGGGCAACTGGTATTTCCCGGCGTTCAATGCGGCGGACAGCGCGATCACGCTCGGGGCCATCTGCCTCATCGTGGACGAGATCCGGCGGGTTCGCCGGGGCAAGTAAAGCAGTTAGTCAAAGGGCCTTCGGGCCCTTTTTTTTGGGGCCGGCTCGCACGCGCCCGACCGTTGCCGGCACGCCGAGGGTTTCTCCCCGCTTCAATCGATGTCATGACGAAGTCATACTGCCGCGGTTCAATGTAATCGATTACATGAATACCGCACGATGAGCATCCAAGCCGTAGCCGCCAAAGCCAAGGTCTCCGTGGCCACCGTGTCGCGGGCCTTCAATTTCCCCGACAAGGTCACGCCCGCCACGCGCGAGCTGGTGGAGCGCGTCGCGCGCGAGCTGCACTACGTGCCCAACGCCAGTGCGCGCACCTTGCGCACCCAGCGCAGCCGTGCGCTGGGCGTCGTGCTGCCCACGCTGCTGAACCCGACCTTCGCCGAATGCCTGCAGGGCATCGCGCGCGCGGCCATCGCGGGCGGCTACGCGATCCTCCCCGTCACCACGGGCTACCGGCTCGACGAGGAAGAGCGCGCGGTCCAGCTGCTGCTCGCCGGCAACGTCGACGGGCTGATCCTCGTGGTCTCCAACCCGTCCACCTCGAAGGCGCTCGCGCGGCTGCGCACCACCGGCACGCCCTATGTGCTCGCCTACAACCGGCACGCGGACCACCCCTGCGTCACCGTCGACAGCGAAGCCGCCGTGGCCGATGCGGTCGCGCGCCTCGTGCTGCTCGGCCATCGCCGCATCGCGATGGTCAGCGGCACGCTCGCTGCGTCCGACCGCGCGCAACAGCGCCTGCGCGGCTACCGCAAGGGCATGGCCGATGCCGGACTCAAGGCACCGCCGCTGATCGAAGTGCCCTTTGTCGAAAGCGCCGTCGACGCGTTGGCCAACGTGCTGCAGGCCGACAACCGCCCCACCGCGCTCGTCTGCTCGAACGACCTGCTCGCCATCCGCAGCATCCGCGCCGCGCACCTGGGCGGCCTCTCGGTGCCCGAGGACCTCAGCGTGATCGGCTTCGACGGCATCGCGCTCGGCGAAGACCTCACGCCCGCGCTCACCACCATCGCGCAGCCCAACAGCGACATCGGCCGCCACAGCGTCGAGCTGCTGGTCCAGGCGATGGCCGGCGGCACCACGCTGCAGGCCGACGCGAGCCTGCTCTTGCCCCACACCTTCCGCGACGGCGAGTCGTGCGCATCCGCGTGCGACGTTGCCATCGATTGATCACCCCCCCCCGCTCACACCTACGCCCACATCCCTCAAGGAGCTTCTTCATGTCCCTCCGCCTTTCCCGCATCGCCCGCGTCGGGCTGCTCGCCGCCACCTTCGTTGCCGCCGGCAGCGTCATGGCCCAGACCGCCATTTGCTACAACTGCCCGACCGAATGGGCCGACTGGGGCACGCAGCTCAAGGCCATCAAGGCCAGGACGGGCGTCACCGTGCCGCCCGACAACAAGAACTCGGGCCAGTCGCTCGCGCAGATGGCGGCCGAGAAGGCCAGCCCCGTCGCCGACGTCACCTACCTGGGCGTGACCTTCGCGGTGCAGGCCGCCAAGGACGGGCTGGTCGAGCCCTACAGGCCGGCCGCGTGGAAAGACATTCCCGACGGCCTGAAGGACCCGGCGGGCAACTGGTTCACCATCCACTCGGGCACGCTCGGCTTCATGGTCAACGTCGATGCGCTCAAGGGCAAGCCGATCCCGAAGTCGTGGGCCGACCTGCTCAAGCCCGAATACAAGGGCCTCATCGGCTACCTGGACCCCGCCTCGGCCTTCGTCGGCTACGTGGGCGCGGTGGCGGTCAACCAGGCGCGTGGCGGCACGCTGGACAACTTCGCGCCGGGCATCGACTACTTCAAGGCGCTGCAGAAGAACGAGCCCATCGTGCCCAAGCAGACGTCGTACGCGCGCGTGCTCTCGGGCGAGATCGCGATCCTGCTGGACTACGATTTCAACGCCTACCGCGCCAGGTACAAGGACAAGGCCAACGTCGCCTTCGTCATCCCGAGCGAAGGCACGCTGGTCGTGCCCTACGTGATGAGCCTGGTCGCCAAGGCGCCGCACGCGGCCGACGCGAAGAAGGTGCTCGACTTCACGCTGTCCGACGAAGGCCAGGCGATCTGGGCCAAGGCGTACCTGCGCCCGGTGCGCGCGAGCGCGATGCCCAAGGAGATCGAGGCGCAGTTCCTGCCGGCCAGCGAATACGCGCGCGCCAAGAGCGTGGACTACGCCCGCATGGCCGAGGCCCAGCGCGCGTTCTCCGACCGCTACCTCAAAGAGGTGCGCTGATCTTCAGTTGCCTCTGAGATGAAGCCCGCCAACGCCTGGAACCCACGCTGGCGGCTGCTCGCCTGCGTGGCGCCCGCAGCCGCCTTCTTCACGGCCTTCTGGCTGCTGCCGGTGGTGCGGCTGCTTGCGCTGCCGGCCGACAAGGGCTGGGCCACCTACTTCGCGGTGCTGACCGATTCGCGCTATCTGCAAAGCATGGTCAACACCGTCGTGCTGTCGGTGGCCGTGACGCTGGCGACGCTGGTGCTGGGCGCGGCGGTGGGCATCTACCTCGCGCGCCATGCCTTCATCGGCAAGCGCGTGCTGCTGTCGCTGCTCACGCTGCCGCTGTCGTTCCCGGGCGTGATCGTCGGCTTCTTCGTGATCCTGCTGGGCGGGCGGCAAGGGTTGGTGGCGGACGTGAGCGACAGCCTCATCGGCCAGCGCATCACCTTCGCCTACGGCCTGCTCGGCCTGTTCCTCGCGTACCTGTATTTCTCGTTGCCGCGCGCCGTTGCGACCTATGCGGCGGCAGCCGAGGCGATGAACATGCAGCTCGAGGAGGCCGCCCGTTCGCTCGGGGCCTCGCGCCTCTGCGTAGCGCGCGACGTGTGGATGCCCGAGCTCGCGCCCACCACACTGGCCTGCGGCGCGATCCTGTTCGCGACCTCGATGGGCGCCTTCGGCACGGCCTTCACGCTGGCCAGCAAGTTCGAGGTGATCCCGATCACCATCTACAACGAGTTCACCAACTACGCCAACTTCGCGCTCGCCGCGTCGCTGTCGATTTCGCTGGGCCTCGCGACCTGGCTGGTGCTGTTCGTCGCGCGGCGCTTCGGGGCCAACCCGGTCGCTCGCTGAAGGAGACACGGACATGCGCAAGAACACGCAACCCAGGGCGCCATTCCTCCTGGCCATCACCGTGCTGGTGAGCCTCTTCATGATCGCGCCGATGCTGCTGTCGGTGATGGCGGGGCTGGTCAACAACTACAGCGCGGGCCTGAAGAGCGGCCTCACGCTGCGCTGGCTCGGCGAGGTGTGGGAGAACTACGGAGGCACCGTCGGCTGGTCGATCGCGCTGGCCGTCGCCTGCGTGATCGGCACGGTGCTGCTCGGCGTGCCCTGCGCCTATGCGCTGGCGCGCAGCCGCTCGCGGGCCGCGCGCATCTTCGAGGAGCTGCTGACGCTGCCCGTCGCCGTGCCGGGCCTTGCCACCGCCCTCGCGCTGATCCTCGCCTACGGCCAGCTCACCGCCTTTCGCACGAGCTTCGCCTTCATCCTCGTGGGCCACATCGTCTTCACGCTGCCCTTCATGGTGCGCACCGTGGGCTCGGCCTTCCAGCGCGACGACTTGCTCGCGCTGGAGGAGGCCGCGCGCTCGCTGGGCGCGAACTTCCGCCAGCGCTTCATGGGCATCCTCGTGCCCGCCGTGTTCCCGGCCATCGTGGCCGGCAGCCTGATGGTGTTCACGCTCTCGGTGGGCGAATTCAACCTCACCTGGATGCTGCACACGCCGCTCACCCGCACGCTGCCCGTGGGGCTGGCCGACAGCTATGCCTCGATGCGCATCGAGGTCGGATCGGCCTACACGCTGGTCTTCTTCGCCGTGATCCTCCCGGTGCTGTGGGGCCTGCAGTACCTTGCCAACCTGATGCAGAAACGCCATGGAACTTGAACGCATCCCCATCGACATCTCCAACTGCGCGAAGACCTACGCAGACGGCACGCGCGGCCTGCAGCCCACCGACCTGCACGTGGAGCCCGGCGAGGTGCTCGCCCTGCTCGGCCCCTCGGGCTGCGGCAAGACCACGCTGCTGCGGCTGATCGCGGGGCTGGAGGCGCCCGACGCGGGCAGCCGCATCGTCTTCGGCGGCCAGGACGTCACGCAGCGCCCGGTCGAGCATCGCGGCGTGGGCATGGTGTTCCAAAGCTACGCGCTCTTTCCGCAGATGACGGTGGCGGCCAACATCGGCTATGGCCTGCGCATCCGCGGCGTGGCGCCCGATGAAGAGAAGCGCGCGGTCGGCGAACTGGTCGATCTCGTGCGGCTCAACGGGCTGGAGAACAAGCGCCCCGCCGAACTCTCCGGCGGCCAGCGCCAGCGCGTGGCCCTGGCGCGCGCCGTGGCCGTGCGCCCGCGCGTGCTGCTGCTGGACGAACCGCTGGCCGCGCTGGACGCCAAGCTCAAGGAGTCGCTGCGCGACGAGCTCGCCGAGCTGCTGCGCCGCCTGCACATCACCGCCATCCACGTCACGCACGACCAGCAGGAGGCGCTGGCCATCGCCGACCGGCTCGCCGTGATGTGCGCCGGCCGCATCGTGCAGGTGGGACGTGGCGAGGACCTGTACCGCGCGCCCGCGCATCCCTTCGTCGCGGAGTTCCTCGGCCGGGTCAACCGGTTGGAGCGCGCGCCCGAGGCCATCGCGCAAGGCGTCGTCCGACTCGGCGGAAGCACCCTGCCTTGCCCAGCCGCCTGGCAGAGCCATGCCATGCTGCTGGTGCGACCCGAAGACGTCGAAGTGAGCGCGCCCCGGCCCGACTGGGGTGCCGCGATCGTCGAACGCCGCACCTTCCTCGGCGACCGCGTGCAGCTTCAACTGCGCGTGCAAGACCAGCCCGTGCTGGTGGCCGACGTGGGGCGGGACAACCCCTTCGGTCCGGGCGATCCGGTGGGCCTTCGCGTGCACCCCGATCGCCTGATGACGTCGCAGGAGCCCAGCGCATGATGACCATGACCCCCGACACCTTCCTGGTCCAGCTGACCGACCTTCACATCCGCGAGCCGGGCCGGCTGGCCTATGGGCGCATCGACACCGCGCCCTATCTCCAGCAGGCGGTGCAGTCGGTGCTGGCCCTGCGGCAGTCGCCCGATGCGGTGGTGATCACCGGCGACCTGACCGACTTCGGCCGCGCCGCCGAGTACGAGCACCTGGCGCGCCTGCTCGCGCCGCTCGCCATGCCGGTCTACCTGATGCCCGGCAACCACGACGACCGCGACCAGTTGCGCCGGAGCTTTCCCGGCCACGCGTACCTCGGCACGGGCGACGACACGGGCGGCTTCATCCAGTACTCGGTGCGCGTCGGCGCGCTGCGGCTGCTGACGCTGGACACCTGCGTGCCCGGCGCGAGCCACGGCACGCTGTGCGAAAAGCGCCTGGGCTGGCTCGAAGCACAGCTGGACGCCTGCCGCGGCGAATCCGTCGTGGTCGCGATGCACCACCCGCCTTTCACGACGCTGATCGGGCACATGGACGACATCGGCCTGCTGCAAGGTGCCGACGCGCTCGAAGCGCTGATCGCCCGCCACCCCAACGTCGAGCGCGTGATCTGCGGCCACCTGCACCGCGCCATCGACGTGCGCTTCGGCGGCACCATCGCCTCGACCTCGCCAGCCCCCGCGCACCAGATTTGCCTCGACCTGGCACCCGGCGCACCCTCGGCGTGGACGCTGGAGCCACCTGGTTTCCGGGTGCACGCATGGTCCGCGCGCAGCGGGCGGCTGGTCACTCATCTGGCGGCCTCCGGCCGCTTCGAAGGCCCTTATCCCTTCCACGACAACGGAGCGCTGATCGACTGAATCGCCACTTGTGGAAAATGGGGTCGAAACGAACCGAAACGAAAAGGACAGAACCCGCCCCCCATGAAGCATCTCCTGAATCTGCTCGCGGCAGTCGCACTGCTGGTGTGGGGCACCCATCTGGTTCGCACCGGGGTGCTGCGCGTGTTCGGTGCCAACCTGCGCAAGATCCTCGTGCAGAGCATGCGCAACCGGTTCACGGCCGCCCTCTCGGGCATCGGCGTGACGGCGCTGGTGCAGTCGAGCACCGCCACCTCGCTCATGACCTCGTCCTTCGTCGGGCAGGGCCTGGTCACGCTGCCGGCGGCGCTGGCGGTGATGCGGGGGGCCGACGTGGGCACGGCACTGATCTCGGTGCTGTTCTCGGCGGACCTCTCATGGCTCTCGCCGATGTTCATCTTCGTGGGGGTGGTGCTGTTCATCACGCGTTCGTCCACCGTGGCCGGCCGCGTGGGGCGGGTGCTGATCGGCCTGGGGCTGATGCTGCTCGCGCTGCAGCTGGTGGTGGAAGCCACCGAGCCGCTCTTCTCGGCCCCTGCGATGCGGGCGGTGCTGGCATCGATCAACAGCGATGTGCTGCTGGAGATCACCATCGGCGCCGTGCTGGCCATCGTGGCCTATTCGAGCCTGGCCGTGGTGCTGCTGGTCGCCGCCATGGCCACGTCGAACGTGGTGCCGCTGGATGTCGCGCTGGGCCTGGTGCTCGGCGCCAACCTGGGCAGCGGTTTGCTCGCCGTGCTGACCACGGCGAAGTCGGTGGTGTCGGTGCGGCAGGTGACAGTCGGCAACCTGCTCTTCAAGGCGCTGGGCGTGGCGATCGTGGCGCCCTTCATCGGCCTGTGGATCCGCTACGTGCAGCCGGAGCTGCCGAACCAGACGCACGGCGTGGTGCTGTTCCACCTGGCCTTCAACATCGTCATCAGCATCGGCTTCATCGGCCTCACGCAATGGGTCGCCAAGCTCGTGACGCGCATCCTGCCGACACCGCAGGCCTCCGGCACCAGCCGGCCGCAGCACCTGGACCCCTCGGCGCTCTCGACGCCTTCGCTCGCGATCTCGAACGCCGCGCGCGAGGCCCTGCACCAGGCCGACATCGTGGAGACCATGCTGATCGGCGTGCTCGACGTGATCCGCAACAACGACACGCGGCTGTCGCAGGAGCTGCGGCAACTGGACGACACGGTGGACGAGCTGTACTCGGCCATCAAGTACTACATGACGCGCATCTCGCGCGAGGCGCTGGGCGAAGAGGAAAGCCGGCGCTGGACGGACATCATCAGCTTCACGATCAACATGGAGCAGATCGGCGACATCATCGAGCGGGTGATCATCGATGTCGAAGACAAGAAGATCAAGCCGCAGCGCAATTTCTCGGAGGCCGGGATGGCGGAGATCGTCGAGCTGCATGGGCGGCTGGTGGCCAACCTGCGGCTGAGCATGAGCGTGTTCCTGAACGGGAATGTTCGGGATGCGCAGAAGCTGCTTGAAGAGAAGGCCCGGTTCCGGGATCTGGAGCGGGCCTATGCGACGACTCACCTGGATCGGCTGTCGGACCGGACGACGCTCAGCATCGAGACCAGTTCATTGCATATCGACCTGATCAGCGATCTGAAGCGCATCAATTCGCACATCTGCTCGATTGCCTATCCGATCCTGGAGTCGGCGGGGGCTCTGGCGCCCAGCCGGTTGCGTGAATCCCGGCTTGGGAAGATCGAGAACTAGTTTTTCTTTTCCGGACCTGAGGCCGGGTCCCGGAAAATAAAACCTACTCAGCCGTCTTCAAGACAGAAGTCTCAACGCGCCCTCGCCGCGCATACCGCTGAGCCAGCACAGCGCACACCATCAACTGCATCTGATGAAACAGCATCAACGGCAGCACGATGGCCCCCACGGCGTGCGAGGGAAACAGCACCTTGGCCATCGGAATCCCGCTGGCCAGGCTCTTCTTGGAGCCGCAGAAGACGATGGTGATCTCGTCCTCCCTGTCGAACCCCAGCTTGCGCGCCATCAGCGTCGTCAGGGCCAGTGCAAGCCCCAGCACCACCGCGCATGCCACGAGCAGCCCCACCAGCGCATGCGCAGGCACCTGCCGCCATAGCCCCTCGATCACCGCCGCGCTGAAGGCCGTGTAAACCACCAGCAGGATCGACCCCTGGTCCACGAACTTCAGCACCGCCGCACGCCGCTGGATCCATTGGCCGATCCAGGGACGCAACAGATGCCCGACCAGGAACGGCACCATCAGTTGCAGCAGGATGCGCCCGATCGACCCCAGCGACGAACTCGCATGGCCGCCATTCGGCAGCACCACGAGATTGACCAGCACCGGCGTGATGAACACCCCCAGCAGCGTGGACGCCGACGCACTGCAGATCGCAGCCGGAAGGTTCCCCCGCGCCATCGCCGTGAACGCGATCGCCGACTGCACCGTGGCAGGCAGCACGCAGAGGTACAGCACCCCGGTGTAGAGCTCGGGCGTCATCAGCGGCAGGAGCAAGGGCTTGAGCGCCAGCCCCAGCAGCGGAAACAGCACGAAGGTGCTGCAGAACACCAAGAGATGCAGCCGCCAGTGCGTGATGCCGTTCATGATCGCCTCGCGCGACAGCTTGGCACCATGCAGGAAGAACAGGAGGCCGATGGCCACCGTCGTCAGCAATTCGAAGAGGTGCGCCACATCGCCGCTCGCGGGCAGCAAGCTGGCCAGGGTGACGACAAAGAGAAGCGCGAAAGTGAAGTTGTCGGGAAGAAAGCGGGAGCGGGACATGACGGAACGAGCGCCCCACGACGCGACCCGTGCGGCAGATTCAGCAGAAGAATGAGTGATTTCCGCGCATGAATCTCGTCGCCAATTTGCGGAGCCCGGCGCGTGCTCCTCGCGCCTGGGGGTCATTTTCGGCGAAGCGCGGCATCGCTTGCCGCCTCCGCCCCGAATCGCCCCGCCTCAGTGTGAGGTTTGCAGGTTGAACCGCTCCTGGCGGCGGCGCTGGCAGTAGTCGATCAGGTCGTCGATTTCCGTGGCCTTGTCGAACACCGCGTCGGCACCCAGGTGCGCGCACTTGCGCCGGATCTCGGGCGTGGCGTAGTTGCTGAGCACCACGACCTTTTGCGCCGGATCGCGGTGGCGGCAGGCCTCGAGCACGCGAAAACCGGTGCCGTCCTTCAGGAACAGGTCGACGATGGCCAGGTCCCACAGCGCCGGGTTGCGCGTGAGCCAGTTCGAGCCTTCGGCCTCCGTCTCGGCCTGGCCGACCGGATCGACGCGCGCCACCTCGCGCAACGTGCCCACGAGGCTCTCGCGGATGGTGGGGTTGTCTTCGACGATGAAGGTGCGGATGGTGGTCATGACTTCTTGCCTCTGCGCTTGGGTCACAAGGCTACAAAGTGCGCCCGCCACAAGTCGAAGGCATGACACCCCAGCGCGGGTAGGACAAGACTGGCTGCGCGCCGGCCCGGCCCGGCCCTGCCCCGCCCGCAGGCTCAGAGCGTGAGGATCGTGCAGCCCGTGGTCTTGCGCGCCTCCAGGTCGCGGTGCGCCTGCTGCACGTCGGCCAGGGCGTAGCGCTGGTCGATCGGGATCTTCACCGCGCCGCTCGCGACCACCGCGAAGAGGTCGTCCGCCATCGCCTGCGTGGCTTCGCGCGTGGCGATGTGGGTGAACAGCGTGGGCCGCGTCACGTAGAGCGAGCCCTTGGAGGCCAGCGTGCCCAGGTTGATCGGCGGCACCGGCCCCGAGCCGTTGCCGAAGATGGCCAGGAGGCCGAAGGGGCGCAGGCACTCGATCGATCCCTCGTAGGTGTCCTTGCCCACCGAGTCGTACACCACCTTCACGCCCTTGCCGCCGGTGATCTCCTTCACGCGGGCCGCGAAGTTCTCGGTGCTGTAGTTGATGGCGTGCGCCGCGCCGTGCGCGAGCGCCAGCTTGCACTTGGCGTCGCTGCCCGCGGTGCCGATCAGCTGCAGGCCCAGCGCCTTGGCCCACTGGCAGGCGATGAGACCGACACCGCCTGCTGCGGCATGGAACAGGATGAAGTCGCCGGGCTGAAGGCCCTCGGCAGGCAGCGTCTTCTTCAGCAGGTACTGCGTGGTCAGGCCCTTGAGCATCATGGCCGCGCCGGTCTCGAAGGAGATGGCGTCGGGCAGCTTGCAGACGTTCTTGGCCGGCATCACGCGCAGCTCGCTGTACGCGCCGGGCGGGTTGCTCGCATAGGCGGCGCGATCGCCGGGCGCCAGGTGCGCGACACCCTCGCCCACCGCCTCGACCACGCCCGAGGCTTCCATGCCCAGCTGCAGCGGCATCTGGAACGGATAGAGCCCGCTGCGCTGGTAGGTGTCGATGAAGTTCAGGCCCACGGCCTTGTGGCTGATGCGTATTTCGCCGGGGCCGGGGTCGCCGACCTCCACGTCGACGATCTTCAGTTCTTCGGGGCCGCCATGGCGGTCGATACGGACAGCTTTGCTCATAGGGTGGTTCTCGGAAAGGTGGGTGGAGCGGACAGTAGCGAAAAACCCGGCCCGGGTCTCACGCGGGGATTCTCATCGCATCGTTCAGGAAGCCGCGGTACCGGTCGGCCAGGTCGGCATTCGTCTGCGCCAGCACGAGGTGAAGGAAATCGATGAGGCTTTCGAGCGCGATCCAGTTGCCGGCCAGGAAGACCGTGGTCAGTTGCCGCAGCACCTCGCCCTGGATGCCGAGCGCGGGCAGGTCGCTCTGCCGGAACCGTTCGACGGCGATCCCGATGTTCAGATCGAGCATGAACTGGGCGCAGGCCTGGCGGTCGGCCGCCTGTGCCAGCGGCGAATACGTCCCGAGGAAGAAGCAGGCCCCCTCGGCCGCGGTGAACAGCAGTTGCAGGTGGCTCACGATCGGCGGCAAGCCCAGCGCCGCGTAGTGGGCGACCGAGTCGTTGCCGCCCATCTCGTGGGTCCCTTCGGCCGCATACAGGATCTGGCCCGCCGCGGCGTTGCGCACGCTGCCGCTGCAGACCATCGCGTAGCTGAACCACCAGTCGTGGAAAGGCGCCTCGATCGGGCAGGCGTTCAGGAAGGCGACCGTGCCCTCAAGGCTGCGCTTCCTGAAGACCGAATAGAACAACAGGTTGTAGCCGCCCCAGCAGTTGTGGTTCTCCACCAGCCGCTCGACCGGCGATGCCTGGTCGAGCTGCGGCGCCGTCCGGGGCACCGTGAGGATGGAGCCGCCCTTGCTCACGATGTACGAGGTGTAGGCGGCGGAGACGCCGGGGTCCTGCCGCAGGATCTCGTGCGCGCGCACCATGTAGTCGTCCGAGACGTAGTCGTCGTCGGCATGGAACATCAGGATTCCGGAGGCCGACTTTCCGAAAAGATCCAGCAGGTTCATCTGCCCCGAGATCCTTTGCGGCCGACAGTGAATGTCGATGAGGCCGGGGCTCCACTCGGCCAGGCGCCACAGGAATTCGTGCTTCTGCGCGTCCTGGCTGTTGTCGCCGACCACCAGGCGCATGCGCCCCTGGCTGGCTGCCACCAGCGCCGCCAGTCCGGCCAGCACGCGGCGGGCCTTGGCATCGTTGCGGTACGTGGGAACCAGGATGGTCAGCGCATCCTCGTCCTCGTTGCCCCTCGCGTCGTCGGAAATCATCCGGGCTATCGTGCCACGTTTGGTGCCGGCCGGAAGACGCCCGCAAGGCCCGTTAGAGTCGGCGTCCATGCAGACTCAGCGCCTCACGCCCCTCACCGTCCTCCTGCTGCTCGTGCCGCCGCTGCTCTGGGCCAGCAATGCCGTCGTCGGCCGGCTGGTGCGCGAGCTGGTGTCGCCGCTCACGCTGAACTTCGCGCGCTGGACGATCGCGTTCTTGCTGTTGCTGCCGTTCGCGGCATCGGTGCTGCGCAGCGACAGCCCGCTCTGGGCGCACTGGAAGCGCTATTCGCTGCTCGGCCTCCTGGGCATCGGGTTGTACAACGCCTTCCAGTACCTGGCGCTGCAGACCTCGACGCCGATCAACGTCACGCTCGTGGGCTCGAGCCTGCCGCTGTGGATGCTCGCCACGGGCACGCTGTTCTTCGGCGCGCGCGTCAGCGGACGCGAGATCGCCGGCGCGCTGCTGTCGATGCTCGGCGTGCTGCTGGTGCTGAGCCGCGGCGAATGGCGGCAGCTGCTCGGGCTGCGGCTGGTGGCGGGCGATCTCTACATGATCGTGGGCACCATTGCCTGGGCCTTCTACAGCTGGCTGCTGGCGCGCACGCACGAGCCGGCGCAGGTGCGGCAGGACTGGGCCGCCTTCCTGATGGCGCAGCTGGTTTTCGGCGTTGCATGGTCGGGCGCCCTGGCCGCCGGCGAGTGGACGCTGACCGATGCCCACATCGACCTGGGCTGGCCGCTCGTCGCCGCGATGGCCTTCATCGGCATCGGTCCCGCGGTGGTGGCCTACCGCTGCTGGGGCACCGGCGTGCAGCGCGCGGGCCCTCAGGCGGCGAGCATCTTCATGAACCTTACGCCGCTGTTCGCGGCAGTGCTGTCGGCCGCGTTCCTGCGCGAAGCGCCGCACTGGTACCACGGCGCGGCGTTCTTGCTGATCGTGGGCGGGATCGTGGTGGCGTCGCGGCGCTAGCGATGCGGCGGAACGGGCCGAGGAACTCCGGTCCTCGAGGTCACACGTGCCTTCGAACGCACAAGCGGCCGCCACATTCCGTGCAGGGCACGGCCCGCATCATGCGGCGCTCGCCGAAGCATCAAGCGGCGGGTTCGATGAACAGATGGCTCAGGTTCGGCTGCGACATCAGCCAGGCAGGTGCGTTCTCGCGCGCCACGATGCGCCAGACGAATCCGGGACGGCTGAACAGGTCACCGCCCGCAGCCACGAGCGCGGGGATGTCGATCGACTCGAGGAACACCGCAGTGTTGTATTCCTGGTGTGAGAAGGCACCGATCTTGCGCCGCACAGCGGCCTCGTCCATGAGAAACGAGAGATGCCATCCGGCCCCGCGGACGATGCACGCAGGCACAAGGCCACGGCTCACCTCATGGCGCAGGCGATCCGGCGTGGTGGTCGCCAGCCGCGCGCCCGTGGCGGCCACGCCCCAGACAGCCACGGCTTCCGGCCCCTCGACGTTGCAGTAGTTGGCATAGAAGTAATACATGTCGAGCACGAAGCCGTAGGTGTCGAGCGTGCGCTCGTCGCGCATGCGCCCGACCACCGAGGCACGAGGTATCTCGTCCACGTCGCACATCAGGATCAGATCGTCGGGCCCGGCGTCGTACAGGCCCCTGAGCACCGCATTGCGCTGGAGCGTTTCGCGCGACCACGCATCGCCTTCGAGCGGAAGATCGTCAACGACCACGTGTCGAATCCTCGGCAGGAAACGCGCAATGCGCGGGTCGTCCGGATCGAAACTCACCGGCTTGTCGAGCCCGCTGAAAGTGCGGGTTCCCTCGACGATCACGAACCAGTCGACGACCTCATCGAGCTCGTGCAGCCGGATCGCCAACACATCGGCCTCGCCGTTGTAAAGGACGCAATCGAACACCTTGCGCGAGGCCGCCGCCACGTGTGGTTCGGGCGCGAACTCGATGCGGTAGCCGTTGCGCTCGAACATCTGCAGGATGTCGCGCTCGCCATACCAGGCATCGAGCTGCGACAGCGGAATCAGCGAACGCAGCGTGAGCGGCGAAAGGCTTGCCAGCTGCCGCATCTTCGCGTGGTGACCGAACAGCAGCATCGCGTCGTAGCCGTGGTGCAGCTGCGGCCCCGCATGCTCGATGGAAAAGCTGCGCGCCAGCTCCAGCGGCGCAAACCGCATGCCGGCTGCTTCGAGCGCCGGACGCAGCACGCCGCTGAGTTGCACGTCTTCGAGCAGCGCGTTGTGCTGCCAGTGCATCTTCAGCGGTTCGCCCTCCACCGCATCGGGCGGCGGAATCTCCACGCGGATGTGCGGGTGGTCGATGAGCGCGCGCATGAAGCGCCGGCTGCGCAGGCTGAAGCCGCCGTTCTGGATCGGCGTGACGATGTGATCGGGCTTTTGCAGTTCATCGGCCCACTCGAACCGATTGCGCCAGTACACGCCGCGCGGCGTGTCGATCTTCGCGAGATGGATCGGCGCGCCGATGTAGTCGCAGTCCAGGAACTCGTCGCGCCAGTTGTCCGCATTGACGACCCAGCCGTCTTCCTGCACCACCAGCGCGAACTCGGTCTGCACCACGCGCCAGAGCGCGAACATCATGAACCAGCCGTACTCGTGGTAGTTCAGCGGCGCGATCGGCACATGGTCGATGCCCGGCGCCAGGGTGGCTGGCGCCTGCGGGCTGCACAGCAGCGCGCGGGCGCCGGGCATCTGCGCCTGGCTGTGCTGCAGGGCCATCGCCGCGCCGCGCGCATCGGGCAGCCCGGTGACCGACACCAGCGTTATTTTTTCGAAAGACCTGTTGTTGCTGCTCACGATGCGCCTCGCCTCGCCCGTGAGCCGGCTCAGTAGGTGCCGGGGTAGGCGCCGCCGTCCGCCAGCACGTTCTGCCCGGTCATGTAGCCGGCCTGCAGGCTGCAGAGAAAGGCGCAGATGGCACCGAACTCGGCCGGCGTGCCGAAGCGCCTGGCCGGAATGTTCTTCTTGCGGGCTTCCCACACGGTGTCGAAGTCCTGGCCGGTCTTCTGCGCCGCGCCGGCCATCGTGCCCTTGAGGCGATCGGTGTCGAAGGAGCCGGGCAAGAGGTTGTTGATGGTCACGCCCTGCGCCGCGATGGCCGTGCGCGCCACGCCCGCCACGAAGCCGGTGAGGCCGCTGCGCGCGCCGTTCGAGAGGCCCAGGATGTCGATGGGCGACTTCACCGAGCTCGATGTGATGTTCACGATGCGCCCGAAGCCGCGTTTTGCCATGCCGTCCACCGTGGCCTTGATGAGCTCGATCGGCGTGAGCATGTTGGCATCGACCGCCTTGATCCACGCCTCGCGGTCCCAGTTGCGGAAGTCGCCGGGTGGCGGGCCGCCAGCGTTGGTGACGACGATGTCGAAGTCGTGCCCCAGCGCGAACACGGCGGCGCGGCCGGCTTCGGTGGTGATGTCGGCCGCCACGTGCTTGACGAACGGCGCGCCCGACGCGCCCGCCGCTTCGGCCAGCTTCTTCGCAGCCGCTTCCAGCGCCTCGGCGCCGCGCGCCACGATCATCACGTTGACGCCCTCGCGCACCAGCGCCTCGGCGCAGCCGTAGCCCAGTCCCTTGCTCGCGCCGCACACCAGCGCGGTCTTGCCTGCAATGCCCAGATCCATGTTTGTTGCTCCTATCGTGCAGGGGCTTGGCGCCCCTTGCGTGTGAAAACGAAGATGCCCGCAATGACGAGCACCGTGCCGGCCGCGATCCACGCGGTGAACGGCTCATCGAGTATGACCACCCCCATGAGGATGGTCGACAGGGGCCCGATCATGCCGGTTTGCGCGGCCACCGCGGGGCCGATGCGCTCGATGGCCATCATGACCATCAGGACAGGCACCGCCGTGCACACCGTCGCATTGAGCACCGACAGCCAGATGACCTGGGGTGCCAGTTGCAATGCCACGTCGATCGGGCGCGTCAGCACGAACTGCAGGATGCACAGCACGCAGGCCACGGTGGTGGCCAGGCCCACGAGCCTGAGCGACCCGAGGCGCTTGACGAACTCGCCGCTGTAGACGAGGTAGCCCGCATAGCTCACCGCGCTCAGGAACACGAGGAACGCGCCCCAGGCCGCGGCGCCGCCGCCCTTGCCGCCGCCGCCGGTCCAGAGCTCATGGCCGAACACCAGCAGCACGCCGGCATAGCTCACGACCATGCCCAGCACCTGCGGGCGCGTGGCGCGCCGCCGGTACAGGAGCCAGCCGAAGAGCAGCACCAGCGTGGGGTTGAGATAGAGAATCAGCCGCTCGAAGCTGGCCGAGATGTAGGCCAGCCCCGCGAAGTCCAGAAAGCTCGCGAGGTAATAGCCCGAGAAGCCCAGGCCGACGACGCCGAGCCAGTCGCGAAAGGTGAGCGCGGGCTTGCCGCGTCCGGCCCACCACGCCATCACCGCGAACAGCGGCAGCGCAAAAAGCATGCGCAGCATGATGAGCGTGATGGCATCGACGCCGTAGCGATACGCCAGCTTGACGATGATCGCCTTGCCGCTGAAGGCGATCGCGCCCACCGAGGCGAGGATGAGGCCGGGCGCAAGGCTCTTTGCGCCGGCATGGGAAGGGGGAATGCCGGTCTGTACGGCTGTCTTGGTCATCCCCCGATCATCGCGTGCCCGTTAAAACCCTGCAGCCACGCCGTCGCGACGCGGATCGCTCGCGGCCACGTAGCCTTCGACCGACGGATCGCCCGCGCGCCAGATGAACTGGCCGGCGCCGAAGTCCTGGTACGAATCGTTGATGACATCCAGATGATGGCCCAGGTCGCGCAGGCCCTGCACGGTGTCGGGGTTCATCGCGGCCTCGACGTTGATCTCCAGCCCCGCGTTGAAGCGCCAGCGCGGCGCATCGCAGGCGGCCTGCGGGTTCTGCTTGTAGTCGAGCATGCGCACCAGCGTCTGCATGTGGCCCTGCGGCTGCATGTTGCCGCCCATCACGCCGAAGCTCATGACCGGCTGGCCGTCCTTGGTGAGGAAGGCCGGGATGATCGTGTGGAACGGCCGCTTGCCCGGTGCCACCACGTTCGGGCTCTCGGCCTTGAGGCTGAAGCCGTGGCCGCGGTTCTGCAGGCTGATGCCGAATTCGGGCTCCACGCAGCCCGAGCCGAAGCCCATGTAGTTGCTCTGGATGAAGCTCACCATCATGCCGCTCTCGTCCGCCGCGGTGAGGTAGATGGTGCCGCCCTTGACGGGGTTGCCGGCCTTGAAGTCCTGCGCCTTTTTCACGTCGATGAGTCTCGCACGCGATGCAAGGTACGCGTCATCGAGCATTTGCGCGGGGGTCACCGTCATCGACGATGGCTCCGACACGTAGCGGTACACGTCGGCGAAGGCCAGCTTCATGGACTCGATCTGCAAGTGCTGCGAAGCGACCGAGTCGACCGGGAGCGAAGCGATGTCGAACTTCTCGAGGATGCCGAGCGCGATCAGCGCGGCAATGCCCTGGCCGTTCGGCGGAATCTCGTGCAGCGTGTGGCCGCGGTAGTCGCGCGAGATGGGCTTGACCCATTCGGGCTGGTAGGCCGCGAGGTCGGCCACGGTGAGCGAGCCGCCCTGCTCGGTCGAGAACTTCGCGAGTGCCTCGGCGATCTCGCCGGTGTAGTAGGCCTCGCCCTTGGTGCGGGCAATGGCCTTGAGTGCACGCGCCGCCGCCGCGAAGCGGAACAGCTCGCCGACTTCGGGCGCACGGCCCCAGGGGAGAAAGGTCTGCGCAAAGCCCGGTTGCGATGCCAGCAGCGATGCGGCCGCCGCCCACTTGCCCTGCACCACCGGCGGCACGAGGTAGCCGCGCTCGGCGATGTCGATGGCCGGTGCCAGCAGGTCGGCGAACGGCAGCTTGCCGAAGCGCTCGCTCATCGCGACCCAGCCGCGCACCGCGCCCGGCACCGTGACCGAGTCGATGCCGCGCATCGGCGGCGTGACGGCATCGGCGCCGTACCTGGCCTTGAAGTATTCGGGCGTCCAGGCCTTGGGCGCCGGGCCCGAGGCATTGAGGCCATGCAGTTCCTTGCCGTCCCACAGGATGCAGAAGGCATCGCTGCCCAGGCCGTTGCTCACGGGCTCGACCAGCGTCATGACGGCCGCTGTGGCGATGGCCGCATCGACGGCATTGCCGCCCTGTTGCAGGATGCGCAGGCCGGCTTGCGACGCCAGCGGGTGCGAGGTCGACACCACGTTGCGGGCGAAGATCGGAATGCGCGTGGAAAGATAGGGGTTGTTGAAGTCGAAGTTCATCTCGGCGGTCTCTCGTTATTCGTTGGTGATCTTGCGTTCGACCACGATCTTTTTCCATTTGGCCGCGTCGATGGCCACCATCTTCGCGAACTGGTCGGGCGTGCCCGCGACCGCGGGCTCGATGCCCAGGCGCGCGAGCTTGTCCTTCACTTCCGGATCGGCGATCGCCTCGTTGGCTGCCTTGTTGACGCGCGCCACGATGTCGGCCGGCAGGTTCTTCGGACCATAGAAGCCGAACCATGTGTTCGACTCGTAGCCCGGCAGCGTGTCGGCGATCGGCGGCAGCTCGGGCGCGAGCGGCGAACGCTTGAGCGTCGTCACGCCCAGGGCGCGCAGGCGGCCGTCGCGCACGTGCGGCATGCCGGTGGGGAGCGAGTCGAACAGCACGTCGATCTTGCCGCTGATGAGGTCGGGGATGGCGAGCGCCGTGCCCTTGTAGGGAATGTGCGTCACGAACACGCCGGCCTGCGCCTTGAAGAGTTCGGCCGTGAGCTGCACGATGGTGCCGTTGCCGCTGGATGCGTAGTTGAGCTTGCCGGGGTTCTTCCTGGCGTAGTCGATCCACTCGCGCACGGTCTTGGCGGGCGAGGTGACCGGCACCAGCATGATGCTGGGCGCATCGCCCACGTGGCCGATGGGCGTGAAGTCGCGCACCGTGTCGTAGGGCAGCTTCTGCATCACGGCCGGGCCGATCGAATGCGTGCTGGTGGTGGCCAGCAGCAGCGTGTAGCCGTCGGCCGGGGCCTTGGCGGCCTGGTCGGAGCCGATGGCGCCGCCGGCGCCGGGCTTGTTGTCGATGATCAGCTGGGTGCCCAGCTTCTCGCCCATCTTCTGCCCGAGCGTGCGGGCGAAAAGGTCGGTGGCGCCGCCCGCGGGGAACGGCACGATGAGCCGGATCGGCTTGTTCGGGTAGCCCTCCGCCAGGCTGGCGGACGATGCGGCCATGCACAGCAGCGCAACGGCGGCCCCTTGAAGGAACTGGATTCTTTTCATGGTGCTTCGATTCTGGCCCGGGAGGGAAACCTCGCATGCTATGCAGCCGCCGCGCATCAAGCCAGATAATTCCGCTTATTCAACTATGAGCGCTGTTTATGACAAAGAACGCCACGGAAGAGGTCTCGCTGCAGCAGCTTCGGGCGCTGGCGGCGGTCGCCGAATCGGGCAGCTTCACGCTGGCGGCGGAGAGCCTGCAGCTCACGCAGCCGGCCATCAGCCACTTGGTCAAGCGCATGGAGGAGCAGCTCGGGCAGCCGCTGATCGTGCGGGGCCGCCGCATCCAGCTCACGAGCGCGGGCCAGGTGATGGTCGAGACGGCCGTGCGGGCATTGCGGTTGATCGACGAATCGGTCGGCGCCTGCCGCTCGCAGTCGCAGCTGCGCGAAGGCCGCGTGGTGCTGGCCGTGGGCCATCTCACGGCGGGCGCGCTGCTGCCGCCGATGCTCGGGCGCTTCTCGCAGAAGCACCCGACGCTGGCGACCACGCTGCTGGACAGCACGGCCGAGCAGATGATCTCGCGCATCCTCTCGCAGGAGGCGGATCTGGGCTTCGGCTCGGACATCGGGCAGAAGCACTCGGAACTCGCGACCGAGCCGCTGTTCACGGAACGCATGGCCCTTTTCGTGCGCGACGATCATCCGCTGGCACAGCGCGTGGTGGTCGATGCGAAGCACCTGGACGCGCTGCCCTTCATCCACGTCAACCCCGACGCCAACATCTGGCGCGCGGTGAGCCGCCAGCTGTCGAGCGTTGCCAATGTGTACCCACACGTTGTGCATCACGTGTCGATGCTGTCGACGGCGTTCGGCCTCATCCAGGCGGGTGCGGGCGTGGCGCTGCTGCCGCGCTATGTGGAGGTGCTGATGCCCGGCAACCTGCGCGCCGTGGCGGTGACCCGTCCGACGCTCGAATATCCAGTCGTCGCAGTGCGGCTGGCCAAGCATCCGCTCAGCCCGGCCGCCTTGGCCTTTTTGGCCATGGCACGGCAGCACATGAAGCCGCCGCGCGCCGGCAAATGAAAACGGCGCCCGAAGGCGCCGTCGTTCCAAAGAGAGCCGAAGCCCCGCTTATTCCTCGACGAAGGCCTCTTCGCGCTTGGACTTCACCGCAGGCAGCAGCACGATCACCAGCAGCAGTGCGGCAGCAGCCAGCAGGCTAGCGGAGATCGGGCGCGTGACGAACACGCTCCAGTCGCCACGCGACAGCAGCAGCGAACGGCGCAGGTTCTCTTCCATCATCGGCCCGAGGATGAAGCCCAGCAGCAACGGTGCAGGCTCGCAACCCAGCTTGAAGAAGGTGTAGCCCACCAGACCGAAGATGCCCACCATCCAGATGTCGAAGGTGTTGTTGTTGGTCGAGTACACGCCGATCGCGCAGAACAGCACGATCGCCGGGAACAGGAACTTGTACGGCACCGACAGCAGCTTGATCCACATGCCGATCAGCGGCAGATTCAGGATGATCAGCATCGCATTGCCCAGCCACATCGAGGCGATCAGGCCCCAGAACAGTTCCGGATTGCTGGTCATCACCTGCGGGCCGGGCTGGATGTTGTGGATGGTCATCGCGCCTACCATCAGCGCCATCACGGCGTTGGGCGGGATGCCCAGCGTCAGGAGCGGGATGAAGGAGGTTTGCGCACCCGCGTTGTTGGCCGACTCGGGAGCCGCCACGCCGCGGATGTTGCCCTTGCCGAAGGGCACTTCGCCCGGCTTCAGCTTGGTCTTCTTCTCGATCGTGTAGGCCGCGAAAGCCGCCAGCAGCGCACCGCCGCCAGGCAGGATGCCCAGCGCAGAACCCAGTGCCGTGCCGCGCAGGACGGCAGGCACCATGCGCTTGAAGTCTTCCTTGGTCGGGAACAGGCCCGAGACCTTGGCGGTGAACACTTCGCGTTCGTCGTCAGGACGCGAGAGGTTGGCGATGATTTCGCCGTAGCCGAACACGCCCATGGCGATGGCCACGAAGCCGATGCCGTCGGTGAGTTCGGGAATGTCGAAGCTGTAGCGAGCGACACCCGAGTTCACGTCGGTACCGACCAGGCCGAGCAAGAGGCCCAGCACGATCATCGCGATGGCCTTCAGGAGCGACCCAGAAGCCAGCACCACGGCGCCGATCAGGCCCAGGATCATCAGCGAGAAGTACTCGGCCGGGCCGAACTTGAAGGCCAGTTCGGTCAGCGGCGGCGCGAAGGCGGCCAGGATCAGCGTGCCGACGCAACCCGCGAAGAACGAGCCCAGGCCCGCAGCCGCGAGCGCCGGACCCGCACGGCCCTTGCGCGCCATCTGGTAGCCGTCGATCACGGTCACCACCGAGGACGATTCGCCCGGCAGGTTCACCAGAATCGCGGTGGTCGAACCGCCGTATTGCGCGCCGTAGTAAATACCGGCCAGCATGATCAGCGCCGAGACGGGCGGCAGCGCGTACGTGGCGGGCAGCAGCATCGCGATGGTCGCGACCGGGCCGATGCCCGGCAGCACGCCGATCAGCGTGCCCAGGATGCAGCCGACCAGGCAGTACAGCAGGTTCGTGAAGGTAAAGGCAACGCCAAAACCCATCGAGAGGTGGTCAATCAATTCCATGTGAGCAGCTTTCTTCTCAACCGGTGATGAAGGTCGGCCAGACCTGGATCTGCAGCTTGAGCGCCCAGATGAATGCGATGTAGCTGCCGATGGCAAGCACCGTCGCCAGGACCAGCACGGTGGGCAGCTTGAACTCGTGGCCCGCGAGGCTGCCGATGATCACGAGCGCGTAGATCGCGATGATCATTCCCATGGCCGGCACACCGATGCTCGGCAGGCCCCCCAGGAGGACGCCGAATGCGAGGTTGGCGCCCAGGATGAACACCACCTGCTTCCAGGCCCATTTGCCGATCTTTTCGCCGTCGGTCGTTTCAACGGTCAAGCCGCTGAACATGATCCCCAGGCCGATGAAGGCCATCAGGATGCCAAGCATCAACGGGAAGTAACCCGGACCCATGCGGGCGCCGCTGCCCACGCTGTAGGTGGTGGCGCCCCAGGCGAACCCCACACCCACGACGGTGAACATCAGTCCCGAGAAAAAGTCTTTCTGACTTTTGATTTTCACGAACAGTCTCCTCGAACAAGTTTCGATGCGGGATTGTCCAGTCAGCTTGCGGTCAGGCGGATGTGGATTTCACTAACCGAACGGTTAGGGTTAACCCAAAGGGCAACACCTCACTCCAGGGGTGGCGTGGCGCTCAGCACCTCTTCGATGGTGGTCACGCCCTCGGCCACGCGCAGCGCGCCTGCCAGGCGCAGGGGCCGCATGCCGTCGATCACGGCCTGGCGCCTGAGGCCCGTGAGGTTGGGCTCCTTGGTGACCTTGTCCTTGAAGGCCTCGGTCACGCTCAGCAGTTCATACAGGCCCATGCGGCCCATGTAGCCCGTCATGCGGCAATCGACGCAACCCACCGGCTTGTAGGCGCGCACGGAGCCCGTGATCTGCCAGGGCTTGACGATGGCCTCCAGGCTCTCGCGCGTGACCGCGTCGTCGGGCTGCTTGCAGTGCGGGCACAGCGTGCGCACCAGCCGCTGCGCGAGCACGCCCAGCATCACGGCGGTGATGAGGTACGACGGCACGCCCAGCTCCATCATCCGCGTGATGGCGCTGGGCGCATCGTTGGTGTGCAGCGTGCTGAACACGAGGTGGCCGGTGAGCGCGGCCTGCACCGCCATCTCGGCAGTGGCGAGGTCGCGGATTTCGCCCACCATGATGATGTCCGGGTCCTGCCGCATCAGCGCACGCAGGCCCTCGGTGAAACCGAAGTCCAGCTGCGGCTGCACCTGCGTCTGGTTGAACGAGGGCTCGATCATTTCGATCGGGTCTTCGACCGTGCTCACATTGACCTCTTCGGTCGCCACGCGCTTCAACGTGGAGTACAGCGTGGTGGTCTTGCCCGAGCCCGTCGGACCAGTCACCAGGATGATGCCGTTGGGCCGCGTCACGAGCTGTTCCCAACGCTGCGCATCGTGTTGCGCGAAGCCCAGGGCGTCGAGGTCCTTCACCGCGGTGTCGGGGTCGAAGATCCGCATCACCATCTTCTCGCCGAAGGCCGTCGGCAAGGTGGACAAACGCATTTCGACTTCGTCGCCGCGCATGTTGCGGGTCTTGATGCGGCCGTCCAGCGGGCGGCGCTTCTCGACCACGTCCATGCGGCCCAAAAGCTTGATGCGCGCGACCATCGCGTTCATCACGCCCATGGGCATCTGGTAGGCCGGGTGCAGGATGCCGTCGATGCGAAAGCGGATCACGCCCTGTTCCCGGCGCGGCTCCAGGTGGATGTCGCTTGCGCGCTGGTCGAAGGCGTACTGCCAGAGCCAGTCGACCACCTGCACCACGCTCTGGTCGTTGGCGTCCAGCTGCTTGGTGCTCTTGCCCAGTTCGACCAGCTGCTCGAAGCTCGCGCCGCCGGTGTTGCCGCCGGCCTTCTGCGCGGCGCGAACCGATTTCGCGAGCGCGAAGAACTCGGCCGTGTAGCGCTGGATGTCGGCCGGGTTGGCGACCACGCGCCGCACCGTGCGCTTGGACTGGCGCTCGACCTCGGCGATCCAGTCGGTGAGAAACGGCTCGGCCGTGGCCACCACCACCTCGGTGGGCAGCACCTGCACCGGCAGCACCTTGTGGCGCTCGGCATAGGCCGCGCTCATGGTGTCGGCCACCTTGCCCACGTCGACCTTGAGCGGGTCGATGCGCAGGTAGGTGAGGCCGGCGCGGCCGGCGAGCCATTGCGTGAGCGCTTCGAGGTCGAGCGGCTTGTTGTCGCTCTCGCGCGTCATCGCCACATTGGCAAGACGAACCAGCGGGGCCTGGCGGCTCTCGGCCTGCGCGCAGCGCGCGATGGTGCGCTTGGCCTCGACCGGGGAAATCACGCCGTCCGTGGCCAGCCATTCGATCAGGCGGCGCAGCTCGAGCGGCCCTTCATGACGGGCGGCCAGCGGGGCGGGTGCGGAAACGGCGGGAACAGCGCTCATGAGCCGGAGGTTCGGGTGATGGAGAGATTCAGGGGCTTGAACACCCGCAGCCACTTCGGCGCGGGCAGACTCCAGCGAGTCTGGATCGTTTGCGCGCGCTCGGCAAGCATCTCGCGCTTCGGACGGCTCGGCGTGCGCTGCGCCAGCACCACCGTGTTGCCTTCGCGCGTCGGCTTGAAGGCCCAGACGGCATCGGCGCCGAACGCGGCGGCGATCTTCTCCAGGCTGCGCTCGTAGCTGGACGAGCGGCCGAAGAGGTTGACCGTCATGCAGCCGTCTTCGGTGAGCAGCGCGCGGCAGTCGGCGTAGAAGTCTTCGCTGTCGAGCACTGGCGCTGCGGCCTCATGGTCGTACAGGTCGACCTGCAACGCATCGACTGTGCCGTGCCACTCGGGCTTGCGGATCTCCAGCGCTGCATCGGCGATCACCACGCGCAGCTTCGGGTCGTCGGCCGGCAGCTTGAACCAGCCGCGGCACGCGGCCACCACCTGCGGATTGAGTTCGACCGCCGTGGTGCGCATGCGCAGCGTCTTGCGCGAGAACTTGGTGAGCGTGGCCGCGCCGAGGCCCAACTGCATCGCGTGGCGGCTGGCGACGGTCTTGCCATCGACGAAGAGCAGCCAGGCCATCATGCGCTGCACGTACTCGAGCTCGATCTCGAACGGCGCATCGAGCTTCATCGAGCCCTGGACCCATTCGGTGCCCAGGTGCAGGTAGCGGATGTCGCCCCAGTCGGAAAAATTGACTTCGGGAAGAACGGGGGTGGTGCGCGTTGCCATCAGATGAGTGTGTGGGCGTCGAAGACCTCGCGCCAGGCCGCGAGCTTTCGCTCGAAGCTCCACGACGCATTGGCGGGGCTGGTGGAAGGCAGCTGGTAGACCGGCACGCCGAGGGTGCGCGTGTGGCGCGCATGCTTGAAGCTCTCGCCGCCGTTGTGCGCAATGGCGGCGAGCCTGGGCAGCTTGAGGCCGGCGATGTCGTTCGCGACGGGCGCGCGAATCGCCGAATCGAGGCTGCCTTCGCGTTCGCAGGCCGCGTACACGTCCCACACGCCCAGGCCGCGATCGAGCAGCCACGCCTTCTTTGCCGCGTAGCTGTCTGCGCCGGTCGGCAGCGGGTGGTCGGGCCAGACAGCTTGCAAGATCTTCCAGAACTGGTTTTGGGGATGCGCATAGTACTGCTGCTGCGCGAGCGAACGGACCCCGGGAAAGCTGCCCAGGATCAGCACGACGGTGCCCGGCGAGACGATGGGCGCGAGGCCGGTGAGCACCAGGCTGTCGGCTCCGGATGCGGCGGGTCGGTTCATGGACTGCATCTTGGCACTGTCGCCGTTCCACAAAAAAACCCGCCGAAGCGGGTTCTTTCGAGAGCGCGGACCGAAGCCCAGGCTTACTTCTTGGCGGCTTCGTTCTCGGCGGTGCCGGGGATCTTCTCGCCGATGGCGGCGCCCGTGCTGCGCATGCCGTCGGCCGTCTTGTGGCCGGCGGTTTCAACGGCGTCGCCGGTCTTCGTGGCGGCCTTCTTGGTGGCGTTGGTGGCCTTCTTGGTGGTGTTCTTGGTCGCGCTCCAGGCCTTCTTGGTGCCGCGCTCGGTGGCGTTGGCGGCCTTCTTGGTGGTGCTCTTGGTAGCGTCCCAGGCCTTCTCGGCGCCGTTTTCGGTGGCGTTCACGGCCTTCTTGGTGGTGCGCTTGGTGGCGTCCACCGCGTCGCTGCCGGCTTCCTTCACCTTCTCGGTGGTGGTGGGCTCGGCCGTTGCGGGGGCCGCGGTCTGCGCCACGGCGGACACACCGATGGAGGCGAGCGCCAGAGCGAGCACGACGGGCATGGTGCGAACGAAAGATGTGGTCATGGAAGACTCCTTTTTGAGTGAAGTGTTGGAGTGACGGACTTGCCACTGTGCAAGCAACGCCACTTCGAACTTCAAGGATGACAGCAAAAACTCGCCCCACGCCGCCCCCATCGCAACTCGGGACATTGGCCTACGCGGAGTGCGGCGCGCGTTCCGACAAGGCCATCAGACTTTCGAGCTTCGGCATCGTTTCGACCGCATTCCGGGTGGTGGCTTCGGCCAGCGCATCGATGCCGATGCCGCGCAATCCGGCCACCACTTCGGCGATGCGCGGCAGCTCGCCGGGCTCGTTGCGGCCCTGCGCCTGGCCCGCGTCGCGCTGCGCCTGCGTGCGGTAGAGCCAGTGCGGCTGGATGTCGGGCGCGTCCGTTTCCATCACGATCGCCTCGAGCGGCAACGTGGTGGCGAGCCGCCGCAACTGCAGCGCGCGCTCGAAGGTCACCGCGCCGCCGAAGCCCAGCCGAAGGCCCAATTCGATGCAGGCGTGCGCCTGCTGCTCGCTGCCGTTGAAGGCATGCGCGATGCCCTGCCATGGCCGCCCGCCCGCTGTCTGGCGCAGGTGCTTGAGCACCTTGTCCACCGAACGCCGCACGTGGATGAGCACGGGTAACCCGTGCTTGCGTGCCAGTTGCAACTGAGTGTGAAAAAAACGCTCCTGCCTGGGGCCGTCGAGGCCTTCGACGAAGTAGTCCAGGCCGATCTCGCCGACCGCCACAAGCCGCGGATCGCCCTGCCGCGCGGCCAATTCCGCATCGAGCACTTCGAGGTCGGCGTCCTCTGCCTGGCCCGTGCAAAGTGGGTGGATACCCAGCGCGTAGGCATCGCCCTGCCTGTGGGCGAGCTCCCGCACGGTGGCGAAGTTGAAGACGGCAACCGCCGGAATCACGCACAGGGAAACCCCCTGGGCCGCGGCGCGGGCGCGGATCCGAGGCATCTCCGCACCGAATTCGGGCGCGTCCAGGTGGCAGTGGGTATCGACAAACGAAGCCATCGCGCCATGATGCCCGAAGGGATGCGCAGGCGCGGAAAGCGTGCTACTGTGAACTCCTTCACGCGTCTTTTTTGCCGGAGGTTCTCCGATGCGCAGGCCCGCTTTCTATAGCCGTTCGCCCCGCACGCCGTCGCCGGCCGCAGAACAAGCGGCCGACGAGGCGGATGCCGCGGCATCCCCGGACACGGCAGGCGCAGGTGGCGCCTTACAGCCACCGAGAGCCCGCGCTGGCTGGCAGCCGGGACGCAAGAGCTTCGCCCTCCTCCTCGTGCTGTGCGCGGCGCTGGTCACCGGCGGCGCTGTGTGGTGGCCGCGCCAGGGCAAGGCGATCACGCAGAAAGACATCGATGCGGCCGTGCTGCGCACGATGCAGACCGCCACCCTCCCCTCACCGGCAGCCAGAGCAGCCGACATCATCCGGCCCTCGGTCGTTCGCGTGGTGAGCTACGGCCCCGAGAAGGCCACGCCCGAAGCCAAGACCCAGAAACGCGGCCGCAACATGGCCAAGGGCAAGCCGCCCGAAGCCCCGCTCGACGGCGCGGCGCCAGGCGAGGTCGAGCGCGGCGTGGGCACCGGCGTGGTGATCGTCGACAAGGGCGTGATCCTCACCAACCTGCACGTCGTGGCCGGCTCCGAGAAGATCAAGGTCACCTTCGCCGACGGGCTGGAGGCGGTGGCCGTCATCACCGGCGTGCAGCCCGAGAACGACCTCGCGGTGCTGCAGGCGCAGAAGATTCCCGACGACCTGATCCCCGCCGCGATGCGCTCCACCGCCGACCTGCGCCCCGGCGACCAGGTCGCGGCCGTGGGCTTTCCGTTCGGCATCGGGCCTTCGGTGTCGGCCGGCGTGGTGTCGGGCCTGAAGCGCTCGTTCCGCTCGCCCGAGGGCAAGCAGGAGCTGGGCAACCTCATCCAGTTCGACGCGGCCGCCAACCCCGGCAACTCGGGCGGCCCGCTCATCAACATGGACGGCGAGGTGCTGGGCATCGTCACCGCCATCCTCAACCCCACGCAGCAGCGCACCTTCATCGGCATCGGCTTCGCGGTGCCCATCGAGAACGCGGCCTCTGCGGCAGGTTCGCCGCCGTTCTGATTTCTTCGAAAGCCCTTCGCATGAGCACAGAGACCCCTCCCCTGTCGACCTTCTCCACCGCGCCCGCCACCGCCGAGCTGATGGAGCAGATCCTCTACGAGGTCAAGCGCGTGGTGGTGGGCCAGGACCGCTTTCTGGAGCGCGTGATGGTCGCAATGCTCGCGGGCGGCCACCTGCTGGTCGAAGGCGTGCCGGGGCTGGCGAAGACGCTCACCATCAAGACGCTGGCCGACACCGTGCGCGGCCATTTCAAGCGCATCCAGTTCACGCCCGACCTGGTGCCGGCCGACCTGGTGGGCACGCGCATCTACAACCAGAAGACGGGCGAATTCAGCACCTCGCTGGGCCCGGTGTTCGCCAACCTGCTCCTGGCCGACGAAATCAACCGTGCGCCGGCCAAGGTGCAGAGCGCGCTGCTCGAAGTGATGCAGGAGCGCCAGGTCACCATCGCCGGCGAAACCCACAAGGTGCCGCGGCCCTTCCTCGTGATGGCGACGCAGAACCCCATCGAGACCGAAGGCACCTACCCGCTGCCCGAGGCGCAGGTGGACCGCTTCATGATGAAGGTGCTGGTCGACTACCCGAGCGACGAGGAAGAGTTCGTGATCGTCCAGCGCGTGATCGGCCCGCCGGTGGAGGCCAGCCCGGTCGCCACCACCGAGCAGCTCGCGGCGCTGCAGGCGGAGGCGCGGCGCGTGTACGTCGACCCTTCGTTGATCCAGTACGCGGTGAAGCTCGTCTCGGCCACCCGCACCCCCGAGAAGCACGGCCTGAAGGACATGCGCCGCTTCATCACCTTCGGCGCGAGCCCGCGCGCCAGCATCAGCCTCACCGAGGGCGCGCGTGCGCTCGCGCTGCTGCGCGGGCGCAGCTATGCGCTGCCCGAGGACATGACCGCGCTGGTGCTCGACGTGCTGCGCCATCGCGTGACGCTTTCCTACGAAGGGTTGTCCGAAGGCCTGACGCCCGACAGCCTGATCGAGAAGATCATGCGGGCCATTCCCGCTCCACCCAAACCGCTCGAACATGAAAAGCTGGTGGCCTGAAATGAGCACACCCCCAGTCTTCGCGCACTTCGTGTCGCTGCGCCAACCCCCTTGCAGGGGACAACACCTGCGGCCCGGCAAAGCCGGTTCCGCGGTGTTCCCGAATCCATATGAAAAGCTGGTGGCGTAAGGCCCCTGCGGCCGCGAACGACGAACGGCTTGCAGCGGAAGCCGGCGGCGCCGAGCGCGCGCTGCGCCGGCTCGAATGGACGGTCATCCGTCGCCTCGACGGCCTGCTGCAGGGCGACTACCGCACGCTCATGCGCGGCAGCGGCCTCGATCTGGCGGACCTGCGCGAATACCAGCACCACGACGACGTGCGCCACATCGACTGGAACGTCACCGCCCGCCTGCAGACGCCGCACGTGCGCGTCTTCACCGAAGACCGCGAGATGGCCGCCTGGTTCGTGCTCGACCTGAGCCGCTCGGTGGACTTCGGCTCGGGCCTGAAGGCCAAGCGCGAGATCTCGGCCGGCTTCGTCGGCGTGCTCGCGCGACTGCTCACGCGCCACGGCAACCGGGTCGGCGCGCTGGTCTACGGCAACGACCTGGAAGCCGTGATCCCGCCGCGCAGCGGCCGGCGCCACGTGCTGCACCTGCTGCACGCGATGGAGCGCCGCGCCGACAAGGCGGACGGCCCCGCGCAGAAAGGAATGACCCGCCTGGACGACCTGCTGAAATCCGCCGCCACGCTGATGCCGCGCCGCTCCACCGTCTTCGTGGTGTCCGACTTCCTGAGCGAGCCCGGCTGGGAGCGCCCGCTCGGCCAATTGGTGCAACGGCACGAGGTGATCGCAGTGCGCCTCTTCGATCCGCTCGAGCTCGAACTGCCGGACCTGGGCCTCGTGCCGCTGCGGGATGCAGAGACCGGCGAGCAGCTGTGGGTCGACACCCACGATGCCGGTTTTCGCAAGCGCTTTGCGCGCCTGGCCACCGAGCGCGAGGCGACGCTGCGCGCCTCGCTCGCCAAAGCCGGCGTCGACGCCCTGGAGCTCTCGACCAGTGACGACCTGGTGGAAGCCATCGTTCGTTTTGCCGACCTGCGCAAGCGCCGCACACGCGTCGGTTCGGGCAATGTGAAGGCGGTGGCAGCATGACCTTTCTCTGGCCTCAATTCCTCTGGCTGCTGGCGGCGTTGCCGCTGCTGGTGTTGCTCTATGTTTGGCTGATCCGCCGCAAGAAGAAGCTGGCGGTGCGCTATGCGAGCCTCTCGATCGTTCGGGAGGCGATGGGCGCCGGGCAGAGCTTCAGAAGGCACATTCCGCCCTTGCTGTTCCTGCTGGCCATGGCCGCGATGCTGCTGGCCGCGGCGCGGCCGATGGCGGTGGTGATGCTGCCCTCGAACCAGCAGACCATCATCCTCGCGATGGACGTCTCGGGCAGCATGCGCGCGGCCGACGTGCTGCCCAACCGGCTGGTGGCGGCGCAGGAGGCCGCCAAGAGCTTCATCAAGGATCTTCCGCGCACCGTGAAGGTCGGCATCGTCGCCTTCGCGGGCAGCGCGCAGGTGGCGCAGTTGCCCACCACCAACCACGACGACCTGGTGACCGCCATCGACAGCTTCCAGCTGCAGCGCGCCACCGCCACCGGCAACGCCATCGTGGTGTCGCTCGCCACGCTGTTCCCCGATGCGGGCATCGACGTCGAGCAGTTCAGCGCACCGAGCCGCCAGCGCGGAACGCCGATCGACCAGACCGAGAAGAAGCTCAAGGACTTCACCCCCGTGGCGCCCGGCTCCTTCACCTCGGCCGCGATCATCATGCTGACCGACGGCCAGCGCACCACCGGCGTCGATCCGCTCGACGCGGCCAAGGCCGCGGCCGACCGCGGCGTGCGCATCTACACAGTGGGCGTGGGCACGGTCGATGGCGAGACCATCGGCTTCGAAGGCTGGTCGATGCGCGTGCGGCTGGACGAGGAGACGCTCAAGGCCGTGGCCAACAAGACCAATGCCGAGTACTTCTACGCGGGCACCGCGAACGACCTGAAGAAGGTCTACGAGACGCTCAGCTCCAAGCTCACCGTGGAGAAGAAGGAAACGGAAATCTCGGCGCTGTTCGCGCTCGGCGCGGCGGTGCTCACGCTGCTGTCGGCGGGGCTGTCGCTGCTCTGGTTCAACCGCATCCTCTAGGTCAGGCCTTCGGCGCCGACTGAAGGCCGGCCAGCACCTCGCGCAGGATTTCTTCCGACAGGGCCTCGTCGTCCACGGCGCGGGCCAGCACCACGCCGCCGTACATCGACGCGAGCATGCGGATCGCATCGCCCTTCGCGTTCTTCCTGGAACGCCATGGGAAGTTCCTCGCGAACCGGTCGATGACCGACTTCAGGTACGCCGTCAGCGGCGCGCCCACGCCCTGCTCGCTGCCCGGCTGGCCCGAGTGCGCCGCAAACGCCGCCACCAGACAGCCGTCGGCCCGGCCGTCGCGATGGTCCGGGCTCATGTACTGCCGCACATAGGCGCGCATGCCTTCGGGCGTTTCGCCGGCCGCATCGAGGTCGGCGAGCGCGGCGTCCCCGGAGTGCGTGATGCACTCTGCCATCAGCGCTTCCTTCGAATCGAAGTGGTTGTAGAAGGGCCCGTGCGTGAGGCCGGTGGCTTTCATGATCTCGCTCACGCTCACGCCGTCGAAGCCGCGCTCCTTGAACAGGCGCGAGGCCTCGGCAAGGATCTTCTGGTGCTTTTCGGCGGTTTCCGCTGCTGGGTATCGCATGTGACCTCTTTCTGTTCCGGGGTACTTCAGGACCTCGGTTGACGTTAAGCATGATACCCATCATGCTTCGCCACTTCAAACATGATGGTCATCATGCTTGTAGCCCCAACCACCTTCCAACCCCCTTTGAATGGATTTCCCCATGAGCGAACAAGCAACCCTCGGCACCGCCGTCGTCACAGGCGCCTCGGCCGGCCTCGGCAAGATCTATGCGGACCGCCTGGCCCGCCGCGGCCACGATCTGGTGCTGGTGGCGCGCCGCGCCGACCTGCTGGAAGAAGTCGCGACCGCTCTGCGCGCCGGGTACGGCGTGAAAGTGAAGACGCTCGCGGCCGACCTGGCCGTTGCCGACGACCTCGCGCGCGTGACCCAAGTCATCGCCACCGACGCATCGGTCACGCTGCTGGTCAACAACGCCGGCCTCTCGACGCTCGCGCCCGTCGCGCAGACCACGACCGCGCAGCTGCAAAGCATGCTGGACGTGAACATCAACGCCCTCGCGCACCTGAGCCACGCCGCGCTGGCCGCTTTCAAGGCGCGCGACCGCGGCACGCTGGTGAACATCGGCTCGGTGCTGGGCTTCCACACGCTGCCGATCAGCAGCATCTACAGCGGTACCAAGGCCTTCGTGGTCGCGTTCACGCGCGGGCTGCAGGATGAAGTGGCGGGCACCGGCGTGAAGGTGCAGCTGGTGCTGCCGGCCGCGACGGCCACCGATATCTGGGAGCTCTCGGGCGTGCCGATGTCGGCACTGGCCGAAGGCACGATCATGGCCGCCGAAGACTGCGTGGACGCGGCCCTGGCCGGCCTCGACCTGGGCGAGCCGATCACCCTGCCGTCGGTGAACGATGCAGCCCTGCTCGCGACTTTCGTCGATGCGGGCGCCAAGCTGTTCGGCGCGTCGCAGACCAGCAAGCCGGCGGCGCGCTACTTGAAGGCGGCCTGATCAGTCATCGCGGCCTGCGCGGCCGCGATCGCCGTAGTCCGGCGATTTCACCGCGCCGATGCCGCCGAGGAACAGATCGGCCACGATCGGCGCGATCGCCGCGTGGTCGAGCGTTCCGCCCGGCTTCATCCAGGTGAACATCCAGTTGATCATGCCGAACAGCAGCATGGTCAGCGGCTTGGCCAGGTCGTCGCTCGGAGCCCCTGGCCGCAGCGCCGACACCGCGCGCGCAAAGCCCGCGACCACCTCGCGCTCCTTGTCGAGCACGCGCTCGCGGTCTTCTGCTTCGAGAAAGCGCACGTCGTCGGTGAGCACGCGGTGCGCGTCCTGCGCGCCGGCGTATTCCTCGACGATGCGGTAGATGAAGCGGCGAAGGCGCTGTTCATCGGTGTGCGTGGACGCCTCTTCCTCGGCCACCAGCGCCGCCAGCTTGGAGACGTGCGTCTCTGCGATGCTGATGAGCAGGCTGCTCTTGTCCTTGTAGTAGTGATAGAGCGTGGCCTTCGAGAGGTTGCACGCCTCGGCCACCTGGTTCATCGACGTGGCGGGATAGCCCCGGCGCGCGAACAGCTGGGCGGCCTGCGCGAGGATCAGCTCGCGCTGGTCGTCGTAGGTGGCGGATCTTCCACGCGGCATCGGGTCTGGTTCCTTGGATTCAAGCGGTTGAGGGCAGCGCGCGATCTTGCATGAAGCGGGCGACGGGTTATCCGCGCCGCGTGGCGATGAGCGAACGCACGTCGATGGCCGGCAGACGCGGGCGCTCCGCCTCCATTTCGGCGAGCGGCGCCACCTCGCGCAGGCTCTCCAGGCTGCGCACCGTCAGCGCCTGGTAGACGTGCGTGCCTTCGAGCTTCCAGGCGATCTCCTCGTCGCTGAGCTCGCGTTTCACCTTCGCCGGAATGCCCGACACCAGCGAGCGCGCCGGCACCTTCATGCCGGCCGGCACGAAGGCGCAGGCCGCCACGATGGCCTTCTCGCCGATCTCGGCCTCGTCCATCACCACCGCATTCATGCCCACCAGCGCATCGCGCCGCACGATGCAGCTGTGCAGGATCGCGCCGTGGCCGATGTGGCCGTTGACCTCCACCACCGTGTCGTTGTCGGGAAAGCCGTGGATGCAGCAGTGGTCCTGCACGTTGGAGCCCTCCTGCAGCACGATGCGGCCGAAGTCGCCGCGCAGGCTCGCGCAGGGGCCGACATAACAGTTCGGGCCGACGATCACGTCGCCGATCAGCACCGCGCTGGGGTGCACGTAGGCGCTCGGGTCGACGACGGGAATCACGCCGTCGATGGAATAGCTGGGCATTCGGTCGGTCTCCTTTTTTTGGGGGACTCAGGGTTTGCCCTGAATCAACCCGCTTGTGTCGGGATTGAGCTCGATCCTAAAATCAACCGAACGGTCGGTCAATAGTGTTTGCGAGCCGATTCGTACCCCCACAAGGATGAGAGACACCCCATGTCAGAACCTTTAGTTCTCACCAGCAACGCCGGCGCGGTCCGCACGCTGAGCCTGAACCGCCCCGCGGCGCTCAACAGCTTCACGACGCAGATGCATGCCGAGTTGATGGCCGCGCTGGAACTCGCAGCCGGAGACGACGGCGTTCGATGCGTCGTTCTCACCGGCGCCGGCCGCGCCTTCTGTGCCGGGCAAGACCTCGCCGATCCCGCCGTTGCGCCCGACCCCACGCCCGGCGCCGCGCCCAAGGACCTGGGCCGCATGATCTCCACGTACTACGCCCCGCTCGTCGCGCGCCTGCGCTCGATGCCGGTGCCGGTCGTGGCCGCCGTGAACGGTGTTGCCGCGGGAGCGGGCGCCAACCTCGCGCTGTGCTGCGACCTCGTCGTGGCCGGCCGCTCGGCCAGCTTCATCCAGGCCTTCACCAAGATCGGCCTGGTGCCCGACACCGGCGGCACCTGGCTGCTGCCGCGCCTGGTGGGCTCGGCACGCGCGCTCGGCATCGCATTGCTGGGCGACAAGCTCCCCGCCGAAGAAGCCGCGCGCATCGGCCTCATCTGGCAGTGCGTGGACGACGCGGCACTGCCCGACGCGGCCGCCGCACTCGCCTCGAAACTGGCCGCCATGCCGACCCGCGCCCTCGTTGCGACCCGCCAGGCGATGGCCGCCGCGCAGGACATGGACCTCGAGGCCGCCCTCGCCGAAGAAGCGCGCCTGCAGCGCGAGATGGGCAATGCCGACGACTACCGCGAAGGCGTCGAAGCCTTCCGCGCCAAGCGCGCGCCCGTGTTCAAGGACCGCTGAGCCATGACCCACAGCGCCCCCGAATCCACCCGCACGCCCCAGCAGACGGCCGAGTACGTGCGCGACGGCATGCTCGCCAACGACAACGCCACCAAGGGCCTGGACATGCGCATCGTCGAGGTCGGCCCCGGCCAGGCCACCATCGAGATGCGCGTTCGCCCCGACATGCTCAACGGCCACGCCACCTGCCATGGCGGCTTCATGGCCACGCTGGCCGACTCGACCTTCGCCTTCGCCTGCAACTCGTACAACGAGCTGACCGTGGCCTCGGGCTTCTCGATCGACTTCATCGCCCCCGCGCGCGAGGGCGACATGCTCACCGCGCGCTGCCACGAGGTCTCCAAGGCCGGCCGCACCGGCGTGTACGACACCGAAATCACCAACCAGCGCGGCGAGCGCATCGCGATGTTCCGCGGCCGCTCCTACACCGCCAAGGGCCGACCCGCCGTTGCCGCCTGAAGAGACCGAAGAGACCGAAGAGACGAGACCCACCATGACCGCCCGACACCCCGCCCCCGGCGAATTCGACCCCATCGAAACCGCGAGCCGCGACGAGATCACCGCGCTGCAGCTCACCCGCCTGCGCGCCACGCTGCAGCGCGCCTACGACAACGTGCCGCACTACCGTCGTGCCTTCGATGCGAAGGGCGTGCACCCGAACGATCTGAAGTCGCTCGCCGACCTGTCGAAGTTCCCGTTCACGGTGAAGAGCGACCTGCGCGACAACTACCCCTTCGGCATGTTCGCGGTGCCGCGTGAAAACGTTGCGCGCATCCATGCCTCGTCGGGCACCACCGGCAAGCCGACCGTGGTCGGCTACACGCTCAAGGACATCGACACCTGGGCCGACCTTGTCGCCCGTTCCATCCGCGCGGCGGGCGGGCGGCCCGGCGACATGGTGCACGTGTCGTACGGCTACGGCCTCTTCACCGGCGGCCTCGGCGCGCACTACGGCGCCGAGCGCGCGGGCTGCACCGTCATCCCGATGTCGGGCGGCCAGACCGAGAAGCAGGTGCAGATCATCCAGGACTTCAAGCCGAACATCATCATGGTCACGCCCAGCTACATGCAGGTGATCATCGAGCAGTTCGAACGCCAGGGCCTCGACGCGAAAGACAGCTCGCTGAAGATCGGCATCTTCGGCGCCGAGCCGTGGACCGAGGCGATGCGCCGCGACATCGAGGCCAAGGCCGGCATCGACGCGGTCGACATCTACGGCCTCTCCGAGGTGATGGGCCCGGGCGTTGCGAGCGAATGCGTCGAAAGCAAGGACGGCCCGGTGATCTGGGAAGACCATTTCTACCCCGAGATCATCGACCCCGAGACCGGCGAGCTGAAGGCCGATGGCGAAGAAGGCGAACTGGTCTTCACCTCGCTGAGTAAAGAGGCGATGCCGATCGTTCGCTACCGCACGCGCGACCTCACGCGCCTCCTGCCGCCCACCTCGCGCGCGTTCCGCCGCATGGGCAAGATCGTCGGGCGCAGCGACGACATGATGATCATCCGCGGCGTCAACGTCTTCCCCACGCAGGTGGAGGAGATCGTGCTCGCGCACAAGAGCCTCTCGGGCCTCTACCAGGTGCACGTGAGCCGTGCCGACAAGCTCGACCAGGTCGAGGTGCACTGCGAACTCAACCCCGCCGACGCCGCCTCCGCGGACCGCACCGCCATCGGCGAATGGGTGCAGCACCGCGTGAAGACGCTCATCGGCATTTCCACGCGCGTGGTGGTCCACGCGCCCGACGAGATGGAACGCACCCAGACCGGCAAGGCACGCCGCGTGATCGACACGCGCCCGCGCTGAGCTGCCCCCCACACCCCACCGAAAGGACACGCACATGTACACCCAGGCCATGGACACCATGGGCAAGGACGCAGGCGACGGCAAGAAGGCCGTGCGCTCCGCCGAGGAGATGCAGCTCGAAGAACGCTTCGACGCCCACATCGACGCCGGCGACTTCATCGAGGCGAAAGACTGGATGCCCGAGCACTACCGCAAGACGCTGGTGCGCCAGATCAGCCAGCACGCGCATTCCGAGATCGTCGGCATGCTGCCCGAGGGCAACTGGATCAGCCGCGCGCCCACGTTGAAGCGCAAGGCCATCCTGCTGGCCAAGGTGCAGGACGAAGGCGGCCACGGCCTCTACCTGTATGCGGCCGCAGAAACGCTGGGCACCTCGCGCGACCAGATGTTCGACGCGCTGCACAGCGGCAAGGCCAAGTACAGCTCGATCTTCAACTACCCGACGCTCACCTGGGCCGACATGGGCACCATCGGCTGGCTGGTCGATGGCGCGGCCATCATGAACCAGGTGCCGATCTGCCGCTGCTCGTATGCGCCCTATGCGCGCGCCATGATCCGCATCTGCCGCGAGGAGAGCTTTCACCAGCGCCAGGGCTACGAGGCGCTGCTCACGATGATGACCCACGGCACCGACGCGCAGAAGGCGATGGTGCAGGACGCGGTCGACCGCTGGTGGTGGCCCTCGATCATGATGTTCGGCCCGCCCGACGACCAGTCGCCCAACTCGGCGCAGTCGATGCGCTGGGGCATCAAGCGCTTCAGCAACGACGAGCTGCGCCAGAAGTTCATCGATGCCGCCGTCGAGCAGGCCGCCATCCTCGGCGTGACCCTGCCCGACCCCGATCTCAAGTGGAACGAAGAACGCCAGGCGCACGACTTCGGCACCATCGACTGGAGCGAGTTCTGGCGCGTGGTGGGCGGCGACGGCCCCTGCAACCGCGAGCGCCTGCAGGCCCGCGTCGATGCGTGGGACGACGGCGAATGGGTCCGCGAAGCCGCGATGGCCCATGCCAACAAACAACCATTGAAGGAGGCCGCATGAGCGCCGATACGACCAAGCAAGAGTGGCCCCTGTGGGAAGTGTTCGTGCGCAGCAAGGCGGGCCTGGACCACAAGCACTGCGGCAGCCTTCACGCAGCCGATTCGAAGATGGCGATCCAGATGGCGCGCGACGTGTACACGCGCCGCCAGGAAGGCAGCAGCATCTGGGTGGTGCGCTCCGAGCAGATCGTGGCGAGCGATCCGGCGGACAAGGACATGTACTTCGATCCGGCCGAAGACAAGGTCTACCGCCATCCGACCTTCTACGCGCTGCCCAAGTCCGTGGACCACATGTGAGCGGCCATTGACGGGAACATCATGCAAGCATCGATCGAACTGAACCGCACGCCCGCCGTGCAATACCTGCTGCGCATCGGCGACACGTGTCTCGTGCTCGCGCAGCGCCTGGGCGAATGGTGCGGCCATGCGCCCGTGCTGGAAGAAGACATCGCGATGGCCAACATCGCGCTGGACCTGGTCGGCCAGGCGCGTGGCCTGCTCACGCATGCCGGTCACATCGAGGGCCGCGAACACGACGAAGACCAGCTCGCCTACCTGCGCAACGAGCGCGACTACTTCAACCTCACGCTGGTCGAGCTGCCGCGCGGCGACTTCGCCTTTGCCGTGCTGCGCAACACCATGGTCGCCACGCTGCTCAAGCTGCTGTGGCAACGGCTTGCCGCATCGAGCGATGCCGAAGTGGCCGCCATCGCCGGCAAGGCCGTGAAGGAAGCGCGCTACCACCAGCAGCACTCGGCCGACTGGGTCGTGCGCCTGGGTGACGGCACCGATGAATCGCGCCGCCGCACCGAGAAGGCGTTGAAGCAACTGTGGCTCTACGTGCCCGAGCTGTTCGAGAGCGATGCGGTGGATGCAGAAGCCAGCGCGAGTGGCCTCGGCCCCGCGTGGAGCGAACTGCGCGAACCGTGGCTCGCCGAGATGCAGCAGGTGCTCGACGCCGCCGGCCTCGCGATGCCCAAGGAAGCCGCCTTCCGCAGCACCGGAAAGCAAGGCGTGCACAGCGAGCACATGGGCTATATCCTCACCGAGATGCAGCACCTGCAGCGCAGCTTCCCCGGAGGCGTGTGGTGATGAACGCGCTGGCTTCTCGCGTCGATGCGGCGTGGACCGTGCTGCACACGGTGCTCGACCCCGAGGTGCCCGCTGTGTCGGTGTGCGACCTGGGCATCGTGCGTGAGGTGATCGCGCATGACGACGGCCTGGAGATCGTGCTCACGCCGACCTATTCCGGCTGCCCCGCGACCGAAGCCATCGAGCACGACGTGCTGGCCGCCATCGAAGCGGCGGGCCTCGGCCGCGCACGCGCCACGCTGCGCCGCGCGCCCGCCTGGAGCAGCGACTGGATCAGCGACGAAGGCCGCGCGAAGCTCAAGGCCTACGGCATCGCGCCGCCGGCCCACCTCACGCCCGAAGCCGCCGCCCACACCGCAATGCCGATCAAGCTCTTCGGCCGCATCGCCGGCGAACGCATCGCCTGCCCGCGCTGCGCGAGCGAGCGCACCGAACGCCTCTCCGCTTTCGGCTCCACGGCCTGCAAGGCCCTGTATCGCTGCGTGGCCTGCCGCGAACCCTTCGAACACTTCAAGCCAATCTGAGACGTTCCCCACGATGAGCACCCTTTTCCACCCCCTGCGCGTGAAGGCCATCGAGCCCGACACGCACGAGGCCGTCATCGTCTCGTTCGAGGTGCCCACCGACCTGCAGGAAGTCTTCGGCTTCACGCAGGGCCAGTACCTGACCCTCCGCCACGACATCGACGGCCAGGACCTGCGCCGCTCCTATTCGATCTGCGCGGGCCTGGACGACGGCGAGCTGCGCGTGGGCGTGCGCAAGGTGCGCGGCGGCGTGTTCTCCAACTGGATCAACGCGAACCTGCAGCCGGGCGACACGCTGCAGGTGATGGCGCCGCAGGGCCGCTTCTTCGTGCCGATCGAGCCGGCCTCGGCCCGACACCACGTCGGCATCGCAGGCGGCAGCGGCATCACGCCGATCCTCTCGATCATGAAGACGGTGCTGGCGCGCGAGCCCGCGAGCCGCTTCACGCTGATCTACGGCAACCGGCAATTGCAGTCCACGATGTTCAAGGAAGAGCTCGAGGACCTGAAGAACCGCTACATGACGCGCCTCGTGCTGCTGCACGTGTTCTCCGACGAGCACACCGATTCGCCGCTGGGCTTCGGCGTGATGAACCGCGAGAAGATCGGCGAATTCCTCGCATCGGTGGTGCCGGCCAGGCGCATCGACCACGTGTACGTCTGCGGCCCGTTCCAGATGAACGACGAGGCCGAGGCCGCGCTGCTGGCGGCCGGCGTGCCGGAAGACCGCATCCACATCGAGCGCTTCGGCGTGGCACTGCCCTCGGCCACACAGGTCGGCGCCGTGGTGCACGAGCCGCTGCCGGGCGACGCCAAGCAGGCCCGCATCACCATCGTGCGCGACGGCTTGCAGCGCGAGATCACCTTCACCGAAGGCCAGCCCAGCATCCTCGACGCGGCCTCGGCCGCGGGCCTGGAAGTGCCGTTCTCCTGCACCTCCGGCGTGTGCGGCACCTGCCGCGCCAAGTGCGTGGACGGGGAAGTCCGCATGGAACGCAACTTCGCGCTCGACAAGAATGAAGTGGCCGCAGGATTCGTGCTGACCTGCCAGGCGCACCCCCTCACCGAACGTGTCACCTTGTCCTTCGACGAGCGTTGATACTTCAGGCCTCAACGATTTTTCAACCCGGAGACAAGCCCAAATGAAATTCTTCCAGCCTCTTCTGATCGCAGCGCTGTGCGCCACCGCCGCCGCGGCGTGGGCCGACGTCACCGTCGGCGTGACGGTGTCGGCCACCGGCCCGGCCGCCTCGCTCGGCATTCCAGAGAAGAACACCATCGCGCTGATGCCCAAGACCATCGGCGGCCAGAAGATCAACTACATCGTGCTGGACGATGCCTCCGACACCACCGCCGCCGTGGCCAACACCCGCAAGCTGATCGCCGAGAACAAGGTCGACATCGTGCTGGGCTCCACCACCACGCCCAACTCGCTGGCCATGATCGACGTGGTGAGCGAAGCCAAGACGCCGATGATCTCCATCGCCGCCTCGGCCCGCATCATCGAGCCGATGGACGCCAAGAAGAAGTGGGTCTTCAAGACGCCGCAGAACGACATCATGATGTCGCTGGCCATCGCCGAGCACATGGCCGCCAACGGCGTGAAGACGGTCGCCTACATCGGCTTCTCCGACGCCTACGGCGAAGGCTGGTCGGAAGAATTCGCCAAGGCCGCGGCGCTCAAGAAGATCACCGTGGTCGCCAACGAGCGCTTCTCGCGCAGCGACACCTCGGTGACCGGCCAGGCGCTCAAGATCATGGCCTCCAAGGCCGACGCCGTGCTGGTCGGGGGCTCGGGCACGCCGGCCGCGCTGCCGCAAAAGACGCTCAAGGAGCGCGGCTACACCGGCAAGATGTACCAGACGCACGGCGTGGCGAACGCCGACTTCCTGCGCGTCGGCGGCAAGGACGTGGAAGGCACCTTCCTGCCCGCGGGCCCCGTGCTCGTGGCCGACCAGTTGCCTGCCAGCAACCCGGTGAAGAAGTCTGCGCTGGCTTACGTGTCGGCTTATGAAGCGGCCAATGGCAAGGGCACCGTGTCGACCTTCGGTGCGCACGCGTGGGATGCGGGTCTCCTGATGACGTCGGCCGTTCCGGTCGCGCTGAAGAAGGCACAGCCGGGCACGCCGGAATTCCGTGCGGCGCTGCGCGATGCGCTGGAGCAGGTCAAGGAAGTGTCGGGCGCGCATGGCGTGTTCAGCATGACCGAGAAGGACCACCTGGGCCTGGACCAACGCGCCCGCGTGATGGTCAAGATCGAAAACGGCGCCTGGAAATACCAGCCCTGAAGGATTCCTGCCTTGCTCTCTCCCCCTCCGGGGAGGGCCGGGGCGGGGGCATGACTGCATCGACCTCCGCGCAGCCGTGAAGGCGGCGGCGGCCCCCATCCCAACCTTCCCCAGAGGGGGAAGGCGCAATGCAGCGCTGTGGCCGGCATGTGCGGCAGACACTGATTCGATACACGGGCCGAGCCCAAAGGTTCTTTTATGGATTTGCAGATCGCCCTGTTGTTGGGGCAGGACGGCATCGTCAACGGTGCCGTCTATGGATTGATGGCGCTCGCCCTCGTGCTGGTGTTCTCGGTCACCCGCGTCATCTTCATTCCCCAGGGCGAATTCGTCGCCTTCGGGGCGCTCTCGATGGCGATGCTGCAGGCCGGCCGCGTGCCGGCCACGCTGTGGCTGCTGCTCGCGCTCGCTGTGATGGTGCTGGTGGTCGAACTCTGGCGCTGGAAGCGCGGCGCGGTGGTCGACTGGGCCTCGGCGCTCGCATGGTGCGTGGTGCTGCCGCTGGCCGCTGCCGCGCTGGTGCTGCTGCTCAAGCCGACCTCGATGGCGGGTCAGACGCTCACCACACTCCTGCTCATCATGCCGCTCGGCCCGCTGCTCTATCGCCTGGCCTACCGGCCGCTGGCGGATGCCAACGTGCTGATGCTGCTGATCGTCTCGGTCGCGCTGCATGGCGTGCTCGTCGGCCTGGGCCTGCTGTTCTTCGGCGCCGAAGGCTCGCGCACCACGGCCTTCTCGGACGCGCGCTTCGACATCGGCGGCATCGCGGTCAGCGGGCAATCGCTGGTCGTCGTCGGCGTCACGCTGCTGCTGGTGATCGCGATGTTCCTGTTCTTCGGACGCTCGATGGTCGGCAAGGCGCTGCGCGCCACCGCCATCAACCGTGTCGGGGCACGGCTCTCGGGCATTCCCACCGAACTCTCGGGCGACCTGAGCTTCGCGCTCGCGGCGCTCATCGGCGCGGTGTCGGGCCTGCTCATCGCACCGATCACCACCGTCTACTACGACACCGGCTTCCTGATCGGCCTGAAGGGCTTCGTCGCGGCCATCGTCGGCGGCCTGGCGAGCTATCCGCTGGCGCTCGTGGGCGCGCTGCTGGTCGGGCAGCTCGAAGCCTTCGCCTCTTTCTGGGCCAGCCCGTTCAAGGAAGTGCTGGTCTTCACCCTGATCATTCCCGTGCTGTGGTGGCGGTCGCTCCGCAGCCATCATGTGGAGGACGAGGAATGAACCCGTCTCCGAATTCCGCCGCTCCCGTTGCAGTGAACGCGCCGCCCGCCGGCAAGCCGCTGGTCACGCCGCGCCAGCTCACGCTGGTCTTCGTCGTCGCGCTCGCGCTGGCCTGGGGCTTCCTGCCCGAGTTCACAGTGTCCGTGCTGAGCAACATCGGGCTCTATGCGCTGGTCGCGGCGGGCCTCGTGATGCTCACCGGCGTGGGCGGCATGACCTCCTTCGGCCAGGCCGCGTTCGTCGGCATGGGTGCGTATGCCACCGCGTGGATCTGCACCTCGCCCACCGCCGCTGCGTGGATGGGCAACGCGGTGAGCCCCGCGCTGCTGCCATGGGCCGGCCTCGCGCTGGGCCTGGTCTTCACCTTCGCGCTCGCCTGGGCGCTGGGCGCGGTCACGCTCAAGCTGCAGGGCCACTACCTGCCGCTGTGCACCATCGCCTGGGGCCTTGGCCTTTACTACCTGTTCGGCAACATGGAGTTCCTGGGCGGGCAGACCGGCATCACCGGCGTGCCGCCGCTGGTGGTCGCGGGCTTTTCGCTCGCCACGCCGCGTGCGCTGGGCGTGGTGATCTGGGCCGTGCTGCTGCTCGCGCTGTGGGCCATGCACAACCTGCTCGACTCGCGCGAAGGCCGCGCCATCCGCGCGCTCAAGGGCGGGCGTCTCATGGCCGAGTCGATGGGCGTCGATACGGCGCGCCACCGCATCAAGCTCTTCGTGCTGGCCGCGCTGCTCGCGGCGGTGTCGGGCTGGCTCTATGCGCACCTGCAGCGCTTCGTGAACCCGACGCCCTTCAACCTGAACATCGGCATCGAGCTCCTGTTCATGGCGGTGGTCGGCGGTGCGGGGCACCTGTGGGGCGCGGTGCTCGGCGCGGCGCTCATCACGCTGCTGAAAGAGAAGCTGCAGGACGTGCTGCCCGCGCTGCTGGGCACCAGCGGCAACTTCGAAGTGATCGTGTTCGGTTTGCTCATGCTCTTCGTGCTGCAGCGCTTTGCGGACGGCCTCTGGCCCACGCTGGCACGGCTGGCGAGCCGCTGGGTGCGCGACGACACGCGCAAGGTTGCGCCTGCCGCGGTGCACCCCTCCACGGTGCAGCTCGCGCAGCGCGCGCTGCCCGCATCGGGCGAGCTGCTGCTCGAAGCCAGCGACGTGAGCAAGCGTTTCGGCGGCCTCGTCGCCAACAACGCGATCTCGATGACGTTGAAGGCCGGCGAGATCCACGCGCTGATCGGCCCGAACGGCGCCGGCAAGAGCACCTTCTTCAACATGATCTCGGGCGTGGACGATCCGACCTCGGGCGAGGTGCGGCTCTGCGGCCAATCGATGGCGACCCGGCCTTCGCGCGCCTTCGCCGCCCTGGGCCTGGGCCGCACCTTCCAGCACGTGCGCCTGCTCGGCCAGCGCAGCGTGGTCGAGAACGTCGCGCTCGGCGCCCACCTGCGTGCGAAGCGCGGCTGGCTCGCCGCGATGCTGCGATGGGACCGCGCCGAAGAAGCCGCGCTGATGGCCGAGGCCCGCCGGCAGATCGAACGCTGCGGCCTCGGCGCGCACGCCGACACGCCGGCCGCGTCGCTCTCGCTCGGCCAGCAGCGCGTCGTGGAAATCGCGCGCGCCCTGGCCGGCCAGCCCTCGGTGCTGCTGCTCGACGAGCCCGCCGCGGGCCTGCGCCACCTGGAAAAGCGCGCCCTCTCCGTGCTGCTGAGCCAGCTGCGCGCCGAGGGCCTGGGCATCCTGGTGGTGGAACACGACATGGAATTCGTGATGAACCTGGCCGACCGCATCACGGTGCTGGAGTTCGGCACCGTCATCGCCACCGGCACGCCCGCCGAAGTGCAGGCCAACCCGCGCGTGCTGGAGGCCTACCTCGGCGGCGCCGACGACGAACTGCTGGAAGACGCACGATGACCGCTCCCCTCCTCCAACTCCAGGACTTCTGCGTCGCCTACCGCACCGTGGAAGCGGTGCACAGCGTGCGCCTGCATGTGAACGAAGGCGAGATCGTCACCGTCATCGGCCCCAACGGCGCGGGCAAGACCACGCTCCTGTGCGCGGCGATGGGCCTCTTGCCTTCGACAGGCGCGCTCACGCTCTCGGGCCAACGCATCGCGCGTCCCGGTGTCGAGACCATGGTCGCGCGCGGCGTGGCGCTCGTGCCCGAGCGGCGCGAGCTGTTCGGCGAGATGTCGGTCGAAGACAACCTGCTGCTCGGCGGCTTCTACCAGTGGCGCAAGGGCAAGCGCGACCAGCGCGCGCGCATGGAGGAGGTGTTCGCCATCTTCCCGCGCCTGCGCGAGCGCAAGCCGCAGATGGCCTCCACGCTCTCGGGCGGCGAACGCCAGATGCTGGCCATCGGCCGCGCGCTGATGGCGCGGCCCCGCCTGCTGATGCTCGACGAGCCCTCGCTGGGCCTCGCGCCGCTGGTCGTGCGCGAGGTGCTGCGCGTGGTCTCGCAACTGCGAAGCCATGGCGTCTCGGTGCTGCTCGTGGAGCAGAACGCGCGCGCCGCGCTGCAGGTGGCCGACCGCGCCTACGTGCTGGAGATGGGCGCCGTGGCGCTCGAAGGCAATGCGCGCGAGCTGCTGCACGACCAGCGAATCATCGACACCTACCTGGGCATCGGCAACCGCAACGCGGAACCCGCCGTCGCCTGAACCCCAAGACGTTCAAGGACTTCCATGACCACCCTTCAAAGCTACATCGCCGGCCGCTGGATCGGCAAGGAAAGCGCGCAGCAGCTGCGCAGCGCCGTCAACGGCAAGCCCGTGGCCGCGACGCATGCCGAGGCGATCGACTTCGCCGAAGCGCTGCAGTACGCGCGCCGCACCGGCATCCCCGCGCTCATGAAGCTGGACTTCCAGCAGCGCGCCGAGCGCCTGAAGGCGCTGGCCAAGTACCTCGCCGCGAACAAGGAAACGCTCTACGCCGTCTCGGCCCACACGGGTGCCACGCGCGCCGACAGCTGGATCGACATCGAAGGCGGCGCCGGCACGCTGAGCGCCTATGCCGGCATCGGCTCCAACGAGCTGCCCTCGGGCAACCTCGTGCACGAAGGCCCGGCCTTTTCGCTCGGCAAGAAGGGCGGTTTCGCGGGCACGCACATCCTGGTGCCGCGCGGCGGCGTGGCGGTGCACATCAACGCCTTCAACTTTCCGGTCTGGGGCCTGCTCGAGAAATTCGCGCCCAGCTTCCTCGCCGGCATGCCGTGCATCGGCAAGCCGGCCTCGGCCACCAGCTACCTCACCGAGGCGGCCGTGCGGCTCATCGTGCAGTCGGGCATCCTGCCCGAGGGCAGCCTGCAGCTGGTGATCGGCGGCACGGGCGATTTGCTCGATCGCCTCGAAGGGCCGGACGTGGTCACCTTCACCGGCTCGGCCGACACCGCGGCCAAGCTGCGCGTGCATCCGAACATCGTGCGCCAGTCGATCCCGTTCAACGCCGAGGCCGACTCGCTCAACTGCGCGATCCTCGCGCCCGACGTGACGCCCGACGACGAGGAGTTCGATCTCTTCGTGAAGGAAGTGGCGCGCGAGATGACCACCAAGGCCGGCCAGAAGTGCACCGCGATCCGCCGCGCGATCGTGCCGCGCCAGCACCTGGATGCGGTGGCCGAGCGCCTGCGCGCGCGCCTGGCAAAGACGGTCATCGGCGATCCGTCGCGCGAAGAGGTGCGCATGGGCGCCCTCGCCTCGCACGCGCAGCAGGCCGACGTGGCCGAGCGCGTGGCCACGCTGCTGCAGGGCGCCGAACTGGTCTACGGCGAGCGCGACGGCTTCTCGCCAGTGGGCGATGGCGTGGCCGAAGGCGCCTTCTTCGCGCCCACGCTGCTCCTGAGCCGCAAGCCGCTGGAACACGACGCCGCGCACGACGTCGAGGCCTTCGGCCCCGTCAGCACGCTGATGCCCTATGACGGCATCGACGAAGCGCTGGCCCTGGCCGCACGCGGCCGCGGCAGCCTCGTCGGCACGCTGGTCACGCGCGACCCCGCCATCGCGGCCAAGGCCATTCCGGTGGCCGCCGCATGGCACGGCCGCCTGCTGGTGCTGGACCGCGAGGCCGCCGTCGAATCGACTGGCCACGGCTCGCCGCTGCCGCAGTTGAAGCACGGCGGCCCCGGCCGGGCGGGCGGCGGCGAAGAGCTCGGCGGCCTGCGCGCCGTCAAGCACTACCTGCAGCGCGCCGCGGTGCAGGGCTCGCCGACGATGCTGGCTGCGATCACCGGCGAACACGTGCGCGGCGCGGCCGTGCGCGAGAGCGACGTCCACCCGTTCCGCAGCTACTTCGAGGACCTGCGCATCGGCGACTCGCTGCTCACGCACCGCCGCACCGTCGGCGAGGCCGACATCGTGGCCTTCGGCGGCATCTCGGGCGACTATTTCTACATGCACTTCGACGAGGTCGCGGCCAAGGAATCGCCCTTCGGCAAGCGCATCGCGCACGGCTACTTCGTGCTGTCGGCGGCGGCGGGCCTGTTCGTCTCGCCCGCGCCGGGCCCGGTGCTCGCCAACTACGGCCTGGACACGCTGCGCTTCGTCAAGCCCGTGGGCATCGGCGACACCATCCGCGCGCGCCTCACTTGCAAGCGCAAGATCGACCGCAACAAGAAGGACGCGAGCGGCCAGGGCCAGGGCGTGGTGGCCTGGGATGTCGAGGTGACGAACCAGGAGGGCGAGGTGGTCGCCAGCTACGATATCCTGACCCTCGTCTCCAAGAAACCGGAAGCCACCTGATGTTCGATCTCACAGGCAAAGTCGCGCTCGTCACCGGCGGCAACGGCGGCATAGGCCTGGGCATGGCGCAAGGCCTTGCGAAGGCCGGCGCCCGCGTCATCGTTGCGGCACGCAATGCGCAAAAGTCGGCCGCTGCGGTCGAGGCGCTGAAGGCGTTGGGCAGCGACAGCTTCGCGCTCGAAGTCGATGTGAGCGACGAAGCCTCGGTGCAGAAGGCATTCGACGAAGCGGCCGCGCGCAGCGGCCGGCTCGACATCCTCGTGAACAACGCCGGCACCACGGTACGCAAACCCGTCGACCAGCTGTCCCTGGACGAGTGGAACAAGGTGCTGGGCACCAACCTCACGAGCGCCTTCCTGTGCAGCCGCGCCGCGCACCCGCACCTTCAGCGCGCGGGCGGCGGCAAGATCATCAACATCGGCTCGATGATGTCGATCTTCGGCGCACCCTACGCGCCGGCCTACGCCGCGAGCAAGGCGGGCATCGTGCAGCTGACCAAGTCGACCGCGCTCTCGTGGGCGGCCGACAACATCCAGGTCAACGCGATCCTGCCCGGCTGGTTCGAGACCGAACTGACCGATGGCGCGCGCAGCCAGATTCCGGGCCTGTACGACCGCGTGGTGGCCCGCGCCGCCGCCGGCCGCTGGGGCCAGCCGGCCGACATCGCCGGCACGGCGGTGTTTCTCGCGAGCCCCGCCTCGGACTACGTGACCGGCACCGCGATTCCGGTCGATGGCGGGTTTTCTATCTCTGGCTGAAGGCGGGCGGCGCGTGTAAATTCGGCCGCCATGCTCTTCTGGCTCCAGCTCCTTCTTCTCGTCGCCGGCACCGCCGCCCTGCTGTACGTCTCGCGCGGCCCGCTGCGGCAGCCCGGCTCGCACGGCTTCTACCGCTTCTTCGCGTGGGAATGCATGCTGGTGCTGATCGTGGTGAACCTGCCGGTGTGGCATGTCGATCCGTTCTCGGTGACGCAGATTCTTTCCTGCATATTCCTGGCGCTGTCGATCTGGCTGCCGATCCACGCGGTGCGGCTGCTCAAGGCCAAGGGCAAGCCGAGCGATGCGCGCAATGACGACCCCGCGCTCTACGGCTTCGAGAAGACCTCCTCGCTGGTGACCTCCGGCGCCTTCCGCTACATCCGCCACCCGATGTACACCGCGCTGATGCTGCTGGCCTGGGGCGCCTTCCTCAAGCAGTTCACCTGGCTCACGCTGGCGCTGGTGCTGGCCGCCACGCTGCTGCTGGTGCTCACCGCGCTCAGCGACGAGAAGGAATGCATCTCGCATTTCGGCGACACCTACCGCGACTACATGCGCCGCACGCGGCGCTTCATTCCGTTCGTGCTGTAGTTGGCCATTCGGGCGCGGGATGCGTCCGTTCTATGGCGGGGCGACGGTAATATGCGCGGCCTTCCCCGCCCCCACCCACCGCACACTCCGCGCCCACTTCATGCCCTCCCCGAAAAGCACGGCCTTTCCCTCCGCCGTGCAGGCCGTCCTGCTGTTCGTGGCGCTGTTTCTCTGCGAACTCGTCGTGGGTGCCGCGCTGCGCGACGCCAACGGCTGGCTCGGGCTGAACGGCATGCAGCTGGGCGTGCTCTCCACGGTGCTGGGCAACGGCTGCGTGTTCGCGGTGGTGATGCACTACCAGCAGCTCACGTACCGCCAGCTCTTCCACCCCTCGCCGATTTCCGTGCGAACCACGCTGACGACGGTCGTGCCACCGGCGCTGCTGCTCGTGCCGGCGCTGATGATGACGGTGATCGCGGCGCTCAACCTCCTGGTGCTGGTCGCGCCGCTCTCGCCGTGGGAAGAATCCCTGTTCAGCCGCATGGCCGACGGCAGCGTCGCCGCCACGCTGGCGGTGTGCGTCGTGGCACCGCTGCTCGAGGAGATGCTGTTTCGCGGCATCGTGCTGCGCGGCTTCCTGCAGCGCTATGCGCGCTGGCATGCCATCGTCGGCTCAGCCGTGCTGTTCGGGGCCGCGCACCTGAACATCTACCAGTTCCTCGTCGGGCTGGTGCTGGGCCTGGTGCTCGGCTGGCTCTACGAGCGCACCCGCTCGCTCATCCCGTGCATCGCGCTGCATGCCACCTACAACACCGGCACGTTGTTCGTCGGCGACTGGCCCACGGACGCGTCGAGGGCGGACACGGTGTGGACCGTGCTGCTGGTCGTGGTGGCGGCCGTCGTGGGCACGCTGGCCTTGCGGCGCATGCTGGTGGCGCCCAAGGCGCGCAAGCGCGGGCCCTGAACCGCCAGCGCCAGCGGCAAGGTGTGTTCGAGGCTCGGCGCATCGCGCGGCGCGATGGCGGCGCCGAATCCTGCGCGGCAGCAACGCGTCGAAGCGCTTGCCTTCCGCAACCGCAACGGTCAGGTGGCGCTACTGAAAATCGATGACAGGAAGCCCACACCCGCAAACCAAAGTCCTGGTACCCAGGCCGCCCCGGGAACTCGGTGTGGAACGCGAACGACAAGTCCCTCTGCGCAGCGACTTCATCGACCAGGATTTCACGATCTCGCAGGCCGGTGGGGCATACGCTGGCGCCTGGGGAAGCCATTCGGGGTGCGGAGGGTCCGCCGGCGATACGGGGTGTCGCGACGCATCGATGCGCCGATCCGGACGAAACCAGCGACCTGTCTTTCTTCGACCCGTCCATCCGTCGAAGAGCCCATCGTGGCAATCACAACTTTGGAAAGAAGGAATCCATGCCTCATCCCTTGCTGAAACGACTTTGGATCTCGCTGGCCTGCCTGCCCGGACTGGTCTTTGCGCCGGCCGGGCAGGCGGTGCCGCTCGGAGATCCCGTCATGGTGAACACCGACACGGCCGGCAATCAAACGTCCGGTTTGTTCGCCGCAGGATTCAACGGAGAAAAACTCCTCATCTGGAGAGATGGCGCAGCAAATGCCACGTACGCCCAAAGAATAAAGTCATCGGGATCGCCTTTTCTGACAAAACAGCAAATCCAACTTCCTCCAACATATTCGAAACTCTCCGTCGACCGCACCGGCAATTTCGTTCTGGCGGGTCAAACCGGAATATCCGGAATGGTCATGGCCTATGACAGGAGCGGAAATCTGCTGTCCAATTTCAGCCCGACCCCCGATTCATTGAATGCGGCTGCCAGCATGGATACGGATGGCAATATGACCGTAGCCTATTCGTACCCCAACGTATTCAATGTTCCCCGAAATCTTGCCATCAGGAGATTCAATACCAGCGGAACGCCAATCGGCCCTGAAATCATCGTTGCAACGGGTCCCGTGGATACGCTCTCCGGCCCCAATTCAATTGCCACGGACAGTGCCGGAAATATCGCATTGCTATGGACGAGCCGAGCCGGTTCTTCGGCACCGGCCTATAGCGTGATGCAGCGCTTCAGCCGCGCAGGTGTTGCGCTGACTCCGGTCATTGTCGCCAGCCATGCCTCGACAGGAGTGCATATGGCCGGCAGTATTGCCATGGAACCCGGAGGGAAATCCGTCGTCGTCTGGACCAATGCCTTTCCCAATGGGTCGAATTCCACTTATATCGTTTATGCCCGGGCCTTCGACGCGAATGGCAATCCCACCGGAAACGGAAGTACGCGAGTCAATCAAAGCCTTGTCGATTTTTATTCCGAGCCCACCGCGGCAATTGCGGAGAATGGCGATTTTGTCGTTTCGTGGGTCGCACCAAAAGGCGTGATCGGCGGTGGCCCGGACTCTGCATTGGCGGCCAGACAATTCCACGGCGATGGAACGCCGATCACCAACGAATCGAGAGTCGACCCGCCTCTGATTCAACCAGCATCCAGCCCGCATCTGGCAATGGACCCGGTGGGAAATTTTGCAGTGGCATGGACCAGCGGCTCGCCTGCCGACGGCCCCGGGACTGGATGGGACGCCATGGTGCGCACCTTCAAGATGGACACCCGGCCACCCATTACCCAGCTCGTGGACAACCGGGCCGTCCAAGGCCTGGCAGGCGACACCGGCAGCTGGAGCTACTACAGGCTCACAGTGCCCCCAGGCGTCAGGCAGTTGAACATCGACATGACCGGCCCCGTCGGCGGTGGCGATGGCGACATGTACGTCCGCTTCGGCGGACTCCCGTCGCTGACAGCTTGGGACCAGCGCCCCTACGTCAACGGCAGCAACGAATCCGTCGGGATCAGCAATCCCCCGCCCGGCGATGTCTACATCGGGATCCACGGACGCAGCGCGTACGCATCGATCGGACTGACCGCCGGCTATTACTACCCTTGAGACGGGTCAGGCATGGCCGGCACTTTCGCCACCCGCATGTGCGAACGCGGCCTCCTCTCCTGCCGATCGGCGCCGCCGTCCTGCTCGCCCCTGGGTGCCGGAAGCCACGCTGGCCTTGCCGACGCGCCAGCTAGCGCTGCACCGGCGGCAGTGGCCGCGCATCCACCGCCTCGCCATCGACGATGAAGTGCCCGCCTGCCACGTGGTGCAGCGTGCGCAGGTCGTCATGGCCGGTGAAGTTCCAGCGCCCGTCGGCGAACACGCGCACATCGGCCTGCGCGGCGATCACTTCGCCGAGGAAGAGGTCGTAGCGCTCCTGGATCGGCGGCTCGGGCAACAGACGGCATTCGAGCCAGGCCGCGCAGCCTTCGAGCAGCGGCGCATCGGTTGCCGTGCCGGCGAAAGTCTGAAGGCCATACGCGGCGAACTTGTCGCGCCCCGAGGTTTCGACGATCTCCCGGCCCGAGCTGTTGCCCAGTGCCTCCGTCAGGTCGAGTTGCGCGCGCGTGGGCACCTGCAGCGCGAAGGTGCCCGCGCCTTCGAGCAGCACGCGCGTCCAGGTGCTCTTGTCGAGCACCACGGCCACCTTGGGCGGATCGAAGTCCAGCGGCATCGCCCACGCGGCCGCCATGATGTTGCGCTGCCCGCCATGCGCGGCGCTCACGAGCACGGTGGGGCCGTGGTTCAGGAGGCGATAGGCCTTGGCGAGCGGAACGGGGCGGCGGTGGGAGGCGGTCATGAAGGTCGTCGTCGGAGAATGAAGTAGAACCCGCGGCAAGCGTCGCACAAAGCCCGCTGCCCGTCATCCCCAGCCCGGAGCCTCCCCATGGACCCATCCAAAGCCAGCTACACCGCCCTCGTCACCTCGCTGATGCGCGCGCTTCACACACGCGGCGATCCCGCGCCGCTGCTGGACGACCCGTGGGGCGACCGCCTCGTGCCGGAGTCCGTGCAGGCTGGCCTCCGCGAGCGGGCGATGGCGCGGCTGGACCCCGCGGTGCGCGCCGAGGCCGCGCCGGCCCAGGTGCTGGACGCCGCGATGCGCGCGAACGCGGCCTATCCCGGCGTCATCCTGCGCAGCCGCTACACCGAAGACATGCTGGAGGCCGCGGTCTCGCGCGGCATCACGCAGTACGTGCTCATCGGCGCGGGCTTCGACAGTTTTCTTTGCCGCCGCCCGGCGTGGGCCGAAGGGCTGCAGGTTTATGAAGTGGACCATCCCGCGACGCAGCAGTTGAAGCGCGAGCGCCTGCGGCACTGCGGCATCGCCGAATCCGACGACGTGCATTTCGTGGCGGCGGACCTGTCCGAGGAGACGCTGCAGTCGGCCCTTGCACGCTCTTCCTTCGATCCGGCGCAACCGGCCTTCTTCTCGTGGCTCGGCGTCACCGTGTACCTCACGCGCGAGGCCAATCTTGCGACGCTGCGCGCCATTGCCACGGTTGCGCCGGCGGGGAGCGAACTGGTCTTCACCTACATCGACGAAGCGGCGCTGCAGCCCGGCCATGCGGGCACCGAGGGGTTCCGGAAGCTCCGCAGCGATGTGTCTTCCGTCGGCGAGGCATTCCTTTCGGGCTTCGATCCGGCGACGCTCGATGCGCTGCTGCTGGAGACCGGCCTCGTGCTGACCGAGGACCTGGACGGCGACGAGACCGTGGCCCGGTACGACGCGGCGGGGGTCAACGGCCTGCAGCGGGCCGGCGCGGGGCACATCGCCCACGCGCGCGTGGCTGCGCGCATGGTCAGCACAGCCGCGCCTGCCGCCTGAACTCGCTCGGCTGCGCGGCTACAGCGCCGCGATCTCCTGCGTGACCCGCAGGAATTTCTCCATGTCGGCCATCGAGTGGCAATGCAGCGGCGAGACGCGCACCGTGCCTTCGAGCCCGAAGGACTCCAGCATCCGCTTCGAGTAGATGCTGGTCGCCACGCGCTCGTACACCGTGACGCCGCGCTTGCCGTACTCCACCACCGCCTGCGTGCAGTCGATGCGGTCGAAGCCGATGCCCAGGATCAGGTCGCGCCGGGTGAGGTCTTCGTGGTCGAGGAACACTTCGACGCCCCGCATCTCGCGCAGCCCGGTCGCGTTGCCGATGCCGTCGAGCAGCGCGGCGAGCAGCGCGCGCTCGTGCAGCTCGATGCGGCCGATGCCTTCGACGAACAGCGCGCGGCGCTCGGTGGCATCGGTGAACTGGCCGCCGATCCAGCACACGTAGTCGACGATCTCCGTGAGCGCGGCGAACTGCCACGGCGCCGAACTGCCCAGGTCCCAGAAGTCCGGCTTCTTGCCCGCGAGCTTGTGGTGCGGCAGCACGGCCGCGCGCTCGGACATCCACGAGAGCCCCGAGCCGCGGCAGCCGAAGAACTTGTAGGGCGCGAGGTTGATGCCGTCCACCGGCGTCTTCTGCAAATCGATGAGGCCGTGCGGCGCGTGCTGCACCGCGTCCACCAGGATGTACAGGTCGGGCTTTATTGCGCGCGCGCGGCGCACGATCTCGGCCATGTCTAGCTTGGCGCCCGAGATGTTCGAGGCGTAGATCACGTTCAGGAGGCACGTGTCCTTGTCCACGAGGCGCACGATCTCCTCGACATCGACGCCGCCCGTCACCGGGTTGCTCCTGGCCACGCGCAGCTCGCGGCCGAGCCGGCTCGCGTAGAGGCTCATCGCATCGAAGGCCGAGGGATGCTCCAGCACGGTCGTCACCATGTTCGTGCCCGGCACGTTCTCGGCCACCGCGCGCACCATGTCGAACATGGCGCCCGAGGCGGTGAGCGAGGCATAGACGCTGCCGCCCTGCGCATGGAGGATGGTGCGCAGGTCCTCGCCGGCCTTCGCCTGGATCTGCTGCAGCTCGACGGCGGTCGCGTGGATGCGCTCGGCGTTGTCGGGAATCGCATCGACCGCTGCGAAACGCTCGGCCGCAGCCTTGAGCCGGAACGAGCCGCCGGCGTTGTCGAAGTACAGGCGCTCACGGCCGTGGTGGTCGTGGTCCACGAGCAGGAAGCGCGCCTTCACCTCGCGCATCAGCGCATCGGAAAACGCGAGGCCGCGGGGGTGGTCCAAAAGTGTGGTCGCCATGTGCTCAGACGCCCTTGTTGTTCGGGTTCTTGTAGATGTCGCGCACCGCGTCGGACATCGGGAAATTCAGGTTCGCGTTCTTCGGCGGAATCGGCGACATGAACCACTTCGCGTAGAGCTGGTCGATGGCGCCCGACTTCATGAGGCCGCCGACCGTTTCATCGACCAGCGCCTTGAACTGCGGATCGTCCTTGCGCAGCATGATCCCGTAGGGCTCCTGGCGCAGCGACTCCTTCAGGAGCTTGTAGTCGCCCGGGTTGGTGGCGCTGGCGACCATGCCGGCGAGCTGCACGTCGTCCAGCACGTAGGCGTCGGCGCGGCCGGTCGAGAGCAGCAGGAAGCCGTCGGAGGTGTCCTTGCCCGCGATCTCGTTCACTTCGATCGTGCCGCTCTTGCGCGCGCCGCGCAGCAGCTGGATCGAGGTGCTGCCCGAGACGGTGGCGACGTTCTTGCCGTTGAGGTCGGCGAAGGTGTTGATGCCCGAGCTCTTGCGCACCGCGGCGGTGATGTTGGTCACGAAGTGGCTGGGCGCGAAATCGACCTGCGCCTGGCGCTGCGTGGTGTTGGTGGTGGTCGCGCAATCCAGGTCGACGGTGCCGTTCTGCAGGAGCGGAATGCGGTTGGTCGAGTTGAGCATCGTGTAGCGCACGTCGATCTTCGCGAGACCCAGCTTGGCCTTCACCGCATCGACGATCTTCAGGCAGATGTCGTTGGTGAAGCCGATGGGCGCGCTGTCGGCGCTCAGCTTGTAGGAGAACGGGATCTGGCTGTCGCGCGCGCCGATCTGGATCGTGCCGCTCTCCTTGATCTTCTGCAGGGTGCCGCCGTCCTGGGCGCTGGCGGGGGCGCAGGTGAAGGCGAGGGTGAGTCCCAGGGCGAGAGGCAGCAGTTTGAAGAAGTCCATGGCGTGTATTCCTTGGTTTGCAGTGACGGGTGGGCTGGGCGAATCTTCGGCGTCGCGATGAATTTCTAAAAGCGATTTTTTGTGATCGAATTGCATGAGCAAAAGCGTTCTTTCAGGCCGTTCCCAGAGGAGAGCCGCACCGTGATAACCTTCAAGCAACTCGAAGCCCTCTACTGGATCGGCCAGCTCGGCGGCTTCGCGCAGGCGGCGAACCAGCTGCACACCTCGCAGTCGGCCGTGTCCAAGCGGGTGCATGAACTGGAGCTGCTGTTCGACACCGAGCTCTTCGACCGCAGCCAGCGCACCGCGCGCCTCACCGAAAAGGGCGAGGAGATGTTCGTGCTCGCCAAGAAGCTGCTGGAACAGCGCGATGCCGCGGTCGAGCAGTTCGGCAAGCCCGGCGTGGTGGAGCGGCGCATCCGCATCGGCGTGACCGAGCTCACCGCGATGACGTGGCTGCCGCGCCTGGTCGGGCTGATCCAGCAGCACTACCCCAAGGTGATCCTGGAGCCCGACGTGGACGACAGCCTGCAGCTGCGCGACAAGCTGCTGGTCGATGCGCTCGACGTGGTCATCGTGCCCGACACCTTCGCCGACTCGCGCATGCAGAGCAAGGTCATCGGCAAGGTCAAGAGCGCGTGGATGTGCAAGCCCGGTGTCGTGCAGACGACGGGCACCGTGCGGCTGCACGACCTGGCGCGCCACCGCATGCTGGTGCAAGGCAACAACTCGGGCACCGGGCGCGCCTACGACGCGTGGATGAAGGACCAGGGCGTGCAGCCTTCCAACGTGATCGTGGTGAGCAACCTCGTGGCGCTCACCGGGCTCACCGTGTCGGGGCTGGGCGTGAGCTACCTGCCGCGCGAATGCCTCGCGCCGCTGGTGGCGGCCGGCATGCTCGCGGTGATCGAGGTCACGCCGCCGCTGCCGGTGGTGCGCTACGTGGCGATGCACAAGGGCGAGCACCGCAGCGCGCTCACCTCTTCGATCGTGATGCTGGCGCAGGAGTGCTGCGAATTCACGCGCATGTTCCAGGCGCAGGCGGAAGACGAAGAGGCCGCGGCGCGCTGAGTTCGCGAGCGCCGTCCCCGGCCCTTTGTTGCGCAGCGAACGCCGTGTTCGCTACGGGAAAAGCACATGCCTTGCGGGCGCAGTGCGCCTGAAAATCTATTTCAATATTCCCGGAATTGACGGCAATATGAGCGCCATCTCGCGATATTCAGTTCGATTCGGCAGAAATAAGAAAAAACCTTTCACTTTTCAGCCGAACCGGCAAATGAATACCCGCGCATAGGACGCAACGCAGGCCCCTTCCCTTCTTCGGCTCCCACCGTCGCAAGACGTCCCTCAGAAAGTGCCCATGACCATCACCGTGACACGCCAGGATGCGCGCTACAACACCCTGAAAAAGGGCTTCAACCTGCGATGGCCCTCGGCAGAGTCGGACGCGGCTTCGCGCATCGAACTGGCGGAGAACGCGACCGATGCCGCCGCGGCGTTGCAGCGCATCGTCGATGCGGGCCTGCGCCCCACGCTGCGCAGCGGTGGGCATTGCTACGAAGACTTCGTCTCCAACAACCCCGACGGCGCGATCCTCGACCTGAGCCTGCTCTCCGGCGCGAGCACCCACAAGACCGACGGGCGCTACCGCATCGGCCCCGGCACGCAGAACTGGAACGGCTACCTGGAGCTGTACAAGCAGAGCAACGTCACGCTGCCCGGCGGCTCGTGCTATTCGGTGGGCGCGGGCGGGCACATCTGCGGCGGCGGCTATGGCCTCCTGTCGCGCCTGCAAGGGCTCACGGTCGACTGGCTCTCCGCGGTGGACATCCTCACGGTCGATGCGCGCGGCAAGGTCGTGCCGCGCACGGTGGATGCGGCCCGCGAGCCCGAGCTGTTCCGCGCCTGCCGCGGCGCGGGCGGCGGCAACTTCGGCGCGATCACCAGCTATGTGTTCGATACGCTGCCGACAGCGCCGCGCGAAGTGGCGATCGCGGTGGTCGCGTTCGACTGGGCCACCATGACGCCCGCGCGCTTTGCCGAACTGCTCTCCATCTACGGCGACTACTGGGCCACGCGCGGCAAGGCGCCCGACACCTGGGGCATGTTCTCGCTGCTCAAGCTCACGCACCGCTCGTCGGGCCAGGTCGTGATGCTCACGCAGTTCTGCAACCCCGACGGCACCTGCAACGACCTCTCGGTGCTCAACGATTTTCTCGATCGCTTCCGCGCCTGCGCACCGGTGCCCCTGAAGGGCCGCCCGCCCGGCGTGGGCCCGGCGCCGCAGCGCGATGCGGGGCAACTGCTGTGCGCCAAGCCGCACACCGTGACGCGCTACGACTGGCTCACGGCCACGCAGTACCTCAACGGCTCGGGCGAGAACCAGCGCGGCAAATACAAGTCGGCCTACATGAAGCAGAACTTCAGCGCCCGCGAGGCGCAGCGCATCTACGCGCACCTCACGCGCACGATGCCCGGTGTCGATCTGAGCCAGTCGCTGGTGCAGGTCGATTCCTATGGCGGCGCAGTCAACAAGCCCGAGCGCATCGGCGACACCGCCGTGCCGCAGCGCGCCTCGATCATGAAGCTGCAGTACCAGACCTACTGGCGCAGCGCGGCGGACGATGCGGGTCACCTGCGCTGGATCGGCGACTTCTACCGCGACGTGTACGGCACGCCGGACGTGCCCGAGCGCTACGCCGGCACGCCCTACCCCGGCGAGCGCTACGAAGGCTGCTACATCAACTACCCGGACAACGACATGCTGGCGTACCCGTTCTGGCCGCAGCTCTACTACGGGGACCAGGGGCTCCATGGCTTCCTGCAGAAAGTGAAGCGGCGCTACGACCCGAACAACATCTTTCACCATGCCATGTCGGTGCGGCCGTGAACGAGAGGAAACCCATGACACACAGCCCCAGCCAACCCGGCCAGAACCGCCGCGCCGTCATGCAGTGGATCGGCGGCGCCTCCGCGCTCGGCGCGTTGACGCCCTTGGTCCCCGCCGGCGCGCAGACCCCGGACACCGCGAGCGGCAGCCCGGCCATCGGCAATGCGCCGGCGCCACGCTTCGCCTACGTCGGCACCTACACCTTCGACGCGCCCGGCGGCACCGCGGGCGGGCCGGCCTCCAAGGGCATCTACGTGCTCGCGATGCGGGACGGCGGCTGGACGCCGGTGCAGACCGTGGCGAGCGCGAACCCTTCGTTCCTCGCGGTGCATCCGAGCCGGCGCTTTCTCTACGCGATCAACGAAATCGACACCTACCAGGGCCTGCCCACCGGCACGGCCGAGGCCTATGCGATCGATGCGAACGACGGGCGCCTCACGCTGCTCGACCGCCAGCCGCTCTCGCTCTCGGGCGTGATCCCGGCGCACGTGGCCGTGTCGCCCGATGGCCGCGCGCTGGCCGTGGCGCTGTATGGCGGCGGCGCCTACAACGTGCTGCCCATCGGGGCGGACGGCAGGCTCGGCAAGGTCTCGGGCATCGAGAAGGAAACCGGCGCCGGGCCCGACACCGAACGCCAGGAATCGCCGCATCCGCACATGGTGCTGTTCGACGCCTCGGGTCAGCGCCTGCTCGCCACCGACCTCGGCACCGACCGCATCAACGCCTTCACGCTGGCCGAGGGCAAGCTGGCCTTGCTCGGCCGCACATCCGTCGCGCCCGGCAGCGGCCCGCGCCACCTGGCGCTGCATCCATCGCAGCGCTTCCTGTACCTGGTGAGCGAGCTCGATGCCACGGTCGCCTCCTTCGGCTACGACGCGGCGAGCGGCAAGGTCGGCGAACAGCGCCAACGCGTCTCGACCTTGCCCGAGGGCTACAGCGGCCAGAAGAGCGCGGCGGCGCTGGTGATGCATCCCTCGGGGCAATTCCTCTACGCGACCAACCGCCGCTTGAAGTCGGACCACCCGATGGCCGACAGCATCGCCGCGTTCCGCATCGACGCGGGCAACGGCGCGCTGACGCCGCTGCAGCACTGGAGCGAAGGCCTGCACTTTCCGCGCGCGCTGGCGATGGCGCCGGGGGGCGGCCACCTCTATGCGCTCAGCCAGAAGGGCGACACCCTCCTGCGGCTGCGCATCGACCCCGCGAGCGGCCGGCTCGACCAGCCCGTGCAGGTGGCGCAGGTGCCTACGCCGGTGTGCCTGGTGTTTGCCTAGCCTTCAGCTTCCGCGCGTGAGCATCCGGCCCGCGCGCGCCAGCACCTTCGCTTCGCCCTCGCCGCCGCGATAGGCCAGCACGCCGTTCACGAACACGCGCTCGACGCCCACGCTCACGCCGTGCGGCTTGTCGTAGGTCGCGGTGTCGGCGATGGTCTCGGGGTCGAACACGACCACGTCGGCCATCGTGCCGACACGCAGCAGGCCGCGGTCCGCGATGCGCAGGTTGCGCGCGGTCATGCCGGTCATCTTGTGCACGGCCTGCTCCAGCGTGAACAGGCGGCGCTGGCGCCAGTAGCGCGCGAACACCCGAGGGAACGCGCCCCACAGCCGCGGATGCGGATGCCGGTCGTGCGGCAGGCCGTCGCTGCCGATCATGGTGAGCGGGTGCGCGATGACGCGCTCCACGTCCTCTTCCTGCATCTGGAAATAGCACGCGCCGCCGGGCTTCAGGCGGAGGCACGCCTCCTGCTCGGTGGTGCCCCATTCACGCGCGATGTCGGAGACCAGGCGCCCGGTCATCTCGGGATGCGGGTCGGACCAGGTCAGCAGCACGTCGATGACGCCGTCCACCAGGTCTTCGCGCAGCACGGTGGAGCCGGCCACGTAGGGGTACACGTCCATCGCGATCTGCTGGCGCTGTGCGAGCGATTCGATCAGCGGCAGCGTCTCTTTCGTGCGGCCCCAGTTCGCGGGACCGGCGCACTTGTGGTGCGAGATGACCAGCGGCACGCCGGCGTCGAAGGCCGAGTCGCCGGCCTCGTGCAGCGCCTCGATGATCTGCTGCATCTCGCTGCGCAGGTGCGTGGCGTACACGCCGCCGTGGCGCGCCACGACGCGCGCGAGCGCGGTCACTTCTTCTGCCGGCGCGGCGAAGGCTTCTTCGTAGAACAGGCCCGACGACATGCCGTGCGCGCCATCGGCCATGCAGCTGTCCAGGAGCGCCTCCATGCGCGCGAGTTCGTCGCCGCTCGCGGGCCGGTCCAGTGCCTGCATCGTCGCGAAGCGCAGCGTGGTGTGGCCCACGAGCGCGGCCACGTTGAGCGCGGGCTGCGTCGCATCGACGGCGGCGCGGTACTCGGCCATGGTTGCGTGCCTGAACGAATCGGCGCCCAGCAGCGTGAGCGGCGGCTTCGACTGGGGCGTGCGGTACGGCGCGAGCGAGATGCCGCAGTTGCCCGTCACCACGGTGGTGATGCCCTGCGACACCTTGGGCAGGCACAGCGGGTCGCGCAGCACGATCGCGTCGTCGTGCGTGTGCGCGTCGATGAAGCCGGGCGCGATCACCTTGGCGCGGCAATCGACGATGTCGAGGTCGGCAACGCTCAAGCCCTCGGGCAGCCGGCCGCGGAGGCCCTCGCCGAGCGCGAGGATGCGGTCGCCCTGCAGCAGCACGTCGCCGGGCCACGAGGGTCCGCCCGAACCGTCGACCACGAGGCCGGCTTCGAGCAGTATGGCTTTCACGGCTTTCGGCTCGCTCACGATGCGCGCCCTCCTTTTTCGTTGATGCCGCCGCCGTCCCAGCTTTGCAGCGGGTGCGTGGTGGCGTCGATGCCGTGGCGCTGGAAGGCTTCGCGTGCGCGCTGCAGGCGCTGCACGGCCGGTTCGCCGCGTCGCTGCGCGACCAGCACCGTGAGGATCTCGATGGCGGTGAGGTGCGTGAGGTAGGCGTCGATGCCCACGTGCATCACCGCGTCGTCGGGCACCGAAAGGCCCAGCAAAAAGTCGGCCTTCGCCGCGAGCGCCGTGCCGGGCCGCGTGAGCGCGACCACCTTGGCGCCCTGCCCGCGCGCGATGTCCACCGCGTCCAGCAGCGAGGGCATGCCGCCCACGTGCGAGATGGCGATGACCACGCCGCCCGGCCGCTGCGCCGCGCCGGCCACCTGCTGCAGGTGATAGTCGGCCCAGGCATTGGCCGAGAGGCCGAGGCGGAACAGCCGCGCCTGCAGGTCGTTGGCCATGAACCACGAGGTGGCGCCCGCGCCGTACAGGTCCACGTGCGGCGCCGCCGCGATGGCCGCCACGGCGCCGTCGAGCACCTGCATGTCGAGCTGGCCGCGCACGCCCGAGACCGAGGCCGCCGCGCTGCGCGCGATCTTGCCGACCACTTCGTCGGCCGCGTCCTCGATGTTGACGCGGCGGTGCAGCGGCGAACCGCCGAGCGCCAGCTCCTGCGCGAGCGCGAGCTTGAACTCGCGCAGGCCCGCAAAGCCCAGGTCGCGGCAGGTGCGCATGATGGTGGGCACCGAGCTGCGCGAGCGCTCGGCCAGTTGCTCGAAGCTCTCTTCGAGCGCGCGGTCGGGGTCTTCGAGGATCAGGTCGAGAATCGCGCGCCGCGTGGCTGGCGCGCTGCTGCGAAGCTCGGCGATTTTCTGAAGCAGGGAGGGCGTCATCGGTGCGGTGTCAGAAGTGCATGGCGACGGCGTCGCTCACGCGGTAGTCGTTCTCGACCACGGGCATCCAGTGCCATTTGTCGAAGGTGGTGCAGGGGTGCGAGATGCCCAGGCCCACGCGGTCGCCGACCGCCGGCGCCTCGGCCTCTTCGCTCGCGTCCCAGCGCAGGTAGGCGTGCTGGTCGTTGAGCGCGGTGATCTTCCAGCCGGCGGGCACGGCCTCTGCCTCCCGCGCGCCGCGTGCCGCGCGCGCGATGGGCACGGGCATCGAGAGGTCGAAGGAGATGTCGCGCTTGCCCACCGCAAGAATCGCCAGGCCCGGCTCGGGGTGCGATTGCACCGTGGCCCAGACTTCCATCGCGGGACGCAGGCCTTCGCCGCATTCGCAGCCCAGGCGCTCGTCGACTGCACTCACCATGCGCTTGTAGAAGCCGTGGTCGTGCGTGACGTAGCAGCCCGAGCGCAACAGGCCCCGCACCGGCGAGCCCAGCGCGGGCTTCAGGCGCCCGGCCACGAGGTCGAAGATGGCCGAGCCGCCGGCCGAGACCAGCACCTCGTCGGTCTCGAAGAGCTTCTGCGTATCGCAGTGGCGGGCGATGGCTTCCACGCGGTCCATCAACGTGTTCGCATAGGCCGTGTCGGGCTCGCTCACGCCGGTGGCGCCCTGCCCTTCATAGGTCTCGATGCCGACGAGCTTGACCGCATCGCTCGCACGCAATCGCGTGGCGAGCGTCACGGCCTCTTCATGCGTGCGGCAACCGGTGCGCGCGCCTTCGACGCCGATCTCGATCATCACTTCGAACGGCACGCTCGCGGGATGGCGCTTTGCCCAGTCGTCGATGAGCGCGAGCTGCGCGAGCGAATCGACCAGGAACACGATGCGCAGGCCCGCCGTCGCGCTCAGCAGCAACTGGATGCCCGCCAGGTCTTCATCGCTCACCACCTGGTTGGCGATGAGCGTGCGGCGCGCGCCGGCGGCCACGCCCACGGCCAGCTGGGTGACGGTGGCGAAGGTCAGGCCCCACGCACCCGCGTTCAACTGGCGCTGGAAGAGCTGCGGCGACATGCTGGTCTTGCCATGCGGCGCGAGGTCGATGCCCCATTCGCGCACACGCGATTGCATCCATGCGAGGTTGTGTTCGAGTGCCTCGCGCTTGAGCATCGCGAGCGGCAGCGGCAGGTCACCGGCCAGCACGTTCCAGCCGGCGGCGCCGACTTCGCTGCGCAGGCGCGGTGCCTGCGTCCGCGGATAGCCCTTGAAGTTGCTGCCCAGCAGCGGGTCGTTGAAGTCTTTGGTGGCGGCGGTGTCTGTCATGGTCATGATCATGCGGCGATGTTGGAGAGCAGTTCCTTGCGGATGCAGGCGCTGTAGTGTCCGGGAGATATCTCGTCGAGCGATGGCACGGTCTGCGCGCAGGCCTCGATGGCGTGCGGGCAGCGCGTGCGGAACACGCAGCCCGAGGGCGGCGAGATGGGGCTGGGAATGTCGCCCTTGAGCGCGATGCGCTCGGTGGCCATTTCGGGATCGGGCTTGGGGCTCGCGGCCAGCAGCGCCTGCGTGTAGGGGTGCGCGGGGCGCGCGAACAACTCGTCGGTGGTGGCCACTTCCATCACCTTGCCCAGGTACAGCACGACCACGCGGTCGCACAGGTACTCGACCACATCGAGGTCGTGCGAGATGAAGAGCATCGTGAGGCCGAGGCGCTCGCGCAGGTCGGCCAGGAGGTTGATGACCTGCGATTGAATGGACACGTCGAGCGCCGACAGCGGCTCGTCCGCCACGATGAATTCGGGCTCCACCGCGAGCGCGCGCGCCACGCCGATGCGCTGGCGTTGCCCGCCCGAGAACTCGTGCGGAAAACGGCTCGCATGCTCGGCGCGCAGGCCCACGGTTTCCAGCAGTTCGGCGATGCGCTTGTCGCGTGCGGCGGCGCCCTTGTGCAGGCCGTGCGTGGAGAGCGCCTCACCGAGGATCGCGCTGATGCGCATCTTCGGGTTCAGGCTCGCATACGGGTCCTGGAAAATGATCTGCAACTTGCTGCGCAGCTTGCGCATGCGCTCGCCCGAGAGCGCGCCGATGTCTTCGCCGCGGTAGAGCACCTGGCCCTCCGTGCGCTCGACCAGCCGCAGCACGGTGCGCCCGATGGTGCTCTTGCCCGAGCCCGATTCGCCGACCAGGCCCAGCGTCTCGCCGGGCTGGATGGCGAAGGACACGTCATCGACCGCGCGCACCGGACGGTCGCTGCTGCCGAAGTATTTCTTCAGGCCACGGACTTCGATGAGGGGAGAAGAAGAGGAAGAAACGGAAACGGCGGTCATGCGACCCTCGCGAGTGGGGCATCGGGTTGCACGCGAATGCAGCGGGCCTGGCGGCCCTGGCGGATGTCGATGAGCGGCGGGATCGCGGCGCTGCAACCGGCCAGCGCCAGGTCGCAGCGCGGCTCGAAGGCACAGCCGGGCGGCGGCGCGAGCGGGCTGGACACCTGCCCGCGGATCGCGAACAGGCGCTTGGGCTTCGGTTGCCCGGGAACGCGCGCCTTGCCCGGCAGGCACGCCAGCAGGCCCTGCGTGTACGGGTGCTCGGGCTGCGCGAACAGCGGCCGCACAGGCGCGCTCTCGACCACGCGGCCCGCGTACAGCACGACCACGTCGTCCGCATGGTGAGCGACCACGCCCAGGTTGTGGGTGATGAAGAGGATGCTCATGCCCGTCTCGGCCTGCAGCCGGCGCATGAGTTCCAGGATCTGCGCCTGGATGGTCACGTCCAGCGCCGTGGTGGGCTCGTCGGCGATCAGCAGCGTCGGGTCGCAGGCCATGGCCAGCGCGATCATCACGCGCTGGCGCATGCCGCCAGAGAGCTGGTGCGGGTACTCGTGGATGCGCTGCGCCGCGGCCGGAATCTCGACCAGTTCCAGCATGCGCAGCGCATGCGCGAGCGCGGCCTTGCGGTCCAGCCCCTTGTGCAGCCGCACGCTCTCGGCGATCTGCTCGCCGATGGTGAAGACCGGGTTCAGGCTGGTCATCGGCTCCTGGAAGATCATCGACAGCTGGTTGCCGCGCAGCGACCGCATCTCGCGCTCGCCGATCTGCAGCAGGTCGACCGTCTTGCCTTCGCGCGTGACGAAAGAGGCCGAGCCGCTGACCTGCGCGTTCGCGGTCTTGGGCAAGAGGCGCATCAGCGTGAGGCTGGTGACCGACTTGCCCGAGCCCGATTCGCCGACCAGCGCCGTGGTCTTGCCAGGCTGGATCGAGAAGCTCACATCGGCCACCGAGCGGATCAGGCCGTCTTCGGTGGGGAAGCTCGTGCTCAGGTTGCTGACCGTGAGCCTTGGTGTGTTCGTGGGATTCGTCATCACGAGGTCTTCTTCAGCTTGGGGTCGAGCAGGTCGCGCACGCCATCGCCCAACAGTTGCAGCGAGAGCGCCGTGAAGATAATCGCGAGCCCCGGGAACAGCACCACCCAGAAGGCCTGGTGCGCGTACTGCTGGCTGCCCGCGACCATGGTGCCCCAGGTCGGGATCTCGGGCGGCACGCCGACGCCGAGGAACGAGAGCCCCGCCTCGGCCAGGATGGCGTAGGCGAAGATGAACGACACCTGCACGAGGATCGGCGACATCAGGTTCGGCAGGATGTGCCGCCACAGGATGCGCGAGGTGCGCACGCCCAGCGCGCGCACCGCTTCCACGAACAGCAGCTCACGCACCACCAGCGTCGATGCGCGCACCACCCGCGCCACGCGCGGCGTGTACACCAGCACCAGCGCGAGCACGGTGTTCATGAGCGAAGGCCCGAGGATGGCCACGAGCGCGATGGCCAGGAGGATGTCGGGGAACGACATCATCGCGTCGACCACGCGCATCAGCGGCGTGTCGAGACGGCGAAAGAACCCGGCCATCAGGCCCAGCACCGTGCCGGCGATGACCGAGCCCAGCGCGGTGAGCGCCGCGATGGCCAGCGAGTAGCGCGCGCCGTGCACGATGCGCGAATACATGTCGCGGCCCAGCTCGTCGGTGCCCAGCAGGTGCTCGGCGCTCGGCGCCTTCAGTCGGTCGAGCACGGCGGTGTCGTTGGGGTCGATGGAAGCGAACAGCGGCGCGCCGATCGCCATGATCGCGATCACCAGCAGCACCAGCGCGGAGACCATCACGATGCGGCGGTGCATCAGCTGGCGGAGCATTCGTGGCATTTGCATTTTTTTCTTCCCTCAGACCTTCACGCGCGGATCGACGACGGCGTACAGCAGGTCGATGGAGAAATTGATGAGCACGTAGATCGCCGCAATCACGAGCAGCGCACCCTGGATCACCGGATAGTCGCGCCGCAGCACCGCGCTCACCACGAGGTTGCCGACGCCCGGCAACCCGAACACGGTCTCGGTGATGACGGCGCCGCCGATCATCAGCGCGACCGTGAGGCCGATCACCGTGACGATGGGCACCAGTGCATTGCGCAGCGCGTGTTTGAGCACGACCTTGCTTTCGGAGAGGCCCTTGGAGCGCGCGGTGCGCACGTAGTCTTCGCCGAGCACGTCGAGCATGGAGGCGCGCGTGAAGCGGATGATGAGCGCCGAGTTCAACAGGCCCAGCACCGTGGCCGGCAGCACCAGCGAATGCAGCCGCTCGGCCAGCGCCGCGTCGGGCGCGCCGTAGCCCGACACCGGGAACCATCCGAACGACACCGCGAAGATCTGGATGAGCACGATGCCCAGCCAGAAGCTCGGAATGCTGGCGCCTAGCATCGCGACGCCGGTGAACAGCTGGTCGACCACGCGGCCGCGGAACACCGCCGAGACGATGCCGCAGGGCACGCCGATCAGCGCCGCGATGGCCACGGCCATGAGCGCGAGCAGCGTGGTGGGCTCGGCGCGCTCCCACAGCGCCTGCGTCACCGGGCGCTGCAGGAAGATCGAGGTGCCCAGGTTGCCCTGCAGCACTTCGCGCAGCCAGTAGCCGAACTGCACGGGCAGCGGTTTGTCCAGGCCGTATTCCTTCTGCACGCGCGCGATGTCGGCGGCCGTGGCCTGGTCGCCCAGCAGCACCGAGACCGGATCGCCCGAGGCGGCGCGCGTGAGCACGAAGACGATCACCGCCACGAGGGCGAGCACCACCAGCATGCCCAGGGCGCGCGAGGCGATGTAGCGAAGCGAAGCACTTTTCATCACGACGAGAACTCGATGGCGGCGGCACTGCCGACGGCCGCGTACTGACCGGTGAACTGGATGTCGCCCTTCCTCACGCGGAAGACCGTGACGTTGTCGCCCTGCTTGTTGTGGCACACGTAGAGAAAGCGGCCGCTCGGGTCGAGCGTGCAGCTGCGCGGGTAGTTGCCGCGCGTCCACTCCTCGCGCACGAGCGTGGGGGCGCCGGTGCGGGCGTCGATCCTGAAGAGCGAGATCGAATCGTGCAGGCGGTTGAGCGACACGAAGTGCTGGCCGTCCGGCAGCATGCGGATGCCCGAGGCGTAGCTGGTGCCCTTGAAGCCCTGCGGCAGCGCCGAGGTTTCGCTCACCAATGCGAGCACGCCAGTGGCGCCGTCGTAGCGCATGAAGGCGATGGTCGAGGCCTCTTCGTTCACGAGGTAGAACCACTTGCCGTTCGGGTGAAAGATGAAGTGGCGTGCGCCCGAGCTTTCGGAAACCGCGACGGTGCCGGGCTGGCTCAGCACGCCGGTGATGCGGTCGAAGCGGTACGAGATGACGCGATCCAGCCCAAGGTCTGCGACCAGCACGAAGTTGCCGGTCGGGTCGCTGTGCACCATGTGCGCATGCGGACCGTCGTGGTCGCTGGTGGCAAAGCCTTCGTGCGAGCGGGCCGCGGCCGGCACCACGTCGGCGCCCGGCTTGCAGGGCGTGGCGCCGCAGGCCGCGGCGTCCTTGTAGACGACGGCGGCGACGTCCGAATCGAAGCCGCCATCGCTGCGCAGGGCGATCACGCTGACATCGCCGCTCGCGTAGTTCGCGGTGAAGAGAAAGCGGCCATCCGGATGCACGCTGATGTACGCCGGGTCCTTGCCGCCGCACGCCATCTCGGCCACGAACGTCAGCGCGCCGTTCGCACCGATGCGAAAGGCCGAGACCGAACCGGCCTCGAACTCGTTGGCCGCATAGAGCATCGGCAGCTTCGGGTGCCGCGCGAGCGATGCGGGGTTGCGCAGCTTGGCATCGCTGCCCGTGCTGGCAACCGCGGGCGGCGCGCCGGGGATGGGCTTGAGCGCGCCGGTCGCGCCGTCCACCACGAACTGGTGGACGCCCAGGCCGCGCCCGCCGCGCCACGGCTTGCCGCCGTCGCTGTAAGTGCCGACGTAGGCGTACACGGGACCCGTGTTGGCGGCCTGTGCGGTGGAGGCCGTGAGGCCCAAGGCTCCGAGGCCGGAGGCCAGTGCGCTGGCTTGCAGAAGTTGGCGACGCGATGGCATGGCTGTGTCCCCCGGCTTACTTGATCTTCGCGTTCCAGAAGAACGGCCAGGTCGCGGGCGTGTAGTTGTCCAGCGCGGGGCTCTTGGCCGAGAGGCCGTTGAACTTGCCCACGTTGATGTACGGCACCTCGTCGTAGACGACCTGCTGCACCTTGCCCCACAGCGCGCCGCGCTTGGCCGGGTCGCTCTCGACATTGAAGGCCTGCAGCGCCGCCTTCTTGGCGGGCGTGTCCCACCAGCCGGGCGCGCCGTCGCCCAGTTGCGGCGGCGAGAGCATCGGCTCGGGGAACTGGCCCGAGTGGGTCACGTAGATGTCCCAGAGCTTGGCGTCGTTGCGGCGCTGCACCAGCGTGGCCCAGTCGACCACGTTCAGGTCGACCTTGAAGCCGGCGCGCTTCAACTGCTCGGCCATCAACAGCGACATGTTGTAGTGGAAGTCGTACTGGCGGCTGGTGAGCACGCGGATCGGCTCGCCCTTGTAGCCAGCCTTGGCCGCGGCTTCCTTGGCCTTGGGTGCGTTGCGCTCGTTGTAGAGCGTGACGCCGGCCGTGGAGTAGAACGGCGAGCCCTTGGGGAAGTGGTTGCCTTCGGCCACGAAGAAGCGCGTGTCGCCGAAGCCGGCCGCGAGCATTTCGCCTTCGCCGAGCGCGGACTGGATCGCCTGGCGCACGGCCTGGTTGGAAGCCACGCCTTCCTTGGTGTTGAGCACGAGGTACGGGAAGCCGAACGACGGCGTCAGGATCGGCACGGTCTTGCCGCCGGACTTCTCCAGGCGCGGCAGGGCTTCGACCGGCAGCAGGTCGGCAAAGTCGTACTGGCCGGCCAGCGCGCCTTCGACGCGCGTGCTGGCGTTGGGCACGGGCACGAAGCGCAGCTCTTCGATGACCGCTTCGCGCTTGCCGCCGTAGCCGCTCGCGGGCTCCTTGCGCGCCGCGTATTTGTCGAAGCGGGTGAGCAGCACGAACTGGTCGGGGCGGCGCTCCTTGAACTTGTAGGGGCCGGTGCCGACGAAGTCCTTCAGCGGCGAGGCGATGGAGTCCTTGGCCATGATCGCGGCCATGCCGCTGGGGAGCGCGAGCTGCGAGAGCAGCGGCGCATACGGCGCCTTCAGCACGATCTCCACGCCCAGCGGGCCCTTGGCCTTGAGCGTCTCGATTTCCTTGCCCACGGCCTTGCCGCGCGGCGACTGGTCCATCCAGCGCTGCAGGCTCGCCACCACATCGTCGGCGTTGAGTTCGCGGCCGTTGTGCAGCATCACGCCCTTGCGCAGGGTGATGGCGTAGGTCTTGCCGTCGGCGGAGATCTTGGGCATGGTCTCGGCCAGCATCGGCACCACGTTCCACTTGGCGTCGAAGGTGTAGAGCGTCTCGTACACGTGCTGCATGATGGTTCCGACCAGATCGGCCGTGGAGGCCATCGGGTCGAGCGTCTGCGGCTCGGCCACCATCGCGAGCGTGGCGAAGTTGCGCGGGCCCTGCGCATGCGCTTGCTGATGCGGCAGTGCGGCGCACAGCATCGCGAGCAGGGAGGCACCCAGCAGGCTGCGCTTCGACAGCTTGGGCAGGCGCTGGACAAGACCGACGTGAGCGGCGTGGGGCATGGGGAACTCCTTCATGGGGCGGGCGAGGTTTGTGAAAGAAATTTTCTTTTCGGCCCGGACTTTGAAGCAGTATTCATGCCAAATCATCCGTGTTAACCCTTGTTCGAGGGTTATTCTGAAATAGATTTTCAGATTGGATCGATACTTGCGATCCGTTTCCCTTTCATTTCTCTCATTTCAGGAGTCCTCCCATGCCCCTCGAATACCTCGGCGCCCCGCCCGTCGCCTCGGACCGCCAGGCCCGCCCCTTCTCCCCGGCCGTGCGCGCGGGCGATTTCATCTACGTGTCGGGCCAGGTGCCCGCCAATGCCGACGGCGAGATCGTGGTGGGCGGCATCGAGGCGCAGACGCGCCAGGTGATGGAAAACCTGAAGAAGGTGCTCGCGCTGGCCGGCGCCACGCTGGACGACGTGTGCAAGAGCACCGTGTGGCTGCACGACGCGCGCGACTTTGGTGCCTTCAACCGCATCTACATGGGCTACTTCGGCGAGAACAAGCCGGCGCGCTCGACCACCGAGGCACGCCTCATGGTCGATGCCAAGGTCGAGATCGACGTCGTCGCCTACAAGCCGAAGTAACTACTTCAGCTCGGTCTTGCGCTGGATGATGCGCGAGACCAGCCCGTACTCCACCGCCTCCTCGGCCGAGAGCCAGCGGTCGCGCTCGATGTCGGCCAGCACCACGTCGATGTGCTTGCCGGTCTCGCGCGCGATCTCGTGCGCGATGCGCTGGCGGGCCTTGATGATTTCCTGCGCTTGAATGGCGATGTCGGTCGCCTGCCCGCCCGCGCCGCCGCTGGGCTGGTGGATCAAGAAGCGCGTGTTCGGCAGGCACACGCGCCGCTCGCGCGGGGCCGCCAGGAACAGGTGCGTCGCGGCGCTGCCCACCCAGCCGGTGCCGATCATGTTCACCGGCGCGCCGATGAAACGCACGATGTCGTGGATCGCATCGCCCGACTCCAGGTGCCCGCCGGGCGAGCTCACCAGGATGTCGATGGGTTGCTGGTTGTCCGCGTCCAGCGCGATGAGCCGGCGCGTGACGTCGGCGGCCACCGCGTCGGTGATGCTGCCGAAGATCAGCAGCGTGCGCGATTTGAACGCCTTCTCCTCCAGGTAGGAGTTGCGCGGCTCGGCCGTGGCCGCGGGCTTGGTGTCGTCGTCGGTTTCCATGATCAAGAAAAACTCCTGTGGTTGAACTGTCTTGACGAACAAGCCCACAGTTTCGTGACATTGCAGGGGCTGTGGCAAGCTGTGCCGATGCTCGATGAACGCTACCTGTCGCAGTTTCCGGCACATCGCAGCCGGCTCGTGCGTGCCGCGGCACGCCTCCTGGGCAACACGGCCGAGGCCGAGGACGTGGTGCAGGACACCTACCTGCGCGCGCTCGAAGAGGGCGACAGGCCCGCACTCGACGCCGCGCAGGCCTGGCTCACCACCGTGATGCAGCACCTGGCCATCGACCGGCTGCGACGGCGCCACTGGATGCAGCGTTGGCTTCAGGATGCGCAGGCGCTCGCGCCCACACCCGACACTTTCTCCATCGAATCCCACGCAGCGCTGGCGCAAGAGGTCGGACAGGCATTGCGGCTGCTGTCCACGCGGCTGAGTCCCGCCGATGGCGCCGCGGTGCTGCTGCGCGAAGTGTTCGAGGCCAGTTTCAAGGAAATTGCAGAGGCCAGTGGCAAGACAGAGGCGGCTTGCCGTCAGCAGCTGCATCGCGCATTGCTGCGGCTGCGGCAGGACAACAAGGACGCGGGAGACGGCGGCTCTGAAGCGGTCTTCCATGTGTACCGTCAGGCGCTGCACGACTGCGATGCGCGCACGCTGTTCGCGATGCTGCGGCAGCCACCGGCGCGCGTGCTCTCGATGTCGGCTTCGATCGCACCCAGGTCCGATGCACCGCGCGCGATGTGCCAGGTGATGCAGATCGGCGGCCGTCTCGGCCTCGTGCTGACGCTTGGCGGCAAAGTACTGTGCGTGCTGCCGCTGGATGCGCGTCAAGCCGAAGAGGTGTTGCATTAGCGCCTTCCCCCTCTGGGGGAAGGTTGGGATGGGGGCACGCGCGGCCTCCAAGGCTGCATGGCGTCGAACGCCGCTGTGCCCCCACCCCGGCCCTCCCCCGGAGGGGAGGGAGAAAGACAAAGGTCAGCCCGCCAACCGCCCCGCCACCAGCTGCAGCACGCGGTCGCAGCGCTTGGCCAGTTCCTGGTCGTGCGTGACCATCACGAAGGCCGTGCCATGGCGGTGCGCCAGGTCGAGCATCAGCTCGAACACCGTATCGGCCGTGCTGCGGTCCAGGTTGCCCGTGGGCTCGTCGGCCAGCACGCACGCGGGCTGCGTGACCAAGGCGCGCGCGATCGCCACGCGCTGGCGCTCGCCGCCCGAGAGTTCCGCCGGGCGATGGTGAAGACGCTCCCCCAGGCCGACACTGCCGAGGATCTTCGCGGCGGCCTGCGCGGCTTGCGACGATTCGACGCGGCGGATCTTCAGCGGCATCGCCACGTTGTCGAGCGCGCTGAATTCGGGCAGCAGGTGATGGAACTGGTAGACGAAACCCAGGTGCTGGTTGCGCAGCCGCCCCTGCTCCGCGGCATCCGCATGCGCGATGTCTTTGCCGAGCAGTTCGACCTTGCCCGCCGTGGGCGCATCGAGCCCGCCCATCAGGTGCAGCAGCGTGCTCTTGCCGGAGCCCGAGGCGCCGACGATGGCCAGCGTTTCGCCGGCATGCACGTCCAGGTCCACGCCGTGCAGCACGGTGAGGTCGATGCGTCCTTCCTGGAAGCGCTTGGTGAGGCCGCGGGCCTTCAGGACAACTTCACTCATAGCGCAGCGCCTCGGCAGGGTTGACGCGGCTGGCGCGCCAGCTCGGGTACAGCGTGGCCAGGAAGGACAGGATGAGGGAAATGATCGCGATGGGCATGATGTCGCTTTGCTGCGGGTCGCTCGGCATCTTGCTGATCAGGTAGATGTCCTTGGGCAAGAAGCTCGCGTGAAAGAGCTGTTCGAGAAACGGCACGATCACGTCGATGTTGTAGGCGATGCCCAGGCCCAGCAGCAGGCCGGCCACGGTGCCGATCACGCCTACCATCGCGCCCTGCACCACGAAGATGCCCATGATGCTGCGCGGCGAACTGCCCAGCGTGCGCAGGATGGCGATGTCGGCGCGCTTGTCGGTCACCGTCATCACCAGCGTGGAAACCAGGTTGAACGCCGCCACCGCCACGATCAGCGTGAGGATGATGAACATCATGCGTTTCTCGACCTGCACGGCCGCGAACCAGGTCTTGTTCTGGCGCGTCCAGTCGCGGATCAGGAATTCGCCCGGCAGGCTCACGGCCAGCTGGTCGGCCACGTCGCGGGCCTCGTTCAGGTCCTTGAGCTTCAGGCGAATGCCCGTGGGGCCTTCCAGGCGGAACACCTTGGCCGCGTCCTGCTCGTGAACCATGGCCAGCGCCGAGTCGTACTCGTAGTGGCCCGAATCGAAGGTGCCCACCACGGTGAACTGCTTCAGGCGCGGCACCACGCCGGCCGGCGTGACCTGGCCGCCCGGCGCCACCAGCGTGATCTTGTCGCCCGGCTGCACGAAGAGCGATCGCGCGAGCTCGATGCCCAGCACGATGCCGAATTCGCCCGGCACCAGCTTGTCGAAGGTGCCCTTGCTCGCGATGCCGCCGGTGTCAGTCACTTCGGGTTCGAGCTTGGGATCGATGCCGCGCACGATCGCGCCCTTCATGTCCTCGCCGCGCGCGATCAGCGCCTGCGTGTTGATGAAGGGGGCCGCGCCGATGACCTCGGGGTTCTTGCGCGCGGCGGCCATGATGTCGTCCAGGCTCTGCAGCGCCTGGCCGTCGCGCGAGAAAATCTCGATGTGCGACACCACCCCGAGCATGCGGTCGCGCACCTCTTTCTGGAAGCCGTTCATCACACTGAGCACAATGATCAGCGCCGCCACGCCCAGCGCGATGCCGAGCATCGAGACACCGGAGATGAAGGAGATGAAGCCGTTGCGCCGCGTCGCCCGGCCTGCGCGCGTGTAGCGCCAGCCGAGCTGCAGTTCATAAGGGAGTCGCATCAAATTTCCTGCCGGGCCGCCTCAAAGGAAATTTGCCCGCCCTTGGGGGGCAGCGAATACACGAGGTGAGGAGCGAGGGGGTAGGTCATATACGGCGGAATTGTGGCATCACGGAAAGTCGAGGGGCTTCCGGGACAATAGAGGGATGGCCGAACACCCCCCACGTCACTTGTTGATCCCCTTCGCCGGCCGCGGTTCCCCGGCGTGCCGGGCGGCATTGCCGGCTCTGAAGCTCCCGAACCTCGAATCCCTGCTCTCCCGCCTCAGCCTCGCGGACACCGACACGCAAGACGAAAGCACGCGCTCGCCTCCGCACGAGAGAGCGCTCGCCAAGGCGCTGGGCATCGCCGCCGCCGATGGCTGCATCCCCTGGGCCGCGCTCGAAGCCCGCCAGGCCGGCCTCGCCACCCCCGACGACACCGAAGGCTGGGGCGTCGTCACGCTGTGCAACTGGCAGGTCGGCATCGACGACGTGGCGCTGGGCGATCCGGCCGCCATCGAGATCGATGGTGCCGAATCGGCTGCGCTGCTCGATGTGGCGCGGCCGTTCTTCGAAGAAGACGGCATCGCGCTGCATGCCTCCCCCACGCCCGGCCGCTGGCTCGCCCGCGCGCGCATCTTCGATGGCCTCGCCACCGCCTCCATCGACCGCGCGGTGGGCTACCCGATCTCGCAGTGGTCGCCGCTGGGCGATTCGGCGCGGCCGCTGCGCCGGCTGCAGAACGAGATGCAGATGCTGCTCTACACGCAGCGCGTGAACGACGACCGCGCCGCGCGCGGCGTGCCGCCGATCAACTCCTTCTGGCTCAGCGGCACCGGCGCGTTGAAAGGCGCCACGCCCGCAGCGGCAGCGCCCGCGCCAGCCGTGAGCGACGCGCTGCGCGTGTCGGCCCTGCGCGACGACGGCGCCGGCTGGGCCGAGGCCTGGCAGGCGCTCGACGCGGGCGACATCGCCTCGCTGCTGGCCGACTACACGCGCGGCGCCGAAGTCGCGCTCACCCTCTGCGGCGACCGCGCCGCGCAGCGCTACACCGTGCAGCAACGCGGCCTCGCGCGCTGGGCGAGCAGCCTGTTCAACCGCACGCGCGCCGCCACGGTGCTGGGGGCGCTGTGAAGATCATCGCCCGCGACATTCCCCCGCGCACCGTCTGGGCGCTCGAGCAGGCCGGCGTGCACCCGCTGCTCGCGCGCCTGTTTGCCGCGCGCGGCGTCATGGCCAAGGACGAGCTGGACGACGGCCTCGCCCGCCTGCTGCTCCCCGACACCCTGCGCGGCACGCGCGAAGCCGCCGTGCTGCTGGCCGACGCGATGGCGCAGGACAAGCGCCTGTGCATCGTCGCCGACTACGACTGCGACGGCGCCACCGCGTGCGCGGTCGGCGTGCGCGGCCTGCGCCTCCTGGGCGCCAAGCACGTGAGCTACCTCGTGCCCGATCGCGTGGTCGACGGCTACGGCCTCACGCCGCCCATCGCCGAACGCGTGGCCGACAGCGGCGCCGACATGCTGATCACCGTGGACAACGGCATCGCCAGCGTCGAGGGCGTGGCGGCTGCGAAAGCGCGCGGCCTGCAGGTGCTGGTGACCGATCACCACCTGCCCGGCCCCGAACTGCCGGTGGCCGATGTGCTGGTGAATCCGAACCAGCCGGGCTGCGAGTTCGAGAGCAAGAGCATCGCGGGCGTCGGTGTCATGTTCTACGTGTTGCTCGCGCTGCGCTCCGAGTTGCGCACGCGCGGCGTGTTCGACGTGGCCACGCAGCCCAAGCTCGATGCGCTGCTGCCGCTGGTCGCGCTGGGCACCGTCGCCGACGTGGTGAAGCTGGACGCCAACAACCGCCGCCTGGTCGCGCAGGGCCTGCGCCGCATCCGCGCGGGCGCGATGCCCGCGGGCGTGGCCGCGCTCTTCAAGGCCGCGGGCCGCACGGCGTCGGCGGCCACCACCTTCGACTTCGGCTTTGCGCTCGGCCCGCGCATCAACGCGGCGGGGCGCCTGGCCGACATGACGCTGGGCATCGAGTGCCTGCTGACCGACGATGCGGGCCGCGCCGACGAACTCGCGCGCATGCTCGACGGCATCAACCGCGAGCGGCGCGACATCGAGGGCGGCATGCGCGACCAGGCGCTGCTGCTGGCCGAATCGCTCTTCGCCGCCGACGACAGCGGCAACGGCATCGCAGCCCCGCCGGCCGCCATCAGCGTGTTCGATGCGAACTTCCACGAAGGCGTGGTCGGCATCGTGGCCTCGCGCATCAAGGATCGATTTCATCGCCCGACATTCGTGTTCGCCGCGAGCGGCGCGCCGGGCAAGGAGCAGGAGCTCAAGGGCTCGGGCCGGTCGATTCCGGGCTTTCATTTGCGCGATGCGCTGGACCTGGTGGCCAAGCGCCATCCGGGCGTGCTGCTGCGTTTCGGCGGGCATGCGATGGCGGCGGGCTGCACCGTGGCACGCGAGCATTTCAAGACCTTCGAGCAGGCGCTCGCGCAGGTGGCCGGCGAGTGGCTGGCCGTGGCCGCGCTCACGCGCCAGATCGAGACCGACGGGCCGATCGCGCGCGAGTACATGCGCATCGACTTGGTGGACACGCTGCACCGCGAGGTGTGGGGCCAGGGCTTTGCGCCGCCGACCTTCAGCGAGGACGTGGAAGTGGTGTCGCAGCGCCTCGTCGGCGAGAAGCACCTGGCGCTCAAGCTGCGCCACCAGGGCCAGCCCATCGATGCGATCTGGTTCAGCCACACCGAGCCGTTGCCGCCGAAAGTGAAGCTCGCGTTCCGCCTGGATGCGGACGAATGGCAGGGCGTGCGGCGCCTGCGCTTCCTGGTCGAGGGGGCGGAGTTCTAGAGGCGTTTCTAGAGGCGTTCTTGCGAACCGGGCCTACCTGGTCGGAGGGGGGAGACTGCGTTTCGCCGCGTCGGCGGTCTCATTTCATGCACGCGCACGCCGGCGGACTCCAACCCATCGCGTGCTCGATCAGCGCACCGGGCGACCGGCTGCACCCGCACTCCACCGGGTCGTCGCACATGCAGATCATCGACACCACGAACGCACAGCTGTAGACGGCGACCACGCACACGCCGATGAGAAAACCCGCCGCCCTGCGGCTGGCTTCCGTCGCACGCCAATGCGCCTGCCGGGCCTCGGAATTCCGGATCAGCAGCCGATCGATGTCCATCACGTCCACCCCCCTCCTCACAGCACCTCCCTGTCCCGCAAGCCAGCCGCACCGAGGCGATCGCTCTCCCGCCCGTGGACGGAAACAGTCGTCACGCTCCCTCCCAGGATCATTGCCCTCGATGCGGCCTGCATTGCTTTCACTCCCGCGCCATCCGATGAGGCGCACCCAGGGACTTTAGTGAAAACTAAATTTCAAACAACTAATGACTAATACCAGTCGCAGCGCGCCAATGACGCAATTGCCGGAGGCTGAAAGTTCGATGTTTGACCGATCGGTAAAACTTCCGTGTACGCGACTTCCCGCAACACCAGTGAATTCTGCGTATTCCCTCCGGCGGACTGCGATGCTGCAATGGACACATGTCAAAAGCGTTGTCCGCGCCCGCTTTTGCGTTTTCAACGATGGCGCGAGTCCCAGGGATGAATGGCAAAGAGCCCGCAACAATCGAAAGCCCCGTATCTGTCGCCGCTGGCCGCGGACATCGAAGCCGAGTTCGGCTCGCTGCGGCACGTCAAGGGCGAAGGGGGACCGTTGTCGGCCGCCAGGCTCGATGCATTGCGCATTGCATTGGAGCAGGCTGCAGGGAATTTACCGAAGGCGCTGCACCGGGGTTTCCACAGCAATTGCACGGAAAGATTGAAGGCGCATTTCGGTTGCGATTACCGCGAAATAGCCGAAAGCCAATTCCAGGAAGCCGTGGCGGTGATCGGCCAGCAGATTGCCGAGGCACGCCATCGCGTCGACAAATTGGCCATTGAATTGCCGCGCACCGAAAATCGCCGCTGGCGCGTGACGTTTTTCGACCTGGCCGGTTAATCGCCGGAAACCGTACCGATCACGAATTCCCGGGGAATGAGAATCCTGAAAAGCGTACCCCGGCCCATGATGGATTTGACTTCGATGCGGTAATTCAGGCGCGCAGCAAAACGCTTGACGATGGCCAGGCCCAATCCAACGCCCTTGGCGCGGCCCTGGTCGCTGGAATCTTCCTGGTGGAAGGCATCGAATATCCGCTGCTGCGCTTCGGGCTTGATGCCGTTGCCCTGGTCCCAGACTTCGATGGACACGCCCCTTGACGTCTTGCGGGCACACACCAATACGCCGCCCTTGGTGTATTTGAGCGCATTGGACACCAGGTTCTCCAGCATCCGCAACAGCATGGAGGCATCGGTTCCTATGGTGATGCGGGCCATGTGAAAGCGCAATTGCACGCCGTTCTGCTCCGCGATTTTCTCGAAATGAAGATCCAGCTTCTGGAACAGCGATTGAATCTCCGTCGCCCGGATCTTCACGCCCGCATCGAGCGATTCGATCCGCGCGAATTCCAGGATATTGTTGATATAGACCTGCAGCGCATCGACTTCCTGGCCCAGCCGGTCGAGCGTGGATTCCGCTGATTGATTCGCCTTGGTGGCCGCCATGGCGGACAGCACCCACAATTTGGCGGCATGCAGCCGCTGCTGGAAATCGTGGCTCGCGCCGGCAAAGAATTCGGAGCGCGTGTCCAGGGTCTTGTAGGCCGTGTCCTTCAGGCGTTCCAGCTTGCTGTTGGCGGTTTCGAGCGCAACCACCAATTGGCTGGTTTCGCGGGTGCGCTCGAGCTGGTCGTTGAGCTGGCGGATGGCAATGAAGATATTGAGCCAGAGCACGGCCAGCACACCCACATCGAGCGCCACGATCACCGGAAAGCTCGCCACCCCGTTCGAATACAGGCTGATGGAAAAAGCGCCCCACAGCACGCTGTTGTAGATGACCACCGCCAGCGGCGTGACCGGCCACATGCCGGTCATCGACACGCTGATGCTGAGCAGGCCGATGCACATGATCAATTCGCGCACGGTGAGCACCGGTCCCGCGAACAATTTGATGGTCCAGATCCAATACAGGCACGCAATGACGCTGATGGTGAGCGGAATCAATTTCAGCCAGAGCGATTTCTTGACAATGGCCGGCGGCAATTGCGTCAATGGCCAGAAGAGGCTGACGCGCACAATCCACGTCACGACCGAAACCGCCAGCCATATCCACATGGAGGTCGAGGTGAGAACGGGAGCGCTCGCTTCGGCCACCAGCAAACCGAGCACGGTGATCCAATAAGCGATTTGCTGGACGACGAATTGCCGCTCCGCCAGATGCCGGTGCGCCAGCGTCACATTGATCAGGGAGCGCGAAACCTTGCCCTGGTTTTCCATGAGCGATTCGTCGATCGCCCCGGCATTGTTTGCGATATTGCGGCGAAAATTTTCAAGCATTTCCATCGCTGCTCCTTGCGGCAAAGCCTGCGAGGAGACCCAGTTGCAATGCCTTCTGGACGGCATGCGCGCGCGATTTGACGCCCAATGCCTCCATGGCGGAGTCGATGTGGTAATTGACCGTTCCGGGATGCAATGACAGCAATCGCGCAATTTCCTTGGTGGAATGCCCGGCGCCGACGAATTCAAGGCATTGGCATTGGCGGTTGGTCAGCCGGATGGCGCCCGAATCCCCGCCGAGGTCGGGAATATCGGGAAATACCTTTTCGCCCGCAATGGCTTTTTCGAGGCTGGCCTCGAGCTCCTTGATTTCAATGGCCTTGAGAATGTAGCCCTGGAATCCGCTGGCCTTGGTTTGCGCGATGTAATCGGCCCGGTACGTTCCGGTCAGGATGCAGGTGGAGCCCTCCTTGCCCATTTTCTTGATTTCCATGGCCAGGGAAAGGCCGACGGCACCGGGCACATCCAGATCCAGAAGAATAAGGCCCCAGCGGTCGGGCGTCGCCTTCAATGCGAGCAGCGCCTTTTCGGCGCTGTTGCAGATCTCGATATTGGCGACGTGGGGGCTGCGCGCAATTTTTTCCGCAGTCGCCTCCGACACCAGAGGCTGGTCTTCTACAAATAACACGTTGATCATTGACATTTCCGACGGGTATTTCTTGTTTTTTTAGGGAGATTTGAAAATCGGGAAATTCATGAATTCCAGTTCCTGTTGCCCGGCCCACTGTCCAGCAGCGTGACCAGCGCCGTGCCCAATTCCGGCAGCGGCTTGCGCGCGAACGCGCCGATGACCGAGGCGATGACTTCGCGCTGGTCCGAGGGCACGGCCTGCAGGAACTGCGCGAGCCGGTCGATCACGGTCTGCAGGGACACCGCGGCGGCGCCGCCCTGCGGGTCCAGCGGCGGATGGAGGATCGGGTCGCCCTCGATCTTCAGGCGCTCCTGCCAGTTGCGGGCGCTTCGCTCGCCCAGCGGGGCGCTGGAGCCCTTGGCAATCAATTGGGAGAGGTAGCTCATGTGGGACGGCGTGAGGCCGTACTTGGCGGCGACCTTGCCATAACCGCCCTCGCCGTCAATAAAGCGGCGCAGCGCTGCACGACGGGCTTCGGTCAGTTCATCCATTGCAATACTTTACTAAAGATCACTAAGTCAACTGGGAAAAATAACTGATGACCTATGGCTCAAAAGCCGCGCCGTGGCGGCGCTGAATTGACTACTTTTTATTTATAAAAAACTTGCTTCGCGGCAAGCCGGTGCTTGGTTTGGGGGGCGCTTGCAGGGGGCAAGCGCCTGTCGTGGCGGGCGCAGGTTCGGGACACATTCCTACGCACGCCGGGCTGCGGCGTTCTACGGTGGTTTCTCCAAGGCACCAATCCGACAGACAACCCCACCGACAACAGGAGCACCGTCCATGGCATCCACCCGCACCACCCCGAAGCCGAAGGCGCACAAGACCACCGAGGTCGCCGGCCGGCACCGCGCCGTGCAGCGCGCGCAGGATGCGAAGGACCGCGCGAAGCCTGCCGCCGATTCATCCAAGAAGAAGGAACAACCCGTGCAGGCCGGCCCGCGGCCGCAGCCGGCCAACCCGGTTCCCGCGCAGCACCTGCCCAAGCCGGGCCACGAGGCCGACATGGCGCTGCGCCCGCGCTTCGAGGCGCCCGACTACCAGGGCAGCAACAAGCTCAAGGGGATGAGCGCGCTCATCACGGGGGCCGACTCGGGCATCGGGCGCGCGGTGGCGGTGCTCTATGCGCGCGAAGGCGCGGACGTGGCCATCGTCTACCTGGAGGAAGACGCCGATGCCGAGGAGACCCGGCGCCACGTGGAGGCCGAAGGCGCGCGCTGCGTGCTGATCCGGGGCGACGTGCGCGATCCGGCCTTCTGCCGCGAGTCCGTGGCGCGCACGGTGAAGGCGTTCGGCAAGCTGGACATCCTGGTGAACAACGCGGCGTTCCAGTTGCATGCCGCGTCCATCGAGGACATCACCGACGAGCGGCTGGACCTCACGCTGCGCACCAACGTTTTCGGCTATTTCCAGATGGCGCGCGCGGCCGTGCCGCACCTGGGCAAGGGCAGCTCGATCATCAACACCGGCTCGGTCACGGGCCTGGAAGGCAGCGCGCAGCTGCTGGACTATTCGACCACCAAGGGCGCGATCCACGCCTTCACCAAGTCGCTGGCGAGCAACCTCATCGCCAAGGGCATCCGCGTGAACGCCATCGCGCCCGGCCCGGTGTGGACGCCGCTGAACCCGGCCGACCGCTCCGCCGAGGAGGTGCAGGATTTCGGCAAGGACACCGACATGAAGCGCCCCGCGCAGCCCGAAGAGCTGTCGCCCGCCTACGTGTTCCTCGCCGCGCCGAGCTGCGCCGGCTACATCACCGGCATCGTGCTGCCCGTGACGGGGAGCGTGGGCGCGGTGTGAGCGCCGCTCGTTTCAATCAACCCCTGCAGGAGACCCACATGGAAACCACAGACCTTCGCCCGCTCGCCGTGGTGACGGGCGCCTCGTCCGGCATCGGATTTCAACTGGCGCTGCTCGCGGCGCGCAACGGCCATGACCTCTTGATCGGCGCCGACGAGCCGCTGGAGCAGGCCGAAACGGAGCTGCGCGTGCTGGGCGCGAACGTGACCTCGGTGCGCGCCGACTTCGCCACGCGCGACGGCGTGGACGCGCTCCTGGCCGCCGCAGAGGGCCGGCCCATCGACGCGCTGTTCGCCAATGCGGGCCACGGCCTCGGGCACGGCTTTCTCGACCAGGACTTTCATGACGTGCAGCACGTGATCAACACCAACATCACCGGCACCATCTACCTCGTGCAGTGCGTGGGGCGCCAGATGCGCGAGGCGGGCCAGGGCCGCATCCTGATCACCGGCTCGATCGCGGGCTTCCAGCCGGGGAGCTTCCAGGCGGTCTACAACGGCAGCAAGGCCTTCATCGATTCCTTCGCGATGGCGCTGCGCAACGAGTTGAAGGGCACGGGCGTGTCGGTGAGCTGCCTCATGCCTGGTGTGACCGACACCCACTTCTTCGCGCGCGCCGACATGCTGGATACGCGCGTCGGCCAGCAGAGCGACAAGGCCGATCCGGCGGACGTGGCCAGGGCCGGCTTCGAGGCGATGATGAAGGGCGAGAGCGGCGTGATCGCGGGGTGGCGCAACAAGATGCAGGTGGCGCTGTCGCGGGTGATGCCAGGGCCCAAGCTGGCGGAGCAGCACCGGAAACTGGCGGAGCCGGGGAGTGCGGAGCGGAAGACGGCGTTGTCGTAGCCGTGGCCGGTCGATTTGGGAGGGCATTTTCATAGAATGAAATTCGCCCCATCGATTTTTGCGACGCACGGGAGCTCGCTCAAAGCGCGCTAAACAAATCCGCATCCAGGCGGATATGTTGCCTAAGCACAAGCAAAACCCTTGGCTTCACAGCGGGACGCCTGTCGCCGACGAATCAGATTCGCACTGAGTCGCTGGTGGCACGAGGCGTTCCCTGTGCTTTCATCGTCAATTCACTTCTGGAGCATCCATGAGCACCACGGTCCAAAACCCAGCCGGCATCACCCAGTCGAGCAAGGGCTCGATGTCTCAGGCAGCAAAAGCCGCCTGGACGGTCAACTTCACCACGCCGGCCCCCAAGGCCATGCCGGCTGACCGCCTGAAGGCCCGCGCCGAATTGGTGCGCAACGCCTTGTCCACCGGAACGTATTGAGTTGAGAGCGCACGGCTCGGCAGCCCGAGGCTGCCGAGCAGCCATCGCCAAGACAATGGCCAAGCCAGGAATCGATGTATCTCCACAATCGCCTCTACCAGCCGCTCGCCCAGATCGATGACGCCGCATGGCAGACGCTGCTCGAGCGCCACGGCTTCTGGGAAGAATTTGGCGTGATGCTGGACGCCGACCATCAGGACATCGCCTTCCACATCCTGATGCACGAAGGCGAAATCGCTCACTCCAAGACCATGGCGGATGCCAACTTCGAGTTCGACGCGGTCGCCATCTCATCCGAGGTTTTCAAGGATCCGGTCCTCTGCGAGCAGATCGATCGCTGGTCCGCCATGCACGCGGCCAACTACGGCTGCGGCGTCACCACCAAGATGGGGCTGTACGTCGTCCGGGCCGGCGGAACGCTCGGCTTTCATGTCGATGGACCGGTCTTCCTTCGCGGTGCCAGGGTCGACCTGTCGCTGGAGCCCATACAGCGCGGCCTGATGGAAGCCCAGGCATCGCACCGCACGATCCTGCCGCTGCGCTTCAATCCGGAAGACGACTTCATGCTGTGCGGCTATCGCGCACCGCTCAAGCGCGGCGAGCTGTTCGAGTTCAGCAACGTGCTGCCGCATGCCTACTTCAACAAGGGCACGGAACACACGGTGCTGCTGGTAACGACCTATCTGCAGGAAGACCTGCTGCCGGCGGAAGCGACCTATGCCGGTGCCGCGGCGATCCCGCAGGCAGTCACTGAACCGATTCAATGACCTACAGATTCCTCCCTCCTCGCCTGAGCAAGGCGACCATCGAAGACTGCAGCGCGCCCGCATGGCGGCTGAGCCCCGAGGTCCCGCTCGTCACGCAGCTGAATGCCGAAACCTGCCGAAGCCTGGCCGAGGTGGTGATAAAGGCGCACGAAGCGGGGCAAAGCTGGGAATCGAGAACGCGCTACGCCGGCCTCACGCCATGGAATGTCAACAACAAGTTCCGGAGCTCGAAGAATCTCCCGACTTCGTTGCCATCGCTGTCGGCGGGCTATGACGCACTGCATGCATATGCCCACGACGCAGTTGCCGGCATGGGCCTGGGTGCCGAAACCCATGAATTGACCGCCGTGGACGAGCAGTGCCTGGTCTACCAGACGGGCGACCACATCGGCGACCATGCCGACGACAGCGCGCTCGCCGCCAATGAAGCAGGCGACGCCGAATGGAGTGTCATCAAGCCCGACAGGCATCTGGTGGGCATCCTCTGGCTCACCACGCAAACCCCGCAAGGCACCGGGAGGCACGAGTTCGCGGGCGGCACGTTCCGCTTCAACTCGCTGGTTCATCAGGAAACAGGCGAGCCGCTGGACATCCGGCCCACGGCCGGCAGCATGATCGTCTTTCCGGCCAACCCCTGGTTCAGGCACGAGGTGCTGACCGTGACCGCGGGCACGCGCGTCGCGCTCACACGATGGTGGAAGGCATCGCCGATCCGTGGCGCGTCCCGATAAAAGCGCCGCGATGACCGTGGCGCCGCGGACGGCGCTTCTTCATGGAGAACGCTGGCCAACGGCGGACTTCGAAGGCATGCAGCCCGGCATCTTCAATGCGGCGACGGTCGTGTTCGCGGACATGGCCGCTTTCCGCGCCCGCGACTGGACCCGCAAGGACAGGTTCATCTACGGCCCCCACGGGACGCCGACCACCTTCGAACTCGAAGCGCGGATCGCACGGCTCGAAGGCGGAAACAACAGCCTCCTGTGCCCCAGCGGACTGAGCGCGATCACGCTGGTCTACATGGCGTTGCTCAAGCCCGGCGACGAGTTGCTCGTCCCGATCAACGTCTACTCGGCCAACCGGGCCTTCATCGCCCGCGAACTGGTGGAATGGGGCGTGCAGGTACGGCTGTACGACCCGACGGACCTGGAGAGCCTGGCGTTCTCCGACGCCACGAAGCTGGTGTGGATCGAAGCGCCATGCGCGATCACCTTCGAATTCCCGGACATCCCGGCCATCACCGCCCGCACCCGCGATGCGGGGGTGCTGAGCGCCATCGACAACACCTGGGGCGCCGGCATCGCGCTGCGGCCGTTCGATTTCCAGGTCGACATCTCGGTCCAGTCGCTGAGCAAATTCGCCAACGGCAGCGGCGACGTGGTGATGGGGGCGGTCACCTGCGCGCAGCAGGAGGTCTACGACATCCTGAAGCTCTGCGCGATGCGGCTGGGCCTCGCCGTGTCCGGCAACGATGCCGCATCGGTTCTCAAGGGGCTCGATACGCTCGCGCTTCGCTACCACGCGCAGGACGCCACGACCCGCCAGCTCGTCAACGCTCTTCGAGGCAACGACACCTTCGAAGAAGTCTTGCATCCCAGCCTCGAAAGTGCGACCGGCCATGCGTTCTGGCAGCGCGACTGCAGCGCCGCCGCGGGCATCTTCAGCCTCGTGTTCGGCGACGCCTTCGCCCAGTCCGACGTCGATCGCTTCATTGATGCGCTGCAGCTGTTCAAGATCGGCTTCGGCTGGGGAGGACCGCGTAGCCTCGTGCTCTCTCATGGGCGCTCCGTGGCCAGCATCAAGCCGCTGCACGGCGAACTCGTGCGCTTCAGTGTCGGGCTGGAGGCGGCCGAAGACCTGCTGGCCGATATCACCCAGGCGCTTCGGATGCTCCCGAAGACCGCCTCCTGACTTCGAACCCGTCGATGAATCCTCCGCAGTGGTTTTTCAAGGCGCTTCGCTCCATCGAGAAGGCAGCCGCGTATGGGCAAGGCAAGGGATACGGCTCGGGCACGGTTCGCCACGAAGTGGCGTTGGTCGCAACACTGCTCGAGTCCGCGCCCCGCCTTGCCGTCGACATCGGCGGCCACTCGGGCAGCTACACGCGCGCGTTGAAGGCGCGCTTCCCGGATCTGGAGATCCACGTCTTCGAGCCGTCGTCCACCAACATCGCACGCCTGCGCGAGCGGCACGGCAACGACACGTCCGTGACCATCAATTCCAGTGCGGTGTCCGATCGCACGGGCGAGGCGGTGCTCTTCTCGGACAAGCCCGGCTCGGGGCTTGCAAGCCTTCATTGCCGCAAGCTGGACCACTACGGCATGGCCTTCGACGTCCGGGAGAAGGTACCGACCATCCGGTTCGGCGACTACTGGAGCGGTCCGCTCGAACGGCGGAGCATCGACATCCTGAAGATGGACATCGAGGGCCATGAACTGAACGCGCTGGGCGCCTTCGACGACGCGCTGGCGGCCACCCAGGTCGTGCAGTTCGAGTTCGGCGGAACGAACATCGACAGCCGCACCTACTTCCAGGATTTCTACTACCTCTTCACCGACGCAGGGTTCGACCTGCACCGGATCACGCCACTGGGCCTGGAGCGCATCGACCACTACCGCGAGGCGGACGAGTTCTTCTTCACGATCAACTATCTCGCGACGAACCGGCGGTTCGCGGCAGGGCCGCACCGCTAGGCACTCGCGGCCAGCGCTCGGTCGATGTCCTCGATCAGGTCATCGATGTGCTCGATGCCGACCGACAGGCGGATCAGGTCGGTGGTCACGCCGCTGCTGACCAGGTCGTCGCCGGACAACTGGCGGTGCGTGGTGGAGGCCGGATGGCAGGCCAGGGTCTTGCAGTCGCCAAGGTTGACCGAGCGCCGGACCAGGCGCAGGGCATCCTGGAACCGGTTGCCGGCTTTTTCATCGCCGCCGATGCCGAAGCTCAGCACGCCCGCTCCTTGCCCGCCGAGGTACTTTTCGACCAGCGCCGCATCGGCATGGTCCGCAAGACCGGGATAGCGCACCCACGAGACGGCATCGTGCTGCTGCAGGAACTGCGCGATCAACTGCGCGTTGAAACAGATGCGCTCCATCCGCAGCGCGAGCGTCTCGATGCCCTGCATGATCGCCACGGCTGTCGCGGGCGCCATGATGGCGCCCAGGTTGCGCAAAGGCACCGAGGCGCAGCGCGCGATGAACGCGCGTTGCCCGTACTTCTCGCTGAAGTTCGTCAGGTGGTGGCTGTCGTCCGGCGTGGTCAGACGGCGGAACTTGTCCTGGTGATCCTTCCATGGAAAGCGGCCGGAATCCACCACCGCGCCACCCAGGTGGGTGCCGTGTCCGCCCATGTACTTGGTGAGCGAGTGCACGACGATGTCGGCCCCATGGAGGAAGGGCCGGCACAGGTAGGGCGTGGCGACCGTGTTGTCGACGATCAGCGGCACACCGGCTTCATGTGCCAGTTGGGCCAGTGCTTCCAGGTCGGCGACGCTGCCCGCCGGGTTGGCGATCGTCTCGCAGAACACGGCCCGCGTGCGGTCGTCGATGAGGCGCCGCAACTGCGCCACGTCGTGCTGCAGCGCGAATCGCGTCTCGATCCCGTATTGGGGAAGCACATGCCCGAGCAGGTTGTAGGTCGTGCCATACAGCGACGAGGACGCGACGATGTTGTCGCCCGCGCCAGCGATGGTGAGAAACGCGCAGCTCAGCGCGGCCTGCCCCGAGGCCATCGCGACGGCACCGATCCCCTGCTCCAGGGTGGCCACGCGCCCTTCGAGCATCTGGACGCTCGGGTTCGCGATGCGGCTGTAGACCAGCCCCGCCTTCTTGCCATCGAACAGGTCGATGGCGTGCTGCGCATCGTCGAATGCAAACGCCGCGGTTTCATAGATCGGCGGCGCCACCGAGCGTTGGGAATCTTCTGCGTTGTAGCCCGCGTGCACCGCGGAGGTTTCGAATCGCCAGTAGTTGTCCATGGTTGCGCAGCAAAAGAAGGGTCAGGTGAAGGGATGCAGGTCGAAGCGCCCCGTGCGGCGCCATTCGTCCATGCCGAGCGGCAGGCGGCCGTGGCCGAACACCATGGGAATCAATCCCGGCGCCACGGCGCGGACGGTGTAGATCGTTTTTCCGTCGATGGCATCGCGCGCCTCCTCGGCACTCAGGTCCACCCAGTATGGCGTGTGGCCACGCTGCGCGAGCCGCGTGTACAGCACATGAGGCGACGCCTCGAATGCCGCCAGTGCCTCATCGAAGGGAAGCGGTGCGGCCGTCGCGTGCAAGACAGCGTCGGCGCGCCGGAAGTACTGCTCTGTCGCATAAAGGGCTGCATGGTCGGCGGGCGTTGCCACGTCCTGCGGCGCCATGGCCTGCAGGGGTACGCCGGACGCGCGGGCCAGCGCCGTGGTTTCCAGTTCGTTGAGCGCGGCATCCAGTGCGGCAATGCCCGAAAGCGCCGTCGCGCTGCCGATGCATGTGAAGTGGCGCTCCGCATGCTGCGCCCACGCGAGCCATGTGGGGTGAGTCCCCATGTGCAGCCATTGCAATCCGACCTCGCATCCGGCTTGCGCCATCGCGTCCAGGCGCGTCCGTGCCTCTTGCGGCAGCGTGCGGGGATCGATCCGGTGGCCGGGGGATTGCGAGAACCAGTGCCGCATGAAGGCGTCGCGCTCGATGAGTTCCAGCGTCGCGCGCAGGACTGCCACCTCGAGCGCATCCGCGCTGGCGCAGCCCGATGTGGAGGCATGAACGACCAATTGCGCACGGTACCCGACGGCGAACGCGCGCGGACTGCACACGAAATCGGCCAGTACATGGAGGGCCTCGCCGCCCAGTGCAGGCCGCGCGAGGGTCCAGAGCCGGTGTTGCGACGGGCTGAATGGCGCCAGCCCGGAAACCGCCGAATCCACCTGTTCCGGCAGATACCGGATCAACTGGTCCGCATGGAGATAGCCGGGCAGCTCATCTGCCCGCGCATGCACCACCTCGGGCAGGGTCACGAAGCAATGGCGCTCGATGGCCTCTCCGATGGCCTTCCAGGTCGCCGTGCCGAGATCGGCATCCCGCCCCCATCCGGTGCTTCGGTTCTGGTCATCCCAATGGATGCTGGCTTCGACAAGACGGAACGACGCCCCCCCCAGCGCATCGTTGCAGGTGATATCGAGATGCGGCACGGGGAACGGCGCGGCCTAGTAGAACAAGTCCGAGAACATGGCGGCATACGCCTCGGGCGGCACGATCGAATTGGTGTTCATCTCGAGCCACCAGATGTTGCCCTTCTCGTCCAGCATGCCATCCACCGAGATCATCACCGGCACCGGAATGGTTTGCCTGAGAAGGGCGGCGAGCGCCGTGCCCATGCGGTCCGTCTGATCGCCGCTCTTTGCCACGAGATCGGGCAGCGCGTTGTCGGTGTGGGGCGTGACGCCGAGGTTTCTTTCGTAGCGCTGGGAATAGCGATAGTCGATCCAGCGCGCCTGGCCGGCCGGCAGCACGGCATGCCAGTCGACACCCTGAAAGCGCAGGCACGCCATGACGATGTCTCGGTCGACGTCCTTGTCCCAATCCTGGCCGCCGCTCGTGGCCTTGTCCCGCACGAGGCGCTCCGCGGTGCGAACGCCGTCTCCGGTGATCAGGGGATAGTCGTGCGCATGGGCGAAGAACGGCTTGCCGCCCCAGAACCAGACCTTCAGGATCCGGCCGTGGATGTACGCCTCGACGAAAACTTTCTCGCGATCTGCGCCCTCCTTGCCGATGTCATCGGGGATCGGCGACCCCGCGCGAAAAGGCCCCGCGATCTCTTTGCCGAACGAGCCAATGGCGCCCTTCAGGATGTAGTCGAAATCGGGCGCCGCCACGGCTGTGGCCGATGGCACCGACGCCGGGGTCGAAAGGCCGGACTCCCGCAGGAAGGCCTTGAACAGGCGCTTGTCGGTGGAATACGCATGCCGGATCGACGGATACGGCCGCCAGCCGCCGAAGCCGATCGTGCTTTGGGTCAGCACGCTCGAATGCACGGCCCGCCCGTCGGAGCGGGCCTGGAACATCGGGTGCATCGTGTAGTAGCGCCCGCGAAACTTGACCTCGATCTCGAAGGTCTTGACGTCGAGCGCCAGCTTGGCGTCCTTGTCCGCCGCCCAGGCCTGCAGCGCCCGGAAGTGATTGAAGATCGCGTTGAGATAAATTTGCATGGACAGGAAAAAGAGAGGTCAGCGGGCGCAAGGGGCATCGGCCAGGAAAGGATCGCGGGGGTTCAAAGGCGCTTTGCTCCGACGACGCTGAAGAACGCATCGCCCGGCCATTGGACACGATCGACCTCCACGATTCCGTTGCGTTGCCAGTAGGCGCGCTTCCATGCGTGGCCTTCGGCGGTATACCCGACGATCTCGTCGAAATAGAGTTCACGCGCCCACCGTTCGGACTCCAGCATCAGGGCATGGCCGATGCCGCGGCCCCGGGCCTCTGGCGCCACTGCATGCTGATAGCGGCAAACGATGTCGGGCCGCGCCAGGTAGGCGCAGACGGGGTTCTCAAAGCCGGCGCGCACGGTCAGCGTGCCAACGAGTGCGTCGTTCAGCACAGCCACCAGGCAGGCACCTTGGTCAATTTTCTGCCGGGTCCGCTCCACCGACTGGTCGGCGCCCTCGAGCCTGAAGCCGCCGCCGTCCAGGGTCGCATAAGCCCTGTTGATGAGCGAAGTGAGTGCTTCTAACGAGTCCGACGCGCCGAACATCCGGATCACGACGTCTTCTTTTTTCATGGGCTCCACGGCTTCCGGCTGTAATTCGCGCACTGGCTCCAATTCGAAGTCCCCCATTGGTTTGACCCGATCCTTTTCAAGCATATCCAGCCGTCCGGCCATTTGTTTAGCGGCGCCCGCACAACAAAGCAAAGACCGCGCGACGCCTCCCCGCTAAACAAATTTCTCCTCGCCCGGACATATTGCCTAGAACCGCACGTCAACCCTCGATCGCGAGCGAGGTTGACGGCCACCAGGGACGGCCCTGGGCTTTGAAAGTCCGACCTGGTGCAGGCGGGCAGAAAGCAGGCTCAACGATGGCGGTTCGTTTCAACACAAGAGACGGGCACAAAAATGGTAGCGATCGTCAGCGGCAACAGTCTGGGTCTGAGTTTGACGTCATTGGCCACGCTCGGGCAGCGCGGCACACTGGGCGCCGCCGGCCAGGGCAGGAACGGCGAACAGGCGTTCGTCAACATCGCCACCGGCAACCTCGTGCTGCAGGACTTCGACGACCGGCTCGAAGGCCGCGGCCTCGACATCGGCGCGGTGCGCACCTATAACAGCCAGGGCCTGCTGAACGACGACAACGGCGACAACTGGCGCGTCGGCGCGTTCGGCCAGCAGATCCTGCTGACCGGCACCGTGGCCACGGCCGGCAGCACGCTCACACGCACCGACCGCGACGGCGCGCAGTCCGTCTATAGCTGGGACAGCGCCCGCAGCCTCTATGTCAGCACGACGGGTTCGGGCGCCTTCGACACCATCGCCCACGACGCAACCGCCGGCCGCTTCGTCTGGACCGACGGCACCACCGGGCTGGTGGAGCGCTACGAATCGACCGGACAAGGCCATCTCGTTTCCGTTTCGGACCCGCGCGGCAACACCGTCAGCTACGCCTACAACGCCAACGGCACGGTACAGAGCCTGACCAATGCCAATGGCGAAGTCACGTACTTCGACTACACCGGCACCAACCTCACGCAGATCCGCACCGTCGCCGCCGGTGGCGCGACGCTCACGCGCGTGCACTACACGTACGACGCATCCAATCGGCTCGCCAGCGTCACGGTCGATCTGAGCCCCGAGGACAACTCGGTCGCGGACAACCTCAAGTACGTCACCACCTACACCTACGACGGTACCAGCAAGCGCATTGCATCGGTCACCCAGACCGACGGCACCAGCCTGCAGTTCACGTACGTGCAGGTCGGCGCGGACTACAAGGTCGCGACTGTCAAGGACGGCGCGGGCAACACCACCAACTACAGCTACGACACCGCCAACCGCCGCACCTCGGTGGTCGATCCGCAGGGCCGGGTGAGCGTCTACAGCTACGACGCGAGCGGCCAGCTGCTGCAGATCAAGGGCCCCACGGCCAATGGCGTGGCGCAGACGACCGACTTCGCCTACAACGCCAACGGCGACGTGATCCGGATCGTCGATGGCGAGGGCCATGCCGTCGACATGGAGTACGACGCCAACGGCAACCAGGTGCTGCAACGCGACGCCGCGGGCAACACCATCACGCGCACCTACGACGTGCGCAACCAGTTGTTGACCGAGACCGCCTACCTCACGCCCGACCTGGACGGCGCGGGCTCCTTCCCTTTCCTTCAGCCTACGCAACCGCTGACCACGCGCTACGTCTACGAAGGCACGGGCCGGAACCTGCTTCGCTTCGTGCTGAGCCCCGAGGGGCGCGTCACCGAATACCGCTACGACAGCTACGGCCAGCGCACCAGCAGCCTCGAATATGCCGCCGGCACCTACAACACCGCCGCACTGGGGCTGACCGCCACGCCGACCGAGACCCAGATGGTCAACTGGGTCGGCGGCCAGGACCGCACGCTGTCCAGCCGCTCCGATTTCGTCTACGACGCGCGCGGCCAGGTCCAGCAGCTCACCGTCTTCAGCAAGGTCGATGCCAGCGGCAATGGCGTTGCCGACGGCAGCCAGTCGGTCACGCACTATGTGTATGACCGCGCCGGGCAACTGATCAGCACGGTCAGCGCCACCGACGGCAGCACGCAGTACACCTATGACGGCCTCGGCCGCCGGCTGTCAGCGCAGGACGCGCTGAACAACACCACCGTCACGAGCTACGACGACGCGGGCAACAAGACCACGGTCACGATGGCCAACGGCCTCGTCACCACCAGCGCCTACGACCACAACGGCCGGCTGGTCAGTGTGCGGCAGGGCAGCACGGCCGCGCCGCTGCTCGGACAGACGACCTACGTCTACTACGCCGATGAGAGCAAGCCCTACCTGAAGATCGACGCCACCGGGGTCGCGACCGGGATGCTCTACGACCACGAGGGCCGCTTGAGCGTGGAGGTGTCGGCCTCGGGGCAGATGGTCGAGTACATCTACAACAAGAGCAACCAGGTCACGCAGACGATCGTTCACGCCAATCCGGCCGTGGGCCTCATCCAGGCGCTGCAGGACTTCGCCACGAACGGCACCCCCATGGAGCTGGACGATTTCCGTCCCGCTGCCAGCGCGCTGGACCAGCGCTCCTGGCGCATCTACGACAACGCGGGCCGCCTGGTCCGCACGGTCGATGCGGGCGGTGCCGTCACCGACATCCAGTACGACGCCGCTTCCCGGGTCACGGCCACCACCCGGTACAGCCAGCCGATCTCCATCGCTTCGCTGGACACCGCACCGACGCTCGCCGCCACTGCGCCCACGGCCAATGCCACGAGCGACCGCGTCACGCGCAGCTTCTACGACGGCGACGGCCTGCTGCGCGCCACGCTCGATGCCGAGGGCTACCTGAGCGAGCTGCGCTACGACGGCGAAGGCCGCCTGATCAGCCAGACCACCTATGCCACGGCCACCGGCGCGGCCCTGCGCGCCACCGGAACGCTGGCCCAGCTCATTCCCGCGGCCAGCAGCAACGACCAGACCTCCTACTGGCTGCGCGATGCGCAGGACCGCACCGTCGCCGAGATCGACGCGGAGGGCTACCTCGCCGAGCGAGTCTTCGATGCCAACGGCAACGTCACGCAAACCGTGCGCTACGCCACCCGCGTCAACGCCGCGCAGCTCGCGCAGATCTCCGTCGCCACCACGGTGGCCAGCCTGCGCCCGTCCTCCACGCCCGAGGACCGCACCACCACCGTCGTCTACGACAAGCTCAACCGCATCTCGCAGCAGACCAACTACGAAGGCACCGTCACGCAGTATGCGTACGACAGCGCCGGCAACCTGGTCGGCACCACCTCCGCCGTCGGCACCTCGGAAGTGCGGACCCTCAATGCCCGCTACGACATCCAGGGCCGGTTGGTCGGCGAGCTGAGCGGCGTGGGCAGCGCGTTGCTCACCGGCGGCCAGACCCAGGCGCAGATCGATGCCATCTGGGCGCAGTACGGCCTGACCCATGCCTACGACGCCGCGGGACGGCGCACCAGCACCACCGACGCATACGGCAACAAGACGCTGTTCTTCTACGACACCTCGGGGCACCTGACGCACACCGTCAATGCGCTGGGCGAGGTGACCGAGCAGCAATACAACACGCTCGGCCAGCTCTCGGCCACCATCCAGTACGGCACCCGCATCGGCCTGGCCGGCCTCGCCGGCGGCCTGGTCGGCTCTGCGCTGACGAACGCGATCAACGCCGTCAGGAACAGCGCGCTGGACAGCAGGCAGACCTTCACCTACGCCGCCACGGGCGCGCTCTCCACGAGCACGGACGCGCTGGGCAACACGACGCAGCGCACCTACAACGCCTTCGGCGAGGAAATCGGCCGCGACCAGGCGATCGGCGATGGCCGGCACCTGGTGCAGACGCAAACCGTGGACCGCCGCGGCCTGGTCACCGGCACCGTGGCCGATGCTTCCGGCGTCAACGCGATCACCAGCGCCGTCTACGACGCCTTCGGCCGCGCGACGCGCACCGTCGACGCCAACGGCAACGTCCGCACGCAGAGCTACGACCGGCTCGGCCGCACCGTGGTCGCCGTCGATCCGCTCAACGCACAGCGTTCGTCCAGCTACGACGCCTTCGGCCGCGTGCTCACGCAGACCGATGCACTGGGCAACACCAGCACCTACACCTACAACAAGGCACTGCGCAGCGTCTCGGTGACCACGCCAGAGAACATCACCATCACCACGGTGCACACGCGCCAGGGCCAGACGCAGCAGGTGGTGGACGGCAACGGCAACACCACCAGCTTCAGCTACGACAAGAACGGCAACCTGCTGTCGAGCACTACGCCGCTGACGACCACCAGCAGCGCCTACGACCGCTCCAACCGCCTCATCCAGACGACGGACGCCAGCGGCAACGTCGTCGCCTACACCTACGACGCGGCCAACCGGCTGCTCCTGCGCATCGTCGATCCGAACGGCCTGAACCTGGTGACCCAGTACGCCTACGACGCCAAGGGCCAGCAGATCACCGTGACCGACGCCAACGGCTCGATCACGCAGATGGTGTATGACCTCAAGGGCCAGCTGCTGCGGCAGGTGATCGACCCGAGCGGGCTCAACCTTGTCACCGAATACACCTACGACGCACGCGGCAAGACGCTCTCGGTGCTCAGCCCCGGCGGCACGCTGATCCGCTATGCCTACGACAACCTTGGCCGTCGGGCCGAGGAGCGCGTCGACCCCAACGGGTTGAACATCACGCGCACCTATGCCTACGACGCGAACGGCAATGTGGTGCGCGACACCGATGCCAACGGCAACGTCCGCCGCTATGCCTATGACGCCGACGACCGCCTGGTCTTCACGGTCGATGCGCTGGGCAACGTGAGCCGCAGCAGCTACGACGCCGAAGGCCGCATCGTCAAGACGGAAGCCTTCGCGACGCCGATCAGCCTGACGGGCTTGCCGGCCGCACCGACCGTCGCCCAGATCCTGTCGCGCATCGTCGCCACCCCGGGCCAGGACGGCACCGAACATCGCGTTCTGGACAAGGACGGCCGCCTCACCGCCACGGTCAACGGCCTGGGCGAAGTGGTCAAGTACGTCTACGACGCCAATGGCAAGATCGTGGAGCGGGTCGCCTATGCGAACCGCATCGCCCTGGCCGGCTGGACGCCAGGCAGCACGCCCAATCCCGTGGGCGACGCAGCGCACGACCAGCGTGTGCGCTTCGTCTACGACCAGCTCGGCCGTGCGACCTACACGGTCGACGGAACGGGCGCCGTGGTCCAGCAGAGCTACGACGGCAACGGCAACGTGGTGGACCGCATTGCCTATGCCACCGCGATCCCTGTGACCACGAGTGCGACCACGGCAGCCATCGCGGCCGCGGTGGCTGCCATTGCGAATCCGGCACGCGACGCGCACGAGCGCTTTGTCTACGACCATGCCAACCGCCTGAGCTGGCATGCCGACGGCGCCGGCGCCGTGACGCAGCAGGTCTACGACAACAACGGCAACCTGATCAAGCAGATCCAGTACGCCACGGCGATCGCAGCCTCCGCATCGCCCAGCACGGTGGCCGCGAACAGCGGCGACCGGATCACCGACCGCGTCTACGACAAGGCCAACCGCCAGGTCTTCGTGATCGACGGGCTCGGTGGCCTCACATGGACCGGCTACGACAAGAACGGCAACGTGACGACGCAATGGACTCTCGCGGTCCACATTGCGGCGCCCACCGCCACGAGCAAGCTGACGGAAGCCCAGGTCAACGCCGCCGCGCCGGTCGACTACCTGGGCGCCGACCGGGTGGAAAGATTTGCCTTCGACGCCGCCAACCGCATGGTCATCCGCGTCGATTCGACCGGTGCCGTCACCGAGATGCAGTACGACGGCGTGGGCAACAACACGCGCACGACGCAGTATGCCAACCGCATCGATTTCAACGGGCTCAACGGCAACTGGGATGCGAGCTATGGAGACATCCGTCTTCTCTTCGGCACCGACGCCGCCGACCGCACCACGACGCGCACCTTCGACGCCGGAAACCGCGCGATCTACAGCGTGGATGCACTGGGCCACGTCAGCAAGAACAGCTACGACGGCCTGGGCAGGCTGACGCAGACCACCGCCTACGCGCTGTCGATTCCGGCGAGCGCGCTGGGCTCTTCGGCCACGATCGGCGCGGCCCTCGTGGTCCATCCGGACGATCGCACCAACGGTTTCGTCTACGACGCCGCCGGTCGTCTGAGCAGCAGCACCGATGCGCTGGGCTTCAGCGAAAGCTACAGCTACAACGCGCTGGGCGAGAAGACCTCCTTCACCAACAAGAAGGGCTCGGTCTGGACCTACGACTACGACGCGGCCGGTCGCCTGACGCAGGAAACCGCGCCCGCGGTCGAAATGACGGCCGCCACCACCGACGGCGCAGGCAACCTGGTCGTCGATGCAGCCCACAGCGGCAGCGCCAACCTGGTCACCCGCCTGGCCTACGACGCGCTGGGCAACCTCGTGGCACGCACCGAGGCGCTGGGCCGTCCGGAGCAGCGCACCACGCGCTACGAATACGACACGCTCGGCCACCAGGTCAAGGTCATCTATCCGGAAGTCGGCGTCTACAACCCGGGCGCGGACAACCTCGCGGTCAATGGGGCGAACGGCCCGGCCAACCGCTCGGACGTGCTGAAGTCGCTCTTCACCGAAACCCGCTACGACGTCTTCGGCAATGCCGTCAGCAACCTCGATGTCGCGGGCAACCTGAGCTACAAGACCTACGACGTGCTCGGGCGCGTGCGCTACGAAGTCGATGCGCTCGGCTTCGTCACGGGCTACCAGCACAACGTCTGGGGCCAAGTGACGCAGCTCTCGCGTTTTGCCAACGTCACGACGCTCACGAACGGAAACCCGGCGAGCCTCACCACCGCGCAGGTCAGTGCCGCGATCAATGCCGCGGGCCTGGACCACGGCGCCGACCGCACGCTGACCACCGAGTACGACCGGGTGGGACGTGTAGCGAAGGTCATCGAACCCCAGACCTTCGTCTATGACGCGGGCGCCCCCGACACCATCAAGTACTTCACGGCCGGCAAGACGACCGCGAACGTCTACAACGCGTTCGGCGACCTGACGCAGGTCGCCGAGCTCAAGAACGCGCAGACGCAGGACTGGATCCGTACCAATAATTACTACGACAAGCGGGGACAGCTGATCGCATCGGTCGATGCCATGGGTTACCTCACCACCCAGGCCTACGACGGTGCCGGCAACATGGCCGTGCACAAGGAATACGCCACGGCCATCGCCGGATGGAGCGCAAGCACGCCCAGCGCCACCATTCCGGGCGCGCCCAACAGCGGCGACGACCGGACCACGGTCTATACCTTCGACCGCGGCGGGCGCAAGACCGCAGAGACGCGCCTGTCGGTCGAGTACAGCGCCAGCGCGAACGGCACATCCGGCCGTGCCGACCTCGTCACGGGCTACGAGTACGACGCCGTCGGCAACCTGACGCGCACCATCGACGCCGCCGGTGGCAGCACGATCAGCCTGTACGACGCACTGGGCCGCGTGACCTACACAGCAGCGCCGTCGACAGGCAACGCGTTGCTCACGGCGGTCACCAAGTTCCAGCGCGATGCCTACGGCAATGTGGTGGTCAAGACGGACACCCACGTCTACAAGGTATCGCCCGATGCCCTGACCGCACCCCGCACCGACATGACGCCCGGCCAGAGCCTCACGCCGGGACAAAGCATCTACTCGCCCAACGGGCGCTACACCTTCACCTTCCAGACCGACGGCAACCTGGTGGTCTACGACCGCGTCGACAACCTGCAGGCCGTGTGGAACTCCGCCACGAGCGGCAGCGGCGCGGACAGGTTCACCTTCCAGGCCGACGGCAACCTGGTGCTCTACAAGGGCTCCCAGGCGGTATGGAATTCGGGCACCTTCGGGCAAGGCGGCACGCACCTGGTGCTGCAGGACGATGGCAATCTCGCGCTCTACACGGCCGGCGGCACCTCGCCGTGGTATGCCGGTCCGGACAACAACTGGCAAGAAATCGCCGACCGCTCGACGTACACGCAATACGACCGCCTGGGCCACGCCACCCAGAGCACGGACGCCAACCGCGTGAGCCGCTACAGCTCGTACGATGCGCAGGGCCATGTCGCCAAGGAATGGCAGACGGTGACCAACGGCGACGCCTCCAGCACGCTGTTCCGCGCCTACCAGTACGACAAGCTCGGCCAGCAGACGCACATCATCGATCCGGCGTCCACGAGCCAGGTGAGCGGGTCTTCCGTGGTCACCGTCGGCCAGGCGCAGGCCGGCCTGACCGACACCGCCATCGCCTACAACGCCTTCGGCGAAGTCACGCGCAAGAGCGTCAACGGCGTGGCCGGTGAATATTTCGACTACGACAACGCAGGCCACGTGTGGCGCACCAACGCCGGCGACGGCGTGGACAAGGTCGCCTTCTACAACCTGCAAGGCAAGCAGACGGCGCAGATCCTCAGCTACGGTTCGACCTACGAGAACGTCGACCTGAAGTCCTTCCAGCACGCGGACGAGCTGGCCTGGCGCGACCTGCGCCGCACTGACACGGTCTACGACGCGCTCGGCCATGTGGTCCAGACCGTCGGCGCCGAGCGCGAGGAATGGGACACGGGCCCGCGCAACAGCCGCCTCTACACGCACGCCGCGCTGGGCAGCTCGAGCCAGAAGGTCTCGGACGAGTCGGGCACTGTCTCCTGGCAGGGCACCAACTCCGTGAACGTCTCCTGGGCGCCGCTGCACAACCTGGGAAGCGGCGACGTCAAGGTCGTCATGGAATACGCCACGCAGACCTGGACCGTCGGCGGCGGAACCGACGAATCCGGCAATCCCACGGGGACGCCGGTGACCGTGGCGGGCGGCGAGATTCGCTCCCGCACGCAGATCCTGACCAACACCGCGCAAGGCGTCGACAACGTGACGCTCACGTGGGCCGACGACGCCGCGCCCAACGGCGGCATCAGCAAGGTCACGCGCCTGACGATCTACAAGAAGGACCTGTACGGCAACTGGCAGCAGATCTCCGATCAGACCTCGCTCGGGTACGGCGGGCAAGTGATCGACATCGACACGCCGGACGATCCGACCGCCACGGTGCAACTGCAGCTGCGGCCCGCCGGCAGCAGCGGCGATTCGGGCTGGGCCTCGTTCGGCCTCACCAACTTCGGCGATGCGCAGCGCTTCAATGCGAGCGGCCTGCCCGCGGGCAACTACGAGTACCGCGCGCTGATGACGACGGCCGCGGGCGTGACCACGGTGATCGGCTCGGGCCGGATCGACCTCACCTCGCCGCCGTTGGCCTCGATCGGCACGCCGATGGGCTTCTACCAGCCGGGCGTGACCGGGCTGGGCCTCTTCACATGGCAGTCGCCGGGCAACGACGTCGAGCAGGTCTTTCGCATCCGTCCGGCCGGCAGCAACGGCGCCTGGGACACGCGCACGGTCTCCGCGCGCGGCGAAGGCAAGGACGGTGTCGATGTCTCGATCATCGCCGCCGGAACCTACGAGTACGAGCTGCTCTGGATCCACGCGGGCGATGGCGTGCCGTATGCGCACGCTACCGGCCAGATCGTGAGCACGGGCTTCAAGCCGCCCTACTGGGTGCCGCCGGTGAACCTGCCCGTGATTCCGGGCGTGTCCATCGCATCGGTCACGGTCGGCAACATCACGGGCTACGACGAATCGGGCAACCCGATCTACAGCGGTCCCACCACGACCAAGCCGGTCATCCGCTGGCCCGCCGCATCGAACACCGTACCCGCCATACCGTCGGGCGACACCACCTTCCGCTACCGCCTGCAGGGCAGCAGCGAGTGGCACACCCTCGCGATCGGCGGCAACGTCGGTACCGACGAATCGGGCAACCCCACGGGCAACCACGAGGTGGACATCAGCGGCCTGCCGCCGGGGAACTACGAGTACCAGGTGCTCGTCACCCAGACCGTCCTGGGCGTTGCCGTGCCGGCAGCGCAGGCGACCGGCAACCTGGTCGTGAGCCCCACGGGCGAAGGACACAACGTCCCGACGCTGATGCCGTTCCCGGTGCCCGTCACCATCACGCCCGACGACCCGGCCAACCACATCATCGGCTGGACCGGCTCCGGCCCGGCCTACGGTCCGCCGGTGGTGATCGGCACCGATGCGAACGGCCAGCCGATCTTCGGCCAGGGCTACGGGCGCGACATCATCGGCAACGACGAGTCTTCCGGCCCGATCTACGGCCCGGTGAAGGCCATCCCGTACTACACCTACCAACTCCAGCAGGTCACGCAGACCGTGCCGGTGCAGGTGGCCGTGGGCCAGGACCCGGTGCCGGCTCGCGACGAGTCGGGCAACATCATCACCACGCCCGTCTACGAAACCCGCACGGGCACGCAGACTGTCGCGGTGCAGGTGCAGGTGGGCACCGATCCGGTCTATGCCCGCGACGAAGCCGGCAACATCGTCTACGAAACCATCTACGAGACGCAGTACCGCACGCGCGACGTGCCGGTCTACGGCTGGGTGCAGGTGCCTCGCACGGAGGCCTACCAGGTGCCCGTGCAAGGGGCGCCCATCATCCTGGGCTACGACGAGGCCGGCAATCCGCAGTACCAGCGAGACATGTGGGGGAACGTCCTCTACTACACGAACTACGAGACGCACTACCGCACCGTCTATGACAACGTGCTCGTGCAGACCGGCTGGACGCAGGAGACCTATGCGGTCCAGGTGCCGGTCCAGCGCCCGGTGATCACGGGCTACCAGCCGCGCTACGAAACCCAGTACGTGCAGGTGCCCTACACCTACCAGGTGCAGGTCGGCACCACGCCGGTCTACCAGCGCGACGGCGCCGGCAACATCATTTACGAGACGCGCTACGAGACCCAGTACCAGACCCAGACCACATGGGTGCAGGTGCCCACGCTCGTCACGCCGGCGGACCCATCGCAGTACATCGTGAGCTCGCACTCGGGCAGCCCGATCTACGGCCCGCCGGTCATGGTGGTCACGGGCCACGACGAATCCGGCAACGCGATCACCGGCCTGGGCAAGGGCTACCAACTGGTGAACGGCGTGGTCACGGCGGTTCCGTACACCGAGATCCACACCGAATGGCGCATGGTCGACGTGTGGGTGCCCGGCACCACGCCGGCACCGACGGTGACCGACACCACGCCCCCCTACACCCCAGGCTTCATCGTTCCGGCCATGCCGCCGCTCTTTGCCGCAAGCGTGACCACGGTCCAGGGCAGCTCCACGGTGAGCGAGACCGGCACCTCCGGCGCGCCCGGCAGCCAGGCCATCTGGCTGTCCGGCAACGGCGGCTCGCCGCGCCCGGTCGTCAACCAGAACACCGACCGCTGGGGCAATGTGCTCTCGATCAGCGATCCGCGCTCGGCGGGCTGGGTCACCACCTACCGCTACAACGCCAACAACCAGCTGGTCGAGCAGAAGCAGCCTGACGCCGACGGCAATTCGAACACCGCCGGCGCACCGGTCACCCAGCTGTTCTACGACAAGCTGGGACGCCAGGTCGCCGTCAAGGACGCCAACGGCAACATTCTGGGCAAGGTCTACGACGCAGTCGGCAACCTGGTGCAGGAGCTCAATGCGGACGGCGGCACGATCCGCCACGCCTACAACGTCTTCGGCGAGAAGGTGAGCACCATCGACGCGATGGACCGCGCCACCAGCTTCACCTACGACAACGTGAGCCGGCTGCTCACCACGACCCACGGCGTGGTCAACGTCTACGGCGTCAACACCACGTTCAACGTGGCGCAGCTGGTGGACACCCGCGCCATCGTCGAGACCAACACCTGGGACCAGGCCGGGCGCAAGCTCAGCCAGACCAATGGCAACGGCGAGACCATCCGCTACGTCTACGACCTGCAGGGCCGCGTGGTCAACACGATCCAGCCCATGGGCCAGAGCACCAAGGTGGCCTACGACGCGCGCGGCAACAAGATCGCGGAAGTCGACGGCAACGGCTACATCGCCACCTGGAGCTACGACTACTTCGGCAAGGTCCAGGCGCACACCGACTTCGGCGGCCGGGCCTATGCCTACACCTACGACAACGCCAGGCAGCTCACCTTCGACAGCGGCGCCAACCGCGAGTACCACTACAACAGCGAAGGCCTGCTGGAGCGCGTGTACGACCGCACCACGACGCAAGACGAGAAGTACGAGTACGACATGGCCGGCAACCGCGTGCGCGAGTGGTTCGCCAAGGGCAACGTGGTCTACAAGGACAACCACATCGCCTACGACGCGCTCGGCCGCATGCGCTGGGTGGCCGATGGCCGCGCCTACGTGAACATCGAGTACGACAAGGTCGGCAACCGCACCAACATCCGCACGCACGTGCTGAACCAGGACACCAGCCTGGACAGCAACCTGTTCTTCCAGTACGACCAGATGAACCGCCAGACCGTGGCGAACGCGGCCGACGCCCAAGGCAACCTGGGCGCCGAGGGGCACCGCATCACGTACGACAAGAATGGCAACCGCGTGACCGACACCTGGAACGGCACGCGCGTGATGACGGTCAACGGCCAGAGCCAGATCGTCGGCTTCGACGAGAACGGCTCGGCCATCTACAGCACCACGCCCACGAGCTACGTGGCCACGCTCGGCGAGACCACCGAGCAGTACCGCTACGACGCGCTCAACCGCATGACCAGCGTGGTGCGCGACGGCGTGCAGACCGACGCGCGCCTGTACGACGGCGCGAGCCGCGTCATCCAGACCGGCCCCGCGGGCTCCCTGCCGCAGGCGTACATCAACGCCCTGAACGGCACCAACCTGAGCGGCCAGACGCTGGCGGGCACCGGCAGCGAGACGCACATCAACCGCTACAACGCCAACGGCCAGATCGTGCGCCAGGACGTCTACAAGAGCGACAACACGCCGAAATACGCGGTCGTCTACGACGCCCTGCCCGCACCGTTGAAGCCCGGCATGGGCACCGCGGGCGGCTACGACAGCGCGGGCAACCTGCTGGGATACACCGTGTTCGACTGGGCCGGCGGCAACGTCACCAACTACGCCAACACCTACGGGCGCGCAGAGGGCTATCGCCAGCTCACCACCCTGGGCACCAGCACAGTGACCAACCCGGGCGGCACGGTGTGGGAGTACGGCAACGGCGGCGAACTGACCGCCGTGAACGACGTGACCAAGCCCCTGGACAACCGCAGCTTCGTGAGCGACATCAGCGGCACCATCGTCTATGCCGAACAGGCGGGCCAGGGCCAGCACCAGCTGGTGGTGAACGGCCAGGTGCTGGGACGCTACGGTTCGATTCGCGACGAGAACAACCCGACGCTCCCCAACGGCACGCCGTTCTTCCTGCCGAAGGCGGAGTTCAACTTCGGCTACCAGCCGATCAACGGCAACTACCCGTCGGCGAGCCCCGGCACGTATGCGGTGAGCGCCGGCGACACGCTGCAGGGCATTGCGCGCGGCGCCTATGGCGACGAGAGCCTGTGGTACCTGATTGCCGACGCGAACGGACTGGGCAGCAATGCCGACCTGAAGGCGGGGCAGGTGCTGACGATTCCCACGAAGGTGGGCGGGGCGAACAACGCGAACAGCTTCAAGCCGTATGACCCGAGCCGGACGATTGGGGATACCAATCCGAACATGGCGATGCCGCAAGCGGACAAGGGCGGCGGATGCGGGGGAATTGGGCAGATTCTCGTGATCGTTGTGGCTGTGGTTGCCGCCGTGTTTACAGCGGGGGCGGCGGCGGTTGCGATGGCGGGCGTGGAAGCCGGCGTCGGTGCCGGCGTAGCGCTCGCAGATGCGGGTCTCGCCGGGATCATGTCTGCCGGGGGCGCGGCAATGGCAGGCGGTGTGGCCGCCGGAGCAGCGGGCATGGGCGGCGCCGTAGCGTTGAGCGGTATCGGCGCAGGTGCGGCCATGGGAGCGGCCGTGATTGGCGGCGCTGTCGGCTCCATCGTCAGTCAGGGCGTCGGTATTGCCATCGGCGCACAGGATGAATTCAGCTGGAAGGGTGTGGCGTTGGGCGCGCTTGGTGCCGGTGTCTCTGCTGGCGTGGGAGGCTACTTCGGCCCTGTCGGCCCGAGCGTTCAGGGCATGGACAGAGTAGCGGCCTTCGCGGGGAGGGCAGCCTTGTCAAGCGCCATCACGCAGGGCATCTCCGTGGCAACTGGACTGCAGAGCAGCTTCAGTTGGAGAGGTGTAGCCGCATCCGCTGTTGGAGCCGGCGTGGCTCAAGGAGTGACTGCAGGCGTCAACGAATTGACAGGGTACGACCCGCAGGCTGGCTTCAACTTTGGGAAAGGCCTTTTGGCTGGGTCCTTGGCAGGCTTGGCGGGTGGCTTGACCACCGCCGCCATGCGAGGAGGCCGGGTCAGCGCCGCTCAGGTGGCTACAGACGCCTTTGGCAATGCGCTGGGTTCATCCGTTGCAGAAGCCTTTGGGCAGTACGTCCCGCCTGCAAACGGAGCAAGCGGCGCTTCGAGTGCGACCGCTTCCTCAGACGACATCGTCGTTTCGCAGGCCGTGGCTTACGGCGAAGACATGGATGCAGGCCAGATGCAGAAAGTAGGATGGATCGACGACGTTTTGGGCGTGCCACGCCCATCCAAAGATATGTTCCTGAAGTCCTCGGATTCTTTTGCTGAATGGGCGAATTTCAACAAGGGATTGGCCGGCCTATTGCAAGGAGAGGAATCCAATGGCCTGCTTCTCGATATCGCCCAAGATATTCGAGCAAACAAAGAAAATTCGCCGTTCGTCAAGCTTTTCTCCGGCAGTCATGTTTATGACATGTCTGACGAACAGTGGATTGGCGCAAGAGACTCACTGCTTGGAAGATTGCAACAGAATGCCGACATTTCAAATGCGATTTCCTATGGACTTCAGCGAAATGCAGGAATTCAATCTGACTCCATCTCAGATCAAACCATCAGCACTTTCAATCGGCTGAAAATCAGCGATCCAGAGTTGGCATACATTGCGGACTGGGCTACATCAGACGGGCAATCTTTGCGACAAATCACCGTCGATCCGAGGCGATCGAGAGTGCCGTCGTTGCTTATAGGTGCTGGAGCAATATCCGAAATTGGCGCCTTTCAGGGCGAGTCAGCAGGTAATTTTGCTCACGCGCCGGTCTGGGAACTAGCCGCTTCAAGAAATCCACTGGGTGCAGCGATGCTTGGAATTGTTGGGACATTGCCCACAATGAGCAGTATTAGCGACACAGCAAAGCAGGTAAGCACCATAAAGGAACTAATCAAGGCAGGATCTGGATTGGAAAATCCTTTGATTCAAAAAGCCTTGGACCTTGGACTTGAAGCCACCTACAAAGGCATCAACAAAACTCTCAGCATCAGTTTTCTAAGCAAGACCGTTAAAAACTTCTTTGGAAACGTTGGAGAGTATGGTGAATTGGTTGCTTATGGATTTCTTAAGTCATCTCAATTGTTCAGTGACTTGGCCATCCTGCAAAACAACAGCAAACAAGGGTTGGATGCCATCGGCAAGGCGGCCACAGGGATCCATGCTGGCCAGTGGACGCCTTTGGAAATAAAAACATCTGCAGACGGCACGGCACCCAAGCTCTCGATCGATCAAAGCAAAGGATCTGCCGTCTATACTGCGCTGCAACTCGTAAAGCTTACCAGTGGCTTGGCCCGATACAGGCCTGGAATCAGCATTGACCAAGTCACTTACACTAAGGCACTCAGCATTCAGAACGACATCAGTGTGAATCGTCTAGCGCCGGGCTATCTGATCAGCGGAAGTCGCGTTCTAACTGCAAAGCCGGATGTCACTATTCGAAGGTGGTAGTCATGGAAGAAAAATTGAAACTCGATTCTATCGATCAGGAAAGAATTACGAAAATCATCTTCAGTGATTTAGTTGAATTCACAAAAACAGAGGAATTCACCGCTGTATTTCATGATGAATGCCTAAAAGGTGTTGCCGCAAATGCTGGGAAGCGAATGTTTGGTGCACGCTATATTGAAGGGATTGCCCTTCACCACATAGTTAATGGCTACCTACAGACAACCACGGAAAGCCCTCAAGCGCCCATTACTCGTTCAAGAGGGCTGGCGCATTTGCTGTTGGCATTTGAAATCCAGCTCTCGGATATGAAATATGTGCTGGAGAATAAAATCAATCATGGCGCATACGACTCTCAAATTTCCCTGACAGGGCTTACACGCTCTATCGCGCATGGAAATTACAAATTGTCCAATTGGTGGGCGGCACAAATACAAGTCATTCACCAACTTAAAGAGGACGATCTGCGCGCCTCCATGCTCTTTGACACGGCCCTGTTCGAGCACATTTATCTACTGAGCAAGTGCTGGAATGAAAAACGATGGGCATTTGAGTCCGAAGCGAATTCTTCGCTTGAAACTTATCTACCTTTGTGGAAAACAACCGGCAGCGAGGCAGAAATGCAAGCGGCGATTTTTGATGCTGCCTGTATTCATTTAGAGCGATATGCCGCGCCCGATTTGATGTCTCCTTTGGGGCTTCCAATCAACGCCGCTTACCCTCAAGAAATTCTGGCTTGGCACCATTTGCGCGAGATTGTTTTTTCTTCTCGCTTCTCGCTGCCAGCGCATCCGATTCTTGACACTACGGTTGTCAATCATCAACTACCTCTTCCCAAATACGATGACGAATGGTTAGCGCACGTACGTCTGGAAGCCGGCAAGTTTTATGGAAAGCACTGGAGTGAATTCACCGGCGACTGGGCATAGCCAGTGCCGCTTCACGCCCGAGGCCTGCGCCGATCTTCGAGCGACCCAGGATCGGTTCGACTGCGAAGCGCATTCGCCTCGATTTCCATGGAAAAAGTGCTAATCCAACCCCGCGAGCACTTCCGCAAGATCCAGTGCAACCTCGGAGTGACGGACTAGCAGACGCTCGGCATATGCCCCAGATCGACTCTCGGCATCGAGGTTTTGGCACATCGATAGGCAATCCCGAGCCTCGGCTTCCCGCCGCTGCATCAACAGCGACACAGCCAATCCACCATGGCTTTCTGGATGTCGATCATCCAACTTCAGGGCTGACAGAAAGCTATGTTCCGCGACCGCGGGCTCGCCCAAAAGTATCTGCGCCCAACCAATCCCCCGCCAAGCCAGCGCATAGTGAGGCGCGGTGGCAATCGCACGCTCCAGATCGGAATTGGCGCTCTCGGCATCTCCCGCCAGGAGCTTGGCCAACCCTCGCACAGCCCACCCTCGCCCATCAGCAGGCCACCGCGCACAAGCCTCCTCAGCCAACTTTCCAATTTCGACATGAGAGCCACGATCTGCAATGGAAAGAAACACCGCCGCCACCAGACACTCCGCCGACACAGCCTCGCCCCGACTGCGCCCCGTCGCAACCCAGCGCCTCGCCGAAGCAACGTCGCCCCGCTCCCAACTCGCCAGGCTCGCTATACCGGCCACTGCCGGATCGAGTTGCCCCGATGCATCGAGCTGCGCCACCCACCGAAGAAGCCGATCGACCGCATGCGACCGATGCAGCGCCCTCACCCACAACATCTGCGCAGCCAGAAATCCCGAAGGCAGCGACCTCGCAACGCCATCGACCTCGAGCAAGGGAGACAACCAGGCCACGCACCCGGCATCGTCGCGCCGCATGAATGCGATCGAGGCGAGGTTGTGACGCACAGCCATCTGGAATGGATCGTCCGCCGGCTCATCGGCCGCGAGCAATCCTTTGAGATGGCTTTCCGCGTCATCCCAGCGTTGCTGCGCCAGGAACCAGTCGCCTCTGCGCAGAGCCCACGCAGCGGCGTCCTCTTCCTCCCGATCCGCCGCTGCATGCAGGCACCGTTGCGCCTCGCTCCAATCGCTCCGCCGCAGCGCAGCGGCAAACGCCTCGCCCAGATCGTCGAGCTCTGCCGAGGAGTCTCCGCCTTGCGACAAGGCAGCGTAGGTGTATGCGGTGCTGGTGGTGTTCATCAAGCAAGTCATCCAGCGTTCTGGCGATTTGTTTAGCGAAAGCGCCGATGACCCCTCGCAGGAGTCCGCCTCGTCGTTTCAAGCAGCGCTCCGCGCGACAATGCCCCACGCGAGCGGCAGCGCCGTTTTTTCCTGGCACGCGATGCCTCTATCGCACCGGAGGATGTTTGTGATGAAAAGCCCTGACCCGACTTCATTTGATGCCCTCATGTCCAGCGGCATGGCGGCCAGCCAGGCCAACGACGGCCCGCAAGCCATCGAATGGTTCCAGAAGGCCAGTGCGGCCGAGCCCAGCGCGGGTCTGCCGCAGTTCCTGATGGGCGCCGAGTTCGCCGCACTCGGCGACATGAATGCCGCCGAGGCCGCCTTTGCCAACGCCACGCTCCTGGAGCCGGGCTTTCCGATGGCGCGCTATCAACTGGGGCTGCTGCAGTTCAGCTCCGGACGTGCGGCGATCGCGCTGCTCACCTGGCAGCCGCTGCTGGACCTGCCCGAAGCCGATCCACTGCCGCACTTCGTTCGCGGCTTCGCAGCCCTCGCGCAAGACAGCTTCGACGAAGCGCTGCGGCACTACCGGCAAGGCCTCACGCTCAACACCACCAACAGCGCGCTGTCGGGCGACATCGAAAAGGTCATCGCGGGCATCAACGCCTTGACGAGCAAGCCGGCGAGCACCGAAGAAGAAACAGCCACCGAAGAAGCCGAATCCAGCAACCACGTGCTGCTGGCCAACTACCAGCAGCAAGGCCGCTCGCATTGATTCTTCGGCCACGGCTCCAACCGCTTTTCTTTTTATTCACCGCCGCTCGCGCACCTGTCCATGATTGATCCGTCGACGCAATTGGCCGCGATGATTCGCGCCCAGTTCGCCGCGCAGTTTCGGGCGCAGGCCAAAGACCGCCCGGTGGCCGGCCGCGATGCGCATGCGACGCGAGGCGAGAGCGGCCACGCATCCCGCGCCAGCGGCGAGGCAGCGCCGAGCGCACCGGCGAACGAGGATGCGCAAATCCAGCAGATGGTGGCGCTGCGCGTGCGCTCCCTTTCACCAGACGATCCGCAGCGGCAACGCAAGGCGTTCCGGCTTTTCCTGGAGTCGGTGCTGATGCAGGCGTTCGGCCGCGAGCGTCTCGATGACCGCGGCTTCGACCAGATGGTCGACGCGGTGCTGCAGCGCATGGAGGGCGATCCCCAGTTGAGCGCAGCGTTGCGCGAGGCAGGAGACTTGCTGCTCGCCGATGCAGGCCCGGGCTCTCCTGCGATCGTCCCGCGTTAAGCGTTGTCGTTGCCGGGGCCTGCCCCGGTGGCAGCATCGGGCGACGGGAACATGTCGCCCATGTCGCCCCCGAGCGGCCCCGCCCTTCCGCCGAGCAGGCGCCGCGCAAAGCGCTGCACGTCCTTGGCATCCTTCACTTCCCCGCTGAGCAAGGCCTGCGCATAGCGGCCCGAGAGGTTGCTCTTGTCCAGCCGCAATGCCAGCTCGGCGTGCTCCTCGGCTTCCTGCCGCTGCGATTGCATGGCGAGCACGACGGCCAATCCGCCATGGCTTTCCGCGAAGTTCCGGTCCAGCGCGAGCGCGGTGTCGAAGCTCGCGCGCGCACCGGCGAGGTCGCCTTGCAGGATCTGCGTCCACCCCATGCCGTGCCAGGTGCCGATGTGCTGCGACATGGCCGACAGTGCCTGCACGAAGGCGCCGTGCGCCGCGGGCAGGTCACTGGCCAGCAGCGCCGCAAAGCCGCGCGTCGACCATGCGCGGCCATCGCCCGGCTGGCGCTGCAGCGCGGCATCGGCGAAGTGGATCGCGCGTGCCGCATCGCGGGCGGCCAGGGCGAGCGAGGCCTGGGTCACGAGGCTTTCCACGGGATGGTCCGCGGGAGAACCTTCGCCAAGGCTGGCTGCCGACCAGCGCTGTGCCGCGGCGAAGTCGCCCGCATCGATGGCAATCAGGCTGGCAATGCCGGCTGCCTGCACGTCGAGGCTTTTCTGCTGCTCGGCCTGCAGCGCCCAGGCCATGGCCCGGGTGAGCTGGCTGTCGTGGTGCAGGGCCCGCAACCAGAGTTGCTGCAAGGCGCGGGTTGCAACCGGCGGATGCGCGTCCGCGCCCTGCCCGCTCGCGGTAGGCGATTCGAGCACCGGCGCCAGCCGGGCCGCGCAGTCCGCATAGCGGCCGCGCTTGAGCTCGATGAAAGCCAGGTTGTGAAGCAGCACTTCGGTAAAGCCGAGGGGCGGCTGCGGCGTGTTCGCCAGGGCCTGCAGCACCTCGAGCGCCTCGTCGTAGCGCTGCTGCGCCAGCCAGAAGTCGCCCTCGCGCAGGCGCCACGCCAGGGGTTCGGTGTGCAGCGTCTGGCCGTGCTGCAGATGGAAGCGCGCGCGCTCCCATTCGCCGCACGAGAGCGCCGTTTCGAACGCATCGATCAGCAGCGCGTTGTTGGACGGGTCATCCCGCAGGAAGCCGTCTAGCCGGTCGAGGCGCTGGCGCGCGGCGGACAAGGAGGATGCGTTCGGATCGGTCATGGAAGAAGGAATGTAGGTTGTCCGGCCAGGAATGGAACGTCACAAGGAGACGTCGCAGCGCGCATCTTTTGCCAGCAGCTCGCGCAGCCGCAACAACCCCTGGCGGTGCAGTTGCGAGACGCGCCCGCGCGTGACGCCCATCATCGTCGCGATGTCGTCGAAGGGAACCTCCTGCAGATAGTGCTGGCGGATCACGCTCTTCTGCTGGTCGCTCAGTTGGTTCACCAGGTCGCGCAGCACGGTGCGCAGCTGAAGGATCTCGGTCTTGCGGAAATAGCTCACCTCCGGCGATGGTGCGTGGGCATTGCCGTCGAATGCCTCGCCATCGACCATGCCCGTGTCTTCGAGCAGCACGCCCAACGCCAGTCCGATGCCCACTTCGGCCAGGTACTTGAAGAGCTTGTCGGCGCTGCGCGGCCCGGCCGAGGCGGTGGCGCCGGCCTGGCCATCCCCGGCGTCTTCGGCGGCCGCAGCAGCATCCTTGACGGCTTCGAGCCGCTCCTGGCGCAGGCGCATGGCGACGCTGATCTGCTGGTTCTTCTCGGTGAGGCGCGTGAGGCCGTTGAGCACGGAGCCCTGCACGCGCTTGGCCGCGAAGGTCTTGAACTGCGCTCCCTGGCCCGGCTCGAAGCGGTCCACCGCCTCGAGGAGGCCCACGCGGGCCAGCTGCAGGTAGTCCGCAAACTCCACGTCGTTGTGGGTGCGCCGGCCGTAGACCGTGGCGGCCACCATCTTGGCGTAGGGCAGGTAGTGGCAGATCAACTGCTCGCGCGCCGCCTCGTCGTGTTCCTTGCGCCATCGAGTCCAGAGTGCCGCCGTCACGTCCGGCGCCTCGGGCACCACGTCGTCGAGCCTGACCGGCTCCACCGCCGGGTCGAAGAACGGCTGTGGCGATGGTTGAAGCGCTGAGCTCAGGCGTGGCATGGCGTTCGGAGCGTCAATGGAAACTGCCGACCAGGGCTTTGAGTACCAGGCTCCAGCCATCGACAAGAATGAACATGAGCACCTTGAGCGGCAGCGCAATGGTGGTGGGCGGCATCATCATCATGCCCAGCGCCATGAGGATGCTGGAGACGATCAGGTCGATCAACAGGAACGGCAGGAAGATCACGAAGCCGATCTGGAACGCCGCGCGCAGCTCCGACAGCATGAACGACGGAATGAGCTGCACGTTGCTGATGTCGTCCATCGACTTGGGGCTGGGCGCCTTCGACAGCTCCACCATCAGTGCCAGGTCGGCCTCGCGCGTCTGCCGCACCATGAACTCTCGCAGCGGCGTGATGCCTTTGCCGTAGCCCTCCTCCATCGACAGCTTGCCGGCCATGAAGGGCTCGAACGCGTCGTGGTTGACCTTCTGCAGCACCGGCGACATGGTGAACAGCGTGAGGAACAGCGCCAGGCCGATCAGCACGGTGTTGGGGGGCGTCTCGTTCATGCCGATCGCATGGCGAAGCATGGAAAGCACCACGATGATCCGCAGGAAGCTGGTGAGGCAGACCAGCAGCGCCGGAAGAATAGCCAGCACCGTGAGGCCGAGCACGACACGCAGCGCCTGCGCGGTCTCGGTCGCCGGGGTGGTGGACGGGGTCGGTGTCGGGGTCGCTGCTGCGGCTGGTGTCGCCCTGGAGCGAACCGGATTGGCCGCGGCAGTTGGCGCGGCCTTGGGCTCGGAGGTGGAAACCGATGGCGCAGCCGCCGGAGGCGCCGCTGCCGCAGGCGTTGCCGCCAGAGGCGCTGCGCCCGGCGCAACGATGGCGGGAGACGACGGTGGTGTTGCGACTGGTGGCGCGGGTGGCGCAGGTGGCGCTTCCAGCGTCGGACTGCCGGGCACCACCTCCGATGCGGCATCGTCCTGCGACTGCGAGCGGGCGTCGTCCACCGGCAGGCCGAACAATGCAAAGGCCAGCAGCATGGGTGCCAGGATCGTGCGCCAGGACCGCTTCATCGCGTCTCCCCCCGCACGATGGAAGTCGACTCCGCCGGCTCGGTGGCCGCGGTTTCGGCGAGCAGCTGGATGGACTGCTCCGTGCACCCCAGCAACAACCGCCGGCCGTTCCACACCACGACATGCAGGCTGTGGCGGGGCGACAGCGGCATGCTCGACACCCTCTGGATCTCGTGCGAAGGCACCGTGTCCAGCAAGCCGCCGAATCGCGTCCACCACGCGCCCGAGGCCTTGGCCGGACCCGCACGCCGGCGGGCGATGACGAACGCGAGCGCGAGAAGGCCGCCTGCCATGACGGCGCCGATCCACCAGCGATCGCTCGCGGGCCCGGTCATTTCGCTCGGCTGTTCGCGCTTGACCGGAATGCTGTCGGGCAGGCTGGTGGCCGGCTGCGATTGGGCGCCGCCGGTGCGCGTCTCCTGCGCTTGACCAGGCAACGCCAGCAGCAGCCCCGCCGCCATGGCGAAGCCCGTCAGGCCCCTTCGAACAGCGGCCCCTGTCTGCATCCACCGCAACACAGCGTGCATCCGTCAGGATCCCGAAGCCAGGCCCAGGGCAACAGGCAGTTCGGTGATGCGAACCGCAAAGTGGCCATCGACCGCCACCAGCTGGCCGCGTGCCACCACCTTGCCTTCGATGGTGAGGTCGACCGGCTGGTCGAATCCGCGGTCCAGGCGCAGCACCTGGTGCTCCCTGGCGCTCAGCAGCTCGCCGACTGAAATCGTGGCTTCGCCGACGCACACCTGCAGCTTGGCCTTGATCTGGTGCAGCGGGTTCCAGTCTTTCAGGATCGGCGCATCGGCCGCACGGTTCGCGGTGCCGCCATCGGCGTCGGCATGCAGGTCGGGCAACGCGATGATCTGCGCGGTGGGCAGGCCGCTGGCCTGCTGGGGGCGCGCTCGAAGCTCGCCGCGCCCCTCGGCTGCGGTGTTGGCCGCGCCGGTACGGTTGTCGGCAACGATTCCTTCCAGGGCTTTCGTCATGGCGTTTTTTCCTTCAATGGGTGAGTGTTCGGGTTGGGGGTTGCCTGCACGGCCAGTTCGATGGCAATGCGGCCATCGCTTTGCCCCAACCAGCCGCGGCACACGGGCGTGCCGTCCGTGCCGATGACCAGCGCCGGTGCATCGAGCAGGTGTTGCAGTGGAATCACGTCGTCCAGGCGCAGCTCCTGGAGCTGGCCCAGGTTCAGTTCGACGCCGTCGAGCATGACGCGCAGCGCCACGCGCTCGCCGGCCAGGGCTTGGTCCAGCCGCGCCTTCGGCAGCCTCTGCGCGGGTGCGGCTGGAACGGCTTTTTTCGTCGCCTGGCTGCCCAGAAGGGCCGTCACCACGGCATGCGGCAGCCCGAGGCTCCAGACGCCGCCGCACCAGTTCCAGCGCACGCAGAGAACGCCGGACCAGGGGTCCGAAGGAACGCTCGTTCCCGGCGCGCCTTTCGGCGGCTGCATCTGGAGCGCGAAGCCTCCGAGCAATTTGCCAAGGCGCTGCAGCCAATCTGCCCATGCGGCGCGCACCACGGCAGGCGCGACCGCCGGTGCGACAGGCGCGGTGGCGGAGGTGGCCAGGTCGAAGGCGAACATGCGGTCCGCCAGCGCCTGAAGGGCCGCCTGGGAAGCGTCCCGGGCGCTGCGCGGCAGCGAATCCGGCAGCGACGCGCCGGCACGCCGCGGCGCTTCGGCAAAGGACCAGCTGGCGACTTCGTCCCCCGCCAGCACCAGGGTGCCTTCGGGCTCGACGACTTCGACATCGGCCAGCATGGATACCGTTTCACGCACGGGAACCCATTCCGCGCTCCAGTCGCGGTGCAGGCCGGCGAAGAGCACGCGCACGGCCTCTTTCTGCGCGGCTTCCCAGCTGCGCAAGGGTCGAGCCTTGAGCACCGATTCGGCGGGATCGAGCAGCGCAGAGGACGCGGCACCGCGGGCAGACAAGGCGTTCATTTGCTCTTCATCGAGAACAGTTCCTGCAGCATGTCGTTGGCGGTGGAGATCACCTGCGAGCTGGCCTGGTAGCCGCGCTGCATGATCACCAGGTCGCTGAACTCCTGCGACAGGTCGACATTGGAAATCTCGATCTGGCCCGCGCGCACGGTGCCGAACGCGCCTTCGCCGGCCGAGCCGAAGTGCCATGCGTTCTTGTTCAGGATCTCGAACTGGTTGTTGCCCACCGCGCCCACGGCGTCGGGCGAGTCGAAACGCGCGAGCGCGAGGCGCGCACCCTTGGTGGTCTGGCCGTTCGAGTAGGTTATGCGGAGCACGCCGTTGCCGTCGAAGGCCGTGCCGCTGAGGGTGCCTGGGCCCACGCCGTCCTGGCTGTCCATCTTGAGGGTTGTAGGACCAGCGAAAAGCCTCACGTCGGCGCTGAAATCCAGCGTCAACGCCATGGGCGGCTGGCCGGCGGGCACGTATGTCATGTTCACCAGGCTGGTCTGTGGCGTCGGCTTGCCATCGATGAAGACCATCACTCCGCTTCCAACGACGGCGGTGCCGTCCATCAATTCGACCTTGACCGTGGTCCCGGCGGTCGTCGCACTGGTGACGGTGAACTTCACGCTCAACGTATGCGCAATCCCTCCCGCGTCGACCACCTGAACATTGCCCACGGCCGGGATGACGGTGTCCGTGTTCGACAGGTTGCCCGAAAACTTGAGCTTCGACGTAGGCTTGCCTTCGTTCTGCATCTGCCCGGCAAGGGTGATCTCGACCAAGTTCCCGCTGTCGTCCATGCCCATGACCTTCTCGCCGCCGCTGCGGCTCACCAGCACGCCGTTGTCGTCGAACTTGAACTGGCCGGCGCGGGTGTAGGTGGTCTTGCCTTCCGCGTCCTGCAGCACGAACAGGCCCTGTCCGTCGACCGCCATGTCCAGGTCGTTGCCGGTCTGGCGCAGTTCGCCCTGCTTGAACGACATCGCGGTGCCGGTGGTGTTGAGGCCGAAGCCGACCTGATCGTAGTTCTGGCTTGCGTTGCCGCCGCTCAGGTTGCCGCCGGTGTAGAACATGTCCGCGAACTGCAGGCTCGAGCTCTTGAAGCCCGGCGTGTTGATGTTGGCGGTGTTGTTGGCAATCACGCGCAGGCCGCGCGAGTAGCCGAGCAACCCGGTCATGCCGACGTAGATGGACTCAAGCATGGGACATCCTTTCTTGCGATTTCAGGGCGGGCCGCGCGGCAGTCATCGCACCGACACCAGTTGGCTGAGCGAGATGTTGGTCAGCGTGGCGCCCGCCGTGGTGCGCACCGTGAGGAGCGGCGAATCGCCCGAAAGCGAAAGCGCGCTCACAGTGCCGGTAACGGCGCCGCTCGCGGTCGTGATGTCGACCGTCTTGCCGATGAGGCCCACCGATTGCAGCGCGGCCTGGTTGGTGATCAGCGTGGCGATCTTGTTGTTCAGCTGCTGGGTCTGCTCCAGGCTCGTGAACTGGGCCATCTGCGCCATGAACTGCTGGTTGTCCATGGGCTTGAGCGGGTCCTGGTAGGTCAGCTGGGTCAAGAGGATCTTGAGGAAGTCCTCCATGCCCAGGCTGTTGGCCTGCAGGTTGGTGGTACCCGCACTGCCTATTGCATCAATTGCCATCACGCCCCCTTTGAATGAAATGAATCGACCGTGGTTGGGCGGCGCTCGCGCCGCCCGGAATGGATATGTCGCCGGCCGCAGGCGCCCCGGCATCCGCGCGCCACACGAGGCGCCCGTTGCACACGACTTGATGCAGGCGCTGGCCGCGGTCCTGCACGCCGCGCTGAAGGTCCGCCACGATGCGGGGCAGCATGGCCGCTAGCGCATCGTCATCCGCGCGCATGGCGATCCACACGGCCTGGCCTTCGGGCATGGACTCCTCGTGCAACCGCACGGGTGCCTGGGCATCGGGCGTGGACGACGACTGTGTCCGCGATTCAGCAACGGCTTCGGCTTGTGCGTCCGGCGCGCTGTCGTCCACGGACTTGTCCGATGTCGGGAGCACGCTTGCGCCGCGGTGCAGTTGCACATCGGCCAGCGGCCTGGTTTCCGCAGGCGCTTCTGCGGCGACCGCGGGGCGCATCTCCGCGAAGAACCGTACGGCTGCGTGCGGCGCTCGCGCGGCACCTCCGAAGACATCGGCCACGCCGATTCGCGGGCTTGCCACGAGCGGCTCCAAAGGCATGGCCAGTTCGGAGGCGGCGGCGGCCGGATTGCTGCCCGTGATCGCAGCCGGGACTTGCGCCAGCGCCGCACCGAGCCGTTCGGTGCGGGCCGGGGCTTCGGGCGCGCGACCCGACGACGCGGCAGCGCTGCTCTTGTCCGCGGCGAGCGGGGGCTTGAACCAGTTCGCCATTTGCGCCCGCTCCATCTCGCGCTGCCAGGCAGCCTGCTGCTGCACGGTGTCGCCCTGGCTCGCAGGCGAGCCCTGCCGCGCAGACACGGCGGCTGCATGGCGCGCGGCGGCCGATGCGTGGCTGGTGCTCATTGCGACGGCCCCACGTTGCGGCCGCGCGCGCCGGCTGAGCGCGCGAGCCAGTCGCGGTCCTGCTCGTTGCTGTTGCGCTGGCGGACTTCGTCGGCGTATTGCGTCAAGGCGTCCTCCTTGTGCTGGGTCATTCCGTCCAGGCGCAGTTGCAGCGCCATGCAGTCCTTGCGCAGCTGGTCTCTGTCGGCCAGTTGTTCCTTGCGCTTCGCATCCAGCGCCCGCCATTGATCGCGCAGATGCGTCAGAAAACCGAGCGCAGCCCTGTGGGCGCCGGGGTCCATGCGCTGCACCAGTGCCTGTCCGGCCTTGCTTGCCTGTTCGTCGTGCATCGCCTGCACTTCGTTCATGCGGGCTTGCGTTTCGGCGAGGGCCTGTTGCGCACGCGCGAGCGACGCCATGAGCTTGTCCATGCGCCACTGCTGCCGCTGGCGCACCGGCTCGAGCGCGTAGACGAAGCCGCGCACATCGACATCTCGCGTGGGCGCGGGAGCCTTGGTGGACGTGGTGTTCATGGCTTGCGTCCGGTGGATGCGGTGGCGGGTGCGGGTGCCGGCGCGAGCACGTCGCGCAGCCCCTGAATGGCCTCTGCGCGCGAGACGCCCCCCGTGTTCTGCCGAAGCCACGCCTGCAGCCCGGGCTCGAGCTCGATGGCCCGGTCCAGCTCGGGACTCGCGCCCTTCTCGTAGGCGCCGATGTCGATCATCTGCCGGTTGCGTTCCAGCACGGCCAGCTGCTGCACCGCCGACACCGCCAGCGCACGCTGCTCCTTGTCGGCCAGTTCGGGCATCAGCCGGCTCACGCTCTTGAGCACGTCGATGGCCGGGTAGTGTCCCCGGTGCGCCAGGTGCCGCGACAGCACGACGTGCCCGTCGAGGATGGCGCGCAATGCGTCCGACACGGGCTCGTTGAGGTCGTCGCCTTCGACCAGCACGGTGAGCAGTGCGGTGATCGAGCCGCCGCCCGGTGCCGTACCGCAGCGCTCGCAAAGCTCGGGCAACTCGGCAAAGACCGACGGCGTATAGCCGCGCGCCGTCGGCGGCTCTCCGGCGGAGAGCCCGACCTCGCGCCGCGCCATCGCAAAGCGGGTGATCGAATCCATCGTGAGCAGCACGTTGTGGCCGTCGTCGCGAAAGAACTCCGCGATGGCGAGCGCGGCATAGGCTGCGCGCAGGCGGGCCAGCGCGGGCTGGTCGGAGGTGGCGACCACCACGACCGAGCGCGCCAGCCCTTCGGGCCCGAGCTGCTTTTCGATGAACTCGCGCACCTCGCGGCCGCGCTCGCCGATGAGCGCGATCACGTTGATGTTGGCCTGCGCGGCGGAATCGGCATGCGTCTTGACGTGCCGCGCGAGCAACCCGAGCAGGGTGCTTTTTCCGACGCCGCTGCCCGCGAAAATGCCGATGCGCTGGCCCTGCCCGAGCGTGAGCAGGCCGTCGATCGCGCGGATGCCGGTCTCCAGAACACGCTCGATGGGCGGACGCTGCATCGGGTTGATGGGCACGGCCTTCAGGGGCCTGCGCACCTGCGTCAGTGGCCGGGGCCTGCCGTCCAGCGGATCGCCGAACCCGTCGACCACGCGGCCCAGCAGGCTGTGGCCCACGCCGATCTGCGACTCCGCGCCGAGTGCCCGCACTTCGCAGCCGACGGCGATGCCTTCGACCGATCCGTAGGGCATCAGCGTGACGCGGCCGGGCTTGAGGCCCACCACTTCGGCGAGCACGCCGGGCTGGCTCTTCAGGTCGCCATCCCTTGCCGCGCCGTCGAAACGGTCCTGCGTCCTGACCATGATGCGGCAGAGTTCGCCCACGGCGGCATCGGGGCCGAGCGCATCGATGGCGAGGCCCTGCATTTCCTTCACCCAGCCGATACGGCGGTGCAGTTCGGCGCCTTTCACGGCCTCGCGGTAGACGTCGAGCGTGCCCAACTCATGCCTCCACGGTGCGGGCTGCGGCCCGGGTTTGCAGCAGCAACTCGCGCAACGCGGCCAACTGGGTCTCGAAGCGGGCGTCGAGTCCGCCTTCGGGTGATTGCAGGATGCAGCCACCCAGCGCCACGTCGGCGCTGGCAACCCATTGAATGTCGGCCCCGCCCAGGAGGCCTTGCGACAGGCTCTGGCCGTTCTGGAGCATCGCGAGGTCGTCGGGGTGCATGTGGATCGCCACCAGCTTGCGGCTGCGCAGCCTGTCCATCGCTTGCGCCAACTGCGCGCGCACTGCCTCGGGCCGCGCGACGCTGTCGCCCAGCGTGCGGCAGACGACCTCGAAACACAGCGCGAGCATGTCGTCTTCCGCGGCGGCCAGCCGCGCATCGACCTTCTGCGGCAGGGTCGCAATCAGACCATCCAGCACCTGGACACGCGCCTGGTAGCCGGCCTGGGCCTGCTGCTTGAGCTCCCGCGTCATGCGTTCGGCGTGATCCTCGAGTTCGCGGGCCGCCTTTTCGGCGGCCTGCGCGGCCAGTTGCCTGGCCTCTTCGTCGCCACGCGCACGCCCTTCGATGCTGCCTTTGGCAAACCCCTCTTCGTGGCCTCGCTGGCGGGCTTCTTCTTCCACGCGGGCCAGGTCGGCCCAGGCATCGGGTGCGCTCCCGGTCGAGTCGGCCGGCGCGGGCGCTTGCATGCCCTGCAGCGACGCGCCGGGCCCCGGATTCCGGCTCGATGGCACCGACACCAGGCCGGGCGAAGAAGACTGCGCCGGCACTTGCTGGCCATCCCGTCCGCGGGGACGCGCCAGCGCCACCTGCCCCTGCATGACGACATCGCGCAGCACGACCACCTGCGCGCGCGCCTCGGCGTCCGGCGCCGAGGCGTCGCCCTGGTGTGGCAAGCCGGAACTCATCGGCTCCAGCTCCGGCGCGACGATGCGCCTTGGAAGACCTGCTTGAACGAGCGTGTCAGGCGGTGCCACGGCGCCGCGGCAGGTGCTTCTGCGACAGGCTGCTCCCGCAGCCGCGCCGCTACCGCCGCGATCAGCGCCGCGCGCATGCCGGGCGGCGTCTCCAATCCAGGCGCCGTGGTGGACAGGCTGGCTTCGATGCGCCGCCGCTGGCCAAGCTCCAGCGCGGCGAGGAAGTCCTCGCGCCACGGCCAATCGGCAAGGCGCAGCCACTCGGCGATCAAGCCCACCGGCTCGGTCCGCATGCACGCGACGAGTTCACGCACCTGGCTGTCGCCGAGCGCGTGAAGCATGGCTTCGTCCGATACGGGGGGCAGGGGGTGCGGGGAGCGCGGTTGCAAAGCCACCGCCGCAAAGTCCTGCTCCGGCATTGCAGCGGAGGACGCACCGGCGGTCGCGTCGTCGATCAGCGCGGGATCTCTTTCGATGCCCAGGGCCTCCAGCTCTGCCAGAAGCGGCACCAGGCCCGCACGCTCCGCCGCAGGCAGCGACTCGAGCATCCATGAACGGTCCTGAGGGGACATCGCGTGCAACAGCAGCGCCGCATGGCGGGCGCCGCGCGACTCGGGCACGCCGGTGCCGGCGTTCGATGCCTGGGAAGGACGAGGCACCGGCGTCATCCGTTGCGCCCCCTCGCGCCCACGGGGCCGGCGGCAGCGGGGCCGGCACCGGGTTCGCGCATCCAGTCGCGCACCCTTTGCAGGGCCGCGGCGCGCTCTGCTTCCGAGAGCGACGCCCGACCGGAATCCCCGCCATTCGGCGGCGTCCCTCGACGCCCAGCCCTGATGAGCAGCATGGCCAGGACGGCGATCAGGAGTCCGCCGACCAGGAGCTGCAACAGGGAAGGAACGCCCTTGTCGGACAGCGCTGCGCCGACCGGATGGGTGGCAACGCTCTCTTCGGCCGCCGTGGCCTCGGCATTGCCCCCGGCGCCGGTCGACGCATCGGGCGCCTGAATCGCCGCCCCCACGAGCGACTGCACGACCACCGCGTCGCCGCGGTCGATCGAGGCACCCACCGCTGCGGCGATGACCTTGCGCAGCTGTTCCTCTTGCGCTGCATCCAGTGCCTTGCGCACCACCGCCACCACCTGGATGCGACGGATCGAGCCGGGCTGGCTGACCACCTGTTCGACCCGACGGCCGACGGCGTATTCGACATCGCGCTGCGCACTGCCATTGCGCGAGCTGCCGGCATCGCTCACCTTGGTGTCGAGCGACGAGCCGCTGTCGCGCAGGACTTCGCGCTCGCGCACCACCACGCCCGTGGCCTGCAGGCCGGAGCGCGATGCGGCGGGCAGCACGTCTTCGGTCGTGGTGCGGATCTGGTCCATGTTCAGCGTCACGTCGACGCTGGCAAGGGCCTGCCCCGCGCCGAAGCTGCGGTCCAGGACCGCAGCGACCTTGCGCGAGAGATAGGCTTCGGTATCGCGCTTGAGTTCAAGCCGCGCGCCGTTCATTTCGGCTTCGCCGTTGCCGCCCTCCGGGCGCGTCAGCGCGACGCCGTGGCCGTCGACGATCGTGACGTCCTGTGTCGCCATGCCGGGCACGGCGGCCGCCACCAGCCGCTGGACGCCGACCACCTGCTCCGCGCGCAAGGCCTGGCCCTGGCGCATCGTGAGGGTGATCGATGCCTTGGCCTTCGAGGTCGCCTGCTTGAACAGCCCCTGCTCGGGCAGCGCCAGCAGCACGCGGACTTCGCGCACTTCCGACAGCGACTGGATTGTGCGGGTGAGTTCGCCCTGCAGCGCGCGCTGGTAGTTGATCTTCTGCGCGAACTCGGTCATGCCGAAGTCGGTGTTGTTGAACAGCTCCAGGCCGACCGCGCCCTGCAGCGGCAGTTCCTTGCCCATCAGCTTGATGCGGGTGGCGTGCACCGTCGCCTTGTCGACCAGGATCGAGGTGCCGCTGTCGCCCAGGCGGTACGGAATCTTCAGGCGCTCCAGCTCCGTCGTCATGGCCTGGGCGTCCTGCGGCTTCAGGTCGGTGAACAGCGCCTGGTACTCGGTGTGGAATACCCACCATGCGACCCCGGCGGTGGCCAGCAGAATGAACAGCGCCCCGCCGATGAATCCGGCGCGAGCGCGCTGCGTGAGTCCTTGCCAGAAATTCATATCGGCATCTTCATGATGTCTTGGTAGGCCTCAAGCAGGCGGTTGCGCACCTGCATCATCAACTGGAAGGAAACGCGGCTTTCCTCCAGGTTGATCATGATCTGGTGCAGGTTCTGCGCGTCGCCCATCGCGAGCTTCTGCAGGTCGACCTGGCTGCCGATCAGCTGGCCGTTGACCTGCGAGAGGCCATCGGACACCAGCTGGCCGAACGAGCCGGCAACTGGCGCGGCCGAAGCCTCCGGCGCCATGGCCGATGCAGGGCCCTGGAGCGATTGCGCATTGACCGCCGCCACCATGGACTGCGCCTGCTGCGAGAGCGCGGACAGCGCCTCGACGGGGAGAAAGGAACTCATGCCCCACCCCCGATATCGAGAGCCCTGAGCGCCAGCGTGCGCGCCGTGTTCATGGCCGACACGTTCGCCTCGTAGGCGCGGGTGGCGCTCATCATGCTGACCATCTCGGTCGCGGTGTCGACGGCCGCGTAGGCCACGAAGCCGCGCTCGTTGGCCAGTGGATGTCCGGGCTCGTATACCAGCCGGGGGGCGACATTGGCAGGAACGATGCGTGCCGTGGGCGCGGCCTGCGACGCGATATCGCCGCCCTCCAGCCCCTGGCTCACCAGCGCGCCGAAACCACCGGCATCCGCAGCCGGCAGGCCGCCCGCGGACGACTGGGCTTCGGCGAGCACGCGCAGCGGCTGGTAGCTGCTGCCGCCCACGCCCTGCACCGTGTTGGCATTGGCCAGGTTGAGCGCCGCGACGTCGACGCGCAGGCGCTCGACATTCATGCCGGCCGCGCTGATGGCAAAAGATTGCATGTAGTCCATGGCTTATTTCCTGCCGTCGCCGGCAGCCATTGAAAGAATTGCGAGATGACGCGAGAGGCCCTTGACCAGCGCCTGGTACTGCACCGCGTTGCGGGCCATGTCGGCCGCCTCCATGTCCAGCTGCACCTGCGCGGGCACGCCCTGGCTGTCCACGATGGCTTCCATGCGCGGACGCACGTCGCCCAGGGCGAATGCATCGACGCGTCCTGTCTGCGCCATGCTGCGGCGCGCGTCCACGAGCTGGTCCTCGAAGCTCACGCGCTGCGGTACATAGCCCACCGCATTGGCATTGGCGATGTTGGCCGAGATGGCCTGCTGGCGCAGGCTGGCCGCGTCGAGCGCCAGCGCGAGCACCGATCGGGTCACGGCTTCGATTCCATCTGTCATGTCTGTCTCCGGAGGCTTCCTGGGGATGGTGGGTGGTGAATCGCGTGGTGCGGCACGGTCACTGGACGACCAGTTCGCCGTGCAGTGCGCCCGCAGCCTTGACGGCGCGCAGGATCGAGATCACGTCGCGCGTGCTGGTCTTCAGGCGCGCGAGCGACTGCACGAGATCGGACACGGTGTTGGACCCCGTCACGAAGCCGGTGCCGCCCTGCTCGTCGACATCGATGCGCGTGTTGGTCACGATCGCGGTGCGCACGTCCGGTCCGCCGTTCCAGACGTTGAACGGCTGCGAGGCCGTGTTCTGGCTGGAAATCGCGATCTTGATGTCGCCGTGCGAGATGGCCACCTTCGAGATACGTACATCCCCTCCCGACACCACCGTGCCGGTGCGCTCGTTGATGACCACCTTGGCACGCCGGTCGGGCTCGACCATCACGTTCTCGATGCGGGTGAACAGGCTCACCAGTTCGCCGCGCTGCGCCGGCGGCACCGCGATCTCGATGCCGGAGGCGTCCTTGGCCTTCGCCATGCTGCCGCCCAACTGGCTGTTGATGGCGGTCGCGACCCGGCTGGCCGTGGTGTAGTCGGGCTCGGAGAGCACGAAGGTCACGCTCTGCTGGTCGTCGAGCATGGAGGCGTTGACGCCCACTTCGACCGTTGCACCGTTCGGCACGGACCCGGACGTCGGGTGGTTCTTCTGGACCACATTGCCGTTCGCGTCGTAGCGGTAGCCTCCGACCGACAGGCCGCCCTGGGCCAGCGCATAGACCCTGCCGTTCGCGCCCTTCAGGGGCGTGATCAGGAGCGTTCCGCCCACCAGGCTGCGCGCATCGCCGGCCGAACTGACGGTCACGTCGAGCGTGTCGCCTTCGCGCGCGAAGGTCGGCAGGCTGGCGCTGACCATGACGACGGCGACGTTGCGGCTCTGCACGGCTTCCGGCGCGATCGTCAGGTTGAACTGCGACAGCACGTTGGCGAGCGACTGGCGCGTGGTGCGGTTCGCCGGCGAATCGCCGGTGCCGGCCAGACCGGTGACGATGCCCGTGCCGAACAATGCGTTGTCGCGCCAGCCCTTGAGCTTGCCCAGGTCCTTGACGCGTATGGCATCGGCCGCATGCGCGACGGAAAGGCCGATGCACAGCATGGCGACGGCGAGCGCACAGCGCAGCGACAGGGTTGAAGTGATCCGGCGCATCAGAATCCCAGCCAATCAAAAACTTTTCGCCATCCGCTGCGGCGCGAGCGGTCGGTCACGTCGCCTTCGCCCACATAGGTGATGCGGGCATCGGCCAGACGGGTCGAGAGAACCACGTTGCCGTCGGAGATGTCCTGCGGACGCACGCGTCCTTCCAGGTTGACCTTCTGCAACTCCTCGTTGACCGTGAGCAGTTGTTCGCCGGCCACGCGCAGTTCGCCGCTCGCGAGCACCTCCTGCACCGTCACGGTCAGCGTGGCGAGCAGCTTGTTGGCACGCTGGGTGCGGCCTCCGCCGTCGAACCCGCCTGCCACACCGATACCGAGCTGCCCCACCACCCGGTTACCGGTTTGCGTGACCGAGCCGGAGATGTCGTTGTTGCGCCGCGTGCCGGTGTCGGCGCTGGTCGAGGCCGACGAGTTCTCGAAGACCTGGACGGTGAGCGAATCCCCGACGCGGAAGGCCTTGTTGTCCGCGGTGAGCGGACGGAAGCTACCCTCCTGGTAAAGGCTCTCGGCCGCCACCGGCAGGGAAGCGGACAACACCAGGGCGAGTGCCGCAAGGGACAGACCCGCGCGTGCGTTCTTCAGCGACAAGGCTCTCACGGTTGCACCTCCACCTGCCCCGGCCCCGTCACGCGAGCCAGCACTTCGCCGCCCGAGCCGGGCACCTTGACGCGCACGACCTGGCCCTGGCGTCCATCCTGGAGAACCTCCACACGGCTTTCGACCGACACATCGCCGCTGCGCGCCAGAAGATGTGCCCAATTGCCGCGCATGACCGCGGGCGTGGCCTCCAGGTGCGCGCTGGTGAGCACCTCGCCCGGGCGCAGCGGGCGCCGCAGGCGCTCGCTGCCGTCCGCCGATTCGCTGCCCGCCTTGATGGCAATGGGCGTTCCATGCCTGACCGTGGTCAGGTCGACTTCACGCGTTTCCATCGCACCGCGCAGCATGACCGGGTCGACGGTCGCACCGCGACCGATCCCCGTGGAGGCCACGGAGACAGGCGCCCATGCACCGACTTCGAAAGTCACGGCCGTCGTTCGCACGAAGCGGTCGTCGACCCAGGCGTCGACCCATACCAGCATGCGCCGCGTGGGCTGCGACTGGTTGGCCAGGGGCCGCACCCGCAACGTAGTCACGCCGGGCGGCAGGAACAGGTCGCGGGCGGTGGACACGGGCTCGACCTCGGCACGGACGCTGCGCTGGGACAACCAGTTCAGAAGCGCCGAACGCGCCGCGTTCACCACGGTTTCTCCGGGCAGCTGTTGCGCAGCGCTTTCGATTTCGGTCTCGCTGGCACCGGTCCACCGGATGGCAGGCGACTGCGCGCGCAGCGCGCCTTCCACGGTTTGCACGCGCAGGCCGCTGTCCACGGTCTGCAGGCCGCTGCGTGCCTCGACCCATCGCACGATGGTGTCGCGGTCCAGCACGGCCGGCGAACCGGGCCGCGGTGCGGGGCCGAGCGCAAGCGCCATCAACCGGCGCAGCGTCGGCAGATCGCGCGTGGTCAGGTAGGCGATGTCGCCCAGGCGAACGCTGGCCTGGTCGAGCTTGACCTGCGGACGCAGCTCGATCGAGACCAGGGGCTCGACCGGGGCCTGCCCGGCCGCGAACGTTGGCAGCGCCAGGGCAGCGAGCGCCGGAACGGCTGTGCACACGGCCCGCAACGCGGCCCGCGCGCTGCTATTTGCGCAGGCCATTGATCATTCCCAGCATCTCGTCCGATGCCTGCATGACCTTCACGTTGGCCTCGTACACGCGCTGGGCCACCATGAGGCTCACCATTTCTTCGGTCAGCTTGACGTTCGATCCTTCCAGGAAGCCCTGGGCCATGCTGCCCATGCCGTCCTCGGCCGCCTTGCCGGAGATGGCCTCGCCGGAGTTGGGGCTGGAGCGGTAGAGGTTGTCGCCCTGCGCCATCAAGCCCGAGGGGCTCGTGAATCGCACCAGTTCCAGCTGACCGATCTCGACCGGCGTCGTCTGGCCCGCGACCTGGATGCGCACACGCCCGTCGCTGTCGATCTGCATGTTCTGGGCGTTGTCCGGAATGGCGAGGTTGGGCTTGAGCGGAAAGCCTCCCGAGGTGGCCAGCAGGCCATCTCGGTTGACCTTGAACGTGCCGCCGCGCGTGTAGGCGCTCGAACCGTCGGGCATCGTGACCTCGAGGAAGCCCTCGCCCTGGATGGCGATGTCGAAGGCCGACTCGGTTTTCTTGAGATCGCCCATGTCGAACAGCTTGGAGGTCGAGGCGATGCCGACGCCCGCCCCCAGGCGACTCCCGCCACCGAGGATGCCCGCTTCTTCCAGCGAAGGGGCCGTGCGCCCGGCTTCGCGAACCATCAGGTCGGTGAAGCTGATCTTGCTTTTCTTGAACCCGGTGGTGTTGACGTTGGCCAGGTTGTTGGCAATGGTGTCGACATTCAGCTGCTGTGCCTGCATGCCGGTGGCGCTGATGTAGAGGGCATCGAACATGGTGTGTGTCCCTGTTGAAAAATAAGTTGGGGAAGCCGTGCGCGGTGCTGGCTACGAAAGCTCGCCGAGCTTGCGCACCGCGCCGCCGATCATTTCGTCGTAGCCGAGCGCGACCCGCTGCATCGATTCGAAGTGCCGCATCGACTGGATCAGCTGCACCATCTCCTGCATCGAGCTCACGTTCGAGTTCTCCAGAAAGCCCTGGCGCAGTTGCACGTCGCCGTCCGCGAGCTGGGTGGGGGCCTGGTCGGTATTCAGGAGGCCGTCGCCGACGCGCCTGAAGTCCTTGGCGTTGTCGAACTGCACGACCTTCAGCTGCGCAACAGGCGTCGCTTCCGCGCCGCCACCGGGCTTGGACTCGAACACCTGCCCCGCGGCGTCGATCACGGGATTGGGTCGGGTGAGCACGATCTCTCCGCCCTGCCCCATGACCGGATTGCCTTGCGCGGTGACCAGGCGGCCGCGCGCGTCCAGCTGCCAGCTGCCCTGGCGCGTGTAGGCAAGGCCAGCTTCGGTGGAGATTTCGAAGAAGCCCGGCATGGTCAATGCAACGTCCAGGCTCTGGCCGGTCGACTTGAGGGTGCCGGGGCGGGCGTCCGTCTGGACCAGGAGCGTTCCCGCGGCTGCGGGGGTGCCCGACACGTCGGCCCGCGCAGCAACCGCCCCCACGCTGCGCATCGCATCAGAAAAGGTTCCCGTGTTCATCGGCAAGGACGAGGCGACCTCCCGCTTGTAGCCGGGCGTGGTGGCGTTCGCCATGTTCATGCTGATGCGTTCGAGGCGCGCCATGTCCTGCTGCATGCTCTGCAGGCTGATGGCAAGTACGTCGGTCATGGGGGTTCCTGAGATTTCAGAGCTGGACCACGCTGAAGGATTTCAGCTCGATGGTGTGCGGCACTTCGGACATGGACAGCACGCGCAGATGCGGCATCACCCGCTCGGACAGCGCACGCACATGGCGTCGCAATTCGGGCGCGCAGAGCAGCACCGGCAGGAGATTGCTTTTCATCATGCGTTCGGCTTGCTGCACCAGGCGCTTCATCAACTGCTCGGTCAGGCGCGGGTCGAGCACGAAGGGCTGCGCGCCCCCGGCCTCGGTGGCCACGTGAACGCTTTGCAGGAACTGGCTTTCGATCGCAGGATCGAGCGTCAGGACCTGCAACGAAGTCGCTTCGCCGAGAAGGCCCTGGCAGATCGCGTGCCCCAGCCGCTGGCGAACGATCTCGGTCAGCTGGTTGGCGTCGCGTGTCGTGCGCCCTGCGTCGGCCAGCGTTTCGAGGATCGCTTCGACGTGGCGGATCGAGACCTTCTCCCTCAGCAGGTTCTGCAGCACCTTCTGCACGTCGCTGGACGAAAGAACCGTGGGTATCAGCTCCTCGACCAGGCCGGGCTGGCTCTGACGGACGCGTGCCAGCAGCCGGTCGACCTCGGCACGCGTGAGCAGCGTCGCGGACTCGCGTCGCAGCATCTCGGTCAGGTGCGTCATGAAGACGGTGGGCGCGTCGACCAGCGTGTACTTCGCCTGGCTGGCCACTTCGCGCTGGCTCTCTTCGATCCAGAGGGCGGGCAGGCCGTAGGTCGGATCGCGGGTCGGCTCGCCCGGAACGGACTTGGTGTCACCGGCCGGATGGATCGCGAGCAACCTGTCGGCGCGCGCCTCGCCCTTGCCGACCAGCACGCCGTCCAGATGAATCTCGTAGCGATCCGCCGACAGGCGCGCCGAATCCTTGAAGCGCACGCGCGGCAGCACCAAGCCGAACTCCTGCGCATGCTGCTTCCTGAACGTGGCGATCCGCTCCATAAAGACGCTGCCCGGCTGGTTGATCACCGGCACCCAGTTGGTTCCGAGATGAACCTCGATGGGCTCCACCTGCAGCAGCGAGTAGGGGTCGTCGCTCTGCGAAGCCGGCGTTCCGTCGGCCGCTGCCGGAGTCACGTCGCCGGTTGCTGCGGTACCGGACGCCTGGGCTGCACCGGCATCGGCCGCCTTGGCCTTCGCCGCGCGATAGAGCAGCGTTGCGGCCAGCAGGAAGCACAGCGTGAGCGCCAGCGTCGGCAGCGCTGGAATGCCAGGCAGGAGCAACAAGCCGCCGAGCGCCATGGACACGAGCAGGAGCGTCTTCGGAAACGAGCTCACCTGGCGCAATGCTTCGCGGCTCAGGTTGGCATCGGAGGCCGACCGGGTCACGATGATGCCGGTGCCCACGGCAATGACGAGTGCGGGCACCTGCGTCACGATGCCGTCGCCGATGGTCAAGAGGGTGTAGGTCTGCAGGGCCTGGCCCCACGGCATGCCATGCTGCATCACCCCGATCACCAGCCCGCCGATGATGTTGATCAGCAGGATGATGATGCCCGCGATGGCATCGCCCTTGACGAACTTGCTGGCACCGTCCATGGCGCCGTAGAAGCCGGCTTCCTTTTCGATGTTCTTGCGCCGGCGCTGGGCTTCGGCCTGGTCGATGAAGCCCATGTTGAGGTCGGCATCGATGCTCATCTGCTGGCCCGGCATGCTGTCGAGCGTGAAGCGCGCAGCCACCTCCGAGACGCGCTGTGCACCGCTCGTCACCACGACGTACTGCACCACGATGAGGATCAGGAAGACGATGAGGCCGATGACATAGTTGCCGCCCACCACGAACGCACCGATGGCGCCGATCACCCGACCCGCATCGCCGTCGGAAAGAATCAGCCGCGTGGCCGCCACGTTGAGCGACAGGCGGAACAGCGTGGCGATCAGCAGCAGCGAGGGGAAGGTCGAGAACTCCACCGGCCTGGCCATGTAGAAGGTCAGGAGCAGGACCAGGAATGCGAAGCTGAAATTGCTCAGGATCAGGAAGTCGAGCAGGCCGCTGGGAATGGGTGCGAACAGCACCACCAGCACGCCGAGCACGAGCAGCACCAGCGCGATGTCGCTGTGCTTGCCGAGAACACGCCCGAACGCATTCACGATGCGCCTCCCGTGGCGGCGCGGCCGCGTTGCTGCTGCTGCTCCCGCATGGCAAAGACCCAGACGATGATGCGCGCGACCTGTGCGTAGAGCTCCGGCGGCACCGGATGGTCCACCGGCAACTCCTTGTAGATGCGCCGCGCCAGCGCCGGGTTCTGGACCACCGGGATGCGGTGGCGCGCCGCGATCTCGCGCATCGCGGAAGCCATGTGCCCAGCGCCCTTGGCCAGCAGTTGCGGCGAGGCCATGCGGCCGTGCTCGTACTTCAGCGCCACGGCGATATGGGTCGGGTTGGTGATCACCACATCGGCATTGCGCGTCTGGCGCAATGCCAGGCTTCGCTTGAGCATGTCGCGGCGCAATTCGCGCAAGCGGGCGCGGATGCGGGGGTCGCCTTCGCGATGCTTGGCTTCGTCCTTGAGCTCGCGCTGGCTCATTCGCATCTTCTTTGCGAATTCGCGCCGCGTGTACATGAGGTCGAGCAGCGCAATGAGGCCCAGCACCAGCGCCATCTTCAAGCCGACGCTTGCCAGGTCGTCGAGCAGGATGTGCAGATAGCCGATGGCCGACAGCGAGGCCAGTGCGTAGAACTGGCTGGTCAGCGCCTTGAGCCCCAGGACGGCCACCAGGGTCAGCAGCGTCAGCTTGATCAGCGCCCGCGCGGTATCGAAGAGCACGCGCATCGAGAACAGCTTCTTCAAACCATTGACAGGGTTGATGCGGTCGAAGTCCATCTTCACCGGCTCGAAGGAGAGGATCGGTCCGGTCTGCATCATGTTGCCGATGACCGCGGCCAGCATGACGGTGGCGAAGAAGGGAGCGGACAGCATCAGCGCGGCACGCAGCGCGCGGTCGATCATCGGCCAGAGGCCCACGCCGGAAACATCCATCCGGCCGGCATGGATCAGCAAGGCCTGATCGAAGCGGAACTGAGTCGACACGGCACCGAACCCACGCCAGTTCAGGTAGACGACGGCGACGGCGAACACGACGGCGGCCACGACGTCCGTGCTCTTCGCCGTCTGCCCGCGCTCGCGCGCCTTCTGCAGCTTGTAAGGCGTGGCCGCCTCGTTGCGATCAAGGTCCTGCTCGGCCATCAGCGCCCCCGTCCTTGCGGTGCCGGCGCGGCCGCGAAGATGCCGTCCCACGTGGTGGCAATGCTCGCGTAGGTCCTGGTCATGACAGCGCCGATGCCCATGAACCAGAGCGAGAGCGCCACGAGGCCGACAAGGATCTTCACGGGAATGCCCATCGTGAACATGTTCATCTGCGGCAGGTTGCGGCCAACGACGCCCAGGGCGAACTCGACCAGCAGGATGCAGAACACGACCGGTGCGGCCAGGGCGAACCCAAGACTGAAGAGCCCGGCTGTCTGCTTCAATATCGGCGCCGCGGCACCTGCAACGGACCACGGCGCACCGACCGGAAATCGCTCCAGGCTGTAGCTGATGCCTCTGAGCAGGGCGTGATGTCCGTTGACGAGAAAGAACATCAGGACTGCGAGATAACCGAAGGCGGAGGTAAGAATCGGAACCGGGCGCTTGGTGACCGGATCGACGACCTGCGCGATACCGAATCCGAGCTGGACATCGAGCAGTTGCCCGGCAACGGCAAATGCCCCGAAGGCCAGCAAGATGCCAAGGCCCAATACGGCTCCGAGGGCGAGTTCGGACATTGCGGCGAAAATCAGGGCATCCCAGCCCATCCAGGGCCCCGTAATAACGGGCAGGCCCGCCGCCAATGCCACGGAGATACTGACGATCACCAGCATCCGGACAGAAGCGGGCAGTGGCACCGCATAGAAAACCGGGGTCATCAGCAAGGTCGCGGCAACGCGCAAGGCAAGCAGCCCAACGAGAGACAGCCACGATGAATTCAGCTGGAAGGCATTCACTTCAGGCGCCCGGTTCAGAACATCGACGGAATGCCGCTCCAGAGCTGAACGGTGAACTGGGTGAGCTTGCGAAGCATCCAGGGACCGGCCAGGATCATGACGGCGCCCGCCGTGAAGAGCTTCGGAACGAATGTCAGCGACATTTCCTGAACCTGGGTGACCACCTGCAGGACGCTGATCACGACTCCCACCAACATGGTCAGGCCAAGCAGCGGAAGGCACACGAGCAAACCTGTCCAGAACAGGTCGGACATCATCTTGAGTGCTAAGTCTGCATGCATGCTCCCCCCTCTTTCTCACATCGGCCCATTCTTCTCGTGGAGTGGAAGAAATGACAGTGGGCCGACAACCAGTTGATGTAATTCTAACGTAATGGTAACTAATTAAATTGAACCATAAACCATTAGAACCTATTGATTACACTCAATAGAAAACGGATAAAAGGAATAAAAAAAGCCCCTGGATGAACATCTTCATCCAAGGGCTTTAATTGATTACTTTTTATTTAAATTTTTGGTGCCGCTTGTCGGAATCGAACTGACGACCTTCCGCTTACAAGGCGGGTGCTCTACCAATTGAGCTAAAGCGGCTGAATTTCTTCGGTGCGTGATTCTAAAGGCGCCGTTTCCGGCACCTGCTTACTTGACGCGCTTGAGCGATGGCCGCGAACCGCCACCGGCCGGCGGGCGCGGCGGCTCGTCGACAGGGTCGGTGGCCGAGTCGGCGGGCGCTGCATCGATCGTTTCGCCGCCGTCCTCGCCCGTGACCAGGTGGACGATCTTGCCGGCATCGCCTTCGGTGCCGCGCGAAGCGTCGCGCAAAGGCATGCGCGCGGGACCCGTGGGCGAAGCCGGCGCATCGCCGCTGTCGACCGCGGGCGCCGGCGCGGGAAACGCCATGCCCTGCCCGTTCTCGCGCGCATAGATCGCGATCACGCGCCCCACGGGCACGCTGATTTCGCGCGCACTGCCTGCGAAGCGGGCCTTGAACTCGATGAAATCGTTGCCCAGCTTGAGCGAGCTGGTCGCGTCGAAGCTGATGTTGAGCACGATCTCGCCGTTCTTCACGTACTCGCGCGGCACCTGGACGGTGTCGTCGACCTGCACGGCGACATAGGGGGTGAACCCGTTGTCGGTGCACCATTCATACAGCGCCCGGATGAGGTACGGGCGGGTGGAGGACGACTCGAGCGCGTTGATCATGAAAAAGACAGCGGAGAACGGTACGGTGGACGCAGTCTTACTTGCGCATGACCTTTTCGGAGGGCGTCAGCGCTTCGATGTAGGCAGGGCGCGAGAAGATGCGCTCGGCGTACTTCAGCAGCGGCGCGGCGTTCTTGCTGAGATCGATGCCGTAGTAGTCCAGGCGCCAGAGCAGCGGCGCAATGGCCACGTCGAGCATCGAGAAGTTGTCGCCCAGCATGTACTTGTTCTTGAGGAACACGGGTGCCAGTTGCGTCAGGCGGTCGCGGATGTGCGAGCGGGCCTTCTCGATGGCCTTCTCGTTGCCCTTGGTGGTGCGGTTCTCCAGCGTGGAGACGTGCACGAAGAGTTCCTTCTCGAAGTTGAGCAGGAACAGGCGCACGCGGGCGCGATCGACCGGGTCGCCGGGCATCAGTTGCGGATGCGGGAAGCGCTCGTCGATGTACTCGTTGATGATGTTCGACTCGTACAGGATCAGGTCGCGCTCGACCAGGATCGGCACCTGGCCGTACGGGTTCATCACGCTGATGTCTTCGGGCTTGTTGTAGAGATCGACGTCGCGGATCTCGAAGTCCATGCCCTTTTCGAACAGAACGAATCGGCAGCGGTGGGAAAAGGGGCAGGTCGTTCCTGAATACAAGACCATCATGGCGAGAGACTCCTAAAAATCAAAAAGAGTGGGTCGCGTTGGCAACCCACTCTGTGGGACCGGATGCACGAGGCATGACCGGTCGGCGTGGACGGAACTACTTGACGTCTTTCCAGTACGAGGCGTTCAGTCGCCACACAAAAACCACCGACATGGCCAGGAACAGCAGGACCCAGACGCCGATGCGGATGCGGGTGTTCTGCGCGGGCTCGGCCATCCACTGCAGGTAGCTCACCAGGTCGCCGACGGCATTGTCGTACTGCACGGGCGTCAGGGTGCCGGGAGTGACTTGTTCCCACTTGCCCGTCAACACTTCGGTCTCGTGGCCGTGCTGCTCGACCTTGGTGTAGATCGGCCGGCGCTCGCCCTGCAGTTCCCACAGGGGGTTGGGCATGGCGACGGCCGGGAACGCGAGGTTGTTCCAGCCGGTGGCCTTGGTGTCGTCGCGGTAGAAGGTGCGAAGGAAGGTGTAGAGATAGTCGCCGCCGGTGCCGCCGTGGCCCGCGCGCGAACGCGCGACCAGCGTGAGGTCGGGCGGCGTGGTGCCGAACCATTCCTTGGCCTGGCGGGGGTCGATGTTGGCCTTCATGGTTTCGCCGACCTTGTCGGTCGTGAACAGAAGGTTGTCCTTGATCTGCTGCTCGGTGATGCCGATGTCCTGCAGGCGGTTGTAGCGCATGAAGGCGGCCGAGTGGCAGCTGAGGCAATAGTTGACGAACAGCTTGGCGCCGTTCTGCAGCGACTGCATGTCGGTCGTCTTGTTGGGCGACTTGTCCCACGCAATGCCTTCGGACTCGGCCGATGCGGTGGCGGAGAAAGCCAGGCCCAGCGCCAGACCCATGACCGCGAGCCAGCCGGAAATTCTTTTCTTCATCGTGTTTCTCTCAAGCTCTTGCACTTCTCGTGTCTCAATGCGCGGCGAAGACCACGCGCTCGGGCACGGGCTTGAATTCGCCCTTGCGGCTCCACCAAGGCATCAAGAGGAAGAAGCCGAAGTAGAAGAGCGTGCCGATCTGCGAGATGGTCTGGGCGATGTCGAGGGCGAAGGAGCCGATGACCAGGTTGCCCCAGACGCCGGGCGGCTGGATGCCCAGGTAGCCCAGGATCAGGAAGAAGAAGACGAACACGCCATACACATACTTGTGCCAGCTCGGCCGGTAGCGGATCGACTTGACTTCGCTGTGGTCCAGCCACGGCAGGAAGAACAGGATGATGACCGAGCCGCCCATCACGACCACGCCCCAGAACTTGGCGTCGAAGGCCTTGAGCAGGAAGATGGCCACGGCCGCCACGACGACGATCGCGATCTTCAGCGCCGTGCCCGACTTGCCCTTGACGAAGTTCAGGATGGCAGCGGCGCCGATGATCAGCGCGAACACGTTGACCATGTCGTCGGTGGTCGCACGCAGCATCGAATAGAACGGCGTGAAGTACCAGACCGGGGCGATGTGGTTGGGCGTCTTGAGCGAATCGGCCGGGATGAAGTTGTTGTACTCCAGGAAGTACCCACCGGCTTCGGGCGCGAAGAAGATCACCGCCGAAAAGATCGTGAGGAACACCACCACGCCGAAGATGTCGTGCACCGTGTAGTACGGATGCGACGGAATGCCATCCAGCGGGTGGCCGTCGGGGCCGCGGTTGGCCTTGATCTCGATGCCGTCGGGGTTGTTGGAACCCACTTCGTGCAGCGCGATCAGGTGGGCCACCACGAGGCCCAGCAGCACCAGTGGCACGGCGATCACGTGGAAACTGAAGAAGCGGTTCAGCGTGGCGTCGCTCACCACGTAGTCGCCGCGGATCAGGAGGGCCAGGTCAGGACCGATGAACGGGATGGCGGCGAACAGGTTCACGATGACCTGGGCGCCCCAGTAGCTCATCTGGCCCCAGGGCAGCAGGTAGCCCATGAAGGCTTCGGCCATGAGGCAAAGGAAGATCGCGCAGCCGAACACCCAGATCAGCTCGCGCGGCTTGCGGTAGCTCCCGTACATGAGGCCGCGGAACATGTGCAGGTACACCACGATGAAGAACGCGGAGGCGCCCGTCGAGTGGATGTAGCGGATGAGCCAGCCCCAGGGCACGTCGCGCATGATGTATTCGACCGATGCGAACGCCTGGTTCGCGTCGGGCTTGTAGTGCATCACGAGAAAGATGCCGGTGACGATCTGGATCACCAGGACCAGCATCGCCAGCGAGCCGAAGATGTACCAGAAGTTGAAGTTCTTCGGCGCGTAGTACTTGCCCCACTGGTCGTTCCAGAGCTTGGTCAGCGGGAAGCGGTTGTCGACCCAGTTGAGCAGCTTCGCGCCGGCGGGCGCGTTGGGGGAAATTTCGTGGAATTCAGCCATGTTCTTCTTCTGCCTCAGGCCTTCTTGGAGTCTTCACCGATCAGGAGCTTGGTCTCCGACAGGTACATGTGCGGGGGCACAGGCAGGTTGTCGGGTGCGGGCTTGTTCTTGAAGACGCGGCCGGCCAGGTCGAACGTGGAACCATGGCAAGGGCAGAGGAAGCCGCCTTCCCAGTCGGCCGGCAGCGAAGGCTGGGGGCCGGCCTGGAAGCGGTCGGTCGGCGAGCAACCCAGGTGGGTGCAGATGCCGACCACGACCAGCACGTCGGGCTTGATCGAACGGTGCTCGTTCTGCGCGTACTTGGGGGTGAACTCGTCGGGGTGGCGCTTGGAAAGCGGGTCGGCCAGCTGGCCGTCCAGCTTGGGCAGTTCGGCGATCTGCGCCGGGGTGCGCTTGAGGATCCAGACCGGCTTGCCGCGCCATTCGACGGTCATTTTCTCGCCGACCTTCAGGCCCGAGATGTCGACTTCGACAGCGGCGCCGGCGGCCTTGGCCTTCTCGGAAGGCTGGAAAGTGCTCACAAATGGAACTACGGTGGCCACGCCACCCGCTACGCCGGCACAGCTGGATGCGATCAACCACGTCCGCTTGCTTGTGTCGATCCGGGGCGAGCCGGAGGTCATGTCACTCATGGGGATCCTCTTGTCTTCTTCGCTGGAGCAGGGGTCAACCCGCGATTGTAGCGGGCCGCTGGAGGGATATTCAATGGGCGCCATGCGCGTGGCCGGCGGCCGATGGTCGGCGCGACGCGTCCGAAGAGCGCGCGCCGTATGGCGGCAGGGCAGCGAAGGCCCTCGCCGGCCGGACTTCAGTTCAGAAGACCGTGCTGCGTCGCCTCGTGGACCGCCTGGGTCCGCGACTTGACCGCCAGCTTGCGATAGATGCTCTTGGCGTGGAACTCGATCGTGTTGACCGAGAGGTACACCGCCTCCGCGATCTGACGGTTGCTCCAGCCCTGCGCGATGAGGCGCAGCACCTTGAGTTCGCGCGGGGACAGCAACGCAGGCGCGGACCGCGGCGGCGACGAAGGTTCGATGTGCGGCTCCGTGCGGATGGGCTCGATCGTGCGGGTCTTGGCCGAAGCGGCGATCAGGCCGAGGATGCGCCGCGCGACGCGCGAGTCCATCGGCGCGCCGCCGCGCTCGATCGAGCGCAGCAGGAACGACAGCTCGACATCGTCCGCTTCCGTCAGCAGGTAGCCGATGGCGCCCGCGGAGATCGCGGCGTTCACCAGTTCGTGGTCGTCCGACGGCGACATGGCGATGGTCTCGATGTGCAGGTAGGTCCGGCGGATGTGAGCAATGAGCGAGACGCCTTCGCTGCGCGGCAGGCGCATGCCGACCAGCACGAGGTCGTAGGGCAGCGAAGCCAGCAGGTTGCACGCCTCGGCGCGCGTGGAGGCCACCACGACGCGGCGGCCCGGCGCGAGGTTACCCAGTATGCGACGCATGCGATCGGCCACTGCGGGGTCGTCTTCGACGATCAGCGCGCCATGAAAGATGCTCACGTACGACAGCTGCGACGCCGATGGCATCGGTGCTGTTCTCACAGGGTGACAGGAAAGATTGATGGCCACGCGCTCGCCCCTCTTCGCTACGCAAGGTAGCTTCCAAATGTTGACTTTCGTTTCAGATGTCGCAGGAACGATGCCCGCGCGAAAACACGTCAACCGGAACACCGGCGTCAAGGCGAGTAGTACTTTGATTTCATTGGGAAATTCGCCGGAAAAGGGCCGCTGAACGGCTTCCCGGGATGGCTTTTTCGAGGCCGTTTTTGCGCTGTTGTTACGCGCTTGTGACGGCGCGTGTTACGTAGCACCGGGCCACGCGGAACACGCCGGAAAACGTCGCGCGAACGGCCCATCCCATATTCACGTGATGCCCGCCAAGCCGCATGGGCGCTGGCTTTGCGGGCCATCGGCCACCTCGCCGATGACGTATCTGCCAAACCACATAGGCCGAGAACTACGGATACCGGTGATGTTCACCAAAGCACCCGATTCCTAGCATTCGTTGCATTGGGTAACTCAATGAAACCCAACCCTGCTTCGAGGCTGCGAGGGACATGTCGGGGCTCGCGAAGTTGTCACTTATCCATCAAGGAAAACAGTCCAAATGACTACACCCAAGCGCTCCTCTTCCAACCGCGGCTCCCGCGGTGTTCGCCATGCAGGCATCAGCCGTATTCTTGCCTCTGTATTGGTAGGAGCCGGGTATGTGATGACGCTGCCGGTTGCATACGCTCAAGTCGCCATCGGTGGCGTCGACGTCGTTGTCGATCCTCCTGGCGCCGGCCTCCTCAACATCACGGGCGCCAACAACGGCGTTCTGACTTCGGCAGACGGAATTTCCACGCCCAACCTGACAGCGACCAGCTTGACCTCCTCGAGTGTCAGCGCCGGCACCGTGACCGCGACCAGCATCACCTCCGGCATCGTCAGCGCAGGCAACGTGACCACCGGCAACCTGTCGTCGGGCAATGGCACGATCCAGTCGCTCACCTCGACCAACATCCTGGCGACGGGCCTGACCTCCACGAATATCCTCGGCACGAACATCGATGCCACCAACATCAACACGGCGAACATCACGTCGGGCACCGGCAGCATTTCGACGCTCACGTCCACCAACGTCAGCACGACCAACCTGACGGCCTCGAACGGCACGATCAACACGCTGAGCGCAACCAACGTCAGCACGACCAACTTGTCGGCTTCCAACGGCACGGTCAACACGCTGAGCGCAACCAACGTCAGCACGACCAACCTGTCGGCTTCCAACGGCACGGTCAACACGCTGAGCGCTACCGATGTCAGCACCACGAACCTGACCGCCAACGCCGGCACGGTCAACACGCTGAGCGCCACCGATGTCAGCACCACGAACCTGAC
>NZ_FOXJ01000005.1:0-192673 GCF_900115685.1 Variovorax sp. 770b2 | reverse complement strand
AACAACGGCACGATCAACACGTTGAGCGCGACCAACGTCAGCACCACCAACCTGACGGCAAGCCGCGCCACGATCAACACGATCAGCGCCACCAACGTCAGCACCACCAACCTGTCGGCAGCCAGCGCAACCATCAACGCACTGACCGCCAACACGATTGCCGCGACCACGGTGAACGCCAGCACGGTCAATGCGAGCACGGTGAACGCCACCACCGTGAACGCCAACACCGGCAACTTCCAGACGCTGACGGCCGCCAACGGCAACATCACGGTGCTGAACACGCAGACCGGCAACATCACCACGATCAACGCGGTGACCGGCAACGTCACCACCTTGAACGCAGGCACGGTGAACGTCACGGGCAACGTGTCGGCCGGCGGCACGATCACGGCGGGCAACGGCATGGTCGCCAACGGGCGCATCCAGAACGTGGCACCCGGCATCCTGCCGACGGACGCAGCCAACATGTCGCAGTTGAACCAGGTCCGCAACGAAGTGCAGGACATGCGCAAGACGAGCAGCACCGGTGCGGCCATCGCCCTGGCTGCCGCCTCGGTGCCGGCACTCGAAGCGGGCAAGAGCTTCGGCATCGGCGTGGGTGTGGGCTCCTACGACGGCCGCTCGGCGGTCGCCGCGGCAGCCAGCTTCCGCCTGAGCGAATCGGCCCAGATCAAGGTCAACTTCGGCAGCGGCACCACCGGCAAGGTGGGCGGCGGCATCGGCGCCTCCTGGGCTTGGTAATCCGACCCTGAGCACCCGCGGCGCCAACGCGCCGGGGGTGCTTGGGCAGGATGAAATCGAAGGCCGGCACCTATACTGGGTGACCGGTCTTTTTCGTTGCAGCAAGGGTCGGGGCCGGTGTCCTCGGCGGCCCTCCGACCCGTCCATCACATGGCTTCATGACCACCTCCTCCATCGCGCCCGTCGGCTCCGAAGACAACATCGAGGACAACGCGCCTCGCCTGCTGGAGCAAGGCCTCGTGCTGCACCGCCAGGGCCTGTTCGCCGAAGCACTGAAGGTCTACGAAAACCTGCTCGCCCGATTCCCCGGCCACGCCGACGCGCTGCACCTGACGGGCGAGGCGCTGTACCGGCAAGGCCGCCCGCGGCTGGCGCTCAACTACGTGAACCGGGCGATCGCGCAGTCGGCGCATCACTTCTACTTCAACACCCGCGCAACGATCTTCATGCACCTGGGCCTCCTGGCCGAGGCGCAGCAGGACCTGCGCCGCGCGATCAAGGCATTTCCGAACTACCCCGAGGCCTTCGTGAACCTGTCGGCGGTCTATCGCCAGCAGAAGAAATTCCGGCAGGCGCGCGAGGCCGCGGCCGATGCCACGCGCCTTGCGCCGCAGGTGCCCGCGGCATGGAACAACGCCGGCGCGATCGACATGGAACAAGACCGCTTCGATGAAGCCGTCGTGCAATTCCAGCAGGCCCTGAAGCTCGACGCGAACTACACCGCCGCGCACAAGAACATCGGCAAGATTCGCGCGCACCAGAAGGACTGGGCCGGTGCCCTCGCCTCGCTGGAACAGGCCGCGACCGACCGGCGCGACTTCGAGGCCTCGTACCTGCTGGCCAGGGCGCTGCTCAGCGCCGGCCGCACCGAAGACGCCATCGCGCCCATGCAGCACGCCATGCGCAACTGGCCGGCCGAAGAGCGCCACAAGGCGTTGTCCGACCCCGAAGGCGTGGCGGCGCTCTATGGCGTGTGCGGCGCACTCGAAGGCGTGTCGATGCGCTTCGCGGAATCGGCCGAGCTCTACCGGCTCGCGCTCGACAGCCTGCCGGAGCACGAGTTGCTGCTGAACAACCTGGGCACGGTGAACTTCCGGCTCGGCCATTTCGACACCGCCATCGAGGTGCTCAAGAAGGCACTCGAAGTGCACCCGAAGCAGGTGCTCGCGCGATGCAACCTGGGCGTGACCTACGTGATGGCCGGCCAGTCGGAAGCCGCCATTGCGGAGTTCGAGCAGTGCCTGCGCGACGATCCGAACTTCATGCCGGCCATGGTGTGGATGCTGGGCGAGAAGGCCCACATCGCCGACTGGCGCGGCGTGCCCGAACTGCGCGAAAAAATCGCCGCGCACCTGGACAATCCGGGCAACGACCAGACGGTGTCGTCGTTCATCCTGATGTCGAACTACGACGACGCGCGGCGGCTGATGACCTGGACGCAGCGCTCGGCCACGCTGGCCGACAGGAACGCGGGCATCAAGCCCTTTGCCGAGGCGGCCGATGCCGGCGCGCGCCGCACCTCGCCGCGCATCCGCGTGGGCTACTACTCGTTCGACTTTCGCAACCACCCGGTTGCGCACCTCACGGCGGAGCTCTTCGCCCGGCACGACCGCAAGGACTTCGAGGTGTTCGCGTACTCGTACGGGCCCGACGACGGCCACCCGGCGCGCGCGCGCATCGCCGCCTCGGTGGAGCATTTCGTGGACATGCAGGGCCAGTCGATCCAGCAGATGGCCGAGCGCATCCGCGAGGACGAGGTCGACATCCTGGTCGACCTGTCGGGCGACACGCGCGGCGCCAAGCCGCAGGTGATGGCCTACCACGCAGCGCCGGCGCAGCTCATGTGGCTGGGCTACATGGGCACCAGCGGCACGCCGAGCTACGACTACCTGGTGTCGGACAACTTCCTCTCGCCGCCGGGCACGGAAGACTGCTATTCGGAGAAGCTGCTGCGCCTGCCCGAGACCTTCCAGGTGATCGACTCGCAGCGCGCCACCAGCCCCGCGAAGGCCACGCGCGCCGACCACGGGCTGCCCGAGGACGCCTTCGTGCTGTGCAACTTCTCGCAGTCCTTCAAGATCCAGCCGGAGACCTTCGCTGCCTGGGTGCGCATCGTGCAGCGCATTCCGAACGCGGTGCTCTGGCTCGCGCAGGGCCCGGGCGGCTTCGAGCCCAACCTGCGCGCGCAGTGGGAGGCCGCGGGCCTGCCGGCCGAGCGGCTCGTCGTCTCGCCGCGCATGCCGATCGACAGGCACCTGGCCCGCATCGGCCTGGGCGACCTGTTCATCGACACCTTCCCCTACAGCAGCGGCGCGACCGCCAACGACGTGCTGTGGGCCGGCGTACCGCTCCTGGCGCTCACGGGCACCACGATGGTCTCGCGCATGGCGGGCAGCCTGCTGGGCGCCATCGGCCTGCCGGAGCTGGTGGCCACGAACCACGACGAGTACGTCCAGAAGGCCGTGCACTACGCCACGCACCCGGACGAACTGGCCGTGCTGCGCAGCCGGCTGGCCCAAGCGAAGGACGCCCGCCGCGGCTACTTCGACACGCCGCGCTTCGTGCGGCACCTGGAAGACGGGTTCAGGCAGATCGCCACACGCAGCCGTGAAGGGCTGCCGCCGGAGCACATCGGCGTTGCGCTGCGCCCTCTGGAGAAGTGAGCAATCGCGGGCATACTCGGCACTCCTTCAACAGCAGAGCTCCAGCAGCCTTTTGAATCATGAGCATCCTCAGTGAATTCAAGGAATTTGCCGTCAAGGGCAATGTCGTCGACCTTGCGGTCGGCGTGATCATCGGCGCGGCGTTCGGCAAGATCGTCGATTCGCTGGTCGCCGACATCATCATGCCGGTGATCGGCCTGGTGTTCGGCAAGCTCGATTTCTCCAACCTCTACGTGGTGCTGGGCACGGCACCCGCCGGCGTGGCGAACACGCTGGCCGACCTGAAGAAGGCCGGTGTTCCGGTGCTGGCCTACGGCAGCTTCATCACCGTGGCCGTCAACTTCGTGATCCTGGCTTTCATCATCTTCATGATGGTCAAGCAGATCAACAAGCTGCGCAAGACCGAAGAAGCAGCGCCCGCCGCACCGGCCGCAACGCCGGAAGACATCACGCTGCTGCGCGAAATCCGCGACAGCCTGAAGCGTCCCTAAGCGCTTCAGGCCCTTCAGGCCCTTCAGGCGCTTCCCAGCGTCCTTGCCATGCGAAGCGCCTCGACGAGGCTCGACGCATCGGCCAGGCCCGTGCCCGCGATATCGAACGCGGTGCCGTGATCGGGGCTGGTGCGCACCAGCGGCAGCCCCAGCGTCACATTCACGCCCTTCTCCACGCCGAGGTACTTGACCGGGATCAGGCCCTGGTCGTGGTACATCGCGATCACCACGTCGAACTCGCCGCTGCCCTGCACGCCGTGCTTGGCGCGGGCGCGCATGAACACGGTGTCGGGCGCATGGGGCCCGTTGGCGTCGATGCCTTCGGCGCGTGCCGCAGCGATGGCCGGCGCGATGGTCTCGCGCTCCTCCGAACCGAACAGGCCGCCCTCCCCCGCGTGCGGATTGAGACCCGCGACGCCGATGCGCGGCGCGCGGCCCAGCGCGTGGGAGAGCGCGCGGTGCGTGATCCGCAGCGTCTGCAGCACGCCCTCGAAATGCACGGCCTCGATGGCATCGCGCAGCGACATGTGGATGCTCACGAGCACCGTGCGCAGCTCGTCGTTGGCCAGCATCATGCGCACCGGCACCTCGGCCACGCTGCGGCCCATGTGCGCCGCGGCCTCGGCCTGCAACAGCTCGGTATGGCCGGGGTATGGGAAGCCGGCCGCGGCCAGGGCCTCCTTGTGCAGCGGCGCGGTCACGATGGCGGCGATTTCGCCGCGCAGCGCCGCCCGCGCGGCCCAGACCACGCAATCGCCCGCCGCGCGACCGGCCTCGGCGCTGATCTGGCCGAGCACGATGTTCGCTGGCGGCGCAATGACCTGCAGCACCGGGATGCAGCCGGGCGGCAGGGTGCCCACCTCGGCCACGGTCTCGATCTGCGCCACGGGCCATGCGGGCTGCCCCGGTCCGGCGAGTGCCTGCGATGCGCGCCGCAGCGTGGCCACGTCGCCGGCCACTAAGGCGCCACGGGTCGCATCGGGGGCGTCGCGGAAGGCCTTGGCGATGATCTCGGGACCGATGCCCGCGGGATCGCCCAGCGTGATGGCGATCGCGCCGCTCATTCGGAAACCTCCGCGCTCCGCGCGGCGGTGCGAGCTTGCTTGGGGCGGCCCGGCGCTGCGCTCATGCCGGGTTGTCGATGTCGATGAACTCGTGCTTCAGCCCGAGCTGCGCCGCCACGTGCGCGGCCACGGCCTGCGCGCCGTAGCGCTCGGTCGCGTGGTGCCCGCAGGCGAGAAACGCCACGCCCATCTCGCGCGCGTAGTGCGCCTGGGGCTCGGAGATCTCGCCGGTGATGAAGGCGTCGGCGCCGGCCGCGATGGCCGCCTCGAAGTAGCCCTGGGCGCCGCCGGTGCACCAGGCAATGTTCTTGATGGGGCGGTGCGCCGTATCGAGCAGGGTGACGGGGCGCTCGAGCACCTTCTCGACGTGCGTGGCCAGCGCCTTGGCGTTGGCGAAGTGCTCGCCGTTCTCTCGCGCGCCGAGAAAGCCCAGTTCCTGCTCCCCGAACCGCCCCGCCGAACCCGCGTGCGCCGCGAGCCCCAGCTGCAACCCGAGCTGCGCGTTGTTGCCCAGTTCCGGATGCGCATCGAGCGGCAGGTGGTACGCGAAGAGATTGACGTCGTCGCCGAGCAGGAGGCCCAGCCGCTGCTTCATCCAGCCGGTGACGCAGCCGTCCTGGCCGCGCCAGAACAGGCCGTGGTGAACGAAGATGGCATCGGCCTCGGCGTGGATCGCGGCCTCGATCAGCGCCCGGCTGGCGGTCACGCCCGAGACGATCTTGCGGACCACGGTGCGGCCTTCGACCTGCAGGCCGTTGGGTCCGTAGTCCTTGAAGCGCCCGGGGGCCAGCAACAGGTCGAATGCGTGGAGCAGTTCGTGGCGTGTGGTGCTCATCGCGACATTGTCGCGCTCCCCGGGGCCCCGGCGCCATCGCGCATGCCATGGCCGCGCGCGGCCAGTGGCCACAGCGCGAGCAGGAAGCCCAGCGCCGCCAGCGCGGCGACGTAGTGCGCCGGGGCCATCGTGTCGTGCTGCAGCCAGAGCGTGAGGATCACAGGCGTGAGCCCGCCGAAGACCGCGTACGACATGTTGTAGGCGAACGAGAGCCCGGTGAAGCGCACCGGCGCCGGGAAGGCGCGCACGCCCGCGATCGGCACCGTGGCGATGGTGCCCACGAAGAAACCCACCAGCCCGTAGTGCCAGAACAGCGTGGCCGGCGTGCCGGGCAGGCCCGTGTAGAACAGGTAGGCGGTCGCGAAGAGGCCGCCCCAGCCGACGAGCATCACCGCGCGCGTGCCGATGCGGTCGCTGGCCCAGCCGACGATCACGCAGCCGATGGTCAGGGTCAGCGTGGCGAGCGCGTTGGCCTCGAGCGCCAGCGCGGCCGGGATGTGGTGCACCTTCTGCAGGTAGGTGGGCGTGTACAGCACCACCACCACGATCGCGGCCGACAGCACCCAGGTCTGCAGCGCGACGTACACGCAAGCCAGCCGGTGCTCCCGCAGCACGGTGCGCAGCGGCAGCTCGCGGGCGACCGACTTCAGGCCGGCCAGCTCCTTGAACACCGGCGTCTCGTGCAGAAAGCGGCGCAGGTACACTGACACCAGCCCGAACACGCCGCCCAGGATGAAGGGAATGCGCCAGGCGAAATCGCTCACCTCCCCGGGCGAGTAATGCCGGTTGATGGCCACCGCGACCAGCGAGCCCAGCAGGATGCCGCCGGTGATGCCCGAGGTCAGCGCGCCGATGCCGAAGCCGTAGCGCCTGGCGGGCACGTGCTCGCCGACGAACACCCAGGCGCCGGGCATTTCGCCGCCGATGGCCGCGCCCTGCAGCACGCGCATCGCCAGCAGCAGGAGGGGCGCCGCCACGCCGATGCCCGCGTAGGTGGGCAGGAGGCCGATCACCAGCGTGGGCGCGGCCATGAGGAAGATCGACAGTGTGAACATGCGCTTGCGGCCCAGCAGGTCGCCGAAATGCGCGATGACGATGCCGCCCACGGGGCGCGCCAGGTAGCCGGCCGCGAAGATGCCGAAGGTCTGCAGTTGCCGCAGCCACTCGGGCATGTCGGCGGGAAAGAAGAGCCCGCCCAGCACCGTGGCGAAGAAGACGTAGATGACGAAGTCGTAGAACTCCAGCGTTCCGCCGAGGGCTGAAAGGGCGAGGGTCTTGTAGTCGCGCGCATCGAGGGTGCGCGCCGGGGCGGGCTTTGCGCCGTCCGGGAGGGTTGCTTCTGAAGTCATGGCTGGCAGGGAAATCGTGACCGCGCGCGCCGGGCCGTGGAACCGGATGGGAAACTGAACATGGCGCGCTGACGAAACGCCTGGCCGCATCCGCCGGGTGGGCAGCGCGGGAGGCCGGGAAAAGAGCAGCCCGGGTGCGGCTGCGCCGCGATGCTAGGGGTTATCCCGTATTCACGCGGGCTGCGCTTTCCAATCTCGACCGTGCCGCGCGGTCTATCGCTGCTGCCATTGAGGGACAATTGCGAACGACGCGCCCTTCAGCGGCTCCTTCGAACGCCTTTTTTTATCAAGTTTTCATGAAACGCACCTGGCTGCTCTTTGCCCAAGCCGTGACCGTCCTGCTGGCGGCCTACTTCGTCGTCGCGACGCTCAAGCCCGAATGGATCAACAAGCGCTCGACGTCGCTCGGCGGCGTGGTGTCGATCGTCCAGGCGCCGGTCGGGGCCCCGAGCGTGCCGGCCGCCGGCAGCCTCAGCGCAGCGGCCAAGAAGGCCTCGCCGGCGGTCGTGAGCATCAACACCAGCAAGGCGGCGCAGCGCCATCCGCGCAGCAACGACCCGTGGTTCCGCTTCTTCTTCGGCGACCAGGCCGACCAGCCCCAGGTGGGCCTGGGCAGCGGCGTGATCGTGAGCACCGACGGCTACATCCTCACCAACAACCACGTGGTCGAGGGCGCCGACGAGATCGAGGTGACCCTGAACGACAGCCGCCACGCGCGCGGCAAGGTGATCGGCACCGACCCCGACACCGACCTGGCCGTGCTGAAGATCGAGCTCGACAAGCTCCCGGTCATCGTTCTGGGCAACTCCGACGAACTGCTGGTGGGCGACCAGGTGCTGGCCATCGGCAACCCCTTCGGCGTGGGCCAGACCGTGACCAGCGGCATCGTCTCGGCGCTGGGCCGCAACCAGCTGGGCATCAACAACTTCGAGAACTTCATCCAGACCGACGCGGCCATCAACCCGGGCAACTCGGGCGGCGCGCTGATCGACGTCAACGGCAACCTGCAGGGCATCAACACCGCGATCTATTCGCGCTCGGGCGGCAGCATGGGCATCGGCTTCGCCATTCCGGTGTCGATGGCCAAGATCGTGCTCGAGGGCATCGTGAAGGAAGGCCAGGTACGCCGCGGCTGGATCGGCGTGGAGCCGAACGACCTGTCGCCCGAACTGGCCGAGACCTTCGGCGTGAAGGCCGATGCGGGCGTGATCATCACCGGCGTGCTGCAGAACGGCCCCGCCGCCAAGGCCGGCATCCGGCCGGGCGACGTGATCACCTCGGTGGGCGAGAAGAAGACCGACAGCGTGCAGGCCCTGCTGACAGCCGTGGCGGGCCTGAAGCCCGGCGACACGGCGCGCTTCGCGCTGCAGCGCGGCAGCGACAAGATGGAACTGGACGTGACGCCGGGGCTCAGGCCGAAGAGCCCGGTCCGGCAGGTGCCCAATCAGCAGGAATAAAAGGCTCGCCCCCAGGCTTCGCGCACTTCGTGTCGCTTCGCCTCCCCCTGACGGGGGCAACACCTGCGGGCCGGCAAAGCCGGTTCCGCGGTGTTTCCGGCAAAGGCGGGGTTCAGTGAAGGCTCAGCTTGACGCCGAAGAATCGGCGTTTTCCTCTTCTTCAGGCTTCTTGCCGCTCTGCGCAAAGTAGCGCGCGCCGATGATGCCCACCTCGTACAGCAGGCACATCGGCACCGCGAGCGCTAGCTGCGAGACCACATCGGGCGGTGTCAGCACCGCGGCCACCACGAAGGCCACCACGATGAAGTAGCCGCGGAAGGACTTCAGCTTCTCGATGGTCACCATCTCGAAGCGCACCAGCAGCATCACGACGATCGGCACCTGGAAGGCGACGCCGAACGCGATGTAGAGCGACAGGATCGCCTCCACGTACGACGAGATGTCGGGCGTGGCCGCCACCGCCGCGGGCGTGAACTTCTGGATGAAGCTGAACATCTTGTCCAGCACGAAGAACTGCACGAACGCAATGCCGGAGTAGGCCAGCAGGCTGCCGAAGAAGATCAGCGGCAGCGCAAAACGCTTCTCGTGGCTGTAGAGGCCGGGCGCCACGAACATCCAGGCCTGGTACATGAGCCACGGCAGCGCCAGCAGCACGGCCGTCATCATCAGTACCTTGAGCGGCACGAAGAACGGCGAGAACACGCCGATGGCGATGAGCTTGGCATCCGGCGGCATGTGCGCGCGGATGGGCATCGCGATCAGGTCGATCAGCCCGCCCGGACCGGGCCAGATGGACAGCAGGATGCCCGCGATCACCAGGCCGTAGACACAGTAGAGCAGGCGGTCGCGAAGCTCGACCAGGTGCTGCACGAACGGCTGCTCGGTGCCCGCCAGCTCGTCTTCTTTGTCTTTGTTCTTGTCGTCGGAATCGGCCATTGGGAAAGGAAAGAGCGTGGCTTCGGCCGGCGTGCGGCAAGCAAGAAACGCGGGGGTGTTGAAGCGCTAGTTGATCTTGTGGGGGCGAAAGCGCGCTACTCGCGCCGCACCCGACAACGCCTTGGTACGCACGCCGTTGCGCGCCTTGTACCAATTCGGCGTGGCGCCCTGCTTCAGGCGCCAGTTCTTGCGGGGGTGCCTGTATTCGGGCATCACGGGTTCGGGCTCGGCCAGGGCCGAGAGCGTTTCGCCGGAGCCGGAGAACTGCTTTTCGAATTCGCTCGCACCGGTGTGGATGTTGTGCTCGACATCGCGCGCCGCATCCTCCACGGTGGTCTTCATCTTGCGGAGCTCATCGAGCTCCATCGAGCGGTTGACTTCGGCCTTGACGTCGTTCACGTAGCGCTGCGCCTTGCCCAGCAGCGTGCCCACCGTGCGGGCCACGCGCGGCAGCTTCTCCGGCCCGATGACGATCAGTGCCACGACGCCGATCAGCGCCAGCTTCTCAATGCCGAGGTCGAGCACGTGCGGTCCGCGCTCAGGACTTCTGACGCGCTTCGACGTCGATCGTCTTGTCGCTGTTGGCCGGCTGGCCGGTCACTTGCGCCGCAGGGGCCGACGAAGCGGCGGATGCGTCGGTGGTGGGATTGCCGTTGGCATCCTTCATGCCGTCCTTGAAGCCCTTGACGGCGCCACCAAGGTCCGAACCCATGTTCCGCAGCTTCTTGGTGCCGAAGATCATGACCACGACGAGCAGCACGATCAGCCAGTGCCAGATAGAAAAAGAACCCATGGAAGACTCCTAAGAATGTGTCCGATTTTAGTCGGGGTGAATGTGACAGTTTGGCTTAATGAAAGTCAGCCGCGAAGCCATGGCCGGGGACCGCCCATGACGTGCACATGGAGATGGTGAACCTCCTGCCCGCCCTCGGTGCCGGTATTGATGACGACGCGGTAGCCGCCGTCCGGATAGGGCCTGCAGCCCTGCTCCAGCGCCAGCTTGGGCGCCAGGGTCATGATCTTGCCCATGAGCGCGGCGTCTTCGGGCGCGAGCTGGGCCATCGAGGCGATGTGCTTCTTGGGCACCAGCATGAAATGCACCGGCGCCCAGGGCGCGATGTCGTGGAAACCGAACAGGTCCTCGTCTTCGTAGACCTTGCGCGAAGGGATCTTTCCCTCGACGATTTTGCAGAAAACGCAGTTCGGATCAGATGACATCTTTGGGTTCCATCGGGCGGTTGTCGTTCATGCGGATCATGCCTTTCACGATCCGGTACAGGAACCACAGCGAAATCAGGCTCCAGGCGATCCAGCCCGGAATGAAAAAGAGCAGCCACAGCCACGAGGTGACGATGTACAGCAGGCCGGCCCAGAGCACCGAGCGGATGCGCCAGCTGAAGTGCGAGGCCTGCCAGGTGCCGGCCGCGTCGTCGCGCTTGACGAAATCAATCACCAGGGCCACGAGCAGGATGACGACGGAGGCCTGCGCCCCCGGCACGACCGCGCCGATGGCCACGATCAGGTGCAGGATGTAGCTCACCCAGCCCCAGGTCTTGAGCGATTCGTCGGGTTCCACGTTCACGATGTCGTTGGCCATGGGATGTCCTTTCAATCGTTGCTTGCTTCGCGGGCCTGCACCTTGCGCAGGGCCTTTTCCTCGATGCCGCTGGTGCCTTCGCGGCGCTCGAGCTCCGCGACGACCTCGGCCGGCGAGAAGCCGTAGTGCGCCAGCGCCACCATGGTGTGGAACCACAGGTCGGCCACTTCGTTCACTATTTTGGAGCGGTCGCCGCCGTGGTCGGCGTCCTTGGCAGCCATCACGACCTCGGTGGCTTCCTCGCCGATCTTCTTCAAGAAGGCGTCGGGACCCTTGTGCAGGAGGCGCGCGACGTAGCTCTTCTCGGGGTCGCCGCCGTTGGCGGGCAGGCGGGTCTCGATGACCGCGGCCAGGCGTGCGAGGCCATCGGAAGTGTTGGGGGTGGTGTTCACGGTGCCGGTCATTTGTAGATCGCCTGCGGGTCTTTCAAGACCGGCTCGACCACGGTCCACTGGCCCTTTTCGTACTTGCTGAAAAAGCAGCTGTGGCGGCCCGTGTGGCAGGCGATGCCGGGCTCGTGGCCCAGCTGGGTGACCTTGAGCAGCACCACGTCGTTGTCGCAGTCCATGCGGATCTCGTGCACGGTCTGCACGTGGCCCGATTCCTCGCCCTTGAACCACAGCTTGTTGCGCGAGCGGCTGAAATACACCGCGCGGCCCAGCTCGGCGGTCTTTTCGAGCGCCTCGCGGTTCATCCAGGCGAACATCAGCACGTCGTTGCTGCCTTGTTCCTGCGCGATGACCGGCACCAGGCCGTTCGCGTCCCACTTCACTTCATCGAGCCAATTCATGGGGGGTATTGTCGGGGATGGGGTAAAGACCCCTCAGCGGTCGATTCGCACCGGGATGCCCCGCGCGGCCATGCGGGCTTTCGCCTCGCCCACGGTGTGCTCGCCGTAGTGAAAGATGCTGGCCGCCAGCACCGCATCGGCGCCGCCGGTCTGGATGCCGTCGGCCAGGTCGTCCAGGTTGCCGACGCCGCCCGATGCGATGACGGGCACGCTCACCGCATCGCTCACCGCGCGGGTGAGTTCCAGGTCGAAGCCGCTCTTCGTGCCGTCGCGGTCCATGCTGGTGAGCAGGATCTCGCCCGCGCCGCGGCGCGCCATCTCGGTGGCCCATTGCACGGCGTCCAGGCCGGTGTTCTTGCGGCCGCCGTGGCTGTACACGTCCCAGCCCGGGCCGCGCGTGGCGGCTTCTTCGGGCGTGCGGCGCTTGGCATCGATGGCCACCACGATGCACTGCGAGCCATATTTCTGCGACGCGTCGTTGATCACCTGCGGATCGGCGATGGCCGCCGAGTTGAAGCTGGTCTTGTCCGCCCCCGCATTGAGGAGCCGCCGCACATCGGCCACCGTGCGCACCCCGCCGCCCACCGTGAGCGGAATGAACACCTGCGAGGCCACCGCCTCGATGATCGGCAGGATCAGGTCGCGCCCGTCGCTGGTGGCGGTGATGTCCAGGAAGGTGAGTTCGTCGGCGCCCTGCGCGTTGTAGCGCGCGGCGATCTCCACCGGATCGCCGGCATCGCGCAGTTCGAGGAAGTTGACGCCCTTGACGACACGGCCGCCGGTGACGTCGAGGCAGGGAATGATGCGTTTGGCAAGCATGGGGATTTGAACCGGAAGGAAATCAGAGGACGGTGAGCTGTTGCCAGCCCTGCCATTGGGCGCCGGGCGCCAGCGTCACTTGCTCGTCGATGCGGGCCGCCTCGACGCAGAGCATGTGGCGATAGCCGTCGGCCGGCATGTCGGGCAGCCTGGCGCAGAGTTCGGCGCCGGGGTTCCACACCACGGTTTCGGTGCAGCTCGCGCTTTGGGCAATCTCGAGCGTGCCGCTCGGTTGCACCAGGCGCAGCGGTTTCGCCGGTGCGGCATAGACGCTGTCGAACTCGGCATCGAACCGCAATGCGGCAGAGGTCTCCACATGGCGGTCGTCGCGCAGCGAATCCCAGCGGTTGGCGCCCTCCAGGCCTTCGAGCCGCGCCTGGGCGATGTCGTCCACGCGCAGGTAGGAATGCAGCGCCGCGGCAAAGGCCCAGGGCGCGTGGTCGATGTTGGTGAGCGTGAGCGCGATGCGCAACCGCCCCGGGGCCAGTGTCACGTCCAGGCGTGCCTCGAAAGCGTGCGGCCAGAGCGCCCGCGTGGCCTCGTTGTCGCGCAACCGAAACACCAGCGTGCCGGCCGCGGTGTCGGCGGGCTGCGGCTCCCAAGGCAAATTGCGCATGAAGCCATGCTTGGGCAGCATGCCGCGCATGTTGAACTGGGGGCAGCAAATGGGCACGCCGGCGCGGATCGCGGTCTTTCCGTCGAACACGGCGCGCGGGCTGATGAAGAACCTTTCCCCTCCGTCGGCCGTGGTCCACGAGAGCACCTGCGCGCCATGCAGGGCCACGGTGAGCGTGCTCGCATCGGCGCCGGTGGCACGGACCGCGGGTTGGCCGCGAAAGTCGATCGGGGTGATTTCCATGTGAGGAATTGTAGGCAGGACCCGTGTCATGGCACGGAATTGGCATCAGGGGCCCATTGCGCGCCGGGGGCCTTCTTGGATACCCTGTGCCCCTCTAAAAACACTCACACATCCAAAGGGGAATCTCATGAAGAAAAAGCTGCCGATGGCCGCCTGGATCCTGATTGCCATGGTGCTCGGCATCGTCGTCGGCTACATGATCTTCTCCAGCTTCCCGGACAAGAAGGCCGCCAAGGAAATCGCGGACTACGTGTCCATCGTCTCGGACGTGTTCCTTCGCCTCATCAAGATGCTGATCGGCCCGCTGGTGTTCTCCACGCTGGTGGTGGGCATCGCGCACATGGGCGATGCCAAGTCGGTGGGCCGCGTGTTCGGCAAGGCCATCGGCTGGTTCCTCACCGCCTCGCTGATCTCGCTGGTCATCGGCCTCATCATGGCCAACCTGCTCAAGCCCGGCGAGAACCTGGGGCTGCCGCTGCCCGACATCGGCGCCTCGGCCAACCTGGCCACCTCCAAGTTCACGCTCAAGGACTTCGTGAGCCACACGGTGCCCAAGTCGTTCGTCGAAGCCATGGCCAACAACGAGATCCTGCAGATCGTGGTGTTCTCGATGTTCTTCGGCGTGGCGCTCGCCTCGCTCGGCGACAAGGCCAAGACGCTGGTTGCCGCCATCGAGGAGCTCTCGCACGCGATGCTCAAGATCACCGGCTACGTGATGAAGCTCGCCCCGCTCGCCGTGCTGGCCGCCATGGCCGCCACCGTGGCCGTCAACGGCCTGGGCATCCTCCTGAAGTTCGCCGTGTTCATGGGCGACTTCTACCTGGGCCTCTTCGTGCTGTGGAGCGTGCTGGTGCTGGCGGGTTTCCTGTTCCTCGGGCCGCGCGTGTTCAAGCTCCTGGTGCTCATCAAGGAAGCCTTCCTGCTGTCGTTCGCCACCGCCAGTTCCGAGGCCGCGTACCCCAAGATCCTGCAGGCGCTCGACCGTTTCGGCGTCAAACGCAAGATCTCCAGCTTCGTGATGCCGATGGGCTACTCGTTCAACCTGGACGGCTCGATGATGTACTGCACCTTCGCCGTGCTCTTCATCGCGCAGGCCTACAACATCCACATGCCGATCAGCACGCAGGTCACCATGCTGCTGATCCTCATGCTCACTTCCAAGGGCATGGCCGGCGTACCGCGCGCCTCGCTGGTGGTGATTGCCGCCACGCTGAACCACTTCGACATTCCCGAGGCCGGCCTGCTCTTGATCCTGGGCGTGGACACCTTCCTGGACATGGGCCGCTCGGCCACCAACGCGGTGGGCAACTCCATCGCCACCGCGGTGGTCGCCAAGTGGGAGGGCGAGCTGCTCTCCGAGGGCGATGCCGAGGTCAACGCCCGGGCGATCGACGAGGAAGCCAACGCCACCCTCGCCCACCCGGCGCACGCGTGAGGCGCGCCATGAAGCCCAAGGCCACGCTGTCGGTTCTCCTCGCCGGACTGCTGGCGGCTGCCGCGCTTGCCATCGCGCCTGCACCGGCGCAGGCGCAGGAACAGCTCACCGGCACGCTCGCCAAGGCGCGCGAGTCGGGCGCCATCACCATCGGCTACCGCGAGTCGTCGGTGCCCTTCTCGTACCTCAATGCGCGCAAGGAGCCGATCGGCTATTCGATCGAGCTGTGCCGCGCACTGGTCACGGCCATCGAGGACGCGGTGAACAAGAGCCTCGCGATCAAGTGGGTGCCGGTCACTTCAGATTCGCGCATCGACGCCGTCGCCAGCGGCAAGGTCGACCTGGAGTGCGGCTCCACCACCAACAACCTCGAACGCCAGAAGCGCGTGAGCTTCTCGCCCACGATGTTCGTCTCCGGCACCAAGGTGCTGGTGAAGAAGGGCGCGCCGATCAAGTCGTTCCGCGACCTGGCCGGGAAGAAGGTGGCCGTGACGGCCGGCACCACCAACGAGAAGACGCTGCGCGAGCTGTCGGAGAAGTTCAAGCTGGGCATCAACCTGCAGGTGGCGCGCGACCATGCGGAATCGTTCGGGCTCGTGAAAAGCGGCCAGGCCGATGCCTTCGCCACCGACGACGTGCTGCTCTACGGCCTCATCGCGCAGGACGCCGCCAAGGCCGACTACGAGGTGGTGGGCGACTTCCTCTCCTACGACCCCTACGGGATCATGTACCGCAAGGGCGATGCGCCACTGGCCAAGGTGGTCAACGACACCTTCCAGGTGCTGGCCGAAGACGGCGAGATCGAGCGGCAGTACAAGCGCTGGTTCCTGCGCAAGCTGCCCTCGGGGGAAAGCATCAACCTGCCGATGAGCGCGCAGCTGGAGACGATCATCCAGACGATGTCGGTGAAGGCCGAGTAGGCCCCTGCGCCCGCCGCCGGGCCGCCCCAAGGCGGTCCGCGCCACCCCCTCGGGGGTGGCGAATTACGCGAAGCGAAAAGCCGGGGGGTCCCGCAGACTTATCGCGCCGGCCACTCCCAGCGCGGGATTTCGCTCATGTCGAGATTGGCGATGCGGGTCTCGCCGAACTGTTTTTCGAGCACCACGGGCTGCAGGCCCTCGCTGTCGTCCAACGCGGCGATCAGGCGCGCCGCGTGCGACACCACGATCACCTGCGACTGCCGCGCGGCTTGCGCGATGAGACGGCCGAGCGCGGGCAGCAGATCCGGATGCAGGCTGGTCTCGGGCTCGTTGAGCACCAGCAGCGCGGGCGGGCGGGGCGTCAGCAGCGCCGCGATCCACAACAGGTAGCGCAGGGTGCCGTCCGAGAGTTCGGCGGCCGTCAGGGGCCGGAGGAGCCCGTGCTGGTGCATCAGCGTCCGGAAGCGGTCGCCCTCGGCCTCGACTTCCAAGCGAGCACCCGGGAAGGCATCGTCCACGGCGCGATCGAGTGCCTCGCCGTCGCCGATCTCGCGAATGGTCTGCAGCGCGGCGGCCAGGTCGGCGCCGTCGTTGGCGAGCACCGGCGTGTAGGTGCCCAGTTGCGGCTGCCGGGCCGGCGCATCGGCGTCGGAGCGAAAGTGGTCGTAGAAGCGCCAGGAGCGCATCTGCTCCCGCAGCGTGAGCATCTCGGGCGCGTCGCGCGGGTCGGCATGCTCGGTCATCATGCTGGCGAAGGCGGGGATCGGCCGGCCCACGGCCTGCCAGCCCTTGCCTTCGCGCAGCCGGAGCGCGCCGCCCTTGCGGTCGACCAGTTGCGTCGAAGGCCGCAGCAGCGGGCCGCTCCAGATGGCCTCGTGTTTGATCTGCGGGTCGCGCGAAAAAGCCGTCGATGGAATCGGCGGCGGCAGGCCGATGTCGATGGCGTAGCCGAAATCCTCCGCCTGGGCGCCGGCGAACCCCAGCTTCAGCGCGACCGGTTCGCTGCGCGTGGTGCCCTGCACCGGCACGTCGCCGCGCAGCATCGCCGCCGAGAAGCGCTCGGGCCCGGCCCACAGCGTGGAAGACAGCCCGCCTTCGCGCACCAGCGAGCGGATCACCCCGCCATTGGCGATATCGGCCAGGAGCCGCATCGCGCGGTACACGCTCGACTTGCCGCTGCCGTTGGCGCCCGTCACCACCGTGAGGCGGCCCAGCGGCACCGTCAGCTGGCGCAGCGACCGGTAGTTGGCAATGGCGAGCGCGGAGAGCACGCGCTACAGGGCTTGGAGGAGAAAGGCCTCAGGCGCCGGCCAGCTCGTCCGCGCGCGCCTGGGCGGCGGCGAAGTCGAGGTCGCCCGAGTAGATGGCGCGTCCGCAGATCACGCCCTCCACGCCTTCGAACTCGACCGCGCAGAGCTGGTCGATGTCGGCCATGTTCGAGAGGCCGCCCGAGGCGATCACCGGAATGCTCAGCGCCTGCGCGAGCTTGACGGTCGCCTCGATGTTGATGCCCGAGAGCATGCCGTCGCGGCCGATGTCGGTGTAGATGATCGATTCGACGCCGTAGTCCTCGAACTTCTTGCCGAGGTCTGCCACCTCGTGGCCCGTGAGCTTGCTCCAGCCGTCGGTGGCGACCTTGCCGTCCTTGGCATCCAGGCCCACGATGATGTGGCCGCCGAAGGCGCTGCAGGCGTCCTTCAGGAACCCCGGGTTCTTGACCGCGGCGGTGCCGATGATCACGTAGCGCAGGCCGTCGTCGATGTAGCGCTCGATGGTGTCCAGGTCGCGGATGCCGCCGCCCAGCTGCACCGGGATGTCGTCGCCGACTTCCTTCAGGATCGCCTTGATTGCCGCGTGGTTCTGCGGCTTGCCGGCGAAGGCGCCGTTCAGGTCGACCAGGTGCAGCCGCCGCGCGCCGGCGGTGACCCACTTGCGGGCCATGGCGGCGGGGTCTTCGCTGAAGATGGTGGACTGGTCCATGTCGCCTTGTTTGAGGCGAACGCAGTGGCCGTCTTTGAGATCAATGGCGGGAATGAGGAGCATGGTGCCGGTCAGCAGAAGCGAAGGTTCAAGAAAGAAGGACGGGATTGTTCAAGGACACCACGGAACCGGCTTTGCCGGGCCGTCGGTGTCGCCCCCGGTAGGGGGTTGGCGAAGCGGACACGCAGTGCCGCGCAGCCTGGGGGCGAACAACAAGTCATGGATTCCAGTGGAGGAAATTTCTGTAGAGCTGCAGCCCGTGGTCCGCACTCTTCTCCGGGTGGAACTGGGTGGCAAAAATGTTATCGCGTGCGATGGCTGCGGTAAAGCTCGCGCCGTAATCGGCTTCGCCCACGCTGTGCCGGGCGTCGGCCGGCCGCGCGTAGAAGCTGTGCACGAAGTAGAAATAGCTCTGGTCGGGAATTCCCGCCCACACCGCGTGCGGCTGGGCCTGGCGCACCTGGTTCCAGCCCATCTGCGGCACCTTGAAGCGGCTGCCGTCGGCCTGCAGGCGACCGGCCAGTTCGAACTTGATGACCTCACCCGGTATGAGGCCAAGGCCGTCGGTCGGGCCCTCGTCGCTGCGCGACAGCAGCATCTGCATGCCCACGCACACGCCGAAGAGCGGCTTGCTCGCCGCCGCCTCGAGCACCGATTCCTGAAGACCGGAGTCGCGCAGCTCGCGCATGCAGTCGGGCATCGCGCCCTGCCCCGGCAGCACCACGCGGGTTGCCTTGCGCACCACGTCCGGATCGGAGGTGACGAACACCTCCACGCCCACCTGGTCGGCCGCATGGCGCACGGCCTGCGACACCGAATGCAGGTTGCCCATGCCGTAGTCGACGACCGCGACGGTATTTGCTACTGATTTCATAGCTGTTCGCCGGCGGCTTTCAGAGCGAACCCTTGGTCGAGGGAATGACGCCGACGGAGCGCGGATCCAGCTCCAGCGCGCCGCGCATGGCACGGGCGAAGGCCTTGAAGACGGTCTCGCACTGGTGGTGCGCGTTCACGCCCTTCAGGTTGTCGATGTGCAGCGTGACGAAGGCGTGGTTCACGAAACCCTGGAAGAACTCGTAGGTGAGCTGGCTGTCGAAGGTGCCGATCATCCCGCTGGTGAAGGGCACGTGCATCACGAGGCCGGGGCGGCCCGAGAAGTCGATGACCACGCGGCTGAGCGCCTCGTCCAGCGGCACGTAGGCATGGCCGTAGCGGCGGATGCCCTTCTTGTCGCCGATGGCCTGGGCCACGGCCTGGCCGAAGGTAATGCCCACGTCTTCCACCGTGTGATGGCCGTCGATGTGCAGGTCGCCCTGGCAGTCGATGTCCAGGTCGATCAGCCCGTGGCGGGCGATCTGGTCGAGCATGTGGTCGAAGAAGCCGATGCCGGTGGAAAGCTTGGCCTTGCCGGTGCCGTCGAGGTTCACGCTGACGGTGATCTTCGTCTCGGCGGTGTTGCGGGTGACCGACGCGATGCGGTCGGTGCTCTGTGGGGTGGTCATAGTGAGGCTTCGAGTGCCGCCAGCATCCGCGCATTCTCGTCGGCCGTTCCGACGGTCAGGCGCAGGCAATTTGCCAGCAGTTCGTGCATTTTAGAAACGTTCTTCACCAACACCCCCTGGGTCTTCATGCCCTCGAAGGTCTTGGCGGCATCCGGGACGCGCAAAAGGATCATGTTGGCGTCGCTCGGCCAGGTCTTCACGCCGGGCAGCCGGCCCAGGCCCGTCATCAGGCGCTCGCGCTCCTCGCGGATCTGCCGGGCCTGCGCCTCGAACACCTCGGTGTGTTCCAGCGCGAAGAGCGCGCACTCGCAGTTGAGCACGCTGATGTTGTAGGGCGGGCGCACCTTGTCGACCTCCGCGACCAGCGCGGCCGGCCCCATGAGGTAGCCCAGGCGGATGCCGGCCAGGCCGAACTTGCTGAGCGTGCGCATCAAGAGCACGTGGCCGTGCCTGGCGAGCCGGTCGATGTAGCTCTTGGCGGCGAAGGGCTGGTAGGCCTCGTCGATCACCACCAGGCCGCCCTGCGCGCCCTGGGCCTGCACGATCTTCTCGACGACGGCGTCGTCCCAGAGGTTGGCGGTCGGGTTGTTCGGGTAGGCCAGGTAGACGATGGCGGGCTTCTCGCGCGCGATGGCGGCCAGCATGGCGGCCTCGTCGAGCTCGAAGTCGGCCGTGAGCGGCACGCCCACGAAGCGAAGGCCCTGCAGCTGGGCGCTCATGGCGTACATGACGAAGCCGGGCACGGGCGCGATCACCGTGGCGCCGGGCTGGTCGCAGGCGATGGCCAGGAGCGAGATCAGTTCGTCCGAGCCGTTGCCCAGCATCAGGCTGAAACCTTCGGGCATCTGCGCATGCGCGGCCAGCGCGCGCTGCAGGTCGGCGCCGCGGTCGCCCGGGTAGCGGTTGAGCGCCAGCGCGCCCAGCCGCGCGCCGAGCTCGGCCTGCAGCGCGGGCGGCAGGCCGAAGGGGTTTTCCATTGCGTCGAGCTTGATGAAGCCGCGCGCGTCCTGCACGGCATAGGCGTGCATGGCGCGCACGTCGGCGCGGATGCGCTGGAGCGCGGGGAGAGAGTCAGACATAGGAGGATCGCTGGGGGTCGAAGACCATCGGGTGGTCGTTGGCGTCGAACAGGTCGAGCAGTTCGCCGAAGCCGCCCTCGCGCCTGGCCAGCGCGTATTCGGCTTCGGAGATGAGGTTGACGGTCAGCGTGGCGATGCCCTCGCCCTCGTCCACCGCGACGCCCGAGAGCATGCGCGCGTCGGGGCCGTAGATCGGCGAGAGGAACAGGAAGGTCTGGAACCCGCAGAACGACAGCGGCGGCTCGGGCATCGGCACGCGGTGGCCGCTGGCCAGGAAGAAGCGGTCGAAGGCCGGCAGCTTGGCGAGCCAGCGCAGGTTCGAGATGTATTCGGGGTTCAGGTCGCGCACGTACCAGACCAGCTCGGCCCCGCGCGTCATGCCCTCGGGCAGGCCGTTGGGCGGCGCGGGCATGAGCCGGTCGCTCATGCCGTTGGTGACGAGCACGTAGCCTGGGTCGTTGCCGGCGTCGGCGTCGGCGTCGGCGTCGGCGTCGGCGTCGCAGTCTTCGACGAAATTGCGGCCGAAGGCGTGGATGTCGACGCGGTGCTCGGCATCGGCGCTGTCCAGGAAGGTCTGCTCGGGCTCGTCTTCCAGCGCGTCGAGCATGGCCTGCAGGCGCAGTTGGGCGCGCGTGGGCGTCGCGGCTTTCGCGCCGCCCGCCAGGGCCTTTTTCAGTCTGTCGAGCATGGGGTCAGGACGCACACCGGAAGCTGTTCTGCAAGGCGCTCGACAGCACCAGCTGCACCGGCATGTCGGCCTCGTAGAGCTCGGCATTGCGCTTGAGTTCGGCCTGGAAGAGCGAACGCGCCATCGAGGGCTCGAGCCGGCGGCCATCGACGCAGAACAGTGGCTTCTGGCCGCCGCGCCGCGCGGTGTCACTGGCTTCGCGCAGGCCTTCGAGCACGCCCACGAGGTAGTAGCTGGCGTAGGCCTTGCCCTCTTTCTTTTCCTTGACCTCGAGCGTGTGGAACTCGCGGAGGGTCATGGCCTGCGCACCGGTGCCGGCCGCGAGTGCCAGCACGAATCCCAGCATCGACAGACGGGCGGTGCGCTTCTTCATGGCGTTTACTTGCGGTAGCGCGGCGGCGGTGCGTACGCGCCGTCGGCCGGGAAGGCGCTGGGCTGCGGCGGCGTGGCATCGCGGCGCGGACGGCGCGCCTGGGGCTGCTCGAGTTCGAACAGCGCCGCGCCGATCACGCCGATGTTGCGCACGTCGCCGGCCTCGGTGTTCGCCGCGTAGGCGCGGCCCGGCGTGGCGAAGCGGAAGGCCGCGACCTCGCTCTGGCTCTTGCGGAAGCCCTCGATGTTTATCGTCTCCTGCGGACGCAGCACGTAGCCGCCGTTGCGCAGGCTGCCGGACTTGCCGGTGAGCACATCCAGGCCGTCGACGGTGGCGATCACCTCGTAGCTGCGGTCGCTCAGGTTGCGAAAGCGCAGCGTGTAGCGCGCGCCTTCGACGCCGGCGAGGCGGAACATGTCGCTGCTGCTACTGCCGCGGCGGGCGCGCTGCAACGGCAGCGGGCGGTTGCTCTCGTCGAGCACCGACCATTCGACGTCGCCCTGGGCCAACTGCAGGTTGAGGCGGCGTTCGGGGTTGTTGCCCACGTCGCGGCGCACGGCGGACGCTTCGTTGTAGCCCACCGAAGCCACTTCGTCGGGCTGCTCGGACAGCCGCTGGGTCACGATGGTGCGGGTCTTCGACTCGATGCCCTCGCCCCATTGCGTGCCCAGTTGCGCCGGTGCGGGCGCCGGGGATGCGGCGCTGGGCGTTGCGGTCACCGCGGCCGTCTCGGCGCGGTTCTGCGGCATCTGCGAACAGGCGGCCAGCAAGGCGGCACCTGCCACGAGGCCGGTGGCGAAACGGAAAAATCGCGAACGATAGAGACGTTGAATCATCTGGCGTGCTCCTCCCTGAAGCGGGGTTGTTGGAGCCTCAGATCTTACGCAAGCGCATGCGGGCGGCTTCGGCGTGCGCCTGCAGCCCTTCTCCTTCGGCCAGCGTGATGGCAATGGGGCCGAGCACCTGCGCGCCGGCTTCGCTCACCTCGATCAGGCTGGAGCGCTTCTGGAAGTCGTAGACGCCCAACGGGCTCGAGAAACGCGCCGTGCCGCTCGTGGGCAGCACGTGGTTCGGGCCGGCGCAGTAGTCGCCCAGGCTCTCGCTGGTGAAGGCGCCCAGGAAGATCGCGCCGGCGTGGCGCAAGAGCGGTTCCCAGCGCTGCGGCTCGCTGCTGCTGACTTCCAGGTGTTCGGGCGCGATGCGGTTGCTGATCTCGCAGGCCTCTTGCATGCTCTTCGTGTGGATCAGCGCGCCGCGGCCGTTGAGCGAAGCGGCGATGATTTCCGCGCGCGGCAGGGCGGGCAGGAGGCGGTCGATTTCGGCCTGCACGCGGTCGATGTAGGCGGCGTCGGGGCACAGCAGGATGCTCTGGGCCAGTTCGTCGTGCTCGGCCTGGCTGAACAGATCCATCGCCACCCACTCGGGCGGCGTGGTGCCATCGGCCAGCACCAGAATTTCGCTCGGGCCCGCGATCATGTCGATGCCCACGGTGCCGAACACGCGGCGCTTGGCGGCCGCCACGTAGGCGTTGCCGGGGCCGGTGATCTTGTCGACCGCGGGGATGGTGGCGGTGCCGTAGGCGAGCGCCGCCACGGCCTGCGCGCCGCCGACGGTGAAGCCGCGCGTCACGCCGGCCACGTAGGCGGCGGCGAGCACGAGCTGGTTCTTTTCCCCCCTGGGCGTCGGCACGACCATGATGATCTCGGCCACGCCTGCGACGTGCGCCGGAATCGCATTCATCAGCACGCTCGACGGATACGCCGCCTTGCCGCCCGGCACGTAGATGCCCACACGGTCCAGCGGCGTGACCTTCTGGCCGAGCAGCGTGCCGTCGGCGTCGCGGTAGCTCCAGCTCTCGCCGCTCGCCTTCTTCTGGGCCTCGTGATAGCTGCGCACGCGGCGCGCGGCGGCTTCGAGCGCGTCGCGCTGGCCGGCGGGCAAGGCTTCGAAGGCGGCCTTCAGTTCGGCTTGCGTCAGCTCCAGCTCGGGCAGCGTCTTCGCGTCCAGCTTGTCGAAGCGGTTGGTGTACCCGAGCACCGCGTCGTCGCCGCGCTTTTGCACATCGGCCAGGATGTCGGCCACCACTTTTTCGATCGCAGCGTCGGCGTCCGCGGACCAATGCAGCCGCGCCTTGAATTCAGCGTCGAAGCTGGCTGAAGTCGTGGAGAGACGGGCGGGGGCTGCTTTCAGAGTCATGGGGCGGGAGATTGGGCGGGAGGAATGGCTGACGCGAACGCGTCGATGATGCGGCGGATGGGTTCGCGCTTGAGCTTGAGCGCGGCCTGGTTGACGACCAGCCGGGCGCTGATGTCCATGATGCGTTCCACCTCGACCAGGTGGTTGGCCTTGAGCGTGTTGCCGGTGGAGACCAGGTCGACGATGGCGTCGGCCAGGCCCGTGAGCGGCGCGAGCTCCATGCTGCCGTAGAGCTTGATGAGGTCCACGTGCACGCCCTTGCTCGCGAAGAACTCGCGCGAGAGGCCCACGTACTTGGTCGCCACGCGCAGGCGCGAGCCCTGGCGCACGGCCGAGGCGTAGTCGTAGTCGGCGCGCACGGCCACGCTCAGGCGGCAGGCCGCGATGCGCAGGTCCAGCGGCTGGTACATGCCCTGGTTGCCGTTTTCCAGCAGCACGTCCAGGCCGGTCACGCCCAGGTCGGCGCCGCCGTACTGCACGTAAGTGGGCACGTCGGAGGCGCGCACCAGCACCACGCGCACGTCGGGGCGGGTGGTGTCCAGGATCAGCTTGCGCGACTTCTCGGGGTCTTCGGTGACCTGGATGCCGGCGGCGGCCAGGAGAGGCATCGTCTCTTCGAAGATGCGGCCTTTGGAAAGCGCCAGGGTGATCATGCGGCGGCCCCGGTCACGCGTTCGATGTCGGCTCCGAGGCCGCGCAGCTTGGCTTCCATGCGGTCGTAGCCGCGGTCCAGGTGGTAGATGCGGTCGACCAGCGTCTCGCCCTCGGCCACGAGGCCGGCGATCACCAGGCTGGCCGAGGCGCGCAGGTCGGTGGCCATCACGGTGGCGCCCGAGAGCTGGGGCACGCCCTCGACCATCGCGACCTTGCCTTCGACGTGGATGGTCGCGCCCAGGCGCACCATCTCGTTCACGTGCATGAAGCGGTTCTCGAAGATGGTCTCGGTGACCATCGAGGCGCCGCGCGCGATCACGTTCAGCGCCATGAACTGGGCCTGCATGTCGGTCGGGAAGCCCGGGTATTCGGTGGTGCTGAAGCTCTGCGCCTTCAGGTGCTCGCTGGCCGGGGCCTGGGAGCTGATGCGCACGCCGCCCTCTTCCGGCGCGACCGTGCAGCCGGCGTCGCGCAGCTTGTCGATCACCGCGTCCATGTGGTCGGCGCGCGCGTGGCGCAGGAACACGTCGCCGCCCGTGGCCGCGACGGCGCAGAGGAAGGTGCCGGCCTCGATGCGGTCGGCCACCACGGCGTGCTCGCAGCCGTGCAGCTTCTCCACGCCCTGGATGCGGATGTGGCTGGTGCCGTGGCCTTGGATCTTCGCGCCCATGCGAATCAGCATTTCTGCCAGATCGACGATCTCGGGCTCCTGCGCGGCGTTTTCCAGCAGCGTCTCGCCTTCGGCCAGCGCGGCGGCCATGAGGAAGTTCTCGGTGCCGGTGACGGTGACCATGTCGGTCAGGATGCGCGCGCCCTTCAGGCGGGTGCGGCCCGCGGGCAGGCTGGCGATCATGTAGCCGTGCTCGACCACGATCTCGGCGCCCATCGCCTGCAGGCCCTTGATGTGCTGGTCGACGGGCCGTGAACCGATGGCGCAGCCGCCCGGCAGCGACACCTTGGCGTGGCCGAAGCGCGCGAGCAGCGGGCCCAGGGCCAGCACGGAGGCGCGCATGGTCTTCACCAGTTCGTAGGGGGCCTCGGGGTTGGTGAGGTCGCCGGCGTTCAGTTGCACGGTGCCGTTGTCGTCGCGCTCGGCCACGACGCCCATGTTCCGCACCAGCTTGAGCATGGTCGACACGTCCTGCAGGCGGGGCACGTTGTGCAGCGTCACGGGCTGGTCGGTCAGCAGCGCCGCGCACAGTTCGGGCAGCGCGGCGTTCTTGGCGCCGGAAATGAGCACCTCGCCGCGAAGCTGGCGCCCGCCGCGAATCAGAAGTTTGTCCATCGAGGATCCAGCGAAATGGGGTGGCCCGGGGGCCGGAAAGTTACTTTTCCACCGCCGCCCATTCGGCCGGCGTGTAGGTTTTCATCGAGAGCGCATGCACTTCGTCGGTGTGCATTTTCGCACCGAGGGTGGCGTAGACCCGCTGGTGGCGCTGGATGGCGCGCCTGCCCTCGAATTCGGCCGAGACGATGGTGGCGTACCAATGTCGGCCATCGCCCTCCAGCGAGATGTGCTCGCAGGGGAGGTGGGAGGCGATGATGGCTTGAAGTTCTTCTGCGGTCATGGGGTACGTATTCATCGGGAAACACCGCGGAACCGGCTTTGCCGGGCCGCCGTTGTGGCCCCCGGAAGGAGGTTGGCGAAGCGACACGAAGTGCGCGAAGACGGGGGGAGCGCCATGTTAGCCCCGGATCTTGTAGCCGATGCGCAGCAAATGGACAGCGATGGCGCTCACCACCAGCCAGGCGGTGCCGACGATGCCCAGGCTCAGCCAGGGCGAGGCGTCGCTCACGCCGAAGAAGCCGTAGCGGAAGCCGTCGATCATGTAGAAGAACGGGTTCAGGTGGCTCACGCCCTGCCAGAACGGCGGCAGCGATCCGATCGAATAGAACACGCCCGACAGGAAGGTCATGGGCATGATCAGGAAATTCTGGAACACGGCCATCTGGTCGAACTTCTCGGCCCAGAGACCGGCGATGAGGCCCAGCGTGCCCAGCATCGCCGCACCCAGCAGCGCGAAGATCACGATCCAGGCCGGCGCCACGAAATTGGGCATCGCGAAGAAGATGGTGACCACGAACACGCCCAGCCCCACCGCCAGCCCGCGGATGATCGACGAGCCCACGTAGGCGAAGAACCAGCCCCAATGCGACAGCGGCGTGAGCAGCACGAACACCAGGTTGCCCATGATCTTGCTCTGGATGATCGAGGACGAACTGTTGGCGAACGAGTTCTGCAGCACGCTCATCATCACGAGGCCGGGCACCAGGAAGGCCGTGTAGCCGACCGAGCCGTAGACCTTCACGTGGTCTTCGAGCACGTGGCCGAACACCATCAAATACAGCAGCGCGGTGAGCACAGGCGCACCAACGGTCTGGAAGCCGACCTTCCAGAAGCGCAGCGTCTCCTTGTAGAGCAGCGCGCGCCAACCCGTGACAGCCATCATCGTGCAACCTCCAGCGGCGTCTGCTCGCCCGCCATCAGGTCGATGAACACGTCTTCCAGATCGGCCTTGCGCATTTCCACGTCTTCCACCGCGACGCCGGCCTCGCGGATCGCGGCCAGCAGTTGTTCGACTTCATGGGCGTTCTGCGCCGGCAGTTGCACGATGCGCCCGGTGATGCGCGCGTGCTGGGCAATGGCCCAGGGCAGCATCGCGTCGGTCTTGAAGCGCAGCACGTTGCTTGCGGCGGACTTCAGCAGTTCGCTGGTGCGGTCCAGGGCGATCACGCGGCCCTGCTTGAGCATCGCGATGCGGTTGCACAGCGCCTCGGCTTCTTCCAGGTAATGGGTGGTGAGCAGCACGGTGCTGCCCTGCTTGTTGAGCCTGGCGACGAACTGCCAAAGGGTCTGGCGCAGTTCGACGTCGACACCGGCGGTGGGCTCGTCGAGCACGATGACGGGCGGCTTGTGCACCAGCGCCTGCGCCACCAGCACGCGGCGCTTCATGCCGCCCGAGAGCTGGCGCATGTTGGCCGTGGCCTTGTCGGTGAGGCCGAGGCTGTGCAGCAGCTCGTCGATCCAGTCGTCGTTGTTCTTGATGCCGAAGTAGCCCGACTGGATGCGCAACGACTCGCGCACGTTGAAGAACGGGTCGAACACCAGCTCCTGCGGCACGATGCCCAGCTGGCGGCGCGCCTGGGCATAGTCGCGCTGCACGTCGAAGCCATGCACGCTGATGGCGCCGGACGTGGGCCGCGAGAGGCCCGCGAGCATGCTGATCAGGGTGGTCTTGCCCGCGCCGTTGGGGCCGAGCAGGCCGAAGAACTCGCCCGGCTCGATCTGGAAGGAAACCTCGTCGACCGCGCGCAAGCCTTGTTTGCCTTGGGCTTTCTGCTGTCTGGAGGGGGGATAGGTCTTGGAGACCGATTGGAATGAGATCGCGGGCATGGGAGCCCGCGATTTTAAGGGGCGACCCCGTGAGCTGCCGTGCAGCGGCTCGATTGCCCTCATGCCGCCGCCGGGCCGCCCCAAGGCGGGCCGCGCCTCACCCTCGGGGGGTGGCGAATTGCACGCAACGAAGCGGAGTGAAAAGCCGGGGGCTAATTAGTCAGGGCGCGGCGGGCAAAAGGCCCGCGATGCCGTACAGCGCGGCCAGTTCGCGCAGCCGCGGCGAGAGCCCTTTGACCGAGAAGCCGCGGCCCAGCGCGCTGGACTCGCGGCGGCACTCGAGCAGCACCGCCAGTGCCGACGAATCGAACTGGGCCAGCGCGGTGGCATCGACCACCGTGGACGACGAATCCGTCTGGCCCTTGAGCCCCTGCTGCAGCATGCGCATGCAGGCGGGGGCCTCGTCGTGGGTGAGCTTGGTGGGCAGGACCAGCATGTGCGTTGCCGTGGGCCGGTCAGCCCTTGGTGTTGCTCTTGTTGCGGCTGGCCAGCGCGGCAATCAGGCCGTCGATGCCGCTCTTGTTGATTTCCTGCGCGAACTGCGTGCGGTAGGTATCGACCAGCCAGACGCCCAGCACATTGAGGTTGTAGACCTTCCAGCCCGCGCCCTGGCCCGGCGTCTTCTCCAGGCGGTAGTCCAGTTGCACGGGCTCGCCGCGGCCCTGGATCTCGGTGCGGACCAGCACTTCCTTGTCGTCGGCCGAACCGCGGAACGGACGGACGGTGACGGTCTGGTCGACCACCTGGTCGAGCGCGCCGGCGTAGGTGCGAACCAGGAGGGCCTTGAATTCTTCCTGCAGGCGCTTTTGCTGCTCGGGGGTGGCCTGGCGCCAGGCCGGGCCGACGGCCGAGGCCGTCATGCGCTGGAAGTTGACGTTGGGCATGATCTTGCTGTCGACCAGCAGCATGATCTTGTTGACGTCGCCGGCCTTGATCGACGAGTCGGCCTTGATCGTCTCGAGCACGTCGCTCGACAGGCGCTTGACCAGCGCGTCGGGCGCCTCGTCGGCAGCGTAGGCCGGGCGGACGAAGGCGACGGCGGCGCCGAACAGCAGGGCGCCAGCCAGAACCAGCCGGCCCACATCGCGTCGTTGCAAGATCTTGTTGTTCATGGAGAGTCCCTCGAAGTTTTGAAAATGGACGAAGCACCGGAGTCGCGCAAGGCGCCTGAGGTGCTGCGACAAGAACGGATTCGACAGGCCCGAAGCCGACCGGGTTCCTGAAGCGCAGGTGAAGCCTTGCAACCGGATGCAAGCGGCTTCATCGTCCACCGCCGCGCTTTTTACTTGCTTTCCGCGCCGTCGTCGGCCGGGCTGTTGCCCGCACCGTCGTCCGGTGGATTGCCGTCGTAGACCTGGCTGCGGCGGCGCTGCAGGAACGCATCGCGCGTGAACGAATACTTGTCGAGCGCGGCTTCACCGAGCAGGCGGCTCGCGCGCAGGTACTGCGAACGCGTGTCGACGACGCGCAGCACCGAGAGCGAATTGCGCCAGGCCACGTCGTCCATCTGGGAGACCGGGTCGCCAAAACGGTCCACCGGCAGTGCGGCCGTGTCGCGCAGCGTCGAAGACCCGAGCAGCGGCAGCACGACATAGGGACCGGCGCCCACGCCCCAGTGGCCCAGCGTCTGGCCGAAGTCTTCTTCGTGCCGCGGAATGCCCGCCTCGGTGGCCACGTCGAGCAATCCGCCGAGCCCGAAGAAGGTGTTGACGTTGAGCCGCATGAAGGTCTCGGCGCTGTTTTGCACCTTCAGCTGCACCACGTTGTTGGCAAGGTTCCAGACGTCGCCCAGGTTGCCGAAGAAGTTGTTCACGCCCGTGCGCACCATCTGGGGCAATGCACGCTGGTAGGCCGTGGCCACTGGCACGAACACGGCGTCGTCCACCGTGTCGTTGAAGCGCGAAACGCCGCGATTGAAAGGCTCGAACGGATCGGCCGGATTGGCATTGGGCCCGGTGGCACATCCGGCGACGATCGCCAAGGCGGCTGCCGCGATCGCCCAACGGGCACTATTAGCTATGCTTTTCATAGCATTCGACGCAAAGAATCGTGATTTCATTTTTTGTTGGCTGTTGCCGGCGCCGTATTCGAGCCCCCTTCGGCCGCCTTGCTGTAGAGGAACTGGCTGATCAGGTTCTCCAGCACCACGGCCGATTGGGTCGAAGTGATGGTGTCGCCGGCTTGCAAGTTCTTCTCCTCGGCGCCCGCTTCGATGCCGATGTACTGCTCGCCGAGCAGGCCACTGGTCAGGATCTTGAGCGAGCTGTCCTTGGGAAAACTGTAACGGTTTTGCAGGGCCAGCGTGACGTCGGCCTGAAAGGCCTTGTCGTTGAACGCGATGGATTCCACACGTCCGACCACCACGCCTGCACTCTTGACCGCGGTTTGTGGCTTCAAACCACCAATGTTGTCGAACCGCGCGGTGACCGCGTAGGTCTTCTGGAAATTCAGGCTCAGCAGGTTGGCCGACTGCAGCGCGAGGAACAGCAGTGCGGCCGCGCCGATCAGCACGAACAGGCCGACCCAGATGTCGTTGTTGGAACGTTGCATGGTTTGCACTCTCTAGAACGATTGGAGCGATGCCCCTTTAAATACTGAACATCATGGCGGTGAGCAGGAAGTCGAGCCCCAGCACCGCGAGCGATGCCGTCACGACCGTGCGCGTCGTCGCGCGCGACACGCCTTCGGGCGTGGGCTGGGCCTCGTAGCCCTGCAGCAGCGCGATGAAAGTCACGGTGAAGCCGAAGACGATGCTCTTGATCACGCCGTTGCCGACGTCGCGCCACACATCGACGCCGCCCTGCATCTGGCCCCAGAACGCACCCGGATCGACCCCCAGCATCAGCACGCCCACCACGTAGCCGCCCATGATGCCGACCGCGCTGAACACGGCCGCCAGCAGCGGCATGGTGATGACGCCTGCCCAGAAGCGCGGCGCAAGAATGCGCTGCACCGGGTCGACCGCCATCATTTCCATGGCGCTCAATTGCTCGTCGGCCTTCATGAGCCCGATCTCGGCGGTGAGCGATGTGCCGGCCCGGCCGGTGAAAAGCAGTGCCGCCACCACGGGCCCGAGCTCGCGCACCAGGCTCAGCGTCACCAGCAGGCCGAGCGCCTCGGACGAGCCGTAGCGCTGCAGCGCGTAGTACATCTGCAGCCCCAGCACGAAGCCGACGAACAGCCCCGACACGCCGATGATCGCGAGCGAGTAGTTGCCCAGGAAATGAATCTGGTCGCGCACGAGGCTGAAGCGACGCATGATCTGCGCGCCGGGGCCCACGAGGCGCATGAAGAGCTTGGCGCCATGGCCAAGATTCGCCAGATGGCTGCGCACGGCAAAGCCGACGTCGGCGGGCTTCCACCAGGTCATATTTGCCCCCACGTTCGGCACTTCGTGTCCTCACTGCCGCCCGAGGGGGGCTTCGCTTGCTCGGGGCGGCCCAGCGCTGCGCTCATGAGCGCCCTCCTTCGACATTGCCGAAGTCGTCTTCGATGCTGACGCCGGGGTAGTGGAATCGCACGGGTCCGTCAGGCAGCGCATTGACGAACTGATGCACCAGCGGATCGGTGCTTTCGCGCACCTCGGCCGGCGTGCCCTGCGCGGCGATGCTGCCGTTGGCCAGGACGATCACGTGATCGGCGATGCGGAAGGTTTCTTCGAGATCGTGCGACACGATGATGCTGGTCAGCCCGAGCGTGTCGTTGAGCTGGCGAATCAGCCGCGCCGCGGTGCCGAGCGAAATCGGATCGAGGCCGGCGAAGGGTTCGTCGTACATCACGAGGTCGGGGTCGAGCGCGATCGCACGCGCCAGCGCCACCCGCCGCGCCATGCCACCCGACACCTCGCTGGGCATCAGGTCGCGCGCACCGCGCAGGCCGACCGCATCGAGCTTCATGAGCACCACGTCGCGCACCAGGGCCTCGGACAACTGGGTGTGCTCGCGCAGCGGGAACGCCACGTTGTCGAACACGGTCATGTCGGTGAACAACGCGCCCGACTGGAAGAGCATGCCCATGCGGCGCCTGGCCACATAGAGGGTCGCGTTGTCGAACTTGCCGACGTCATGGCCATCGAAAAGCACTTCGCCGCGCTGAGCCCGCTGCTGTCCGCCGATCAATCGCAACGCAGTGGTCTTGCCACCGCCCGAAGCGCCCATGAGGGCCGTGACCTTGCCGCGCGGGACGGCGAAAGAGACGCCGTCCAGGATCGCGCGCGCGCCGTAGCCGAACGTGACGTCGCGGAACTCTACGAAGGGTTGTGGCTGTGCGGCTGGGTCCATCTCAATAAAAAAGCCGGGCGCCTTTTCAGGCATCCCGGCATGCGGTTTCCGCGAATGATAGCGGGGCCGTGACGGCCCCCGCGAAATTGAAACAAAAATCAGCGCGGCAAATCACTGAATCCCATGAGGAATTCATCCACCGAGCGCGCGGCTTGACGGCCCTCGCGCCGTGCGGCCGGCAGGCTGCACGTCACGGAAACGCCCGAAGGGCGATTCGCTCGCTCAACGGGGCAAGTCGCTGAACCCCATCAGGAACTCGTCCACCGAGCGCGCGGCCTGACGCCCCTCGCGAATCGCCCACACCACCAGCGACTGGCCGCGGCGGATATCGCCGGCCGCGAACACCTTCGGCACGTTGGTGGCATAGCCGCCGATGAAGTCGACCGTCGCACGGGCGTTGCCACGTGCGTCCTTCTCGACGCCGAAAGCGTCGAGCACGGTGGCCACGGGGCTGATGAAGCCCATGGCCAGCAGCACGAGGTCGGCCTTGAGGATCTGCTCGCTGCCGGCCACTTCCTGCATGCGGCCGTCCTTCCACTCGACGCGCACGGTCTTCAAGCCGGTGACCTTGCCCTTTTCGCCAATGAACTCCTTGGTGGAGATGGCGAACTCGCGTTCGCAGCCTTCTTCGTGGCTGGAACTGGTGCGCAGCTTGATCGGCCAGTAGGGCCAGGTCAGCGGGCGGTTCTCTTCCTCGGGCGGCTGGGGCATCAGCTCGAACTGCGTGACGCTGGCCGCGCCGTGGCGGTTGCTGGTGCCCACGCAATCGGAGCCGGTGTCGCCGCCACCGATGACGATGACGTGCTTGCCGTCGGCGCGCAGCTGGCCCTTGACCTTGTCGCCCGCGTTGACGCGGTTCTGTTGCGGCAGGAACTCCATCGCGAAATGGATGCCGTCCAGGTCGCGCCCAGGCACCGGCAGGTCGCGCGATTGCTCGGCACCACCGGTGAGCACCACGGCGTCGAAGTCTTTTTGCAGTTGCTCGGGCGTGATGGTTTCCTTGGCGAGATTGGTCACCTTGGAGCCCTTGCCCAGCGGGTCTTTCGCGGCGCCGATCATCACGCCGGTGCGGAAAGCGACGCCCTCGGCCTTCATCTGCTCGACGCGGCGGTCGATGTGGGTCTTCTCCATCTTGAAGTCGGGGATGCCGTAGCGCAGCAAGCCGCCGATGCGGTCGTTCTTCTCGAACAGCGTCACGTCGTGGCCGGCGCGCGCCAGCTGCTGCGCAGCCGCCATGCCGGCCGGGCCTGCGCCCACCACGGCCACCTTCTTGCCGGTCTTGTGCTTGGCCACGCGCGGCGCGACCCAGCCTTCGTCCCAGGCGCGGTCGATGATCGCGTGCTCGATCGACTTGATGCCGATCGCGTCGTCGTTCACGTTGAGCACGCAGGCAGCCTCGCAGGGCGCGGGGCAGATGCGGCCGGTGAACTCGGGGAAGTTGTTGGTCGAGTCGAGCACCGCGAAGGCGTTCTGCCAGTCGTCGCGGTACACGAGGTCGTTGAAGTCCGGAATGATGTTGTTGACCGGGCAGCCGCTGTTGCAGAACGGCGTGCCGCAGTCCATGCAGCGCGCGCCCTGCACCTTGGCCTGCTCGGGGCTCAGGCCGACGACGAATTCCTTGTAGTGCTTGACGCGCTCGTCGATGGGCTTGTAGCCCTCCTCGATGCGCTCATGCTCCATGAAGCCGGTGATTTTTCCCATCGTGCTGTCCTCTGTTCTTCGTGTGTCGTTGCCGCTCAGACTGCGGCGGGTGCAGCCAGTGCGTGCGGCTCGAGGCCGGCGTGCGCGTCGTTGCCGCTGCTGGCCAGTTCGACCTTGCGATCGTGCAGCTCGGCGAGCGCCCGCTTGTATTCGTTCGGGAACACCTTCACGAACCTCGTGCGCGAGACGGCCCAGTTGTCGAGCAACTCGCGCGCGCGCTTGCTGCCGGTCCAGCGGTGGTGCTCTTCGAGCAGCTTCTTGAGCTGGGCCTCGTCGGTTTCGCCGCCGTGCCAGATCTTGCGATGCACGCTCGCCGTTTGCTCGGCCGAGGTCAGCACCTTGTCGAGCGACACCATCGACAGGTTGCAGCGCGTGGCGAACTGGCCGTCTTCGTCATAGACGAAGGCCACGCCGCCGCTCATGCCGGCCGCGAAGTTGCGGCCGGTCTTGCCGAGCACGGCCACGGTGCCGCCGGTCATGTATTCGCAACCGTGGTCGCCCGTGCCTTCGATGACGGCCGTGGCGCCCGAGAGGCGCACCGCGAAGCGTTCGCCGGCCACGCCGCACAGATACGCCTCGCCGGTGGTCGCGCCATACAACGCGGTGTTGCCGACGATGGTGTTGCGCACCGCTTCGCCGCGGAAGTCCAGGCTCGGACGCACCACCACGCGGCCGCCCGAGAGGCCCTTGCCCGTGTAGTCGTTGGCGTCGCCAATCAGGTACAGCGTGATGCCGCGTGCCAGGAATGCACCGAACGACTGCCCGCCTGTGCCTTCGAGCTGGATGCGGATCGAGTCGTCGGGAAGGCCCTGCGGATGCACCTTGGTCAGCGCACCCGAGAGCATCGCGCCCACCGAGCGGTTGACGTTGCGCGCCACCTCGATGAACTGCACCTTCTCGCCCTTGTCGATGGCCGGACGCGACTTCTCGATGAGCTTGACGTCCAGCGCACGCTCCAGGCCGTGGTCCTGGTTCTCGACATGGAAGCGCGGCACGTCGGCCGGCACGTTCGGCAGCGCGAACAGGCGGCTGAAGTCCAGGCCCGAAGCCTTCCAGTGTTCGATGCCCTTGCGGGTGTCCAGCAGGTCGGCGCGGCCGATCAGGTCGTCGAACTTGCGGATGCCCAGCTGGGCCATGATCTGGCGCACCTCCTCGGCGACGAAGAAGAAGTAGTTGACGACGTGCTCGGGCTTGCCCGAGAACTTCTTGCGCAGGATCGGGTCCTGCGTCGCCACGCCCACCGGGCAGGTGTTCAGGTGGCACTTGCGCATCATGATGCAGCCCTCGACCACCAGCGGCGCGGTGGCGAAGCCGAACTCGTCGGCGCCCAGCAGCGCACCGATGGCGACGTCGCGGCCGGTCTTCATCTGGCCGTCGGCCTGCACGCGGATGCGGCTGCGCAGGCGGTTGAGCACCAGCGTCTGCTGCGTCTCGGCCAGGCCGATTTCCCACGGGCTGCCCGCGTGCTTGATCGACGACCAGGGCGAGGCGCCCGTGCCGCCGTCATGGCCCGCGATCACCACGTGGTCGCTCTTGCACTTGGCAACGCCCGCTGCGATGGTGCCGACGCCGATTTCGCTCACCAGCTTCACGCTGATGCTGGCGTGCGGTGCGGCGTTCTTCAGGTCGTGGATGAGCTGCGCCAGGTCTTCGATCGAGTAGATGTCGTGGTGCGGCGGGGGCGAGATGAGGCCCACGCCCGGCACCGCATAGCGCTGCTTGCCGATGTACTCGGTGACCTTGCCGCCCGGGAGCTGGCCGCCCTCGCCCGGCTTGGCGCCCTGCGCCATCTTGATCTGGATCTGGTCGGCCGAGTGCAGGTACTCGGCGGTAACGCCGAAGCGGCCCGACGCGACCTGCTTGATGCGCGAGCGCAGCGAGTCGCCATCCTTCAGGGGCAGGTCGACCTCGACGTTGGCCGCGCCGATCACGCTCTTGAGCGTGTCGCCCTGCTTGATCGGAATGCCCTTGAGCTCGTTGCGGTAGCGCGCGGGGTCTTCACCGCCTTCGCCCGTGTTGCTCTTGCCGCCGATGCGGTTCATGGCAATGGCGAGCGTGGCGTGCGCCTCGGTGCTGATCGAGCCCAGCGACATCGCGCCGGTGGCGAAGCGCTTGACGATGTCGGCCGCCGCCTCGACCTCGTCCACCGGAATGGCCTTGGCCGGATCGATCTTGAACTCGAACAGGCCGCGCAGCGTGAGGTGGCGGCGGTTCTGGTCGTTGATGAGCTGCGCGTATTCCTTGTACGTGTTCCAGTTGTTGGAGCGCGTGCTGTGCTGCAGCTTGGCGATGGCGTCGGGCGTCCACATGTGCTCTTCGCCGCGCGTGCGCCAGGCGTATTCGCCGCCGGCGTCCAGCATGTGGGCGAGCACCGGGTCGTCGCTGAACGCGGCCTTGTGCATGCGGATGGCTTCCTCGGCGATCTCGAAGACGCCGATGCCTTCCACGCGGCTGGCCGTGCCGGTGAAGTACTTGTTGACGGTCTCGGTGTTCAGGCCGATGGCCTCGAACAGCTGCGCGCCGCAGTAGCTCATGTAGGTGCTGACACCCATCTTCGACATGATCTTGGACAGGCCCTTGCCGATGGCCTTGACGTAGTTGTAGACCGCCTTGTCGGCACTCAGGTCGCCCGGCAGGTCGGCGTGCATGGCCGCCAGTGTTTCCATCGCGAGGTACGGGTGCACGGCTTCGGCGCCGTAGCCGGCGAGCACGCCGAAGTGATGCACTTCGCGGGCCGAACCGGTTTCGACGACCAGGCCGGCGGTGGTGCGCAGGCCTTCCCGCACGAGGTACTGGTGCACGGCCGAGAGGGCCAGCACGGCGGGAATCGCCACTTGCGTCGGGCTCACGCCGCGGTCGCTCACGATCAGGATGTTGTGGCCGCCCTTGATGGCATCGACCGCTTCGGCGCAGAGCGACGCCAGCTTGGCTTCGACGCCCTCGTCGCCCCAGGCGAGTGGATAGGTGATGTCGAGCGCGTAGCTCTTGAACTTGCCCTGCGTGTACTTGCCGATGTCGCGCAGCTTGGCCATGTCGGCGAAGTCCAGGATCGGCTGGCTCACTTCGAGCCGCATCGGCGGGTTGACCTGGTTGATGTCCAGGAGGTTGGGCTTGGGGCCGATGAAGGACACCAGCGACATCACGATCGCCTCGCGGATCGGGTCGATCGGCGGGTTGGTCACCTGGGCGAACAACTGCTTGAAGTAGTTGTAGAGCGGCTTGTTCTTGTTGGAGAGCACGGCCAGCGGGCTGTCGTTGCCCATGGAGCCGATGCCCTCTTCGCCGGCCTGCGCCATCGGGCTCATCAGGAACTTGATGTCTTCCTGGGTGTAGCCGAAGGCCTGCTGGCGGTCGAGCAGCGCGACCTGGCTGATCGGCGCCGCGACCGGTTCGGCCTTGACGCTGTCCAGCTTGATGCGCAGGTTCTCGATCCACTGCTTGTAGGGCTTGCTGTTGGCGAGGGTGGCCTTGACCTCCTCGTCGTCGATCATGCGGCCCTGCTCCAGGTCGATGAGGAACATCTTGCCGGGCTGCAGGCGCCACTTGCGCACGATCTTCTGCTCGGGCACGGGCAGCACGCCCGACTCCGACGCCATGATGACCAGGTCGTCGTCGGTCACGCAGTAGCGGGAGGGGCGCAGGCCGTTGCGGTCGAGCGTGGCGCCGATCTGGCGGCCGTCGGTGAACACGATGGAGGCCGGGCCGTCCCAGGGCTCCAGCATGGCGGCGTGGTATTCATAGAACGCGCGGCGGCGCGGGTCCATGGTGGCGTGCTGTTCCCAGGGCTCGGGAATCATCATCATCACGGCCTGGCTGATGGGGTAGCCGGCCATCGTCAGCAGTTCCAGGCAGTTGTCGAAGGTGGCGGTGTCGGACTGGCCGGCGAAGCTGATCGGGTAGAGCTTCTGCAGGTCGGCGCCCAGCACGGGCGAGGACATGACGCCCTCGCGTGCCTTCATCCAGTTGTAGTTGCCCTTGACCGTGTTGATTTCGCCGTTGTGGGCGACGTAGCGGTACGGGTGGGCCAGCGGCCACTCGGGGAAGGTGTTGGTCGAGAAGCGCTGGTGCACCAGGCCCAGGGCCGAGACGCAGCGCTTGTCCTGCAGGTCCAGGTAGTAGGTGCCGACTTGATCGGCCAGCAGCAGGCCTTTGTAGACCACCGTGCGGCTGGACATGCTCGGAACGTAATATTCCTTGCTGTGCTTGAGCTTCAGGCGCTGGATGTTGGCGCTGGCGGTCTTGCGGATCACGTAGAGCTTGCGTTCCAGCGCGTCCTGCACGATCACGTCGTTGCCGCGGCCGATGAACACCTGGCGCAGCAGCGGTTCCTTTTCGCGCACCGTGGGCGACATGGGCATGTCGCGGTTGACCGGCACGTCGCGCCAGCCGAGCAGCACCTGGCCTTCGGCCTTGATGGCGCGTTCCATTTCCTGTTCGCAGGCTTCGCGGGAGGCGTGTTCCTTCGGCAGGAAGATCATGCCGACGCCGTATTCGCCCGGCGGGGGCAGCGTGACGCCCTGCTTGGCCATCTCCTCGCGGTAGAGGTGATCGGGCAGCTGGATCAGGATGCCGGCGCCGTCGCCCATCAGCTTGTCAGCGCCCACTGCGCCGCGATGGTCCAGGTTCTCGAGGATCTTCAAGCCCTGCAGCACGATGGCGTGGCTTTTTTCGCCCTTGATATGGGCCACGAAGCCGACGCCGCAGGCATCGTGCTCGTCGGCACCGGAATACAGACCGTGTTTTTGGAGATGTTCGATCTCGGCAGCCGTCGTCATGGCGCACTCCTTCAGTTTTCGCAGGGAAAGGGAGCATATTGCGATGCACAAAGAATGCCAAACACTTTAATTGGGGTCAGATTCTTATTAAAAACCGAGTTTTCTGATCGGAATTAAATTGGGGACACATCAAAAACGGTAGCAGAAGAGGCAAATGACACGCCGCGAAGCCGGCGCTTTCAGCTCAGGAATTGGAAGCGGATGGTGGCCGGCCCGCCTTGGCCTTGACCACGCGGCGCTCGGTGGATTTCTGCAACGAGTCCAGAAAATCGCCGTCGCCCGCCGCCCAGCCACGCAACGTGGCCTCGGTAATCGCAGTCTGGTCGGCCGCCCGCACCCCGCCGCGCACCAACTCGACATACGCCGCCTCGCGCGCGAACGGCGTGTTGCCCAGCTCCCAGTACAGCGGATGCGGCGTCAACAGTTTGTCGCGACGCAGGCCTGCATAGTGCCCATGGCTCGACCACGGGTAGTCGCGGGCATCGGCCGCCATGCCTGCACGCACCGGGTTCAGGTCGATGTAGGTCATGCAGGTCATCAGGTAGCGGTCGGTCTGGATCAGCGTCGACCTGTAGCGTCCTTCCCACAAGGTGCCGCTGCGGCCATGGCGGTCGTTGAAGTAGCGCACGTAGCTGCGCCCCACCGACTGCATGAACTGCGGCAGGCCGGTGGTGCTGTCGGGCGTGGCCAGCAGGTGGAAATGGTTGTCCATCAACACGTAGGCGTGCAGCGCGATGCCAAAGCGCGCTGCGTTGTCGGCCAAGAGGCCGAGCAGGCGCTCGTGATCCGCGCGATCGACAAAGATCGGCTGGCGGTTGTTGCCGCGCTGGATCACGTGGTGCGGCATGTCGGCCAGCGTGAGACGGGGGAGTCGGGCCATGGTGGCGCCTATCCTAAGCCGCACGTGCGGCAGCCTGGGCCCGGCAAGCGCTCAGGCCAGGCGAAACCGCGTGTCGCCCAGCGCGTCGAGCCCGAACTGCGACAACAACTCGCCCAGCCGCGTCGCCGCGCTGGCCTTGCGCTGGCCGGTGTAGCGCGCCAGGATGAGTTCGTTCTTCATGCTGTGCTCCCAGCCGACCAGTTCGGTGACCGTGACGCTGTAGCCGTTGGCTTCGAGGTACAGGCAACGCAGCACGTTGGTCAGCTGGCTGCCTATTTCGCGCGTGTGCAGCGGATGGCGCCACAGTTCCGCGAGCGGCGTGCGCGACAGGGCCAGCGCCTTGGTTTCGCGCAGGCACGCGGCCACTTCCGCCTGGCAGCACGGCACCAGCACCATGCAGCGCGCCTTCTTCGCCAGGCCGAAGGCGATGGCGTCGTCGGTCGCGGTGTCGCAGGCGTGCAGCGCGGTGACCACGTCGATCTGCGCCGGCAGTTCACTCGCACTCGCCGATTCGGCCACCGTGAGGTTGAGGAACGACATGCGGCCGAAGCCCAGGTGTTCGGCCAGCTTGCGCGAACGCTCGACCAGCTCGCCGCGCGTCTCGATGCCGTAGACATGTCCGCCCTGGCGCGCGCTGAAGAACAGGTCGTAGATGATGAAGCCGAGGTACGACTTGCCCGCGCCATGGTCGGCCAGCGTGGCCTCGGCGCCCTCGTCCGGCAGCTCGCGCAGCAGTTGCTCGATGAACTGGAACAGGTGATAGACCTGCTTGAGCTTGCGCCGCGAGTCCTGGTTGAGCCGGCCCTCGCGCGTGAGGATGTGCAGCTCCTTGAGCAGTTCGATGGACTGCCCGGGGCGCAGCACCTCGGCCAGTTCGGCATCGGCCTTGGCGGCCTTGTTCGTCTTCGTGGCCTTGGCGGCGTGTGCATTCATGGTCGGGCGCTCCCTGGGCCCACGTCGAGCGCTGCCCAGCCGTCGGGGCCCAGCGCTTCGAGCGTCTCGATGTTGCGTTCGAAGATGGCCTCGGCTTCCGGGAACGCCTGGACCGCGCGGCTCACGCTGTCTTCGCGCAGCAGGTGCAGCGTGGGGTACGGCGCCCGGTTGGTCGCGTTCTCTATATCGTGCGGCCCAGTGCCCGCGAACTGGAACTGCGGGTGAAAGCTCGCGAGCTGGAACACGCCCTCGAAGCCGGCCCGGGAGAGCTTGCGTTCGGCGCGCGCCAGAAAATCGTTGAAGTCCAGAAAATCCGCCAAGGTGTTGGGTGCAATCAGAAGGGTGGTGTCGCGCACGGCGGCGTCGACGGCTGCGAGGTCGTGGGCTTCGGCAAGAAGCGCGTCCATCAGGCCGGCCTCCTCGGTGGGCAGGTGTACGGCGTAGTGGATCTGCGCCTTCACATGCACCGCCTTGGCGAAGGGACACAGGTTCAGGCCGATCACCGCCCGTTCGAGCCAGCGCCGCGTGTCGGCTTCGGCCTGAATGGCGTCGATTGTCGCCGGGCCGGTCATGCCACCTCCGCTGCAGGGCGTATTCGGCCCAGGCGCCGTGCGATGGCCATGCCGGCCAGCGAACAGGCCAGCGTCGCCGTCCACGTCCAGTGCCAGCCGCCGACGCGATGCGCCATCCACGCCACCGCGGGCGGCGCCAGGAACTGTCCGAGCGAAGAGGCTTGCTGCATGAGCCCCACCGTCGTGGAGACGGTGGTGGGGTTGGGCGCCAGCCGGACGCCGAGCAGGAACAGCGTGGCCGGCACCATCCCGCCACCGAGCGAGAAGGCACAGACCGCGACGTAGCGCAGCGCGGGCGGCAAGCCCAGCGCATCCGCGCCCTGCCCCACCTGGGCAAACGCGGCCACGCCGCCCAGCGCCATCGCCAGGAAGCCCCATTGCAGCAACCGCTCGGGCGCCACGCCGCGCTGCAGCCAGCGGCCGCCCGCGACATTGCCGACGATGTTCATTGCGGCCGCGATCGCGGTGAGCACCGCATTCCAGCCAGCCGGCACGCCGGCGCCGGCGTAGATGGCGGGCAGGAAGCCGATCACGGCCATCCACTGGGCCGAATAGACGGCGAAGGTCAACGCGGTCAGCCAGGGTGCGCGCGCGCCGACGGTGGCGCGCAGGCGCGCAGACCATTCGCCGTTTGCGTCGTTTGCGCCGTGTGCGCCACCTACGCCGCCCGTCGCCGCCAGGCGAACCCGGTCCGCCGGCACGGCCGACCACACCCACAGCGCCGCCGCGGCCGAAACGACCGACAGCGCCCACCACCAGTCGGCCCATCCGCCCCAGGCGATCAACGCGGGCCCCAGCAGCAGCGCGAGGGCCACGCCGAGCGGCATGTAGGCGCCCCAGAGGCCGAGGGCGGCCTTGTCCGCGCCCGATGGCGTCAGGGCGCGGATCAATCCGGGACCCGGCATCACCGCCAGCAGGAAACCGATGCCTTCGACCGCGCGCAAGACCAGCAACCATTGCACGGCATGCGCCCCGCCCACCAGGCCGGCGCCGACCGCGCCGCCGAGCAGGCTGGCCGCTGTCAGCACGAGGAGCCCCGTCAGCATGCTGCGGCGCAAGCCGATGGTGTCGGCCGCGAGGCCGGCCACCAGGCCCAGCGTCATGCTCGCCACCTGCACGAGCGAGAGCAGGAATCCCGCCTCGACCAGTCCGATGCCGAGCGAGGCCTGCAGCGCCGGCACCGCCGGCGGCAGCTTGCCCAGGTGCAATGCGGCGCTGACACCGCCCAGCATGACGGCGAAAGCCGCGAGAGGAACGCGCGGCGCCCGGTCCGGACTCATGCGATGCCCCGCCGGCCGGTCAGCCGTTCATGCTCGCGCATCGCAAAGCGGTCGGTCATGCCGGCGATGTAGTCGGCCACGGCGCGGTGCCGGTCGCGGCGCTCGGCATAGGAATCGGGCATTTCGGCATCGCGTTCGAGATAGGCCTCGAACAGCTCGCGCACCACCTGCTGGGCCTGGTCGGTGGTCTGCGTCACCTGCGGGTGGCGATAGAGGTTGCGGAACAGGAAACGCTTGAGCTCGTCCGACTGGGCCTGCATGGTCTGGCTGAAGGCGACGATGGGTGCGGCGTTGCGCACGCCGTCCGCATCGGCGGGTGCCAGCGCCTGCAGCGCCGCGCGCGTGGCGTCGATCACGTCGTAGACCTGGGCGCTCAGCATGCGCCGGATGGTCTCGTAGAGCACGCGGCGCCCCTGCAACCCGGGATATTCGGACAGCGCCTCGCGGCGATAGCGCTCGAAGAGCTCCACCTCGGCCAGCTGCTCGACGCCGATGAGGCCCGAGCGCACGCCGTCGTCGATGTCGTGGGCGTTGTAGGCGATCGCATCGGCCAGGTTGCACAGCTGCGCCTCGAGGCCGGGCTGCGCGCGATCGAGGAAGCGCCGGGCCACACCATTCGGCTCGGCCAGCTCCAGGCGCTCGGCATTCGCGCGCGAGCAGTGCTTGAGGATGCCCTCGCGGGTTTCGAAGCTCAGGTTCAGGCCGTCGTATTGCGGATAGCGGTGCTCCAGGGCATCCACCACGCGCAGGCTCTGCAGGTTGTGCTCGAAGCCGCCGTGGTCGGCCATGCAGGCGTTCAGCGCGTCCTGCCCGGCATGGCCGAAGGGTGTGTGACCCAGGTCGTGCGCCAGGGCAATCGCTTCGACCAGGTCTTCGTTCAGGCGAAGGGCCCGTGCGATCGAGCGGCCCAGCTGCGCGACCTCCAGCGAATGCGTGAGCCGGGTGCGGAACAGGTCGCCCTCGTGGTTCAGGAAAACCTGCGTCTTGTAGACCAGCCGGCGGAACGCGGTGGAATGCACGATGCGATCGCGGTCGCGCTGGAAGGCATCGCGCGTGGGCGCGGGCGGCTCGGCATGACGGCGGCCGCGCGACTGCGCGGGGTGGCAGGCGTAGGCCGCGAGACTCATGAACGGACCCCGGCGACTCGCGCTGCGGTGCACGCTTGCCCGGAGCGGCCCGGCGCTGCGCTCATCCCGCGCAGCACTGCGCGAGCACTTCGCGCACCAGCGCATCGGGCGCACGGCTGACCGCGGCGGAACCGGGCTTGTCGATGACCACGAAGCGGATCTCGCCGGCTTCCGATTTCTTGTCGACGCGCATGAGTTCGAGATAGCGGTCGGCACCCAGCGCCGGACCGACGATCGGCAGGCCGGCGCGCTCGATGAGGCGCGTGAGCCGCGCCACGAAAGCCGCATCGACGCCGCCCAGCCGCTGCGACAGGTGCGCCGCCATGACCATCCCGCAGCCGACCGCTTCGCCATGCAGCCATTCGCCATAGCCGAGGCCCGATTCGATCGCGTGACCGAAGGTGTGACCGAAATTCAGGATGGCGCGCAGGCCCGTCTCGCGCTCGTCCTGGCCGACCACCAGCGCCTTGATCTCGCAGCTGCGCTTGACGGCGTAGGCCAGCGCGGCCGGGTCGCGCGCGACCAGCGCGTCGATGTTCGTCTCGATCCAGTCGAAGAAGGCCATGTCGTGGATCGGCCCGTACTTGATCACTTCGGCCAGGCCCGCGCTGAGCTCGCGCGGGGGCAGCGTCTGCAGCGTGCCCAGGTCGCACACCACGAGCTGCGGCTGGTAGAACGCGCCGATCATGTTCTTGCCCAGCGGATGGTTGATGGCCGTTTTGCCCCCGACCGACGAATCGACCTGCGCCAGCAGCGTGGTCGGCACCTGGACGAACGGCACGCCGCGCATGTAGCTCGCGGCGGCAAAGCCGGTCATGTCGCCCACCACGCCGCCGCCCAGGGCGAACAGCACGGTCTTGCGGTCGCTGCCGTGGCCCAGCAGCGCGTCGAAGATCAGGTTCAGCGTCTCGAGGTTCTTGTACACCTCGCCGTCGGGAAGCTCCAGCAGGTGCACGGTGCGAAAGCGGTTCGCCAGCGCGGCCCGAAGGGCCTTGGCGTAGAGCGGGGCGACCGTGGTGTTGCTGACGATCAACGCACTGGCAGCCGCTGGTGTGGCAGCGAAGCTCGCCGGATCGTCCAGCAGGCCGGCGCCGATCAGGATGGGGTAGCTGCGCTCGCCGAGCTGGATGTCGACGCGTGCTGGCGGTGCGGAAAGTACGGGCTGTGCTGACAATGGCATGGCGGCGAGTTTAGGCGCTGCGGCCGGGACCGGCTCAGGCGGCGGGCTCTTCCGGATGGGCGCCCGGCGCGACGAGTCCGGCGAGTTCGAGCTGCATCACGATGATGTTGACCAGCATGGCGATCGAGGGACGGCCGGTGTCCACCACATCGTGGGCCGTCTCGCGGTAGAGCGGGTCGCGCGCGTCGTGCAGCTCGCGAAGCCGGCCCAGCGGGTCGGCCACCTGCAAGAGCGGCCTCTTGACGTCGTGACGCAGGCGCCGAAACAGGTCTTCAGGAGAGGAGCGCAGGTAGATCACGTGGAAGTGACCGCGCAGCTGGCCTCGGTTGGCCTCGCGCAGCACGGCGCCGCCACCGGTGGCCAGCACGCCCTGGGCGTTGGCGGCCAGATCGGCGATGACGGTCTGCTCGAGATCCCGGAAGACCGTTTCGCCTTCGCGTTCGAAGTAATCACGGATCGAGCAGCCGATGCGCTGTTCGATCACGTGATCGGTGTCGATGAATGGAGTGTTCAGCCGCGCCCCCAGGCGCCGGCCCACTGCGGATTTTCCGGCGCCGGGCAAGCCGACGAGTGCGACCGCCACGCGGTGGCTGCTACGCCCGCGCGTCAGCGCGCGGCGTTGCGGTCGGTAATCATCTTTGGAGTGATAAAGACGAGCATTTCGGTCTTGTTGGCAACGCGTTCGCGCTTGCGGAACAGTGCACCCAGGTAGGGCACTTCACCCAGCACCGGCACGCGCGACTCGTCATTGGTTTCGGTAAGTTCGAAGATACCACCGATGACAACCGTGCCGCCGTTCTCGACCAGCACCTCGGTCTGCACGTGCTTGGTGTTGATGGCCGGACCTGCCGACGTGTTGACGCCGCGGGCGTCCTTGCTCACGTCCAGGGTCAGGATGATGTTGCCCTCTGGCGTGATCTGCGGAGTCACTTCCAGCTTCAGCACCGCCTTGCGGAACGAGATGGAGGTGGCACCGCTGGACGTTGCCTGCTGATAGGGGATTTCTTCACCCTGCTCGATCAGCGCCTTGGTCTGGTCGGCCGTGATGACGCGGGGGCTGGAAACCAGCTTGCCTTTGCCGTCGGCTTCGAGCGCGGAGATTTCGAGGTTCAGCATGCGCGACAAGCTCGAGTTGAACAGCGAGATCGCGAAGGCACCAGGCGTATTGCCGGTGCCGCCGGCATCGCCTGCGGGCAGGTTGATGAAGTTGGAGTTGGTCCAGGTGGCTGCTGCGCCGCCGACGCCGCCGGCGTTGGTGGTGACAGGCATGACGCCTATAGTGCCGAATGCCGGATTGCCGCTGGACGACGCGACGCGTTCGCGGGAGATCCCGCCGCCCAGCCGCACGCCGAGCGATTTGCCGAAAGTATCGGACGCTTCGACGATACGAGCCTCGATCAGCACCTGCCGGACAGGAATATCGAGCTTTTGGATCAACTCGGTCACTTGTGCCAGGCGCGACGGAATATCGGACACGAAGAGCTGGTTGGTACGCGATTCGGCAATCACGCTGCCACGGGGACTCAGGATGCGAGTCGTAGTACCGCCACCACCGCCACCACCACTGCCTGCGCCAGTGCCGGTCAGGCCCTGTGCAATGGCAATCGCCTTCGTGTAGTTCAACTGGAACGATTGCGTCCGCAGCGGCTCCAGGTTCTCGATCGCGGCCTTCGCCTCGAACTCAAGCTTTTCCTTGGCGTTGATTTCGTCCTTCGGCGCAATCCACAGCACGCTGCCGTTCTTGCGCATGCCCAGGTTCTTCGCCTGCATGATGATGTCCAGCGCCTGGTCCCACGGCACGTCCTTCAGACGCAGCGTCAGGGCACCGGTCACCGAGTCCGAGGTCACGATGTTGAAGTTCGTGAAGTCGGCAATCACCTGCAGCAGCGAGCGAATCTCGATGTTCTGGAAGTTCAGCGAGAGCTTCTCGCCGTTGTAGCCGACACCTTGCGTGAGCTTGGTCGGGTCCACCTTGCGGGCGCGGACTTCCACCACGAACTGGTTTTCGCTCTGGTAGGCGCTGTGCTCCCAGTCGCCCTTGGCTTCGATCGTCATGCGAACACGGTCGCCCGATTGCTGCGATGTGATCAGCTGGACCGGCGTTCCGAAGTCGCCCACGTCGAGGCGGCGGCGCAGGCCTTCAGGCAGCGTCGACTTGGTGAATTCCACGACAAGGTTCTTGCCTTGCTGCTTGACATCGACGCCCACCTGGTTGTTCGGCAGGTCGACGATGACGCGGCCCGTGCTGTCGGCGCCGAGACGGAAGTCGACGTCGCGCAGCGGCAGCGTGTCGCGATTCCGGTTCTCGGCAAAAACGGTGGCCGAGGATGCGGCCAATGCGGTACCGGCGACCGGCTCCAGAATGACCAGCAGCGACTTGCCCTGGATTTCGGTCTTGTAGGCCGTGGCTTGCTTCAGGTTCAACACCACCCGGCTTCGCTCGCCGGCCTGCACCACGTTGACCGAACGCAGGTTGCCCTGGTTCACCTCAATGGCGGAGCGCCCGATGGCATTCGTCACGCCCGGAAAGTCAAGCGCGATCCGCGCCGGCGTCTGGACGGCGAATCCGGCCGGCACCGCGGTGAGCGGCTGGGCCAGATCGATCCGGATCACCTCGGCGCCCGATTGCGTCGAGCTGGTGACAGCCTCGATCGCGTTTTGCGCATGGGCGACGGCAAGTGCACCGAAGGCCAGCAGACCCAGCCCGGCGGCGCGCAGCCACTGTGCCATCGTTGATTTTTTTTGGTTCATTTCGCACTCTCTTGCAGCTGCAATGTCGCCACGCGTTCGATCCATTCACCGGCGGCGTCTTGCACGATTTCACGCAAGCCGACTTCGGTTTCGTTGATACGGGTAATGCGCCCGTAGTTCAGGCCCAGATATTCGCCGACGCGCACCTTGTAGAGCAGCTTGTCGACACGAACCAGCGCCACCGGCTGGCCGTTGCGATTCATGCTGCCGACCATGGCCATCGAATCGAGCGGGAAGGCTTCGAGCGACTCCTTGCGGCGCGCCAGTTCAGGCGCGATCAGCTCCGAAGTGCTCGGCTGGTTCGATTCGCGGCGCAGCGCCTGCGTCAGCTTCAGCATGTTGAAGGGCTCGAAAGACGAGCCTTCGGTGTAGGCCTGCGGCGTGAATTTCTTGGGCTCGGCGATCGGGGGCACCGACGGCTTCACCTGGGCGCGCTGCTCGACCATCCAGCGCTGCAGGTCTTCCTGGCCGGAATCGCAGGCGCTCAGGCCCGCCGTGGCCAGCATCAGCCACAGGACTTTGCTTGCTGCCCTCATTTCTTCGCCTTCGGCGCCGTGGCGCGTTTCTGGGCGGCCCGCTCGTCTTCATCGAGGTAGCGGAAGGTGCGCGCGGTGGCGTCCATCGTCAGCACGTCCTTGTCCTTTTGCGGCGTGATCGTCACGTTGTTGAGCGTCACGATGCGCGACAGGCTGGCAACGTCGGCCGCGAAGGCGCCCATGTCGTGATAGCGCCCCGTGACGCGAACGGCGATCGGAAGCTCCGCGTAGTAGTCCTTCACCGAGATGGAACCCGGGCGGAACAGCTCGAACTGCAGGCTGCGGCCGAGGCCGGCTTGGTTGATGTCCGAGAGCAGCGCGTCCATCTCGGCCTTGCTGGGCAACTGTTTCTCCAGCAGGGTCACGTATTGCTGCACCTGTTCGCGCTGCTTCTTCAGCAGGTCGAGGTTGGCCGCCTGGGCGACCTTCTTCTGGTAATCGGCCTTGAGCGTCACTTCCTTGGCGCGCTCGCTTTCCAGCTGGTCGTTGGAGTTGGTGAGCCAGACGAACCACAGCGCCACGAGCACCAGCGCGGTCACGGCCAGGCACAGCGCATAGCGCGGCACCGATGGCCACATCGATGGATCGTTCGGATTGAGTCCGCGGAACTGATCGCCGACGTTCCGCAGTGCGGCGCCGACGTCTACTTTTTGGGAGGGGCGATTGCTTGCCATGATCGGTTACCCCTTGGACTGCGCTGCTGCTGCGGCCAGTGCCTTTTCGGCAGCCGCCTTCTGGGCATCGGTCGGTCGCTTCAGGCCGATGCGCATCGTGAAGCTTGCAACGCGACGCTGGTCGCGCTGGCTCAGGTTCACATTGGCCGAGGTGATCTCGACCAGCTCGGGCTTCACCAGCCAGGGACTGTTGTTGCCCAGGTTGCGCAGCAGTTCCGACACGCGTTCGTTGGACTGAGCCATGCCTTGCAAGGTGACGGTCTGGTTGTCCTGCTTCATGCTGCTCAGATAGACACCGTCAGGCAGTTGCCGGACCAGTTCATTGAACAGATGCACGGGCAGGTTGCGGTCGCCCTGAAGGTCTTCGACCGCCTGTTGGCGCGCGCGCAGCGCTGCAATTTCGTCCTGCAGCGTCGAGATCTCCTTGATCTCGACTTCGAGCTTCTTGATCTCGGCCTGCAGGAAAGTGTTTTTCGATTGCTGGCTCGAGATCTGCGCCTCGAACCAGAGATAGCCGAGGCCTGCGATCAAGCCACCCAGCAGCGCAGCGCCGCCAAGGGTTCCATAGAAGGCTTCGCGACGCCGCTTGCGTGCGGCTTCGCGATGCGGAAGAAGATTGATGAGGATCACTGCAGGAACCTCCGCATGGCAAGGCCGCAAGAGGTCAGGTACGAGGGCGCTTCGCGCCGCACCTTCTTCTCGCGGATGCTCGGCCCGAAGTCCATGCCGTCGAACGGATTGACGAGCGAGCAGGCAAAAGAGGTCTGGCGGGTCACGGCACTGGTCAGCCCCGGCAGCGACGACGAACCGCCGGCCAGCAGCACATAGTCCACGCGGTTGTGCGGCGTGCTCGTGAAGAAGAACTGCAGCGCACGCGCGATTTCCTGCGCGATGCTTTCCACGAAGGGCTTGAGCACGCCCGAGCCGTAGTCGTCGGGCAGGTCGCCGCTGCGCTTCTTGGCTTCGGCTTCCTCGGCGGAAAAACCGTACTGCCGCACGATCAGCTGGGTCAGCTGGGCGCCACCGAAGGCCTGGTCGCGGTCATACAACACTTCCTGGTTGCGCAACACCTGCATGCTGGTGGTGAAAGCGCCCACCTCGAACAGCGCCACGATCGAGTCCACGCCCTTGCCGGGCAATTGCTCGATCAGGCGTGCGGTCGCCAGGCGCGAAGCATAGGACTCGACGTCCAGGATCATGGCCTTCAGCCCGGCCGCTTCGGCCAGGCCTTCGCGGTCCTGGACCTTTTCCTTGCGGGACGCGGCGATCAGCACCTCCACATCGCCGGCGGAGCTGGTGCTCGGGCCGGTGACGCAGAAGTCGAGGCTCACCTCGTCCAGCGAGAAAGGGATGTACTGGTTGGCTTCGGACTCGACCTGGATCTCGAGCTCCTGCTCGCTCATGCCACCGGGAAGAATGATCTTCTTGGTGATCACCGCCGATGGCGGCAGCGCGAGCGCGACGTTGCGCGTCTTGGTGCCGCTCTTGCGCACGACACGCCGGACGGCCTCGGCCACCTCGTCGAATTTCTCGACGTTGCCGTCAGTGATCCAGCCGCGTTCGAGCGGCTCGATGGCGCAACGCTCCAGAACCAGCTTTCCGCTGGCTTCACGGCCGAGCTCGACCAGCTTGACGCTGGACGAGCTGACATCCAGCCCGAGCAGGGGGGCATTCTGACGACGAAACAATGTTCCAAGAGCAGCCAAGTTAGGTCCCTCTCCCCCTGTATTTGTAACCAATGGAAAAATATGCGTTCGGTTGCACTCTAGCAGCAGGCGTAACGCCAACCAAGCAACGCAGGGGGACAAAACGGACAACCGTTGTCAAAACCTGACGTCAAAGCCGCATTCTGTAACTTTTGGATTAGGACTGCACAGGGAAACAAAGATCGGATCGCGCTGAAGGGACGGCTTTTTATAATGTCCGGTGACTCTCCGGCCCTCCATGCAAGAAACTTCACGCCCCAAAGGGCCCGCCAAGACCCCTCCCCCCGCACGCCCAGCCTGGCTCCGATGGCTGTTGCGCTTCGTGTTCTGGGGGTTCGGCATTGCCGCGGCCGGCGTGCTGTCGGTCCTCTGCGTGGTGGCGGTGGCCCTGGCGGTCGCCTATCCGAACCTGCCGGACATCTCGGAACTCTCCGATTACCGGCCCAAGCTGCCGCTGCGGGTTTTTTCCGCCGAAGGCACGCTGATCGGTGAATTCGGCGAAGAACGCCGCAACCTCACGCCGATCGACGCCATTCCCAAGGTAGTGAAGGACGCAGTGCTTGCCGCCGAAGACACGCGCTTCTACGACCATGGCGGCGTCGACTACAAGGGCATGGTCCGCGCGGGCCTGGCCAACCTGAACCGGGTGAAGAGCCAGGGCGCCTCGACCATCACGATGCAGGTGGCGCGCAACGTCTACCTGAGCTCGGAGAAGACGCTGACCCGCAAGGTCTACGAGGTGCTGCTGACCTTCAAGCTGGAGCACCTGCTGAGCAAGGACCAGATCTTCGAGATCTACCTGAACCAGATCTATCTGGGCAACCGCGCCTACGGTTTCGCCGCCGCGTCGGACGCGTATTTCGGCAAGCCCCTGCAGGAATTGACGATCGCGCAGGCCGCCATGCTGGCCGGCCTGCCCAAGGCGCCGGGCGCGAACAATCCGGTCAACAACCCGCAACGCGCGCGCGGCCGCCAGTTCTATGTGATCGACCGCATGCAGGAAGCCGGCTTCATCACCGCCGAACAAGCGGCCGAAGCCAAGAAGGAAGAACTGCATCTGCGCGATGCCGCCGACCCGAACCGCCTGCATGCCGAGTACGTGGCCGAAACCGTGCGCCAGTTGATGTATGCGCAATACGGCGACAGCACCTACACGCGCGGCCTCAAGGTCTACACCTCGCTGGTCGCGGCCGACCAGGCGGCAGCCTACAAGGCGCTGCGCAAGGGCATCATGGATTACGAACGCCGCCAGATCTACCGCGGCCCCGAGAAGTTCGTCGACCTGCCGGCCGACAACAAGGACCTGGACGAAGCCGTCGACGACGCGCTCACCGACCACCCCGACAACGGCGACGTGATGGCGGCCGTGGTGCTCAAGGCCAATGCCAAGGAAATCACGGCGGTGCGCGGCAACGGCGACCCGGTCCAGATCGTCGGCGAGGGCCTCAAGCCCGCGCAGTCCGGCCTCTCCGACAAGGCGCCGCCCAACATCAAGATCCGCCGCGGCGCGGTGATCCGCGTGGTGAAGACGCCCAAGAACACCTGGGAGATCACCCAACTGCCTGAAGTGGAAGGCGCCTTCATCGCCATGGACCCGCGCGACGGCGCGATCAAGGCGCTGGTGGGCGGCTTCGATTTCGGCAAGAACAAGTTCAACCACGTCACACAGGCCTGGCGCCAGCCGGGCTCGAGCTTCAAGCCCTTCATCTATTCGGCGGCGCTCGAAAAGGGGTTCACCCCCGCCACGGTCATCAACGACGGCCCGCTCTTCTTCGATGCCGCCACCACCGGCGGCCAGCCGTGGGAGCCCAAGAACTACGGCGGCGGCTACGACGGCCCGATGTCGATGCGCACGGCGCTCATGAAATCGAAGAACCTGGTGTCGATCCGCATCCTGCAGTCCATCGGCACCCGCTACGCGCAGGAGTGGATCACCAACTTCGGCTTCGACAAGGACAAGCACCCCGCCTACCTGCCGATGGCGCTGGGCGCAGGCGCCGTCACGCCGATGCAGATGGCGGTGGGTTACTCGGTGTTCGCCAATGGCGGGTACCGCGTCAATCCTTACCTCGTGACCCGCATCACCGACCACAAGGACAAGCTCCTGGTCGACAAGCAGCCCTCGCTGCTCAACGAGGCGAACCGCGCCATTCCCCAGCGCAACGCCTTCATCATGGACACGCTGCTCAATTCCGTGGCCCGCGCCGGCACTGCCGCGAAGGCCCAGGCCACGCTCAAGCGGGTCGACCTCTACGGCAAGACCGGCACCACCAACGACTCGCTCGATGCGTGGTTCGCGGGCTTCCAGCCTACGATGACGGCCATTTCGTGGATCGGCTACGACACGCCGCGCAACCTGGGCGACCGCGAAACCGGCGGCGGCCTGAGCCTGCCGATCTGGATCAACTACATGGAGACCGCCATCAAGGGCGTGCCCGTGACCGACCTGTCGACCACGCCGCCTTCGGGCATCGTGAACGTGGGCGGCGAGTGGTACTACGACGACTACGCGCCGGGCCGCGGCGTGGCGAGCCTGGGCGTGGAAGCGGCAGCGCCCGTGGCGCCGGTCGAAGCCCTGACCGGCGCGCCGGTGAGCCCGCCGGCGCCGCCGGAAGAGCGCAACCGCATCCTCGACCTCTTCCGGAACTGACGACGCTGACCGGGGGGCGGATCAGCCGGCCGCGAACGCCAGCGGCTGGCCCGCCTGCAGCGTGGCCTCGCGCGAGAGGTTGCCGAAAAACTCCTCGCCCGTCTTGGTGTCGACCCAGGCCCGGCCATCGTGTCGGTAGTGATAGCCACCGGACCTCGCAGCCAGCCAGATCTCCTGCAGCGGCTTCTGCAGGTTCACGATCAATTGGCTCCCGTTCTGGAAGGACATCGTGATCATCCCGCCCACCCGCTGGTTGTCGATGTCGGCGTCGGTCGCGTCGTTGATGCGATCGCAGCCTTGCTCGATCGCAGCGAGCGCTGATTCGGCGCGGTCCATGTACTCGGTGTCGGTCATTACAATTTCGTCATGTTGAATGTTCGCCAAATTCTAGTGACCGCCCGCGGCCGCACTGTGCTCATGGTTTGCATCGCCGCTGCGGCAGCCGGGCTCGCCGCCTGCGGCCAGCGCGGTGCGTTGTACCTGCCGAACGATCCGGCAGCCGCCCAACGGGCCACCCTGCCGCAATTGATCACCCCCGGCGGCTCCGGCGCTTCCAGCAACGAAGCGGCACCCAAGCCTGCGGCCGCCAGCAGCGCGCCGGCCGCAGCCACCACCGGCAGCGGAGCGCCCAAGTGACGAACGCTTCCCTCCCCGGCCACCCCCACATCGCCCACCGCGACGGCGCCCTTCATGTCGAAGGGCTGGCCCTCGATGCATTGGCGCGCGAGCACGGCACGCCGCTGTTCGTCTATTCGAAGCAATGGATGCTGGACGCCCTGGCCGCCTACCAGCGTGGCTTCGAGGGCCGCGATGCCCTGATCTGCTACGCGATGAAAGCCAATTCGTCGCTTGGCGTGCTGCGCGTATTCGCCGAGGCGGGTTGCGGCTTCGACATCGTCTCGGGCGGCGAACTCGCCCGCGTGCTGGCCGTCGGCGCCGATCCGAAGAAGATCATCTTCTCGGGCGTCGGCAAGACCCGCGCGGAAATGCGCCAGGCCCTGGCGGCCGGCATCGCCTGTTTCAACGTCGAGAGCGAGGCCGAGCTCGACGTGCTGAACGAGGTGGCGCTGGCCGAAAGCCGCCGCGCACCGATCAGCATCCGCATCAATCCGAACGTCGATCCCAAGACGCATCCCTATATTTCCACCGGCCTCAAGGGCAACAAGTTCGGGATTGCCCACGACCGCGCGGTCCAGGCGTACCAACACGCTGCGAAGTTGCCGGGCCTCGAGGTGATCGGCATCGATTGCCACATCGGCTCGCAGATCACCGAAGCCTCGCCGTATCTGGACGCCTGCGATCGCGTGCTCGACCTGGTCGAGGCCATCGAGGCGGCCGGCGTGCCGATCCATCACCTGGACTTCGGCGGCGGCCTGGGCATCGACTACAACGGCGAAGTGCCGCCCAAGGCCGATGCCCTCTGGCAGCAATTGCTCGCCAAGCTCGACGCGCGCGGCTTCGGGCAGCGCAAGCTGGTCATCGAACCCGGCCGTTCGCTGGTGGGCAACGCGGGCGTGTGCGTGACCGAGGTGCTCTACACCAAGCCTGGCGAAGACAAGAATTTCTGCATCGTCGATGCGGCGATGAACGACCTGCCGCGCCCCGCGATGTACCAGGCCTTCCAGAAGATCGTGCCGCTGCGCATCCGCGCGGGCGATGCGCCGACCTATGACGTGGTCGGCCCGGTCTGCGAGAGCGGCGACTGGATCGGCCGCGACCGTGCGCTCAACGTGCTGGCCGGCGACCTGCTGGCCGTGCTGTCGGCGGGTGCGTATTGCATGAGCATGGCGAGCAACTACAACACGCGTCCGCGTGCGGCCGAAGTGCTGGTGAGCGGCCAGGGCGCCACGCTGATCCGTCGCCGCGAGACGATGCAAGACCAGCTGCGCAACGAACAGATCTAGACAGATCTAGGTGGTGCTGCGCAGCGGCTTCTCGCCACCGCGCGCACCGGCGATCGCCTTCGCCCGCCGCTTGCTCGCGTAGTTCCACACGCGCCATCCGAGCAGCACCGCGATGATCGCGGCATAGACGAACACTTCGGCGAAGTTGTTCTTGCCAGCGCGCATCCAGAAGAAGTGCAAGAGGCCCAGCCCGGCAATCACGTACACCAGCTTGTGCAGCATCTGCCAGCGCTTGGCCCCCATCGCCTTGATCGCGCGATTGAACGACGTGGCCGCCAGCGGCGTCAGCAGCACGAAGGCCGAGAACCCCACCAGGATGAACGGCCGCTTGGCGATGTCCTTGGCGATGTCGCCCCATTCGAAGCCCATGTCGAACCAGCTGTAGCACAAGAGGTGCAGCACCACGTAGAAGTACGCGAACAGGCCCAGCATGCGGCGAAAGCGCGCGAGCGCGTTCCATTTGGTTGTCACGCGCAGCGGCGTCACCGCCAGCACGATGCAGATGAAGCGCAGCGTCCAGTCGCCCGTGGCGCGGATCAAGAATTCAGCCGGATTCGCGCCCAGCCCATCGGTGAACGCGCCGTACGTCAGTCGCGCAAACGGCAGCAGGCACAGCAGGAAAATGACCGGCTTGGTCGCCGGGTGCATGAGCAGCTTGTTCATGGGATGGTGACCGGGCGGCGAAGCGCGCTCAGTAATTTTTCTTCAAGTCCATGCCCGCATAGAGCTGGCCGACCTGCGCTTCGTAGCCGTTGAACATCAACGTCTTGTTGCGCTTGGCGAACAGGCCACCGCCGTCGCCGATGCGGCGCTCGGTGGCCTGGCTCCAGCGCGGATGGTCGACGTTCGGGTTCACGTTCGAATAGAAGCCGTACTCCTGCGCCGCCGATTTGTTCCAGGCCGTGCTCGGCTCCTTCTCGACGAAGCGGATCTTGACGATCGACTTGGCCGACTTGAAGCCGTACTTCCATGGCACCACGAGGCGCACCGGCGCGCCATTCTGGTTGGGCAGCACCTCGCCGTACATGCCGAAGGCCAGCAGCGTGAGCGGATGCATCGCCTCGTCCATGCGCAGGCCTTCGGTGTAGGGCCAGTCGAGGATGCGCGCGTTGCCGACATAGGGCATGGTCTTCGGATCGGCCAGCGTCACGAACTCGATGAACTTGGCGTTGCCCTGCGGCTCGACCTTCTTGATCAGTTCGGCCAGCGAATAACCGACCCACGGAATGACCATCGACCAGCCTTCGACACAGCGCAGGCGGTAGATGCGCTCTTCCTGCGCGCTGAGCTTGAGCAGGTCTTCGATGCCGTACTTGCCCGGTTTCTTGACCAGCCCCTCGACCTCGACGGTCCACGGGCGCGTCTTCAGCGTGCCGGCGTTCTTGACAGGATCGCCCTTGTCGGTGCCGAACTCGTAGAAGTTGTTGTAGCTCGACGCGTCCTTGTAGTCGGTGAGCTTTTCCATGGTCTGCGCGCCGGGCACCGTCGATTTGACGGCAGGCAGCAGCGCCAGCTTGTGCGGACCCGCGGCTTGCGCGAAAGCCTCGCGCCCGGCAAAGCTCGCCAGCGCCGCGCCTGCAACCCCGCCTGCCATCAGCTTGAGCATGTCGCGGCGGCCTTCGTAGGCAGCGCGCGGCGTGATTTCACTGGACAGCGGGTGAATGAATCCGCTGTGGTCGCGGCGGTGCGGACGGGATGGGAACGACATGACAGGCCTTTCGCGTGAATCGTTGGTCTCAGGGTAGTTCGTGGCATGCCCTGGTTTGGTTACGCGCCATGGCGGCGCGTGGTTTCAATTCTTCGCGAAAGGCGCGCAGCCTGCGCCTACAACGTGCCGTAGCTGTGCAGCCCGCTCAGGAACATGTTGACGCCCAGGAATGCAAAGGTCGTGACCGCCAGCCCGCCCAGCGCCCACCACGCAGCCACGGTGCCGCGCAGGCCCTTCACGAGCCGCATGTGCAGCCAGGCCGCGTAGTTGAGCCAGACGATCAGCGCCCAGGTCTCCTTCGGGTCCCAGCTCCAGTAGCCGCCCCAGGCATCGGCGGCCCACAGGGCGCCGAGCACGGTGGCGATGGTGAAGAAGGCGAAGCCGACGGTGATCGACTTGTACATGACGTCGTCGAGCACCTCGTTGGCCGGCAGGCGTGCCGCGATGCGCTTGCGCCCGAGCAGGATGCCCGCGGCGATCAGCGCCGAGATGCCCGCGTAGATCACCCAGTAGCTGCCGCCGGCTTCCTGCACGCGCTGGCGGAACGCCACCGGCACGAAGCACAGCGCCACGCCCAGGAGCCAGATCGGCGTGAGCTTGTACCAGCGCTTTTCCTCGGCCTGCTCCTTGATGAGGTAGGCGAAGGCCACCATCGCCGCGAGCGAGAAGGTGCCGTAGCCGATGAAGTTGGCCGGTACGTGCAGCTTCATCCACCAGCTCTGCAGCGCGGGCACCAGCGGCTGGATTTCGTGCGCCTCGCGCACGATCGTGTACCAGAGCAGGAAGCCGACCGCGGCGCTCACCACCAGCATCACGAAGGCGCCGAGCGCACGCGTGTTGTAGCGCTCCTCGAAGTAGAGGTAGAACGCGGCCGTCAGCCAGCAGAACAGCACGAACACTTCGTACAGGTTGCTCACCGGGATGTGGCCGATGTCCGGGCCGAGCTGGTGGCTTTCGTACCAGCGCACCATCGTGCCGATCAGCGCCATCGTCACGGCCGCCCAGGCCAGGCGCGAAGCGATCGCGTCGAAGGTGTCGGCCTGCTTGCCGCCGAAGAAGCCGAGCCAGTAGAACATCGTGCTCATGAAGAACAGCACGCTCATCCAGAGGATGGCCGACTGGCTCGAGAGGAAGTACTTGAGCCAGAACACCGAGTCGGCGCGCGCCAGGTCGCCCTGGTACGAACTGATGGCCAGCAGCGAGGCCGCGGCCACCACGATGGCCAGCACCCGCAGCGGGCGCCAGAACCAGCCGATGGAGATCATCGCGATCGCCGCGGCGGCCAGGATCGGCTTCTCGTAATAGTCCATCGAGCCCGCATAGCGGGTGAACGCGAACAGGCCGCCGGCCAGCACCAGCGCCGCGAACACCCAGTCGAACAGGTTGCGGCGCGAGAGCCAGCTTTCATTGAGCGTGAGGGTCGTGGTGTTCATTTTGTCGCCGTTGGTTCTTTGTCCAGTGCGAGCAGCTTGTGCTTGAGATGCTCGAATTCGCGATCGCTGTCGATCGTCTTGCGGTTGACCGAGAAGGCCATCGTGGCAGTCGTTGCGTGGTCCCCGGAAGCGGTGCCATCGGGAGTGAGCCACACCCACAGCCGGCGCTCGCGCACGTACAGCATGGCAAAAATCCCGACGATCAGCAACAGGCAGCCCAGATAGACGACGTTCTTGCCAGGGGCGCGCGCCACCTGGAACACGCTGGCCTGCACCTGGGTGAAGTCGGTCATCATCATCGCGACGGGCGCCGGGTAGAAGTGCGCATCGCTGATGGCCAGCACCGCCTGGGTGAGATAGGCCTGCGATTTGTCGTCGCTCGGCAGGGCCGCAAGGCCCGCGCCTTCGCGGCTCAGGTTGAGCACTTCGAACAGCACGTCGTTGAGGATGCGCACCAGCACCGCGCCGGCGCGTTCGCGCTCGGCCTCGGGCACGTTGACTTCCATGAATTCGGCAATCGCCTGCCAGCCGCCGGCCGTGGTGGCATCGGCCCGGGCGCGCTCGCTGCCCGAGAAGAGCGCGAGCGCGCGGGTGGCCGACACGCGCAGTTGCTCGGCCATTTCAGGCCGCTTGGAATCGCTCGCCTTGGCGACGTAGCGCTCGATGGCGCGCGCGCGGGTGTCGGGGTCGCCCAGCGCGGTGCGCATGCGGACGAACCCGTCCATGGAGCCCTGCTCGTCGGCCGGCACGCGCAGGTAGCGGAAGGGGTCCTCGGGCTTCTCGCGCATGCCCAGCAGGAACACCGGTTGGCCGTCGCCGGTGTCGACCGGCACCATGTAGTTCTGGTATTCGCGCGCCTGGCCCGCGGCATCGCGCAGCTTGTAGCCGATGCTCGGGCCGATGTTGCGCAGCACCTTCGGCTTGTTGGTCTTGTTGGCCGCGCCCAGGCGCGACTCGAGGCTGTGGCGCAGGTCGACCTTGCGCACGTCGGCACCGCTGCCCAATGCACCATTGGCGCCGCCGTCGGCGAAGTTCTCGACGTTGATCACGCGCAGCGCGGCGTATTCGAGCGTGAGCTTGTCCTTGCCGTTGGTGATCTCGGTGTTCGGGCCGCCGATGATGCCCTCGACCTCGAAGGGCTTGGCCGCGGCCGCCATCGGCACCGCCTTGAGCTTCACCTTGGAGCCGCCGTCGTCGAAGCTGGACTGGTAGATCTCCACGCCCTTGTAGCTGGCCGGATGGTTCACCTCGATGCGCGCGGGCACCTGCGCGCCGGTCTCGCGGTCGTGCAATATCACCTCGCTCGCGAACAGCTTGGGCATGCCGGTCGAGTAGTAGTCGACGATGAACTTCTTCAGCTCGATGGAGAACGGCAGCTCCTGCAGCAGCACGCCGTCGGCCTGGTTCAGGATGGCCACGCTGCCCTGCCCGCCTTCAGGCACGAGGATGTTGCCGCGAAAGGTCGGGTTGTTGACCGAGAGCCGGTGCTCGGGGGCCACGTCGGCGATCATGCCGCCGCCGGTGAACACGCTCTTGCCGTTGAACCAGGTCTGCGCGCGCACCACGAGGTCGCCGTCCAGCAGGCCGCCGATGCACACCAGCACGATGGCACTGTGCGCCGCGATGTAGCCCAGCTTGTGCGCGCCACCGGCGCGCGCGGCGACCATCCAGCCCGGGGCGGCCTTGCCGTCGCCGGAGCCCTCGCGCTGCTGCAGCTTGACCTTCCAGCCACCGCTCACCAGCAGTTGGCCGATGCGGTTGGCGGCTGCGTCCGGCGTTTCGGCAAGCGTGTTCTCGGCGCGCTGGCCGAAGGCCTTCAGGCTCTGCGCGCGGATGTCTTCCTTGAAGGTCTTCAAATCGACCAGGATGCGCGGCGTGTTTCGCGCGATGCACAGCGTGGTGCTGATCACCAGGAACAGCAGGATCAGCAGGAACCACCAGGCGCTGTAGATCGAATCGAGCCGCGCCGCCCTGAAGAACTCCGCCCAGAAAGGCCCGAACTGGTTGATGTAGTTGTTGATCGGCTCGTGCTGCTTGATGACCGTGCCGATGATCGAGGCGATGCAGATGACGGTGAGCAGCGCGATCGCGAAGCGCATCGACGAGAACAGCTCCACCGCCGCGCGAAGCACTTGCGGGCCGCGATGAACGCGAAGGCCATGGGTGGAGACTGACATCGGGTGGGGCGCTGGAAAAAGGAGAAAAAAGCAAAAGGGCGGGCCATCCTCCTGGATCGGCCCGCCCTTTGTTTGGGGTTGTTGTCGGCGGTTAGTTCACGCTGGAAAGCGCGGAATCAGCGCAGGCCGGCAATGTAGTCGGCCACGGCCTTGATTTCGCGGTCGTTGAGCTTGGCGGCAACGCCGGTCATCGGAATGCTGTTGTTGCGCACGTTCTCACGGAAGGCCGTGAGTTGGGCGATGGTGTATTCGGCGTTCTGGCCACCCAGGCGCGGGTACTGGGCGGGAATGCCGGCGCCGTTCGGGCTGTGGCAGCCTGCGCAAGCCGGGATCTGCCGATCGCCGATGCCGCCGCGGTAGATCTTCTCGCCCAGGGCGATGGTGTCCTTGTCCTTCGAGAAGCCCGTCTTGACCTTCTTGGAGCCGACGAACCAGGCGATGTTGCGCATGTCTTCGTCGGACAGCGCCGAAGCCAGCGGCTTCATGATCGCGCTCTTGCGGGCACCGGACTTGAAGTCCTGCAGCTGCTTGAGGATGTATTCGGGATGTTGTTGCGCCAGCTTCGGGTTGGCCGCGATGGCCGAATTGCCGTCGGCGTTGTGGCACGAGGCGCAGCTCTGGCTGTTGGCCGGCGTTGCGTTGAACACCGTGTCGCCCTTGGCGGGATCGGGCTTGGCCGGCTTGGCGACAGCTGCTGCGGGGGCAGCGGCATGCTCATCGGCTGCAAAACTCGCGCTGGCTACGACGCCCATGAGGGCCGCAAGCAGAATATTGGCAAACAACTTCATATCGGGGGCTTAGATTTATGGCGCAAAACCCCGCGATTCTACAATGGCGCCCCGTTCCGAAAGCCCATTGATGACCTCCCCGCGCGCCAAGTCCGCCGCTTATCCTCCCCGCGCGGCCCCCGCCGCGGACCCGCAGGTCGCCGAACGCGAGCGCGTGGCACTGGGTTGGCTGCACACCGCCCACTTCCTTACCAGCGCTCCACAGCTGGAACACCTGCCTCCGGTCGACCTGCCCGAGATCGCTTTCGTCGGCCGCTCGAACGCCGGCAAGTCGACCGCCATCAACACGCTCACACAGCAGACGCGCCTGGCTTTTGCCTCGAAGACACCAGGCCGCACGCAGCACATCAACCTGTTCGGCATCGGCAAGCAGAAGGTCGACGATGCGGTGCTGGCCGACCTCCCCGGCTACGGCTACGCGGCCGTGCCGAAGGAGGCCAAGCTGCGCTGGCAGCGCGTGATGGGCAACTACCTCATGACGCGCGAAAGCCTGCGAGGGGTTGTCCTGATGTGCGATCCGCGCCACGGCCTGACCGAGCTGGACGAGATCCTGCTCGATGTGATCCGCCCGCGCGTGCAGCAAGGCCTCAAGTTCCTCATCCTGCTGACCAAGTCGGACAAGCTCACGCGCAGCGAGGGCGCCAAGGTGCTGTCGATCACGCGACTCCAGGCCGGCGGCGGCGAGGTCAAACTGTTCTCGGCGCTGAAGAAGCAGGGCGTCGGCGACGCGGCCCAACTGCTGTGGCAGTGGGTGCACCCCGAAGGCAGCACTGCGCCGGCCGAACCGCAGGAGACACCGGAGCCACCGGAAGAAACCTGAGGCCGAACGGCTGCATTGACCGTCCTGCCTGCTTCATTCACTATCAAAACAATAGCGACAGTCAACCCAAGGAGACGAGAAGCATGACCGAGACCTTCCAACGCAGCCTGCCCAACGGCACCACCCTGAGCTGCCGCGCGAGCGGCAAGCCGGGCCAGCCGCTGATGGTGTTCCTGCACGGCTTTCCCGAGGCCGCGTTCATCTGGGACGAGCTGCTCGACTACTTCGCGGACCCCGCCCACGGCGGCTACCGCTGCGTGGCGCCCAACCTGCGCGGCTTCGAGAAATCCAGTTCGCCGACCGAGGTGGCCGAGTACAAGGCGCATCTGCTGATCCAGGACATCCAGCAGCTCGTGGCCACCGAAAGCACTGACGGCGCGATGGCCGCGCTGGTCGCCCACGACTGGGGCGGCGCCTTCGCCTGGGGCTACGCCAACGCGTTCCCCGAGCAGGTCGGCAAGCTGGTCATCATCAATTCGCCGCACCCCGGCACCTTCACCCGCGAGCTGCGCAACAGTCCAGCGCAGCAGCAGGCCAGTGCGTACATGCACTTCCTCGCCAGGCCTGATGCAGAAGCGCTGCTCGCGGCCGACGACTTCAAGCGCATGTGGCCCTTCTTCACGCTGATGAAGGCCGGCCCCGATGGCTTCGGCTGGCTGACCGAAGAAGTGAAGCAGCAGTACCGCGAGGTCTGGAGCGCGGGCCTCACCGGCGCCTGCAACCTCTACCGCGTGACGCCGATGAAGCCGCCGCTGCCGGGCCAGACCATCGACAGCATCCCGGTGCTGCCGCGCGAACGCTTCACGGTGAACGTGCCGACCTTCGTGTTCTGGGCGCTGGATGACGCGGCGCTGCTGCCCGGCCTGCTCGAAGGGCTCGAGGAATACGTGCCGAAGCTCGAGGTGAAGAAGGTGCCCAACGCGACCCACTGGATCGTGCACGAGCAACCGCAGCTGGTCGCGCGAGAGATCGAGGCCTTCCTGCAGCGGAACTGATTCCTGAAAACCGTTCGGGCTGCGCCAGTCGAAGCCTTGCGCGGCGCTTCGACAAGCGCAGCGTGAACGGGTTTGCCGCTGCCAGCCCAGTCCCGGCGCCTTCAGTAAATTTTCGGCTCGCCCTCGGGGCGGGTCTTGAAGCGGCGATGCACCCAGTAGTACTGGGACGGCATCGCGTCGATGTACCCCTGCAGCCGCTCGTTCATGAGCGCGGTGTCGGCCTCGACGTCGTCGGTGGGGAAGTTCTGCCACGCCGACTTCACCTCGATCTCGTAGCCGCCAGGCGTGAGCTTCGCCACCACCGGCACCACCTTGGCCTTGCCCAGCCGCGCGAAGCGCGACAGCGAGGGCACGGTCGCGGCCTGCACGCCGTAGAACGGCACGAAGATCGTCTGGTCGCGGCCGAAGTCCATGTCGGGCAACAGGTACAGCAGGCCGCCCTTGCGCAGGCCCGAGAGCACGGGCTTGATGCCGTCCACCCGGTTGAGCGCCGCCACGTCGCCGAAGCGCGTGCGGCCTTCGCGGATCCAGGCATCGACCATCGGGTCGCGCTGGGTCGTGTAGATCGTGGCCGAGGGACGTGCCGTGTGCATGGTCAACGCGGTCGCCGCCGCATCGAGGCCGTAGAAGTGCGGCGCAAACAGGATCATCGGCGCGTCGCCCTCGGCGATTTCGGCGATCTCGGATGCCGAGCCCACGATCTTCAGCCGGCTGGCCACGACCTTCTCGGGCGCATGCCAGAGCCAGCTGCGGTCCAGCCACGACTGCGCGACGAAGACGAAGGTCTCGCGCGCGATGGCGCGGCGCTCGGCCTCCGATTTCTGCGGAAAACAGAGGGCCAGGTTCCTGTCGACCACGCGCCGCCGCGGCACGGCGATGGTGTGCAGCAAGCGTCCGAGGATCTTGCTGAAGCCGCGCACGAGCGGCAGGGGCAGCGGCGCCAGCACGCGCATGAATCCGATGCCCAGGCGAGAGCTGAGGCTCATGGCGTCTGCTCCCCGGTGGCGGCCGCGACGGCCCGGTCGGCGCGCGGTTCCTTGTAGCGCGCGTAGTCCCAGACGTACTGGCCGGGCAGGCTGCGGATCAGGCGGCCGATGCCGTCGTTCATCGCCGTGGCCGCGTCTTCGACGGTGGCCTTCGGATCGGTCAGCGCCGTGTCCACGAGGGGCTCGAAGCGGATCACGTAGCCCGCGCCGCGCGGCAGCCGCTCGCACACGCTGAGGAAACAGGCCGCGCCGGTCTGCTGCGCGAGGCGCGGGAGCAAGGTCATGGTGTAGGCCGGCCGACCGAGAAAGGGCACCCAGACGCCCTGCCCCTGCGGCGGCACCTGGTCGGGCAGGATGCCGGTGTAGCCGCCGCTTCGCAGCGTGCGGATCAGGCCGCGCACGCCGGTGTTGTTGGTCGGCAGCGTCTGCAGGCCGGGCCGGTCGCGCGAGCCCGCGGCGATCAGGTCGGCCATCCATTTCTTGCGCGCCGGACGGAACAGCGCGGTGATCGGCCCGAAGGCCTCGAAGAAGCGCTCGCCGATCGCCTGGCCGCACATCTCCCAGCTGCCCAGGTGCGGCGCCACCAGGATCACGCCTTTTTTCGCCCGCATGGCCGCCTCGAAGGCCTCCACGCCCTCCCAGCGCACCACGCGCGGCAGCACGCTCTCGCCCTGCGGGCGCAGCCACAGCCAGGGCAGCTCGGACGCCATGTGGCCGGCGGCGGCGATGGCGGGGCGGTATTGGCCGGGGGCGAAACCCGCGCTTTCGGCATTGGCCTTGAATCGGCGGCGGTAGTCCGGCGCGCAGAACCAGACCAGCCAGCCCAGCATGGCGCCCAGGCGATGCATCAACGGCATCGGCACGCGGGCAAGCAGGCGGAACAGGGTGATCATTGAAACGGGAGGGGAGTCAAAAAACGGACGCGCGCGCATGGTATTGCGCGGCTCGAATAGAATGCAAATTGTCGCTGAGTTACGGAACAACTTGCAGGGCGACAAACACAAGCGCGAAGCGATTGTGCCCCGCCGATTCTCGGCGCCTCTGCTAAAGCGTTCGCCAGGGCTCCGCAGAGTTGGCAACGCGCCAAACCACTTCAAGGAGCTTTGAAAAAATGGCGAACGATTTCCTCTTCACTTCCGAATCTGTCTCCGAAGGCCACCCCGACAAGGTCGCCGATCAGATCTCGGACGCCATCCTGGACGCGATCTTCGAGCAGGACCCCCGAAGCCGCGTGGCCGCCGAGACGCTGACCAACACCGGCCTCGTGGTGCTCGCCGGCGAAATCACCACCAACGCGCACGTCGACTACATCCAGGTCGCGCGCGACACCATCAAGCGCATCGGCTACGACAACACCGAGTACGGCATCGACTACAAGGGCTGCGCGGTGATGGTCTGCTACGACAAGCAGTCCAACGACATCGCCCAGGGCGTGGACCATGCCTCCGACGACCACCTGAACACCGGCGCCGGCGACCAGGGCCTGATGTTCGGCTACGCCTGCGACGAAACGCCCGAGCTGATGCCCGCGCCCATCTACTACGCGCACCGCCTCGTGGAGCGCCAGGCCCAGTTGCGCAAGGACGGCCGCCTGCCGTTCCTGCGCCCCGACGCCAAGAGCCAGGTCACGATGCGCTACGTGGACGGCAAGCCGCACAGCATCGACACCGTGGTGCTCTCCACCCAGCACAGCCCCGACCAGAGCGAAACCTCCACCAAGATGAAGGCCTCGTTCAACGAAGCCATCATCGAGGAGATCATCAAGCCCGTGCTGCCCAAGGAGTGGCTCAAGGACACGCGCTACCTGATCAACCCGACCGGCCGCTTCGTCATCGGCGGCCCGCAAGGCGACTGCGGTCTCACCGGCCGCAAGATCATCGTGGACACCTACGGCGGCGCCTGCCCGCACGGCGGCGGCGCGTTCTCGGGCAAGGACCCGTCCAAGGTCGACCGCTCGGCTGCCTACGCCGCGCGCTACGTGGCCAAGAACATCGTGGCCGCCGGCATCGCGCGCCAGTGCCAGATCCAGGTGGCCTACGCGATCGGCGTGGCCGAGCCGATGAACATCACGGTCTACACCGAAGGCACGGGCGTGATCCCCGACGAGAAGATCGCCGAACTCGTGCGCGAGCACTTCGACCTGCGCCCCAAGGGCATCATCCAGATGCTCGACCTGCTGCGCCCGATCTACCAGAAGACCGCCGCCTACGGCCACTTCGGCCGTGAAGAGCCCGAGTTCACCTGGGAAGCGACGACGCAGGCCCCCGCACTGCGCGCGGCAGCCGGCCTCAAGTAAGCAGAAAAAGACGGTGGGTCGTCAGAAGCGGTACGCACCGCCGAGGCCCACCGTCCAGTTACGGCCCGGCGCAGGTTCGTAATAGCGCGCATTGCCCTCGTTGACGATGACCGAGCCCATGTAGCGCCGGTCGAACAGGTTGTCGACACGCGCGAAGGCGTTGAATTCCCAACGCTCCCATTTCTTCAGATAGCCCGCATACAGCGCCGCGACGGCATAGCCCGGCGCGCTCGCCGTGTTGACGTCGTTCGCCTGGATGCGCCCGAGCGCACGCATCTCGACGCCGGCGCGCCAGCCCTCGGGCGGCACCCAGCCCAGCGACGCGAACAGCGACTGCCGCGCGATGCCCGGAATGCGGTTGCCGCCGGCCACCGTGTTGGCCGCGGCGCAGGGCGACGGCGAGCAGAAGGCATCGCGGTACGTCGCATCGAGCCAGGTGTAGGCCAGTTGCGTGCGCCAGTGGTTCGCCGTCTCGTGCTGCCAACCCAGCTCGAAGCCGTTGCGCCGCGTGCGCCCTGCGTTCTGGAAGGTGGCGCGGCCGCCCACGTTGGTGTCGGTCACGATCTCGTCGCGCGTGCGAGTCTGGAACAGCGCGGCCGTCAGCAGTCCGCCCGCGAGCCGCGCCTTGGCGCCCAGCTCGATGCTGTCGTTCACCGACGGCCGCAACGCGAAGTTGAGGCCGCTCGCGCCGCCCGAGCGGTACGAGAGCTCGTTGAGCGTCGGCGTCTCGAACCCTCGTCCGATGGAAGCATAGAGCGCCAGATCCGGCGTGGCCTGGTAGCGCAGCGAAGCTACGGGCAGCGTCTTGCCGTAGCGCGCGGTGCCGCTGTCGTCGCGGTTCGCGCCCACGATGTAGCGGTCGTTCGAGGCGAAGTGCACGCTGCTGCGGCGCACGCCGGCCTCGAGCGTCCAGCGGTCGGTGAAGCGCCAGGTGGCCTGCGCGTAGGGGTCCAGGTTCCACACCTCGTTGCGCTCGCTGCGGCGAAGGCGCCCCTGCACGCCCAGCACCGGGTTCGCGACGCTGCCCAGGTAGTTTTCGTAGCCGCGGCGGCGTTCGCGCAGGCTGTCGTAGGCGAGGCCCGCCACCACGTCGAGTGGCCGGCCGGCCAGTTGCAGCGCGGCGGTCCAGCGCGCATCGACGCCACCGTACTGCCGCGAGAGATCGATCACGCCGCCCGCGTGCAACGGGTTCTGCTGCGCCGAGGGCGGGATCGACTGGTACTGCGTGGTCTTGCGCTCGCCGCCGTAGACCATGAGGCGCAGCCCCTGCGTCGCGTCGATGCGCCGCTCGTAGAGCAGGCCCACCTGCGTCTGCTCAACCGTCTTGCGCGTGTCGTACTGCGTGGCGAGCGGCGCGTTGCGGGGGGCCAGCGCGTACTGGTCGGCGGTCAGGCCCAACGGGTCCTGCGCGTCGATGCGCACGCTGTTGAGCACGAGCGTGAGCTTGTCGCCGTTGTCCAGCGCAATGCCCAGCTTGCCGTTGGCAATGTCGCGCCGCGCGGCGCTGTGCTCGCGCCAGCCGTCGGTGTGGAAGCGGCTCGCGCCCAGCAGGTAGTCCACAGCGCCCTGCGACCCGCTCGACTGCAGCGACTGCCGCCAGGTGCCGAAGCTGCCGCCGGCCGCGGAAGACGAAAGGCGCGGCGCGCCCTCCCCCGATGCAGTGAAGGCCTGCAGCACCCCGCCCGACGAGTTGCCGTAGAGCGCTGAGAACGGCCCGCGCAAGATCTCGACGCGATCGACCGAGCCGATGTCGATGTTCGACGTCTGCCCCTGCCCGTCGGGCAGCGTGGCCGGAATGCCGTCGACATAGAGCCGCACCCCGCGCACGCCGAACGTCGAGCGCGCCCCGAAGCCGCGGATCGACAGCTGCAGGTCCTGCGCGTAGTTCAGCCGGTTCTGCACCTGCAGCCCCGGCACCGCGACCAGGCTTTCGGAGAGGTTCACCTGCAGGCGGCCCTCGCGCATCTCGTTGCCGTCGACCCGGTCGACCGAGCCGGGCACGTTGAACGGCGCGACCTGCCCGCGCGGCGTGGAGACCGTGATGTCGGGCAGTCGGCCCGTCGCCGCCTGGATCGGCGGCTCCTGCTGCGCCTGCACGGCGAACGGAATGCCCAGCATCAGCAGAAGGACGGCGGTGGCGGATGCAGCGTTCATCGCACCGATTCTGCGTTGGTGCGCCGATGCCCTCGCCTAGCGGGAACCCGACGAGGGCGAGGGGACCTCGGCTATCTCGCCTGTCGTCGCCAGCCGTACCAGCCGCACACGACGACCGGGATGCCGAGCGCGACCCAGGCCAGCATGTCGCCGAACCCACCGTCGCTGAACAGCGCCGAGATCAGTCCGATGGCCGTCAGCACGCCGAGCGCGATCGGCCAGCCCCACATGCGCCGGAAGGACTGGTGCGGCGTCTTGTGGTGCGCCGTCATGCCTGCACCTTCATGGCCGGTGCCGGGTCGGGCTGCGGGCCCGATGCCGTGGGTGGCGCGCGCTCCGTGGCAGGCGCGGTCGAGCTCGCCTTGGCCGGCACGGTGTTGCCGCGCTTGAGCCAGAGGTAGAGCCCGCTGCCCAGCACGATGATGGTGGCGATGTCCAGCAACGCCCAGAGGATCTGCATCGGCATGCCGCCGTAGTCGCCGAAGTGCAGCGGCTGCGACACCAGGAGCGCCGTGAGGTACCAGGGCATCTTCGGCGCCGCCGTCACTTCCGCGGTCTTGGCGTCGACCAGCACCGGCTGCAGGAGCTTGGAGGTGAAGGGCTCGTTGCCGCGCATGAAGAAGGTGTTGTGGTGCGGGCTGGAGAACGAGGTGCCGGGGAACGCGATGAACGACAGCTTCATGCCGGGCGTGCGCTGCATGGCCTCGTCCATCGACCGCTGCACCGAGCCGCGTTCGGCCGCGGGCACGATCGGCTCGTTCTTGTAGGGCGTGAGCAGCGCGCTGAGCTGGTCGTACTGCCAGTACTTGATGACCAGATCGGCCCACGTGTTGATCATGCCGGTGGAACCCACCACGAACAGCCACACCAGCGTGACCACGCCCAGCAGGTTGTGCAGGTCGAGCCACTTCAGGCGCGGGCGCTTCTCGCGCCGCACGGTGCCGAAGTCCAGCTTGCGCATGAAGGGCGAATACAGCACCACGCCCGAGACGATGGCCACCAGCAGCAAGAGGCCCATGAAGCCCAGGAAGAGCTTGCCCGCCAGCCCCGCGAACAGGTCCACGTGCAGCTTGAACATCACGTACATGAAGCCCTCGTCGAACTTGGGCTGGGCCAGCACGACGCCGGTGCGCGCATCGACCGCGACCGACTTGAAGTCGTCGGTGGGCTCGGGCGTGGGCGTGAGCGTGACGAACCACAGGCCGTCGTCGTCCTCGGGCTGCGAGGCGAACTGCACCACGCGGTCGGGGTGCTTGGCCTTGGCGATCTCCAGCACCTTGTCCAGGCTGATGCGCGGCGTGTTGGCCGGCATCTTGGGCGCCTCGACCTCGGTGCCCAGCAGGTGGCCGATCTCGTGGTGGAAGATCAGCGGCAGCCCGGTGATGCACAGGAGCAGCATGAACACCGTGCACACGAGGCTGCTCCACTTGTGCACCCAGGCCCAGGTCTTGATCTTTCGGCTGTTCATGTCGTCGTGGCTCTGTTTGGTTGAAGGCGCAGTTTAGAAGCGGTAGGTGGCGCTCGCGACGACGTTGCGGCGCGAGCCGTACCAGCAGTCGCCGCGCGACAGGCAGGTGCTGAAGTACACCTTGTCCGTCACGTTGTTGATGTTGAGCGCGTAGCGCCAGTTGGCGGTGTCATAGGCGAACACGAGGTCTGCCAGCGCGATGCCCGGCACGCGCGGGCCGACGCCGAACTGCGTGTCGCGGAACGAGCTCATCAGGCGCACGCCGGCGCCGGCCGAGAAGCCGTTCACGCCACCGATGGAGAACCTGTACTTCGCCCAGACGCTGGCCTGGTGCTTGGGCAGGCCCTCGATCTGCGCGTCGGCGTCGGTGTAGTTGTAGTGGGCGACCAGGTCCAGGTCGCGGCCGATCGAGCCCTTGGCTTCGAGCTCGACGCCCTTGGTCTTGGTGAGGCCGCGCTGCGAGAACACGTTCGGCTGTTCCTCGACGATCTGGTTCTTCTCGCGCAGGTCGTACACCGCGGCACTGAAGGCCAGGGCACGGTCCTTGGGTTCGTACTTGACGCCCACTTCCCATTGCTCGCCGCGCAGCGGCGTGAAGATGCGCCCCTGGCGCGGCGACTGCGGCGTGAACGACTCGCTGTAGCTCACGTAGGGCGACCAGCCCGAGGGCGAGGCGTACATCAGGCCCAAGCGCTTGGTGGTGGCGCTGCTCTTCTGCTCGTCGCTGCCCGCGGCACTGGACACAGCCTTGTCGTGGCGCAGGCCCGCCACCAGGATCCAGTTGTCCAGCTTGATCTGGTCCTGCAGGTACAGGCCGGTCTGGCGCTGGCGGGTGCGCGGCAGCGCGACGGCGTCGGGCACGTCGCGATGGCCGTAGACCGGCGCGTAGACGTCGATGGTGTCGACGGTCGTGCCGCTCCAGACGTTCTCGCGCTGGCGCGCGAAATCCGCGCCCACCAGCAGCGTGTGCTTGAGGGCGCCCGTCTGGAAATGGCCTTCGACGTGGTTGTCCAGCGTCTGGGTGCGGTTGAGGGTCAGCTGGTTGTCGAAGTAGCGGCCCAGCACGCGCTTGGAGACCGGGTCGCTGGACCAGCTGTCGAACCCGCTGAACGCGGCGCCATAGTGGTACTGGTTGGCGTTTTCGTTCTGCGCGTAGCGGAAGTTCTGCCGCACGGTCCAGTTGTCGTTGAACTTGTGCTCGAACAGCCAGCCGAAGGTCTTGCGCTCGCTGTTGTAGAAATCGCCCGGCTCGCCGATGAAACGGCTGCCCGGCAGGCGTCCGTTCGGGTTCGGCAGCAAGGTGCCCTCCCAGGGCAGGAACTGCGAGCTGCTGCCGCTCTTGTCTTTTTGCCACAGGCCCTGCAGCGTGAGCGAGGTCGCCGCGTTGGGCCGCCAGGTGAGCGAAGGGGCGATCAGGCTGCGGTCGTCGGGCACGTAGTCGACCTGGGTGTCGGACTTGCGCTCCACGGCGATCAGCCGGTACGACAGGGAGCCGTCGGCGTTGAGCGGGCCGGTCAGGTCGGCCTGGATCTGCCTGCGGCCGAAGCTGCCGAACTGCACACCCACTTCGCGCTGGGCCTCCTGCAGCGGCCGCTTGCTGACCATGTTGACCACGCCCGCGGCCGTGCCCGCGCCAAACAGCATGCCCGAGGGGCCGCGCAGCACTTCGAGCCGCTCCAGCGTGTAGGGCTCGGTGCGGGTGGTGCTGGTGTAGTAGCCGTAGGCTTGGCGCAGGCCGTCCAGATAGATGTCGGGATAGGCGCCGCGCACGCGCACCGAGTCGGTCCGGGAGTCGAGGCCGTAGGCATCGGAGCGCACGCCGGCAGCGTAGTTGAGCGCGTCCTGCAGGTTGGTCGCGCCCTGGTCGACGATCTGGTCGCGCGTCACGACGGTCACGGATTGGGGCGTCTCGGACAGCGGCGTGTCGGTCTTGGTGGCGGTGACGGCGTTCTTCGCGCGGTAGCCGATGACGGGCGTCGTGGCGGTTTCGGGGGCGGCGTTCGCGTCGACCCGTATTTCAGACAGCGAACTCTGGGCTGCGTCCTGGGCCAACACCTGGTGCTGCACAGAGATCGCCATGCATCCCACCAGTACCGAAGCGGCCCTGCGCCGCACCAACGTCCTCTTCATTCCTGCTCCACTCCAATTGTCAATTAAGAATTATTCTCATTTTAATAGTCACAAAGTCTCAATCGGCCCAATCCCCAACGCGGCGAAGGGAGTTGCGTTGCGAATTCGCGTCCTCGGCCCGAAGCAGAGCGGCTACGATGCCGCGGGCACGTTTTTCCGTGCTTGCAGGCCTCATGCACAAGCTCATTGCCCTTCTGTTTCCTGCGCTGCGCGCCCCGGCCCTGCTGCTGATTGCGCTTGTGCTGACCGGCTGCGCCGGGCTCCCGCCGCGCACGCCCGAGCCGCCGGCCCAGGCCATCGCGGCCTCCCCCGCCACCGCGCTCGGCCGCGCGGCCATCCGCCTGAACACGCCGCCCGACGGGCTCTCCAGCCTCCGGCCGCTGATCGAGGCTTCCTATGCACTCGACGCGCGGCTGGAACTCATCCGGCGCGCCCAGTCCTCGCTCGACGTGCAGACCTACCAGCTGGGCAACGACAAGACCGGCCGGCTCCTGCTGCGCGAATTGCGCGATGCCGCGCGGCGCGGCGTGCGCGTGCGCCTGCTGCTCGACGACTTCTATACGGCCGGCATGGACCGCCTCCTGCTGGGCCTGGCCGTCGAGCCCAACGCCGAAGTCCGGCTCTTCAACCCGTTCGTGAACATGCGCGACCACTCGTCCGGGCGATGGCTGGAGTTCTTCGGCGACTTCCGGCGGCTCAACCACCGCATGCACAACAAGCTGTTCGTGGCCGATGGCGCCATGGCCATCGCCGGAGGCCGCAACCTGGCCGACGAGTATTTCCTGCGCAGCGAGAGCGCGAACTTCATCGACTTCGAAGTGCTCATGGCCGGCCCGGTGGTTCCGGAGTCGGCAGCCATCTTCGACACCTACTGGAACAGCGACGTGGTCTACCCGCTGCAGCGGGTCGCCGGCACGAGCCGCACGGCCGACGAGCTGAAGTCCGCATTCGACGCCGACACCTCCTCGCCGTACGCCCCGCCACCCGACCCGCTGCCCGCCACCGACCTGCTGGGCGATCCGCCGCTGGCTGCGCAGCTTGCGAACATCGACGAGGCGAAGTGGATGCGCGCGGAAGCGAATGCCACGGCCGACAGCCCCAACAAGGCCCTGGGCGTCATGGCGCACCCGACCGAATCGCTCGCGCAGCGCTTCCACGAGATGCTGGCCACCGCGCAGTCGAACGTGGTGGTGATCTCGCCCTACTTCATCCCGGGCGACGAGGGCATGGCCCGCATCCGCATGGGGCGGGAGCACGGAATCAATATCACGGTCATCACCAACTCGCTCGCCGACAGCGACGAGCCGCTGGTCAACATCAACTACAACCGCTACCGCGTCGACATGCTCAAGCTGGGCGTGAACCTGTACGAGGTCAGCACGCAGCAGCTCAAGCGCAGCGGCCAGTTCCGCGACCTGCTCAAGAAGGCGCGCGGCCGCCTGCACGCCAAGCTGGCGCTGGTCGACCGCCAATGGGTGCTGCTCGGCTCCATGAACCTTGACCCGCGCTCGGCCCGGCTGAACACCGAGTTCGGCGTGCGCGTGCGCAGCTTCGACCTGACGCAGGCGCTGCTTTTCGCCTACCAGCTGGACGACATCGAAGGCGTTTACCGCGTGGTGCTCAAGCCCGATGGCCAGAACGTAGAGTGGATCGGCACCGGCGACGTCAACAACGAGGTGCTCGACAGCGAGCCCGATTCGAGCATGCTGACCCGGCTGCAATTGCTGCTTTTCTCGTGGTTCGTGCCCACGGACCAGTTGTAAGCAACCGGCCGCCGGCAACCCCCGGGCCTTGAAAGGCCATCGATTGCCCTTATGATTAGCACTCGCTGATGATGAGTGCTAACAGAGAGCCCTCGCACCCAGTCGATGGGTCGCCAACCTCCGGGTCCGGCGCCCGACCACAAAACCCGTTTCTTATCCATATCCAGGAGATGCAATGAAACTTCGTCCTTTGGCCGATCGCGTGATCGTCAAGCGTATCGACAGCGAAACCAAGACCGCCTCTGGCATCGTCATCCCCGACGCAGCCGCCGAAAAGCCCGATCAGGGTGAAGTCCTGGCCGTGGGCCCGGGCAAGCGCACCGACAAGGGCGAACTGACCGCACTGACCGTCAAGGTCGGCGACCGCGTCCTGTTCGGCAAGTACAGCGGCCAGACCGTCAAGGTCGACGGCGACGAACTGCTCGTGATGAAGGAAGACGACCTGTTCGCAGTCGTCGAGAAGTAAGTCTTCTCCCTTTCGATCCATTCAAATCCAATCCATTCGGAGTTAATTCATCATGGCAGCAAAAGACGTAGTCTTCGGCGGAGAAGCCCGCGCACGCATGGTCGAGGGTGTCAACATCCTGGCCAACGCAGTCAAAGTGACCCTGGGCCCCAAGGGCCGCAACGTGGTGCTCGAACGCTCGTTCGGCGCCCCCACCGTCACCAAGGACGGTGTGTCGGTCGCCAAGGAAATCGAACTCAAGGACAAGCTGCAGAACATGGGCGCCCAGCTCGTGAAGGAAGTGGCTTCCAAGACTTCGGACAACGCCGGTGACGGCACCACCACCGCGACCGTGCTGGCACAAGCCATCGTTCGCGAAGGTTTCAAGCTGGTGGCTGCCGGCATGAACCCGATGGACCTGAAGCGCGGCATCGACAAGGCTGTCACGGCCCTGGTCGCCGAGCTGAAGAAGGCTTCCAAGCCCACCACCACCTCCAAGGAAATCGCGCAAGTCGGCTCCATCTCGGCCAACAGCGACGAAACCATCGGCAAGCTCATCGCTGACGCGATGGACAAGGTCGGCAAGGAAGGCGTGATCACCGTGGAAGACGGCAAGTCGCTGGACAGCGAACTGGACGTCGTCGAAGGCATGCAGTTCGACCGCGGCTACCTGTCGCCCTACTTCATCAACAACCCCGAGAAGCAATCGGCGCTGTTGGACAACCCCTTCGTGCTGCTGTTCGACAAGAAGATCAGCAACATCCGTGACCTGCTGCCGGTGCTGGAGCAAGTCGCCAAGGCTGGCCGTCCCCTGCTGATCATTGCCGAAGAAGTCGAAGGCGAAGCCCTGGCGACCCTGGTCGTGAACACGATCCGCGGCATCCTGAAGGTCGTGGCTGTCAAGGCGCCTGGCTTCGGCGACCGCCGCAAGGCCATGCTCGAAGACATCGCCATCCTCACGGGCGGCAAGGTCATCGCTGAAGAAGTGGGCCTGACGCTCGAAAAGGTGACGCTGGCCGACCTGGGCCAAGCCAAGCGCATCGAAGTGGGCAAGGAAAACACGATCATCATCGACGGCGCCGGCGCTGCTGGTGACATCGAAGCCCGCGTGAAGCAAGTGCGCGTTCAGATCGAAGAAGCGACCAGCGACTACGACCGTGAAAAGCTGCAAGAGCGCGTGGCCAAGCTGGCCGGCGGCGTTGCAGTGATCAAGGTCGGCGCTGCCACCGAAGTCGAAATGAAGGAAAAGAAGGCCCGCGTCGAAGACGCACTGCACGCCACCCGCGCTGCAGTGGAAGAAGGCGTCGTGGCTGGCGGCGGCGTGGCTCTGCTGCGTGCCAAGCAAGCTGTGGGCGACTCGGTCAAGGGCGACAACGCCGATCAAGAAGCCGGCATCAAGCTGGTGCTCAAGGCCATCGAAGCGCCCCTGCGCGAAATCGTGAACAACGCCGGCGGCGAAGCCTCGGTGGTGGTGAACGCTGTGTTGGCCGGTTCGGGCAACTACGGCTTCAACGCTGCGAACGACACGTACGGCGACATGCTCGAGCTGGGCATCCTGGACCCGACGAAGGTCACCCGCACCGCACTGCAGAACGCCGCATCGGTGTCCTCGCTGCTGCTGACGACCGAAGCCATGGTTGCTGATGCACCCAAGGACGAGTCCGGCGCTGGCGGCGGCATGCCCGATATGGGCGGCATGGGTGGCATGGGCGGCATGGGCATGTAATGCCCGGCTGAGCACTGCTCACCAAAACAAAAAGGGCCGCGCAAGCGGCCCTTTTTCATTGCGCGTGCGGTTCAGCGGAACTGGTCGCGCAACGCCATGTACAGCACCTGGAAGCGTGCGTGCCGCGTCTTGTGCCCATCGATCCCTTCGGACGAAGGCGTCAGCTTCTGCCTGACCGGCGGCAGCGCGCACACCTCGGCCACCGCACCGCCATCGGCCAGCCATGCAAGCCGCGCCGCGCCGAGCGCGCCGCCCGTCTCGCTGCCCGCATAGAGCGTGAGCGGCACCTGGAAGATGTCGGCTAGCAACTGGCCCCACCAGATGCTGCGCGCACCGCCGCCCACCAGGGCGACTTCGCGCAGCGGCATGTCGGCCGGCAGGCGCAGGGTGTCGAAGCCATCGCGCAATCCGAAGCTCACCCCTTCCACCACGGCATAGGCGATTTCCGCGGGACCGTGCGCATGCGTCAGGCCGAACAGCGCGCCCTGCGCATTCGGGTTGTTGTGCGGCGAGCGCTCGCCCGACAGGTACGGTAGGAACAGCGGGCAGCGCGCCCGGTCCGCGAGCGCGACCGATGCCGCCGCTTCGAGCAGCGCAGCCTCGTCGGCGAACCTGAATGTCTTCGCGGCCCAGCTCACCGCGCTCGCGGCCGAGAGCATCACCGACATCTGGTGCCAGCGCTTGGGCAGTGCGTGGCAGAAGGCATGCATCGCCTGCGCGGGGTTCGGAAGAAAGCGATCGGTCGAGACGAACACCACGCCCGACGTGCCGAGCGACACGAAGCCCTGCCCCGGCTCGACCAGCCCCATGCCGACCGCGCTCGCCGCGTTGTCGCCCGCGCCACCGGCGATGAGCACGGCACGCACGGCACCACTGCCCACGCCCCAACGCGCCGCCAGCTCGGGCTTGAGCTTCGCCGACACCTCGCTGCCCTCGACCAGCCGCGGCATGTGATCGCGCGTCAGACCCGTGGCCGCGAGCAGCTCGTCGGACCAGTCGCGCGCGCCCACGTCGAGCCACAGCGTGCCGGCCGCATCCGACATCTCGCTGACGGCCTCGCCGCTGAGCATGAAGCGCAGCCAGTCCTTGGGCAACAGCACGCGTGCCGTGCGCTTGAATATTTCAGGCTCGTGCTCGCGCACCCACAGCAGCTTGGGCGCGGTGAAGCCTGGCATCGCGAGGTTGCCCGCGATCTCGCCCAGGCGCGGCACGGCGCGCGTGAGTTCCTCGCACTGCACGCCGCTGCGCCCGTCGTTCCAGAGAATGGCAGGACGCAACACCTCGCCCGCCGCATCGAGCAGCGTCGCGCCGTGCATCTGGCCCGACAGGCCAATGGCGCGCACGGCAGCCAGCGCTTCTGGATGCGAGTCCAGAAGCTGTGCCATGACCTCTTCGAGCGCCTGCCACCACTGGCTGGGCGCCTGCTCCGACCAGAGCGGTTGCGGCCGATCGACCGTGAGTGCCGCGCGCGCCACGCCGACGATGCGGTGATCCTCGGCGAGCAACAGCGCCTTGAGCTCGGACGTGCCGAGGTCGAGTCCCAGATACAAGATGAACTCCCTGCTTTTTCTGACTACGAAGAAGAAATGCCCGAGCCGAAACGGGTGTCGGCCTGGCGCCGGAATTCGCTGGGCGTCATGCCCTTGATCTCCAGAAAGCGCCGATTGAAATTCGCCACGTTGTTGAAGCCGACCTGATAGCAGATGTCGGTCACATAGTGATCGGTCTGCATCAGCAGGTGGCAGGCGCTGTTGATGCGCACGCGGTTGACGAAGTCGGTGAAGCTGTTGCCGGTGGAGCGCCGGAAGAAGCGGCTGAAGCGGCTCTCGCTCATGCCCAGCTCGGCCGCCACGTCCGACATCGCGATCGGCTCGGCCATGTTGTTGGTGATGCGGTTGACGACCTCGTTGATCTGGTCGACCTGCGCATCGCCGTCGCTGCCCTGCGCGCCCTGCATCTGCACGCTCGAGAGCAGCCGGTAGTCGGTGCATTGCGCCAGGTCGGCCATGAACTCGAGGAACAGGCCGAGTCGGCGCACGCCGCGCGCTGCCTTGATGTTGTCCCAGTGCGTCTGCGCCTGCTGCGACATGCCGAAGAACTCGATGCCGTGGCGCGCGCGCTCCAGCAACTGCATCACTTCGCGCAGCTCGGGGATCTCGGCGGCCGCCCGTTCGATGGGCTCGTGGCGGAACTGGATCACCCGGTCGCGCCCCGCGGCACCGCCTTCGGGCACATCGAGCGAGATCCAGTTGTGAGGCAGCCGCGGCCCGCAGAGCACCAGGTGCCCGGGCTGGAACGGCCCGATCCAGTCGCCGATGAAGGCCTTGCCCGAGGTCTCGGTGATCAGGTGCAGTTCGTAGTCTTCATGGAAGTGCCAGCGCACCAGCGGGCTCGGAAAGCCGTGCGCCAGGCAGCGCACCAGGCCGGTTTCTTCGGGCGCCTCGTAGCCCAGCGAGGGCGAGCGCGCAAAGTCGCGCTCCAGCTCGGGTTGGCGCTGACGGGGGACCGAACGTTTGCGTGTGGACGTCGTCATGGCGGCAGAAAGGCGAAACCTGTAGGCGCCCTCAATTGTCGGCCTGGGCGAGCGCGTTGTGAACGGCTTCCAGCGTGGGTGGGTCCGCGCCCTCGCGGGTGCAGTTCAGGGCAGCGGCAGTGGCAGCGAAGCGCATCACTTCGGTCCAGGCCTCGTCGCCGAGTTCGCCGAGCTCGGCCGGGTGCTCCACGCCGTGCGCGAGCAGCGACACCGAAAGCCCTGCCGTGAAGGTGTCGCCCGCGCCGATGGTGTCGACCACGGTGATGCGCGGCGCGGCCACGGCCAGCGGCTCGCGCCCCGTGCGCCAGAGCGTGGCACCCGCGCCGCCCCGCGTGACGATCACGGCGCGCGCGCCCGCCTTCAGGCAGTCGGCGGCCAGTGCATCGACCGGCTGGCCGGGGGCGAGCAGCTCGGCGTCTTCGTCGCTGAGCTTGACCAGGTCTGCCATCGCGAGCCAGTTCGTCACGCGGTTGCGGAACGCGGCCATGTCCGGGATCAGGCTGGGCCGCACGTTGGGGTCGAACACGATCACGCAGCGCCCGGCGTTCGCGGTGATGAGGTCGGCGATGCGCGTTGCCGCCGGCTCCTGCAGCAGCGAGATCGAACCGAAGTGCAGGAAGCGGCAGTCCGCCGGCAGCTGCGGCAGCGGCTCGGGCGACCACGTCGCATCGGCGCTGCCGCGCGTGTAGAACGCATAGCGGTTGGTCTCCGGCGTGCGTTCGACGAAGGCCAGCGTCGAAGGCGCGTTGCTGCGCAGGATGAAGCTGGTGTCCACGCCGTTGCCTGCCAGGAAGCCCATCAGCCGTTCGCCGAACAGGTCGGTGGACAGCTGCGTGAAAAACCCCGTGTGCACCCCCAGGCGCGCGCAGGCCACGGCCGTGTTGAGCGGCGAGCCGCCCTCGTGGCCGAGGAATGCCAGGGTCCCCGCCTGGCTGGCGGTGAAATCGATCAGGGCTTCGCCCGTGAGTGCAATTCGCATGGTTCTTGAGTCGTGTGGGTCAGCTCAGCTCGCCGGCATCGGCCAGGAAGCCGCGCTCGGCGGCCAGCGTGGCCGGATGGTCCAGCAGTTCGGCAAAAAGGCGCGGAGGGATCGTGATGGCGCCCACGCCCAGCGCGAGCAGCGACAGGTAGGCCTCGCGCGACCGGATGCTCGCCACCAGGAGGCGCGTGCGGGGCGAAGGCCGCTGCGCGACCAGCGACTGCATCTGTGCGATCAGCCCCAGTCCGTCGACACCGGCGTCTTCGAGCCGGCCCAGATACGGCGCCGCATAGGCCCCGCCCAGCTGCGCCGCGAAGTGCGCCTGCTCGGGTGCGTACACGGCCGTCCACGTCACGGGCACGCCCTCGGCAATGAGCCGCGCGCCGGCATCGAAGCCCTGGCGCGTGGCGGGAATCTTCACGACCAGCTGGCCGCGGTCGAAGTGCGAGAGCAGCGCCCGCGCGTCTTCGAGCATGCCGTCGACATCGCTCGAATACACCTGCGCCTGTACCTGCCGCGCGCCCAGGTCGAGGCAGCGCCTGAGCAGGCCGGGCACCTCGCCGCGAGCGACACCCGCGCGCTTGAGCAGCGTCGGGTTGGTCGTCACGCCGTGGACCACCGGATGCGGCAGGCAGGTCCGCAGTTCGGCGAGGTCGGCGCTGTCGAGGTAGAGATGGAAATCTTCGTTCATGGACCGCATGCTGCAAAGGAAACTGATCTTCTCACCGAGCCGGGCGCGATTCACCGCGCAAAAGGGGCGCTTGCCGATACTTTCTTATCCAGCGCATCTCAGCTCAGCTCAGCTCATGACGTTGCCGCCATCGACATTCAGCGTCTGCGCCGTGATGTAGCGCGCCTCGTCGCTGGCGAGAAAAACTGCGGCGCCCGCGACGTCGCTGGGCACACCCATGCGGCCCAATGGCACTTCGAGCCCCACGCGCCGCTTCTTCTCGCCGGGCGCGAGCCCTTCCGCCTTCGCGAACAGGCTGTCGACATGGTCCCACATCGGCGTATCGACCACGCCCGGCGCAATGCCGTTGACGCGGATGCCGTGCGGCGCCATGGCGAGCGCCGCGCTCTGCGTGTAGCTGATGACGGCCGCCTTGGTCGCGCAGTAGTGCGACACCAGCGCCTCGCCGCGGCGCCCCGCCTGCGAGGCCATGTTAATGACCGACGCGCCCTGCGTGCCGGCCTCCACCATATGCCGCAGCACCGCCTGCATCACGAAGAACATGCCCTTCACGTTGACGGCGAAGAGCTTGTCGAACGAGGCCTCGTCGCTCTCGAGCAGCGGGGCGAGATCGAACACGGCCGCGTTGTTGAAGAGCGTGTGGACGGGGCCGAACGCGGCAATCGCCTCGGCCAGCAAGCGTTGAATGTCTTGCGTGCGCGTGACGTCGGCCGCGATATAGACAAGGCGGTCGGGGTGCCGCTGCTGCACCGCGCGCACTGCGTCGGGCGCGTTGCCCGAACGATCGATCGCGCTGCAGCGCGCACCCTCGGCGATGCAGGCCTCGGCCACCGCAAGACCGATGCCGCCGCCCGCACCGGTCAGCAGCACATGGCGGTCTTGCAGCCGGCCGCTCATCTCACGTCGCCTTCGACGAAGCGCACCACGCGCGCGCAGGCCTTGCGCACGGCCTCGACCAGCCGTGCATCGCCCGCAAGATCGCCCCACAGGCCCGCGTCGGCGCACAGCGCCGCCACCGGATCGGCCGCATCGCAGATCGCGTGCGCCACCGCCTCGTCCATGCCCTGGTCCTGGTAGGCGTAGGGCAGCGCCCCGCGGTGCCAGCGCTGCAGGAAGGCGAGGAACAGCGCCGGCAGCATCGCCACGCTGTCGATGCCCTGCCCCGCGGCCAGGCGCTCGCGCACGGTCGGCGCGATGAAGCCGGGGATCTTGGAGAAGCCGTCCGCCGCCACGCGCTGGTTGGTATCGCGGATCGCGGGGTTGCCGAAGCGGTCGAGCACCACGTCGCGGTAGGCCGCCAGGTCGATGGGGCTGGGGCTCAGGCACGGGATCACGTCGTCGGTCACGTAGTCGTGGGCCATCTTGCGGATGGCCGCATCGTGCGTGCCTTCGTGGATGAACTCCAGCCCGATCAGCGTGCCGGCCCAGGCGATGCAGCTGTGGGTCGCGTTGAGGATGCGGATCTTGGCTTCCTCATACGGCTGCACCGACGCGACCAGTTCCACGCCCACGCGCCCCCAGTCAGGCCGCCCGGCGATGAAGTTGTCCTCGATGACCCACTGGATGAAGCTCTCGCCCGTGATCGGCGCGGCATCGTCGCGGCCCGTCGCGGCGAGCACGCGCGCGCGCAGCTCGGGCGGCGGCCGCGGCGTGATGCGGTCGACCATCGCGTTCGGGCAGCGGGTATTGGCCACGGTCCAGGCCAGCAGGTCGGCATCGCCCGCGCGCTCGATGAACTCCAGCAAGCCGCCATGGAAGCGGTCGCCGTTGTGGCGCAGGTTGTCGCAGTTCAGGAGCGTGACCGGGCCGGCGCCCGCCGCCTTGCGCGCGCGCAGGATCGCGCACACCGCGCCGTAGATCGTCTCTCCCGCTTCACCGCGCCGCGCGCGTTCGATGTCCGCGGCCAGGTCGGCGAACGACAGGTCCAGCTTGTTGTCCTTCGCATCGAGGTAGTAGCCCGCCTCGGTCACGGTGAAGGAGACGATGCGCGTGGACGGCGCCGCGCCGCGCGCGATCACTGCGGCCAGCGAAGGCTCGCAGGGCAGCACCTCGCGGATGGCATCGATCTGCTCGTAGCGGTACTCGCCCGCAGGTGACACGGTCTCCAGCGTGTAGCGGCCGCCTTGCGCCTGCAGGGCCGCGACGATCTCGGCCATGTCGGGCCGGATGTTGGCGCCCGACAGCGACCAGCGGGTGTCGCCCGTCTCGATCAGCCGCTGCAGGTAGACGGCCTGGTGGGCGCGATGGAACGAACCCAGGCCCAGGTGAAGCACCGTGAACTCCGAAGGAGCCGGTGGTGTGTGCGCGGTAGACGCTGCTGCGAGAGTCACGGGAAATGTCCGGAAAGAGAAGGAGGAATCAAGCGGAGACCGAACGGCCTTCGCGGTTGAAGAGATGCAGCACGCTGGGGTCGAGCTCGACCGCCACGTCGTCGCCCGCCTGCAGCGGCGTGCGGTCGTTCTGCCGCGCGATGAGCGGCACGCCGCCCACATCGACGTGGATCAGCGTGTCCGCGCCGAGCGCTTCGATCAGCTCGACCCGGCCCACCACGTCCGACACCGGCGCGCCCTGCTTCGGATGCACGCGCAGGCCCTCGGGGCGCACGCCCAGGAAGCCGTCGTTCGGCAGGCGTCCGCCGGTGGCTGCAGAGAAACTCGGGATCGCACTCGCCGACACCATGTTCATCGACGGCATGCCGATGAACTGCGCGACGAACTGGTTGGCCGGGTGGTCGTACAGCTCCAGGGGCGTGCCGACCTGCTCGATCAGCCCGTCTTTCAGCACCACCACGCGGTCGGCCAGCGTCATGGCCTCGACCTGGTCGTGCGTCACGTAGATCGTGGTCGCGCCGAGCGCACGGTGCAGCTTGTGGATCTCCACGCGCGTGTTGCCGCGCAGCGCCGCATCGAGGTTCGACAGCGGCTCGTCGAACAGGAACACCTTCGGCGCGCGCACGATCGCGCGGCCGATGGCCACGCGCTGGCGCTGGCCGCCCGACAGGTCCTTGGGCGTGCGGTCCAGGTACTGCGTGAGGTTCAAGGTCTTGGCCGCGTGCTCGACCTTCGTCCTGATCTCTTCCTTGGCCACGCCCGCGAGCTTGAGCGCGAAGGACATGTTGTCGTACACGCTCATGTGCGGATAGAGCGCATAGCTCTGGAACACCATCGCGAGATCTCGCTTGCCCGAAGGCGTCCAGGTGATGTCCTTGCCGTCGAGCAGCAGGTTGCCGCTGGTGATGGGTTCGAGCCCCGCGATCAGGCGCAGCAGCGTCGACTTGCCGCAGCCCGAGGGCCCGACGAAGACGATGAACTCGCCCTTGCGGATTTCGAGGTCGACGCCCTTGATGATGTTGACGTCACCAAAGCTCTTCTTGATGTTCTTGAGTTCGAGGTAGGCCATGAGATGTCTCCCTTTTCTTTACTTGACGGCGCCGAAGGTCAGGCCCTGCACCAGTTGCTTCTGGCTGAACCAGCCGAACACGACGATGGGCGCGATGGCCATCAGCGAGGCGGCCGACAACTTGGCCCAGAACAGGCCCTCGGGGCTGGAGTACGAGGCGATCAGCGTCGCCAGCGTGCCGGCCTTGGCGGAGGTGAGGTTCAGCGCCCAGAAGGCCTCGTTCCAGCTCAGCACCAGGCACAGGAGCCCGGTCGATGCGAGCCCGCCGACCGACAACGGCATCACGACATGGCGGAACTCGGTCCACAGGCTCGCGCCGTCCATGCGCGCGGCTTCCAGGATCTCGTTCGGAATGTCCTTGTAGGCGCTGTAGAGCATCCACACCATGATCGGCAGGTTCGACAGCGTGAACACGATGGTGAGCGCGGTGAGCGAGTCCAGCATGCCCGCGGTCTGCGCGAGCACGTAGATCGGCACCAGCGCACCCACGGCCGGCATCATCTTGGTGGAGAGCATCCACATCAGGATGTCGCGCGTCTTCTTCGTGCGGAAAAAGGCCATCGAGTACGCGGCCGGCGCCGCGATCAGGAGGCCCAGGATGGTCGAGCCCAGGCTGGTGATGAGCGAGTTGCGCGCGTACAGCAGGTAGTCGCTGCGGCGCTGCACTTCGCCGAAGTTGTCCAGCGTGGGTTCGAAGATGAAAAGCGGCGGCACGTGGATCGCCTGCAGCTCCGTCTTGAAGGCCGTGAGGAACAGCCAGCCGAGCGGAAAGAACAGGAGCAGCGCCACGGCCCACGCACCGACGGTGCGCAAGAGTTGCGGAAGGAAATTGCTGGGTTGCATGGTCGTTCCTTCAATCCAGGTTCTTGCCGATGATGCGGATGAGGAACACCGCCACGATGTTGGCCAGCACCACCGCGAACAGCGCACCGGCGGAGGCCACGCCCACGTCGAAATTCATCAGCGACTGCTTGAAGATGAGGTAGGTCATGTTCGTGCTCTCGTTGCCCGGGCCGCCATTGGTGGTGATGGCGATCTCTGCGAACACGCTGAGCAGGAAGATCATCTCGATCATGATCACCACCGCCATCGGGCGGCCCAGGTGCGGAATGGTGAGATAGAAAAAGCGCTGGAACGAACTCGCCCCGTCCATGCGCGCGGCTTCCATCTGCTCGCGGTCCAGCGACTGCAGCGAGGTGATGAAGATCAGGCACGCGAAGGGCAGCCACTGCCAGGCCACCATGATGATCACCGAGAGCAGCGGCACGTCGGTGAGCCAGTCGACGGGCTGCGCGCCGAAGAAGCGCCACACGTCGGCGAGCACGCCGTAGATGGGGTTCATCATCATGTGCTTCCACAGCAGCGCGTTGACCGCGGGCATGACGAAGAACGGGGAGATGAGCAGCACCCGGACGATGCCGCGGCCCGGGAAGGGCTCGTTCACCAGGAGCGCGAGCAGCACCCCGAACACCACCGTGATGACGATGACGCTGCCGATCAGCAGCAGCGTGTTCCACGTCGCGGGCCAGAAGTCCGGGTCGGTGACGAAGTAGTGAAAGTTCTCCAGCCCCGCGAACGTGCGTTCGCCTGGCTGCATGAGGTTGTAGTTCACGAAGGAGAAGTACAACGTCATCAGGAGCGGCACGATCATCCAGAGGAAGAGCGTGAGCACGGCGGGCGCCATGAGGGCCCGGGGCAGGAGTCTTTTCATGAGGAGGTCCCTTCTTGTTGTCTCTGGCTCCTTCCCCCTGGGGGGAAGGCGGGGATGGGGGCTCCCTGATCGAACACGAACTCCGCGGCAATCGATGCGCCGCGCGCCCCCACCCCTACCCTCCCCCGGAAGGGAGGGTGTAAAGCCCAGGCTTACTTGTACTGACCCGACTTCTTGATCTCGCGCTCGGCCAGCGTCTGCGAGGTCTTCAGCGCCTGGTCGACCGTGACCTTGCCCGACAGCGCCGCGCTCATCTGCTGGCCCACGCCGGTGCCGATGGCCTGGAACTCGGGAATGGCCGCGTACTGAACGCCGACGTAAGGCGACTTGGGCAGCGTGCTGTCGCTCAGGTTGGCGCTGTCGATGGCCTTCTTCTCGGCGGCAGCGAACTTGGCCACCTTCTGGAACTCGGGGTTCGCGTAGGTCGACTTGCGCGTGCCGGTGGGCACCGCGCCCCATCCGGCTTCCTTGGCGACGAGGTTCACGTACTCCTTGGAGGTCGCCCACTTCACGAAGGTCTGCGCGGCGGCGCCCTTGGTCGAGCTGGAGGGAATCGCCAGGTTCCAGGTCCACAGCCAGTTCGCGCCCTTGGGCGTCACGGCGATGGGGGCCTGTGCGAACGCGACCTTGTCGGCCACTTTCGACTGCTTCGGATCGCTGACGAAAGATGCCGCGATGGTCGCGTCCACCCACATGCCGCACTTGCCTTCGTTGAACAGCGCGAGGTTCTCGTTGAAGCTGTTGGCCGAGGCGCCCGGCGGGCCGTAGGCCTTCATCAGGTCGACGTAGAAGGTGATCGCGTCCTTCCAGGGCTTGGTGTCGATCTGCGGCTTCCACTGCATGTCGAACCACTGGCCGCCGTTGGTGTTGACCATCGTGGTGAGGAAGGCCATGTTGTCGCCCCAGCCCGGCTTGCCGCGCAGGCACATGCCGTAGACGCCGGCCTTGGGGTCGTGGATCTTGCCGGCCAGTTCCTTCACCTGCGCCCAGGTGGGCTGCTCGGGCATCTTGAAGCCGACCTTGTCGGCCAGGTCCTTGCGGTACATGAGCATCGAGCTCTCGCCGTAGAAGGGGGCCGCGTAGAGCTTGCCTTCGTACGAGAGGCCCGCGCGAATGGCGGGCAGCAGGTCGTCCGCGTCATAGGCGGCATCGGTGGCGATGGGCTGCAGCCAGCCCTTCTTCGACCAGATCGGCGCTTCGTACAGGCCGATGGTCATCACGTCGAACTGGCCGCCCTTGGTGGCGATGTCGGTGGTCACGCGCTGGCGCAGCGTGCCTTCTTCCAGCGTGACCCACTTGAGCTTGATGTCGGGGTTGGCTTTCTCGAAGAAGGGCGTGAGCTTCTGCATCTCGATCATGTGGCCGTTGTTCACGGTCGCGATCACGAGTTCGGTGGCGGCCTGGGACACGAGCCCCGTGCCGAGAAGTGCGAGGACGAGGCCCGCTTTCAGAAAACGCTTCATGTTGTCTCCTAGAGGTGAGCGACGCCCTGTTGTGCCTGTCGGGTCGCCGTGGGGGGATTCTGGAGAAACTCAATTGCAGTTTTGGTACTTCCACGGTTACCTCCAGTACTTTCATGCACTGGTTGGCTAGTGAATTCCCTAATTGGTGCAACACAGCATGGAAAACCGCAAGCCAAAGGCCTCAGGCGAAATTCAGGTACCGCCGCCCAGCAATTGGCGCCGGAACTGCGCGGCCGCCGGCGAGAGCGCCCGGTCCTCGCGGGTGATGAGGCAGATGGGCGGCACGCGCACCGGCAGCTCCACCGGCACGGTGCGCAATACGCCCAGCCGGGCGTAGTGATTGGCCTGCGAGGCCGGCATCACCGCGGCCATGTCGGAGTTTTCCAGCAGCGCCGTGATGGCGATGGGCGATGCCGTTTCGATGATGTCCAGCCGCGCCTGGATGCCTGCTTCCCACATCGCCGCCTCGAAGCGCCCGCGCTGCGGCGAGCCCGGCGGCTGCAGCACCCACGACCAGCCCGCCATCTCGGCCAGCGTGACCGGAGCGGTGCGCTCGAACACCGGGTGCGCCGCGCGCACCACCACCACCTGCGATTCGCCCAGCAGCGGCACGCTCGCGTACTTCGCCTCGTCGTGCCCGTCGGTGAGCCGGCCCAGCACGAGGTCGACGTCGCCCTGCTCCAGCTGCGCCTGCATCACGTCGCTGGTCTCCACCACCACCGACACGGCCACCTGCGGATGGCGGCGGTGGTACTCCACGAGCGCCGGCGCCAGCAACTCGGGCACCGCGCCCGGCACGCTGCCCACGCGCAGCGCGCCGCTCAGGCCCGAGCGCAGCGCGAGCATTTCCTCGCGCGCGGTGCCGAAGTCGCTGAGCACGCGGCGGGCGTAGCGGATGAGGATCTCGCCGTAGGGCGTGGGCTCCATGCCGCGCGCGAGACGTTCGAAGAGCTTTTCGCCCAGCGAATCTTCCAATTGCTGCAGCAGCTTGGTGGCGGCGGGCTGGCTGATGTTCATGGCTTCGGCCGCGCGCCCCAAGTGACGGTGAGCGTCGAGCCGGGCCAGCAGCAGCAGTTGACGAGGCCGCACAAGGAGCATCAGCGAGGCGTCGGTCAGGCCCTGGGTCGCATTGGTCATGCACAAAAGTATATGGACCTTCGGACTTTTACGATTGGATTGCGAGGGTGAAGCTCCGTAGGCTCGGGCCAAACAGAACAGGAGACAACCCGATGAGCCTTTCTTCCCTGGCCCGCGCGGCCGGCATCGCCGCATGGGCGCTGGCCGCAACGGCAGCCGGCGCCCAGCCCAACTACCCCGACAAGCCCCTTCGCATCATGGTCGGCGCCTCGCCCGGCGGCGGCACCGACATCCTCGCGCGCGTGCTGGCCGACAAGTTCTCGCCAGTGTTGAAGCAACCCGTGACGGTGGAGAACCGCCCCGGCGCCTCCAACACCATCGCCGGCGAACTCACGGCACGCGCGGCGGCCGATGGCGCCACGCTGCTCCTGGCCACCAACACCGCGCAGGCGGTGGCGCCGCACATCCTCAAGCTGAAGTACGACCCGCTGAAAGACCTGACGCCCATCGGCCTCGTGGCCGTGATGCCCAACGTGCTGGTGGTGTCGGCCAATTCGCCCTACAGGTCGGTGAAGGACCTCGTGGCCGCCATGGCCGCGAAGCCCGGCGGCTTCAAGTACGCGTCGTCGGGCATCGGCAGCACGCAGCACGTGGGCGGCGAGGCCTTCAACCTGGCCACGGGCATGAAGTCGATCCACGTGCCCTACAAGGGCAGCTCGCAGGCGCACATCGACATCATCTCGGGCGAGGTCGACATGATGTTCGACAGCACCTCCTCGGCCATGGGCCAGATCAAGGCCGGCAAGTTCCGCGCGCTGGCCGTGAGCGCGCCGCAGCGCTCGCCCGAACTGCCCGACGTGCCCACGCTGGCCGAGCAGGGCGTCAAGGGCGCCGACGTGTCCACCTGGTACGGCCTCTACGTGACGGCCGGAACGCCCCGCCCCGCGGTCGACAGGCTGAACGCCGAGCTCGTGCGCACGCTCAAGCTGGCCGACGTGCAGGCGCGCATCAAGGCCCTGGGCGGCGAGCCCGGCGCGCTGACCGGCGACCCCTTCGCGGCGATGAACAGGCAGGAGTTCGACCACTACGGCCAGCTCGTGCGCGACGCCAACATCAAGGCCGAATGAGGCCGCCCTCCATCTCACTCACTCCAACTTCCCTCCCGACCATGTCAACGCAAACCAAAACCCCGAGCGTGATCGCCGCCAAGCCCCGCATCGTCGTGCTGCTGGGCGACCCCAGCGGCGTCGGCCCCGAGATGGCCGTGAAGCTGCTGGCGCGCCAGCGCAACCTGGACGCCGCGCGCGTGCTGCTGATCGCCGACCCGATCGTGCTGGCCGAGGGCGAGCGCGTGGCCGGCGTGAAGCTGGCCCCGCTGCAGGTCGACGGCCTCAACGATCTTCGCTTCGAGGACGGCCGCCTCAGCCTGTACCTGCGCGACTGGATGGAAGGCGAGGCGCCGGTGCTGGGCGAATCGAACGAGCGCTCGGGCCGGGCCTCGTTCGAGGCGCTCGAATACGCGACGGTGACGGTGCGACGCGGGCAGGCCGACGCGATCGTCTTCGCGCCGCTCAACAAGCATTCGCTGCGCCTGGGCGGCCTCACGCACGAGGACGAGCTGCGCTACATGCAGGAGCGCTTCGCGGTGACGGGCTTCGTCTGCGAGTTCAACCTCACCGGGTCGCTCTGGACCTCGCGCGTGACCTCGCACATTCCGCTGAAGGACGTGGCGAGCCACATCACGGTCCAGGGTGTGGGCGACGCGGTGAAGATCATCGCGCAGGCGCTGCGCCGCGCGGGCGTGGCGCAGCCGCGCATCGCGGTGACGGGGCTCAACCCGCACGCGGGCGACGGCGGCTCCATCGGCATGGAAGAGATCGAGATCATCGCGCCGGCCATCGCGCAGCTGCGCGCCGAAGGCTACGACGCGCGCGGCCCGTTCTCGCCCGACACGGTGTTCATCGGCGCGCGCCGCGGCGACGTGGATGCGGTGGTGTCGATGTACCACGACCAGGGCCAGATCGCGATGAAGCTCATGGGCTTCGAGCAGGGCGTGACGCTGCACGGCGGGCTGCCCGTGCCCGTGGCCACGTCGGCCAGCGGCAGCGCCTTCGACATTGCCGGCAAAGGCATCGCGCAGATCGAAGGGCTGCAGCAGGCCTTCGACCTGTGCGTGCGCATGGCGAGCGGCGCGCCTGCGCGGGCGCCCGCGGAGACGGCTGCGGCCTGAAGTTCTTCAGGCGCCGAGGCGCTTGAGCAGACCCGCCGTCGAAGCGTCGAGCCCCGTGACATCGCCCGAGGCGAGGCGCGGCTCGATGTCCCTGGCCAGCACCTTGCCCAGCTCCACGCCCCACTGGTCGAAGCTGTTGATGCCCCACAGCGCGCCGCTGGTGAACACGCGGTGCTCGTACATCGCGAGGAAGGCACCCAGCGCTTCAGGCGTGAGCTTTTCGAACACGAAGAAGGTGCTCGGGCGGTTGCCCGGGAAGTTCTTGTGGCCGCCCTCGTCCAGCTTGCCGACCATCAGCGCCTGCGCCTGCGCGAGCGCGTTGGCCAGGAGCTTGGGGTGGTGGCCTTCCAGGTCGTGCGCCGCATCGCGCACCGCCACGAATTCGAGCGGGGTCACGTCCGTGCCCTGGTGCAGCATCTGGAAGTAGGCATGCTGGCCGTTGGTGCCGGGCTCGCCCCAGAGCACGGGCGAGGTGCCGAACGCCACGGGCTTGCCGCTCGCATCGACCTGCTTGCCGTTGCTCTCCATCTCCAGCTGCTGCAGGTAGGCCGGCACGCGCTTCAAGGCGCTGTGATAGGGCGCGATGCTGCGGCTCGTGAACTTGTGGAAATTGCGGTACCAGACGTCCAGCAGGCCCAGGCGCACCGGCAGGTTCTTTTCGAGCGGCGCGGTGCGAAAGTGCTCGTCCATCGCATGCGCGCCCGCGAGCAGCCGGCGGAAACCGTCGGCGCCGATGGCCAGCGCGATCGGCAGGCCGATGGCAGACCACAGCGAATAGCGGCCGCCCACCCAGTCCCAGAAACCGAAGGTCGTCTCGATGCCGAACTTGTTCGCCGCTTCCACGTTGGTGGTGAGCGCGGCGAAGTGGCCGGCGATGTCGGTGCCGCCCGACTGCTCGTACCAGCGCTTGGCCGAGAGCGCGTTCGTCATGGTCTCGGCGGTGGTGAAGGTCTTGGAGGCAATCAGGAACAGCGTGTGCTCCGGCGCCAGGTCGCGCAGCACGCCGGCCAGTTCGTGGCCGTCGACGTTCGAGACGAAGTGAAAGCGCTTGCCGGGTGCCGCGAACTCCGCGAGCGCCAGCACCGCCATCTGCGGGCCGAGGTCGGAGCCGCCGATGCCGATGTTGACCACGTCGGTGATCGTGTGGTCGCCGCGCACCTTCTGGGCATAGGCCAACATCGCGTCGAGCGTTTCATGCACCTCGCGCAGCTTGTCGGCCGTCTTGCCCACATTCGCATCCGCCGGCGCGCGCAGCAGCGTGTGCAGCACGGCGCGGTCTTCGGTGTTGTTGATGTGCTCGCCCGCGAACATCGCGTCGCGGTGTGCCTCCAGGCCGCACTCGCGGGCCAGCGTGAGCAGCAACTCTTCGGTGCGCGCGTCGATCAGGTTCTTGGAAAGGTCCGCGAAGACGAAGGGCGCCTCCTGGCTGAAGCGCTCGAAGCGCCCCGCGTCGTCCACGAAGGCATGGCGCACGTCGAACTGGCGGCCCGCCGTCTCGAAGGCGGTCTGCAGTTGCGCCCAGGCCGGCGCACGGTCGCAGCGTTGGGTCACGTGGGTCATGACCATGTTTACTTGCCGCTTTCCTGCATGAGCTTCTCGAGCTTCACGGCATCGGCCGCGAAGGCGCGGATGCCTTCGGCGAGCTTCTCGGTGGCCATCGCGTCTTCGTTGAGCGCGAAGCGGAAACCGGCTTCGTCGTAGCTCACCTTCTTGGCATCGCCCTTGGTGGCAGCCTTGGCATCGAGCGCGTGTTCCAGCGGCTCGTTGCTCGCGGCCAGCTCGGCCAGCAGCTCGGGGCTGATGGTCAGCAGGTCGCAGCCGGCCAGCGCCTGGATCTGTCCCACATTGCGAAAGCTCGCACCCATCACCTCGGTCTTGATGCCGTTCTGCTTGTAGTAGTTGAAGATTTCGTGCACCGACTTCACGCCCGGATCGTTGGCGCCCGCGCTGGCCGTTTCGTCCCACTTCGCGCCGGCCGACTTCTTGTACCAGTCGTAGATGCGGCCCACGAAGGGCGAGATCAGCTGCACCTTCGCGGCGCCGCAGGCCACGGCCTGCGCGAACGAGAACAGCAGCGTGAGGTTGGTGCGGATGCCCTTCAGCTCGAGCTGGCGCGCGGCCTCGATGCCTTCCCAGGTGGAGGCCACCTTGATGAGCAGGCGCTTCTCGGTGTCGATGCCTTCGGCCTTGTAGAGCGCCACGATGCGCTCGCCGCGGGCGATGGTGGCGGCGGTGTCGAACGAGAGGCGCGCGTCGACTTCGGTGGAGACGCGGCCCGGGATGATCTGAAGGATTTCGGTGCCGAAGTTCACCAGCAGGCGGTCGATGACTTCGTCCAGCGGCTTGCCCGCGTGCTTCTTGACGGTCTCGTCGAGCAGGGGGCGGTATTCGGGCTTCTGAACGGCCTTCAGGATCAGCGACGGGTTGGTGGTCGCGTCCTGCGGCTTGGAAATGCTGAGCTGCTTGAAGTCGCCGGTGTCGGCGACGACGGTGGTCCACTGGCGGAGGGCATCGAGTTGGTTCATGAAATCATTATCCTGTGCGGGTTGTGACAAGTCCTGCACGCAGTTGCGCGTCGGCCGATGTTTTCATGCGCACCGTAGCACGGGTTTTCGCGCCGTTCCATCGGCCTTCTGCCCGCAGGGTTGTCGGCCGCCCTGCCCCTACAGGGGCTGTGGTCCGTGACTGACGGCACGGGGCCATCGGCGAGGGCTACCCTGATCGTTACGAGCGATTTACGCCGAACGTCTTACCTTCAGGAGTCCCCCATGTCCCCTCGCCAACGACGCCCCGCCGCAGCCCCCGCCGGCCCCGCTTTCGACGACCGCCGCACCAGCCAGGCGATCGGCGCGATGGCCACGGCCTTCGTCGTGGGCGGCGTCGCCACTTGGCTCGCGCTGGGCGCGGCGCGCAACGCCCGCGTCCGGCCGGCCGGCCCGGCCGACGGCGCACCGCTGATGCGCGCGCCGCTTCAGGTGGTGGCACCCGTGGACCTGCAGCGCTATGCCGGCATCTGGCACGAGCAGGCCCGGCTGCCCAACCGTTTCCAGAAGACCTGTTCGGGTCCCGTCACGGCCGAGTACACGCCGCAGCCCGACGGCACGGTGCAGGTGGTCAACCGCTGCGTGCGGGCCGACGGCAATTTCAACGAGGCCATCGGCACGGCGCGCGTGGCGCCGGTGGCCGGCCAGCCGGGCGCGGGCCGCCTCGAAGTGCGCTTTGCGCCGGCGTGGCTCGGCTGGCTGCCGATGGTGTGGGCGGACTACTGGATCCTGAAGCTCGACCGCGACTACCAGGTGGCGCTGGTCGGTACGCCCGACCGCGAATACCTCTGGGTGCTGTCGCGCGCGCCGCGCCTGGACGACGCCGCGCTGCAGGTCGAGCTGGACTACGCGCGCAGCCTGGGCTTCGACGCCGACAAGGTCGTGCTGACAGGCAGGTAGCGCGCAAGCTGCGCCGGCAGCATGTCCGGCGCGGTGCAGTGGATCGCCTGCCAGCCGAAGGCGCGTGCCGCCTCGACGTTGGCGGCCGAATCGTCGATGAACACGGTCTCTGCCGGGTCGAGCGCATGGCGCACCGCCAGCACTTCGAAGATTTCACGATCCGGTTTGATGAACTTCACGTCACCCGAAAACACGCCGCCGTCGAAGCGCCGCATGAACGCGTGCCGACGCTCGACCGCGCGCGCATACGGCGCGGGCATGTTCGAGAGGTAATAGAGCCGCAGCGGTTGCCCGGCTTCGCGGTGGGCGAACAGTTGCTCGAGCATGTCGACGGTGACCTCGATGGCTTCGAGGCGCTCGCCCAGGTTGCCGAGCATGGCATCGAGTCGATCCGCCGGCAGCGAGAGCCGCGCCGCCATGCGGGCGATGGCATCGTCCAGCGTGCGGGTGCCGCAATCGAAGCTGGTCCAGTCGTCGTGGTGGAAAAGCGCCCGGCCCAGCGCCGCGGCGGCAGCGTCAGTCGGTGCGTGGGGGGCGAGATGGGCCTGTACCAGCCGTGTGGGCTCCCATGCGAGGAGCACGGCGCCAAGATCGAAAACCACGTTCATGGCGCCATTGTTTCATGCGCCCGGCACCACGCTCACGCCGTGGGTTCGCAGCGACAGCGTGGTCTGCGCGCCCGCGGCCAAGGGTTGCGCGAGGTCGGTCGAAACCACGAAGACCGGGCCCAGCGTGGTGTCGAAGCCGTATTCGTAGAAGCTGCCGAGGTACGCGGCCTTGCGCAGGGTCGCAGGCAACCCGTCGGCCGCACCGATCTCCCACGCCTCGGGCCGCACCGCCACCTTCACCGTGCCGGGCGCGACCGCGTGGCGCGGCTTGAGGCGCAGCGGGCCGAGCGTGACGCTGCCGTCGGCCTCTGCCACGCCGGAGAACACCATCGCCTCGCCCATGAAGCCGGCGACGAACTCGCTCTCGGGCCGGCCGTAGAGTTGCTCGGGCGTGCCGCGCTGGGCGATCACGCCGTGGTCCATCACGATGATCTGGTCGCTCACGGCCAGCGCCTCGCTCTGGTCGTGCGTGACGTAGGCGACGGTGAGCTTCAGGCGCTGCTGCAGCGCACGGATTTCTTCCCGCATCTCGCGGCGCAGGCGCGCGTCCAGGTTGGAGAGCGGCTCGTCGAACAGCAGCACCGCGGGTTCGAGCACCAGCGCGCGCGCCAACGCCACGCGCTGCTGCTGGCCGCCCGAGAGTTCGCTGGGCAGTCGCTCGTCGAAACCGACCAGGCCCACGCCCCTGAGCGCTTCACGCGCCCTCGAGGTGGCCTCGTCCTTCTTCACGCCGCTCATGCGCAGGCCATAGCCCACGTTCTCGATCACGTTCATGTGCGGGAACAGCGCGTAGCTCTGGAACATCATGCTCACGTTGCGCTCGCCGGGGCCGAGCGTCGTCACATCGCGTCCGCCCATGAAGATGGACCCCGAGGTCGGCGATTCGAGGCCCGCGATCATGCGCAGCGTGGTCGTCTTGCCGCAGCCCGAGGGACCGAGGATCGTCGTGAGCGTGCCCACGGGCACCTCGAAGCTGATGCCCTTGACGGCCATCGGCGCGTTCCTGTCGGTGCCGTAGCGCTTGGCGACGTTGCGGAATTCGATGCCGTTGCTCATGTGCTGCGCCTTTGCTCGGCAAGAAATTGGATATCGCGCTCGTATTGGGCATCGGCATCCGCGCGCGTCACGTCGCCGATGCGCAACCACAGGTGCGCCGTCTGCCAGGTCTTCATGGTCCCGAATTCGTTCAGGACGAAGGAGATGTCGTCGATCTGCGCAATCTCGCCAATGAAGGTGATCGATGAATTGGAGTTCTCGGTCATCACATTCACATAACCGAAAGCTTTGTGGATCGACTCGAGGACCGAGCGTGTCGATTCGAGATCGAGCTCGGGCACTGTGGGCCTCGACGCCTTGGCATCGATCAAGGCCTGGATGGAGAGCAGCGCATTGCCCTGCCACCTGATCCTGGTGACGTCGCCCAGGTGGACCACGCTGATGCCGTTGGGCAACCCGTCCTCGCTGAACAGGCTCAAGTAGACGAACGTGTCGGTGAACCCGGAAACGACGCCGGTGAGCGAATCCTGGCTCAAACGGTCGCGATACAGGTCGATCAGCGTTTGCTCCGTCTGGAGCTGACGCAAGAGGTCTGCATGAACACTCATCTTTTTTTCCTCAATGCACGGGTGCGGGCACCACCGGCGCCACCTTGCGCCGCCCCAGCTTGCGCTCCCCGACCACGAACTGCACCAGCGCAATGGCCAGCGACATCAGGATCATGAGCACCGTGCAATATGCCAGCGCAATGCCGTAGTCGCCGTTGCCCACGCGGCCGATGATGTACGTGGTGGCGAGCTCGTTCTCGGCAGTGACCAGGAAGATCACCGCGCTCACCGTCGTCATCGCGCGCACGAAGCTGTAGACCAGCGCGGCCACCAGCGCGGGCTTGAGCAGCGGCAACACCACCTTGAACAAGGTCTGCGAAGTCGATGCACGCAGCATCAGCGAGGCTTCGTCGAGCGAGCGGTCCAGCTGCTTGAAGGCCGCCGTGCCGGCGCGCACGCCCACCGGCAGGTTCCGGAACATGAAGCACAGCACGATGATGAGCCCGGTGCCCGTGAGCTCCAGCGGCGGCACGTTGAAGGCCAGGATGTAGCTCACGCCGAGCACCGTGCCCGGAATGGCGAAGGCCAGCAGCGCGCCGAACTCGAAGATGCCCTGCCCCTTGAACTCGTTGCGCGCCAGGAGCCAGGCGATCAGCAAGCCCAGCGCCGCGGTGATCGGCGCCGAGATGCCCGCGAGCTTGAGCGTGGTGATGAGCGAATTCCACGCCGTGCCCGCCCACACCAGCCCGAACTGGCCCCACTCCAGCGCGAACGCGTTCTTGAAGTGGTTGAGCGTGAAGCTGTAGTCGCGGCCCCAGGTCTGCACGAAACCGCCCGCGAAGGCGAAGAGGTAGACCACCGCGGTGAACGCGATCCACGGCAGCGCGATGCAGTGGATGGTGCGGCGCACGCCGTCGGGCAGCGCCATCGCGATGCCCGCGTCGCCCTTGCCGCTCACGGTGGTGTAGTTCTGCTTGCCCAGCAGGCCGCGCTGCAGCGCGAACACGCCCAGCGCGAACAGCGTGAGCACCCAGGCCAGCGAGGCCGCGCGGCCCTGGTCGTACTGCGCACCCACGATGGCGAAGAAGATGTCGGTCGAGAGCACCGAGAACTGCCCGCCCACCACCACCGGGTTGCCGAAGTCGGCAATGCTCTCGATGAAGCCGACCAGGAAGGCGTTGGCCAGCCCGGGTTTCAGGAGCGGCAGCGTCACGGTGAAGAAGGTGCGGCGCCGGTCGGCGCGCAGCATCTGCGCGGCCTCTTCGAGGCTGGGCGCGATGCCCTGCACCACGCCGCGCATGATCATGAAGGCGATGGGCGTGAAGGCAAAGAGCTGCGCCACCAGCACGCCCGGCATGCCGTAGAACCAGCGCGTCGGCTCGATGCCGAACAGGTTCTCCAGCAGCTGGTTGACGATGCCCGCGCGGCCGAACAGCAGGATGAGGCCCAGGCCCACCACGAACGGCGGCGTGATGATCGGCAGCAGCGCCAGCACCCGCAGCACGCCCTGCCCGCGCCTGCTGCCGCGCTCGGCCATCAGCGCCATCAGCGTGCCGAGGAAGGTGGTGCCTGCCGCGGTGAGCAGCGCCAGCACCAGCGTGTTCCACGCCACGCCGCAGCGCACACCGCCCGCCAGGCACCCCAGGCCCCAGATGCGCTCGGTGAACACACGCGCGACGAAGGCGCCGATCGACCATTGCCCGTCTTCGTTGAAGAACGCGCCCGACAGCGCCTTGCTCACCGGATAGGCAATGAACAGCGCCATCAGCACGCCGCAGCCGATGACCGCGGCCGCCACGAACAGGTCGCCCTTGAAGAGACCGAGCCGCGCAATGCCGAAGGCCGCCAGCAGCACGAGTGCCGTGAGCGCCACGAAGCCGCCCGCGCCGATGCCGAACTGGTTGATCGCCAACTCGCCGAACTGCGTGTTGAGCGCCGCGAAGCTCCAGCCCCGCGCGCCGATGGTGAAGCCCGCGACCGACAGGCCGACGGCGCCGATCGCGCCCCCCGCCAGCAGCCAGCGCCCCTGGGCGCGGCCCGGCGGCAGCCACGCGCCGACCGCGCACATGAAGAGGCCCGCCAGGCCGATGAAGAGCCAGCCGCGCCCCTGCGTCGCGGCCTGCATCAGGCCGTTGGCGCCCTCGGCCTGGCCGAAAACCTGCGGAACGGCTTCGTACCAGGTCGCGTCCTGGATCGCATACCAGGGCAGCAGCAGATACGCCGCAAAGCCCAGCGCGACCCACGCCCAGATCCAGCGCTGCGAACGCCGGGCGGCTGCCACGGACGCCGGGTTGACCGGCGCGCCGCCGATGGAAGCAGCTTCCGCTTCCACTTAGCGGGGCAGCGAGTTGACGTCCTTTTCCCAGCGCGCGATCAGGCGCCGGCGCTCGGCGCTGGCGCCGTACTTGGCGTAGTCGTAGTTGATGAACTTGATCTTCTTGAAATCGGGGATGCGCGAATCGAGCTTGGCGCCCACGTTGCTGGGCAGCTGGAACTGCTTGTTGGCCGCGCCCAGTTCCTGCGCGGCGGGCGTGAGGGCCCATTCGTAGAACTTCTTGGCCGCATCGAGGTTGCGCGCGCCCTTGATGATGCTCATGGAGCCGATCTCGGCGCCGGTGCCGTCGCTGGGCGTGATGGTCTCGACCGGAAAGCCCTGCATCTTCTCGCCCGGGCCGTCGTGCACGAAGCTGATGGAGATCGCCGTCTCGCCGCGCGCCACCGCCTTGATCGGGCCGGTGCCCGAGCGGGTGTACTGGCCCACGCTCTTATGCAGCGCCTTCAGGTACTCGAAGGCCTTGTCCTCGCCCATCATCTGCACCAGCGTGGCGATCATGGTGTAGGCCGTACCGCTGGATGCGGGGTTGGCCACCTGGATGTCGCCCTTGTACTCGGGCTTGAGCAGGTCGGCCCAGGTCTTGGGCACGGGCAGCTTCTTCTTGGCGAGCAGCTCGGGGTTGTAGCCGAAGCCCAGCGGCCCCGAATAGATGCCCACGGTCTTGTAGCCCGATTGCTTGGCCTGCTGCTGGGCCCAGGGGTGCAGCTGGGCGAGCGTGGGCGATTTGTATTCGAGCGTGAGGCCCTGCTCGGCCGCCTGCAGGTGCGGATCGCCCGTGCCGCCGAACCAGACGTCGGTCTTGGGGTTGTCCTTCTCGGCGATCAGCTGGGCCAGCGCCTCGCCCGAGCCCTTCAGGGCCATGTTGATGCGAACGCCCGTGGTGCGGGCATAGACGGTGGAGATCACGTTGCACCATTCGGCCTGGACCGAGCAGATCACGTTCACGGTCTGTGCCGATGCGGCGGCCGACAGGCCCAGGAGCGCGGCTGCGCAAAAAAGCTTCTTCATTTGGTATTTCCCTGCCTCGTGCATAAAAAAAGGCCTTGCGGCCTGGGGGCAGCGTAGCTTTAGTACAGGTCGGGGGAATCGGTACAAGTACCATCGCGACTGGCGCGCCGGCAGGCCCGGACGTCTCCAGGCACTCAGACAAAGGAAAGTTTTTCATGAGCTTCGATCTCGTTCTGTTCGGCGGTACTGGCGATCTTGCGTGGCGCAAATTGATGCCCGCGCTGTTCCAGGCCTTCCGGCACGGCAGCCTCCCCCAGGACGGTCGCATCGTCGGGGTGGCGCGGGATGACCTCTCGGACGACCAGTACCGCGAGCTGATCCAGTCGCGCTTCAGCGCGGTCGAAGGCGCCAAGCGCCCCTCGCCCGAGGAGTTCAAGAAGTTCGCCTCGATGCTGTACTACCTGCGCATGGACCTGTCCAAGCCGGACGACTACGCCAGGCTGGCCGACCTGCTCAAGCAGCGCGACGCTTCGACGGTGGTGATGTACGTGGCCACGGCGCCCGCCCTCTTCACCCAGGTGGTCGAGCAGATCGCAGCGGCCGGCCTCAACGGCCCCAGGACCCGCATCGTGCTGGAGAAGCCGCTCGGCCACGACCTCGCATCGAACCGCGCCATCAATGCCGCGGTGGGCAAGGTGCTCGAGGAGAAGCAGGTCTTTCGCATCGACCATTACCTGGGCAAGCCCTCGGTGCAGAACCTGTTCGCGATGCGCTTCGGCAACGCGCTCTTCGAGCCCATCTGGCGCCGCGAGCACATCGCCAACATCCAGATCACCATCGCCGAAGACCTGGGCGTGGAGAAGCGCGGCGCCTTCTACGACCAGACCGGCGCGCTGCGCGACATGGTGCAGAACCACGCGCTGCAGCTCTTGTGCGCGATCGGCATGGAGCCGCCGATCAACTCCCACGCCGACGCGATCCGCGACGAAAAACTGAAGGTGTTGCGCGCCCTCAAACCCTGGACGCCCGAGAGCCTGAGCCTGCACGCGATCCGCGGCCAGTACACCGCCGGCACCGCCTACGGCGAGCGGGTGCAGGGCTACCGCGACGAGCCCGGCGTCGACCCCGACAGCCGCACCGAGACCTTCGTGGCACTGCGCACCGAAATCGCCAACTGGCGCTGGGCCGGCGTGCCGTTCTACATCCGCACCGGCAAGCGCCTGGCATCGCGCGATGCGCGCATCGAGGTCAACTTCCGCCCGACGCCGCATGCGATCTACCGCGCACCGGCGGGCAGCGTCAACAAGCTGGTGATCAACCTGCAGCCCAAGGACGGGCTGGAGCTGCACATGCTTGCGCAGGCACAGGACAACCGCCAGCGCACCAACGGCAACCAGAGCGCCGCCGCGCAACTGGCGCCGGTGCAGCTGGATCTGGACTTCGACAAGCGCTTCGGCGTCGAGCGCGTGGGCGCCTACGAGCGCCTGCTGCTCGACGTGATCGACGGGCGACTGAACCTGTTCGTGCGCAGCGACGAGCAGGAAGAGGCATGGCGCTGGGTGGAGCCGCTGATCGACAGCTGGGAATCCGACGGCGGCCCGCGTCCCTACGCGGCCGGCACCTGGGGCCCGAGCGCATCGAGCGCGATGATTGCGCGCGACGGCTTCTCGTGGGGCGAAGAGCAGTAACTCAGGCCCTGAAGGCGCGACGGTTCCTTCGCGCCTTCAGCCGAACTGCACGCAGCGCATGCTGAGCGTGCCGGACTGGAACCCCTCGTAGACCGTCTTCGCACGCTCGCCCGCACCGGCGGCGCCCAGGGCGTAGAGAAACGGGAAGTAGTGATCGGGCATTGCCACGGCAGTGGACGCGCCCTCCAGCTTTTCATAGCCGATCAACGCGCGGTCGTCGCGGCCGGCGAGCGCCGACTTCACCGCATCGTCGAACGACTGCGCCCAGGGGCGGCTCGCCTTCGGCCCGTCGGCGGTGCCGCGGTCGGTGGCGCGCAGGTTGTGCACCACGTTGCCGCTGCCCATCACCAGCACCCCCTTGTCGCGCAACGCGGCCAGGTCGCGCCCCACCGCGTAGTGGAAGGCGGCCGGCTTGTCGTAGTCGATGCTGAGCTGGAAGACGGGAACGTCGGCCTTCGGGTAGAGGTGCCTGAGCACCGACCAGGTGCCATGGTCCAGGCCCCATTGCTCGGTGGCGATCACCGGCGCCTGCTTCACCACGCCGACGGTTTCGCGGGCCAGCGCCGGATGGCCGGGCGCGGGGTAGTCGACATCGAACAGCGCCTGCGGGAACCCGCCGAAGTCGTGGATCGTCCTGGGCCTGGCCTGCATGCCGACGCCGGTCGCGCCGCGGCTCAGCCAGTGCGCCGACACGCTGAGGATGGCCGTCGGCGGCGGCAGTTCCCTGCCCCATGCGGACAGGCGGCGCGTGAATGCGTTGTCGGCGAGGGCGTTCATCGGCGTGCCGTGGCCGATGAAGATGACCGGCATCCGCCGCGAGGGCGCACCGGCTGCATGCGCGAGCGATGCCATGGCGGCCAGCGCGGTGGTGGCGCCGAGCGCAGACCCCATGAGAAAGCCGCGCCGGCCCCAGCCTGCGGAAATCGTTGTTGCCGTCGTCATTGCCATGGCGCGACTCTGCCGCAGATTCCGGCACCGGGCGGTGCCTTTGCGCACACTTTCGGAAAGCCGGCCGGATTCGGATCAGGGCCTGTTCACGCTACTTCCCGCGCAGCACGGGCGCCTCTCGCAACGGAGCGCCCTTGACCACCAGCTGCACCACCACGGCCACGACGATGTTGAGCACCAGCGCGGTCAACCCGGTATAGAGCGTGTAGCTGCCGTCGCCGATCACGAAGGTGTGGACCGGCTTGATGCCGTCCGAAAAGGCGATCCAGCTGCCGCCGACGAGGCCCACGAGCCAGCCGGCGAGCAGCGCCGGCGCCCGGAACCAGCCGAAGAACAGACCGAACACCACGGCCGGGAAGGTCTGCAGGATCCACAGTCCACCGAGCAGCTGCAGGTCGAGCGCGAACTGCGTCGGCAGGAACAGGATGAACACCAGCGCCCCCACCTTGACCACCAGCGACACGATCTTGGCGACCTTGGCCTCGCCGGCGGGCGTCACGTCGGGCCGCACATAGGCCTTCCAGAAATTGCGCGTGAACAGGTTGGCCGCACCGATCGACATCACCGCCGCCGGCACCAGCGCACCGATGGCGATGGCGGCGAACGCGAAGCCCGCGAACCACGACGGGAACAGCGCATTGAAGAGCGCGGGCACCACGTCGTTGTTGCTCTTGACCGTGAGGTGGGCTGCATAGGCCATGTAGCCCAGCAGCGCGATCAGGCCCAGCAGCACCGTGTACGCCGGCAGGAAGACCGCGTTCTTGCGGATGGTGTTGGCGCTCCTGGCCGCGAAGATGCCCGTGAGCGTGTGCGGGTACATGAAGGCCGCCAGCGCCGAGCCCAGCGCCAGGCTCGCATACGGCAGGTATTGCGCCGGCTTGAGCGTGAGGCCGGTCGCGCCGCCCTTGGCCGCGAAGGCATCGCCGGCCGCGTGGAACACGCTGCTGTAGCCGCCCAGCTTCAGGGGCACCAGCACCACCGCCACCAGCACCACGATGTAGATCATCAGGTCCTTGACGAAGGCGATCAGCGCGGGCGCGCGCAGCCCGGCCGAGTAGGTGTAGAGCGCCAGGATCACGAAGGCCGCGGCCAGCGGCAGCTCGCCCGTCAGGCCCAGCGCCTTGATGACGACCTCCATGCCCACGAGCTGCAGTGCGATGTAGGGCATGGTCGCGACCACGCCGGTCACGGCCACGGCCAGCTCGAGCGCGCGGGAACCGTAGCGGCCATAGACCACGTCGGCCGCCGTCACATGGCCCGCGCGATGCGCCGCATGCCAGAGCCTGGGCATGATGATGAAGACGATCGGGTAGACGAGGATGGTGTAGGGCAGCGCGAAGAAACCGTATGCGCCCACGGCGTAGACCAGCGCGGGCACGGCGATCACGGTGTAGGCGGTGTAGAAGTCGCCGCCCACGAGGAACCAGGTGATCCAGGTGCCGAAGTTGCGGCCGCCCAGCCCCCATTCATCCAGGTGGGCGCCCTTGCTGTTCTTGCCGCCGGTCTGCCAGCGCGAGGCGGCAAAGCCCATCACGGTGACCAGCACGAAGAAGAAGATGAAGACCGACAGCGCGGTCCAGTTGATCTGGCCGCTCATCATTCGTCTCCCTCTTCATACCCGCTGCGGTACACGATCCAGATCAGGAGCGCCGTGATCGGCACCCACAGCAACTGGTACCAGTAGAAGAAGGGAAAGCCGAACAATTCGGGCAACGGGCTGTTGTAGAACGGAAGCCACAACAAACCCACGAAGGGCAACAAGAGCAGGGCCCACATGTGCTGTTCTCCTTGGTGTGATTTTTACGAAAGCACCAAGGGGTTATAGATCGAAAGCCGAACACGCGGCGCCGACCCGGATTAGGGCCAGGTGCTAGATGCGCCCTTCCTCCACCGCGTGGCAGGCCACCTGCACGCCCTGGATGCCCAGCAGCTTCGGCCGCTCCGCGGAGCAGCGCGCATTGGCATGCGGACAGCGTGGATGGAAGGCACACCCCGTCGGCGGGTTCAGCGGATTCGGCACCTCGCCCTGCACCGGCGTGCGCTGGCGCCCCGTGTGCTTCATCTGCGGAATCGCGTCCAGCAGCATGCGGGTGTACGGATGCTGCGGATCGGCAAAGAGCTTCTGCTTGTCCGCCACCTCTACCAGGCGGCCCAGGTACATCACGCCGACCTGGTCGGCCACGTGGCGCACCACAGCGAGGTTGTGCGAGATGAAGAGGTAGGTCAGGCCCTGCTCGCGCTGCAGATCCTTCATGATGTTGAGCACCTGCGCCTGCACGCTCACGTCCAGCGCGGAGGTGGGCTCGTCGCACACCAGGAACTCGGGCTGCGTGGCGAGCGCGCGCGCGATCGAGATGCGCTGGCGCTGGCCGCCCGAGAACTGGTGCGGGTACTTGCTCATGTCCAGCGGCGAGAGGCCGACCGACTTGAGCAGTTCGCCCACGCGCTCGCGCAGTTCGGCCTTGCCGCTCAGGATGCCGTGCTCGCGCAGCGGCTCGCCGATGATGTCTTCCACGATCCAGCGCGGGTTCAGGCTCGCGTAGGGGTCCTGGAAGATCATCTGGATGCGGCGGCGCAGCTTGCGGCCTTCGGGGGTCTTGAATGCGGCGTGCGCGTCCTGCCCGTCGAACTGCAGGCCGCCGCGCGTGGGCGCGTAGAGGCCGACCAGGAGGCGCGCGACGGTGCTTTTGCCGCAGCCCGATTCGCCGACCAGCGCGAGCGTCTTGCCGCGCTCGATCGAAAAGCTCACGCCGTCCACCGCATGCAGCAGCACGCGCGGCTTGCGCTCGAGCACGCGGTTGAGCCAGGGCGGCGAAACGTCGAAGGTGCGTGCCAGGTCGTGCGCGACGACCAGGGGCTCGCCGGTTGTTTCCTTGCGGGGTTCGATCACGGCGTTCATCGCGTCACCTCCGCGATGGGTTCGGCCGCTTCGGGCGTGGCGCGTTCGCCGGCCGCCAGGGCGTCGTGATGCCTTGCCGCGATCTCGGCCTGGCCGGCGTGCGGGTCGGCCGCATCGTGCAGCCAGCAGGCCGCGCGCGTGGCGCCCGCGTGCAGCAGTTCGGGCCGCTCCGTGAGGCAGCGCGCGAAGGTGCGCGGGCAGCGCGGGTTGTAGGCGCAGCCCGTCGGAATGGCGTTCAGGCGCGGCATCGCGCCGTCGATCTGGTTGAGCCGTTCGCGGTCGCTCGCCATGTCCGGAATCGAGGCCATCAGGCCCGAGGTGTAGGGGTGCGCGGGCTGGTGGATCACCTCGTGCACCGGGCCGATCTCGGCGACGCGGCCCGCGTACATCACGGCCACGCGGTCGCAGGTCTCGGCGATCACGCCCATGTCGTGCGTGATCAGCATCACGGCCGCGCCGCGCTCCTTGCAGATGCGCTTGAGGAGCTGAATGATCTGCGCCTGGATCGACACGTCCAGCGCGGTGGTCGGCTCGTCGGCCACGATGAGCTTGGGCTCGGCCGCGAGCGCCAGCGCAATCACCACGCGCTGCCGCATGCCGCCCGAGAACTGGTGCGGGAAGTGGTCGATGCGCTGCTCGGCGGCGGGAATGCCGGTGTCCTGCAAGAGGCCGATGGCGCGCTTGCGGGCTTCCGATTCGTTCACGGGCAGGTGCGCGCGGATGGTCTCGATGAGTTGCCGGCCCACGGTGTAGAGCGGGTTCAGCGAGGTCAGCGGGTCCTGGAAGATCGCGCCGATCTTGCGGCCGCGGATGGGGCGCATCGCATCGAAACTCAGGTTGTCGATGCGCTGGCCCTCCAGCAGGATCTGGCCGCTGGCCACGCGGCCCGGCGGTTCGAGCAGCCCGATGATGGCCGCGCCCGTGAGCGACTTGCCGGCGCCCGATTCGCCCACCACGCCGAGGATTTCCCCGGGCGCGATGTCGAAGGAAATGCGGTCGATCGCGCGCAGCGTGCCGCGGCGATGCGGAAATTCGACGACGAGGTCCTGGACCTGGAGCAGCGTCATGGTGGCGTTCTCCTTTTCTCTTCAGCGCAGGCGCGGATTGAGCGCGTCGCGCAGCCAGTCACCGAGCAGGTTCACGCTGAGTGCAATGAGCACCAGCATCAGGCCCGGGAACACCGTGATCCACCATTCGCCCGAGAACAGGTACTGGTTGCCGATGCTGATGAGCGTGCCCAGCGAGGGCGAGGTCGGCGGCACGCCCACGCCCAGGAACGAGAGCGTGGCCTCGGTGATGATCGCGGTCGCGACCTGGATGGTGGCCAGCACCATCACCGGCCCCATCACGTTGGGCAGCACGTGGCGCAGCATGATGCGGATCGGCGCGACGCCGGTGACGCGCGCGGCCTGCACGTATTCCTTGTTGCGCTCCACCAGCGTGGAGCCGCGCACCGTGCGCGCGTACTGCACCCAGCCCGTGAGCGAGATCGAGATGATGAGCACGCCGAACGCGAGCGACTCGTGCGCGCCGGGAAAGAGCGCGCGGCCGACGCCGGCGATGAGCAGCGCGACCAGGATGGGCGGGAACGACAGCATCACGTCGCACACGCGCATGAGGAACGAATCGAGCCAGCCGCCGAGAAAACCTGCCAGGAGGCCGAACACCACGCCGACGACGACCGAGAGCACGACCGAGACGACGCCCACGATCATCGAGATGCGCGCGCCGTAGATGACGGCCGAGAGGATGTCGCGGCCCTGGTCGTCGGTGCCGAGCAGGTATTTGGAGGAACCCTCCGCGCTCCACGCGGGCGGGAGACGGGCGTCGCCGAGTTCGAGCGTCGCGAGGTCGAAGGGGTTGTGCGGCGACACCCATCCGGCGAACGCCGCGCAGAACAGGCAGGCCAGCGCGATCAGTGCCGCCACCATCGCCACGGGCGAGGTGCGGAAGCTGTAGCCGACATCGCTGTCGAGCCAGCGGGCCAAAGTTTTTTTCATCGCCGGGCCGCCCCAAGATGAGAAGCGGCTTCCTCGGAGGGCAGCGGACCTTGCGCAGCAAGGGGAGCGTGGGGGTTATTTTTCATCGCGGAGCAAAAGGAATGGGCCCGCAAGAAGCGGGCCCATGGTCGGGCCATCAGGCCGCCCGGGGAGCGGCCGGGGAAATCACTTGATGCTCATCCACTTGAAGTACATGAAGTTGTCGGCCAGTTGCACCAGCTCGACCTTCTTGCTCACGCCCCACGCCAGCGACTGCTGGTGCAGGGGCAGCGTGCCGATGTCGTCCGCGTGCAGCTTGAAGGCTTCCTTGATGAGCTCGTTGCGCTTGGTCTTGTCGGTCTCGGACTGGATCTTCTTGGTCAGCTCGTCCAGCTTGGGATTGCAGTACGCGCCCAGGTTGAACTGGCCCGTGCCCTTGTCGTCCGGGCAGGCGGTCAGCGAGCTCAGCGCGTTGTGCGCGTCGTAGGTGGTCGGGGTCCAGCCCAGCATGTAGAAGCTGGTGTCGCGGCGCAGGATCTTGGGGAAGTAGGTGCCCTTGGTCTCGGCGGCCAGGTTGATCTTGACGTTGATGCGCGCGAGGTTGGCGGCCACGCTCTGGCAGATCTGGCCGTCGTTCACGTAGCGGTCGTTCGGGCAGTTCATCGTCACTTCGAAGCCGCTCGGGTAGCCGGCTTCGGCCATGAGCTTCTTGGCTGCTTCGACGTCGTAGGGCAGGCGCTTGTCCTGCTCGGCGGTCCAGCCGTTGATGCCGGGGCCGACCAGAAGGCCCGTGGGCCGCGAGGCGCCGCGCATCACGGTGCGCTGGATGCCGGCGATGTCGATGGCCTGGTAGAAGGCCTGGCGAACGCGCTTGTCCTTGAACGGGTTCTTGCCCTTGATGTTGGAGTACAGCAGCTCGTCGCGCTTCTGGTCCATGCCCAGGAAGATGGTGCGCAGCTCGGGGCCGGTGATGACGCGGGCCGTGGGCGCCGCGTTGATGCGGGCGATGTCCTGCACGGGCACCGGCTCCATCACGTCGACTTCGCCGGACACCAGTGCGGCCACGCGGGTGGCGGGGTTGGCGATGGGCGTGAAGACGATCTCTTGCGCGTTGCCTTCGATCTTGCCCCAGTAGGTGCCGTTGCGCGTGAACACGGTGCGCACGTTCGGCTGGCGCTCGCGCACGCGGAACGGGCCGGTGCCGTTGGCCTTGAACGAGGCGGTGTTCTCGATGCCCTTGCGGCGGTCCACGGGCTTGGTGGCCTGGTTTTCCTCGCACCACTTCTTGCTCATGATCATGGTGAGCGAGATCACGTCGGGCAGGATCGGGAAGGGGCCGTTGGTCTCGATCTCGATGGCGAGGTCGCCCACCTTGCGCACGGCCTTGATGTCGCTCAGCGTGGCGCGCATGTCGGAGCCGTCGCCCTGGGCGCGCGCGAAGCTGAACACCACGTCGTCGGCGGTGAACGGCGTGCCGTCATGGAACACCACGCCCTTGCGCAGTTCGAAGCGCCAGACGTTGGGCGAGGTCTGTTTCCAGCTGGTGGCCAGGAGCGGCGCGAGGCTCAGGTCCTTGTTGCGCCCCACGAGGGTTTCATAGACGTTGGCGGTGACGCTCAATTGCAGCGACTCGTTGAGCGAGTGCGGATCGAGCGACAGCGCATCGCCCTGGTTCGCGATCCGGATGGTCTGCGCGCTCGCGACCAGGCTGACGGCGCCAAGGGCACACACGGCGGCGGCCGCGGCCACTTTTTTCTTGAAACTCATGGGGACACTCCTCGGGTTGAAATCGAACACATCACGATGCCGCGGTGGCGGCTGCTTTCCCTGGCTGCGTGCTGCGGGTAGCGGCAAGCGGCATGCCCTGCTCGATGAGGCCCGCATGCAGCGCGGCGCCCAGCGGCAGGATCTCGTCGTTGAAGTCGTAGCGGCTGTTGTGCAGGAAGGCGCCTTCGCGCACGTCCTGGCCGATGCGCAGGTAGGCACCCGCCTTTTTCTGCAGCATGAAGGAAAAGTCCTCGGCGCCCATGCTGGGCTCCATGCTGCGATCGACGTTCTTGGCACCGACCAGCGACTCGGCCACGTCGGCCGCGAACATCGCCTCGGGGGCGGTGTTGATGGTGGCCGGGTAGATGCGCTCGTACCTGATGGTGGCGGTGGCGCCGAAGCCGCCAGCGATCGCCGTGCACAGCTCGGTCAGGCGCTGCTCGACCTGGGCCTGCACCCGCGCGCTGAAGGTGCGCACCGTGCCGACCAGCGTGGCCTCGCCCGGGATCACGCTCATCGCGCCGAGGTCGCCCGCCTGCACGGCGCAGATGCTGACGACGGCCGCGTCGATGGGACGCACGTTGCGCGACACGATGGTCTGCGCCGCGGTGATGATGTGCGCGGCGACCACCACCGGGTCGATGGTCTGGTAGGCATGCGCGCCGTGGCCGCCCTTGCCCTTGATCTGGATGGTGATGCGGTCGGCCGCGGCCATCATCGCCCCGCGGTTGATGCCCACGGTGCCGGCGGGCATCGCGGGCCAGTTGTGCATCGCGTAGACGGCGTTGACCGGGAAGCGGTCGAAGAGGCCGTCCTCGATCATCACGCGCGCGCCGGCGAAGCCTTCCTCGCCGGGCTGGAAGATCAGCACGGCGGTGCCGTCGAAGTCGCGCGTCTCGGCCAGGTAGCGCGCGGCGCCGACCAGCATGGTGGTGTGGCCGTCGTGGCCGCAGCCGTGCATGAGGCCGTCGTTGGCGGAGCGCCAGCCGAAATCGTTGTCCTCGCGCATGGGGAGGGCGTCCATGTCGGCGCGCAGGCCGATCATGCGGCCGCTGGCGGTGGACTTGCCGCGGATCACGCCGACCACGCCGGTCTTGCCGATGCCTTCGTGGATCTCGTCGACGCCGCAGGCGCGCAGCGCCTCGCGCACGCGGCCGGCGGTGTAGACCTCTTCGAAGCCGAGTTCGGGGTGCGCATGCAGGTCGCGGCGAAAGGCCGTGATCTCGGGATAGAAGCGCGCGATGTGCGCGAAAGCCCTTCCGGATGCGGTGAGGCGCGGAGCCGATGCCGTCATGTTCAATGCCCTCCGGCCTTGCCGACGCGCAGACGCGGATCGACCACGAAGTACAGCAGGTCGACCACGAGGTTGATCACGACGAAGATCAAGGCGATGAGGCACAGGTACGCCGCCATCACCGGAACATCGGCGAAGGTCACGGCCTGGATGAACAGCAGGCCCATGCCCGGCCACTGGAAGACCGACTCGGTGATGATGGCGAAGGCGATCAGGCCGCCCAGCTGCAGGCCGGTGATGGTCATCACCGGCACCAGCGTGTTCTTGAGCGCATGGCCGAAATGGATGGCGCGGTTCGACAGGCCCCGTGCGCGCGCGAACTTGATGTAGTCGGTGCGCAGCACCTCGAGCATCTCGGCGCGCACCAGCCGCATGATCAGCGTGAGCTGGAAGATCGCGAGCGTCACCGCCGGCAGCACGATGTGGTGCCAGCCGTCGGCGCTGAAGAGGCCGCTGGTCCACCAGCCGAACTTCACGGTGTCGCCTCGGCCGAAGCTCGGGAACCAGCCCAGCGTGACCGCGAAGACGAGGATCAGCAGGATGCCGATCAGGAAAGTGGGCAGCGACACGCCGAGCAGCGACACGGTCATGAACACCTGGCTCATGAAGGTGCCACGGCGCAGGGCGGTGTAGACGCCCATCGGGATGCCGATGAAGAGAGCCAGCACGGCCGCGACGAGGGCAAGCTCCAGCGTGGCCGGGAACCGTTCGCCGATCAGGCGCGACACCTTGGCGCCCTGGCGCAGGCTCAGGCCGAACTCGCCCTGCGATGCATTGACGAGAAAGTGCCAGAACTGCACGAAGAAGGGCCGGTCGAGCCCCAAGGCGGCGCGCATTTCACGGATCTGCTCGGGCTTGGCATCCTGACCCAGCAGGAAGACGACGGGGTCGCCGACGTATTGAAACAAGAGGAAGGCAATGAACGCGACCGCGATCATCACGATCACGGCCTGGATCAGGCGGCGCAGTACAAAGGCAATCATTAGCAAACAAAGTGATCGGGCATGCTAGCAGTGCAAGGTACGTGCCCGCACGGTGGTTCCCCGGGGGTGCACACACATGGTGCCCGTTGCCAACACTCTGTTCTTTGTAGCGCCAAAACGAAAAAAGCCACTCGACTTGCGTCGAGTGGCTTTTGAGCTTTTAGCTTCGAAGCTGGCTTACGCCAGCGTCAAATCAGAAAGCGTGACGGATACCGAAGTCGTAGCCGGTAGCGGTCTTCGGGGTCAGGCCGCCGGTGGTCACGAAGGCAGGGCCAGCGCCCGTGGTCAGAGCTGCACCGTTCTTGTTGCTCACGCGAGCGATCGTTGCGTACAGAGCCGTGCGCTTCGACAGGTTGTGCACGTAGCCGATTGCCAGCTTGTTGGCCTTCTTGTCGGCGGGGATCGCTGCGAACGGGTTGAGCGGGTCTGCAGCGAGGTTCTCGTCGTACTTGACAGCCGAGTACGAAGCGCGGATCAAGCCAGCACCGACCGGCACGGTCACGCCGAGCAGGTAACCGGTCAGGTCGATGTCAGGACGGCCGCCCAGGAAGGGTTCGGTTTCGTAGTCCAGCTTGTTCTTCGAGCGCGACACTTCACCGAAGAGCTTCACAGGACCGAAGTCGTACGAAGCGCCGAGGTTGAAGGTGTTGACCTTGTTGGTCGTGCCGACGTAGAACTGGTCACCAACGGTGCTGCTGCCGTAAGCGGCGGCGATGTCCAGAGGACCGTTCGCGTAGCCGAAGCGGCCACCAACGTAACGACCGGTGCGCGAGTTGTTCGCGACATCAGGCGTAGCGGTGCCAGGGCTGTACTTGGTCTTTTCGCTGAACGAGTACTGCACTTGGCCGTAGAAACCACCCAGGTTCGGCGGCAGGAAGTAGGCGACGCTGTTGCTGGTGCGGGTGTAGTTGCTGCCACCGACGTCCGTGATCTGGGGCGTGTTCACCAGCGTCGACTTTGCAGCGCCGTAGCCGTTGAAAGCTGCGAAGCTCGACGAAGCCGTGAAGACCAGGTTGGTGCCAACGCCGTTGGTGCCGAACGGATCGAACACGGTGTCGTTCCAGAACGTGGCGGAGTAGTCACGACCCAGGCGAATTTCACCGAAACCACCCGACAGGCTCACGGTCGAACGACGAGCGAACGTCGAAACACCGCCTTGGCCGTCGTCATTGGTGATCGGGGCTTCGAGCCAGAAGCTGGCTGCCAGGCCACCACCGAGGTCTTCCGTACCACGGAAGCCCAGACGGCTGGAGTTGTAGCCCGAATTAGCCAGTTCACGACGGCTTGCCTTGATGCTGCCCTTGTTCACGTAGAACGGGTTCAGGAACGTAGCACCGTTCAGGTCACGCGAGGTGGCCGAATAGCCGCTGATCGACGCGTCGACCACACCGAACAGAGTGACGGACGACTGAGCCGAGGCAACACCGGCAACAGCCAGGGCAGCCAGAGCAACTAGAGATTTTTTCATTGCAAGTTTCTCCAAGGTTAAACATAGGGCTCCGGTGCGAAGGGCTCACCGTGACTGGCACTTTGTGCTCCCACCGGACCCCGGGCCAACCTCCTTTTGGGAAGTTGTTGCTATTGCACCAGAGCCGCTGCAGCAGGGCAAAACAAATCGCCCGAAATCTCGGATGGCCACGGCGTTTCGTTGCAGTCCTGCAACAAAGGACTTAGCCCGTCCGCCACACCACAATGCGGAACAAAACCGTAACTTTTTGCAGCCCTGTCGAGGTGCTGTCAAATAGGTGCATGTCGCTCTTGCTAGACCCCGTCCTGACCGCCGCAGATGCGGCATTGCGCACCCTTTTTGCCCGTCCTCACGCAACCCGGCCCAGGCCCGTCCCGACCCAGGCGCCCGGCGAAATGGACGAACAACAGCGCCGCGATGCCGGCGCGTTGATGCGAGTCAACCATGTCGGGGAAGTCTGCGCGCAGGCGCTTTACACCGCCCAGGCCGCCGTGGCGCGCGATCCGGCCCTGCGCGCCCAATTCGTTGAAGCCGCGCATGAGGAGACCGATCATCTGGCCTGGACCCGGCAGCGCCTGGACGAACTGGGCGCTCGGCCGTCGCTGCTGAATCCGCTCTGGTATGCCGGCGCTTTCGGCCTCGGCCTTGTCGCCGGACGCCTGGGGGACCCCCTGAGCCTGGGTTTCGTCGCGGAAACCGAGCGTCAGGTGGAAGCCCATCTCGACAGCCACCTGGACCGGCTTCCGCCGGCAGACAGCGCTTCCAGGGCCGTGGTCGAGCAGATGAAACTCGACGAAGCGCGCCATGCGGCGCAAGCCATCGACGCGGGCGCCGCAGAACTCCCGGCTCCGGTCAAGGCACTGATGCGCCTGGCCTCTCGCGTGATGACCACCCTGGCGCACCGCATCTAGAGGCGCAAGCGCGCTGCCTCAGGTTTCGACGATGTCGAAACTGGTGGTGATCTCGGCGGTCTTCGCCAGCATGATGCTGGCCGAGCAATAGGTTTCGTGGCTCAGCGCGATCGCGCGCTCCACTGCGGAGGCCGGGATTCCCTTGCCGGCCACGGTGAAATGCATGTGGATCTTGGTAAAGACCTTGGGGTCCTTTTCCGCTCGCTCGCTGGTCAGCTTGACGCTGCAGCGCTCGACGCGATGGCGGCCCCTCTTCAATATCAGCACGACATCGTAGGCAGTGCAGCCGCCCGTCCCCGCAAGCACCGTTTCCATCGGCCTGGCCGCGAGGTTCTGGCCACCGTTCTCTGGCTTGGCCGCATCAGGCGCGCCATCCATCATCAGGACGTGGCCGCTGCCCGTTTCGGCGACAAAGCCCATGGCCGAACGCGTTCCCGCGTCGCCGGTCCAACTTACTGTGCATTCCATGATTCTTCCGATTCCAGTCGGGATGCCCGGCAAAAACGCACGGTGGCATCGATTTGTGTGGGAAATTTGTGTGAGAAAAGCACCACTCGCTTGTTGCAACGCAACAAACAGTCGATATACTTTATTTCATCGCGCATACGTTTGCGCCCACAGTTGTCTCCTCCACCCTTCCAATTGGTGGATTTAGCCCCGAGTTGCAAAACTCGGGGCTTTTTTCTTTCCGGGCCCGGCCCCAAGGCCGACGCACCACTCTAGTTTTCGCTCCGAAAGGGCAACTGCTCTGGCTGCCCTGGCTGTTGCCGGTGTTGCCTCGGCTCAGTCGTCCGTCACTCTGTTCGGTGTGGTCGACGCGTCGATCAGCGGCTATTCGGCCACCTCGCGTGACCTGAAGTCCACCGTCCTGCCGAACCCCTTCGGCGTCGACACTTACACGAACAAGGGCAGCGTCAAAGTCAGCCGCAGGGCTCTGGCCAATTCCGGCTACAACTCCAGCCGCCTGGGTTTCCGCGGCACGGAAGACCTGGGTGGTGGCCTGGCGGCCAGCTTCTGGCTCGAAGCACCAATCAGCAACGATGACGGCGCAACCGGCGTCGCGTCATTCAAGCGCCGTTCGACCGTGAGCCTGTCGGGTGCCTTCGGCGAGGCTCGCCTGGGTCGCGACTACACCCCGACGTTCTGGAACGACACCGTGTTCGATCCGTTCGGCACCAACGGCGTCGGCAGCAACCTGATCAACACGGCCAACGGCTTCAACGTCGACACCGGTGGCGCCAAGGATACCGGCGGCTTTGGCGGCAATCAGAACTACGATCGCGCGAGCAATTCGATCGGCTACTTCCTGCCCCCGAACCTGGGTGGGTTCTACGGCCAGGTGATGTACGCGTTCCACGAGAACGACAAATACAGCAATGGCAATTTCACCCCGAAAGACAGCCTGACCTCGAAGAGCCGCGCAGGCCGATACATCGGCGGCCGCTTCGGCTACGCGAACGGCCCGCTCGACCTGGCGCTGGCCTATGGCAACAGCACCGTGGGCGATCAGTACTACGCGGGCACGACCGATTCGGTCAAGACGTTCAACCTCGGCGCCTCGTATGACTTCGGTCCCGCGAAGCTCTTCGGCGAACTGTCGCGAGCCAAGAACTCGCGTGACTACGAGAACCAGCCACTCAGCGGGGTCCGTCCGGACGTCGACCTGAAGGGCTATCTCATTGGCGTGACCGTGCCGGTCGGCGCAGGTTTGATCCGCGCTTCCTACTCGGCCGTGAAGTACGACTACAACAGCCCTGCAACCTTTTTCACGCCGCGCGCGGCCGATCCGAAGGCCAACAAGTTGGCTATCGGCTATGTGCACAACCTGTCCAAGCGCACGGCCCTGTACGCGACGGCAGCTCGCGTGAGCAACAAGAACGGCGCGGCGCTGACCGTGGGCGGCCCGGCCTTCTATAGCGCCGCAGGCGGTGTCTTCACACCGAAGACCTCGACAGGCTACGACTTCGGCATCCGCCACGCGTTCTGACCGAAATTGATCCCGATGCTGGCTCTCGCCAGTTCGAATCAACAACACCCCAAGTCGCCCAGTTCAAGCTGGGCGGCTTTTTTTCCTTTTTCAGCTCATCCGGCCGCGTCTGCTTTGCAGCAGCCCCACATTCATTTCTCCGCTCAGCACCGATGCGTAGAAGCGTTCGATCATGTTGACGCTCGTTCGCGCATTACGCGCCAAGGTCAACATGTCGATGCCTTGTCCGTACAAAAGCCGCAACGTGATCGCGGTATGGCGCAGGCAATACAGCGTCCTCGATTGACCCAGCGGCCCCTTGTCGAGCCGCGTCATCTCGAGCACCCAATGAAAGAAGAAATTGAGCACCGCAAGGGCGTGTTCGCGATTCTTCAAATGAGGCAGAAACAGATAGTCGTTCGATTCGCCAGCACCACGTTCGCGGCGATAGGCAAGCAGACATTCATACACACGCACGGCCGGCCGCAAGCTCACGATCGGCTGGCTGTGCCGCTTGGTTTCCGGCAGGTTCATCCGCAGGTAGACGTGCTTTCCCCGCACGACCTCGATGTGCTTGTGCTTCATGAGCTTGATGTCGCTCGGACGAACAAAGGTGTTCACCATCCAGCGGATCAGCCAAGGCAGCTCGTCGGGCATCACCAGAAGATCGCGCGCAATCCAGAACCGGTCGCCTGCGCCCAACTCATCGAGCACCGGATGCGAGATTCCGCGCAGGCTGCGTGCAGCCGAAACGATCTTGCGGTACTCCGAAACACTGAAGCTTCCGCGCGGCTGGCTGCGCACCTTCACTTTGGGAAACAGCGGCGCTTCGCGCAGTACACCGGTGTGCACACCGTGCATCACCACCTTTCGCAGCAGCACCAGGTACTGCGCAATCGTCGTACTGGTGAAGCCCTGTTCGCCGAGGTGATCGATGAGCCGCTGCGCATCGGGCGTAGCGAACGCATGAGCGGGCAAGGCACCGAGCAACGGAACGATGTGCGCACGCAATCTGTTGCCCATTACCTGCCATGTCGCACGTCCTATTTCTCCTCGCTGAACGCGCGCTGCCTCGGCTTGCATCAGTCCCGTCGAAAGGTCACTGACAAATATTGATAACAAATTTGGTTCGAACGTAATTTGATTGGCGGGTGCATGAACCGCGGGGAAAGTGCGCTCAAAAAAACCGGAATCATTGGCTGCCGGCACGCGACTGAAGAGGTTTATGACATTTGTGTCCATGTCATTTCTCGCAAGCAATCCCGATGCCTCTTATCATCGTCGGTAATCAAATGAAAACTCCCCTGGAAAAAACTGTGCGCATTGCACCTGTACCGGCGCAATTAACGCCCGCTGACTATCTCAGAAAAATTCTCAACGCCCGCGTGTACGACGTTGCTGTCGAGTCGGCGTTAGAGAAAGCGCGCGCGCTCAGCGAGCGGCTCGGCAACACCGTGCTGCTCAAGCGCGAAGACCAGCAACCCGTGTTCAGCTTCAAATTGCGCGGTGCATATAACAAGATGGCGCATTTGAGTGCTGCGCAATTGGCAAGCGGTGTGATCTGCGCCTCGGCCGGCAATCACGCGCAAGGCGTTGCGCTCGGCGCACGAAAGCTCGGCACGCGCGCGGTGATCGTCATGCCGGTGACCACGCCCCGATTGAAGATCGATGCCGTGCGCGGATTCGGCGGCGAAATCGTTCTGCATGGCGACAGCTATTCCGATGCTTATCTGCACGCGCTCGAATTGCAAAAGCAGCAGGGCCTGACATTCGTCCACCCCTTCGATGATCCGGACGTCATTGCAGGCCAGGGCACCATTGCCATGGAAATCCTGCGGCAGCACCAAGGTCCGCTCGACGCGGTCTTCGTCGCGATCGGCGGCGGCGGACTGATCTCCGGCGTGGCCAACTACATCAAGGCCGTGCGTCCAGAGATCAAGGTGATCGGCGTGCAGATGAACGACTCCGACGCGATGATGCAATCGGTCGCGGCCCGCCAGCGCGTGAACCTGCCCGACGTGGGCCTGTTCTCCGACGGCACCGCCGTCAAGCTGGTCGGCGAGGAAACCTTTCGCATCGCCAGCGAACTGGTCGACGAATACATCGCTGTCGATACCGACGCGGTCTGCGCCGCCATCAAGGACGTCTTCGTCGACACGCGCAGCATCGTGGAGCCCGCAGGCGCGCTGGCCGTGGCGGCGATCAAGCAGTACGTGGCCGGACATGGCCGCCACGGCGAAACCTACGCGGCCATCCTCTGCGGTGCCAACATGAACTTCGACCGGCTGCGCTTCGTGGCCGAACGCGCCGAGGTCGGCGAGGAGCGCGAGGCGCTCTTCGCCGTCACGATTCCCGAGGAGCGCGGCAGCTTCCGCCGCTTCTGCGAACTGGTCGGCGAACTGCCTGCGAGCGACGCCAAGGAATCCGGATCGACCGGCGGCGCGCTGCGCAACGTGACCGAGTTCAACTACCGCATCAGCGACGCGGCCACGGCGCACGTGTTCGTCGGCCTCACGACGTCGGCGCGCGGCGAATCGGCCACCATCGCCCAGAGCTTCATCGACCACGGCTTCGATGCGCTGGACCTCACGCACGACGAGCTCGCCAAGGAGCATCTGCGGCACCTGGTCGGCGGGCGCACCGGCCTGGCGCACGACGAGCGCCTGATGCGCTTCGTGTTCCCCGAGCGTCCCGGCGCGCTGCTCAAGTTCCTGAGCCTGATGCGGCCGAACTGGAACATCAGCCTCTTCCACTACCGCAACCAGGGCGCCGACTACGGCCGCATCCTGGTCGGGCTGCAGGTGCCGGCCGGCGACGCCGCGGCCTTCGATGCGTTCCTCGAGAACCTGGGCTACCCCTACGTCGAGGAGACGGCCAATCCGGCCTACCGGCTGTTCCTGCAAGCCTGAGGCGCGCCCCTCGCAAAGCCATGAAAAAAGCCGGCACGCAGCCGGCTTTTTTTATTCATTCGCGCATCGCGCTATTGCGCCGACGCCTGCCCTTGCGGCTGTTGTTGTTGCGCCGTCTCGGGCTGCGGCGTCGGGGGCGGCATCACCACGGCAGGCATGGTGGACGGCAACACCCCAGCCGACCGCTGTGCCGGCACCGGCGCGGGCGACACACCGGAGATCGGCGGCGGCAGCCCCACGCTGATCGGCGCGCGCACCGGCAGTTGCAGCGTGAAGGCTGGTGGTCCGTCGACCTGCGCACCGAGCGTTGCCGCACGCACGCCCACCGACTGCAGCACGTAGTTGTCGCCAACGCGCGAGCCGACGCGGAATGGCTTGGGCGGCTTGCCGTCGATGGCGATCAGTGCCGCACCCTGGTTCGACGGATCGGCCACCACGCCCACCAGCGCGAAGCGGCTGGCCGCCTCGGGGGCTGCAGGCGCAGCGGTCTGTGCGGACACCACGCCGAGCAAGCGCCCGACCGCCTCGGCATCCGCCGTGACCGAGGGTCGCGGCATCGCGGCCGCCGCAGCCACGGCATCGGCCGGCGAGGACAGGCGCAAGGCCCAGAACACCGCAGCGCCGGCGGCCAGCGCCCAAAGCCCCGTTGTTGCAAGTGGGGCATGCCAGCGGGCGGCGGAGTAAGGACTTGTCATGGGCGCGGATTATCATGCAGCGCGCTTTCCGAATCATGTCGCCCAACCTATGAACAAATTCCTTCGTGCCGCTTCCCGCACCGCCCAGCGCGGCTTCACGCTGATCGAACTGATGGTGGTGCTGGTCATCATCGGCGTGCTCGCCGCGCTGATCGTGCCGAACGTGATCGAGCGTGCCGACGACGCCCGCGTGACGGCCGCCCGCACCGACATCAACAACCTGATGCAGGCGCTCAAGCTCTACCGCCTGGACAACCAGCGCTACCCGACCGCCGAGCAGGGCCTGCAGTCGCTGCTCACGCGCCCCACCGTGGGCCCGGCCGCCCCGAACTGGAAGCCCTACGTCGAGAAGCTGCCCAACGATCCCTGGGGCCACCCCTACCAATACATGAACCCGGGCATCAAGGGCGAAATCGACGTGCTCTCGTTCGGCGCCGATGGACAGAACGGCGGCGAGGGCAAGAATGCCGACATCGGCAGCTGGCAATAGCGGCAACGCCACGGCGCGCGGCTTCACGCTGCTCGAGCTGATCATCGTGATCGCGATCATCGCGATCGCCACCGCCAGCGTGAGTTTTGCCATGCGCGACAGCAGCGCTGCCAAGCTCGACCGCGAAGCCGACCGGCTCGCCGCCCTCCTCGAATCCGCCCGCGCCCAGTCGCGGGCCAGCGGCGTCGCGGTGCGGTGGCGCCCTGTCGAAGGCAGCTTCGTCTTCGATGGCCTCCCGGCCGATGCGATCCCCAGCGGATGGGTCGCCGAAGGCATCACCGCCCAGGCCGCGCTCGGCAACGGCACGCTGGTTCCCGTGCTGCAACTGGGGCCCGATCCGATCATCGCGGCGCAGCAGATCACGCTCTATTCGGCCGGCCCACCCGCGCGCGCATTGCGCATCGCCACCGACGGGCTGCGCCCCTTCACCGTCTTCCCCGTGCCATGAGGCTGCGGCGCATGTCGGCCTGCAGCGGTTTCACGCTGATCGAAGTGCTGATCGCGCTGGGCATCGTCGCGCTCGCGCTGGCCGCGGGCTCGCAGGCCACCATGTCGCTCACGCGCAACGCGCAGCGCCAGTCCGACCTGGTGCTGGCCGAACTGTGCGCCGAGAACGAACTCGCCAAGGCCCGCCTCGCACGGCAGATGCCGGCCGTGGGCGACTCGGGCTCCATCTGCGTGCAGGCCGGCGCCTCGTTCAACGTGACGACCTCGACCGTGCCCACGCTCAATCCGAACTTCCGGCGCGTGGACGTGCAGGTGCACGACGAAGGCGATTCGCCGATCCTGCGCATCTCGACCGTGGTGGGGCGCTTCTGATGAAGACGAAGACGTCGCGCGGCTTCACGCTGATCGAGCTGCTCGTGGCCATCTCGGTGATGGCGCTCCTCTCGCTCGTGAGCTGGCGCGGCCTGGACAGCATGTCGCGCGCCACCACGCAGAACCAGCAGCGCGCCGACGCCATCCTGACCCTGCAGGCCACGCTCGCCCAATGGGGCGCCGACCTCGACGCGGTGACCTCGATCGCGCAGACCCGCCCCATCGACTGGGACGGCAACGTGCTGCGGCTCACGCGCCGCGGCAGCGATCCGATGGCGCCCAGCATGCAGGTGGTGGCCTGGACCCTCAGGCCCGGCACCGAGGGCCCGCGCTGGCAGCGCTGGCAGTCGCAGGCCTTCACCACGCGCGGCGAATGGCAGCAGGCCTGGAACCTCGCGGCCTCCTGGGCGCAGGACGGCGGCACCCAGGCCGGCGGCTACAACGACGTGGTGCTGATGCCCGCCACCGGCTGGCAGCTCTATTACTTCCGCGACAACACCTGGACGCCCGCGGGCTCGCTGCCCACGGCGCCGGCCAATCCGGCCAACCCCGCCAGCCCCGTGGGCCCGATCGTCAACATGCCCGATGGCGTGCGCCTGGTGATCAGCCTGCCGCCGGGCGATGGGCTGTCGGGCACGCTCACGCGCGACTGGGTCAAGCCGATCGTGGGGGGGGCGCGGTCATGACGAAACGCGCGCCTGCATTCATGCGCCGTGCACGCGGTACACACGGTGCAGGCGGTGCACGCGGTGCACGCCGCCAGTCCGGCGCCGCACTGCTCGCCGCGATGCTGACGGTGATGCTCGTGGCCACCTTCTCCGCGGCCGCGCTGTGGCAGCAATGGCGTGCAGCCGAAGTCGAAGGCGCCGAGCGCGCGCGCGTGCAGGCGGCCTGGGTGCTGATCGGTGCGCTCGACTGGTCGCGGCTGATCCTCGCCGAAGACGGCCGCGCCGGCGGGCCCGACCACCTGGGCGAGCCGTGGGCCGTGCCGCTCGAAGAGGCGCGGCTCACCAGCTTCCTTTCGGCCGAGAAGAACGTGGCGAGCGACAACCTCGAGGGCCTGCCCGACGCCTTTCTTTCGGGCCGCATCGTCGATGCCCAGTCCAAGCTCAACGTGCTGTCGCTGGTCGACGCGGGCAAGCCGGTGCCGGCGAGCGTCGCCACCTTCACCCGGCTCTTCAACCTGCTGGGCCTGCCGGCCTCGGAGCTCGCCCAGATGACGACCGGGCTCGCCAGAGCGCTGTCCACCGGCACCGACGAGGCCTCCGGCGGCGGCGATGCGGGCAACGCGCCATTGATGCCGCAGGAGGTCTCGCAGCTGGTGTGGCTCGGGCTCTCGCCCTCGACCGCCGCGGCCATCGAGCCCTACGTGACGATCCTGCCGGTGAAGACCACCCTGAATCTCAACACCGCGAGTGCCGAGGCCATCAGCGCCAGCATGGAAAACCTGCCGATCGCCAGCGCGCGGCAGCTGGTGGAAAAGCGCACCCGCTCCTATTTCAAGACCATCGACGAGGCCAACGCCGGCCTGCCCAGCGGCGGCTCCCGCTTCAACGCGGCCCAGCACGGCGTGGGCACCCAGTACTTCGAGGTCTACGGGCGCCTGCGCCTGGACCGCACATGGGTCGAAGAGCACTCGCTCCTGCAGCGCAACGGTGTCACGGTGACGACGGTCTGGCGCACCCGCGGCGCCGGCGCAACAACCACTCCGGTCAAACCCTGAGTGTTGCTTACATATATTGATCAAAAAGCCTTATAACGCCCGTCACATCTGTCAACTACGCTATTTAAATAATAGCAATCGACTGTCAGACGCCCTCCTACAATCACCGGCTTTTCCGACACCCCTCCATGACCCCGCTGCTGCTCATTGCCCCCCTCCCTCCGGCCGACGCCGCGGGTGAGTACGACTGGGCCCAGGCCGGCGACGACGGCATTGCATTGCGCAACCAGGGCCGCGCGCTGCTGGCGCTCCTGCCCTCGGGCAGCGAAGTCACGCTGGGCATTCCTTCGGCGGCGCTGTCGTGGCACCGCGTCACGCTGCCCAAGGGCAGCATGGGCAGCGCCTCGAAGCTGCGCGCCGTGCTCGACGGCCTGCTCGAAGAGCACCTGCTCGACGACCCCGAGGCCCTGCACTTCGCGCTCGAACCCGACGCGAAGGCCGGCGGGCCGGTGTGGGTGGCGGCCTGCAACCGCATCTGGCTGCGCAGCATCGTGCAGGGGCTCGAAGCGGCCGGGCGCCGCGTCGTGCGCATCGTCCCCGAATTCGCACCGCAGACGGCCGATGGCCCGCCGCTGCTGCAGATCACCGGCGAGCCCGAGGCCCCGCAGCTCACCGTGAGCGATGCCGACGGCGTGGTCTCGCTGCCGCTGGCCGGTGCCGGGCTCGCGCTGTCGGGCGGCCTGCCGCTGGACACCGCCGTCATCACCACCGAACCCGCGGTCGCCGAGGCGGCCGAGCACCTGCTGGAGCGCCGCGTGCCGATCGTGCAGGCGCCGCAGCGCTGGCTCAACGCCGCGCGCACGCCGTGGGAGCTCGCGCAGTTCGACCTTGCCGCAACGGGCCGCGCGCGCGCCGGCAAGAAATTCGCCTCCGTGCTGCAGACGCTGCGCTACGCACCCGAATGGCGCGCCGCACGCTGGGGCGTCGTCGTGCTGCTGCTGACCCAGCTCATCGGCCTCAATGCCTGGGCCTGGAAGGAGCGCAATGCGCTCGAGTCCAAGCGGCAAGCCGCCAAGACCGTCCTCACGCAGACCTTTCCCTCGGTGAAGATCGTGATCGACCCGCAACTGCAGATGACGCGCGAAGTCGCGGCGCTGCAGCAGGCCGTGGGCGACGTGGCCGCGACGGATTTCGAACCCATGGTCGGCGCGCTCGCCACCAACCTTCCGCCCGGCCGCACGCCTTCGGCCGTCGACTACAGCGGCGGCCAGCTGCGCCTGCGCGGCCTCGGGCTGCAGCCGTCGGAGGTCTCGCAGATCACCGGCGCGATGGCGCCGCGCGGCTACAACGTGCGCACCGAGGGCGACCTGCTGCTCGTGCAGGCCGAGGCCACCCGATGAACTTCAGCGAACAACTCAAGGCCCGCTGGGCCGCCCTCGCGATGCGCGAGCGCCAGATGGTCGGCGCGGCCATCGCGCTCGTGGCCCTCGTCTTGCTCTGGTGGGTTGCGCTCGCTCCCGCGTTGCGCACGCTGGCCGCGGCACCGGCCGAACACGCGCAGCTCGATGCGCAATTGCAGCAGATGACCACCTTGCAGAACCGCGCGAAGGCGCTGCAGTCGCAGCCCCGGCTCGCCCGCGACGACGCGCTGCGCTCGCTGGAGACCTCGGTGCGCGAGGGCTTGGGCGTCAACAACGCGCAGCTCATGACGGCCGGCGGCGATGGCGCCACCGTCACGCTGCGCGCCACGCCCGCCAGCACGGTCGCCCAGTGGCTCGCGCAGGCGCGCGGCAACGCCCATGCGGTGCCGCGCGAAGTGCACCTGACACGCGCCCCCGCCACTCCGCCGGCGCCGGGCAGCAAGGACGCCCCGCAGCTCCCGCAGGTCCGCTGGGAGGGCACCGTCGTCATGGCACTGCCCGCCCCCCGATGAACAGCCCGGCATGGTGACGCGCGCCCCCCTCTCCTCGCTCTCGGAGCCCAGGCCGCGACGCGGCTGGCGCTGGGCCCTCGTCGGCATCGTGATCGGTGCGGCGCTCGCGGTGGTGCTGTTCGCACCCGCGCGCTGGCTCGCCTCGGCGCTGTCCAGTTGGAGCCAGGGCCGGCTGCTGCTGGTCAATCCGCGCGGCACGGTCTGGAACGGCGCGGCCGCCGTGGTGTTCGCCAGCGGCTCCGGCAGCGCGCAGGCCATCTCGCTGCCCGGCCTCCTGCACTGGCGTCTGCGGCCGGGCTTCAGCGGCGTCTTCGCCTCGCTCGACCTGCCCTGCTGCGCGCCCCGCCCGCTCGAACTCAAGGCCAGCCCGCGCGGCAACGGCGTGAAGGTCGACTGGCAGGACGGCCGCTCGCGCTGGCCCGCCACGATGCTCACGGGCCTGGGCGCGCCGTGGAACACGCTCAAGCTCGACGGCGCGCTCGACCTCTCCACCAAGGCCTTCTCGCTGCAGTGGGAGGGCCCGGTGCTCCGCATCGCGGGCCAGGCCACGCTGGATGCCACCGATGTTTCCTCCAGCCTGTCGACCCTCAAGCCGATGGGCAGCTACCGGCTCTCGCTCGAAGGCGGCAACAGCCCCACGCTGCTGCTGAGCACGCGCGAAGGCAGCCTGCAGCTGAACGGCAGCGGCAGCTGGAGCGGCACCGCTTTCCGCTTCAACGGCGAAGCCAGTGCCGCGGCCGGCCGCGAAGACGCTCTTTCCAATTTGTTGAACATCATCGGACGACGCGACAACGCACGTTCGATCATCACCCTGGGTTGACCATGATGAAGCCACTGTCCACACCCGGCGCACGCTTGGGCATCGTCGCACTCGCGGCGCGCCTGCTGATCGCGGCGTCCTTCCTGCAGGTGCTGCCGCCCGCCTTCGCGCAGGGCGACGCGCCGCGGCGCGGCGAACCGATCACGCTCAACTTTTCCAACGCCGACATCGAGGCCGTGGCCCGCACCATGGCGGTGGTCACCGGGCGCGACGTGGTGGTCGATCCGCGCGTGAAGGGCACGATGAACCTGGTCACCGACCGCGCGATCCAGCCGGCCGCTGCCTTCAACCAGTTCGCCTCGGCGCTGCGCCTGCAGGGCTTTGCGGTGGTGGAGGCCGACGGCCTCTACAAGGTGGTGCCCGAGGCCGACGCCAAGCTGCAGAGCAGCACCGTGAACACCTCGATCGGCGCCACGGCGTCCTCGGGAAGCAACCAGATCGTCACGCAGATCTTCCGGCTCAATTACGAGTCGCCCAACAGCCTGCTGCCGGTGCTGCGCCCGCTGATTCCGCCGAACAACACCATCAACGTGAACCCGGGCAACAACTCGCTCGTGATCACCGACTACGCCGACAACATGCGCCGCCTGGCGCGCATCATCGCGGCGCTCGACGTGCCCAATGCGTCGGACATCGAGATCATCCAGCTCAAGCACTCGGTCGCGAGCGACCTGCTGCCGCTGGTGCAGCGGCTGGTCGACGGCAGCGGTTCGGGCGCGGCACCCGGTGCTGCGCCTGGCGCGGTCGATGCGTCGTTCCGCACCACGCTCCTGGCCGACCCGCGCAGCAACGCGCTGATCCTGCGCGCGGCCAACCCGGCGCGCGCGCAACTGGTGCGCACGCTGGTCGAGAAGCTCGATCGTCCGCCCGTGGACAGCAGCAACGGCCTGGCCGGCAACATCTACGTGGTCTACCTGAAGAACGCCGATGCGGTGCGCCTGGCGGCCACGCTGCGCGCCGCGATGGCGGCGAACCAGCAGTCCACGCCGGGCACGCCCGGTGCCACCGGCGGCGGTGGCGGCAGCCCCGCGCCGCAGCAGGCCAGCTTCCAGCAAAACAACCAGAACAGCCTGAGCGGCAGCGGGCAAAGCGGCTCGCCGGCCGCCAATGCGCCGCTCAACAACGCCAACCAGCCGTCCACCGGCGGCCAGATCCAGGCCGACCCGTCGACCAACTCGCTGATCATCACGGCGCCCGAGCCGCAATACCGCCAGATGCGCGCGGTGATCGACAAGCTCGACGGCCGGCGCGCGCAGGTCATGATCGAGGCGCTGATCGTCGAGGTGAGCGCGAACAAGGCCGCGAACTTCGGTGTCCAGTGGCAAAGCGCGTTGGGCAACAACGCGGTCATCGGCACCAACTCCAGCCTGAACAAGATGAACATCCTGGCGCTGACCCAGGCGCTGGCCACCCGGAATGCCGCGGGCCTGGCGACGTCGATCCAGCCGGGCCTGAACCTGGGCATCGCCGGCAAGATCGGCGGCCAGTACATCCTGGGCGCGATCGCCAACTTCTTCAACAGCGACGGCGATGCCAACGTGCTCTCCACGCCCAACCTGCTGACGCTGGACAACGAAGAAGCCAAGATCATCATCGGCCAGAACGTGCCCTTCCCCACCGGCTCCTACGCCAGCACCTCGGGCTCGGTGGGCGTGAACCCGTTCACCACCGTGGAGCGCAAGGACGTGGGCCTCACGCTGCGCGTGCGCCCGACCATCAACGAGAACGGCACCGTGCGGATGACGATCTTCCAGGAGACCTCGACCGTCGACCAGAACTCGCTGAGCAACCCCAACGGCCCGACCACCAACAAGCGCTCGATCGAGTCGAGCGTGCTGGTGGAAGACGGCGGGCTGGTCATGCTGGGCGGCCTGCTGTCGGACACCTACAACAACAACATCGAGAAGGTGCCGCTGGCCGGCGACATCCCGGTGCTGGGCAACCTGTTCAAGAACGAGAACCGCACGCGCAGCAAGAGCAACCTCATGATGTTCCTGCGCCCCGCGGTGATGCGCGACGGCGCCTCGACCGAGGCCTTCGCCTACGACCGCTACGACGAGATCCGTGGCCAGCAGATACAGACGCAGCCGAACACCGACAACGTCATGCTGCGCGGTGTGGACGCCGCCCCCGTGCTGCCCGACTCGGCGCTGCAGCGCTCGAACAACCGCGGCAGCGGCAGCACCCGCATGGAAGGCACGCAGCTCATTCCGCCGCCGCAGCCGCTGTCCGATACCCGCAAGCTCGCGCCTAGCCCGCTGCGCGGCGCCCTGCCTCCCACGGCCGACCCGGTCAGCGCGCGCGAACTGCCTTGATGTCCATGCGCTACCCGCTCCCCTACGCATTCGCACGCAGCCAGCAACTCCTGCTCGAAGCCGCCGACGACGGCCGCTACACGCTGTGGATGTCGTCGCACCCCGCGCGCAGCGCGGTCGGCGAGGTGGCGCGCAAGTACGGCGTGCAGGCCTTTGAGGTGCTGGCCGACGGCGCGCTCGCGCAGCGCATCAGCGCGGCCTACGCACAGGGCGAATCCAGTGCCGCCGCGGTGGTGAGCGAAGTGCAGAACGACGCCGACCTCTCGCGCATGATGCAGGAGCTGCCCGCGGTCGAGGACTTGCTGGCCAGCGCGGGCGACGCGCCCATCATCCGCATGCTCAACGCGCTGCTCACGCAGGCCGCGCGCGACGGCGCGAGCGACATCCACATCGAGCCCTACGAGCGCACCTCGTCCGTGCGCTTTCGCATCGACGGCACGCTGCGCGAGGTGGTGCAGCCCAACCGCGCGCTGCACGCCGCGCTGATCTCGCGGCTGAAGATCATGGCCGACCTGGACATCTCCGAGAAGCGGCTGCCGCAGGACGGGCGCATCTCCTTGCGCATCGGCACGCGCGCGGTCGACGTGCGCGTCTCCACGCTGCCCAGCGCGCACGGCGAACGCGCGGTGCTGCGTTTGCTGGACAAGAGCGAATCGAAACTCACGCTCGAATCGGTGGGCATGCAGGGCGACACGCTGCAGCGCTTCGAGAAACTCATCACGCAGCCGCACGGCATCATCCTGGTGACCGGGCCCACCGGCTCGGGCAAGACCACCACGCTGTATGCCGCGCTCGCCCGCCTGGACGCGAGCCGCAGCAACATCATGACGGTGGAAGACCCCATCGAGTACGAGCTGCCGGGCGTGGGCCAGACGCAGATCAACGCCAAGATCGAGCTCACCTTCGCCAAGGCGCTGCGCGCCATCCTGCGGCAGGACCCGGACGTGATCATGATCGGCGAAATCCGCGACTTCGAGACCGCGCAGATCGCCATCCAGGCCTCGCTCACCGGTCACCTGGTGCTCGCGACGCTGCACACCAACGATTCGGTCAGCGCCGTCACGCGCCTGACCGACATGGGCGTCGAGCCGTTCCTCTTGAGCTCGTCGCTGCTGGGCGTGCTCGCGCAGCGCCTGGTGCGCAAGGTCTGCACGAGCTGCGGCGGCGCGGGCTGCGACGTCTGCGGCCAGACGGGTTACCAGGGCCGCACGGGCATCTTCGAACTGCTCGTGGCCGACGAAACGGTGCAGGGCCTCATCCACAGCAAGGCGGCCGAGAGCGACCTGCTCAAGGCCGGCGCGCGCGGCGGCCTGCGGCTCATGCGCGAGGACGGCGAGCGGCTGGTGCAGGCCGGCATCACTTCGCGCGCCGAACTCCTGCGCGTCACGCGCGACTAGCGCCGCGGTCTCGCCATGCCCGCCTATTCCTTCGAAGCCATCGACGCCAGCGGCCAGTCGCGCGAAGGCGTGCTGGAGGCCGACACCGCGCGCAGCGCTCGCAGCCTCTTGCGCGCGCAGGCGCTGATTCCGCTGTCGGTCACGCCGGTCGGCAGCGACCACATCAACGGCACCGGCCAGCGCAGCGGCCTCAGCCGCTGGCTGGGCGGCGGCAAGCGCGTGTTCAATTCCACGGGCCTTGCCGTGTGGACCCGGCAGCTCGCGGGCCTCGTCTCCTCGGGCCTGCCGCTCGAACGCGCGCTCACGGCGCTCACCGACGAAGCCGAGTCCGAACCGCAGCGCAACCTCGTCGCCTCGCTGCGCGCCGAGGTCAACGCGGGCTCGCCCTTCGCGCGCGCGCTGTCGGCGCACTCGCGCGAGTTCTCGCCCATCTATACCGCCGTGATCGGCGCCGGCGAGCAGAGCGGCAACCTCGGCCTCGTGCTCGACCGCCTGGCCGACGACCTGGAAGAACGCCAGGCGCTGCAGCAGAAGCTGATCGGCGCGGCGCTCTATCCGGCCATCGTCACGCTGGTGGCGATCGTGATCGTGATCTTTCTCGTGAGCTACGTGGTGCCGCAGGTGGCGCAGGTGTTCGCGGGCACCAAGCGCTCGCTGCCCTTCCTCACCACCGTGATGCTGTCGCTGAGCGCGGGCGTGCGCAACTACGGCTGGTGGATGCTGGGCGGCGTGGTGCTCGTCGCCGTCGGCGTGCGACTGGCCTTGGCGCAGGAGGCCTTCCGCCTGAAATTCGATGCCGCATGGCTCAAGCTGCCGCTGGTCGGCAAGCTCGCGCGCGGCTACAACGCGGCGCGCTTCGCCAGCACGCTGGCCATGCTCGCCACCGCCGGCGTGCCGATCCTGCGCGCGCTGCAAGCGGCCTCCGAAACGCTGGGCAACCGCGCGATGCGCGCCGACGCGCTCGATGCGCTGGTGCTGGTGCGCGAAGGTGCGCCGCTGGCCTCCGCGCTCGCGCAGAAGAAACGCTTTCCGGGCCTGGTGTCGATGTTCGCGCGCCTGGGCGAGCAGACCGGCACCCTGCCGCTGATGCTGCAGCGCGCAGCCAACCAGCTGGGCGCCGAAGTGCAGCGCCGCGCGATGCACCTGGCCACCATCCTGGAGCCGCTCTTGATCGTGGCGATGGGCGGCGTGGTGATGCTGATCGTGCTGGCCGTGATGCTGCCGATCATCCAGCTGAACCAGTTCGTCAAATAACCCGGGGGCCTTGCCACCATGGCCAATCGAAGCTACCTGTTCGCCAGCCCGTTCGTGCCGGGGCCCGACCCCGCGAAGGACGATCCACGGCAGGTCAAGGGCATCTCGGAGCGCAACTACGACATACCGCTGGTCTACCAGCTGCTGGTGTCCGCGGACGTGCAGCTGTGCCGCTCGACGATCTGGACCCGCCTGGAGGAACCCACCGCGCTGGCAGGCCGCGCCGGCGCGGGCATCGACCGGCTCCAACGGTTCCTGGCCCGCATCGACCACCCTTCGGTCGGGCCGCTGCGGGACGAGGCCCTCGGCTTCCTGAACCGCCACGCCGACCGCAACGGCTACTTCGTGCTGGAGTGCGCCGAGATCCTCGACATGGGCGACGAGCCGCTGGGCGAGCAGGCCGCGAGCCTGCTGCGCGACGTGCAGGACATCGACGCGGAGATCGAAGCCGCCATCGCCCGGCTCGCTCCGAAGAAAAAGAACTTCTGGGAGCGCATCTTCACGCCGTCGCAGGAGAGCATCGAGGCGCCCCTGCGCGAGTTGGGCCTGGGCTACTGGTCGGATACGCTCTACTACGCGCCCAATGACGCGCCCAACGACGCGAACTGAATCACCCCATGCCAGTCACCCTCGAAGACAAACTCGTGGTCGCGATTTCCTCGCGGGCGCTGTTCAACCTCGAAGAAGAGAACCGCATCTTCGAGGCCGGCGACAACGAGGGCTACATGAAGCTGCAGCTGGACCGGCTCGACGTGCCGGCCGCCCCCGGCATCGCGTACTCGCTGATCCGCAAGCTCCTGCGCTTCAACGACGACGGCGTGCAGCGCGTGGAGGTGGTGATCCTTTCGCGCAACGACCCGGTCTCGGGCATGCGCATCTTCAAGTCGAGCGCGGCGGCCGACATCAAGCTGCAGCGCGGCGTGTTCACGCAGGGCCGCCCGCCCTTCGGCTACCTGCGGCCGCTGCGCGCGCACCTCTTTCTCTCGGTCAATGCGCAGGACGTGCGCGAGGCGCTCGGCGCGGGTTTTCCGGCCGCGCGGGTGCTGGTCGAATCGGTGAAGGCGAGCGACGCCTGGCCCAACGAAGTGCGCATCGCCTTCGACGGTGACGCGGTGCTGTTCTCCGACGAAGCCGAGCGCGTGTTCCAGGCCGAGGGGCTGGACGCCTTCCAGGCCCACGAACTCAGCAAGGCCGACCTGCCGCTGCCCGAAGGCCCGTTCAAGCCGCTGCTGATGGCGCTGCACCGGCTGCAGATGGCGGGCAACGCGCAGATGCGCATCCGCACCGCGCTGGTCACCGCACGCAGCGCACCGGCGCACGAGCGCGCGATCCGCACGCTGATGAACTGGAACATCCGCGTCGACGAAGCGATGTTCCTCGGCGGCCTGCCCAAGGGCGAGTTCCTGCGCGAGTTCGAGCCCGATTTTTTCTTCGACGACCAGACCGGTCACGTCGATGCGGCCTCGCGGCACGTGCCCGCGGGCCATGTGTCCAGCGGCATCAGCAACGAAGGCTGACCCCCGGGCTGCGCGCACTTCGTGCCGCTTCGCCTGACCCCTTGCAGGGGGCAATACCAGCGGCCCGGCAAAGCCGGTTCCGCGGTATTCCTGGAACGAGATCCCATCCCTCTTCTTTTGAAGCGTTGACCTCGCGCGCCGTCACGCGCACGACTTCGCTCTGTCATCGCGCATTCATTGCCGCGTAACGCGCGCTTCTTAGCCTCGCTGTCTGTTCGGTGCGCAGTGCCCTTGTGGCACTTTTTTTTTGCCGCGCCGGCTTCCATCCCTCCGACAGACAGACCCACCGGCTTACTCCGATGCGCCCGACCACACCTTCGCACGCCCCGTTTTCCACGCGCTGGCTCCTGCCCCTTGCCACGTCCATCGTGCTTGCCGCCTGCGGCGGTGGCGGTGGCGCCGCGTTCCCGCTCGTCAACGTGCCTCCCGTCGGCAACGGTGGTGGCGGCGGCGGCAATCCGCCGGCGCCCGGCACGAACCAGGGCAAGAGCGGCCCCAAGGCCCTTGTCGTCGAGATCGACGGCCTCACGCACGCCGCGTTGCGCGATGCCATCGCACAGAACAAGGTGCCCGCGCTGCAGTCATTGCGCATCGCACCGGCATGGACCGGCGGCGCCAACGGCACGCCGAGCGAACAGCGCACCACCGACGGCCCGGGCTGGGCCGCGCTGCTCACGGGCACCTGGGTGCCGCGCCACGGCGTGCGCTGGGACACGACCGACCAGCGCATCGATGCGAAGCTCGCGCCGTCGGTCTTCGCGCTCGCCAAGCAGAACAAGGCGGCCGGCTACAAGACCGCGTCGGTCACGGCCAACGCGCTCTATCCGCTGCTGCTGGCCAACGAGAGCGGCACCGTCGACGGCGCCGTCGATTGCGCGGGCGCCGATGCCTGCGTGACCGAACGCACCGCGCAGTTCATCGACGCCGGCTACGACCTCACGCTCGCGCAGTACAGCGCACCGGCCGCGGCCGTCGGCAACGGCCTGAAGAGCGACGCCTACCAGCGCGCGATCGCCGACACCTCGGCCGCCGTCGGCAAATTGCTCGCACGCATCGCGCAACGCACCGCCAACGATGCGAAGGAAGACTGGCTGGTCATCCTCACGACCGGCCACGGCCTGGATGCCTTCGGCACCGCCACCGGCCTGCAGGCCATCGACAGCAAGACCGTCTTCATCGCCAGCAACAAGACGCTGGCGGCGCTGCCCGGCACGGGCGCGGCCGCGCCGGCCGATGCCGCGCTGCTGCAGTTCGCCGCGGCGACCGACATCGCGCCCACCGTGCTGCGGCACCTCGGCGCCCTGCCGGCCGCGCAGGCCTACACCTTCAACGGACAGGCGCTGCAGGCCGCCACCTCGCTGCGCAATCTCTCGGCCAAGGCGGGCGCCGACAAGACCAGCATCGAACTCGCATGGACGCTCTCGGGCGACGCGAGCGCGCCGGTGCTGGTGCTGCGCGACGGCAAGCTGGTGGCCACGCTGCCGGCCGGCTCGACCGCCTACAGCGATTCCATCGTGGCCGACGCCGACGGCGTCTACACCTACCAGTACACCGTCGTCGCCGGCGAAGCCAGCGTCGCACTTGCTGCGCAGCTGGCCTACGTGAAACCCGCGACGCTCGCGCCCACGCTGGCGAACGGCCTCGTCAACTACTACCCGCTGGACACGCTGCCGGCCGCGGACCTGAAGAACGCCTCCACCCTCGCGCCGTGGGCGGCCGATGCCAACGGCGGCACGGTGGTCGACGACGGTTTCAAGATTCCCTACAAGGTCAAGGCGCTGCGCGTGGACAGCACCATGAAGAACGCGGGCGGCTCGGCCGGCTACCGCCTGCTGCAGACCACCGACGTGGCGACCAACCCGGCCGTCACTGCCTACACCCTCGGCTTCTGGGTGCGCACCGACGACACCTGCAGCCAGGGCGTGAGCAACGGCGCCTCGATGCTCGCCAACAAGAACTACACCACCGGCGCGAACGCGGGCCTGGCCATCGGTCTCTTCGGCAGCTGCGAGATCCGCTTCAACGTGGGCACCGGCGGCGCGCGCGCCGACAGCAACGGCTACGGCCTCACCGCGGGCCAGTGGGCCTACGTGGCGGTCGTGATCGACAAGGCCAACCTCAAGCTCACGGGCTACGTGTTCGATTCGGCCCGCGCCATGCAGACCGGCAGCGCCACGCTCACGAGCGCGCTGGTCGCGCAACTAGGGGGCCTGAAGAACGGCATCGGCCTCAACGAAGACGGCACCGGCCAGTACTACCAGCGCGAGACCAGCTCGCCGCGCGGCGCAATGGACTTCAACGAGTTCGCGATCTGGAACCGCGCGCTCACCACCGACGAGCTCACCAGCATCTTCAAGTCGGGCCAGCCGCTGATGTTGCTGCCCTGAACCGTCCCCTGATCACCCACCGAAAACAAACGACCCGAGAGGATCCCCATCATGCGAATTCCATTCCTTGCCACGCGCTTCGTGCCCGTGCTGTCCACGCTGATCGTGGCCTGCGTCCTGTCCGCCTGCGGTGGCGGCAGCGATGGCGGCGGCGGCGGCGGTGGCTTTTTCGGCGGCCTGCCCGGCGCCGGCACGCCGCCCACCACCACCCCGCCCACGACGACCCCGCCCGCCACCGGCGTCGCCCCCGTGAAGAGCTGCGCGCCCTGAGCGCCCGCGACATGAACCCGCAGAACGACAAGCCCATGAAGAACTCGCGCCGCAACTTCCTCACGAGCACCGCCACCACCGGCGCTGCCGCCCTCGCGCTCTCGGCCTTTCCGCCCGCCATCCGCCGCGCGCTGGCCATTCCGGCCAACAACAAGACCGGCACCATCCAGGACGTCGAGCACATCGTGATCCTGATGCAGGAGAACCGATCGTTCGACCACTACTTCGGCACGCTCATGGGCGTGCGCGGCTTCGGCGATCGCTTCACCATTCCGCTGCCCAAGGGGCTGAACGTGTGGCAGCAGAGCGATGCCACCGGCAAGCCGATCCTGCCCTACCACCTGGACAGCCGCAAAGGCAATGCGCAGCGCGTGAGCGGCACGCCGCACTCGTGGGGCGATGGCCAGAACGCCTGGGACGGCGGGCGCGCCTACCAGTGGCCGCGCTACAAGACCAACGCGTCGATGGGCTACTTCAAGGAGACCGAGGTCGCCTTCCAGTTCGCGCTGGCCAACGCCTTCACGCTGTGCGACGACTACCACTGCAGCATGCACACGGGCACCAACTCGAACCGCATGTTCCACTGGACCGGCACCAATGGCCCGGGCGGCCAGTTGGGCAGCAGCGTCGCCGGCGTGGCCTCGGTCAACAACGAGTGGGACTCCATTGACAGCTCGGCCACCGGCTACGAATGGAAGACCTACCCCGAGCGCCTGCAGGAGGCCAAGGTCAGCTGGATCGTCTACCAGAACATGCCCGAGAACTTCGGCGACAACCCGATGGCGGGCTTCAAGCAGTACCGCCTGGCCAACGAGGCCTCGGGCAAGCCGGTGAGCAACGGCGCGATCTCGCCCGTGTACGACCCGGCGAGCGACGACGCGGGCAACCCGCTCTACAAGGGCATCGCCAACACGATGGGCGACGGCGGCTTCCTGGAGCAATTCCGCCAGGACATCAAGGGCGGCAAGCTGCCGCAGGTGTCGTGGATCATCGCGCCGGCCACCTACTCCGAGCACCCCGGCCCGTCGAGCCCGGTGCAGGGCGGCTGGTACATCCAGGAAACGCTGGACGCGCTCACCGCCGTGCCCGACGTGTGGAGCAAGACCGTGCTGCTCATCAACTTCGATGAGAACGACGGCTACTTCGACCACTATCCGTCGCCGGCCGCACCCTCGCTCAACCCCGACAACTCGATGGCCGGCAAGACCACGCTGCCCGAGGCGGACCTGGCGGTGGAGCGCTTCACGCATCCCAAGCCGCCGGGCACCACCGGCCAGCCGGCGCCCGACGGCCGCGTCTACGGACCCGGCGTGCGCGTGCCGATGTACGTCGTCTCGCCGTGGAGCCGCGGCGGCTGGGTGAACTCGCAGGCCTTCGACCACACCTCGGTCATCCGCTTCATCGAGACGCGCTTCGGCGTGAAGGAGCCCAACATCTCGCCGTTCCGGCGCGCGGTGTGCGGCGACCTCACGAGCGCCTTCAATTTCGTGACGCCCAACACCGAGGCGCTGCCCACGCTCGGGGGCCGCACGACCCGCACCGGCGCCGACAAGACGCGCAGCGACCAGGAGGCGCTCGCGCAGGTGCCGCTGCCGCTGGACCCGCAGCTGCCGCGCCAGGCCACCGGCACGCGCCCCTCGCGCGCGCTCCCCTACGAACTGCATGCGAGCGCGCGCGCCGATTCGATCGGCGGCAAGGTGCAGCTGCTGTTCGCCAACAGCGGCAAGGCCGCGGCCGTGTTCCACGTCTACGACAAGCTGAACCTGGACCGCCTGCCGCGCCGCTACATGGTGGAGCCCGGCAAGTCGCTGGACGACGCCTGGGCCGCCGCGACCGACAACAGCGGCTTCTACGACCTGTGGGTGCTCGGGCCGAACGGCTTTCACCGCCACTTCAAGGGCGACCTCAACGCGCTGCGCACGAGCGGTGCGAACCCCGAGGTGCGCGTGTGCTACGACATCGCCAACGGCAACGTCTACCTGGAGATGCTCAACGCCGGCACGAACGCCGCCAGGTTCACGGTGCGCGCCAAGGCCTATCGCAACGACGGCCCCTGGGGTGCCACCGTTGCCGGAGGCGCCAAGGCCGAGCAGCTGTGGGAACTGGCCGGCAGCGGCCAGTGGTACGACTTCGCGGTGACCTGCGATGCCGACCCGGCCTACTACCGGCGCTTCGCGGGCCGCGTGGAAACCGGCAGGCACACGGTGAGCGATCCGGCGATGGGCCTGGCCGATCTGTGAACCTTGCGCACGCCGACAACAGATGAACTCACGCCGCAAATTCCTCACGGGCAGCGCCACCACCGGCGCCGCCGCGCTGGCGCTCTCGGCCTTTCCGCCGAGCATCCGCCGCGCCCTGGCGATTCCCGCCAACAACAAGACCGGCACGATCATGGACGTGGAGCACGTCGTGATCCTGATGCAGGAGAACCGCTCGTTCGACCACTACTTCGGCACGCTCAAGGGCGTGCGCGGCTTCGGTGACCGCTTCACCATTCCGCTGCCCAAGGGCCTGAACGTGTGGCAGCAGAGCGATGCCGCCGGCAAGCCGATCCTGCCCTACCACTTCGACAGCCGCAAAGGCAATGCGCAACGCGACGGCGGCACGCCCCACGACTGGAACGACAGCCAGAACGCGTGGGACAACGGCCGCATGTACCAGTGGCCGCGCTACAAGACCAACAAGGCGATGGGCTACCACAAGGAGGCCGAGGTCCCCTTCCAGTACGCACTGGCCAATGCCTTCACGATCTGCGATGCGTACCACTGCGGGATGCACACCGGCACGGATGCGAACCGCTCGTTCCACATCACCGGCACCAACGGAGCGACCGCGCAAGGCGTGGCGTTCGTGCGCAACGAGTGGGACTGGATCGAGGGCAAGCCCGCATCGGCGAACACCGGCTACACGTGGAAGACGTATGCCGAGCGCCTGGAGGATGCAGGCGTCAAGTGGATCAGCTACCAGAACATGCCCGACGAATGGGGCGACAACATGCTGGGCGCGTTCCAGCAGTTCCGCCAGGCCAACCTCGCCTCTGGCTTTCCGGTCTCCAGCGGCGGTGCGCCGCAGAAGCCTTACGCGCTGACCGGCCAGGCGCTGCCGTACCACGCCTACGACGCGGCCTCGGACAACGCGAAGAACCCGCTCTACAAGGGCGTGGCCAACACGCTGCCGGGCACGACGCCCGAGACCTACCTGGACGCCTTCAAGCGCGACATCCGCGAGGGCAAGCTGCCGCAGGTCTCGTGGATGAATGCCCCCTCGATCTACTGCGAGCACCCCGGTCCCTCCAGCCCGGTGCAGGGCGCCTGGTTCCTGCAGGAAGTGCTGGACGCGCTCACCGCCGTGCCCGAGGTGTGGAGCAAGACCGTGCTGCTCATCAACTTCGACGAGAACGACGGCTACTTCGACCACGTGCCCTCGCCCTCGGCGCCTTCGCCCAATGGCGACGGCAGCTACGCCGGCAAGACCACGCTGGCCGATGCGGACCTGGGCGCCGAGTACTTCACGCATCCGGCGCCGGCTGGCAGCGGCAGCCAGCCCAAGCCCGATGGCCGCGTCTACGGCCCGGGGCCGCGCGTGCCGATGTACGTGATCTCGCCGTGGAGCCGTGGCGGCTGGGTCAGCTCGCAGGCCTTCGACCACACCTCGGTGCTGCGCTTTTTGGAAACGCGCTTCGGCGTGAAGGAACCGAACATCTCGCCATTCCGCCGCGCGGTGTGCGGCGACCTCACGAGCGCCTTCAACTTCGCCACGCCCAACAGCGAGGCGCTGCCCACGCTCACGGGCCGCACGACGAAGGCCGATGCCGACAAGCTGCGCACCGACCAGCAGGCGCTGCCGCAGGTGCCGCTGCCGCTGGACCCGCAGCTGCCGCGCCAGTTCACCGGCACGCGGCCTTCGCGCGCGTTGCCTTACGAATTGCATGCGAGCGCCAGGGCCGACACGATCGGCGGCAAGGTGCAACTGCTGTTCGCGAACACCGGCAAGGCGGCTGCGGTGTTCCACGTCTACGACAAGCTGAACCTGGACCGCCTGCCGCGCCGCTACATGGTGGAGCCGGGCAAGACGCTGGACGACGCATGGGCCGCGATGACAGACAACAGCGGCTTCTACGACCTCTGGGTGCTCGGGCCGAACGGCTTTCACCGTCACTTCAAGGGCGACCTCAATCGCCTGCGCGCGGGCGATGCGGCCGTGCCCGAAGTGCGCGTGTGCTACGACATCGCCAACGGCAACGTCTACCTGAGCATGCGCAACGACGGCAAGAACCCGTGCAGGTTCACCGTGCGTGCGAAGGCCTACCGCGACGACGGCCCGTGGACCGCGACGGTCAACGGCGGTGCCACAACCGACCAGCACTGGGAACTCGCCGCGAGCGGCCAGTGGTACGACTTCGCGGTGACCTGCGATGCCGATGCGAGCTACTACCGCCGCTTCGCGGGCCGCGTGGAAACCGGCAAGCACACGGTGAGTGATCCGGCGATGGGGTTGGCCGATCTTTGATCTTTTGTGAGGGGGTTCCCGGGGTGGGTGCACAGGCCACCGGGTACTCCCCTCCGCGAATGTCCCCCGGGCTTCGCCCTCCTCCTTTATTTCGCTGCGGGGAGCACCCGATGCCCTGCGCACTTGGGCACGCTCTGGGTGAACCGCGGATCAACGACTGCTCTGAAGCGCTCGCGCTGATGGTGGGCTCTGTTTCGCGAAATCAAGGGGAGGCCGCAGGCCGGAGGACATTCGCGAAACAGAGCCCACCGTCGGCGCGAGTGCCGCCCCGAATACGTAGCAACGGCCTTCCCGCGTTTCGCACGCTTACACCTCGCCCCCTCCGGTTCATGGCGATGTCACGAGCATTTTTTAGCCTCGAGTCCAGCGGCCTCCACGACCTGCGTGGAGTGCCCGCACAACAACTCCAAGAGGATCTCTTTCGATGCAACTTCTTTCTTATCCCATGCGGCTTGCACCCGCACTGATCGTGACCTGCATGCTCGCCGCCTGCGGTGGCGGCAGCGATGGCGGCGGCGGCTTCTTCGGCGCCCTGCCCGGTGCCGGCGCGCCCCCCACGACCACCCCGCCCGTCACGACGCCGCCCGATACCGGCGTCAAGCCCGAGATGCGCTGCGCGCCCTGATCGCACGACGAGAAACACCCAGAACAAAACACCATGACCTCACGCCGCAAATTCCTCACGGGCACCGCGACCACCGGTGCCGCCGCGCTCGCGCTCTCGGCCTTTCCGCCGAGCATCCGCCGCGCCCTGGCGATCCCCGCCAACAACAAGACGGGCACGATCATGGACGTCGAGCACGTCGTGATCCTGATGCAGGAAAACCGTTCGTTCGACCACTACTTCGGCACGCTCAAGGGCGTGCGCGGCTTCGGCGATCGCATGACCATTCCGCTGCCCAACGGCCTGGCCGTGTGGCAGCAACTGGACGACGCCGGCAAGCAGGTGGTGCCCTACCACCTGGATGCGACCAAGGGCAACGCGCAGCGCGTGAGCAGCACGCCGCACACCTGGGTCGACTCGCACAACGCCTGGGACGGCGGGCGCCTCTACCAATGGCCGCGGTACAAGAAGGTGAGCAACAAGGCGCCCTTCACGCAGTCGATGGGCTACCTCGCGGAAGCCGAGCTGCCGTTCCAGTTCGCGCTGGCCAACGCCTTCACGATCTGCGACGACTACCACTGCGCGATGCACACCGGCACGCACGCCAACCGTTCGTTCCACTGGACCGGCACCAACGGCCCCAACAGCGCGGCCGGCGGCAACCAGGCCTACGTGAACAACGTCAACCCGTGGAGCTCCACCGGTCCCTCGACCGAAGGCTACGAGTGGAAGACCTATGCCGAGCGCCTGCAGGAAGCCAACGTCAGCTGGATCGTCTACCAGAACATTCCCAACAACTACGGCTGCAATCCGCTCCTGGGCTTCAAGCCGTACCGCAAGGCGAACGAGACTTCGGGCAAGCCGGTGAGCACGTCCGGAGCGCAGGGCTCCTCGCCCGCCTACGCGCCCGGCGACGATGCCGGCAACCCGCTCTACAAGGGCACGGCCAACACGCTGCCGGTGGCCGACCAGGCGGCCTTCGATGCGGGCGCGATCTTCGATGCGTTCCGCGCCGACGTGAAGGCCGGCCGCCTGCCACAGGTCTCGTGGGTCATTCCGCCGGACGTGTACTCCGAGCACCCCGGCCCGTCGAGCCCCGTGCAGGGCGCCTGGTACATCCAGGAAGTGCTGGACGCGCTCACCGCAGTGCCCGAGGTGTGGAGCAAGACCGTCTTCATCGTCAACTTCGACGAGAACGACGGCTACTTCGACCACGTGCCCTCGGCCTCGGCGCCTTCGCCGATTCCCTCGGCCGACCCGGGCGTGAAAACCTTCGCCGGCAAGACCACGCTGTCGGACGCGGACCTGAGCTACGAGTACTTCAACCACCCCAAGCCCCCGGGCATGACCGCCTCGCAGCCCACGCCCGACGGCAACGTCTACGGCCCCGGCATGCGCGTGCCGATGTACGTGCTCTCGCCGTGGAGCCGCGGCGGCTGGGTCAACTCGCAGACCTTCGACCACACCTCGGTGCTGCGTTTTCTCGAAGCGCGCTTCGGTGTGAAGGAAACCAACATCAGCCCGTTCCGCCGCGCGGTGAACGGCGACCTCACGAGCGCCTTCAACTTCGCCACGCCGAATGAAGAGGCGCTGCCCACGCTCGCAGGCCGCCGCAGCAAGGCCGAGGCCGACCAGGTGCGCGCCGCGCAGGACGCGCTGCCGCAGGTCACGCCGCCGGGCGATGGCAAGCTGCCGGTGCAGGTCACGGGCACGCGGCCGTCGCGCGCGCTGCCTTACGAGCTGCATGCGAGCGCCAAGGCCGACACGACCGGGGGCAAGGTGCAGCTGCTGTTCGCCAACAGCGGCAAGGCCGCGGCCGTGTTCCATGTCTACGACAAGCTGAACCTGGACCGCCTGCCGCGCCGCTACATGGTGGAGCCGGGCAAGTCGCTGGACGACACCTGGGCCGCGGCCGCCGACAACGCCGGCAAGTACGACCTGTGGGTGCTCGGGCCGAACGGCTTTCATCGCCACTTCCAGGGCGACCTCAACGCCGTGCGCGCGGGCGATGCGGCGGTGCCCGAGGTGCGCGTGTGCTACGACATCGCCAACGGCAACGTCTACCTGAGCATGCGCAACGACGGCAAGGCGGCCTGCAAGTTCACCATCCGCGCCAAGGCCTACCGCGGCGACGGCCCGTGGACCGCGACGGTGAACGGCGGCGCCACGACCGACCAGCACTGGGAGCTTGCAGCGAGCGGCCAGTGGTACGACTTCGCGGTCACCTGCGATGCCGACCCGGCCTACTACCGGCGCTTTGCCGGCCGCGTGGAAACCGGCAAGCACACGGTAAGCGATCCGGCGATGGGCTTGCCGGACCTCTGAGCCTCGCGCGCAAAATGCCGGCATGCTGATCCTTCGACATGCCGACATCCTCGTCACCATGGACGCCGCGCGGCGCGAAATCGCCGACGGCGCCGTGGTGACCGACGGGCCCGCGGTGGCCTGGGCCGGGCCCACCGCCGAGCTGCCCACCGCGTACCTCGACGCGCTGCGCAACGGCCAGGCCGAGGCCATCGACATGCATGGCCATGTGGTGATGCCGGGCCTGGTCAACACGCACCATCACATGTACCAGAGCCTCACCCGCGCGGTGCCCGAGGCGCAGGACGCGGAGCTCTTCGGCTGGCTCACGAACCTGTACCTGCTGTGGGCGCGGCTCACGCCCGAGATGATTCGCGTCTCGACGCAGACCGCGATGGCCGAGCTGATGCGCTCGGGCTGCACCACCACGAGCGACCATCTCTATCTCTTTCCGAACGGCTCGAAGCTGGACGATTCGATCGAGGCGGCCGATGCGATGGGCATGCGCTTCCACGCAGCGCGCGGCAGCATGAGCGTGGGCCGCAGCGCCGGTGGCCTGCCGCCCGACGAGGTGGTGGAAACCGAGGAGGCGATATTGCGCGACAGCGAGCGCCTCATCGGCCGCTGGCACGATGCCTCGCGCCATTCGATGCGCCGCATCGTGCTCGCGCCCTGCTCGCCGTTCTCGGTCTCGCGCGACCTGATGCGGCTGTCGGCCGAGCTGGCGCGCGAGCGCGGCGTGTCGCTGCACACGCACCTGGCCGAGAACGACAACGACATCGCCTACTCGCGCGAGAAGTTCGGCATGACACCGGCCGAGTACGCCGAAGACCTGGGCTGGGTCGGCCGCGACGTGTGGCACGCGCACTGCGTGAAGCTGGACGAGGCGGGAATTGCATTGTTCGGTCGCACCGGCACGGGCGTGGCGCACTGCCCGTGCTCGAACATGCGCCTGGCCTCGGGCATCGCGCCCATCGGGGCGATGCGGCGCGCGGGCGTGTCCGTGGGCCTGGGCGTGGACGGCAGCGCATCGAACGACGGCGCGCACATGCTGGGCGAAGCGCGGCAGGCCATGCTGCTGCAGCGCGTGGGCTACGGCCCCGCGGCGATGACGGCGCGCGAGGCGCTGGAGATCGCGACGCTCGGCGGAGCGCGCGTGCTGGGGCGCGACGACATCGGCGCGCTCGAGCCGGGCATGTCGGCGGACATCGTGGCCTTCGACATGCGCGGCGTGGCGCACGCGGGGGCGTGGCATGACCCGGTGGCGGCGCTGGTGTTCTGCACGCCGGGGGAAGTTTCGTTGAGCGTGATCAACGGGGAGATCCGCATTCGTGAGGGGCGCTTCACGGGGCTGGAGCTGACGCCGCTGCTGGCGAAGCATCGGAATCTGGCGCGGACGCTGTACGAGAGCGCGCGGCATCCGCATGTGGCTGCGGGGTAGGCGCGGCCGGGGCGATCAGTTCAGGCGGACCATGGGGCATTCAAGGACGAAGCGTTCCGGCACAGGAGAATTGCGCCAATCCGGCAGCTCCCGCTTCTGGAACGCTTCGAGCGACGGATAGCCATCCGCCGCCCAGCCGTATCGACTGACCTGCTGGAGTTCGAACACTTCGTACCTGCACTGGCGGCTGCGCGTCTTGACGCGAAACGCGATCCGCTGGTGATCACCCGCCAGATCCTTCTCGAGAACTTCGTAGCGGCTCGGCTTGCAGATGCTGTAAGTCGATATCCACTCGATGGTCCGTTGGCGCACGAAGAGAGAACCGTTGCACGCGCGGCCCGTGCCGTTGAAAGCGCCGGTGAACGAGGTATCGGCCGCTGCCGCAAGGCCTGCAACGCAAAGCAGGCAAAGGCCCACGGCCCTGATCAATTGCATGTCGCACCCTTCGCCTGGCGCACGGCGCCCAGCGCGTGGTCCATCTTCCTTGCGTACATCGAATCGCCCCCGGCGTTGTAGTAGGTCGCGACACCCGAAGGAGTGATCGGCTTCCAGCCGGTAACGACACGCTGGATGGATGCCTTCTGGTACTTCAACACATCGCCGGGCTTGAGCAGGTAGCTCGACGGGTTGAGCTTTCTCATCACCTCGGGCGTACTTCCCTGCGCTCTCGCGATCTTGTCGATGCTGTCGCCGGCCCTCACGGTCACATCGTAGGTCTGGGTGTCTCGGTCCGGCACGCTCTTGAATTCAAAGTTCGCCATCCGCATGAGCAGGTAACCGATGCCGGCCCGGATGTTATGGGTAGGCGCGGACTTCACCGCGCCGACGGACAGGCCAACGCGAAACGACGGGGGGATGATCAGGTCGCCGCCCTCTTTGCCACCGAGCAGTGCCATCAAGCCAGGATCACTGTTGTTGCCGATCTGCATGGGGGCCGATCTCCATTGAGGAAGATTCGCCCCCGTCTCCACCCACAGCATCGCCTTGACGACCCGCCAATCGAGCGGAACGTAGCCCGGCGTGCGCGACAGATGCCTGTCGTATTCATCGACGGCCGACCGTATCTCGCAGTCGTAGGCATTCCATCGGTCGTCGGCCTTGTCGATGTTGTCTTCCCATTTTTCGAATCCGGTCCTGGGTTTGGGCTTCGGTGCGGCGTGCCTGGCTGCTGGATGTCCTGCGGTCGTGTTCATGAGCTCCCTTGTGCGCTTTTATTGGAAGCTCCGTTGTAGACCTCCCACGACAAACACACTGTCAAGCATCGTCACCCGCCATGGCACTTGTTCTCGCGGAACGCAATTTCATCGCCGCATGAGCACCTTCGCCCTACGCACCAACCCTCATTGCCAAGCCCCCGCCCCCTCCGCAGAATCCGCCCACTAAATAGAACGAGCGTTCGATTTAACAGGCCAAGCCCACCCACGGCCTCTCGAGATTCACAACAACGACAGGGACTCCCCGAATGAAGCGCAGAGACATCCTCAAGTGGTCCGCCTCGGCGGGCGGTCTCGGCCTGCTGGCCGGCAAGCCTTCCACCGCATCGGCCGCGCTGCCGGTGCTCAAGCCCACGCTGCCGCAGAAGATCGACCCGATCAGCGCCACGCTGCGGCGGCTCGAGCTGGTCGGGCGACAGGCGACTTACCTCTGGACCGAATCGCACATCAACCTCGCGGGCGTGCCGATGGGCGCGGTGGTGCCGGTGGGCGAGCTGCCGGCCGTGGAGCATCAGCTGAAGACGGTGTCGAAGGCGGTCGAGGCGGTGACCAACTTCGCGGCCTCGTTCGCCACCAGCACGCTCGCCTCGGGCAGCCTGCAGTCGCTGGACAACCTGCGCACGCGCATCGCCGGGCTGCAGGCCACGTTCGACCAGCTGGCGGCGCAGAACGCAGGCCTCCTCGCGCTGCCGGCGGCGGTGCTGGCGCTGCTGGGCACGCTCGCCGGCAGCGTGGGCGACGCGGGCACGCAGCTCAAGCAGATCCACCACGACCTGCTCTCGCAAGGACCGCTGGGCGCGCTGAACGGACCCAAGACGCTCGCGCAGTACGACGCGCTGTTCGTCACCATCGAGAAGCCGTCCATCTCGCAGATCCTGCACGACAACGACCTGTTCGCGGCCATGCGCGTGGCCGGGCCGAACCCGATGCTGCTGCAGCGGGCCACGTCGCTGCCCACCAGGTTCCCGCTGGGCAACGCGCAGTACCAGCAGGTCATGGGCGCCAACGACAGCCTCGCCGATGCGGCGGCCGCGGGCCGGCTCTACCTGCTGGACTACGAGGGCCTCGGCGACATGGCGCCGATCGGTCCGGTCGCCAAGCCGCTCACGGGCACGGGTTACGTCTACGCGCCGATCGCTCTCTTCGCGCGCCCGAAGAACGGCCGCTCGCTCGTGCCGGTCGCCATCCAGTGCGGGCAGGACCCGCTGCAGAACCCGATCTTCCTGCGCGCCGACGACACCACCGATGCCGAGGCCTACTGGGCCTGGCAGTCGGCCAAGACCGCGGTGCAGGTGGCCGACTTCAACTACCACGAGATGTTCGTGCACCTGGGCCGCACGCACCTGATGTCCGAGGCCTTCGCGATGGCCACGCAGCGCCAGCTCGCGACGGCGCATCCCCTCAGCCGCCTGCTCTCGCCGCACCTGGAAGGCGCGATGTTCATCAACGAGTTCGCCACGCTGATCATCATGGCGCCGCTGACCACGGGCGACGTGATCCTCGCGGCGCCCATCCAGACGCTGCAGCGCGAGTGCGGCCGCGACCGGCTGGCCTGCGATTTTTACGACCGCCTGATGTTGCCCAACGACCTGCGCGCGCGCGGCGTGGACGACACGACGGCGCTGCCCGACTACCCTTACCGCGACGACGCGCTGCTGGTGTGGAACGCCATCGCGCAGTGGGTGGCCGACTACGTGGCCGTGTACTACCCGAGCGACAGCGACGTGACGGGCGACTACGAACTCGCGGCCTGGGCGAGCGAACTGGCCACGACCGGCAAGGTGAAGGGCTTTCGCGCCATCGCCACGCGCGTGCAGCTGGTCGACGTGCTCACCGCGATCATCTTCAACACCAGCGCACAGCATGCGGCGGTGAACTTCCCGCAGTATTCGGTGATGACCTATGCGCCCTTCAGCGCAGGCGCGGGCGGCACGCCGGCACCCACGACGAGCGCGGGCCAGAGCGAGGCGAGCTGGTCGCAGATGCTGCCTTCGCGGCTCGCGGCGCAGGAGCAGATCCTGCTGTTCCACATTCTCGGAGGCGTGTACTACCGGCCGCTGGGCGAATACAAGGACAACATCTTTCCGCACCTGCCGGTGCTGCTGGATGCGGCGGTCGCGGGGCCGGGCGGGCCGCTGGAGCGCTTTCGCACCGCGCTGGCCGGCATCGAGAACACCATCCGCCAGCGCAACACCACGCGCACCCGGCCTTACGAGCACCTGCTGCCGAGCCGCATTCCCTCGAGCACGAACATCTGAGGGCGCTCAGCGCCGCATGGTGTCCAGTTGCGTGACGGGCGTGCTGTCGTTGCCCCACGCGCCGCGGATGTAGGTGAGCACGGCCGCCACTTCCGCTGCATCGAGCACCTGGCCGAACGGCGGCATGCCGTAGGGGCGCGGATTGCCCGCCGTCGATGGCAGGAAGCCGCCGTGCGAGACCACCTGGATGAGGTTCGTCGGCGGCGACATGTTCACCGCGCGGTTGCCCGCCAGCGGCGGGTAGGCGCCGGTCGCGCCCTGCCCCTGGTCGCCATGGCAGTAGGCGCAGCGCTGGTCGTAGATCTTGCCGCCGCGCGCCATCGTGCCGGCGTCGCGGCGGATGGAAGCGGGCGTGCGTGCAGGCTCGCCCGACTTGGGAACGTCGGGCAGGTCTTTCAGATAGCCCGCCATCGCCGTGAGGTCGGCCTCGCTCAGGTGCTGCGTGCTGCGGAACACCACGTCGGCCATCGGCCCCATCACCGAGCCGCCCGGCGCGGTGCCGGTCTTGAGCAGCGCCACCACGTCGGCCGTGGGCCATCCGGCCACGCCGGCCTGGTGCCTGTCGGTGAGCGATGGCGCATACCAGTTCTCCACCGCGATGAGCCCACCCGAGAGGCCGAGCCTGGTCTCGGTCGCACCCAACGAATTGCGCGCGCCGTGGCAGGCGATGCAATGGCCGAGGCCATCGACGAGGTAGGCGCCGCGGTTCCATTCGGCCGGCTTGCCCGCGTTGGCCACGAAGGGCTCGGGCTTGAACGAGAGCGCGCGCCACACCGCCAGCGCGGCCTGCGTGTCGTAGGGAAAGCGCAGCCGGTGCGCCAGGTTCGGCGCGGGTGCGGGCGCGACGGTGCGCAGGTACGCGTAGATGGCGTCCGAGTCCTCGCGCGTCACCTTGGTGAAGTTGGGGTACGGGAACGCCGGGTAGAGAAGCCGCCCGTCCTTGCTGCGGCCGTTGTGCATCGCGCGCCAGAAGTGCGCGCTGCTCCAGCCGCCGATGCCGGCCTTCGCGTCGGACGTGAGGTTGCTCGAATGGATGGTGCCGAAGGGTGTCTCGATCGGCAGGCCGCCCGCGTAGGGCTGGCCGCCGCGCGTGGTGTGGCAGCCCGCGCAATTGCCGGCCAGCGCGAGGTAGCGGCCGCGCTCGACCTGCTGGGGCGTGGCGTCGAAGGCCTGGGCTTGTTCGGGCAGCGGGTCTTCGCCGCGCAGGTTCATCGCCACGAGCACGCCGGCGCATACGGCCGCCAGCACGATCAGGGTGAGGAGGGTCCAGCCGAGGTGTCGCAGTTTCATCGCGCGCTCACTTCGGCATGCCGCCGCAGGCTACACGCTGCGATCCAGGCAGGGGTGCGGGCAGCGTTGCCGCCGGCTTTGTGTCCGCGGGCATCGGCTGCACGGCCAGCCAGCTCGCGACGGCATTGATGTCGGCCGTGCTCATGTGGCGGCCGACCTCGGCCATGCAGTCGGGCGCCATCGCATGCCGCTCGCTCGTGAGCCAGGCGCCCAGCTGCGAGGACACATAGAGCCGCGGCAGCCCGAGCAGCCCCGGGATCGCCGGCTGCACGCCGGTGAGCGCCGCGCCGTGGCACTGCACGCAGGCCGGGATGCCGCGCGCCGCATCGCCTTCGAGCGCGAGCTTGCGGCCGCGCTGCAATTGGTCGGGCGTGGCGTCGCTGCTGGGGGAGATCGGCGGATACGGCAGGTCGAGCCCCGCGAAGTACTCGGCCATCTCGCGCAGGTACGCGTCCGAGAGGTGCTGCACCATGTACGCCATGTCGGCGTTGAAGCGGCGGCCGTCGCGAAAGCTCACGAGCTGGTTGAACAGGTAGCCCGCGGGCTTGCCGGCCAGCCGCGGAAAGAAGCCCGCATTGGTGGTCGCGCCTTCGCGGCCGTGGCAGGCGATGCACGCGGCCACGCGCTGCTCGATGGTGTCGGGCACGGTGGCCGGCGGCGCGGCGCCCGCCAGGCCCTGCGCGAGGAACAGCAGCGCGAGCGCGAAGGAGCGGAGACCGGCCGTCATGTGCCGGCCACGAAGCGCGCCAATGTGATCAGGCCCGCGACCAGCAACAGCACCACGACCAGCGCGACGCCGATCAGCGGCAGGATGCCGACCTGCGCGGTCCGCCCCTCGGCGTCGGCGCGGCGTCCGCCCAGCCCGATGAAACTCCAGAGAACGGCGCGCACCGCGCGCATGAGATTGGACATGCACCGACTGTGCCCCAGAAAGCCCCCAAAAAACAGATGCAGATTCGACCCGATTCACCGGTGCAGATAAAGTCCGTGCCAATGAAGAACCCCGCGCCATGAAACGCTACGAGGCCCTGGCCGCAGACATCGAGGCCTCGATCCGCAACGGCACGCTGAAGACCGGCGACCGCCTGCCCTCGGTGCGCCACACCGGACAGAGCCGCGGGGTCAGCGCCTCGACGGTGTTCCAGGCCTACTACCTGCTGGAAGCGCGCGGCCTCGTGCGGGCGCGCGACCGTTCGGGCTACTACGTCACGGGCGGGGGCCTGCGCGATGCGCCGCCCGAATCCACCCTCACCTCGCGCCCCGCGGACGGCCCCATGTCGCTCGACGTGAGCGACCAGGTGTTCGACATCCTGGAAGCCAGCATGTCGCGCAAGGTCGTGCCCTTCGGCTCGGCGTTTCCGAGCCCGCTGCTGTTTCCGCTGGCGCGGCTGGGCCAGTTCATGGCCGCGAGCGCCAAGTCGCTGGACCCATGGAGCACGGTGGACGACCTCACGCCGGGCAGCGCGGCGCTGCGGCGGCAGATCGCGCTGCGCTATCTGGCCGACGGCATGCAGGTGCCGGCCGAAGAAATCGTCATCACCAACGGCGCGCTCGAGGCGCTCAACCTGTGTCTCGCGGCGGTCACGCGGCCGGGCGATGCGGTGATCGTCGAATCGCCCACCTTCTATGCCGCGCTGCAGGCGCTGGAGCGCATGGGCCTGAAGGCCATCGAGGTGCCGACGCATCCGGGCGAAGGCATCGACCTCGGCGCGCTCGAGCAGGCCATCGCGGCGCACCAGCCCAAGGCCTGCTGGCTCATGACGACTTTCCAGAACCCGCTCGGCAGCCTGATGCCCGATGCGAAGAAGAAGGCATTGGTCGAACTGCTCGCGCGCCACGAACTGCCGCTGATCGAGGACGACGTGTACGCCGAGCTCTACTTCGGCGAGCGCCGGCCCGCGCCGGCCAAGGCCTTCGACACGCAGGGGCTGGTGCTGCATTGCTCGTCGTTCTCCAAGTGCCTGGCGCCGGGCTACCGCATCGGCTGGACCTCGGCCGGGCGGTTCGCCCGCAAGGTGGCGCGGCAGAAGCTCACGTTCACCCTCAGCACATCGGCGCCCGCGCAACTCGCGCTCGCGGCGTACCTGGAAAAAGGCGGCCTCGACAAGCACCTGCGCAAGCTCCGCCAGACGCTCGCGATGCAGCAGGCGACCTTCGCGCAGGCGGTGGGGCACTACTTTCCCGAAGGCACGTGCGCCACGCGGCCGCTGGGTGGCTACTTCCTGTGGGTCGAGCTGCCGCCGCAGGTGAACGCGCTGGACATCCATCGCCAGGCGCTGGCGCTCGGCATCAGCGTCGCGCCGGGGCCGATCTTCTCGGCGACGCGCGCGTTCACGCACTGCCTGCGCCTGAACTACGGCCACGCGTGGAACGCGCAGAGCGAGAAGGCTATGCGGACACTGGGCCGCCTGGTGGCCGAAGCCGCAGGCGGTACAGCCTGAACAGCAGGAACGACGCGATGCAGAGGTTCAGCAGGTTCCAGCCGATGCCGTTCAAGAACGCCGCGTGGTAGCTGCCGGTCAGGTCGAAGACCTTGCCCGACATCCACCCGCCCAGCGCCATGCCGAACAGCGAGAACATCAGCACCGTGCCCACGCGCGCGCCGGCTTCCTTCGGCGGAAAGTGCTCGCGCACGATGATCGCGTAGGCCGGCACGAGGCCGCCCTGGAAAAGCCCGAACAACGCCGAGATCACGTAGAGCGACGCGAGCCCGTCGAACGGCAGGAACAGGAGCAGCGCAATGCACTGCAGCACCCCGCCCAGCAGCAGCGTGCGCAGCCCGCCGATGCGATCGCAGATGGCGCCCGACACCAGCCGGCTCACCACGCCGAAGCCCAGCATCAGCGACAGCATCATCGCGCCCTGCGTGGGCCCGTAGCCCAGGTCGCCGCAGTACGCCACGATGTGCACCTGCGGCATCGCCATCGCCACGCAGCAGGCCACGGCCGCGACGCACAGGAGGCCCTGCGCCGTTGTCATGCCGAGGCCGAAGGGGCGCGTCATGTCGCGCGGCGGCACGGCATTGTTCGATGCATTGCCGGTCGGCGCCACGGCCACTGCGGGCGGCCGCGCGCGAAAGAAGAGCGCGAGCACCGCCATCGCGATGCCGCAGAAGATGCCCATGCCGATGTAGGTCTGGCGCCAGCCGACCGTCTCGATGAAGTGCTGCGCGATGGGTGGCCAGATGGCACCGGCGACGTAGTTGCCGCTCGCGCAGATCGCCACCGCGATGCCGCGCCGCTTGACGAACCAGAGCGAGGTGTCGGCCACCAGCGGCGCAAAGGCGGCCGAGCTGCCGAGCAGGCCGACCAGCAGGGCCTGCGCGATGGTGAACGAGACGATGTCGCCCGACAGCCCCGTGGCGATGTAGCCCGCCGCGAGGAAGACCGAGCCCACGAGGAGCGGCCACATCACGCCGAAACGGTCCGCCAGCTTGCCCATGACCACGCCGCCGAAACCGAAGCCGAGCATCAGCCAGGTGTAGGGCAGCGAGGCCGCGGCTCGGTCGATGCCGAATTCGGCCTGCACCGCAGGCAGCATCACCGAGACCACGTACATGCCGCTGCTGCCGACCGTCATGATCAGGAGCGTGAGGGCCAGGCGCAGCATGGCGTAGCGCGAATCCGCCGCGTGGACGGTTGTCTCGGATGTCTTCATTGTTTTTCTCCTCGCCGAGGATAACCCTCCGGCGCGAAGACGCGGGCACGTAATGTCCGGCGGCGCGGGGCCGCCTGCGCGCGCGAGACGCGGATCAGCTCACCGACACGACCGGCAGCGTGACGTTCGCCGAAGCCTTGGGCATCGGCCCACCCGGCTTGGGCTTGTCGTCGCAACCGGCTGCGAGGAAGCCGATGCAGAACAGAAGAGCGAGTGCTGTGCTTCTCATGCGGCGGATGCTATGCCCGCCGCCTTGCGCGTCAAGTCGGACGCCGCGCCGAGAGAGGCCAGACGCTACCGGTTTCTCCAGGCCTGGGTGCGCTCGAGCGCCCAGTGGCCGGCCAGTGCGAACACCCCGCGGCCGATGGCGGCCGTGAGCATGATCAGCGAGGCCATCGCGGCCGCGGGCGCCACGTCGCCGGCATCGTCCATGTTGAGCACGGCGATGGCGGCCAGCGTGGTCTGCGGCGAGTAGAGGAACACGACGGCCGACACGGTGGTCATCGCGTTGACGAAGAAATAGCCGCCCACGTTGAGCACGGTCGGCAGCGCCACCGGCAGGTGCACGCGCCAGAGCGTGCGCCAGAACGGCACGCCCATCGACTCGGACACCAGCTCGTACTCGCGGTCGAGCTGACGCAGCGCGGCGAGCGAGGTGAGGTGCGCTACCGAGAAGAAATGCGCCACCGTGCAGATCACCAGGATCGTCATGCCGCCGTAGAGGCCGTTCAGCGGATTCGACGGCGAGATGAAAAAGAAGATGTAGCCCACGCCCAGCACCAGCCCCGGCACCGCGAGCGGCAGGTTCGCCAGCAGGTTGAGCAGTTCGCGCAAGAGGCCGAAGTGGCGCGGCTTCTCCACCAGGTAGGCCGAGACGAAGGTGACGAGCGCACCCGCCAGCGCGGCGCACAGCGCAAGGCGCAGCGAGTTGAAGTAGCTGCCCCAGCCGCCGCCGTCCATGTTGCTGAAGTCGTAGTTCTTCAGCGACGGCGCGAGCTGGTAGGGCCAGTAGGTGGCCAGCGATGCGAACACCGCCATGCCGATCATCACGAGGATGGCAAAGGCCGTGAGCACGCAGAACGCGAGCAGAGCGCGATCGCGCACCTTCACCGGTTCAGGCCGGTATGGCGTGGCGCGTGCCGAGAGCGCCGAGGCCTGCTTGCCGCGAACGTGGCGCTCGACCAGGAAGGACAGCACCGCCGGAATCAGCAGCACGAGGCCGACCACCGCGCCCATCTGGAAGTTCTGCTGGCCGACCACCTGCTTGTAGATGTCGGTCGCGAGCACGCCGGTCTGCCCGCCGACCACCTTGGGCACGCCGAAGTCGGTGATGACGAGCACGAACACCACCATCGCGGCCACGATGAGGCCGTAGCGCGAGGACGGCAGTGTCACGGTGCGGAAGATGCGCCAGCGCGAGGCGCCGAGCGTCTCTGCCGCTTCATAGAGGCGGCCATCGGACGTGGCCATGGCGGTGGTGAGGATCAGCAGCGCATGCGGCAGCGTCCAGAACACCGAGCCGAGCACGATGCCCAGCGGCCCGTAGATCGAGGCATCGCCCATCAGCCCCTTGAAGAGGCCCTGGTTGCCGAACAGGTAGACCAGGCTGATGGCCGGCAGCAGCGAAGGCGCGAGCAGCGGGATGAGCGCCACCGCGCGCAGCAGCCCCTTGGCCGGCATGCACGAGAGCGTGAGCGCGTAGGCGAACACGTAGGCGATGGCCGTGCAGATCACGGCGCTGACCGCGGCGATCCACAGGCTGTTGAAGGCCGACTGCACGAGCGCCGGGCTGTCGAGGTAGCGCGCGAAGTTCGCCAGGCCCACGAAGGCGCCCGTGCGATCGAAGAAGCTCTGGCCGACCAGCGCGCCGACGGGCAGCGCGACGATCACGACCAACAGCAGCACGACGAGGGCAACCGCCGCACCGGTGAGCCAGCGCTCGCGGTCGAACGCGCTCGTGCGCGGCATCGCCATCGGCCGGGCGGCGATGGCGTCGGGGGTGCTGCTCATGGCTCAGTGCGCCAGGACCGACAGTGCATTCAAAGGCAGTTGGATGTGCACCATGCTGCTGGGCACCAGCGGCTCTTCGCCGCCGTAGCGCGCATCCGCGGGCAGCTCGGCTTCGATCTCGATGCCCAGCGGCTCGCAGGCCAGCCGCGCCGAGGTGCGGTTGCCGAAGAATTCCGTGTCGAGCAAACGTGCCGCAAAACTGTTGGCGCCCAGCTCGGTGCCGAAGCGCTTGACCACCACGTGCTCGGGACGGATGCCCACGGTGGCCTGCGAACCCACACTCAAGCTGTTGAGGTTGCCCGGCGCGCAGAACAGTTCGCTGTCCCGCACGCGCACCTTGCCGTCGGCCAGCACGGTCGCGGGCAGCATGTTCATGCGGCCGACGAAGCCCGCGACGAAGCGGGTGCGCGGCTGGCGGTACAGCTCATCGGGCGTGCCGGCCTGCTCGATGCGGCCGTTGTGCATCAGCACCACGCGGTCGGCCATCGAGAGGGCTTCTTCCTGGTCGTGCGTGACCATGATGGTGACGATGCCCAGGCGCTTTTGCAGCGAGCGGATCTCGCTGCGCAGGCTCGCGCGCACCTGCGCGTCGAGCGCGGAGAGCGGCTCGTCCAGCAGCAGCAGGCGCGGGTTGGGCGCCAGGGCGCGGGCCAGGGCCACGCGCTGCTGCTGGCCACCCGAGAGCTGCACCGGGTACTTGTCGGCATGCGCGGCGAGGCCGACGAGGTCGAGCATCTCGCGCGAGCGCCTGGCCATCTCGCGGGCGAGGGCGCCGGTGGGATGCAGGCCGTAGGCGATGTTCTGCGCCGCCGTGAGGTTGGGAAACAGCGCATACGACTGGAACACCACGCCGAAGCCGCGCGCCGCGGGCGGCAGGCCCGCAATGTCCTGGCCGCCCAGCAGGATCTGCCCGCTGTCGGCGCGCTCGATGCCGCACACGATGCGCAGCAGCGTGGTCTTGCCGCAACCCGAGGGACCGAGCAGGCACACGAATTCGCCCGGCTCGATGTCCAGGTCGATGCCGTCGAGCACGCGGGTGGCGCCAAAGGACTTGCCGATGCCGCGGAGAGAAAGAAAACTGGTCATGGTCGAAGCCCGTCAGTCAAGGAACACCGCGGAACCGGCTTTGCCGGGCCGCAGGTGTTGCCCCCGGTAGGGGGTTGGCGAAGCGACACGAAGTGCGCGCAGACTGGGGGCGAGCTCATTACATCGGCTTCTTTTCGGACTTCGATTCGTAGCGCTTGGACCATTCCGTCAGGATGCGGTCGCGGTTCGCGGCAGCCCAGGTGAAGTCGTTCTTGGCGAGCAGCTTCTCGACGTCGCCCGGCACGAATTCGAGCTTCTCCTGGATGCCCGGCAGCGCGAGCACCGCGAAGTTCTTTGCGTACAGCTCGTTGGCCTGCTTCGTCACAGCCCAGTCGGCCAGCGCCTTGGCGGCTTCCTGCTTCTTGCTGGTCTTGATGATGCCGGTGGCTTCCATGTCCCAGCCCAGGCCCTCCTTGGGCAGCACGATGTCGATCGGCGCGCCGTCGCGCTTGGTCTTGTTGGCGCGGTATTCGAAGGACATGCCGAGGGCGAACTCGCCGGCGCCGGCCTGGCGGCAGGGCTTGCTGCCCGACTGGCTGTAGATGCCGATGTTCTGGTGCAGCGCGTCCATGTACTTCCACGCTTTTTCTTCGCCCATCATCTGGATCCAGCCCGACACCATCAGGTAGCCGGTGCCCGATGCCGCGGGGTTGGGCATGGTGATCTGGCCCTTGTAGATCGGGTTGGCGAGGTCGGCCCAGCTCGTGGGCTTGGGCAGGTTCTTCTTCGTGGCTTCGGCGGTGTTGAAGCAGATGGCCGACGACCACACGTCCATGCCGACCCACTTGGGCGGATTGGCCGGATCGCGCATGGTGGGCTTGATGGCGTCCAGGCCCTTGGGCGCGTAGGGCTGGAGCATGCCTTCCTTGTCCAGCAGCATCAGCGAGGTGGCGGCCAGGCCCCACACCACGTCGGCCTGCGGGTTGGCCTTTTCGGCCAGCAGCTTGGCGGTGACGATGCCGGTCGAATCGCGCACGAACTTCAGCTCGATGCTGGGGTTTTCCTTTTCGAACGCGGCCTTGTAGGCCTGCACCTGGTCGGCTTCGAGCGCGGTGTAGACCAGCAGTTCGGTGCGGCCCTGTGCAAAGGCTGCGAACGCCAGCGAGAACAGGGCGGCTGGCACGGCGGCACGACGGATGAAGCGAAGCAGCATGATGGGAAATCCCTCGGGAAAATTGGAAATGACGCGGACAAAAGTACGCACGACCTCGGCCGTGAACGCGGCGATGCTCGCAGCGCCATGTGACAGGGGTTTGTCAGATGCGTCACACGGATGTCATGGCGCACGGCGACGCTTCACGGGCTGTCGCACGCGCTTCCGTTTCACTTCCATGACACTCGACCTCGCAGAGATCGCCCGCCTGTTCGCCGAACGCGGCGGGGTTGCCTACGCGGGCGAGCCGGTGTCGCAGCTGGAGCACGCGCTGCAGTGCGCGTGGTTCGCCGAGCAGGCGGGCGCGGGCGATGCGCTCGTCACGGCCGCGCTGCTGCACGACCTGGGCCACCTGCTGATCGCCGAGCACCAGACGCTCGTGCAATCGCCCACCGAACTGGGCATCGACGACCGCCATCAATACATCGCGCTGCCTCTTTTGCGCGGCGCCTTCGATGTGGAAGTGCGCGAGCCGATCCGGCTGCATGTGGATGCCAAGCGCTACCTGTGCGCGACGCGGCCGGACTATTTCTCCAGGCTCTCGCCGGATTCGGTGCGCAGCCTGGCGCTGCAGGGCGGGGTGATGGATGCGGCGGCGGCGAGCCGTTTTGCCGAGCACCGCTGGGCCGGCGATGCGGTGCGGCTGCGGCTGTGGGATGAAGAGGCGAAGGTCGAAGGGCTGAAGACGCCGCCGCTCGCGCACTTTCTTGCGACGGCTGCGCGGGTCCTGTTGCGCTGACGGAACTTTTGCGGTCCGGCGGCCAGGTTTCAGGTCCGTTTAAGAAACATTTGTCTACTATGGTTTCCTCATGATGTCCGGCGCACCTGCGCCTGCGAGGAAATCTGCATGTCTTCATCCGTCACGGCGCGCGCGAGCTCGTTCATCCAGGTTCTGCGCCGCGTCTTCACGCTGGCGGCGCCCTACTTCCGGTCCGAGGAGAAATGGCGGGCCCGCACGATGCTGCTGGCCATCGTGGCGCTCAATCTCTTCTATGTGTACGTGGCGGTGCTGGGCAACCAGTGGTACGGGCGCTTCTACGACGCGCTGCAGAACAAGGATTCGGTGGTCTTCTGGCGCGAGGTCGGCGTCTTCGGCTGGATCGCGTTCGCCAACATCGCGGTGCAGGTGCTCAAGTTCTACGTGACCCAGCTGCTGCAGTTGCGCTGGCGCGCCTGGATGACGCGCAGCTACCTTGCGCGCTGGATGGCCGATCGCACCTTCTATCACCTGGAACTCGCGCGCTATGCGGGCCAGAACGGCCAGGCGCCGGACAACCCCGACCAGCGCATCCAGGAAGACATGCAGATGTTCACCAGCGCCACGATGTCGCTGTCGATGGGCCTGCTCAATGCCGTCGTCACGCTCCTGAGCTTCATCGGCCTGCTCTGGGGACTGTCGGGCAACTTCTCCTTCACGTTCAGTGGCACCACCTACCAGATCGTCGGCGCGATGGTCTGGGTGGCACTGGGATATTCGATTGCCGGCACGGTCGTCACCCACTTCATCGGCCGCCCGTTGATCGGGCTGAACTTCAGGCAACAGCGCTACGAGGCCGACTTCCGGCACCACCTGGTGCGCGTGCGCGAGTACAGCGAAGCCATCGCGCTGGACCGCGGGGAAAAGGTCGAACGCGAGCAGCTCGGCCTGCGCTTTGGCGACGTGCTGCGCAACTACCTGCTGCTGATCAAGCAGCAGAAGAACCTGGTGACCTTCACCTCGTTCTTCGGGCAGGCGGCCGTGATCTTTCCGTTCCTCGTGGCGGGGCAGCAGTACTTCGGCGGGGCCTTCCAGCTTGGCCACCTGATGCAGATCGGCTCGGCCTTCGGCAAGGTGCAGGAGTCCCTCAGCTGGTTCGTGGACAACTACGACAGCGTGGCCGTGTGGCGCGCCACCACCGACCGTCTCACCACCTTCGACGATGCCATGCGCGCCCACGCCACGCGGGAGAACGCCCTGCAGCGCGACCCGGCGGCCATGCTGCAAACCGGCGACCTGGCGGTCTCCCTGCCCAACGGCACCCCGTTGCTTTCAAGCGCCGCGTTCTCGGTCCTGCCGGGCGACAGCGTGCTGCTGCAGGGCCCCTCGGGCAGCGGCAAGTCGACGCTGTTCCGCTCCTTTGCGGGCATCTGGCCCTTCTCGCGCGGCCGTGTGCAGGTGCCGGACGATGCCGTCTTCATGCCGCAGCGGCCCTATGTGCCCGATGGCAAGCTGCGCGATGCGTTGACCTATCCAAACCCCGCCGCGAACTTCACCGACGACCAGTTGCGCCAGGCCCTGGCCGACGCCCTGCTCCCCGACCTGGCCAGCCGCCTGGACGACAGCGATTCGTGGAGCCAGAAGCTCTCCGGCGGCGAGCAGCAGCGCCTGGCCATCGCGCGGGTGCTGTTGAAGAAGCCGGCATGGCTGTTCGCCGACGAGATCACCAGCGCCCTCGATGCCAAGGCCGAGGGCGAGCTCTACAAGCGGTTGTCGGACACGGTGCATGCGGCCGGCGGCGCGATGGTGTCGATCGCGCACCGCGCGGCGGTCGGCGACTTCCACAACCAGCGCTGGACGCTGGTGCCGCAGGAAGAAGGCGCCGCCGGTGGCGCGCGCTACCGGCTGGACACCTCGTCGATTCAGCCGGCAGCGGCCTGATCGGAGTAACGCTCCCAGCCCTTCTTGCGCAGGTCGCAGGCGGGGCATTCGCCACACCCGTAGCCCCAGGCCTGGCGGTGCACGCGATCGCCGAGGTAGCAGGTGTGGGTCTCTTCCACGATCAGCTCGACCAGCGGCTCGCCGCCCAGGCGCTGCGCCATCTGCCAGGTCTCGGCCTTGTCGATCCACATGAGCGGCGTCTCGATGACCAGGCGGCGCTCCAGCCCGAGCGAGAGCGCGAGCTGCATCGCCTTCATGGTGTCGTCGCGGCAGTCGGGGTAGCCGGAGAAGTCGGTCTCGCAGACGCCGGTGACGATCACCTGCAGGCCGCGCCGGTACGCCAGCGCGCCGGCCAGCGTGAGGAACAGCAGGTTGCGCCCGGGCACGAAGGTGTTGGGCAGGCCGTCGGCCTGCATCGCGAAGGCGACCTCGTCGGTGAGCGAGGAGCCACCCAGCTGGGCCAGCGCCGCGAGCGTGAGCACGTGGTCTTCGCCCAGGCGCGGCGCCCAGTCGGGAAAGCGCTCGCGCAGCTGCGCGAGGATGGTGCCGCGCACGTCCAGCTCGACGCGGTGGCGCTGCCCGTAGTCGAAGCCCAGCGTCTCCACACGCTGGTATTTGGAGAGCGCATCGGCAAGGCAGGTGGTCGAGTCCTGGCCGCCGGAGAACAAGACGAGGGCGGTGGTGTGCAGGGGCATGTCCGTCAGCGGGGCCGTTGTAGTCCAAAGACGCGATTTTCGCAGGCCGGGCCGAAAGCGCGAATACGATCCCGCGCATGAGCACCAAACACCTTCTTGCATGGGCCGCCACCTTCATCGTGCTGCTGGTGATCGACATGCTCTGGCTCGGCGTCGTTGCCAAGAACCTGTACCAGCAAGCGATGGGCGACCTGATGTCGCCCGAGCCCCGGCTGGCCTTCGCGGCGGTGTTCTACCTGCTGTACCCCATCGGCCTGCTGGTCTTCGCGATCCTGCCGGGCGCCGATGCGCAGAGCGTGACGCGGGCGGCGGTGCTGGGCGGGCTCTTCGGGCTCTTCTGCTACGGCACCTACGACCTGACCAACCTGGCGGTCATCCGCAACTGGCCGCTGGCCCTGTCGTTCATCGACATCGCCTGGGGCACGCTGGTGAGCGGCGTGGCCGCCGCGGCGGGCGCCCTGGCGTTGCGCTGGTACGCCGGGCGTTGATTTCGTCCCACACTATGACTTTAGTCATGGTGGTTGTAACGCCTTGTCAAGGCAAAATCCTGCACCAACGATGCAGGGGACAACAAGATGGGCGAGCGCGGCACCGCGATCAGCTTCGAAGACTTTCAGGGCACACGCAATTTCGCCGCACTCGACGGTCTTCGGGCCGTCTCCGTCTTCCTCGTCTTCAGCGACCATTTCGGCGGCATCGGCTGGACGCGCTTCTCGGGCTGGCTCGGCGTCCACGCCTTCTTCGTGCTCTCCGGCTTCCTCATCACCACGCTGCTGCTGCGCGAGCGCGACACCACTGGCGGCGTGTCGCTCAAGGCGTTCTACATCCGCCGCACCACCCGCCTGCTGCCGCTCTACCTGCTGGTCTTGCTGGCCGTGCTGGGCCTGAGCCATGGTGCGCAGAACGGCACCTGGGAGCAGATGAAGGCGGCCATGCCGTACTACCTGACGCTGCTCAACGAGCTGGCCGACATGGCACCCCTGCACATGACCTGGACGCTGGGCGTGGAGTGGAAGTACTACCTGGTCTGGCCCACGCTGCTCGTGGTCTTCGGCATGACGCTCAGGTCGGGCCTGGCGACCGTCGGCTTCTGCCTCGCGGCGCTGGCCATGATCGGCATCGGCGATTTCCAATGGAAACTCCTGCTGCCGCAGAACTACGTCGGCATGCTGTTCGGCTCGGGGCTGGCCATCCTGATGAACACGCGCCGCACCTTCGGGTGGGTTCGCTGCCTCATGACGCATGGCGCGGCCATCGCGCTCGTGCTGGCGCTGCTGGTGGTGCACCGGCGCTTTCCGCTGATCGCCGGGCGCATCGGCGATGCGTCGGCCATCGCGGTGTACAGCCTGCTGATCGCAATGCTGATCCCGGCCCTGATCGCCGCCCGCACCTGGGTCGCCCGGGCGCTGGCATCGAAGCCGCTGGCGTTCGTCGGGCACCGCTCGTATGCGATGTACCTGGTGCAGTACACCGCCGCGCACGCGGTGATCGCGGTGTTGCCGGGTCCCACCATCGTGGGCGGCACGCTGCTTTTTCTTTCGTTCGCCGTGGCGCTGGTGCTCTCGGACCAGCTCTACCGCTGGTTCGAGAAGCCGATCACCGACTGGGGCCACCGCTGGGCCAAGGCGGTGAAGCTAGCGGCCCTCTCGAAGACGCCGCTGCCAGGCTGCGACGCCGCTGGCGCGCTGCAACCGGGCCACAACCGCAGCCCGCTCTGAATCGGCTCTAGAGGAAGCGCTCGAGCAGCTTGCGCGAAGGCCGGTCGAGCGCCTTCGCATCGGCAATGCGGAACTGCACGCCGTGCGCGCTGGCAATCAGCAGCGCGCCGCCTTCGAGGCGGCGGATGTCTTCCTCGGCCTTGAGCACGAAGCTGGTGTCGCCGCGGTCGGTGCTCACGGTCCAGGTGCTGGGCACGCCGAAGCTGGAAACCTTGTGCAATTTCAGCAGCGTGGGCGCGAAGTCGCGCACCGCCAGTTCTTCTTCGAGCAGTGCGCGGGTCTGCGGCGGCAGCATCTCCACGCGGTCGATCCAGACCAGTTCGCGGCCGTCGCCGCCGACCAGCGAAATGCCTTCGCCGGGCGCCGTGAGCGGAAAGGCGCGCACGGGCGTGATGCCCACATGGCGCTCGCCCTGCGCGTCGGTCAGCACGAGGCGGCCGAAGGTGTCGCGCTCCATGGCGAAGGTGATGGTGGTGGTGTTGTCGGGGGTCATGCGTCACCTGCCGGATGTGCTGCGTGGCTGACGAGCGGCAGCTGCGCGCCGGCGCGCTCGTCGGCCGCGCCTTCGCTCGCATCGTCGTCGCCCTGACGCAGTTGCGCCTGGTAGAGCCGCCAGTAGGCGCCCTGCCTGGCCATGAGCGCATCGTGCGGCCCGACCTCGACCACCTCGCCGCGGTCCATGACCACGAGCCGGTCGGCCTTGCGCAGCGTCGACAGCCGGTGGGCGATGGCGATGGTGGTGCGGCCCTGCACGAGGTTGTCCAGCGCCTTCTGGATTTCCTTCTCGGTCTCGGTGTCCACCGCCGAGGTGGCCTCGTCCAGGATCAGGATGCGCGGGTCGATCAGCAAGGCGCGCGCAATGCTGATGCGCTGGCGCTCTCCGCCCGAGAGGCCCTGCCCGCGCTCGCCGACCAGCGAGTCGTAGCCGTGCGGCAGGCGCAGGATGAAGTCGTGCGCATGCGCGGCGCGGGCGGCGGCCACCACCTCCGCGCGGGTGGCGTCGGGCTTGCCGTAGGCGATGTTCTGCGCGATGGTGCCGAAGAACAGAAACGGCTCCTGCAGCACCAGCCCCACGTGGCGCCGGTAGTCGGCCACGGCGAAGCGGCGGATGTCGGTGCCGTCGACCTTGATGGCGCCGTCGGTCACGTCGTAGAAGCGGCAGATCAGGTTGACCAGCGTGCTCTTGCCCGAGCCGCTGTGGCCCACCAGGCCGATCATCTCGCCGGGCTCGATCACCAGGTCCAGGTCGTGGATCACCGCGCGCGAGCCGTAGCGGAAACCCAGGCCGCTCATCTCGATGCGCCCCTGCACGCGCTCCACCTTCACCGGGTTCGCCGGCTCGGGCACGTTGCTCACGTGGTCCAGGATGTCGAAGATGCGCTTGGCGCCGGCCGCGGCCTTCTGCGTGACCGAGACGATGCGGCTCATCGAGTCCATGCGCGTGTAGAAGCGGCCGATGTAGGCGATGAAGGCGGTCAGCACGCCCACCGTGATGCTGCCGCGCGAGACCTGCCAGATGCCGAAGCCCCACACCACGAGCAGGCCGATTTCGGTCAGCAGCGACACGGTCGGCGTGAACACCGACCAGGTGCGGTTGAGCTTGTCGTTGACCTGCAGGTTGTAGGCGTTGGCCGTGCGGAAACGGTCGGCCTCGCGGCGTTCCTGCGCGAAGGCCTTGACCACGCGGATGCCGGGAATGGTGTCGGCCAGCACGTTGGTCACCTCGGACCAGACGCGGTCGATCTTCTCGAAGCCGGTGCGCAGCCGGTCGCGCACCACGTGGATCATCCAGGCGATGAAGGGCAGCGGCACCAGCGTGACCACCGCGAGCAGCGGGTTGATCGAGATCAGGATGGCCGCGGTCATCACGATCATCAGCACGTCGTTGGCGAAATCGAGCGCGTGCAGCGACAGGAAGACGTTGATCCGGTCGGTCTCCGAGCCGATGCGCGACATCAGGTCGCCGGTGCGCTTGCCGCCGAAATAGTCCAGCGGCAGCGTCAGCAGGTGCTCGTAGGTGCTGGTGCGCAGGTCGGCGCCGATGCGCTCGGACACCAGCGCCAGCAGGTAGGTGCGCGCCCAGCCCAGGCCCCAGCCCAGCAGCGCCGCGCCCAAAAGGCCGCTCAGGTAGAGGCCGACGCGGGACGGGTCGATCTGCTTGCCGTTCTGGAACGGGATCAGGATGTCGTCCATCAGCGGGATGGTCAGGTACGGCGGCACCAAGGTGGCGGCGGTCGACAGCAGGGTCAGGAAAAACCCCAGGAAAAGCTGCTTGCGGTAAGGCTTGGCAAAACGGCCCAGGCGCAGCAGCACCCAGGTCGAGGGCGGGGTCTGAAGTTCGGTGTCGGCCGGTTCTTCCGCGTCGATGGCTTCGGGTGTCGCTTCCGCGACATCGGCGGCACGCTGGCCGAACAGCTTGAGCAGGCGCAGGGCATTGGCCTGGCTGGCGAGGGTGTAGCGCCAGCGCGCCAGGCGGCCATCGGGGCCGATCAGGTCGAGCGTGCCGACGCCCGAATGGTCGGCCAGCTGCAACTGAAGTGCGGGTTCTGTGAGTGGCCACTCACGCCATTCGCCACCCGGTTCCAGCGCAATCAGGCGCTGGTCAGTCAGGGCAACCAGGCCGGAAGCGAAACGAAGTTCGTAATCGAGGTCAACCGCGAGTGTTACCAGAACGTTTTCCGCGACTGCGAGCCGGTTTTTCAGCGCGCCTGAAGCCGCCTCGATTTCGCCCTCCCGGGTGCCGACTGGATCGTGATGTTGCATTGTGTTTCTTTGACTCTTGCCCGTCGCGGGCCGCGGGGACCGCTTCATGGCGTCCTTTGTCGGGCGCCGATTCTGACTGATCGCCATGGGCGCGCTTGAAGGCGCCGTGGTGCTCGGCCAAAGCACATCGAACGTTTTCATGACCCGTTTCGACGACATCCGCCTGCTGCGCATCAACTATTTGCGCGGTCCCAACCTCTGGACCTACCGTCCGGTGCTCGAAGTCTGGCTCGACCTGGGCCAACTGGAAGATTTCCCCTCCAACAAGATCGACGGCTTCACCGACCGCCTCACGGCCCTGCTCCCGGCGCTCATCGAGCACCACTGCGGCGTGGGCGAGCGCGGCGGCTTCATCCAGCGCCTTACCGAAGGCACCTGGTCGGGCCACGTGCTCGAACACGTGGTGATCGAACTGCTGAACCTGGCCGGCATGCCGACCGGCTTCGGGCAAACCCGCAGCACCTCGGAGCACGGCGTCTACCGCATGGTGTTCCGGGCGCGCGACGAGCAGGTCGCCCGGGTGGCGCTGGCCGAGGGCCACCGCCTCCTGATGGCGGCCATCAACAACGATCCGTTCACCGCTGGCGACGTGCAAAAGGCCGTCGAGGCGGTCAAGGCCAAGGTCGAGGACTGCTACCTCGGCCCGAGCACCGCAGCCATCGTGTCCGCCGCCACCGACCGCGGCATCCCGCACATGCGCCTGAACAGCGGCAACCTGGTGCAACTGGGCTACGGCGCCAACCAGCAGCGCATCTGGACCGCCGAGACCGACTACACCAGCGCCATCGGCGAATCGATCGCCAGCGACAAGGAACTGACCAAGTCCCTGCTCGCCAGCTGCGGCGTGCCGGTGCCCGAAGGCCAGATCGTCGCCAACGCCGAGGAAGCCTGGGAAGCCGCCGAAGACATCGGCCTGCCGGTGGTCGTGAAACCCTCGGACGCCAACCACGGCCGCGGCGTGTCGCTCGAACTGACGACGCGCGAAGAAGTGATGGCCGCCTTTGCGGTCGCCGAGCCCGAAGGCAGCGACGTGATGGTCGAGCGCTTCATCCGCGGCCACGAACACCGCCTCTTGGTGGTGGGCGGCGAAGTGGTGGCGGCCGCACGCGGCGAGATCATCACCGTGACCGGCGACGGCAAGCTCAGCGTGGCCGAACTGATCGAAAAGCAGCTCAACAGCGACCCGCGCCGCGGCGCCGAAGAGGAATACCCGCTCGACCTGATCGTGCTGGCCACCGACGCCAAGCTGCAGCTCGAGCTCAAGCGCCAGGAACTGGACGGCGCCGCCGTACCGGCCGCCGGCCGCGTGGTCACGATCCAGCGCAACGGCAACATGGCCAACGACTGCACCGACCAGGTCCACCCCGAAGTCGCGCATGCCGCCGTGCTGGCCGCGCGCGTGGTGGGCCTCGATATCGCCGGCATCGACCTCGTGGCGCTGGACATCTCCAAGCCGCTCGGCCCGCAGCGCGGCGCGATCGTCGAAGTCAACGCCGGCCCGGGCCTGCTGATGCACCTGAAGCCGGCCGTCGGTTCGCCGCGTCCGGTGGGCCGCGCGATCTGCGACCACCTGTTCCCCAACGATGCGCCCGGCCGCATTCCCGTGGTCGGCGTGGCCGGCTCGCAGGACACCGCCGTGCTCGCGCGCCTGGTGGCCTGGCTCATCAACCTGGGCGGCCGCCACACGGGCCTGGCCTGCCGCGACGGCCTGTTCCTCGAACGCCGCCGCGTCGACGCGCGCAACAGCGCCAACTGGGACGCCGGCCACCGCCTGCTGGTGAACCGCGCGGTCGAAGCCGTCGTGATCGAGAACGGCGCCGAGACCATCCTGCGCGACGGCCTGGCCTACGACCGCTGCGAAGTCGGCATCGTGACCGACCTGGAAGGCGCCGAAGCGCTCGGCGACTACGACATCACCGAGAGCGACCAGATGGTCAAGGTGCTGCGCACGCAAGTGGACGTGGTGCTCGGCGAAGGCACCGCCGTACTGAATGCGGGCGATGCGCGCGTGGCCGGCCTTGCGCCGCTGTGCGATGGCGCCGTCATTCTTTACGCCGCCGATCCGCAGGCTGCCGCGCTCACCGCGCACCAGGCCGCGGGCGGCAAGGCCGTGCTGGTGCGCCAGGACCGCGTGGTGCTGGCCAACGGCACGAGCGAATCGTTCCTGCCCGGCCTCGGGCGCCTGACGATCTGGCGCGCGACCCATGCCGGCGTGAGCCTCGAAAGCCTGCTGGCCGCCGTGGCCGCCGGCTGGGCCATGGGCATTCCGCTGAACCTGATCGGCGCCGGCGTCGAAGCCTTCGAGGCCGACCTGCAAGCGGCGCTGGCCTCGCTGCAGCTGTCGCAGACGCAGCCGCTCTCGTCGCAACATCCCCAACAACAACAATTTGCCTGATGCGCCATGACGCCTCCCACGAGGCGGGTCCCATCGTCCAACTGAAAAGAAATCGCGCGAAGCGTGCCGTAGCCCCATGAAAGTCACCCGCATCCGAGCCCTTCGCGGGCCCAATCTCTGGAGCCGCCACACCGCCATCGAGGCGGTCGTGGCCTGCGAAGGCGATGAGAACGCCATCAGCAAGCTGGCCGGTTTCGAGGCCCGCCTGCGCGCCCGCTTCCCCACCATCGGCGAACTGCACCCGATGGTGCTGGGCCAGCCGCTGGCGCTCGCCCATGTGCTGGAAAACGCCGCCGTGGCGCTGCAGGCGCAGGCCGGCTGCGCGGTCAACTTCGGCCACACCGCGCAAACGATGGAAGACGGCGTCTACCAGGTCACCTTTCAATACAGCGAAGAACCTGTCGGCCGGCGGGCCATTGCACTGGCCGAAGAATTGATCGCAGCCGCCCTGGCCGATACCGCCTTCGATGCCGCGGCCGCCATCACCGAGTTGCGCGACCTCGACGAATCCGAACGCCTCGGCCCGAGCACCGGCTCCATCGTCGATGCCGCCGTGGCGCGCGGCATTCCCTACCGCCGCCTGACCAGCGGCAGCCTGGTTCAGTTCGGCTGGGGCTCCAAGCAGCGCCGCATCCAGGCAGCCGAAGTCGACAGCACCAGCGGCGTGGCCGAAGCCATCGCGCAGGACAAGGAGCTGACCAAGCAACTCCTCAACGCCGCCGGCGTGCCGGTGCCGCTGGGCCGCCCCGTCACCAGCGCCGACGACGGCTGGGCCGCGGCAGGAGAAATCGGCCTGCCGGTCGTGGTCAAGCCGCAGGACGGCAACCAGGGCAAGGGCGTCACCGTCAACATCACCACGCAGGAGCAACTGACCTCGGCCTACGACTCGGCCGCCGTCTACGGCGAGGTGATGGTCGAGAAATTCCTCCCCGGCTTCGACTTCCGCCTGCTGGTGGTCGGCGACCGCCTCGTGGCCGCCGCACGGCGCGATCCGCCGCAGGTGATCGGCGACGGCACGCTCACCGTGCGCCAGCTGGTGGACACGGTGAACCTCGATCCGCGCCGCGGCGAAGGCCACGCCACCTCGCTCACCAAGATCCGCCTGGACGACATCGCCATCGGCCGGCTCGAATCGCAGGGCCTCACGCCCGAGAGCGTGCCCGCGCGCGGCCAGCGCGTGGTGCTGCGCAACAACGCGAACCTGTCCACCGGCGGCACCGCCACCGACGTGACCGACACCGTTCACCCCGAAGTGGCCGCGCGCGCGGTCGATGCGGCGCAGATGGTCGGGCTGCACATCTGCGGCGTCGACATGGTCTGCGAGAACGTGCTGCGCCCGCTCGAAGAGCAGCACGGCGGCGTGGTCGAAGTGAATGCCGCGCCGGGCCTGCGCATGCACATCTCGCCTTCGTTCGGCCGCGGCCGCGCGGTCGGCGAGGCGGTGATGGACACCCTCTTCTCCCACGGCGACGATGGCCGCATTCCCGTGGTGGCCGTGACCGGCACCAACGGCAAGACCACCACCGCGCGCCTGATCAACCACCTGCTCACGTCGAGCGGCCTGCGCACCGGCATGACCAACACCGACGGCGTGTATGTCGACGGCCGCCAGACCGACAGCGGCGACTGCAGCGGCCCCAAGAGCGCGCGCAACGTGCTGATGCACCCCGACGTGGATGCGGCCGTGTTCGAAGTGGCCCGCGGCGGCGTGCTGCGCGAGGGCCTGGGCTTCGATCGCTGCCAGGTGGCCGTGGTCACCAACATCGGCAGCGGCGACCACCTGGGGCTGAACTACATCACCACCGTCGAAGACCTGGCGGTGCTCAAGCGCGTGATCGTGCGCAACGTGGCGGCCGACGGCTACGCGGTGCTGAATGCGGCCGACGTGAACGTCGCCGCGATGGCGGCCGGCTGCCCCGGCCATGTGATCTTCTTCACCGCCGACCGCATGCACCCGGTGATGGCCACGCACCGCGCGCAAGGCAAGCGCACCGTCTATGTGGACCAGGACACGCTGGTCGCGGCCGAAGGCTCGTGGCGCGAGCGCATCGCGCTGCGCGACGTGCCCATCACGCGCAACGGCACCATCGGCTTCCAGGTCGACAACGTGATGGCCTCGGTGGCCGCGGCCTGGGCCGTGGGCCTGGACTGGGACACCATCCGCAGCGGCCTTGCGAGCTTCATGAACGACGCGGCCGGCGTGCCGGGGCGCTTCAACGTCATGGACTACCGCGGCGCCACCGTGATCGCCGACTACGGCCACAACACCGACGCCATGCGCGCGCTGGTCTCGGCCGTGGACACCATGCCGGCCAACAAGCGCTCGGTGGTGATCAGCGGCGCGGGCGACCGGCGCGATTCGGACATCCGCGACCAGACCGCGATCCTCGGCGAAGCCTTCGACGACGTGATCCTGTACCAGGACGCGGCGCAAAGGGGCCGCGCCGACGGCGAAGTCATGGCGCTGCTGCGCCAAGGCCTGCAGGGCGCGGCGCGCACGCGCTACATCGACGAGATCCGCGGCGAGTTCGTCGCAATCGACACGGCGCTGGCTCGCCTGCAGCCGGGCGACCTGTCGCTGATCCTCGTGGACCAGGTCGAGGAAGCGCTCGCTCACCTGGCGCAACGCATCGCAGCAGGCTGACACCGGGGTTGACGGACGTGTCCCACACACAGGGGCGCGTCCGGCCCGCCCGGTGAGTGGGGCTGTCCCACACGTCACGGGCCCGGGCCAGCACCACACTGTGGCTCCGGTCGCGCACCTCTCGGAGGACGCGCCCCAACCAGGAGCCCGCATGACAACAACAGTTCGTTCCCTTCTTTCCGCCACGGCCCTCTTCGCCGCCAGCGGCTTCATCGTCTTCGGCGCACAGACGGCCAGCGCGCAGGCGCCAGGGTCCAGCGTCCGCATGCAGCAAGAACGCGCGACCTGCGACGGCGTGCAGCAAGACCGCGCGGCGTGCCTGCGCGAAGCAGGCGCCGCGAAACAGGAAGCCGGCCGCGCCGGCCTCACCACGCCGAGCCCGGCACGGGGCCAGGTCAATTCGCTGGCGCGCTGCGCCGAGCAGCCCGCGGCCGACCAGGCCGAATGCGAAGCCCGCATCAAGGGCGGCGCCCGCACCACCACCGAAGGCAGCGTGATGGGCGGCGGCGTGATCCGCGAAACCGTGACGCCCCTGCCGGCGCAGCCCGCGCCGGCGCGTTGATTTGCTGACCACTCCAGAGACCAAGGAGCACATCATGAAAAGCAACACCCGTTCGATCGTCCTCGCCCTGCTCGCCGTTGGCGGCATGGCCGGCGCCACCCTGGCCAACGCACAGAGCGGCCGTGGCGGCATCTACCAGCAAGAGCTTTCGGTCTGCGGCCACAACCAGCAAGACCGCGCAGCCTGCATCCGCGAAGCCGGGGCCGCTCGCCAGGAAGCCGCGCGCGGCGGCCTGACCGGTGCACCGGACTACCGCGCCAATGCGCTCGCACGCTGCGGCCTGCAGCAATCGCCCGGCGACCGCAGGGATTGCGAAGCCCGCGTGCTCGGCGGCGCGGGCAACACCAGCGCCAGTGTCGAAGGCAGCGTGATGGGCGGCGGTGTGATCCGCGAATCGGTCACGACGGTCGTGATGCCGGCGCCGATGCCCATGGACCGCGCGCCCGACCCTGTCATGGCGCCGCGGCCCATGCCGATGCCGGCACCGCTGCGCTGATCGGCGCATACGCCCACGGCCCCGCTTTGCGCGGGTGGCCGGGCGATGTCCTTGCTTGTCACACGACTGTCATAAAACACACAGTCGTGCTAGCTATAGTTCTCGGTCCCTGCCCACCGAGGAACTCTTTCCCATGAATGCCATCAAGGTCGCTCGCCGATTCATAGAAACGGACCCGGCCAACGAATCGGCCAAGATCCTGGCCCAGCTCGTGTTGGCCCTCGAGTCCGAACGCAGCTTCGAGCTGGTCACCCTCTACAGCCTGGACTACAAGAGCTTCGAACTCGCCATGGACATCCTGAAGGAATGGCGCCTGGACCGCTACTACGCCAGCAAGTCCAAACTGTTCGACCTGTCCCTGCAAGTCACCGAACTCGAGAAAAACTGAGGTCCGCGCGGCACCCCCCGCGCGTTCAGACCAGCATCCCGCCCGACACCTCGATGCGCTGGGCATTCACCCAGCGATTCCCCTCCCCGAGCAAGCCCGCGATCGCACCGCCGATGTCATCGGGCTGGCCCGCGCGTCCGAGCGCCGTGAAGCCGGCGACCATCGCGTTCACCTGCGGGTTGTCGCGCACCATGCCGCCGCTGAAGTCGGTCGCGATCGCGCCCGGTGCGATCGTGTTCGCCGCGATGCCGCGCGCGCCCAGTTCCTTGGCGAGGTAGCGCGTGAGCGTTTCCACGGCGCCCTTCATGGCGGCGTAGGCGGATGCACCGGCCATCGAGAACCGGGTCAGCCCCGACGACACGTTGACGATGCGCCCGCCATCGTTGAGGAGCGGCAGCAGCTTCTGCGTGAGGAAGTACGTGCCCTTGAAGTGCACGTTGTAGAGCATGTCGAACTGCGCTTCGGTCGTGTCCTCGAAGTTCGCGTGCAGGCCCACGCCCGCGTTGTTCACCAGGAAGTCGAAGCGCTCGCGCTGCCAGGTGGCCGCGAGCGCCGCCTTCACCGACTCGGCGAACGCGGCGAAGGCCGTGCTGTCGCCGACGTCGAGCTTGAGCGCGACGGCGCGGCGCCCCTTCGCCTCGATCTCCGACACCACCGCCTGCGCGCCGGCTTCGTTCGACACATAGGTCAGGATCACATCGACGCCATCGGCGGCGAGCGCCAGCGCGGCGCTGCGGCCCAGGCCCCGGCTGCCGCCGGTGATGAGTGCGATGCGGGATGGGGTGGTGGTGGAAGCGGTCATTTCAAAGTCCTCGGTGGTTGATCGGTGGATCGATGGGTGGACTTTAAAAATTACCGGCAGAAAGATAAATTCCGCAAAACTACGCACACTGTTATCCGGAAAAGAAACAATCGGCCGCCATGATCACCGACGAACTGCGCATCTTCTCCAAGGTCGCCGAGCTCGCGAGCTTCAGCCGCGCCGCGGACCAGCTCGGCCTGACCCGCGCGCGCGTCTCGGTGGCCGTGCAGCAACTCGAAGAGCGCCTGGGCACGCGGCTCCTGCAGCGCACCACGCGCAGCGTGCGTCTCACGGAAGACGGCGCGCGCTTTCTCGACCGCTGCAAGGACTACCTGGCCGAAGGCGAGCAGCTGGCCACCATGTTCCGCTCGAACACCGGCGGCCTCACGGGGCGCCTGCGCATCGACCTGCCAGCCACCGTGGCGCGCGACCTCGTCATTCCGCGCCTGCCCGAATTCCTTGCGCGGCATCCCGCGCTGGAGATCGGCATCAGCACCACCGACCGCCGCGTCGACCTGGTGAACGAGGGCTTCGACTGCGTGCTGCGCGTGGGCGTGCTGGGCGACTCCGAACTCGTCGCGCGGCCGCTCGGTTTCATGCGGATGGCCAATGCCGCAAGCCCGGCCTACCTGCAGGCACATGGCACGCCCCACACGCTGGCCGACCTCGCGCAGCACCGCATCGTGCACTTCGCGCAGACCCTCTCGCCGAACGACGCGGGTTGGGAATACCTGGACGCGGCCCAGGGCCGCTACCGGATGCAGGCGATGCGCTCCATCGTCACCGTGAACGGCACCGACGCCTACAACACTGCGGCGGTCGCGGGCCTCGGGCTGATCCAGGCGCCGATCGGCGGCCTCGCGCCCTGCTTTGCGGAAGGCTCGCTCGTGCAGGTGATGCCGGCGTTCGGCGCGCGCCCGATGCCGGTGTCGCTGGTGTACGTCAACCGGCGCCAGCTCGCGCCGCGCGTGCTCGCCGTGATGAACTGGCTCACCGAACTCCTCGCACCCTACTTCGTGGAGGACAGCGAACTGGCTATCGCCCCCAGCGCAGCACCAGCGGATCGAGCCGCTTCGCCGTCTCGATCAGCCCGGCGCGCGTCGCGGGGTGCATCGCCGGCAGCGGGTGCCGCGGCGCCTCGCAAGCGATCACGCCGCCCTCCTTCATGAGCGACTTGCAGGCCAGGAGCCCCGCCTGCCGGTTCTCGTAATTGATGAGCGGCAGCCACTGCTGGTACAACGCGAAGGCCTTGTCGCGATCGCCCGCGCGGTGCGCTTCGATGATCGGGCGAATGCCGTCCGGGTAGCCGCCGCCGGTCATCGAACCGGTCGCGCCGGCGTCGAGATCGGGCATGAGCGTGATGGCCTCCTCGCCGTCCCACGGGCCTTCGATGGCGTCGCCGCCCAGGCGGATCAGCTCGCGCAGCTTCGCGGCCGCACCGGCGGTCTCGATCTTGAAATACGCGACGTGCTCGATCTCCTTGGCCATGCGCGCGAGGAACGGCGCCGACAGCACCGTGCCGCTCGCGGGCGCATCCTGGACCATGATCGGAATGCCCACCGCATCCGAGAGCCCTGCATAGAACTCGTAGATCTGCGGCTCGGGCACGCGGAAGGTCGCGCCGTGGTACGGCGGCATCACCATCAGCATCGCGGCGCCCATGTCCTGCGCGCGGCGGCTGCGCTCGGCGCACACCTTGGTGCTGTAGTGCGTGGTGGTCACGATCACCGGCACGCGGCCCTTCACGTGCTCCAGCATCGTGCGTGTGAGCACTTCGCGTTCCTCGTCGGACAGCACGAACTGCTCCGAGAAATTCGCGAGGATGCACAGGCCATCGGAGCCCGCGTCGATCATGAAATCGACGCAGCGCTTCTGGCTCTCCAGGTCGAGCGCGCCCTGCTCGGTGAAGGTGGTCGGCACCACCGGGAAGATGCCGCGGTATCTGGGGGTCATGGTGTGTGATCAGTGTGAATGGCGGGGAACGGCGGAGCCTCTGCAGCCCACCAGAAAGTCGAAGTCGCAGCCTTCGTCGGCCTGCAGCACATGGTTGACGTAGAGCTTCTGGTAGCCGCCGCCGCGCGTGCTCATCGGCTGCGCGTCGGTGCTCGTCAACGAGGCCAGTCGCGATGCGAGTTCTTCGTCGCTGATGTCGAGGTGCAAGCGCCCCGCATCGCAATCGAGTTCGATCCAGTCGCCATCGCGCACCGCTGCCAGCGGCCCGCCGTCGGCGGCTTCGGGCGCAACGTGCAACACCACCGTGCCATACGCCGTGCCGCTCATGCGCGCGTCCGAGATGCGCACCATGTCCTTCACGCCCTGGCGCAGGAGCTTCGGAGGCAGCCCCATGTTGCCCACCTCGGCCATGCCGGGATAGCCCTTGGGGCCACAGTTCTTCAGCACCATCACCGAGCTGGCATCGATGTCCAGCGACTCGTCGACGATGCGCTCCTTGTAGTGCTCCAGGTTCTCGAACACCACGGCGCGGCCGCGGTGCTTGAGCAACTCGGGCGATGCCGCAGAGGGCTTCAGCACCGCGCCGCGCGGCGAGAGATTGCCGCGCAGGATGCGGATGCCGCCGTCGGCGATCAGCGGGTTGTCGAGCGGACGGATCACCTCGTCGTTCAGGCTCGGCGCCTCGCGCACGTTGTCCCAGATCGAATGACCATTGACCGTGAGCGCACCCGGATGCGGCAGCAAGCCGTTCTCGCCGAGGCGTCGCAGCACGGCGGGCAGGCCACCCGCGTAATAGAACTCTTCCATGAGGAAACGCCCCGAGGGCATCAGGTCCACGATGGTCGGCGTGTGGCTGCCGATGCGCGTCCAGTCTTCCAGTTCGAGATCGACGCCGATGCGCCCCGCAATCGCCTTCAGGTGGATCACCGCATTGGTCGATCCGCCGATCGCCGCGTTCACGCGGATCGCATTCTCGAACGCCTCGCGCGTGAGGATCTTCGAGAGCGTGAGCCCTTCCCTGGCCATCTGCACCGCGCGCATGCCCGACATCTGCGCGAGCACATAGCGCCGCGCATCGACCGCCGGAATCGCCGCGTTGTGCGGCAGCGAAGTGCCCAGCGCCTCGGCCATGCAGGCCATCGTGGAGGCCGTGCCCATCGTGTTGCAGGTGCCCGCCGAGCGCGACATGCCACCCTCGGCCGAGAGGAACTGGTGCAGGTTGATCTCGCCCGCCTTCAGCGATTCGTGCAGCTGCCACACGGCGGTGCCCGAGCCGATGTCCTTGCCGTCGAGCTTGCCGTTGAGCATCGGCCCGCCCGTCACCACAATGGCCGGGATGTCGCAGCTCGCCGCGCCCATCAGGAGCGCCGGCGTGGTCTTGTCGCAGCCCGTGAGCAGCACCACCGCATCGACCGGGTTGCCGCGGATCGCCTCCTCCACGTCCATGCTCGCGAGGTTGCGCGTGAGCATCGCGGTCGGACGCAGGTTCGACTCGCCATTCGAGAACACCGGGAACTCGACCGGGAAACCACCCGCCTCCGAGATGCCGCGCTTCACGTGCTCCGCGATCTTGCGGAAGTGCGCGTTGCAGGGCGTGAGCTCCGACCAGGTGTTGCAGATGCCCACGATCGGCCGCCCGTCGAATTCGTGGTCCGGAATGCCCTGGTTCTTCATCCAGCTGCGGTACATGAAACCGTTCTTGTCGGCCGAGCCGAACCATTCGGTCGAGCGCAGTTTCTTCGGAGGGGTGTCCGGCATGCGAGAGTGTCCTGAGAGAAAAGGAGAAAGTCAGCGGCGTGGCGCGCGCGAGGTGAAAAAGCGTTGCAGCAGGCAGAACACGAAGAGCAGCGCGCCCACGACGATGCGCGTCCACCACGAGCTCAGCGTGCCGTCGAAGGAGATCAGCGTCTGGATGATCCCGAGCATCAGCACGCCGAAGAGCGTGCCCGCCACGTAGCCCACGCCGCCGGTGAGCAGCGTGCCGCCGATCACCACCGCCGCGATGGCATCGAGCTCCAGCCCGAGCGCATGCAGGCCGTAGCCCGAGAGCATGTAGAAGGTGAAGATCACGCCCGCCAGCGCCGAGCAGAAGCCCGAGAGCGTGTACACGCCCACGAGCGTGCGCCGCACCGGCAGGCCCATCAGCATCGCCGAATGCTCGCTGCCGCCGATGGCATACACCGCGCGGCCGAAGGGCGTGCAGTGCGCGATGAACACCGCGGCCAGCAGCACCACGATGGCGATCACCGCGCTGATCGAGACCGAGGCCTCGCCCCAGACCGGAATGCGGATCTGCGAGACCTCCGAATAGAACCCGTTGGTGATGCTGATCGAGTCGATGCTGATGAGGTAGCAGAGCCCGCGCGCGAGGAACATGCCCGCGAGCGTGACGATGAAAGGCTGCAGCCGGAAGCGCTCGATGAGCAGGCCCATGAATGCGCCGAACGCGGTGCCCATCGCCAGCACCAGCGGAATCACGATCGCCGGGCTCCACCCGTGCTTCTCGACCAGCGAAGCCGAAACCATCGTCGTGAGCGCGATCACCGAGCCCACCGAGAGATCGATGCCGCCCGAAAGAATCACGAAGGTCATGCCGACCGCGACGACGATCAGGAAGGCGTTGTCGATCAGCAGGTTGAGAAACACCTGCGCCGAGAAGAACCCGTCGTAGAACACCGAGCCCAGCGTCGCCATCAGCACGAACAGCGAGATGGTTGCCGTCAAAGGCAGGTACTTCGGATTGAGCCCCCTCTTGCCCGCTCTCCCGCGCGCGGGAGCGGGTTGGGATGAAGGTGCTGCGGCCGTCTCGATCACCGCGCTCATGCCCGTCCCCCTTCATGCGCTGGCCGCTGAACGAGCGACCGCACCTGGGCCCTGAACTCCGGCGACTGCAGCAGCATCACCACGAACACCACCACCGCCTTCACCACGAGGTTGATCTCGGGCGGCACGCCCAGCGAGTAGATCGCATAGGTCAGCGTCTGGATGATCAGCGCGCCGATCACGCTGCCCATGAGGCTGAAGCGCCCGCCGGTCAGTGCCGTGCCGCCGAGCGTGACCGCGAGGATCGCATCGAGCTCCAGCAATTGGCCGGCGTTGTTGCCGTCCGCGCTCTTCACGTTCGAGCTGATCAGGAGGCCCGCCACGCCGGCGCATACGCCGCAGAACGCATACGCGCCGACGACCAGCCGCCGCGCCTGGATGCCCGCCACGCGCGCCGCCGTCGGGTTGATGCCCACCGCCTGGATGAAGAGCCCGAGCGCCGTGCGCGTGATCGCGAGATACAGCAGCACGAACACCGCCGCCACGATGAACAGCGAGAACGGAAGGCCCATCAGGTAGCCGCTGCCCAGGAAGAAGAAGGGCTTGTAGTAGATCGTGATGATCTGCCCGTCCGCAACCAGTTGCGCGATGCCACGCCCCGCCACCATGAGGATCAGCGTCGCGATGATCGGCTGCATGCCGACCTTCGCGACCAGGAGGCCGTTCCAGAGGCCGCACAGCAGCGCGGCGCCGATGGCCGCGAGGATCGCGAGCGGCATCGGGAAGCGGCTCACGTCGCTGGAGACCGAGCCGCCGATCATCCAGGCCGCAACCGACGCCGCGATGGCCACCACCGCACCCACCGAGATGTCGATGCCGCGCGTGGCGATCACCAGCGTCATGCCCAGCGAGACCAGCACGAGCGGCGCGGCGCGGTTCAGGATGTCGATCAGGCTGCCGTAGAGATGGCCTTCGCGCCATTCGAGGTGCAGGAAGCTCCCGTTGAACGCGGTGTTGATCGCGAGCAGCAAAAGCAATGTGACGATGGGCCAGGCGAGGCGGTGGCTCATGAGGGAGGAGAGGCGGTTCATGCGGCGGCAATCATTTCGTAGACCTCGTCCTCAGTCGAACCGCCCGGCAGTTCGCCCACTTTCTGCCGGTCGCGCAAGACCACGATGCGATGCGCGACGCGCACCACCTCGCTCATCTCCGACGAGATGAAGATCACCGCCATGCCCGCACGCGCGAGCCGGAGGATCTCTTCCATGATTTCCTGCTTGGCCGCGACGTCGATGCCGCGCGTGGGCTCGTCCAGGATCAGGAGGCGCGGCTCGGTTGCGAGCCAGCGCGCGATCATGGCCTTCTGCTGGTTGCCGCCCGAGAGCAGGCCGATGGGGGTTTCGACGCTCGCTGTCTTGATGCCCAGCGACGCGACAAAGCGCTCGGCCATCGCGGTCTGCTCGGCGTGCGACAGAAATTTCCGCGTGCCCAGGCGGGCCTGCAATGCCAACGCGATGTTCTCGCGCACGGACAACTCAGCCACGATGCCGTCTGTCTTGCGCTCTTCAGGGCACAGCGCCAAGCCTTCGCGGATCGCATCGGCCGGATTCGAAAAGCTGACCGAGCGGCCGTCGATCTTCAGCACGCCACGGTCGGGCGATTCGAGACCGAACAACAGGCGCGCAAGCTCGGTGCGCCCCGCGCCGAGCAGCCCCGCGATGCCGACGACTTCGCCGGCACGCACGCGCAGATCGGTCGCCTGCAACTGTCCCGCTTGCCCCAGCCCTTCGGTCTGCAGCAGGGCGGACGCGGATTCATCGAATGCGGGAAGCGCGGCAGGTCGCGCAGATTGCGCCGCCAGCTCGCGCCCCAGCATCGCGGCGATCAACGCCTGCGGGCCGAGGTCCGAAGCCTTCCATTCGCCCACCCAGTTGCCGTTGCGCAAAACCGTGATGCGGTCCGACACCGCGTACATCTGGTTGAGAAAGTGCGTCACGAAGACGATCGCGAGCCCTTCGCCGCGCAATCGTCGAAGCACCTCGAACAGCTTCTCGACTTCGTCGTCGTCCAGGCTCGATGTCGGCTCGTCGAGGATCAGCACCTTCGAGGACACGCCGAGCGCACGTGCGATCGCCACCATCTGCTGCACCGCGACCGAGTAGCTCGACAGCAAGCGCGTCACGTCGATGTCCAGCCCGATGCGCGCGAGCAATTCCTCCGCCCGGCGGTTCACCGCCGCCCAGTCGATGCGAAAGCCCTGCATCGCGCCGCAGCGCGGATAGCGCCCCGCGAACACGTTCTCCGCCACCGAAAGGTTCGGGCACAGGTTCACTTCCTGGTAGACCGTGCTGATGCCCAGCTTCTGCGCCTCCAGCGGCGAGCCGGGCCGGATGGCCCGCCCATCGAGAAACATCTCGCCGCCGCTCGAAGGCAGCACGCCCGTCAGCACCTTGATCAGCGTGGACTTGCCCGCGCCGTTCTGCCCCATCAGCGCGTGGATCTCGCCGGGGTAGAGCTTCAGCTGCACGTCGTTCAGCACGGAGATGCCGCCGAACTGCTTGTGGATGCCCCGCAGTTCCAGCACGGGGGTGGCGGTGCTGCCGGTCATGCGTTCACTTGTTCTTGTTGTAGACGTCGATGAACACCGCCGCCAGCAGTACCAGTCCCTTGATGACCTGCTGGTAGTCGATGCCGATGCCCAGGATCGACATGCCGTTGTTCATCACGCCCATGATGAAGGCGCCGATCACCGCGCCCATCACCCGGCCCACGCCGCCCGAGGCCGAGGCGCCGCCGATGAAGCAGGCCGCGATCACGTCGAGCTCGAAACCCAGACCGGCCTTGGGCGTGGCCGTGTTCAGGCGCGCCGCGAACACGAGGCCCGCCAATGCGGCCAGCGCGCCCATGTTCACGAAGGTGAGGAACGCCAGGCGCTGCGTCTTCACGCCCGACAGCCGCGCCGCCTTCTCGTTGCCGCCCAGCGCATAGATGCGCCGGCCGATGGTGGTGCGGTTGGTGACGAAGTCGTACACCACGATCAGCACCGCCATCACCACCAGCACGTTGGGCAGGCCCTTGTAGGTGGAGAGCAGGTAGCTGAAGAAAAGAATGATCGCTGCGAAGAACAGGTTCTTCACGAGGAAGAAGGCATAGGGCTCCTGCTCCATGCCGTGCGCCTTGAGCTTGGCGCGGCCGCGCAGCTTGAAGAACACCAGCGCCGCGGCCGCGAGCACGCCCACGACCAGCGAGGTGGTGCGCAAGGTGTCGCCGCCCAGCGGATCGGGAATGAAGCCCGAACTCAAGCGCTGGAACTCCACCGGAAACGGCCCCACCGACTGCCCGGCCAGCAGCGCCAGCGTGAGCCCCTTGAACACCAGCATGCCCGCGAGCGTGACGATGAACGACGGGATCTTGCGGAACGCGACGAACCAGCCCTGCGCGGCGCCGATCACCGCACCGGCCGCGATGCTCACGATGGCCGTCGGCACGAAATGCCATTCGTACTCCACCATCAGCACCGCCGCGAGCGCGCCGATGAAGCCGCACACCGAGCCCACCGACAGGTCGATGTGCCCCGCCACGATCACCAGCAGCATGCCCAGCGCCATGATGACGACATAGCTGTTCTGCAGCAGCAGGTTGGTGAGGTTCAGCGGCCGCAGGAGCGTGCCGTCGGTCAGCACCTGGAACAGCACCATGATCGCGACCAGCGAGATCAGCATGCCGTATTCGCGCAGGTTGTTCTTCAGGAAGCCCACGTGGAGCTTCGCAGCGACCGGGGTCGCGGGTGCGGCGCCCTGCACCGCGTTGGCTTCAGGCTGCGACATGGACGGAACTCCCCGCACTGACGATCGCATGCATGATGCGCTCCTGCGAAGCCTCGGCCGCCGTGAACTCGGCCACGAAGCGCCCCTCGTTCATCACATAGATGCGGTCGCACATGCCGAGCAACTCCGGCAGTTCGGAAGAAATCATGAGAATGCCTTTGCCCTCGCTCGCGAGCTGGTCGATGATGGTGTAGATCTCGTACTTGGCGCCCACGTCGATGCCGCGCGTGGGTTCGTCCAGGATCAGCAGTTCGGGCTTGGTGAAGAGCCACTTGCTCAGCACCACCTTCTGCTGGTTGCCGCCCGACAGATTGACCACCAGCTGCTCGACGCCCGAGCAGCGGATGTTCAGTGCCTTCCTGTAGTCGTTGGCCACCTTGAACTCGCGGCCGTCGTCGATCACCGAGCGCTCGGAAATCGCATCGAGGTTCGCAAGGCTGATGTTCTTGCGGATGCCCTCCTCCAGCACCAGCCCGAGGCCCTTGCGGTCTTCGGTGACGTAGGCGATGCCGTGGTCGATGGCCTTGCGCACCGTGCTCACGTCCACCGGCTTGCCGTGCATGAGCACCGAGCCGCTGATGCGCTGGCCGTAGGACTTGCCGAACACGCTCATCGCCAGTTCGGTGCGGCCCGCGCCCATGAGGCCCGCGATGCCGACGATCTCGCCCTGGCGCACGTGCAGGTTCACGCCCTTGATCTGCTCGCGGTCGGCGTGCAGCGCGTGGTGCACGCGCCAGTCGCGCACCTCCAGCACCGTTTCGCCGATCTTCGGCGAGCGCTGCGGGTAGCGGTGTTCCATGTCGCGGCCCACCATGCCGCGGATGATGCGGTCCTCGCTGATCGGGTCGCTGCGGCAATCGATGGTCTCCACCGTCGCGCCATCGCGCAGCACGGTGATCGAGTCGGCCACCTTGGCGATCTCGTTGAGCTTGTGCGAGATGAGGATCGACGCGATGCCTTGGCGCTTGAGTTCGAGCAAAAGCATCAGCAGCGCATCGCTGTCGTTCTCGTTCAGGCTGGCGGTGGGCTCGTCGAGGATCAGGAGCTTCACCTCTTTCGCGAGCGCCTTGGCGATCTCCACCAGCTGCTGCTTGCCGACGCCCAGGTCGGTCACCAGCGTCGTGGGCAGTTCCTTCAGGCCCACTTTCGCGAGCAGCTCGCGCGTCTTTGCATAGGCGGCGAACCAGTCGATCACGCCGCCGGTGGCGATCTCGTTGCCGAGAAACAGGTTCTCGGCAATCGAGAGCAGCGGCACCAGCGCGAGCTCCTGGTGGATGATGATGATGCCCAGCTTCTCGCTGTCGGCAATGCCCTTGAAGCGGCGCAGCTCGCCCTCGAAATGGATCTCGCCGGTGTACGAATCGCACGGGTACACGCCGCTCAGCACCTTCATGAGCGTGGACTTGCCCGCGCCGTTCTCGCCGACGACCGCGTGGATCTCCCCCGCGCGCACGGCGAGGTTGACGTTGCTCAGGGCCTTCACCCCGGGGAACGTCTTGGTGATCCCGCGCATCTCGAGGATCGTGCGTTCGTCTGCGCTCACCGTGCTCGCCTCGTTCACTTGACCTGGCTTTCCTTGTAGTAGCCGCTGTCCACCAGCACCTGCTTCCAGTTCGAGGCGTCCACGCTCACGGGCTTCAGCAGGTACGAGGGCACGACCTTGATGCCGTTGTTGTAGGTCTTGGTGTCATTCACCTCGGGCGTCTTGCCCGAGAGCATGGCGTCGACCATCGCCACCGTCACCTTGGCCAGCTCGCGCGTGTCCTTGAACACGGTGGAGGTCTGTTCCTTGCGCAGGATCGACTTGACCGAAGGCACCTCGGCGTCCTGGCCCGACACGATGGGCATGGCCTGCGAGCCCGAGCCGTAGCCCACGCCCTTGAGCGACGACAGGATGCCGATCGAAAGACCGTCGTAGGGCGACAGCACCGCATCCACGCGGTCCTTCGTGTAGTAGGCCGACAGCAGGTTGTCCATGCGGGCCTGCGCCACGGCGCCGTCCCAGCGCAGCGTGCCGACCTTGTCCATGCCCATCTGCTTGCTGCGCACCACCAGCTTGCCGCTCTTGATGTACGGATCGAGCACCGACATCGCGCCGTTGTAGAAGAAGAAGGCGTTGTTGTCGTCGGGCGAGCCGCCGAAGAGTTCGACGTTGAACGGGCCCTTGCCGCTCTTCAGGCCCAGCGCCGATTCGATCGATTGCGCCTGCAGCACGCCGACCTGGAAGTTGTCGAAGGTGGCGTAGTAGTCGACGTTCTTGGAGCCCTTGATCAGCCGGTCGTACGCGATGACCTTCACACCCTTGTCGGCCGCCTTCTGCAGCACGTCGGACAGCGTGGTGCCGTCGATGGCGGCGATCACCAGTACCTTCGATCCCTTGGTCACCATGTTCTCGATCTGCGCGAGCTGGTTCGGAATGTCGTCGTCCGCGTACTGCAGGTCGGTCTTGTAGCCCTTGTCCTTGAAGTACTTGGCCATGTTCGCGCCGTCGGCGATCCAGCGCGCCGACGACTTGGTGGGCATCGAGATGGCGATCAGGCCCTTGTCCTGCGCGTTGGCAAGCGGCGTGAAGCCGACGACGGCGAAGGCGAGGCCCGCGAGCGAGGCCTTGAGGAAGTTGCGTTTCATGTGTGAGTGCTCTTCTTAGTACTTGCGGTTCGGGAATTCCTTGGCGGCGACTTCCATCGGGAAGATGCCCTCTTCGGTGACGATGCGCTTGGGCAGCGTCTTGCCGGCCTTGATGTCTTTCACCGCCTGCATGAGCTGCGGCCCGAGCAGCGGGCTGCATTCCACCGACACGTTCAGCTTGCCGGCGATCATGGCTTCGAAGGCGCCCTTCACCCCATCGATCGAGATGACGGTGATGTCCTTGGCGGGCTTCAGGCCCGCCTCTTCGATCGCCTGGATCGCGCCGATGGCCATGTCGTCGTTGTGCGCGTAGAGCACGTTGATCTTCTTGCCCTCGGCCTTGAGGAACGCTTCCATCACTTCCTTGCCCTTGGCGCGCGTGAAGTCGCCGGTCTGCGAGCGGATGATCTTGAACTTCGGGTCGGCCTTGATGATTTCCTCGAAGCCCTTCTTGCGGTCGATGGCCGGTGCCGAGCCCACGGTGCCCTGCAGCTCGACGATGTTCACCTCGCCCTTCTGGTCCTTCATCTTCTCGGTGAGCCAGCGGCCGGCCTTGCGGCCTTCCTCGGTGAAGTCCGAGCCCATGAAGGTCACGTAGAGCGTGTCGTCCTTGGTGTTGACCGAGCGGTCGGTCAGCACCACCGGGATCTTGGCGGCCTTGGCTTCGCGCAGCACGGTTTCCCAGCCCGACTCGACCACCGGCGAGAACGCGATCACGTCCACCTTCTGCGCGATGTACGAGCGGATCGCCTTGATCTGGTTCTCTTGCTTTTGCTGCGCGTCGGAGAACTTGAGCTCGATGCCCGCCTCCTTGGCCGAGGACTTGATCGACTCGGTGTTGGCGGTGCGCCATTCGCTCTCGGCGCCCACCTGGGCGAAGCCGAGCACGAGTTTCTTCTGCGCGAACGCGGAAGCGGGCAGCAGGCTGCCCAGGGACGCTGCGGCGAGCGCGATGTTGAGGGTGCGGCGATTCATGGTCATGGCTGTCTCCTTCTTGATGAGTCTGTGGTTGTGTTGTCGATAAGCGATGAAACCCCGTCCGGTCAGGCCAGCATGTAGCCGGTCTTGACCGTCGTGTAGAACTCCGCGGCGTGGCGCCCTTGTTCGCGCGGCCCGTAGCCCGACCCCTTGCGGCCGCCGAAGGGCACGTGGAAGTCCACCCCCGCGGTCGGCAGATTGACCATCGTCATGCCGACCACGGCATGGCGCCTGAAATGCATCGCGTGCTTGAGCGAGTTGGTGCAGATGCCCGCGCACAGGCCGAAGGGCGTGTCGTTGCACAGCGCCAGCGCCTGGTCGTAGTCGTCGGCGCGCAGCACGCAGGCCAGCGGCCCGAAGATCTCCTCGCGCGCGATGCGGTGCGAGGGCTTCGCGAGGAACAGCGCAGGGCTCATGTAGTGGCCGGGCGTCGAGCGCTCCAGCGCTTCGCCGCCCCACACATGCTCGGCGCCTTCTTCGCGCGCGATGTCGACCCACGCGAGGTTCATCGCAAGGCGCTCCTCGTTGGCCACCGGGCCGATGTCGATGCCGCGCTCCAGCGCGTGGCCGATCTTCAGCATCTTCAGGCGCTGGCGCAGCTTGGCCACGAAGGCGTCGTGCACCGCGGCCTCGACGATGAGCCGGCTCGACGCCGTGCAGCGCTGGCCCGTGGAGAAGTACGCGCCCTGCACCGCGCAATCGACCGCGCGGTCCAGGTCGGCATCGGCCAGCACCACGAGCGCGTTCTTGCCACCGGTCTCCAGTTGCACCTTGGCGCGGCGGGTGGCCGCGGCCTGCAGCACGCGCTCGCCGTTGGCGGCCGAGCCGGTGAAGCTCAGCGCATCGACCAGCGCGCTGTCGACCAGCGCCTGACCCACTTCGCGGCCGCTGCCCATCACGAGGTTGAAGGCGCCCGCCGGCAGGCCGGCGCGGCTGATGATCTCGGCCAGCGCCCCGCCGCAGGCCGGCACCAGCTCGGCCGGCTTGAACACCACGCTGTTGCCATGGGCCAGCGCGGGCGCGATCTTCCAGGCGGGAATCACGAAGGGCGCGTTCCACGGCGTGATGAGCCCGACCACGCCGACCGGCTCGCGCGTCACGTCGACCTGCACGCCGGCGCGCACAGACGCCACGTTCTCTGCGCCGCCACCCCGCAGCGCCTCGCCCGCGAAGAACTTGAAGACCTGCCCCGCGCGCGCCGTCTCGGCCACGGCCTCGGGCAATGTCTTGCCTTCCTCGCGCGCCAGCAGGAGGCCCAGCTCGTCCTTGCGCGCGATCAGCTCGCCGCCGATGCGGTCGAGCACGTCGGCGCGGCGCTGCGGGGTGCTGTGGCTCCAGTGCGGGAAGGCCTCGGTGGCCGCGCGGATGGCGGCCTCGGCCTGACGGCGGTCAGCGCGTGCGTACTCGGCGACCACCTCGCTGGTGTCCGACGGATTGGCACTCACACCGGTGGTCGCGCTGGTTTCCCAGCGGCCATTGATGTACTGCCGCACGTTCTGATGGATCTCGCCGTGGATCACGAAGGCGCCGACCTTGTCTCTTTGTTTGAATTGCCGCGAGTCTAGGAACAGAATTGATATCGATCCAATCGTTTTTTCGACAAAATGCATATCGATCACCGGATTCTGGAAAACCCGATCAGCCCTTAGTTCCCACAGGCCATGACCAACTACAACCACTGGTTTATTCGCGCGCGGCTCAAGACGCGGCAGCTGCTCTTGCTGGTCGCGCTGGCCGAGGAAGGCAACATCCACCGCGCGGCGCAGGTGCTCAACATGACGCAGCCCGCCGCGTCGAAATTGCTCAAGGACCTGGAAGACGTGCTGGAGGTGCCGCTGTTCGACCGCCTGCCGCGCGGCATGCGGCCCACCTGGTACGGCGAGACGATGATCCGCCACGCCCGCGTGGCGCTCGCGAGCCTGAACCAGGCGCACGACGAGCTCACCGCGCTGAAGGCCGGGCGCTTCGGCCATGTGAGCGTGGGCGCCATCACCGCGCCGGGGCTGGCGCTGCTGCCGCCGGCCGTCGCGATGGTCAAGCGCGAGCAGCCGGACCTGCGCGTGTCACTGGAAATCGAAACGAGCCCGGTGCTGATCGAACGGCTCGAGCAGGGCAAGCTCGATATCCTCGTGGCCCGGCTCTTCGCCGAGCACGACAAGTCGCAGCTGCGCTACGAGGCGCTGAGCGAGGAGCCGGTGTGCGCGCTGGTGCGCCCGGGCCACCCCATGCTCGGCGAGAGCGGCCTCACGCTGCGCGACGTGGTCGGCGCCGGCTGGATCGTGCCGCCCGCGGGCAGCGTGCTGCGCCACCGCTTCGAGCTGATGTTCCAGGAGGAGGGGCTCGCGCCGCCGACCAACACGATCGAGAGCTCGGCCCTGCTCTTCATCACCCGCATGCTGCAGCAGAGCGACATGGTCGCCGTGCTCGCGACCGACGTGGCGCGCTACTACGCGGCGCACGGCATCGTGTCGCTGCTGCCGCTGGACATGCCCTGCCACATGGACCAGTTCGGCATCATCACGCGCACCGACCGGCTGCTGTCGCCCGCGGCGCGGGTGATGATGAAGGCGCTCAAGACCGCCAGCATGAGCGTCTACGGACGCAAGCTGGAGATGGACTGACCTGACGGGCGTCTCAGCGGAATGCCGCGGCACCGGCTTTGCCGGGCCGCTGGCATTGCCCCCGGCGAGGGGGTTGGAGAAGCGACACGAAGTGCGCGAAGCCTGGGGGAGCGCCTATTCAGGTCCAGCCGGCGTCCACCGTGAACTCCTGCGCGGTGCACATCTTCGCGTCGTCGGACGCGAGGAACAGCACCATGCGCGCGATGTCCTCGGGCATCAATTTGTCGGGCAGGCACTGGTTGCGCTTGAGCGCCTGCTCGCCCTCCTCGTCGAGCCAGAGCTTCACCTGCCGCTCGGTCATCACCCAGCCCGGCGACACCGTGTTGATGCGGATGCGATCCTTGCCCAGGTCCACCGCGAGCCCGCGCGTGAGCCCGTTCACCGACGACTTCGCGATCGCATAGCAGGGATAGCCCGAGCCCTTCGTCTGCCAGCCCGTGGAGCCGAGGTTGACCACCGAGCCGAAGCCCAGCCGCTTCATGCCGGGCACCACGGATTGAATCGCGAACAGCGCCGGCCGCTCGTTGATCGCCATGCGGTTGTCGTAGTAATCGGGCGTGACCGATTCGAGCGTGTGGCGGTCGTCGCTCGCCACGTTGTTGACCAGCACCGCGAAGTCGCCGAGCGCGGCGGCCGCATCGGCGATGGCGCCTTGCAGCGCGCCGATGTCGCGCACGTCGCAGGCGCGCCACCACGGCGCGTCGTGGCCGTCTGCGACGATCTGCTGCGCGAGCGCGGCGCTGGCGCTTTCGGCGATGTCGACGAAGGCCACCCGCGCGCCCTGCGCGGCGAAAGCGGCGACGATGGCCGCCCCGATGCCGCTGCCGCCGCCGGTGACGAACACGGTGCGGCCTTTCAGGCTCGGATGGATCGAGAGTTGGGGGGAATTCAAGGAGGGTCTCCAGTGAGATGGAAAAGTGACATTGCAAAATGCATATCGATCTATTCCATATTGTTTGATTTCAATTATCAATATGCCTTGATACGATCCGCCGCGTCAAGGAGACATGACAAGGAAAACGATGACCCGCTACACCGCACCCTCGATCGAGGGCACCCCCGAATGCATCTGGCCCGCCGAGGCGAACCTCGGCGAGGGCACGCTCTGGTCAGAGCGCGAGCAAGCGCTCTACTGGATCGACATCCTCACGCCGCGCCTGTTCTGGTTTCGCCCGTCCGACGGCGCGCGCCGGGCCTGGCAGTTCGATGAGGAGATCACCGCGATCTCCGAACGCGCGAATGCGCCGGGCCTCGTCCTCACGCTGCGCCGCGGCTTCGCGCTCTTCGACACGACGCAACTGCCGGGCGCCGGCGCCCAGCCGCGCTACCTGCACCAGCCCGAACCCGAACGCACGAACAACCGCTTCAACGACGGCAAGTGCGACAGCCGCGGCCGCTTCTGGGGCGGCAGCATGGACTTCGACTGCAAGGCTCCCACCGGCGCGCTCTACCGCTACGACGCCGACGGCCACTGCACGAAGCACGACGACGGCTTCGAGGTGACCAACGGGCCCACGTGGTCGGCCGACGGCCGCACCATGTACTTCAACAACACGGTGCTCAACAACCTGTACGCCTACGACTTCGACATGGAAGCCGGCACGGTGTCGAACCGCCGCGTGTGGCACCGTTTCCCCAAGCCGGACGGCTTGCCCGACGGCATGACCACCGACGCGGCCGGACGCCTGTGGATCGCGCACTGGGACGGCGCCTGCGTCACCTGCCACGACCCGGTGACCGCGGCGGAACTCGCACGCATCACGCTGCCCGCGAGCAACGTCACCGACTGCGCGTTCGGCGGCGCGGACATGCAGACGCTCTACATCACGACCGCGCGCAACGGCCGCACCGAAGAACAGTTGAAGAACGAGCCGCTGGCCGGCGGCCTCTTCGCGGTACGCATCGGCAGCCCCGGCGTGCCCGCCGCCCTGTTCGCTGGCTGAGCCCCGACCACCGTTCGGGCTGAGCTTGTCGAAGCCTCACGCAGCGCTTCGACAAGCTCCGCGTGAACGGGGGTTCATTGAGCTTCTTGCGGGTACTCAGCCGACGCTGAAGCGGTGTTCCGTCGTGCTCGCGAACACCTCGCCCGGCCGCAGCACGGTCGACGGAAAGCCCGGCTGGTTCGGCGAATCCGGGCAGTGCTGCGTCTCCAGGCAGAGGCCATCGCCCTGGCGCAGGCTCGCACCCTGCGACCCCATGAGGCTGCCGTCGAGGAAGTTGCCCGAATAGAACTGCACGCCGGGCTCGGTGGTGTGCACTTCCATCACGCGGCCCGAGGCTTCGTGCGCGACGCGCGCCGCCAGTGCGAGGCCATCGCCATTGCGCTCGCCGTCGAGAATCCAGTTGTGGTCGTAGCCATGCGCGCGCAGCAGTTGCTCGTGCCCCGCGCGAATGCGTTCGCCGATGCGCACCGGCGTGCGGAAATCGAAAGGCGTCGCATCCACCTCGGCCGTGCCGAGCGGAATCAGCTGCGCATCGACCGGGCAGAAGCGGCTCGCGGGCAGCGTCAACCGGTGGTCCATCACATCGCCGCTGCCAGCGAGGTTGAAGTAGTCGTGGTGGCTCAGGTTCAGCACCGTCGGCTTGTCGGTCTCGGCGCGGTAGTCGATGCGCCATGTGTTCTGCGTCGCCGAGAGCGTGTAGCGCACCGTGAGCTGCACTTCTCCCGGGTAGCCCTCTTCGCCATCGGCGCTCGTGTAGCGCAGCTCGATGGCGATGTCGCCCCGCGCGTCTTCCGCGGACACCGGCGCGATCTCCCAGAAGCGCGTGCCGAAACCCTTCGGCCCGCCGTGCAGCGAATTCTCGCCGTCGTTCAAGCCCACCTGATGTGCGACGCCATCGAGCGTGAAGCGCCCCGCAGCGATGCGGTTCGCATAGCGGCCGACGATGGTGCCGAAATGCGGATGCGGCTTCAGGTAGTCGTCGAGCGACGGCAGGCCCAACACGATGTTCGCGCCCTGCCCGTGCCGGTCGGGCACATGCAATGCGGTGACGATGCCGCCGTGGTTGATCGCACACAGGCGCAGGCCGCGCCCGTTGTCCAGGGTGTATTCGGTCACCGCGCGCCCATCGGGCATGCGGCCGTATTCACATGAAGTGATGCTGCTCATTCGGCTCCAGAGGTTGGCGGAAACAACGCTTCCAGCGCGCACTTCGATGCGGTGTGCAGGCCGATGCGGTCCGTGAGGTCGTGGTAGGTGGGTGGCTCGGCCGCATGGGTCTTCACCTCGATGCGGTGCCCCGCCTTCGCCACCGCATCGCCGAAGCGCTGCTGCAGGGCGAAGGGCGTGTTCCTGTCGTCGCGGTTGCCGATCAGCACGATGCGCCGCGCCGGGTCGCGCACGATGCCGTTCACATGGTCCAGCGGATCGTAGAACTGCGTGCTGCCCGTGGTGTCGGTGCGCCCGTCCCTGGACATGCCCAGCATGCGCGCCCGTTCGAGCAGCCCGTAGGCGCCGGAGGTCAGCACCGCGCAGGCCACGCGCGTGCGGCCCATCGTGAGCAGTGCGGCGCCCGCGGTCGCGCCGCCGCTGTGGCCCAGGATCACGATGCGCTGCAACTGGTGGCGCTGCATGAGCGCATCGAGCGCCGCATCCAGCGCGTGGAACTCCACGGGCTCGCGGCGCCTGCGGTGGTCGCCCGACGAGCCGTAGGTGCCGGGCCGCGCCATGAAGATCCACGGCACGCCCGCGCGGTCGCGGCTGCGCTGCGCATCGAGCGTGCGCAGCGCCTCGGTGTTGCCGGGAATGCGCGTGGGCGGCTGGTCCATCACGCTGTCGCGGTCGCCGGAGAACTGCACGATGGCCACGCGCGCGCCATCGATCTCGTCGCTCGCGAAATAACGGATGCACGCCGGGCCTTCGACAGCCTGCACCCAGAGGTAGCCGCGGCGGTCGGGGCAGTTGGCGCGCACGGCCGGCTGGTTCCAGTGCAGCACCGCATCGTCGGCGGCCACTGCGGGTGCGCGCAGGTCCGCGCCAGCTCGCTGCGCGCAGGCGGCCTGCATCAGCGCGAGCAGCACGAACGCAAGGCGCCGGTGCCACCGCAGGACGGGGATGAGAAACCGGGCCGTCACAGCTTCTTCAACAGCGAAGGAATGGTGCCGAAGTCCGAGCGGTCGCGGTCGCCCTTCACCAGCAGCAGGTCGCCGTCGCGCAGGTACTCGCCCAGGTAGAGGGTCAGTTCCGCCGCGTCGTCGAAATGCGGGCCGAGCAGGCTCACCGGCACTTCTTCGCGCAGCCAGCGCATCTCGTCGCCGTGCGTCACCAGATGCGCGATGCCCGAGGCCAGCAGCGGCTCGGCCAGCCCGCGGTGCATCGCCTCGGCCTGTTCGCCCAGGTTGACGATGCGCCCGAGCACGCCGACCTTGCGTGCGACCGGCGCGTTGCCGGGGCCGCGGTAGCTGCGCACGAAGCTCATCGCGTTGCGCATCGACATGACCTCGGCGTTCCAGCTGTCGTCGACCAGCGTGACCAGCGCGCCGCTGCGGGTGCGCAGCGGCTCCACCTGCATCACCGAGGCGGGCAGCCGCACGTGGGGCATGCGCGCGCTGGCCTCCTCGGCGTCGAAGCCCATCGCCACGATCGCGGCGAAGGCCAGCGCCGAGTTGCGCACCAGCCCGATGCTGGCCACCGGGAACAGGTACTCGTGGATTCGCCCCTTGAACGAAAGCCGCACGCGGCAGCCCGAGGACTCGGGGCGCGCATCGAGCAGGCGGATGTTGTCGTTCGGCCCGGTGCCCACGGTCCACACCTTGGCGGCCGTGCGCATCGCGGCCTTCACCACCTTCGCCATGTAGGGAATGTGCGCGCTCACGACGGCGATGCCGCCGGGCTCCAGCCCGAGGAAGGCGCGCGACTTGTACTCGGCCGTCTTCTCCAGCGTGTCGGTCTTGGTGGTCTGCGAGAGGCCCACCTCGGTGAGGATCGCCACGTGCGGACGCGCCTCCAGCGAGATCGGTCCGCGGTCCATCCACAGCGCGCTCTGCGCCATCTCCAGGATGCACACGTCCACGTCGGCGCCCAGGCTGGCCATGGCGCCGGGCACGCCGACGCGCGAGTTGTTGTTCTCCACCGTGGTGAGCACGCGCGCGCCCGGCGGCAGCAGGTCGCGCACCATCGCGATGGTGGACGACTTGCCCACCGTGCCGGTGACGCCCACCACCAGCCCCTTGTAGCGCGCCCGCGCGGCCGCGCCGAGCGAGAGCAGCGCGCGGATCGGGTCGGGCACCTGCAGCAGCGGAAAGTCCGGCGGCAATCCTTCGACCGCGTGCTGCACGATCGCGCCCGCGCACTGGGTGTGCAGGCGCTGCAGGTCGTCGTGCTGGTCCCACTCTTCGGGCGCGCGGCTGAAGTTCTCGTGCGCGGCCAGCGTGCGGTAGTCCGATGCGACGAACAGCGCCGGCCCCGGCCGCACCTTCAGGTGCATCGGAAGGCGCACCACCGACTGCACCGACCAGCCCGCGGGCGGCGGCACCAGCCACTGGCCGCCGGTGATCTGCGCGAGCTGCCCGGCCGTCCACACCGGCCCGGGTTCGCGGCTCGCGCCCGGCAGGTTGACCGAGAGCACCGGCGCGCGGGTCTCGGGCAGCGGCGCCGGCACGCCGGGCATGCGCAGGCCGCACCACACGGGAAGCCGCCGCGGCCCGGGCAGCTCGGGTGCGCCGCGCAGGCGCACTTCGAGCTGCAGCACGTCGCTCTCCATCTGGCGCGAGAGCGGCGGCCGAAGGCCGTAGCGGTCGCGGTAGATGCGCCCGGGCGTCCAGCGGCTGGTCGGCCACATCCAGTCGCAGGGGTCGTGGTCCATGCCCTCGCCCCAGGCCGGCATGGTCTTGCTGCGCACGGGCAGCGCGCGGAACTGCAATCGCAGGTCGGCCTCGACCGGCGCATCGACCGTCCAGAACGACTCGACCCACAGCAGCTGGCGGCCGAACACCTGGTTGGGCGTGCAGCGCATGCCCACCAGGCGCAGCGGGCCGATCTTCAACGGCGCCATGGCCGCGTCCGCGGGCACGGCATCGACGACCCAGCCGGGCCTTGCGGTGCGCAAGGGCGGCGAGGCGGGGCGAGCCGCCGCCGCTTCGGACGTCGCCGGTTGCAGCGGCTGCTGCGGCAGCACCTCCCGCACGGGCGGCGCCAGGTGCAGCACGCAGCCGCCCTCCGGCGTGGGAAAGACCTGCGTGCCCAGCGCGTGGCATTGGGCGGCGAAGTGTTCGCTCGCGGCGCGGGCGCGATCGCCTTCGTAGGGTTCGGAGAAACCGAAGTCCACGCGAATGGGCGTGAACTGAACCCGCTCGACGCCGTGCGCATGGAGCGTGAGCGAGAAGATGCCTGCGTTCCACTCATCGCCGCGCATCGCGTCGAACAGCAGGTCGCCCGCGTCGTGGATGATCGGCCGTCCGCGGTAGATCTCGATGCCCTGCAGCACGTGCGCCGAGGTGCCCAGGATGGCGTCGGCGCCCGCATCGACGATCGCGTGGCCCACGGCGATTTCGGCGCGCGAGGGCACGGTCTCCAGGTTGTCGCCCCAGTGCACCGCCACCAGCACCACGTCGGCCTCTGCGCGTGCCCGCGCGATGCGCGGCGCGAGCGTCGCGGTCCATTCGGCGGGGTCGGCCAGCGACAGGTAGGCGCCACCCGGATGCCAGGCCGTGGCCGCGAACCTGGGCTGCGTGGCATCGAGCGAGAACAGCGCCACGCGCACCTCGCCGGCGCGGGCCATCACCGGTTGCAGCGCCGCCTCCAGGTCGGGCCCGGTGCCCGCCGAGCCGATGCCCGCGGCGTCCAGCAGCGTCTTCTGTTCCAGCAGGGCCTGCGAGCCGTAGTCGCCGCTGTGGTTGTTGGCGGTGCTCACCAGGTCGATGCGCGCGGCGGTCAGCACGTCGATCATCTCGGGGCGAGCGCGGTAGTAGTAGGCACCGGTCTCGTCCTTGTCGGCGCCCTGCTCGCCGGTGGTCGCGACCACGCATTCGAGGTTGGCGATGCGAAGGTCCGCATCGCGCAGCGCGGCGATGTTTCCCAGCATCGCCTGCGGTCCGCCCAGCTCGGCCACCCGGTAGTGCTGGCGCCGGCCCAGGTTCACGTCACCGCCCCAGGCGACCACGCCGCGCGGGCCCGCTGCGGCGGCCGTTTCCGCGGCACCGGCTTCCGCCTGCTGCGCCTCGCGCTTCCGCAGCAGCCGGTGGTACGCCACGTAGCCCGAGAGGTAGTGCTCCACGTCGTCGATGCGCACCCTGAAGCTGTGGTGCTTGATGAAGAACGAACCGGCCACGCGGTCGGGGTTGCGAAAGAACATCGCCAGCTCGGGCCAGAAGTGGCCGTTGGCCAGATACCGCGCGCGGTGCTCCAGCGCGCGGTCGAACTTCTCGCGGTCCAGGCCCTCCAGCAGCGGGCGCAGCGCCGGGTCGGCCTCGATGCGCAGCACCATCTCGCGCGCGGCCATCATCAACTCCAGCAGCGTCGGGAAGGTGGTGATGCGCTCCAGCACGAAGTCCAGGTAACCGGCCACGTTCTGCAGCCCGAAGCGGTAGTAGCGCGTCTCGGGCCGGTAGCGCGTGAGCTCGTTCACGCAGTAGCTCAGCCAGTGGTCGTGCGCCTCCCAGTGCCTGGCGGCGATGAAATGGTCGAAGGCTTTTTCCACCACCGCGAGCCAGCGCTCGTCGCGCGTGAGCCCATAGAGGCGCATCAGCCCGAAGGCGGCCTCGCCGTCGTAGTAGATGACGCGGAACGCATCCTTGATGTCCAGCTTGGGGAAATTGAGCACGTGCACGAAGCGCCCGCTCTTCTGGTCCTGCATGGCGCGGATGCCGAGCGCGAGCTGCTCCATGAGGGTCATGTACTGCCGGTCGCCGGTGAGCTCGGTGTACTTCACCAGCGCGAGCAGGCAGACCGCATTGCCGCCGAGCTTGACCTCGTTGCCCACGTCCACCAGCAGCGCCGCCTGTGTGCCGTCGGGCAGCGGCACCTGGCGGATCAGGCGCTGCGTGAGGATGCCCAGCGAGCGGTCGATGGCCGCCTTCTGCGTGGCGCTGCGCGTGAGCTCCCAGGCCTCCAGCATCGCGTAGGTGGTGCTGGCGTGGCGCAGGGTGTTGTAGGTGGGGATGGCGCGGTCGAAGCAGGGAAACCAGCCGTAGTGGAATTCGCCGGTGGGCTTGACCTGTTCGGCCAGGTAGTCGCTCGCCGAATCGATCAGCTGGCGGACCTGCCGCGCGTTCCAGTGGTCCAGCCGGCGGTAGCCCGCGGCCTGCCCTTCGGCGGTGATCGGCCAGGCGCCCTCTGCATC
>NZ_FOXJ01000003.1 GCF_900115685.1 Variovorax sp. 770b2 | reverse complement strand
GGGGTGGTCTCGATCCTGGCCTACACGCTCTTCGGCGGCATGTGGTCGGTGGCGGTGACCGACTTCATCCAGATGATCATCCTGGTCGCGGGTCTGGCGATCATCGCGATGTTCGCCGGCAACATGGCCGGCGGCGCCGACAAGGTGGTGGCCTTCGCGGTCAGCAAGGACCTCTTCAAGTTCTGGCCCGAGCCCAACTGGCACGACATGGTGTTCTTCTTCGCGGCGGCCATCACGATGATGCTGGGCTCCATTCCGCAGCAGGACGTGTTCCAGCGCGTGATGTCCGCCAACAGCGTCAAGGCCGCCACGCGCGGGCCGGTCATCGGCGGGGTGGCGTATATCCTCTTCGCCTTCGTGCCGATGTTCCTGGTGGCCAGTGCGCTCCTGATCATGCCGGAGGAAGTGGCCGTGCTGCTGAAGGAAGATCCGCAGAAGGTGCTGCCCACGCTGGTGCTGCAGAAGATGCCGTTCGTGATGCAGGTGCTGTTCTTCGGCGCGCTGCTGTCGGCCATCAAGTCGACCGCCTCGGCCACGCTCCTTGCGCCCAGCGTCACTTTCACCGAGAACATCTGGCGCCAGTTCCGCCCCGCGGGCACCGACCGCGAGAACCTCCGGACCATGCGCATCACGGTGCTGCTGTTCAGCGCCGCCGTGCTGGCCTACGCCATCCGCATGCAGGGCACGCCGATCTACGAGCTGGTCTCGGGCGCCTACCAGGTGCCGCTGGTGGGGGCGTTCGTGCCGCTGGTGTGCGGGCTGTACTGGCGCCGCGCCACCACGCAGGGGGCGGTCGCGTCGATCCTGCTGGGCATCGGCACCTGGCTGCTGTTCCTGGCCATGCCCTGGGGCGCCGTGTTCCCGTCCCAGTTGGCGGGTGTGCTGGCCGCGTTCACGGGCATGGTGGCCGGCTCGCTGCTGCCGCAGTGGGTAGCGAACACTCACACGCCGCACCGGCCGCTGGCCACCGAGCCCGCCTGAAACCGCCCTGGGGGCAGGGTGGGCCCTTATAATCGAGGGCTTTGCGAGCGGCAGCTGCGCCGCTTCTGGACCCTATTTCCCCATGCCCATCTACGCCTACAAGTGCAGCGCCTGCGGCTTTGCCAAGGACGCTTTGCAGAAGATGTCCGACGCACCCCTCACGGTGTGCCCGGCGTGCGGCGCCAGCGCCTTCGAAAAGCAGGTCACGGCTGCCGGTTTCCAGCTCAAGGGCTCGGGCTGGTACGTGACCGATTTCCGCGAAGGCGGCGGCAAGAAGGCCGAGCCGGCCACCGCTCCCGCGGCGAGCGAAGGCGCCAAGCCGGCCGAGTCTTCTTCCTCCGGCGCTGCGCCGAGTCCCGCGCCTGCACCGGCTCCCGCCGCTGCCCCTGCTCCCGCCCCTGCCGCCAAGAGCGGCGACTGAGACCCCGCCCATGCTCGCCCTGCGCAAATGGTTGTTCTCCGGCTTGCTGGTGATCGTTCCGCTGTTCATCACCCTGGCGGTGCTCAAGTGGATCATCGACACGCTGGACCAGACGCTCTGGGTGCTGCCGGTCATGTGGCAGAAGTGGCTCTTCGAGAACAACATCCGCGGCCTGGGCGTGCTGCTCACGCTGGCCATCCTGCTGGTGGTCGGCGCCATTGCGAGCAACTTCGTGGGCAAGCGGCTTCTCGGCTGGGGCGACGCCGTGGTGCGGCGCATTCCGGTCGTGCGCTCGATCTATTCGAGCGTCAAGCAGGTCTCGGACACGCTGTTCTCCGAGAACGGCAACGCATTCCGCACGGCGGTGCTGGTCCAGTGGCCGCGCGAGAACGTGTGGACCATTGCCTTCGTGACCGGCGCGCCGGGCAACGAGGTGGCCGAGCACCTGGGCACCGAGGAATTCCTCAGCGTCTACGTGCCGACCACGCCCAACCCCACGGGCGGCTATTTCGTGATGCTCAAGCGCAGCGACTGCATCGAACTGAAGATGAGCGTGGACGAAGCGCTCAAGTACATCGTCTCGATGGGCGTGGTCGTTCCAGGCGGCCCCTCCACGGTGGCGATCAAGCCATCCAACTCATAAAAACGAACGCGCCACGACGGCGCCGGAAGTCATCTCCATGGCCATGCGTACTCACTATTGCGGTCTCGTGACCGAAGCCCTGATGGGCCAGACCGTCACCCTTTGCGGCTGGGTCAACCGTCGCCGCGACCACGGCGGCGTGATCTTCATCGACGTGCGCGACCGCGAAGGTTACGTGCAGGTGGTGTGCGATCCCGATCGCGCCTCCACCTTCGCCGTGGCCGAGAACCTGCGCAACGAGTTCTGCGTGCAGATCACCGGCCTCGTGCGCGCGCGCCCCGAAGGCACGACCAACGACAGCCTGAAGAGCGGCAAGATCGAAGTGCTGTGCCATGAGCTCAAGGTGCTCAACCCGTCGGTCACACCGCCGTTCCTCCTGGACGACGACAACCTCTCGGAAACCACCCGCCTCACGCACCGCGTGCTCGACCTGCGCCGCCCGGCCATGCAGCGCAACATGATGCTGCGCTACAAGGTGACGATGGAAACGCGCAAGTTCCTCGATGCCAACGGCTTCATCGACATCGAGACGCCGATGCTGGGCAAGTCCACGCCCGAAGGCGCGCGCGACTACCTCGTGCCCAGCCGCGTGCACGACGGCAGCTTCTTCGCGCTGCCGCAGTCGCCCCAGCTCTTCAAGCAACTGCTGATGGTGGCCGGCTACGACCGCTACTACCAGATCGTGAAGTGCTTCCGCGACGAAGACCTGCGCGCCGACCGCCAGCCCGAATTCACGCAGATCGACATCGAGACCTCGTTCATGGCGGAAGAAGAAATCCGCGAGATGTTCGAAGGCATGATCCGCCAGGTCTTCCGCTCTGCCGCCAACATCGACCTGCCGGTGTTCCCGACCATGACGTACGGCGACGCGATGTTCAAGTACGGCTCGGACAAGCCCGACCTGCGCGTGAAGCTCGAATTCACCGAACTCACCGAGCTCATGAAGCGCGTGGAATTCAAGGTGTTCTCGAACGCCGCGACCATGGAAGGCGGCCGTGTCGTGGCACTGCGCGTGCCGGGCGGCGGTGCCGGGGGTGGCCTGTCGCGCGGTGAAATCGACGCGTACCAGGAGTTCGTCAAGATCTACGGCGCCAAGGGCCTGGCCTACATCAAGGTCAACGACGCGCAAGCCGGCCGCGAAGGCCTGCAAAGCCCGATCGTGAAGAACCTGGACGACGCCACGCTGGCCGAGATCATCGCCCGCACGGGCGCGCGCAACGGCGACATCCTGTTCTTCGGCGCCGACAAGGAAAAGGTCGTCAACGACGCCATCGGCGCGCTGCGCGTGAAGATCGGCCACAGCGCCTTCGGCAAGAAGAGCGGCCTGTTCGACGACCGCTGGGCCCCGCTCTGGGTGGTCGACTTCCCGATGTTCGAGTTCGACGAGGAAGGCCAGCGCTGGAGCGCCGTGCACCATCCGTTCACCGCACCCAAGGACGGCCATGAAGACCTCATGGACACCGCGCCCGAGAAGTGCATCGCCAAGGCCTACGACATGGTGCTCAACGGCATCGAGATGGGCGGCGGCTCGGTGCGTATCCATCGCGAGGAAGTGCAGAGCAAGGTGTTCCGCGCGCTGAAGATCAGCGCCGAGGACGCACAGCTGAAGTTCGGCTTCCTGCTGGACGCGCTGCAGTACGGCGCCCCGCCGCACGGCGGCATCGCCATCGGCCTGGACCGCCTCGTGATGCTCATGACCGGCGCCGAGTCGATCCGCGACGTGATCGCCTTCCCCAAGACCCAGCGCGCGCAAGACCTGCTGACGCAGGCGCCGAGCCCGGTCGACGAGAAGCAGCTGCGCGAACTGCACATCAAGCTGCGCAACACCCCCCAGGCCGCGTGATGCGCCCATGACGACGAGCACTCGACCCTGGAAGATTCCGGAGTCGGTGCTGGTCGTCATTCATACGCCGGCGCTCGACGTGCTCCTGATCCGGCGCGCCGATGCCAACGAGTTCTGGCAATCGGTCACCGGCAGCAAGGACGTGGCCGACGAGCCGCTGGCACTCACCGCGGCACGCGAGGTGGGCGAGGAAACCGGCATCCAATGCGGCGACGGCACACCGCTTGCCCGTCGGCTGGTCGACTGGCAGCTGAGCAACATCTACGAGATCTACCCCCGCTGGCGCGCGCGCTACGAGCCCGGCGTCACGCACAACACCGAGCATCTGTTCGGCCTCTGCGTGCCCGAACGCCTGACGCCCACGCTGGCGCCGCGCGAGCACACCGACTGGAAATGGCTGCCGTACCGCGAAGCGGCCGATGCCTGCTTTTCCCCGTCGAACGCCGAAGCCATTCTGTTGCTGCCAGAATTTGCGCGATGAACCAGCCGGCAGCATCCGCAGCGCACAACCTCCGGGTCGCGACCTACAACATCCACAAGGGTGTGCAGGGCATCGGGCCCGCCCGGCGGCTCGAAATCCACAACCTCGGCCACGCCATCGAGCAGCTCGACGCCGACATCGTCTGCCTGCAGGAGGTGCGCAAGATGAACCGGCAGGCCGCCGCCCGCTTCGCGCGCTGGCCCGAGCTGCCGCAGGCCGACTTCCTCGCGCCCGAGGGCTACACCGCGGTCTACGAGACCAACGCCGTCACGCGCCACGGCGAGCACGGCAATGCGCTGCTCACGCGCTGGCCCGTGATCCGCACCAGCCACCAGGACATCTCCGACCACCGCTTCGAACAACGCGGGCTGCTGCACGTCGTGATCGAGGTGGAAGGGCAGCCGGTGCACGCTATCGTGGTGCACCTGGGTCTCATCAAAGGCAGCCGCGTGCGGCAGATCGCCCGCCTGCGCGAGTTCATCGACCGCGAAGTGCCGGCCGGCGAGGCGGTGGTGGTGGCCGGCGATTTCAACGACTGGGGTGCGCGCATGCGCTACGCCATGAACGCGATGGGCCTGCGCGACGCGAGCGACCTGCGCGGCCCGCGCACGCTCACCTACCCCTCGCGGCTGCCGGTGGCGCAGCTCGATTTCGTCTACGGCCGCAAGCTCGAGCCGCTTTCGTGCACGGTGCCGCGCGGCCCGATCTGGGCCCGGATGTCCGATCACCTCCCGTTGGTAGCCGACTTCGCGCTACCTAATTGATAGCATTGCTCCGAGAAGGGACGGGCGTTGCAGCCCGAATGTCCTGGAGCCATTCACTGGTACGATCCCCGCCATGCTGAGGAAAACCGACGTCGAACCGCTCCCCGATCGAAAAGACGATGACGAGGGCACGCCCGTCTCCGTCAAGATCCGCGAGCGCCTGAATGCAGCGCGAAAGCGCTTCAACGCCAACGACAACATCGCCGAGTTCATCGAGCCGGGCGAGCTGGAGGCGCTGCTCGACGAGGTCGAGGTCAAGATGAAGGGCGTGCTCGAGAGCCTGGTCATCGACGTGGCGAACGACCACAACACCGACAACACCGCGCGCCGTGTCGCCAAGATGTACGTCAACGAGGTGTTCCGCGGCCGCTACGTGCCGCCGCCCCCGCTCACCGAATTCCCCAACGCCGAACACCTGAACGAGCTCATGATCGTCGGCCCGATCACCGTGCGCAGCGCCTGCTCGCACCACTTCTGCCCGATCATCGGCAAGCTCTGGATCGGCGTGATGCCCAACGAGCACACCAACGTGATCGGCCTGTCGAAGTACGCGCGCCTGGCCGAATGGGTCATGGGCCGTCCGCAGATCCAGGAAGAGGCCGTGGTGCAGCTGGCCGACCTGATCCAGGAAAAGACCCAGCCCGACGGCCTCGCGCTCGTCATGGAAGCCGAGCACTTCTGCATGGCCTGGCGCGGCGTGAAGGAAATGGACAGCAAGATGATCAATTCCGTGATGCGCGGCGTGTTCCTGAAGGACCCGAGCCTGCGCCGCGAATTCCTTTCCCTCCTGCCCAGAAAGAGCTGAACATGCTGGTCCGTCTTCTCTACGCGAGCCGCGCCGTCGACACCAGCCCTGCGGCCATCGAGGCGATCCTTGCCAAATCGCGCACGCACAACCCGGCGTGCGGCATCACCGGCATCCTCTGCTACGGCGCCGGCACCTTCCTGCAGGCCATCGAGGGCGGGCGCGACGCCATCAGCGACCTCTACGGCCACATCCAGCGCGATGCGCGCCATAAAGACGTGGTGCTGCTGCACTACGAGGAAATCTCCGAGCGCCGTTTCGGCGGCTGGACGATGGGGCAGGTCAACCTCTCCAAGCTCAATGCCTCGACGCTGCTGAAGTATTCGGAAAAGCCCGAACTCGATCCGTACAAGGTCTCGGGCAAGGTCTCGCTGGCGCTGCTCGAAGAACTGATGGCTACCGCCGCCATCGTCGGCCGCCACTAGCCACGTGGCTCCCACGCCCGGCACTTCGTGTCCTCGCTGCCCCCGCGACGGGCCGCTCGCGCCTTGGGGCGGCCCGGCGGCGCTCGCTCTCGCATAGCTCGGGGTGCCGCTCTCCGCCTTCGCGCTGATCCTGCTTGCGGGGATCATCCATGCCGGCTGGAACATCGCCGCCAAGAAGGCGAACGGCGATGTGCGCTTCAGCTTCCAGACGAGCGTGTTCAACATGCTCATCTGGGCGCCCGTGGGCATCACGCTGGGCTGGAACGTGGTGCCGGGCTGGGGCCTCACGGAATGGGGCTTCGTCGTGCTCAGCGGCGTGCTGCACATCTTCTATTTCATCGTGCTGCTGCGCGGCTACCGCAGGTCCGACCTGACGGTGGTCTATCCGCTGGCGCGCGGCTCGGGGCCGCTCCTGTCGTCGCTCGCGGCGGTGCTGTTCCTCGGCGAGAGGATCAGCGCGGTCGGCGTGGCGGGCATCGCGGGCGTGGTGGGAGGCGTGTTCCTGGTCGCCGGCGGCCTCAAGCTGTGGCGCAAGGCGCATGACCCGGTGCAGCGCGAACGCGTGGTCAAGGGCATTCGCTACGGCGTGCTCACCGGCGGCTTCATCGCGGCATACACGGTGACCGACAGCTATGCGGTCAAGTTCCTGGCCATGTCGCCGATCCTGCTCGACTACTTCGGCAATCTCGTGCGCATGGTGCTGCTCGCGCCCGTGGCGCTGAAAGACCGCGCGACCACCGCGCGCATGTGGCGTGCGCAATGGAAATACGCGCTGCTGGTGGCGGCCGTGAGCCCGGTGTCGTACGTGCTCGTGCTGTATGCGGTGCAGCAGGCGCCCATCTCGCACGTCGCGCCGGCGCGCGAGGTGTCGATGCTGTTCGCCGCGCTGATCGGCGGGCATCTGCTGCGCGAAGGCGACCGGTTGCTGCGGCTGCTGGGCGCACTCTTCATCGCCGCCGGCGTCGTGGCGCTCGCGCTGGGCTGAGGCCATGCTCTTCGGTTGCGATTTTTCGAGCGCGCCGACCCCGCGCAAACCGATCGTGGTGGCCATCGGGGAAATAGGGGAGACCGGCGCGGTCGGCGAGTTGGCCGGGGCCGGTACAGGCAGCGTCACGCTGACCGGCCTGCAGCGCTTTGCAACGCTCGAAGCCTGGGGCCGATGGTTGCGCGACACGCCTGCGTGGGTGGGCGGTTTCGACTTTCCCTTCAGCCTGCCGCGCGAACTGGTCGAGCACCTGAAATGGCCGCTCGAATGGGCCCCGCTGATGGCGCACTACGCGAGCCTGAGCCGCGTCGAGATCCGCGAGACCTTCGCCGCCTTCTGCGCCGCGCGGCCCGTCGGCGGCAAGTTCGCGCACCGCGCCGCCGATGCACCCGCGGGGTCGAGCCCATCGATGAAGTGGGTCAATCCGCCGGTCGCCTTCATGCTGCATGCGGGCGTGCCGCCGCTGCTGGCGGCCGGCGCCAGCCTGCCGGGCCTGCACGTGGGCGGCCGCGATGACCGCGTCGCGCTGGAGGCCTACCCGGGCCTGCTGGCGCGCGAGCTGATCGGCCGCCGCAGCTACAAGAGCGACGACTTGGCCAAGCAGACGCCCGAGCGCCTCGCGGCACGCACCGACCTCGTCGCCGCGCTCGAGGCGGGCGCGACGCGGCTCGGCCTTCGCCTGCGGCTCAGCGCCGGTCAGCGGGCCGAACTGCTGGCCGACGCCCGCGGCGACCACCTCGACGCGGTGCTGTGTCTCGTGCAGGCCGCCTGGGGCCTGGAACGGGCCGCGAGCCCCGGGCCCGGCTACGGATTGCCGGTGCAATTCGATCCGCTCGAAGGATGGATCGTCACGGCCTGAGCCTTCTTGTCCTACACCGCTTCGGGCCCCCGGCCACGTCCCGGGCCGCGGGGCGGCGACTAGATTGAAATGAGTGGGCCATACCGGCCCACGCATCTCATCCACACAGGAAGGAAGCGACATGAACAAGGACCAAGTGGCAGGCCGCGTCGACGAAGCCAAGGGCAAGCTCAAGGAAGTGACCGGCAAGGTCGTGGGCAACGAAAAGCTCGAAGGCGAGGGCGTTGCCGACCAGGCCGCCGGCAAGGTGCAGAAGACCTACGGCGACGTGAAGGAAAAGACCAAGGACGCCATCAAGTCGGGCGCCGACAAGCTGTGACCGACCCAGGTTGCGCCGCAAAAAAGGCGCAACCCTTTTCTCGTTCCATTTCCATGCGAACGATTGACTGGAGGATTCCAATGAACAAACCCCATCGACCCATCGCCATGCCGTCTTCGCGCGCATGGCTCGCCGTGCTGGTGGCCGGCGCCGCGCTGACGCTGGCGGCCTGCGACAAGTCCGACAACCGCACTGCCGGCGAAAAGCTCGACAGCGCGGTGGCCAAGACCGAACAGGCCGCCGAAACCGCCGCCGCCAAGACCGGCGAAGCCGTGAAGGACGCCAAGGCGAAGGTCGATGCCTCCGGCACCACCTCCGAGGTGAAGGACGGCATGGCCAACGCGAAGGAAGCCGCCAAGGACGCCGGTGCCGCCGTGAGCGCGACGGTGGACGATGCCGCCATCACCGCCTCGGTGTCCGCGGGCCTGGCGAAGGACCCGGACCTGAGCGCGATCAAGATCAACGTCGACACCAAGGGCGGCGCCGTGAGCCTGAAGGGCCCGGCCCCCACGGCAGCGGCGAAGGCCCGCGCCGAGGAAATCGCCAAGGGCGTGCAGGGCGTGACCTCGGTGAGCAACGAGCTGGAAGTGAAGAGCTGATCCTCAGCTCCGCTCCAATGAAAAAGCCCGGTTCGTCCGGGCTTTTTCATGGACGAGGCCTCTTGGGCCCCGGGTCTTCGATCGGTCAGTGGCCGAGCCAGTCCTTCAACTCGTCGGCGTGTTCTTCCTCGTCGGAAAGAATGTCTTCGAGCATGCGGCGGGTGGTGGGGTCCTTGTCGCCGATCAGCACGATCATCTGGCGGTACGTCTCGACGGCAATGCGTTCGGCCACCAGGTTGGCGCGCACCATGGCCTGCAGGTCGGTCGATTCGTCGTAGCCCGCATGGCTGCGCTCCAGCAGGTGGCCGGGTGCGAAGTCGGGCTCGCCGCCCAGCTGCACGATGCGCTCGGCAATGCGGTCGGCGTGGGCGGACTCTTCGTTGGCGTGCACGAGGAACTCCTCGGCGATCGCTGGCGACTCGACGCCGTTGGCCGTGAAGTAATGGCGCTTGTAGCGCAGCACGCACACCAGTTCGGTGGCGAGCGCGTCGTTCAGCAGCTTGACGACGTCTTCGCGCCATGGCCCGTAGCTGGGCGTCACGGCGCCTTCGTCCAGGCTCCGGCTCGCGGCGTCGATGGCGCTCTGGTCAAGCACCAGGTGCTGGTGGGATTCCGCTGCCTTGGCGGATGAAGCATCGGCTTTCATGGGGGGTCCTTTCGTGGGGGGCTTGGGGTCTTCTGCATCAACGTGTTGACGACGTCAGCCACGTCGGATGTCTTGAGTACCGCTGCCAGCACGGCAGTGACCGACAGCAGCCGCCACGGCTTCACGAGCACCAGCAATGCGCCGGTGGCCGCGGCCGCAGCCATGAGCTTGGCCGGCTCCTTGCGCGCGTAGTGCTCCAGCAAGGGGCGGGCGAGTTGGCCCACGGCGTGGGCCGGGTGGCGGCGCCACCAGCGCTGCGCCACGCTGCGCGCCACCGAGCCCCAAACGTTGCCCCGGCCGCGAGAGCGGGGTTCGTCGGCTGGCGCGGTCGAGGCGTCGTGGTGCGCGTATTCGAGGTCGTCGTCGGGTTCGGACGCCAGGTAGCGCGCGTCCTGCGCGTCGCGCGGGTCTTCGCCGCCATGGAGTTGCCGCACCAGCGCGCGGCGCGAAATGGCCAGGCGCTGCTGCGGAGTCAGCGGGGAACGTTCAACGCCGGTCATGGTCAGCTCCGGCAGCGCGCAGGGCCTGCAGGTCGGCCTCCAGTTGCGAGCGAAGGTCTTCGAAACCGTAGCTCGGGCTGGGGCGCGTCGCATACCAACCGCAAACGGCCGCGATCACCACGGCCACGCCTGGCACGGCCACCAGCACCCAGTGAAAGCTGCCGTGGAGCACGCCGAGCAGCACGGCCACACCGATCAGCCCGAGGGCGAGCATGGCGCTGGCGGCTGCCAGCACCCCCGCGACGATGCGGGCGACGAGGCCGCGCCCCGCCTCTGCAGATTCCTGGCGGACGAGGGCGGCGTAGTTGGCGAGGTGTTCAGCGACGAGGTCCGGATGCCCGAGCACCGTGGAGAAAATCGGATGAAGCATGGTGCCGGGGATCCAGGGAACGAAGAAAACTCAAGCGATCAGTAATCGTCCCGGCTGCGGCGGCTGGCCAGCACGATGAGTGCCGTGATGGCGGCGCCGGCGGCTGCAGCCAGCAGCACCGAGCGAACGGGCTGGTCGGAGATGTAGCGCCCCGTGACGTCGGCGGCCGCCTCCAGGCGGCGCTGCGCCCGTGCGCTCGTGGTCGATGCGGCGTCCAGGCCGCGCTGAACGGCTTGCTGCACGCGGGCTGCCAGCTGCTCCACGGCAGGCTCGGCATCGCGGCGCAGTTCGCGGACCTTTTCGCCCGCCGCATTCACCGCGTTCTGAGCGTAGGCGCGGGTGGATTCGACCGCATCGTTGGCGGTCTGGCGCGCGTCGTCGGCGAGTTGCGAGGGAGTCTTGGTCGTCGTGTTCATGTGAAAGTCCTTTCCGGGAAGATGAAATGCGGGAGCCTGTTGATCGTAACTACGCTACTTGCGTCGTAGCAAGCCGGCCAGGAAGCTCGCGATGGCAAGCACGGCGAAGATCACGAAAAGGATCTTGGCGATCCCGACTGCGCTGGCCGCAATCCCACCGAAGCCGAACAGGGCGGCAATCAGTGCGATGACCAGAAACACCACGGCGTAATGCAACATGTGGAACTCCTTCGAGGCTTTCCCTCGTTGTTTTTGGGAACGGCGCATCCGGTCTTCGTGGGAAGCATCGGATGGCACAGGAGCAACCTTAAGTGGGGGCCCCTCCGCACCCTGTCAGCGACCGGGGGCGGGGAGCGTAGGAGACGACCGAGTCCACCCGCGCCAAGGTGTGACGCAATGCCGCGAATGCAGTTTCTTGCGAGCGGCGCTCAGGGCGCTCAGGGCGCTCAGGCGGGTTTGACGACGGGCAGCATCGCGCTCAGGCGCGTGCCCCTGCCGGGCGTCGAGGAAACCGTGAGCTTGCCGCGCGCCGCCTCGACCCGGTGGCGCATGCCCGCAAGGCCGTGCGTGGACGGTCGCATGCGCTGCGTGTCGAAGCCCTTGCCGTTGTCCGTGACCTCCACGATCACGTGGTTCTCGTAGTTCTTCATCACGATCGTCGCTTCGCCGGCCTCGGCGTATTTGCCGATGTTGGTCAGGCTCTCCTGCACCATGCGGTAGATCGTGAGCTGGCGCGACTCGTCCAGCGTCACGGGCTCCAGCGCCATCTCGACCTGCAGCCCCGAGCGCTCGGCGAACTCGCGCCCCAGGATCTCCAGCGACGCGACCAGCCCGAGGTTGGAGAGCGACGAGGGCCGCAGGTCCTCGATGATGCGGCGCTTGAGCGCGATGCCGCTGTTGAGCAGCTCGGTCAGGTGCTGCAGCCGCTGGATGGCATCAGGCGCCTCCGCCAGCCGCGACTTCAGGCGTGCCACGTCGAGCTTGGCGGCGGTGAGCAGCGAGCCGAGCTCGTCGTGCAACTCGCGCGCCAGGTAGCCGCGCTCGGTTTCCCGCACGTCCTGCAGGTGGGTGGCCAGCTCGGCCAGCGAGGCGGTGCGCTCGCGCACCTCGTCTTCCAGCGCATTGCGTTCGCGTTGCAGCGCTTCCTGCTGGCGCTCGCCGATCGAGCGCAAGGCATGCGTCTGGCGCAGGTAGAGAAAGAAGGCGATCAGCGCCGCCAATGCCACGATGGCCGTGCCGATGCGCGCGAGCTGCAGCGACCTGAGCACCTGCACCTGGCCCTCGTGCAGCGTCTGGTTGCTCACGTTGACCAACTGGAGGGCCGTGGCGCGGATGGCGTCCATTTCCTCGCGCCCGACGTCGGTCGTGATGACGAACTTCCAGGCGTCTTCCTTGCCGTCCTGGCGCAGGCGCACGCTCATGTCCATTTCGGCCACCTTGCGCAGCACGTGCTTGGAAAGCTCGCCGATCTGGGCGAGTTCTGCGGGCCTGTCGGCGTACAGTTGCCGCAGGGCCGCGAGATTGCCGTCGACCTCCTTGATCGCCGTGTCGTAGGGTTGCCGATAGCTGGCCTCGCCGGTCAGCAGGTAACCCCGCTGGCCGGTTTCGGCGTCGAGCATGTTCTGCAGGATCTGGTTGACCACGCCGCGCCCCTTCTGGGCCTCGTCGATGTCTGCCAGGGCGCGGGCGGACTGGCGAAAGCCGGCCTCGTTGATGCCGATCAGGGCCAGCGCGGCCAATGCCGCGAGCAGCAGGCTCAAGGCCATTCGAGGGGGGGCTAACCAGTGCATGAAACTTTCAGGGCTGCGTTCGGCGCAAGTTCGTGAATAATTGACAACATTCAGGGACCGGCATGTTGCGGCCTAGGTGGCGCGCAACACAACGACGAAAGTAACAGATGATCAAAATTGGAATTGTGGACGACCACGCCATCGTGCGATCGGGGCTCCGGCAGTTCTTCTCCGAGCACGTGGACCTGCGCGTGGCGGGCGAAGCAGCCAGCGGACGCGAAGCCATCGAGCTCGTGCGCACCACCGAACTCGATGTGCTCGTGATGGACCTTTCCATGCCCGGGCAGAGCGGCATCGATGCGCTCGCCATGATCCGCGCCAAGGCGCCGGATGTCGGGATCCTGATCCTGAGCGGCTATCCCGAAGAGCACTACGCGATGAACCTGATCCGCCAGGGCGCGAGCGGCTACCTGAACAAGGAGTGCGATCCGATCGAGATCGTGAATGCCATCCGCACCATCTCGCTGGGCCGCCGCTACATCACGCCCGCCGTCGCCGAACTGCTCGCGCGCCAGCTCGACCGCAAGGACGACGCCGCGCCGCACGAACAGCTCTCGGAGCGCGAATTCCAGGTGTTCCTGAAGCTGGCCAAGGGCGAGACCGCGGGCGACATCGCCAAGACGCTGTCGCTGTCGGTCAAGACGGTGAGCACCTACCGCACGCGGCTGATGGAGAAGATGAATCTTTCCTCCAACAGCGACCTGACCTACTACGCGCTGAAGAACAAGCTCATCGATTGAGGAGCGCCTAGGCCCCGGGCGAAGTGCGCAATGCCTTCGCCTGCAGGACGCAGAAATCGACCAGCGCATCGATTTCGTTCGACTTGTCGAACACCGCGTCGACGCCGAATTCGGCGCAGCGCCGGCGGATGTCGGGCGTTGCATAGTTGCTGAGCACCACCACCTTCTGGGTCGGACTGCGTGACCGGCAAGCCTGCAGAACACCCAGGCCGCTTCCCTGCTTGAGAAAAAGGTCGACGATGGCAAGGTCCCACCTGTTGCCGGCGCCGAGCAGCCACGCGCGTGCGTGGTCTTCGGTCTCGGCAAAGCCGACGACCGTGGTGCAGGTGAGCTCTTCCAGAGTGCCAATGAGGTTTTCACGGATCGTGAGGTTGTCTTCGACGACGTATGTCTGCAATCTGGAGTCCATGCCGAACCGCGCTTCCTCTCACGTTGGCGGGTGCATCCCGAACGTCCCGCTGGCGGAATGCCTGCATGCGGACACTGAGGCTTCGCTCAAGCGCATCATGCAGGGTTCATGTGCAGGGCGTTGTAGGCGTGTTCCGACGACTTCGTTCGCAGCGCGCCGTCCGTAGGCAATACCGCACGGTTGATGCGGTCCGTTGCCGACCCGTGTGTGGTCTGAAGAGGGTTATTCAAGCAAACATGGCTACGAACATTCTTGGCGCCCGCCCGATGTGGCAAAAATTGCTGGCCTCACTCGTGCTGCTGTTCGCTGCCTTGCTGATCGTGCTCGCGTTCTTTCCCTGGGACGTGCTGCGCGAACCGGTCAATCGCTACGTGAGCGAGAAGACGGGGCGCAAGTTCGAGATCACGCGGCGGCTCGACGTGGACCTGGGCTGGCGCGCGGCCACCGTCAAGTTCGACGGCATCGAGTTCGCCAACCCCGCCTGGGCGCGCGACCCTTACCTCGTCAAGGCGGACCGCGCCGAGTTCGACATCCGGATCTGGCCGCTGGTCACCAGCAAAATCGTCATTCCGCGCCTGGCGCTTTTCTCGCCCACCCTCGGGCTGCAGATGGAGCAGGACGGGCGTCGCACCTGGGCGTTCGGCAAGGACACTTCCGACGCGGGCACGGTGCCGAGCATCGGCCTCATGCAGATCGACAGCGGCGCGATCGACTTCCTCGCCAAGCACCTGGGCGTCGACCTGCACGCCGACGTGAACTACGACACGAGCCTGGGCGAGATGCCCCTGAGCTACCGCATCAAGGGCCGCTACAAGGGCCAGCCCCTGACCGCCGATGGGCGCACGGGCAACGTGCTGCAGATCAACGCGGCCGGCGCGCCGCCGTTCCCGCTGGAGATCAACGCGGCCGCCGGCCAGACCAAGCTGAAGGCGTCGGGCACGGTGGCTGAACTGGCGGGGCTCGATGGCATCGATGCGAAATTCCAGCTCAAGGGCCAGACGCTGGGAGCGCTGTTCCCGCTGTTGGGCATTGCGCTGCCGCAAACCTCGCCTTATGCATTGAGTGGCGACCTGAGCAAGCGCGGCACGCTCTGGCAAGTGGCCGGGCTCAAGGGCAAGCTGGGCCTGTCCGACATCGCCGGGGACATGAAATTCGACCAAGCCACCCAGGTGCCGCACCTGGCCGGCGACCTGCGCTCCAAGGTGATGGACATGGACGACCTCGGCCCGCTCATCGGCCTGCCGCCCACGGCGCGATCGGCTGGCGCGGTCGAAGGCGTGGCACCGCCGCCGAGCATCACCCAGGTGAAGCGCCCGGCGGGCGCCAAGGTGCTGCCGACGGCGCCGCTGGACTTCGAGCGCCTGCGCGCCATGAACGCCGATGTCAAATACACGGCCGACCGCATCCAGAACGTGCGCGAGATTCCGCTCGACCGCGGCAGCGTTCAGGTGAAGCTGAAAGACAGCGTACTGACGCTCGATCCGCTCGACCTGGGCGTGGGCGGCGGCAAGCTGGCTGGCGCGATCCGCATCGATGCTGCGAAGAACCCGGCGGACATCCGCGCCTCGCTCGACCTGCGCGGCATGCAGCTCGCGCGCCTGTTCCCCAAGCTGGAAACCACGGGCAACAGCGTCGGCCGGCTCGACGGGCGGCTCAATCTGTCGGGCTCGGGCAGCTCGGTGGCCACCTGGCTCGGTGGGTCGTCCGGCGACGTGGCGGTGATGGCGGGTCGAGGCCAGTTCGGCAACCTGCTGCCCGTGTTCGCGACGCTGGTGGGCGGGGACATCATCAAGTTCCTGCTGCGCGGCGACCGCAATGTCGAGCTGCGCTGCGCGGCCGTGGCATTCGACGTCAACAAAGGCCTGATGACCGGGCGCACGCTCGTGGTGGACACGACCAACGCGGTCTTCACGGCCACCGGACAGGCCAGCTTGGCCAACGAGACGCTCGACTTCGTCGTGCGGCCGGAGCCCAAGTCGAAGAACATCCTCTCGCTGCGCACGCCGCTGGTGGTGCGCGGCACGTTCGGCGCGCCGTCGGGCGGGGTCGAGGTCGGACCGCTGGCCGGACGCGGGCTGGCCGCGCTCGCGCTGGGCGCCGTCAATCCGCTCCTGGCGCTGGCCGCGACCATCGAGACCGGGCCCGGGCAGGATGCCGATTGCAAGGACGTGGTGGCGGAGGCCAACAAGCCCACCGCGGGTGCCGCGGCCCAGGGCGCAGCCCGCGCCAAGGGCGCGAAACAACCTTAGGCCAGGGGCGTCGCAGGGCGCTGCGCGCAGACGCTGCAGTGCGGATCGCGCACCACGCGCAGGGTGTCGAAGCTCGTGCTGCGCCCGTCGAACATCAGGAGCTTGCCGGCGAGCGAAGGGCCGATGCCGGCCAGCAGCTTCAAGGCCTCGCTGGCTTGCAGCGTGCCGATGGTGCCGACCACGGGACCGAACACGCCCAGCACCGCGCAACGCGTTTCCTCGAAAGCCGCATCGGGCGGGAACAGGCAGGCGTAGCAGGGGGAGGCCGCATCCCGCGTGTCGTACACGCTCAACTGGCCGTCGAAGCGGATGGCGGCACCTGCCACGAGCGGCTTGCCATGCGCCACGCAGGCGCGATTGACCGCATGGCGCGTGGCGAAGTTGTCGCAGCAGTCGACCACCACGTCGGCGGCCGCGACGAGGCGCGACAGCAGGGCCTCGTCGGCGCGCAGGGCGTGCGTCTCGATGGCGATGTCGGGGTTGATGTCGCGCATCGCCTCTGCGGCGGATTCGACCTTCGGGCTGCCCACGCGGGCGTTGGTGTGGGCGACCTGGCGCTGGAGGTTGGTGAGGTCGACCTCGTCGTCGTCCACCAGCGTGATGTGGCCGACGCCGGCTGCCGCCAGATAGAGCGCTACGGGAGAGCCCAGTCCACCCGCGCCGATGACCAATGCGCGGCCGGCACTGACGCGCGCCTGGCCGTCGATGCCGAATTCTTCAAGCAGGATGTGGCGCGAGTAGCGCAGCAGGTCGTGATCATTCATGGCTCGCCCCCAGGCCTGCCCACTTCGCGTGGCGGCCCACCCCCTGCCGGGGGCGATACCTGCGGCCCGGCAAAGCCGGTTCCGCGGTACCTTGGAATGAACCGAGCGCCTGGCGCTCAGTTTTCCTTTTTCTCGTCCTTGTTCTCGACAATGATCTGCGTCTTGCTCACGAGCACAGGCTGGCCCTTGAGGCGGTTGAGTGCCTGCACCAGCGGGAAGTCCTTGTCGGTGCCGAACTCGGGCGCCTTGCGGTCCTGCGGCGGCTTCTTGGCTTCTTCCTCGAGGCGCTTGCGGGCTTCGTCGCGGGCCTTTTCGCGTTCCGGGTCCTTGGTTTCCGGACCCTGGCCGCTGGCCAGGTGCTTCTCGAGGTCGGCCTCGCGCATACGAAGGGCTGCGAACGGGCTGCCCTCGGCGCTTTCGTCGACCAGCACGTTGGGCACGATGCCCTTGGCCTGGATCGAGGTGCCGCTGGGCGTGTAGTAGCGCGCCGTGGTGATCTTGAGGCCCGTGTCCGGGCCGAGCGGGCGCACCGTCTGCACCGAGCCCTTGCCGAAGGTCTGGCTGCCCATGACGATCGCGCGCTTGTGGTCCTGCAGCGCGCCGGCCACGATTTCGCTGGCGGAGGCCGAGCCTTCGTTCACCAGCACCACCAGCGGAACGTTCTTCAGGGCGGCAGGCAGGTTGCGCAGCGGGTCGCTGCCGGAGCGGCGCTGGTAGAACTCGGGCGCTGCCTTGTAGATCGACTTGCTTTCGGCAAGCTGGCCGTCGGTGGTCACCACCGTCACGTTCTCGGGCAGGAAGGCCGAGGACACCGCCACCGCCGCGTCGAGCAGGCCGCCCGGGTCGTTGCGCAGGTCGAGCACCAGGCCCTTGAGGTTCGGGTCTTCCTTGTACAGGTCTTCGACCTTCTTCACGAAGTCGTCGACCGTGCGTTCCTGGAATTGCGACAGGCGGATCCAGCCGTAGCCCGGCTCCATGATCTTGCCGCGCACCGACTGGGTACGGATCTCTTCGCGCGTGATCGTGACCGGGAAGGTGCGGCTCTCGTCCTTGCGGAAGATGGTGAGCAGCACCTTGGTGTTGGCCTCGCCGCGCATGCGCTTGACGGCTTCGTTGAGCGAGAGGCCCCGCACGGCCGTGTCGTCGATCTTGGTGATCAGGTCGTTCGGCTTCAGGCCGGCACGGAAGGCCGGCGAGCCCTCGATGGGCGACACGACCTTGATGAGCCCGTCTTCCTGGGAAATCTCGATGCCGACGCCGACGAAGCGGCCGGTCGTGCCTTCCCTGAATTCCTTGAAGGACTTCTTGTCGAAGTACTGGGAATGCGGGTCGAGCCCGGCGACCATGCCGGAAATGGCGTCGGAAATGAGCTTTTTCTCGTCGACCGGCTCGACATAGTCACTCTTGACCATGCCGAACACGGCAGCGAGCTGCTGCAATTCCTCGAGCGGGAGCGGCGCAAGCGATCCGCGTGCGACCGTCTGCAGGGAGACGGTGGTCAGGACGCCAGCTACGGCGCCGGCGGCGACCCAGCCGGTGATCTTCAGTTTCTGGCCCATCATGAGTGGTTGTCCTTGTCGGCGGCTGTCGAACCAATATACACAGCTTGGAAGCAATTTGTTTGCCGGGGTTCCACGGGGGGACCGGCACGCGGGGGTTTTCTTTTCAGCCCTTGCCTTGCGAGGCCACCGCGGCGGCGGCCTTTTCGGCGGCTGCGGCATCGCCCAGGTAGTAGTGGCGCAGGGGCTTGAGATCGTCGTCCAGTTCGTAGACCAGCGGGATCCCGTTCGGGATGTTCAGCCCGACGATGGCGTCGTCCGAGATGCCGTCCAGGTACTTCACTAGCGCCCGGATCGAGTTGCCGTGGGCCGCCACGACCAGGCGGCGCCCGGTGCGGATGGCCGGCGCCATCGATTCGTTCCAGAACGGCAGCACGCGCGCCACCGTGTCCTTGAGGCACTCGGTCAGCGGGATCTGCTCGGGCGAGAGCTTGGCATAGCGCACGTCGCTGCGTTCGCTGCGCGGGTCGTCCGCTTCCAGCGGCGGGGGCGGGGTGTTGTAGCTGCGGCGCCAGACCAGCACCTGCTCGTCGCCGTACTTCTTGGCGGTTTCCGCCTTGTTCAGGCCCTGCAGGCCGCCGTAGTGGCGCTCGTTCAGGCGCCAGGAGTGCACCACGGGCAGCCAGGTGCGATCGAGTTCGTCCAGCGTGTGCCAGAGGGTGCGCGTGGCGCGCTTCAGGACGCTGGTGTAGGCCACGTCGAAGTCGTAGCCCTCGGCCTTGAGCAGCCGGCCGGCCTGCTTGGCCTGTTCCACGCCGGTCTCGGTCAGGTCGACGTCGGTCCAGCCGGTGAAGCGGTTTTCGAGGTTCCAGGTCGATTCGCCGTGGCGGATCAGTACCAGTTTGTGCATGTGGGAGGCCTTTGGAAGCGCTTGGGAAAACCAGCATTCTAAAATCCCGGGTTTGCCATCCAAGGAACCCCCGTGAAATTGATCGAATTCGTCACCGCGAACTGGATGCTGATCCTGATCGCACTCAGCTCGGGCGGCATGCTGGCCTGGCCGCTGGTCCGGGGTTCTGGCGGCGGGACGCTCACGGCCCAGGGCGCCGTGCAGCTCATCAACCGCGAGCGCGCCGTGCTGGTCGACGTGCGCGAACCCGAAGAATTCGCCACCGGCCACATGATCGGCGCCAAGAACGTGCCCCTGAACCAGCTCGACGAAAAGCTCGCCAGCACGGTCAAGAACAAGAACGTGCCGCTCCTCCTGGTGTGCGCCACCGGCGCCCGCGCCCAGCGCGCCGTCGCCATGGCCAAGAAACTCGGCTACGAGCAGGCCCAAGCGGTTGCCGGCGGACTCAAGGCCTGGAAAGACGCTAATCTGCCGGTTGAAAAGGCCTGAAATCTCCCCGAACTTCCCCGAGATAGAGCGTATGCAAGCAGTCAAGATGTACACCACCGCCGTTTGCCCCTACTGCACGCGTGCGAAGCAAATCCTCAAGTCCAAGGGCGTCGAGCAGATCGAAGAGATCCGCATCGACAGCGACCCCGAGGCCCGCAACACCATGATGGAGATCACCCAGCGCCGCACGGTGCCGCAGATCTTCATCGGCGACACCCACGTGGGCGGTTGCGACGACCTGATGGCCCTGGACAGCCGCGGCGGCCTGGTTCCGCTGTTGCAAGGCGCCTGAAACACAAAGCGCCAGGAACCGTCTTGTGACCGGGCGATAATCGTCTGCTCATCCATCTGCAGCCCGCTGCGGGAACCTCTCCCCGGCGGGCATTGTTTTGATCCTCGAAAGTTCAGCCATGGCCGACCAGCAAGCCCAAGATCCCGTGTTCCAGATCCAGCGCGTCTACCTCAAGGACCTGTCGCTCGAACAACCCAATTCGCCCGCGATCCTGCTGGAGCAGGAACAACCCACCGTCGACATCCAGCTCGGCGTGGACGCCCAGCCCGTGGCCGAAGGCATCTTCGAGATCACCGTCTCGGCCACCGTGCAGACCAAGATCCAGGACAAGACCGTGTTCCTGGTCGAAGCCAAGCAAGCCGGCATCTTCGAAATCCGCAACCTGCCCGAAGACCAGATGGGCGCCATCCTGGGCATCGCCTGCCCGCAGATCGTCTACCCGTACCTGCGCGGCAACGTGGCCGACGTGATCCAGCGCGGCGGCTTCCCGCCCGTGCACCTGGCCGAAATCAACTTCCAGGCGATGTACGAGCAGCAGCAGGCACAGGCCGCCGGCCAGCCTGCGCCGACGCTCGCGCAGTAAGCCTGCACAACTGCCGCCAACGCCGATGAAGATCTGCGTTCATGGCGCCGGTGCCTGGGGCACGGCAGTGGCTGTCAACGCGGCTGCCCGCCACGAGGTCACGCTCTGGGCGCGCGACGCCGCCCAGGCCGATGCCATCGCGAAGGCGCGCCAGAACACCCGCTACCTGCCGGGGCTGGCGCTGCCGGCCTCGCTCGCCGTGCGGGCGGGCGATATCGGCCAGGCCCATGCCGGCGCCGACCTCGTCATCGTGGCCACGCCGATGGCGGCCCTGCGCGAACAGCTCGTCGCCCTGCGCGGCTGCACTGCGCCGGTGGCATGGCTGTGCAAGGGCGTCGAGCCCGCGCTCGATGCCACATCCTTCGGCCTGCTCGCCCACGAAATATGGGGGCAGGTCGCTCCCGACTTGATGGCTGGCGTACTCAGCGGCCCGAGCTTCGCGCAGGAAGTCGCCGAAGGCCGTCCGACCGCGCTGGTCGCCGCCAGCCCGCATGCGGCGGTGCGCGATGCGCTGGTCGACGCCTTCCACGGACCGGCCCTGCGTGTCTACGCCAACGAGGACATCGTCGGCGTCGAGGTCGGCGGGGCGGTCAAGAACGTGCTGGCCATCGCCACGGGCCTGTGCGACGGCCTGGCGCTGGGGCTCAACGCGCGCGCCGCGCTCATCACCCGCGGGCTCGCCGAAATGACCCGCTTCGGCCTTGCGCTCGGCGCCCGCGCGGAAACCTTCATGGGCCTTTCGGGCCTTGGCGACCTCGTGCTGACTTCCACCGGCGACCTGTCGCGCAACCGCAAGGTCGGCCTGCTGCTGGCCCAGGGCCGCACGCTGGCGCAGGCGGTCGATTCGCTGGGCCACGTGGCCGAAGGCGTGTACTGCGCGCGCACCGTGGTGCAGCGCGCCCGGGGCCTGGGGCTCGAGATGCCCATCGCCGAGGGCGTGGTCGCGCTGCTCGACGGCCGCGTGAGCCCCCAGGACGCGGTCGCCGCGCTCACGGGCCGCGACCCGGTGCCGGAATCGGTCGCGGTCCCGTCCGGTGCAGCGGCTTCCCCTCGTCAATCTTCTTAAAAACGCAGAGACAAAGTGCCATGAGCCTTCGCTTCGATTTTTCAGCGTCGGCCGTGGCCGCGCTGGCCCTCGCCGATGCCACCCGTGCATTGCAGGAAGACGTCGCCGACGGCGACCTCACCGCCTCGCTGGTCGATCCCGCCCGCAAGGCCCGCGCCCGCGTGCTGGCGCGCGAAGCCGCCGTGGTGTGCGGCGCGCCCTGGGTCGAAGCGACGCTTCGGCAACTCGATCCGCAGGTGCGCATCACCTGGCTCTGCGCCGAAGGCGAACGCTGCGCGGCCGACCAGACGGTGCTGGAAATCGAAGGCACCGCCCGCGCGCTGCTGACGGCCGAGCGCACCTCGCTCAACTTCCTGCAACTGCTGAGCGCCGTTGCCACCAAGACCGCCCTGTATGCCGACGCCGTAGAGGGCACGCGCGCCCGCATCGTCGACACCCGCAAGACGCTGCCCGGCCTTCGCCTTGCGCAGAAGTACGCGGTGCGCACGGGCGGTGGCCTCAACCACCGCATCGGCCTCTACGACGCGGTGCTCATCAAGGAAAACCATATCGCCGCAGCCGGCGGCGTCGCCGCAGCCCTGCGCGCGGTGGCGCCGGTGGCCGATCGCGCCGCCTTCGTCGAAGTCGAGGTCGAGACGCTGGCCCAGTTGCGCGAAGCGCTTGGCGCCGGCGCGCGCATGGTGCTGCTCGACAACATGGACCTGCCCACGCTGCGCGAGGCCGTCCGCATCAACGACGAGGCGGGCGACGACCGCAAGGCCGTGCTGGAGATCTCGGGCGGCGTCACGCTCGAGGGCCTCCGCGCCTTGGCCGAGACCGGTGTAGACCGCATCTCGGTCGGCGCGTTGACCAAGGACGTCAAGGCCATTGATTTCTCGATGCGTTTCCAGGAAAGCTGATCCGCCCATGTCGTCCCCGGTCATCGATGTCGACTACGAGCAACCCGCAGCGAGGGCAGGCGCCGTCTGCGACACCCGCCACGCCTGGGCACGCGTGCCGGCCGAGCCCTCGCCGGACCAGCGCGTCGCCCTGAAGGAGCGCATCCGCCGCCTGCTGCGGGAGCGCAACGCCGTGATGGTGTCGCACTTCTACGTGCATCCCGACCTGCAGGACCTGGCAGAGGAAACCGGCGGCATCGTGAGCGATTCGCTCGAGATGGCGCGCTTCGGCCGTGACCACGCAGCGACCACGCTGGTGGTGTCGGGCGTGCGCTTCATGGGCGAGACCTCCAAGATCCTCTCGCCCGAGAAACGCGTGCTGATGCCCGACCTGGACGCGAACTGCTCGCTCGACCTGGGCTGCCCGGTCGACGAATTCAGCGCGTTCTGCGACCAGCACCCCGACCGCACCGTGGTCGTCTACGCCAACACCAGCGCGGCCGTGAAGGCGCGCGCCGACTGGCTCGTCACATCGAGCTGCGCGCTGGACGTGGTGGGCGCGCTGCATGCGCAGGGTCGCAAGATTCTCTGGGGCCCCGACCGCCACCTGGGCGACTACATCCAGCGCCAGACCGGCGCCGACATGGTCAGCTGGAACGGCGCCTGCATCGTGCACGACGAGTTCAAGGCACTGGAGCTCGAACTGCTCATCAAGGCGCACCCGTCGGCAAAGGTGCTGGTGCATCCGGAGTCGCCGGCCGACGTGATCGCGCTGGCCGATGCGGTCGGTTCGACCTCGGCGATCCTGAACGCCGCGCAGCGCATGGACGCGAGGGAGTTCATCGTCGCCACCGACACCGGCATGTTGCACAAGCTGCGCACGCTGAACCCCGGCAAGACCTTCATCGAGGCACCCACGGCCGGCAACGGCGGCACGTGCAAGAGCTGCGCGCATTGCCCGTGGATGGCGATGAACGGGCTGGTGGAGCTGGCGAATGCGTTGGAGACGGGGGCCGGCGAAATCCATGTCGACCCGGCGCTGGGCCTGCGCGCGCGGCTGCCGATCGATCGCATGCTGGCGTTCACCGCTGGTCTCAAGAATGGTCAGCCGCCCGGAAGCCTGATCGCCGGCATCGGCGCCGCCTGAAGTGATGTCTCTTCTCCCCAAGGGGAGAGAGAGCAAAGCCTAGAACTCCAGCGTGCAGCTGTCACCCAGCGCTTCGCGCCAGACACGCACCCGCGCGAGCGACGCCCGGAATTCCGGCAGTGCGTCCGCAATGAACACGCAAAGGTTCTCAAGCGTCGGCGGATGCAGCCCCGCCACGTCGTCCAGCAGGTGATGGTCCAGCAGCTCGCGCACGTCTTCGAGCCGCCGGCGCAGCAACCCCAGGTCGATCACCATCCCCGTCACAGGATCGCGCTCCCCCGCGAGCCAGACTTCGGCGTGGTACGTATGGCCGTGGATACGGCGGCTGCCTTCCACCTCGATGTCGCGTTTCAGCGTGTGGGCGGCGTCGAAGAAAAAGCGTTGGCTGATGGTGAAGCGCATAAAAGGCGGGCAGCTATCGGATGCCTGTGATCTTGTGGGTCTGCACGCTCAGGCGCCAGGCGGGCTGGCGCATGCATTCGGCGATGCAGAGTTCGGTATTGGCCACGCGGTCGGGGCCGTCCATGGGTTGCAGGAAACGGTGCGTGAATTCGCCGGTGCGCGCCATCGTGTCGAGGTCGAACGCGGTCTGCGGCCACACCAGCTTGAGCTCCTGCCCGCGCTGCTGCACCCACGGCGCGCCGGCCTTGGGGCTGATGCAGAGCCAGTCGATGCCTTCGGGCGCCGCGACCGTGCCGTTGCTCTCGACCGCGATGCGAAAGCGCCGCGCATGCAGCGCATCGACCAGCGCCGCGTCCACCTGCAAGAGCGGCTCGCCACCGGTCAGCACCACCAGCCGGTGCTCGGCATCGTTGGCGGGCCATTGCGCGGCGATGGTGTCGGCGAGCTGGTCGGCGCTCTTGAACTTGCCGCCGAGCGTGCCGTCGGTGCCCACGAAATCGGTGTCGCAGAAACGGCAGACGGCACTGGCGCGGTCTTCCTCGCGGCCCGTCCAGAGATTGCAGCCCGCGAAGCGGCAGAACACGGCCGGCATGCCCGCCTGGCCGCCTTCGCCTTGCAGTGTGTAGAAGATTTCCTTGACGCTGTAAGTCATGGGGCGAGGGGGGCGATTTCGAGGTTGTCGATAAGCCGCGTGTTGCCCAGGCGCGCCGCAGCGAGCGCCACCAGCGGCTCGCCAGTCGACGGCGCCTGCAGGTCGGCGCGGCGCCGCAGCACAAGATAGTCCGGTTGCCAGCCGCGCTCCGTCAGCGTCTTCATTGCCCGCGCTTGGATCGCGGCCACATCGCGCTCGCCGGATTGCACGGCGGCGGCCATCGCCTTCAGCGCCTTCGACAGGTGCACGGCTTCCGCGCGCTCGGCCTCGCTCAGGTAGCCGTTGCGCGACGACAGCGCCAGCCCGTCGTCCGCGCGGAAGGTCTCGCTGCCCACGATCTCGATGGGCAGCGCGAACTGCCGCACCATGTGGCGGATCATCATCAGCTGCTGGTAGTCCTTCTTGCCGAACACGGCCACGCGCGGTTGCACGCAGGTGAAGAGCTTCATCACCACCGTGCACACGCCGATGAAGAAGCCGGGGCGAAAGTGCCCTTCGAGGACATCGGCCAGCGCCGGGTCGGGGTGCACCTTGCAGGTCTGCGGTTCGGGGTAGAGCTCTTTTTCGTTGGGCGCGAACAGCACGTCGCAGCCGGCATCGCGCAGCTTGGCGCAATCGCTCTCCCAGGTGCGCGGGTAGGTGTCGAAGTCCTCGTGCGGCAGGAATTGCAGGCGGTTGACGAAGATGCTCGCCACCGTCGCGTCACCCAGCGGCCTGGCTTGCGTGATGAGCGCGATGTGCCCGTCGTGCAGGTTGCCCATGGTCGGGACGAACGCGGGGCGCTTGAAAGCCGAGAGATGGTCGCGCAGCTCGGCGATGGTGTGTGCGATGTACATGGAGTCGGTCCCTTTTTTTCTTACCAGGCGTGGAGTCGATCGTCGGGAAAGCTGCCGTCCTTCACCGCGTGCACATAGGCCGCGAGGGCCTCGGCGATGCTCGAGGAATCGGCCATGAAGTTGCGCACGAACTTCGGCATCTTTCCGAGGTTGATGCCCAGCATGTCGTGCAACACCAGCACCTGGCCGGCGGTGGCCTTGCCCGCGCCGATGCCGATGGTGGCGCAGTGCTTCAGCTCTGTGGTGAGCTCGGCGGCCAGGGCAGCCGGCACCATTTCGAGCACCAGCATCGTGGCGCCTGCGTCCTGCAATGCATGCGCATGTTGCTTCAGGAGTGCGCCCGCGTCACCCTTGCCCTGCACCCGGTAGCCGCCGAGTGCATGCACGGTCTGCGGCGTCAGGCCCAGGTGGGCGCACACCGCAATGCCGCGCTCGACCAGGAAGCGCACCGTCTCGGTCGTCCAGCCGCCGCCTTCGAGCTTGACCATGTGCGCGCCCGCCTGCATCAGCACCGTGGCGCTGGCGAGCGCCTGCTCGCGCGACTCCTGGTAGCTGCCGAAGGGCAGGTCGGCGATCAGCCAGGCCGTGCCCTGCACGCGGCGCAGGCCCCGCGAGACGCTGTCGGTGTGATAGCGCATGGTCTCCAGGCTCACGCCCACGGTGCTGGCAAGGCCCTGGCACACCATGCCCAGCGAATCGCCGACCAGGAGGCAATCGACACCCGCCGCATCGGCCATGGCCGCGAAGGTGGCGTCGTAGGCGGTGAGCATCGAGATCTTCTCGCCGCGCGCGTGCATGTCGGCCAGGCGCGGCAGGCTCACGGGCTTGCGCGAGGCGATCGGCGAGGCGGGTGGCAGCGTGCCGTAGGGCGATGCCGGCGGCGTCTCGGTGGGGGCGGTGGTGTTCGACATGGTTGGGTTTCTCCCTGCGGGCGTCGGTGGCCGGGCATCCTTGGGTGGCGAAAGATGAAAACGGGTGGGGCGGTCAGCCGGCCGGCGGCACCAGGACGGTCGGTGCAGTCGGCTCGGCCAGCGTTGGATAGTCGCGGCTGAAATGCAGCCCGCGGCTCTCGTGGCGGGCCTGCGCGGAGCGCACGATCAGCTCGGCCACCTGCACCAGGTTGCGCAGTTCGAGCAGGTCGCGCGTGACGTGGAAGTTCGCATAGAACTCCTGGATCTCGGCCTGCAGCAGCGCGATGCGATGGCTCGCGCGCTCCAGCCGCTTGTTGGTGCGAACGATGCCCACGTAGTCCCACATGAAGCGGCGCAGTTCGTCCCAGTTGTGCGAGATGACGACGGCTTCGTCGGCATCGGTGACGCGGCTGTCGTCCCAGGCGGGCAGGTCGGCGCTTTCATGCACGGGCGCTTCGACGATGGCCGCCGCGGCGGCGCGCGCGAACACCATGCACTCGACCAGCGAATTGCTGGCCAGGCGGTTGGCGCCGTGCAGGCCCGTGCAGGCGGTCTCGCCGATGGCGTAGAGGCCCGGCACGTCGGTGCGACCGGCGAGGTCGCTGAGCACGCCGCCGCAGGTGTAGTGCGCGGCCGGCACCACGGGAATCGGTTCGCGCGTGATGTCGATGCCCAGCTCCGCGCAGCGCGCGAGGATGTTGGGGAAATGTTCCTTCAGGAACGCCGCGGGTTGGTGCGAGATGTCCAGGTACACGCAGTCCAGGCCGTGCTTCTTCATCTCGAAGTCGATGGCGCGGGCCACCACGTCGCGCGGCGCGAGTTCGGCGCGTTCGTCGTGCCTGGGCATGAAGCGCGTGCCTCCTGCCGATTCAGGCAGCTTGAGCAGGCCGCCTTCACCGCGCACCGCCTCGCTGATCAGGAACGACTTGGCATGCGGGTGATAGAGGCACGTCGGGTGGAACTGGATGAACTCCATGTTCGACACCCGGCAGCCCGCGCGCCATGCCGCGGCAATGCCGTCGCCTGTCGCCGTGTCGGGGTTCGTCGTGTACAGGTAGACCTTGCCCGCGCCGCCCGTCGCCAGGATGGTGTGCGACGCGCGGAAGGCCAGCACCTCGTCGGTCGCGTCGTCCAGCGCGTAGAGGCCCACGCAGGCCGGATCTTTCAGTCCGAGCTTGGTGCCCGTCACCAGGTCGACCAGCGTGTGGTGCTCGAAGAGCGTGATGTTCGGCGTGCGGCGCACCCGTTCGATCAGCACCTGCTGCACCGCCGCGCCGGTGGCGTCGGTCACATGCACGATGCGGCGCTGGCTGTGGCCGCCCTCGCGTGTCAGGTGCAGGCCGCCGCCTTCTTCGGAGAACGGCACGCCCAGCTCGCGCAGCCAGCCGATGGCCTCGGGCGCGTGCTCGACGACGAAGCGCGTCGCCTCGGGGTCGCACAGGCCCGCGCCGGCGACCAGCGTGTCTTCCACGTGGGCATCGAAACTGTCGCCCGCGGCCAGCACCGCGGCAATGCCGCCCTGCGCCCAGGCGCTGGAGCCGTCGTTCAGCGCGCGCTTGGTGAGCACGGCCACGCGGTGCGTGGGCGCCAGGTGCAGCGCGGCGGAGAGGCCTGCGAGGCCGCTGCCGACGATGAGGACGTCGAAATCGAGCACGGCGGGATCCTCGGTGCCGGGGTCAGGCCGGCGAATACGCCAGGCGCACGTAGATCGGCGCGAAGGCTTCCGCCTGCGTGATGTCGATCAGCGTTTCCTTCGCGAGCTCGAGCATCGCGATGAAGGTGACGATCAGCACGGGCGCGCCGCGCGACACGTCGAAGAGTTTCTCGAACTCCACGAAGCGCTGGCCCTGCAGGTGGCGCAGCACGATGCTCATGTGCTCGCGCACGTTGAGTTCTTCGCGCGAGATCTTGTGGTGCTGCACGAGCTTGGCGCGCTTCATGATGTCGGCCCACGCATCGCGCAGGTCGATCACGTTCACCTCGGGAAAGCGCGGCTTGAGCGACTGCTCGATGTAGACCTGCCCCTTCCAGAAGTCGCGGCCGTAGGTCGGCATCGCGCTGATGGCGGCGGCCTGCAGCTTGGTCTGCTCGTATTCGAGCAGGCGGCGCACGAGCTCGGCGCGCGGGTCTTCGGCCTCTTCGCCCTCGGCCACCTTCTTGGGCGGCAGCAGCATGCGCGACTTGATCTCGATCAGCATCGCGGCCATCAGCAGGTATTCGGCCGCGAGTTCGAGGTTGGTCTGGCGGATCTCGTCGACGTAGCTCAGGTACTGGCGCGTCAAGCCCGCCATCGGAATGTCCAGGATGTTGAAGTTCTGCTTCCTGATCAGGTACAGCAGCAAGTCCAACGGGCCCTCGAAGGCCTCCAGGAACACCTGCAACGCCTCGGGCGGGATGTACAGGTCCTTGGGCATCGCGAACAGCGGCTCGCCATAGAGCCTGGCGAGCGCGACCTGGTCGACCACCTCGGGCATCGCCATCACCGGCGTGTCGTTGTCCTCGTCTCTTCTCATCGGGCGAACGCTATCATTTCAATAGCTGTTGGCGCAATGCAGACGGGCAACGGATGCCGAATTGGCACCATTTACTTGACTTGGGTCTGGTAGACGTACGGCTGCATCGGCACGCGGGCTTCGCCGTATTCCTCGAGCAGGCCGCGGTCCAGGTGCTTGTCCCAGAGGAGGGCACGGCCGGCGCGCTGTTCGGCCTCCAGCGTCGGCTTCTTTTCTTTCATCTCCTCGATGAAATTGGTGATCTCGGAAGAGTAGTGGGGGCGGCGGAAGATGGACATAGACTGGACCTTTGTAGACCGAATTTTACCGGGGACGGCATGGGACATCGGCAACAGTGGCAGATCGGCATGGCAACGGCGTTGCTGGCGGCGGTGATCGGCCTGGCGGGCTGCGACAACCAGCGCATCGCCGAACTTGAAGAAGGCGTCGCCACGGAAGCCGACGTGCGCACCAGATTCGGCCAGCCCGAGAACATCTGGGACGCCCCGGACGGCGGCCGCGTCTTCGAATACAACCGCCAGCCCCAGGGCCAGAAGAACTACATGATCACCATCGGCCGCGACGGCAAGATGAGCGCGCTGCGCCAGGTGCTCACGCCCGAGAACTTCGCCAAGGTGCAGCCCGGCATGATGATGGAAGACCTGCGCAAGCTGCTCGGCAAGCCCGCCAAGGTCACGCCCTATGCGCTCAAGCGCGAATCCGAATGGGAGTGGCGCTGGGTGCAGCCGCCGAACTCGCCGATGGTGTTCACCGCGACGCTGAACGACGGCCAGCGCGTCGTGCGCAGCGGCTCGTCGCCGGACCGGGCGACCGAAGCCAACTAGCCTTCGGCCGTGTGCGGCCGACCGGCCGCCAGCTCTTCTGCGAACCCCGAGCGCTCGATCACCTCGCGCGGTTGCGGCTGAAGAGATTCGATCCGCAGCACCCCGTCGCGCGCCAGCACCGCGCGGTGCAGCTGGCGCAGCGCATCGATGCCGGTGGCATCCAGGTAGATGAGGTGCGTGGCGTCGAGCACCACCGTCATGCCGCGCGGCGCGCGCTCGGCCGCGTTCACCGCCTCGTCGAGCTTGGCCGCGGCGCCGAAAAACAGCGCGCCGTAGATGCGGTAGGTGAGCACCGGCGGCTGCAGCGTCTCGAGCTCGACGCTGAAGAGCCCGCTCATGCGCCGGATGAAAAGCGCGCATGCGAGCACGATGCCCACCTGCACCGCCACCGTGAGGTCGAACACCACGGTGAGAAAGAACGTGCCGAGCATCAGCAGCCGGTAGTGCCGGCTGAAGTGCCGCAACCGGTCCGGCGTGAACTCGCGCCACTCGCCCATGTTCAGGCCGACAAAGATCAGGATGCCTGCGAGCACGGCGAGCGGCACATGGCGCGCGAGCGGCGCGGCCAGCAGCACCACGACCATCAGCGTCACCGCATGCACGATGCCCGCGACCGGCGAGCTGCCGCCCGAACGGATGTTGGTCACCGTGCGCGCGATGGTGCCGGTGGCCGGCATGCCGCCGAAGAAGGGCGTGACGATGTTCGCGATGCCCTGTGCCATCAGCTCCTGGTTCGGGTCGTGGCGCGGCTGGCCGCTCACCTGGTCGGCCACGCGCGCGCACAGCAGCGATTCGATGGCGCCGAGCAGCGCGATGGTCAGCGTCGGCGTGACCAGTTGCTTGACCGTCTCCCACGAGAAGTCGGGCAGCGCGAAGCCGGGCAGGCCCTCGGGAATGCCGCCGAAGCGCGTGCCGATGGTCTCCACCGGCAGCGCGAAACCCCATGACACCAGCGTGAGCGTGACCAGCGCGACGATCGGCCCCGGCACGCGCGTGCCCATCTGTACCGCGCGCTGGATCGCGCGGTGCGGCACCAGGCGGGCCGTCAGGCGAGGCAGCCGCGGCCACAGCACCAGCCCGGCCACGCAGGCCGCGCCGAGCGCGAAGGCATGGGGGTTGAAGGTGCCGATCTGCAGCGCCATCGCATGCAGCTGCGAGAACACGTCGGCCGGCATCTTTTCGACCGACAGCCCGAGCAGGTCCTTCAGTTGCGACAGCAGGATCAGCACCGCGATGCCGTTGGTGAAGCCCACCACGATCGACAGCGGCACGAAGCGCACCAGCCGCCCGAGGCCGAAGAGCCCCGCCGCGAACAGCAGCACGCCGGCGCAGGCGGTGGAAATCAGCAGGTTCGCCACGCCGTAGCGCTCGACGATGCCGTAGACGATCACGATGAATGCGCCGGCCGGCCCGCCGATCTGCACCGCCGAGCCGCCCAGGAGCGAGATCAGGAAGCCCGCGATGATCGCCGTCCAGATGCCGGCCTCGGGCTTGAGCCCCGAGGCGATGGCGAAGGCCATGGCCAGCGGCAGCGCCACGATGCCGACCGTCGCGCCCGCGCCCAGGTCCTTGAAGAAACGCTCCCGGTTGTAGTCCGCCATCGCGTCCAGCAGGCGCGGGCGAAAGCGGGTGAGGTTCAGCGGGGATGGCATGGGTGGCCGATTGTGGCTCGCGAGCCCCGCAGGGAGCGCCATCGGCAGGGCCATCGGCCGGCATGCGTACTTTCGATCAACTTATCCAGAACGAAGGATGAAGATACAGTTTTCACATTAATTGACATTTTGAAACCAACATTACCGAGGGAGCCGGGCTCATGCACATCCTGCTTGTCGCAAGCGCATTCAATAGCCTGACGCAGAGGGTTCTGGCCGAACTCCAGGACCGCGGCCACACCGTCGGCGTCGAGCTGGCTCTGGGCAACGACGAGGCCTTGCGCGAAGCGGTGCGAACGCATGCGCCCCAACTCATCGTGGCGCCGATGCTGACAACCGCGATCCCCGAGGACATCTGGCGCGCCCACACCTGCCTGATCGTGCACCCCGGCCCGCCAGGCGACCGGGGCCCGTCCTCGCTCGACTGGACGCTGCGCGACGGCGCCGAAAGCTGGGGCGTCACCGTGCTCGCCGCCGTCGCCGAGATGGACGCGGGCGATGTCTGGGCCTGGTCGCCGCTGAAGGTGCCGCCGCTGGCGGGCAAGAGCGATCTCTACCGCGGCGAGGTGGCGGATGCGGCCGTCGACGCGGTGCTGCTCGCGGTCGAGCGCTTCACCTCGGGCACGTACAAGCCGAAACGGCAGAAGGCGGCCGATCTCGCGGCGGGTTGGCGCCCGTTCCTGAAGCAGGCGGAGCGCCGCATCGACTGGACCCGCGAATCGACCGAGTCGGTGCTGCGCCAGCTGCGCGCCGCCGATTCGCAGCCCGGCGTGCTCGACGAACTGCTGGCCGCGCAGTGGTACCTGCACGGCGCGTACCCCGAAGACGAACTGCGCGGCACACCCGGCGAGCTGATCGCCACCCGCGCCGGTGCCGTCTGCCGCGCCACGACGGACGGCGCGGTCTGGATCGTGCAGCTGCGCCCCTGGCGCGCAACGGGCTCGGGGCTTGCCAGCTTCAAGCTGCCGGCCGTCGACGCGCTCGGCGACCTGCTCCCCGCCGGCCTGCCCGAAGTGCCCGCGCCGCTGCAGCTGCCAGCCGGCCGCCGCACCTGGACCGACATGCGCTACAGCGAGCACGGCGAGCATGGCGTGGTGGGCGTGCTGAACTTCTCGTTCCCCGGCGGCGCGATGAGCAGCGTGCAATGCCGCCGCCTGCTGGAGGCCTATCGCTTCGCCTGCACCCGGCCGACCTCGGTGCTGGTGCTCGGCGGGCTGCGCGATTTTTTCTCGAACGGCATCCACCTGAACGTGATCGAGGCGGCGCCCGATCCGGCCGAGGAGTCGTGGGCCAACATCCATGCGATGAACGACCTGGTCGAAGCGGTGATCACCACCACCGACCGGCTCACCGTCGCGGCCCTGGGCGGCAATGCCGCGGCCGGCGGCGTGATGCTGGCGCTCGCGGCGGACGAGGTGTGGTGCAGGGACGGCGCCATCCTCAACCCGCACTACAAGCTCATGGGCCTCTACGGCTCCGAATACTGGACCTACACCCTGCCGCGCCGCGTGGGCCAAAGCGAGGCCGAGCGGCTCACGCAATCGGCGCTGCCGGTGAGCGCGAAGCGCGCGGTCGAGCTCGGCATGGCCGAGCGCGTGCTGCAGGCCGCGCCGGAAGAACTGGGCGATGAAGTGATGCGGCTGGCCACGCAACTCGCGGCCTCGCCCGACCTGGCGGCCCGCATCGCGAAGAAGCAGGCAAAGCGCGCGGAAGACGAATCGGCAAAGCCGCTGCAGCGGTACCGCGATGAAGAACTGACACACATGCGCCGCAACTTCTTCGATCGCAGCGAGCCGCATGCGGCCTTGCGCTCGGCGTTCGTGCGCAAGGAGAAGGCACAGCACACGCCCGCGCACGTCGCGCAGCTGGGCCTGCCGCGCTGAATTCCAGTTGCTTACTTGCTGTCCGGAATGACCGCGTCGGCCGCGGCGCCCACGGCCTTGCCGGTGATGCGCGCGGTGCCGATGGCCGCATCGGCCGCGAGACCCACCGCGCTGGCGCCCACGCTCACGGCGGTGCCGGCGACGGTGACCACGGCGCAGCCGTCGAGCGCGGCGACGAGCAGCGCAAGAACCAGAAGCCGGAAGGGGGAGCGGAGCCTTTGCATGCGCGGATTTTGCACCCGCCCCCGGGCAGGACCTAGTCCTGCGCCAAGCTCGCCAGGATCGCGTCCCGGTCCTGGTCCAGCCGCGGCGGCTGCCGCAGCACCTGCGTGCGGTGCCCGCCCACGTGCACCGGGTTGCCCGCGACCGTGAGCGACCGGCCGCCCTGCGTCTTCACCTGCACCAGCATCTCGCGCGCCTGCACCTGCGGGTCTTTCACCACCGCGGCGACGTCGTTGTACTCGCCGGTCGGAATGTTGTGCGCCATCAGGAGCGCCTGCCAATGCGCGCAGGGCGCGCCGGCCAGGCGCTGCTCCAGCAACTGCTTGAGTGCCTCGTGGTGTTGGCAGCGCGCGGGGTTGCTCGCAAAGCGCGCGTCCTCGGGCAGCGCCGGCAGGTCGAGCGCCGTGCACAGGCGCTGGAACAGCGCGTCGTTGCCCGCCGCGATCACGAACCAGCCGTCCGCCGCGCGGAACACGTCGAACGGCGTGATCGACGGGTGCCGCGAGCCGATCGGGCCCGGTGCGCGCCCGTCGGCTTCCATGCGCGAGATCGCGTTCTCGAGCAGCGCGACCTGGCAGTCGAGCATCGCCACGTCCACGCGGTCGCCCACGCCCGTGCGCCCGCGCTGAAGCAGCGCGGCCTGCGTGCCGATGGCCGCGTAGAGGCCGGCGCCCAGGTCGCCGATCGAGACGCCCACGCGCGTCGGCGGTGCGCCGGGGTGGCCGGTCAGGCTCATGATGCCGCCCATCGCCTGCACCACCATGTCGTAGGCGGGGCGCCGGCTGTACGGCCCCGTCTGGCCGAAGCCCGAGACCGAGGTGAACACGAGACCCGGAAAGCGCGCGTGCAGCGTGGGCCAGTCGTAGCCCAGCTTTTCCATCGTGCCGGGCCGGAAGTTCTCGACCAGCACGTCGGCCGTGGCCAGCAGCCGTTCGAAGATGGCCCGGTCGGCCGGCGCCTTCAGGTCCAGCGCGATCGACTCCTTGTTGCGGTTGACCGACATGAAGTAAGCCGAGTCGCCCTCCACGAACGGGCCGATCTGCCGCGCGTCGTCGCCGAGGCCGGGCTGCTCCACCTTGATGACGCGCGCGCCCAGGTCGGCGAGCAGCAGCGTGCAATAGGGCCCCGCGAGCACGCGCGTCAGGTCGATGACGGTGAAGCCCCGCAGCGGGCCGCCCTGCGGCATGTCCGGCGCCATGTCCGGCGCCATGTCCGGCGTCATTCGACGGTCGCGCCCGAGCGCTCGGTCAGGTCCTTCGACTTCACACCTTCGGCCTGCGCCCAGGTGCGGAATTCGGCGAGCGACGTCGAGGGCGCCGACTCGTTGCCGGACTTCTCCAGCCGCGCCTTCACGTCGGGATCGTTGAGCGCCGCGACGCTCGCGTCGAACAGCTTCTGCGCCATGTCCGGCGGCAGGCCCGCCGGCGCGAAGAGGCCGAACCAGAAGGTGTAGTCGTAGCCCTTCACGCCGGCCTCGGCGACGCTGGGCACGTCGGGAAAGAGCGGCGAGCGCTGGCCCGAGGTGACGGCCAGCACGCGCAGCTTCTGGCCCTGCGCCATCGGCAGCACCGAGGGCGGCGTGCCGAAGGTCAGTTGCACGTCGCCGGCGGCAACCGCCTGGATCGACGGGGCGCCGCCCTTGTAGGGCACATGGAGCATCGTCACGCCGGCCGCCTTCTCGAACGACAGGCCCGCCAGGTGCGTCACCACGCCGGTGCCGGACGACGAATACGCCAGTTTTCCGGGGTTCTGCCGCGCTTGGGCGATCAGCGCCTGCACGGTCTTCGCGCTCACGTCCTTGTTGACCGCGAGCAGCATCGGCGCGGAACTCCAGCGGGAGATCGGCACGAAGCTCCTGGCCCCGTCGTACTTCACGGCCTTGTAGAGCAGCTTGTCGCTGCCGTAGAGGTTGGCGCTGCCCAGCAGCAGCGTGTAGCCATCGGGCGCCGCGCGCGCGACCTGGTCCGATGCGATGGTGGTGCCCGCGCCGGGCTTGTTGTCGATGATGAGGGGCTGCCCGAGGATCTTGGCGAGCTTGTCGCTCACGATGCGCGCCACGGTGTCGGCGCCTCCGCCGGCGGGGAAGCCGATCACGAGGGTGATCGGGCGCGAGGGGTAGGTGTCGGCGAAGGCGCCGGCCGGGGCGAGCAGGGCCGCGGCTGCGAATGAAATGGCTCGAAGTGGGTTCACTGGTTGTCTCCTGTTTTGTGTCGAAGGGGAGGGCGCACTCAGCGGCCCTTGAAGACCGGCGGGCGCTTCTCGCGCCAGGCGCGGCCGCCCTCGGCCAGGTCCTCGGAAGCGACGGTGCGCTGCACCTCGCGCAGGATCGAGGCGGCATCGGCGGTGCCGCGCGCGATCTGGTTCAGGTGCTTCTTCATGCCGAGCAGTGCGAGTGGCGCCATGCCGGCGAGCGTGCTGCGCAGGCGCAGCACTTCGGCATCGAGCGCCGGGGCGTCGTCGACCAGTTGCGTGAGGAATCCGCAGTCGCGCATCGCGGGGCCGTCGAGCTTTTCGGCGGTCAGGAAGAGCCGCTTGGCCGTGTCCAGCCCGAGCCGCGACACGTAGCGTTCCATGCCGCTCTGGTAGTAGTGCAGGCCGAGCCGGGCGGCGGGCATGAACATCTCGGCGGTGCGCACGCCCACGCGGAAGTCGCAGGCCAGCACCAGGTCGGTGGCGCCGCCGAAGACGCCGCCATGCACCGCCGCGATGGTCACGGCGCGGCAGTTTTCCAGCGCATCGACCATGTCGCCGAAGCTGCTGCCCTCGGTCTGGCTGCTGGCGGCGATCTCTGATATATCGTAGCCACTGCAAAAGTACTTGCCTTCGGAGCGGATGACGAGCACCAGCACCTCGGGCGAGCGATTCACCGTCTCCACGTGGCGAACGAGCTCGGGCAGGTCCTCCGGCGTCAGCTTGTTGGCGGCGCTGGGGCGGCGCAATGTCAGGAAGGCGACGCGGCTGTCGATCTCTAGCGAGGGAAGCATTGATGTACCAAACAGATGAATTGATATATTTGTAAGGTTAGCTAATATCCCGATCTCCATGCAACCCGCGAAAACCCTCGACACCAGCAGCCTGCAGGACCAGATCCGCAGCCGCCTCGAACACGACATCCTGGAAGGCATGCTGCCTCCCGGCATGCCCATCGACGAAAAGGCGCTGGCCCTGAGCTTCAACACCTCGCGCACGCCGGTGCGCGAGGCGCTGCTGCTGCTCAGCGCGCGGGGGCTGGTCGACATCGTTCCGCGCACCGGCATCTATGTGCGCCAACTGCGGGCGAACGAGCTCGTCGCGATGATGGAAGCGCTGGGCGAACTCGAAGGGGTGCTGGCGCGGCTGGCGGCCCTGCGCATCGGACCGGTCTTGCGCGGCGAACTCCAGCGCGCACTGGAAGGCACGGCCGCCATGGCACAGGCGGACGATGCAGAGGGCTACCAGCGCGCCAACGCCGCGCTGCACGACGTGATCTATCGCGCGAGCGGCAATCCGTTCATCGTCGAGCAGGCGCAGACGGTGCGCCTGCGCATCGCGGCCTACCGGGGGCGGATGTTCGAGAAGCCGGGCCGGCTCGCCGCCTCGCAGCGGGAGCACGAACGGGTGGTGGAGTGGATCCTCAAGGGCGACGCCGACAACGCCGCGGAGGCGATGCGCGACCACATCTCGGTGGGCGGCAAGGTGTTTGCCGACCTCGTGCTGAACAACAAGTTCGGCTAGTTCTTCGTTTCGTCAGCGAACCCGCATGCCCGGCGTCGCGCCCGGCCACGGCTCGAGCACGTGGATGCCCGGATTGGCTTTCTCGTCGCCGTGGCTCGCGGCCAGCACCATGCCTTCGCTGATGCCGAACTTCATCTTGCGCGGCGCGAGGTTCGCGACCAGCACCGTGAGCTTGCCCACGAGCTGCTCGGGCTGGTAGGCCGAGGCGATGCCGCTGAAAACGTTGCGGGTCTGTCCCTCGCCGGCATCGAGCGTCAGGCGCAGCAGCTTGGTCGAGCCCTCGACCTTCTCGCAGGCCACGATCTTCGCGATGCGCAGGTCGATCTTCGCGAAGTCGTCGATGGTGATCGCGGGCGCGATGGCTTCGCCGCCGGGCAGCGCATCGGCCGCGGCTTCCACGGCAGCAGCGGCCGCCACCGGTTCGGGCGCATCGAACAGCGTGTCCATCACCTTGGCATCGGCACGCTGCATCAGGTGCTTGTACTCGCCGATCGCGTGGCCCGCGGAGAGCGGCTGCGCGGCATCGGACCAGACCAGCGGCGAGATCTTCAGGAACGCCTCGACGTTCACGGCCAGCGCCGGCAGCACCGGCTTCAGGTACAGCGTGAGCAGGCGGAAGGCCTCGATGCACACGGTGCACACGTCGTGCAGCCGCGCCTCGGCGCCTTCCTTCTTGGCCAGTTCCCAGGGCTTGTTCTGGTCGACGTATTCGTTCACCTTGTCGGCCAGCGCCATCACCTCGCGCAGCGCACGGGCGTAGTCGCGCCCGTCGTAGAGCGAATGGACCTGGCCGGCCGCATCGCGCAGCGCGAACAGCAGCGCATCGCCATCGGCCGACACCTCGCCCAGCTGGCCGCCGAAGCGCTTGCCGATAAAGCCCGCCGCGCGGCTCGCGATGTTGATGTACTTGCCCACGAGGTCGCTGTTGACGCGCGCGACGAAGTCCTCGGGGTTGAAGTCGATGTCTTCGTTGCGGCCGTTGAGCTTGGCCGCGATGTAGTAGCGCAGCCACTCGGGGTCCAGCCCGATCGACAGGTACTTGAGCGGGTCGATGCCGGTGCCGCGGCTCTTGCTCATCTTCTCGCCGCTCACCGTGAGGTGGCCGTGCACGTACACCGCGTCGGGCGCCTTGCGGCCGCTGAAGTGCAGCATCGCGGGCCAGAAGAGGGTGTGGAAGGTGATGATGTCCTTGCCGATGAAGTGCACCTGTTCCAGGTCCGGGTCGGCCATGTACTCGGTGTACGAGATGCCGTCGCCGCCCAGTTCGATGCAGCGCTTGTCCAGCAGGTTCTTCAGCGATGCCAGGTAGCCCACGGGCGCGTCGAGCCACACGTAGAAGTACTTGCCCGGCGCATCGGGGATCTCGATGCCGAAGTAGGGCGCGTCGCGGCTGATGTCCCAGTCGCCCAGGCCGCCCTTGCCTTCGTCGTCCTTGTAGAGCCACTCGCGGATCTTGTTCTGCACTTCGGACTGCACGTGGCCGGGGGCGGCGGTCCATTCCTTCAGGTAGGCCTCGCAGCGCGGGTCCGAGAGCTTGAAGAAGAAGTGCTCCGAGCTGCGCAGCTCGGGCTTGGCGCCCGAGAGGGCCGAGTACGGGTTGATCAGCTCGGTGGGCGCATACACGGCGCCGCACACCTCGCAGTTGTCGCCGTACTGGTCCTTCGAGTGGCAGTTGGGGCACTCGCCCTTGATGAAGCGGTCGGCCAGGAACATGCCCTTCTCAGGGTCGTAGAACTGCTCGACGCTCTTGGTTTCGATGAGGCCATTGGCGCGCAGGTCGCGGTAGATGTCCTGCGCGAGCTGGTGGTTCTCGGGCGCGTCGGTCGAGTGCCAGTTGTCGAACGAGATGTAGTAGCCGTCCAGGTAGGGCTTGCGGCCCGCCGCGATCTCGGCCACGAAGGCCTGCGGCGTCACGCCGGCCTTGTCGGCCGCGATGGTGATGGCCGCGCCGTGCGCGTCGTCGGCGCAGACGAAGTTGACCTCGGCGCCGTTCATTCGCTGGTTCCGCACCCAGATGTCGGCCTGGATGTACTCCATCATGTGGCCGATGTGGAACTTGCCGTTGGCATACGGCAGGGCGGTGGTGACGAAGAGCTTGCGCGGGGCGGACATCGGGGAGGGCGCTTTCGGGAGTGACGGACGGGGAACCGGGCATTTTAGGTGGCCGCGTCCGCCCCGCGCCCGGCCCCGTGTTTGATGGCAGCATCGCCCGATGCCGCACGCCATCGCCCTTTCCTCGTACATCGCCGGATTCGCCGCTTCTCCCCTCGCACGGTGGAGCGCCTCGATGCCCTGGGCGTTGGCGCAGCAGGCTCCGGAAATCGTGCGCCGGCTGTTGGCGGAACTGCCGGCCGACGAATACGCCATCGACGGCGACATCGCCATCCATCGCAGCGCCCGGGTCGAGGCCGGCGCGGTGCTCAAGGGACCGCTGATCCTGGGCGCCGGCTGCTTCGTGGCCGCTGGCGCCTACCTGCGCGGCGGCAACTGGGTCGACGCGCGCTGCACCATCGGTCCGGGCACCGAACTCAAGTCTTCCTTCGTCTTCGCGGGCACGGCGCTCGCGCACTTCAACTTCGTCGGCGATTCGGTGATCGGCGCGGGCGTCAACATGGAAGCCGGCAGCATCGTCTGCAACCACCGCAACGAGCGCGCCGCCAAGGAGATCCTCGTGCGCAGCGGCGAGGGCGGCGCGCTGCAGCCCACGGGCTGCGAGAAATTCGGTGCGCTCATCGGCGATGGGGCGCGCATCGGTGCCAACGCGGTCGTCGCGCCCGGTGCGCTGCTGCGGCCCGGCCGTGTCGTCGGCCGCGCCTCGCTGCTGGACCAGGAACTGTCCGGCCACGAGTGACCCACGAAAGCGCGGGGTGTCTCGCACGAGACGTATGCTCGACCCCCCGATACAGAACGCCAGAAAGCGAGCCGCAGCCGATGACCACCCCCATTCCCGCAACCCTCATCCCCGGCGATGGCATCGGCCCCGAAATCGTCGACGCCACGCTGGCCGCGCTCGATGCGCTGAAGGCGCCCTTCACCTGGGACACCCAGATCGCGGGCCTCGGCGGCGTCAAGGCCTCGGGCGATCCGCTGCCCAAGGCCACGCTGGACAGCATCCGCACCACCCGCCTGGCCCTGAAGGGCCCGCTGGAGACGCCCTCGGGCGGCGGCTACCGCTCCTCGAACGTGCGGCTGCGGGAGGAATTCCAGCTCTACGCCAACCTGCGCCCCGCGCGCACCATCATCCCGGGCGGCCGCTTCGACAAGATCGACCTCATGATCGTGCGCGAGAACCTCGAGGGCCTGTACATCGGCCACGAGCACTACGTGCGCATCGACGGCGACCCGCATGCCGTGGGCATGGCCACCGGCATCAACACGCGGCAGGGCTGCCGCCGGGTGCTCGAATACGCGTTCGAGACCGCCATTGCCACCGGCCGCAAGAAGGTCACGCTGGTGCACAAGGCCAACATCATGAAGGTGCTGACCGGCCTGTTCCTGGAGACCGGCGAGCAGCTCTACGCGGAAAAGTACAAGGGCAAGTTCGAGCTCGATTCGATCATCGTGGACGCCTGCGCGATGAAGCTGGTGCTCAACCCCTGGCAGTTCGACATGCTGGTGACGACCAACCTGTTCGGCGACATCCTCTCGGACCTGGTGGCGGGACTCGTCGGCGGCCTGGGCATGGCGCCGGGCGCCAACATCGGCACCGACGCGGCGATCTTCGAAGCGGTGCACGGTTCGGCGCCCGACATCGCCGGCAAGGGCATCGCCAACCCCACGGCGCTGCTGCTGGCCGCCGCGATGATGCTGGACCACACGAAGATGCCCGAGCTGGCCACGCGCCTGCGCACGGCCATCGACCAGACGCTGAACATCGACAACGTGCGCACCGGCGACTTGGGCGGCACGGCGAACACCGCCGCTTTCACCAAGGCGCTGGTCAGCCGCATCAACGGCGGCTGATCCGAAGAGGGTGCGGCCATGAGAAAGCTTCTGCTTCTGCTGGCCGTCGTCCTTGCGAGTTGCGCGTCCGTTGCGGCGGACCCGCGCTACACGGTGGTGAAGGTCGACCTTCGCACCGAGAAGCTCGCGCTGTTCCTGAACGACGACACGGGCGTGGCGTTCAAGCGCTTCGACCGGCTGGATGCGTGGCTGAAGGCGCATGACAGGCAACTCGTCTTCGCGGTCAACGCGGGCATGTACCACGCGGACTTCTCCCCGGTCGGCCTCTTCGTTCGCGACGGCCGCGAAGAGTCGCCGCTCAACCTGGCGAGCGGCACCGGCAACTTCTTCCTGAAGCCGAACGGCGTGTTCCTCGTCACCGACGACGGGCCCCGGGTGATCGAGTCTTCGGAGTACCCGGCGGTCGCCAAGCGCGGCGGCGTGCGCCTTGCCACGCAGTCCGGCCCGCTGCTGCTGCGCCATGGCGTGCTGCACCCGGCGCTCCTTCCCAACTCCGACTCGCGCAAGATCCGCAACGGCGTCTGCGCATCGGGCCGCACGGCGATCTTCGTGATGAGCGAGACGCCGGTGAACTTCCACGATTTCGCGGTGTACTTCCGCGACGTGCTGCACTGCCGCGATGCCCTGTACCTGGACGGCACCGTCTCGGCGCTGCACTCCAAGGCATTGGGGCGAAGCGACTTCGTGCGCGACCTGGGGCCGATACTCGGCGTGGTGTCGCCATGAATCCATCGGCGGCCCCTTGTGTCTTTACTTTCGAATCCTGTCGCTGAGCCATGTCCACACCGCTGCCCATCCTGTCCCTCCTCGAAACCCGCGTGCTCGGCGTGCTCGCCGAAAAGCAGCGCACCGTGCCCGACAGCTATCCGCTCACGCTCAATTCGCTGGTCTCGGGCTGCAACCAGAAGACCAGCCGCAACCCGGTGCTCGAACTCACCGAGTCGCAGATCCAGTCCGCCATCGACAGCCTGAAGGGCTACAGCCTCGTCGCGGAAAGCAGCGGCGGCCGCGCATTCCGCTACGAACACAACATCGACCGCGTGCTGCGCATTCCCTCGCAGTCCGTGATCCTGCTCACCGTGCTGATGCTGCGCGGGCCGCAAACGGCCGGCGAACTGCGCATCGCCTGCGACCGCATGCACAACTTCGCGGACATCTCGTCGGTCGAAGGCTTTCTGGACGAGCTCTCGGAGCGGCCGGCCGGTGCGCTGGTGGTCAAGCTGGCGCGGCTGCCCGGGGCGCGCGAAAGCCGCTGGGCGCACCTGCTGAGCGGGCAGCCGGCGGAAGAGGTCGCGGGGCCGGCCGGCGCATCGGGCGACGGTTCGTACGCATCGCACGATGCATCGCTCGGTGAAGTTGCGGCGCTCAAGGCCAACGTGGCTCGGCTCGAGGCCGAGCTGGCAACGCTGAAGGCACTGGTCGCGCGTGTGTGTTCGGAGCTCGGGATTTCCGACGCGGGCTGACCCGTTCCGGTTTTGCGTTGGGCCTGAACTGCGTTATCTTGCGCAGCGAATGACACCGAAACTCTCGCTGATGCTGACCGGCGTCGCCGTCCTGGCCGGCGTGGCCGTCGCGCTGATGGTGCTCTCCCTTCTTGTCGCCGCGCTGCTTCCGCGAGGGCATCGCGCCGCGGATGCACTCAGGCGATTCGCCGCGTTTGTGCCGTACCTGGCGGTCGGCGCGGGCATGTCGGTATATGCCCTCGGCTTTCTCGCGTTTCTCGTCCTCTTTCCCATCCTGACGATTTTCTTTTCATGAAGTACGACTGTCCGCATTGCAGGAAGCCGGGCATCACCGGCCTCGCCAAACGCTGGTCCAACCGCGCCGCGCCTGCGACGTGCGAAGCCTGCGGCGGCCTTTGCCATGTGCTTGCGAGCACTGCCAGCGGCATCTGGGCAGCAGGGGCCCTGATCCTCGTGGTCTCGCTGATCGCCGCGCTCGGCTGGCCGTCGTCCTATTCCTCTGTGGTCTTCCTCTGCGGGCTGGTGCTGGCCGTGGCCTGCAACCTGCGCGCATGGAAGCGCGCGAAGCTGTGGCCGATCTCCAGGGAGAGCGCGGCCCACGCGACGACCGCGAGCTGGTTCATCACGGGCATCGCGGTGCTTCTCGGGCTTTCCTGACGCGCGCGGCAGCGTCGATGTCTACCCCACCGGCTCCGGCCGCACCGGCACGTCCACGCTGACCTTCACCGGGTCCATCGTCACCAGCGTGCGAAAGCGCTTGACGTTGTTGCTCTGGAAGAAAAGCTTCCGGCTCAGCGTCGTGTACTGCGCCATGTCCTGCACGACCAGGATCAGGATGAAGTCCCACTCGCCCGTCACGTAGTAGCACTGCTGCACCTCTGGGCAGTCCCTGAAACTCTGTTTCATCGCATCGAGCAGGTCGATGCGCTCGCTCTCGACTTCCACCTCGGCCACGATGGACAGCGGATGGCCCAGCGCGGCGGGCGCGAGCACCGCGCCGTAGCGCTGGATCACCCCGTCGTCGCGCATGCGCTTGAGCCGCCGGTTCACGGCCGCCGTCGACAGGTGGATGCGCTCGCCCAGTTCGCTTTGCGACATGCGGCTGTTGGCCTGGATCAGCTCCAGCAGGCGAAGGTCTTGGGCATCGAGAGGGGGCATGGCGGCGTGTGACGCAAAAACGTTGCGTCGAAGGGCCCGATTTTGCGTGCCTGTATCGCCGCATTGTCAATAGCATCGCGCCATGAAATTCCCCGACGAACCCCTGCGCGACCAGCTCTCGGGTTGGCGCCGCCAATTGCACGCGATGCCCGAGACCGGTTTTGAGGAGGCCAGGACCTCGGCCTTCGTGGCCGGCGTGCTGAAGGCGCTGGGCCTGGAGGTGCACACCGGCATCGGCGGCACGGGGCTCGTCGCGAACCTGAAGGTGGGCAGCGGCAAGGGCGTCGTCGGCCTGCGCGCCGAGATGGACGCGCTCAACATCGCCGAGGTGCCGACCGACCGCCCCTACGCCTCGGCCACCCCCGGAAAGATGCACGCCTGCGGCCATGACGGCCACATGTCGATCGTCCTGGGCGCGGCGCGGCTGCTGCGCGAGCGCCAGGATTTCGACGGCACCGTGCGCTTCATCTTCCAGCCCGCCGAAGAGCACGGCCGCGGCGCGAAAGCCATGATGGACGACGGCCTTTTCGCGCGCTTTCCGGTCGACGAGATCTACGGCCTGCACAACATGCCCGGCATGCGCGCGGGCACGATCGCCACGCGCGCGGGCGGCCTCATGGCGAGCGAGGACAACTTCGTCATCCACGTGAAGGGCCGCGGCACGCATGCCGCGCGACCGCACATGGGGATCGACCCGATCGTCATCGGCGCGCAGATCGTGCTCGCGCTGCAGGCCATCGTCTCGCGCACGCTCGACCCGGGCGCGCAGGCGGTGGTCTCGTGCACCGAGTTCATCACCGACGGCATCCGCAACGCGATTCCGTCGAACGTGATCATCAAGGGCGACACGCGCAGCTACGACCCCGAGGTGCAGAAGATGCTGGCGGCGCGCATGCGCGAGATCAGCGAAGGCATCTGCCGCATGCACGGCGCCGGGTGCGAATTCACCTACACGCACGAGTTCGCGCCCACGGTGAACTGGGCCGAATGCATGCCCGTCGCCGTGGCAGCGGCCACGGCCGTGGTGGGGGCGGAGAACGTCGATGCCAACGTGGCGCCGATGATGATTTCCGAGGACTTCGGCGCGTTCCTGAAGGTGGTGCCCGGCGCCTTCGTGTTCCTGGGCAACGGCGCCGAGGGTGCGCCCGGCGGCACGCCGCTGCACAACGGCAGCTACGACTTCAACGACGAGGTGCTCGCGACGGGCGCCCGCTACTTCGCGGAAATCGTCCGCCTGCGCCTTCCGCGCTGACCGACAAGACAACCCCTTTTTCTTTTTTCCCCATGCTGGTCATCAACAAGAACGCCACCCGCGGCGCCTACCCCGGCGAGCTTCGCGACATCCTCTGCATCGCCGAGGCCCGGCGCACGCGCGCCTGGCTCTCGCGCTGGCCGTTGCTCGCGCCCGAGCCCACGCCGCTCTGGCAACTGCCCGACATGGCGGAGGAACTGGGCGTGGCGGGCATCTTCGTGAAGGACGAATCCAAGCGCTCGACGCTCGGCAGCTTCAAGGCGCTGGGCGCGCCGGCCGCGCTCGTGCGGCTCGTTCTTCGGGCCCACCCCGCGTGGGACCCGGTGGCCGTGCTGCGCGGCGCGCATGCGGCAGGGCTCCGGTCGCTGGTCGTCGTCAGCGCCACCGACGGCAACCACGGCCGCGCGCTGGCTGTGGCGGCGCAAAGCATCGGCGTGCGCTGCGTGATCGTGCTGCACCGGCATGTGAGCGTGGAGCGAGAAACCGCCATCGCGGCCTTCGGCGCGGAGATCGTGCGCATCGAGGGCAACTACGACGACTCGGTCGCGCATGCGGCCGCATTGGCCGAAAAGAACGGCTGGCAGGTGGTCTCCGACACCTCCTACGCCGGCTACGAAGACATTCCGCGCGACGTGATGCAGGGCTACGGCATCCTGGCCGACGAGGTGATGGAGCAGCAGGAGGGCATGGCGATGTTCTCGCACGTGATCCTGCAAGGCGGCGTCGGCGGGCTGGCCGCGGGCGTGGCGAGCTACCTGTGGGAGCAGTACGGGGAGAAGCGGCCGACCCTCATCGTCGTGGAGCCGCGCCAGGCCGATTGCCTGCTGCAGAGCGCGATCAACGGCCACGCATCGAATGCCACCGGCAGCGTCGACTCGGTGATGGCCGGCCTTGCCTGCGGCGAGACCTCGCCGCTCGCCTGGCGTTTCCTGGCGCCCTCGGTCGATGCCTTCCTCACCATCGAGGACGGCGACGCCGTCGAGGCGATGCGCCTCTTGGCGCGGGGCTCGGCGCACGACAGCCCCATCGTGAGCGGCGAATCGGGCGCGGCGGGCATCGCGGCGCTGCGCGTGCTCACGCTGTCGGACGACCTGTGGCGAAAGGTTCGCCTCGACGTGCGCTCCAAGGTGCTGCTGATCAGCACCGAGGGCGCGACGGCACCCTCGGTGTACCGCGACCTGGTCGGGCTCGATGCGGACGAGGTCCTGCGCGGGCAGCGCGCGCCGGTGCGGCTCTAGTTCGTCAGGCTGCGTTCCAGCCGAAGAAGCGCAGCACTTCGTCGCGCTGCTTCATCGCATCGGCCCGCCCGAGCGCCATCAGCTCGCGCGTGTAGCCCGACTCGAACAGCAGGTAGCTCGCGAGCGCGCCGCCCTTCACGTCGGCCGCGGCCTTCGAGCCGCCCAGGAGGTGCCGCACCGCGCCGGGCAGCGAATCCACGTGGCGCGCCGCGATCACGTCCAGGCGCTCCGAAGGCGAGATCACCAGCAGGTCGAGCGGGCGCAGCGCGCTCGACGCGCGCACTTCTTCGGGAATCAGCCCCAGCGTGTGGTTGATGCGGCGCAGCCGCTCGATGTCCACCGCCAGCGCATCGAGAAAGATGCTGGAGAGCGCATGGCCCGCGATCTGCGCCATGGTCGGGTAGCCGCTGTGCGTGTTGGGCGCATCGGTCTCGCGCGGCTCGTGCATGCGGCCCGCGCCGATCACCAGGATGCGCTCGGCGCCCAGGTGGATCGCCGCTGCGATGGGCGCCGACTGGCGCATCGAGCCGTCGCCGAAGTATTCGGTGTGGCCCTGCATCGGCAGCGCGGTCGCCGGAAACACGAAGGGAATCGCCGAGGACGCGAGCAGGTGGTGGTGCGTGATGCGGTCGCGCACCGACAGGCGCTGCGAGCGCACCCAGGGCTCCATCGGCACCGCGGCCTCGAAGAAGGTGACGTGCTCGCCCGAGCTGTAGCTCGATGCGGTCACCGCCAGCGCCTTGACATGGCCTGCTTGCATGAGCTGCGGCAGGCGATCCAGCGGCACCATGCGCTGCAGCAGGTCGGCCAGCGGCGCGTTGTCCAGCAGCGACTTGGGCTTCACGCGCATCCAGTTGGCCGCGAAGCGCCCGAACCCCAGCAGCATGCGCCAGCGCGCGCCGCTGCCGATGACCGAGAGCGAATCGGCGCGGTACACCTGCTCTGCGCGAAAGCTGCGCCAGACCTCGGCGATGTGCGCCACCACGTGGTCGAAGTCGTCCGCGCCGCAGGCCAGCGCCGCCGCGTTGATGGCGCCGGCCGAGGTGCCGGTGATGACGGGAAAGGGGTTGCCGGTACCGGCGGCCGGGCCGGCGGCGCGTCGCATTTCGGCAATGGCTTCGAGCACGCCGACCTGGTAGGCCGCCCGTGCGCCGCCTCCGGTGAGCAGAAGGCCGGTGGCGGGGCTTGTCTCTGTCATTTTGGTTATTGGCAGGCTGTTCGGTGAGGGCTTGGGGAGCACCTTAGACTACCCGCCATTCAGGAGTTTGATCAATGGCCATCACCCAAGACGCGATCATGGGCGCCCTCAAGAGCGTCGCAGACCCGAACACCCACAAAGAATTCGCGGCCACCCGCTCGCTCAAGAACCTCCAGGTCGCCGACGGCGACGTGTCGTTCGACCTCGAACTCGGCTACCCCGCCAAGAGCCAGCATGCGGCGATCCGCAAGGCGCTCGTGGCCGCAGCCAGGACCGTGCCGGGCGTGGAGAACGTGTCGGTCAACATCGTCACCAAGGTCATCAGCCACGCGGTGCAGCGCGGCGTGCAGCTGATGCCCAACGTGAAGAACATCATCGCGGTGGCCTCGGGCAAGGGCGGCGTGGGCAAGAGCACCACGGCGGCCAACCTGGCGCTGGCGCTGGCCGCGGAAGGCGCAAGCGTCGGCCTCCTGGACGCCGACATCTACGGCCCCAGCCAGCCCATGATGATGGGCATCGAGGGCCGCCCCGACAGCCCCGATGGCAAGACCATGGAACCCATGCAGCGCCACGGCGTGCAGGTGATGTCCATCGGCTTCCTGGTCGACCAGGACCAGGCCATGATCTGGCGCGGCCCCATGGCCACGCAGGCGCTGGAGCAACTGCTGCGCCAGACCAACTGGAAGGACCTGGACTACCTCATCGTCGACATGCCCCCCGGCACCGGCGACATCCAGCTCACGCTGAGCCAGCGCGTGCCGATGACGGGCGCGGTGATCGTCACCACGCCGCAGGACATCGCGCTGCTCGATGCCAAGAAGGGCATCAAGATGTTCGAGAAGGTCGGCGTGCCGATCCTGGGCATCGTGGAGAACATGGCGGTGCACATCTGCTCGAACTGCGGGCATGCCGAGCACATCTTCGGCAGCGACGGCGGCAAGAAGATGGCGGCCGAATACCAGATGGACTACCTGGGCGCGCTGCCGCTGGACATCAAGATCCGCCTGCAGGCCGACAGCGGCGCGCCCACCGTGGTGGCCGACCCCGAGGGCGAGGTGGCCGGCATCTACAAGGCGGTGGCACGCCAGGTGGCCGTGGGCATCTCGGAGAAGGCGAAGGACTTCTCGTCGAAATTCCCGACCATCTCGATCAGCAAGAACACCTGAACCCGGACGCGCGTTTGCCTTTGATTCGCCCGGTTGTGTCTGAGATGCGCCGATCGGAGGGCCGGGAATGAACCTGCTCGCTTCGATGCGCTACCTGGTCGCCCTGAGCGAGCACAAGCATTTCGGCCGCGCCGCGCAGGCCTGCCACATCACCCAGCCCGCGTTGTCGAACGCGCTGCGGGCGCTGGAAACCGAGTTCGGCGTGGTCATCGTCAAGCGCGCCCGCGTCTACGTGGGCCTCACGCACGAGGGCGAGCGCGTGCTGGCCACGGCGCAGCGCATGCTGCGCGACAACGAGGTGCTGCTGCAGGAGCTGCGCAGCGACGTGGACAACCCGCACGGCCGGTTGCGCATGGCCGCCGTGCCCACCGCCATCCCGATCCTTTCGCGCTTCGCGGCCATGCTGCACCAGCGCCACCCGGGCATCGTGCCGGTCGTGCTGTCGATGAGTTCGCAGGACCTGGAGACCGGCCTGGAAAGCCTCTCCATCGACCTGGCCCTGGGCTACACCGAGCGCATGCACCTGCCGGGCATCAAGCTCACGGCCTGGCCGCAGAGCGTGGAGCACTACTTCCTGCTGCGGCGCGCCGAGACGCCTTCGGCGGACGAGCTGCACATCGGCCAGCCGATCACCTGGGCCGAGGCGGCCAGGCAGCCCCTGTGCCTGCTCACGACCGACATGCACAACCGCGCCATCATGAACCAGGCACTGCGCGAGTCCGGCGTGCCGGTGGCGCCCGCCATCGAGACCAACTCGGTGCTCACGCTCACGCTGGCCGTGAGCGCGGGCACCGTCAGCAGCGTGCTGCCGGGCGCGATGGTCGCGGCCGTGCGCAGCCACCGCGAGCTGGAGGCGCTGCCGCTGGTGGCGCCCGAGGTGCGCACGCCCATCGGCTTCATGACGCAGGACGGCGTGCGCTCTTCGCGCGCGCTCGATGCGGCGCTGGCCTTCCTGCAGACGCCCGAATGGGCCGAGCAGGTCCGCCTGCACAGCGGGACGCTCGGCGGCGACTGAGCGCCCATCCCGCGCCGGGCATTTAGTTATTGAATCGGCCCATGCGCCGATCGAATTTGACGGCGTGTAAAACGTTCAGACACACTCCGCGGCCCGGATTCAACACAAAAGTTACAGGTCCGGCGAACAAGGAGAAATATGGCAGGCTCAACTGCGGGCGTTCTCGATGGAGAGCGCATGGCTGGAGAAGGGGTGCAGCAGCAACCCGGCTTCCTGGATAAAGAACGCATCATCGCGGGCCCCGGTTTCAACCGCTGGCTGGTTCCCCCGGCCGCACTGGCCATCCACCTGTGCATCGGCATGGCCTATGGCTTCTCGGTGTTCTGGCTGCCTCTGTCGAAGGCGCTGGGCACCGCCGGCCACGGCGCGCAGGCCTGCGCGAAGGAGATGAGCTTCTTCGCCGAACTCTTCGCCACCCACTGCGACTGGCGCGTGGCCACCCTCGGCTGGATGTACACGCTGTTCTTCGTGTTCCTGGGCTGCTCGGCGGCGCTCTGGGGCGGCTGGCTCGAACGGGCCGGTCCGCGCAAGGCCGGCGTGGTGTCGGCTGCGTGCTGGTGCGGCGGCATGCTGCTGTCGGCCGTGGGCATCCACCTGCACCAGTTCTGGCTGATGATCCTCGGCTCGGGCGTGATCGGCGGCATTGGCCTGGGCCTTGGCTACATCTCGCCGGTGAGCACGCTGATCAAGTGGTTCCCCGACCGCCGCGGCATGGCCACCGGCATGGCCATCATGGGCTTCGGCGGCGGCGCGATGATCGGCTCGCCGCTGGCGGTCGACCTGATGAAGCGCTTCTCCAGCGCCACCGACGTGGGCGTGATGCAGACCTTCGTCGTGATGGCGCTGGGCTACTTCGTCTTCATGATGGCCGGCGCGCTCGGCTACCGCGTGCCGCCCTCGGGCTGGAAGCCCGAAGGCTGGACGCCGCCCCCGGCGCAGACCGGCAACGCCATGATCACGCAGCGCCACGTGCACGTGAAGAAGGTCTGGGGCATTCCCCAGTTCTGGCTCGTGTGGCTGGTGCTGTGCATGAACGTGAGCGCCGGCATCGGCGTGATCGGTATCTCCTCGCCGATGCTGCAGGAAGTGTTCGGCGGCGCGCTCGTCGGCGTGTCGCAGAAATTCGGCGAGCTCGACAAGGTGCAGCTCGCGGCGATCGCCGTGGTGGCCGGCGGCTTCACGGCGCTGCTGTCGCTCTTCAACATCGGCGGGCGCTTCGTGTGGGCCAGTCTCTCGGACAAGCTGGGCCGCAAGCTCACCTACACGGTGTTCTTCGTGCTGGGCGCGATCCTGTACGCGAGCATTCCCTCGTCGGCCGGTGCGGGCAGCAAGCTGCTGTTCGTGGGCGCGTGCTGCATCATCGTGTCGATGTACGGCGGCGGCTTTGCCACGGTGCCGGCCTACCTGGCCGACCTGTTCGGCACGCAGTTCGTGGGCGCCATCCATGGCCGCCTGCTCACGGCATGGGCCACGGCCGGCATCCTCGGCCCGGTGGTGGTGAACTACATGCGCGAGTACCAGCTGGGCCTGGGCCTGCCGCGCGAGCAGGTCTACAACCAGACCATGTACATCCTCGTGGGCATGCTGGCCATCGGCTTCATCGCCAACCTGCTGGTGCGCCCGGTGGCCGACAAGCACTTCATGACCGAGGCCGAACTGGCCGTCGAGAAGAAGCTCGCGCACGAAAAGGCCTCGGCCGCCGAAGTGGGCAGCGGCTCGGGCGGCGCCGACACGGTGAGCCCGGTCTTCGTGATGCTGGCCTGGGCGGCGGTGGGCATTCCCCTTGCCTGGGGTGTCTACAGGACGCTCGGCAGCGTGGTGAAGTTCTTCAACTGACCGCTTCGCCTTTGTAGCGGCTCATTCGGCAAACACCGCGGAACCGGCTTTGCCGGGCCGCTGGTGTTGCCCCCTGCAAGGGGGTTGGCGAAGCGACACGAAGTGCGCGAAGACTGGGGGTTAGCGACCAGGTTTTGCGGCGAACACCTCGATCGCCGCCAGCCTTGCCACCGACCGGCCCGGCTTGCTGTCGCCGGTCACCACCAGGCGCGCCATGCCGCTCCGGCCCAGCGGCGCGCCGTTCACGCTGTAGGCCACGATCGCGGGCCGGTTGCCGAACTCCGGCGCGATTTCTCCCAGCGCCACCACCGCCCGATAGCCATCGGTGCCGGTGACCAGCGCATACATCGAGAGCATCGGGTTGTGCAGGGCCGTGTCGGGCTTCAGGCCGACCGCACTGTCGTTCAGCAGGGTCCACAGGCTCACGCCGGTGTAGGTGTTGCTGCCGACCGTTTGCGTGATGGGCGGCAGCGCCTTCAGCGCGGCGAGGTCGAAGGTGGCGCGGCGGGCGACGGCGCCCGACACGGTGAAGCTGGGCGACTCGCCTGCGCTGGCGGCTGCCGTTGCCGCTGCCGCTGCCGTTGTGGGAGCGGGAGCGGCACCGGCCGGCGCGCCGCCGGGCGCCGCGCAGCCCGCGAGCACCGACAGCAGGGCCGCCACCACGGCAGCGCCGCACAGCCGGCGCGGGAACAACGTTCGATCTTTCACGGGGACTCCTCGTTTCCCGAAGGGGACGCTGTATTTATTCTTGCATGACGGCGCCGTGCGGCCGCGGGCGGACAATGGCGGCCCCGCATGGTTTACCCTTCGCGCCAAGATGAAATCCAAAGTCCAGTTCCGCCTGCGCGTCTATCGGGACGACACCATCGCCATCGGCCCCGGCAAGATCGCCGTGCTCGAGGCCGTGGCCGAGACAGGTTCGATTTCTGCCGCGGCCCGCCAGCTGGGCATGTCGTACCGCCGGGCCTGGATGCTGGTCGACGAGATGAACAAGGCCCTGACCTCGCCCGCGGTGAACACAGCCGCCGGCGGCTCGCGCGGCGGCGGCACGGCGCTCACGCCGGTGGGCGAGGAAATCGTCAAGCACTACCGGGCCATCGAGAACGCCGCGAAGCTGGCCACGGCCGCCGACATCCGCGCGCTGACCCGGTTGCTGGCCCCATGAGCGACGCGCCGGGCCGCCCCAGGCAAGCTCGCTCCCGCTGGGCCGGAAGGCGCGCAGCGCCAAGGGTGCGCCAATGACTTCGCCCGCCGACCCGGTCGTCTGCCGCCCCGTCGGCCTGGTGCGCAGCCGCTTCACCGAAGCCACCGGCATGCCGATCCAGACGGCCGGCGCACCCGACGAGCCGGGCCGCCTGGAGGTGTTCGCCGAGTTCGCGCCGGGCCTTCGGGACATCGAGGGCTTCGACTACCTGATCCTCATCACCCACTTGCACCAGTGCGCGCACGAGCGGCTGGAGGTGGTGCCCTTTCTGGACAACGAATCGCACGGCGTCTTCGCCACGCGCGCGCCGGCACGGCCGAACCGGCTGGGCCTGTCGATCGTGCGGCTGGTGTCGGTGGAAGGCACGACGCTGCACTTCAGCGGCAACGACATGATGGACGGCACGCCGATACTCGACATCAAGCCCTACGTGCCGCGCTTCGACGTGCGCGAGACCGGGCGCATCGGCTGGTTCGGCGCCAGGCTCGATCAGCTGCCGGGCATCCGGTCCGACGGCAGGATGGGCTGATCGGGCGGGGGCTGGAGGTTGTCCGGGCCCGCCAGGTCGTTGCCCTGCCAGCACGACCACACATCCTGCGAGAGCGTCTCGCGCGCCTGCGGCGGCGCTTCCGCGATGGTGCCCACGCTGATGAATCCCGCCAGGTATTCACCGGGCTGCACGCCGACCTGCCGCACCAGCGTTTCGTCGAAGCAGCGCTCGCCGCTCAGCACGATCGCGCCGTAGCCCAGCTGGTGCGCCGCGGCGAGGATGTTGCCCAGCGCCGCGCCCGCGCAGAGCCACTGCTCCCGGCCGGGGATCTTGCTGCGCTCGCGCGGCGACACCACGAACCCCAGCAGCAGCGGCGGCCGCGTGGCGTGTTCGCGCGCACGCTTCAGGTCCGAGGGGCTCGCGAGCGGATCGCGCCTCAACTTCTCCTGTTCGAAGCACCAGGCCAGCGCCTCGCGGTTCTGCGCACGGAACTCGATCACCCGCCACGGATGCAGCCCGCCGTGGTCGGGCGCGCGCAGGCCCGCCTGCAGGATGCCGTCGAGCTCGTCGGGGTTGGGGCCGGGCTGCTGCAGCCGGCGCGGCGACACCGAGCGCCGGGTCAGCAAAACTTCGAGGATGCGTTCCGCACCCGTCATGTGCCGCCACATCGCAGTCATTGCTCCTGGCGGTCGACCCACACGGCCTTGCGGCGCAGCACCTCGCCGATGTCGCGCGCATCGGCCTCTGCGACGAGGAAGGACTGGCTCTCGCCCCCTGGGGCGATGATGTAGATCACGAAGCTGTCGGAGTCCATCGCGCGTTCGATGCGCCATTCCTGCACCTGCGTCACGTGCCGAAGCTCCGGCCTGCCGGAGATCGAACGGACGACGGTGTCGTGGAGTGAGAGGCGCATGGGCTTGCAGGTGTGCAACGCTATGTTCACCAGTATATGAAGACTGCGCGATTCGCGCACCCCCGTGAGAACCTTAGGGCTCACCGTGTAACAATCGCGCCGTATTTTCATGAACACGACGAGCTCACTCATCGCCACGACCGACTGGTCGCCCCTGGTCCTGTCGCTCAAGGTCGCCGCGGTCGCGACCGTGCTGGCGCTGATCGCGGGCGTGGCGCTGGGCTGGGTGTTCGCGCGCAAGCGCTTCTTCGGCCACACGGTGCTGGAAGCCGTGTTCATGCTGCCGCTGGTGCTGCCGCCCACCGTCATCGGCTACGCGATCCTTGTCGCGGCCGGCCGCCGCAGCCCGCTGGGCGCGTGGCTGCGCGAGCACCTGGACTACACCATCATCTTCAGCTGGCACGGCGCCGTGGTGGCCTCGGCCGTGGTCGCGCTGCCGCTGGTGCTCAAGTCGGCCAGCGCCGCCTTTTCGAACGTCGACCGATCGCTCGAAGCCGCGGCCAGCACGCTGCGGCAGTCGCCGTTCTCGGTGTTCCTGCGCGTGACTCTTCCGCTCGCATGGCCCGGCATCCTGGCCGGCACGCTGCTCGCGTTCGCGCGGGCCATGGGCGAGTTCGGCGCCTCGCTGATGGTGGCGGGCTCGATCCCCAAGCAGACGCAGACGCTCTCGATGGCCATCTACGACGCGGTGCAGGCCGGGCACGACGACCTCGCGCTGCTGCTGGTGATCGTGACCTCGGTGCTGTCGATCGTCGTGCTGGTTCTGTCGAACCGCTTTTTCTCTCTTCGCTGATTCGTTCCTCTCTTCAATAATCCAGGAGATACCCATGCGCCCGTTCCGCCTCTTGTCCCTCGTTGTCGCCCTGGCCCTGCCGCTGGCCGCCGCCGCGCAGCAGATCACCGTGTCCGCGGCCGCGAGCCTGACCGATGCGTTCAAGGAAATCGGCCCCAGGTTCGAGGCCGCCAAGCCCGGCGCCACGGTGCGCTTCAACTTCGCCGCCTCGGGCGTGCTGCTGCAGCAGATCGGGCAGGGCGCGCCGGTCGACGTGTTCGCCAGTGCCGACCAGGAAACCATGAACCGCGGCGTCGAGCAGAAGCTCATCGACACCGCCACCCGCAAGGACTTCGTGACCAACAGCCTCGTGCTGATCGAGCCCGCGAAAGACGGCGTGGGCGTCAAGTCGCTGCAGGACCTGACGGGTGCCAGCGTCAAGAAGATCGCCGTCGGCAAGACCGCCACCGTGCCGGTCGGCCGCTACACCAAGCAGGTGCTGGACGGCGCCAACCTCTGGACCGTGCTCGAACCCAAGTTCGTGCAGGCCGACAGCGTGCGCCAGGTGCTCGACTACGTGAGCCGCGGCGAGGTCGAGGCCGGCTTCGTCTACCGCACCGATGCGGCGGTGGCGGGCGACAAGGTCAAGATCGTGCTCTCGCCCTCGGGCAGCAGCCCCGTGACCTACCCGATCGCGGTGGTCGCCGAGAGCAAGCAGAAGGCAGTGGCCGCCGACTTCCTCAGCTTCCTCTCGACCGCCGCCGCGCAGGAAGTGCTGACCCGCTACGGATTCGGCAAGCCATGATCGACGTCGATCTGAAGCTCACGGTCAAGGACGGGGCGCGACGCTTCGACCTGGCCGCGCGCTTTCAGACCGACGTTCCCTTCGCTGCGCTCTATGGCCCCTCGGGCGCGGGCAAGTCGCTCACGCTGCAGGCCATCGCGGGTCTGCTGCAGCCCTCCGCGGGCCATGTGCGGCTGGACGGCCGCACGCTCTACGACGCGGCGCAGCGCATCGACGTGCCCGCGCCCGAGCGGCGCATCGGCTACCTGTTCCAGAACTACGCGCTGTTCCCGCACCTCACGGTGCGCGAGAACGTGTCCTTCGGCCTCACCTCGTGGCGCCGCCGCCGGCTGCCGCCGAAGGAGGCAGAGACGGTGCAGGCCCTGCTCGAGGGCTTCGGCCTCGCGGGTCTGGCCGACAGCCGGCCGCAGAAACTCTCCGGCGGCCAGCAGCAGCGCGTGGCGCTCGCGCGCGCGCTGGCCTGCCAGCCGCAGGTGCTGCTGCTGGACGAGCCCTTCGCCGCCCTCAACCCCATGCTGCGCAGCGAGTTGCGCAACGAGCTTGCGCAGGTGCGCCGCCAGTGGGGCATTCCGGTGCTGATGATCACGCACGACATCGAGGACGTGCTCGCGCTCGCCGATGTCGCCTTCGTCTACAAGGACGGCCAGGTGGTGCGCGAGATCGACCTGCACACCGCCGAGAGCCGCGACGTCGCGCTGCGCGAAGTCGCCGGCGTGCCGGTCGTCCAGGAGACGCCGCTGCGCAGCAAGTTGCGCGGCCTCCTGATGCAGGACGTGCAGCCCTGACTGGCACCTCCGGTGCCAGGGCTCGCCCCCGGGCCGATTCGGCGTTAACGTTGACCTAACGCTTCTGAGCTACCTTCCGCCTCGCACCAACAAAAGGGGGCCGGTGTGCGCACGCTGCTTGTCGAAGACGACGAAATGATCGGGAAGAGCCTTGTCCGTGGCCTGGAGCGGTCGGGCTGGGCCGTGGACTGGGTGCGCGACGGCCTGCTCGCGCAGAGTGCGATGGCCGACGGCGACTACAGCTGCGTGCTGCTCGACCTGGGCCTGCCCAAGGCGGACGGCCTGGAGGTGCTGCGCCGCGCGCGCAGCCTGAAGGACGACACGCCCATCCTCATCCTCACCGCGCGCGACGGCCTCGGCCAGCGGGTCGAGGGGCTGGACCTGGGCGCCGACGACTACCTGCTCAAGCCCTTCGAGCTGCCCGAGCTCTTGGCGCGGATGCGCGCGGTGGTGCGGCGGCGGCATGGCGCGTCGAACTCCATCATCGGCAGCGGCAACGTGCAGCTGGACCTCACCACGCGCGAGATCCTGCACAACGGCACGCGCGAGGTGCTCACGGCGCGCGAGTTCGCGCTGATGCACGCCATGCTGGAGCGCCCCGGCGCCATCTTCTCGCGCGAGCAACTGGAGAGCCGCATCTACGGCTGGGGCGAAGAGGTGATGAGCAACGCGGTCGACGTGATCATCCACAACATGCGCCGCAAGCTCGGTGCCGACACCATCCGCAACGTGCGCGGGCTGGGGTGGCGCGTGGTGGATTCATGAGCGCCGCGCCGGGCCGCCCCGGGCAAGCTCGCACCGCAGTGCGAGGCACGGAGGCTGTGCAATGAGCGTCCAGTCGCGCCGGTGGTATTCGCCGGGGTCCCTGCGCAACAAGCTGCTGCTCTGGCTGGTGCTGGTGCACGTGCTCGCGGCCATCGGCGTGGCGTGGTTCACCTACACGAGCTACGACCGCCTCATCGTCACCTTCAAGGACGACCAGATGCAGACGCTGGCCGACTCCTACGCCAGCAACGAGAACGTGCCGGTGCTCAAGCCGGGCGACAGGCAGGGCATCTACCACCGGGGCGCCTTCATCGTGCAGATCTGGAGCGCGCGGGGCGAGCTGCTGGCCACCTCCTGGCCGTCGCTGGCCGTGGGGCGCCAGCCGGGGGCGGGGCTGCACGTGGTGAGGCTCGGCCCCGGGGACAACGAGACATGGCGCGTCTATTCCACCGGCGCGGTGCCCGACGGCGGGCGCTTCAGCGTGCAGGTGATCCAGAACGGCGGCTTCGTGCGCGCGCTGGTGGAGCGGCGCGCGCTGCAGTCTGCAGCGCCCATCGCCTTGCTGCTGCCGCTGTCGCTGGCCGTGCTGTGGCTGGTGGTCTGGACCTCGTCGCGCAAGCTGCGCAGCGTGGCGCTGGACGTAGCGGCGAAGGACGAGCGCAGCCTGTCGGCGCTGTCGGTGTCCCACGTGCCCGACGAGATCGCGCCGCTGGTGGAAGCCTTCAACAGCCTGCTCGTGCGCCTGCGCCAGGCCTTCGCCGCGCAGCGGCGCTTCGTGCAGGACGCGGCGCATGAGCTGCGCACGCCCATCGCCGCGCTGGGCCTGCAACTGGACAACATGCGCGCCGAGGTGCCCGGCGAACGCGCCGCGGAGCACTACGCGCAGCTCAAGGGCGGCGTGACGCGCGCCCAGCACCTCATCGAGCAACTGCTGCGCATGTCGCACCAGGAGAGCCATGCGCAGCGCGAAGCCTCGGTGCCGCTGGAGGTGGCGTCGGTGCTGCGCGACAGCATCGCGCAACTCATGGTGATTGCCGACCGGCGCCGCATCGACATCGGCTTCGACGGTGAGATCGACACGACGGTGACCGCGCCGCCCGCGGAACTGCACAGCATCTTCGGCAACCTGATCGACAACGCGCTGCGCCACTCGCCCGAAGGCGGCATCGTCGACGTGCGGCTGCACCAGGTGAACGGAGAGCCGGTGGTCGATGTCGTGGACAACGGCCCCGGCATTCCGCCCGAGGCCATGGAGCGTGCCTTCGACCGCTTCTACCGCGTGCCCGGCACCACGGCCGAAGGCAGCGGCCTGGGGCTGGCCATTGCGCAGATGGCGGCCGGGCGCAACGGCATGCGCATCGCGCTGGAAAACCGCACGGACGACAGCGGCGCGGTCTGCGGCCTGCTGGCGCGGGTGCATCTGCGCGCGGCTTAACGGCCAGTTAACTCTCGCATAAAGGACGCGTAAAGCAGCGTTTCTACAGTGAGCCCAGGCCGAGAGAGCGGCCGCCTTTCGAGGGTCTTCCTCGGTTTCCAACAGGAGCTCACATGCGAAACATCACCCACCTGCTGGCCGTGCTTGCCACCAGCCTTGCCGCCGTCGCGGCCCATGCCGAAGCCTACGAAGGCGTGCACCAGGGCGCAAACCTGCGCGAGCGCGACGCGGTGGCGGCCGAAGCCGTCTCCACGGCACATGCCCCCAACCAGAACGTGACGCGCGGCTCGCGCGGCGCCGACCCGTTCACCTCGACCGCATCTGCCCAGTCGGTCTACGAGGACGCCGTGCTCACCGCCCATGCACCCGACCAGAACGTGAGCAGCGGATCGCGCGTGAACAGCGTCGTCGTCTCCACGATGCCGGCGGCGAAGGCGCAAGCCTCCATCGCACCCGCCACGCGCTTCTGAGCCGGCGAACGCGATGGACGATGCCGACCCGAAAGACGGCTATACGCGCCGCGCCGTGCTGGTCACCAGCGCTGCCGGCGTGGTGGCGGCCACGCTGCCGCTCGGTGTCGATGCCGCGCCGGCCGCCGACACCGCGGCGCTTGCGAACGTGACGCTGCGCATCAACGGGCAGCCTCGGTCGCTGGCCATCGATCCGCGCGTCACGCTGCTCGACGCGCTGCGCGAGCACCTGCGCCTCACGGGTGCCAAGAAGGGTTGCGACCACGGCCAGTGCGGCGCCTGCACGGTGATGGTGAACGGCCGCCGCATCAACAGCTGCCTCACGCTGGCCGTGATGCACGACGGCGATGCGGTGACGACCATCGAGGGCCTGGGCGACCCGAAGAAGCTGCACCCGATGCAGGCCGCCTTCGTCAAGCACGACGGCTACCAGTGCGGCTACTGCACGCCGGGGCAGATTTGCTCGGCCGTCGGCATGCTGGACGAAATGCGCCGCGGCATGCCCAGCCATGTGACGCACGACATCGCCGTGCGCCCGCTGTTCAGCGATGAGGAACTGCGCGAGCGCATGAGCGGCAACATCTGCCGGTGCGCGGGGTATCCGAACATCATCGAGGCCATCCGAGAGGTCGCGGGAAAAGCGGCGGGAGAAACTGCATGAGAGCCTTCACCTACGAACGCGCGCAGAGCCCGGCCGACGCCGCCGCGGCCGTGCAGCGCCAGCCCGGTGCGAAGTTCATCGCGGGCGGTACCAACCTGCTGGACCTGATGAAGCTGGACATCGAGCATCCGGCGCACCTGGTCGACGTGAACCGCCTGGGGCTCGACCGCATCGAGGCCACGCCCGAGGGCGGCCTGAAGATCGGCGCGCTGGTGCGCAACAGCGACCTGGCGGCCGACATCCGCGTGCGGCAGGGCTATCCGCTGCTCGCGCGTGCCTTGCTCTCCGGCGCCAGCGCCCAGCTGCGCAACAAGGCGACCACCGCGGGCAACCTGCTGCAGCGCACGCGCTGCTTCTACTTCTACGACACCAGCAAACCCTGCAACAAGCGCACGCCCGGCAGCGGCTGCGCGGCGATGGAGGGCTTCAACCGCATCCACGCGATCCTCGGGGCGAGCGACCAGTGCATTGCGGTGCATTCGTCCGACATGGCGGTGGCGATGCGCGCCTTCGATGCGCGCGTGGAGACCGTCTCGGCCAGCGGCAGCAGCAGCAGCAGCAGCGTGCGGCAGATTCCCATCGCCGACTTCCATCGCCTGCCGGGCGCGACGCCGCACGTGGAGACCGCGCTCGCGCCGGACGAACTCGTCACGGCCGTGGTGCTGCCCGCGCCGCTCGGCGGGCGGCAGCTCTACCGCAAGGTGCGCGATCGGGCGTCGTACGCCTTCGCGCTCGTCTCGGTGGCTGCGGTGGTCGTGCGCGAAGGCCGCACCGTCACGCAGGCGCGCCTGGCCTTCGGCGGCCTTGCGGCCCGGCCCTGGCGCAACGAGGAGGCGGAGCGGCGCCTTGTGGGCACCGACGGCGGCGCGGACGCCCGCCGTGCCGTCGCCGACCTCCTGCTCGCTGAAGCGCGCGGCCACGGCCACAACGATTTCAAGATTCCCCTGCTGCGCCGCACGCTCGATGTGACGCTGGCGCAGGCGATGACCACCGCCTGAACCCAAGAAGGCATCACCATGCAATTCACCACAGCCGCCGGCCCCAGCCCGCTGGACCGCGAGCGCATCCTGGGCAAGCCGATCGACCGCATCGACGGCCCGCTCAAGGTCAGCGGACGCGCCCGCTACAGCTACGAGTACCACGAGGAAGTGCCCAACGCGGCCTACGGCTGGATCGTGCTGGCCGGCATCGCCAAGGGCCGCATCGTCCGCATCGATACCGCCGAGGTGCGGCGCGCGCCGGGCGTGCTGCTGGTCTACACCTATGCCAACGTGCCGCGCATGGTGCCGCGTGGGCGCGCGAACCTGGTGTCGCAGCTCTCGGGGCCCGAGGTGCAGCACCATGGGCAGGCCGTGGCCTTCGTCGTGGCCGAGACGCTGGAGCAGGCGCGCGCCGCCTCGTTCCTGATCCGCATCGACTACGAGAGCACCGCGGGCCGCTTCGACCTGGCCGCCGCGCAGGCCACCGCGGTGAAGCCCGGCGACGACCCGAGCGCCGGCAGCGAGAGCGCCGCCGACACGGCCATCGGCGACTTCCAGGGCGCCTACGACGCGGCGCCCGTGCAGCTCGACCAGAACTACGCCACGCCCGACCAGCACCCCGCGATGATGGAGCCGCAGGCCACCATCGCGCGCTGGGACGGCGACCGGCTCACGCTCTACACCTCGCACCAGATGGCCAACTGGGCGGCGAGCGACGTGGCGGCGATGGTGGACGTGCCGGTCGAGCAGGTGCGCGTGGTCTCGGCCTTCGTCGGCGGCGGCTTCGGCTCCAAGCTGCGCACGCATGCGGATGCGGTGCTCTCGGCCTTCGCGGCGCGCGAACTCGCCCGGCCGGTGAAGACGGCGCTGGCCCGCGAGCAACTGCTCAACCACACGACGCGGCGCGCCGCGACGCTGCAGCGCGTGCGCCTGGGCGCCACGCCCGATGGCCGGCTCACCGCCATCGGCCACGAGACCTGGACCAGCAACCTGCCGGGCCGCAGCTACTACGAGGGTGCATCGCGCCAGACGCGGCTGCTCTACGCCGCGCCCAACCGCATGACCGCGCACCGCCTCGCGCCGCTCGACCTGCCCGAAGCCGCCGCGATGCGCGCGCCGGCCACCGCGAGCGGCCAGCTGGCCTTCGAGGTCGCGCTCGACGAGCTCGCCGAGAAGCTGCGCATGGACCCGGTGCAACTGCGCATCCTCAACGACAGCCCGTGCGACCCCGAGCGCGGGCCGTCGCGGCCTTACTCCGGCCGCAAGCTCATCGAGTGCCTGCGCGAAGGCGCGAGCCGCTTCGGCTGGGCGCGCCGCAGTGCCACGCCGGGCCGGGTGCGCGAGGGCCGCTGGCTGGTCGGCATGGGCGTGGCGAGCGCCATCCACCACCATTCTGTGCGCCCGTCGAGCGCGCGCCTGCGGCTCGATGCAGAAGGGCGCCTGACCATCGAGACCTCGATGACCGACATCGGCACCGGCACCTACACCGTGCTCGCGCAGATTGCCGCGGAGATGACCGGCATCCCGATGGACCGCATCGGCGTGCGGCTCGGCGACACGGCCTTTCCGGCCGGCGCGGGCTCGATCACCTCCATCGGCGCATCGAGCGCGGGCGCTTCGGTCTTCCATGGTTGCGAGGATCTGTGCGCCACGCTCGTGCGGCGCGCGGGGTTCGACGTGAAGACCGCGCGTTTCGAGCGGGGCCGCATCGCCTCCGGCCGGCAATCGCGCGCACTGGGCGAGCTGGCCGGCGCCGAAGGCCTGAGCGTGCTCGGCACCGTGGAGCCCGGCGACCTGCACCGCCGCTACGCGCAGGCCGCGTTCGGCGCCCACTTCTGCGAAGTGGGCGTGGACATCGACACCGGCGAGACCCGCGTGCGCCGCATGCTCGGCGTGTTCGCGGCCGGGCGCATCCTCAACATGAAGATGGCGCGCAGCCAGGCCATCGGCGGCATGGTGTTCGGCGTGGGGGCGGCGCTGACCGAGGAGGCCGTGGTCGACGTGCACCACGGCTATTTCGTCAACCACGACATGGCCGAATACTTGGTGCCGGTGCATGCCGACATCCCGGCCATCGACGCGGTCTACCTGCAGGATGCGGACGACCTCGCGAGCCCGATCAAGTCCAAGGGCATCGGCGAGCTGGGCACCTGCGGCTCGGGCGCGGCGGTGGCCAACGCCATCTACAACGCGACCGGGGTGCGGGTGCGCAGCTACCCGATCACCCTCGACAAGCTGCTGCCGGGGCTGCCGTCATTTCCTTTTTGAATCGGCGCATGTCCCGATTCAATTTGACGCTCCTCATGCCCGCGGCGAACACTAGCCGGCATGAGCAGTGAGCAGAAGATCGAGTTTTACAAGGGCCCCGCAGGCGGCTGGGGTGCACTTCGCAGCGTGACGAACGCGCTGCTGCGGCAGGACATTCCCCTCAAGGGCGCCAAGACGCTGCTCTCGGCCAACCAGCCCGACGGCTTCGACTGCCCCGGCTGCGCCTGGCCCGACCGCAACCACGCCTCGACCTTCGAGTTCTGCGAGAACGGCGTGAAGGCCGTGGCGGCCGAAGCCACCGCGCGCCGCGCCGGCCCCGAGCTCTTCGCCAAGCACACCGTGGCGCAACTGGCCGAGCAGAGCGATTTCTGGCTCGAAGACCAGGGCCGCCTCACGCACCCGATGGCCTACGACGCGGCCAGCGACAAATACATTCCCATCGGCTGGGACGACGCCTTCGCGCTGATCGCGCGCCACCTGAACGCGCTGCCCGACCCGAACCAGGCCATCTTCTACACCTCGGGCCGCGCGAGCAACGAGGCTGCGTTCCTGTATCAGCTCTTCGTGCGCGAGTACGGCACCAACAATTTCCCCGACTGCTCGAACATGTGCCACGAGCCCAGCGGCAGCGGCATGCGCCCGCAGATCGGCGTGGGCAAGGGCACGGTCACGCTGGAGGATTTCGAGAAGGCCGACGCCATCTTCATCTTCGGCCAGAACCCCGGCACCAACCATCCGCGCATGCTCGGCGAACTGCGCGCGGCTTCGAAGCGCGGCGCGCGCATCGTGAGCTTCAACCCGCTGCGCGAGCGCGGGCTGGAGCGCTTTGCCGACCCGCAGGACAAGCTGGAGATGGCGACCATGGGCTCCACGCCCATCAGCACGCACTACTTCCAGCTGCGCGTGGGCGGCGACTTCGCCGCCGTGAAGGGGATGATGAAACATGTCATCGAGCGCGAAGACGCGCTCGTCGCACGCGGCGAAGCCTCGGTGCTCGACCACGCTTTCATCGCCACGCATACCACCGGCTTCGAATCGCTCGCGGACGATCTGCGCGCCGAATCGTGGGACGTGCTGGTGCAGGAATCGGGCCTCACGCAAGAGCAGTTGCGCGCCGCGGCCGAGGTGTACCTCGGCGCGAAGAAGGTCATCGCCTGCTGGGGCATGGGCATCACGCAGCACCAGCACTCGGTGGCGACCATCCAGATGATCGTCAACTGGCTCATGCTGTGCGGCCACATGGGCCGCGAGGGCGCGGGCGCCTGCCCGGTGCGCGGCCACAGCAACGTGCAGGGCGACCGCACCATGGGCATCTGGGAGAAGCCGCCGGTGGCGCTGCTCGACCGGCTGCAGCAGGTGTTCGGCTTCGAGCCGCCGCGCGAGAACGGCCTGGACACGGTCGAGGCGATCCAGGCGATGCTCGACGGCAAGGGCCGCGTGTTCTTCGCGCTCGGCGGCAACTTCGCGGCCGCCACGCCCGACACCTACCAGACCTGGAAGGGCCTGCAGCAGTGCGACCTCACGGTGCACGTGACCACCAAGCTGAACCGCAGCCACATCGTGCACGGGCGCGAGGCGCTGATCCTGCCGTGCCTGGGCCGCACCGAGATCGACATGCAGGCCAACGGCCCGCAGGGCGTGACGGTGGAAGACTCGATGAGCATGGTGCACATCTCGATGGGCATCAACCCGCCCGCGTCCGAGCAGCTGCTCTCGGAGCCGGCCATCGTGGCGCGGCTCGCGGCCGCCACCATCGGCGCGCGCAGCAAGACGCCGTGGCTCTGGCTCGTCGAAGACTACGCACGCATCCGCGACAAGATCGAAGCGGTGTTCGACGACTTCAAGGACTTCAACACCCGCGTCGCCAAGCCCGGCGGCTTTCGCCTTCGCAACACCGCGAGCGAGCGCGTGTGGGCCACCGCCTCGAAGAAGGCCGTGTTCTTCACGCACGCCGTGCCGCGCGACACGCCCTCGCACCGGGCGCGCCTGCGCATCCGCGACACGCTGGTGTTCACACTCTTCACCACGCGTTCGCACGACCAGTACAACACCACCATCTACGGCATGGACGACCGCTACCGGGGCGTCTTCGGCCAGCGCCGCGTGGTCTTCATCCACGCCGAGGACATCCGCGCGCTCGGCATGAAGGATGGCGACTGGGTCGACCTGCAGACCGTGTGGAACGACGGACAGGAGCGCCGCGCCGACCGCTTCAAGCTCGTGGCCTACGACATTCCGCGCGGCAACATCGCGGCCTACTACCCCGAGACCAATCCGCTGGTGCCGCTGTCGGCCGTGGCCGAGAACGCGGGCACGCCGACCTCCAAGTCCATTCCCGTGGTGCTGGTGCCGCACGAGCTGCCGATCCAGAAGCTGTCGGAGGACGCGGCGGACGGGATGGTGGCAACTGCATGAGGCGCCGGGCCGTTCCCAGGGCGAATAACGCAGCGCGGAGCGCAGAGGTTGTCGAATGAGCGCACTGCTCGAAGACAGCCTCTCGGTCGCCATCCTGCGCATGCTCGCGCAGGAGCCGGTGGGCAGCGGCGTCTCGCTGCCGCGCCTGGGCAAGCGGCTGGGCCAGGGTGCGAGCGTGCTGATGCGCCGGCTCACGCTGATGGGCGATGCGGCCATCGGCGGCGTGCGCGGCCCCGGCTGGGTGCGCGTGGAGCAGCACGACGACCGCTGGGTCGCGCACCTGGAAGCCCCCGGGCGCGCGCAGGTTCAAACACTGCCCCCGGCTGACGAAAACGCCGGCTGAGCGGACAATGGCCGGCCTACCCGGAGCCACCCTGTCCATGCCACAGCCAGACCTCGCCGATTCCGAAGACACCCTGCCATCGCTCTCCCGGCACGCCGTGCGCGTGTTCGGCGAACGCGGCGTGGCCCCTGAAGGCGCGGTGCGCGACGACACGCTGGCCGCCGAGGTGCCGGTCGCGCTGGTCTTCAACGGCGTCTCGCACGCGGTGATGATGGCCACGCCGCTCGACCTGGAAGACTTCGCGCTCGGCTTCGCGCTGAGCGAAGGCATCCTGGACAGCGCGGCCGACTGCCGCGGCATCGAAGTCCAGACCATCGATGCCGTCTCGGCGGGCCTCCCCGAGGGCATGCCCGGCATCGAAGTGCAGCTGGACATTGCCACCCGCAGCTTCGAGCGCCTGAAAGGCCGCCGCCGCAGCCTCGCGGGTCGCACGGGATGCGGCGTCTGCGGCGTCGAGAGTTTCGCGGGCCTGGACATCACGCCGCAGCCCGTGCCGCCACGCGACTGGATCGAACGCATCGATCTGGAAACCGTGCTGCGCGCCTTCGCGGCACTGCCCGCGCGCCAGGTCCTGAATGCCGAAGCCGGCGCGATCCACGCCGCGGGCTGGGCCACGGTGCAGGGCGAACTCACCGACGTGATGGAAGACGTGGGGCGCCACAACGCGCTCGACAAGCTCTTGGGCCGGCTCGCGCGGGCGGGGCGCCTCGAGGAGCCGGGCTTCGTGCTGATGTCCAGCCGCGGCAGCCACGAACTCGTGCGCAAGTGCGGGCGCCTGGGCATCGCGGCGATGGCGACCATCTCGGCGCCCACCGCGATGGGCGTGCGCATGGCCGAGCTCAGCGGCCTGCGCTTCTGGGGGCTGTGCCGCGCGCCGCGCGGCGTGCTCTATGCGGACGGGCTGCCGCCGCCTTCGAATGCGCGCACTGCATCGGCCACTGCCTCTATCCCCTGATCGCTCAGGTCGGTCGTCGCCACGCTGCGGCGGCGCTCCCAGGCCTTGAAGTGCAGCTCCTGCGACTTCTGGTAATGCGGGTCGTAGTGCAGCGCCATCAGTTCGGCAAAGAGCTTGGGCAGGTCGGCCTCGTGCGCCCATTGCTGCCAGCGCGCCACCGTTTCCTTGCCCTGCAATTCCTTGAGCACGCCGAGCTTGTCGGCGAGCGCGTCGCGGTCGTCGCCGAGGTAGGCGTAGTCGCGCAGCAGGTAGGCCAGTCGCGCTTCGGGCGTGGCCGCGACCTCGATGCAAGGCGCGCCGCGCATCTGCGCCACCAGCGACAGCGGCAGCGAGAGCCGGCCGATGCGGATGCTCTCGCCTTCCACGTACAGCGGGCGCTTCAGGTCGATGGTTTCGAGCACGGTCGCGATGCGCGTCTCGAAATGCTTTTGCGAAGGCTGCGGCACGCCGGGCAGCGAACCGAGCAAAGAGCCCTTGTGGCTCGCGAAATCTTCCAGGTCGAGGGTCTGCTCGCCGCGCTCGGCCAGCGCATGCAGCACGCGCGTCTTGGCGCTGCCCGTGGCGCCGCAGATCACGCGCAGGTCCAGCTGCGGGGTCAGCGAATCGATCTGCGAGATGACGTGGCGGCGAAAGCTCTTGTAGCCGCCGGCGAGCTGCTGCGCGTCCCAGCCGACCAGCCTCAGCCACGTCACCATCGAGCCGCTGCGCATGCCGCCGCGCCAGCAATAGACCAGCGGTTTCCACTTCTCGGGCCGGTCGGCCAGCGTCTCGCGCAGGTGCCTGGCGATGTTGGCCGCGACCATCGCGCCGCCGATGCGCCGCGCCTCGAAGGCACCGGTCTGCACGTAGAAGGTGCCGACGACGCGGCGCTCCTCGTCGTCGAGCACCGGGCAGTTGATGGCACCGGGAATGTGGTCGAGCGCGAACTCGGCCGGCGAGCGGGCGTCGATGATCGTGTCGAAGGGGTGGTGGTCGCCGACCCGCACGGGCTGGCGATGACTCATGGCAGGAACCTCATGCCCCGATTGTCGCCGGAGGCCTCAGGCGTAGGCCGGACCCAATCCGCGGCGCAAGCGAGCGCTCGCAAAGTCCACCAGCGTCACCAGCACGAACATCGCGATCAGCACCGTCATCGCCTGCTGCTGCTGGAAGATCGACAGGTGGAAGTACAGCAGCTGCCCCAGCCCGCCGCCGCCCACGAAGCCGAGCACCGCGGCCATGCGGATGTTCATCTCCCAGCGGTAGAGCGTGTAGGCCACCCACTGCGGCAGCACGATCGGAAGGCTCGCATAGCTGAACGCGGTGACCGGGCCGGCGCCCGAGAGCGTGAGCGCGTGTTCGGGTTCGCGCGGCGCGTTTTCCAGCGCCTCGGCGAACAGGCGCCCCAGCACGCCGGTGGTGTGCAGCGAGAGGGCCAGCGCGCCCGCGAACGGCCCGATGCCGGCGGCCAGCACCATCAGCGCGGCCCAGACCAACTCGGGCACGCTGCGCAGGAAATTGAGGATGAAGCGCGCGACATGCCGCGGCACCCATCCGGCGCGGCCCGAGGCGGGCAGCGCGAGCACCGCGCCCGCGATGGCCGCCAGCACCGTTCCGAGCGCCGACACCGCTAGCGTCTGCAGCGCACCGCTGCCGACCTTCGCGAGAAAGTCCGGCGACACATCGGGCGGGAAAAACTCTGCGATGAACTTGCCCATGAGCCGCAGCGATTCGGCCGAGCCCAGCGCGCGGTAGTCGATGCCGAGGTAGACGAAGCTCGCGACGACCGCCACCGCGATCAGCCCCACGGCGAACCAGCAGCGCAGGCACGGCGGCGGACGCGGCGGGAGGTTGTTCATGCGAGCAGTCTCCGCAGCGCATTGCTCATCACATCGGCCAGCAGCACGAGCGCGAGGAACACGAGCAGGATGCTGCTCGCCTCGCCGCCGTTGAGCATCTTCATCGACTGGTCCATCAACTGGCCGAGGCCGCCGGCGCCGACGAAGCCCATCACCACCGAGGCGCGCACTGCGCATTCCCAGCGGTAGACGGTGTACGAGGCCAGCTCCTGCGCGGTGTGCGGCAGGAGGCCGTAGCACAGCGCCGCGAGCCGGCCGCTGCCGCTTTCGAGCAGCGCGCGTGCGGGCCGCGTGTCGGTCGATTCGAGGATCTCGGCGTAGACCTTGCCGAGCATGCCGCCGTAGGTGATGGCCAGCGCCAGCACACCGGCCGCGGGGCCGAGGCCGAGCGCGCGCACGAAGAGCAGCGCCCAGACGATTTCGGGAATGGCGCGCAGCACCATCAGCAGCCAGCGCGCGGCCTGCCGCACGATGCCGGCCTGCGCGCGCCCCGGCCCCGGGCCGATGCGCGAGATGGAGAGGGCGCGCGTCGTGACGAACGCGAGCGGCGCGCCGATCAGGAGTGCGAGCGCGGTGCCGGCCGTGGCCATGGCCAGCGTCTCCAGCGTGGCCTTGGCGAGCAATGCGAGGAAATCGGGCGAACCTGCAGGCGGAAAGAAGCCCGCGAGAAAACCGCCGATCACCGCGAGATTGCCGCTGCCGAACAGCGCCCACGGCTTGAACTCCGAGAGTGCCAGCATCGGCCAGGCGATGACGAGCGCGGCGAGCCAGCCGGCCAGCCGCCGCATCGCCTGCGGATCGCGGTGGACGATGGCGGCGGTCATGGACAGTCCGGGCGCTGGAAAGCCGCTTCAGCGGCGACGGGCCGAGGCGCCCGCTGCACCGCCACGCCGCCTTCGCTCGCATAGAGCGCCTCGAGCATCGCGGGCGTGACTTCGGTGGTCGGCAGGTCGAACATCACCTGCCCGCTCCGCATGCCGACGACACGCGGGAACCAGCGCAGCGCGAGGTCCACCGCATGCAGCGAGGCGACCAGCGTGGCGCCTGTCGCTTCGCTCTGCGCGACGAACTGGCCGATGGCCGCATCGGCCAGCGTCGGGTCGAGCGCGGAGACGGGTTCGTCGGCCAGCAGCAGGGCCGGCCGCTGGTACAGCACGCGCGCGATGCCCACGCGCTGCAACTGCCCGCCCGAGAGGCGGTCGCAGCGCTCGAAGAGGCGGTCTTCGAGCGAGAGGCGCGACAACACCTCGTGTGCGCCTGCAATGTCCGAAGGGTGGAAAAGCGATCCGAGCGCGCGCAACATCGACCACTCGCCGAGCCGGCCCGAAAGCACCGCGGTCACCACGCGCAGGCGCGGCGCAATCGGCGGCGCCTGGTGCACGGTGCCGATGCGTGCGCGCAGTTTCTTCAGTGCGCCGGCCGGCAACTGCCAGGGCTTCGCGCCCAGCGCCTGCACTTCGCCTTCACCGGGCCGCAATGCCGCGCCGAGCACGCGCAGCAGCGTCGTCTTGCCCGCGCCCGAAGGGCCGATGACGGCGATGCGCTCGCCATCGCGCGCGGCCAGCGTCACCCCGGCCAGCGCGCGCTGGCCGTTGGGATGCACCACGCCCACGCCGTCGAGCGAAAAACTCATCCGCGCGTCCCGCTCACTTGATGAGGCCAGCCGATTTCCCCGCCGTCTCGATCCCGTCGTAGTTCGACGACTTCGTCGGGATGAACTTGCTCGCGCGCTGCAGCGCCATGATTTCTTTTTGCACCGGGTTCGACGCGTCCAGCTTCAGGAACGCATCGGTCAGCTTCTTCTGCAGTGCGGGGTCCATGCCCGGGCGCACCGTCCAGTTGTAGTCGTAGTAGGTCGGCGTGGTCGCGAGCACGCGCACCTTGGCGGCGTTGGGGTTCTTCGACTCGACCAGCTTGTCCCACACCGACGCGTTGAGCACGCCCGCTTCGGCACGCGATGCGGCCACGAAGGCCACGGTGGCGTCGTGCGCGCCCGAGAACGCGACCGTCTTGAAGTCCTTCTCGGGGTTGATGCCGGCCTGCAGCAGGAAGTAGCGCGGCATCAGGCTGCCCGAGGTGGACGAGGGTGCGCCGAACGCGAAGGTCTTGCCCTTCAGGTCGGCCAGCGTCTTGGCGGGGCTGTCGATGGGCACGATGAACTTGCTGGTGAACACTTCGTCTTCCGCGCGCTGCACGATCGGCACCGCGCCGCCGTTGGTGCGGATGCGTGCCTGCACGAAGGTGAAGCCGCCCAGCCAGGCCATGTCGATCTTGTTGGTGGCCAGGCCCTCGACCACGGCGGCGTAGTCGGTCACGGGCGTGAACTGCACGTCCATGCCGGTTTCCTTCTTCAGGTAGTCGCCCAGCGGCGTGAACTTGCGCTGCAGCTCGGTGGGCGCCTCGTCGGGAATGGCCGAGACGCGCAGCACGCCCTGGGCGAGCGCGCCGAAGCTGGCGAAAGAAAAAGTCAGCGCAAGCGCCAATCGGGAGAGTTTGTTCATGGGGATGCCAGTGATGATGAAAAAAGGGGGTGTATTCAAGGGCGTGGGCGCAACGCGGGCAGGGCTTCGATAATCGCGGCTTGTCTCATTCGACCGAACCGCTGCCATGACCGCTGCCATGACCGATGCCGCACCCTCCAAGCTCCTGAATCCGCTGGCGCCGCTGCGGCTCACCAGCTTCTCGCATGGCGGCGGCTGCGGCTGCAAGATCGCGCCCGGCGTGCTGTCGCAGATCCTGAAGAACCACGCGGGGGGAATGATCCCGCCCGAGCTCATGGTGGGCATCGAGACCGCCGACGACGCGGCAGTCTACAGGCTCAACGACGAGCAGGCGCTGATCGCCACCACCGACTTCTTCATGCCCATCGTGGACGACCCCTACGAGTTCGGGCGCATCGCGGCCACCAACGCCATCAGCGACGTGTACGCGATGGGCGGCCGGCCAATCATGGCGCTGGCGCTCGTGGCCATGCCGATCAACCAGCTGCCGGTGGAAGTGATCGCCGAGATCGTGCGCGGCGGGCAGGACGTGTGCCGCGCGGCGGGCATCCCGATCGCGGGCGGCCACACCATCGATTCGGTCGAACCCATCTACGGCCTCGTCGCGATGGGGCTGGTGCACCCGGACCGCGTGCGCCGCAACGCCGATGCGAAAGCCGGCGACGTGCTGGTGCTGGGCAAGCCGCTGGGCGTGGGCGTGCTGTCGGCGGCGCTCAAGAAGGAGCAGTTGTCCGAGGCCGGCTACCGCCAGCTGATCGAGAACACGACGAAGCTCAACACGCCCGGCATCGCGCTCGCGGCACTCGATGGCGTGCATGCGCTGACCGACGTGACGGGCTTCGGCCTCGCCGGCCACACGCTCGAACTGGCGCGGGGCGCGAAGCTCACCGCCGTCGTCGAATGGTCGAAGGTGCCGCTGCTCGACAACGTCGAGGCGATGGTTGCGGAGGGCTTTGTCACCGGCGCATCCGGCCGCAACTGGGCGGGCTATGGCGCCGACGTGGAACTGGCCGCGGGCCTGCCGCCCACTGCGCAGAACCTGCTGAGCGATCCGCAGACATCGGGTGGCCTGCTCGTGAGCTGCGCGCCCGAAGCGGTCGATGCGGTGCTGGAGATCTTCCGCAAGGAAGGATTTGCAGAGGCGGCTGTGATCGGCCGTGTCGAAGCCGGAAAGCCCGCGCTGCGCGTCGTGTCCTGAACCTGGGTATTTCTCTCTCCCCCGCTGGGGGAGGGCCGGGGTGGGGGCATGCGGCGACCGATCGAGCGCGGCTGGTTCGTGAGCGCCGCGTGCCCCCGTCCCAACCTTCCCCCAAAGGGGGAAGGAGCAAGACAAAGTCAAAGACAAAAACGGCGGAAGGGGGAGGGAGTCGAACCCTCCCGGCGACGCATGGCGCCACCCACTGGGTTTGAAGCCCAGCCGCCCCACCAGGGACGATCCCCTCCCATGAGCGCTGTTCACGGGCTCGCCCCGAACAGCGACGTATCGGGCCGCAGCAGGTGCGTGTCTTTCACGCGCCGCGTATAGCCCACACGATCGAAAAACTCGAGCAGCTGGATCGCGCGCTTGCGCCCCAGCCCCGTCGCGTCGCGAAAACTCGCGGCCTGCAAACCCTCGGGCCGCGCGAGGCAATCGCGCGCCAACCCGGCCAGCCGCTCGACGGTCGCCAGCGGATAGTACAAGTCCTTCACCACCTGGAAGGTCTCGCCGCGCCGCGCGAGGCTCGCGAGGGTCTGGCGCACCATCGCCTCGCTCGCGCCGCTGTCCTTGGCGAGGTCGCGCACCCAGGGCGGGTCGAAGCCGCCATCGGCGAGTCTGGGCAGCAGCTTCTGCGCGAGCTTCTGCTCCACCTCGTTGAGCCGCGCCGCATGGTCGGGCAGGTGCAGCCAGGTGCCGCTGCGCACCAGCGCACCGCGTGCAACCAGCGCATCGAGCGCATGGCGCCACAGCGCATCGTCGGTGCGCGGGCCGGCCAGGCGCTTGAGGCGGCGCGCATCGGGGCCGACCTCATCGGGCGCCGTGCGATGAAATTCCGCGAGGCGCTCGGTGACCTGCTCTTCGAGCGCAGCCAAATGTTCCTGCGCGATGGCGGTGTGCACGATGCGCACCGCATCGCCGGGCAGCGGCAACGCGGCCTCGTCGGCCAGCGAGAGCGCACCCGCCAGCTGCGCGGCGTCGACACCGAGCGGCGCGTTGTGCAGCAGCGCCGCCACGCGCGGCGCGCGGTCGTCGATGGCCCAGGCCGCGAGCGTGCGCAGCCGCTCGGGCGTGCGCCGGTAGCGCACCGGCGCGAAGGGGTCGAGCACGCGCACGCCGGCCACGGTGCGCGTGGCCGAGGCATCGCGCAGCACGCCGCGGTCGCCGTGCCATGCGCCGACCTTCTCGCGCAGCACCAGCTGGGCCAACGCCGTCTCTCCGGGTGCGAGCGCATCGCGGTCGAGCAGCGCGACCGAGGCCATCACGTCGCTGGCGCCGAGGTGCGCATGCACCGTGGCGCCGGACCGCAGCGGCTTGGCCTCGTCGGGCCACAGCGTGAGCAGCACGTCGATGCGATCGGTCGCGAGCGCGATGGCCAGCGTGCAGACCCAGTCGCCGCGGTGCGCTTCCTCCTTCGTCACGCCGGCCAGCGCGAGCGCGCAGCGTTGTCCCGCGTGCGCCGATTCGGCCTGCTGGTTCTGCGCGTGGATGCCGCGCACCCGCACCGGACGCTCGCCGGACCCGAGCCGCAGTTCGTCGCCGATACGCACCGTGCCGCTGAAGACCGTGCCGGTCACGACGGTGCCGACGCCCGGCAGCGTGAAGGCGCGGTCCACGGCGAGGCGGAAGGCCAGATCGTCTTCGCGCGCGTGTTCCTCGCGTGCGACATCCAGCAGCCGCGCGCGCAACGCGTCGATGCCCTCGCCGGTGGTGGCCGACACCGAAAGCATCGGCGCGTTCGCGAGCGGCGTGGGCGCGAGCAGCGCCGCGACCTCTGCCCGCACCTCCGCAATCCTCGCCGCATCGACGCGGTCGGCCTTGGTGATCGCCACCGTGGCATCGCGCACGCCGAGCAGCGCCACCACGGCCAGGTGCTCGCGCGTCTGCGGCATCACGCCGTCGTCGGCCGCCACCACGAGCAGCGCATGGTCGATGCCGGTCGCGCCGGCCAGCATGGTGTGCAGCAGGCGCTCGTGGCCCGGCACGTCGACGAAACCGAGCGACACGCCATCGGGCGCATGCAGGTACGCGTAGCCCAGCTCGATGGAAATGCCGCGCCGTTTTTCCTCGGGCAGCCGGTCGGTGTCCACGCCGGTGAGCGCGCGCACCAGCGTGGTCTTGCCGTGGTCGATGTGGCCTGCGGTGCCGATGATCATCGCGTCGGCCCCGTCACATGAAATTGCGCGTGTGCAGCGCGGAGAGCCGCTCCGCCTCGTCGCGGTCGAAGCCCAGCCGCGCGAGGCGCGCGCGGCGGCCTGCTGCCATGTCGCGCTGCAGTTGCTGCACGGCCGCGTGGCCGCGCGCGATGGCGTTCGGAGACAGCTCGCCCGCCGCGAGCAGCACCAGCGCATCGAACACTTCCTCGTTGAGCCCCGCGGTGCTGGCCAGCGCGTCGTAGCGCACCTCGATGGCGTTGCGCAACTTCGATTGATAGTCGGGCTGCACCGAGAGCCGGTACTCCAGGTGCGCCATGCCGAAGGCCACGTGCCGCGCCTCGTCGCGCGCGGTGAGCCGCGCGATCTGCCGCGTCACCGGATCGGGCGCATTCGCCTGCAGGAAATTCAGCAGGTTCACGAAGCTGCCCTCGCCCAGCACGGCGAGCAAGAAGGTGGCGACCGAGAAATCCGGCGCGTCGAACAGCGTGCGCAGCGACGCCTGTCCGCCGGCCGTCGAGAGCGCGGGTTCGTGGCCGCGCAGCGTCGCGCGGCGCGTGAAAACCTCGACGTGCCGCGCCTCGTCGGCGCATTGCAGCGCCAGCAATTGCAGCACCTCGCGGTAGTGGGGATGGATCTGCCCCAGGTGCCGTGCGGGCACCAGCAGCGCGGCGTTCTCGTTCTCGATGAGGTACGTCATCACCTGCACCACGGCGGCTTCGATGGCGGGCGCCAGGCTGAATTCGGCGCCCCATTCGATAGCGGTTGCAGGGTCCCATTGCGCGGCCGCGGCCTGCCGGTAGAGATCGCCCGCCGTCGCGGCCCAAAGCTCGTGGCGGCGGTGCAATGCGAAGAAGAAACCGGGGCTGCCGGCCTCGACCGTGGCGCCGCGCGCGGCCAGTCCCCAGCTGGCTTCCGCATCGTCGGCAGGTGTGCCGTTGATGCCGCCGAGCGCGGTGCCCGTCGCCTGCGCATCGCGCCAGCGGCCTTCGGCATGCGGGCCGCGCGTGATGCGGGCTTGCGGCAGGCCGTCGACCGTCTCGAAGCGCAGCGGGTGCCCCTGGCTGCGGCACCACGCTTGCAGGTGCATCTCCCAATCCGGCGAGCGCCCGCGCACCTGCAGCTCGCCCCCCACCGGCCGTTCGGCCAGCGCGCGGCGAATGAGCAGCAGGGCGCCCTGGTCCAGGCCCAGCGACTCAATATCGATAGTCGGGGTTGAGGATGGCGCCATCGCGGCTGTAGAAGTTCTCGTCGTCCACCGCGCGTTCGAGCAGCGCGTAGCCGCTGGTGCGGCCCGCGCGCCATTCGCGCAGGCCTTCGAGCTCGAGCAGCGGCCGCACCTGCGGGTCGTCCCAGCGCATCGCCATCAGCAGCGAGACGAAACGCTCGATCGGTTCGGCGGGTGCGCCGGGGCTGGTGGTGAAGTTGCAGTGGTCGTAGGCACCGGTGCGCGCGATGACGCGCGTGCTGCCCGAAGGCAGCGTGCCGTCCAGGCCGAAGGCCAGGTGGTTGCCGTCGATGAGGCAGCAGGCATCGACCTCGCCCGCCATCAGCGCCACGGCCGCATCGCGTTCGCCGCCGATGTGGTCGCCGTGCTTGCCGCCGAGCACGTCGAAGTAGCGCAGCAGGAAGTCGCGCGGTTTCACGAGGCCTTCAGTGCGCAGATGGTCGAGCGGGATCAGCGTGGCCTGCGGCGAATCGAGCGCGCCCATGCCCACCGTCTTGCCGCGCAGGTCGGCCAGCGTCTGGATCGGGCTGTCGGCGCGCACGACGATGGCCGAGCGCAGGTCGCAGTCGGTGTCGCGCATCGCCACCGCCTGCACCTGCTGGCCGCGGCTGCGCGCGATGCGGTCGGCGCGCACCCAGGCCAGCGGCGAGTTCCACGCCAGGTGCAGCGTGCCGTCGAACTGCGCCTGGACCTGGCGCTCGTAGTTCGAATACAGCACGTAGTCGAAGGGCAGGCCGTTCTTCGCGAAGAAGGCCTTGAAGCCTTCCCAGATGGTGACCACCTTGGGCGCGTAGGCGACCGCGCCCATGATCAATACCGGTTCGGACATCGGGGATCCTTCAGAACAACGGCAGGCCGGTGATGGCCTTGCCGATGAAGTCGTAGAGCACGTCGGAGGTCGGCGCCATCACGCTCGATGCGCGCGCATCGCGGAACAGGCGCTCGATGCCGGCTTCCTTGCGGAAGGCCGCGCCGCCGCACACGCGCATGGCGATGTCGGTGACTTCGAGCGCGGTTTCCGCCGCCGCAGCCTTCACTTCGAGCACGCGCAGCATGGTGTCGGCGCGGCCCGCGCCGATGGCGGCCACGGTGTCGTCCAGCAGCGTCTGCACCATGTCGGTCTTGATGCGGGCGCGCGCGAGGTAGGCGCGGATGGTGGGCAGGTCGGCCAGCGACGAATCCAGGTGCACGTGCCTGGTCTGGCTCACATGGCCGATGGCGCGGCTCAATGCGCCTTCCATGAGGCCGACGGAGCAGGCCGCGCTGAGCACCGAGAACCAGGGCAGCACCACGCCCATCATCGTGTCGAAGCCCTTGCCGTCTTCGCCCAGGCGCGCATCGGCCGCGATGCGCACGTTCGTCGCGGTGATCGGCGTGGAGGCGTTGCCGCGCAGCCCCAGGCCATCGAAGCGGCCGGGCTGGGTGAGGCCGTCGGCCTTCGCATCGACCAGCCACAGCGTGCTCGCGCCTTCGGCCGCCAGCGGCTTGCTGGACCAGACGTAGCTGTCGGCCTCGAAGGCCGAGGTGACCCAGCTCTTGCGCGCATCGAGCACCACGTTCGCGCCGTCCGCGCGGGCGGTGCCGGTGGGCGCCCAGAAGTGGCTGCGCGAATCGGCCTCGGAGAAGGCGAGGGTGCCCAGGTGCTTGCCTGCGGCGATCGCCTTGCGCACGGCCTCGGGGCCCTGCTGCTCGAGCACGGCGGTGGCGCAGTAGTGCATGCACACCACCATCGCGGTGGAGGGGCAGGTCTGCGCGATGCGCGAGACCACCTGCGCGGCCTCCTTCAAGCCGAGGCCCTGGCCGCCGACCGACGTGGCCGAGACCAGCCCGAGCAGGCCCGCCTTGCCCAGCGCCTGGATCGTCTCTCGTGGAAAGCGTGCCTCGCTGTCGGTGCGCAAGGCCAATGGCTGCAGCGTTTCCGTTTCGATACCGGCGAGCACGTCCAGATGATTCATCGCTTTGTCCTGATGGGGTGAGGTTGAGGTTGAGGGAAGGAACTACACCAGCCGCTCGCGCAGTTCGGCGAGCTGGGCCGTGAAGGGGGCGCTGTCTTCGAGGCAGCGCAGGTCGAGAAGGAGGCGGTCTTCCGCGATGCGGCCGATCACCGGCAGCGGCAGGCCGCGCAGGGCCGTGGCGAGCCTGTCGAGTGCCGTGCCCAGGCCCTTCTTCGCGGTGCCGGCCGGCGCGAGCGCAAGGCCGGCCGAAGGCAGGCGCTCCACCGGCAGCGAGCCCGAGCCGATCTGGCCCAGCAGCGGCACCACCTGGACGGTGAAGCGCGGCGACACGGCGGCCTGCACGGCGGGCAGGAGCGCCTCGGCCATCTCTCGGATCGCCTCGGCGGGGCGGGTGAGCAGGCGCAGCGTCGGCAGGTCTTTCGCGAGCCGCTCGGGCCGCAGGTACAGCGAGAGCGTCGCTTCGAGCGCGGCCAGCGGCAGCTTGCTCATGCGCAGCGCGCGCTTCATCGGGAACTTGCGGATGCGGCCCACGGCCTCCTTGCTGCCGACGATGAGCCCGGCCTGCGGGCCGCCCAGCAGCTTGTCGCCGGAGAAGGTGACCACGTCGCAGCCGGCCGCGAGCATCTCCTGCGGCAGCGGTTCGCGCGGCAGGCCGTAGTGCGCGAGGTCGACCAGCGAGCCGCTGCCCAGGTCCGTGGCCAGCGGCACGCCGCGCGCATGCGCGATGCCGGCGAGCGTGGCCTCGTCGACCGCGGCGGTGAAGCCCTGCACCGCGTAGTTGCTCGTGTGCACCTTCATCACGAGCGCGGTCTGCGCGTTGATGGCGCGTTCGTAGTCCTGCGGGTGCGTGCGGTTGGTGGTGCCGACCTCGACCATGCGCGCGCCGGCGCTGGCCATCACGTCGGGCATGCGGAAGGCGCCGCCGATCTCGACCAGCTCGCCGCGCGAGACGATCACCTCGCGCTCGCGCGCCAGGGCCGCGATGGTGAGCAGCACGGCCGCCGCGTTGTTGTTGACCACCGTCGCGGCCTCGGCGCCGGTGATGGTGCACAGCAACTCTTCGACCAGCGAATCGCGATCGCCTCGGCTGCCGGTGGCCAGGTCGTACTCGAGGTTGTTGGGCGAGGTCATCACCGCGAGCAGCCGCTGCAATGCGGCATCGGCCAGCAGCGCGCGGCCCAGGTTGGTGTGGATGACGGTGCCGGTGAGGTTCAGCACGGCGCGCATGCGCGGTGCGAGGCGACTGTGCACGCGGGCGGCGAGGGCGTTGCCCAGGGCCTCTTGCCGCACGTCGGCAGCGGAGAGTTTGCCGGCCACGGCCCGCGCACGAAGCCCTTCGAGCAGCGCGCGCGCTTCACCGACAACGAGGGTGTGCCCATGCTCGGCCAGCAGGGCGCGCGGCGCATCGGCGCGCAGCAGTTGATCGACAGAAGGCAGATCCTGGGGCCTTGCCGTCGAGCCGTGGACCACGGACTCTTCGGGCGCCGCCATCAGCCGCCCCCGCCGTCGTCGGAGATTTCTTCAGGGTCGCCGAACAGCAGCATCAGGTTGTGGCCGCTGCGCTGGTGACCGGCTTCGGAGACCAGCAGGTCGAGCGTGACGCTGGCCAGGTCGTCGGCGACGGGTTCGACCTCGGGGTCTCGCTCCATCGCGATCTGCTTGAGGTAGTGGCCGCAGCTGTCGCAGCACTCGGCCTTCACCGCGCCTTCGCGCGCGCCGGTGGCGGGCAATTCGATGCCGGGCTCGGGCGTGAGCGATTCGAAGTGGATGCCCTTGGTGCTTTCGCAGTGCGTGCACTTGATGCGCACGTAGTGCCACTCGGTGCTGCACAGCGAGCAGTGCAGGTAGCGAAAGCCCGCCTCGTCCGCGCCGATGCGCGTGATGCTCGCGGTGGGCGCGCTGCCGCAGCACGGGCACTCGTTGCCGGGATCGGTGCGGCCATAGATGTTCTCGCCGTTGCGGTCGGCCACCTGCAGAACGAGCTGCGTCCAGTAGGCCTGCAGGCCCGAGGCGATCAGCGGCGCCGCGGCCAGGTCGAGGCCGAACATGATGCGGCGCGAGAGCAGGTCGGCCTGCTGGTCGAGCCAGGCGTCGTCGGCGGCCACCACGCGGTCGAGCGTGTCGCGCGCGGCGCCTTCGGGCAGGCGCGCGCGGAAGAGGCCGAGCAGGCGCCGCAGCTGCGTGCGCCACACCGCGTCGCGGGTCCAGCCGAAGGCGGGCATCGGCGGCTTGAGCACCTTCGCGGCGGCTTCGAGCGCTTCGGATTCGGGGAGAGAGACGGCCGGGTAGTCCTGCAGCACCTGGTGCTGCGCCTGCGCGAGGTCGGCGATGAAGACCAGGTACTCGCGCATCGGATGCGAGGCCGCGAGTTGGCGCAGCCGCAGCTGCCGGTCGGAGAACACGGCCGCGCGCACAGGCAGTCGCAGGAACGGCATCTGCCGCCCGGCCTGCATGGCGATTTGCTCTGGGTCGAGGACGCGCGTGGTGCGGATCGGTGGCGGCGTACCGGTGGGGCTCGTCATCGGCGCAGTATCACTCACCACGCGTCATTTTGCGATGCCAAAGGGGATGGTTCAGCTTGGCCCATCCTTCGGTGACGGTGCCGCGCGTCATCGCGCGCAGCGTGCCCTTGACCCAGATCGCGGCGTAGATGTGCGTGATGACCGAGAGGATCAGCACCACCGCCGAGACCGCATGCACGACCACCGCGATGCGCCGCAAGAGGATCGGGAAGAAGCCGACGAACCACGGGCTCCAGAACATGAAGCCCGTCACCAGCAGCAGCAGGAGGCTGATGCCAAAGGCCCAGAACACCAGCTTCTGCCCGGCGTTGTACTTGCCCACCGGCGGCATGCCCGACTTGTCGCCCTTGAGCATCTTCGGCGCGTTGGCGATCCAGTCGCGGTCGCCGCGGTCCAGCAGGTTCTCGCGCCACATCGTGAAGAACAGGAACACGAAGCCCAGCACCATCAAAAGGCCCATGAAGGGGTGCAGGATGCGCGTCCACGGGCCACCGCCGAAGAGCGTGCTCAGGAAGAACAGGCTCGGGTGGAAGAAGGCCAGGCCCGAGAGCGCGGCCGCGAAGAACATGATCGCGACGAACCAGTGGTTCATGCGCGTGGCGTCGCGGTAGCGGCGAAGGTAGTAGCGGGTCATCGCGTTCTCCTCATGCACGGGGTGCGTCGCGTGCGGGATCGGTGGCGGTCGATGCCGGAGGCGCTTCGATCACCACCACGTCGTCGGGCTTGCCGTCCAGGTCGGCATCCGGGTGCTCGTCCTTCGGCTCGATCGGCCCGGTCTTCATGTAGTGGAAGAAGCTGCCGACCACCGCGCCGATCATCGCGACCATCGCGAGCGGCTTGGCCACGCCCTTCCAGAGCGACACCAGCGGGCTGATGTGCGGGTCCTTCGGCAGGTTGGCATAAAGGCCGGGGCGGTCGGCATGCTGCAGCACGTACATGACGTGCGTGCCGCCCACGCCGGCCGGGTCGTACACGCCGGCGTTCGCAAAGCCCCGGTCCTTCAGGTCGACGATGCGTTCCGAGGCGTACTCGTGCATGTCTTCCTTGGTACCGAAGTGCAGCGCGCCGGTGGGGCAGGCCTTCACGCAGGCCGGCTCCAGGCCCACGCCCACGCGGTCGGAGCACAGCGAGCACTTGTAGGCCTTGTTGTCGGCCTTGCTGATGCGCGGCACGTCGAACGGGCAGCCGGTCACGCAGTTGCCGCAGCCCACGCAATGCTCGCTGATGAAGTCGACGATGCCGTTGGTGTACTTGACGATCGCGCCCGGCGCCGGGCAGGCCTTCAGGCACCCCGGGTCGTCGCAGTGCATGCAGCCGTCCTTGCGGATCAGCCATTCGAGCTTGCCGGCCTCGGGCTCGACTTCTGAAAAACGCATCACGGTCCACGAGGCGGGCGTGAGGTCGTTCGGGTTGTCGTAGGTGCCGTGCGTGGTGCCGACTTCGTCGCGCAGGTCGTTCCACTGCATGCACGCGACCTGGCAGGCCTTGCAGCCGATGCAGGTCGACACGTCGATCAGCTTGGCCACCTCCTGCACCTGCGGGCGATGGCGGATGTCGGGCGAGGGCGTGGTCGTGGCCGAGCGGGCGGCGATGTCCAAGGTTTGAAGAGAAGACATCGCTCAGGCCTTTTCGATGTTCACGGTGAACGACTTGTACTCGGGCGTCTGCGTGTTCGCATCGCCCACGAAAGGCGTGAGCGTGTTCACCAGGTACCCAGGCTTCGCGATGCCCACGAACCCCCAGTGGTTCGGCAGCCCCACCGTGTGCACCGTGCGGCCATCGACCTGCAGCCCGACGATGCGCTTGGTGACCAGCGCCACCGCCTTGATGAAGCCCCGCTTGCTCCACACCTTCACCATGTCGCCGTTGGCGATGCCCTTTTCCTTCGCGAGCTCCTCGCCGATCTCCACGAACTGCTGCGGCTGGATGATGGCCGAGGTGCGCACGTTCTTGGTCCAGTAGTGGAAGTGCTCGGTGAGCCGGTAGCTGGTCGCCACGTACGGAAAGTCCTTCGGCACGCCCAGGCGCTCCAGGTCGCCCTTGAAGATGCGCGCCGCGGGATTGGCGCGCGCCTTCGGGTTGTTCGGGTGCATCAGGTTGTTCACCAGCGGCGACTCGAAGGGCTCGTAGTGCTCGGGGAGCGGTCCCTCGGCCATGCCGGTGGGTGCGAAGAGCCGCGCCACGCCTTCGGCCGTCATGATGAACGGGCGCACCGCCTCGGCTTCCATCGGGTTCGCATCGGGCCGGATGTCGGGCACGTCGGCACCTGTCCATGCCTTGCCGTTCCACGCGATGAGGCTGCGCCTGGCGATCCATGCCTTGCCGGTGGCCGGGTCGGTCGAGGCGCCGTTGTAGAGGATGCGCCGGTTCGCCGGCCACGCCCACGCCCAGTTCTGCACCATGCCGATGCCGAACGGGTCGGCGTTGTCGCGCCGCGCCATCTGGTTGCCGGCCTGCGTCCACGCGCCGCTGTAGATCCAGCAGCCCGAGGCGGTCGAGCCGTCGTCGCGCAAGAGGCCGAAGCCCGAGAGCTGTTCGCCGGCCTTGGCCGTCGGCGGCTTGCTCGGGTCCTTCGGATCGAGCAGGTCGGTGAGGGCGCGGCCGTTGTATTCCATCGCCAGCTCTTGGGCCGAGGGCGAGTGCGGGATCTTGTAGGGCCACGTCAGCTTGACGATCGGATCGGGGAAGGCGCCGCCGTCCTTGATGTAGGCCTGGCGCATGCGGTTGAAGATGCCCGCCACGATCTCGATGTCGCCCTTGGCCTCGCCCGGCGGCTCCGCGCCCTTCCAGTGCCACTGCAGCCAGCGGCTGGAGTTGGTGAGCGAGCCGTCTTCTTCCGCAAAGCAGGTCGATGGCAGGCGGAACACCGTGGTCTGGATGTCGGCGGTCTTCACGTCGTTGAACTCGCCGAAGTTGCGCCAGAACTCGCTGGTCTCGGTCTGCAGCGGATCGATGGTGACCAGGAACTTGAGCTTGGTGAGCCCGTCGATGATCTTTTTCTTGTCCGGGAACGAGCCCACCGGGTTGAAGCCCTGGCAGATGTAGCCGTTGAGCTTGCCCTGGTTCATGAGCTCGAAGGCCTGCAGGATGTCGTAGAGCTTGTCGATCTTGGGCAGGTAGTGGAAGGCCCACTCGTTCTCGGCCGTGGCCGCGTCGCCCCACCACGACTTCTGCATGCTGACGAAGAACTTGGGGTAGTTCTGCCAGTAGCTCATCTGGTTGGGACGCAGCGGCTTGAGCGCGCGGGTCTTGTAGTAGTCGGGCAGGTTCTGCTCGCTGTCCCGCGCGAGCGACATGTAGCCGGGCAGCGAGTTCGACAGGAGCCCCAGGTCCGTCAGGCCCTGGATGTTGCTGTGGCCGCGCAGCGCGTTCATGCCGCCGCCGGGCACGCCGATGTTGCCGAGCAGCAGCTGCACGATGGCGCCGGTGCGGATCATCTGCGAGCCCTGGCTGTGCTGCGTCCAGCCGAGCGCATACATGATCGTCATGGTGCGCGTGGGCGTGCTGGTGCTCGCGATGTACTCGCAGACCTTCAGGAACTTGTCCTGCGGCGTGCCCGTGATGCGGCTCACCAGCTCGGGCGTGTAGCGCGCGTAGTGCCGCTTCATCACCTGCAGCACGCACTGCGGGTCCTGCATGGTCATGTCAACCTTGGCCATGCCGGCTTCGTCCAGCGCGTAGTTCCACGACTTGGGATCGTAGTTGCGCTTCTCGGCGTTGTAGCCGCTGAAGATGCCGTCCTCGAACTTGTAGTCAGGCCCGACGATGAACGGCGCGTTGGTGTAGTTGCGCACGTACTCCGTCTGGATCTTGTCGTTGCTCAAGAGGAAGTTGATGACCCCCGCGAGGAACGCGATGTCCGAGCCCGCGCGCACCGGTGCGTAGTAGTCGGCCATGGCGGCCGAGCGCGTGAAGCGCGGGTCCACCACGACAAGGCGCGCCTTGTTCTGCTTCTTGGCCTCGATGACCCACTTGAAGCCGCATGGATGCGCCTCCGCGGCATTGCCGCCCATGATCAGCACGACATCCGCGTTCTGGATGTCCTGCCAGTGGTTGGTCATCGCACCGCGTCCGAACGTCGGGGCCAGACTGGCCACCGTAGGTCCGTGTCAAACGCGTGCCTGGTTGTCGAATACCAGCATCCCGGTCGAGCGGAATGCCTTGTGCGTGATGTAGCCGGTTTCGTTGGACGAGGCCGAGGCGCAGAGCATGCCCGAACTGGTCCAGCGGTTGACGGTCTTGCCGTCGGCGTTGGTGGTCTGGAAGTTGGCGTCGCGGTCGGCCTTGAGCAGCTTGGCGATGCGGTCCAGCGCCTCGTTCCAGCCGATGCGCTTCCACTCGGTGCTGCCGGGCTCGCGCACTTCGGGGTACTTCAGCCGCATGGGGCTGTGCACGAAATCGAGCAGGCCCGCGCCCTTGGGACACAGCGTGCCGCGGTTCACGGGGTGGTCGGCATCGCCCTCGATGTGAAGGATGTCGGACACCACGTTCTTGGCCTTGTCGCCCAGGCTGTACATGATGACCCCGCAGCCCACCGAGCAGTACGGGCAGGTGTTGCGCGTCTCGGTGGTGCGTGCGAGCTTGAAGTTGCGCGCCTCGGCCAGCGCCGCGGTCGGCGAGAAGCCGAGCGCGACGATGCTCGAGCCGATGAGGCCCGCGCTGCTGACACGGAAGAATTGCCGGCGGCTTATGTCCATGACATCACCTCCTGCACGGCTGAAGTGGGTTGTTTCATCGGGTGTTCTTCTGTTTTGCGTGGGAAAGGGAAATGGGGCCGGCCATGTGGCCGCTATTTGGGTGCCGTGCCATCGCCGCCGCTCGGGGCAGGCGTGCCACCGGATGCTGCGCCGCCCTGGCCGCTCATGCCGCCCACGGCTGCGCCGCCTTCGGACGGGCCTTTGTGGGCGGAGGTGGGATCGACCTTGTCGCCGGAGTCGGCGGGCTTGATGCCGCTCGGGCTGGCACCGGACGCGCCGGACGAAGAGGCGGGGGAAGCCGCGCCCGTCGCCGACGCGGTGGGCTTGGGATCGCAGGCGCTCAAGAGCAAACCCAGGGCCAGGCAAAGGCCGACGGTTTGCAAGCGCTGACATCGTGACATCGACACTCCTTGTGGGGGAAGGCGGTCCGGCTGTTTTTGTGGCTTCCGTTGTTGCCGATGGGGTAGCCCCGCCACGGTAACTGGATGCTTTTTTCGCATCATGCGACAGCATGCCGCCGCGAGCAAGGGCCCGAAGGGCGCAATAACCCTTGAATCGGCCTGTCGCCTTAGGCGTCGGCTATCGTTCGCGCCATGACCGACTCCCTCCGCCTTGGCTGGCGCACCCTCTGGCGCGACCTGCGCGCCGGCGAGCTGCGCCTCTTGATCGTTGCCGTGCTGCTGGCCGTGGCCGCACTCACGGCGGTCGGCTTCTTCGCCGACCGGCTGCAGGGCGGGTTGAAGCGCGATGCGCGGCAGCTGCTGGGCGGCGATGCGGTGATCGTGAGCGACAACCCGACGCCCGACGCCTTCGTGGCGCAGGCGAAATCGCTGGGCCTGGAAGGCACAGCCACCTATGGCTTCCCGACCATGGCGCGGGCCGACGACGTGCAGGGCGGCGCCAGCAAACTCGTGGCGCTGAAGGCGGTGACGGCGGGCTACCCATTGCGCGGCAACCTGCAGACCTCGACCACTTTCGCGGGGCCGGGCGCGATCACGCGCGACATCCCGCCGGCCGGCGAGGTGTGGGTCGATGCCTCGCTGCTCGATTCGCTGGGCCTGAAGATCGGCGACCCGCTGCTGCTGGGCGACACGAGCCTGCGCGTAGGCCGCATCATCACGCTGGAACCCGACCGCGGCGCCGGCTTCATGAGCTTCTCGCCGCGCGTGATGCTCAACCAGGCCGACGTGGCGCGCACCGGGCTCGTGCAGCCGGCCAGCCGCGTCGGCTACCGCTATGCGGTGGCGGGCAACGATGCGGCGGTCAAGCGCTTCACCGACTGGGCCGAGGCCAGCATCAAGAAGGGCGAGCTGCGCGGCGTGCGGCTCGACTCCTTCGAAGGCGGCCGGCCCGAGATGCGCCAGACGCTCGACCGCGCCGAGAAATTCCTGAGCCTCGTCGCGCTGCTCGCGGCGCTGCTCTCGGCCGTGGCCGTGGCGCTGGCCGCGCGCGGTTTCGCGGCCAGCCACCTGGACGACTGCGCGATGCTGCGCGTGCTCGGCCAGAGCCAGCGCACCATCGCGATGGCCTATGCCTTCGAGTTCGCGGTGATCGGCCTCGCGGCGAGCGCCATCGGCGTGGCCATCGGCTTCGCGGTGCACTACGTGTTCGTGCTGCTGCTGGCCGGGCTGGTGGAGACCGCGCTGCCCGCCGCCACGCTGTGGCCGGTGGCCTTCGGCCTGGGCATGGGGCTCACGCTCTTGTTCGCCTTCGGCCTGCCGCCGGTGCTGCAGCTGGCGCGCGTGCCGCCGCTGCGCGTGATCCGGCGCGACGTGGGCGGGCTCAAGCCCGCATCGCTCGCGGTGCTGGGCATCGGCGTGGCGGGCTTCGCTGCGCTGCTGATGGCGGCGAGCAGCGACATCAAGCTGGGCCTGATCGCGGTCGGCGGTTTCGCGGGTGCCGTGGCCGTGTTCGCATTGCTCAGCTGGCTCGCGGTGAAGGTGCTGCGCCGCAGCGTCAACGAGACCACCGCGCCGCGCTGGCTGGTGCTGGCCACGCGGCAGATCTCGGCGCGGCCCGCCTATGCGGTGGTGCAGGTCAGCGCGCTCGCGGTCGGCCTCCTGGCCTTGGTGCTGCTCGTGCTGCTGCGCACCGACCTCGTCGCGAGCTGGCGCAAGGCCACGCCGCCCGATGCGCCGAACCGCTTCGTCATCAACGTGATGCCGGACCAGAGCGATGCGTTCCAGAAATCGCTGCGCGATGCGGGCGTGGGCAAGTTCGACTGGTACCCGATGATTCGCGGCCGCCTCATCGCGGTCAACGACAAGCCGGTGACCCCCGACGACTACGCGGAAGACCGCGCCAAGCGCCTGGTGGACCGCGAGTTCAACTTGAGCAACGCCATGGAGGCGCCCGCGCACAACAGCATCACCGCGGGCGCGTGGAAGCCCGGCGCGGCAGGCGAAGTGAGCGTCGAAGAAGGCCTGGCCGAAACGCTCGGCCTGAAGCTGGGCGACACGCTGCGCTTCGACATCGGCGGCATGCAGAACGATGCGCGCATCACGTCGCTGCGCAAGGTCGACTGGGGCTCGCTGCACGCCAACTTCTTCGTGATGTACACGGTGGCCTCGCTGCCCGACGTGCCCGTGACCTACATGGGCGCCTTCCGCGCGCCCGAGACGCGCGGCTTCGACAACGCGCTGGTGCGCGCCTACCCCAACGTGACCAACGTGGACATGAGCGCGACCATCAACCAGGTGCAGCGCGTGCTCGACCAGGTGATCCGCGCGGTCGAGTTCCTGTTCGGCTTCACGCTCGCGGCGGGGCTGGTCGTGCTTTTCGCCGCGGTGACGGCCACGCGCGAGGAACGCGCGCGCGAGTTCGCGGTGATGCGCGCCGTGGGCGCGCGCGCCAGCCTCTTGCGGCAGGTGCAGCGCGCCGAGCTGATCGGCGTGGGGCTGCTCGCGGGCTTTCTCGCGAGCATCGTGGCCTCGGTGATCGGCTGGGCGCTCGCGCGCTATGTGTTCGAGTTCACCTGGACCGCATCGCCGATCGTGCCGGTTGCGGGCGCGCTGGCCGGCGCGGTGCTGGCATTGGCGGCGGGGTGGTGGGGCTTGCGCGACGTGCTGCGCCGCCCGGTGGTCGACACGCTGCGCCGCGCGGCCGAATAGGAGTCGACAGCGCCGTACAGTTTTTTTCTTTCGCGATCGGCAAGACGGGGCCGGGGATGCAATACATTCCCCGGCCCCGTATCCATTTCAAGAAGAGAAATTCCTGCATGCGCTTGGCGTCATTCCAGATCACCAACTTTCGCTCGATCAACGACAGCGGCCCCATCGACTCCCCACAGATCACGGCGATCCTCGGTCGAAATGACAGCGGCAAATCGAACCTGCTGCGCGCGCTTCACAGCCTGAACCCGGCCGAAGGCCTGGCTGAACTCAGTCCGATCAAGGACTTTCCGCGGCACCGCCGCCTGGAGGAATGCCAGGGCGACACGCCCGTCGTCGCGACGCGCTGGGCGCTCGACGACAACGAACGCGCCGAACTGAAGGCCATCCTTCCGCGTGCCTCCGATGTGCGCCACGTCACCGCGGGCCGGGGCTATGCCGCGACGCGCTGGACCGGCTTCGAAGGCCTGGGAGAACTCTCGCTCGACGTGTCGGACATCAAGGGCAAGGTCCGCAAGATCGTGCCCGCCGTCAAGGCCGCGGCCGAGAAGATTGCAGAAGGCGCCCGCGCCACGCTGGAACAGGAGGCCGACGCCTTCGACGCCGCGATGATCCCCAGCCCCGACTACATCAAGTGGTCGGAAGGCGCGGTGAGGGCGCTGCAGGCTTTGCGCCGGGCGATGGCCGCAGCGGATGCCGAGCTCAGCGACAAGCAGGAGCAGATGCTGGTCGAACTCGAGGACATGGCCCGCGCGATTGCCAACGACACGCCCGCGCTCGCGAAGGCCAGGCAATGGGTGCTCGAAAAACTGCCGCGCTTCGTCTATGTGGACGAATACCCCGCGTTGCCCGGCCGCCAGAACATCGCCGACCACCTCGTGCGCAAGGGCTGGGGCCAGGCGACGCCCGAGCAACGCAGCTTCGAGAAGCTCTGCAAGGTCGCGGGGCTCGATCCGCAGCAGCTGCAGGACCTGCTGGAGAAGAACGACCAGGCCACGCGCAACCAGCTCGTGAACCGCGCCGGCTCGGTCGTCACGTCGGAGATCCGCCGCGTGTGGAAGGACCGCGAACTCAAGGTCCGCTTCAACCTGGACGGCCCGTACATGGACACGCTGGTGTCCGACCCGAACGGCGCCTACGAGGTTGAAGTGAACCTGGACGAGCGCAGCCGCGGCTTCCAGTGGTTCTTCTCGTTCTACATCACCTTCTTTGCGGACACGCGGGGCGCGGGCGATGCCATCTTGCTGCTGGACGAGCCGGGCTTGCACCTGCACGCGCATTCGCAGGCCGACCTGCTCGCGCACTTCGAGCACGACTTCGGCAACCAGATCGTCTACACGACGCACTCGCCGTTCATGGTGCCCACGCACCGGCTGGACGCAGTGCGCACGGCCAGCATGAGCGCGGCGGCGGGGACGACGGTGAGCAACAAGGCGGAGGGCGATGCGCGCACGCTCTATCCGTTGCAGGCGGCGATTGCGCTGAGCCGGACGGGGAGCGAGCCGATGAAGTTGCCGCCCGAGGAGAGCGTGCCGCGTGTCGAGATACCTTCCGACGAGGCACGAGTGGTCGCAGAAACTGCCATTTGATCCAGTTCGGCACCCGCGTCAGCGCGCGGTGCCTTGCAAGAAGTCCTGGCCCATCGTGTTCACGTCGCGCCGGCCCGTCGAACGCTTCGTGCCGAAGTACTGATAGACGGCAGAAGCAGTAACTTCATCGGGTGTTCTCTTGATCCAGTTCGGCGAACACCTCGTCTGCAGATCGGAATTCGCTCCGTTCGATTTCGCAGTTGCCGAGCAACAGAAGTTTCAACAGTGCGGGAATCGCTTCGATCCCCGTGGCGTGACTGGTGAGATCGTCGATGGGTTTGACCTGCATGGAGGAATTCATTGCGCTTGCTCAGCTATTGCCATGGATCAGACTGATTGTGTTCTGAGTTCGGTCTTGCTTGTTTGTGCGACTGCGCCGTCGTCCCTGAACATGTGCTCCCCCGCAAAGTCCACGAAGGCCCGCACCTTCGGCGACAACTGCCGGCTCGATGACCACAGCGCCGAGAACTGCCCCTGGCGAACGAGGTGCGCCGCGAGCACGCGCTGCAGTTCGCCGCGGCACAGCGAATCGCGCGCGAGGAAGTCGGGCATGTAGGCCACGCCCAGGCCGGCGACTGCCGCGCCGAGCATGGCTTCCATGTTGTTGCACAGAAGCCCGGGCGGCAGCTGCGTGGGCAGGCCCGGCAGGTCCCAGTCCTCGATCTTTCCGCCGGTCACGAACTTGTAGCGCAGGCAACTGTGCCGGGCGAGGTCGGCCGGCACCTGCGGCACGCCATGTTCGGCCAGGTAGCCGGGCGAGGCCACGAGCACGAAGTTGAACGGGCCGAGCCGGCGCGCGACGAGCTGCGAGTCGCCCAGTTCGCCGCTGCGGATCGCCACGTCCACGCCCTCGGCGATCACATCGACCAGGCGGTCGTTGAAATCGAGGTCGAGTTCGATTTCGGGAAAGCGCGCCTTGAAGGCCGGCAGGATCGGCAGCAGGAAGCGGTAGCCGATGGTCGGCAGGCTCACGCGCAGGCGGCCGCGCGGGGCGGCCACCGCGTCCTGCATCATCGCCCGCGCGTCGTCGAGCTCGTCCAGGATGCGGCGGCAGCGCTCGTGGAACATCGCGCCTTCCTCGGTCAGCCGCACATGCCGCGTGGTGCGGTTGAAGAGCCGGAGGCCCAACTGCTGTTCGAGCCGCGCGACGTTCTTGCCGACGGCCGAGGCCGAGATGCCCAGCAACCGCCCGGCCTTGGCAAAGCTCAACAGGTCGGCCGCCCGCACGAAGGATTCGAGTCCGCTGAAGCTGTCCATGGATTAACAACCTTGGGTTGGGAGTGTGAGGATCGATGGCGCCATTTTCATTCCATTGATTCCTTTCTATCTTCTGTTCCTCCTTCTTCCCTTCTGCGTGAAAGCCTTCGATGTCCTCGCCCTCCGACCACAAGAACTGGCTGCTCGCCGCCGTCTGCCTCGCGGCGCTCGGCATGCCGCTGAGCTTCACCGGCCCGGCGGTGGTGCTGCCCGCGATCCGCGACGCGCTCGGCGGCAGCCCGGTGCAGCTGAACTGGGTGACCAACGCCTTCATGCTGAGCTTCGGCGCGACGCTGATGGCGGCGGGCGCGCTGGCCGATGCCTACGGGCGCAAGCGCGTCTTCCTGATGGGGCTCGCGGTGGTCGCGCTCGCCGGTTCGCTGCTGACGCTCGCGCCCGGCATCGTCGCCTTCGATCTCGTGCGCGCCCTGCAGGGGCTGGGCTCGGCGGCCGCGTTCGCGGCGGGCACGGCGGCGCTGGCGCAGGTGTTCGACGGCGCGGCGCGCACGCGGGCGTTCAGCTTCATCGGCACCTCGTTCGGCGTGGGGCTGTCGTGCGGCTCGATCCTCTCGGGCTGGCTCGCCGAGAGCTTCGGCTGGCAGTCGGTGATGCTGAGCCCGGGGGCGATCAGCCTCGTGGCGCTGTGCATCGCCTCCCCGAGCATGCGCGAGTCGAGCAACCCGCATGCGATGGGGCTCGATGTGCCGGGCACGGTCACGTTCACCGCCGCGCTGACGCTGCTCACGCTCGGCGTGCTGCAGGCGCCCGACAGCGGCTGGGGCAGCCCGTGGGTGATCGGTGCGCTGGCCGGCGCGGCACTGATGGGCGGGGCCTTCATCGCCATCGAGCGGCGCGTCGCGCATCCGATGCTCGACCTGTCGCTGTTCCGCTTTCCGCGCTTCGTCGGTGTGCAGTTGCTGGCCGCGGCGCCGGCCTATGGTTTTGTCGTGCTGCTGGTGCTGTTGCCGATCCGCTTCATCGGGCTGGAAGGGCGCAGCGCGATGGAGGCGGGCGTGTTCATGTTCGCGCTCTCGGGGCCGATCCTCGGGGTGCCGACGCTCGCGGCCTCGCTCGCGCACCGGTTCTCGGCGGGCGTGATCTCGGCGGTGGGGCTGCTGGTGTGCGCGGCGGGGCTGCTCTGGCTCAGCTACTGCGCGCCGGGCACGCCGCTGCACGCGATGGTGTGGCCGCTGCTCTTGATCGGCGCGGGCATCGGCCTGCCGTGGGGGCTGATGGACGGGCTCGCGGTGAGCGTGGTGCCGCGCGAGCGTGCGGGCATGGCGTCGGGCATCTTCAACACGGTGCGGGTGGCGGGCGAGGGCATCGCGCTCGCGCTGGTCGGGGCGGGGCTGACGGCGCTGGTCGCGCTGCAGCTGGGCCGCTTGCCAGCGCATCCGGGCGCGTCGTCGCAGGCGGCGCAGCGCGTGACGACGGGCGACCTGTCGCAGGCGCTCGCGCTGCTGCCGGGCGTGGACCGTGCGGCGCTGCTGCACGCCTACGGCGCGGCGTTCGGCACGCTGCTGTGTGTGCTGGCGGGCGTGACCGTGCTGACGGCACTGGTGGTGTTCGTGTTCCTGCGCGGCGAGACGCACGCTGAAGTGGGCGCGGTGGCGTTGGAGTCGTCTGCCTGTTGAACGTATGTCTTGCTCCTTCCCCTTCCGGGGGAAGGCTGGGATGGGGGCACGCGGCCTTCGATAGGCGGCTGATCTTCGATGCGCCGCTTGCCCCCACCCCAACCCTCCCCAGCGGGGGGAGGGAGCAAGGCAGAGGTCAGGGCTCTGCGGCCTCGAAGATGTCGCGCATCCACTGCGTGAACACGCGAACCCGCGCCGACAGCTGGCGGTTCTGCGAATAGAGCACGGTCACCGGCATCGGCGGCGGCGCGAAACCGGGCATCAACACCTTCAGCCGGCCGTCCGCCAGTTCGGCCGCCACGCGATAGCGCGGCACCTGCACCAGCCCGAGTCCCGCGATCGCCGAGCCCGTGTAGAGATCGGTGCCGGTCACCGAGACGGTGGCGGGCAGGTCCACGGTCGTCACCCGGCCATCGACCGTGAATTCGAGCGGCACCACCTTGCCCGTGCCGCTGGAGATGTAGTTGACCGCGCGGTGCGAGGCCAGCGCTTCGATGCTGCCCGGCTCGCCGTGGCGCGCCAGGTAGCCGGGGCTCGCGACCGTCACCTGCGGCAGCAGCGCGACGCGGCGCCCGACCATCGATGAATCCTGCAAAGTGCCTGCGCGCAGCACGCAATCAACGCCCTCGCGCACCAGGTCGACCAGCCGGTCGTCTTCGCCGATGTGCAGTTGCAATTCGGGATAGCGCGCAAGAAACCCCGGCAGTGCCGGCACCACGAAATGCCGCGCGAGCGTGCCCTGCAGGTTCACGCGCAAGAGGCCCTTGGGCGCCTCGTTCCTGAACGAGCCCTCGGCCTCTTCCATGTCGGCCAGGAGGCGCACGCACCGGCGGTAGTAGGCCTCGCCATCCTGCGTGAGGCGCACGGTGCGGGTGGTGCGCTCCAGCAGGCGCGTGCCGATGCGCTCTTCCATGCGCTTGATGAGCGTGGTGACGGTGGCGCGCGGGATCTGCAGGTCTTCGGAGGCCTGGGTGAAGCTCTGGCGCTCGGCGATGCGCACGAAGGCCTGCATTTCCTGGAAGCGGTCCATGGGGGTGTCTGCCGTCTATTGTTCAAGTAAACGGAATTGTATTGTCGATCGGCGGGTGATTATCTTTTGGATGGAACGATCAATCATTCGTCTCACCAACCAACCAACCACTGCAAAGGAATCGCACCATGACCACCACCACTTCAACCACCACCCGCAACAGCCGCGTCGCCATCGTCACCGGCGCATCGCGCGGCATCGGCGCCGCCGTCGCGCAGCGCCTCTCGAAGGACGGCTTCGCCGTCGCCGTCAACTACGCCACGGGCTCGGCGCAGGCCGACGCGCTGGTCGCCGAACTCACGGCGGCCGGCGGCAAGGCCATCGCGGTGAAGGCCGACGTGGCCAACGCACAGGAAGTGCGCGCCATGTTCGACACCGTCGAAGCGCAGCTGGGCAAGGTCGACGTGCTGGTCAACAACGCCGGCGTGCTCAAGACCGTGCCGCTGGCCGACCACACCGACGCGCTCTACGACCAGACCTTCGACATCAACGTGCGCGGCACCTTCAACACGCTGCGCGAAGCCGCCACGCGCCTGAACGCGGGCGGGCGCATCGTCAACTTCTCGAGCACCACGCTCGCGCTGAACATGCCCGGCTACGCGATCTACAACGCCACCAAGGCGGCGGTCGAGGCCTTCACGCACGTGTTCGCCAAGGAACTGCGCGGCCGCAACGTCACGGTGAACGCCGTGGCGCCGGGCCCGATCGCCACCTCGCTCTTCCTGGACGGCAAGACCGACGAGCAGATCCAGGCCTTCGCCAAGATGCCGCCGCTGCAGCGCCTGGGCCAGCCGGAGGACATCGCCTCGGTGGTGGCGTTCCTGGCCGGCCCGGATGCGGGCTGGGTCAACGGCCAGATCCTGCGTGCCAACGGCGGCGTCGCCTGAATCCCCTTCCGTTCATCCACCCACTCGATCCAGTCTTTCGGAGAAACACCATGCAAAAGCAAATCATCCTGGTCACCGGCGCAGGCACCGGCATCGGCAAGCTCAGCGCCCAATCGTTGGCCGAGGCCGGCCACGTGGTCTACGCGTCGATGCGCGACATCGCGGGCCGCAACAGTGGCCGCGCCGCCGAGATGCGCAGCTATGCAGCAGCCAAGGGGCTGCAGCTGCACCCGCTCGAACTCGACGTGCTCTCGCAGAAATCGGCCGACGCCGCCGCGGCCACCATCGTCCGCGAGCAGGGCCACATCGACGTGGTGATGCAGAACGCCGGCCACCTCGTGGTCGGGCCGACCGAGGCCTTCACGCCCGAGGAAATCACCAAGGTGTTCGACACCAACGTGCTCGGCGCGCAGCGCGTGAACCGCGCCGTGCTGCCGTACCTTCGGAGGCAGGAGTCCGGCCTGGTGCTTTGGATCAGCAGCACCACCACCAAGGGCGGCTTCCCGCCGTTCATGGGCCCCTACGGCGCGGCCAAGGCGGCGATGGATTCATTGGCCGTCACGCTGGCCTACGAGATCGCGCGCTTCGGCATCGAGACCTCGATCGTGGTGCCCGGCGCTTTCACCAAGGGCACCGACCACTTCCCCAGCGCCGGCAAGCCGGCCGATGCCGCCACCACGGCCGCCTACGGCCGCTACGACGGCGTGATGGACCGGATCGGCCAGAGCCTGTCGGCGCTGATGCCCGACGACGCCGACCCACAGGCCGTGGCCGACGAGATCGTGCGCATCGTGGGCCTGCCTGCCGGCACCCGCCCGATGCGTTCGCTGATCGACTTCGTGGGCGATGGCGCCAAGGAAGTGTTCGAGGTGTCGGAGCGCGTGCGCATCGACTTCGCGCATCGCATCGGCATGGGCGACCTGCTCGAGGCGAAGATCAAGCGCTGAAAGCCGGGGAGGGCGTCACGAAAATCCGGTGGATCTTCCTGTCCAATAGCGGCATGGACTATCCACCGAACGAGCTCGCGGAGCGCCTGACCGAACTCGAAATCAAGTCGAGCTACGCCGACGACCTGCTGGAGCAACTGAACATGACGATCTACCGGCAACAGCAGCAGATCGACAGCCTGATCCAGCAGGTGGCCCACCTTCGGCAGCAAAGCCAGAACGCCGGGCAGGACGGGGCGGCGCGCAATCTTCGCGACGAGCTGCCGCCGCACTATTGAAAGAAAACGCTCAGCCGTGCGAGTGCCAGAGCACCGCGAAGAAATGGCAGGTGCTGCCGGCCAGAACGAAGAGGTGCCACACCGAGTGGGCGAAGCGGATCTTGTTGTCGAAGAGAAAGACAACGGCACCCGCCGTATAGAAGAGCCCGCCGGCCACGAGCCAGCCCAGCCCCGCCGGTGACATGCGCTCGTACAGCGGCACCGCCGCCATCAGCGCCATCCAGCCCATCGCCACATAGAGCCCGGTCGACCACAGCGGATGCTGCAGCCGGTTGAACAGCTTGGCGCCCACGCCCAGTGCCGCCGCGGCGCAGATCGCGCCGAACAGCGTCCACCCCCAAGGGCCGCGCAGCACGCCGAAAAGGAAGGGCATGTAGCTGCCCGCGATGAAGAGATAGATGGCCGCGTGGTCCAGCCGGTTGAACCAGGCCTTGGCCCGCCCGATCGGCAGCGCGTGGTACAGCGTGGAGATCAGGTACAGCACGATGGCCGTGCCCGCGAAGAGCGAGACACCGACCACGCTCGCGGCCTGGCCCTTCTGCGCGGCGCTGTAGATCAGGATCGGCAGCGAGGCGATCGCCAGCACCAGGCCGAGGCCGTGGCTCAGGGCATTGAAGAGCTCTTCCATGCCGGTCTGGTCGCGGACCGCGGGCGCCGGCTTCTTCGCACCGGCGGAAAGGGGCTGCAGCTGCAGGGATGGGCCATTCGTCATCAGGAACAGAACCTCAAGAATCGGTTTTGGTTCCGCAAATCTGCGCGAAACTGGCAGATCATGTTACTTGACCTGCTGTTTACCGAGTTTGCGCGCCAATGTGCGCCGATGCATGCCAAGCCGCCGTGCGGTCTCGGAGATGTTGAAGCCGGTCTCGGCCAGCATCTCGTGGATGCGCTCCCACTCGAGCGTCTTGATCGAGGTCGAGCGGTTGGTCAGTTCCACCTCGGTGGTGCCGGTGGCGCGGCCGAAGGCGGCCTCGATGTCGTCGGTGTTCGAGGGCTTGGCCAGGTAATGGCAGGCGCCCAGCTTGATGGCCTCCACCGCGGTGGCGATGCTGGCAAAACCGGTCAACACCACGATCAGCGTCTTCGGGTCGTGCCGGTGCAGCATCTGCACGCAGGCCAGGCCCGAGGCCTCGCCATTGAGCTTCAGATCGACCACGGCATAGCCTGGCGACCGGGTCTCCAGCAGCGCCTGAACTTCTTCGGCATTGCTCGCGTGCATCACCGCATAGCCGCGGCGCTCGAAGGAGCGGCTGAGCGTGCGCGCGAAGGCGCTGTCGTCCTCGACGATCAGCAACTGGCGTTCGGCTTCGGCGGTTTCCGTCATGGCTTGGTGTGGGCGATGGGCCCGGTTGGCGCGACCGTTTCGTCGTCGGCTTCCTCTTCTTCCAGCACGACGGCCGCGAGCGGCAGCGTGACGGTCACGATGGCACCGCCCTCGGGCCGGTTGCGCGCCGCGACGCGCCCGCCCAGGGTGCGCGCCACGTTGGCGACCAGGAACAGCCCGAGCCCGCCACCGGGCCGGCCCTTGCTCGACTGGTAGGGCTTGCCGAACTCCTTGAGGATCGCCGGCAGGAAGCCGGGGCCGGCATCGGTGACCGTGATCGTCAGCGCGTCGGCATCGTGCGACGCTTCCAGGCGCAGCCAGTGCGGCGACGCCTCCAGGGCGTTGTCCAGCACGTTGCAGATCATCTGCTTCAAGGCCGAATCGGAGACCATGGGCAGGTCCTGGCCGAAGCGGTTGTCGTAGTCGAACTCTTCCACCGGCCGCGTGGCGCGCCATTCCTCCACGAGGTCGTCCAGGAAGGTGCTCACCGTGGTTTCTTCGGACGACTCGCCGCGCGCCTCGCCGGCCGACAGGAGGATGCCGCTCACGATGCTCTTGCAGCGCTGGATCTGCAGTTCCATCTCGGCCACTTCGGTCAGCAGTTCGGGGTCGGAGCTGAAGTGCGGCAGCCGGCGCCAGTCGCCCAGGATCACCGCCAGCGTGGCGAGCGGCGTGCCCAGCTCATGCGCCGCGCCCGAAGCGAGCAGGCCCATGCGCACGATGTGTTCTTCTTCCGAGGCGCGCTGGCGCAGGTCGGCCAGCCGCGCATCGCGCGCGCGCAGGTTGCCGCTGATGCGGGTGATGAAGATCACCAGCAGCGCCGCATTGAGCGCGAAGCACACCAGCATGCCCTGGATGTACGGGCTCCAGAGGCCCCGGTCGTGGTCCAGCGGCAGCGCGAGCGGGCGCGAGAAGAGGGCCAGCCCCGCGAAGCACAGGCTGGTGATGACCACGATGGTCCAGGTCGACCAGGCCTTCAGCAGCACCGCGCCCAGGATCACCTGCAGCAGGTAGAGAAAGACGAACGGGTTGGTCGCGCCGCCGCTCAGGTAGAGCTGGGCCGTGAGCGTCGCCACATCGACCAGGAGCGCCAGGAACAGCTCGCCGTTGGTCACCCGGCGGTGGGTGCGCGAGCGCAGCAGGCTCACCATGTTGAAGAGCGCCAGGCAGGTGAGCACCTGCAGCATGTTGTCCAGCGGCAGCCGGATGCCGAAGCCGTAGTGCACCACCAGGATGGTGGCCACCTGCCCGACCACCGCGAACCAGCGCAGCTGGATCAGCTGCTGCATGTTCTTGTGGCCGGTGGCGTTGTCCAGGCTCGCCACGCCGGCGCGGGGCGCATGCAGCGCGCCCGCGACCGCGGCCACGGCTTCAGTCGCGATGCGCATCGGGGCGGGGGAGGGGGTCGGCATGGGCCGCATTTTCGCCGCTGCCGCCAGGAGCCCTCCGGGCGCGCCCGCGCCCGTCGCGCCAGACGAACCACGCGCCGCCCAGCACCATCAGCGCGAGGCCATACCAGGTGAGGGCGTAGACAAGGTGGCTGTTGGGAAAGGCGATGACGGTGAGGCCGCGCACGGGGTAGCCGGCTGTTTCGGGGGAGAGCGACGGATCGGCCTCGGCATCGACGAAGTAGGGCGCTGCGTTGTCCAGCCCGCGTGCGGCCGCGATGGCCTGCACGTCGCGCGAGAACCAGCGGTCTGCGGCGGGGTCGTTCTTGCGGAGAAACCCGCCCTTGGGCTCGGTGATGCGCAGGAGGCCGGCGACGGTGACCTCGCCCTTCGCCTCGGTGGCCGCGCGGCTCGTGCGTTCGCGTGCTTCGGGTGGCACGAAGCCCCGGTTGACCAGCACGACGGTGCCGTCGGCCGCGCGCAGCGGCGTCAGCACCCAGAAGCCGGCGCCCAGGCGGGTGCTGGCCTGGGTCAGGGTTTCCTTGTCATTGAGGAAGGTGCCGGCGAGGCGCACATGGCGGTATTCGTCGTCGGCCGCGTTCACTTGCGGCCAGTCGGCGCGCGCGGGGGGCTGGGCGGCCGGGGCGTGCACGCGTTGGTCGACGCGGGCGATGAGATCGAGCTTCCAGGCCCTGCGCTCGACCTGCCAGGTGCCCAGCGCGAAGAAGCCGGCAAAGGCCAGCGCCGCGCAGACCGCCAGTGCCACCCGGGCGGCCGCGGAGCGCGGGCGGCCGGACGGTGGGTTGTGGCTGGGGTGGTCTGGCGCGGGGGGCGTCAAGGCATGTTCTTCATGTCGTGCACCGACATCGGCATCATGTTGGTGTTCATGTGATACATGACCCAGAGCGAGCCGGCCAGCGTGATGACCACGAGCACGATCGTGAAGATCAGTGCCAGCATGTTCCAGCCGCTCTCGGACTTGGCGTCCATGTGCAGGAAATAGATCATGTGGACCACGATCTGCACGGCCGCGAAGCCCAGGATGACCAGCGAGGTGGTGTTCGCGCTGGGGATCACCTTGCCCATGACGAGCCAGAACGGAATCGCCGTGAGGATCACGGCCAGCACGAAGCCGGTCAGGTAGCCCTTGAAGGTGCTGTGGCTTGCGGGGCCATCGTCGTGATGGTCGTCGTGCCCATCGTGTGCGCCATGGCCGTGCGCGGCGGTGTCGATGTGGGTGTTCATGCCATCGATCCCATCAGGTAGACAAAGGTGAAGACGCCGATCCACACGACGTCCAGGAAGTGCCAGAACATCGACAGGCACATCAGGCGGCGGCGGTTCGCGGCGGTGAAGCCGTGCTTGGGCAACTGGATCATCAAGACGATGAGCCAGATGATGCCGAAGCTCACGTGCAGGCCGTGGGTGCCCACCAGCGCGAAGAACGACGACAGGAAGGCGCTGCGCTGCGGGCCCGCGCCCTCGTGGATCAGGTGCGCGAATTCGTAGAGTTCCAGGCCGATGAAGCCGGCGCCCAGCAGGCCGGTGATGGCCAGCCAGACCAGCACGCCGCCCATGCGCTTTTTCTGCATCTCGAGCACGGCGAAACCGTAGGTGATCGACGAGAACAGCAGCAGCGAGGTGTTGATCGCCACCAGCGGCAGGTCGAACAGGTCGGCGCCCGAAGGGCCGGCCGCGTAGCTGCGGCCCAGCACGCCGTACACCGCGAACAGGCACGCGAAGATGAGGCAGTCGCTCATCAGGTAGAGCCAGAAGCCCAGCAGCGTGCCGTTCTCGGGATGGTGGTCGTTGCCGACGTGGAACAGCTCGAACACGGGCGGCTTGCCCGTGGCATCGCTGTGGGCGTGGACTTGGGCGCCCGCGGGGGCGTGGAGAGCGGTGGTATCAGACATGGGCTGCTGCCAGGAGGCGGGTGCGATCGCCTTCGGTGCGAACGACTTCTTCCGCGGGGATGTGGTAGTCGCGCTTGTAGTTGAAGGTGTGGATGATCACGGCGGCCAGCATGGCAACGAAGCCCACGCCTGCCACCAGCCACATCTGCCAGATCATTGCGAAGCCGCAGGTGGCGGCCAGTGCCGCGATGATGAAGCCGGCCGCGGTGTTCTTGGGCATGTGGATCGGCGTGAAACCGTCCAGCGGCCGCTCGTAGCCACGCTTTTTCATGTCGGTCCAGGCGTCGTTGTCATGGATGCGCGGCGTGAACGCGAAGTTGTAGGCCGGCGGCGGCGAGGAGGTCGACCACTCCAGCGTGCGGCCGTTCCACGGGTCGCCCGTGGTGTCGCGCAGCGACTCGCGGCGGATGTAGCTCACCACCAGCTGGATGATGAAGGAGGCGATGCCCAGCGCGATCAGCACGGCGCCGAAGGCGGCGATCTGGAACCAGATCTGCAGCGACATGTCCTGGAAGTGGCTCATGCGGCGCGTGACGCCCATCAGGCCCAGGATGTACAGCGGCATGAAGGCGAACCAGAAGCCGACGATCCAGAACCAGAACGAGCACTTGCCCCAGAACGGATCCAGCTTGTAGCCGAAGGCCTTCGGGTACCAGTAGGTGATGCCCGCCAGCATGCCGAACAGCACGCCGCCGATGATCACGTTGTGGAAGTGGGCGATGAGGAACAGGCTGTTGTGCAGCACGAAGTCGGCCGGGGGAACGGCCAGCAGCACGCCGGTCATGCCGCCGATCACGAAGGTGATCATGAAGCCGATGGTCCACATCATCGGCAGCTCGTAGCGGATGCGGCCGCGGTACATGGTGAAGAGCCAGTTGAAGATCTTCGCGCCCGTGGGGATCGAGATGATCATCGTCGTGATGCCGAAGAACGAATTCACGCTGGCACCCGAGCCCATGGTGAAGAAGTGATGCAGCCACACCAGGTACGACAGGATGGTGATCACGACGGTGGCGTACACCATCGAGGCGTAGCCGAACAGGCGCTTGCCCGAGAAGGTGGAGACCACTTCCGAGAAGATGCCGAAGGCCGGCAGGATCAGGATGTACACCTCGGGGTGGCCCCAGATCCAGATCAGGTTCACGTACATCATGGCGTTGCCGCCCAGGTCGTTCGTGAAGAAGTTGGTGCCGACGTAGCGGTCCAGCGACAGGAGAGCCAGCACGGCGGTCAGCACCGGGAAGGCGGCGACGATCAGCACGTTGGTGCACAGAGCCGTCCAGGTGAAGACAGGCATCTTCATCATCGTCATGCCGGGCGCGCGCATCTTCACGATGGTGGCCAGCAGGTTGACGCCGGAGAGCAATGTGCCCACCCCCGCTATCTGCAACGACCAGATGTAGTAGTCCACCCCCACGTCGGGGCTGAAGAGAATGCCCGACAGCGGCGGATACGCCAGCCAGCCGGTCTTGGCGAACTCGCCCACGAACAGCGACGCCATCACCAGGCCCGCGCCGAAGGTGGTCATCCAGAAGCTGAAGTTGTTCAGGAACGGGAAGGCCACGTCGCGTGCGCCGATCTGCAGCGGCACCACGAAGTTCATGAGGCCCGTGACCAGCGGCATCGCCACGAAGAAGATCATGATCACGCCGTGCGCGGTGAAGACCTGGTCGTAGTGGTGCGGCGGCAAGAAGCCCGCGTTGTCGCCGAAGGCGAAGGCCTGCTGGGCCCGCATCATGATGGCGTCGGAGAAGCCGCGCAGCAGCATCACCAGCCCCAGGATGATGTACATGATGCCGATCTTCTTGTGGTCGATGCTGGTGATCCAGTCGCGCCACAGCGTGCCCCACACCTTGAAGTAGGTGATCGCGCCCAGGAGGGCGATGCCGCCGAGCACGACGGCGATGAAGGTCACGAGCAGGATGGGCTCGTGGTAGGGAATCGCCTCCCAGGTGAGGCGGCCGAAGACGAGCTTCGTCAGGTCAAGGTTCGCAAGCATCGTCATTCTTCGGTGGTGCACATCGCCGTGACGTATCTACGCTTGGGCGAGTTGAGGGTGTCGGGTTGCCAGCTCTGCAGGGTGGCGACATTGAAGGCGCCGGGCTTGCCCATGCCGCCGTCCGCGTCGATGGCCATCATCTGGCTCATGCACATCTTGTTGCGGTCGACGCAGCGGTTGAGGATGGCGTTGTACAGGTCCGCATCGACGGTGGCGTAGTGGCGCACGGGCTCGCGCTCGCTGGGCACTTCCAGCTTCATGTAGCCCTCGCGGGTGAGCTCGCCCTCCTTGGAGGTCTTGGCCTTCTCGACCCACTTGTCGAAGTCGTCCTTGTCAAGGCCGTGGAACTTGAAGCGCATGCCCGAGAAGCCCGCGCCGCTGTAGTTGGCCGAGAAACCTTCGAACTCGCCCGGCTTGTTGATCACCGCATGCAGCTTGGTTTCCATGCCCGGCATGGCGTAGATCTGGCCGGCCAGCGCGGGGATGAAGAAGGAGTTCATCACCGAGGAGGCGGTGATCTTGAAGCTGATCGGCACGTCCACCGGGGCGGCCAGTTCATTCACCGTGGCGATGCCCTGCTCGGGGTAGATGAAGAGCCACTTCCAGTCGAGCGCCACCACTTCGACCACCAGCGGCTTGGTCTCGGGCGAGATCTGGCGCTTGGCGTCCAGGCGGCTGAGGGGCCGGTACGGGTCCAGCGTGTGGGTGCTGATCCAGGTGATCGCGCCCAGCGCAATGATGATCAAGAGCGGCGCGGCCCAGATCGCGAGTTCGAGCTGGGTGGAGTGGTCCCAGTCGGGGCTGTAGGTGGCCTCCTTGTTCGACTGGCGGTAGCGCCAGGCGAAGAAGATGGTCAGCGCGATCACCGGGATGATGATGATCAGCATCAGCACCGTGGAGACGACGATCAGGCGTCCCTGCTGGTTGGCGATGTCGCCGGAGGGGTTCATGAGCACCGTGTTGCAGCCCGCCAGCAAGGCGAGGGGGAGCAAGACGAGCCATCGGCGAAGGGAGTGGAGGGTGGGCATGCCGAAGAGAAAGAAAGAGGTGCGTGGGCTGCGCAAAGACTCCACAATCTACGACCAAAGGTTCCCGCCGCCTATTGGACGTTTTGTCCTATGGCGGGAATCCCCGTTCGGTGAGACGCTTGGAGCCTCTGTTCAATGGTCTACCTTTGTCACTGCCGGTGACACCCGAATTACAAAACGCAATGACGACGACGTCCAGCATCAGTCCGCAAGGCGCACAGCCTGTGCCGAACACGTCCGGAAACGGCGCCAGCCTGAGCCAGAGTGGCGACGCCGATCACTCGCACATCGCCCCGGGCGAGATCGCGGTCGGCGTGATCATCGGCCGAGCCTCCGAATATTTCGACTTCTTCGTCTACGGCATCGCTTCGGTGCTGGTGTTCCCATACGTATTCTTCCCGTTCGAGCAGCGTCTGGAGGGAATCCTTTACGCGTTCGTGGTCTTCTCTTTCGCCTTCATCGCACGGCCGTTCGGAACTGTCATCTCGATGGCGATCCAGCGACGATTCGGGCGCGAAACCAAGCTGACGATCGCGCTGTTCCTGCTGGGCACCTCCACGGCCGGCATCGCCTTCCTGCCGGGCTACGAGAGCATCGGGTTCACGGCGATCGTGCTGCTGTCGGTGTTCCGCTTCTGCCAGGGCCTGGCGCTCGGCGGCTCTTGGGACGGCCTGCCTTCGCTGCTGGCGCTGAACGCACCGCCCAACCGCCGCGGCTGGTACGCCATGCTGGGCCAGCTGGGCGCGCCCATCGGTTTCTTCATTGCCAGCGCGCTGTTCGCGTTTCTCTACGCGAGCCTGTCGATCAAGGACTTCCTCGACTGGGGCTGGCGCTACACCTTCTACGTGGCCTTCGCGATCAACGTGGTGGCGCTCTTTGCGCGCCTGCGCCTGGTGGCCACCGAAGAGTATTCGCGCCTGCTCGAAGAGCGCGAGCTGCAGCCCACCAGCGTGGTCGAGCTGACCCGCTCGCAGGGCACCAACCTCTTGATCGGCGCGTTCGCGGCACTCGCCAGCTATGCGCTGTTCCACCTCATCACCGTGTTCCCGCTCTCGTGGATCACGCTGTACTCGGACCAGTCGATCACCGAATTCCTGGTGGTGCAGATGATCGGCGCGGTGTTCTGCGCCGGCGGCATCGTGGCCTCGGGCCTGATCGCCGACCGCGTGGGACGCCGTTTCACTCTGGGCGGCCTGGCCGCGCTGATCGCGGTGTTCAGCGGTTTCGCCCCCACGCTGCTCGACGGCGGCCGCCTCGGGCAGGACGTGTTCATCCTGCTGGGCTTCGTGCTGCTGGGTCTTTCGTACGGCCAGGCTGCAGGTGCCGTGACCTCGAACTTCGAGCCCAAGTACCGCTACACCGGCGCGGCGCTCACGGCCGACCTGGCTTGGCTGATCGGCGCCGCGTTCGCACCGCTGGTCGCGCTGGGGCTGTCGGCGCACTTCGGGCTGGCGTACGTCAGCGTCTACCTGCTCTCGGGCGCGGCCGGCACGCTGGCGGCGCTGGGGCTGAACCGGGCGCTGGTGCGCGACTGATCCACCCTGTGACCCATCGCCGCTCGCTTCATCGCTGCATGACCACGTTCTTCGTGGTCCTGTCGATGCTGTTCTCGCAGCTGGCGCTGGCAAGCTATGTCTGCCCGGGCGTGCCTGACACGGCTTCGATGGCTGAAATGATGGCGACGGGCGCGCCCTGCGAAGGCATGGACATGGCCCAGCCGGTGCTGTGCTTCCAGCATGCCGCCGACCTGTCGCTGTCCTTCGAATCAGTCAAATTGACCACCCCTTCGCTGCCTGCCATCGTGCAGGTGGTGGTCATGCCGCTGGTGCTGGTGTCCGAAGGCCACGCACTTCCGCAGCAGGCTGTTCTCGAGCGGCAGCATCCGCCGCCCGACCCTGTTTTTCTCGCCACGCGCAGACTTCGCGTCTGAAATCTCCGTCGACTGACCGGTGCTGGTGCGGCTCGTCCGCTTGCCAGCGATTGCCTCGTTCGTCTGCGGAGTTTTCATGTCCATTCCCTTCCCACGCGCGGTCGCGCTGGCCGTTGCGTTGCTGCCGTACCTTGCGACGGCCGCCCCCCTGTCTCTCGAGGCGGCGCTTCGGCTTGCGGCTCAGCGCTCTGAAACCACCCGCGCCGCCCGTGCCGGCGCATTGAGTGCCACGGAGGCGGCGCAAGCCGCAGCCCAGCTCCCCGATCCCACGCTGCGTATCGGCGTCGACAACCTCCCCGCAACGGGGCCGGATCGCTTTCACACAACCCGCGACTCGATGACGATGAAGCGCATCGGCATCAGCCAGGAATGGCTGTCCGCCGACAAGCGTGCCGTGCGGCAGGCGGCCGCCGATGCCTCGGTCGGCCGCGAGGCGGTGCTGGTGCAAGCCGCTGCCGCCGACACCCGCCGGCAGACAGCGCTCGCGTACGTGGACGCCTTCTACATCGGCGAGAGCCTGAAGCTCGCGACGCTCATGGCGCACCATGCGCACGAGGAGTTGGAGGCATCGCGTGCACGCCTGTCCTCGGCCGCAGGGAGCAGCCAGGACGTGTTGGCGTTGGCCGGTGCAAGAGGCGTCTCGGAAGACGAGACGGCCGACATCCTGCAGCAGCAAAGCGCCGCAGGCGTCGCGTTCCAGCGATGGGTCGGCGTGCCGCCCGACGAGCTGCTGCCTCCGGGCGCCATCGCGCTGCCGTCCGAAGAAGCCTACGTCGCCGCGCACCCCACGGTCGCGGCGATGCAGCGCGATGTCGATGTGGCAGGGCAGGCGGCAGCCGTCACCGCCTCCAACCGCAAGCCCAACTGGACCTGGGAGGTGGCCTACGGCCAGCGCACCGGCTATTCCGACATGGTGTCGGTGGGCGTGAACATCCCGCTGCCCGTCGCGCCCGGCGAACGCCAGGACCGCGACACCGCCGCCAAGCTGGCGCTGGTCGAGAAGGCCGAAGCCGATCTGGCCGAAGCCACGCGGGCCGCGACCGCCGAATACCGGTCGTTGAGCGGCGATGCACAGCGCCTGCAGCAACGCATCGACCGCTATCGCGCCGGTGTCGTCGTTGCCGCCGGCCAAAGAACGGCCGCTGCAACGGCAGCCTACCGGTCCAACCAGGGCAGCCTGGTCGGCCTGTTCGAAGCCCGGCATGCCGAGGTCGAAGCGCAGCGCAAGCTGCTCACGCTGCAGCGCGACCTTGCGAAGACCCAAGTCCAACTGGCCTTCCGGCCGCTCACTGCCGAGGTGTCGCAATGAACCGCAGGACACGCACGATCGGCGCCTCGCTGCTGGCGGCACTGCTGCTTGCAACGGGCGCGTTCTACCTGGGCCGCGAGACAGCCCGGCCCGTGGAGGCATCGATGGCCGCCACGCCCGCGGCTGAAGGCCGCAAGGTCCTCTACTGGCACGACCCCATGGTGCCGGGCCAGCGCTTCGACAAGCCGGGCAAGTCGCCCTTCATGGACATGCAGCTGGTCCCCATGTACGCCGACAGCGCAACGGGCGCGGCGAACGAGACGGGCGTGACGGTGAGCCCCGCGGTCCAGCAGAACCTCGGCATCCGGTACGCCAGCGTGCGGCGCGCGCAGACCTCCGCGTCCTTCGACGCGGTCGGCGCCGTGCAGTTCGACGAGCGGCTCCACGTTGCCGTGCAGACGCGCGTTGCCGGGTATGTCGAACATCTTTCGGTTCGCGCGCCGATGGAGCGCGTGCGCAAGGGCCAGGCGTTGGCAACGCTCTTCGCGCCCGACTGGCTCGGACCGCAGAACGAGCTGCTCGCGCTCAAGCGTTCGGGCGTTGCTCCTGACCTCATTGCGGCCGCGCGCGATCGCATGCGGGCCATGTCCATTCCCGCCGAACTCATCCGGCGCAGCGAAGAAACGGGCACGGCGCAGGCGCGCTACGTTCTTGCCGCACCGGCCGATGGCGTGGTGGCGGAACTGGGCGTGCGCGAAGGCGTTGCAGTGACGCCGGGCATGACGCTGTTCCGTATCGCGGGCCTGGAAAAAGTCTGGGCAGTGGCAGAGATTCCCGAAGCGCAGGCCGTGCGTCTCACGCGCGGCCAGAAGGTCAAGGCGATCCTTCAGGCCGATGCGGCGCAGTCTTTCGATGGCGCGCTCGACGAAATCCTTCCCGAGATCAACGCATCCACGCGCACCTTGAAGGCCCGCTTCGAGGTCGACAACCGAAACGGGAAACTGACGCCCGGCATGTTGCTGCGCCTGCAGGTAGCCGGGCCCGCCAGCACGCGGCTGGTCGTGCCGTCCGAGGCCGTCATCCGCACCGGCAAGCGCGCAGTGGTCATCGTGCGAAAGGCCGACGGCGCCTTCGAGCCGCGCGACGTGTCGCCGGGCGCGGACCAGGGCGACGACACCGAAGTCGTCGCAGGCCTGAGCGAGGGCGACCAGGTCGTGGCCAGCGGCCAGTTCCTGATCGACTCCGAGGCCCGGCTGCGCTCCGTGCTGGGCAACATGGCTTCACCCGCCGCCGCTGCTGCTGCACCACCGCCCGCCGCGCTTCACAAGGCAGAAGGCAAGGTGGAGAGCGTTGCGCCCGATGGCATCACCATCTCGCACGGCCCTGTCGCAACGCTCAAATGGCCCTCCATGACGATGGGCTTCGCCAAGGCATCGCCGAACGCTTTCCCGGACATCAAGCCCGGCGACCAGGTGCGCTTCGCGTTCAAGGAAGGCGGCCCGACAGGCTACGAGCTGGTCTCCGTGCAGCGTGTGCAACCGGGCGCCAGGCAATGATCGCCGCCCTGATCCGCTGGTCGGTCGGCAACCGCTTCCTGGTGCTGATCGCGACCCTGTTCCTGGTGGCCGCAGGCGGGTGGTCCGTTGCACGCACACCGCTCGATGCACTGCCCGATCTCTCGGACACGCAGGTCATCATCCGCACGCCCTTTCCCGGCAAGGCGCCCCAGGTGGTCGAAGACCTGGTCACCTACCCGCTGACCACCACCATGCTCAGCGTGCCGGGCGCCAAGACCGTGCGCGGCTACTCGTTTTTCGGCGACTCGTTCGTCTACGTGCTGTTCGACGACAAGACCGATCCGTACTGGGCGCGCTCGCGCGTGGTGGAGTACCTGAACCAGGTGCAGAGCAAGCTCCCCGCGGGCGCCAACGCCTCGCTGGGCCCCGACGCCACGGGCGTGGGCTGGGTCTACGAATACGCGCTGGTCGACCGCACGGGAACGCGTGACATCGGGCAACTGCGCGCGCTGAACGACTGGTTCCTCAAGTTCGAACTGAAGACCGTGCCCGACGTGGCCGAGGTCGCCAGCATCGGCGGCATGGTGCGCCAGTACCAGGTGGTGCTGGACCCCGACCGCATGCGCGCGCTCGGCATCACGCAGTCGACGGTCGTGCAGGCCTTGCAGAAGGCCAACCAGGCGTCCGGCGGCTCGGTCGTCGAATTCGCCGAAGCCGAGTACATGGTTCGCTCGCGCGGTTACCTGCGCTCGCTCGACGACTTCCGCACCATCCCGCTGGCCGCGACGGGCGCGACGCCCGTGCTGCTGCGCGACGTGGCCACGGTGCAGATCGGCCCCGAGATGCGCCGCGGCATCGCCGAGCTCGACGGCGAGGGCGAAGTGGCCGGCGGCGTGATCGTCATGCGCTCGGGCAAGAACGCCCGCACCACCATCGAGGCGGTCAAAGCGAAGCTGGAGACGCTCAAGCCCAGCCTGCCGCCGGGCGTGGAGATCGTGCCCACCTACGACCGGTCGCTGCTGATCGACCGCGCCGTCGAGAACCTGCGTGGCAAATTGATCGAAGAGTTCATCGTGGTCGCATTGGTCTGCGCGGTCTTCCTGTTCCATTTGCGCTCGGCGCTGGTGGCCGTCGTGGCCTTGCCGATCGGCGTGCTGGCGGCCTTCGTCGTCATGCACTGGCAGGGCGTCAACGCCAACATCATGTCGCTGGGCGGCATTGCGATCGCCATCGGCGCGATGGTGGACGGCGCGATCGTGATGGTCGAGAACGTGCACAAGCACATCGAGGCTTTCGAGACGGCGCAGGGCCGGCAGCCGACAGTGGCAGAACGATGGACGCTCGTCGCCGATGCATCGGTGGAGGTCGGCCCTGCGCTGTTCTTCTCGCTGCTGGTGATCACGCTGTCCTTCGTGCCCGTGTTCTCGCTCGAGGCGCAGGAGGGGCGGCTGTTCTCGCCGCTGGCCTTCACCAAGACCTACGCCATGGCGGCTGCGGCGGGCCTGTCGGTGACGCTGATCCCGGTGCTCATGGGCTACCTCGTGCGCGGGCGCATTCCGCACGAAGCCGCCAACCCCGTCAACCGCTTCCTGATGGCGGTGTACCGGCCCGCGCTGGAGCTGGTGCTGCGCTTTCCCAAGGGAACCCTCGTCGTGGCCGCCGTGCTGCTGGCGCTGACCGCGGTGCCGCTGATGCGGCTGGGCGGCGAGTTCATGCCGCCGCTGGACGAGGGCGACCTGCTCTACATGCCGTCCGCGCTGCCGGGGCTGTCGGTGTCGAAGGCCTCTGAACTCTTGCAGCAGACCGATCGCCTCATCAAGACCGTGCCGGAGGTTGCACGCGTGTTCGGCAAGGCCGGCCGCGCGGACACCGCGACCGACCCCGCGCCGCTCGAAATGTTCGAGACCACCATCCAGTTCAAGCCCAAGTCGCAATGGCGCGCGGGCATGACGCCGGACAAGCTGGTCGAAGCGCTGGACAGTGCGGTCAAGGTGCCGGGCCTGACCAACGTGTGGGTGCCGCCCATCCGCAACCGCATCGACATGCTGGCCACGGGCATCAAGAGCCCCGTGGGCGTCAAGGTGGCGGGGGCCGACCTGGCCACCATCGATGCGTTGACCACGCAGATCGAGGCTGCGGTGAAGAACGTTCCCGGCGTGTCGTCGGCGCTGGCCGAGCGGCTCACCGGCGGACGCTATATCGACGTCGATGTAGACAGGCTCGCGGCGGCACGCTACGGACTCTCGGTGGCGGACGTGCAGGCCGTGGTGTCCACGGCCATCGGCGGCGAGAACGTGGGCGAGGTCATCTCGGGGCGCGAGCGCTACCCGATCAACGTGCGCTACCCGCGCGAGATCCGCGATTCGCTGGAGCGGCTGCGGCAACTGCCCTTCGTGACCGACAAGGGCGCGCAGTTGCTGCTGGGCGATGTCGCACGCATCGCCGTCGAAGACGGCCCGCCGATGCTGCGCAGCGAGAACGCGCGGCTGTCGGGCTGGGTCTATGTCGATGTGCGCGGCCGCGACCTGCGCTCCGCCGTCAACGACATGCAGGCCGCGGTCGACAAGGCAGTGAAGATGCCCGCCGGCTATGCCGTGTCGTGGTCCGGCCAGTTCGAGTACCTGGAGCGCGCGACCGAGCGGCTGAAACTGGTCGTTCCGGTCACGCTGGCGGTCATCTTCGTGCTGCTCTACCTGCTGTTCCGCTCGTTCGCCGATGCGGCGCTGGTGATGGCGGCCGTGCCGTTCTCGCTCATCGGCGGTTTCTGGCTGATCTGGGCGCTGGGCCATTCGATCTCCGTGGCCACGGCGGTGGGCTTCATCGCGCTGGCCGGCGTGGCGGCCGAGTTCGGCGTGGTGATGCTGGTCTACCTGAAGAATGCGCTGGCGCGCCGCCTCGAAGCCGGCGAGCCGATGAACGACCAGACCCTGCTGGCCGCGATCCGCGAAGGCGCCGTGCTGCGCGTGCGGCCCAAGGCCATGACGGTGGCCGTCGTGATGGCGGGGCTGCTGCCCATCCTGTGGGGCAGCGGCACCGGTTCGGAGGTGATGACCCGCATTGCCGCACCCATGGTGGGCGGCATGGTCACCGCGCCGCTGCTGAGCATGCTTGTTGTTCCTGCCGCCTGGTATTTGCTGCGCCGTCGCGGCGATGCCGCGCGGGCTCGTTTGCCTGCCGTTTCCATTCAACCTACCGAAGGAGTCATTCAATGAAAGTCTTGCATCCCCTCGCATTCGCGCTGCTCGTCGCATCGGCCGCTGCGGCCCAGGCCCAGATGTCGAAGGACGAGATGTCGTCCATGAAGACGCCGGCCCCGGGCCAGCAGGCAGCCTCGATGCTGACCGATGCCGTCGTCCAGAAGATCGATCAGGCCGGCGGCGTGATCGTGCTGAAGCACGGCGACATTCCCAACATCGCCATGCCGGCCATGACCATGGGCTTCGATGTGGCGGACAAGAAGATGCTCGATGCGGTCAAGCCCGGCGACAAGGTCCGGTTTCATGTGGAAATCGTGAAGGGCAAACCGACCGTGACGCATCTGGAAGCTGCCCGCTGATTCGCTTGGGCGCCGGGCGTATCGCTCCGGGAAGAATGCCCGCCAGCCATCGCTGGCGCGCGCTGGCTTAGGATCGCTTCATGTTCTCCGCCGCCATCTTCGACATGGATGGGCTCCTCATCGACTCGGAGCGGCCCATCATGGCCGCCTGGATCGAAGCGGCCCGCACGCTCGACATCGAGCTTTCGCACACGCAGTACCTGCAGGTCGTGGGCCTCGCCACCGTGGAGTCCGAGGTGATCCTGGGCACGCTGCTCGGCGGGCCCGATGCCTACCGCCATGCGATCGCGCACGTGCGCAAGCTCTTGCAACTGGAGCGCTCCGACGGCACGCCGCTCTTTCCCATCAAGCCCGGTGCGGCCGAGTTCCTCGCCGCATTGCGCCAGCGCGGCACGCGCTGCGCGGTGGCATCGTCTTCCACCAGCGGGCAGATCCAGGCCTGCCTCGGGAGCCTCGACGTGCTCCATCACTTCGATGCTTTCGCGGGCGGCGACGAGGTGGCGCGCGCCAAGCCCGATCCGGCGCTCTACCTGCTCGCGGCTTCGCGCCTGGGCGTGGACCCGTCGCAGTGCATCGCTTTCGAGGACAGCGAGAACGGCGCCAAGGCCGCGCTGGCAGCGGGGCTGCGCGTGGTGATCGTGCCGGACCTCAAGCACCCGCCCGCATCGATCGTCGAGCGCGCCTTCCATGTGCTCGATTCGCTGCACGACGCGACGGCGCACCTGCCGCGGTGGTTCCCCGGCGAACTGGTGCGGCCATGATCAAGATCGGCACGCTCTGCCACGTCGTCGACAGCTGCCTCGCCTCGCCGATGACCGAGCGCGCGGTCGGCCGCATCGTCGAAGTGGTCTCGGCGCCCTATGAAGCGCCCGGCGAGCGCTACCTGCCCGGCACCTACTACGACGTGCTGTTCGAGGGCTGGACCTTCTACTGCCGCAGCGACAAGCTCGTGCCCATCTCCGATCCCGGCGCGGATGTCGGCCGCTGGGAGGACGAATTCATCGACGTCCCGGCGAGCCCGGCTCAGAGCACTTCGTCGCGCAGCTGCGGGAACACCTTCGAGACCTTCGCGAGCAGGTAGTCGCCGTAGCGGCCGCTGAAGGCGTGCACATTGGCGCGGTCCCAGCGCTCTGCACTGTCGTCGAGCGCCTGGGCGCCCGCAAGACCTTCGATGCGCTGCACGCGCGCCTCGAAATTCGGATCGAAGAACAGCGGAAACGACAGCCGGTCGCGGCCGGAGGTGTTGCGCTTCACGCGGTGCGGCGTCGACTTGTAGAGCCCGCCGGTCATGCGGTCGAGCATGTCGCCGATGTTGCAGACGAAGGAGCCGGGGATCGGCGGCGCGTCGATCCAGCCGCCCGGCGTGTGCACCGCGAGGCCGCCGACATTGTCCTGGTGCAGGACGGTGAGCAGGCCGTAGTCGGTGTGCTCGCCCACGCCCCATTGCACGTCGAGCCCTTCGGGCACGGGCTGCGAGGGGTAGTTGAAGAGCCGGAACAGGATCAGCGGATCGGCCGTGTACCGCTCGGCGAAGTACGCGGCGGGCAGGCCCAGGCTCAGCGCGATGCCTTCCATCAGGCGATGGCCGAGCTGCGTCACCGCGGCCATGTACTCCAGGATGGTCTCGCGAAAGCCCGGCACGTCGGGGAAGAGATTGGGGCCGTGCACCGGCGTCTTCGCCTGCACCAGCGGGTGCGCCGCGGGCAGCTCGGTGCCCAGGTACAGGCCTTCCTTCCAATCGGGCCGGCCCGAGGTCAGCTCGCCGCCGAGCGGAAAGAAGCCGCGCCACGCGCGCCCGCCGAGGGCCATGCGCCACTGCATCTTGGTTTCCTCGGGCAGGTCGAAGAACCGGTGGCTCAGGTCTTCGAGCCGCTGCACCAGCGCCGCATCCACGCCGTGGCCCGTGACGTAGAAGAAGCCGTGCGCGCGGCAGGCGGCGCCGATCTGCGCGGCCACGTCGTCGCGTGCGGGCGTGCCGGCCACGAGCGGCGCGACGTCGATCACGGGCAACGAGAGAAGAGGGGCGGTGCTGGTGGTGGTCATGGTCGAAGCGGGCATGTCATGCGTCGCGCGCGAACGGCGAGCGGATGTCCGAGAGGAACTGCTGCGCACGCGGGTGCTGCGGCCGGTTGAAGAAATCGTCGGGCGTCGCGCGCTCGAGCACCTTGCCTTCGTCCATGAAGATCACGCGGTCGGCCACCTCGCGCGCGAAGCCCATCTCGTGCGTGACGCAGACCATGGTCATGCCGTCGCGCGTGAGGTCGCGCATCACCAGCAGCACCTCGCCGACCATCTCGGGGTCGAGCGCGCTGGTGGGCTCGTCGAACAGCATCAGCGGCGGCTGCATCGCAAGGGCGCGCGCGATCGCCACGCGCTGCTGCTGGCCGCCCGAGAGTTCGCTCGGCCATGCATTGGCCTTGTTCGCCAGGCCCACGCGGTGCAGCAACGCCATCGCGCGCTCCTCGGCGTCCTTGCGCGTGAGGCCGCGCAGCTGCATCGGCGCCATCGTGCAGTTCTGCAGCACCGTGAGGTGCGGGAACAGGTTGAACTGCTGGAACACGAAGCCGATGCGCGAGCGGAACGCGTTCACGTCGGTGCCCGGCGCGTGGATGTCCTGCCCCTCGAAGAGGATGCGGCCCGACTGGATCGGCTCCAGCCGGTTGAAGGTGCGGATCAGCGTCGACTTGCCCGAGCCCGAAGGCCCGCACACCACGACGACCTCGCCCTTGTGGATGGTCTCGTCGATGTCGACCAGGGCTTGGTAGCTGCCGTACCACTTGTTGACGTTCTGCAGTTCGATCATGCGGACACCTTGGGGGCCGAGGCGGAAGAGGTGGTGGAGGCGAGGGTGGACATGCCGCGGCGCGCGAGCCGGCGCTCCAGCCAGTAGGCGAAGCGCGACAGGCCGAAGCAGAGAATGAAGTACGTGCCACCCAGGATCAGGTAGATCTGCGCCGGCTTGGTGAACACCTGCGTGTTGATCTGCGTCGCGATGAACGACACCTCGGCCAGGCCGATGATGTAGCCGAGCGATGTCTCCTTGATGGTCGAGACGAACTGGTTCACCAGCGAGGGCAGCATGCTGCGCAGCGCCTGCGGCAGCACCACCAGGCGCATCGCGCGGAAGTAGCTGAGGCCCAGCGCGCGGGCGGTTTCCATCTGCCCGCGCGGCAGGCCCTGGATGCCGGCGCGCACGATCTCGGCGAGGTAGGCGGCATCGAAGATCACCAGCGCGATCAGCATGGTGGTGAACTGGTCGGTCTTCACGCCCGTCACGCTGGGCAGGAAGAAGTAGGCCCAGAAGATCACCATCAAGAGCGGCAGGCCGCGCACCACGAAGACCAGCGCCGTGACGGGCCAGCGCACCCAGCGCCACGGGCTTACGCGCGCGAGGCCGAGCACGATGCCCAGCGGCAGCGCGAGCACGAGGCCGCAGGACGCGAGCAGCAGCGTGAGCACCAGCCCGCCGAGCGGGCCGTTCGGGTACTGCCCGATGAGGAAGTAGACCCAGTAGTCGTTGATGATCTGAAGCATCGCGTCAAGGTCCTCAGATCGTTCGCACGGGGAAGCGGTGGTGGTACCAGGTGGCCAGGCCCGTGATGGCCAGCGACACCGTCAGGTACGCCGCGCTCGCGAACGCGAACGACTCGAAGCTGCGAAAGGTCGCGCTCTCGACCTGTCCGGCCTGGTACATGAGTTCGGCCACGCCGATCACGGTGGCGATCGAGGTGTTCTTCCAGAGGCTCAGCGTCTGCGAGATCAGCGGCGGCACCGTCACGCGCAGCGCCTGCGGCAGGATCACGCGGCGCATGGTGTCGAGGTAGCTGAAGCCCAGCGCGCGGCCCGCCTCGAACTGCACGGTCGGGATCGCGCGGATGCCGCTGCGGATGTCCTCGGCCATGAAGGCGGCCGTGTAGAGCGCGAGCGCGACGATGGCGCTGTAGGCCTCGATGTGCCCCGCATAGAGCCACTGCTTGATGCCGTCGGGCAAGAGCTCCGGCGCGCCGAAATACCAGAAGAGCATGTGCGCGAGCAGCGGGATGTTGCGGATCGATTCCACGTATGCGAAGCCCAGCCAGCGCAACGGCGCGATCGGCGAAAGGCGCAGCAGCGCCACCACCAGCGCGATGGGCAGCGCCAGCACGAGCGAAGCCGCCAGCAGCTGCAGCGAGAGCAGGAGGCCCGCGACCAGCATGTCGTGGTACTTGCCGGTCAGCAGCAAGGAATAGTCGAACAGGGGCATGGGGGGCGACAGTATCACCGTCGCGGAGGGTATGGGCTCAAGCTCCCTCCCCCGCTGGGGGAGGGTCGGGATGGGGGCACGACGGCGTCTGATGCGTCGCGGCCTGTGCGAGGGCTGTCAGCCCCCATCCCTGCCTTCCCCCAGCGGGGGAAGGAGAAACACCAGGTCAGTCGATCTTGTCGCTGTCCAGCTTGAAGTCGCGCGTCTCGAAGCCCGATGCGGTCGTCGGGCCGTACCACTTCACGAAGATCTTCTGCGCCTCGCCCGACTTCTCCAGCTCGCGCAGCGTGTCGTCCACCACCGCCTTCAGGCCGCTCTCGCCCTTCTTGATGCCGATGGCCAGCGCCTCGGTGCTCAGGTTCTGCTTGAGCACCACGTACTGCGCCTTCGCCGGGCCCAGCTTGGCGTAGCTGCGCAGCAGCGCGGCCTCGTCGTCCACGTAGCCCACGCCCTTGCCTTGCTGCAGGGCCTGGAAGGCCTGCTGGCTCGTGTCGAAGGTCACGACTTCGGCGGTGGGCACGGCCTTGCGGATGTTGGGTTCCTGCGTGCCGCCGCGGATGGTCAGCACCTTCTTGCCGCCCAGCTGCGGGATGTCGGCGATGCCGCTGTCCTTCTTCACGATGGCCTTCTGGCCGGTCACGAAGGTGGTGAGCGAGAAGTCGATCTGCGCCTCGCGCTCCTTGTTGTGCGTGAGGCCGGCGGCCACCAGGTCCACGTGGCCCTGCTGCAGTTCCGGAATGCGCGCGGCCACGGCGATCTGCTTCAACACCGGCTTCACGCCGATCTTCCTGGCGATGGCGTTCACCAGGTCGACTTCGTAGCCGACGATCTGGCGCGTCTTGGGGTCGACGAAGGTGGCGGGCTCGTCGGTGCCGAGCACGCCGACCACGAGCTCGCCCTTTTTCTTGATGTCGGCAAGCTGGTCCGCGTGGGCGACGGTGCCCAGGAGAAAGGTGGAGGCGGCAAGGGCCGCGGCGAGCAGGGTGTGGCGCATGGTTGTTCTCTCTCCGGTTGGAAATTCAGGGCCGAACCATATCAATAAAACCTCAGATTATTAAATCGTCAATCGACATATGCATATGGCGGGTATGGGCGGCCTGCGGGCCTTGCTGGGGTAAATTCGCGGGCTTCCCCGGCATCACATCCAGCGAGGTCTTCATGATCATCAAACCGCGCGTGCGCGGCTTCATCTGCGTCACGACCCATCCCACCGGCTGCGAGGCCAATGTCAGGCAGCAGATCGACCACGTCCTGGCCCAGGGCCGGATCGCGCAAGGACCGAAGAAGGTGCTCGTCATCGGCGCATCGACCGGCTATGGGCTGGCCGCGCGCATCACCGCGGCCTTCGGCAGCGGCGCCGACACGCTGGGCGTTTTCTTCGAGCGGCCGGGCAGCGAGAGCAAGCCCGGCTCGCCCGGCTGGTACAACACCGCCGCCTTCCATCGCGCGGCGGCCGAAGAAGGCCTCTACGCCAAGAGCATCAACGGCGACGGCTTCTCCGACGACGTGAAGCAAAAGACCATCGATGCGATCCGCGCGGACCTCGGCCAGGTCGACCTCGTCGTCTACAGCCTGGCCGCGCCGCGGCGCACGCATCCCAAGACCGGCCAGGTCTTCAACTCGACGCTCAAGCCCATCGGCAAGGCCGTGACCCTGCGCGGCCTGGACACCGACAACGAGGTCGTCAAGGAAACCGTGCTGGAGCCCGCCACGCAGGAAGAAATCGACAACACCGTCGCCGTGATGGGCGGCGAGGACTGGCAGATGTGGATAGACGCGCTGCAGGCGGCCGGCGTGCTGGCCGATGGCGCGAAGACCACGGCCTTCACCTACCTGGGCGAGCAGATCACGCACGACATCTACTGGAACGGCTCCATCGGCGCCGCCAAGAAAGACCTCGACCAGAAGGTGCTCGGCCTGCGCGCCGGGCTGGCCGCCAAGGGCGGCGATGCGCGCGTGTCGGTGCTGAAGGCGGTCGTGACGCAGGCAAGCTCGGCCATTCCGATGATGCCGCTGTACCTGTCGCTCCTGTTCAAGGTGATGAAGGAGAAGGGCACGCACGAAGGCTGCATCGAGCAGGTCCACGGCCTCTTTGCCGAGAGCCTCTACGGCAGCACGCCGCACCTGGATGCCGAGGGGCGCCTGCGTGCGGACTACAAGGAGCTGGCCCCCGACGTGCAGGCGCGCGTGGTCGAGCTCTGGCCCCAGGTCACGAGCGAGAACATCCACGCGCTCACCGACTTCGCGGGCTACAAGACCGAGTTCCTGCGCCTCTTCGGCTTCGCGGTCGAAGGCGTGGACTACGAGGCGGACGTGAATCCCGATGTGGGAATTCCGAACCTCGTGCAGGCCTAGGAATCGCCCGGAGGGATACTCCCGCCCATGCAGATTCAAGAAAAGCCGCCCGCCGGCACGCCCTTCGAGTGGATCGGCGGTGAGCCGAAGGTGGAGGCGCTGGTCGAGCGCTTCTACGACCTGATGGACCTCGAACCCGCCTACGCGCAACTGCGCGCGGTGCACGGCACCAGCCTGGACAACGCGCGCCAGCGCCTCTTCTGGTTCCTGTGCGGCTGGCTCGGCGGCCCGCAGCACTACACCGACCGCTTCGGCCATCCGATGCTGCGCGCGCGGCACCTGCCGCAAAGCATCGGCGGCCACAGCATCGGCATCAAGGAGCGCGACCAATGGCTGGCCTGCATGGACCAGGCGATGGGCGAGACCGGCGTGCCCGATGACTTGCGCGCAAGGCTGCGAACTTCGTTCTTCCAGACAGCCGACTGGATGCGCAACCGCGGCGAATAAAAACAGACATCGACTCCGAAAGACTTTCCCTCATGAATCCCATCGTCATCATCGGCGGCGGCCACGCCGCGGCCCAGCTTTGCGCGGGCCTTGCCGAAGCCGGGCAGGGCGCGCGCGTGCACCTGGTCTGCGAAGAGGCCTGCGAGCCGTACCACCGGCCGCCGCTGTCCAAGGCATTTCTCAAGAGCGCCGAAGAAACCACGCAGCCGCACAAGGCGGCCGACTGGTACCGCGAAGCGGGCATCACGCTGCACCTGGGCGATGCGGCCGTGACCATCGACCGCGAGGCCCACACCGTCACGCTGCGCTCGGGCGCGGTGCTGCCGTGGGAGCGCCTGGTGCTCGCCACCGGCACGCGCGCACGCCAGATGCCCGAGCTGCAGCAGGGGCTGGAGAACGTCGCGAGCCTGCGCGCCGCCGACGAGGCGCATCGCCTGCGCGAGCGGCTCGCCGGCGCCGAGCGCATCACCGTGCTCGGCGGGGGATTCATCGGCCTCGAAGTGGCGGCCACCGCCAAGGCGCTCGGCAAGAGCGTGCAGGTGATCGAGAGCGCGCCGCGCCTCCTGGGCCGCGCCGTGTCGCCCGAGCTGTCGGCGCATGTGCTCGCGACGCATCGCGCGGCGGGCATCGACATCGTGCTCGGTGCGCAGACCGGCGCGTTCGAGGTCCAAGGCGATCGCCTGGTGTCGGTCCAGGTCAACGGCGTGAAGCAGCCGGTCGATCTGCTGCTGCTCGGCATCGGCGCCGTGCCAGAGACCGCATTGGCGCAAGCGGCGGGCATCGAGTGCGCCGACGGCATCGTGGTCGATGGCCACATGCAGACCAGCGCGGCCGACGTGCTCGCCGTGGGCGATTGCACGCGCTTTCCGGACCGCCGCGCGGGCCGCACGCTGCGGCTCGAATCCGTGCAGAACGCGAACGACCAGGCGCGCACCGCAGTCGCCACGCTGACCGGCGCCGCACGCGCGCACGATGCGGTCGCGTGGTTCTGGTCCGACCAGGGCAGCATGCGGCTGCAGATGGCGGGCCTGATGGCGGCCGAAGGCACGCCGGGTTTGACCAGCGTGCGCCGCCCCGGTCCCAAGCCCGAGGCGTTCTCGCTGTTCCACTATGTCGACGGACAGCTCGCATGCGTCGAATCGGTCAACGCGCCGGTCGATCACATGATGAGCCGCAAGCTCCTCGAAGCGGGCCGCAGCCCCGATGCGGCGGCGATCGCGGATGCGGCGATTCCGCTCAAGAACCACCTGGCGTAGGCGCGCAGCGCCCCGAGGGGCGCCCGCAGGCCGGCTTCAGCGCCGCACCGGCGCCAGCAGCACCACCAGCGCGCCCGCGCCACCCTCGGCCGGCTTGGCCTGCACGAACGCGAGCACCTCGTTCTTCTGGATCAGCCAGCGCTGCGTCTTGGTCTTGAGCACCGGCTGCTTGCCGGGCGAACCCAGCCCCTTGCCGTGCACCACGCGCACGCAGCGCAGGCCCTGCTTGTGCGAGGTGCGGATGAAGCCGCCGAGCGCCTCGCGCGCCTCGTCGCTGCGCAGGCCGTGCAGGTCGACCTGCGCCTGGATCGACCAGTCGCCCTTGCGCAGCCGCGCCGTCACGTCGGTGCCGATGCCCGGGCGGCGAAAGCTCATGGCGTCGTCGACATCCAGCAGCGTGGTCACGTCGAACTCGTCGGAGAGCGATTCGCGCAGCACGCGCTGCTCGTCGAGCTGGTGCTGGACCGGAATCGGCGCGGGCGGCTCGGGTGCGAGCGGCACCGAGGCCTTGCGGCGCAGCGGCTCTGTGGCGCCGATGGCGCGCGCGAACAGGTCTTTCTCGGCGGCGCGTTTGCGTTCGGCGGCGGCCTTGGCGGCCGCCTCGGCCGCTTCGCGCTCGCGCGTTTCGGCCAGCACGCGCTGCACCTGCTTGAGGTCGGCGAGGTTTTTGATGGAAGGGGGGCGCGAGGCCATCAGAGCACTCCTTTCTCGGCCATCGAGAAGCTCTGGCCCGGGCTCACGATGACGTGGTCGATCACGCGAACGTCCACCAGCGAGAGCGCGGCCCGCAGCGTCTGCGTGAGCGATTCGTCGGCGCGCGACGGCTCGATGCTGCCGCTGGGGTGGTTGTGCGCCAGCACCACGGCCGCGGCCTGGTGGTGCAGGGCGCGCATGACGATTTCTCGCGGGTAGACGCTGGCCTGGGTGAGGGTGCCGCGAAACAGTTCCTCCAGCACGATCAGCCGGTGCTGCACGTCCAGGAACAGCACCGCGAACACCTCGTGCGGCCGCGAGCCGATGTGCAGCTGCACGTACTGCTTGACCGCATCGGGCGAGTCGAACACCGTGCGTTCCTTGAGCTGCTCGGCCATGGCGCGGCGGGCCAGTTCGAGCACCGCGATGAGCTCGGCGCGCTTGGCGTCGCCGCCCATGCCCTTGACGATCTTCAGGTCTTCGGGGCCGGTGTGCAGGAGCCCCGAGAGGCCGCCGAAGCGCTCCAGCAGCTCCTGTGCCATCTGGAGCACGTTCTTGCCCGGCACGCCGGTGCGCAGCAGCAGCGCCAGCAGTTCGGCATCGGCCAATGCGGCGGCGCCCCGCGCGATGAGTTTTTCGCGCGGGCGGGCGTTGGCGGGGAGATCCTTGAAAGCCATCGAAACCTTGGGAAACCTTGAATGGGACGGGTGCAAGCCCCCCGTCCTTAAAATGCAGTCCAGTTTATCGGGACACCCACCTTGTCTTTGCCTACCTCCGCTGCTCCCATGTCCCCAATGTCCCATGTCGTGACTTCCGGCTCCTTCCTGACCCTGCACTACCGGCTGGCCGGTCCGGCGGGCGACATCATCAACACCTTCGCCGACAAGCCGGCGACCCTGTCGCTGGGCACCGGCGAACTTTCGCCTGCGATGGAGCAGCGCCTGCTGGGCCTGGAAGAGGGCACGCACGCCACCTTCGAGCTGCCTGCCGGCGAAGCGTTCGGCGACCGCAATCCCGAGATGCAGCAATGGGTGGCGAAGAAGCTGCTCGCGCAGATGGGCGACCCCGACGAGAAATACGCGGTCGGCGACGTGGTGCAGTTCCCCACGCCCGACGGCACGGGGAGCTACGCGGGCGCGGTGATCGAGTCGAACGAGACCGGCGTGCGCTTCGATTTCAACCACCCGCTGGCTGGCCAACCCGTGACCTTCGAGGTCCGATTGATCGGCGTGCTGTGAACCCGGGCATCGAGGAAGTCCTTCTTGCCGAGCCGCGCGGCTTTTGCGCGGGCGTGGACCGCGCCATCGAGATCGTCGAGCGCGCCATCGCCAAGTTCGGCGCGCCGATCTACGTGCGCCACGAGATCGTGCACAACACCTACGTGGTCAACGAGCTCAAGGCCAAGGGCGCGATCTTCATCGAGGACCTGGCCGACGTGCCGGCCGGCGCCACGCTGGTGTTCAGCGCGCACGGCGTGAGCAAGGCAGTGCAGCAGGAGGCTCGCGACCGCGGCTTCGACATCTTCGATGCCACCTGCCCGCTGGTGACCAAGGTGCACGTGGAGGTCGCCAAGCTCGCCAAGGAGGGCTACGAATTCATCATGATCGGCCACAAGGGGCACCCCGAGGTCGAGGGCACGATGGGCCAGCTCACGAGCGGCATCCACCTGGTGGAAGACGTGGCCGACGTGGCCGATGTGTCGCCCGCGCAGACCGAGAAGCTCGCGGTCGTCACGCAGACCACGTTGAGCGTGGACGACGCGGCCGAAATCGCCGCCGCCGTGCGCGCGCGCTTTCCGAAGGTGCGCGAGCCCAAGCAGCAGGACATCTGCTACGCCACCCAGAACCGCCAGGACGCGGTGAAGATCATGAGTCCGCAGGTCGACATCGTGATCGTGGTCGGCAGCCCCACCAGCTCCAACAGCAACCGGCTGCGCGAACTGGCCCAGCGCCTGGGCACCGAGAGCTACATGGTCGACTCGGCCGACGAGCTCAAGCCCGAGTGGTTCGAGGGCAAGGGCCGCGTCGGCCTCACGGCCGGCGCCTCGGCGCCCGAGGTGCTGGTGCGCGAGGTGATCGATCGCGTGCGGGCCTTCGGCGCGGTGTCGGTCCGCAAGATGGACGGCATCGAGGAAACCATCAAGTTTCCGCTTCCCAAGGGCCTCAAGCTCGACGACATTCCGCCGCCAGGACACATCTCTTGAACCAGCAAACGACCCACTGGCGCTCTGAAATAGAGAGCGCCTCCCGCAGGCTGAGCGAGCGCGCCGCCGATTTTCTGCGCCAGACCCCGCTCTGGAAGCTGCCGGCCTCCGCCTTCGGCCTTGCGACGCCCGGCGCAGAGGTGTGGCTCAAGCTCGAGCACATGCAGGTGAGCGGCAGCTTCAAGGCCCGCGGCATGATGAACCGGCTGCTGGCCAACGACATTCCCGAGAGCGGCGTGGTCGTGGCCTCGGGCGGCAATGCCGGCATCGCGACCGCAGCCGCCGCCAAGGCACTGGGCGTGCGTTGCCAGGTGTTCCTGCCCGGTGTCTCGCCCGAAGCCAAGCGTGCGCGTCTGCGGGCGCTGGGGGCCGAGGTGGTCGTGGTCGGCGAGCTCTATCCCGATGCGCTGGCCGCCTGCCTCACGCGGCAGAAGGAAACCGGCGCGCTGCTGACGCATGCCTATGACCAGCCTGAAGTCGTGGCCGGCGCGGGCACGCTGGGGCTTGAGATCGAAGCGCAGGGCGGTCTGCCCGATTCCGTGCTCGTGAGCGTGGGCGGCGGCGGCCTGATCGGCGGCCTCGCCGGCTGGTTCGAGAAGCGCGCCCGCGTGGTGGCGCTGGAGCCAGAGAAGGCGCCAACGCTGTTCCGCGCGCGGGAAGCCGGCGAGCCGGTCGATGTCGACGTGGGCGGCATCGCGGCCGATTCGCTCGGTGCACGCCGTATCGGCGCGATCTCCTGGGAGATCACGCAGCAGCAGGTGCAGGACGCGCTGCTGCTGTCCGACGAATCCATCCGCGCCGCGCAGCAGTGGCTGTGGAAAGAGCTGAAGCTCGCCGTGGAGCCGGCCGCGGCACTGCCGCTGGCGGCGCTGCAGACCGGCGCCTACGTGCCGCGCGAGGGCGAGAAGGTGTGCCTGATCGTCTGTGGTGCGAACGTGGATCCGGCCACCGTCGCCTGAGGTACTCGGGGCGGGGCAGGGCGCAGGCATCGCGCCCACCTAAAATCCCCGCATGCTCGACATCACCCTGCTCCGAAAAGACTTGGCCTCCGCTGTGGCCGGCCTCGAAAAACGCAAGAAGAACCAGCCCTACCTCGACGTGTCGGCGTTCACCGCGCTCGAAGCCGAGCGCAAGACCGTCCAGACCCGCTCCGAGGAAATCCAGGCGCGCCGCAACACGCTGAACAAGCAGATCGGCCCGCTCAAGGCCAAGGGCGAGTCGACCGATGCGCTGATGGCCGAAGTCAACGCGCTCAAGGCCGAGCAGGAATCGCACGCCAGGCGCCTCGAAGAGATCCAGCCCGAGTTGCAGGCCCTGCTGCTCGCGGTGCCCAACCTGCCGCACGCCAGCGTGCCGCTCGGCGAGGACGAAACCGGCAACGTCGAGATGCGCCGCTGGAGCCCGCAAGGCGGCGCCGGCGCCAACGCCACGCCGCTCGCTTTCGCGGCGAAGGACCATGTGGACCTGGGCGCACCGCTGGGGCTCGATTTCGAGATGGGCGCCAAGCTGGCCGGCTCGCGCTTCACCGTGATGAAGGGGCCGATCGCCCGCCTGCATCGCGCGCTTGCGCAGTTCATGCTCGACATCCAGACCGAGAAGCACGGCTATGCCGAGTGCTACGTGCCCTACATCGTCAATGCCGCCACGCTGAGCGGCACCGGCCAGTTGCCCAAGTTCGAGGGCGACCTGTTCGCCGCGAAGAAGGGCGGCCAGGACGGCGAGCCCGCGCCCGATCACTCGGCGCTCTACCTCATCCCGACCAGCGAAGTGCCGCTGACCAACTTCGTGCGCGACGAGGTGGTGGCCGAGTCGCAGCTGCCGATCAAGCTCACGGCCCACACACCGTGCTTCCGCTCCGAGGCGGGCAGCGCGGGGCGCGACACGCGCGGCATGATCCGCCAGCACCAGTTCGACAAGGTCGAGATGGTGCAGGTCGTGCATCCCGAGAAGAGCTACGACGCGCTCGAGCAGATGACCGGTCACGCCGAGGCGGTGCTGCAGGCATTGGAACTGCCGTACCGCGTGGTGCTGCTGTGCACCGGCGACATGGGCTTCGGCGCTACCAAGACCTACGACCTGGAGGTCTGGCTGCCGGCGCAGGACACCTACCGCGAGATCAGCTCGGTCTCGAACTGCGAAGCCTTCCAGGCGCGCCGGCTGCAGGCCCGTTTCAAGAACGCGCAGGGCAAGAACGAACTCGTGCACACGCTGAATGGCTCCGGCCTGGCGGTGGGGCGCGCGCTGGTGGCGGTGCTGGAGAACCACCAGAACGAAGACGGCTCGATCAACGTGCCCGCCGCATTGCGGCCCTACATCGGCGGACTGGAACTGTTGCGCGGTTGAATGCGCGGCCCGGACGCCCCGTTTTTATCCGCTATAATCGTGGGCTCGACAGCACCGGAGAGGTGGCAGAGTGGTCGAATGTACCTGACTCGAAATCAGGCGTACTAGCGATAGTACCGAGGGTTCGAATCCCTCCCTCTCCTCCAATAAACAAGCGCCCTTGGGCGCTTTTTTATTGCCTGCTCAGGGCGAACCGCTCAGCAGCGCCCCTTCTTTGCCTGGCCGGGCGGGCAATGGTAGCCACCGTCGCGATCGTCATGGCGGTCGTGCTGTTCGTACCGGTCATGGCGATGGCGTCTTTCGCGGCGTTCCGCCCGCCGCCAGTCGCCTTCCGTCCAGCGCCAGCCGCCGTCGGCCCGCACCCATTGACCCGGCGCATAGGCGTAGTCCGGACGCGCGGCCACGAAATAGCCCGGACGCCAGGCGTAGGCGCGTTCGTTCCATTGCCAGTGCCCTGGCACCCAGGTCTGCCCGGAGCGAGGGCGCGGCAGGCTTTCGTAGCGCGGGGCCGGTGGAGGCAATTGGACGATGCCGGGCACGTTGATGTTGACGGACACCTGCGCCAATGCAGGCAAGGCCGTTGCGGCCAACGTGGCGGCCAGCAGGATGTGGGTGATCCTCATGAGAGTCCCGTATTTGTTGTGACTGGACTTTCACAACGCAGCGCGGCGAAAAAACGAAGACAGGGATGTCCCCCGCCGGGACCGCCGGACGCCTGCTGGACTAAGGCGCGGGCCCGGCGACGATGTCCGGCATCTTCGCGGTACGCGGCTGGATCGACGCGCGCGGCTGCCTTGCCGCCGGCGGTGCCTTCGCATGCGGGGTGCCGTCGATCACGTCGAGCCGGTAGCCGAAGCTGCGCAGCGCCACCAGCATGAAGCCGTTGGACGGCCGCAGGTCGAGCTTGGCTCTCACGCGCGACAGGTGCGTGTCGAGCGAGCGCGAGAGCACCTGGAAGTCGGCCCCCCAGATCTCTTCATAGAGGTGCTCCCGCGACAGCAGGCGCCCGATGTTCCGGAAGAGAAACAGCGCCAGGTCGTATTCGCGGTGCCGCAGTTCGACGCGCCGGCCCCGGACCTTGACGGTGCGCCAGGCCGGAAGGAACTGGTAGGGCCCGAAGACCAGCTGGGGCTCGTGCAGCGCCGGGTAGGAGCGGCGAAGCAGTCCGCCGATGCGCGCTTCGAGCTCGGCGCCGGAGACGGGCGCGATCAGAAAATCGTCGGCACCGGCATGAAGGCTCATCGCCATGTCCGCGGCGTCGACCCTGGGCGTCGTGAAAAGAATCGGAAGGCGGTTGGCGGCGGCGCGCCGTATCGCCCTCACCAGCGCCGGGCTGTCGATGCCGGGCAGGCGCCAGTGCAGGATCAGCAGATCGAAACGCTGCGCCTGCATCGCCTGCACCAGCGTGGTTTCGTCCGTGTATTCGTGGCACTCGTGTCCGAGGCTCGTTGCGGTGTGGTTGACCAGTCGCAGCTGATCCCGCTCGTTGTCGAGTATTGCTATGCGCATTCCATCCCCTTGCTTCACGCGGCTCCTCGCGGAGGCGTGCCTCATCTTGGACGAAGCGGCGTCGGTCGGCAATGCTTTGGCGCGTAAAAGAGAGCAATAGCGCTCTGCGGCCGGGATTTGGTCGATGTTGACGACCGTATGGAATGCGGTTCCATCGCGCGCGCCGGAAAAGCTCTTGCGGGCCTCGCCGCGTGGGCCTCAGAGCCAGTTGCCGGTCTGCGGCATCTGAACCTTCTCGGCCGGGTCGTCGCTGGTGACGAACGAGCCGATGACGATGCTCAGGAGCGAGATGAAGATGCTCGCGAAGAGCGCGGTCCAGAAGCCCGAGACCTTGAAGCCCTTCACCAGCGAAGCCACCAGCAGGATCATCAGCGCGTTGATGACCAGCAGGAACAGCCCGAAGGTCACCAGCGTCAGCGGCAGCGTGAGCACGATCAACAGCGGCTTCACCACCGCGTTGGCCAGGCCGAGCAGCAGCGCCGACACCACCAGCGCCCCGGTGCTGTCGAACTTGAGCCCGCGAAACAGGTGGCTGGCCACCCAGAGCGAGACGCCGGTGATGGCCCAGTGGACGAGGAAGGGGGTGATGTTGTTCAGCATGTCGGTGGCGTGTGGCAGCAGACGCAGAGTTTGTTTCCGTCCGGATCGCGGAAGTAGGCGCCATGGTAGTCCGGGTGGTAGTGGGGCCTGGGGCCCGGCGGGCCCTCGCAGGTGCCGCCGTTGGCCAGCGCGCTGGCGTGCGCGCGGTCCACGGTGGCGCGGTCGGCGGCCAGCAGCGCCACCATCTGGCCGTTGCCGATCGTGGCTGGATGGCCGTCGAAGGGCGCGCCGACCAGGAACAAGGGGCGCGGCGCATCGGGGCTTTGCCAGCCGGCCCAAGGCGTGGCGTCGTCGCGAAAGCGCAGCGTCAGGCGCAGTTCGCCCATGAGCGCCGTGTAGAAACCGAAGGCGCGCTCGAAGTCGGTCACGCCGACGAAAACATGGGACAGCATGCGGTTGGGTTCCTTCTTGTTTGGTGAGTCTGCGGATATTCGCGAATATCTGCGAATTGTGGTGACCGGCCTTCTGTGGTTACCTTGGGAAACAATAGCTGGCGGCCCGTTAATATCGCCATCTCTCGGTGCCTCTTTCATGGGGGCCCATCTTCAATTGCCGGATAAGAACAAGGGGCCTGTGCCATATGGCCAATCCGTCGATCGCGAGCTTGACACCGGCACCGGCCTCGGCCGACGAGGCTGAATCATGGGTGCGCGGCGAGCTGATCCGCAGCCTGATGCGCTCTGCGCGCGGCTCCTACATCGTGTCCGCGGCGCTCATGCCGGCCATGGTCGGCCTGAACTGGGCCTACGTGCCTCGCTGGGAACTGCTCACCTGGCTCCTGGCCGGCTTCATCGCCACGGCCTGCCGCGCCTGGGGCGCGCGCGTCTATGCGGTGCGCTACGCCGGGCGCAGTTCCGCGGCGCAGCAGCAGTTCACCGAACGCTATGGCTTCATCTGGAGCACCAGCGCGGTGGTGTGGGGGCTGTCGATCCTGCTGTTCTTCGAGCGCACGCCACAGGTGAACCAGTTCATGAGCTGGCTGATCGTGGCCGGCGTGGGCACCTTTCCGCTCAACGGCCTCGCGCTGCATCCGCCGCTGCTCAAGCGCTATGTCAACACGCTGTTCATCACGATGCTGGGCGCGGTGCTGCTGCGCCTGATCACCATCAACCTGCACCAGCCGCAGTTCCAGTACGGCTACCTGATGCCGATCCTGCCGATCCTGCACTGGTTTCTGCTGCTGCGGGCGGGGCGCCACATCCACGAGACGGCGCGCAACAGCCTGGAGCTGCTGTTCCACAACCACATCCTGATCAAGTCGCTCACGCAGCAGCGTCAGGCGGCGGTGTCGGCGGTGGCGATGAAGAAGCGCTTCCTGGCCAGTGCGGCGCACGACATGCGCCAGCCGGTGCTGGCGCTTTCCCTGTACGCGGACTGGCTGCGCAACGAGCCCGAGCTGGTGCTCGAACTGGCGCCGAAGATCGTGCGCGCCACGCACGCGGTGAATGCGCTGTTCGATTCGATGTTCGACCTCGCGCGCATCGACTCGGGCCAGGTGCGCCTGCACATCGAGCGCGTCGACGTCTCCGAGCTGCTGCACGACCTGGAACTGCAGTACCGCCCGGTGGCCGAGAGCCGCGGCCTGGACTTCCGCGTGCACGTGACCGCGGGCTCCTTCCTCACCGACCCGATCCGCGTGCGCCGCATGATCGGCAACCTGCTGGCCAACGCCATCAAGTACACGACCGAAGGCGGCGTGCTGCTGGCCGCGCGGCAGACGCGCGAGGGCATGCGCGTGGAGGTGTGGGACACGGGCATCGGCATCGCGCCCGAGCACCTGCGCGACGTGTTCCTGGAGTTCTACAAGGTGGCCGACCACGCCGGCACGTCCGACGGCTTCGGCCTGGGCCTGGCCATCGTGGCGCGGCTCTCGCACGTGCTGGGCCACCCCATCAGCGTGCGGTCGCGGCTGGGCAGCGGCAGCGTGTTCCGCGTGGCGCTGCACGATGCCGACGAAGCGGTGGCCCAGGCGCGCGTGAGCGCCTCGGGCGGCTGAAGAGGAAAGTACTGCCTGCTGCCCAAAGGGCCCAAAGAGCCCAAAGAAAACCGCGCACGGGGCGCGGTTTCGAAGGGGCAGTCTCTCGCCGCCGGGATCAGCCCGACAGCAAGCCGTTGGTACGGGCGTAGTGCAGCGCTTGCGTGCGGCTCTTCACACCGAGCCGGCGGAACAGGCGCCACAGGTGAACCTTCACCGTGTGCTCGCTGATCTCCAGGTCGGTCGCGATGTCGCGATTGCTCATGCCCTTGTCGAGCATGGCGATCAGCTGCGTCTGCCGTTTTGAAAGCTTGCTGCTCGCCAGCGGCGGCTCGTCGGCTTCTTCCGACCCCGCCATCAGCAGGCCGCGCAGAGCGGCCGCCAATTCGTTGGAGCTTGCCGACTTCTCGATGTAGGTGTCGGCACCCGCCTCGATGCAGGCGTCTTCCATGTCCGCGGCCGGTGCCGCCGAATACACGGCGATCGGCACGTTGGGGTAGACCTGCTTGACCGCGATCACGCCCGAGACGCCATTCGTGTCCGGAAGCTTCAGGTCCAGGCAGAAAAGGGTGGGCGCGCCACGCTGCTGCACCGAGCTGGCGAGCTTGTCGAGCCGCTCGAGCTCGACGATGTTCTCGGCGGGTCGCAGGCGTCGCAACACCATCACGATCGCGTCGCGCATCAGGGGGTGGTCGTCGATGACATAAATGCTCATGTTTTCTTCCTTTGTGATCGCACCGTCTTCTCTCGTCTCGCTCACCGGCGGATAAGCCGGTGGGCCCTTGCCGGGTCAACTTCCATCTGTTGTGGTCGTTGCTTCCGCCAATGCCTCCAGCGCCTCTGTCACGGCGCGTGTTTGTTCTGTGTCGATGGGTTCCATCTGCGCGGCCATCGCGGCCAGCGCCGCACCGCGCTCAACCTGCAAGACCGCGATGGTACGGCCGGCTTCCTGCGGCGAGGCAAATCCACGGCTCTGCAGCAGGGTTTCGCCGCGCGCATCGAGCAGCTTGAAATAGAAGAGTCCGTCGCCGCGCTCGCGGTATTGCTTGAAGCTGGGCCTGGCGACCTTGGCCGCCTTGGCGTTGCCCTTGTCGCGGCCCGCCGCGAGGTTGCGCAGGCCCACCGCGTGGCGCAGGCGCGTCATGAAGGGCTGCGACAGGGCGCTGGCCTTCTCGGCGCCGATGAGCAGGATGCGCTCGATCTCGGCCGGATCGCTCATCAGCGCCTCGTAGCGCTTTCGCAGCGGTGCCACTTCGACTTCGATGCGCTCGAACAGCAGTTGCTTGGCGTCGCCCCAGCCGATGCCGTCGGCGTAAGCCTTGCGAAGCATCTCGGTTTCCTCGGCATCGGCAAAGGCCTGGTAGATCTGGAAGAGCGCGGAGCCCTCGGTTTCCTTGGGCTCGCCGGGCGCGCGCGAGTCGGTCACGATGCTGGCGATCTGCTTCTGCAGGTACGCGCGCGGCGCGAACAGCGGGATCGTGTTGCCATAGCTCTTGCTCATCTTGCGGCCGTCCAGGCCGGGCAGGGTGGCGACGGCATCGTCGATCTCGGCTTCGGGCAGCGTGAAGTGCTCGCCGTACTGGTGGTTGAAGCGCTGCGCCATGTCGCGCGCCATCTCGATGTGCTGCACCTGGTCGCGGCCCACGGGCACCTTGTGGGCGTTGAACATCAGGATGTCGGCGCCCATCAGCACCGGATACATGAAGAGGCCGGCGGTCACGTCCGCGTCGGGGTCCTCGCCCTTGGCGATGTTCTTGTCGAGCTGGGCCTTGTAGGCGTGCGCGCGGTTGAGCACGCCCTTGCCGGTGACGCAGGTGAGGAACCAGGTGAGTTCGGGAATCGCTGCGATGTCCGACTGGCGGTAGAAGGTCACGCGTTCCGGGTCGAGCCCGCAGGCCAGCCAGCTCGCGGCAATTTCGAGCGTGGAGCGCTGGATCAGCGCCGGCTGCTGCACCTTGATGAGCGCGTGGTAGTCGGCCAGGAAGAAGAAGCTCTCCACGCCCGGCGCGACGCTCTGCCGCACCGAGTGGCGGATCGAGCCGACGTAGTTGCCGAGATGGGGCGTGCCGGACGGGGTGATCCCGGTCAGGACGCGCAGGGGAGCGGAAGAAGACGAGGCCATGGAACGAACAGACTTAGAGCAGCAATGCCTTGAGCGGCGTGATGATGAGGTTGATGACGAAGTAGCCCACGTCCATCAGGGGCCGCAGCCAGAAGGTGCTGACCACGCCGGCGAGCACCAGCGCCATCACGATGAAGAAGCCGTAGGGCTCGATGCGCGCGAGAAAATTCTGCGCCGGTCCGCTGGGCAGCAGCCCGGCCAGCACGCGTCCGCCGTCGAGCGGAGGCAGCGGAAACAGGTTGAAGGCCCACATCACGAGGTTGACCAGAACGCCGCCCTGCGCCATCTTGATGAAAAAGGTTTCATCGACACCGGCCGCGACCAGCGCCACCAGCAGCAAGGCCCAGAGGATGGCCTGGATGAAGTTCGACACCGGCCCCGCCAGCGCCACCCAGATCATGTCGCGCTTGGGATGGCGCAGCCGTCCGAAGTTCACCGGCACCGGCTTGGCATAGCCGAACAGGAAGGCACCCGAGGTCGCGAAGTACAGCATCAACGGCATCAGGATGGTCCCGATGGGGTCGATGTGCTTCAGGGGATTGAGCGTGACCCGGCCCATCGACTCGGCGGTGTTGTCGCCGAAGTGGCGAGCCACATAGCCGTGGGCCGCCTCGTGCACGGTAATCGCGAAGATCACGGGCAGTGCGTAGATCAGGACGGTCTGTATGAGATTGGAAATATCCACTGGGCGATTGTGTCAGACGAGCATTAGTTATCGGTCCCAACTTCTTTCAGAGACCGAGCACGCCGAGCGCCCCGCGTCCCTGCCGCACCACCACCGGATCGTCGCCCGTGCCCATGGGCGTCAGGTCGACCACGGTGGTCGGTTGCGACGGGCAGGCGCCGGCGTCGATGACCGCGCCGATCTGCTTTTCGAAGCGTTCGCGAATAGTCTGCGCGTCGTTCAGCGCCTCGGTCTCGCCGGGCGCGATCAGCGTGGTGGCCAGCAGCGGCGCGCCGTGCAGCGCGAGCAGCTCCAGCAGCACCTTGTGGTCGGGCACGCGCAGGCCGATGGTCTTGCGCTGCGGATGGCTCACGCGCCGCGGCACTTCCTTGGTCGCTTCGAGCAGGAAGGTGTACGGGCCCGGCGTGGCGGCCTTCAGCAGCCGGTATTGCTTGTTGTCGACCCGCGCATAGTTGGCCAGCTCGCTCAGGTCGCGGCACAGCAGCGTGAGGTGATGCTTCTCGTCGACCTGGCGGATGCGGCGCAGCTGGTCGACCGCGTCCTTGTCGTCCAGGTGGCAGGCCAGCGCGTAGCTGGAGTCGGTGGGCACGGCCACGATCTCGCCGCGCGCGAGCAGCGTCACGGCTTGCTTCAGCAGCCGCTGCTGCGGGTTCTCGGGATGGACTTCGAAGTACTGGGCCATGGAACTGTCTCCTGATCAGGATTCCGCCGGTTCGATGGGCACGCGGCGCTCGCGCACCGTGAGCCACGCACCGGCGGCGCCGCAGACCGCGATCATCGAAATGCCGATGAGCGAATAACGGTCGGGCACTTGGGAAAAGATGAGCCAGCCGCCCAGCATGGCAAAGGCGATCTGCGCATAGAGGTACGGCGTGAGCGTGGAGGCCGGCGCCCGCTGGTAGGCCAGGATGAGGATGAAGTGCCCCACCGTTCCCATGAACCCCATGAGGCACAGCAGCGCCCACCATTCCCACGAAGGCAGGGCGGTCCATGCGAAAGGCAGCGCGAGCGACGCGATGAGCGCGCCGACCCAGCCCGTATAGAAATGCATGGTGAGCGGGTTCTCGGTCTGCGCGAGCTTGCTCGTGAGCACCTGGAACCAGGCGTTGGTCAGCACCAGGCCGATCGGCAAAAGGATCGCCCAGCTGAACGCATCGCCGCCTGGCCTGAGGATCACCAGCGTGCCGATGAAGCCGCCCGCCACCAGCGCCCAGCGCAGCGGCGAGACGTACTCCTTGAGCGTGGTCGCAGCCAGCAGCGTGATCACCAGCGGCGCGATCAGCACGATCGAGGTGAACTCGGCCAGCGGCATGTAGCGCAGGCTCAGGAAGGCCAGCGTGCTCGACACCAGCAGCAGCGCGCCGCGCAGCAGCTGGTAGCGGGGGTGCCGGGTGCGCAAGAGCGCCGTTCCGTGCAGCGGCAGCAGCACCGCCGTGGTGGCCGCGGCCTGGAAGGCATAGCGGAACCACACGCCCATCAAGATGGGCACGCCGGCCGTTGATGCCTTGGTGGCCGTGTCCAGCGTGGCGAAGCAGGCCACGGCGACGATCACCATGCCGATGCCCGCGAGGATGCGTTCGGATTCCTTGCTGCGGCTCATTTGCTGTGCGGCACGTGCGTTCGCCAGTGCGGCGCTGGCCGCGCTGTCGATGCCGGGCCCGGGGCTCTGGCTCACTGCTGGATGCGATGGCCGAGCAGTTCCCACACCGGCGTCAAGGCGCCAGGCAACGGTGGCAGCTTGCCGAGATCGCAATGGCTCTCGTCGGGGCTGTGGAAATCGCTGCCGCGGGATGCGGCGAAATCGAACTCGAGCGCCTTGTCGGCGTACTCGACATATTCGGCCGGGGTGTGGCTGCCGGTGACGACCTCGATCGCCTGGCCGCCATGCGCCTTGAATTCGAGGAACAGCGCGTATTCCTCGTTGGCCGAGAACTTGTAGCGGCCCGGGTGCGCGATCACGGCCATGCCCTTGGCGGCGGTGATCCAGTGCACGGCATCTTTCAGCGAGGCCCAGCGGTGCGGCACGTAGCCGGGCTTGCCTTCGGTGAGGAATTTGCGGAACACCTCGGAGGTGTCGCGGCAGTGGCCCTGCTCGACCAGGAAGCGCGCGAAGTGCGTGCGCGAAATCAATTCGGGATTGCCGACGAACTTCAGCGCGCCTTCATACGCGCCGTGGATGCCGACCTTGGCCAGCCCTTCGGACATTTCCTGTGCGCGCTTGCCGCGCCCGCCGCGCGTGTCGTAGAGGCCCTGCGTCATCGAAGCGTCGTCGGGGTCGAAGCCCAGGCCGACGATGTGCACGGTTTCGTTCGCGAAGGTCACCGAGATCTCGGTGCCGGTGAGATAGCGCATGCCGTTCTCGCGCGCCGCGGCCGCTGCGCGGTGCTGGCCGCCGACTTCGTCGTGATCGGTGAGGGCCCACAACTCGACCCCGTTGGCGGCTGCGCGAGCGGCCAGCGCTTCGGGCGTCAATGTGCCGTCGGAGACCACGGAGTGGCAGTGAAGATCGGCATTGAGAATAGAGGACACCCCGCCATTCTAGGGGGTCTGGAACCCTGATGCGGGCGCATGGATGCTGCGCGAGGTGCTACTAAATAAATAGCATTACTGCGCCGCTGCATGCGGCTCAGCGCTTCTTGCGGAAAGCCGCCCAAGCGGCCACCGCCGTGAAGCTCGCGACGATCGCCACCACGATCCAGAACCCGTGCTTGTGCTCCGCGAGCGGAATGCCGCCCACGTTCATGCCGAACAGGCCCGCCAGGATGTTGATCGGCAGCGCCAGCACCGTCACCACCGTCAGCACGAAGAGGCTGCGGTTGTTGTCCTCGTTGACGTTGGCGGCGATCTCTTCCTGCAAGAGCTTGATGCGCTCCTGCAGCGCCTGCATGTCGCGCAGCACCACCGAGAACTCCTCGGTCGAGCCGCGAAGCTCCTGCGCGTCGGGCTCCGACATCCATGACGGCGGCCCTTGCAGCAGGCGAAACAGCGCGGCGGGCTCGGGCGCCAGCAGCCGCTGCAGGCGCACGAGCAAGCGGCGCAGCACGCCCAGCCGTGCGCGCTTGTGGTCGAGCCGGCCGGCGAGCAGTTCGTCTTCGATGTGGTCGATGCGCGAGGTGACGCCGCGCACGATCTTCACCAGCACGTCGGCCTGCGCGCGCAACAGGTGCTCGAGCAGCTCGGTGCTGGAGCGCGGCGCATCGCCCGCCTTCACGGCCGTGCGCAGCGCATCGACCGAGCGCAGCGGCTTGGTGCGTGCCGTGACCACCAGGCGCGGGCCCACGCTGATCCACAGCGTGGAGATGTCCGAGGGCTCGAAGCTGAACTCGAAGTGCACGTCGTTGATGACCGCGATCAGCGAGTCGTCGGCACGTTCGATGCGCGTGGAGGGCAGGCCGTCGTGCAGCGTCTCGTAGAAGGTGTCGGAGAGCTTCGCGTGCCGCACGAGCCAGCGCTCCGCCTGTGCGTGGCTCAGGTTGAAGTGCAGCCACACGTACGCGCCGTTGCCGCCATCGGCGGCGTTATCGGCAGTGTCTTCGGGCTGCGCGCCGAGCCACGCCGCCGCCTGCGCCGAATCGATGGCGCGCGCGGGCTCGGGCGCCGCGGCATCGAACAGGTAGCCGCAGATCAGCCCGGCTTCGTCGCCGCCATAGGACTGGGCGGCGAGATCATGGAATGCCGACAAGGTGCGTGATCAGAAAAGACGTGTCAGAAAAGACGGGTGAAAAGCCAGTAGAGCGAACCCGACAGCAGCATGGCCACCGGCAGCGTCAGCACCCAGGCGAGCGCCAGGTTGCGCAGCGTGGACATCTGCAGGCCGGAGCCGCTGGCCGTCATCGTGCCGGCCACGCCGGAGGAGAGCACGTGCGTGGTCGAGACCGGGAGGCCATACATGTCGGCCGCGCCGATGGTGAGCATCGCCACCACCTCGGCCGATGCGCCCTGCGCGTAGCTCAGGTGCGTCTTGCCGATCTTCTCGCCCACGGTGACCACGATGCGCTTCCAGCCGATCATCGTGCCCAGGCCCAGCGCGATGGCCACGGCGATCTTGACCCACAGCGGAATGAAGCGCGTCGCGTCGTCCAGTTCCTGGCGGAGGGCGTTGACCCGCAGCTTGGTCTCCTCGTCGAACTTCGCGGCGCCGCTCTTGTCCAGGTGGCGAATGGCTTCGGAGGCCAGGTACATGTCGTTGCGCACGTTGGCGACGGCCTCGGCCGGCACCGCGGCGAGCGAGCCGTGCTCGCGCACCTGCTGGCCGATGCTGCCGGCGGTCGCGGCCAGTGCGGGCACGACCCTGTCGTTGAACTCGCGGGTGCGCACATAGGTGGAGAGCGCGTCGCGCGCCGCCGCGGGCACCAGCGCAGGCAGCGAGGTCGGCACGCCGCGGCTGAGCGCGTTCTGCGCCATCTCGGCCACGGCCACGAACTTCACCGTCTCGTTGGCGGGCATCGCGCGGTTCAGCGCGTACGCCATCGGCACCGTGCCGACCAGGATCAGCATGATCAGCCCCATGCCCTTCTGTCCGTCGTTGGAGCCGTGCGCGAACGACACGCCGGTGCAGGTGAGGATCAGGAGGCCGCGAATCCACCACGGCGGCGGCGTGTTGCCCTTGGGCTCTTCATAGAGGGCGCGGTTCTTCACGAAGGCGCGCAGCGCCAGCAGCAGCAGGGCCGCACAGCCGAAGCCCACCATCGGCGAGAGCAGGAGCGAATAGCCCACCTTGGTGGCCTGGCCCCAGTCGACGCCGCTGGTGCCGTCGCGTCCATGCATGAGCGCGTTGGCAATGCCCACGCCGATGATCGAGCCGATGAGCGTGTGCGACGAAGAAGCCGGCAGGCCCAGCCACCAGGTGCCCAGGTTCCAGATGATCGCGGCGATCAGGAGCGCGAACACCATCGCGAATCCTGCCCCCGAGCCCACCTGCAGGATCAGCTCCACCGGCAAGAGCGCGATGATGCCGAAGGCCACCGCGCCGCTGGACGCCAGCACGCCCAAAAAATTGAAGAAGCCCGACCACACCACCGCGAAGTTGGGCGGCAGCGAATGGGTGTAGATCACCGTGGCCACCGCGTTGGCGGTGTCGTGGAAGCCGTTGACGAACTCGAAGCCCAGCGCAATCAGCAGCGCCACGCCCAGCAGGATGTAGGGCACCCAGGTCGTCATGGGCGCACCCGAGGCCGTGACGTCGCCCACCAGGCTCCACGCCGTGAAGAGCAGTCCCGCGGCCAGGAGGCCCACGAAAGTGATCAGCGTGACCGGGCCGGGCTTGGCGTCCAGCTTGGGCCGGTGTGCCGCAGCGGGCGCGGCCGGCATCTCCGTGTTCGGGGCGGCGAGCGTGTTCATGGGCGGTTTTTGAGGTGTTGGAGTGGCTGCACATGGTGTTCGCGGCGTGTGACAACGGCGTGTCGGCCTACGGAAAGCCGCCGTCAAACCGTCACGCCGCAGTCATACGGGGCGTGCAGCATGCTTTTTTCTTCTCCCCAACTTCTTCTTTTCCATCATGCTGACCAGCGCCCTTCCAGACCACGAAGACCTGATGCAACGCATCGCCCGCGACCTGATCGACAGCTACGACGAAGAGCTCGAGCTGGAGATCGAAGACCGCAACATCGACGGCCTGGACCCCTCGGCCCCCACCGCCACCGACAAGGCCGCGCGCCAGGCCTACTTCAAGGAACTGTTCCGGCTGCAGGGCGAGCTGGTGAAGCTGCAGGACTGGGTGCAGCACAGCAAGCAGAAGGTCGTCATCCTGTTCGAAGGCCGCGATGCGGCGGGCAAGGGCGGCGTCATCAAGCGCATCACCCAGCGCCTGAACCCGCGCGTGGCCCGCGTGGCCGCGCTGCCCGCGCCCAACGACCGCGAACGCACGCAGTGGTACTTCCAGCGCTATGCCGCGCACCTGCCGGCCGCCGGCGAGATGGTGCTCTTCGACCGCAGCTGGTACAACCGCGCCGGCGTGGAGCGCGTGATGGGCTTTTGCAGCGACGACGAGTACGAGGAGTTCTTTCGCACCGTGCCCGAGTTCGAGAAGATGCTCGTGCGCTCGGGCATCAAGCTCATCAAGTACTGGTTCTCCATCACCGACGACGAGCAGCACATGCGCTTTCTCGGCCGCATCCACGATCCGCTCAAGCAATGGAAGCTGAGCCCCATGGACCTGGAAAGCCGCCGCCGCTGGGAGGAATACACCAAGGCGAAGGAAATCATGCTGGAGCGCACCCACATCGCCGAGGCGCCGTGGTGGGTGGTGCAGGCGGTGGACAAGAAGAAGGCGCGCCTGAACTGCATCAGCCACCTGCTGGGCCAACTGCCCTACCAGGAAGTGGCGCACGCGCCGGTCGAGCTGCCGTCGCGCGTGCGGCACGACGACTACCTGCGCCAGCCGGTGCCCGCCAACATGATCGTTCCCGAGATCTACTGAACGCGGAGATCTACTGAACGGTTTCGCGGTGGTTTGGCCGCCCGGCGCTTTGCCTTCACACTGCGCCATGGCCCGTCGTTCCACTGCTTCCGTCTTCGCCCGCGCGTACGAGCGCAACCTGAAGGCGCTCACCAGGATCACCCTCCGCAACAGCAAGCGCGTGGCGGGCCAGGTGCAGCGCGCGACTGCCAAGCGCCTGAAGCCGCCGCCCGGCAAGGGCGACTGGCTCAGCGGCGTGGCGATCGGCGCGGGTGGCGCGCGCGGCTATCACCTGTTCCGCCCCGCGGGCCTGCAGCTCAAGCCCGGCGAGAAGCTGCCGCTCATGGTGATGCTGCATGGCTGCGGCCAGACCGGGCGCGACTTCGCGGCCAGCACGCGCATGAACGCACTCGCCGTGCGCCAGCGCTTCCTGGTGCTCTACCCCGAGCAGGACCGGCTCGCGCATCCGCAAGGCTGCTGGAACTGGTACGAGCGACGCTCCGGCAAGGCCGACGCCGAGGCCGCGACGCTGATGGCCGCGGTCGACCAGGCCTGCATGCTCTACCCCGTGGACCGCGAGCGCGTCGCGCTGGCCGGCCTGTCGGCCGGGGCCAGCATGGCGGCGCTGGTGGCCACGCGCTATCCGCAGCGTTTTCGCGCCGTCGTCATGCATTCGGGCGTGGCGCCCGGTGCCGCGAAGTCGTCGGCCACCGCGCTGGGCGCGATGCGCGGCCAGAACGTGCCGCCGATGCCCGTCACCGCGGTCGGCAAGGCGATGGGCGCCGCGGCCGTCTTCGCGACCCTGCCGCCGATGCTCGTGCTGCACGGCGATGCCGATGCGGTGGTGGCGCCCAGCAATGCCGTCAACAGCGCCGCCGTGTGGGCCACGGCCATGGGCGCGCGGCCCGGCTTGCCACGCGACGTGCAGCGCGGCAAGCGCCGCCCGATGCGCGTGACCGACTTCAAGCGCAAGGGCCGCACAGTGGTTTCGCTGTGCGAGATCGCGGGGCTGGGGCATGCGTGGAGCGGCGGTGCGTCGAAGCTGCTGTTCAGCGATGCGGCCGGGCCCGATGCCACGCGCATGACCTGGGCCTTTGCGACCACGCAGTTCAGGCACGCGGCCAAGGCGGATTGAACAAACCTCTCAGGCCGTGACGCTTTCGCGCGCCGCCGCGCGCCACGCACCGGGCGCCATGCCCTTCTCGCGCTTGAAGGCCTTGCTGAACGCGGCTTCCGATTCGTAGCCCACCGCGCCGGCGATGGTGCCCATCGCTGCATTGCCCTGGCCCAGCATGTTGCCGGCCTTGAACATGCGCCACTGCGTGAGGTACTCCAGCGGCGCCTGGCCTACGCGTTCGCGAAAGCGCTGCGCGAAGGCCGAGCGCGACAGGCTCGCGGCAGACGCCAGTGCTTCCACCGTCCAGTCGCGCGCCATGTCCTTGTGCATTGCGCGCAGGGCGGGGCCGATGCGCACGTCGGCCAGCGCGGCCAGCCAGCCCGTCTGCGAATCGCCGACGGCCGCGACGTGGGCGCGCACCGCCTGGACGAACACGATGTCCGCCAGCCGGCTCACCAGCAGGCCGGAGCCCAGGCCGGGCTCGCCGGTTTCCATTGCGAGCAGTTGCAGGGTGCCCTGAAGCGCCAATGCGCGGGCTTGTTCCATCTTCACGTGCAGCAGCACCGGCAGCAGGTCCAGCAGCGGGCGCGCGGCGCGCTGGTCGAAGTGGAACCAGCCGCAGATCACCGAGCACGCAGTGCCCGTTCCACCGAGCTCTACAAGGCCGCCGATGCGGTCGCGAATGACCGAGGCGCAGCTCACCGCGGGCGTGTTCGGGTGATCGCGCAGCACATAAGGCGTGCCATGCGCCAGCACATAGCAGTCGCCCGCGGCCAGCGCGACGGGCTGGTCCACGCCTTCGACCTCCAGCAGGCAGCCGCCGCGCACCACGAGGCCGAACCGCGCGCTCTCGCCGCCGGCCAGGCTCACGCCCCAGGGGGCGCCGGCTTCGAGCCGGGCATACAAGGCGCTGCGCACGCGCATGGCGGCGAAGACGTCGTCGAGCGGGTCCATGAAGGCTCCTGTGGCAGTGGACGAATGGACAAGATTGTCGGCTTTGCAGGCATTCACTGTCCACCGGCCGGGGCAGAAACTGCGGTCTCACTCATCCGCCGCCACAGGAGCAGACACCATGAATGCCAAGACCCATTCCGCCGAGATCGCCGATGTCGCCGACCTCTCCGAACTCGCCGACCGCTACGTCGCCCTCTGGAACGAGACCGATGCCGGCGCCCGCCGCGCGGCCATCGCCACGCTGTGGGTGCCCGAGGGCGAGCACTTCGTGCGCACGCTGCAGGTCAAGGGCTACGAAGCGCTCGAGCAGCGCGTCATCGGCTCGCACGAGAAAAACGTGCGCCATGGCGGTTTCCGTTTCCGTGCGACGGGCGACGCCCAACTGCTTCAGAACGCCGTGATGTTCCATTGGGAGATGGTGCCTGCCGCCGGTGGTCCGGTGGCCGCGCTCGGGCTGGAGTTCCTGCTGCTGGCCGGGGACGGCCGCGTCGCCGTCGACTACCAGTTCATCCTGCCGACGCCTTCGGCCTGAAGCCCGGCGATGACCTCCGAGGTCATTGCCGCAGCGCCGCCTTCACCGAACACTCGAACTCATCATGACGTCATCGAACATCGCTGCTCCTGCAGCGCCGCTTTCATCCACGCCCAGCCACGGCGCGAGCGCGGCAAAGCCCGGGCCGCTCGCCCTGTGGGTCATGCTCAGCGGCACCTTCCTGGTGGTGCTGGACTTCTTCATCGTCAACGTCGCGCTGCCCTCGATGCAGCGCGAGCTGCTCGCGAGCACCGCCACCCTGCAGCTGGTGGTGGCGGGTTACGGCCTGGCCACCGCCGCGGGCCTGATCACCGGCGGCCGGTTGGGCGACTTGTTCGGTCGCCGCCGCATGTTCATGCTCGGCCTGCTGCTGTTCACGCTGGCTTCGGCCGCCTGCGGCTTCGCGCCGAATACCGAGTTGCTGGTGGCGGCCCGCGTGCTGCAGGGCCTGGCCGGTGCGTTGCTGCAGCCGCAGGTGCTGGCGATGATCGGCCTGGCCTACACCGGCGAAGACCGTGCGCGCGCCTTCGCGGCCTACGGGCTCACGCTGGGGCTCGGCGCGACGTTGGGCCAACTGGCAGGCGGATTGCTGATCCATGCCGACCTGGCCGGGCTCGGCTGGCGCAGCTGCTTTCTCATCAACGTGCCCATCGGCCTCCTGGCCTTGGCGCTGGCGCGGCGCGTCATTCCGCCGCTGGCGAACAGCAGCACGAGCAGGCTCGACCTGATCGGCATGCTGCTCGTGGCGGCCGGCTCGGTGGCGGTGGTGCTGCCGCTGGTCGAAGGGCGCGAGCAGGGCTGGCCGCTGTGGAGCTGGCTGTGCCTGGCGGCCGCATTGCCGCTGCTTGCCGCCTTCGGATTCCAGCAGCGCCGCCTTGCCGCGTCGGGCGGCGCGCCGCTGGTGGCGCCCGCGTTGCTCGCGAACCGCCGCTTCGTCATGGGGCTTCTCACCACGCTGGCCTTCTACGTTGGCAACGCCTCGCTGTATTTCGTGCTGGCGCTCTACCTGCAACAAGGTCTCGCGCTGGACCCTCTGACCTCGGGCGTCGTCTTCACGTCATTGGCGGTCGGCTTCTTCGCGACGTCGATGGCCGGCGCACGCCTGGCACGCCGCTTCGGCGGCAAGCCACCGATCGCACTCGGCGCGCTCGTGCTGGCGGCGGGGCATGCGCTGCAGTTCGCCAACGTCGCGGGATGGAGCGGGCACTCGCATGTGGTCGCATGGATGGTGCCGTTGCTGCTGGTGCAGGGCGCGGGGCTGGGCATGGTGATGGCGCCGCTGGTGTCCACCGTGCTGGCCGGGCTGCCGCCGCAGCATGCGGGTGTGGCGTCGGGCGTGCTGTCGATGGTGCAGCAGGCGAGCAATGCGCTGGGCGTGGCGCTGATCGGCATCCTCTTCTATGGGCGGCTGGGCCATGCGCCGGATGCGGCGGGCTATGCGGGCGCGTTCGGTGTGGCGTTGGTGTACCTGATGGTGTCGGCGTTGGTGGTGGCTGTGCTGCATCGGCGAGGCGCTGGCAAGGTCGGCGCATAGAGGCGAACAGCAATCCGTTGCGGACCTTGCCCAAATTGGGTGGGCTCATGCCCGATTTGGGCTTTTCGACGCGTGCCACACTCGTTCCCGCACAACAGGAACGACACGCATGGCAACCGATCTGCAACGGCTGACTCAAGACCTCCGCGACTTCGCCGAAGCGAGAGACTGGGAGCCCTTCCACTCGCCGAAGAACCTCGCATCGGCGCTCTCGGTGGAAGCCGCTGAACTGCTCGAACATTTCCAGTGGCTCACCGAAGCGCAGAGCCGATCGCTCGATCCCGAGAAGCGCGACGAGGTCGGCGCCGAGATGGCGGATGTGTTCCTCTATCTGCTGCAACTTGCAGACAAGCTCCACATCGACCTGGTCGATGCGGCCCGGCGGAAGATGGTGGTCAACGCGCAAAAGTATCCGGTCCCCGTCGATCCGCCCGCCTGAGTACCTCCGTGTACGCCACCCGGCGTATTTCCCCTTCTTGGTGCGTTCCGCAGACTCCTCTCCATCGCCAGCCACGCGCTGTCGACAAGGTTCAACCAACCCCGGAGCAGGAGTCCACATGCAACGTCGTTTCACACTCAAGGCGCTCGCCGCCGCCGCCCTGCTGGCCAGCATTTCCGCTGCGCCCGCATTCGCCGCCGACACCATCAAGGTCGGCGTGCTGCACTCGCTGTCGGGCACGATGGCCATCTCGGAAACCGTGTTGAAAGACACGGTGCTGATGGCCATCGAAGACATCAACAAGAAGGGCGGCGTGCTGGGCAAGCAGCTCGAGCCCGTGATCGTCGACCCGGCCTCCAACTGGCCGCTGTTCGCTGAAAAGACCAAGCAACTGCTCGGGCAAGACAAGGTCTCGGTGATCTTCGGCTGCTGGACCTCGGTGTCGCGCAAGTCCGTGCTGCCGGTGGTCGAGGAAATGAACGGCCTCCTGTTCTACCCCGTGCAGTACGAGGGCGAAGAGCTCTCCAAGAACGTGTTCTACACGGGCGCCGCACCCAACCAGCAAGCCATTCCGGCCGTCGACTACCTGATGAGCAAGGAAGGCGGCGGCGCCAAGCGCTGGGTGCTGCTGGGCACCGACTACGTGTACCCCCGCACCACCAACAAGATCCTGCGCGCCTACCTGAAGAGCAAGGGCGTGAAGGACACCGACATCGACGAGAAGTACACGCCGTTCGGCCACAGCGACTACCAGACCATCGTGGCCGACATCAAGAAGTTCTCGGCCGGCGGCAAGACGGCGGTGGTCTCCACCATCAACGGCGACTCCAACGTGCCCTTCTACAAGGAACTGGGCAACGCGGGCCTGAAGGCCAAGGACGTGCCGGTCGTCGCTTTCTCGGTGGGCGAGGAAGAACTGCGCGGCGTGGACACCAAGCCGCTGGTGGGCCACCTCGCGGCATGGAACTACTTCATGTCGATCAAGAACCCGACCAACACGGCGTTCATCAAGCAGTGGAGCGACTACGCCAAGGCCAAGAACATCGCTGGCCACAAGGACAAGCCGCTCACCAACGACCCGATGGAAGCCACCTGGATCGGCATCCACATGTGGAAGCAGGCGGTCGAGAAGGCCAAGAGCACCGACACCGACAAGGTGATCGCTGCGATGGCCGGCCAGACCTTCACGGCGCCGTCCGGCATCGTCTCGAAGATGGACGAGAAGAACCATCACCTGCACAAGAGCGTGTTCATCGGCGAGATCAAGGCCGATGGCCAGTTCAACGTGGTGTGGAAGACGCCGGGTCCCGTGAAGGCCAAGCCCTGGAGCCCGTACATCGAAGGCAACGACAAGAAGCCTGATTACCCGGCTGGCAAGTCGATGTAACTCGTCGACAAGTCCCTGGCTCTTGCTCCCTCTCCTCTTGGGGAGAGGGCAGGGGTGAGGGCAACGGCGGTCGATCTGGCCGCCGTGTCCGTTGGAAGGCCGCAAGCCCTCACCCCAACCCTTTCCCCGCGGGGAGAGGGGGCAACACGAACTTCAAGATGCTTCGACGAACCCTTCACTGCGCATTCGCCGCCATGCTGTTCATGGCAACGGCCGCCCACGCGCTGACCGCCGACGAAGCCCGGGCCATCGCCTCCGGCGAGTCCGAAGCCCGCATCGCCGCGCTCAACAAGGCCGTCCTCACCGCCGACGACAAGACCGCCGCGTTCATCCAGGCCATGTCCGATGACGCCGTGAAATACACCGAAGACAAGGTCTTCGTGATGAAGGACGGTCCTGAAGGAAAAGGCTACGACCCCGTGACCGGCACCGAATCGAAAGTGCCCGACACCGCCGAAGACGTCGTCAACAACAACCTCATGCGCGGCGCGCTCGATGCCGCGCAGGCCGCGCTCAAGCTCACGAGCAAGGACGACGCGGTGCGCGCGGAAGCCGCACAGGCCCTGTTCAAGGACCCCGACGAATCCCGTATACCCATGGTCGAGAAGGCACTGGCCGCCGAGACCAACCCCAAGATCAAGGCGCAGCTGGAACTCGTGCGCGCCGCCGGCATGCTCACCAGCGCCGACAAGGCCAAGCGCCTCGCCGCGGCCAAGGAGCTGGGCAACAACCGCAACCCCGACACCAAGCTGCTGCTGAACCAGCGCCTGGCCGACGAGACCGAGGCCGACGTGAAGACGGCGATTGCCGCCTCCATCGCCAACATCGACGGCGCGCTGGTCTGGGGCGACCGCATCAACGCCGTGTTCAGCGGCATCAGCCTGGGCTCGGTGCTGCTGCTCGCGGCGCTCGGCCTGGCCATCACCTACGGCCTCATGGGCGTCATCAACATGGCGCACGGCGAGCTGATGATGATCGGCGCCTACGCCACCTACGTGATGCAGGGCATCTTCCAGAAGTACATGCCCGAGGCGGCGTTCGGCTGGTACCTGGTCGCCGCGATTCCCGTGTCGTTCCTCGCATCTGCGCTGGTGGGCGCGGTGCTCGAGCGCGGCGTCATCCGCTTCCTCTACGGCCGGCCGCTGGAGACGCTGCTGGCCACCTGGGGCATCAGCCTGATGCTGCAGCAGCTGGTGCGCACGCTCTTCGGTGCGCAGAACGTCGGGGTGGAAAACCCAGGCTGGATGAGCGGCGGCTTCACGATGCTGAGCAACGTCACGCTGCCGTGGAACCGCATCTGCATCATCATTTTTGCGGTGCTCGTATTGCTCGCGATGGGCTGGCTCATCGGCAAGACGCGCCTGGGCCTGTTCGTGCGGGGCGTCACGCAGAACCGCCCGATCGCCTCATGCATGGGCGTGAACACCGCGCGCATCGACACCTACGCCTTCGCGCTCGGCTCGGGCATCGCGGGTCTGGCGGGCTGCGCGCTGAGCCAGATCGGCAACGTCGGACCGGACCTCGGCCAGAGCTACATCGTGGACAGCTTCATGGTGGTGGTGATGGGCGGCGTCGGCCAGCTCGCGGGCACCGTGTATGCGGCGTTGGGGCTGGGCATTCTCAACAAGTTCATCGAAGGCTGGGCGGGCGCGGTGCTCGCGAAGATCGCGGTGCTTGTCTTCATCATCATCTTCATCCAGAAGCGCCCGCAAGGCATCTTCGCGATGAAGGGCCGGAGCGCGGAAGCATGAGCAAGGTCACGTTGCCAACCAAAGGGCCGCTGTTGAGCGGCAAGGGCTGGACGGCCTTCTTCATCGCGCTGATCGTGGTGTGCGCCGTGGCACCGGTGCTCAACATCGTGGTGCCGGCCGACAGCCCGCTGCACATGAGCGACTACGCGGTGGCGCTGCTCGGCAAGATCATGTGCTACGCCATCTGCGCGCTGGCGATGGACCTGATCTGGGGCTACACCGGCATCCTCTCGCTGGGCCACGGCCTGTTCTTCGCACTCGGCGGCTACATGATGGGCATGTACCTCATGCGCCAGATCGGCCGCGACGGCAACTACAAGAGCGACCTGCCGGACTTCATGGTGTTCCTCGACTGGAAGACGCTGCCCTGGCACTGGACCTTCAGCGACAGCTTCATCGCCACGCTGATCATGATCGTCGCGGTGCCGGGCGTCATCGCCTTCGTGTTCGGCTTCTTCGCCTTCCGCTCGCGCATCAAGGGCGTGTATTTCTCGATCATCACGCAGGCCATGACCTTCGCGGCGATGCTGCTGTTCTTTCGCAACGAGACGGGCTTCGGCGGCAACAACGGCTTCACCGACTTCAAGCGCATCCTGAACATCCCGATCGCCACGCAAGAGATGCGCATGACGCTCTTCGCGCTCACGGGCCTCACGCTGCTGGGCTTCTTCCTCTTCGCCAAGTGGCTCATCGGCAGCAAGTTCGGCCGGGTGCTGCAGGCCATCCGCGATGCGGAAACGCGCGTGATGTTCTCGGGCTACAACCCGCTGCCTTACAAGCTCACCATCTGGGTCATCTCGGCCGTCATGTGCGGCGTGGCCGGCGCGCTCTATGTGCCGCAGGTCGGCATCATCAACCCGGGCGAGATGAGCGCGGCCAACTCCATCGAGATCGCGATCTGGGCTGCGGTCGGTGGGCGCGCGACGCTGATCGGGCCGATCATCGGCGCCTTCATCGTCAACGGCGCCAAGAGCTGGCTGACGGTGGCGTATCCCGAGTACTGGCTGTACTTCCTGGGCGCCTTGTTCATTGCTGTCACGCTGTTCCTGCCGAACGGCATCGTGGGTCTGGTGAAGAAGTGGTTGTCGCGCGAGAAGGCGGCACCCGCCGCACCGAGCGCAGGCCGCGAGGAAGCGCAGCGCGCCATGGCCGCAGGGCAGGGCATGGCGCCCGAGGCACTGCATGCGCCGCTGGCCGCCGACGTGAAGGGAGCCCGCGCATGACGCCCGACCTGATGGAAGCCGGCGCCGAGCGCGCAGCGAGAGCAGGCAGCATTCACTACGCGAGCGGCAGCACCGAGTCGGGCGGCCGCGAGGCCGGCTTCGGCCGCATCGCCACGCCGGGCGAAGTCGACATCACGCACGGCCGCATCCTGTACCTGGAAGACGTGAGCGTGAGCTTCGACGGCTTCAAGGCCATCAACAAGCTCTCCCTGGACATCGCGCCGGGCGAGCTGCGCTGCATCATCGGCCCCAACGGCGCAGGCAAGACGACGATGATGGACATCATCACCGGCAAGACGCGGCCCGATTCGGGCACGGTTTTCTTCGGCAGCACCATCGACCTCTTGCGCCACCGCGAGGCCGACATCGCCCAGCTGGGCATCGGCCGCAAGTTCCAGAAGCCGACGGTGTTCGAGCACCTCACCGTGTTCGAGAACCTGGAGCTCGCGCTCAAGACCAACAAGGGCGTGCGCGCGTCGATGCTGTTCAAGCTCGACTCGGCGCAGAGCGACCGGCTGGCCGAAGTGCTGGAGACCATCCACCTGGCCGAGAGCGTGTCGCGCCTGGCCGGCAACCTCAGCCACGGCCAGAAGCAGTGGCTGGAAATCGGCATGCTGCTCATGCAGGACCCCAAGCTGCTGCTGCTCGACGAGCCCGTGGCCGGCATGACCGACGAAGAAACGGCGCGCACCGCCGAGCTCTTCCTCACCCTCAAGGGCAAGCATTCGCTGATGGTGGTGGAACACGACATGAGCTTCATCCGCACGATCTCCGAGATCGTCACGGTGCTGTGCGACGGCTCCGTGCTGGCACAGGGCACGCTCGACGAAGTGCAGGCCGACGAGCGCGTGATCGAGGTCTATCTGGGCCGCTGAGGAAACGAACGCCATGCTGACAGTCAAGAACATCCACCAGTACTACGGCGGCTCCCACATCCTGCGTGACGTGAGCTTCCAGGCCACGCTCGGCAAGGTCACCGTGCTGCTGGGCCGCAACGGCGTGGGCAAGACCACATTGCTCAAATCGCTGATGGGCCTGGTGCCCATCAAGAGCGGGAGCATCGAACTGGAAGGCAAGCCGATCCAGAAGGCCACGCCTTACGACAGGGCAAGAGCGGGCATCGGCTTCGTTCCCCAGGGCCGCGAGATCTTCGCGCGGCTCACGGTCGAAGAGAACCTGCGCATGGGCCTGGCCTACAAGAGCGGCAGCACGCCGATTCCGTCGGAACTGTTCGAGCTGTTCCCGGTGCTCAAGCAGATGATCAACAGAAGAGGCGGCGACCTCTCGGGCGGGCAGCAACAGCAGCTGGCCATCGCGCGCGCCCTCGCGCCCAAGCCCAAGCTCTTGATCCTCGATGAGCCCACCGAAGGCATCCAGCCCAGCATCATCAAGGACATCGGCCGCGTCATCCGCATGCTGGCCGACCGCGGGGACATGGCCATCGTGCTGTGCGAGCAGTACTACGACTTCGCGCAGGAACTGGCCGACGACTACCTGGTGATGGAGCGCGGCGAGGTCATCGCGCGGGGCCTGGGCAAGGACATGGAGGCGCAGGGCGTGCGCCAACTCGTGGCGATCTGACCGCAGGCAGCGGCCCTTCGAGGCCTTGCCCGATACCGGGCCTTTGGCATCTGCGTATCGGCCGATTTCAGGGTTTACCCTAAAATTGACCCCTGCCCGTCGCCGCCGGGCACCCCTCCAGGAGCCTGGCCTTGAACGCCTCCCCACCCGCGCTGGACAGCGCGGACACCGCCATTCCCGTTTCTTCCCCGTCGTCGAAGCCCGTCAATTTTTTGCGGGCCGTGCTCGCGCTCGGCGTCGGCGGCTTCGCCATCGGCACGGGCGAATTCGTCATCATGGGCCTGCTGCCCGAAGTCGCGAGCGACATCGATGTCAGCATTCCCCAGGCCGGCCATGTCATCAGCGCCTATGCGCTCGGCGTGGTCGTCGGCGCCCCGGTGCTGGCCGTGCTCGCGGCAGGCTGGGGCCGGCGCGCATTGCTGATCGCGCTGATGGCCGTGTTCGCCGCCGGCAACTTCGCCAGCGCCATGGCGCCCGGGTATCTCTCGCTCAACCTGCTGCGCTTTGCCACGGGCCTGCCGCACGGCACCTACTTCGGCGTGGCCGCGCTCGTGGCCGCCACGCTCGCGCCACCGGGGCGCCGCGCGCGCGCCGTGGGCCTCGTGATGCTCGGGCTCACCGGCGCCACGCTGGTCGGCGTGCCCATCGCGGCGTGGCTCGGCCAGCTCTTCGGCTGGCGCGCGGCCTTCGTGTTCGTCGGCGTGATCGCGCTCGTGGCCGTGGTGCTCCTGCGCCGCGATGTGCCCGACATCGCCGCCGCGGCCGGTGCCAGCCCGTGGCGCGAGCTCGGTGCGCTCAAGCGCAAGCAGGTGTGGTTCACGCTGGGCATCAGCGCCATCGGCTTCGGCGGCATGTTCGCGGTGTTCAGCTACATCAAGCCCACGCTGACCGAGGTGGCGCACCTGTCGGTGCACAACGTGCCCTTCGTGCTCGCGCTGTTCGGCCTGGGCATGGTCACCGGCAATATCGTGGGCTCGCGGATGGCGGACAAGTCGCTGATGCGCACCATCGCCGGCGTGCTGGTGTACGCGGTGCTGGTGCTCGCGCTCTTCACCTTCGCGGCGCAGCACGTGGTCACGGCCGCCATCGGCGTGTTCCTCATCGGCACCACCGTGGCCATCGGCCCGGCGCTGCAGATCCGCCTGATGGACGTGGCCGGCGATGCGCAGACGCTGGCCGCCGCGCTCAACCATTCGGCCTTCAACATGGCCAATGCGCTCGGCGCGTGGCTGGGCGGCGTGGCCATCTCGGCCGGCCTGGGCTGGACCTCCACCGGCTGGGTCGGCGCGCTGCTCGCGCTCGCGGGCATCGGCATCTTCGGCTGGGGCGTGATGAGTGCGCGGGCCGATGCGCGCCGCCGTCCGCAAGTCGCCGCCTACGAAGGCTCGGCGGGTTGAGCGTCGCGATGTAGGGCAGGGCGGCTAGCCGCCCGATTCCCGGTTCGACGCGAAGCGCACCTTCGCATTGCGCAGGTGCACCTGCATCGCCTTGCGTGCGGCGCTCGCGTCCTTGGCGGCGATGGCGTCCACCAGCGCCTCGTGTTCCTGCAACGCCAGCTGCCAGATCGATTCGCCGACGAAGTGCGATTCCAGCTGCGTGTAGAGCTCGCCCGTGCGCTGCGCCCACAACTGCTGCACCAGCAGCTGCAGCGCGGCATTGCCGCTGGCCTCCGCGATGCACAGGTGAAAACCTTCGTCCAGTGCAATGGCCTCGGGGCTGTGCGTGGACTGCACCTTCATCTGCGCGAGGATCGACTTCAGCTGCCGCAACTGCGCAGGCGTCGCATGTCGCGCCGCCAGCGCCGCGCATTCGGCCTCCACCAGGATGCGTGCGGCCAGCACGTCGAACGGGCCGGGTGCGGACTGCCCCTTGGCCAGCGGAAGCTCGCGACGCCGCAGGTGATGTTCCTGCACGAAGACGCCGGTGCCCGCACGCAGCGCGACCAGGCCCTCCATCTCCAGCGCGATCAGCGCCTCGCGCACCGAGGGCCGGCTCACGCCCAGCAGCTCGGCCAGTTCGCGCTCGGCCGGCAGTCGCTCGCCGGGCGCGTAGTGGCCGCTGTCGATGTGCTCCCTGATCTGCTCGGCGATCTGCCGGTACAGCCGTTTGGTCTCGATGGCTCGGAAAGGAGGTTTGCTCATTCGGGGTAGGCGTGTGTCGGGTCGGAGCTTATACGGAGCGGCTCGGGCCCCGGCAGCGCATCGTCCGGACTTCGCCCCGGGGTAAACCATGATGCATCAAAGATTGCCAAGTGGCCTTACCACCTGTCCAATGGCCGCGCCGACAACAACACAACGGAGACAACCGATGCAGATGTCTTTTTCGCGCGCCGCCTTGCTTGCCATGGCGCTTTCCGCACCCCTGGCCCATGCGCAGGCCGAAGACCCGCTGGACCTGAAGATCCGCAACGGCTGGGCCGTGGCCGCCCAGCAGGACACGCCGATCGCCGCACGCAGCAACAAGGCCTCCTACCCGATCCTCACGGGCACCGACGCGGCCCAGGCCTGGCAGTACGCGGGCTCGGGCAACTGGATCAGCGGCTTCTTCCCCTCGTCGCTCTGGATGCTGCAGGCGCAGAACGCCACCCAGGGCTGGGACACGCGCGCAGCCGCATGGACCACGGGCATGGGCAACCAGTCGACCAACACCGGCACGCACGACGTCGGCTTCATGGTGTTCACGCCGTACGGCAACGGCTACCGCATGACCGGCAACGCGAGCTACCTGCAGACCATCCTCACCACGGCCAACTCGCTGTCGAGCCGCTACGACCCCGACGTGGGCGCCGTGCGCTCATGGGGTTCGATCAGCGACACCACGAACTTCCAGGTGATCATCGACAACATGATGAACATCGAGCTGATGTTCTGGGCATCGACCCACGGCGGCTCCAGCACGCTGTACGACCGCGCGCGCAGCCACGCGATCAAGACCATGCAGAACCATGTGCGGCCCGATGGCAGCAGCTATCACCTGGTCGTGTATTCGCCGACCACCGGCGCGGTGAAGTCGCGATCGACGGTGCAGGGCTACTCGGACAGTTCGACCTGGGCGCGCGGCCAGGCCTGGGGCATCTACGGCTTCACGACGACCTACCGCTTCACCGGCGAGCAGCAGTTCCTGGACACCGCGCGGCGCATGGCCGACTGGTTCATCGGCCACCTGCCGGCCGACAAGGTGCCGTTCTGGGACTTCAACGACCCCGCCATTCCCAACGCACCGCGCGACAGCTCCGCGGCCGCCATTGCCGCGAGCGGGCTGATGGAACTGTCGCTGCTGGAGACCGACGCCACGCGCGCCACCACCTACCGCAATGCCGCCAGGACCTTGCTCGGCGCGGTGCTGAGCCCGCCGTACCTCGCGACGCTCGGCTCGCCGAGCAACACGCAGGCGCTGCTGCTGCAGTCGAGCTATCACAAGAACGAAGGGCTCTACAACCAGGGCACCGGCTGGGGCGACTACTACCTGCTCGAAGCCATGCTGCGCGCACGCCGCCTGCCGCCGGGCTCGGCACCGCTCGCGACAGTGGGCGTGACGGCCAGCAGCGCGCAGGCCGGCAACCCCGCCACGGGCGCCACCGACAACAACGCGGCCACGCGCTGGAGCGCACAGGGCGACGGCCAGTGGCTGCGCATCGACCTTGGCGCCGGCGCGCTCGTGCACAAGGTCGGCGTGTCGTTCTACCTGGGCGACCAGCGCAGCGCGCGTTTCGACATCGAGACCTCGCCCGACGGCCTCGCATGGACGCCCCGCTGGCAAGGCCGCAGCAGCGGCCAGACCGCCGGCATGGAGTACTACGACATTCCCGATGCGAGCACGCGCTACGTGCGCATCGTCGGCCACGGCAGCACCGCGAGCGACTGGAACAGCGTGACGGAGATCGCCGCTTACTGAGCCAACCCCCAGGCTTCGCGCACTTCGTGTCGCTGCGCCAACCCCCTTGCAGGGGCCGATGCCTGCGGCCCGGTGGAGCCGGTTCCGCGGTATCTCTGGAAGGGGGCGTGATCCTTCTAGCGCCGCGGTTCGCGTTTGCTGAGTGGCCGGCTAGGGGCGCGTGGCGTGCGGCGCTGTCCGCTCGCGCAGGAGCGTCGCGAAGTTCTGCAGCTCGGCCGCGTTCAGGTCCGACACGGCCCATGCCTGCATGCCGCCTTGCGCCCAGTGCGCGAGCTGGTAGCCCTGCCGCGCGGAGAAGGCGGGCGCCTGCGCCTTCGCGTCGGCCGTGGGCCAGACGAAGAGGTTGATGACATGCGGGCCTGACCGGTAGACCAGCGCCGCCACCGTCCGCCCGTCCAGGTAGTCGAGCCGGCCGCCGGTGAGCGCGAAGCCTTCGGCGGCCAGGTCGACCACGGGCGGCGAGAAGTCGAGCTTGCCTGCGAACCACGGCTTCACCGTGTGCTGGTCGGTCGAGGCCACGTCGGCCAGATGCGAGGCCATCAGCGAGCGCACATGGTTGGCCGTGACGGCCTCGCCCAACGCGTCCTGCGGCGCCATCGGGACCGCCAGCAGAACGAGCGCAAGACCCCAGGCCGTGGCCGCCCCGGCGCCGAAGCCGACCAGTCCCTGCCACCAGCCGCGCCGGTTGCGCACCGGGACGGCAGGTGCGGCAACGGTCGTCGCGCCTGCCTCGGAACGCAGCGCCTGCGCAATGCGCCCGGCCAGCGCCGCCGGCGGCGTGTGCCGCACGGCATGGCGCCGGACCATCAGCCCCAGCTCGTCGTCAGGAATTGGCATGGTGTGTCCTTTCCGCCGTGTGGCCCGGGCGTTCGTCGCGCAGGCTTTCGCGCAGCAGGGCGCGGGCGCGCGAGAGCCGCGACATCACCGTGCCCAGCGGCACGCCGGCAATGCGCGCGATGTCTTCATAGCGCATCTCCTCCAGCTCGCGCAGCACGATCACTTCGCGATAGACCGCGGGCAGGGCGTCGATGGCGGCGTTGATGCGCTCGCCCTGCACGCGTTGCTCCCATTGCCGGGCCGGATCGCTCGCATCCGGAGAGGCCGGGGCCGCGGCCTCGCTGTCGCGCAGCTCGTCGAATTCCAGCTGGTCGGCCAACTGCCGGTTCTGCCGCATCCAGTCGTAGCAGGCATTGCGCACGATGCCCAGCAGCCACGGCCGCGCGTTCTCGCCGCGCAGGCTCTCGAAAAAACGAAAAGCTCGCAGGTACGCCTCCTGCACCGCGTCGTCGGCCAGCTGGTCGTCGCGCAACAGCCAGCGCGCAAGGTTCCATGCCGCATCGAGATGCGGCAGCGCGGCGGCTTCGAACTGGCGTGTGCGGTCGGTCAGATCGGTCAATGGGCTTGTTCTTCCTGCATGACGCGGCGGCCACGCGTTTTATTCCATCTTTTTTTCGGGGCCTGCGGGGAATAAGCGGGGCGCGCCGTGCGTCATGCCTTGCGTCGATTCTCTTTCCACTCTTTGTCTGGAGTCTTTCATCATGATCGCCATTCCCCGGTTTGCGCGCATCCTCGCCGTTCTCGCGGCCTCGAGCACCTTCGCTTTCACCGCACTGGCCGCGGGCCCCAAGGCCTACGTCGGCAACTTCAAGGACAGCACGGTCAGCGTGATCGACACAGGCACTGAGCGGGTGCTCGCCACGGTGCCGGTGGCCGCGGGGCCGGACGGCATCGTCATCTCCCCGAACGGGCGCAGCGTGTTCGTGAGCGGGGCCAGCGCCTCCGCACTGAGCGAGATCGATGCCGCGACCGACAGCGTGACGCACACCATCGAGGTCGGCAAGGGCCCGCAGGGCCTGGCCGCGACGGCCGACGGCCGCTGGGTGCTGGTGGCTGTCAACGGCGACGACCGCGTGGCCTTCGTCGACACCGCGACGCACACCGTGAGCGCCACCGTGCCCGTGCCCAAGCCGCACACCATCGCCGTGCGGCCCGACGGCCGGCAGGCCTACGTCGCCTCGCAGGAGCCGGGGCACTTCGCGCTCGTGGTCATCGACCTGGCGGCACGCAAGGTGGTGGCCGAGATCCCGCTTGAGAAGGCGCCGCGCGACCTGGAGTTCGGCCACGACGGCAAGGCGCTGTACCTGACGCTGGCGGGCGCAGCCGCCGTGCAGGTGCTGGATCCGGCGACGAACCAGTGGCAGACGCCCGTCGCCACGGGCGTCTCTCCTCACATCGCCCAGCACTTCGCCGGCATGGCCAGCGGCGTGGTGGTCGTGCAGGGGCCGGGCGAGGTCATGCTCTTCGACCCGGCGGCGCGCACGCCGGGTCGAAGCATCGGCGTGGGCAAGCAGCCGCACTGGCTGGACATCTCGGCGGACGGCAAGAAGCTGTGGGTGAGCAACGAAGGCTCCAACGACGTGAGCGTGGTCGACCTGGCGGGCGGGCCGGCGCACACCGTGGCGGTGGGCAATGCGCCGCGCAAGATCGCCGTGCAGCGCACGGCCGGCCCGGGCAGCGCGCACGCCGGCGGGTCGGCGCACGTTGCCATCCGCAACTTCGCTTTCGAGCCCGCGCAGGTCACCGTCAGCGTCGGCCAGACCCTGACGTGGCAGAACGACGACGGCGCGCCGCACGGCGTGGTCTTCAAGGACGCTTCGGCCGGCATCGACCTGTTGCTGCCCGGCAAGGCCTTCGCGCGCAGCTTCGACAAGCCGGGCGTATATGACTATGTCTGCTCGGTGCACCCATACATGACGGCGCGGGTCACGGTGGTGGCGCCGTCGCGCGCTGCGGCTCCTTCGGCTCAGCGCGCGCCGAGCGCTTCATAGAGCTTCAGCGCCGCGCGCGCGGTCTGCTCATCGCAGATCAGCACCGACAGCAATTTCGCCCGCAGCACGGCCGCGATGATCGGCGCCTTGTTCTCGCCGCCCGAGGCGACGATCACCGTCGGGATGCGCGCGAGTTCTTCCAGAGAAGGCGCCACCACGCGCTGGTTCAGCGCGTGCTTCACGGGCTTGCCGTGGCGGTCGAGGAACTGGCCGATGATGTCGCCCACCGCCTTGGCCTGCCGGAGGCTCGCCACCGGCACGTCCTTGGGCAGCCCGTAGCGCACCAGCAATGACCGCGTGCTCAGGTCGCCCACGCTCAGCAGCGCGACGTCGTTGGCCGCGATCTGCCCGAAGGCTTCCTTGAACACGTCCTGCGAGACGATGGTGTCGCGCGACTTCGCGCTGCCCGCATACAGCGGCGCCGCCAGGTAGCTGCACTGCGCGCCGAGCCGCGCCGCGAACGCGCTGGCGGTCTCGAAGGTGTTGATCTCCAGGCCGCGCGTGAGCCCGCCCATGATCGAGTTGACATGCAGGTTCGGCCACTGCCCCGGCGCAATGTGGCGGATCGCCTCGCGCAGCGTCGCGCCCCAACCGACGCCCAGGCCACGCACGCGCTGTGTCTCCAGCAGCCTCGACAGGTATTCGCCCGCCGTGCGGCCCAGCAGCACGGGAATGAGGTCGGGGCTCTCGGGCGTCGGAATGATCACCGCCTCGCGCAGCCCGCACACCGTGCGCAGTTCTTCTTCGAGCCGGAGGCACCCCTCGTGGCGCGAGTTGATCTTGATGCTCACGAGCCCGCTTTCGCGCGCCTCGCCGAGCAGCCGGTTCACGCGCAGCCGCGTGAGCCCGAGCTTCGTGGCGATGCCGTCCTGCGTCAGGCCCTCCATGTAGTAGAGCCAGGCCACGCGCACCGCCACCTGATCTTCCTCTGCCATGCGAATGCTCCGTTGTTGTGTGCCGATTCTGCCGCGTGATGGTGAAAACACCGGGTAGTCACCTGCTTGAAACAAATGCATTTCAGAATATACACTTGTTCATCGCCGACGATCCGGCGCAAGAATCCCCTGGAGACATGAGCGAACAGACATCCCCGTTGCGGGCCGCATTGCGCGATGCCGCGGTCACCAAAGAAGTCGTCCTCGAGCGCGCCGCGGTGCGCGCGATGCCCGACGTTCTGCGCCGCGTCGCGCCCGGTGCGCGCTGGATGCTCGTGACCGACGAGACGACATGGGACGTGGCGGGCGAAGCCGCGCAGGCGTTGCTCGAAGCGGGCGGCATTGCGCTCGCGCCACCGCTCTTGCTGCCCGCGCGCCCGCGCCTGAAGCCGCGCGTGTCGGCCTCGGCCACCATCGCCCGCAAGCTCGCCGCGCACGACCTCACGCCGGTGGCCGTGGGCTCGGGCGTCATCAACGACCTGGTCAAGCACGCGGCGTCGATCGCGGGCAAGCCTTACGTCTGCCTGGCCACGGCAGCCTCGATGGACGGCTACGCGGCCTCCGGCGCAGCGCTGCTCGACGAAGACGGCTTCAAGCGCACGCTCGCCTGCCCGCCGCCCGTCGCGGTGCTGGCCGACCTGGGTGTGCTCGGCGCCGCGCCCGCGCGCATGACGGCGTGGGGCTACGGCGACCTTGCGGGCAAGACCGTGGCCGGCGCCGACTGGCTGCTGGCCGATGCGCTGGGCGTCGAAGCCCTGAGCCGCCGCCCCTACGACATGGTGCAGGCGCACCTGCGCGACTGGCTCGGCGCGCCCGGCCGCATCGCCGCGCGCGATCCCGAGGCCACGGGCGACCTCATGGCGGGCCTGCTGGTCAGCGGCTTCGCAATGCAGGCCCACGGCAACTCGCGCCCGGCCAGCGGCAGCGACCACCAGTTCTCCCACCTGTGGGAAATGGAGAACCTGCAGATCGGCGGTGAACCTGCTGCGCACGGCGCCTGCGTGGGCGTCGGCTGCGTTGCCATGCTCGCGATGTACGAATGGCTGCTGGCGCGGCCCGACGCCGCCTTTGCATCGGCCGCGACACACGCGCAAGACGGCTTCGATGACGTCGCACTCCTGCGCGAGATCGATGCAGCTTTCGACCGCGATGAATTCCGCACCGCCGCACGCGAAGAGATGCATGCCAAGCGCGCCACGGGCGGTCGCCGCGCCCGCATCGAAAACCTCGCCGCTCTTTGGCCCGACCTGCGCGCCCGACTCTCGCATCAACTCATCGGCGCATCCGACATGCAGCAGCGCCTGCGCACCCTCGGCGGTGCTGCGCACCCCGACGACCTCGGCATCGCCGCCGCGCGCCTGGCCGCCGACTACCGCCGCGCGCGTCTCATCCGCCGCCGCTACACCGTGCTCGACCTGCTCGACGACCTGGGCTGGCTCGATGCCGCGATCACCGATCTCTTCAGCCCCGGCGGCTTCTGGTCCGCCTGAACCTGCACCCACGATCCACAGGAGACAGCGATGATGAATCCCCACCGACGCAGCACCCTGGCCACGCTGGCCATTTCATCCGCGCTATGGCTTGCCAGCGCCATGCCCGCGGCCGCCCAGCCCGTGCAGATCCAGTGGTGGCATGCCATGGGCGGCGCGCTCAACGAGCGCGTCGACGAGCTGGTGAAAAACTTCAACGCCTCGCAGCAGAAGTACGTGGTGGTGGCGGTCAACAAGGGCAGCTACGACGAGGTCATCAACGGCACCATCGCCGCCTACCGCGCCAAGCGCGCGCCGGCGCTCGTGCAGATCTACGAGCGCGGCTTCATGACGATGCTGTTGTCCGACGCGACGATGCCCGTGCAGGACCTGCTCGACCAGCGCGGCTACAAGGTCGAGTGGGCCGATTTCGTCAAGCCCGTGGCGGGTTTCTACAGCTACAAGGGCAAGCTCATGACGATGCCCTTCAACTCGTCGTCGCCCATCCTCTGGTACAACAAGGCGCACTTCGAGAAGGCCGGTTTCGCCAAGCCCGGCGAGACCTGGCAGGAGCTGGAAAAACAGCTCTACGCCATCAAGCAGAAAGGCATCTCGGCCTGCGGCTCGGTGCTCGCGGGCGACTACCACTGGAGCCTGCTGGAGAACTACAGCGCCATCAACGACCTGCCCTATGCCACCAAGGCCAACGGCTACCAGGGCCTGGACACCGAGTTCACCTACAACAAGACCTCGGTGGTTTCGCAGGTCGGGCGCATCAAGAAGTGGATCGACGACGGCGTGATGCAGATCGCCGGCCAGGGCCTGAGCCCCGAGCAGCTCTTCACCTCGGGCAAGTGCTCCACCTTCTTCGCCTCCACGGCCGCGCACAGCGGCATCGAGCGCGAGGCCAAGATCGACTGGAGCGCCACCTACCTCCCGTGGGAAGAGGGCAAGCAACCCAGGAACAGCACCATCGGCGGCGCGTCGCTGTGGGTCATGAAGGGCCAGAAGCCGGCCGAGTACGAAGCCGCCGCGGCCTTCCTGGACTACCTGGCCAAGCCCGAGACGCAGGTCTGGTGGCTCAAGGCCACGGGCTACGTGCCGCTGACCAACAAGGCCTACCAGATGGCCAAGTCCGAGGGCTACTACAAGGACCACCCGACGCGCGAGATCGCGATCCTGCAGCTCACGCGCGGCACGCCCACGGCCAACTCCACGGGCTTTCACTTCGGCAACTTCACCCAGACCATGATGGCCCAGCGCGACGAGTTCGAGAACGTGGTGGCGGGCAAGAAGACGCCGCAGGTGGCGATGGACGATGCCGTCAAGCGCGGCAACGAAATCCTTCGCCAGTACGAGAAGCTCAACAAGGGCCGCTACTGAAGCGGCACCGGTACCGGTCCCGGAAGAACGAAGCATGGCCAAGCCCGAAGCGGGACTCAAGCGCGCGCACTTCAAGGACGTGCGCCTGCCCGTGCTGCTGCTCCTGCCGCAGCTCACCATCCTGCTGTTCTTCTTTTTCATTCCGTCGTTCCGCGCGCTCGGGCAGGCCTTCTTCCTGTCCGACCCGTTCGGCAACACGGTGCACTTCGTCGGCTTCGACAACTTCGCGCAGCTGCTGCAAAGCGAGACCTACCACGAGTCGGTGAAGGTCACGGTGGTGTTCACCCTGCTGCAGAACCTGCTCACCATCGCGGTGGCGCTGGTGCTGGCCTTCGCGAGCGACCGGGTGATCCGCGGGCGCGGCATCTACAAGGCGATCATCCTGCTGCCCTATGCGATCGCGCCGGTCATCGCGGGCATCCTGTGGGCCTTCCTGTTCAACCCGTCGGTCGGGCCGCTCGCGCAGGTGCTGCATGCGATCGGCCTTGCGTGGGACCCGAACCGCGTGGGCTCGGACGCGATGATCCTGGTGATCCTGGCCGCCTCGTGGAAGCACGTCTGCTACGACTACATCTTCCTGCTCGCGGGCCTCTTGGCAGTGCCTTCGTCGCTGCTCGAAGCGGCGGCCGTGGACGGCGCGGGGCCGCTCAAGCGCTTCTTCAGCATCGGGCTGCCGCTGCTCATGCCCACGATGTTCTTCCTGGCGGTCATGAACTTCGTCTACGGCTTCTTCGAAATCTTCGCCATCGTCGATGCGGTCACGCAGGGCGGGCCGGCGGGTGCGACGAATGTGCTGGTGTTCAAGGTCTACGTGGACGGGTTCATCAACCTGGACCTCGGCTCCTCGGCCGCGCAGTCGGTCATCCTCATGATCTTCGCGCTCTTCATGACGCTGCTGCAGTTCCGTTATGTCGAGCGGCGCGTGAGCTACGACGTATGAGCCGCATTCCAAAGGAACACGCCCATGGTTGAACGCGCCCCCGTGCTCGATGCCGTCTGCCACGCGATCCTGCTCGTGGGCGTGGCCTTCGTCTGCGTGCCGCTGTACCTGGCCTTCGTGGCCGGCTCGCTCACCATCGGCGAGGTGCAGCAGGTGCCGCTGCCGTGGCTGCCCGGCGACCAGTTCGTGCAGAACCTGCGCACCGCGTGGACGCAGGCCAACTTCGGCCGGCTGTTCCTCAACTCTTTCGTCGTGGCGCTGGGCATCACGTTCGGCAAGATCGCGGTGTCGCTGCTGTCGGCCTTTGCGATCACGTATTTCCGCTTCCGCTTTCGCATGACGGCCTTCTGGCTGATCTTCGTGTCGCTGATGCTGCCGATCGAGGTGCGCATCTCGCCGACCTACGAGTCGGTGGCCAATGCGGCGCTGCCGGTGCAATGGCTGGTGGAGACGCTGCACCTGTCGGCGGTGTGGAACGCGGTCACCGGCCACAGCATCGACATCCAGCTGTCGTGGAACATGGTCGATACGTACCCGGGCCTCATCCTGCCGCTGATCGCCTCGGCCTCGGCCACCTTCCTGTTCCGCCAGTTCTTCCTCACGGTGCCCGACGAGCTGTGCGAAGCGGCGCGAATCGACGGTGCCTCGCCGATGCATTTCTTCTGGACCATCCTGCTGCCGCTCTCGCGCTCGAACATCGCGGCGCTCGCGATCATCCTGTTTCTCTACGGCTGGAACCAGTACCTCTGGCCGCTGCTCTTCACCACCGACAAGGACATGGCCACGGCGGTGATCGGCCTCAAGCACCTGATCCCGCGCTCCGATTCGCAACCGGCCTGGAACGTGGCGATGAGCGCCGCGCTGCTCACCATGCTGCCGCCCATCCTCGTGGTGGTAGCGTTGCAGCGGTCGTTCGTCAAAGGGCTGGTGGACAGCAGCAAGTGAAGCGAAAACAGCCAACAAGGACACTGCAGAAAATGATCATCGTGGGACACCGCGGCGCACGCAACCTCTGGCCCGAGAACAGCCTGGGCGGCTTTCGCAAGCTCATCGCGTCGGGCGCCGACGCGGTCGAGTTCGACGTGCAGGAAACGCGCGACGGCACGGCCGTGGTCATTCACGATCCGCTGCTCGACCGCACCACCGAAGGCACCGGCCCCGTCCGCGACCGCACGGGCGCCGAGGTGCTGGCGACGCGGTTGCGAGAAGGGCAGGGCGAGCAGGGCGGTGACAAAGGCGAATGCGTGCCGTCGCTCACCGAAGTGCTTCGCCTCTTTGCGCCCACGCGCATGGAGCTGCATGTGGAGATCAAGACCGATGCGGCCGGCGAGCTGCCCGCCGGCGCGGTGGCGCGCATGGTGCAGGCGCTGCACGACGCGGGCGTGGCGCAGCGCAGCTACCTCACCTGCTTCGTGCCCGAGGTGCTGGAGCAGGTGCTCGCCTGCTGGCCCGGCGGCCGCGTGCTCGCCTCGCTCGACCACCGCTCGGCCGAGATGCTCGGCGGCATCGGCCGCGCGCTCGCGCGCTATGCGGCGATGCCCGGGTGCGTGGTCGCGGTCGAGAAGAAGCTGCTCGCGGCCACGTGGTCGCAGTGCCTCGCCGCGCTCGGCACCGATCGACTGGGCGCATGGGTCATCAACGAGCCCGAGGAGATCGCGCACTGGCTCGCGATGCCGATACGGCAGATCACCACCGACCGGCCCGACCTGGCGCTGGCCGCGCGCCGATGAGTGCACGGCCGATATCGCGGCGGCGCCTGCTGTGCGGCGGGCTCGCCGCCGCGTCGCTGGGCCATCCCTTTCTTCGACTGCATGCGCAGCAGGCATCGCGCGCCCCCTTCACGCTGGGCGTGGCCTCGGGCACGCCCCGGCCCGACGGCATGGTGCTCTGGACCCGGCTCGCGCCCGAGCCGCTGCAGGGCGGCGGCATGGGCGATGCGCCGGTCGATGTGCGCTGGGAAGTCGCGGAGGACGAGCGCTTCCGTCGCATCGTCGCCAGGGACACGGCGATCGCCACCGCCGATCTCGCGCACTCCGTGCATGTCGAGGTCCAGGGGCTGCAGCCGGGCCGCCCGTACTGGTACCGCTTCACCGCGGGCGGCGCACGCAGCCCTGTGGGCCGCACGCGCACCGCGCCGGCCGAAGGCGATGAAGCCGCGCAGCCGCTGCGCTTCGCGTTCGCGTCGTGCCAGCAGTACGAGCAGGGCTACTACGCGGCCTACCGCGACATGGCCGCGCAGCCGCTGGACTTCGTCGTCCACCTGGGCGACTACATCTACGAAAGCTCCTGGGGCTCGCGCCACGTGCGCCGCCACGAAGGCGGCATCCCGACGCAGCTGGCCGAGTTTCGCGACCGCTACGCGCTCTACAAGACCGACGTGCACCTGCAGGCCGCGCACGCCGCCTTCCCCTGGCTCGTCACCTGGGACGACCACGAGGTGGCCAACGACTACACCGACGACGTCTCTCCGCGCACCATCGACTCCGCGCAGTTCCTGGCGATCCGCGCCGCCGCATATCAAGCGTGGTACGAGCACATGCCCGTGCCCGCGCGCATGCGGCCGCGCGGCGCCGATGCCACCATCTACGGCCGCCACCGCTTCGGCCGCATGCTCGACGTGCTGCTGCTCGACGGGCGCCAGTACCGCTCGCACCACGCCTGCCTTGCGGGCCGCAGCGCCTCGCCGCTGGCCGATTGCGCCGACCGGTCCGCACCGGGGCGCAGCTTCCTCGGCGCGAAGCAGGAGGCGTGGCTTGCGGACGAACTGGCCGCGCCGCCCGCGCGCTGGACCGTCGTCGCCCAGTCCACGCTGCTCGCCGAAGCCGACCGCAAGCGCGGCCCCGAGCACGGCTACTGGATGGACGGCTGGGACGGTTACGCGGCCTCCCGCACGCGCCTCCTCGACGCGCTGGCCGCGAACAAGGCGCGCGGCGGCGATGCGCTCGTCATCAGCGGTGACGTGCATGCCTTCTGGGCCGCCGACCTGCGCAGCGAGCCGCAGGGCCCGGCGGTCGCGACCGAGTTCGTCGGCGGCGCCATCACCTCCGAAGGCCCGAGCGCCGCCAGCGTGGCCAACATGCGCGCGAAGAACGAGCACCTGCGCTACGGCCGCGCCGACAAGCGCGGCTACGCGCTCATGACGCTCGATGCGCGCGGCTGCGCGGTCGAGTTCCGCGCGGTGGAAGACGAGAAGAACGCCGACTCGGCCGTGGCCCCCATGGCCCGCTTCTCGGTGGCGCGCGGCGCGCCCGGCGTGCATCTCGAAACCACCTGAAATCTCCGGCGCCTGCAGGATTGCGCGGCCGTGCCTATGATGGCCGCCGCCCCCCCATCTCTCCCTCATCTCCCTCGGAGCGCGCCCCCATGAGCATTCCCCCCCCCCGACTCGGCCGCACCGGCCTCACCGTTTCCCGCCTCGCCCTCGGCACCATGACCTTCGGCCTGCAGACCGACGAGGCCGTGTCGCACCAGATCCTGGACAAGGCGGCCGAAGGCGGCATCAACTTCCTGGACACCGCCGACGTGTACCCGCTGGGCGGCACCGTCGAGACCACCGGCCGCACCGAAGAGATCATCGGCAACTGGCTCGAAAAGCAAGGCCCCGCGGGACGCCGCCGCTTCGTGGTCGCCACCAAGGCGGTCAACAAAGTCGGCCCCAACCCCTGGGACCAGGGCGCATCGCGCAAGCACCTGCTGGACGCCATCGACCTCTCGCTCAAGCGCCTGAAGACCGACCACGTCGACCTCTACCAACTGCACATGGACGACCGCGAGACGCCGCTCGAAGAGACGCTGGAGGCGCTCGATGTCATCGTCAAGTCGGGCCGCGCGCGCTACATCGGCGTGTCGAATTTCCTGGCCTATCGCCTGGCCCGTGCGCTCGGCAAGTCCGACCTGCACCGGTTCACGCGTTTCGTGTCGGTGCAGCCGCGCTACAGCCTCCTGTTTCGCGAGATCGAGCGCGAGCTGCTGCCGCTCGCGAGCGAAGAGGGGCTGGGCGTGATCCCCTACAACCCGCTGGCCGGAGGCCTGCTCACCGGCAAGTACAAGCCCGGCGCCAAGCCCGAGGAAAACACCCGCTTCACGCTCGGCACCGCCGGCGGCATGTACCAGGACCGCTACTGGAACGAGCGCAGCTTCAACACCGTGACGCAGTTGCACAAGCTGGCCGACGAAGCGGGCGTGCCGCTCGCGACGCTGGCGGTGGCGTGGGTGATGGCCAATCCGCTGATCACCGCGCCGCTGCTCGGTGCAAGCCGGCCGGAGCAGTTGGACGCGACGATCGCGGCGGCGGAATACAAGCTCGATCCGGCGCTCAAGCAGAAGCTGGATGAGCTCACAGCCGAGTACCGCAAGGGCGACGCGCCGCGCTGATTTCCTGTCTTGCTCCTTCCCCCGCTGGGGGAAGGCTGGGATGGGGGCAAGCAGCGCTTGTTTGGCGCCGTGCTTCATCGACCGCCGCCGTGCCCCCACCCCGACCCCAGCAGGGGAGGGAACAAGACGACAAGCAAGATGCTCAACGCCTGCTGCCGCCTGGGTCTCCTTGCTTGACGCCAGGTGTAGGAACCGGACTGCAATCGGGCAGGTCTTCCTGGAAAGGCACCAGGTCGATTCCAGCGTAGTTGCCCCCCTTGAAGGTGGAGGACGGAGAGCTCAAGTGCGAGCTCGTGTGGACCGGTGTGCCTTCGAGCAACTGCTGGACGGCCCGCGTTGCGGCCTCGGCCCGACGCTTGGCAAGCAGCTTGGCGTCTTTGGCGTTTGCCGGGGCTAGGCCGTCGACCGTGACGCTTTTCAAGCGTGGAAATTCGCTCCTCCATTTGTCGAGCCATGCCACCAATTCCACGACTTCGGATTTTTCGAGGGTTGCGGAGTCCGCCATGAAATCAAGATCCATTGCAAATGACCTCGAGCAGGCATGAGCAGAATCCATTGCCAATATCACCGCCAGCAGGGGCAAGAAGAGCTTACCCCGCATAGCTAAATCCATAGGCGACATAGCCCGTGATGCTGTCCGCATTCCTAAGTGCCCGCTTCGTATCCTTGGCAATCGACAGGCTTTCACTCATTTTGTAGATTTCGTCCATTGAACCGAAGGTGTCGCTGAAATGTGTGACTTCGTGGATCAGGGTTTGCAATTGCGAGTCGGCCTCCGCGGATCTGTCGCGAAGCTCGCAGAAGCCAACAGCGATACCGATGGTGTGTGTCTTGACATCTGGACCGCAGACCTCGGCAATCAGTCCGGCCTTGTTCCCTGACGGCGTGCAGCCGACACTGCGCATCAACTGCTCAGAGTAGCGCACAAAGCTGTCGCATGTCAGCCCTTTGAGGACGCGCAAACACTTGGACAAACCGTCCCGCAAGTGCTGCCTCGTCTTCTCATCGTCTATTCCAAACCACTGGATAACTCTGGCTTTTTCGGGCTTTCCCCAAAGATCCAAGTCTTTCAGGCGGCGTTCAACCATCTTCACGGCATCGGCGCGCAAGCCGAGTACCAAAGTGCAGAACTGCTTGTTGGTCATGTTCGGGCAGATGTTCTCCGTCTGCTCGGCCTCCGGCGGATGCTCGACGAGGTCGTCGACAACCTTGCTGCTCGCCGCCACTGCCGCTGAATCCCCTGCGAACCAGCCCGGGAGTGCGGTGAAGCTTGGGCTGAACTCCTTCACCGCTCCAGCCATTGCGTCATCGTAAGTGAACGAATGCACCAACGTGGCAACGAGTGGAGGTGGCAACGGGCAGTGACAGACCACCACGTCACCTTCCAACGCGATTTCGGTTTTGTAAAACAGGCCTCGGCGAGGTCCGCCAGCTTTGGCAATGATGCCGACGCTGTTGCAGCCCTCACAGTAGGCTCGTCCTCCGATCAGCGCGATCCGATGGCCGTGGACATCCATCATGGGACCGCCATAGGGCAACACTGCTCCGCCTGGCGCCGGTGGGTCGCCCACCACCACGATTTTTCGCAACATTTCGAGAGTCTCCAAAATTGAGGATGGCGACTTGTATGTGGATTCACGTGATGCCAGCCTCGATCGCTGCCACTGACGTTGGTCGCATGAAGAATTTTTCACGCCCCATGGCCATTTCTGCCTCCCGACGAACCGACCCTTCCTGCAAGCGGGAGAGAGAACACGAGAGGAAGGCCGACATCGCATGGGACGCGGGTGGTGATCCTTCCTCCTCTGGGGGCAGGCGGGGGAAGAGCAAAACCGGAAACTGTCAGAACTGTCAGTTAGTCGACAGCGAAGGGTTTGAACCGGGTTCTTAGAGTGAACCCACCATGGTTCTCTTTGCTGCAACTCCTTCTTCCTTCAAGACGACAGCCGTTGCGCTCGCCGCACTGCTGCTCGCAGGCTGCGCCGTCGGCCCCGACTACGTGCGGCCCTCCATGGACCTGCCGGTCGCCTACAAGGAAACCGGCCCCTGGAAGACCGCCACACCCCAGGTCATCGACGCCAGCCACCCTTGGTGGGAGGCCTACGGCGACGTCACGCTGAGCGCGCTGGTCGTGCAGGCCAACGCCGCCAACCAGAACATCCGCGTCGCCGAAGCCCAGTACCGCGAGGCACAGGCCATTGCCGCCGCCGCGCATGCGGGCTTCTTCCCGACCGTGGGCGTCAACGCAGGCGGGACCCGCGCGCAGACCAACAGCACCGGCGCCCTCAAGCTGGGCACCACCGACACCCTCGGCCTCGCCGCGAGCTGGGAGCCCGACCTGTGGGGCGCCGTGCGCCGTTCCGTCGAGGCCGGCAATGCGGACGCACAGGCCAGCGCCGACGACCTGGCCGGGGCGCGCCTGAGCATCCAGACCACGCTCGCGCAGGACTACCTGCAGATCCGCGTCATCGACCTGCAGCGCGACCTGTACGCCAGCACCACTGCGGCCTACGCCCGGGCGCTCGAACTCACGCAGCACCAGTACGCCGCAGGCACGGTGCTGCGTTCCGACGTGGCCCTCGCGCAGAGCCAGCTCAAGTCCGCCGAAGCGCAAGCCGTCGATCTCGAAGCGCAGCGCAGCCAGCTCGAACATGCCGTCGCCGTGCTGACGGGGCAGGCGCCCGCATCGTTCACGCTGGAGCCGTTCGCACTGGCTGTACCCATGACACCTGCATCGCTCCCGCTCTCCGATGCCGTGCGCATGCAACTGCCAGTCACGCCCGCGGGCCTGCCTTCGGAACTGCTCGAACGCCGCCCCGACATCGCCGCCGCCGAGCGCCGCGTGCAATCTGCCAACGCCAACATCGGCGTCGCCAAGGCCGCCTACTACCCGCAGATCGTGCTCAGCGCCAGCGGCGGCTTCAGCGCCGGCAACCTCGCATCGCTCTTCAACACACCCAGCCGCGTGTGGTCGCTCGGCGCCGCGCTCGCGCAAACGGTGTTCGACGGGGGCCTGCGCAAAGCCCACACCGACCAGGCCGTGGCCGTCTACGACGCCTCGGTCGCGCAATACAAGCAGACCGTGCTCGGCGGCTTCCAGCAGGTCGAGGACAACCTTGCGACCCTGCGCGTGCTCGACCGCGAATCCGCGCTGCAGGCAGAGGCCGTGCAGGCCTCCCAACTCGCCGAGCGGCTGGCCCTGAGCCAGTACCGCGCAGGCACCGCCACCTACTTGAGCGTGGTGACGGCGCAGCAACTCTCGCTCACCAACCAGCGCACCGCCGCGCAGGTGCTCGGCCGCCAGCTCGCGGCCAGCGTCTCGCTGATCGCGGCCACCGGCGGCGGCTGGACCGCCGACGCCGCCGCTGCAACGACTTCCGGAAATTGATGCCATGACGACGACAACCCAAGCCCCCCTTCAGCGCCGCTCGACCTGGGTCGCGGCCGCCACGCTCGTGATCGTGCTGGGCGGCGGCGCCTGGGCGCTCAACCACAACAAGGCCTTCGGCGCCAAGCCCGAAGCACCCAGGACGCCGCCGGTGCAGGTGACCACCGCGCGCGTCACGCCGCAGAACGTGCAGGTCTACCGCTCGGGCATCGGCACCGTCGCCTCGATGGCCACGGTCACGGTCAAGGCGCGCATCGACGGGCAGCTCGACAAGGTCGGCTTCGTCGAAGGGCAGGACGTGAAGGCCGGGCAACTCCTCGCACAGCTCGACCCGCGCACCCTGCAGGCGCAGCTCGCGCAGGCGCAGGCCACCAAGGCGAAGGACGAAGCCCAGCTCGCCAACGCCCGCGCGGACCTGAAGCGCTACACCACGCTCATCGCGCAGGACGCCGCCACGCAGCAGCAGCTGGACACGCAGAAGGCGCTGGTCAACCAGCTCGCCGCCACCGTGCAGACCGACGCCGCGCAGGTGCAGTTCGCCGAGGTGCAACTGAGCTTCACGCGCATCGTCTCGCCGATGAACGGCCGCGTCGGCGCGCGGCTGGTGGACCCCGGCAACATCGTGCACGCGGCGGACACCAACGGCCTGGTCGTCATCAACCAGATCGACCCCATCGCCGTGCAGTTCACGCTGCCCGAAGACGCGGTGCAGGACATCAACCGCGTGCAGCAGCAGAGCAACCAGCCGCTCGCGGTGGTGGCCTACGACCGCGCCGGCAACCAGATGCTGGGCGCCGGCAAGCTCATCCTGCTGAACAACCAGATCGACACCACCAACGGCACCGTGCAGCTCAAGGGCAGCTTCGCCAACCCGCAGCACGCGCTGTGGCCCGGCCAGTACGTCAACGTGCGGCTGGACCTGGACCGCCGGCCCGATTCGCTGACCGTGCCCGCCGCCGCCGTGCAGCGCGGCCAGGACAGCACCTACATCTGGGTGGTCGATGCCGAGAACAAGGTCAACAACGTGCCCGTGCACGTGCTGCAGATCGCCGACGGCGTGGCCGTGATCGACAAGGGCCTGGCGGCCGACCAGCGCGTGGTGGTCGATGGGCAGTACAAGCTCAAGCCAGGCTCCAGCATCGTCGAGCCGCCGCTCGCCAAGAAGGCGGCGGCCGCCACCGCTGCCACCACCCCCAGCGGGAGCGGAAATTGAGCATCTCCGCCGCCTTCATCAAACGCCCCATCGGCACCACGCTGCTGGCGCTCGCCATCCTCCTGGTCGGTGCGGCGGTGTTTCCGCTGCTGCCGGTGGCGCCGCTGCCGCAGGTCGACTTTCCGACGATCCAGGTGTCGGCCAACCTGCCGGGCGCGAGCCCGGAGACCATGGCGTCCAACGTGGCGCAGCCGCTGGAGCGGCAGTTCTCGCTGATCGCGGGGCTCTCGCAGATGACCTCGACCAGTGGCCTGGGCTCCACGCAGATCACGCTGCAGTTCGACCTGGATCGCAGCATCGATGCCGCCGCGCTCGATGTGCAGGCGGCCATCAACGCCTCCACCGGCCAGTTGCCGGCCAACCTGCCGAGCCCGCCCACGTTCCGCAAGGTCAACCCGGCCGATTCGCCGATCCTGATCCTCTCGGTGCAGTCCAAGACGCTGCCGCTCACCGAGGTGAACGACTACGCCGACAACATCCTCGCGCAGCAGATTTCGCAGATCGCGGGCGTGGGCCTGGTCAACATCGGCGGCGCGCAAAAGCCCGCGGTGCGCGTGCAACTCGACCCGACCAAGATGGCGGGCCTCGGCCTGAGCCTGGAGGACGTGCGCACCGTGCTCGCATCGGCCACGGTGAACGCGCCCAAGGGCACGATCGACGGGCCGAACCAGAGCTTCACCGTCTACACCAACGACCAGCTCCTGAAGGCGCAGCCGTGGAACGACGTGCTGCTGGCCTACCGCAACGGCGCGCCGATCCGCGTGCGCGACATCGGCGTGGCCGTGGACGGCCCCGAGAACGCGAAGATCGCCGGCTGGGCCTATGCCGGCGCCGCCGCGCCCGAGGGCAGCACCGTGCAGAACGGCCGCTCCATCGTGCTGGCCATCACCAAGCAGCCGGGCGCCAACGTGATCGAGACGGTGGACCGCATCAACGCCGCGATGCCGCGCCTGAAGGCGTCGATTCCGCCGACGGTCGATGTCAACGCGATCATCGACCGCACGCAGACCATCCGCGCGTCGGTGAAGGACGTGGAGTTCACGCTGCTCCTGACCATCGCGCTGGTGGTGGCCGTGATCTTCGTGTTCCTTCGCAACGTGCCGGCCACGCTGATCCCCAGCGTGACGGTGCCGCTCGCGCTCCTGGGCACGGTGGCGGTGATGTACCTGCTGGGCTACAGCCTGGACAACCTCTCGCTCATGGCGCTGACCATCGCGGTCGGCTTCGTGGTGGACGACGCCATCGTGATGCTGGAGAACATCTACCGCTACGTGGAAGAGGGCATGTCGCCGATGGAGGCGGCCTACAAGGGCGCGGGCGAGATCGGCTTCACGATCATCTCGATCTCGGTGTCGCTCATTGCCGTGTTCATTCCACTGCTGCTGATGGGCGGCATCGTGGGGCGGCTCTTTCGCGAGTTCGCGGTGACGGTCACGCTCACCATCGTGGTGTCGGTCGTCATCTCGCTCACGCTCACGCCGATGCTGTGCTCGCGCTTTTTGAAGAACGAGCATGCGCGCAAGCACGGGCGGCTCTACCAGCTGTTCGAGCGCGGCTTCGACGCCATGCTCAACGGCTACAAGCGCGGGCTGCATGTGGTGCTCGACCACCAGTTCATCACGCTGATGGTCTTCATCGCCACGGTGGCGGCCACGGGCTTTTTGTTCATGGTCATTCCCAAGGGCTTCTTTCCGCAGCAGGACACGGGCTTCATCTCGGGCTTTGCCGAGTCGGCGCAGGACGCCTCGTTCGCCTCCATGAACGCCCGCATGCTGGAGCTGGCCGACGTGGTGCGCAAGGACCCCGACGTGACCGGCTTCGGCATGAACGGCAGCTCCTCCACCTACAACACCGGCAACTTCTTCATCAGCCTGAAGCCCAAGGACGAAGGCCGCAACGCCACCGCCGACGAGATCATCACGCGGCTGCGCCCGCAGCTGGCCAAGGTGCAGGGCGTGAACCTGTTCCTGCAGGCGGGGCAGGACATTCGCGTGGGCGGCCGTTCGTCCCGCACGCAATACCAGTACACGGTGACCGACGCCAACCTGGACGAGCTCAACACCTGGGCGCCGAAGCTGCTGACACGCTTCAGGGAACTGCCCGAGATCACCGACCTCGCATCCGACCAGCAGAACGCCGCCGCGTCCGCGGTGCTCACCATCGACCGCGACCGCGCATCGAGCTTCGGCATCTCGCCCGCCACCATCGACGCGACGCTGTATGACGCGATCGGCCAGCGGCAGGTGGCGCAGTACTTCACCCAGCTCAACAGCTACCACGTGGTGCTGGAGGTAACGCCCGCGCTGCAGCAGGACCCGGCGCTCTTCAGCAAGCTGTACCTCACCTCGCCGCTCACCGGCCAGCAGGTGCCGCTCTCGACCTTCGTGAAGGTGGACACCAGCAAGACCGCGTACCTCTCGATCAGCCACCAGGGCCAGTTCCCGGCGGTGACGATCTCGTTCAACCTCGCGCCGGGCCATGCGCTGGGCGATGCGGTCAACGCCATCAACAAGGCGCAGGCCGACATGGGCCTGCCGCAATCGCTCAGTGGTTCGTTCCAGGGCACGGCGCAGGCCTTCCAGGATTCGCTGTCCTCGCAGCCCTACCTGATCGCCGCGGCGCTGGTGGCGGTGTACATCGTGCTGGGCCTTTTGTACGAGAGCTACATCCACCCGCTCACGATTCTCTCGACGCTGCCCTCGGCCGGCGTGGGGGCGCTGTTGATCCTCATGGCGGGGGGCTACGACCTCAGCGTGATCGCGCTGATCGGCATCATCCTGCTCATCGGCATCGTGAAGAAGAACGGCATCATGATGATCGACTTCGCGCTCAAGGCCGAGCGCGAGCAGGGCATGGCGCCGCAGGAGGCGATCTACCAGGCGTGCCTCTTGCGCTTCCGCCCGATCATGATGACCACCATGTGCGCGCTGCTCTCGGGCCTGCCGCTGATGCTGGGCCACGGCTCGGGCTCGGAGCTTCGCCGGCCGCTGGGCTACGCGATGGTCGGCGGGCTGATACTCTCGCAGGCACTCACGCTGTTCACCACGCCGGTGGTCTACCTGTACCTGGACCGCGCCCACTACTGGTACCTGCGCCGCAAGGAAGCGCGCACGGCCCGCAAGGCCCTCAAGGGTGCAGTCGGGGGCGAAGAGACCCCGCCGGTGGCCGAAGCGCACGGCTAGGTGCCAGCCGAATGGAGCGAGACAAAAGCATGAAGATCCTGATTGTCGAAGACGAGCTGAGAACCGCGGACTACCTCTCCAAGGGGCTGACCGAGCAGGGCTGCACGGTCGACATGGCGCACAACGGCATCGACGGCCAGCACCTGGCGCTCACGCACGAGTACGACGTGATCGTGCTGGACGTCATGCTGCCGGGGCAGGACGGCTTCGCGGTGCTGCGCGCGCTGCGCGCCGTCAAGGAGACGCCGGTCATCATGCTCACCGCCCGCGACCGCGTGGAAGACCGCATCAAGGGCCTGCACGAAGGCGCGGACGACTACCTCATCAAGCCCTTCTCGTTCCTCGAACTGCTGGCCCGCCTGCAGGCGCTGAACCGCCGCGGCCGCAAGCAAGAGCCCGTGCAGCTGCGCATCGCCAACCTGCAGATCGACCTGCTCGCGCGCAAGGCTTTTCGCGGCGCGACGCGCATCGACCTCACGGCCAAGGAGTTCGCGCTGCTGGCCGTGCTCGCGCGCCGCCAGGGCGAGATTCTCTCGAAGACCGCCATCGCCGAGCTGGTGTGGGACATGAACTTCGACAGCAACACCAACGTGGTCGAGGTGGCCATCAAGCGGCTGCGCGACAAGATCGACGTGCCCTTCAGCCCCAAGGTGCTGCACACCATCCGCGGCATGGGCTATGTCATGGAACTGCGGGACACCGAGAACGAAGCACAAGGGGAGGGCGGCGCCCTGTGAAACTCGAGAAGGGCTCCATCACCGCGCGGCTGGTGGCGATGTTCGCGGTGGTGGCGCTGGCCACCTTCGCGCTCATCGGCGCCGCGCTGCACGGCGTGCTCGCGCGCGAGCTGGAGCGCCACCAGTACGAAGAGCTCGACACCACCGTCAAGAGCCTGCAGTTCTGGATCCAGGCCATCGGCACGCCCGAGCGCTGGTCGCGCGTGCAGGCCCGCATGGACGCGCTCACGCCCGAAGACGGCAGCGTGCGCTTCTGGGTGCTGAGCGACGACCCGCGCTTCCAGTACGGCAAGGGCCTGGCCGAAATCGATGGACTTACCCGCGAGGCCAACGGCCGCAGCACCGACATCCTCCTGCCGGGGCAGGAGCGGCCGTTCCGCACGCTCTCGGTCCACGTGCCGCCGTTCGAGAACCGGCCGGCGGTGCGGCTCATCGTGGGGCGCAACTCGGAGCCCTACGAACGCACGCGCGAGACCTTCCTCACGGCCCTGCTGGCCCTGGGGCTGGGCGGCGTGCTCGTGGTGGCCTTGGCGGGCTACTGGATCGCCCGCCTGGGGCTGCGGCCGCTGGAGCGGCTGTCGGGCGAGGCGCTGGCGCTGCGGCCCAAGACGCTGTCGCAGCGCCTGCAGACGACGGCGCTGCCGGTCGAGCTCTCGGCGCTCGCCGAGGCTTTCAACGGCGCGCTCGCCCGGCTCGAAGAGGCCTACGGCCAGCTGGAGGCCTTCAACGCCGACGTCGCGCACGAACTGCGCACGCCGCTCGCCAACCTCATCGGCAGCACGCAGGTCGCGCTCTCCCGCCAGCGCAGCGCGGGCGAGTTCCAGGAGGTGCTGCAGGCCAACCTGGAGGACCTGGAGCGGCTGCGCTCCATCATCAACGACATGCTGTTCCTCGCACGCGCCGATCGCGGCGAGGTGGCCACCGGGCTCGTGCTCACGCCCGTGGCGCAGGAGGTGCGCAAGACCATCGACTTCTTCGAGTTCGTGCTCGACGAAAGCGGCTCGCGGGTCGGCATCGCGGGCGACGTGCAGGCCCAGGCGCGGCTGGAGAGCGCGCTGTTCCGCCGCGCCATGTCGAACCTGCTGCAGAACGCCATCGAGCACTCGCGGCCGGGCGCGCAGATCACCGTCACGCTGCGGGAGGAACCGGCTGCGACCTGGATCGCCGTGTCGAACCCCGGCGCGGCCATCGGCGAGCAGCACCTGCAGCACCTGTTCGATCGCTTCTACCGTGTGGATGCCGCCCGCAACGACGGCGGCGAGCACCACGGCCACGGCCTGGGCCTGGCCATCGTCAAGGCGGTGGCGAGCATGCATGGCGGGCAGGTCAGCGCATCGAGCGAGGACGGGATGAACACCTTCGCTTTCAGCGTCTCGCGGGCCGGCTGAAACGGCGTTCTCGAATGGCCTGCGCCCGATACGTTCTTGGGCCATGCCGGACAATCGGGGTTCGCATGAACCCCGCTCCCACCCCGCACCCGCTTGGCGCATCGACCGAAAGGCTGGCATGGCACAGCTGATGTCGCTGCTGGTGCAGAACGCGATCCTCGTGGTGTTCGTCGCCAGCTTTGCCGCACGCCTGGGGCTGCCGGTGCCGGCCGCCGCGGTGCTGGTGGTCACGGGGGCGCTGCTGGCGGCGGGCGATGTGTCGGTCATCGGCGTGGTGCTCGCCGCGGTCATCGCCAACCTGCTGGGCGACGGCGCCTGGTTCTACGCGGGCCGCCGCTTCGGCTACCGCTTCATGCGCCTTTTGTGCCGCATCTCGCTGTCGCCCGACTCGTGCGTGCGGCGCGGCGAATCGCTCATCACCGACTGGGGCGGCCTGTCGCTGGTGGCCGCCAAGTTCGTGCCGGGCGTCTCGGTGGTGGCGCCGCCGATGGCCGGCGCGCTGGGCATGTCGGTGCGGCGCTTCATCGGCTTCGACGTGGGCGCCGCGCTCATCTGGACGGGCCTGTTCCTGGGCCTGGGCTGGGCCTTCCGAAACCAGATCCAGGAAGTGCTCGCCGTGCTGGCGCAGGCCGGCGGCATTGCCACCGCGGCGATCGCGGTGCTGCTGCTGGTGATCCTGGCCGTGCGCTACTGGCGCCGCCGCGCCTTCATGCGGCTCACCGGCATGCCGCGCATCTCGGTGGACGAGCTGTACGACATGCTGGGCGGCGAGGAGCCCCCCTTGATCATCGACGTGCGCGGCAAGGCCGGCGTGCAGGTCGATCCGCGCCGCATTCCGGGTGCGCTGCCCTACACGCTCAAGGCGCTGCAGCACCGCCACCTGGACCTGGCGATCGACCCGAACCGCGACGTGGTGCTGTACTGCAACTGCCCCAACGAGGTGTCGGCCGCGCAGGCGGCGCGCGTGCTGCTGGCGCGCGGTGCGCGGCGCGCCTTGCCGCTCACCGGCGGGCTCGATGCCTGGGTGGCCTCGGGCCGGCCCACCAGCCTGCATTGATTGAGCCTGCGCCTGCAGGAATCGAACGCGCGTGCTAAGGTGACTCGGGGCCGGGTTAACCCTTGGCACCCCCCTCTTTTCGCTCCCACCGCTCCCCAGTTACCGAGGCCTCCAGTGCCACTCCCCGACGCTCCCACCCCCACCGCGGCGAACATCGCCCGGGCCGACAAGGCCCACAGTGCCAGCCATGGCGGCGCCTCCTCCGCGCCACCCCCCGCGCAACCTCCCGCGCTGACACCCGCACTGACCTTCGTCTTCGCCGTGGCCTGCGGCCTGTGCGTGGCGAACATCTACTACGCCCAGCCGCTGATCGGCCCGATCTCCGATGCGCTGGAGCTTCACGCGGGCCTGGCCGGCCTGATCATGACGCTGACCCAGCTGGGCTACGGCGCGGGCCTCCTGCTGCTGGTGCCGCTGGCCGACGTGGTCGAGAACCGGCGGCTCATCATCGGCGCGCTGTTCGGCGCGGTCATCGGGCTGGTGGGCATCGCGCTCTCCAATTCGGCCGTGACCTTTCTCGCGGCATCGTTCGTGGTCGGCGCCTGCGCGGTCGCGGCGCAGGTGCTGCTGCCCTTTGCCTCGCACCTGGCGCCCGAGGCATCACGCGGCAAGGTGGTCGGCAACATCATGGCGGGTCTCCTGGGCGGGATCATGCTGGCGCGGCCCTTTGCGAGCATGGTGGCCGCGAGCCTGGGCTGGCGCGCGCTGTTCTGGATCTCGGCCGTGCTCATGGCCTCGCTCATCGCCGTGCTGTGGCGCGTGCTGCCCGAGCGCCGGCCGCATGCGTCCATCGGCTATGCGCGCACCATGGCGTCGCTGCCGGGCATCGTGTGGAACACGCCGCTCTTGCGCCGCCGCGGGTGGTACCAGGGAATGATGTTCGCGGCCTTCCAGGCCTTCTGGACGGCCGTGCCGCTGGCGCTGGTGCATGAGTTCGGGATGGGACAACGCGGCATCGGCCTCTTCGCGCTGGCGGGTGCGGCGGGCGCCTTGCTGGCCCCGGTCGCGGGGCGGCTGGCCGACCGTGGATGGACCCGTCCCGCGACGGGCGCGGCCATCGTCGTCGCGCTGCTGTCCTTCGTGCTGGGCGCCGTGTCGATGCACTTCCATTCGCTGGCCGGGCTGGTCGCAGCCGGCATCCTGCTCGATGGGGCGGTGCAGCTGTGCCAGGTGCTCAACTTCCGCAGCCTCTTCATGCTGGCGCCTGAACTGCGCGGCCGGCTCAATGGCCTCTTCATGACGTTCATCTTCATTTGCGCCGCGGTGGCTTCGGGCATTGCGGCCGCGGTGTATGCGTTCCACGGCTGGACCGGGTTGTGCCTGCTGGGGGGTGGGTTTGTGTCGATGGCCTTGCTGCTGTACCTGACGGAATTCCGACGCCGGCCCGTGCCTTTGGCAGTCGGCGGATAAGCGGGACTGCCGCCGGCACGCGATGAATCCACCGGGCTTCTCGCGAAAGATCCCCGTCACGCAGATGGACGCCGAAGGTGGTGCGGATCAGGAGGCGCTGATGGAGGGGCTGGGCGAGCGCGGCTTGCTGCCGCAAAACAAAAACTCCGGACGGACCGACAGGCCCCCGAGCGAAATCCCGCGATAGCGAGGAAAACGCCCAACCCGATTGACGTTGGGCAACAGTGTCATTCGGTGCATCGACCTAAAACCTGAAGTCCAGAACTTCGGGAGCAGGAAATGTTGCGCAGAACTCTTGTGGTCGGCGATCCGCCGATCTGCGGCGGCCGGGTGCTGCCTTATGTCGGTGCACTGAGCTCGACCATCCACGGCCATCAGGTCGCCTTGATAGGCGGCCGAGCCTATTGCGAGGGATGCCACAGCGTCGGCATCATCGCCAAGGCCGGCGGCCCGCGACGCGAGGGCTTCATCTCGGAGGTCGCGTTGGCTGGAGATGTGGTCATGTGCCAATGTCCTCGGCCGCAGCCCATCGCCTCCATGCTTCAAACCACCTCCTGCCATGACGATCTGTGGCACGGCGCCGACGGGGAGCCGCCACCCGATGACGTGATGGCTCTTGCGCTCGTGGATGAACACGCCGGGCGCATCGGCATGAAGAGGCTGGTGGACGACGGCGTGAAGCATCCGCCGGAGGCTGAGCAGACCGAAAACATCTGCCCGGACATGACGAACAAGGCGTTCTGTACTTTGGTGCTGGACCTGCGGGACAAGGCGGTATCGCTCATCGAGAAAAAGCGGCTGCCGGAGCTGGAGCGCTGGGGAGAGCTCGAGCAGCTTCGGGTGAAAGACTGGTTCGGTGCGTCGGATCAACCGATGCGCGAGTACCTGAGAACGGGCCTCGTCGCTTGCGCGCGGGTGCTTCGCGCTTTGAATTGCAGCAACTTCGTTCGCTTTTCCGAGACCGCGTTGAAGAACGTGGGCTGCATACTGCCGCGCAATGCCGAAGACGCTGCTGCGGCGGTCTGCAAGCCGGATACCAGAACTCGCACCATCGCGATCAACCTGAAGTTCTGTGAGCTTCGTCCGCTTTCCGCAGACGAGGACTCGATGCTTTCGACATTGATTCACGAAGTCACTCATTTCGACGACTGCTTCTGCAGCTTCGACACCCTCTACTACCTGCGCTCGAGTCGGGCCGCAGCGAAAGCGGAGCCTGAAAAGATGAAGACCAACGCAGACAGCATTGCCGGCTACATCGTCTGGGGCGAGGTGTTCTATGCAAGCTAGAGCGCTCGCATCGATCCTTCTTTTCGCGGCTTGTGCTTGCGCATCGGCATGCCAACGCATCGTTCAGGTCCCGCTGGCCTTCACCGATGGTTCAGCCGATCTCGACAGCGCCCAGGTCGTCAAGCTGGTTGCATGGATCGATCGCGCCCAATCGATGTTCGCGAGATACATCGATGCCTCTGTCGAAACGGGGGCGTCGATCGAGGCGACGGGAACGTCCCTCGCCGCGACACAGGCGCTGGCGCGCAGGCGTGCCGAGAACACCGGGCGTGCGCTGCGCATCCTGCTCCCTGTGGAGTTGCCCATCAGGCTCTCCTCGCATGCCTATCGGGAGAGAAAGCAGCTTGGCGTGTCGAGCAACGATTTCGCATCGGTGCAGCTCTATCCGGACGCCATGGCCTTGGACCTGCCGGACTGCAACCCGCAGCCGCTTCCCGGGTTCAGGGAGGAGCGCTGAGATTTGCCTGAGGGCATCGAGCCCCCAGATTTCACCGTCGTCCGGTGCGGCTGACGATCAGTCCCATCGCGTCATCGCGTCATCGGGCAGGACAGGATCAGTCGCTCCGTGAGAGGCGAATTGCTCCAGCCGGGCAGGGCGCGCTTCCGATAGGACTCCTGCGGCTTTCCTTGCGCACGGCCCTTGGTGCATAGCTCCATGCTTCATCCTTCATTGGTTGGCGTGCCTGTGTTGTAGGCCGATCCGGCGCGGCGCACTGTCAACCAACGTCACCGCATGGACTTTTTCCTCGAACCCGCGGACCAATTCTCCCACCCCTCCCCAGTGGTAGTCTTCCTCCCCCATGAACCTCCGCACCAAGATCGTCGCGCTGGCCGTCGCCCCGCTGCTCGTCGCACTGGTGCTCGTGGCCCTCGCGGTGCGGCACCAGGAGCACGACCTCGCACAGCGCGAGCGCGCCCTCATCGAGCGCAGCTACATGGCCCAGCGGCGCAGCGAATTGCGCAGCTACGTCGAGCTGGCCGTGAGCAACCTGCGGCCGCTGTACGACTCCGGCCAGGACGACGAGGCCACCCGCAACGAGGCCCTGCGCCGCCTCGCCGCGCTCGACTACGGCGACGACGGCTACTTCTTCGTGTACGACCTGGAGGGCAACTCCCTCATGCATTCGCGCCAGCCCGAGCTGGTCGGCCAGAACCTCTGGGGCATGCGCGATTCGCACGGGCGCTTCACCATCCAGGAGCTCATCAAGGGCGCGAAAGAAAACGGCGGTGCCTACGTCGAGTACGAATGGCGCAAGCCCTCCAGCGCGCAGATGGCGCCCAAGCTGGGCTACGTGACGACGCTGCCGCGCTGGAACTGGATGGTCGGCACCGGCCTGTACCTGGACGACATCGAATCGACCATGGACGCGCTGGACAAGCAGATGAACGCCAACGTCACCGCCACGCTGCTGTGGATCGCGGGCATCGCGGCGCTGTGCCTGGGCGTGGTGAGCGCGGCGGGCCTCTTCTTGAACCTCAGCGAACACCGCGTGGCCGAAGCCAAGCTGCGCCTCCTCGCGCGCCGCGTGGTGCAGTCGCAGGAAGAAGAGCGCGGCCACCTCGCGCGCGAGCTGCACGACGGCACCAGCCAGACGCTGGTGTCGGCCAAGCTGCTGATCGAATCGGCCGTCGATGCGCTCGGCCGCGACCACCAGCCCGCGCCGCCGGCGCTCGGCAAGGCGCTGCAGCGCCTCAATGATTCGCTCATCGAGGTGCGCCGCATCTCGCACCGCCTGCGCCCCGCGCTGCTCGACACGCTGGGCCTGCCCGCCGCGCTGGAGCGCCTGGGCCACGAGTTCGGCGAAGAGGGCAGCATCGACGCGTCCATCATGGTCGAGGGCGAGCCCTTCGAGCTCTCGCAAGAGGCCAAGACCGCGCTCTTTCGCGTGACGCAAGAGGCGCTCACCAACGTGCGCAAGCACGCGGAGGCGCACCGCGTGCACATCTCGCTCGGCTTTACCGACGAGGCCGTGCGGCTGGAGGTGAGCGACGACGGCGTGGGCTTCGACGTCGAGGCGATGCAGCTGGACCCCAGCCACGGCATCGGCCTTCGCAACATGCGCGAGCGCATCGAGGCGATCGGCGGGCGCCTGGCGATGCGCTCGGGCCGCGGCCACACATCCATCGAGGCCGAGGTGCCGGCCCACAGCGCGAGGCCGGAATGACAGCAGCAGCAGCAGCAGCACCATCGGCAGCGCAGCCACCCAAGCCCATCCGCCTCTTCATCGTGGACGACCACCCGCTCGTGCGCGACGGCCTGCGCGCGCGCCTGGGCGCCATGCCCAACCTGGAGATCGTCGGCGAGGCCGGCAGCGGCGCCGAGGCGCTCGCGCTCATCGACACGGTGCGGTGCGACCTCATGCTGGTCGATGTCGGCATGAAGGACATGAACGGCATCGACCTGGCCGCGCAGGTGCTGCAACGCGACCCGGGCCAGGCACTGCATCCCGCGCCGCACATCGTGATGCTCAGCATGTACGACAACCCCGAGTACGTGCAGAAGGCCATGCAGGTGGGCGCGCGCGGCTACGTGCTGAAGGACGCGCCCGCGGCCGAGATCGTGGCCGCCATCGAGGCGGTGTCGGCGGGCGGCACGTTCCTCAGCCCAGCGGTCTCGAAGAAGCTCTTTCGCAACCAGGCGCCACGCCCGCTGCTCACGCCGCGCGAGAGCGAGATCCTCACCGCGCTCGGACGGGGCGAATCGAGCAAGCAGATTGCGCGCGACCTGTCTTTGAGCGTGCGCACGGTGGAGGCGCACCGCCAGAGCATCAAGCGGCGGCTGGGCATCGAAGGGCAGGCGGAGCTCATCAAGTACGCGGTGGAGCATGCGCGGGAGTTCGGGCAGAGGTGATTGGCTGTCGATCGTGACTGGCTGATTTGCCCGTGGCGGACGCGCCGTTTTTGCAGCTGCCGACGCTGCGAAAAGTGAACTGCAGGAGCGCTCTGTCAGGGCTTTGTGTATTGCTGCTTTTGTGCGGCGATTAGCTGCGCAATTCGAGAATTACTCGGCAGAATTTTTTGCTGCGCGGGGCTGAGGTTCTCTACAGTGAATGCCCTTGTGACTCGATGACCCACCAAGTGGGCGACGAAGGCAGCACACGCAAACACACCGAACAGAGATCAATGAGCAGATGAACCGCTCCGCTTCACGGCGGGCTGTCGCGGCGATGAGCAGCGATGCGAACGTGAGGCACAAAAGGCGACGGCCACGGTGCGCGAACACCATGACCGTCTAACCGCATGACGTGCATAACCTTTAAGAAAGCACAACACATGGCTGATCGAATTATGTCCCGGGGTCCCCGGACGAACTCTTCCAACGCATCCGCGCAAACCGCATCGGATGTTCTTGAGAACAAGCTGGAGCAACTGCACACGCTGCTGTGGTGCTGCTACGGCTCAGACGATGGATGGTTCGAGGAGGTGGGGCCAGCGCATCGGGAGAACCTGGTGTGGCTTGCTTCTGATCTCGCGCAGGATGCGAAGGCGTTGTATCAGGAGGTGGGACCGATCGGGTAAGGGCTCGGGGCGCCAAGTGTTCATCGCGGCTTGGCGCTCACTTTAGATTTTGAACGGGACTCGCGATGACGTTCGCGTGCAGCGATTGGCGACGTTCGGAGGGATCGGGAGAATAGGTACCATCGGCCAATTGCAGACGTTGCTCGTGTCCCCGCGCAACAACTTGGCTTCGCCTCGATGCAAATCAAAAGCGGCCCCGCCACACCACAACTTAAGGCAGACGGATGCTTCGATTTCTTGGGTTGCTCTGCTTTTCCGCCTGCGCTGGCGTAGCCTTGGCGACCGCCGGTACCTGTGGAGTTGGCTTGTTCGCGGGAACATTCGCTTGGTGCGGACTCCCTTTCTATTGGATCGTAGGATTTCCGATAGCAATTCTGTGTGCCCTGGTCTTCGGTCTGCCCGCATACGCGGCGATGAAACGTTGGAACCTCAAACGTTGGTGGCAATTTGCTCTTGGCGGCCTTTTGCTTGCCGTTCCATTTTGGAACGAGCTTGCCATGCCGTTCGACTCCGTACGCTGGGCTCAGTCGGGGCTGTTCGATTCGCTTAACTATCTTGGTTCAGGCGCAGTTGGAGGTCTGGTCTTTTGGCTGCTTGCTGTTCGAAACACACAGAATGGAAAGCCTTGATCTGCACTTAGAGAAGAGCTCACGGGGTCCAGTCCCAATCTTCGGGCAATACGTACTCAATACCGAATAGATTGTCGGGAACACTACCTGAGCCAGCGGCGAGAGGCCGCTTTGGAGCGAATCGAACTTCGGCTTTGGGCCCGAAGCGGAAGTTCGCCTTCGTCGAAAGCGGACATTGAGCAGAAATTGCTCCACTGCTCAACGGTGATGTGGTTGTCCAAGACGCCAACGGGCGGGGACAGTGAACCAGCGCATAAAGCACTGCCCCTGCATCGCGCGCCCTTAGCCAGACAGACCATCCGGTTACAGTCGCGTTGATGGGAGGTACAGCGATGGTCAAGATCTCGGGAGTTGCGGCAATTTCTCTCTCCGTCCTGGTGTGCGCAAGTAGTGCGTTGGCAGACACGGAGACCGAGCTTCTACCTAGGGACATCGGACGTGGTGTTCATATCTCTGTGCCGCGCGAGTGGCGTTCACAGCATGCTCTAGTCGAAATGGAGGAGCGCATTCGAGCGGCCGACGCAGGAAAGCCGGGGATTGCTGGAACGGTTGGCGACCAGGTGAAAACCAAGGCGGTGCTGCTGGCAGTAGGGCAGTTCGAGGACCGTACGTCATCGCAGATCAAAGTGACGAGCCAACAGCCCCCGACCATTACCCGGGCGTACATCGCCGGGGCAACGGACGAAACGCTGAAAGCCCTGGCCCCTCGCATGGAGGACTATTTGAGGGAGTACGCGCGTCACTTGGGCAACACATTAATCTCGGTGACTCCAATGCGGGTAGTCACGTTCGGTGGCCAGCGTGCCCTCACCAGCGAGTCGGTGCGTACATCGAAGTACGGGAACCTAGTTCAGCGCCAATACATCGTCGCAACGCCGACGCAGACGCTGCTCTTCACCCTGGTGTTCCAGGAAGCCGAAGCGGCAATGCAGCGGCCGCTGTTCCAGCGCGTGGAGCAGTCCGTGCGGGTGGACTGAGGGCAGGCGACGTAACTACGAGGCTGGACTGGGAATGTCTTGCTCCGGCTAGGAACTTCACGATGAGCCATTTCCGCAATGGTCTGGGCCGACTACCAGCCGTGTAGTTGAGCGTCTGGTGTTGGCCGCTTACTGCCATTCTGGTTGTAGACCGGGCCGCGTATAACCCCAAACCCGCACAACGCCAGCTTCAAGCGAGTACGGAATGCTGTGACGCCGGAGGGTGTCGCATAGCCAGGTCGAAGAGGCGGCTTGTAGCTCCATCCACTCCAAGTCTGCAACGGGATGGACTTGATAGTAAAACTCGCCGTCCCACGCAGTGCAGAAGTCCGGCGGCGCGAACACGCTGCGAGCCCGGAACTGAGGGCGCTGTTCAGAAGGCGCCGCGAGCATCTCGGTCCGAAGCTCCGCCCACTTTGTGTGATTGAGCATTGGATGCAGCTCACCGCGCTGAACCATGGCTGCCAGTCGTTTCATATCCGCCTCGCTCGGTCGAGGCATCGTCTGGGGACCCCATTCAAATTTATGTTCGACGCTCACGCGATCCCTTCAAGTTCAGGATTCATCTCCGGCCGAATTCTGCCGCGCCTCCCAAGTTCCGCTTCTGGCCGATAGTACCCATTCGCCATATGGCACCAAAAATCAGCAACCAGTCTGAAGCGGCCTCTTGCTTAGCCGGTAAATGGCCCGCAGACCGTCTTGTCTTCAGGACGAAAGCTACGCCGCGTGCCTCGGCGCGCATGTCGCGACCATCCATCGCCCGCTGATCCGACGATGCCTCGGTGCCCGGTAAGATTCACGCGCATGTGACCGTGGCGATTCAAAAGAGAAGAGCGCTGCCGCCAGCGCTCGATTGCCCCAACCAGATGCCCGCTCTTCAAATGCTCGACCTTCCCTGCAGCCCAGCCGCCGACCGCAACAAGCAGCCGATCCTCGATGCCTTTGCCCGCATCGTCGGCGAGCAAGGCACCGTGCTGGAAATCGCCTCCGGCACAGGCCAACACGCCACATGGTTCGCCGCCTCCATGCCCCAATGGACCTGGCAACCCACCGACGCAGACCCCCGCACGCTCCCCGCCCTCGCAGCCCGCGTCGCAGAAGCCGCACTCCCCAATCTCCGTCCACCGCTCCTCCTCGACGTGATGTCACCTCAATGGCCATCGCAGGGCCACGCGTTCGCTGAAGGAGGAGAAGGAGGGGAGGGGGAAGAACAAAAGTTCGACGCCATCTACTGCGCCAACATGCTGCACATCGCGCCCTGGCCCACATGCGCCGCCCTGATGCAAGGCGCCGCGCGGCATCTGCGTCCTGGCGGGTTGCTGATCACCTACGGGCCTTACCTCGAAGACGACGTGCCGACAGCGCCGAGCAACACGGCGTTCGACGAAGACCTGCGCGCCCGCAATGCCGCATGGGGCATCCGCCGCCTGGAAGACGTGGCGGCCGAGGCGCGCCGCGCAGGCCTCGCGTTGCGCGAGCGGCATGCGATGCCTGCGAACAATTTGCTGTTGGTCTTCAGCTTCCAGTGAATACTGCGGACCTACGCTCCCAACACCACCCGACCCAAACAAGCCCATGAAAAGCCTCGCTGCTGAAGTTGTCAGATACCTCTGGGCACTGGTGTTCCTGGCCGACGACACGTTTCGCGACGAAAACTTTGTCGCCGACGAGATCGAGCGGGTCAGCTTCGAAATGTCTGACCAGTACTCACCCGAGGAGCAGCAGGCCGTCATGACGGAAGCTCGCGCTTGGCTGGCCGCTGCTACTGCAGAGCCAGACGCCGATGGGTACACACCGCGAAGACTGTTGACTCCCGAGCAACGCGAATTTCTTGAATCTCTGGCTACCGGGGCCTTCATGAATGCTGCCGGCTGAAAAGTTTCAGTCGGCCATTAGCGGGCCGAGGGCGGCCCCTCGTCGCGTTGATCAACCGGGGTTGTACTGCGCCGCGACATCCAACACCCACACCACCCCGAACCGGTCCTTCAACATCCCATACAGCGCGCACCACTGCGATGCGGCAATCGGCTGCAACACCGTCGAGCCCTCGGCCAGCTTCTCCCACAGCGAAGCGATCTCTTGCGCCGTCTCGCCGCGCACCGAAACGTAGAACGCGTTGTCGCCCTGTTGCCTGCGGGAGGACTTCCGGATGTTCCGCGCCGAGCGCATCCAGGATGTGCAGGCCACCGGCGCGAGCTTCAGGCCGCAGCGGGTGGCGTTGCTGCGGCGGTATCTGGCCGAGCTGGCGGAGCGTTAGGGCTTGGTAGCGTTGGCGGCGTTACGGCTGCTGTTCGCAGGACACTTGTGGTTGTTGCCCCTCCGCCAATTTCCACTGCGCTTGTTGGCTCTCCTACCTTTACCCCATGCAAGAACGCTTCCTCTCCGACATCCTCCAGAACAGCAACAACCGAACCATCCTCGAGCGATGGAACGCCTTGTCGCTCCCAGACGGATGGTTGGTCGCCGGCTGTCTTTTTCAAACGGTGTGGAACCTGCGCTCGGGCAATGCGCCGGAAGCAGGCATCAAGGACTACGACCTGTTCTACTTCGACGCCAGCGACACGAGCGAGGCAGGCGAGCGTCGCGTGCAAGCGCAAGTGGACGAAGTGCTCGGCGATCTCGGCATCACGGTCGAAGCTTCGAACCAGGCGCGCGTTCATCTCTGGTACGAGTCGTACTTCGGTCACCCCTACGAGGCACTGCGCAGCGCCCGCGACGGGATCGATCGCTTCCTTGTTCCGGCGACATGCGTCGGCGTCCGGCCAGGCGAGCTCTACGCGCCGAACGGCCTTGTCTTGTTGTACGACGGCGTGCTGACGATGAATCCGCTGATGCCGCATCGCGATCTGTTCGGCGCGAAGGCTGCGTCGTATCGCACGCGGTGGCCGTGGTTGCAGGTTCAGCCGGATGGTGTCCCGCACGTCGCGGCTGCTTCACGCTAAGCGTTCGGCGCAACGCCTTCTCAACGGCACCACTGTTGCTCGCAGGGAACCCCGTCGTTGTTCCCGTCCATCTTCACGCCGGGGCAGTTCTTCAGGAAGTAGGTCGCCTCCGCGCAAGAGGTCATCTGCGAGCAGTACTTGCGCCCGTCGCACGAGAAGTTCGCCGCTGCAGTCGAAGGGGCCGGCTTGCTGGAGAAATTGAGCGCCGCCGGCTGCTCGCTCTGCATGGCCGAAAGCCGCTTCGCCTGGTAGTGCTCATAGCCTTTCCAGGCACCGAAAGCCAAAAGCGCAATCACGAGCAGTCGCATCATGTTCGGTCTCCTCCGCCTCCGGGCGTGTGCGCGCGAGCTTACTTGAGCCCAGCGAAAACAGCCAGAATCGCAGCTCCTTCAAAGAGCGAAGAAGAACAGACACATGCTGAAGAAAACCCTCGCCCTGCTCGCCCTCCTGCTCCTCGCAGCCCTCGCCTACCTCGCCCTCTGGCCCGTCCCCGTCAAGCCCGTCGTCTGGTCCGCGCCCGCCGACCTCGGCTACACCGGCGCCTTCGCGGTGAACGACCATCTGGCCCAGCTCAACATGATCGACCTCGGCCGCGAAGAGGGCCCCGAGCACATCGCCATCGGCCCCGACGGCAAGCTCTACACCACGGTGCTCAGCGGCAACATCCTTCGCATGAAGCCCGACGGCACCGCGCAGGAAGTGTTCGTCAACACGGGCGGGCGCGTGCTGGGTTTCGACTTCGATGCGAGCGGCAATCTCATCGCGGCCGACGCCATCAAGGGGCTGCTGTCGGTGAGCCCTTCCAAGCAGATCACCGTGCTCACCAACCAGGTCGACGGCCAGCCGATCCGCTATGCCGACGGCGTGGTGGTGGCGCGCAGCGGCACGATGTATTTCACCGATGCATCGACGCGCTTCTCGCCGGCCGAGTGGGGCGGCACCTTCGAGGCCAGCGTGCTCGACATCCTCGAGCAATCGGCCACGGGCCGCGTGCTCGCCTACGACCCGGCCGCCAGGACGACGCGCGTGGTCGCGCGCGGCCTGGCGTTCGCGAACGGCATTGCATTGAGCGCCGACGAAAAAAGCCTGTTCGTCGCCGAGACGGGCAAGTACCGCGTCTGGAAGATCAACATCGAGGCGCGCGATCTCGATGCCGCCGCGGGCACCAACCCGCAGGCCGCCGTTCTGCTCGACAACCTGCCCGGCTACCCCGACAACCTCATGCGCGGCCTCGACGGCAAGCTCTGGGTGGGCCTGGTGAAGCCGCGCAACCCGACCATCGACAAGCTGGCAGACAAGCCGTTCCTCCGCAGCGTGACGATGCGCCTGCCGCGCGCGCTGTGGCCGGTGCCCAAGGCCTATGGCCACGTGGTGGCGTTCAGCGAAGACGGCAAGGTGCTCGCGAGCCTGCAGGACGCGACGGGCGCCTACCCCGAGACGACGGCCGTCACCGAGACGCGCGAGCGGCTCTATGTGCAGAGCCTGCATGCGAAGGGGCTGGGCTGGTTGAAGCGCTAGGGCCTGTCGATACGAACGCGCTGCGGCCGATGGCGCAACGCCGGGTCCGCTGCCTGCGACAGAATCACGGCTTCACGAGAGCCACATCCCCATGTTCTTTTCTCGCAAACCGAAGCCGCCTCCTTCCAGGCTCATCCAGCTCCACGAGTACCTCGACCTGCTGCAGGGCGGCACCGAGGAGCTCGCCCCCAGCGATGCCGTCAAGCGCAGTGCGGTGGCGCTTGCGCAGAGCCTTCGTGAGCCGCTGCGGCTGAAGGACTGGGCGGCGCCCGAGCTCGCGCAGGTCTTCGCCCGGCGCGCCAAGGCGCACGATGCGCTGCTGGTGCATGTGCCGCTGGACATTCGCGATTGCTTCTTCATCGTCATCTTCAGGAATGGCGCATCGACCGCGCAGGAGCACCTGGTCTTCGACATCGGCGCGGAGTACCAGACGCCCATGCTGGACTGTCCCGATTTCGGTGTGACGGAGCAAGCGAACGAAGCCAACATCCGCCACTGGGTCCCGTTGCTGAAGGACGAGGCATCTGCATTCGCCGTCATCGAGTTGCGCGGTGGAACGTACATGCAGGTGTATGCCGATGCCAAGGGCTTTCATCTGGAGCACCAGCTGGTCACCACGGGAGCGCACTATCACAGCGTCGAACCCTTGAGCGCCGAGGCGGCCGTCGACACGCTGGTGTCCTATGCGTGCGGAAAGTACGAATGGGCCTACAAGCGCTGGGAGTGGCTCGCGCTGTAGGCGTTTTTTTCAGACCGGTGCGTAGGCGCCCGTGCCCCCTGGCCAGGCCGTGAGCACCTCGTATCCCCCGGGCGTGACGGCCACCATGTGTTCCCACTGGGCGGAGAGGGACCTGTCCTTCGTCACGACGGTCCACCCGTCGGGCATTTGCCGGGTGTCGCGCTTGCCTGCGTTGAGCATCGGCTCGATGGTGAAGACCATCCCCGGCGCCAGCGTGAGGCCTTGCCCGCGCTGCCCGTAGTGCAGCACCTGCGGCTCGTCGTGGTAGATCTGGCCGATGCCGTGCCCGCAGTATTCGCGCACCACGCTGAAGTGCTCGCGCTGCGCGACCGACTGGATGGCATGGCCCACATCGCCCAGCGTCGCGCCGGGCCTGACCTGCCGGATGCCGGCCAGCATGGCTTCGTAGGTCGTCTCCACCAGCCGCCGCGCCAGCACGCTGGGCTCGCCTACGAAGAACATGCGGCTGGTGTCGCCGAACCAGCCGTCCTTGATGACGGCGACATCGATGTTGACGATGTCGCCCTTCTTCAGGATCTTGTCGGCCGAGGGGATGCCGTGGCACACCACCTGGTTGACGGAGGTGAGGATGGTCTTCGGATACCCCTCGTACCCCACGTTGGCAGGAACGGCGCCCTGCACGTTCACGATGTGGTCGTGGCAGATCCGGTCGAGCGCTTCGGTGCTCACGCCCGGCACGACGTGGGGCTCGATCATGGCGAGCACCTCCGCCGCAAGCTGGGCGGCCCGTCGCGACATCGCGAGTTCTTCTGCGGACTTGATGGGAACGCTGCCGCCGGTCACTGGGGCTTTCCGTTCGACGATGAGCGCGGTTTGCCAGCCGGGGCCGTGGCGGCTGCGGTGATGTCCAGGCCCCCCGACAGTTCGGCCTGGATCAGCAGTTGGCAGACCTCCCGGTAGTCCAGCTCCGGGTGCATCTCGGTCAGCATGCCGACCCGCATCCAGTGCTCTGCCTGCGAATTGATGGACCTGCTGAGGGCGTTGCCCGCCACGCGAAGGTTCTCATGCATCAGGTCCGAAATCTTGACGATGCCCATGGGCTACCTCTATATGAAACGTATATGCATTATATACATTGCATATAGTCTGGCGTCGTCCGGGCAGGCGGGGCGCGAGGAGGCTCCGGAGGCCGCTCGCGCCAATCAATCGGTATGCGCCACCGCCTTGATCTCGATCAGCTGGTGCGGAAACGCCAGCGCCGTCACGCCGACCAGCGTCACCGCCGGCCGATGCGTTCCCATGTACGCCTTGAACACCGGCACCAGTGCCTCCGTGTGCGCTTGCGGGTCGGTCACGTAGATCACCAGCTCGGCAAGGTTCGTCTTCGTCACGTGGAATCCCGCGAGCACGCGGTCCAGGTTGTCCAGCGTCTGCCGGGTCTGCACGGCGATGTCGCCTTCGCCGACGAATGCGCCCTGCATGTCGTGCGAGAACTGCCCCGAGATGTAGATCGTGCCGTTCACGCTGTACCCTTGGCCGACGCCGAAGGTCTCTTCCCATGGCACGCCGTGGCTGTAGAGGGCGGGCTGCTGTTTCATAAGCGCTTTCTTTCTTTCTGTTCTGGAGAGTGATGAACGACTGTAGTCACGCCATTGGCGAAGCGGCTTCTACACAGACGCGAAGAACTTTCCACATCGCCGACCAGAACGATCACCACCATCACCACGGCCACGGCCACGGCCACCACCCATGCTGCGTGCGAACCTGAACGAGATCCTGGTCTTCCTGGCCGTCGTCGACGAGGGCAGCTTCATTGCCGGCGGACAGGCCATGGGCCTCACGCGGTCGGCCGCGGGCAAGGCGGTGAGCCGGCTGGAAGACCGGCTCGGCGTGCGCCTCTTGAACCGCACGACGCGCACGTTGAGCCTCACCGACGAAGGCCGGGTGTTCCACGCGCGCGGCCTGCAGATCCTCTCGGCGGTCGACGAAGCCGAGGCGAGCGTGGCGGGCCGCAGCGGCACGCCGCGCGGCGTGCTGCGCCTGACCGTGCCCGATGCCTTCGGCCGGCTCGTGGTGCTGCCGCTGCTGCAAAAATACCTCGCGGCCTGGCCCGAGCTGCAGGCCGAGGTGAGCTTCGCCGATCGCGTGGCCGACATCGTCGAGGACGGCTTCGACCTGGCCGTGCGCATCGGTGCGCAAGAGGCCAGCGCCGACACGGGGCTCGTCTCCCGCGTGGTCGCCAAGTACAAGGCCGCGCTGTGTGCTTCGCCCGCCTACATCGCCGGGCGTGGCGAGCCGCAGGACATCGATGCGCTCGCGGCACACGACTGCCTGTTCTTCAGCAGCCGCAATCAAAGACAGAGCTGGCGCTTCCGGAGTGACGATGGCGCGTGGGTCAAGGCCCAGGGCCGCAGCCGCCTGCGGCTGGACAGCGGGGAGGCCCTGCGCGATGCCGCCGTCGCGGGACTGGGCATCGCGCTGCTTCCGGATTTCCTGGTGGCGGACGACCTGGCCGCGGGCCGCCTGCAGCAGGTGCTGCCGGGTCTCGATGCAGGGGACGTGAAGATCCTCGCGCTCTATCCGACACGGCGCCTGCTGGAGCCGCGCGTCAGGCGGTTCATCGACCTGATGGTCGAAACGCTGGGTACCTGAAGCGCATGCGCACGCTGATCGACATCTCGGTGTGGTTCCTGATCGGCATCGCGGTGGTCCCGCTGCTGCTGCTGGGCCTCTACGTGCTTGCCGACCACTTCGAGCTCAAGCTCGCCGATCGGCTCCTGGACCTGGCCGTCCGGCTCCTGAAGCTGCAGTGGTTCAGCGGCGGCCTGCTGAACGCCGTGGGGGGCCTCGCGATCGCTGCGCTGGGGGTCTGGGCGGTGCTGCACTTCGCGCCGCTGCTGCACCGGCTCCCGGCCGCCTTGCTGGTGCCGTTCGGGCTCTGGCGGACCTGCCTGGGCGTGGCGGTGCTCAGGGAACTCTGGAAGGCGGACGAGTCGCCCTGAACACCCGGTGACCCGCGCGGCGGGCAAGGTCACTGCGCCCCGGAGAGTGCGAGGGCGTCCGCGCCCGCCGGATAGCGCAGCTTGGCGCTCGCATCGTTCGCAGCACGCCACACGGCTTCGGCCACGTCGTTTGCGGTGGTCACTGCCGCCGGGTTGCCCAGCGTCGCGAAGATGGACTGCGCCAACGGCGCATACGCCTCGGGAATCAGACCCTGCATGCGCTGCGCTCCGTTCTCCGTGAAGCGCGTGCCCGGCCCATAGCCCGGCGCCACGAGCTTCACGCGAACGCCGAAGGGTTCGAGCTCGAACGCGAGCGATTCGGTGAAGCCCTCGATCGCGGTCTTGCTCGCGGTGTATGCCGCCACCAGCGGCATGGGCGCCAGCGTGACGGTCGAGGTCACGTTGATCACCAGCCCCGATTGGCGAAGCCGGAACTGCGGCAGCACGGCCTGGGTCATCGCCATCATGCCGAACGTGTTCGTCTCGAAGATCTCGCGCACGGTGGCCATCGGCGTCGCCTCGAACGCGCCGAAGAGACCCAGGCCCGCGTTGTTCACGAGCACGTCGATGGGGCCGGCAGCGTCGAGCGCGGCGGCGATGCTCTCGGGTTTCGTCACGTCCAGGGGCAGCACGCGCAGGCGCTCCGAGCGGGGCAGGAGTTCGGCGCGCGGCGTGCGCATGGTCGCGACGACATGCCAGCCTTGCGCATGAAAGTGGCGCGCGGTTTCCAGGCCGTAGCCAGACGAGCAGCCGGTGATCAGGACGGTCTTCATTGGGATTTCCTTGGTGAGTGAATGGAAGATGCGTCACGATATCGGCGATGGGCAGGACTTTCTATAATCATCAGTCCATCATTTGTTTGCAGGAGTCCTGAATGGCTGATCCCCTTGCAGAGGTCGTCTCGCTGCTTCGGCCGCGCGCGGTGTACTCCAAGGTCATCAGCGGCGCCGGCGCGTGGGCCGTGCGTTACTCGGCCTTCGGCGAGCCAAGCTTCTGCACGATGCTCGAAGGCGAATGCGTTCTCGCAGTCGATGGGCAGGAGCCCCTCACGCTCTCGGCCGGCGACTTCGTGCTCATGCCGTTCACGCCCGGGTTCACGATGTCGGGCCTCACACCGGACGTGCCGGCGGTCCCGGTCTTCGTGAACCCCAAGCTCGCACCCGCGCCGGTCGACGACATCCGCCACGGCAGGCGCGAAGGCCCGCCGGACGTGCGCATGCTCGGCGGCTACTTCGCGTTCGATTCGCCGGATGCCGCGCTGCTGGCCTCGCTGCTCCCGACGCTGCTGCACGTGCGCGACGTCGGGCGGCTGTCGGTGCTCGTGCAGCTTGTGAGGGAAGAGTCGCTCGAAGCGAAATCGGGGCGCGACCTGGTGCTCGAACGATTGGTCGAGCTGCTGCTGATCGAAGCGCTGCGCTCCACACCCGGCGAAGGCGCGCCGCCGGGGCTGCTGCGTGGGTTGGCGGACGCGCGGTTGTCCATCGCGCTACGGCACCTGCACGGCGACCCGGCGCAGCCGTGGACGGTCGCCGAGCTCGCGAAGAAGGCGGCGCTGTCGCGGTCGGCGTTTTTCGAGCGCTTCTCGCGCGCCGTCGGGCTGCCGCCGATGGAGTACCTGCTGGCCTGGCGCATGGCGGTGGCGAAGGACCTGCTCGCTCGCAACGACTTCGGTATTGCGGAAGTTGCCGAACGCGTGGGCTACGGGTCGGCCAGCACGTTCAGCACGGCGTTCAGCCGGCATGTGGGGCAATCGCCGGGGCGCTATGCGCGGCAGCACTAGCCTGCGCTGGTGCTCTGGAGCGCGATGCGAAATCGCAGCTCCGGCGTGCCCCCCAGCTCCGGCGTCTTGATGAACGCTTCCACGAGCACGCCGCCATTGGCGCGAATGACGTGCTGCGAGGCCAGGTTGTCCGGACTGGTCGTGATCTCGACATAGCCCAGCCCAATGGAAGCGGCCTCCGGCAGCAGTGAACGCAACGCCTCCTTGGCGTACCCCCTGCCGCTTTTCCATGGCACGACGGCGTACCCGATGTGGCCGAGGCAATAGGAGGGCAGGCTGTTCGTGCCGGGCTGCCAACGCAGGCCGATGCTGCCGCAGAACTCGCCGTCCCACAGCCACCGCCGATAGCCAGGCAGGCGCGGGACCTGGGTGCCATCGGGGAGCGTGACTTGCGGGCCCATGGCTTCGCGGTCCACGAGGCTCTTCAGGAAGCCGTCGGGATCCGCCCGTATCAGCAGGAGTTCTTCCTGCGCGGCTTCGGGCCGCAGGTTGTTGGGCGACCATCCGCGTTCGAGCGCGGCGACGTAGCCCGCCAGGTGCGCGTGTGACGGCCAGACGAGTTGTACCGGTGAAGTGGCTTCGGAAATTGGCATGGGATCGATTTTCGGCGAGAGGACCGGACCTCACGCCGCTTGCGATCGCCATGCAATCACACCCTGTGTCCGCGCCCGCACCTCGGGGGAGGCCAGGCAGGTCGCAACAGCCTCGTAGCCCGGCGCTCCAGGGTAAGGCGCGACCCGGCTGGGCGGGCTGTGATTGGCAGGGCAGAGGATGATCGATTCGTCGGGACCCACCGCGCCCAGGTCCAGGATCACGCAGGAGCGCGTCATCAGGAAGAGCGGCCGCGCGTCGGGCCCGCGGCGGCGCAAGTGCGCGATCACGGCTTGCTGGGTGGCAGCGTCCAGTCCCTGTTCCACCATGTCGACGACCACGGCGGCCCGGCCTTCGGCCTCGAGCCCGGCAAGCAGCGCGATCAACGCATCGGACACCGTCGCGCCCTCGTCGACAAGCCATGCCAGGGCCTGTTCGACACGCCGTGCGAGGACCGGGTCGGCGGCGAGTTGCGCTGTCGCACCGTCGCCTTCCAGCCGACCGAGCCCGAGGAATACGGCGGACGGCAGGATCTCGGCCAGCCGCATCGCGAACCGGGTCTTGCCGCTGCCCAACGGGCCGACGATGTAGTTCAGCGGACGGACATCGCGCAGCCTGAACAGCTCGCCACCCCAGGGCCAGGGGAGTTCGAATTCGATGTCGGGTCCCGTGGCCGATGCCAGCAGCTGCGTGAGCGCCTGGGCCGTCGGCGTCCGCCCTCGGGCGAGGTCGGCCCGCAGATGGCGAACCTTCTCGACGGTGCCCGCGAGCTGATGAACGCGACCTTCGAGCGCCGCCTGGTGCGCGGCCAGCGCGGTCTCCAGTGTCTCGGCATCGCCCTGCAGCACACGCGCCACCTGGGCGAGGCTCAGGCCCAGCGCGCGCAGGGCCACGATCTCGGCGCCGCGCGTCATCTCGCCGGGGCCATAGGAGCGCCATCCGGCGGCGTTGCGCGCCGGGTGCACGAGGCCGCGCTGCTCGTAGAGGCGCAGGGCCTTGGCAGAAACGCCGAGCCGCCTTGCGGCCTCGGCGGGGTTCAGGAATCGGGCGGAAGCATTCAAGAATCACCTCGTGGTTTGACCGGACACCGCCTTTATCGAGGCGGCCGCAGGGGCCGGGTCAAGCGGGTTCGAGGTGCACCTTACCGCAGCGGCGCCATCGTGGGCGCCTTGCGGTCCGGCACGCGGGGCTTGGGCTTCACCACGGCTTTTTCCGGCGCGGACGGGGAGAGGAATTCGTACTTCAGGTCCAGCTTGCGCTTGACCTTTTTCCAGTCCGGCACCGGCCCCGTGTCGGAATTGCGCAGGCACTGGCCGGCGATGTAGGTCTTCTGCGTCGAGCGCTCGAACTTCAGGAAGAGGCCCGAGACGCTGCCGATGTAGGCGTCGATCTCCGCGCCGTTCGCCACGCCGATGTCTTCGTCCGAAAATACATCGGGCTGCATCGTCATGCCGGCGCCCATGACGTTGGGATGCGTGTGGAAATACGCCACCGCCACGGCTTCGGCCCCCACCGGCATGCAGCCCTTGTTGCGCAGCCGCAGCCCGGGGCTCACGCTGTTGCGCTCGCCCACGAAGTACGGCGCGACATGAAACTTGTTGTTGAACTTGCAGATGACGCCGCCGAACTCGTTGCGGTTGCCGATCGACTGCACCAGCAGCGCCTGCAGCGCGGCGCGCGCGGCCTCCTCGGGGGTGTCGAAGGGCTGGTCGGGTTCGGGGAAGGGCGGTGGGGTGAAGACGGTGGTAGCCATCGTTCGAGTCTGCCGGGGGCGAGGGCGGTTTGCCATCTGCCGGAGTGGATATGACGGGCGGCCGAAGTGTCGGGGCAACATGGCAAGGCGCCTGTCCATGGGTGTTGGAAGGAGGTCGATCACACCGTCGTCGATGCACGTGTCGTGGATCGACAAGTCTTGCGTCCAGGTCAGCGCCACGCCACGCCATGTTCGTCACAGTGCGCTCCTGGAGCAACGTGAGGTCGCTGGTGCACTGGAGCCCCCGCAAGATATCGCGACGCTCAATGTGATGTCACCCACACTTGCTTGCCCGGCAGAGGCGGCATTGCGAAGCTCGACTTCAGGCGTGCAATCTCCTCGCTCGGGCCGAGTCCGAAGAAGCGCTTGAACTCGCGACTGAACTGCGACGCGCTTTCATATCCCACCTCGATGCTCGCGGCGGACGCCGTCTTCTCGTTTCGCAGCATCAGCAGGCGCGCCTGATGAAGGCGTACCGACTTGAGGTACTGCATGGGAGAACTCTGGGTGATGGTGCGAAAGTGGGCGTGAAACGTGGGGATGCTCATGCCCGCCTCGCGTGCCAGGCGGTCGACGGTGAGGCGATCGCTGAACGTGGTGTGGATGCGCCGCACGGCCTTGGCGATCTTTCCGAACTGGCCCCGGCCGGCGAGCGCCGCGCGCATCGATGCACCTTGCTCGCCGATGAGCACGCGGAAGTAGATCTCGCGCACGATCGCCGGCCCGAGCAACACAGCTTCCACCGGTGAACCCATCGCCTCGAGAAACCGGAGGACGGTCTGCGCCAACGCGTCGTCCATCGGTGTCGAGAACATGCCGGCCGGCGCGCTCGGTGCACTCTCGATGAGTTCATCGACCTGCAATGCAAGACCGGCGAGGACGGTGAGATCGAGGCTGAAGTAGATCGCAAGCAAGGGCGCGTCGGCGCTTGCATCGGTTTCCATGGTGAACGGCACCGGCACGGACACCGCGAGGTAGTGCTGCGCGTCGTAGAGGTAGACCTCGTTCGCCCAGAGTCCGCGCTTGCGGCCCTGGCAAACCACGACGATCCCGGGTTCATAGAGCACGGGGGTCGATGCCAACGGGCGATCGGAGCGAAGAAAGCGCACGTCCGGCAGCGCCGTCAGTGTGTAGCCCTCCTGCGGCGCGAGCCGCTTCAGGAGCGCGACCATGCGGGCCTGCCGCTCCTCGCGGGCGCCGGCTGCGAGATCGGGAGGCGATGCGCGCAATTTCTTCATTCATCGCACTGTGCATCAATACGGGCTGAAGATGAGCGGAAATCAGGTGCCGCTCATAGGAATAGGCAAACCAAACATCGCATCGGGACTGGCGCTCGGCGCCTTCGATTCCGAGAATCGATGCATGAAAAACACCAGGACATTCTTCATCACAGGGGTCAGCAGCGGCTTCGGTCGTGCCATCGCCAATGCCGCACTGCACGCGGGCCATCGCGTCGTCGGGACTGTTCGAAGCGAACAGGCGGCGGCGGAATTCAGAACGCAGACTCGCGAAGGGGCGCATGCGAAGCTGCTCGACGTGACGCAGTTCGACGCCGTCGCACCGCTGGCCGCTGCCGTCGAAGCCGAGCACGGGCCGGTGGACGTCGTGGTCAACAACGCGGGGTACGGCCATGAGGGCATCCTGGAGGAATCGTCGCTCGACGACATGCGCCGCCAGTTCGATGTCAACGTCTTTGGCGCGGTCGCGGTCATGAAGGCGTTCCTGCCGTTCATGCGCCAGCGCCGACGCGGCCATATCGTCAACATCACCTCGATGGGGGGCTACATCACGATGCCCGGCATCAGCTACTACTGCGGCAGCAAGTTCGCCCTGGAAGGGATCTCCGAGACGCTGGCCCAGGAGGTGAAGGGCTTCGGCATCGCGGTCACGGCGGTTGCCCCGGGATCGTTCAGGACAGACTGGGCGGGTCGCTCGATGGTTCGCAGCGCCCGTTCCATCGATGACTACGACAGCCTGTTCGATCCGATCCGGCAATCGCGCGTGGACAAGAGCGGCAAGCAGCTGGGCGATCCCGACAAGGCCGCGGCGGCGATCCTCGCCCTGGTGGACATGCCGCAGCCGCCGCAGCACCTGCTGCTCGGCAGCGACGCGCTCGGGCTGGTCCGCGCCAAGCTGGACGCCACGCAGGCGAGCCTGACGCGCCATGAGGCGCTGACGCGATCGACCGACATGGCTTGACGGGCGCGTGCATCGGTCCCGGCCGATCGACGCGCAAGCATCGTCAGCGCGTGTTGACGACGCCCAGTTCCTTGGGCGACGGCACCGCTGCCAGCTTGCTGCCGGTCCGGGCAAACACCCAGTCCACCAGCGTGTTGGCGACCAGGCTCACCCCCGGCTGGCCGGGCGCCGCTGCACCCGGCGTGCCCGCGAGCGAATCGTCGGCCGAGACGAAATCGGTGTGCTTGTAGTACTGCGACGAGACCACGGGATCCACGCGCGACTTGGCCACTGCCTCCGCGGACTGCACCGTGCCTGTCGATCCGATGTTGGTGTAGTCGGTCACCAGCGGAAAGACGGACGGATTGGTCGGCGACGCAGGGCCCTGGTGGGCGTAGTACAGCGGCACGTTGACGACGCTCTTGTCCACATCGATATGGATGCCCTTGTGGTCGAAGACGAAGGTCGGGCCCGCGCCCACGAACGACATCTCCGCCTCATAGCGCTCCGAGGGATACCAGTTCGCCGTGACGATTTCGCGGGCATCGACGGTCCGCTGGCCGCTGGTGCGGAAGTTGTACGCGATCGGTTGGATGTTGGTCCGGTTCGTGGTCCACGAATAGCCGCGAAGGAACTGGCTGGCCTTGCCGACACCGACCTTGGTCGTGGCCGGGATCGACGAGCCGCCGCCCGCCTCGAGCCAGCCGTACACCTTGGCCGGGTCGATCTGGCCGATGCGCGGCACGCACTTGCCCGAGGGCAGGATGTCGCAATCGGCCTCCGTGCCGACGACCGGCTTGAAGTCGAGCAGCCCCAGGCTTTCGCCCAGGCTCACGATCAGGGAGTCCTGCAGGTTGACGGCCAGCGGCGCCGGTGGCGTCGTGGGGGCCGTGGTCGGGCTGGTGTCGAAGCCCATGCCGGCGCGCGCGACCTGGCTCAGCCGGATCGCGCCGAGAAAGGCGTTGCCGGTGTCCGCGGCGGTGCCGGGGAAGGCGGTCGTGGTGAGCATGCCTGCCTGGCGCGGCGGAAACAGCGATTCCGCCTTCTGGTCTTCGGTCGTGTAGCGCAGGCTCGCCATCTCGCGCGCGCCGACCGCCGGCCCCGATGCCGAATTGGCGCCCGCGGCATCGGTGTAGACCGCGCGCGCGCCGCTGCGCAAGTCATCGATCGCGGTCTTCAGCGTCGTGACCTGCGTGGGGGTGGGCGAGGTGAGGGTCCCGTAGCCGCCGCCGTCCAGCATCACGATGCCGGCGAGGTTCTGCTGGCCGCGCAGGCCATCGGTGCCCAGGCGGCCTGCAAAGACGCTGGTGAAACTGCCGCCCTGCGAATGGCCCGCGAGGAAGACGTTCTTGCTGCCCGACTCCTGCTTGACGAGCGCGATCATGTTCTCGACGTCGCGCGCGTAGGTCTCGAAACCCCAGTCCGCCATGAAACCCAGGTCGCTCTGCAACAGCGGACGCCAGGTGGAGTCCACGGCGCCGACCAGGGTCTTGGGCGACGCGACGGGGAACTTGCCTTGCCCATCCAGCGCGGTCCGCCCATCGGAACCCATGACGGACTTTCCGAAGTAGTAGCTGACGGCGGCTGAAGGGTTCTTGTCGACCAGCGCGTTGCGGGCGCCCAGCGTGTCGGCCAGGTGCGCGCCGCGGCGCTGCACGATCCACACCTCCAGCCGGCAATCGACGGGGGCGGTGCCGTTCACGCAGCCGCCTTTCTTTTCATTGGCCTTCTGCACCAGCTGCGCGGCCAGGTACATCCAGTGGCCCGGCGTGCTGGAGAAGCCGGGCATGACCACCATCACCGCATTGGCGGCCCGCGGCGTCTCGCCGTCCAGGGCCGAACGCACGCGCAGGAAGGTGGCGGCATTGAACTCCTTGGGGGTCTGCAGCACGCTCGGATCGGTGGGCTGGGCGCCGCCTTCGATCTGCACATATTCGCCCACCACATCCGGATAGTCGGGCATGCGCGCCTTGGCGAGCGGATCGACGACGGGGGGATTTGTGACGGGAGGCGGGGAGCCGTTCCCCGAGGGTGGCGGCACGATCACGGGGAATTGCGTGCCCCCTCCGCCTCCGCCGCCGCAGGCCGCGAGTGCGATGGCCACCAGCGCAGCTGCGCCGCTCAGGCGCATCGGCCTTCTTTTCGAATTCATCATCTTGTCTCCGTAGCTGTTTTTATGAGACCGGGACGCCGCGCCTCATGAGAAAGCCGCGTCGCCGGTCGCATCCGGCCACGTGACCGGGTGCTCCTTGATGCTAGGAAGAATGCCTGCCGACGTGTTCCCGCTTCGCGCCAGAGAATTTGCAGATCCCGCCAAACTGCACTACGCTCGCGCGCCGATTCGAGCTTCAGCTGCGGCCCTGCCTTGGACCCCTTCAGCGCGACCCTTCCCACTTCCTACGTCAACGCCTTCGTCGAAGGACTGGCCCTTTCGCATGCGGACCTGAACCTGCTGGTGCGCCGCGCCAGCATTGACGCCCGATTGCTCGCATTGCCCGGCGCGCGGGTGACGCAGGAGCAGTTCGCAACCCTGTTCCAGCTGCTGGTGGCGCACCTGGAGGACGAGATGCCCGGCCTCTATGGCCGGCCGCTGCGCCGGGGCACGCTCAAGATCCTGCTCATCCTCATGCTGGACGCGCCCGACCTGGCGACGGCCATGCGGCGCTGGCAGCAATTCGACCGGGTGCTGCACGACGATTTTTCCTTCGAGGTCCGCCGCGAGGGCGCACTGGCCTCGATCGCCATCAGGCTCTACCCGACCCAGGCGCGCAGTGCGCGGCTCGTGCAGGAACTGCACCTCAAGCTGGTGCACGGCATCGCCTCGTGGATCGTGGGCAAGCGGCTGGGCATCGAGCGGGTCGATTTCGCGTTTCCCCGGCCGCCCGACGCGGCCGAGTACGTCTACATCTTTCCGGGACCGGTCTACTTCGACCAGCCGGCCACGGCGATGTACATCGATGCGGCCTATCTGCAGCAACCGGTGCGAAGCCGCACCCGCTCGGAACTACGCGACTTCCTGCAAGGCGCGCCGCAGAACTGGTTCTTCGTGCCCTTCGACAAGACGCTGCTGAGCCATCGCCTGCGCAGCCACCTGGAGTCGCGCCTGCACGAGAGCAGCAACATCCAGTCGGCGGCGCTGGCCCTCAATTGTTCCGAGCGCACCCTGGCGCGCCATCTCAGCGCGGAGGGAACGACGTTCCAGCAGGTGAAGGACGTGCTGCGCCGCGACATCGCGGTCCAGAAACTGCTCAAGAGCCGCGAGAGCATCGCCGCCATCGCGCGCGCGACGGGCTTCGCCACCGTCAGCGCTTTCCACCGGGCGTTCCGTTCGTGGACGGGAAGCACGCCGCTGGCATACAGGCGCCAGGCGGGCCGCGCGCACCGCGTGGCGGCACCCCAAGGGGTGACGCTCACGCAATGAGCATGTTCATTGCGCGCCACTGTGCGACTGCGCCACGACGCCACTGCGCACCATTGCGCGAGCGGCGAGCGGGTCGATCTCCCGGATGACGCGAGCGCGGTGAGGCGGCCTTTTTCGTCGGCGATCGACGCCCGTTACTTCATCAACTCGCTCAAGCTCACCGGCCTGACCTTCCCGCCATCCACTGTCGCCACCAGCGGGTCGACGATGGTGCCGCCGACGGCGTCCACGCCCTTGAAGGAGCCTGCATTGGTCTTCTCGGGCAGCTGGATGAGCGCATCGCCGATCCTGGCGCGGATGGCCGCGGCGTCGGTGGTCGTGCCGGCCATCTTCATCGCGCCCGCGAGCGCGTGGACCAGCGCGTAGTTGTAGGAAGACTCGGTGGTCGGATCCTTGTCGGCACCGTAGGCCTTGCGATAGGCCGCGGCAAAGGCCTTCGGACCTGCGCGATCGTCGTACGACACCGGCAGCACGCCGATTGCGCCTTCCAGGGGCGCGAGGCCGCCCGTGACCTTGGCCATCTCGTCGAGCTTGGCCTGGTCCATGATGAGGAAGCCGCCCTTGAAGCCCAGCTCGCGCGCCTGCTTGGCGACCAGCGCCGTGGGCTCGGAGGGACCGCCGATGAACAGCACGTCGGGCTTCTCGGCCAGCACGCGGCTCACGCCGCTGTAGAAGTCGGCCGAGCGGTTGTAAGACATGGGGTTGTTCGACACCACGGTGCCGCCGGCCTTGGTCCAGGCCGGTTCGAACAGCGCGCTCCAGTTCTTCGCGTACTCGTGGTCGCCCGGCAGCATGCCGACCTTCTTGCCGTACTTCTTCATCTCGTAGCGGGTGAAGGGCTCGATGTACGAATTGAACGTGGGCGGAATGCGGATGGTGAGCTTGTTGCCGGTCTCGGTGATCTTGGGCGTGCTGGAGTACGCCATCACGATGAACTTCTCCTGCTCGTTGAAAGCCTGCATCGCATAGATGCCGCCCGAGTGCGGCACGAACACGGCCGGCGTCTGGTGTTGCTGCACCAGGCGGCGCGCGTTGATGGCGGCTTCGGCCGGCGCGTACTTGTCGTCGAGCGCCACCAGCTCCAGCTTGACCTTCTTGCCGGCCACCTCCAGGCCCGCCGCGTTGATTTCCTTGATGGCCATCTCCATGCCGTTGACCACGTTCTTGCCATAGAGCGCGGCGCCGCCGCTCAGCGGTCCGGTGAAGCCGATCTTGACGGTCTCCTGTGCAAAGGCCGCGCCTGCGCCGAGCAGCAGGACGGCGAAGGGCAGGGCGGCAAGCCTGCGGCGTGAAAGGGCGGTCTTCATCATTGCGTTGGTCTCCTGGTTGTAGTGGGGTCAGGCCCCGATGTACGCGGCCCGCACGGCCTCGTTGTTGAGCAAGGACTCGCGATCGCCCTCCAGCGCGATGCGCCCGCGTTCGATCACATAGGCGCGATGCGCGATGGCCAGCGCCGAGTAGGCGTTCTGTTCGGCCAGCAGCACGGTCGTGCCCTGCCTGTTGATGCGCTCGATGACCTCGAACACCTGCTTCACCACCAGCGGCGCCAGGCCGAGCGAGGGCTCGTCGAGCAGCAGCACCTTGGGCCGCCCGAGCATCGCGCGGCCGATGGCCACCATCTGCTGCTGGCCGCCCGAGAGCGAGCCGGCCGGGTCGTGCTGCTTCACTTCGAGAATGGGGAAGAGGCTGAACACCTCGTCCAGCGAGCGCTGGATGCCGGCCTTGTCGCGCCGGTGCACATAGGCGCCGAGCGTGAGGTTCTTGCGCACCGACATCATCGGGAACAGCTTGCGCCCCTCAGGGCAATGCACGAGGCCCGCAGCCACGATCTCCGCCGGCCGATGTCCCGCGATCTCGCGCTCGCCCAGGCGGATGCGTCCCGCGCTCGGGCGCTGGATGCCGCTGGCCGCCATGAAGATCGACGTCTTGCCCGCGCCGTTCGCGCCCAGCAGCACGACCAGCTCGCCGGGCTCGGCATGCAGCGTCACGCCGCTCAATGCGCGAAAGCTGCCGTAGTGCAGGTCGACGCCTTCAAACCGCAGCATGGTCGGCTCCCAGGTAGGCTTCGATGACATGCGGGTTGCGGCGTATTTCGGCGGGCGTGCCCTCCGCGATCTTCGCGCCGTTGTTCAGCACGACGATCTTGTCGGCCAGCCGCATGATCATGTCCATCTTGTGTTCGATGAGGCACACGGTCTTGCCGTGGTCCACCAGCTTGCGGATCAGCGCGGCCAGGCCCACGGTCTCCTCGGGGTTCACGCCGCCGGCCGGTTCGTCCAGCAGCATCAGCTCGGGGTCGGTGGCCAGCGCGAGCGCAAAGGCCACGCGCTTGCGTTCTTCCTGCGTGATGTCGGCCGCGATGCGGTGGGCCACGTGCGAGAGGCCCACGAAGTCGAGCGCCTCCTCGGCCTTGTCGCGGCACAGGCGTTCCTCGTCGCGCAGGCGCCGGCTGTTGACGAGCACGTCCCACAGGCCCGAGTGCGTGCGCAGCCGGTGGCCCACGATGAGGTTGTCGAGCACCGTCGCGTTGTCGAACAGGTGGGTGCTCTGGAAGGTGCGCGCGATGCCAAGCCGCGCGATGTGGTCGGGGCGCATGCCGGTCACGTCCTTGCCGTTGAACACGATGCGCCCCGAGCTCGGCTTGTGCGTGCCCGCCACGAGGTTGAAGAAGGTGGTCTTGCCCGCGCCGTTGGGGCCGATGATGGCGCTCACCTGGCCGCGTTCGAAATGCGTGCTCACGCTGTCCACGGCGGTGAGGCCGAAGAACTGCTTGGTCAGGTCGTGGATCTCAAGCATTTGGCTGCGCCTCGGTGGTCGTGGCTTTCGGGGCGGAGGGCGCGGAGGGCGCGGCGGCGCGCTTCGCATCCGCGCGCCGCGCGCGGCGCTTGAGCCAGGTGCCCACGATGCCGTCGGGCAGGAAGATGATCAGCGCGATCAGCACCGGCCCGAACACCACCATGCGGTAGTCCTGCAGGAACTGCAGGCTCTGCGTCAACCACGTCACGAGAAAGGTGCCCACCAGCGGGCCCAGCAGGGTGCCGATGCCGCCCACCAGCACGAACATCACGAGGTCGAAGGTCACGGCCTCGCTCGCCAGGTCGGGCCCGAGAAAGCGCACCTGCCCCGCATAGAGCGCCCCGGCAAAGCCCGCATACACCACCGACAGCACGAACGACAGCGTCTTGGTGCGCATGAGGTCGGTGCCCAGCGCTTCGGCCAGCGCGTCGCTGTTGCGCACGGCCATGAAGCTGCGCCCGAGCAGCGAGCGCACGATGCGCGCCATGACCCAGACGCCCAGCGCCAGGAAGGCCAGCACCAGGTAGTACTGCGACAGCGGCGTGCCGAACTGCAGCGGCCCGATGCCCGTGGGCGCGGGGATGCCCATGATGCCCACCGGCCCGTGCGTGAGGCTTTCCCACTTCTCGATCAGCAGGAACATGATGTAGCTCACGCACAGCGTGAAGATCGAGAAGTAGTGGCCCTTCAACCGCAGCGACAGGATGCCGATGAAGTAGCCCAGCACCGCAGTCACGAGGCCCGCCGCCGCGAACGCGATCCAGAACGGCACCTGATGGTCCACCGTGAGAATGCCCACCGTGTAGGCACCCACCGCCATGAACGCGCCGTGCGCCAGGTTGAACTGCCCCGTGTAGCCGGTGATGAGGTTCAGCCCCAGCGCCGCGATGGCCATGATGAAGGCCTGCGTGGCCACCGAGATCAGGTAGTTGTTCTGCGCGAACAGCGGAAACGCCAGCGCAATGGCCGCGAGCAGCGCCCATCCGGCCTTGCCTTGGAAGAGCCAGCCCATCACCGCGCTCCCTTCGGCGTGAACAGGCCTTGCGGGCGGAACGACAGGATCACCACCAGCAGCACGAAGGCGATGATGTCCTTGTAGTCGGTCGAGAAATAGAAACCGCCGAAGCTCTCGGCCATGCCGATGATCAGCCCGCCCACGATGGCGCCGGGAAAGCTCCCCATGCCCCCCAGGATGATGATCACGAAAGCCTTGGTGATGACCAGGTTGCCCATGGCCGGATACACGAGGTTGATCGGCGCATAGAGCACCGCCGCAATGGCCGCCAGCGCCCCCGAGATCGCGAACACCAGGAGCGTCACGCGCGTCGCATCGATGCCCACCAGCGCCGCGCCGTCGCGGTTCTGCGCCATCGCGATGATGGTCGAGCCCAGCACCGTGTGATTGAGAAAGAGGTGCAGCAATACCATCAGCCCGAACGCTCCCGCGATGATGAGCAGGCGCTGCAACGGCGCCGTGAGCCCGAACACTTCGACGATCTGGCCGTAGGGCGTGGGCATGCGATGGAAGTCCGCGCCGAACATCGCCTGGGCGCCGGCCTCGATGAACAGCAGGATGCCGATGGCGGCGATCATGTCGTGCAGTTCCGGCGCATTGCGCAGCGGATGGAACACCAGCCGCTCGGCCAGCATCGCGATCACCGCGACCACCACGGCGGCGCCCGCCATGGCGAGCCAGTAGTTCAGGCCGAAGGCCGTCATGAGGTAGTAGCCTGCGAACGCGCCTGCCATGTAGAAGGCCCCGTGCGCGAAGTTCGGCACATGCAGGATGCCGTAGACGAGCGTGAGGCCCAGGGCCACCAGGCTGTAGACGCCTCCCACGGTCAGGCCATTGAGCAGTTGCTGAAAGAACAGTTCCACGTCGCTCCTTGTTCGTTGTGCCGTGTTCGGCAGCGCGGAACGATGCCGGCTGCCAAGGCACAGGATTGTGAAAGCCAGCGTGGGATACGTCGACTCAGGTTTGCCCGCACCAGCGCTGTCGCTTCAGCGACTCGACGGTGGTCGCTGAAGCGGCTGCGCTCCGGAGGCGACGCTGCAGCATCACCTCGCGCAAGCGCCATGCCCTCGCGAGAGGGCCGCAAGAACCTCGGGCGCTCAGTTCAGTTCGCCGTACTTCTGGTAGGTGCCCTTGAGCGCAACCTGTCCCACGCCGGGTTTCGACCAGTCGCACACGCCGTCCGGGAACACGGTGTTCAGCCGTGCCCATTGCGTGGGCGTGAACGTGGGCACGTAGTCGGCCGTGACCAGCGGCTTGAGCTGGCACTTGCTGATGTCGTTGGTCGCCGGCGCGCCGGCCTGTTGCCGCGGTTCGCCGTGCAGCGGGTACAGCGCCGAGCAGATGCCGGTGGCGCCGTAGGCCGGCGACTCGTTGAAGCGCGTGCCGTTCACGTCGAAGCAGGCATCGGTCGCCGTGCCCGGCTTGTGGGCGACGACCTTGTCGATCGACAGCGGCGCGGGATCGTCCGTGATGCCGTCGAGCCAGGCGGTCATCACGTCGAGTGACAGCGATGCGAGCGGATAGCCCGTGCGCGGGCCGACCCAGATCACCTGGTTGTCCGTGCGGCCGTTGGCGCGCTGCAGCCGTGCGCGCACCACGAGATCGCGCTCGTGCGAGTGGATGTCACCCGATGCGTCGTTGTAGGTGCGCGAATGCAGGATCGGCACCTGCGCCAGCCCGCCGCCGCCCGAATTGACGAGGCCGCTTTCGTAGGCGCGCTGCAGGGCCAGCGGGTCGCCCACGGTGCGCTTGGGCACCGGGTTGCCGTCCTTGTCGTAGCCGCCCACCTTCTCGTTGAGCAGCACGAACTCTTCGGCGCTGATGGTGCCCTTGTTGACCGCCTCCAGGCCGTACTGCAGGCCCACGTTGTCCAGCGGACTGCGCGCGAAACCGGTGGCCGGGTCGCGGCCCACGATGTTGGTGCGCATGTCGGCGGTGGTGCAGCGCGCGCCCTTGGGGTTGTTGATCGGGTCGTAGACCTTGGTCGTGTCCTTCAGTGCGCAGCCTGCCGCGTTGGTCGCGACGATGGTGTTGACGAAGCTCAGGTCCCAGGCGCGGCAGGTGCCGTTGGTGAAGCCGTCCACAGCCGCGCGCTTGGGGTTGGTCCAGGTCGCCAGGTCGGCCTTGTAGACGTTCTCCAGCAGGCGGCAGTCGGCCACGTGCAGGCTGCCGTCGGGGAAGGTCAGCGACGGTTGCAGGCCGTCCAGCAGGCCCGGGTAGATCTGCGTGATCACCAGCTGCTGGATGGCGCCGCCCGAGCCGCCGCTGCCGGCGGTCCACTTGGGCATGCCGTAGGTCTTCACAAAGAGTTCCTTGAGCATCATCAGCGTCTCGCCCTGCAGCACCGCGTTGCCGCGCTGGCCGTTCACGAGCTCGGTGGAGATCATGTAGGCGAAGCCGCGCGAGAGCTGAAGGTCGGCGAGCGCATCGGTCGCCTGGTTGACGCCCTGGTTGTACTGCGTGCCGGCCCCGCCACCGAAGCTCACGACGAGGCGGTGGTTCCAGCCCGCGCTGGGCTTGTACTTTGCCGGGTCCACGCTGTCGGCCGTGGGCTCGTCGAGCACGGCGATGCGGTAGATCGTGCGCCCGACGGTGCCCGAGTCGACGCGCACGATGTAGGGCACCTTCTTGCCTTCGATGGTCGTGGTCTGCGCCAGGTCCGACGGACGCGACAGCGGATCGGCCAGCGGCTTGAAGCTGCCCGCGGCCGTGCGGTAGAAGTAGTCGAAGCGCCGCGTGGCCGAGCAGTTGGCGTCCAGCGGCGCGCCCATGTTCGACTCGACGGTGCGGCATTCGTAGGGCGCGAGCAGCGGGCCGGCCAGGATCGGCCCGGTCTGCGCGTAGTTGGTCAGCACGAGCCTGGCTTCGGAAGCCGAGCGGCCCTGCGCGCTCGCGGTGACCGACAGCGTGTTCTCACCCTCGGTCAAACCCTTTATCACGCCGCGCAACTTGCCGGTATCGTCGGCACTGAGTTGTTCGGTGACCGTCTTTCCGTTCAGCGCCACCGTCAGCTGCGACGTGCTGCTGCCTTGCGGCGGCTTCACCTCGACCAGTGCGTCGCCGCCGCTCACGTACTGCGGCTGGCGATCGAGGGCTTGTCCAGTTGCGCCGGCGGCGGGTTGTTGTTGCCGCCGCCGCCGCCGAAGATGGGCGGAAAGGCGCTGCCGTTGTCCGAGGAGCCTCCGCAGCCCGCGAGCATTGCCGCGCCGGCGAGGGCGAATGAAAGTAGATGCAGGTGTCGCGAATGCAGCCGCGCATGCGGCTGCGCGATCGATGCCGAATCGAGCGTGTGTTTCATGGTTGTCTCTCAGTTGTTCTAGGAATCGACCCGATGACTCTCTTGCTGCCTCCTCGGGTCGGAGCCGACTCTAGCCAGCGCGTCCCGACCCGTGTTCTCGGATCGCGCCAACTTCGTTTGCATATCGCGCCATGTTGATTGCCACGGCCAAGGAACAGCGAAGCGCGCAGGCTTTCGAGCAGCGGCCGACGCTGCCCATCTCCTACGTGCAGAGCTTCCTGCACGGCCTTGCGCTCGAGGGCGACACGCTGCAGCGGCTGCTGCGCCAGGCCACCATCTCGCCCGCGCTGCTGGCGCAGCCCGCAGGCCGTGTGACCGAGGAGCAGTTCTCGCAGCTGTTCCGCGGCGTCGCGCTGGAACTGGACGACGAGATGCCCGGCCTCTATGCGCGGCCGCTGCGCTGCGGCACGCTGAAGATACTGAGCATCCTCATGCTCGATGCACCCAACCTGCACACCGCGCTGCGGCGCTGGGCGCAGTTCAACCACGTGCTGGACGACGGCTCGCGATTCACCGTGCGCCGCGACGAGCGCCATGCATGGGTGCGCGTGGACGCCTATCCGCCCAGGAGCCGCAGCGCGCGCCTGGTGCAGGAGCTGCACCTGAAGCTGGTGCACGGCATGTGCTCATGGGTGATCGGCGCGCGCATCGAACTGGCGCGCATCGACTTCAGCTTTGCGCGGCCGCACGACGCGGCCGACTATCTCTTCATGTTTCCGGGCCCGGTGCATTTCGACCAGCCGCACACCGCGATGGCCTTCGACCTCAGGTACCTCGAGCGGCCGGTGCAACCGCACTCCAAGCTGGAGCTGCGCAGGTTCCTGATGCGCGCGCCGCTGGACTGGCTCTTCGTGCCGGTGGGGCAGAGCAGCACGACGCAGCGCGTGCGCACCTTCCTGGAAGCGAACCTCGGATTCGACAGCGACATCGCGCATGTGGCCGCGGCCTTCGGACTTTCGGCGCGCACGCTGGTGCGCCATCTGCAGGCCGAGGGCATGAAGTTCCAGGACATCAAGGACGCGCTGCGGCGCGACATCGCGATCTCGCGCCTGACGCGAGGCACCGAGCCGCTGATCGCCATCGCCGTCGACCTGGGCTTCTCGAGCGTGGCGGCTTTTCACCGCGCCTTTCGCAGTTGGACCGGCGGCACGCCCGGCGACTACCGTGATCGCGAGGCGATCGCGGCGTCGCGCGAATTGCCGGAGGCCTTGCAGCAGGCCGGGACACGGTGATCGATGGCGTGGGCGCGTCGATGCGACGCTTGCCGTCACGGTCCGGCCAACGCCGCCTGCGTGTGCTCGATGTGCTTCTCCAGCAATTCCACCGCGAGGGGGATGTCTTTCGCGATGCAGGCCTTCAGGATCTGAGTGTGTTCGACCTGCGATGACTTGCGCCCCACCTTGTGCGACTGCAAGGCCCGCAGGTGCCGGGCGATGCCTCGCACGCTCTCCTCGATCATCTTGAGCAGTTTGTCGCGCCCACAGGGGCGGTAGAGCGTCAAGTGGAATTCGAGATTCAGATCGGCCCACTCCTGCGGCGATTCGCTGCCTGCGTAGCGCGCGATGATTTCCCTGGCGGCGCGGTGATTGGCGGGGCGCAGGTGCGGGATCGCCAGCTTGAGCGCTCTCGTTTCCAGCGCGATCCGGATGTCCAGCGCCTCGATCAGGTCCTTGATCGACTGCGATGCAACGGTCGATCCCTGGTGGGCGCGGTGTTCGATGAGGCCTTCGGCCTCCAGGCGCTTGAGTGCCTCGCGAACGGGGATGCGGCTGACACCGAAGCGCTCGGCCAGCGCCTGCTGCTTCAACTGCACGCCGATCCCCAGTTCACCGCTCAGGATGAGTTGCCGCAAGGATTCCGTGACGGAATCGGCCGAGAGGATCTGATCGCCGATCGGTGCCTGGGCCACCATTCGAACTCCCTTGTTGTCTTCACCATGAACTGCGCGGAATTCTACGGAAGATCCAATTGCGGATCCGTCGTTCGGAGGAGGGCAGAGGTCCACAGCGCAGCGGCTCCCCTCGATGCAGCGTCAAGGAACGGGTAAACAGATCCTTGATTGGATCCAATCTGGAACGCTTCTTGCTCGATACCTTCTTGAAGGCGAGGGCGAAAGCAAAGGCTACGAAATCGTGCGTTGTGCCCCATATTGGATCCAATGTTGGATTTTTTCATGGAGCCATTCGGTAGGTGTTTGCCCTCGATTGACCCCGCCCCGGTTGCGGCGGGCGCGACTAGCTGCCTAACATCGGCGCCTGTCTATACATCGATAGACAAAGCCCAATCATCTTTCTGGAGAGTTCATGTCCGAGTCGAGTTATCTGAACGGCACTTGCGTTTGGTCTGGTGCTGAGATGGGCCAAAACCATCGATGGGTCAAACAGTTTCCCTCGATCGTCCTGGCGCAAATCGATACAGCGTTGCAGAAGACGGAGGGGCTCGATTGGCGCAGGATCGATCGCCAGAACTTCCCGCTGCCCGATGCCACCGCGTTCTTCGACGAGGTTCGCGAAGAGCTGGAAAACGGCTCCGGCATGGTCAAGGTCCGCGGCCTCGACGTGAGCCGCTACCACCAGGAGCAGCTGCGCCGGCTCTGGTATGCCTTCGGTGCCCATCTGGGCACGCCGATGTTCCAGAACTACCGCGGCGAGGTCATGCGCGAGATCAAGGACGAGGGAATGGGCGTCGGTGCGAAGCTCTATGGGGCGACCGTCGACGAGCATGGCAAGCAGTTCCTGTCGTCCGGTGCCCGCACGTTGTCGCCGGGACAGCTGCGTTTTCATACCGATCGCTGCGACGTGGTCGGGCTGCTGTGTGTCCGCCAGGCCTCCGAAGGCGGCGTCAGCAAGCTCGCCAGCAGCGCGACCGTCTACAACAGGATCCTGGAGCGCCGGCCCGATCTGCATGCCCTTCTTTGCAAACCGATTCCCCGCAGCCGGTTCGGCGAGGAGGCCGGTGGCGAACATGTGGCCTACGATCTTCCGATCTTCGGCGTGCGGGACGGCAAGCTCACGAGCCACTTCTCGCTCACCTACATCGAGAACGCGCAGATGCTGCCCGGTGTCCGCAAGCTGAGCGATGCCGAGTGGGAAGCCATCCACCTGCTGATGGACGTCGCCGAAGCAGAGTGCTTCGAGATGCGCTTTGCGCCCGGCGACATTCAGCTGCTGAACAACCACGTCGTCTATCACGGCCGCACGGCTTTCAAGGACAACGTGCAGACCGGCGAGGACCGGATGCTCATGCGGCTGTGGCTCTCGGTGCCCAACTCCCGCGCGCTGCCCGGCGACCATGCCGTGCTGTGGGGCGATGTCGCCTCGGGCAAGCCGCACGGCGGGATCGCGCAACCCGCGGCGGCGCTGCCTGCCTGAATGAAGCAGGGCATCGAAGCCGCCGCCTCTCAATTCCAATCAACCAACGGAGCCCCGACATGAAATTCCACAAGCGCAAGCAAGCAACTTCCAACGCACGGCCGATCTCCTCGGTACTTGCCGCACTCATCGTGAGCGCCGTGTCGTGCACCGCCTTTGCGGCACCGGACTACGGCAAATGCGAAGTCACGGGTCAGCGCGGATCGGTGAAGCTGGAAACGGTGGTCCCGGGCGCGCTTTCCGTGCGACCCGTGCTGCCCTCTCCGGGGTGGTGGAACGGGGACTCGATCGACACGATCAAGGACGGGTTCGAGTACTGCATGGCCGCCAACATGGCGTACCGCGCGGGCCTGGATCGCGTGGTGGTGGTGAACCGCTCGTTCGCGCAGATCCTCACCGGACAGGCCCAGGGCTTCGACATCGCGTTGAGCCAGATCACCATCACCGACGAGCGAAAGAAGGTGGTGAACTTCACCGACCCGTACTTCAGCTCGGACCAGGGGATTCTCGTGAAAGCCGGTGTCAAGGCCGACAAGGAGAGCATCAAGAAGATGCGTCTCGGCGTGAAGCAGGGGACCACCATCCTCGGCTACCTTGCGGACAACGTCAAACCCGTGGAACAGCCCAAGGTCTTTGCCGAGGCGGCCGCGATGTACGCGGCACTGGCCGCCGGCCAGGTCGATGCCGTCCTGTACGACACGCCCAATCTGCTGGCCCGCGCCAAGCAATCCAACGGGATGTTCGAGGTCGTCGGCCGCTACGACACGGGTGAGCGCTGGGGTGGCCTCGTCAACAGGGATTCGGTGAACATGCCGACCTTCAACAAGTTGATCGAGGAGATGAAGCGCGACGGCACGTTCGCGAGACTGGCGAACCAGTACCTGACGCCCACGCTCGGTGCCGATCCCACCAAAGTGCCTGTCTTCAACCCCTGAGACCCGAGACCCCGACCATGAACAGTGCACCGCAGCAGTCCGCCGGAATGCCTTCTCCAGTCGCGGGGCAGGAGCGCCGCCTGAACATCGGAGGCATGCCGAAAGTGCCGCTGGTGCTCTTTGCCTTTGCACTGGTGGGCGTGCTTCTGGTCGTCGCGGCCAGCTGGTACACCCTCCAGTCCCTGCGTGAAGCCTTGAGGGGCAGCGCCTGGGATGGCTGGTGGACATCGGCAGGGGCAGGGGCCCTGGCGATCGCGTCGCTCGGCGTGGTCTGGCCACTGGTGCGCGCGTTCCATCGCTGCCGGGGCGTTCGGGCGGCGGCGCGCCGCATGGATGTCGTGGCGGCGCGCATCGAGAGATCCGATGCCTGCGTGCAGAGCTGGATTGCGCTGGGCTATACGCTGGCGCAATTCATCGTGGTGCTGGGCTTTCAGTTCCTGCTGGCCAACAACCAGGCGGTCGCCAAGACCTTCTTCCTGGTGCCGTTGATCGTCAAGACATTCCCGCTGGTCCTGGATGCGTTCTGGGTCAACGTGAAGATCTTCCTGATCGCGGAGGTCCTCGTGCTGGTCTGGGGCTTGATCGTGGCGCTGGCGATGTTCGCTCCCGGGGCGGCCGGAAAGCCCTTGCGCTTCATCGCCACCGCCTACGTGGACGTGTTCCGGTCGATCCCGGCTGTGCTGGTGATCTACCTCGTCGGCTTCGGCCTTCCCTTGACGGGCGTGCCCATCCTGAAGGACCTGTCCCTCACGACCTATGTGGTGGTCGCGTTGACGCTGACCGTGGGTGCCTACGTCGCCGAAATCTATCGCGCGGGGATCCAGAGCGTTCACTGGAGCCAGACGGCCGCTTCCCGGTCGCTGGGGCTGTCGCACATGCAGACGCTCCGGTTCGTGGTGGTGCCCCAGGGCGTGCGCCAGATCATTCCGCCGCTTCTCAATGCGTTCATCGCGCTGCAGAAGGACACCGCGCTGGTCAACGTGGTCGGGGTCGTCGACTCGTTCAATCAATCGATGATCGTTGCCTCGAACTACTACAACCTGTCCGCCGCGACCACCGTCGCGCTGCTCTTCATCGTCATTTCCATCCCGCAGACGCGCTTCGTGGAGCGCATGGCCCGCCGCGACCGCGCCCGCATGCGGGCGGGCAACGCTTAACAAAGTTTCAACATGTCCTTTATCGAGATCCGGGAAATTTCGAAGTCGTATGGCGACCTGCCGGTGCTCAACCGGTTGGCGATGTCGGTCGAAGAGCATCAGGTGGTCAGCCTCATCGGCCCGTCGGGGTCGGGGAAGTCGACGCTGCTGCGTTGCATCAACGGCCTGGAGCCCATCGATTCGGGAGAGATACGGGTGCACGGCGACCGCATCACGGGGCCGGGTGTCGACGTCAACGCCCTGCGCCGCGACATCGGCATCGTTTTCCAGGGCTACAACCTGTTCCCGCACATGACCGTGCTGCAGAACGTGACGCTCGCGCCGATCCAGGTCCTGAAGCAGCCGAGGGCCGAGGCCGAAGACCGCGCCATGGAATTGCTCAAGCGCTTCAGCCTCGCGCACAAGGCGAAGGAATATCCCGATCGCATGTCGGGAGGCCAGCAGCAGCGCGTCGCGATCGTCCGCGCACTGGCCATGGACCCCATGGTCCTGCTGCTCGATGAAATCACCTCCGCGCTGGATCCCGAACTGGTGTCCGAAGTGCTCAACATCGTGCGCGACCTGGCGAACGAAGGCATGACCATGCTGCTGGCAACCCACGAAATGGGTTTTGCGCGGGAGGTTTCGTCGAAGGTGTGTTTCCTGTGCGATGGGGTCGTCTGCGAGGAGGGGCCTCCGGAACAGATCTTCGCCGAGCCGCAGCGGGACCGGACCCGTTCGTTCCTGCGCAGCATCCGGGAGGCAAAGCGCATCTAGCGCGAACGATCGTGGCGATCGCCGGCTGCATGGCGATGGTCAACAAGTTTCTTGATGGCCGATGAGGAAGAAAAGAGGCGTCGAACGATGACTTCGTGCGGATCGCATCTTCACCGTCTTCATGGCGGCGTTGCTGCGATGAGCGGCTCCAGCTCGGCCCGCAGCCGCCGGATCGCCACCTCGTGCCGCAGCGTCTGCGCCCCGCGCCCGTACGTCATCGCCTTGCGCACCAGCCGCAATTGCTCGCGCTGCAGCTGCGTCTTCAGCCATCTCGCGCGCAGGCCGAAGGTCCAGCCCATCTCGCGGCGGACCTTGTAGCGCTGCAGCGGTGCGCCAAGGCGCACCCATTCGTCGTCGCGGATCAGTTCGCGCTCGGGCACGAAGTAGGCCGCCAGCGCATGCAGGTACGCGCCGTCCTCGCGCGCGGCCACCCGCCAGAAGAGCCCGGCCGCGATCATCGCGGGGATGCCCTTGACGAGAAGCATCACGGCCATCTCGCCGTAGCCGCCGTCGAAGAGGTCTTCCAGCCACGGCGAGTTCCAGATGAAGTGCATGGCCCACGCGAGCGCGAAGCACAGGAAGGCCACGGCGATCCGCGTCGCCTTCGATCGCTCCGGGTGCAGCAGGAACCACGCGACGCCGAAGGACGCGATCGTGGTGTAGGCCGCGTGGCTCCACAGGCCGCTCAGCAGCCCGCGCGTGAACAGGTTCAGGAACACCGGAACCACCTGGTTCTCGAGCGGAAAGTGCATCGACGCGTTGACGGTGTACGTGAGGTTCTCGACCACCTGGAAGCCCAGCCCCGCCATCGCGCCCACGATCAGCACCGAGAGGTAGGTCTGGAACTGGTTGCGCGCGACCAGCACCAGCAGGATGACGCCCGCGAGCTTCAGGAACTCCTCGGTGATCGGCCCCGCGATGGCCGGCCCCCAGACGGCCACGAAGTCCGGCGACACCAGCTTCGCGCACAGGCCCTGGATGGCGATGTTGGCCGGCGCGGCGAAATACACCGCACCCAGGCCTCCCCATGCGAAGGCCAGCACGAAGGCCTCGGGCGGGTGCTGCTCGAGCAGGTCGAGCGTTCGAAAGACCAGAACAAAGATCAGCGTGTACACGCCCCACACCAGGAGCCCCAGCAACGCGGTGACGGGCACCACGCGGAACCCCATCGAGAACATGTTGACCGTGTAGAAGAGTCCGTTGACGATCATCGCCGCCAGCAGCCAGAACGCTGCGCGTTGCGGTTGGAAGAACGAGTCGGTGCCCACCGGCCACTCGCCGCGGTCCTGCTCGGGGCCGGCGAGGGCCCCGGGGCTTTCTGCGCTCATGGCGAGGCCTCCAGGTCCATGGACTCCAGCATGCCGCGGGCCTCGGCCATCGCTTCGTTCAAGCCGTCGCTGGCGCCGTAGAAATCGATCTGCACGAGCGACTTGCGCTGCAGGTCCACCACCTGCCAGAAGCGGCCGGCGAGCTTGGATCCGTAGTACGCGAAGGTCTTGCCCTGCAGGCCCCACGGCGTGACGAAATCGGAGACGTCGCCGTCGATCTCCAGGTGCTGGCCCCGCTCCATGAGCCGCTGCTGGCGCACCAGCGGTCCGTCCGGCCCACCCACCCAGGGACCGGTGGTGACCAGGAACTTGTGGCCGCCCTTGAAGAGCATCAGCGACCTGCCTGCCCTGGAGCGGGCCACGTCCATCTCCCATCCGTCGGCGGGCTCGAACCGGGCATGGCCGACGGACACGGTCTGCCCCGCGGGCAAGGGGCGCGCGCCGGGCGTGCGGTTGTTCCAGAAGGTCAGGCCGCCCACGTAGAAGGCGATGGCCAGGAGTACCGCGAGTGCGCCTGGCCAGGTGCGGTACGGGATGCGGCGTGACGGCTCGGGCATGCGTCGATCGTGCCATACGATGCCGGCGACCCGGCCGCGACTTCATGGCAAAGTGCCGGCCATCCCATCGAGTCAAAAGTACGCACGCCATGGAACAAAAGATCGAAGCGCCCACCCCTGCCGAACTTCATGCCATCGCGCACCAGTTGATGCATGCGGCAGAACTGGTGTCCGAGGCGACGGGCCTGGCGTTGTCGGGAACGACGGCCGACCTGGCGGCGCTGCAGAAGGTCGTCGATTCGAAGATCGTCGAGCCGGAGGCCACGTATTCGCTGCAGGCGCTGGGCCTGGCGTTCGGCAAGGTCTTCATCCAAACGCAGGCGCACTGGGACTGGTGGATGGTCGAAGACGAGTACGGCAGGGACCCTGCGATCCGCTACAAGCAGACGACGCTGTTGCTGTTTCCCAAGACGATGCTTTCCAAGCGGATCGAGGACGGGGAGCAGGTCGATGTGGCCGAGATCTTCAAGGGGTTGCAGGAGACGGTGCGTGAGGTGCTGGCGGAGCATTACCCGGGCGCGTGACGACCGCCGATCACGCGCGGGAATTTGCCTCGCGGAACAAGAAAAAGGAAGTGCCTGTGAATGCTCCGACCGAAATAAAGGCGGCAATCGCCTTGTCGACTGCGGTTTTTGTGGTCGAGGCTTTTCAGTACGTATGGAGCGTGGCGTCGAGCAGCGAAGCGCGTACGGATTCGGATCTTGGCTGCTTTGGGTGGTCTACCCGCAACGGCTCGGAAACTATTCCGCTTGGAACTGGTTGATGACTGCGACACTTTGCTTCATGGAGCTTCTGGCCCTGGTCCTGTTGTTCCGAGGCAGGGGCGGCGCCTGGTATTCATCGGCAACCGGAAATGCCGACTCGAACATTGGACACTCATGACAAGCAAGCACTTCATCCCACTCGGTCTTCGTGTCATGCTCGGTTTTGGCGTCTTCGTGGCGTTGGCTTCGGCCATCATGTACGGCGCCAGCTTGCTGCCGTCACCTGAGCAAGGTTGTCGTGAGCACTGCGCCGTGCTGGGGAAAAGCGGAACCATGGTCCCGATCTATCGCTGGGAGCAAACGGCCGGCATGCATGGCACCGGGCCGGCTGAATGCAAGTGTTCGTAGTTCTTTGGTTTCATGTCAAGGCGGCTTCGCGGCAAACCTGTCGAGTGAGCTGGCCACGTCGATACAAAGGGGCTCAATCTCGTATGCGCGCTTCTCGAATCTTTGCTGTCCCCGTGATTGCCTGCCTTGCGGGCGCAATTGCCGCCGGAGGATGCAGCCGCAGCGAAGCGCCTTCCGCTCAAGCTGCCCCCGGCGGCTCGACCGTCAGCATCACGAACATCGCACCGAGCACCAGCGAAGTTCTGAGTGTCGGGCAATCGGTGCATCTGAAGGTCAGCGTGGCCTATGCATTGACTGCCGACTCCGGAACGCTGGGACTTGTAATCCAAGACGCAAACAACGCCCCTATCGCGCAATCGCTCGACGTTGTTCTCAAGGGCAGCGCCAGCCAAGTGTTGGAAGCGGATTTCATGGTTCCCGACACGAGGGCGATTCATGTCTTTGTTCCGCTGTCGGCCCAGGGTCAAGCGGCAACTTCTACGGTGACCAGTCGCGCCTTCAAGGTAGTGCCCAGGTAGTTGCAAGACCCTCCTGGTGTCGTGCAGAGCGTGCCAACTGGATCATCCACGTGAGCATCGCTAACGCCACGATGCGCCGCGCTCGCCCGCCGGGCCGCTAAAGTCCATGCACGTCCACAAGACCCGCCATCACCCCATGCCCGACACCACCGTGCCAACGCAACGCTCCCGCATGCCGCTGTTTCGACTGCTCCCGCTGGGCGTCTTCCTGCTGATGGTCGGTTGCGCGAGCCCACCCACGCCGCAGCGGCCGCCCGTCTCCAGCATCCCGCCGCTCACGGCCGAGCAATCGAACAGCATCACGATCCATGCGCTGGGGCTCGTGGGCACGCCGTACCGCTATGGCGGCAACACACCCGAGGGCGGCTTCGATTGCAGCGGGCTCATCGGCTATGTGTACCGCAGCAGCCTGGGGCAGGTGCCGCCGCGCACGGTGGCGCGCATGGCGTCGTTCGGCCGGCCGGTGGCGATGTCCGAGATCCGTTCCGGCGACCTCGTGCTCTTCGGCAATGCCGCGCCGTCGCACGCAGGCATCTACGTGGGCGACGGGCGCTTCGTGCATGCGCCATCGACGGGCGGCGAGGTGCGGCTCGACCGGCTCGATGGCGTGTACTGGTCGCGCCAGCCGATGCAGGCGCGCCGGCCCTGAGCCGCTGAAGCCGGCTAGATATCCAGCACCGGGAACGACTTCACCAGGTCGTCCAGTGCCTTGAGTTGCGCGAGCAGCGGTTCGAGTTGCGCCAGCGGCAGCGCGCTCGGGCCGTCGCACTTGGCCTGTGCCGGGTCCGGATGCGCTTCGAGAAAGAGACCGGCCAGGCCGACGGCCATGCCGGCACGCGCCAGGTCCACCAACTGCTCGCGCCGGCCACCGGACGCGGCGGCGCCGGCCTCGCGCTGCTGCAGTGCATGGGTCACATCGAAGATGACGGGCAGGTCTTGCGACACCTTCTTCATCACGCCGAAGCCCAGCATGTCGACCACCAGGTTGTCGTAGCCAAAGCAGGTGCCCCGGTCGCACAGGATGATCTGCCCGTTGCCGGCTTCCCTGCATTTCTCGACGATGTTCAGCACCTGCGTCGGGCTCAGGAACTGCGGCTTCTTGATGTTGATGACGCGGCCGGTCCTGGCGAGCGCCACCACCAGGTCGGTCTGCCGCGCCAGGAAGGCGGGCAACTGCAGCACATCGACCACCTCGGCGACCGGGGCCGCCTGCCAGGGTTCGTGCACGTCGGTCAGCAGCGGCACGCCGAACTCGGTCTTGACCTCTTGCAGGATCTTCAGGCCCTCGTCCAGGCCCGGGCCGCGGTACGAATGGATCGACGAGCGGTTGGCCTTGTCGAAGCTGCCCTTGAAGACATAGGGAATGCCCAGCTTGCCGGCAACGCGCACGAACTCGGCCGCGGTGCGCAGGGCCAGGTCGCGTGACTCGAGGACGTTGACGCCGCCGAACAGCACGAAGGCGCCGTCGTTGCGAACGTTGATCTGGGGATGGATGGTGACGGTGGACATGGGGCGAGCTTTCTCTGGATACGTGGCGGCATTCTCACGCCCTGCGGGAGGCGATCCGGTCTTGCCCAGGCGCCCCCTCGGGTTTTCCATTACGCAGTGCCACGCGGCCCGCCCACGCGGTCCGACGGATGGCAACGCGCCCCCATGCGGCAAAACTCCCCGGTTCCAATATCGAGGAGACATCCGCATGCAAACCCTCCGCCGCCACCTGGTGTGGCTGGTCGTGGCCGTGGTCGGCGCGTTCGCGCTCGGCACCGTCGCCCTGACCCGTGGCGAAAGCGTCAACGCCCTCTGGGTGGTGGCGGCCGCGATCTGCACCTACCTGATCGCCTACCGCTACTACAGCCTGTTCATCGCCGACAAGGTGCTGGGCCTGGACGGCAACCGCAAGACGCCCGCGCACCGCCACAACGACGGCCTGGACTATGTGCCGACCGACAAGAACGTGCTGTTCGGCCACCACTTCGCAGCCATTGCCGGGGCAGGCCCACTGGTGGGCCCGGTGCTCGCCGCGCAGATGGGCTACCTGCCCGGCCTCTTGTGGATCCTGGCGGGCGTTGTGTTCGCGGGCGCGGTGCAGGACTTCATCATTCTCTTCATCTCCACGCGGCGCGACGGCCGCTCGCTGGGCGACCTAGTCAAGCAGGAGATGGGCGTGGTGCCCGGCATGATCGCGCTCTTCGGCACCTTCATGATCATGATCATCATCCTGGCGGTGCTGGCGCTGATCGTGGTGAAGGCGCTGGCCGAATCGCCGTGGGGCACCTTCACGGTGGCCGCGACGATTCCGGTGGCGCTGTTCATGGGCATCTACCTGCGGTTCATTCGCCCGGGGCGCATCGGCGAGGTCTCGCTGATCGGCTTCGTGCTGCTCATGCTCGCGATCTTCGGCGGGCAGGCCGTGAGCCAGAGCGCCGAATGGGCGCCGCTTTTCACCTTCGACGGCAAGGCGCTCACCTGGATGCTGGTGGGCTACGGCTTCATCGCCGCGAGCCTGCCGGTGTGGCTCTTGCTGGCACCGCGCGACTACCTCTCGACCTTCCTGAAGATCGGCACCATCATCGCGCTGGCCATCGGCATCGTGTTCGTGATGCCGACGCTGCAGATGCCGGCCATCACGCAGTTCGCACAGGGCAATGGGCCGGTGTGGTCGGGCAGCCTGTTCCCGTTCTTGTTCATCACCATCGCGTGCGGCGCGGTGTCGGGCTTCCATGCGCTGATCTCCTCGGGCACCACGCCCAAGATGCTGGACAACGAGCGCCATGCGCGCTTCATCGGCTACGGCGGCATGCTGGCCGAATCGTTCGTCGCGGTGATGGCGCTGGTGGCGGCCTCGTGCATCGAGCCGGGCGTGTACTTCGCGATGAACAGCCCCGGCGCACTGGTCGGAACGACCGCGCAGCAGGTGGCGGCCACCGTGTCGAGCTGGGGCTTCGTGATCACGCCCGAGATGCTGCTGCAGACGGCCAAGGACGTGGGCGAGACCACCATCCTCGGCCGCGCGGGCGGTGCGCCGACGCTGGCCGTGGGCATGGCCCACATCCTTCACCAGGTGATCGGCGGGCAGGCCATGATGGCCTTCTGGTACCACTTCGCGATCCTGTTCGAGGCGCTCTTCATCCTCACCGCGGTGGACGCCGGCACCCGCGCCGGCCGCTTCATGCTGCAGGACTTGCTGGGCAGCTTCGTGCCCGCGCTCAAGCGCACCGATTCGCTGCCGGCCAACCTCGTGGCAACCGCGTTGTGCGTGGCGGCCTGGGGCTACTTCCTCTACCAGGGCGTGGTCGATCCGCTGGGCGGCATCAACACGCTGTGGCCGCTCTTCGGCATCTCCAACCAGATGCTCGCCGCCGTGGCGCTGCTGCTGGGCGTGGTGGTGCTGTTCCGCATGAAGCGCGAGCGCTATGCGTGGGTGGCGATTGCACCGGCCGTGTGGCTGCTGGCCTGCACGCTCACGGCGGGCTGGCAGAAGATCTTCTCGGCCGACCCGAAGATCGGCTTCCTCTCGCACGCGGCCAGGTACACCGAAGGCCTGGCCAACGGCGTGCTCGTGGCGCCGGCGAAGACGCCCGAGGCGATGTCGCGCATCGTCTTCAACGACCGCCTCGATGCGGCGCTGTGCGCGCTCTTCATGTTCGTGGTGCTGAGCGTGCTGGTCTACAGCATCAAGGCCTGTCTCGCGGCGCGCACGGCCAACCGGCCGACCACGCACGAGACGCCCTTCGAGCCCGTCGGCACATCGGCCGCGGCCGCCCACTGAGCACGCGCATGGCCCTCGCATTGCCCGAAGCCGGGCGCTACTTCGCCCGCTCGCTCAAGCAATCGCTGCGGCTGATGGTCGGCCTGCCCGACTACGACGCCTACCTCACCCACATGGCGGCCACGCACCCGGACCGGCCGCCGATGAGCTACGAGGCGTTCTTCCGCGAGCGGCTGGAGGCGCGGTACGGGGCGGGCAAGGGGCGTTGCTGTTAGGGGCCGGTCCGTATCTCGTTCGCTTGACCCGCGCGGAACGCGGGTGATAGCCTGCTCCGCCTGCGAGGAGCAGGCTTTCTTTTGCGCTGGGCAATCCAGTGAACGAACCGAGAACGGACCCAATGACTTTTTCCAAGCGCCCATTCCCCGTCAAGAACCCCGCGCCGCTGCGCACCACCTGCCAAGGCGTGCTGCTCGCGTGTGCTCTGCTGGCTGGCAACGCCATGGCCCAGAAGCCGCACCAGGGTGCGCTGGACGCGGCCACGCAGCAGAAGGACGAGGCGCTGAAGCTGCTGGAGCGCATGGTCAACATCGACTCCGGCTCGACCGTGACCGAAGGGCTGGCCAAGGTCCGTGAGATCGCCGTGGAGGAACTGCGCCAGCTCGGCGCGCGCATCGAGACCTTTCCGGCCGACCCGCACCCCGGCAGCAACGTGGTCGCCACGCTGACGGGGCAGGGCAAGAAGAAGATCCTCATCCTCGCCCACATCGACACCGTGTTCAAGGACGGCACGGCCGCGGCCAAGCCGTTCTATATCAAGGACGGCCGCGCCTACGGCCCCGGCGTGATGGACAACAAGGGCGGCGTCGTTGCCGGGCTGCAGGCGCTGAAGGTGCTGCAGAAGATCGGCTTCAAGGACTACGGGCAGATCACCTTCCTGATCGACACGAACGAGGAGATGGGCTCGGTGGGCACCACCGCGCTCATCGAGCGCGTGGCCAAGCAGCACGACGTGGCGCTGAACCTGGAGCCGGGCCGCCCGGCCGACGGCCTCGTGGTGGAGCGCAAGGGCTCGGCCACCGCGCTGGTCGAGGTGAAAGGCCTGGCCGCGCACGCGGGCGTCGCGCCCGAGACCGGCCGCAACGCCGCGATGGAGGTGGCGCACCAGGTGCTGCAGCTCTCGAAGACGGCGGACGCGGCGAAGAAGACCACGGTCAACTTCACGGTGCTCACGGCCAACGGCGCGACCAACGTGATTCCGGCCAGCGCGAGCGCCAAGGGCGACGTGCGCGTGGCCACGCCGGACGAGTTCGATCGCGTCGAGAAGGACCTCATCCGCATCTCGCAGAACAAGCTGATCCCCGACACTGAAGTGCGCGTGCGCCTCGTGCGCGGCCTGCCGCCGATGCCGCGTTCGCCCGCGTCGGACAAGCTGGTCGCGATGGCCGAGGGCATCTACGCCGAGATCGGCAAGAAGCTCACCATCGAGAGCAGCGGCGGCGCGGCCGACGCGAGCCTGGTGGCGGGCGTGGGCGTGCCGGTGCTCGACGGCTTCGGCATCGTGGGCGGCGGCATCCACACGCCGGAGGAATATGCCGAGGTCGAGAGCGTGGTGCCGCGGGTCTACCTGCTGTCGCGCATGCTGATGGACCTGAGCGCTCGATGAGCGCTCGATGAGAGTTCAGTGAGCGCGCATTGAACGCTCGTTGAGCCGACCAGCCTCAGGCCCCGCCTGAGGCGCCCTGCGTGAATTCCAGTTTTTCTTCCGGCGCGCGCAGGGCCACGATGCATCCACATCAATGACCTGTGGAGAACGTCGATGGCATCCGAACTCAACCAGATCGCCAGCTGGTCGCTGCGCTGGCGCATCTTCCTCGCGTGCGTGCTGTTTCTTGCGGCAGCACTCGCCGCGGCGGGGCCACCCGACCGTGGCCTCGAACTGCACGCGGCGCAGCGCTTCCAGCTTGCGCTCGAAGCCCAGACCGCCCGCGACTACCGCACGATGCTCCAGCAACTGCGCGAAGCCGCCACGCAGGGCGATGCCGAGGCGCAGGAGATGCTCGGCATGGTGCTGCTCACCGGGCCCGTGCTCTACGGCATGTCGGTGCGCGCGGACCGCTGCGAGGCGCGCCAGTGGATGCGCCAGGCCGCGGCGCAGGGGAGCGAAACGGCCAAGGTGCAACTGACGTTTCTCAACCGCCTGCGCAATTCGCCCGCGGGCGTGATCGCTTGCGATTGAGATGACGTGAAGCGGGCGAGCGAGCGGGCCGGCGGGTATGAGCGGCCCGCTCGTTGCGCCTCAAGGCACCCTGGACGCGCCGAGCAGGTAGTCGGTCACCTCGTCGGAGAACCGTTTGAGGCGCCCATCGACGAGCACGCCGTCCGAGCCGCCCGGGTCGGGCTGCGCGCCGGGCATGCCGTGCGCGACGAGCGCCTCGGCGCAGCCGACCCAGTCGCCGTCGTCGGTGGGCTGGTTGAGCGAGGCCCACGACAGCGAGCCGCTGACGTTGTCGCCGAAGCCGTGCTGCTCGGTCCATGCGGCGCCGTGCGCGAGCAGGAAGCGCGCGAGCGCCGCATCGCCGCGGAACACGGCGTGGTTCAGTGCCGAGCCGTCCCAGTCGCCGCCGGTCGTGGCGACCGGCCAGCCGAGCTCGACCATGAGCTGCACGGCCGCACCGCAGCCCGGCTGCGCGGCCAGCTCGGGCAGCAGGCGCAGTTGCGTGGGAGAGAGTGTGGAAATTACCTGCGGATGTTCCGCCAAGATGCGCCGTGCGGCAGGCCCGTCGCCGCGCGCGCATGCGGCGATGAACTCATCGTCGGGCGGCAACTGCGCGTCGCCGCCGGCCCGCTGTGCGAGCAGTTGCGCCACCTCCGTCAGCCCGAAGCGCAAGGCCAGCCTGCGCGCATCGACACCCTCGGGCGTGCGCACCGACGCGTCGGCACCCGCGTCCAGCAGCGCCTCGATGTGCGCAGCCGAACGCCGCCGCCGGATGGCCCACAGCAGCGGCCGCCCCCAGTCGCTCGTGGGTTCGCCGGGCGCGGCTTCGTTCGGATCGCCGCCGTGCGCGAGCAGCAGTTGCAGCGATTCGAGCTGGTCGAGATCGAGCACGCGGTAGAGCGCGTTCGTGCCGCCGACGCGCGCGCCGGCCTTCAGCAGCAGGCGCGTGCAGGCGGGCGCTTCGAGCGAGTGGTAGAGCGATTCGCCGTCGTTCGGGTCGGCGCCGGCGTCCAGCAGCAGCCGCGTGATTTCCACATCGCGGTTCTGTCCCGCGGCGCCGTACAGCGCGGAGAGGCGGTCCTCCACGGACGGCGCAGCGAGCGACGCCGGCGGCCAGCGGCTGCCGATGGCCTGGTTCGGATCGGCCCCGGCATCGAGCAGCAGCTTCGCGCAGGCGCGCAGGCGCTCGCGAAAGGCCGGCAACTGCACCAGGCTGGAGAAGGCGACCGCATTGAGCGGCGGCAGCGAGAGCGGGCCGCCTGCGCGCCGGACCCAGTCCGGATCGCGCGCGATGGTCTGTCGCAGCACGTCCTCATCGCCGATGGCACACGCGAGGTGCGGGTCGTCGCCCAGGAGACCGGGGCTTTCTTCGAGCAGGCGCGCGGCCACCGCGGGCCTGGCGAGGTTGTTGCCGCCCGAGATTTCGCCCGCATACGCGGCGCGCAGCCAGAGCAGCACCGCGCGGGTCGGGTCGTTCGCCTGCGCGATGCGTGCGAGCACAAAGCCCTGCAGATCGACCCACGACACGAAGCCGTATTCGCGCGCAAGGCACGATTGCGCGTCGTGCAGGCGCAGGCCGAGCGCGGCAATGGCCGCATCGTCCTTGCGGGCGGCGGCAGGCAGTGCGTCGCGGAATCGGGAGAGGGCGGCGGGGTCGCCGCCGCGGTAGCTGGCAAGCAGCGCTTTGGCCTGCTTCTTGAGATGCCCGAGATCGGGCCGTGCGGGAATGCGTTTCACATGAACCTCCGTGCATGAAGCGCCGACGACCCGCAAATCCGGCTGCACAAAGGAGCTGGTTGGTAGCGCCGCGCGAGCGCGCAGCAGCATGCGAAAGCAAGTGGGTTCAACCCTTCCCGCGGGCCCGGGCGCGGCTTGCACCGCGGGGGCGATGTTAGGCCATGAGGCCCGGGAGGGTCAACGCGAACCGGTCATCGCCGCGAAGCCTTGCGCAAGATCGCGCTGCAGATCGGCCGGCGCTTCGAGGCCGATGTGCAGCCGCACGACCGCGCCGCGCGCGCTCCAGTCGGTCACGCTGCGCGCCGCACGCATGTTGGTCCATGCCACGAGGCTTTCGTAGCCGCCCCACGACGAACCGCGGCCGAAGAGCGCGAGCGCATCGACGAAGCGCTCGACCGCCGCGTTTTCGGTGCCTGGCTTGAACTCGAACGAAAGCAGCCCGTTGGTGCCGTTGCAATCGCGCTTCCAGATGTCGTGGCTCGGGTGCTGCGGCAACGCGGGGCAGAACACCGTCGCCACCTCGGGCCGTGCCTGGAGCCAGTGCGCCACTTCGAGCGCGTGCCGCTCGTGCATCTGCAGCCGCGCCGAAAGCGTGCGCATGCCGCGCAGCACCAGCCAGGCATCGTCGGGGCTCACGGTCATGCCGAAGGCATCGCAGCGCTCATTGAGCGGCTGCCAGGCTTCGCGCGTGGTGGCGACGGTGCCCATCATCACGTCGGAGTGGCCCGAGAGGTACTTGGTGGCGGCCATCGTGGAGATGTCCGCGCCGAGTGCGAGAGGCCGGTACTGCACGCCCGAACCCCAGGTGTTGTCCGCCGCGAGCAGCGCGCCGCGCGCATGCGCAAGTTCCGCGAGCTTGGGCAGGTCGCACATCTCGTAGACCAGCGAGCCGGGGCATTCGGCGTAGACCAGGCGCGTGGCGGGCTCGAACAGCGCCTCGATGCCGCTGCCATCGGCCGCGAAGAAGCTGCTGCGGATGCCGTAGGGCGCGAGGAACGAATGCACGAGATTGCGCGTCGGCTCGTACACGCTGTCGGACATCAGCACGTGGTCGCCCGGCTTCAGGTACGACAGCAGCACCATGCCGATGGCGGCAAGACCCGTTGGGAACAGGCGCGTGCGATACGCGCCTTCGAGTTCGCTCACCGCATCTTCGAGCGCGAAGGTGGTGGGCGTGCCGCGTGCACCGTAGCTGAAGGCGCGCTCGTCGCCGCGGCGCGCGCGCGTGTCGCGCATCGCGGCCACGCTGTCGAACAGCACGGTGCTGGCGCGCACCAGCGGCGTGTTGACGGGCGTGCCACCGAAATAGGCAGGCGATTTGCCGGTGCGCGTGAGCCGCGTGTCCAGGGCCTGTGCAGCGGGGTCTTCTTTGTGCGAGTCGGACATGGTGGTGTTCTGTCGAGCGTGGGCTAGGCCTCTATGGTGCGTCAATCCGCCTTCGCGCCGGAGAGCTTGACGATGCGGGACCACCGGTCGATGTCTTGCTTGAGCTGCGCGGCGAAGGCTTCGGACGAGTTGGCCACCACTTCGCTGCCGCCGTCGTTCACCAGCTTGGTCACCTCGGGCAGGCGCAGCGTGCGCACGATGGCTTCGTTGAGATAAGCCACGCGCTCGGGCGGCGTGCCGGCCGGCGCGAAGAAGCCGTACCAGTCCTCGAAGCGCGCGCCGGCATAGCCCAGCTCTTCGAGCGTCGGCGACTTGGCGAACACGCCGATGCGGCGCGGGCTGGTCACCGCGAGCACGCGCAGCTTGCCGTTCTGCACGAGACCCGCGACCGAGGCGGTCGAGGTGACGAGCACGTCGACCTGTCCGCCGAGCAGGTCCGTGAGCGCGGGGCCGGCGCCCTTGTAGGGCACGTGGGTCATGTCGATGCCGTTGTCCTTGGCGAGCACCACGCCCACCAGGTGCGAGAGCGTGCCGTTGCCCGGCGTCGCATAGGTCACCTTGCCGGGCGCGGCCTTGGCCTTGGTGGCGAGGTCGGCAAAGCTCTTGAGCGGCGAGTTGGCATCGACCACGAGCGCGAGCGGCGCGGCGTTGATCTGCGTGATCGGGATGAAGTTCTTGATGGGATCGAACCCGGCCGAAGCGTAGAGCGTGGGGTTCACCGCCATGATCGACACCTGCGAGGTGAGCACGGTGTAGCCGTCGGGCCTGGACTCGGCCACCGTCTTGGCACCGATGTTGCCGCCCGCGCCGCCGCGGTTGTCGACCACCGCGGCCTGGCCCATGATTTCCGGCAGGCGCGTGGTGACCAGCCGCGCCGTCGCGTCGTTGCCGCCGCCGGGCGGGAAGGGCGAGATGAACTTCACCGTCTGCGAGGGAAAGCCGTTGCGCGCGGGCAGCGGGTCGGCCGATGCGGGCTGCAGGGCCAGTGCCGCTAGCCACGCGGCGGCGACGGCAAGGCGGGCAAAACGTGAAACGCGAAAGGCAGACGACATGGCAGGACTCCTGGGATAGGAACGGACAACGACGAGCGAAAGAAAGCGGTGGCTAGTTGTGCGATGCAGCGGAGGGCAGCCTGAAAGCCGCGCGCTCCTGCGCATCGAGCTGCGCGACCAGGCCTGTCTCCCACGCGAGGTAGCGGCGCGCGGCCTCCTTGTTGCCGTCGTGCCGGTCGTGCACGAAGAACAGGTAGTCGATGCAGTCGGCATCGGCGGGCAGCACGGGCGTGGCCTGGATGGGCAGGCCGGCGGCGCGCCATGCGGGCATGCCGCCTTCGAGCAGCAGCGGGGCGTGGCCCGCGAGTTCGGACGCGGCGGCCCATGCGGCCAGCGCGGCATCGTCGGCGACGAGCACGATCTGTCGCGTCTCGCCGGTCGCGTCGGCGGCCAGGCGCGGACGGATCGACCAGCGTGCCTGCGGAATGTGGCCGGCGCGAAACTGCATGCTGCCGCGCAGGTCGAACAGCGCGACGTCGCCCTGCGCGAGCCGCGCAGACAGTGATTGCGCATCGATGGTCTTCAACGCGGGAGCGGTCGGCGCAGCTGCAGGGGCGAGCGACAGCCCGCTCGCCAGCCCGCCTTCGAGCACGCTCGCGTCGTGCCCCATCTGCCGCAGCCAGCTCGCGACGGTCGGCGCGCGCACGCCGTCGTTGTCGAACAGCACGAGGCGCGCGCCGCGCACGCCGACGTACTGGTCGCCGGCCTGCATCAGCTGGCCGCCGGGCGTGTGCTGCGCGCCGGGCAGGCTGCCGGCGGCGAACTCCTCGGGCGTGCGCACGTCGCAGAGGAAGAGGGTGCGGCTCGTCTCCGCAGCCCACTGCTGCACGGTCTTGGCTGGCACCGTGGGCACGTCGAAGCGTTCCGCGAGCGCCTTCGCTGCGGGACGCAAATCGGTGTTGCCGCTGTCGGCCGCATAGCGCTGCGTGCCGCCGTGCCCCAGCGTGTGATCGTTCAGGTACCAGCCCTGCGTGCCGTTCTCCAGCGCGTAGACGGGGTTCGGCAGCCCGAGGTTGATGAGCGTCTGCGCGCCGATGATGCTGCGCGTGCGTCCCGCGCAATTGATGACGATCGGCGTCGTGGTGTCGGGCACCAGCCGCCGCACGCGGTAGGCCAGCTCGCCGTTCGGGCAGCAGGTCGCGCCGGGGATGTTCATCTTGTGGAACTCGCTGACGGGGCGGCCGTCGAGCACCACGACCTTGTCCTTGCGCGCGAGCATCTCGGCCAGCTGGTCGGCGCTGACGCGGGGCGTGTGGTACGTCTCCTCGGCCAGTTCGCCGAAGGTCTTGGAGGGCAGGTTGACGCCCGCGAAGAGCACGTAGCCCGCGGCCTTCCAGGCGGGGGCGCCGCCTTGCAGCACGTGCACGTCGGTGTAGCCCAATGCGGCGAGTTGCCCGGCCGCGCGCTCGGCCACGTCGGATTCGCCATCGTCATATGCGACCACGCGCACGCCGCGGCGTGGCACGAGGCGCGGCGCATCGACCTCGAGCCGGCTGAAGGGCAGCGGGATGCCGTAGAACAGGTGCGCCTCGCCGTACTGGCCATGCTCGCGCACGTCGAGCAGCGCGATCTCGCCGCCGTCGTGCAGCCAGGATTTGAGGGTCTTCGGGTCGATGTGGGAGGTCATGAGGGCAAGTCGTCGGGACGAACGAGGTCCTGCAAGGCGCGCGCCTCGCATGAAAGAAAGTGAATCGAAGAAGAAGGAGGAGGAGAGGCTTAGCGGGGCTTAGCGGCGCGTCTGCACGCCGATGCCCATCGTCTGGTACGTGCCTGCAGCCATGTCGTAGGCGGTGCGCGCGTTCAGCGTCTCCAGCGCGCGGCCGTACATGTGCAGGTGGCGAATGACCTGCTCGCCCTGGATCTCTACCGAGTGGATGTCTTCAGGCATCAGCGCGATGCCTCGTCCCTGTTCACCAGGTGCGACGACGACCAGCGCCGTCTCTTCCAACTTGCCGACGCCCGGCACCGCACCGTCGTCGGTGCGTGCATACACGCGGTTGTGCTCGGTGCCTTCGACGGCCGCGATGCAGGCCCAGGTGGTGTGGTTGTGCGGCACGATCTTCTTGCCCGGGCGCATCACGTTCAGGTAGAGCGCGTAGCTCTGGTCCGGGTCTTCGGCGATCAGGTAGCGGGCCTGGTGCTCGCCGGCTTCGGGTGGCGGAAAGTCCGCCGCGCCCCAGTACTCGGCGTGGGCGGCCAGCCCTTGCAGCGAATCGAGCACCGCATCGAGCGTTTCGCGGGTTGGTTCAGCGCCGCCGATGGCTTTCTTCATCTGGCCGATCGATGCCTCGACCGCCTGGCGGCGTTGCTCGGATGGGATGCTCATGCGGTTTCTCCAGTGGGGTTGCCTGTTTGGTGTGCATTCACTGTAGTGACGGCGGCGTGGCGCCACAATCCAAGCAGCGCAAGAAACACATCAATAAAATTAATGTATGCCCACGCTCGATCTTGAACTTCTGCGCTCGTTCGCGGCCGTCGTCAGCCACCACAGCTTTGCGGCGGCGGCCGTCCACCTGGGGCGCACGCAGTCGGCGATCACGCAGCAGATGCAGCGGCTGGAAGAGCAGATCGGCCACCCGCTCTTCGTCAAGCAGGGCCGCCAGAAGCGGCTGACCGCGCACGGCGAACGGCTGCTGAGCTACGCGCACCACATGCTCGCGCTCAACGACGAGGCGCTGCGCAGCCTCCGGCAAGGGCAGCTCGAAGGCAACCTGCGCATCGGCGCGCCGCACGACGTGGCCGAGACCATGCTGCCGTTGCTGCTGACCGAGGTGGCGCGCACCTCGCCGCTGTTGCAGCTGGACATCCACATCGGCCGCAGTCCGTATCTCATGACCTCGCTCAAGAGCGGCGAGGTCGACATGATCATCTCCAACCGCGCCGATCCGCAGTCGCAGTTCGAAGGCGTGGTGCTGCGCAACTCGCCCACCGTGTGGCTGTGCGCGGCGGGCTACGTGCACGACCCGACGAAGCCGGTGCCGCTCATCATGGCGGATGGGCCGAGCATCTTCCGCCGCATCGGGCACGAGGCGCTGGACGCGGCGGGCGTCGCGTGGACGCCGCGCTACACCTCGTCGAGCCTGATCGGCATCAAGGCGGCGCTGCGGGCGGGGCTCGGCGTGACGGCGCGTGGGGTCGAGCAGCTCGATGCGGGCCTGCGCGTGCTGGGCGCGGGCGACGGCATGCCGCGGCTGCCGGATCTCGCGTACTACCTGTACGTGCGCAGCCATGTGGTGAACCCGGTGACGCGGCAGGTGTTCGAGACGTTGAAAAAACACTTGCGGCTGCCGCGCACCGACATGCCGGCTTGAGGCGTTTGCGACGGCGCCGAAGGCGCGGTCAACAGCGGCAAGGGGCATGACGCGATCGCGAGCCCCAAGGCCGGGCTGGCCTTCGCGCTGACGCCGCAGCACGAGCTGTACCTGAACGCGGGCGTGGGCTTTCACAGCAACGACGTGCGCGGCGCGACCATCGCCATCGACCCGGCCAGCGGCACGGCGGCCGACCGCGTGCCGGCGCTGGTCAAGGGGCGGGGCGCGGAGGTGGGCTGGCGCTTCCAGCCCGACGAGAACTTCACCGCGACGGTGGCGCTGTGGCAACTCAAGCTCGACTCCGAACTCGTGTACGTCGGCGATGCCGGCTCGACCGAGCCCGGGCGCGCCAGCAGCCGCCGCGGCATCGAGGCCACGGTGCGCTGGAAGATCGACCGCGCCTGGCGCGTGGAGCTCGACGGCGCGGTGTCGCGCGCGCGCTTCAAGGGGCTTGCGCCGGAAGGCGAGGGCAACCATGTCGACAACGCCGTGGAGCGCGTGTTCGCCGCGGGCCTGACCTACATCGACGGTCCGCTGACCGCATCGCTGCGGCTGCGCTATCTCGGCCCGCGCGCGCTGGACACCACCAACACGCTGCGTTCGCGCTCGGCCACGCTGCTGAATTTCGGCGCGCGCTACGCCGTCAACAAGAACCTGACGCTCGGGCTCGACGTGTTCAACCTGGCCGGCAAGAAAGACAACGACATCGAGTACGCCTATGCGTCGTGCTCGGCGGGCGAAGTGGTGGCGGGCGCTTGCAACGGCGGCGTGAACGACCGGCATGTGCATCCGATGGAGCCGCGCACCGCGCGTGTCGGCGCACGCTGGACGTTCTGAGCGCCGTGCGGTCCGCGTCGGTTCATCGGTCAGTTCATCGGGGTGAGATGCGAATGCGGATGTGCCGGCGAATGCGCGTGGGCATGCGGTGTCGCGTCGTCCGTCAGCGCCACGACATTCGCGTGGCCGTGGCGAACGCCGCGCAGCGAGATCAGCTGGTCCACCACGCTTTGCACGGCGGCAACCGGACCGCGCAGCATCACGCACTCCATGCAGTTGCCGTGATCCAGCGGTGTCTGGTGGCAGGCGACGGCCATGCCATGGTGCGCATGGCGCAGCGCAAGGAGCCGCGAGGCCAGCGCGGGCTCGCGCGTGTCGTACACGTAGCTGACGTTCGCGATGCACGAGGACACGGCGGCGTCGAACTGCATGCCCCGCAGGCCCGCGCGGCCCAGCCCGTAGCGGATCAGGTCACGCACGGCCTCGGAGCGGCTCGTGTAGCGCTTCTGCGCAATGAGCATCTCGAACTGCCGTGCGAGTTGCGCGTCGAGGGAAATGGTGAAGCGGTTCATCGGCGGTATGCCTGCAGGTACGCGAGCTGCCACCTGTCGGATTCAGGCCGGATTCAGTCAGGAGAACGGCAGCACCTTCACGTCGAGCACCCGTTCGCACAGCCACACCGTGGCGACGGCCACCGCGGCCATCGAGCCGCCGTGCAAGACCAGCGGCGGATACCGCCGCCAGTTGCGCAACCCCAGGAGCACCACGAGCGCCACCGCCACCACCGCCAGCTGGCCGGCTTCCACCCCCAGGTTGAACTGGAGTAGCGCGAGCACGAACTGGCGCGTCGGCAGTTCGAGTTCGCCCAAGGCGCCCGCGAAGCCGAAACCGTGGACCAGGCCGAACAGGAAGCTGAAGAGCTTGCGGCGCCCGCGCAGCACCGGCCAGATGTTGTCAAGCGCTGCCACGATGATGGTGACCGCGATCGCGGGCTCGACGATGCGCGGCGAGACCGTCACGATCTTCAGTCCCGCGAGCGCCAGCGTGATCGAGTGCGCGATGGTGAACATCGTCACGATGCCGAGCATCGGCAAGGCGGCGTCCTTCCACGCGAGCACCGGCGTCCAGCTGCCGCCCTGGCGTTTCAGCACGGCGGGCAGCAGGAGGCAGATCAGGAACAGGATGTGGTCGTAGCCGATGAGGATGTGGTGGATGCCGTCGGCGAAGAAGCTGGCGGGCGCCGCGGCCTCTTGCGCCCCCGCCCACTCGATGGAGACGGGGCCGGCCGACGGGTCCAGCGAGCGCAGCAGCGACGTGGCGGCACCCCTGGTTTCGGCGCGCAGCAGGCCGCGGTGCGTCGGGTCCACGTCCTGGAAGAGACGGTAGTCGATGGACAGCGCGTCGGCCGCGCCGCACGGTGCGCGCATCTGCAGCACGAGGTAGGCGCCGTCGATGCGGTTCTCGATGGCGGGCGGTCGGGTGTCGGCGGGCGCGCACTGGCCACCCTGAAGCCGCAGCCGCCCCAGCGCATAGGCCTTGATGTCGTCCAGGCGGGTGCGCACCTCGCCCCAGGAAAGTTTCTGGTCGGCGTTGGCGTCCAGGTCCAGCACCGCATCGAGGTCGCGCAGCGCGATGTCCCAGCGCAGGTCGATGCGGTCGCCATCGCGTGAAAGTTGCAGGTAGGCGTCGCTGGCCTTGTGCGCGTGGGCCGGAAGCACAAGCAAGGCGAGCATCCAGAAAAACAGCGAGGCCAGCAAGGAGCGATGGGTGCGCGAGGTCATGGCTTGGCGTTCAAAGCAGCGCGTCGACGCGCGCATCGCGCAGGCCGATCCGCTGCACCAGGGCCTTGACTTCGGCGCGCGCCGGTTCGTTCTTTGCCGCGACGGCCGCGCGTGCGAACAGCAACAGGTCGATGGGTTCGCGCTGCAGTTTCACGTTGAGCCTGGCGAGGTCGAGCGCGCGCTTTGCATCGCCTTCGACGTCGAGCGCGAACATCGCTTCCTCGCGCGCATGGACCGCGGTGATGCCGGGCCGCTCGGCGGCCGCGCCGAAGCGGGCCTTGAGTTCGTCCGCGTCCGCGCGCGCGCCCCCGAGACCGCGCGCGGCGATGGCCATGCGCAGCAGCACTGCATCGCTGCGCGCCTCGGCGTCGAGCAGGGCGGGAATCTCCTTGGACCGGCCGGCGCGCTGCAGATAGTCGCTGTAGGCGAGCAGCAGGTAGCCCGAGCGCTCGGCCTGCAGGGCGCGGCGATAGGTGGCGTCGGCCTCGGCGGGGCGGCCGGCGAGCTCCTCGATCTCGGCCAGGCTGGTGAGCAGCCACTGGCGCGTGCCGGCCTGCTCGCGGGCCTGGAGCTGCGGGTCGTCCAGCAGTTTTTTCAAGGTGCCTCGCGCCTCGTCGTGGTTGCCTCGCAAGCCGGCGTTCTCCGCCATGCATGCAAGCGCGTAGAGCGCCGGACCGACCCGGCCGAGCGCGCGGCAGGCCGCGTCCGATTCGCTGTAGCGGCCGCGCACGCGGTAGATGGTGGCCAGCGTGATCCAGGCCTGTGCGTTGGACGGTTGCCGGGTGAGTGCGGTCTTCAGCAGCGCCTCCGCGCCGTCGAAGTCGTGCAGGAACTGCGCGATGGTGGCGCGCATCACCAGCACGGCCGGCGGTGTTTCGTCGGGTGGGGTGGCGGCCCAGTGGGCGAGGGCGCCCATGGCATGGCCGGCGTAGCGCGCGTCGCCCTGCGATCTCGCGAGTTCGAGGTAGCGGGTGGCGGCGGCGATGGCCACGGTCGCGTCAGTCGGCCGTTGCTGGAGTTCGCGGCGCAGCGTGCGCGCCTCGCGCGACCATCCGGCGACGGATGGCAGCGATTCGACGACCTCGTTGTCGTCGGCGGGAACACGGGGCGCGGCGCCGACGCAGGTCGTCGCCGCGGCCATCCAGAGGGCTGCGGCGCACGCCTGCAGTGCGTACCGCGCGGGCAGGCGCCGGTGCATCGCCGTCACTCGGTGGAGACGGGGTCCCTGGTTTCCGAGGTCGGCGGCGGATCGAACATCGCGACGTCCGCTGCCTCGGCCGTGTCGAGCCCGCCGCCGGTCACCAGCGCCTTGACGTAGGCAATGAAGGTGTCGTACGCGTCCGCTTGTGGTGGGGGGGGCGTCGGCGGCTGGCCACCGCCGGCGGGCGGAAAGGGATAGAAGCTGAAACCCCCGCCGCCGCCGCCACCACCGCAGCCCGCGAGGGTTGCGGCGACCAGGAGCGGGCCGGCGACGCGATAGAACTTGTTCTTCGTCATGGCGTTCTCTTTATTGAGCGCCTGGCAGCGGCGTGTTCAGGTAGGGGAAGGTTTCCGGGAACTGCGCCGCGCTCTGCATCGCGCCATCGGTGATCGGCGCCGAACCCGCGGGCGCGTCGGACGGCTTGCAGCCGACCTTGAGCGTGTCGGTGGCGCCGGTGGCCACGCACAGCACACCCATGGCCACGCGCAGTTCCGCATCGACCACGTCGTCGCCGGGGCGGCGGCCGTTCGGGAAGCCGGCCGTGTCGCCACCCAGGACGCCCAGGTTGTTCTGGTCGGCCTTGGGGGTCGGCGCGGTGCCGGTGTTCAGCCGCAGCATTTCCGAGGCGGTCACGTTCGCGGGCTTGTTGACGCCTTCGACGCCGGTAAGGAACGCGGCCACGAGGTCGGTGCGCGGGAAGTTGGTCGGCGCCGGTGCCGAGGGGAACAGCGTCTGCACGAGCGCAGGCAGTGTCGGGTTGGTCACGTAGTCGGCGAACTGGCCGTCGTCCTTCGGCCTGGAGCTGTTGAAGCGGTCCTTGTCCTTCAGGCCGATGACGACCTCGTTGACCAGCGGCATGCCCAGGCGCGAGACCTGCGCCCATGCGCCGCCGGCCAGCGTGGCGGTGCCGTGGCCGCGCTTGGGCGGGCTGGCGACGAGCTGGCCCTGGCGCACGCTCGCAGTGGTCCAGCCACCGATGATCGGCTTGCCGGCCGTGGTGACGCAGGCGATGGGCACCTCCAGCGCCATGGTGGTGACGTTCTTGCCCGCGAGCGCGTCGGGGTTGGCGTTCGGCTGGCCGAGCGGGTTCAGGTTGATCAGGTCGAAGACCTGGCCCAGCGCCACGCTGAACGGGTCCTTGCGCTGCCCGACGAACACGCGGCCCGGTGCCGTGCAGCCCGGGATATTGACGTTGTAGAGATGCTGGGCCGCATAGGCGGCGTAGCCCGTGGGGCCGCCGAAGGTCTTGTCGCCGATGTTGTCGGTGGGCTTGTCGAATTCCTTGACGCCGCCGGCCGCGGTGATGGCCTCGCTGGTACCGGTGCGACGGTCGCCGCGCACGATGTTCAGCGTGAAGGTCTCGCGCAGGTTGCTGGTGGCCTGGTTCGGGCCCGTGATGCCGCCGGCTTGCACGAGCGGAATGGAGACCTGCTTGCCGGCGATCGGCAGCTGGATGTCGCGCAGCGTGTTCTTGAAGCGGAACTGGAAGGTGATGTTCTCGACCGCATCGCCGTCGGTGTCCAGGTGGATCTCGTAGAGCGCGTTCGGGTCCATCGCGAAGTAGTTGGGGCCGCCGTACGGGCTCTGGTCGGGCTGGTAATTCGCGATGAGGGTGACGTAGTCCTGGCGGCCGGTCTCGTAGCTGCGGAACATGTAGAAGTCGGTGGCGTCCACCTTCGGTGTGCCGGCAATCGAGGGCGCCTCGCGGTGGCTGGAGGCGAAAGCGCCGGATGCCGTCAGCGTGCAGGCCGCGAGAACGCAGGCGTGCAAGGGAATTCGAACGAAATTCATGGCTGTCGCCCTCGGTAGGAGTCGGTTATGGAAGAGGTCCAGACCGAATACGGAGACAAGCGACGATCGGTTTGTAGGACAGCGGGCCGGGAACTTCATACGAATGCGCGCTGCTTCATACGGGCGGTGACATATCTCCCGCTTTCGACGACTTTGTGGCGGGAGGCCTTGCAGGGTGACGATTGTTCGCAGTGTTATCCGGGCCGAGCCGGAACACTGCGGCGATGCCTTCTTCTCGCACGCTTCACATCCAGAGTCCCGCCATTCCCGTTGTTCTCGGCCGCCCGGCGCTCGAGCCCGTGCGGTTATCGGGCCGGGAGTGCGTCAATGCATTGTTCGAATACGAACTGCTGCTCAAGACGCCCGACGACCTGAGCCTCGGCGCCAGCGGCGCGGCGGATTTCAACCTCGATGATTTCATCGGCCGAGAGATCGGCTGCCTCATCGAATTGGACGAAGGTGCGCCCCGCGAGATCAACGCGCTCATCACCGATGCGGCCTTCTGGGGCGAGGAAGGGCGGCATGTGCAGTACAGGCTCACCCTGCGCCCGTGGCTGCACCTGGCCACCTTGCGCACCGACTGCAGGATCTTCCAGAACCTGAACGTCGTGCAGATCCTGGATGCACTGCTGGCCGACTACGCGTTTCCGGTCGACAAGCGCCTGATGGAGGCGTACCCCTTGCGCGACTACCAGGTCCAGTACAACGAAAGCGACTTCGATTTCTTCTGCCGCCTCTGCGAGGAGTGGGGCATCAGCTACCACTTCGCGCACGCCCAGGGAAAGCACCGCCTCGTTCTGTGCGATGCGATGGGCGCTTACGGCGCCAGCGAGAGTGCCGCGTACCGGCAAGTGGAATACCACCCGCCCGGCTGGAAGCTCGATGCCGAATACCTGCACAGCGTCGTTCCCTGCCACCGGCTCACGAGCGGGCAGTACGCCAGCCGGGACTATGACTATTCACGGCCCCGCGCCGACCTCGGCACGAGCCGCAAGGACCCGCGCCCGACCGGGCAGGCCGACCAGGAGGTCTACCAATGGCACCACGCTTTCGCCGGCAGTCACTGTGCGCAACCTCGCGCGGGCATGCAGGCGGCCAACGATCCGCAAGGCGAGGGCCGCCAGATCGCCTTGCTGCGCATGCAGGCGCTGCGAACCCACGGCGCGAGGGTACAGGCCAGCGGCAATCTCCGCGGCATGGCGGCCGGTTGCACGTTCAGGCTGGCGAGGCATCCCAGGGAGCGCGCGAACGCGGAGTACCTTGTCCTGGAGACCCGCTTTCTCATCGAGGAGGTGGCACAAGACAGCCAGGTCAAGGAGGCGGCTGCCGGCAGAAAGCAGCAGTGGCGCGTCAGCGTCGACCTGACAGCCCATCCCGTCGTCGAAGTGCTTCGCCCGGTGCTCGCTCGTTCGAAGCCTTTCACGCATGGCCCCCAGGTTGCCGTCGTCGTGGGGCCCGAAGGCCAGAACCTCTGGACCGACGAGCTCGGCCGCATCAAGGTGCAGTTCCCCTGGGACCGGCTGGGCCTGAAGAACCAGCACAGCACCTGCTGGATTCGCGTGAGCTCGCCCTGGGCCGGCAACCAGTTGGGCGGCGTGCACATCCCGCGCATCGGGCAGGAGGTCATCGTCGATTTCATCGGCGGCGATCCGGACCTGCCGGTGTGCACGGGGCGCGTGCACAACCAGTCGAACCTGCCGCCGTGGGCACTGCCCGGACAGGCGGCGCTCTCGGGTTTCAGGTCGAGGGAGTTGACCAAGGAAGGCGGCAACAGCGCCGCAGGCCGCAGCAACCACCTGGTGCTGGACGACACCGACGCGAAGATCCAGGCGCAGCTCAAGTCCGACCACCAGCACAGCCAGCTGAGCCTGGGGCACATCACGCGCATCGAGGACAACGCGGGGCGCAAGGACCCGCGTGGCGAGGGCTTCGAGTTGCGCACCGACGGGCATGGCGTCGTGCGGGCCGCGGACGGGCTGCTCATCACCACCGAGGCGCGCGGCAATGCCTCCGGCCACATCAAGGCCATGGACGAGACGCTGGCCCGGCTCTCAGGAAGCCGCGGGCAGCACGAGAGCTTGTCGATGGCCGCCCAGCAGGCCGAAGCCCACGCGACAGGCGACCAGGATGCAGTGACCCGGGCATTGAAGGCGCAGAACGACGCGATCAAGGGGCCTGGCGGCAACCCCGCCGAAGGCCGTTTCCCCGAACTGGCCGAACCGCATCTGGTGCTGGCCAGCCCGGCGGGCATCCAGAGCACGACGGCGCAGTCCACGCACATGGCCAGCGGCGAGCATCACGCGCTGACCAGCGGTGGCCACACCAGCGTGAGCGCGGGCAAGAGCTTCCTGGTCAGCGTGAAGCAGGCCATCCGCATGTTCTCGTACAAGGCCGGCATCCGGCTGGTGGCGGCTGGCGCGAACATCGAATTCAAGGCGCTGCAGCAGAGCATCCACCTGCTGGCCAAGCTCGATATCACGCACGCCGCCAACCGCATCACGATCACGGCGAAAGAGGAACTGGTGGTCAACGGCGGCGGCAGTTTCAGCCGCTGGACTGCGCAGGGCATCCAGCACGGCACCCAGGGCCGATGGGTCGAGCACGCGGCCAGCCATTCGTTGATCGGGCCGATGAGCCAACCGGTCGAGCCGACTGCCTTTCCGCGCCCTGAGCTGAACCTTGCTTCGCGCAAGGACGCGACGCATCCCTTCTCTCTCTGAGCGCAGCCATGATCATCAGCCCTCCCTTCCTGCCCGATCGCGCCGGATCATCCGAAGAAGCCTGGCTCGACGCCGCGATGGCGCAGCCCGCATCGCGCCTGGCAAGTACCAATGCGCCGGAAGGCTCGTTTCCCTTGAGCCTGAAGCTGGGGTGGCACAACGGGGTTCACATCCAGGCCCCCGCGTCGGGCGGCGCCCATCTGCCCGTGCGCGCCGTGGCCGACGGCAAGGTCGTTTTCGTTCATGCGCCGACGGCACCGAACAACGACCTCGGTCATCCGCTCAACTACAACCCGTTCCACGCCGACACGCCCACGGCTGCGTGGACCAGCGACGGGTTTGTCGCGATCGAGCACAGGACCGACATCGGTGCAGAAGGGAATGTGGCGACGGAGGTCGTCTACTACAGCGCCTGCATGCACATGGCCGGCATCGCGAATTGTCCGAAGACGGCGGCTCCGTGGACAGTCGGCGATGCGGTCTGTCGCAAGGACGCGTTGGGAACACCCGGCCAGATCTACGGACATGAAGGGCAAGTCCACTTCGAGATTTGCTGCGACGAGGCGAATCTCCGGCGACTCACACGGCGAGGTCCCGATTGGGTTGACCCCTTGGCGATGCCGCCGCCCACTGCGAATGGCCGCGTCGACAGCATCTTCGGCAGCGTCTACATCTATCTGCCGGCCGCTGCGCCTACCAGCACGACCATGCCGACCAGCCAACTGCGCGTGGCCAACGGTTCAGGCGGCGCGGCAAGCGCCGGCTCCGGTCACTTTCTGCCCAACACGCTGCACAACCCCCAGTGGGTGCAAATCACATGCGAGAAGGGCGCCGCGACGCTCACCAGCTACGACAGCTTGGGTGCGCGCATCGGCGCACCGCGCAGCGACAGCCGGTACGACTACATCGGCGGTGCCGGCGCGTCAGCCGCCGTCAAGGCTGCGGCGAACCAGAGTTTCGAATACGACCTGTACGCCGTCTGCAGCGACCGCCACGGCGCGCTGGACGCTGCGACGCGCGCCGCGAGCAGTCCCAGCGGCTGGTATGAGTTGCTGCGCTTCGGACGCAACCTGGGCCCCGACCCGCTGCCCGCCAACGCCGCCCATTGGCGCAAGATCGTCACGCCTGCAGGCGAGGTCTGGGCAGACCTGAACGCGCCAGGCACCTTCAAGTTCAGCGACGCCGACTTCCTGCCGGTCATGGGCTGGAACTGCTTTGACGATGACCCGAATGCGGACCTGCGATGTGACTCGCTCCGCATGAAAACGCTGATCCGCGATCCCGACCCGAAGAATGAACAGCGCATGGAGCGCGCGGAACTGGCGAGGCGACTGGGCGATGCAAGCGTACGAACAAAGCTGCGCCGCACGATCTGCAAGTTCCCGAGCGAATGGGATCGCACGACGATCGAGGCGCGCTACGGCTGGCTGGAAACCGAGGATTTCAAGACGGCCGATGACGACGCTGCCGGCGCGCAGAAGTGGGATCGCTTTGTGAAGCATGCCCGTGCGGTGACTTTTGCCGATCTGCCGAAGGCGTTCCTGGACGCCGATTGGCGGTTTCATCCGAGGGAGTTTGTTGGGGTGATGCGCAAGTGCGGATGGTTGAGCGAGAGGGAGGTCAAACAATTGGTCCCTTTGAGCGCGCTTCGATATGGGAGAGATCCCCGCAATGGGATTTCCGGGTATTTGTGGGAGCCAATTTCGAGCCGCAGTGTGGACGCCCAAAACAATCCTGTATTGAAAGATCACCGCCTTTCGCTCAACCGAATGATGCGCAAGTACTTGATCAATACGCCGATGCGGCAAGCATCCTTCTTCGGCAACGCGATTCAGGAAACGGCTTGGCTCAGCAGACTCAGCGAAAGTGGAGGGGGCAGCTACTGGTACACCCCTTGGCACGGGCGTGGGTTCTTGCAACTCACCCACGCCAGCAACTATCTGGCCTATTGGGATTGGCGAGGACGTCACATTCCGGTGGCATTGAAGACAGCTCTTGAAACCGCTCAACGTACCGAAGAAGTGAAATCGCCCAGGCTTCGAAACGTGACTGCAATGCACGACGTCAATTTCAACGGACTTACCCCGGAAATACAGAGTTGGCGCACGGCAGTCGAGGCGCCTCGTCAGCCTCAGAGCGCAGAAAACACTTTGGCGCCAGCCGACAGCGCCGGCTTTTACTGGGCATCGCTCGGGATGGCGCGGTATGCCGACGGTGCGCATGTGCTGGAGCGCGTCGTGGTCAACACAATCAACGGCCAAGGAACGAAGGTGTATTACCGAAGCCCCGCTTTCTGGCAAGCGTCTGCCGCCGTCAATCTGCCGTCCAGTATCGCGAATCTGTACAGCGCTGCACTCAATGGATTCGACTCTCGCTGCTGTGCCTATGGATATGCAGTTGCCGTCCTGACCGAAGAATACTTTCCAGACAGCCGAGGCTTGCTCGGATTGGCCTTTCCGGAAGGCAATTCGCCAAGGAGCGTTGAATGAAGCGATGGCTGCTCCTGATCGTGATGTACGGGTGCGCTTGGACCGCATGCGCTCAAGCTCGCGCGAGACCTGATTTCCCCAAGACCTCGACGCCCACGATTGCCAACTTCGGACCCGGCTGCCGCATCCAAGTCGCGCAGCCATCCGCTTCGCGCTTCGATATCACCTATGCCCGCGAGTCGGGGTGGGGAGGCGGAATGTTTGTTTTGAATGACCTGAAATTTCTGCCGGGCGAATGGTTTTTCGGTCTTGTTTGCTACGCGGCCAGTGAAGGCCATGTACGCGAGGGGTGGGCCCTTCCATCGTCGAGTGGAGGCTGGGCGCTCCGCAAGAGCGAATCCAGCGAGCAGCTTCTGCCACTGCGAGCACTGCGCTTCTATGAATTGACTGCCAAGAATTCGCGTGGTTGGGCCGTTGCGGTGGATGACATCTCTGGTGACGAACGCTTTCGGCAGCGAGAGTTGTCCTATTGCCTGATTCGCGATTCCAAGGCGGTCTGTGGCGGGGGTTATATGGGTTATTTGCGAGATTTCCAGCGGCATAAAGATGCCGACTTGACGCCGCGCATTCTCGATTTGCTGCGCAATATTGAATTCTTGGAGGATGCACCACCGCCCTCATTGAATGAACCTGTTCGCGTCCCGCAATGACTCTTGTGATGATCCTGCTCGAGGTGTCGGTTTTTCAACATACGCGAAATCGGCAACAAGCAATGCCAGGAAATTTTTGTCAAAAGAATACTGCCGTGATATGGATCGCCTGCTTGCTATTTTTCTCGCTCATTGCACCTGCGCATTCGCAATTAAGAATGAATAGAGAGAAATTTTCTGAAAATATCAAATCCGGGTGTGGATTGAAATTTGACAGAGAGACTGTAGAAAAAATAGAAAATTCGAGTATTTCTGCATCGAAAATCGATGGTCAAAATTATATTTCCGCCGAATTTACTCTGAAGATCCGTGAAGCAAAAAAAGAGTTGGAAGCCCGAGTGGATGTGTATTGCTCAGTGCAAGGAGATTCGCCAGAAATATCGAAATCTTTCGTGGCGCCCCGTGACCAGATCGAGCAAGAGGATTCAGGCGGCCGGTACTACAGACATGTAGCTTGGCAAAGAAATGCGTCCGGAATCAATTGGAAAGGACAGGTCGCGCATGTCGATGCGCTTCATGGCGATGGTGCGGTATTACCTGTGAATTTCTATCTGATTTGCTTGAGAGTGAAAGGCAATTCATGCATTCATATCGATGTGCAGCCGCCAAGAACAGCAACAGGAAAAGTGCAGTCGGCCCTCATGAAAATGATCGGCCGCATCGAGTACTTCGAGTAAAGGACAGGTGGTTCGCTCAGGTCGACCAGATCCGCGGCGTAGCCGCAGGCAACTCCCAAAGCTCGCCTCGCCACGCCTGCCACACCTGCCGCAGCAATTGCATCGCAGGTTCCACCACCGGCGCCAGCACGCGCAGCACGACGACCTCGGCATGCGGGCTGGTCGCACCGGCGCTGTCGAACAATCCATGCGCCTCGAGCAGCGCGCGCGCATGCGCCAGCAGCGATTCGCGTCGTGCCCGCGTGGCCGGCGAGCCCGACACGAAGAACAGCGATGCGATGCACTTGTGCCCGCCGAAGCCCAGCGGACTTTCCAGCAAGCGCCGATCCACCGCATCGATGCGCCCGCGCTCCAGCCACACCCCGGGCACCTCGATGTGCTGCAGATAGCTGCCGCGCTCGAACGGCTGGTTCGCGTTCGGCAGGCCGAGCGCGGTCACGTCCCACCCGATCATCTCGGCGCCCGGTTCGACCTCGATCGTCAGCCGGTTCTCCGCCTGGCAGCCGCTGTAGCAGATCGCCTCCAGCGGCAGCCATTCGAGCCGCGCGCCCTTGGCGAGGCGGATGCGCGTGCGCTGCAAGGCCAGTTCACCTTCGGAGCGATAGAAGCGCGAGGCACCCGGCGTGGTGATCAGCCCGTGGCTGCCATCCGCCCCCTCGATGTCGATGTCGAGCGTGTCGCCGCCGACAAGGCCGCCGGGCGGATGCACCAGCACGTTGTGGCAGATCGCATCGCCCTCGGGGTACAGGCTCTGCAGGATGCGCAGCGGTCCGTCGTGACGGAAACGGGCGACGGTGCGGTCAGCTTCTTGTTGATAGTCGAGGTGGAGACGGGCGTGCCAGGGCATGCGAAGAGTCTAGTCGCGGCTTGTTGGGGAAGTACCGCGGAACCGGCTCGGCCGGGCCGCGGGTGCCGCCCCCGGCAGGGGGAAGGCGAAGCGGCACGAAGTGCGCGCAGCCTGGGGCGAGCCTGTTGCCTATTTCCAGGCGCCGTCGTGCGCCGCCGCCGATTCATCCAGCAGCGCCGGCCCGATGCATTCGATCGGATGCGGCGATGCGCGGAACACGTCGCGGCACGAGAGCTCGGCATCGCGCTGGTCCTGCCGCTCGCCGCGGAACACGCGCAGGCGCTCCGCGTCGATGCCGAACACCACGCGGCCGATGTTCGACAGGAAGATCGAGCCCGAACACATGACACAAGGCTCGCCCGAGGCGTAGATGGTGGCGCCTGCGAGTTCCTCGCGCGAAATTCCGCGCCCGGCCAGCGCGCGGATCGCATTCGTCTCGGCGTGGGCGGTGCAGTCGCCGCTCTCGCCCGTGCTGTTGTAGGCCTCGGCCAGCACCTCGCCGGCGGCGGAGACGATGATGGATCCGAAGGGCCGGTTGCCACGCCGGCGGGCCAGGTGCGACCAGCCGATGGCCTTGCGCAGATACCGCCCGTCGCGCTCGTCGAGCGCGGTTTCTTCGGGGAGCGAGGTGGTGTTGTTTGGGCTGTTGAAATTCATGCGTTGGAAATCATGCGTTCGTTGCGCGATGGGAGCATCGAGGTGTTGAAGATGGCGTCGGCCGCGGGCTTGACCTTGAGTCCGAAGACCTCGGCCACCTCGTCGACCTGCTGCTCCAGCGTGAGCTTCTTGATGTCGCCGAGGCCGTGGCTGCGCGTGTCCGCCGCGCCCACATATTGCGCCGTGACGCCCCAGCGTTCAAGCTCGATCTTCTCGTCGAGGATGGGTTCGCGTTGGCGCATGGCGGCGATGCTCGGTGCAGGGTTGGCAAAGGTCTGGACGATGGCGCGGTTGGTCGCGCGCAAAAAAGCGGCGACCACCTTGGGGTTCTGCGCGATGAGGTTGCTGCTCGCGAGGATCGCGTTGCCGTACAGGTCGACGCCCGCGTCCGCGTACTTCAGCACCGAGAGCTCCTCGGGCTTCATGCGCGCGAAGAGCGAGATGGCCGAGTCGTGGAAGTAGGTGGCGGCATCGACGTCGCCGCGCACCATCACGTTGTCGCGCGCGCTGAAGTCGGTGGTCTGCCACTGGAAGGCGTCGCCGCGCATGCCCTGCTTGCGCGCCACCATCGGCCAGGCGCGGCGGGTCGATTCGACGGCGGCCGCGGCGACCTTCTTGCCCTGCAGGCTCTTGAAGTCACCGGTCACACCGCGGTCCTTGCGGCCGATGATCACGAAGGGGGCGCGGTTGTAGTACTGGTACACGGCCTGCACCATCGGCGTGCCGGGGTTCTGCGCGTTGAACTCGACCAGCGAGCTGATGTCGCCCAGCCCCATCTGGTAGACGCCGCTCGCGATGCGCGTGATCGAGGCGACCGAGCCGGCGCCCGTGTCGATGGTCACGTCGAGGCCTTCGTCCCTGTAGTAGCCCTTGGCGTGCGCGAGGAAGAAGGGCGCGGTCTGGCCGTTGATGCGGAAGTCGAGCGTGAACTTGACCGGGGTGAGCTTGACGGCACCCTGGGCCATGACGGACGGGGCGGCAAGGGCGGCGGCTGCAGCAGCGGCGGACGTGGCCGCGAGAAAGGATCGGCGTTGCATGGTGGGGCCTCGGAATCGGTGGTCTTGAATCCCCTGCGAAAGAGCAGAAGGCGCTTCAAGAGCAATTTCCGGGCGGCGCACGTTCGTGGTGCGTGCGCTGCTGAACGCTTCTACTCTTGCCCGCATCCATGCACGACGCATGCCAAGGGCTTTTGCTCGGGCTTTGCGTGGAAACGCGTGCATTGGCGAACGGGGCGCGCCACAATCCGGGCGCGCAATTTGCAAGGCAACTTGCGCAGAGTAGAAGCGTTCAGCCGCGCGATGCCCCCCGCATCCCGGCAGGAAATTGCTCTTTCAAGTTCGTACGTACCCACGCGCAACAGAGAAGGAGTCCACGCATGCTCGTCACCCGACAACCCGTCTTCCGCAAGTTCTGGCATGCCGTCATGCCGCTCACCGAACTGGCCCACGGCCCCAAGCCCTTCAGGCTGCTGGGCGAAGACATCGTTCTCTTCATCGACGCCGACGGCCAGCCGGCCGCGCTGCGCGACCGCTGCTGCCACCGCACCGCGAAGCTCTCCAAGGGCTGGTGCGTCGATGGCGAAGGCAAGGCCTGTGGCAATGGCGCGATCCAGTGCGGCTACCACGGCTGGACCTACGACCGCAGCGGCCAGGTGATCCGCATCCCCCAATACGAGGCCGACCGGAAGATCTCGCCCGAGTACCGCACCACCGCCTACCGCTGCACTGCGCGCTACGGTTACGCATGGGTGGCGCTCGAAGAGCCCATCGCCGACATCCCCGAGATCGCGGAGTTCACCGACCCCGCCTACCGCACGATCTTCCAGTTCTACGAGGAGTGGCAGACCAGCCCGATGCGCGCGCTCGAAAATTCATTCGACAACTCGCACTTCAGCTTCGTGCATCGCGCCACCTTCGGCGTGGCCGCGAGCCCGAAGCCGAGCAGGTACGAGCTGGTTGAAAACGAATCGGGCTTCCATGCCGAGACAGTCATCGAGGCGACCAACCCCGTCAAGTTCCACGCGATCAGCGGCGTGACCGATGCGATCACCACGCGCCACATGCGCAACGCGTATTTCCTGCCGTTCTCGCGCCGGCTCGACATCGAGTACCCGAGCGGCGTTCGGCACATCATCATCAACTGCTTCACGCCCATCGACGACGGGCGCATGCAGCTGTGCCAATGGCTGTTTCGCAACGACACCGAGGCCGACTGCGCGGCGCAGATGCTGATCGACTTCGACGCGGAGATCACGCGCGAGGACAAGGACATCCTCGAATCGACCGACCCCGATGCGCTGGTGGACACGCGGCGGCGCGGCGTGGAGTATTCGATGGAGTCGGACCGGCCCGGCATGCTGATCCGCAAGCACCTGATGCAGTTGCTTGCGAAGCATGGCGAGGCGGAGATCTACCGCGGCATGGAGAGCGCGACGATTCCCATCGCCAAGGCCGCCTGAGCGGCCACTGCATCACGCGTGTGCGGTGACGGGGCTCGGGCGCGCGCCGCGCGAGGGCGCTTCTTCGTAGCGGTCCATGCCGAGCCCGTCGGTGCGGATGTCCGGCTGCTGGCCCATCACCATGTCCGAGATCAGCTTGCCCGAGCCGCAGGCCATGGTCCATCCCAGCGTGCCGTGGCCGGTGTTGAGGAACAGGTTCGCGTAGCGCGTGGCGCCGACGATGGGCGTGCTGTCGGGCGTCATCGGGCGCAGGCCCGTCCAGAACGTCGCGCGCGGCAGGTCGCCGCCCGGGAACAGGTCGCTCACCACCTTCTCGAGCGTGGCGCGGCGGGCCGGGTTCAGGCGCAGGTCGAAGCCGCCGAGCTCGGCCATGCCGCCGACGCGGATGCGGTTGTCGAAGCGCGTGACGGCGACCTTGTAGGTTTCGTCGAGCACCGTCGATTGCGGCGCGAGCGATTCGTCGACGAGCGGCACGGTGAGCGAGTAGCCCTTGACCGGATAGACCGGAATGTCGAGCCCCAGCGAGGCGATGGCGGCGCGCGAGTAGCTGCCGAAGGCCATCACGTAGCGATCGGCCGTGAGCACCTTGCCGGTCGTGGTGCGCACGCCGGTGATGCGGCCGCCCTCGGTTTCAAGACCGTCGATGGCCTGGCCGAAGCGGAAGTCCACGCCCAGGCCGCGCGCGATGTCGGCGAGACCGCGGGTGAAGAGGTGGCAGTCGCCCGTTTCGTCATTGGGCAGGCGCAGGCCGCCGGTGAGGCGGTCGCGCGCGCCGGCCAGTGCCGGCTCGACGCCGGCGAGCGCGTCGCGGTCGAGCAGTTCGTAAGGCACGCCGCATTCCTCGAGCACCGCGATGTCGCGCTGCACCGCATCCAGCTGCGCCTGCGTGCGAAACAGCTGCAACGTGCCGCCGGTGCGGTGCTCGTACGCGAGGCCGGTGTCGGCGCGCAGTTGCTGCAGGCACCCGCGGCTGTATTCGGCCACGCGCATCATGCGTTCCTTGTTGACCGCATAGCGCTCGGGCGAGCAGTTGCGCAGCATCGCGGCCATCCAGCGCAGCTGGAACAGCGTGCCGTCCGGCCGGATCGACAGCGGCGCGTGCTTCTTGAACATCCACTTGATCGCCTTCAGCGGAATGCCCGGCGCGGCCCACGGCGTGGAGTAGCCCGGCGACACCTGCCCGGCGTTGCCGAAGCTGGTTTCCTCCGCGGGGCCGGCCTGCCGGTCGAGCAGCGTGACGTCGGCGCCGGAGCGCGCGAGGTAGTAGGCCGTGGTGGTGCCGATCACGCCGCCGCCGAGAACGATGACTTTCATGGTGTATTCGCTGATTCGTATGGAATACATGGAATCTAAAGTGCACAATGCAGTGGATTCCATTGTTTTCAATCGATTGACGATGGAATCCACTGCCGAAAATCGTCCAATGCCGCCCGCGGAGTGAAATGCCGGAACTCGACCGAATCGACCGCAAGATCCTCGACCTGCTGCAACGCCAGGGCCGTGTCTCGATGACCGAACTGGCCGAGCACATCGGCCTCTCCGCCTCGCCCTGCGCCGAGCGCGTCAAGCGCATGGAGCGCGACGGCGTCATCACCGGCTACCACGCGCGGGTGTCGCCCGAGGCGTTGGGCAAGACGCTGCTGGTGTTCGTGGAGATCAAGCTCTCGGCCAAGTCGGGCGACGTGTTCGACAAGGTGAAGCAGGAGCTCCTGCACATGCCCGAGGTGCTCGAATGCCACCTCGTCTCGGGCAGCTTCGACTACCTGGTGAAGGCGCGCCTGAGCGGCATGAGCGAATACCGCCATCTGCTGGGCGACATCCTGAAGAAACTGCCGGTGGCCGCCGAATCGCACAGCTATGTGGTGATGGAAGAAATCAAGGAAACCCTGGTGCTTGCGGTGGACCGCTGAGCGCCACGGCTACCATCGCCCGCTCGTTCGCTGAACTCTCACTCCACCCACCAAGGACACCGGCAATGAGCATTTCGATCCGCCGCGACGGCACCACCGGCACGCGCCACATCCTCAAGATCCGCAACCACGAGATTCCGGTCGATGCCTCGCCGGCCGGCGGCGGCAGCGATGCGGGCCCCGAGCCTCACGACCTGTACGACGCCTCGCTCGCGGCCTGCAAGGCGCTCACGGTGCTGATCTATGCGCGCCGCAAGGGCATTCCGGTGGAAGACATCGAGGTGGTGGTCGACCGCGACGACAGCGAGGAGCGCAAGGGCGTCTACCGCCTGAAATCAGGCCTGCGCCTGACCGGCGACCTCACCGAAGCCCAGCGCGACGAGCTGCTGCGCGTGGCGGGCAAGTGCCCGGTGCACAAGCTCATGACCGAGGTGAGGACCGAGATCGAGACGGGCTGGGCCTGAGCCTCGCCCGCTCACTCCCAGAGCACCGCCTGCCCGCCCTGTTGCCAGCCCTCGGCCAGCGGCATGTAGCGCGCCTCGATCACGCTGCGGCGGATCTTCAGCGTGGGCGTGAGCAGGCCGTTCTCGATGCTCCACGGTTCGCGAACGACGATCAGGCAACCGAGCCGCTCGTGTTCTTCGAGCGCGGCGTTGGTGGTGTCCATCAACTGGTGCAGCTCGCGCTTCACCGAGTCGCGGCTCTCGGCCTGGCCCTGCGGTGACAGCATCACCAGCGCGAACGGCCGCGGCAGCCCGAGGCCCGCGACGCACACCGTGTCCACCAATGGGTGGTTGCCCAGCGCGTTCTCGATCGGCACCGGCGCCACGTAGCGGCCCTTGCCGGTCTTGAACATGTCCTTCACGCGGCCGACGATGCGCAGGTACCCGTCGGCATCGATCACGCCCTGGTCGCCGGTGCGCAGGAACCCGTCGGGCGGCAGCGTCTGTGCCGTGGCCTCGGGCATCTTGTAGTAGCCCAGCATCTGGCCCGGGCCGCGCACCTGGATCTCGCTGTCCTCGCCGATGCGGCACTGCACGCCCGGCTCGGGCAGGCCGACCGTGCCGATGCGCACCTTGCCCGGCGGATTGATGTGCGAGATGGCGAAGTTCTCGCTCATGCCGTAGCCCTCGAGCAGGTCGAGCCCGAGGCTTCGGTACCAGACCAGCACCTCGGGCGAGAGCGGCGCCGAGCCGCTGAATGCCACGCGCACCTGGTCCAGGCCGAGCGCCACGAGGATCTTGCGGCGCAGCCGCGTCGAGGCCACCGGCAACGCGAACGCCAGCTTCTGCAGCCATGGCGGAATCTTCTCGCACACGCCCTGGCGAAAGCGCACCCACAGCCGCGGCACCGAGAAGAAGAGCGTGGGCCGCGCGCGGCGCAGGTCCTGCTGGAAGGTCTCCAGGTTGTTCGCGAAGAAGACGCGGCAGCCGAAGTACAGCGACGTCGCTTCGACCAGCGAGCGCTCCGCCGCATGCGCGAGCGGCAGGTACGACAGCATGCGGTCTTCGGGCGTGATCGAGAACAGCGCGTCCGACACCTGGGCGATGTCGATCATGCTGCCGTAGCTGTGCATCACGCCCTTGGGCTGGCCGGTGCTGCCCGAGGTGTAGAGGATGGTCGCGAGCGCGTCGCGGGAGGGCAGGGCGATGTCGGCGAGCGGCGCATGCATGGCCAGCAGGTCGTGCCACTGCATCACCGGGTTGTCGTGCGGCAGCGGCGACATCGGCAGGCCCACCACCGGCAGCCCGATGGGCAGGGCGTGCTGCAGCTCGGTCCAGTTGTCGCTGGTGCCGTCCATCTTGCCGAGGAACAGGAGACGCGATTCGCTGTGCTCGAACACGTAGCGCGCATTGGCCGCGCTCAACGTGCAGTAGAGCGGGATCGTCACGTGGCCCGCCATCCAGATCGCGAGGTCGGCGATCAGCCAGTGCGCGCTGTTGCGGCCCAGGAGCGCGATGTGGCTGCGCGGCGGCAGCGCCAGGGTCTGCAGGTAATGCGCGATGCGCCGCGCCTCGTCGGCCACCTGGCGCCATGTGTAGTCGACCGTGCGGCCGTCGGCGAGCGGCTGCGTCAGGTACACCGTCTCGGGCATGGTGCGCTCCCAATGCAGCAGGCGGTGCAGCAGGGTGTCGGTCGAGGTCGTCATGGGCGCGTGGTCCTTGCGTCGGAGCAGCCGTAAGATACATACAGTCCGGACTGTATGTTAACTTCGACGCCCGATGGAACCTGCTCGAAAATGACGAGGGATTTCCCGGGTACCCTCTGCCGCTGCCGATGAAAACCGCCCCACCGCTTCCCTTGTCGAAGGCCGCCGCACCTGCGCCGCCGCCGGCCCGCCGCACCCAGGCCGAGCGCAGCAGCGCGATGCGCGAGCGCCTGCTGGCCGCCGCCATCGAAAGCCTTTCGCAAGACGGCTACGCGGGCAGCACGCTCAGCAGCATCGTGCGGCGCGCGGGCGTCTCGCGCGGCGCGCAGGTGCATCACTACCCGAGCAAGCAGGCACTGATGCTCGACGTGGTGGACGACCTGCTGCGCCGCGTCTACGGCGAGCTCGGCCGCACGATGCTGTCGATCGCCGACGAAGACGACCGGCTCGATGCGCTGGTCTCGATGCTGTGGAAGGGCATCTACTCGACGCCGGTCTTCAGTGCGTACCTGGAGTTGCAGGTGACGGCGCAGCGCGACCCGGCGCTCGCGCGCGCATTGGGTGTGATGTGGCGCCGCACCCGCGCGCTGTTCGACCCGGCCATCGCGCACTACTTCGCGCCGCGCGCCGGTGTGGAACCGCAGGTGCTGAAGACCGCGTTCTACCAACTGACCCACCTGATGACGGGGCTCGTCGCGCAGGGGCAGGACGTGGACCCGGGCGCGCTGGTGGAGCAGCTGGCGCTGTGGAAGCGCCAGGCGCGGGCGTTGATGCGTGCGCGCAAGGTGCAGGCCCCGCCGCCGCGACCGCCGCATTGGGGCCAGGGCGAAGACGCCTGACCGGCGCCGGCTACTTCGCTTCGGCGTGCTTGCGCGCGGTCTCCACGCGCTTGGCATAGCGATCGCCCCAATCGGCCAGGGGCCCGAGCGCCGCATTGAGCGTGGCGCCGAGTTTGGTCTCGGAATACTCCACGCGCGGCGGCACTTCGTGGAAAGCCTCGCGGTTGACGATGCCGTCGGTTTCCAGTTCGCGCAGCTGCTGGATCAGCATCTTCTCGCTGATGTCGGGCAGCAGGCGCTTGAGCTCGCCGAAGCGGCGCGGCTGCACGTGCAGCTCCCACAGGATGACCGCTTTCCACTTGCCGCCGATGACTTCGAATGCGGGCCCGATGCCGCAGTTGTAGGGCTTCTTCGCCTTCATGCGCTGCTCCAATACCTGCTTTTTGGTAAGTACCTGACTTTATGGTAGGTACTTGACCGTTGGCAAGTGGAATTCCTACGATGCAGCCATCATCACAACCTGCATTCGATTCGCCATGAGCAACAAGGAAATTTCAGTGATCGGCCTGGGCGCGATGGGCACCACCATCGCACGGCTTTACCTGGACCAGGGCTACAAGGTCACGGTGTGGAACCGCACGGCCGAGAAGGCCGATGCGCTGGTCGCCAAGGGCGCCGTGCTGGCGCACAGCGCGGCCGAGGCCGTGCGTGCCGCGAAGGTCGCGGTGATGTGCGTCTACGACTACCGCGCCGCCGAGGCCATCCTCGCGATGGACGGCGTTGCCGCTGCGATGGATGGCCGCTTGCTGGTCCAGCTGAGCACCGGCAGCCCCAGCGATGCGCGCGATGCCCAGCTGTGGGCGCACCGGCAAGGCGCCACCTACCTCGAAGGCGCCATCCAGGCCGCGCCGGACCAGATGGGCCAGGCCGACACGCCGATCCTCATGTCGGGCGCGCAAGCCGTTTTCCGCGAGGCGGAGCCGCTCCTGAAAGTGCTGGGCGGCGGCACCGTGTACCTGGGCGAGAAGGCCAGCGCCGCGGCGGCGATGGACCTCGCGACGCTCTCCACCATCTACGGCACGCTGCTCGGGTTCATGCACGGCGCACGCATTGCCGAGCACGAGGGCTTCGACGTGGCCGAGTTCGGCCGCATCGTCGCGGGGATCATGCCGACCTTCGCCGCGTTCCTGCAGCACGAAGGTTCGGTGATCCAGTCGGGCGACTTCAAGATTTCGCAGAGCCCGATGCGCATCTCGGTCGAGGCGACGCAGCGCATCCTGCAGACGGCGCAGGAGGCGGGCATCAACACCGAGTTCCCGGCGTTTGCCGCGGGCCTTTTCAAGCGCGCCGATGCGGCAGGGCTCGGGGGCGAGGAGATCGCGGCGCTGATCAAGCTGCTGCGCTGAAGACGCGGGTGGCTGCACGGGGTTCGCGCCTGAAAACCCCTTCGCCCTTCATGAAGATTTCCTGAAGTTGCCGGTCGGGGCTTGGCAGATACTTCGCCCCTTCCGACCTTCGGGCGACTTCGCCCCGCACTCACTCCCATGAACCTTCTGCTTGTTGAGGACGATCTCGATCTCGGCAACGGCGTGCGCATCGCGCTGGCCAACCAGGGCATGGACGTGGTGTGGGTCCGCCGCCTGGACGACGCCCTGCGCACGCTGGACGGCGGCACCTTCGACATGGTGCTGCTCGACCTGGGCCTGCCCGATGGCGACGGGCTCGATCTCCTGTTCCGCCTGCGCCGCGACCGGCAGATCCTGCCGGTGCTGGTGCTGAGCGCGCGCGATGCGCTCGACGACCGGCTGCGCAGCCTGGACGACGGCGCGGACGACTACCTCGTCAAGCCCTTCGCGCTCGCCGAGCTGCTCTCGCGCGTGCGGGCGCTGGCGCGCCGCAGCTACGGCTTCAACGACGAGACCATCCGCATGCGCGGCCTCGCGCTGCACGAGCCGACGCGCGGCGTGATCGTCGACGGCGAGCCGGTGGAGCTCTCGCGCTGCGAGTTCGACCTGCTGGCGCTCTTGCTCAAGCGCACCGGCCGCGTGGTCACGCGCCGCGTGATGGAAGAGCAGGTGCTGCCCGGCGGCCAGGCCAACGGCAGCAACTCGCTCGAGGTGCACATCTCCAACCTGCGCAGGAAGATCGGGCAGGGCTACATCCGTACGGTGCGCGGCATCGGCTACGTGATCGATATGCAGTCGCTGGTGCGGAGCACGCCCAGATGATGCGGGCCCTGGGGCTGCGCTGGAAGAAATGGAAGCAGCCTTCCCTGATGCGGCGCCTGCTGCTCGCGCAGATGGCCGTGGTGGCCCTGCTGTGGACCATGGCCATCGCGCTGCTGCTCTACGACTCGTACGAAGACCCCGAGCTGCTGAAGTACGAGAAGATTTTCCGCTCGATTCTCTCGATCGCGGAAAACCTGGCCGATCAACCCGCCCGGCAGCAGCAGAGCCTGGCGGCCTTCGACATGGCGCTGCTCGAATCCGTGGGCGACGGCGATGCCGCCTCCGACACCGCGCCGGTCATGCAGGTGTGGCAGAAGGACAAGCTGATCTACCGCTCCACGGCGGCCGTGCCCGTGATCCTCAACACGGTGCCCAACCGCATCGAGACCGTGAAGGCGGGCGGCCGCGAATGGCGCGCGCGCACGCTGGTCTCTTCCAATGGCGACACCCGCGTGATGCTGGCCGAGACCAGCGTCTGGCGGTTGACGGTGACCGTCATGTACCGCGGCTTCTACGTGCTGCCGCTGGTGATCAGCCTGCCGTTCCTGATCTTTCCGGCATGGCTCTCGATGCGCGTCGCGCTGCGCCCCTGGCGGCAGGTGACCAAGGAAACCTCCGAGCGCGGGCCCGCCGACATGACGCCGCTGTCGTACACGCCGCCGCACAAGGAGCTGCAGCCGCTGGTGCAGAGCATCAACAGCCTCCTGCAGCGCGTGCGCGACAGCACCTCGCGCGAGCGCAGCCTCATCGCCGACGCGGCCCACGAGTTGCGCACGCCGCTCGCGGCCATGCGCGTGAACGTGGAAGCGCTGAAGGAGCAGAGCACCGACGAAGGCCAGCGCGAACTCATGGGCAACCTGCTGCGCAGCAACGATCGCGCCGCACGGCTGGTGGGGCAGTTGCTGCAGCTCATGCGCAGCGATGCGGTGCTGCACGGCGACCTGCCCGTCATGCTGTCGCTCGATGCGCTGGTGCAGGACCGGCTGGCGATGATCGAAGGCCTCGCCCGCGCCCGCGGCGTGGAGCTGGAGCTCGACTGCGAGGGCCATGTGCCGGTGCTGGGCGAGCGCGAAAGCCTGGCCTCGATGGTCGACAACCTCATCAACAACGCCATCAAGTACAGCCCCGAGAACGGAACGGTCATGGTGCGGGTGGCCCGCGAGGGTGCCCGGGCGGTGCTGACCGTGGCGGACCGGGGGCCCGGCATTCCGCCCGCGCTGCGGGAGCGCGTGTTCGACCGGTTCTTTCGCAACCCCGACCAGACGCAAAGCGGCAGCGGGCTGGGCCTGGCGATCGTCAAGTCGGTGATCGACAGGCACGGTGGCGAGGTCGTGCTCGACGAAGCCCTGGGCGGCGGCCTCCGGGCCACGGTGCGGCTGCCGCTGGCGGCGGCCGAGGCCCCCCAGCCCATGCTCTGCACCTGAAACCTCCCTCCGGACACGGCCAAAGGGCTTGGTCAGGTCCATTCAGGGGCAGAGATTTACAATGCATGGCTACCCCCCGGCGCCGTCTACAGGACACTTTCAACAATGAAGTGGGTCATTCTTGCGATCTTCGCGCTCAGCGCGCTCTACGTTCACTTCCGCGGGCAGGTCCGGCATCGTTTCTTCAGACAGCTCTCTGATCACTCGACCTTCCTCGCCCCGCTGAACGTCTTCATGTACCTTTTCTCGAAGGTGCCGGGCACGCCCTACCTGTCGCCCGCGCAGTTCCCCGAGATGCGGGTGCTCGAAGAGAACTGGGAAGTCATCCGCGAAGAGGCGCTGGCCATGCGCAATGGCGGCAGCATCAAGGCTTCGAGCCAGTTCAACGACGTGGGCTTCAACTCCTTCTTCAAGAGCGGCTGGAAGCGCTTCTACCTCAAGTGGTACGACGAGGCGCACCCCTCGGCCGCCATCCTGTGCCCGCGCACGACCGAACTGCTCAAGGGCATCGGCACCATCAAGGCGGCCATGTTCGCCGAGCTGCCGCCAGGCAGCCGCCTGGTGCGCCACCGCGACCCCTTCGCCGGTTCGCTGCGCTACCACCTGGGCCTGTGGACACCTGGCGTGGAAGGCTGCTACATCGACGTGGACGGCCAGCGCTACCACTGGCGCGACGGCGAGGCCGTGGTGTTCGACGAGACCTTCATCCACTACGCCGAGAACACCACCGACCACGACCGCGTGATCCTGTTCTGCGACATCGAGCGCCCGCTGAAGTACCGTTGGGCCAGCGCCGTGAACCGCTGGTTCGCCAAGAACCTGCTGGCCGCCGCAAGCTCGCCCAACGATGCGGGCGACAAGACCGGCGGCATCAACCGCGCGTTCAAGTACATCTACCAGATCCGCGTGGTCGGCAAGCGCCTGAAGGCCTGGGACAAGCGCGCTTACTACCTCGTGAAGTGGGCCATCTTCGGCGGCCTCGCCCTCTGGATCTTCTGGTAGTCAGGCCAGGCGCCCGGCGTGGGCGCCGACCATTTCCGCCAGCGCGTCGGCCACGGCCCTGACGCGCGGCGAGCGCCTCACATCGGGGTGCACCACGCTCCACACCTCCCGCATCACAGGCCGGCCGTCGCCGGGCACTTCGACCAGTGCGGCGTCGTCGCGCGCCATGAAGTCCGGCAGCATCGCCAGGCCCAGGCCGCCGCGGCAGGCGTTGTGCAGGGCCGTGAGGTCGTTGCTGCGCAGGACGAAAGGGCGCGCGCCCGCAAGCGCCGCCAGCAACTGCTGGTGCGGCACGTTGCCGGGCGCGTCGCTGTAGCCGAGAAAGTGCCAGTCGGCCTCCGCGCGCGTCAGCCACACCGGCGCGGCGTAGAGCCGGAAGGCCAGTTCGCCGAGCTTGCGCGCGGCCAGGCCCGGTTCGGTCGGGCGCATGAAGCGGATCGCGATGTCCGCGTCGCGGCGCTGCAGGTTGGCGCTGCGCAGTTCGCCGACGATGTCCAGCGCGATGCCCGGCCATCGGTCGCCTTGCGCGGCTTGCGCGGCCCACAGCGGCACGATGAAGTGACTGGCAAAGGCCGGCGGCGCCGAGACGCGCACCGTGCCCTGATCCGCCGTGTTCGCGGCGGCGGCACGGGCGAAGGCCAGCACCTCTTGTTCCAGCCGCTCGGCGGGTGCGAGCAGCGCTTCGCCTTCCTGCGTCAGCGCCCAGCTTCGCGGCAGGCGGTCGAAGAGGCGCACGCCGATGTGCGACTCCAGCGCGCCGACGCGGCGCGCGACCGTCGAGTGCTCCACGCGCAACTGCCGCGCCGCACCCGAGAGGCTGCCCTCGCGCGCCACGGCCACGAAAAAGCGGATGTCGTCCCACGCAAGCGACGCGAGAGAAGCGGGCGCGATGGCATCGGGGCGGTGAGCTGGCGATTCGTGCACAACGGATGCGAAGTTTTGGGGAATGGCCAAGCATTCTGCCCGCCGATATCGTCCTGTGCATCGTTTGTCACTTCACAGGAATCGCCATGAGCACCATGCAACAACCCATCATTTCGTACGGCGCGCCCGTGTCCCTCGACATCGCCCAGCGCGTGGCCGCGGCCGCAGAAGCCCAGGCGCGCGCCAACGGCTGGCCGATGGTCATCGCGGTGATGGACAGCGCCGCCAACCTCGTGGTGCTGCACAAGATGGACCACGCGCAGACCGGCAGCGTTGAGATCGCGCAGGCCAAGGCGCGCAGCACCGTGCGCTTCAAGCGGCCGACGCGCGTGTTCGAAGAAGCGCTGGCCGCGGGCGGGCTGAACCTGCGGCTGCTGGCCACCGAGGGCGCCTGCCCGCTCGAAGGCGGCCTGCCACTGATGCACGAGGGCTGCCTCGTCGGCGCCATCGGCGTCTCGGGCATGCAGTCGACGCAGGATGCGCAGGTGGCGGCAGCGGGCGCAGCGGCGCTCTGACCGCCACCCTGGCCACGAGGTTCAGGCCTCGGCCAGCACCAGCCGATCGCGCCTGGTGCGTGCCCAGCCCACGAGCACGGCGAGCAGCGTGCCGCCGACCACGTCGAGCAGCACGTGCTGCCGCGTTGCGAGCGTCGAATACACGATGCCGAAGGCCCATAGCAGGTTCAGCCATTGCGTCCACGCGGGCGCGCCCACGCTGTGCAGCTGGCGGCGCAGCAGCATGGCCGTGAACACCGCGAAGGCCACGTGCAGCGATGGAAAGGCATTGCCGCCCACGTCGGTGGCCTTGAGGAACTGCAGCGCCGGGTACTGCGACCAGTCGACCGCGAACACCGGCACCGTGGTCGGAAAGAACCAGAACACCGCCAGGCCGATGGCCGCCATGACCGCGGCGCCCCGCGCGCAGACCCACAGCTCGGCCTTGTCTTTCGCGAGGGCGGGAGCCAGCGAAATGTAGAACCACAGCGAGCCGTAGAGCAGCATCGCGTCGTCGCTCACGGCCACCCAGTGGTCGATGGGCGTGAGCGGCATCACCGCCGGCGTCGACGGCGGGTTGTGCATCACCCAGAAGTACAGGAAGAAGAAGCCCGAGATGCCGGCCGTGGTGCCGATCATCTTGACGAACCAGAGCGTCGCGATCCGCTGTCCCAATGCCATGTACCAGGGCACGGAAGGACGGGATGCGGGGCTCGAGCGGGATGTCACCGATGCGGCTTTCGGGAAGGGGGAGCGCCACAGCTTATGCAACTGCATTGCGTGAACATTGCGCCTGGGCGGCGCAGGGGCTCTCCTAGAATGTCCCGCCCGTCCGCGCCACTGCCACCCCCTCAGCCTCCCATTCCCCTCATGAGAATCCTGCTTGTCGAAGACGAAGTCGATCTGGCGCAGGCGCTCGCCTCGGCCTTGCGCCAGAACCAGGCGGTGGTCGATGTGGCGAGCTCGCTGCGCGAAGCCGAGGAGGCCGCGCTTGGCGCGCAGCACGACGTGATCGTGCTCGACCGCGGCCTGCCCGACGGCGACGGCCTCTCGCTCGTGGCGTTCCTGCGCCAGAACGACATCGCCGCCGCCGTGCTGGTGCTCACCGCCATGTCCGACGTGGCCGAGCGCGTGCTGAGCCTGGACGGCGGCGCGGACGACTACCTGGCCAAGCCCTTCTCGATGGACGAGCTCATGGCGCGCGTGCGTGCGCTGGCGCGGCGTCCCGCGGTGCGCGCCAACCTGGTCATGACCATCGGGCAATTGCGCTTCGACCACCACGCACGGCAGGCCCACGTGGGCGAGACGTGCCTCACGCTGCCGCGCCGCGAATTGCTGGTGCTGGAGACCCTGCTGGAGCACCGCGGCCGCACCGTGCTGCGCGAGGCGCTGCAGGACCGCGTGTACGGCCACAAGGACGACATCCAGTCGAACGCGCTCGACACGCACGTCTCGCGCCTGCGCTCCAAGCTGGACAAGGCCGGCGCGCAGGTCGAGATCCACGCGATCCGCGGCGTGGGCTATCTCATCTGCGCGGCGTCGGCAGCATCGGCACCGTGACGCCATGAGCCTGAGCCTGCTCTCGCTGCGCTGGCGCCTCATCTGGAGCCTGATCCTGCTGCAGGTGGTGGTCGGCTCGCTGGTGCTGGGCGGCTTCATCGGCCTGGCCTGGGTGCTGGGCCGCGTGGTCGACGAGACCGGGCAGGAGACCGTCGCGGTGATCCAGCGCGCGCTGACCCGCGACGCCACCGGAAAACTGATCGTGGTACCGACCGCCGAATTCCTGCGCCTGCAGAAGGGCGACCCCAGCTTCTGGTTCATCGCGCGCGATGCCAAGGGTGCGGAAGTGCGCCACGGCGACATGCCGCCCAGGTACGCCACGCTCATCACCACGCTGGACGGCATGGCGCGCACGGCCATCGAGCCCGAGAAGGACAACACCCAGCCCAAGGCCCGCTTCGAGCGCGTCGAGACGACCGCAGGCCCGGTCAACGTGCTCGCGCAGACCGGCAGCCCGCTGTCGGTGAAGAACACGCTCAAGGGCACGGGCCTCGTGTTCCTGTTCCTGGTGGCGCCGATGGCGCTGCTCACCAGCCTGGGCGTGATCCTGGCCACGCCCTTCGTGGTGAAGCGCGGCCTGCAGGGCGTGGTGGCCACGGCCGAGCATGCGGAGGGCATCGACGTGCACGAGCGCACCACGCGCCTGCCGCTCGCGAACGTGGCCAGCGAGATCCGCCCGCTGGTCAACGCCGTCAACCGCGCCTTCGACCGGCTCAACGAAGGCTACGACCGGCAGGAGCGCTTCCTGGCCGACGCCGCGCACGAGCTGCGCACGCCGATCACCACGCTGCAGATCCACCTGGAAGGCCTGCCGAACGACCCGCTCAAGGTGAAGCTGATGCAGGCCTCGGCGCGGCTTGCCACGCTGGCCGAGCAACTGCTCGACCTGCAGCGCCTGGACCACGTCGTGCCGCAGGAGCAGCCGGTGGACCTGAAGGCGCTGTGCGAGCGCGTGGCGGCCGACATCGCGCCGCTGGCGATCCAGAACCGCTGCACGCTCTCGGTCGATGCGCCGCAGGCGCTGATGGTGCGCGGCGATGCGCCGTCGCTCGAACGCGCGCTCACCAACCTGATCCAGAACGCCATCGAGCACGGCGGGCAGGGTTGCGATATCCAGGTGCGGCTGTGCGCGCCCTCGTGCATCGAGGTGCTGGACTCGGGGCCCGGCATTCCCGAAGCGGATCGCGAGCGCGTGGTGGCGCCGTTTCACCGGCTCGTGCCGCGCGGACGGGGCGCGGGGCTGGGCCTTCACCTCGTGGCCGAGGTCGCGCGGCTGCATCGCGGGCAACTGACCATCGGATCGAGCGAATCGGGCGGCGCGAAGATGCGGCTGGAGCTGAACCTGCACGCCTGAGAGCCTCGCCGCCATGAACCTCATCGACCGGCTGCCCGAGCCCACGAACCTTGCCAGCGCGCAGGCGCTGATCGCGCGCGTGCAGGCGGTGCTCGACGCCCAGGGGCTCGCCATGCGCGCGCCGCCGCCCGAGCCCACCACCTGCTGCGGGCGCGGCTGCAACGGCTGCGTGTGGGAGGGCTGGCTCGCCGCGGTGAACTACTGGCGCGACGAGGCCTCGCTGTTGCTGGTCTAGCGCTGGCCTAGCGCTGGCCTATCGCCCTAGCGGGTCTCCCAGAACCCGCGGTGCGTGGCGATCATTTCCTCCGCCACTTCAGGCACCGGCCCGATCACCTCGATCTCTTTCTGCCCGCGCGCGAACACCTCGCGGCACGGCAGGCTGAGCGTCGGGTTCTCGGGGTGGTCGCCCGTGAGCGCGAGCAGCGCCGATTCCTCGGCGCCGTAGACCACGCGTCCGATGTGCGCCCAGTAGCTCGTGCCCGCGCACATCGCGCAGGGCTCGAAGGTGGTCACCAGCGTGCATTGCCAAAGGTAGTCGGCCGGCCAGTTCTGCGCGGCGTGGCGCGCCAGCGTGGCCTCGGCGTGATTCACCGTGTCGATGTTGCCCTGCTCGGCGAGGATGGTTTCGCCATCGGGCGCGACGAGCACTGCGCCGAAGGGGTGGCGGCCCATCGCCATCGCGCGGCGGGCCACCTCGTCGGCGCGCCGCAGCGCGCGAATGATCTGGTCGCGGGTCATGCCGGCCTCATTGGTTCTGTGAACCGCGGTGGGCCCAGCCGGTGGTGTGCTTCTCGATCACGCTGAAGAGCTCGTACATCAGCATCGCCATCGCGCCCACCACCATCAGGCCCGCGAAGGCCAGGCCCATCTGCATGGCCGATCCGGCCGAGATCAGCAGGTAGCCGATGCCCTCGTTGGCGGCCGTCATCTCGCTCACCGTGGTGCCGACGAAGGCCAGCGTGATCGCCACCTTCAGCGAGCCGAAGAAGTAGGGCATGGAGCGCGGCAGGCCGATCTTCATGAGCACGTCCCAGCGCTTGGCGCCCAGCACGCGCAGCACGTCTTCGAGCTCGGGCTCCAGCGTGGCCAAGCCTGTCGCGATGTTGACCATGATCGGAAAGAAGCTGATCAAGAAGGCCGTGAGAATCGCCGGCCCCGCGCCGATGCCGAACCACACCACCAGGATCGGCACGAAGGCCGCCTTGGGCAGCGCGTTGAAGGCCGTCATGAGCGGGTAGATCGCCGCATACGCGATGCGCGAACTGCCGATGACGAAGCCCATCAGCACCCCCACCACGATCGCCAGGCCAAAGCCGGCCATCGTGACCCAGAAGGTGCGCCACGCGTGGCCCGCGATGATTTCCTTGTATTCCCAGAACTGCGTCCAGATGCGCCACGGGCTCGGGAAGATGAAGTCCGAGACCTCGAAGCCCGCGCAGACGATCTGCCACAGCAGGAGCACCGCGACCAAGAGCAGCCAGGGCGACCAGCGTTCGATTTGCTTGGTGTTCTTCATGGCGCGCCGATCAGTGGGACACGGCTGCGGCCGTCTGCGCCGCGCCGATGCCGGTGTTGCCTGCACTTCCACGTATGGCGCCGATGTGCCCGCGCAGCTCCAGCACGATGTCGGTGAACTCCTTCGTGTAGGTGAGTTCGAGCTCGCGCGGACGCGGCAATTCGATCTCGCGTTTCACCACGAAGCGCCCCGGGCTCTTGCTCATCACGTACACCGTGTCGGCCAGGAACACCGATTCGCGCAGGTCGTGCGTCACCAGAATCACGTTGAATTGCTGCTCGGTCCAGAGGTCGCGCAGGATGCACCAGAGCTCCTCGCGCGTGAACGCGTCGAGCGCGCCGAAGGGTTCGTCCAGCAGCAGCATCTTGGGCTCGTGGATGAGCGCGCGGCAGATGCTCGCGCGCTGCTGCATGCCGCCCGAGAGCTGCCACGGAAACTTGTCCTCGTAGCCCGCAAGGCCCACCTTCTGCAGCAGCTTGCGCGCGCGCTCGACGTACTCCTTCCGCTTGGCCTTGAAGTTCGAGCGGTAGGGCTCGACGATCTCCAGCGGCAGCAGCACGTTGTCGACCGTGGTGCGCCAGGGCAGCAGCGAGGGCGCCTGGAAGGCCATGCCCGAGATCTTGAGCGGCCCGGTCACGGGCGAACCGTCGATGCGGATCTTGCCCATCGAGGGCATCTTCAGGCCCGTCGCGAGCTTCATGAAGGTCGACTTGCCGCAGCCCGAGGGCCCGACGATGGCGATGAATTCGCCGCGCTTGACCTTCAGGTCGATGGCCTCGACCGCGAAGTGGTTCTCGCGCAGCAGTTCCTCGTTGTAGGCGAGCCAGACGTCCTGGAAGTCGACGAAGTGGGCGGCGGCGTCGCTCGGTGCGCCTGCCATCACTTGCGCAGGATCCCGCTGAGTTCGGCGGCCGGCGGCAGCAGCGCGGCCGTCCACACGGCATCGGGGCTCACGCGGGTCTTGGTGTTGAAGGCGTCGGACACCTGCGAGGCCATGAGCGACATGCGGCCCGCGTTGACGGCGCCGAAGCCTTCGCTGCGCGCGTCGGCGCTGTTGATCACGGTGTCGATGGCCAGTTGCAGGCGGCGGGTTTCCAGCTTGCTGTCGATGATGCCGTCGCGCGCCTTCACCGATTCGATGCCCATCGCCGGATTGGCGATGACTTCCTTGGCGCCCTTGGCAAAGGCCGAGAGGAATTTCTTCACCGCTGCCGGGTTCTCCTTGATGAGCTTGGGCGACGCGATGATCACGTTGCCGTAGAGCTTCACGCCGTAGTCGGGGTAGGGAAGCACCACCACGTCGGCCGTCTTGGCGCCGCGCGCCTCCAGGTTCAGCAGCGAGGTGAAGGTGAAGCCGGTGATGGCGTCGATGTCGCCGCGCAGCAGCATGGTCTCGCGCAGCGTCGGGTCCATGGCGGTCCAGTTCACGGCGCCGATGTTGTTGGCCTTGGCGAAGATCGGGAACGCACGGCGGCCTGCGTCGAACACCGGTGCGCCGAGCTTCTTGCCGGCCAGGTCCGCGGGCTTGGTGATGCCGCTCTTCTTGAGCGCCATGACCGAGGCCGGCGTGTTGTTGTAGACCATCATCACCGCGACCGGCTTGTTCGGGCTGTCGGGGTTGTTGGCGTGGAATTCCATCAGCGCCGCGAGGTCGGCAAAGCCCATCTCGTAGGCGCCCGAAGCCACGCGCGTGACCGTGCCGCCCGAGCCGTTGCCCGCATCGATGGTCACGTCCAGGCCGGCGGCCTTGAAGTAGCCCTTGGCGGCGGGGTGCAAAAAGAGCGCGGCCGGTCCCTCGAAGCGCCAGTCGAGCTGGAACTTGATCGGCGTCGGGGCCTGGGCAAAGGCCGGTGAAAGGCCGAAGCTGAGGGCCGAGGCGGCGAGGAAGGACTGGAGCAGTTGGCGCTTGTTCATGCGGGATCCGTGAAGGTGAATGCTTCGGCATTCAAGCAAAAACGGTGCCCGCACGCGATTGGTGCGAACCCTTCCGGGCCGGCCATGGCGGTGCGCGGCGGAATGCTTGCGGTGCAAAAACACGAAAAAACGCCCCGCTGCGTCACCACGGCGGGGCGTTTCGATGGAAAGCAGCGCGTATTACTTCAACGCCGTCGTCGCATTCGCTACGGCCAGCGCCGTCATGTTCACGATCCGCCGCACGGTCGACGAAGGCGTCAGTACATGCGCCGAGCCCGCGCCGCCCAGGAGGATCGGGCCGACCGTGATGCCGTTGGCGCCGGTCATCTTCAGCACGTTGTAGAGGATGTGCGCCGAGTCCAGGTTCGGGCACACCAGCAGGTTCGCCTCGCCGGTGAGCGTGGTCTCGGGCAGCGCGGTGCGGCGCACTTCTTCCGAAAGCGCGGCGTCGCCGTGCATCTCGCCGTCGCATTCGATGTCGGGCGCCATCTGCGCGAACAGGTCGCGCGCCAGGCGCATCTTGCGGGCCGAGCCGCGGCTGGAGGTGCCGTAGTTCGAATGCGAGAGAAAAGCCACCTTGGGCGGCAGGCCGAAGCGGCGCACTTCCTCGGCGGCCATCAGCGCGATGCTCGCGAGCATCTCGGCGCTGGGGTCCTCGTTCACGTTGGTGTCGGTGATGAACACCGTGCGCTTCTCCAGCGTGAGCGCGTTGAGCGTCGCGAAGCCCGGCGCGCCGCGCTTCAGGCCGATCAGGTTGCGGATGTGCTCCAGGTGCACGTCGAAGCGCCCGACCAGGCCGCAGATCATCGCGTCGGCATCGCCCAGGTGCAGCATCAGCGCGGCGATGGTGGTGTTGGAGCGGCGCACCATGGTCTTGGCGGCCTCGGGCGTCACGCCGCGGCGGCCCATGAGCTTGTGGAAGGCCTCCCAGTACACGCGAAAGCGCGGGTCGTCCTCGGGGTTGACGATCTCCACGTCGGTGCCGATGCGGATGTGCAGGCCCGCCTTCTTGATGCGCGCCTCGATCACGGCGGGGCGGCCCACCAGGATCGGGTGCGCCAGGCCTTCATCGACGGCCAGCTGCGCGGCGCGCAGCACGCGCTCGTCTTCGCCTTCGGCATAGGCCACGCGCTTGGCGGTGGCCAGCTTGGCGGCGGTGAACACCGGGCGCATGAACATGCCGGTCTGGTAGACGAAGCGCGTCAGGTGCTGGCGGTAGGCCTCCATGTCCTCGATCGGACGGGTGGCCACGCCCGAAGCCGCGGCCGCCTTGGCCACGGCCGGCGCGATGCGCAGGATGAGGCGCGAATCGAAGGGCTTGGGAATGATGTAGTCGGGCCCGAACGAGAGCTCCTGCCCCGCATAGGCCGTGGCCACTTCCTCGCTGATGTCGGCCTTGGTGAGGTCGGCGATCTCGCGCACGCAGGCCAGCTTCATTTCTTCCGTGATCTTGGTGGCGCCGCAATCGAGCGCGCCGCGGAAGATGTACGGAAAGCACAGCACGTTGTTGACCTGGTTCGGGTAGTCCGAGCGGCCCGTGGCGATGATGCAGTCGGGCCGCACGGCCTTGGCCAGCTCGGGCCGGATCTCGGGCTCGGGGTTGGCCAGCGCCAGGATGATGGGCTGCGTGCCCATGGTCTTGACCATGTCGGCCGACATCACGCCGGGCGCGGAGCAGCCGAGGAACACATCGGCGTCCTTCACCACGTCGGCCAGGGTGCGGGCGCCGGTGTCTTTCTGGGCGTAGCGCGATTTGGATTCGTCGAAACCGCCCGCGCGGCCGATGTAGATGAGGCCCTTGGAGTCGCAGGCGTAGATGTTGGCGGGCTTGGCGCCCAGGCCCACCATCACGTCCAGGCACGCGATGGCGGCGGCGCCGGCGCCCGAGACGGCGATCTTCACGTCCTCGATCTTCTTGCCCACGAGTTCCAGGCCGTTGATCAGCGCCGCGGCCGAGATGATGGCCGTGCCGTGCTGGTCGTCATGGAATACCGGGATGTTCATGCGCTCGCGCAGCTTCTTCTCGATGTAGAAGCACTCGGGCGCCTTGATGTCTTCCAGGTTGATGCCGCCCAGCGTGGGCTCCAGCGCCGCAATGATCTCGACCAGCTTGTCGGGGTCGTTCTCGGCCAGCTCGATGTCGAACACGTCGATGCCGGCGAATTTCTTGAACAGGCACCCCTTGCCTTCCATCACCGGCTTGGCCGCCAGCGGGCCGATGTTGCCCAGGCCCAGCACCGCGGTGCCGTTGGTGATGACGCCCACCAGGTTGCCGCGTGCCGTGTATTCGGTTGCCAGCGACGGATCGGCCGCGATGTCCAGGCAGGGATAGGCCACGCCCGGCGAATAGGCCAGCGACAGGTCGCGCTGGTTCAGGAGGGGCTTGGTCGGGGTGATCGAGATCTTGCCCTTGACGGGCGAGCGGTGGTACTCGCGCGCTGCTTCGCGAAGTGCTTCTTCTGCGGGGGACAGGGGTGCAGCCATGAAATGTCTCCTTGTGTCTGACGGGCAACGAGGCTACCGCAAAAGCGTGACCCGTTCCCGCGGGGGGAATGCCGAAAACGCCTGAACCCATAGCCTGCGCGAAACCGGGCCGGCCGGTTCGCTAAACTCCGGCGCTGTTAACCAAGGTTAACCATAGCAAGGCGAGCTTGCCGCGGAGGGCGGCCGGCACCGTCGACCCACTACAAAGACACAAAGACAACGGAGGGGCAGCGCATGACACCCGGACCTTTCACCAGCACCGACCCGGACGTCGTGGTCATCGGCGGAGGCCCTTCGGGCTCCACCGTGGCCGCGCTGCTCGCGGACAAGGGCCACGACGTGGTCCTGATCGAGAAGGCGCAGCATCCGCGCTTTCACATCGGCGAATCGCTGCTGCCGATGAACATGCCGCTGTTCGACCGGCTGGGCGTGCGCACCGAGGTCGAGGCCATCGGCATCAAGAAGCACGGTGCCGAGTTCGTCTCGCCCTGGCACGACCACTCCAGCCACTTCAATTTCGGCGAGGCGATGGACAAGAGCTTTCCGTACGCGGTGCACGTGCGCCGATCGGAGTTCGACGAACTGCTGTTCCGCCATGCCGGCAAGCGCGGCGCGCGCACCTTCGAGGGCCAGCGCGTCACCGGCGTGGACATGGACGCCGGCAGGGGCACGCCCGACAACCGCCCCCTGGTGAAGATCAAGGCCGACGACGGCACCGAGACCAGCTGGCGCCCGCGCTTCGTGATCGACGCGAGCGGGCGCGACACGCTGCTGTCGAACCAGTTCGATGCCAAGCAGCGCAACCGCAAGCACGCGAGCGCCGCGCTGTACGGCCATTTCGCCAACGCCGAGCGCCGGCCCGGGCGCTTCGAGGGCAACATCACGCTCTTCTGGTTCGACCACGGCTGGTTCTGGTACATCCCGCTGAAGGACGGCACCGTGAGCGTCGGCGCCGTGGCCTCGCCCGCGTACTTCAAGCGCCGCCAGGGGGCGTCGCTCGAAGACTTTTTGATGGAGACCATCGCGCTCGCCCCCAAGCTGGCCGCGCGCCTTGCGAACGCCACGCTGATGGAGGGCGCCACCACCACCGGCAACTACGCCTACGACTCCAAGTTCTGCCGCGGCGACCGCTTCATGATGGTGGGCGATGCCTACGCCTTCGTCGACCCGATGTTCTCCTCGGGCGTGTACCTGGCGATGAACAGCGGCTTCGAGGCCGCGACCTGTGCCGACCACTGGCTCAAGGGCGAGTCGAAGGAGGCCGAGCGCGCCTTCCGCCACTACGAGAAGGTCATGAAGCACGGACCGAAGATGTTCTCGTGGTTCATCTACCGCATCACCTCGCCGGCGATCCGCCGCCTCTTCATGAACCCGCGCAACGTGTGGCGGATGCAGGAGGCGATGCTGTCGATCCTGGCCGGCGACCTGTTCCGCGACACGCCCATCGGCCCGCGTTTCTGGGGCTTCAAGGTGACGTACTACGCCTCGTGCATCGGCATCCTGCCGCAGGCCATCAAGACCTGGGCATGGCGGCGGCGGAACCTGAAAGAGTCGCTGGAAACGGCCAAAACCTAGCCCGCCGCCAGGCTGCGCGCACTTCGCGTCGCTGGGCCTTCCCCTGCCGGGGGCAACACCCGAGGCCCGGCAAAGCCGGTTCCCCGGTGTTTCCCGATCAGTCCGGGGCGACGGTGTGCTGCGCCAGCGCTTCGAGCGCCTTGACCAGCGCCGAGTGATCCGACTGCCCGTGTCCGAGCGCCGCGCAGGCGTTCATCAACTGTGCCGCGCCCGCCGTCTGCGGCAGCGCCACGCCCAGCGAACGGGCGCTCTGCAGCGCGAGGTTCAGGTCCTTCTGGTGCAGCGCGATGCGAAAGCCCGGCGCGAAGGTGCGCTTGATCATCCGTTCGCCGTGCACTTCCAGGATGCGCGAGCTCGCAAAGCCCCCCATCAGTGCCTGGCGCACCTTGGCCGGATCGGCGCCCGCCTTCGAGGCGAACAGGAGCGCCTCGCCCACCGCCGCGATGTTCAGCGCCACGATGATCTGGTTGGCCACCTTGCAGACCTGGCCGTCGCCCACGGCGCCCACCAGCGTGACGTTCTTGCCCATCTTGTCCAGCAGCGGCTTCACGCGCTCGAAGGTGCCTTCGTCGCCGCCGCACATGATGGTGAGGCTCGCGGCCTTGGCGCCCACTTCGCCGCCGGAGACCGGCGCGTCGATGTAGCCGCAGCCCAGCGCCACGATGCGCTTGGCGAAGGCCTTGGTGGCGATCGGGTCGATGGAGCTGCAGTCCACCACGATCTTGCCGCGCGAGTCCTTCAGGCCTTCGGCCACGCCGTGCGTGCCCGGCTCGCCGAACAGCACTTTCTCCACGTCGGGCGTGTCCGGCACCATGATGAAGATGATGTCGGCCTGGCGCGCCACTTCGGCCGCCGAGGCGCAGATCTTCGCCTTCGAGATGAAGGGCTCGGGCGTGTTGCCCTGCGTGTTCACGAAGAGCTGGTGGCCCGCGTCGAGCAGGTGGCCCGCCATGGGCGCGCCCATGATGCCGAGGCCGATGAATCCGATTTTCTGGGGCGTTGTCGTCATGTCTCTTTTTCCGATCTGAGGTTGTCTTTTATTGCGTGAGCGCTTCGCGCCAGCCCAGGCCATCGACGGTGTCGCTGCGCGGCTTGTATTCGCAGCCGATCCAGCCGTCGTAGCCCAGCGAATCGATGTGCTTGAAGAGCCACGGGTAGTTGATCTCGCCCGTGCCCGGCTCGCCGCGGCCCGGGTTGTCGGCCAGCTGGATGTGGCCGATCTGCGCCAGGTGCCTGGTGAGCGTGTTGCCCAGCTCGCCCTCCATGCGCTGCGCGTGGTAGATGTCGTACTGCACCTTCAGGTTGGGCGAACCCACCGCCTCGATGAGGGCGAGCGCCTTGTCGGTGCGGTTCAGGTAGAAGCCCGGGATGTCGAAGGTGTTGATCGGCTCGATCAGCATGCGGATGCCCGCGGCTTCCAGCTCCCGCGCGGCCAGGCGCAGGTTGTCGATCACCGTGCGGTTGACCACGTTGATGTCGGCGCCCTCGGGCACCTTGCCGATCAGGCAGTTGACCTGCGGGCAGCCGAGCGCGCTCGCGTAGTCGATCGCCATGCCGATGCCCTCGGCGAATTCGCCCGTGCGGTCGGTGAGGCAGGCGATGCCGCGCTCGCCCTTGTCCCAGTCGCCGGCGGGCAGGTTGTGCAGCACTTGCTGCAGGCCATTGGTACGGAGCGCCGCGGCGAGTTCCTTTTTCTCGAAGGGGTAGGGGAAGAGGTATTCCACCCCCTTGAAGCCCGCCTTGGCGGCGGCTTCGAAGCGTTGCATGAACGGCAGCTCGGTGAAGAGCATCGTGAGGTTGGCTGCGAACTTGGGCATGTGCGTGTCTCCTTGCTCAGTCCAGCATCTCGGCCGCCACCGCGGTGGGCGCATCGGCCGGATGTTCGGCCAGCGGCTCGAACTCGGTGATGTTGTCGATCTCGGTGCCCATCGCGATGTTGGTCACGCGCTCCAGCATCACCTCGATGACGACCGGCACGCTGAACTCGGCCATGAGTGCCTCGGCGCGCTGGATGGCCGGTGCGATCTCTTCCTGCTTGTTCACGCGGATCGCCTTGCAGCCCAGGCCCTCGACGACCTTCAGGTGATCGACGCCGTAGCTGCTCTCGATGCCGGCGTCGGGGCCCGCGTTGATGTTGTCGAACGCGAGCTGCACGCAGTAGTCCATCTCGAAGCCGCGCTGCGCCTGGCGGATGAGGCCCAGGTACGAGTTGTTCACCACGATGTGGATGTACGGCAGCTTGAACTGCGCGCCCACGGCCAGCTCCTCGATCATGAACTGGAAGTCGTAGTCGCCCGAGAGCGCGACGATCTTGCGCGTCGGGTCGGCCGCGCGCACGCCCAGCGCGGCGGGAATGGTCCAGCCCAGCGGGCCGGCCTGGCCGCAGTTGATCCAGTGGCGCGGGTTGTACACGTGCAGGAACTGCGCCGCGGCGATCTGCGACAGGCCAATGGTGCTCACGTAGCAGGTGTCGTTGCTGAAGTTGTTGTTCATGCACTGGTACACGCGCTGCGGCTTCATCGGCACTGAGTCGAAGTTGGTCTTGCGCAGCATGGTCTTCTTGCGCTCGATGCACGACCTGGCCCACTCGCGGCGGTCGGTGAGCTTGCCCGCGGCCTTCATCTCCTCGGCGACGGCGACGAATTGCTCGAGTGCGGCCTTGGCATCCGAGACGATGCCGAAGTCGGGCGTGAACACGCGGCCGATCTGCGTGGGCTCGATGTCCACGTGCACGAATTTGCGGCCCTTGGTGTAGACATCGACCGAGCCCGTGTGGCGGTTGGCCCAGCGGTTGCCGATGCCCAGCACGAAGTCCGAGGCGAGCATGGTCGCGTTGCCGTAGCGGTGGCTGGTCTGCAGGCCGCACATGCCGGCCATCAGCGGATGGTCGTCGGGAATGGAGCCCCAGCCCATGAGCGTGGGGATCACCGGCACGCCGGTGGCTTCGGCAAAGCGCACCAGCAGGTCGGACGCATCGGCGTTGATGACACCGCCGCCGGCCACGATCAGCGGGCGCTCGGCCGCCTGCAGCATGCCGATGGCCTTCTCGATCTGGGCGCGCGTGGCGGCCGGCTTGTAGGGGACGAGCGGCTCGTAGCTGTCGATGTCGAATTCGATCTCGGCCATCTGCACGTCGAAGGGCAGGTCGACCAGCACCGGACCGGGACGGCCCGAGCGCATCAGGTGGAAGGCCTGCTGGAACACCTGCGGCACCTGGCCGGGCTCGCGCACGGTGACCGACCACTTGGTGACGGGCTTGGAGATCGATTCGATGTCGACCGCCTGGAAGTCCTCCTTGTACAGGCGGGCGCGCGGCGCCTGGCCGGTGATGCAGAGGATCGGGATCGAATCGGCCCAGGCCGAGTACAGGCCCGTGATCATGTCGGTGCCCGCGGGGCCCGAGGTGCCGATGCACACGCCGATGTTGCCGGCCACCGCCCGCGTGTAGCCCTCGGCCATGTGCGAGGCACCCTCGACGTGGCGCGCGAGGATGTGCGAGATGCTGCCGCGCTGGCGCAGCGCCGAATACATCGGATTGATGGCCGCGCCGGGCACGCCGAAGGCCTGCGTGACGCCTTCCTTTTCCATCACAAGCACTGCGGCCTGGACTGCTTTCATTTTTGCCATGGGACTGTCTCCGTTAAGTGACGTCCACTTTAGGAAGCGGGGGGCATTCGAAGAAGACGGCTGGGGACCATAAAACCTATTCCGCGTTGGAATAAGTGGCTACCATGGTCGCCGCCGGGCCGCCCCAAGGCGACCGCGTCCCCTTGGGGGGCAGCGATACATGCAGTGATGAGCGTGGGGGCAAGGAGTACTCATGGACAGACTGTTGGCAATGGAAATGTTCGTGCGGGTCGTGGAGACCGGCAGCTTCTCGAAGGCGGCGCGCGAATTCAACACCACGCAACCCACCGTGACCAAGCAGATCGCGGCGACGGAAACGCGGCTTAAGGTGCGGCTGCTCAACCGCAACACGCGCGGCGTGAGCCTCACCGAACCGGGCGCGCTCTACTACGAGAAGTGCAAGACCATCGTGCGCGATGCCGAGGAGGCCGACAGCATCGTGCAGTTGCGGCAGAACCAGGCGCAGGGCCTCCTGCGCGTGGGCACCTCGGTGGCGTTCGGTCGGCGCGTGGTGGTGCCGCTGGCGCTCGAGTACATGCGCCGGCATCCGCAGGTGCAGCTCGATTTGAGCTTCGAAGACCGCTACGTCGACCTCATCGCGCAGGGCATCGACGTGGCGATCCGCATGGGCAAGCTGGCCGATTCGTCGCTGGGCGCGCGCTACCTGGGCGCGAATCCGTGGGTCATGGTCGCGGCGCCCGCCTACCTGAAGAAGCACGGAACACCCAAGCGCGCGCAGGACCTGGGCGCGCACGTGGCGCTCATCTACAGCAGCGTGGTGGGCGACGAGTTCTGGCGCATGCACACGCCCAAGGGCGAGCCGGTGACGGTGCCGGTCTCGGGGCGCTTTCGCTCGAACAACCTCTCGGCCGTGCTCGCGGCGGCGCGCGACGGGCTGGGCATCGCGCTCATGCCGCGCTACGTGGCGAGCGAGTCGATGGCCGCGGGCAAGGTGGTCGCGGTGCTGGGCGACCACGCGCTGCCCGAGCAGGAGATCCACGCCGTGTTCCCGTCGCCCAAGCTGGTGCCGGGCAAGGTGTCGGGCTTCGTGGCGTTCCTGCAGGGGCGGTTCGACGAAGGCTGGTGGTCGGCCTGATACGCACCAGCGGTTCATCGGCATCCGTTCGGGCTGAGCTTGTCGAAGCCTCGCGCGGCGCCTCGACAAGCTCGGCGTGAACGGTTCGATTTCTTCAGGCCTTCACGAACGCTCCGTGCAGGCCCAACGGCAGCGCATACGGCAGCGTGGCCTGTGCCACCGGCCCGGCGGCCAGGTGATCGGCCGCGAAGCACGAGAGCACCGTCTTCTGCCGCCCGAAGTCGAGCACCGTGCCGAGCACCCAGCCCGGGCGCGAGCCATCGGGTACGAAGACGTGCTCTTCCACCACCGCTTGCGGCCCGTAGCCGAAGCGCTGGCTGCGGCCGGTCTCGATGTCGGTGCGCGCGACCGCGCCGAAGCCCGGCAGGTCGGGCCGTGTCTGCGTCGCGTGAACGACGTGGCGATGGCGCAGCCCGACGCGGCGCGGATCGATGCGCGGGAACTCGGCGTCCAGCGCCAGTTCGGTCTGCACGGCCTTGCCGGTGCCCAGGTTCAGCGTGGCGGCCGTCAGGCGCGGCGCGGCGCGCTTCACGAGGCGCCCGCGCATCACTTCGCGGTTGGTCGTGAACACCGCATCGGCGTTTTCCGAGCGCACGTAGTCGATGTGGATCAGCGTGCCGCGCGGCGTGTCTTCCTCCCACGCGTTGCCCACGTGGAACAGGAAGCCGGCCGGCAGTTCGAGCACCTGCCGCCGCTCCCAGTCTTGCTTGTCCACGACCAGCGCGCGCATGCCCAGTTCGGGCCGCCAGACATGGGCATCGAGAAAGCTCGCACCGGCTTCCTTGCGCTTCGTGTCGTAGACCAGCGGCGGCATCAGGAACACCAGGTGCCGCGCGGTCACCGCGAAGTCGTGGACCATCGGCAGCTCGGGCACCGGCACCGCGGCCGCACGGCGGAGGGCCCCGTCGGCGCCGATCTCGTACAGCGCCAGCAGGCTCTGGCCGCTGGCGACGCCGAAGTTCCAGACGGTGCCGTCCGGGTCCACCCTGGGGTGGGCAGAGAAGGGCATGCCCGCGAGGTCGGGGCGCCAGGTCTTCACGCCCAGCGTGTCCAGCGTGCGCGCGTCGATGCGCGTGGCCGAGCCGCCCTCCCACAGCGCCAGCACCTCGCCCTGCAACGGCAGCACGCTGGTGTTGGCGACGTTGATGCTGTCGGCTGAAGCCGGCGGCTCCACGCCCGGCGGCATGGTGCCGAAGGCTTCCATCAGGTGACGTCCGGCGCGCACCTCGGCCACGCGCTTGGGCGTGGCGACATAGCGGCCCTGGTGGCGAACGTCGGCCCCGTCGATCACGAAGCGATGCACCATGCCATCGCCATCGAACCAGTGGTGATAGCGTTCGCCGCCCAGGTCGTGGCCCGCCGGGCCGATGCGAAACAGCGTGCCGGCGACGGCGTCGGGAAAGCGCCCGCGCACCGTGGCGCGGGTGAGCGGCAGGTCGTCCGGCGGCGTGGCGAAGCCGGTCTTCCAGCGCGTGCCGGCGGCCTCGAAATCGGTCTGCCAGTCGTCCTTGCCGGCGGCCGCGCGAGCAAGGGGTGCAAGAAGGGGAAGCGCACCGGCCGAGGCCAGCAGGCGCATGAGTTCGCGTCTTTGCATGGCGGCCTCAGCGCAGGTGGATGACGGCCTGCAGGTCGGCGTCCACGCCGATCGCGGCGGCGTCGAACTCGGGCGCGCCGCGGTTGCCCTTGGCGTCGTTGGAGAAGCCGTAGCGTTCGGTCGGCATGCCCACGAGGTTGGTGTCCAGCTTGCCGTTGCCGTTCTCGTCCGCGAACACGCGCACGGCATAGCGCCCCGGCGCCAGGCCGGGGAACACGAGCCGCGCCGCGCCGGCGCGCATCGGCACCATCTGCGAGGCCACCGCGGTGCCCGCGAAGCCGGCGGTGCTGTCGAACAGCGCGACGTACAGCGTGGCGTCGGCGGCGGGGCCGTCGGCCACGCTCAGGCTCAGGTCGGCGGCCAGCGCGCCCAGCGGCGCGAGGAGGGCGGCGGCGCACATCGCGCGCACGGCCGGGCGGGAGGGGAGAGCGGGAAGACGCATGGCAAGGCCTCGTTGCAGTGAAGAGGCCCCGACGATCCCGCAGGCGCCGGGCGGTGCCCAGCGGCATGCGACGAAATGCGCAAATGCGTGCGCCAAGTGCGGCAAGTGCGCGCGACCGGCGCGACCGGCGCGGGAAGTGCCGGCGTCCGCCCGGGGTTCAGCCCTTCTTGCGGTTCTCGGGCAGCGCGGCCGGGTCGGCGGCTTCGGGCGTCTGCGGCGGCTCGATGGTCTGGTGGCCGTTGCCCACGTGGCCCGAGTCGGCGAACAGGCTCCACGCCGCCATGAACAGCGCCGCGATCACCGGTCCGATCACGAAGCCGTTGATGCCGAAGATCGCCATGCCGCCGATGGTGGACATGAGCACGATGTAGTCGGGCATCTGCGTGTCCTTGCCCACCAGCACGGGGCGCAGGATGTTGTCGACCAGGCCGATCACGAACACGCCCACGAAGATCAGCACGCCGCCCTGCCAGAAGTGTCCCGTGGCCAGGAAGTAGATCGCCACCGGCCCCCAGATGAGCGCCGCGCCCACCGCGGGCAGGAGCGAGAGGAAGGCCATCAGCACCGCCCACAGCAGCGCGCCCTGCACGCCGAGGAACCAGAAGGCCAGCCCGCCGATGGTGCCCTGCGCGATGGCCACGGCCACGTTGCCCTTCACGGTGGCGCGGATCACGGTGGTGAACTTGTTCAGCAGGTAGTGCGTGTGCGGCTTGGCCAGCGGCACGGCGTCGCGCATGGTCTTGGAGAGCGTCGCGCCGTCGCGCACCAGGAAGTAGAGGAGGTACAGCATCACGAAGAAGCTGACGATGAAATCGAAGGTGTTCTGGCCGATGGCCAGGGCCTGGCTCGCGATGATCTGGCTCGCCTGCCCGGCGGCCGCCGAGATGCGGGCCTGCCAGGCCGCCATGTCGCCGAGGTTGAAGCGCTCCACCAGGTTCAGCAGCCATTGCGGCGAAGCATCCAGGATCTGCTGGAAGTAGGCCGCGAAGTTGATCTGCCCCGAGCGGATGTTCTGCGTGACCAGCGCGATTTCCTGCACCAGCGACACGCCCACCATCGCCAGCGGCAGGATCACGATGAACAGGCAGATGGCCAGCGTCGAGAGCGCGGCGGCATTGGGCTTGCCGCGCATCTTCTTGAGCAGCCACTTGTAGAGCGGCGTGAACAGGATCGCCAGCGCCACGCCCCACAGCACCGCGCCGAAGAACGGCAGCAGCACCCAGACGAAGGCGGCGGTGACGATGGCGAGCAGGGCGAGGAACACGCCGCGCTGGAGTTGGGGTGAATTCATAGGTGTCTCGGACTGTAGCCGAGCGGGGTGGCGCGATCCTGTCAGCGGGCACGCCCTTGTGCGGCGCAGCGCTGGGGCGGAACGAATTCGCCCGCAGCCCTTGCCAGACCGTCGCGGCGTGCTATTTCATCGATAGCGCGCCGCGGCACTAATGCACGGACGGCTTCAGCGTTTGCTGCGCGGCAGCGCGACCGGCGCCAGCGTGGCGCGCAGGCGGCTCGGCGCATCGGGCTCGGCGGCGGCTTCCACCTCGAGCGCGCGCTCGACGTTGCCGATGTGCTCCAGCATCAGGCGGCGCGCCTTGTCGGTGTCGCCTTCTTCCAGTGCCGCGACGATGGCGCCGTGCTCCGCGCACGATTGCCCCGCCTCGTGCTTCGACTGGTAGAGCGTGGCCGCCAGCGTGGTGCGCGCCGTGAGGTCGCGCAGCACGTCGACCAGCAACTGGTGCCCCATCTGCTCGGCCAGACAGACATGGAAGTCAGCCAGCAGGAAGGCGCGCGTGGCGGCATCGGCGCCTTCGATGGCGCGCTGCTCGTCGGCGATGTGGTCGCGCAGCTTGCGGATCACCTGGCCCAGCGGCCGGCCTTCGCTCGCGGCCAGGATGCCCGCCTCGACGATGCGGCGCGCCGAGAAGGCATCGCGCGCTTCCTCGGCCGAAGGCTCCACCACGTACCAGCCGCGGCGCGACTGCACCTCGACGAAGCCGCGCGCCTGCAACTGCATGAGGGCTTCCCGCACCATCGTGCGGCTCACCGCGAAGTTCTCGGCCAGGGCCTGCTCGCCCAGCCGCTCGCCCGGCGCGAGCTTCTGCGCGAGGATGGCCTCGACGACGCGCTCGGCGATGGCGGTGGGGCTGACGTCGGTGGCCATTGTTTTCAGTGGGCGGTGGAAGCTGCGGTGCCGGTGTTTACCACGGGCACTGCGGGTGCCTCCGCCAGCGGCTCGTCGTCCGGCGAATAGGTGCCGTCGAGCACCGCGTGCGCGCGCTCGCGGTCGATGTCGCCTTCCCAGGCCGCGATCGCCACCGTGGCCACGCAGTTGCCGATCAGGTTGCCCAGTGCGCGGGCGATGCCCATGAACCAATCGACCGACAGCACCAGCACCAGGCCGATGGCGGGGATCGCCGGAATCGCGTGCAGCGTCGCGGCCAGCACCACGATGGCCGAGCCCGGCACGCCGTGCGCGCCCTTGGAGGTGACCAGCGCGATCGCCAGGATCGTGAGCAGGTCGGCCATCGAGATCGGCGTGTTGGTGGCCTGCGCGATGAACACCGCGGCCAGCGTGATGTAGATCGAGAAGGCATCCAGGTTGAACGAATAGCCGGTCGGGATCACCAGCCCCACCGTCGAATCGCGGATGCCCATGCGGCGCAGCTTGGCCATGATCTGCGGCAGCACGCTGTCGGACGAGGTGGTGGCGAACACGATGGTGAGCTCTTCGCGCAGGTACCGCAGCAGCTTCCAGAGGCTGAAGCCCGAGAAGCGCATCACCAGCCCCAGCACCACGAACACGAAGATCAGCACCGCGCCGTAGAAGAGCGCGACCAGCATGCCCAGCTGCTTGAGCGAGCCGATGCCGTACTGCCCCACCGTGAACGCGATGGCACCCAGCACGCCCAGCGGCGCCAGCTTGATGATGATTCCCATGATCTTGAAGAGCACCAGCGAGAGCGCGTCCACCACCACCGCCACCGGCTTGCCGCGATCGCCCAGGAGCGAGAGCGCGCAGCCGAACAGCACCGCGAACAGCAGCACCTGCAGCACGTCGCCCGTGGCGAAGGCGTTGACCACCGTGGTCGGAATGAGCTTCATCAGGAACTCGACCGTGCCGCCGCTGGTGAGCTTGTCGGCGTTCGAGGCATAGGCGCTCATGGCGGCCGGATCGAGCTTGGCCGGGTCCACGTTCATGCCCACGCCCGGCTGGAACACGAAGGCCAGCACCAGGCCCATGCCCAGCGCGACGGTGGTGAGCACCTCGAAGTAGATCAGCGCCTTCACGCCCACGCGGCCCACGCGTTTCAGGTCGCCCGCGCCCGCGATGCCGTGCACGACGACGCAGAAAACGAGCACCGGGATGATCATCTTGATCAGCTTGATGAAGCCGTCACCCAGCGGCTTGAGCTTGACGGCGTACTCGGGCCAGAAGAGGCCGGCGAGCACGCCGAGCACCAGCGCGATGACCACCTGACCGAAGAGCGATTTGGCGAAGCGAGGCATGGAGTCTCCTGTCTTTATGTCTTGTCGAGGGTTGCATGCAAGGATCGCTTTTTCTTGCATGCAAGAAATGTAGGCAAGAAGGGTTCGGGCGGGGCAGAGGGTATTCCCGACACGAAGGGCTCTGACCGGCGAGATGGGCCAGCTGCTCGCAAGGCACGACTGCATGGACGCCTTGCCGGTGCCCGACATCCCCTTGCGCGTGTACGCGGGCACCAAGGGCCCGCGCGGCCGGTGGATGCCGTTCGGCGACGAACCGAACGACGGCATCGTCTCGGTGAAGGAGGTTCAGCTCGGCTCGGTTCCGGTGCAACTGCTGCCGACCATCCACACCCTCATCATGAATTCGCGCCAGGTGGCCGCCGACATCGCGACGGCGTTGAAGTGACGCGCTTCAAAGCGAGAGCGGCCTGCACCCGAACGCCTCCGCAGGAACGAAGCGAACACCCAGCAACCGCTGCCGCTCGCACTCCCGCTTGAACCCCGCCGTGCAGACCAGCATGCCCCGCACGTCCACCGCGCGCACGACGCCGAAGTTTTTCATCCGGCGCGCGTCCACCACGGCCTTGGTGATCGTCTCCAGGCAAGGCACCTGCGGAAAGTACCTGTCGAAGACCGGCTCGCCGCTGGCCAGGTCTTTCTCCACCGTGAACTCCGAGCGCTCCATGTCGAGCACCGGCAGCCAGGTCGAGGTGAGCATGAACGCATACGACTTGCGCGCAGGCTGGCGGTCCGACTGCAGCATCGTCACCGGGATGCAGCGCACCGCCATGCCGGCCGCGCGGCACACCTGCGCGAAGCGCGCCGAGACCAGCCAGCCCTCCATGCCGTAGTCGAAGTCGACCACGCCGTGCCTGGCGCGGTACTCGTATGCGGCGGTAATGGCGAAGCGGTCGGGGTTCGGGTCCGAAGGGTCCCACTGCCAGTCGTGGTTCAGGTCGCCCGCCAGGCGCGGCGGGCAGCCGTGCGCCTTGCCGGTGTCGTCGTATTCGAGGACGTAGTGGCTGCTGCTCATGGGCGGCCATTTGAGTCGTCGTTCGGGTGGCCGTTCGTCGCGATGCAGGCGTGCCCGACCGCCGCCATCTGCGCCAGGTGCGCCGCCGCCTGCGCGAAGAGCGCGGGCTGCGCCTCGAAGGCGAAGCGCGTGTGTTCGGGCAGATCGAGCGCGCCGGCGCCTTCGGGCGTGAGGGCGAGCGCAAGGCCCTCGCCCCGCACCGCGAGCGCGAGGACCTCCCCGCTGCAGGCCAGGTCCTGGCTGGTGCGCTCCAGGTACAGCGCGTCTTCCTCCAGGATGCCGGTGGGTGCCTTTCCGCACACGATGTGCAGCACGTCCAGCGGCTCGCCCAGCGAGGCGAAGCCCAACGTGAGCCACAGCATGCCGTCGTCGTCGCCCACGAAGAGTTCGACCACCTCGAAAACGGTGGCGACAGGTTCCGGCGCGGCGTGGTTCATGCGGAATGGTGTGAAGGCTTCCGCGGGGACTCTAGGAGCCCGGCGGGCGCTGCGCCAGTGTCGAAAGTCACCCCCTTGCCGTAGCGGGCATGTGGGCCTTCATTTCATTTCACTCTCGTACCATGGCCCGCATGCGAACACTCCCACTCCCCACCGGCGGCCAGATGCCGGTCCTGGGCCTTGGCACCTGGCGCATGGGCGAGGTGTCCGGCCGCCGCGCGGCAGAGGTCGCCGCGGTGCGCGAGGCCATCGGCCTGGGCTACCGGCTCATCGACACGGCCGAGATGTACGGCGAGGGCGGCGCCGAGACCGTGCTCGGCCAGGCCATCGGCGAGGCGCTGCGTGCGGGCGACGTGCGGCGCGACGAGCTCTTCATCGTGAGCAAGGTCTACCCGCACAACGCGAGCCGCCGCGGCACGCGCGAGGCTTGCGAGCGCAGCCTGAAGCGTCTCGCGCTCGATGCCATCGACCTGTACCTGCTGCATTGGCGCAGCAGCCATCCGCTGCGCGAGACGGTCGAGGCGATGCATGCGCTCGTGGCCGATGGGCGCATCGCGCACTGGGGCGTGAGCAACTTCGACACCGACGACATGGAAGAGCTGGAGGGCGTGATCGGCGGTGGCCCGGGATGCGCAGCGAATCAGGTCTATCTGTCGCTCGGTGAGCGCGGCCCGGAGTTCAATCTGTTGCCATGGCTGCGCGAACGCGGCATGCCATTGATGGCCTACAGCCCGATCGACCAGGGTGCATTGGCCGATGACGATGGGCTCAGCGAATTGGCGCAGCGCCTCGGCGTGACCGCCGCGCAACTCGCATTGGCCGCGGTGATCGCGCGGCCCGGCGTCGTCGCGATTCCGAAGGCGGTGCGCAGCACGCACCTGCAAGAAAACCTCGCCGCCGCCGAACTGAAGCTCGATGTGGCGACCCTTGCCGAGCTGGACCGCCTGCACCCACCGCCGCGGCGCAAGACGCCGCTGGCGATGATCTGAAGCGCTGGTATCTCTAGTGCGCCTCGGCCTGCTTGGCCGCCGCAATGACGGCCTGTTCGTCGTGCTTCGCGCCGTTGAGGAACAGGTTCAACAGCACCGCCACAATCGATGCCAGCAGGATGCCCGACTCGATCAGCGAGTGGATCGCATGCGGCATCCATTGCTTGAAGTTGGGCGCGATCAGCGGAATCATGCCGACGCCGATGGCCACCGCGACGATCATCGCGTTGTGGCGATTGGTCTTGAAGTCCACGCCCGAGAGAATGCGGATGCCGGTGGCCGCGACCATGCCGAACATCACGAGGCCCGCGCCGCCGAGCACCACGGTGGGCAGCGACTCGACCAGCGCGGCCATCTTGGGCAGCAGGCCCAGCACGATCAATATCGCGCCGCCCGCCACGCACACGTAGCGGCTCTTGATGCCGGTGACGGCCACCAGGCCCACGTTCTGCGAGAAGCTGGTGTACGGAAAGGTGTTGAAGACGCCGCCGATCAGCGTGCCCAGGCCGTCGGTGCGCAAGCCCCGGGCGAGGTCCTTCTGCGTGATCTTGCGCTCGGTCATCTCGCCGAGCGCGAGGAACATGCCGGTCGATTCGATCATCACCACGATCATGATCAGCGTCATCGTCAAGATCAGGATCGGGTCGAACTGCGGCATGCCGAAGTGAAAGGGCAGCACGATGTCCACCCACGCGGCCTTGCCGACTTTCTCGTAGGTCATGAGGCCGGTGATGGAGGCCACGACCGCGCCGATCACGATGCCCAGCAGCACCGAGATGTTGGCGACGAAGCCCTTGGCGTACTTGACGATCAAAAGGATCGACACGAGCACCAGCGCCGCCACGCCGAAGCCCGGGAGGTCCGCGTACCTGGGGTTGGGCACGGTGGGCATGATCGCGAAGCCCTTGGGCACCGCGGGAATGGAGCTGCCCGGCGAGGTGACTTCGGCGAGCCATTTCGCATACACCGGGTCGACCAGCGCGGGCGCCGTCGGGCCCACTGGGTTGCCGAAGATCCAGTTGATGCCCACGCGCATCAGGCTGATGCCGATGACCGCGATGATGGTGCCCGTGACCACCGGCGGAAAGAACCGCAGCATGCGGCTCACGAGCGGCGCGATGAGTATCGACACCACGCCCGCGCCGATGATGGCGCCGAAGAGCAATTGCGCGCCGTTCTGCCCGGGGTTGGCATTGGCAATGGTCACCATCGGCGCGACCGATGCGAAGGTCACGCCCATCATCACCGGCAGCTTGATGCCGAAGAACTGCGTGGCGCCCAGCGCCTGGATGAGCGTGGCGATGCCGCAGCAAAAGAGGTCGGCCGAAATGAGCAGCGCGACTTCGTCGGGCGAGAGCTTGAGCGCGCGGCCGACGATCAGCGGCACCGCGACGGCGCCCGCATACATCACCAGCACGTGCTGCAGGCCGAGGGCCGCGAGCTTGCCCGAGGGCAGGCGCTGGTCCACCGGGTGGACTGTCAAAGCAGTGGAAGAGGTCTCGGCCGTCATCGTGTATCTCCTGGCGCAGCAAGGGGAGAGAAGGCGGACGGCGCATCGTGTCGCGGCGTCCACAAAGTGTGTACGCGAAACTGTATACAATTTATGCGGCAATACGGATGCAGGAAAACCCGCATCGCCCGCGCGCAATGGTGTCGGGCTGTTTCCTGTCCCGGTTCCAGCGGTTCCAGGTCTCTAGGCGAGCAGCGCCTTGACCAGGTCCAGCTGCCGGTCGGGCTTGTCGGTGCCCAGCTCGAGGCTGGCCTCGATGCGCTCCAGGTGCTCGGTCATGCAGGCCACGGCACCTTCCACGTCGCCCTTGCGGCAGATGCGAAGGAAGTCGGAGTGCTCGTCCGACGAGCAGTGCGGGTCGTTGGACGAGTGATAGAGCATTGCGATCAGCGAGCTGCGCGCCACCAGCTCGCGCACCAGCTCCGTCAGCGTGTGGTTGCCCGTGGCCTCGGCCAGCGCCACGTGGAAGTCGCCCAGCACCTTCTCGCGCACCGTGCCCATGGCCGGGCTCTGGCGCAGCGCCGCGCGCTCGAACTTGATGTGCTGCTCCAGCACCTGGTAATCGCGCGGCCGTGCATTCGCGATGAAGAGGCGCACCACCTCGCTCTCCAGGATGCGGCGCACCGCGAACACCTCGCGCGCCTCCTGCACCGTGGGCTGCGAGACGAAGGCGCCCTTGTCGGGAATCATCTCGATGAGCTTGTCCTTGGACAGCATCAGGAGCGCCGCGCGCACCTTGGTGCGGCTCACCGAATAGACGCGGCCCAGCGCCTCTTCGCGCAGCCACGTGCCGGGCGGCAGGCGCTTCTCGACGATGGCGGTGGCGATGTCCTGGGCGATGCGCTCGATGGAGCTTCCCTTGCCAACGGCTACACCGTTCTCGGCCGGCGTGGCGATGGGTTCGGTCGGGGCGGGGGATTTGGAACTGGCGCGGGGCATGCGGAGATTGTGGCTCAGCGTTCGATGGCCATGCCCGCGCTGCCCGTATCACCCGCGGAGCGTGAAGCCTTCGAGCGCGCCCGTCATGGTCTTGGGCAGGGGGCGGGCCAGTTCGCCGCGCTTGCTGGTCTTGAGTTTCAGCGTGACGAGCGATTCGATGAGCTTGGTGCCCGCGGCCACGCCGTCGATCACCGGCACGCCCAGCAGCTCGCCGATGTGCTCGCACAGGTCGGTCATGCCGGCGCAACCGAGCACGATGCAGTCGGAGCCGTCTTCTTCGAGCGCGCGCCGGCATTCGTCGACGATGCGTTCGCGCGCGCGCGAGCCCGGCTCTTCGAGTTCGAGCACCGGCAGTTCGCAGGCGCGCACGTTGGCGCAGAAGCGCTCCATGCCGTAGATCTCGGCCAGGTGCCAGGCCTGGCCCATGGTGCGGCCCAGCGTGGTGACCACGCTGAAGCGGCTGCCGATCATGCTGGCCAGGTGCATCGCCGCCTCGGCGATGCCCACCACCGGGCCGCGCGCGAGTTCGCGTGCGGCCTTCAGGCCCGGGTCGCCGAAGCAGGCGATCACGTAGCCGTCGATGCCGTCGCGCTCGCCCGCGGCGATCTCCTGCAAGAGGCCGGGCACGGCCAGCGCCTCGTCGTAGTGGCTCTCGATGGAGACCGGTCCCATGGCCGGGCTGACCGCGACGATCTCGGTGCCGGCGTGCGCCACCGCGCGGGCGCAGGCACCGATCTTCTCGGTCATGCTCCAGGTGGTGTTGGGATTGATGATCTTGATGCGCACGGCGCGGCCCTTTCTTTCTCTTCAGTGTTTCAAGTCTTGTTGTTGCGGTTCAGGAGCACGTAGAGCACGAAGCCCAGCCCCATGCCGATGAACCACGCATAGTTCGCGCCACCGCGCAGCGCCGGCACCATCACGCAAAGGATCGGCACGAGTGCCGAGGGCACCAGCGCCTGGATCGCCTTCGGGTTGTAGCCGTTGCTGTACCAGTACTTGCCCTGCTTGCTCATGGTGTAGAGCGCGTCCACGTCGATCTGTTGCTTCCTCACGATGTAGTAGTCGGCAATCAGGATGCCGAACAGCGGGCCGATGAACGAGCCCAGCACGTCGAGCGTGTAGTGGATGACCTCGGGGCTGTTGTACAGGTTCCAGGGCGTGAGAAAGATCGAGCCCACCGCGGCGATCATGCCGCCCGTGCGCCAGCTGATGTGCTGCGGCGCCACGTTCGAGAAGTCGAAGGCCGGCGACACGAAGTTGGCCACGATGTTGATGCCGATGGTGGCGATCATGAAGGTCAGCGCGCCCAGCACGACGGCGGTGGTGCTGTCGATCTTGCCCACGGTGTGCACCGGATCGGTGATGAGTTCACCGAAAACGGGCAGCGTGGCGGCCGTGGTGATCACGGTCAGGAGCGAGAAGAACACGAAGTTCACCGGCAGGCCCCAGAAGTTGCCCTTCTTCACCGCATCGAAGCTCTTGCCGTACCGCGAGAAGTCGCCGAAGTTGAGCATCGGGCCGCTGAAGTAGCTCACCACCAGCGCAATGGCCGAGAGCATCACCGGCAGCGCGTCCCAGCCCTGGAACTTGATGCCGCCCAGGTTCAGGTCGATCTTGCTCCAGCCGGCTTTCCACACCAGCCAGCCGCACAGCACGGCCATCACCACGTACACCGCGGGCCCGGCCCAGTCGATGAACTTGCGGATGGCTTCCATGCCGTGCCAGAACACGAAGGCCTGCAGCACCCACATGACCATGAACGCGACCCAGCCCAGCGTCGAGAGGCCCACGAAGCCGTGCATGGCCACGTCGGCATACGGCGCGAGGTTGGGGAACATGTGCAGCGCCAGCACCATGAAGGCGGCCGACGCGAGGTACGTTTGCACGCCGTACCAGGCCACCGCGATCAGCCCGCGGATGATGGCCGGGATGTTCGCGCCCAGCACGCCGAAGGGCGCGCGGCACACCACCGGATAGGGCACGCCCGTCACCTGGCTGGGCTTGGCCACCAGGTTGCAGAAGAACTGCACGATCACGATGCCCACCAGCAGCGACACCAGCACCTGCCAGCTCGACAGGCCCAGCGCGAACAGGCTGCCGGCCGTGATGTAGCCGCCCACGCTGTGCACGTCGGACATCCAGAACGCGAAGATGTTGTATTGGCCCCAGGTCTGTTTCTTCAGCGGCGCGAGGTCCTCGTTGGTCAGGCGCGGGTCGTAGCCGGGCTTGATGAGGGCGTTCGATTCCGCGTGCGGCGCAAGGCCCGCTTCGCTGGCCCCGGCGGGGGCGTGGCTGACGACTGTGCTCATGGTCTTTTCCTCGTGCAGAAAGTGTTTGAGATGAAGCCCGCTTTTGACGCAAATATCGCGCCACATATCGAGTGCGTTATTTGTATACAAAAATTGGACGCAATCAAGATCATTCGGGGAATCATATATCCGTAGATTCCCTGATGCGTGCTGCTGGAGGGGCGTCGCGCCGATCTCGACGGGCGCATGGCGCGGCATTCTTCGCCCGCATGCAGGCACGTCCCGGTGTCGCGAGACAGGGGTGCGCCTTGCCACCCCGCGAAGGGACGCCGGCCCGCGCGGGGCTCAGCGTCCGATGGCCGCAATCAACGTGTTACAGAGACAGGGGCAGTCGCACGACAAAGGACGTGCCTTCCTTCGCCGAAGACGTCACGGTGGCGCATGCGTGGCGCATCGAAACCCATCGTCACGGCGGGCGCGATGTCCGCCTTGAGCTTTCGCAGCGGATAGGCGGCATAGACCTGGTCGAAAGCCTCTGCGCACAGCGCGCTCAGATCGCCAAGCAGCGGCCGTCCATGTCCAAGATCGCGCTTTTTCGGCGCCGCGAAAAGCTTTTGGTTAGCTGCCGCGGCGAGTGCGCCGGAGTTGCGTCAACAAGCTTCGGCGCTCCGCCGGGTAAACGGTCTCACTGATCTCGAGCAATTCGTTCTTGATGTTCTTGTAGTGCCGCAGAACGCGCAATCCCGCGGAGCCTTTGGGTACCTGCAACGCCGCAGCCATGGCGGCATCGATCAATACCGCATCTGCAATTTGCACGACGTCTGTGATCGACTCGTTGCACCGCCCCTCGATCATCGAACTGATCAGCACTTGGGGTTGCTGCATGACCTCTTCCTGGATCTTCGCGAAACGAATGTCCACGTAGAAGTTGGCCACCGCCAGGGGTTTGCCATCGCGTGTGTCGACCCGATATCCACTGAACACCAGCCATTTGCTCCCCAACGGCGCTTGCAACTGACGGGCGCCGCTTCGGTCCAGCGTGAATTCCCTGACAGTCACGATCTGGCGAATCTCCGATGCCGCCACGCGGACGAGATCCTCGATCGAATCGACCGTCTGCACGTAGTGCGTAGAGGCATCGACGCTCTCCACGCGGGTACCGACCGACTTCTTGCGAGAGACATAGCCCCTGTCTTGCAGTATGTCGAGCGCGGCGCGAACCGTCTGTCTGCTGACACCGTATTGCTGCGCCATGGCGATCTCGGTGGGCAGGAGACTGCCCACCGTATAGCGTCTTCCGTTGATTTCTTCGGTCAGCCGCCTCGCAAGGTCGACATAAAGAGAGGAGGGGGCGGTGCTGGCAGCTCTTGGCATTGGAACCCGACTTAAGTCCGGACATTCTACAAGTCCGGACTGGCGGCGGCCTCAGGCGAAGAACCGATCGATGGCCGCTTGGGGCAAGGCCATGCCTGTCGCCTTGGCTTTTTCCAGGACGACCCAAAAGTACCGATAGGTGGCTCGGTCATGCAGTTCTCCCTTGTACTGCGTCGGCCCCCAGTCTGCTGTCTGCGCGGCCAGCAGGATCTCGGCCGCATCGGCGACCTCCTCGTAAGCGGGCTGCATGGCTTCAACGATGGGCTTGATCTGCGCGGGATAGATGCTCCACATCCGCAGGTATCCAAGTTCGTTGCGCGCGCGGCTTGCGTCCTGGCGCACCACGTCTGCATCCTTCAGGTTCAGGCAAACGTTGTGCGAAGGCACGACACCGTTGGCCAGTGCTGCGGCTGCAACCTCGGCCTTGGCGCGGACGATCAGCCGGTGTTCGAACTGGCCGGGACTGCGCATCTGGGAAGCCGCGATCGCGCCGTTGTGCCCGCTCACGAAGTCCATCAGGCCGAAGTCGATGACCTCCAGGTTGGGGATGGTCGCGATCTGCGCGACATCGCGCAGGGCGCCGTGGGTTTCCACGAGGACATGAAGCGGAATCGCGCGGCTCAGCTGGAGGTGGCGGGCCGTTTCCTGCACGTACGCTGCGGCTGTTTCTGCTTGAGCGAACGAGGTTGCCTTGGGAATGGTGATGTAGGCGATATCGCGGCCGGCCTTCGCCAGCAGGATGTCCACGTCCTCTTTCCACGATCGATGTGCGGGGTCGTGGATGCGTGCGCCGATCCGCTTGAAGACATTCTGCGGCGAGGCAATCGAGTCTGCGACCATGTTCGCGTGGGCAATCTCTTCCCCCGCTGGCGCTCCATCCTCGCAGTCGGCGGTGATGTCGAAGATCGGGCCGTATTCGCTCTGCAGCGCGAGCGCCTTGTCGATCAGCTTCTTGCTGCCGGCGAAGTGCTCGCAAGCGGCCAGCACGGGGAATGGCTTCTCGCCGGCGAACAGCGCGTCTTTGGGATGTACAAGTTTTTGCATGGGATTTTTCCTCAGAGTCGGAGTTGCTTCTTGGGGATGACGACGGTGTAGTCGAGGTCCAGCACGACCTCGGCAGGGAAGCGGGATTTCGGGGCGTTGGCGTCGGGAAGCGCAATAGCGCGGGCAGTGCCGACGTTCTTGGCGCCGATCGTGCGCAGACGCAGGGCGCCGAGCTGGCCGCTCAACGCATAGGTCTCCATGACTTGCGTCACGCAGCTGAGGGTGTCGCCGGCGAACACCGGTGCCACATGACTGCCCCCGTTGATCGCGAGCATGCCCAGACAATTCTCCAGCCCGTCGTACGCCAGCGACCTGCAGATCGACATCACATGGCCACCGTAGACCAGGCGTTGGCCCGCGGTCGACTGCGCCATCAGGTGAGCATCGAAATGGGCCTTCGCGGTGTTCTGATAGAGGCGAGCCGCGATGCTGTGATCGCTGTCATTGACCGTCATGGACCCGATGTGGTCGATCCGTTCTCCCGCCGCGTAGTCTTCCCAAAGATCATCGAATCCGGTAACGCGGGTGACAGATGCCGGCTCGATGAACGCGGGGACGATGAGACGTGATGCATCGACATGCGAGGGCAGTGGCGGTACTGGCAGTGCCGGTGCAGCCGCGCCGTCCGCTGCTCGCTTGTGCACCATGACCCATCGCACGAAAGTCAAGACCGCTTCATCTCTCTGGTTCGTCGCGATGGAGCGCACGTAGACCACCCCGCTCTTGCCACTCGAGTTCTCCTTGGTCCCCAGCACCTGGCTCGTCACCGCCAGGGTGTCCCCGGCATGGACCGGCCGAAGGAAGCGCGCATCGGCATATCCGAGATTGGCGATGGCGTTGAGCGAAAGCTCCGGGACGGTCTTGCCGAAGACGACGTTGAACACCAGCAAGTCTTCCATCGGCGCCGATCGAAGGCCCAGCGCCGAAGCCGTGGTTGCCGCGGTATTCAGGGCTGAGCGACTGCCTGTCAGACCAATGTAGAGCGTGCGGTCGCCCTCGCTCAAGGTTCGAGGAACACCGTGCCGGAGCATCTGCCCCGGTTCGAAGTCCTCGAAGAAGTTGCCGATCCTGCTTTTCGACATGTCAGGGTTTCCTCTCGGGGCAATGGTTAAAAAACTTCATATGTACGTACTTAGTGCTTGTATCATATGTCGAACTCGGTTCTTTGTACGTACACATGGAGAAATAAATGTTCAGTTCAGGTGCGTTGTCGGATATCAGGGTCGTCGACCTCACGCAGATGCTCGCGGGGCCTTTTTGCACGCAGGTGCTCGCCGACCAAGGAGCGCAAGTGGTCAAGGTGGAGCCGCTTGAGGGGGAGGGGATGCGCCGCACCGGTCCGTTCCTGCCGGACGATCGGCTTCGGTCCTTCGGGGGCTATTTCCAGAGCGTCAATCGAAACAAGGGCTCGATCGCACTGGATCTGAAAAATCCGGAAGGACGCCAGGTGCTGAAGGAATTGGTGGCGTCGGCGGACGTGCTGGTCGAAAACTTCCGCGGTGGCGTGATGGAGAGACTCGGGCTCTCCTACGAAGAGCTTTCGCAGATCAACCCTGCTCTGGTGTATGCCGCCGTGCGCGGCTTCGGCGATCGACGCAGCGGCGAGAGTCCGTACTACCAATGGCCCGCCTACGACGTGGTCGCTCAGGCGATGGGCGGCATCATGGGCATCACCGGACCCGACGAGCACTCGCCCACCAAGATCGGGCCGGGGGTCGGCGATACCGTGCCTGCGCTCATGCTCGCGATCGGCATCCTTTCTGCGGTCCACCACGCACGCAGGACAGGGCAAGGCCAATTCGTCGACGTGTCGATGGTCGATTGCGTCCTGGCTTTGACCGAACGCATCGTCTACCAGCACTCCTACCAAGGCTCCAGCCCGAAGCCCGAGGGCAACCGGCACCCCTTGCTCTGTCCCTTCGGGCTTTTCCTTGCGAAGGACGGCTGGGTTTCCATTGCCTGCGCGACCGACGCGCTATGGCGCAAGCTGGCCCATGCGATGGGAAGACCCGAACTGGCGGAGTCCGCGGAATGCGCAACCAACGCCGCTCGCGTGGAGCACGCGGATTTCGTCATCCGGGCGTTGGAGGCCTTCACCAGCCAAAGAACCAAGGACGAACTCAAGGGCATCCTCGGCGGGGTCGTTCCTTTCGGACCGGTCTACACGGCAGAGGACGTGTTCGAGGACGCGCATTTCCACAAGCGCGACATGCTGGTGGAAGTGGACCACCCCGGAAGCGATCACCGGGTCACCATTGCCGGCGTGCCGATCAAGTTGAGCCGCACGCCAGGCGGAATCGCCCGGCGTGCGCCGATGGTCGGCGAAGACACGGATCACGTGCTCAGGTCGATCGGAATGACCGCCGACCGCATTCAGGAGCTCCGCGCAACGGGCGCAGTGGGCTGAGCATGCGCACGGAAACACATGCGGCCCGGGCCGTTCGCCAGGCGTGCGCGGATACCGACGCATTCGCACGCACCTCAAACGCTCTCTGCAACCAGGACATTTACATCATGACCCGTTCCCATTCGACGACACGGCGTTCCCTGTCGCTTCTGCTGCTCTCCTTCGCGGCCATCGGACCAGCGGCGGCAGCCGCGTATCCGGAACGCGCCGTCACCTGGGTCGTTCCTTTTGCGGCCGGTGGCCCCGCCGACGCTCTTGCCCGGAACATCGCCGAGAAGGTCGCCGAGAAACTGGGTCAACCCATCATCATCGACAACGTGGGCGGCGCAGGGGGCACCATCGGTGCGGCCAAAGTGGCGCGGGCGTCAAAGGACGGCTACACGTTCCTGCTCGGGCATGTGGGGCAGATGGCTGCGGCGCCGTCGCTGTACAAAAAGCTTCCCTACGATCCGGCCAAGGATTTCGAGCCGGTCTTCAGGCTGCCCGATACACCGCTGATCTTGCTCGTCGCAGTCAACTCGCCCAACAAGACCGTTCAGCAACTGGTGACAGGAGCCAGGGCAAAGCCGGGCACGATCAACTTCGGCAACGCAGGCGTTGGATCGACATCCCATCTGGTGGGCGCCCTGTTTGCTCAACGCGCGAATATCGAAGTGACGTCTGTTTCCTACAAAGGCGCGGCGCCGGCCATGGTGGACGTGCTTTCCGGTCAGGTCGATGCGATGTTCGACCAGAGCAACACCGCGCTGACTCAGGTCCTGGGCGGCCGCGTGCGAGCCATCGCGCAGACCGGCGCAAAGCGTTTGCCGCAATTCGCGGACGTCCCCACTGTCTCGGAAACTGTCATCCCCGGCTTCACCGCAGTAACCTGGTACGGCCTCTACGCTCCGGCGGGCACGCCTGCCTCCGTGCAGGCGGCGATGTACCGCGCCTACCGGATGGCCATCGACGAGCCCGCCCTGCGCAGCCGCTTGGCTGCTCAGGGCATCCAACTGCTGCAGGACGATGAATACAGTGCCGACGCGCTGAGGAAACTCACGACAGAAGAACGAGCGCGTTGGAAGGACGTGATCGACCAGGTGAAGATCGTCGTCGAGTAGATCGAGCCGATGCCACTGCGGTGGAACATGAATCCCGCACTGCAGATGCACGGTCAAGACGGCCGGGCGCACGTGGCCGATATACAGCGGGATGCGCTCGCTCCGCTGCCGGCAATCAGATCTACCGGGACACTCGCTCGGCGCCTCCCGGGCAAGCGGCGCCCGTCGCGATCCAGGCCTGGATCAGCCGGCCGAATTCCTTCTGCGTTCCGGGCGCCGGCTTTCGGCCTTCGCCTGGATGCCACGCCCAACCCACCAGCGGGTCGTCCGCCATGTGCTTGTGGATCTTCTCCAGGTTCATGCCGCCGTTGAGGGCCGGGTCCTTGATCTGCTTGCAGATCTCCGCGAGCGAGCGACCCTGCCAGGCCATCGATGCGGGCGCGAGGTGCCAGGCCGGATGGCCCGGTATCGATGCAATGGACGCGCCCTGCGTGCTCACGTTGGCCGCCTGGTGGCAGGCGGTGCAGCGAAGGCCTGGCAGCCCCTTGCCGGACTGGCCGGCCTGCAGATAGGGCACATGGGTGTGCAGGTTCTCTCCCTGCGTCGGCACCCGCGCGGAAGGGTGGCAGTTCAGGCAGCGCGGGCTCTGGATCACCTTGCTGGCCTCCAGGAAGATCGCCGCCGAGCGGGCCGCCGGGTCGGCGATCGCATCGAACTCGCCCGGCGCCTTCAGCGTTTCAGGCGGTGGCGCCGGCGGTGCCGCCTGCAACGCGGGAAGCGCCAGCAGCGCGAGCGCCGCCAGGAGCATCGGCAAGCCCATCGGTCGGCGCTTCATGATGTCCCTTTCAGCTGGGCCGCATCCAGCGGCAGCGCAAACGCCCGTCGGCCGGTGGCCGCGAAGACCGCATTGGCGACCGCGGCGATGGCCCCGGCCGTGCCGGGCTCCCCCACGCCGCCGGGCTCGGCGGTGCTGGCAATCAGGTGCACCTCGATCGGTGGCGCCTCCTGCATCCGCAGCACCGGATAGGTGTCGAAGTTGCCCTGCTCGACGCGCCCGTTCGCCACCGTGATGCGCCCGTAGAGCACCGACGAAAGCCCGAAGATCACGCCGCCTTCGATCTGCGCGACCACCACGTCGGGGTTCACCGCCACGCCCACGTCGGCCGCGCAGACGATGCGCTCGAAGCGCAGCTGCCCCGCGCTGTCGACCTGCACCTGGGCCACCATCGCAAAGAAACTTCCGAAGCCGTCGAACACGGCGATGCCGCGCCCCCTTCCCGGGGGCAGCGCTTCGCCCCATCCGGACTTGGCCACCGCGAGGTTCATGGCAGCCAGCGTGCGCGTCGACTTCTGCAGCAGCGGGCGCCGGAACTCCACCGGATCGATCTTCGCGCGATGGGCCAGGTCGTCCATGACGCTCTCGACGATGAAGACATTGCGCGTCGGGCCCACGCCGCGCCAGTTCCCCGTGCCCATGCCGGTTGGTGCCTCGTTGCGCGTGAAGTCCACGAAGACGTTCGGAATGTCGTAGGGACCGCTCGCCCCGTCGATGATGTCCAGGTCGATGTTGTCCTTCTGGTAGGCGGGCAGCCAGCGCGCCATGATGTTGGGCCCGACGATGCGATGGCGCCAGCCGGTCGGTCGGCCGGCGGCATCCAGCGCGACGTTCACGCGGCTGTGGTTGTGGAAGCGGTAGTAGTCGTGCCGCATGTCTTCCTCGCGGCTCCAGGTGATCTTCACGGGGCCCTTGACCTGCTTGGCGAGCAGGACGGCCTGCGTGACGTAGTCCACTTCCAGGCGCCGGCCGAACCCGCCGCCCAGCAGCTGGTTGTGGAACACCACGCGCTCGGGCGGCAGCCCCGCGGCCGCGACGGCCACCTGGTGGGCCCGGCCCACGATCTGGCTGCCGCACCACACGTCGCAGTCGCCGCCGCGAAAGTGCACGGTGCAATTGATCGGCTCCAGCACCGCATGCGCAAGCAGCGGCAGGCGGAAGATCGCCTCGTACCTGCTCGCGGCATTCGCTTCGGCGCTGGCGATGCTGCCGGTGTCGACGGCGACCAGCCCCGCACGGTCGAGCGCGGCATCGGACTGCGCCACCATGCTGGCCGTCGACACGCCGGCGTTCGCGCCCTCGTTCCACTCGATCTTCAGGGCACGGAGTCCCTTGAGCGCCGCCCAGGTGGTTGCACCCACCACGGCCACGGCGTCCTCGATCTGCACGACCTGCTCCACGCCCTTGATCTTCATCGCCTCGGTGGCGTCCACGCTGGCGAGCTTGCCGTTGAACACCGGGCAGGCGGCCACCATCGCGTAGCGCAACCCGGGCATGTGCATGTCGATGCCGAATTTCGCCGCGCCTTTCACCTTGTCCGGCGTGTCGACGCGGCGGTAGGACGTGCCGATCAGCTTGTGGCTGCCCACGGGCTTGAGCGCGGGGGACGCAGGCACCGGCAGCCGGGCCGCGGCATCGGCCAAAGCACCGTAGCCGATCCGGCGTCCGCTGGCGGAATGCATCACTTCGCCGCGCACGGCGACGCAGTCCTGGGCCGAGACCTTCCAGCGCTGTGCCGCGGCCTCGACGAGCATCATGCGGGCGGACGCGCCGGCGGCACGCAGCGTCATCCACGAGCCGCGCAGCGAGCCCGATCCGCCCGTGATCTGCCCGCCGAAGAGCGGACTTCCGTAGAGCTTCTCGTCGGGTGGCGCCGCTTCGAACTTCACGCGCGCGGGGTCGACTTCCAGCTCCTCGGCCAGCAGTTGGACCTGCGAGGTATAGGCGCCCTGGCCCATCTCCACGTACGGCAGGATCAGCGTGACCTGGCCGGCGCGGTCGATGCGCACGAACGGGTTCGGGGCAGCGGCGGTGCCGGCGGTACCGCCCGTACCGGCCGTGGCGGCCTGTGCGGGCGATGCAAAGCCGATCAGCATGCCGCCGCCGGCCGCGGCAGCAGCCACGAAGACGGCGCGGCGGGTGAGTCCTTCGCGCGCGGCAGGCGCAACAGGCGCGGCAGGTACGGCGCTCATCGGTCGCGCTCCCTGGCGCGGGCCGGCTTCGCGGACGCCAGCTGCGTCGCGGCGTGCTTGATGCCCGCGCGGATGCGCCCATACGTGCCGCATCGGCAGATGTTTCCCGACATCACGGCGTCGATGTCGCCATCGCTGGGCGCGGGGTTCGCACTCAGCAGGGCCGCGGCGGACATGAGCTGTCCCGACTGGCAGTAGCCGCATTGGACGACTTCGAGTTCGAGCCAGGCGCGCTGCAGGGCCTTGCCGACGGCCGAGCGGTCCAGCGCCTCGATGGTGCCGATCCTCGCGCTCCCGATCGAGGCGACCGGCGTCACGCACGATCGCCGCGCCTCGCCGTTCACGTGGACCGTGCAGGCGCCGCACATCGCGATGCCGCAGCCGAACTTGGTTCCCGTCAGCCCGAAGCTGTCGCGCAGCACCCAGAGCACCGGCGTGTCCGCGTCGACGTCCGCGGTCATCGGTTTGCCATTGACCACCACCGAGTAAGCCATGTGGAAGACCTCTCTTTGTTCCTCGCCGGTCGATCGTAGTCACCATGGCGTTCCCGGGCCCGGCGGATATTGCGGGGTCTAGGGCGATCTTGCGGTGGCGTTCGCGCCCCTGGATCCGGCAGGGTTCACCACTGCCCCCGGTACGCGCAGGGCGTCATGCCGCGACGACTGCGGAACACACGCGTGAACTGGCTGGGGTCGTCGTACCCCACGGCGGCCGCGACATCGGCGACCGGGTGCCCCGTGGTCCTGAGCAGTTCGCACGCATGCGCCACGCGCGTCTCCACGAGCCACTGATAAGGCGCCGTGCCCGTGGACACCTTGAAGGCATGACAGAAGTGGTGATAGGAGATGTCGACCAATGCCGCCAACGTGCGCAACGGAACCTCCACGCGCAGATCGCTGGTCATGGCATCGCACACGCGCCGCAGGTGCCGCGGCGGCAGTCCGCCCCTCTTGCTGTCGGGGATTTTTCTCCAGGCCACCGAGTGGTGCTTCAGCAGGTGCAGGACGAGCAGGCTCGCACGGCTGTCCATCTCCAGCCGCGTGGCGGGCTCTTCCTGGTCGAAGGCCCGGCGCAGGTACGCGTCGAGTTCGGGAACGAGTTGCGGATCGGAGCGCATCACGCGCTCGTTGTGCAGGATTTCCGCCTGGCTCGAAACCCCGCCCAGGTATTCCGTGGCGGCCGTTTGCACGAAGGCCTCGCTCATGTAGAAATGTGCGAGCCGTATCGGCTCGCTCGCCACAAGCCACAGGTTCCGCGATGCCGATTGGAGAAAAAAACCACCCGCGGTCAGTTCCTCGACCGTTTGCAAGGTCGGCGGCAGCACGCGGCGCACGCAGCCGCCCGACACGCGCCAGCCCAGGGTGTGAAAGGGCCGGTTGTCAGGTCGCGCCGAAGTGTCGAAGCCCTCGGGCGCATCCCACAGGGCGACGGGCATCGCCCACCCTGCGGAGAGACCGGCATTCTTGAGCGCGATCATTCCCGGGCTCGGAATGAGCCGGATCGATCTGTCGCTGCCCTCTTCGGTCGCCGCTCGCATAAGGATTTCCAACCGCAACGTCGCTTTCTCGCAGACACGTCATTGAAAGAATCCGACGGTGGCAGCGACGATTGATGTCCGTCCCTGACCGGATACTAGATCGCCGCATACGGCGGGACAACCGGGAGAACGCAGGCCGAGCGCGCCGACGCATCGGCGATACGTTCGGCAACGAAGTCTGCGCGCCTCGGCACCTTCGGCGCGCCTGGCCTACTGCGCCGCCACCTTCACGAACACCGGGTTCGAGTAGAACCACAGGTCGCTGTAGTTGCGCGCATTGATGGCGTTGAAGCGCGCCACGTTGTCCGCACCGGTCGTCTGCGCATCGAACAGCGGCTCGCCGCCGGCCGTTTCGTTGGGCACGTCGGTTCCCAGGTTGGTGCCTCGCAGGCGGAAGTACTGGTTGCCGCCGGCCTTCACCGTGTAGCTCACGGCGAAGTAGCCGTCGCCATCGAGCTTCCAGTCGCTGCGGGTGAAGCGCTTGACCACGCGGGTCGACGGGTTGGTGTCGCGCGCGTAGCCCGGCGTGCCCGGGGTCTCGCGGCCGGTCACGTCGCCGGCGATCAGGTCGACGTGGTCCACCACCGGCTTGACGTTGGCGAAGACGCCGCTGCCGAGCTGGAACTCGTAGTTGTTGCGCTCGGGGCTCTTGAAGCGGATGGTGATCTTCAGGTCTTCGCCCGGCGCGGCGGCCACTTCGGCGCCCATCTCGCCCGCGGCCCTGGCGCTCTGCACCTTGAAGTCGAGCGCGTCGATCAGGCCGCCGTTCACCGCGAAGAGCTTGCCCGCGCGCAGGGCCGCGAGCAGCGACTTCGGGTCCTTGATGTCGCCCCAGAGGTGATTCTTCGCGTACTCGCCCGGCGCATAGCCGCTGCTGTACTGGCCTTGCGAAACGGTGAAGTGGTAGTCGGAATCCGCCACGTTCCAGATGTGGCGGCCTTCGGACAGCAGCGCGTCCCAGGTGCCGCCAAGTTTCGCGACCAGGTAGTCCACGCCGCCGTAGGTGCGGGACGGCAGGTTGGCCGGGATGTAGGCGCTGTTGTAGCCGCCGCGGTCGGGCTCCATCTGGTTGCCGACCATGCCTTCGAGCGAGAACATGATGTTCGGCGCGGCGTCGTTCATCTCGCGCAGCTGGGCGATCGTGTACTTGCCCGGGTTGCGCGAGGGATGGTTGATCTGCAGGTAGCTGGTGTCGGGGTAGTTCTTCTTGAGCCAGGCGATGGCCGCGAGCACGTCGGCGTGCGTCGAGAAGGCCTTGGTGTCCTTCGCATTCCAGGCGCTCACGTCCTCCGGCGCAAAGAGCGAGGCGGCGCGGTCGGTGAAGAGGTATTCGAACTGGCTCACGGCCTTGAGCGCGGCGTCCGACATAGGGCTGTCGGTGAGGATGCCGACGTTGCCGTGGTCGTGCGTGGGCATGTCCCACTCGAAGGACGAGAAGATCGTCTTGTCCGCGTACTTGCCGCCGGCCTGCAGCGCCTTGATGCGGGGCACTTCGTACGTCGCCATGCCTTCCGAGAAGGGAATCTGCGCGGCCAGCTTCCTGCCGTCGTTGTCGTACGAGGACAGGCGCAGGTGGTTGGAGATGGCCGCCCAGTCGAGCCCGAAGTTGTCGAAGGCCTTGGCCAGCACCTGGTCGAGCGTGGAGATCTGCTGCGTGTCGTCCGACTGCATGGTGTGGATGTGCAGGTCGCCGACGGTCCAGCGGCCGGTCGGCCCGGTGGGCGGCGCGGGAGGCGCAGGCGGCGGGGAGGGTGGCTGCGCAGCAGGCGCGGGCGCCGGCGCTGCCGGAGCGATGGGCAGCCCGGCGAATGGATTGCCACCGCCGGAGCCGCCGCCGCAAGCGGTCAGCGCGGCCGCGGCGAGCGCGAGGGTAGAGAAGAGGGCGGCGGGGGAGCGGGGTGCGAGAGGATGGGATTTCATGACGGCAGACATGGCGACGGCCAGCACAAGGCTGGCCGTCGCTTCGGGGTTTCAAGAGAACCCGGAGTCTGGAATCCTGTCGTGACGCGGCGATGAAAGTGAAGTGAAAGGTTTGAACGGGAAAGGCCGCAGTCCGGGCCGCAAGAACGCTCGCTACAGTGAACGGCCGGCAGACGTCACCTGCCAGAAAAAGGACAACACGTGCGACACCTTCTCCCATCGATTCTTGCCGCCGCTCTCGCGACCCTGTCGCTAAGCGCGGTTGCCCAACCGATCACCAGCGAAAGCTGCAACGCCAAGCGCGACGCCATCGAGCACGACATCGACGCGGCCAAGGCCAAGGGCCAGGCGCAGCGGGTGCGCGGCCTGGAGCGTGCACTGAGCGCCAACCAGCGCAACTGCAGCCAGGAGCGGCTGCAGGCCGAGCACCGCAAGCGCGTTCAGGCGCAGGAGCGCAAGGTGGCCGAGCGGCAGCGCGAACTCGCGCAGGCGAAGGAGAAAGGCCGCGCCGACAAGATCGCGCAGCGCGAAGGCAAGCTGCGCGAGGAAGAGGCCGAGCTCGAGAGACTGAAAGCCGCCCACTGAAGGGCGCGGGCGGCCTCGGGGCTCGCGGGGCTCAGGCCAGCAGGTCGCTCAGCGTGCGCGCCACCACCTTGGTGGCGCGGCGCAGGTCTTCGAGCACCACGCGCTCGTCGCTGCGCTTGGCGTGCGACTCGAGCACGGTGCGCGGGCCGGCGCCGTAGATCACGCCGGGAATGCCGGCTTCGCCATAGAGGCGCACGTCGGTATACAGCGGCGTGCCCATGGCCCTGACCGGCTCGCCGAACAGTTCGCCGCCGTGCTTCTGGATCGCATCGACCAGCGGCTTGTTGCCCGCCAGCGGCTTCATCGAATTGGCCAGGAGCAGGCGCTTGATGTCCACCGTGATGCCGGCGCTCTCTGCGGCCGCATCGGCGATCACCTTGCGGATCGCCGCCTCGACTTCGACCGGGTTCTCTTCGGGGATCATGCGGCGGTCCAGCTTGAACACCACCTTGCCGGGCACGACGTTGGTGTTGGTGCCGCCTTCGATGCGGCCAACGTTGAGGTAGGGGTGCGTGATGCCCTCGACCTTCGAGGTGACCTGCTGGTAGAGCGTGTTCTGCGCGTAGAGCGCGTTGAGGATCTTCACCGCGCCCTGCAGCGCATCGACGCCGGTGGTCGGAATGGCGGCGTGCGCCATCTTGCCGTGCACCGTCACTTCCATCTGCAGGCAGCCGTTGTGGGCCGTGACGACTTCGTAGCTGAAGCCGGCCGCGATCATGAGGTCGGGCTTGGTCAGGCCCTTCTCCAGCAGCCAGCCCGGGCCGAGGATGCCGCCGAATTCTTCGTCGTAGGTGAAGTGCAGCTCGACGCTGCCCTTGGTCGGCTTGGCGACCGCTTCGAGCGCGCGCAATGCGAAGGTGAAGCTCGCGAAGTCGCTCTTGCTCACTGCGGCGGCGCGGCCGTAGAGGCTGCCGTCGGCGATCTCGCCGCCGTAGGGGTTGTGCGTCCAGCCTTCGCCCGGAGGCACCACGTCGCCGTGGGCATTGAGCGCGACCGTCAGGCCGCCGTTGCCGTCCTTGCCATATTTGCGGCGCACGATCAGGTTGGTGATCGATTCGAGACCGTAGTCCTTCACTTCCTGCGCGGGCACGGCATGCTTCTCGGCATCGAGGCCGAAGTCCTTCAGCAGCTCGGCGGTGCGCTCGGCGTGCGGTGCGTTGTTGCCGGGCGGGGTGTCGGTGGGCACGCGCACGAGTTCCTGCAGGAACTTCACTTCCTCGTCGAAGTGGGCGTCGATCCAGGCGTCGAGCTTGGCGTAGTCGGTCATGGTTGTTCTTCTATCTATCGATCGATCAGTGGGCTTGTTCGGCCGCGAGGTTGTCCAGCAAGAGCTGGAAGGCCTGCACGGCCAGTTGGATGTCGTCGTTGGTGCTCGATTCGAGCGGGTTGTGGCTGATGCCCGAGTTGATGCCGCGCACGAACAGCATGGCCTGCGGCATCACCTCGTGCAGCTTCATCGCGTCGTGGCCGGCGCCGCTGGGCATGCGAAAGAGCGGAATGCCCAGGGCATCGACGGCCTTTTCCCAGCGCTGCTGCCAGGCGGGAGCGCTCGGCGCGGCGGAGGCGCGCATGGATTCCTCGAGCTCGTAGCGCACGCCGCGGCGCTCGCAGATGGCCTTGAGTTCGGCGAGCACGTCGGCCGTGAGCGCATCGCGCTGCGCGTTGTTCGGTGCGCGCATGTCCAGGCTGAACTTGCAGCGGCCCGGCACCACGTTGATGGAGCCGCTGGGCACTTCGAGCATGCCCACGGTGCCCACCGAGTCGCCGTCTTTCGCGGCGCGCTGCTCGGTGTAGAGGATGAGTTCGGCCACCGCGGCGGCCGCGTCGCGACGGCGGTCCATCGGTGTGGTGCCGGCGTGGCTGGCCGTGCCGATGACTTCGCCCACGAAGCGCACGCCGCCGTTGATGGCGGTGACGATGCCCAGCGGCAGGTCCAGTTCGGTGAGCACCGGGCCCTGCTCGATGTGCACCTCGACGAAGCCGAGGTAGCGCGCCGGATCGCGCTGGATCTTCGCAATCTCTTCCTGCTTCAGGCCCGCGTGCTGCATGGCCTCGCGCATGGTGATGCCGTCGGCGTCCTTCTGGTCGAGCCAGCGCTGGTCGAAGTGGCCGATGAGCGCGCCCGAGCCGAGAAAGGTCGCCTTGTAGCGCTGGCCTTCTTCTTCCGCGAAGCCGACGACCTCGAAGGCGAACGGCAGGCGCTTGCCCTGGCGCTTGAGCTCGCGCACGCAGGCGATCGGCACGAAGATGCCCAGGCGCCCGTCGTACTTGCCGCCGTTGCGCACGGTGTCGTAGTGCGAACCGGTGAGCAGGGTCTTCGCATCTGCGCTTGCGCCTTCGTAACGGCCGACCACGTTGCCGACCGCATCGATGTGCACCGAGTCGAAGCCCACGTCGCGCATGAGTGCGCTGATCTGCGCGGCGCAGGCGCGGTGCGCATCGGTGAGGTAGGTGACAGTGAGCTGGCCTTTCTCGGCATAGCCGGGGTCGGTGTGCACCGAGAGCTGTTCCTGCCAGTCCCACACGTCGTTGCCGAGCGAGATGTCGGCGGCGAACTTGTCGTCCAGGCGGATCTCCGCGATGCGGTGGATGTTGCGCAGCGCTTCGCCGAGTTCGAATTCAGGGTGGTTGAACAGGCGCCGCTCGAAGGTGTCGATGATCTCGCGCTTTGCGAGGCCCGTGCCGCGCGGGCCGCGCACCGCGAGGATGAACGGGAAGCCGAACTTCGCGTTGTAGTCGGCGTTGAGCTTCTGGATCTTGGCGAACTCTTCGGGCGTGCAGTCGGTCAGGCCCGCCTTGCCCTGCTCGTTGGTCGATTCGGCCGTGAGCGTCTTGCTGACCATCGCCTTGCCCGCGAGCTCGGGGTGGGCGCGGATGAGGCCGATCTGCTCGTCGGTCGACGACGCGGCCAGTGCCTGCACCAGGGCGTGTTTCAGGTGCGCGAGCGTGCGGAAGGGGCGTGCTGGCAATGCACGTTGCGCGATCCAGGGCGAGTGTTCGTAGATGCCGTCGAGCAGCGCGACGGCTTCGGCCGGCACGGCCGCGTTCAGTTGGGAGATGGTGAGGCTCATGGGTCAGCTTCCTGTGACGGCCGATGCGGCGTCCGATGTGTAGGGATGCGCCAGCCTCCAGTGCCGCGCAATGTCCACGCGGCGGCAGACCCACACGCGGTCGTGCTGCGCGATGTGGTCCAGAAAGCGCTGCAGCGCGGTGATGCGGCCGGGCCGCCCGAGCAGGCGGCAGTGCATGCCGATGCTCATCATCTTTGGGCTGTTGTCGCCGTTCGCATCGCCCTCGGCATAGAGCGCGTCGAAGGTGTCCTTCATGTACTGGAAGAACGGGTCGGCGTGCGAGTAGCCCTGCGGCAGCGCGAAGCGCATGTCGTTCACGTCGAGCGTGTAGGGCACGATGAGCTGCGGCACCACGCTGCCGTCGGTCTTCTGCACTTTCATCCAGAAGGGCAGGTCGTCGCCGTAGTAGTCGCTGTCGTATTCGAAGCCGCCGTAGTCGGCCACCAGGCGGCGGGTGCGCGGGCTGTCGCGGCCGGTGTACCAGCCGAGCGCGCGCTCGCCGGTGAGCTTTTCGATCGCTTCCATGCCCAGGCGCATGTGCTCCCGCTCGGTGGCTTCGTCCAGGTTCTGGTAATGAATCCAGCGCCAGCCGTGGCAGGCGATTTCGTGGCCCAGTTCCTTGAAGGCGGCGGTGAGCTCGGGGTAGCGCTCCAGTGCCATGCCCACGCCGAACACGGTGAGCGGCAGGCCGCGCTTTTCGAACTCGCGCAGGATGCGCCAGACGCCCGCGCGCGAGCCGTATTCGTAGATGCCTTCCATGCTGATGTGGCGGTCCGGGTAGCTGGCCGGATTGAACATCTCGGAGAGAAACTGCTCGGAGCCCGCGTCGCCGTGCATCACGGCGTTCTCGCCGCCTTCTTCGTAGTTCAGGACGAACTGCACCGCGATGCGCGCGCCGCCGGGCCATTGGGCGTGTGGAGGGTTCCGGCCATAGCCGACGAGGTCGCGCGGGTAGGGCAGGGTGGTGTCGTAGACGGTCATAGGCTTTTCAGGACAGCGCGAGGGAGATGTCGTTGGTCGGAACCTTGCGGTCGAAGGTGAGGTTGGCCTCGACGTGTTCCAGGTGTTCGGTCATGAGGCGCACGGCGCGCTCTTCGTCGCGGGCGGCCAGCGCCTTCACGATGTCGGCGTGCTCGTCGTTGGAGTGCTCGGCCGCGCTGGTGCTCTGGTACATGAGCGTGATGAGGGCGCAGCGCGAGATCAGCTCGCCCAGGATCTGCGCCAGCACCGTGTTGCCCATGAGCTCGGCCATGCGCACGTGAAAGTCGCCAAGCAGTTCGGTGCGGCCCGAGATGTCCTCGCCCGACACGGCCGACTTTTCAAGCGCGACGTGTTCCTTGAGCGCCTTGATCTTGGCCGGCGTGACGGTACGCACGAATTCGCGCGTCATCTCGGCCTCGAGCATGCGGCGCACCTTGAACACCTGCTTGGCCTCGTCCACCGCCGGCGCCGCCACGAAGGCGCCGCGCGCGGGCTCCAGGCGGATCAGCTTGTTCTGCGAGAGCTGGAACAGGGCCTGGCGCACCAGCGTGCGCGACACGCCGAAGTGATCGGCCAGCTTCTGCTCGGCCAGCTTGGTGCCGGGCTGCAGGCGGTGCTCGACGATGGCCTTCGTGAGGGCATCGACGATCGAACGGGTGGTGGAGGACTCCATGTTTTTCATGATAGACCCAAAGCCAGTAACTGTATACACTTTTGTCCACCGGAATTTCCCGCACCCGATCCGCTTTTTGAAGGAGCGCCCCATGGGCTTGAGCACTCACGTACTGGACACGATGCACGGCGGCCCCGCGGCCGGCATGGAGGTGGCGCTGTACACCACCGACGGCGACGCCGCCACGCTGGTGAAGCGCTTCACGCTGAATTCGGACGGCCGCAGCGACGGGCCGCTCTATGACAACCACTCGCTGAAGACCGGCACCTATCGGCTGGTGTTCGATGTCGCGGGTTACTTCAAGTCGCGCAGCGTGAAGCTGCCGGAGCCGAACTTCCTGAACAAGGTGTCGCTGGACTTCGGCGTGGCGCACACCGACCAGCACTACCACGTGCCGCTGCTCGTGAGTCCGTGGAGCTACTCCACGTACCGCGGGTCTTGAGGTCAGTCCCCTTGCTGCTGACCTTCTGTGAGGGTGTCGAGTTGAAAGCGCCCGCTCTTGTCCCACAGCCAGGTGTCGGTCCACGTCACCGCGCCCAGGCGCGTGGCGGCCGGGAAGGGCGCAGCCTGCAGCACGGCGCGTTCGATCTCCGCAATGACCTCGGGCGCATGCTGCGGCGCGCGCAGCCAGTGCATCGAGACCACCTTGCCGCCCGTGTCGAGGTTCACCTGCAGCGTGCCGACCGCGTAGAGCATGGGCGGCAGCTGCCCGCTGTAGATGCGCGACCGGTTGAGGTCATAGACGTGGCGCGCGGCATCGCGCCGGTAGTCGCGCGCGGTGGCCGCGTTCGATGCGCGCGGCACGGCGCCGGATGCGCCGGCCTTGGCGCCGCTCAGCTGGCCGGGAACGGCCCCTGGGCTTCCGCAGCCGGCGAGCCAGAGGGCGCACGAAAGAAAGGATGCCGCCAATGCAACATGGGCAAGGCGGCGCGGCGTAAGCTGGGCATTCATCGCCGGGTTTATACCGTGAGTCTTCGCGGGCCCGGCAACCGAAGGTATCGGGCATGAGCGGTGCGGTCGACCAATTGCTGGCGCGCCTCCGAAAGGAAGACGCGGTGCTGGTGCGCGTCGAGTCCACGCAGGGCTCGGCGCCGCGCGAGGCCGGCACGTGGATGGCGGTGTGGGCCGATGCGCTCACAGCCACCATCGGCGGCGGCCAGCTCGAATTCCAGGCCACGCAGGAAGCGCGCGAATTGCTCGCCGGCCAGCGCGCCATCGACGGCATCCAGCGCTACCCGCTCGGTCCCAGCCTGGGGCAGTGCTGCGGCGGCGTGATGTACCTGTCGTACCAGCGCATCACCGCGGCCGATGCACCCGCATTGCAGCGCGAGCTGGTCGCCAAGCTCAAGCCCGTGGCGCTGTTCGGCGGCGGCCACGTGGGTGCGGCTCTTGCACGGCTGCTTGCCGCGCTGCCGTTCTCGGTGCGCTGGATCGACAGCCGCGACGGCGTGTTCCCGGACGAACTCCCCGCGCAGATCGACACCGAGCATTCCGAGCCCGTGCAGGACGCCGTCGCCGCGCTCGCGCCGGGCAGCCGCGTGCTCATCATGAGCTTCAGCCATGCCGAGGACCTGGACATCGTCATCGCGTGCCTGAAGCGCCTGCGCATGCGCAACGACCTGCCCTACATCGGCCTCATCGGCAGCAAGACCAAGTGGGCCACCTTCAGCCACCGGCTCGAAGCCCGCGGCTTCACGGCCGACGAACTGGCGCGCATCACCTGCCCCATCGGCGTGCCCGGCATCACGGGCAAGGAGCCCGAGGTGATCGCGGTCGCTGTGGCGGCACAGTTGTTGCAATCGCTGGGCTGAACAGGGTTTTCCCGGCGGCGACGCCCCAAAAAAGCATCCCGCTCCTTGCCAAAACTGTATACACTTTCGGTCCACAACAAGCCGCAGCGGAGCGAGGCCCATTTCATGGAGCCTGCGTTCGCGGCACTTTCTCTGCTTACAGCGCCCGCAGTGGTGAGCAGGCTGAAACCCCTCGCTGACGCCCCACGCGTCCAGAGGGTTACGCAGATGTGGAGGAACCGTAGCGAGCGACCCGAGATCGCGTCGAGGACCGGAACCGTACCCAGGTACGGTGAGGACCGCAGATGCGAGATCGGGGCGCGCAGCAGGTTCATTCACATCTGATGCGAGAGAGCACATGGAAAGCTATTACCTCGACTGGGCCAACCTGCTGCTGCGCTGGGTCCACGTCATCACCGCCATCGCCTGGATCGGCGCCTCCTTCTACTTCGTGATGCTGGACAACAGCCTCGAGAAGCCGCAGGACCCCGAGTCGCTGGCCAAGGGCGTGGGCGGCGAGCAGTGGGCCGTGCACGGCGGCGGCTTCTACAACATGCAGAAGTACACGCTGGCGCCCAAGAAGCTGCCGGACCACCTGCACTGGTCGTACTGGGAAAGCTATTCGACCTGGATCACCGGGTTCACGCTTTTCACGATGTCGTACCTGTGGAACGCGAGCACCTACCTCATCGACAAGTCGAAGATGGACTGGCAGCCCGGTGCCGCCATTGCCGTGGCGCTGGCCTTCTTCGTGGTGTTCTGGATGGTCTACGACGGCATCTGCCAGATCTTCGGGCGCCGCAAGAACGGCGACACCATCGTCGGCGTGCTGATCGCGGTCTTCATCGTCTTTGCGACCTGGCTGGCCTGCCAGTGGTTCGCGGGCCGCGCGGCCTTCCTGCTCGTGGGCGCCATGATGGCCACCACGATGAGCGGCAACGTGTTCTTCTGGATCATCCCCGGCCAGCGCAAGAACGTCGCGGCCCTGCGCGAAGGCCGGCCGGTCGATCCGGTGCACGGCCAGCGCGGCAAGCAGCGCAGCGTGCACAACACCTACTTCACGCTGCCCGTGCTGTTCGCGATGCTGAGCAACCACTACAGCTTCACGTACACGCACAAGTACAACTGGATCGTGCTGCTGCTGATCATGCTCGGCGGCGCGGCCATCCGGCAGTTCTTCGTGGTGCGCCACCGCTTCAAGCTCGGCAACGCGGGCAACCCGCTGCCGTATGCGCTGGTCGGCATCGTGGTGCTGGGCCTGACCATCGTCTGGATGAAGCCCGAGCCGGCTGCCGCTCCCGTGGCTGCAGCGGCGGCGCCGGTGGTCGCATTCACGGACGTGCAGAAGGTGCTGGAGCAGCGCTGCTTCATGTGCCACGGTGCGGCCGTGCAGATGAAGAACGTGCGCGTCGATTCGCCCGAACAGGTGGCGGCGCATGCACAGGCGATCTACCAGCAGGTCGTCGTGACCAAGATCATGCCGATGAACAACGCCACGAACATCACGGACGAAGAGCGAGCGCTGATCAGCCGCTGGTTCCAGGCCGGAGCCAAGACAAACTAGACCGCGGTCAAGAGAGCGGGCCACCGCTCCCCGCACAATCGCCGGATGGAGACAACGCAAGCCATGACCGCATCGACCCCGTCCTTCGGGCCCGCGCCCGATCCGCGCGACGCACCCCGCGCCTTCCTCGAACACCTGTACCGCGTGGCGGTGGACCGCGCGCTGCCGCTGTCCACGCTGGGCGCTCATCTGCCGAGCCCACCCAAGGGCCGCACGCTGGTGCTCGGCGCCGGCAAGGCCGGCGGCTCGATGGTGCAGGCGCTCGAAGCCCTGTGGCCGGCCGACGCGCCGCTCTCGGGCCTGGTGGTCACCCGCTACGACCACATTCCGCCGCGCCCCGAAGGCGTGCCGCAGCGCATCGAGATCGTCGAGGCCGCGCACCCCGTGCCCGATGCGGCGGGGCAAGAGGCTGCCGAGCGCATCCTCGCGCTCACGCAGGGCCTCACGGCCGATGACCTCGTGCTGTGCCTGATCTCGGGTGGCGGCTCCTCGCTGCTGGTGCTGCCGGCCGAAGGCCTCACGCTGGCCGACAAGCAGCGCATCAACAAGCAACTGCTCGACAGCGGCGCCGGCATCGGCGAGATGAACTGCGTGCGCAAGCACCTCTCGCGCATCAAGGGCGGCCGGCTGGCCGCGGCCTGCGCGCCGGCGCGCGTGGTGACGCTCACCATCAGCGACGTGCCGGGCGACGACGCGGCCGTCATCGCAAGCGGCCCCACGGTGCCCGATGCGACGACGTGCGCCGATGCGCTCGCCATCCTCGACCGCTACGGCATCGAGGTGCCTGCGCCCGTGCGCGCCCAGCTCGAAAGCGGCGAGCTCGAAACGCCGAAGCCCGGCGACAAGGCCTTCGCCGGCCACGAGACCCACATGATCGCCACGCCCCAGCAGTCGCTCGAAGCCGCGGCCAAGGCGGCGCGCGAGGCCGGCATCGAGGCGCACATCCTGAGCGACGAGATCGAAGGCGAATCGCGCGAGGTCGGCAAGGTGCATGCCGCATTGGCCCGCGCCGTGGCCCACCGCGGCCAGCCGTTCGCGCGGCCCTGCGTCATTCTTTCGGGCGGCGAGACCACGGTCACGATCCGACCGCGCCAGCCGGGCCAGGCCAAGGGCCGCGGCGGCCGGGCGGGCGAGTTCTGCATGGGCCTGGCCGGCGCGCTCATGGGCCAGCCGCAGGTCTGGGCGCTGGCCGCCGACACCGATGGCATCGATGGCGTGGAAGACAACGCCGGCGCCTTCGTCACGCCCGACACGCTGGCGCGTGCCACCGCCGCGGGCAGGAAGCTGTCGGACCACCTCGACCGCAACGACGCCTACGGCTACTTCGACGCCGTCGGCGACCTGTTCGTGACGGGACCCACGAACACCAACGTCAACGACTTTCGCGCGCTCTTGATCCTGTAACGGAGCGAGAAAGGGCGATTTCCGGGCCCCGGCGGGGTTGGGTGAAGTCGGGTTAATCTATGCCCCCGGTGGCGATTTGCCGCCGTTGTCGCATGCGCACCCCCAAGAGGTGCCGCGTCGCGCACCCCAGATTTCCCCTTTTCATCATCCAGTCCCGAAGGAAAAGTTCGCCATGACCGCCACCTACACCGACACCCGCCTCCTGATCGACAACGAATGGGTCGACGCCACCGGCGGCAAGACGCTGGACGTCGTGAACCCCGCCACCGGCAAGGCCATCGGCAAGGTGGCGCATGCCAGCATCGCCGACCTGGACCGCGCCCTGGCCGCCGCCCAGCGCGGTTTCGAGAAGTGGCGCAACACGCCCGCCAACGAGCGCGCCGCCGTCATGCGCCGCGCCGCGGGCCTCATCCGCGAACGCGCCGGCGACATCGCCAAGCTGCTGACGCAGGAGCAGGGCAAGCCGCTGGCCGAAGCCAAGGGCGAGACGCTGGCCGCCGCCGACATCATCGAGTGGTTCGCCGACGAAGGCCGCCGCGTCTACGGCCGCATCGTGCCCTCGCGCAACCTGGCCGCGCAGCAGCTCGTGCTGAAGGAGCCGCTGGGCCCCGTCGCCGCGTTCACGCCCTGGAACTTCCCGATCAACCAGATCGTGCGCAAGCTCGGCGCCGCACTGGCCACCGGCTGCTCGTTCCTGGTGAAGGCCCCTGAAGAAACCCCGGCCTCGCCCGCCGCGCTGCTGCAGGCCTTCGTCGACGCCGGCATTCCGCCCGGCACCGTGGGCCTCGTGTTCGGCAACCCCGCCGAAATCTCGAACTACCTGATCGCCCACCCGATCATCCGCAAGGTCACCTTCACCGGCTCGACCCCCGTCGGCAAGCAGTTGGCCGCGCTGGCCGGCTCGCACATGAAGCGCGTCACGATGGAACTGGGCGGCCACGCGCCGGTGATCGTTGCCGAAGACGCCGACGTGGCCCTGGCCGTCAAGGCCGCCGGTGCCGCCAAGTTCCGCAACGCCGGCCAGGTCTGCATCTCGCCGACCCGCTTCCTGGTGCACAACAGCCTGCGCGAGGAATTCGCCCGCACGCTGGTCAAGTACACCGAAGGCCTGAAGCTGGGCGACGGCCTGGCCGAAGGCACGACCATCGGCCCGCTGGCCAACGCACGCCGCCTCACCGCGATGGCCTACGTGCTGGAAGATGCGCGCAAGAAGGGCGCGACCGTGGCCGCCGGCGGCGAACGCGTCGGCGACTCGGGCAACTTCTTCGCCCCCACCGTGCTGACCGACGTGCCGCTGGACGCCGACGTGTTCAACAACGAGCCCTTCGGCCCCATCGCCGCGATCCGCGGCTTCGACACGCTCGACGAAGCCATCGCCGAAGCCAACCGCCTGCCGTTCGGCCTGGCCGGCTACGCCTTCACCAAGTCGATCAAGAGCGCGCACCTGCTGAGCCAGAAGCTCGAACTGGGCATGCTGTGGATCAACCAGCCCGCCACCCCGTCGCCCGAAATGCCATTCGGCGGCGTGAAGGATTCGGGCTACGGCTCGGAAGGCGGCCCCGAGGCGCTCGAGGCTTACCTGAACACCAAGGCCGTTTCGATCATGGGCGTTTAGTCTTCGGCGCTGGCGTTCCAGAAAGCTTGCTGGACGCCATCGAGCGCTTCGAGTTCTGTAATCACCTGGTCGAGTTCCAGTGGCTCGACCGCGGTGGCGTACAGCGTTGCCTCGATCTCCGTGTCGGCCGGCCCGAAGGCGTGCTGGTCGACATCGCGCACCGGGTAGTTCGCGGCTTCGAGCAGAAGCAGCAGCTGGTCCATCACCGCGGGCCGGGCTGCACGCGAGCAGATCACCCGCACCGTGTAGGTCGCCTCGCTCGATTCTTCCTTGATCGGGCGGCGATTGATGCGATTGACCACCGGCAGCAGCAGCGTGTTGCTCGCCAGCACGAACAGCGCCGCAATCGTCGCTTCACCGATCAGGTCGGCGCCCGCGCAGGCGCCCACTGCCGCCGACCCCCACAGCGTGGCCGCCGTGTTCAGGCCCGTGATGTTGGTGCCTTCCTTCATGATCGCGCCCGCCCCCAGGAAGCCGATGCCAGAGACCACATAGGCCGCCACGTGCACGGCCCCATCGTGACCGTGCAGCCGGTTCGCCATGTCGACGAACACCGCCGCACCCACCGCGACGAGCGTGTTGGTGCGCAGGCCCGCGGCGCGCTGCCGTATCTGTCGTTCCAGGCCGATCAGCGAGCCGAGGATGAAGGCGATCGCCACGCTGACGAAGGTGTCGAGCAGCGAGAGCAGGTTGAAGTTTTGAATGGCTTGCATCGGATGTTTTTTCATAAGAGCGCGTGCATTCAGTCCGAAGCCTGCATGCGCCGGGCGTGTTCGCGCCAAGCCCTCTTCTCGACTGTCCGGACGTTCGGTGCCTCCGCGAGATGCGCGAGGTACGCCGCCAGCAATGGAAGTTCGGCGTCGGACCTGTCACCCAGGAACTCGCGCACCGTGACGAGATTGCCGTAGCTCCTCGCATACTTCGCAGGCGTGTCGTCGACCGCGATGATCGATTCGAGTGGATAACCCTTGGATTTCAATTTCTGCAGATTCTTGATCGTCTGATAGCCGCCTGTCGTGAAGTCTCGCGCCGTCGTGCAGCGCGCGCTTGACCACATGAACTCCAGTGCGCCGTTTGGAAAGATGCGTTCGACCACCTGCGACGCGTAGCTTTCGCCTGATGCAGTCCAGATGCCGACCTTGAACTGCGCGAGAACGCTGCTCAAGAAGTCGGCGAGGTGCGGTCGCAAATGAACGCGATACGGCCCTACGCGGAAATCCTCGTCGTGCGAGAGCGTGCTTTCGGTGGCGTGGATCAGCGTTTCGTCGAGGTCCAGCACCAATAGTTTGCGGGGCTTGGGTGTCACATGCATGTCAGAAGGCCTCACATCGGGAGCACAAGCATATTTGAGGTCGATGGATGGGCCCATTTGCAGCAAGGCAAGGCGCGTGTTCGGAGGCGGCACTCCCGCCGACGATGGGCTCTCTGTTTCGCGAATGCCCCCGCCTTCGGCGCCTCCTTGATTTCGCGAAACAGAGACCACCATCAGCGTGAGCACTTCAGAGCGGTCGTTGATCGTCAGTTCATGCAGAGCGTGCCCAGGTGCGCAGGGCATCGGGTGCTCCCCGCAGCGAAATAAAGGAGGAGGGCGAAGCCCGGGGGACATTCGCGGAGGGGAGTACCCGGTGGCCTGTGCACGCGCCCCGAACAACGGCCTCAATCTTCACTGCCACCCATACCGCCGCGCATACCACCCCTTCACCGTCTGCGTGAGAACCGCGTAGCCCACCAGCATCAACACCAGCCAAGGGAAGTACGCCAGCGGCAGCGCCTGCAGCTTGAAGTAGTGCGCGAGCGGCCCCATCGGCAGCCAGATACCCACCGCGGCAATCGCCGCACCCATCGCCAGCAGCGGCCAGGCCGCGCGGCTTTGCAGGAAGGGAATCTTGCGGGTGCGGATCAGGTGAACGATCAGCGTCTGCGACAGCAGCCCCTCGATGAACCAGCCCGACTGGAACAGCGTCTGATGCGCCACCGTGTTGGCGGAGAACACGAACCACATCACCGTGAAGGTCAGGATGTCGAACACCGAGCTCAACGGCCCGAAGAACACCATGAAGCGCCCCAGGTCGGCCGGGTTCCAGCGCTGCGGCGACTTGAGGAATTCCTCGTCCACGTTGTCGAACGGAATGGCGATCTGCGACACGTCGTACAGCAGGTTCTGCACCAGCAGGTGCAGCGGCAGCATCGGCAGGAAGGGCAGGAACGCGCTCGCCACCAGCACCGAGAACACATTGCCGAAGTTCGAGCTCGCGGTGAGCTTGATGTACTTGAGCATGTTGGCGAAGGTGCGGCGGCCTTCGACCACGCCTTGCTCCAGCACCATCAGGCTTTTTTCCAGCAGGATGATGTCGGCCGATTCCTTGGCCACGTCCACCGCGCCGTCCACCGAGATGCCGATGTCCGCGGCGCGCAGTGCCGGTGCGTCGTTGATGCCGTCGCCCATGAAGCCCACCACGTGCCCGTTGGCATGCAGCGCGTGCACGATGCGTTCCTTGTGCGCGGGCGTGAGCTTGGCGAACACCTGGTGCTGCTCGACCAGCTCGCGCAGTTCGTCGTCGCGCAGGTCCTCGATCTCGCGGCCGAGCACGATGCGGCCGGCCTCGATGCCCACGTCGCCGCAGACCTTGCGCGTGACCAGTTCGTTGTCGCCCGTGAGAACCTTCACCGCCACGCCGTGCGCGGCCAGCGCGCGCAGCGCAGGGGCGGTCGATTCCTTCGGCGGATCGAGAAACGCCACGTAGCCCAGCAGCGTGAGACCCGATTCATCGGCCACGCTGTACGCAGGCTTGCGCGCATCGGCAGCGAGCGTGCGGCTCGCCACGGCCACCACGCGCAGGCCCTGCGTGTTCAGCTCCGAGGCCACGCGGTGAATGCGCGCGAGCAGTTCGGCATCGAGCGCCAGCACCTCGGCGCCGCGCTCGACGGCGGTGCACACCGACAGGATCTCTTCCAGCGCGCCCTTGCAGATCAGCAGGTGCTCGCTGCCGCCGTTCTCCACCACCACTGACATGCGGCGGCGCGAGAAGTCGAAGGGCACTTCGTCGATCTTGCGGTAGGCCGTCTGCAGCCGTGTCTCGGGCTGCATCTCGGCGTGATTGAGTACCGCCTTGTCGAGCAGGTTCTTCAAACCCGTCTGGTGAAAGCTGTTCAGGTAGGCGAGTTGCAGCACATGGTTCGAGACTTCGCCCCACGCGTTGGTGTGGCGCTCCAGCACGATGCGGTCCTGCGTCAACGTGCCGGTCTTGTCGGTGCACAGCACGTCCATCGCGCCGAAGTTGTGAATCGCTTCGAGCCTTTTCACGATCACCTTCTGGCGCGACATCACGACCGCGCCCTTGGCCAGCGTGGCGGTCACGATCATCGGCAGCATCTCCGGCGTGAGGCCCACCGCGATCGACAGCGCGAACAGCGCGGCCTCCCACCAGTCGCCCTTGGCCACGCCGTTGATCACCAGCACCAGCGGCGCCATCACCAGCATGAAGCGGATCAGCACCCAGCTCACGCGGTTGATGCCGGCCTGGAAGGCACTGGTGCCGCGGTCGGTGGCCGTCACGCGCTGCGCAAGGGCGCCGAAAAAGGTGCGGTCGCCCGTGTGCACGATGAGCGCGGTGGCGGTGCCGCTGATCACGTTGGTGCCCATGAAGAGCAGGTTCTCGCGTTCGAGCACGCCGGCTTCGTGGTCGCCGCGATCGATCGAAAACTTCTCGACCGGCATCGCCTCCCCCGTGAGCGCGGACTGGCTGATGAACAGGTCCTTGGCCGTGAGCAGTCGCGCATCGGCCGGGATCATGTCGCCGGCCGAGAGCGCGATCACGTCGCCCGGCACGAGGTCGCGCATCGGCACCTCGACGCGCACCGTGCCCGCGTGCGTGGCGTCGAAGCCCTCGTCGCCCGCCGCGCCGGCCTTGCGCCCCGGCGCGGGCCGCAGCACCGTGGAGGTGTTGCTCACCATCGCCTTGAGCCGGTCGGCCGCCTTGTTGGAGCGCGACTCTTGCAGGAAGCGCAGCACCGTGGACAGCACCACCATGCTGCCGATCACGAGCGTGGCCTTCATGTCCTCGGTGACGTAGGAGATCAGCGCCAGCACCGTGAGCAGCAGGTTGAACGGATTGCGGTAGCACTGCCACAGGTGCGTCCACCACGGCAGCGGCTGCTCGTGGCGCACCTCGTTGCTGCCCAGGCGCTTGCGCAGCACTTGCGCGTGGCCTTCGCTCAGGCCCTGGGGCGAGCTGCCGAGCCGCACGAGCATCTCGCCGGCATCGGTGCGCGACGCGGCGGCCAGCGCCTTCGCGATGTCGGGCGGCATCGCGACCGAGGTCACGCCGACCGGCTTGGAGCCCAGCAGCGTCTGCCAGCGCTCGAAGTGATGCAGCATGTGGCGGCTGCGCAGAAAGCTCTCGAAGAAGGACTTCAGGACGTTTTTCATTTTGTTTTCTCCTTGAGGAAATCAGGGGTCAGCGCGCGAAGGCCCAGGTGAAGCCCAGCGTCCACCACGCAGGTGCGTCGGCGCGCAGGCCGCGTGCGCGGCTCAGGTCGACGCTCAGCGTCTCGACCGGCGTCCAGCGCATGCCGGCGCGCCATGCGTTGCCGCCGCCTTCGCGAAAGCGCTCGGCGACGAACGAGATGGAGGGCAGGGCGGACCATTCGAGAGAGGCGCCCGAATGGCTGGTGCTCGGCTGCGCGCGGTAAAAGTCGCGGCCCAGGTTGATGTGCGCGCGCCAGCTGTCGGCGATCTGCCAGGTCACGGGGACCACGATGCTGCTGCCGGACAAACGCAACGCGGTGGCGTGTGCGTCGCCTTGCCAGCCGGCCGTGGCGAGCACGCCGGCGCTCAGGCTGTCGTTGACTGCGAAGGCCCACTTGATCTGCGGACCGGCGCGCACGGTGCGGCCTTCGCCGCCGTGCTCGCGCTCGAGATTCAGTCCGAGTTCGACCGGGCCGACGCGGCAGGCCGGGCCGATGTGCAGCAGTCCTTGCGAGGCGTGCGCATGGCGGTCGGACCAGGTCTCCAGCTGGCACTGGCCCGGATCGAGGATCGCGGCGTCGTCCACCGAATGATGGCCACCGGCGGCATGCGTCTGCGTTGCTGCAAGGCCGCAGAGGTATGCCGCCCAGAGGTGCAGGGATGGGCGCGAGGGACGTTGGGGATAGAAGCGGGGTGCGTCGAGGCGGCCGTTCGTGGCCGTCCGTGCGACACGCCGCAGGCGTTCGCGGGTCATGGGAGGTCTCCTTCGGGCACAGCGGGCCGCGAAGGAGAGCGCCTCCCGCTTCACTCAGCCGGCAGGTGTCCTCCGCAGCGCGGCGCTGCGTGGGGTGGATGCAATCGATGGGTTCAATGAAGGCGGCGCGCTAAGGCGCGAGCGAGGGTCCGGGTCCATGGTGGCCTCCTTGCGATCTGCGGTGCGGTCTTGTGGGCGCGGCGTCAGCGGTGCGCTGCGCGGGGCGGCTGCTCGAGCAGCAGGAAGAAGCTGCGGATGCGCCGCGTGGTCCAGAGCGCGGCGGCCCGGTCGAGCGTTTCGTTCTCGACGTCCTGCGCCGTCGGCGCGTGCGCAGGCTCGTGCGCCGTGGCGCGAACGGGTTCCTGCATCGGCGGCTGTTGCTGCTGCTGCTGACGGGTTTGAAATTGACGCATGACAAGGCTCCTTCGCGATGAAGGGCCTCGCGCACGGACACGCAAGCTGACTGAAAAAGTCAGTGACGCGAAACGACGGGATTCGGGAGGGGAGAACCGCTTGCCTTGAGGGCGAACGGGTCACGCTGCGTGCACGGCGGCCACAGCGCGAGAGAGCCTGCGCTAGAGGGCCGGATGTGTCACGCCTGCCGAGGCACGCGTCTTCTTGTCACTGATCCAACTGGCACTGTCCACGCACGGGGCTCCGAAGTAAAGATGCGGGATTGTTGCACCGCGTCACAATGAGCGTCAACCGTTTTGGCCATGTCCTGCACTGCGAGCAGGGTCGTTATCGCCTCATTGTTGCGGTTTGGCGTCGACCCGCGCTGCAATCTTTCAACAGGCTTTCAGTTCAATGACGAAACCCTCCGTCCTGTTCATCTGCACCGGCAACATCTGCCGATCCCCCACCGCCCACGCGCTCCTGCTGCACAAGGCCCGCCTCGCAGGCATCTCCATCGATGTCGACAGCGCCGCCATCTCCGACGAGGAGCGCGGCAACCCGCCCGATCCGCGTTCGATCGCCGAGGCGCGCCGGCGCGGCATCGCGATGCACGCGCACTGCGCGCGGCAGGTCCGCGCGAGCGACTTCGAGCGCTTCGACTGGATCGTCGGCATGACAGCGCGCCACTGCGCCGCGCTGCGCCGTCTCGCACCCGCGGGCGCCGCCCACAAGGTGCACATGCTCACCGAGTTCGCCGAGGCCGACGAAGGCGATGTGCCCGATCCCTGGTATGGCGGGCAACAAGCCTTCGTCGAGGCCTTCGACCTGATCGAGCGCGGCGTCGACGGCCTGCTGGCGCGGCTGGTCGAGCCGCCTACCAGCGCACCCGCACGCCCACCGACGCGTTGAGCGAGCTCTTGATGCGCGCCGGGCCGCCCGAGGCCCACAGCTTGCCGAGTTCGCCGTAGATCGCGGTGCGGTCGCCGAGCGCGAGCGTGACGCCGCCGGCCACTTCGGTGCTGCTCGAACCCGTCTCGCTGCGGATGGCCGTGCCGCCACCCAGGTTCAGGAACTGCGCCACGTCCGCGCCGCCGGAGGCGTGGAACACGTTGATGCGGCCGTAAGGCTGCAGCGTGCCGGCACCGGTGGCGATCTCGCCCTTGATGCGCACGCCCGCGCGCACGATGAGGCCGTCGTTCGGGTCCTGCGTCACGCGGGCGCCCGAGATGCCCGTGTCGTCCATGCGCAGGGTCTGGTGGATGAGCTGCAGCTGCGGCTCCACGGTCCAGCCGCTGCCGATGTCGAAGGCCTTGCCGACTTCGACCGAGGCCAGCAGGCTCTTGCCCTTGCCCGAGCTGCCCAGGGTTGCGATGGGCTGCACGTTGTAGCGGTGCTGGCCGGCCTGCAGCACGGCATCGGCATACCAGCCGCCGTCGTTCTGCCAGGTGGCGTAGACGCCCAGGTAGCGGTTGCGCAGGTCGTTGGTGCCCGCGTCCAGCCCTTCGATGCCGCGCGCGAAGCCGTTCACGCGAACGTTGCCTTCGAGCTGCCCGACGTAGACGCCGGCGCGCCAGTTCGTGTCGGCCCACAGGTCGGTGCCGGCCTGGAAGCCGTTCAGGCGCCCGTCGCTGCGCGCATTGGCGGTGCCGCGCTGGCTCACGTCGATGTCGGTGCTGATCACGCGGCCCCAGGCGCGGCGGCCAGGGCCGCCGGTGTTGGCGATGTCGAGCCGCGCGTCCTCGCCGCCGCGCAGGTGCAGGTTGCCCAGCATCGCGACGTTGGCCTGGCGCAGTTGCTGCGCGAGCGCGGCGTACAGCGGCACTTCGATGCGGTAGGTGGGCAGGCCGCCGGTCCCGCCTGGGCCGCCGGGGCCGCCAGGTCCGCCCGGAATGCCGCCGCCGGTGGTGGAGCGCAGGTACCAGTTCTCGCCGGCGCCGCTGGCGTCCGCGGCGTACAGCCGGTACTCGTAGGCGCCCGCGTCCACGTGGCCGCCGGACAGCGCGAACGCGTTCTTGGTGGTCTGCGCGGTGGTGGTCGCGCCGTTGAGGGCGCTGATCACCTCGATGCCGTTGCCCGTGGTCAGTGCGCCCAGGCCGCCGAGGTTGACGATCTGCACCGTGGTGTGCCCGCTGGCCGTGGCCCCGGCGCCGTTGAGCACCAGCCGGTCCGATGGGCCCGTGGCATTGAGCACCGCGCCCAGCCGCAGGATGCCGTTGTTGCCCGCGTACGGCCCGTTGACGGTGAGCGTGGTGCCCGGCGCCGCGCCCGCCAGCGAGACGGTGCCGCTGTTGGTCAGCGAGGCCACGGTCTGGCTGAAGCCGCCCAGGTCGAGCGTGGCACCGGCGGCCACGCTGGTGGCGGAGGCCGCGCTCAGCGCGTTGGCGGCGCCCGCGCTCAGCGTGCCCGCGTTCACTTGCGTCGCACCCGAATAGGTGTTCGTGCCGGTCAGCGTGAAGTCGCCCGTGCCTTGCTTGACCACGCTGCCGGTGCCGCTCAGCGTGCCGCCGAAGGTGGTGCTGGTGTTGTCGCCGCCGGTGGTGAGCGTGGCGCTGCCGAGCTTGAGCTCGCCGCCCGCGCTGCCGCCGCCCGAGAGCGAGCCGATGGTCTGGTTGAAGCCGTTCAGGTCGAGCGTGGCGCCCGCCTTGTCGGCCACTGCGAGCGGTGCGGTGGGGGTGAGCATGTCCGCCGCACCCAGGCGCAGCGTGCCGGCCGCGACGGTGGTGGCGCCCGTGTGGGTGCTGGGGCCCGCGAGCGTCAGCGTGCCATCGCCCGACTTGATGAGTTCGCCGCTGCCGCTGAGCGCGCCGCTGGCGGTCAAGTTCAGACCCGCATCGACGACCTCGATGCCGCCGCCCGCCGCGCCCACATCCACATCGCGTGCGGTGCCGGTGAAGGTGGTGCCCGTGACCTGCAGCCGCCCGCCATTCAGCGCGACGTTGCCGCCTGCCGCGCCCAGGTTGGCATCGGCCGAAACGGACAGTGCGCCACCTTGCACCGCGGTGCCGCCGGTGTAGGTGTTGGCGCCTCCCAGCACCAGCGTGCCGTCGCCGGTCTTGGCGATGCCCGCGGTGCCGGCAAGCACGTTGTTCAGCGTGGCGGTGAAGCCCGCAGACCCCGCGCCGCCGTCGCCCACGCGGATCTCCGCCTTGGCACCTGCGCCGGCGCCCAGCAGCGTGAGCGGGTCGCCGGTCAGCGTGTAGCCGCTGGCCGCGAACTGCAGGCCGGTGGCCTGCACGGGGCCGGGGGTGTTGTCCACCGTGACCGTCCCCGGCGCGCCGGTGAAGATCGCAAAGCCCGGTTGCGGCTGCATCGGCACCGTGATGCTGCCCAGCGCGTCGGTCCATACCGGCGAGGTGGTCGACCAAGTGCCGGTGCCGCCGCCTGCCTGCGTCGGGCTGGCGAGGCCGTTCGCGTTCCAGAAGTCCAGCGTCACGCCCGTGGCGTTGACGAGCGTGAAGCGCTTGTCGGCGGTGAGGTTCTGCAGCACCAGCGCCGCGCCGCCGGGCACGCCGCCCAGCGTCAGCGTGCCGCCGCCCGTGAGCGCGCCGCCGTAGTCCACGAGCCGGTACACGCCGGGGCCGAAGCCGCCGGTGTCCGTCACGTTGATGGTGGTGTTGCCCGCGATGAGGAGGTCGCCGCCCACGCTCACGCTGTCGCTCTGGCCGGGCGTGGCGAAGTTGGGGCCGGGCGCGCCGAACTGGTAGTCGAACACGCTGCCGTTGGCGAGCGACAGGTTGCCGCCGATGGTGAGCGTGCCCATCGCGCCGGGGGCGCCCGGTGCCAGCACGGCAGTGTTGTTGAGCGTGACATCGCCGCCGATGCGGCCAGTGCCCGACAGCGTGGCGCCGCCCTGTATCGTGACCGCGCCGCTCCCGGTGGCGCTGCCGGTCGCGTTGCCCACCTGCAGCGTGCCGCTGGCGGCCACGGTCGGCCCCGAGTAGGTGTTGGCGCCGTTCAGCGCCAGCGTGCCGGTGCTGCCCATCGAGATTCCCCCGGCGCCGCTGACCGTGCCGCCGATGGCGATGTTCTTGGCGCCTGCGATGCCGAGGTTGGCGTTGAGCACGACGCCGTTCGCCAGCGCCACGTCGCTGCTGGCGGCGAGCGTCGCGGTGCCGCCCACCGTCAGCGCGCCGGTGCCCAGCGCGGTGTTGCTGCCGACGCTGAGCGTGCCCGCCTGGAGGGTGAGGCCGCCGCCGAAATTGTTGGCACCGTTGAGCGCCAGCGTGCCGGCGCCGTTCTTGATGAGCGAACCGCTGCCGCTGACCACGCCGTTCAGCGCGAGGTCCACCGCGCCGCCCACCGTGAGCCCTGCGCCGAGCGCGACCGCGTTGGTCAGCGCGAGCGCACCGCCGGTGCTCGCCAGCGTGGCGGCGCCCGTGACGTCGAGCGTGCCGGTGCCCAGCGACGTGCTGGTGCCGAGCGACAGGGTGCCGCCTGCCAGCGTCACGCCGCCGCCGAAGTTGTTGGCGCCGCCCAGGGTGACGTCGGGGCCGTTGATCGCGAGTGCCCCCGCGCCGCCGACGATGCCGTCCAGCGCGATCGCATTCGCACCCGTCAGGCCCAGCGTGGCGCCGGCGCCCAGCGTGACGCCGTTGGCCAGCGCGATGCCCGGCACGCCCGCCTTCAGGGTCGCGCTGCCGGACACGTCGAGCCCACCCGTGCCGAGCGCGAGGCTGTTGCCCACGCTCAGCGTGCCGCTGCCCAGCGCGACACCGCCGCCGAAGGTGTTGGCGCCGTTCAGGGCCAGCGTCGCCGTGCCGTTGTAGCCGAGCCCGGCACCGCCGGACACCGGGCCGTTGAGCGTGATGTCGTTGGCGCCACCGACGGTCAGGCCCGCATTCAGCACGACCGCGGTGCCCACGCTCACGCCTGCACTGGCATCGAGCGTGGCGGCACCGCCGACCACGAGCGTGCTCAGGCCCAGCGACGTGTTGGTGCCCAGGCCGAGTCCGCCGCTCTGCAGCAGCACGCCTCCGGAAAAGGTGTTCGCGCCGCCCAGCGACAGCTTGGCCGTCCCGCTGCTCGTGATGCTGCCCGCGCCGGTGATCGTGCCGTTGAGCGCGAGGTCGCTGGCCCCGTTGACGGCGAGCGGCCCGTTGAGAACGAAGTTGTTGCCCAGGCTCACGTTCGCGTTCGCCGAGAGCGAGCTGGAGCCGCCGACCGTGACCGAACCCAGGCCGAGCGCGGTGTTGTTGCCCACGGTGAGCGCGCCGCCGCCCAGGTTGAAGCCGCCGGTGAAGGTGCTCGCGCCGTTGAGCGTGAGCCCCGGCGCGCCGGCCAGGTTGATGCCGCCCGTGCCGGTGATCTTGCCGTTGATCGTCAGCGCGCCGCCGCCGCCGCCCGCGCCGAAGTTCAGCGTGCTGTTCAGAACTATGTTGTTGCCGAGCGCGACACCGGGTGCACCGGTCAGCGACCCGGCGCCACCAATGGTCAGGTCGCCCGTGCCGAGCGCGCCGCTGGTGCCGACGTTGATCGCGCCGGCCTGCAGCACGGTGCCGCCGCCGTAGTTGTTGCTGCCGGTGAGCGACAGGCTTCCGCTGCCGAGCGTCAGGCTGCCGGCGCCCGCGATGTTGCCGCCCAGCGTCAGGCTCCCGGCGCCGTTGAGCGTGAGCGCGCCGTTGAGCTGCACTGTGTTGGTCAGCGTGCCCGTGAACGCGGTGTTGAGCGTTGCCGGGCCGCCCACGATGAAGAGGCCGGTGCCCAGCGAGCCGGCCGAGCCGAGCGTGAGGCCGCCCGCGTTGAGTGCCAGTCCGCCGCTGAAATTGTTGGTGCCCGAAAGGGTGAGGGTGCCGGTTCCGTTCTTGACCAGGCCGGCGCCCCCGCTGATCGTGCCGCCGAGCGTCAGGCTGTTGGCGCCTTGCACGGTCAGGCCGGTGGTCAGGTTGATGTTCTGCGCGAGCGTGATGCCTCCGACCGAGGCCTCGATGGCACCGCCGTTTCCGGTCATCGTGCCGGTGCCGAAGGACAGCGCGTTGTCGAAGATCGCGGTGCCGCCGTTGAGCATGGCGGAGCCGCTCACCAAGGCGCCTTGCAACGTCCAGGTGCCGCTGTTGACGACGAGGTTCTCGAAATTGAGGTACTGCAGCGCGGAGACGCTCCCGGTGCCGCCGTTGCCCGAACCCGGCGGGTTGACGGTGTTCTGCAGCACGAGCGTGTCGGTGCCGCCGATGCCCGCGTCGACCGTGCCGGTGGCGGCGAAGGTGAGCAGGCCGGGCGGCAGCGTGGGCGTCGGAAGGGTCACGGCCGGCAGCGGTAGCAGCGGATTGGCGATCGACGATCCGGTCACCGCGGTGAAGGTGTCGTTGCTCAGCGCCGTGCCCAGCGAGACGCTGCCGTTGATCGTGCCCGAGTTGACGAAGGTGTTGCCACCGGTGGTGGGGCTCGCGAAGGCCACGCGGCCCGTGATCGTTCCGGTGTTCGTGAAGTTGACGTTGCCGCCGCCGTAGATGGCCACCGCGATCGCGTTGACCGGGTCGAAGACGCCAAACGCGTTGATGCCGATCGTGCCGCTGTTGTTGAACGTCGTGGTTCCGGCGTTGGCGATGACGGCGGCCGTGCCGAGCAGGCCGAAGGTGCCGTCGAAGGTGCCCTCGATCAGGCCCTGGTTGTTGACCAGCACGTTGCTGCTGGTGGGCGCGATCAGGTTGCCGATCGTCAGGGCCCGCGCGAGCACCAGGGAACCCGCGGCATTCGCATCGATCGCGCCCAGGTTGGTGAGCGTGATGTCGTTGCCGCCCAGGGTCATCGCGGTGCCGCCGGGCGAGGTGCTCATGGTGCCGGTCGACTGCACCGTGACGATGAGGCCGTTCGCGGGGCTGAGAAAGCTGTTCGGACTCAGGAGGGTCGCCGGGCCATCGCAACTCACCGAGGCACCATCGGCGGGCGATGGCGGCGTGCATGCCGCTGCGGCCTCTCCGCTGTGAAGCTGCAGCGCCGCCAGCATTGCCAGTGCCGGCAGCATGCTTCGGCGCAGAACGCGGGAGCTGCTTGACCCCCCTGAACCACTGCTCTTGGTCAGTTCCGATGCGACCCGGAACTCCCCCAACCGACGATCAAAGATGACACGGTAGACATGGTTCACAGCTCGCCTCCAGCTTTGTAATGGCTGTGATTATTTGTATCGAGTCGTGGGAAATGAAAGGGTACCGAAAGGCCTAACACGAGCGCGGCGGCGCCATGAATGAGGTCAAAGGACTTGGCCGGCGTCGCCGGCGACGCTACTCGCAGAGTGCGCGAATGCCGGGCGGAATCGGCACCGCGCGGATGCCGCCGCCCTCGCGTTTCGCCGCGAAGATCCGCACTTCTTCGCATTCGAGGATCAGGTCGTCGCCGCGCGTCACGCGGTAGGTCTGCACGAAGCTCTTGTCGCGCCACTCGGCGATGCGCACCGCGATCTGGAGCGTGTCGCCGTAGCTCGCGGTCTTCACGAAGCGCGTGTGCGTGTCGACCAGCGGCGTGCCGATCACGCCCAGCGTTTGCATCGTTTCTTCCCAGCGCGGCACCCCGCATTCAGCAAAGAAGTGGCGCGAGGCCGCATCGATCCAGCGGAAGAAATTGGGAAACCAGACGATGCCGGCCGGGTCGCAATCGCCGAACTCGACGCGTGCGGTGTAGGTGATCTCTTTGCCTGTTGTACTCATCAGCCCATTCTCGTTGGCAGCCACAGGGCGATGGCCGGGAACGCGATCAGGATCACCAGGCGCACGATGTCCGTCGCGATGAACGGCAGCACGCCCTTGAAGATGGTGGTGAAACTCACGTCCTTCACCACGCTCTTGATGACGAAGACGTTCATTCCCACCGGCGGATGGATGAGCCCCAACTCCACCGTCATCACGATGATCACGCCGAACCAGATGGGGTCGAACCCCAGGTGCACGATCACCGGAAAGATGATGGGCACCGTGAGGATGATCATCGCCATCGCGTCCATCAGGCAGCCCAGCACCAGGTACATCACCATGATGAGCGCGAGCACGCCGTAGCGGCCGATGCCCAGGCCCGTGAGGAACTCGGTGAGCTTCTGCGGGCTTTGCGTGATGGTGAGGAAATAGCCGAACAGCAGCGCGCCGATCAGCACCGTGAACACCGCTGCCGCCGTGCGCGTGGCCGAGAGCAGCGCCTCGCGGATCTTTGGCCCGTCGAGCTTGCGCCGCACCAGGCCCAGGATGAAGGCGCCGCTCGCGCCCACGCCGCCCGCTTCGGTCGGCGTGAAGAAGCCGCCGTAGAGCCCGCCGATCACGAAGACGAAAAGCACCAGCGGCGCCCACACGTTCTTCAGGTCCTTGAAGCGCTCCGACCAAGGCTTCACTTCGCCGCCGGGGAGCCAGTCGGGCCGCAGCTTCACGATGATGGCAATGGTCAGCACGTACATCGCCATCGCCAGGATGCCCGGCACGATGCCCGCCATGAAGAGCTTGCCGATGTCCTGCTGCGTGAGGATGGCGTAGACCGCGAGCACCGTCGAGGGCGGCAAGATCGCGCCCAGCGTGCCGCCCGCGGCGATCACGCCGGTGGAGAACGATTGCGGGTAGTTGAAGCGCCGCATCTCCGGATACGCCACCGCCGAGAACGTGGCCGCCGTGGCCACCGACGAGCCGCAGATCGCCGCGAACCCGCCGCAGGCCACCACGGTGGCCACGCCCAGGCCGCCGCGCAGGTGGCCGATCATCGAGTTGGCCGCCTTGAAGAGCTCGCGGCTCACGCCCGACACCGACACCAGCGCGCCCATCAGCATGAACATCGGGATCACGCCGAAGGTGTAGTCGGTCACGGTGCGCATGGAGGTCTGGCCCACCAGCTTCAGCGCGGGCCCGGGGCCCACGAGATAGCTGTAGCCGACAACCCCCACGAGGCCCATCGCCATGCCCACCGGCACGCGCAACAGCATCAATGCGAAGAGGGCGACGAAGCCCAGGACTGCAACTGCATCGGGGCTCATTCGTCGGCTTTCTGTTCAGCGTGAACTTCTTCGAGCTGCTCGGGGTGAAAGATCAAGCGGTACGTGCGAATGGCGATCAGCAGCACCGCGCACACGTCGCCGAACCACGCCACCGCATAGAACGGCCAGGTCGGAATGTTCATGTCGTAGGTCAGCACGTTGTCCACATAGGTGCCGCGCACCTTGTCGAACAGCATGGCGGTCTGCACCGCCACCACGAACAGCAGCACCAGCGTGGCGAAGACGTCGATCACGCGCTTCATGCGCGGGCCCGCCGCCGTCCACACCAGGTCGACCGTGATGTGGCCGCCCCGGTAGCTGGTGGCCGCGATGCCCCAGAAGATCAGGATGCCCAGCAGCATGCGGCCGAAGTCGTAGGCGTCGGGAATCGAGGTGTCGAAGAACTTGCGCAGCACCACGGCCACGAAGATGTTGAGCGCAACGATCCCCACGAAGATGGCGGCGAGCCATTCGATCGTGTTGATCGCGCGGTCCATGAGATTGACTGGGCGTTGGGCCATGGGTCTCCGTTCTTTTTCAGGGGCCGCCGCGCACGGCCGCCCGAAGCGGCCGGCCCGCCCCGGTAGGGGGTTGGCGAAGCGACACGAAGTGCGCGCAGCCTGGGGGCGAGCAACAGTTACAGCGCCGATTTGTATTTGGCGAGGCTGGCCTTCAAGGCATCCATCACCGCCTTCGGGTCCTCGCCCACCTTCTTCACGCTCTCGGCCCATTGCGCTTCCGACGGTGCAGCGGCCTTGCGCCATGCATCGAGTTGCTCGGGCGTGAGCTTGTAGACCTCGTGGCCGGACTGCGCCGCGATCTTGGCGTGCCCCGCGAACTCGAAGTCGGCCCACGGCGCGGCCACCTTCTGCGCCCACTCGCTGGTGCAGTGGTCGTCGATCACCTTCTTCTGCCCGGCGGACATCGCGTCGTACTTGCCCTTGTTCATCACCCAGACGAAGGGCGTGACGTACAGCGGCGCATCCATGTGGTACTTCACCACCTTGTCGATGCCGAAGAGGCCGATCGAACCCCACGGGAAGGTGATCGCATCGGCCACGCCGCGCTCCAGCATGTCGCGCGACTCGGGCGCCGAGGCCTGCACGTTGGTGCCGCCCAGCGAGGTGATCAGCTGGCCCACGGTGCTCGTGGCCGGCCGCACCTTCAGGCCCTTCACGTCGGTGGGCACCACGATCTTCTTGCGCGAGTGGAAGGTGCCGGGGTCGTGCACGAACGCGAAGCAATACTTCACGTCCTTCATCTCCTTGGCCGCGTAGTTGCGGTACCAGGCGTCGATGGCGGCCGAGCCTTCCTTGCCGTTGGCAAAGAGGAAAGGCAGCGATGCACCCGCCATCACCGGGAAGCGGCCCGGCTGATAGCCCGGGTTCACATACGAGAAGTCGGCGATGCCGTCGCGCGCCATGTCGTAGTGGTCGAAGGCCTTGCCCAGTTGCTCCGACGGAAACAGGATCGCGGTGAGGGTGCCGTTCGAGGCCTTCTTGATGTCGTCGGCCCACGCCTGCAGCGCGGGATTGAGCGGATGCTGCGCGGGCACCCAGCTCGAGAGCTTGAGCTGCACGGGCTTGTCCTGCGCCTGCACGGCGGGCGTGCCGAGCACGAGCGCGGCGCAGGCCGCGAGCAGCGCGATGGGCGAGGTGCGCAACGCGTGCAACGCACGTTGGGGGCGCGTGCCGCGATAGCGGGGGTGGTGAGTGGTTTGCATGGTCTCCTTCGTTATGGTGTGTAGAAACTCGGGGATCGCTCAGGTGCCGCCGGTGGGCTTGCTGCGCTTCATCCAGCGGATGGGCTGGGCCTTGACCGGGCGGGCGGGCGCGCCGTGCGCGACCAGCGCGGCATCGAGTGCGCGGCCGGCATCGTCGGCCAATGCCGCGGTGCGTGCTGCCGCGATGGACTGCGCGCGCGCGGCGGGCGCAAGGCCGGGCTGCGCCGCGAGATGGTCGGTCACGTGCAGCAGGTTCTCCTTGCCGCGTTCGTTGGTGCTGCCATAGCCCTTGATGAGCCGGCCGCACAGCGCGATCTCCTGGCCCAGCGCCCAGGCCTCGCGCGTGCCGTGCTCCACCGCCGCGAGCCAGCGTTCGATCAGTGCCTGCTCCTCGGCGAATCGGCTGCCGCGGCGGCGCAGCCAGCGCAGCGAGGACAGGAGCCGCAATGACGCCATGCCGAACACCGAGTGGCTGCCCACCTTCAGCGGCAGCGCCCAGGGTTCGCGGCCGCGCGCCTGCCGGCCGCGGTCCCATGCGGTCACGCGGCGCGACAGCGCGGGCGGCAGCAGCGCGGCGAACTCGGCGGCGCCGGGCTTGAAGTGGTCGTAGACCTTCACGATGTCTTCGTCGGTGGCGCGCACTTCCTTTCGCACACGCTGCGCACGGCTCGCGCGGCCCTTGAGCGCGGCCACCCGCACGATGTCGTCGAAGGCCATCCACAGCGCGAGCCAGCGCGCGGCCTCGCGCGTGATGGCAAAGCCGTGGGCGCCGGCCGGATCGGCGGCGCGCTCGGCATCGAGCACCTGGCCCAATCGGTCGGCATACAGCGTCGCGTAGGCGGCGTCCTGGTAGTCGAGCACGCGGGCATGGCCGAGCGTGAGCATGTCGTGCACGGCGGGCGGAAAGCGCCGCGCCAGGTCGTCTGGCAGTGCACGCGGCGGGGGAGGCGCATCGCTGGTGTCGCCGGCCATCACGCTGTTCACGAAGGCGGCCTGCGTGCGCGGCGCACTCACGGCATCGAAGGCGGCCGCGAAGCCGCGCAGGCTGGCGGCGGCCATCTTGCCGAGCTTCTCGGGCGCGCTCGTGTCGCCGCCGCGCACCACGTGCTCGTAGGCCTCGCGCGGAAACGGGAAGAGGCCGCTGCCTGCGATGGCGCCCAGCATCACCGCGCTGACCACCGTGCCGCTGTCGCGCGCGATGGCGTTCATGTCGAACACGTGGTGCTCGCGGCTGAAGGCTTTCACCACGTCGACGAGGCGCTGCGCATCGGCGCGGCCGTCGCCGGGCTCCATGCGCTCGGCGGTGGTGAAGATGCGGGCCGACGAGCTGATGACCAGCGTGCGCAGCGGCGCGCTCATGCCGTTGCCGATCTGCCGCGCGGTCTCCAGCAGTTCCGAGGAGACGATCGCATCGAGCGCGCCCGGCACCGGGCTCAGGCTGAACACCGGGCGCCTGCCGGCCAGTTGCGCGAGCGGCACGGGGAACACCTCGATGTAGTAGGTGGTGGCGCCGGTGCGTTGCGCCACGCCGGGGATCGATGTGCTCTGCGCGGCGTAGCCGGCATGGCGGGCGATGTCCACCAGCCATTCGGTGAGCACGCCGCCGCCTTCGCCGCCGAGGGCGCAGACCAGGAGCGTGAGGGGGCGGTTGTGTTCCATGGCGCGGCTCATGCGGTTCATGCGGGTTGCAGCGCGCGCACCATCGCGCCGCGCAGCGAGTGCACGATGCGCTCGTGCCACTTCGGGTTCTGCACCACCTCGGCGCGATAGAAGCTCGGGCACAGCGTGGCCGCATGCGCGTTCGCGCCGCACAGGCCGCAGCCCACGCAGCCGTCGATCACGGTGGCCACGGGGTCGACCTTGAGCGGATCGGGGTTGTCCTTGAGCGTGAGCGTGGGGCAGCCCGACAAGCGGATGCACGCGTGGTCGCCGTTGCACACGTCTTCGTCCACGCCGTATTTCACGCGCACCACGCGCTCGCCTTTTTTCAGCAGGCCTGCAAGCCACGGCTTGATGCGGCGCTGGCGCTCGAGCTGGCATTCGCCCTCGGCGATCACCACCTTCAGGCCGTTGAAGTCGCTGGTGAGCGCCTCGGTCAGCGTCTTGCGCATGCGCTCCACGTCGTAGGTGGTCACGGTGCGCATCCACTTCACGCCCAGGCCCGTGAGCGTGGCCTCGATGGTCTGGTTCTTGTCGACCAGGCTCTGCTGCTTGTCGACGGCGCGCTCCTTCGTCTCGTCGTCGGGCGTGGAGATGATGTCCTGCGTGCCGGTGGCCGAGGTGTAGCCGTTCTTGAAGATCAGGAGCACCGCGTCGTCGTCGTTGAAGAGCGCGCTCTGCACGCCGGTGAGCAGGCCGTTGTGCCAGAAACCGCCGTCGCCCATGATCGACAGCGTGCGGCGGTTCATCATCGGCGCCACGCCCGCGCGGCTTGCCAGGCTCATGCCGTAGCCCAGGATCGAGTGGCCCATCGAGAACGGCTCGAAGGTGCCGAAGGCATGGCAGCCGATGTCGGCCGCGATGTGCACCGGCCCCGTCTCCTGCTGCGCGAGCTTGAGTGCGGAGAACACCGGGCGCTCGGGGCAGCCGATGCAGAAGCTCGGTGGCCGGTTGGGCAGCGGCGTTGCCAGCTGCCGCGCCACCGCCTCGCGGCGCTCGCGATTGCCTGCGAGCCAGGCCTCTGCGGAAGACAGGGCCTCGCCGGTCTCGATGTACTTCGCGGCGAATTTGCCGATGCCGCCCGACAGCACCTCGACGCCGTACTCGCCGGCCGCGGGCAGCATGTCCTTGCCGTGCAGCGGCGTCTGGATGTCGCGCCGGCGCAGCAAGGTGGCGATGTCCTGCTCGATGTATTCGGGCTGGCCTTCTTCCACCACCAGCACCGCGCGCTTGCCGATGCAGAAGTCGGCCACCTGCTCGGGCACCAGCGGGTAGGTCACGTTGAGCACGAGGATCGGGATGTCGGTTTCGCCGAACGCATCGGCCAGGCCCTGCTGCTGCAGGCTGCGGATCAGTGCGTTGTAGAGACCGCCCTGCACCACGATGCCCAGGTCGACGTGGCGCCCACCCGGTATCAGTTCGTTGAGGCCGTTCGCCACGATGTAGCGCCGCGCCGCCGGAATGCGTTCGTCGCCCTTGAGCTTTTCGTGGCGGAAGGTGACGGGCGGGTGCGCGAGCCGCATGTAGTCGAAGCCCGCGGGCTCGGTCATCAACGCGCGGGTGGAGACGGCGGGCGAGACGTTGTCCTTGCACTCGAAGCTGCCGCGCACGTGGCAGGTGCGGATGCGCAGCTCCATGAGGCACGGCATGTTCGAGGTTTCGGAGAGGCGAAAGCCTTCTTCCACCATGCGCACCATCACGCCCAGGTCGGGCCGCGGATCGAGCAGGCACATGCTGGACTTGAGCGCGTAGGCATGCGTGCGCTCCTGGATCACGCTGGCGCCTTCGCCGTAGTCCTCGCCCACCACGATCAGCACGCCGCCGGTCACGCCGGGCGAAGAGAGGTTGGAGAGCGCATCGGCCGCCACGTTGGTGCCGACTATCGATTTCCAGGTGACCGCGCCGCGCAGCGGGTAGTGGATGGACGCGCCGAGCATCGCCGCGGCCGAGGCCTCGTTCGAACATGCCTCCACGTGCACGCCCAGCTCGTCCATGTAGGCCTTGCCCTGGACCATGACGTCCAGCAGGTGCGACACGGGCGCGCCCTGGTAGCCGCCCACGTAGGCCACGCCCGATTGCAACAGGCCCTTGGTGATGGCGAGGATGCCCTCGCCGTGGAAGGTGGCGCCTCTGCCGAGACGCAGCATTTCTACTTCCTTGCTGAATGAGACTTCCAAGAGATTCGGCTCCGATGTTCGTGGTTGGGGGTGTTTTCGGGTGCGCGGTGCGCTGCGTCCGCATGGCGCACTCGCAGATGTCGTACGGCGGTGTTACTTGGGTGGAGGCTTCGCGGGTGCGGCGGGAAAGCGCGCAACGTAGTACGCGAGGGTGTCCAGGTCGTCCGGCGCAATGCGGCTCACCGCCTCGCCCATCGCCTGCGTGTAGCCGGGGCGCTTGCCCGTGCGAAAGCCCTGCAGCGAGAGCTGCAGGTAGTCTTCATGCTGCTGGCCGATGCGCGGCACCTGCTGGCCGCCGCTCAGGTCGGCGCCGTGGCAGATCACGCAGCGATGCTCCTGCGCGAGGGCCTGGCCGCGGGTCATGCGCGCGGCGTCGGGTGGTGTGGCGGCGGGCGGTGCGGGCACCGCGGGCAGCGTGGCGATGAACTCGGAGAAGCCGCGCAGGTCGGCATCGGTCATGGTCTTGGCGACCGCGGTCATCGCGGGGTTGTCGCGCCGGCCCTCGCGAAACAGGAACAGCTGCGTGATCGCATAGAACGAATGTTGGCCCGCGAGCACCGGCGTGCCTGCCATGTCACTGCGGCCGTTCCCGCCGTGGCACGAGGCGCAGAGCGACGCATAGCGTTGCGCATAGCTGGGCTGCGCCGATGCGGCCGATGGCGCAGGCTTCGCGCCCTGCGCAACCGCCGATGACAACGCCAGCGCCATGAAGCCCGCCGCGATCGCTTTGGAAATGACGCCGGCTCTCTTCATCGGCCGCCGTAGCTGATGCGGTAGATCGCCCCGGCGTGGTCGTCGCTCAGGAGCATCGAGCCATCCTTCAGCACGAGAAAGTCGACCGGCCGGCCAAGGTAGGTGTTGTTTTCCACGAAGCCCGTCATGAAGGGCTCGACCTTCGCGCCGCCCTTGCCGTCGGGCCAGGCGACCGCGATGTCGGCGTACTTGGTGGTGCGGTTCCACGGGCCGTGGCGGGCGATGAACATCGCGCCGCGGTACTTGGCCGGGAAGCTCTTGCCGTTGTAGAAGGTGAGGCCCAGCGCGGCGGCGTGCGGGCCGAGCAGGGCGGCGGGCTTCTGGTAGTCGTCGCAGCGCTTGCCCCAGCCGAATTCCGAATCGAGGAGGTTGCCCTGGTGGCAGTACGGGTAGCCGAAGTGCTGGTCGGGCTTGGCCACCACGTTGAGCTCGTCGTTGGGCAGGTCTTCGCTGAGCCAGTCGCGGCCGTTGTCGGTGAACCAGAGGTTGCCGGTCTTGGGGTCGAAATCGAAGCCCACCGTGTTGCGCACGCCGCGCGCGATCGTCTCGATGCCGCTGCCGTCGGGGTTCATGCGGAAGATGCGCGCATGCGCGTCGTCGGGCTCGCACAGGTTGCAGGGCGCACCGACCGCGTAGTAAAGCTTGTCGCCGTGCATGCGCAGGTAGCGCCAGCTGTGGTCCTGTCCGCCGGGGAGCTTGTCGTTCAGCACCACGGGCGTGCCGGGGTTGTCCAGCTTGTCCTCGATGCCGTCGTAGCGCACGATCTGCTTGTGCGTGGCCAGGAAGAGGGCGCCCTTGTAGAACTCGATGCCGGTGGCGAACTCGGTCTTGTCGATGATGGTCTTGGGCTTGCGGTCGCCTTTCTCCGCGATCGCATAGACCTTGTTGCCCACGAAGAGCGTGCTCACGAAGACGGTGCCCTTGGCGCCCTGGCGCAACTCGCGCGCATCGAGCACGCCCGAAGCCCAGGTCTCCACCTTGAAGCCCGGCGGGAGCTTGAACCTGGCGGTGGGCAACTGGTCGGGCGCGGTGGGAATCGGGAAGGAGGGCACCGGTGCCAGGCGCGTGGCGGCTTCATTCTTGGGGCGGCCCTTGGCCCATCCCGGTTCTTCGGCCGGAGGCTGCTGGGCCCACGCGGCGGCAGCAGTCAAGAGCAGGGCGGCGAGGGCCGCATGCGGACGGAGTCTGGCCATGTCGTGTCTCCTTCTTGTCGTGGGTGTTCGAACGGGCCGACTGGGAGGTCGGCTGAATACCGCCCGCCAGTGTGCGTGCCATGGGGCCTGCGTTCAATAAAATAATCGAGCTAAGCAATATGAATGGCATGCATATCGACTCCATCGACCTCAACCTGCTGCGTCTGTTCGATGCGGTCTACCGCGAGCGCAGCGTGAGCCGCGCCGCGGAGTCGCTGGGGCTTACGCAGCCCGCGGCGAGCCATGGCCTCGGGCGGCTGCGGCTGCTCCTGAAAGACGCGCTCTTCACACGCGCTCCCGGCGGCGTGGCGCCCACGCCGCGCGCCGACCGGCTCGCGGTGGCGGTGCAGGTGGCGCTCAGCACGATCGAGGCGGCGCTGCACGAGCCCGACCGCTTCGAGCCGCTGGTGTCGCGCAAGAGCTTTCGCATTCACATGAGCGACATCGGCGAGGGGCGCTTCCTGCCCGCGCTGATGGCCCGGCTGGGCGAGCTGGCGCCCGGCGTGCGGCTGGAGACCCTGCCGCTGCTGCCCGCGGAAGTGGCACCCGCCCTCGACAGCGGCCGCATCGACTTCGCCTTCGGCTTTCTCTCGAACGTGCGCGACACGCAGCGCGCGCACCTCCTGAAGGACCGCTACATCGTGCTGCTGCGCAAGGGCCATCCCTTCGTCAAGCGCCGGCGCAAGGGGCAGGCGCTGCTCGAGGCGCTGCAGGAGCTCGACTACGTGGCGGTGCGCACGCACGCCGACACGCTGCGCATCCTGCAACTGCTGAACCTGGAGGAGCGCCTCCGCCTCACGACCGAGCACTTCATGGTGCTGCCGGCCATCGTGCGCGCGACCGACCTGGCGGTGGTGATGCCGCGCAACATCGCGCGCGGCTTCGCGGAGGAGGGCGGCTATGCCATCGTGGAGCCGCCGTTTCCGCTGCGCGACTTCAGCGTGTCGCTGCATTGGAGCAAGCGCTTCGAGGGCGATCCGGCCAACCGCTGGCTGCGGCAGGTGATCACCGCGCTCTTTTCGGAACGCAGGTGAAAGAAGTGCGCTGCGTTCATGCAGTGGTCAGGCTCGGCATGCCAGCATCGCGCCCGTCATGAAGAAACGCATTCCCTCATTCCTGCGCCACGTCGGTCCCGGTGTCGTCACCGGCGCGGCGGACGACGACCCCTCGGGCATCGCCACCTACACGCAGGCGGGGGCGCAGTTCGGCACGGGCCTCCTGTGGACGGTGTTTCTCTCGCTGCCGTTCATGGTGGCGATCCAGCTGGTGTCGGCGCGCATCGGCCGGGTCACGGGAAAGGGCGTGGCGGCCAACCTGCGCGAGCACATGCCGCGCAGTTTTCTCATCGTGCTGGTGGCGTTGCTGGTGGCCGCCAACACCATCAACATCGCGGCCGACATCTCGGCCATGGGCGAGGCGCTGCAGCTGGTGGTGGGCGGCGGTGCGCACTTCCATTCGCTGGTGTTCGGCGTGGTCACGGTGCTGCTGCAGGTGTTCGTGCCGTACCGCAAGCTCGCCCACATCCTCAAGTGGCTGACGCTCACGCTCTTCGCCTATGTGGCGGCGGTGTTCGTGGTGCAGGTGGAGTGGGCGCGGGTGCTGCACGACCTGGTCGTGCCCCGGCTGCAATGGCGCGGCGACTACTGGATGATGATCGTCGCGCTCCTGGGCACCACGATCTCGCCCTACCTGTTCTTCTGGCAGGCCTCGCAGGAGGTCGAAGAGCTGCGGCTGAAGGGCGGCAGGCGCGGCACCGACAAGCAGGTGCGCCACGACCTGCGCCGCGTGCGGCTCGACACCTGGGTGGGCATGACCTTCTCCAACCTGATCGCGTTCTTCGTGATGGTCGTCGGCGCCTCCGTGCTGTACGCGGCCGGCGTGCACGACGTGACCTCGGCGGCGCAGGCGGCCGAGGCGCTGCGGCCATTGGCCGGCGACTTCGCCTTCTGGCTCTTCGCCGGCGGCATCATCGCCACGGGCCTGCTCGCCGTGCCGGTGCTCGCCTCGTCGGCCGCCTACGCGGTGGCCGAAGCCTTCGGATGGGAAGAGGGCCTGGAGCGGCACTGGCGCGAGGCCAAGGAGTTCTACGCCATCATCGCGGTCGCCACGCTGGTGGGCACCGCGCTGGACTTCACGCCGATCGATCCGATGAAGGCGCTCTACTGGAGCGCCGTGATTAACGGCGTGGTGGCCGTGCCGATCATGGCGGCGATGATGATCCTGGTGACGCGCGAGAAGGTGATGGGCGCCTTCACCTCGGGGCGCCGCATGCGCTGGCTGGGGTGGGGCGGCACGGCGCTGATGGGCTTCGCGGCGCTGATGATGGGGTGGGACATCGTGCGCTGAGGCGCTGAAGCCACCACCGTTCGACAACCGAAAGTACGCGCCCTGGAGCGCGTATTTTTTTGCCCCGCGTTTGTCGGGTGCGCGCGTGTATCACGCCGACGAAATCCCCTACAAGGTTCACACCAAGTTGCTGCGTCGCAACATTCTTTTGGGGTGCATGGCGCGCGAAATACGATGAAAGCCTTCGATTCCGGAAACCCCGATTCGCATCGCAACTCCAGGATGAAATCTTTCGCGCTCAAAGACCTTCGTGAAATGTTTTTGGCCCAAAAACGGTCACCGAAAATGTTGCAACCACTTGTACATTGGTCTGGCAATGTGAACTGATTGTTACCGCGGAGCACCGGCATTTCTCCTAGAGCGGCCGATGCACGACGGGTCCATTTCACGCGCACATGCATCGTTGCCAAATTCACTCAAGACCTGGAGAAGTGCATGAGTACCGTCGATCAACAGGGCCGCACCGCCCCCCTCACCTCGGGGCAGATGGCGATGTGGCTCGGCGCAAAGTTCGCGTCGCCCGACACCAATTTCAATCTCGCCGAAGCCATCGACATCGACGGCGGGATCGACCCCGACATCTTCATCGTCGCCATGCGGCAGGTGGCCGATGAAACCGAAGCCACGCGCTTGAGTTTCGTCGACACGGCACAAGGACCGCGCCAGGTCGTCGCACCGGTTTTCACCGGCGAGATTCCCTACCTCGACCTGAGCAACGAGAGCGATCCGCAGGCCGAGGCCGAGCGCTGGATGCGCGCCGACTACACCCGCAGCATCGACCTCGCGCACGGGCAGCTGTGGCTCTCGGCGCTGATCCGCCTCGCGCCCGATCGCCACATCTGGTACCACCGCAGCCACCACATCGCGCTGGACGGCTTCAGCGGCGGACTGATCGCGCGCCGCTTCGCCGACATCTACACCGCGATGGCCACCGGCAGCGCAGCGGTGCCCGAGGAGTCGCGCCTCGCACCGCTCTCGCAACTGGCCGAAGAAGAACATGCCTATCGCGAGTCCGGCCGCTTCCCGCGCGACCGCCAGTACTGGGCCGAGCGCTTCGCCGACGCGCCCGATCCGCTCAGCCTCGCCTCGCACCGCTCGGTCAACGTCGGCGGCCTGTTGCGCCAGACGGTGCACCTGCCCGCGGCCAGCGTGCAGGCCCTGCAGGCCATCGCGCAGGAGCTGGGCAGCACGCTGCCGCAGATCCTGATCGCCACCACCGCGGCCTACCTGTACCGCGCCACGGGCATCGAGGACATGGCGATCGGCATCCCCGTCACCGCGCGCCACAACGACCGCATGCGCCGCGTGCCCGCGATGGTGGCCAACGCGCTGCCGCTGCGCCTTGCGATGCGCGCCGACCTGCCGATTCCGGAACTCATCCGCGAAGTCGGCCGGCAGATGCGGCAGATCCTGCGGCACCAGTCGTACCGCTACGAGCACCTGCGCAGCGACCTCAACATGCTGGTGAACAACCGGCAGCTCTTCACCACCGTGGTCAACGTCGAGCCCTTCGACTACGACTTCCGCTTTGCAGGCCATGCCGCCAAGCCGCGCAACCTCTCGAACGGCACGGCCGAGGACCTGGGCATCTTCCTGTACGAGCGCGGCAACGGGCAGGACCTGCAGATCGACTTCGACGCCAACCCCGCGGTGCACACCGCAGAGGAACTGGCCGACCACCAGCGCCGTCTCATCGCCTTCATCGACGCCGTGATCCGGCTGCCGCTGCAGGCCATCGGCCACATCGACCTGCTCGGCGCCGAAGAGCGCAAGCAACTGCTGGTGACCTGGAACGACACGGCGCACGCGGTGCCCGACACGCACCTCACCGCGCTGATCGAAGCGCAGCTCGCCGCCAACCCGCAGGCCATCGCGTTGCGCTTCGACGGGCAGGAGATCGACAACGCCGAACTGAACCGCCGCGCCAACCGTCTCGCGCACTTGCTGCGCGCACGCGGCGCGGGCCCGGAGCGCACGGTGGCGCTCGCGATTCCGCGCTCGATGGACCTGATGATTGCGCTGCTCGCCACGCTGAAGACCGGCGCGGCGTACCTGCCGGTCGATCCGGATTTTCCGCAGGACCGCATCGCCTTCATGCTCGGCGACGCGCAACCGGTGTGCCTCGTCACCATCGAAGCCCTTGCGGAGTCGCTGCCGAAAGCCGCCCCTGCTTTGCTGCTCGATGTAGCGCAAACGATTGCGGATCTGGCGAGTTGCGACGACACCGACGCCGGCATCGCGATCGACCCTTCGCATCCGGCCTACGTGATCTACACCTCGGGCTCCACCGGCATGCCCAAGGGCGCGGTCGTGTCGCACCGCGCCATCGTCAACCGCCTGCGCTGGATGCAGGACCGCTACGGCCTGGAGGCCGACGACCGCGTGCTGCAGAAGACGCCGTCCAGCTTCGACGTATCGGTGTGGGAATTCTTCTGGCCGCTGATCGACGGCGCCACGCTGGTGCTCGCGAAGCCGGGCGGCCACAAGGACGCGGCCTACCTGGCCGACCTGATCGCTGAAGAGCGCATCACGACGGTCCACTTCGTGCCCTCGATGCTCGAGGTCTTTCTGCTCGAACCCACGGCCGCCGCATGCACCACGCTGCGGCGCGTGATCTGCAGCGGCGAGGCCTTGTCGCCCGCGCTGCAATCGCAGTTCCAGCAGTGCCTCTCGTGCGAACTGCACAACCTCTACGGTCCGACCGAGGCCGCGGTCGACGTCACCTCGTGGGCGTGCGAACGCACGGCGGACGACGATGCATCGAAGAGCGTCCCCATCGGCCGCCCGATCTGGAACACCCAGATGCACGTGCTGGACAGCGGCATGCAGCCCGTGCCGCCCGGCGTGACCGGCGAGTTGTACATCGCGGGCGTCGGCCTCGCACGCGGCTATCTCAAGCGCCCGCTGCTGAGCGCCGAGCGCTTCATCGCCAACCCCTACGGCGCCCCCGGCAGCCGCATGTACCGCAGCGGCGACCTCGCACGCTGGCGCAAGGACGGCAGCCTCGACTTCCTCGGCCGCGCCGACCAGCAGGTGAAGATCCGCGGCCTGCGCATCGAGCCGGGCGAGATCGAATCCGCGCTGCTGCAGCACCCGCAAGTCGCGCAGGCCGCCGTGGTGGCGCGCGAAGACGTGCCGGGCGAGAAGCGCCTGGTGGCCTACGTCGTTGCAACCGATTCGGCCGATCCGCAAGCGGCCGAGCTGCGCACGCACCTGGCGCAATCGCTGCCCGACTACATGGTTCCTTCAGCCTTCGTCAGCCTCCCGTCGCTGCCGCTCGGACCGAGCGGAAAGCTCGACCGCAAGGCACTGCCGCCACCCGAAGTGCAGGCTGCCACGCCCTACGCCGCACCGCGCACGCCGACCGAAAAGATCCTGGCCGGTCTCTGGGCCGAGACGCTGCACCTGCCGCGCGTCGGCGTCAACGACAACTTCTTCGAACTCGGCGGCCACTCGCTGATGATCGTGCAGCTGATGTCGATGATCCGCCAGCAGTTCATGATCGACCTGCCGGTCGACACGCTGTTCCAGGTCTCCACCATCGCGGGCCTTGCCGAACTGCTCGACCAGGAATCGGTCGCGCGCCCGAGCCTGACTCTGATGCCGCGCCCCGCGCGCATTCCGCTGTCCTTCGCGCAGCGCCGCCTGTGGCTGATGAACCAGCTCGAAGGCGCGAACCCGGCCTACAACATGCCGCTCGCGCTGCGCCTTTCCGGCGTGCTCGACGGCGCCGCGCTGCATGCGGCACTCGGCGACCTGGTGCAGCGGCATGAAAGCCTGCGCACCGTCTACCCGAACGAAGACGGGCTGCCGTACCAGCACATCCTCGACGGCGCGGATGCGCGCCCCGCGGTGATCGAGGCCGACAGCAGCGAAGAAGAAATCGCTGCGCAACTTCATGCCGCTGCGGGCCATGCCTTCGACCTCGGCAGTGCGGCGCCGTTGCGTGTCTACCTGTTCAGGCTCGCTGGCGACGAGCACGTGCTGCTGCTGCTCACGCACCACATCGCCGGCGACGGTGCCTCGCTGCTGCCGCTGGCACGCGACCTCAGCGTGGCCTATGCGGCGCGCTGCGAAGGCAAGGCGCCCGGCTGGGAGCCGCTGCCGCTGCAGTACGCCGACTACGCGCTGTGGCAGCAGGAACTGCTCGGCAGCGAAGACGACGCCGACAGCATGGCCGGCCGGCAGCGCGAGTTCTGGCGTTCATCGTTGAGCGACCTGCCCGAGCAACTGGCCTTGCCCGTCGATCACGCGCGCCCGCTCGTGCCCACCTACCGAGGCGACGTGGTGCCGCTGCAGATTCCGGCGCACGTGCACGAACGCATCCTGCAACTGGCGCGCGATGGGCAGGCCAGCGTCTTCATGGTTCTGCAGGCCGCGCTCGCGGGTCTTCTGAGCCGGCTCGGCGCGGGCGACGACATCGTGATCGGCAGCCCGGTCGCCGGGCGCAGCGACCACGCACTGGACGAGCTCATCGGCTGCTTCGTCAACACGCTGGTGCTGCGCACCGACACCTCGGGCCAGCCGAGCCTGCGCGAGCTGGTCTCGCGCGTGCGTGCCACCAACCTCGCGGCGTATGCGAACCAGGAGTTTCCGTACGACCGCCTCGTGGAGCTGCTGCGCCCCGGCCGCTCGCGCGCCAACCTGCCGCTGTTCCAGGTGATGCTGGGCTTCCAGGGCACGAGCCGCCTGTCGTTCAGCCTGCCGGGGTTGTCGATCACGCCGCAGCCGGTGGCCATCGACACCGCCAAGTTCGACCTGTCGTTCATCCTCGGCGAGCAGCGCGGCGCCGATGGCCTGCCGGGCGGCATCTCCGGCGGCATCCAGTACAGCACCGACCTGTTCGAGCGCAGCACCGTCGAGGCCATGGGGGCGCGGCTGGTGCGTTTGCTGGAAGAGGCCTGCGACGCGCCAGACGACGCGGTGAGCGGCATCCCCATCCTGAGCGCGGAAGAAACCGGCCGCCTGCTGTCCGACTGGAGCGGGTGCACGCGCGATCTCGCACCGCTCTCGTTCGCCGCCATGGTGGCGGCGCATGCCGCGGAGCGCCCGCATGCGCCCGCGGTGGTGCTGGACGACGCGACCGTCAGCTACGCCGAACTCGACGCCCGCGCCAACCGGCTCTCGCACCTGCTGCGCGCGCAGGGCATCGCGGCCGGCGCCATCGTGGCGACGGTGTTGCCGCGTTCGCTCGACCTCATCGTGGCGCACCTGGCCATCGTCAAGGCCGGCGCAGCCTACCTGCCCATCGACCCGAACCACATGGCCGCGCGCAGCGCCTTCGTGTTCGAAGAAGCCGCGCCCGCCGCGGTGCTGACGCACGATGCGCTGTTGCCCGAACTGGCCGGCGTTCCCCGCTGCATCGCGCTCGACTGCGACAGCATGGTGGCGGCACTGGCGATCCAGTCGGACGCGCCGCTCGCGCAAGCGGCCGATCCCCAGGATGCCGCCTACATCATCTACACCTCCGGCTCCACCGGCGTGCCCAAGGGCGTGGTGGTGCCGCATGCGGGCCTGGGCAGCCTGGGCACCGCGATGGCCGAGCGGCTCGCCATCGACCACGACTCGCGCGTGCTGCAGTTCTCCTCCAGCGGTTTCGACGCCTCGGTGATGGACCAGTTGATGGCCTTTCGCGCCGGCGCCGCGCTTGTGGTGCCGGGGCCGGAGCAACTGCTCGGCACAGACCTGGCCGACCTGCTCGAAAGGCAGGCCGTGAGCCACGCGCTGATCCCGCCTGCCGCGCTCGCGACCTTGCCGCACGGCGAGTTCCCGCACCTGCAGACGCTGGTGGTCGGCGGCGATGCCTGCTCCGCCGCGCTGGCGGCGAAGTGGTCAGAGGGCCGCCGCATGGTCAACGCCTACGGCCCGACCGAGATCACCATCTGCGCGAGCATGAGCGCGCCGATGAGCGCCGAAGAGTTGCCTTCCATCGGCCAGCCGATCTGGAACACGCGGATGTATGTGCTCGACAGCGCCTTGCAGCCGGTGCCGCCGGGTGTCGCGGGCGAGCTCTACATCGCCGGCAGCGGCGTGGCGCGCGGCTACCTCGACCGGCCCGCGCTGAGCGCGGAGCGCTTCGTCGCCGACCCGCATGGCGCACCCGGCAGCCGCATGTACCGCAGCGGCGACCTCGCACGCTGGCGCGCCGACGGCAGCCTCGACTTCCTCGGCCGCGCCGACCAGCAGGTGAAGATCCGGGGCTTTCGCATCGAGCCGGGCGAGATCGAATCCGTGCTGCTCAAGCACCCGCAGATCACGCAGGCGGCCGTGATCGCCCGCGAGGACACCCCCGGCGAGAAGCGCCTCGTCGCCTACTTCGTCGCGGACGCCGATCCGCAGCCGACCGAGCTGCGCGCCCACATGGCGCAGGCCCTGCCCGACTACATGGTGCCCTCGGCCTTCGTGCACCTGCCATCGCTGCCGCTCACGCAGAGCGGCAAGCTCGACAAGAAGGCGCTGCCGGTGCCCGAGCAGCAGCCCGTCGCGCTGTACGTGGCGCCCCGCACGCCGACCGAAAAGCTGCTCGCGGGCCTCTGGTCCGAGACGCTGCAGCTGGCGCGCGTCGGCATCCACGACAACTTCTTCGAGATCGGCGGGCATTCGCTCATGGCCATCCAGCTGGGCATGCGCATCCGCCAGCAGGTGCGCGCGGACTTCCCGCACGTCGAGGTCTACAACCGGCCGACCATCGCCGACCTGGCCGCCTGGCTGGACGATGCCGGCGGCACGACGCAAGCCCTGGACCTGTCGCGCGAACTCGACCTGCCCGCGCACATCCGCCCGCAGGCCACGGCGCCGAAGCTCGCGCCGCGCCGCGTGTTCCTCACCGGCGCCAGCGGCTTCGTCGGCAGCCACCTGCTGGCCGCACTGTTGCGCGACACCGCGGCCTGCGTGGTCTGCCACGTGCGCGCCCCCGACGAGCAGGCCGGCGAGCAGCGCCTGAAGCGCACGCTGGCCCAGCGCCAGCTCGGCGCGATCTGGGACGACGCGCGCATCAAGGTCGTGACCGGCGACCTCGGCAAGCCGCGCCTGGGCCTGGATGACGCCGCCGTGCAGCTGGTGCGCGATGGCTGCGACGCCATCTACCACTGCGCCGCGCAGGTCGACTTCCTGCACCCCTACGCGAGCCTGAAGCCCGCGAACGTCGACAGCGTGGTCACGCTGCTCGAATGGACGGCAGGGGGCCGCGCCAAAAGCATGCACTACGTCTCCACGCTCGCGGTGATCGACCAGAACAACAAGGAAGACACCATCACCGAGCAATCGGCGCTGGCCTCCTGGAGCGGGCTGGTCGACGGCTACAGCCAGAGCAAGTGGGTCGGCGATGCGCTGGCCCGCGAGGCGCAGGCGCGCGGCATGCCGGTGGCGATCTACCGGCTCGGCGCGGTCACCGGCGACCACACGCACGCGATCTGCAATGCCGACGACCTGATCTGGCGCGTGGCGCATCTCTATGCCGACCTGGAAGCGATTCCCGACATGGACCTGCCGCTGAACCTCACGCCGGTGGACGACGTGGCGCGCGCCATCCTCGGCCTGGCGGGGCAAGAGGCGTCGTGGGGCCAGGTGTTCCACCTGATGAGCCAGGCGGCGCTGCGCGTGCGCGACATTCCGCACGTCTTCGAGCGCATGGGCATGCGGCTGGAGCCGGTCGGGCTGGAGCCCTGGCTGGAGCGCGCGCATGCGCGGCTGGCCGTCGCGCAGGACCGGGACCTGGCCGCCGTGCTCGCCATCCTCGACCGCTACGACACCACGGCCACGCCGCCGCAGGTGAGCGGCGCGGCCACGCATGCGCAGCTCGAAGCCATCGGCGTGCCGATCCGCCCGGTGGACCGCGACCTGCTGCAGCGCTACTTCGTCGACCTGGGCATCGATACCAAGGCGCGCCGCGCCCTGGAAACCACCACCTCATAGGAGCGAACGAACGCCATGGCACGCTATCTCATCGCCGCAACCGCCTTGCCGGGACACGTCCTGCCGATGCTGGCCATCGCGCAGCATCTGGTGAAACAAGGGCACGAGGTGCGGGTGCACACCGCAAGCCAGTTCAAGTCGCAGGCCGAGGCCACCGGCGCGGGCTTCACGCCCTTCGGGCGCGCGATCGACTTCGACTACCGTGATCTCGACAAGCGCTTCCCCGAGCGCCAGCGCATCGCCTCGGCGCATGCGCAGATGTGCTTCGGCCTGAAGCACTTCTTCGCCGATGCGATGGCCGCGCAGCACGCGGGCCTCTGCGCGATCCTCGAAGACTTCGAGGCCGACGCCATCCTGGCCGACACGATGTTCTGCGGCACCTTCCCGCTGCTCCTGGGAAAGGAGCGCGAAGACCGACCGGCGATCGTCGGCATCGGCATCTCGGCGCTGCCGCTCTCCAGCTGCGACACCGCCTTCTTCGGCACCGCGCTGCCGCCCTCGTGCACGCCGGAAGGGCGGGTGCGCAACAAGGCGATGAACGTCAACCTCAAGCAGGCGATGTTCGGCGAGGTGCAGCGCTACTTCGACACGCTGCTGGCGCGCGCGGGCCTGCCCGCGCTGCCGGATTTCTTCGTCGACGCGATGGTCAAGCTGCCCGATCTGTACCTGCAGCTCACCGCGCCTTCGTTCGAATACCCGCGCAGCGACCTGCCCGCGTCGGTGCATTTCGTCGGCCCGCTGCTCTCGCCTGCGAGCCGCGACTTCACGCCGCCCGAGTGGTGGCACGAGCTGGACGACGGCCGCTCGGTCGTGCTGGTCACGCAGGGCACGCTGGCCAACCAGAACCCCGCGCAGCTGATCGGCCCGACGCTCCAGGCGCTGGCGGGCGACAGGAACATCCTGGTCATCGCCACCACCGGCGGCCCGGTGCCGCCGGCCCTCGCGGCGAACCTGCCCGCCAACGCCCGCGTGGTGCCCTTCCTGCCCTACGACCGGCTGCTGCCCAAGCTGCACGCGATGGTCACCAACGGCGGCTACGGCTCGGTCAACCATGCGCTGAGCCTGGGCGTGCCGCTGGTGGTGGCCGGCACCTCCGAAGAAAAGCCCGAGATCGCCGCGCGCGTGGCCTGGTCGGGCGCGGGCATCAACCTGGCCACCGGCCAGCCGGGCGCGCGCCAGGTCGGCGACGCCGTGCGCAAGGTGCTGGGCAACTCCACCTACCGCCAGCGCGCGGCGATGCTGCGCGAGGACTTCGCGTGCCACCGCGCGCTCACCGGCATCGCCGGCGCCCTCGAGGCGCTCGTGCAAACCGCCGCGCCCGCGGAAATGGCCTGAACGCCGCACGCGACCCCTACACAACCCGCGCACGACCCGTGCGCAACACGTACACCAGAGGAAATCGCAGATGAGCAATCCCTTCGACGACAAGAACGCCAGCTTCCAGGTGCTGGTGAACGACGAGGGCCAGCACTCGCTCTGGCCTGCCTTCATCGCCGTGCCCGCCGGCTGGCAGGTGGCGCTGGCGCCGACCGACCGCGACGCCTGCAGCGCCTACATCGAGGCGAACTGGCAAGACATGCGCCCGCGCTCGCTCGTGGCCAGGGACCTCGATGCCGCCCGGGCATGAGGATGTTCGCCCTGCACCGGCGCGGCGCCGCATGGGCGCATGCATCCCGGTTCCAGTCGCCGGTGGCTGGTGACGTGGTCGGCGTGATCGGCATGACCGGGGTGACCGGCGTGACCGGCGTGACCAGGGTTTTCGCGCCGGACGGCGAACGCGCCGCGCCCGAGGGGCGCATCGACATTCCCGCAAAGCCGCAGGGAGCCGCCATGCAACGGCCACGCAGGCCGCGCCGGCGATGAGCGTCTTCTCCGCCTGGCCGTACTTCATGCTCGTGCTGGTGGTGCTCGGCATGCTGGTGCTGCCGGTCTTCAGCGCGGCCGACGAGCCGCCGCAGCGCGACCGGCGCACCGCGACGCTGGACGGGCTGCGCGGCTTTCTCGCGCTGAGCGTCTTCGTGCACCACCTGATGGTGACCCACGGCTACATCGAGCGCGGCGAATGGACCTTTCCGCCTTCGGGCTTTCCCACCCTGCTCGGACAGGTCGGCGTGGGGGTCTTCTTCATGATCACGGGCTTCCTGTTCTGGGGCAAGCTGCTCGACGCCGAGGGCCGGCCGGACTGGCGCAGCCTCTACGTGGGCCGGCTCTGGCGCATCGGCCCGATGTACCTCCTGGCGATCGGCCTGATGTTCCTGGTCGTCGCCTGGAGAACCGGCTTCGCGCTCAGGGAGCCGGCGTGGTCCGTGCTGGGCGCGGCACTGCAGTGGCTGGCCCTGGGCATCGTGCCGCAGCAGCCCGACATCAATGGCTATGCCGGCACGGCCTTCATCCTCGCGGGCGTGACCTGGACGGTCTTCGTGGAATGGCTGTTCTACGGATCGCTGCGCTTGATGGCGCCGCTCGCGCGCGGCGGGCGCACGCCGCGCTTCGTCGCCGCCGGCTTGTTGCTGCTGTGCCTGCCGGCGCTGACGGTCGCGGCGCTGCCGTCGGCCGGCTCGCCCACGCAGCCCACGCTTGCTCTGGTGGTCGGCGCGCTGGCCTGGGTGCTGGCGTCGTTCCTCGGGGGGATGCTGTCGGCATGGTTGATCCGGCAGGGCGGCGCGAGCCAGGCGGCAGGGCGCCTGCCGGACTGGGCGGGCTCGCTGCTCGCGCTGGCCTGCCTGGCTGCCGTATTCCTCGGGTTCCCGCACATGGTCGGCCCGGCCCAGGTCCTGCTGCTCTGGGCTTTCTTTCACCTGGCCTGCCGCGGCAGCACGCTGTTCGGCCTGCTGGCCACGCGCGTGGCCCGGCGCATGAGCACGGTGAGCTACAGCATCTACCTGCTGCAGGGGCTCGTGCTGACCGTGATCTTCGCGATGCCGCCGGTGCGCGATTTCGCGATGGCCGGGGCGATGCAGTACTGGACGGTGGGCACGGTTTGCGCGCTGCTGCTCGTGGCGGCATCGGTCGCCAGCTACCGCCTCGTCGAGAAGCCGGGCATCGCACGCGGCCGGCGCGCGCGATCCGGCGCATGAAAAAGATCGAGGCCATGGTCACACCTTCCCGCCGCCGCCACCGGCCGAAGCATTCGCTGCAAGGAAATCGACGATGAGCGATCTCTCATTCCCGTTCGGTGCCGTCGTCGTCACCTATTTCCCGACCGGCGAACAGGTGGCGAACCTGCACGCGCTCGCCGCGTCGTGCGCGCACCTGTGCGTGGTCGACAACACGCCGCAGGCAGGCGATTGGCATCGGGCGCTCGTGGATGCGGGCATCCCCGTGCTGCACAACGGCAACCGCGGCGGCATCGCGGGCGCCTTCAACTGCGGCATTGCCGACCTCCAGGCGCGGGGCGCCGAACTCTTCTTCCTGCTCGACCAGGATTCGAAGCTGCCGCCCGGCTACTTCGATGCCATGTGCCAGGCCGCGACGGTGGCCCGGGAGCGGAAGGGCGAAAGCGAGGAGGACGCCGCCTTCCTGATCGGCCCGCTGGTCCACGACACGAACCTGGACGCGCTGATCCCGCAATTCGGCCTCGAGGGCAAGCGCGTCTACCAGTTCGACCTCAGGCAGCCTTTCACCGAACCGCTGGTGCGCTGCGCCTTCATGATCTCCTCGGGCTCGCTCGTTTCGCGCGGCGCCTGGGCCAAGGTCGGCCGCTTCGACGAGCGCTACGTGATCGACCACGTGGACACCGACTACTGCATGCGGGCCCTGCGCCGCGATGTGCCGCTCTACCTGAATCCGCACGCCGTGCTGCGGCACCAGATCGGCGATATCCAGGCCCGGTCGCTGTTCGGCTGGAAGATCCACTTCATCAACTATCCGGCCTCGCGGCGCTACTACATCGCGCGCAATGCGCTGGACCTTTCGCGGGCGCATGTGCGCGCCTTTCCCGCGATTCTTTTCATCAACGTTTACACGCTCAAGCAGATCCTGCCCATGCTGATGTTCGAGCGCGACCGGCTGAAAAAGACCGTCGCGCTGGTGCTCGGCTGCTTCGATGGCCTGTTCGGGCGGCTCGGGCCCCTCGGCGAGGCGCATCCCCGGGTGGGCAAATACCTGAGCCGCAGCGATTGACCTCGACCCTTCATGCGCCGCGCGCGCGCCGCGCCGCGCTCGCCTTCATCTTCGTGACCGTGCTGATCGACTTCCTGGCGTTCGGCCTGATCCTCCCCGGCCTGCCGCACCTGGTGGAGCGCCTGGCCGGCGGCAGCACCGCGACGGCGGCGTACTGGATCGCGGTGTTCGGCACGGCGTTCGCGGCGATCCAGTTCGTGAGCTCGCCGATCCAGGGCGCGCTGTCCGACCGCTTCGGGCGGCGGCCGGTGATCCTGTTGTCGTGCCTGGGGCTGGGCGTGGATTTCGTGTTCATGGCCCTGGCCGACAGCCTGCCGTGGCTGTTCGTCGGCCGGGTGGTGTCCGGCGTGTTCTCGGCCAGCTTCACCATCGCCAATGCCTACATCGCCGATGTGACGCCGCCGCAGGAGCGCGCCAGGAGCTACGGCATCGTGGGCGCGGCGTTCGGCATGGGCCTGGTGTTCGGGCCGGTGCTCGGCGGGCAACTGAGCCACATCGATCCGCGCCTGCCGTTCTGGTTCGCGGCCGGCCTGACGCTGCTCAGCTTCTGCTACGGATGGTTCGTGTTGCCCGAATCGCTGCCGCCGGAGCGGCGCAGCCGGAAGTTCGACTGGTCGCACGCCAACCCGGTCGGATCGCTGGTGCTGCTCAAGCGCTATCCGCAGGTGTTCGGGCTGGCGGCGGTGATCTTCCTCGTCAACCTGGCCCAGTACGTCTATCCCAGCGTTTTCGTGCTGTTCGCCGACTACCGCTACCACTGGAAGGAAGACGCCGTGGGCTGGGTGCTCGGCGCGGTGGGCGTGCTCAGCGTGCTGGTCAACGCGCTGTTGATCGGGCCGGGCGTGAAGCGCTTCGGCGAGCGCCGTGCCCTGTTGTTCGGCATGGGCTTCGGCGTGCTCGGCTTCATCGTCTACGGCTTCGCCGAGGCCGGCTGGGTGCTTCTGGCCGGACTGCCGTTGGGCACCTTGCTGGCGTTCGCCGGACCGGCGGCGCAGGCGCTGGTCACCCGCGAGGTCGGCGCCGCCGAGCAGGGCCGCATCCAGGGGGCGCTCACGAGCCTGGTGTCGGTGGCCGGCATCGTCGGGCCGGCGATGTTCGCCGGCAGCTTCGGCTATTTCATCGGCGCGGACGCGCCGGTGCATTTGCCGGGCGCGCCTTTCTTCATCGCCGCGGTGTTCCTCTGCATCGGCACGCTGATCGCGTGGCGTTGCGCACAGCCGAAGGCGGCAGCGACGGCGGTGCCCGAGCCGACCTGATGCGCTGCCCTGGGCGCGTCTTGCGCCCATGGCCCGGGAATTGCTCGCTCTCTCCAGGGTTTCCCCCTAGGTCGCATACCCGCGCCCACATACGCAATATGGCTCTCGCGGTATGTGGGATGCGGCCCAAGCGACTAACGTCCAGGCTTGGCCGGAAACACCGAGCCGCCCACGAGTCCGAAGAGCATGAGTACAGAGCGCAACCACATCCAACCCGTCCGCTTTTTCCACCGCGGCAAGATCGTCGACGTCAGCGGCGTGCACCCGACCCGTTCGGTGCTCGACTGGCTGCGGGAAGACGCGCATTGCACCGGCACCAAGGAAGGCTGCAACGAGGGCGACTGCGGCGCCTGCACGGTGGTGATCGGCGAGCTGGCCGGCGACGCCAACGCGCCCGGCGCCATCGGCGGGCTGCAACTGCAGACGGTCAACGCCTGCATCCAGTTCCTGCCCACCCTGCACGGCAAGGCGCTCTTCACGGTCGAAGACCTGAAGGCGCAATGTGCCACGCCGCAATCGCAAAAGTCGCCCGACAAGAAGCACCCCGTCCACACGCTGCACCCCGTGCAGCAGGCGATGGTCGACTGCCACGGCTCCCAGTGCGGCTTCTGCACGCCGGGCTTCGTGATGTCGCTGTGGTCCACCTACGAGCACCACCAGGCCGAGGGCACGCAGCCCACGCGCCAGCAGCTGGCCGACGACCTCTCGGGGAACCTCTGCCGCTGCACCGGCTACCGCCCGATCCTCGATGCGGGCCAGCGCATGTTCGACCTGCCGGGCGTGCGGCTCGACACCAAGCCCGTGGTGGCCGCGCTCACCGCCCTGCAGAACGACGGCCAGGACCTGAACTACGCCGCGCCGCTCGGCGCCCGCATGGACCACTTCCACGCCCCCAGGACCATCGCCCAGCTCGCCGCGCTGCGCGAGCAGAAGCCGCGCGCCCAGCTGCTGGCCGGCTCCACCGACGTCGGCCTCTGGGTCAACAAGCAGTTTCGCGACCTCGGCGACATCATCTATGTGGGCGACGTGGCCGAAATGAAGACCATCGAGACCCGTGGGAACGACCAGGGCGGCGAACTCTACATCGGTGCCGGCGCCTCGCTCGAATCCGCCTTCGAAGCCCTCGTGCAGCGCGTGCCCAGCCTGCAGGACGTGTGGCTGCGCTTCGCCTCGCCGCCGATCCGCCACGCCGGCACCATGGGCGGCAACGTGGCCAACGGCTCGCCCATCGGCGATTCGCCGCCGGTGCTGATGTCGCTGGACACCCAGATCGAACTGCGCCGCGGCGACGTGGTGCGCCGCATGCCGCTGCCCGACTTCTACATCGACTACATGAAGAACCAGTTGCAGCCCGGCGAGTTCGTGCAGGGGCTGGCGATTCCGCTGGCTGCCATGCGCCGCCAGGTGCGCGCCTACAAGATCAGCAAGCGCTTCGACTGCGACATCTCGGCGCTGTGCGCGGGCTTTGCGATCGAACTGGAGGAGGGCAGCGACACGGTGAAGGCCGTGCGCCTGGCCTTCGGCGGCATGGCCGCCACCGTCAAGCGTGCAGCGGGTGCCGAGGCGGCGCTCGTCGGCAAGCCGTGGACGCAGGCCAGCGTCGCCACCGCCAAGCTCGCGCTGGCGCAGGACTTCAAGCCGCTGTCGGACATGCGCGCCTCGGCCGACTACCGGCTGCAGGTGGCGCAGAACCTGATCCAGCGCCTCTGGCTGGAAACCCGCACCGAAGACGCGCTCTCCCTCGAAGAGACCAGCGTGTGGAGCGTGATGCCCCATGCCGCCGTCAAGGCAGCAGCGCAAGGACTCTGACCATGAACAAACCCATCGACGCCCGCCTGCTGCAGCCCGCCGAGGCCTTTGCCGACTACCTGAAGAACACCGCCGCGCGCATCGACCCCGTGGCCGAAGCGGTGGCGCACGACCTGGGCGCACGCGTGGGCATCAGCCGGCCGCACGAGTCGGCGCACCTGCATGTGGCGGGTGAGGCGACCTACATCGACGACATTCCCGAGCTCACCGGCACGCTGCATTGCGCGCTGGGGCTTTCGCCCGTGGCCAATGGCCGCGTCACGGCGTTGTCGCTCGATGCGATCCGCGCGATGCCCGGCGTGGTTTCGGTACTCACGGCCGACGACATTCCCGGCACCAACGACTGCGGCTCGATCATTCACGACGACCCGATCCTGCTGCCGGTGGCAGACGGCGGCGAGATCCGCTACCTCGGCCAGCCCGTGTTCGCGGTGATCGCCGAAACGCGCGAGGCTGCGCGCCGCGCCGCCGCCAAGGCCAAGGACGCGATGACCGTCGAGGCGCAGCCGCCCGTCATCACCCCGCAGGACGCGCATGCGCGCGGCCACTACGTGGTGCCGCCGATGCACATCGTGCGCAGCGGCGGCAGCGCCAACGAAGGCGACGAGGCGGCCGTGCGCGCCGTCATCGCCAAGGCGCCGCACCGCCACAGGTCCACGCTCGACGTGGGCGGGCAGGAGCAGTTCTACCTGGAAGGCCAGATCAGCTACGCCATTCCCAAGGAAGGCGGCGCCTTGCACATCCACTGCTCCACGCAACACCCGAGCGAAATGCAGCACCTGGTGGCGCATGCGCTGCACCTGCAATCGAACGAGGTGCACGTCGAATGCCGGCGCATGGGCGGCGGCTTCGGCGGCAAGGAATCGCAGTCGGCGATCTTCGCGTGCGTGGCCGCCATTGCGGCGCGCCAGCTGCAGCGCCCCGTGAAGCTGCGCCTCGATCGCGACGACGACTTCATGATCACCGGCCGCCGCCACTGCTTCTGGTACGAGTACGACGTGGGCTACGACGACGAAGGCCGCATCCTCGGCGCGGAGATCACCATGGTCTCGCGCGCCGGCCACTCGGCCGACCTGTCGGGCCCGGTGATGACGCGCGCGCTCTGCCACTTCGACAACGCCTACTGGCTCCCCAACGTGGCCATGCACGGCTTCTCGGGCAAGACCAACACGCAGAGCAACACCGCGTTCCGCGGCTTCGGCGGCCCGCAGGGCGCCATTGCCATCGAGAACATCATGGATTCGGTGGCGCGCGAATTGAAGCGCGATCCGCTCGATGTGCGGCGCGTCAACTTCTACGGCAAGGCGGAGAACAACATCACGCCCTACCGCCAGACGGTGACCGACAACATCGTCCACGAGCTCGTGGCCGAACTGGAGGCCAGCAGCGACTACCGCGCGCGGCGCGAAGACATCGCCGCGTTCAACAAGAAGAGCACGGTGCTCAAGCGCGGCCTGGCGCTCGCGCCGCTCAAGTTCGGCATCTCGTTCAACGTGAAGCACTTCAACCAGGCCGGCGCGCTGGTGCACGTGTACACCGACGGCTCGATCCTGGTGAACCACGGCGGAACCGAGATGGGGCAGGGCCTCAATACCAAGGTGGCGCAGGTGGTGGCGCACGAACTGGGCGTGAGCTTCGAGCGCGTGCGCGTCACCGCGACCGACACGACCAAGGTGGCGAACACCTCGGCCACGGCCGCATCGACCGGCGCCGACCTGAACGGCAAGGCCGCGCAGGATGCGGCGCGGCAGATCCGCGAGCGTCTCGCGGAGAGCGCCGCCGAACGCCACGGCGGCAAGGCGAGCGACGTGCGCTTCGCCAACGACAAAGTCGAAGTCAACGGCCGCTCGCTGGCCTTCAGCACCGTGGTCGGCGAGGCGTACCTGGACCGCAAGCAACTCTGGTCCGACGGCTTCTACGCCACCCCGGGCCTGAGCTGGGACAAGGACAAGATGCAGGGCCGCCCGTTCTTCTACTACGCCTATGGCGCGGCGGTGAGCGAGGTGGTCGTGGACACGCTCACCGGCGAATGGAAGCTGCTGCGCGCGGACATCCTGCACGACGCGGGCAAGTCGCTGAACCCCGCCGTGGACATCGGCCAGGTCGAAGGCGCCTTCATCCAGGGCATGGGCTGGCTCACGACCGAGGAGCTGGTGTGGCACCCGGCGAGCGGCAAGCTCACCACGCACGCGCCGAGCACCTACAAGATCCCGACCGCCAACGACTGCCCGCCCGTCTTCAATGTGCGCCTGTTCGAAGGCCAGAACTTCGAGGACTCCATTCACCGCAGCAAGGCCGTGGGCGAGCCGCCGCTCCTGCTGCCGTTCTCGGTGTTCTTCGCGATCCGCGATGCGGTGTCGGCGGCCGGCGGCCACAGGGTCGATCCGCCGCTGAAGGCGCCGGCCACGAGCGAATCGATCCTGCGTGCGCTCACCGCGGTGCAGGCCACGGCCGGCGAATGAGCACCGGCCGTGCTCGCACGGTCCGAGCGTCCACCCGACATACCCCCTACGGACTTGCGAATGCTGCGCTGTATAACTGTTTGCACAGACCAACGAGGTGTGAACAGCCATGAGAGACCAAGCGCTTTTCGACAAGATCGACCTTCATCTCATCAGGGTGCTGCACACCGTGCTGACCGACCGCAGCGTCTCGCGCGCCGCCATTCGCCTGGGGATGTACCAGCCGGCCGTGTCGGCCGCGCTCAAGCGCCTGCGGGAGCTGTCGGGCGATCCGCTGCTGGTGCGCTCGGGCTCGGGCATGGTGCCCACCGATGCGGGGCTGCGGATGATCGAGCCCGCGGCCAGCATCCTGCGTGCGGCCGAGATGCTGTTCTCCGATGCGCGCGGCTTCGAGCCGCAGTCGGCGGCCACCACCTTCCGCATCGCGGCCAGCGACTACATGGACCCGCTGTTCCTCCCGATGCTGGTGGCGCACGTCAAGCGCGAGGCGCCGCTCTGCCAGATCGAGATCCACGCGCTCTCGCCCGACTCGGACTACCACGGGCACCTGGCGCTCGGCCAGGTCGACCTGGTCATCGGCAACTGGTTGAAGCCCCCGGAAGACCTGCACATGGCGCGGCTCTTCGGCGACGAGGTGGTGTCGCTGGTCAACCAGGACCATCCGGCGGTGCGCCGCGGCTGGGACCTGGAGACCTGGCTTGCGGCCGAGCACATCGCGCCCACGCCCATGCACCCGGGCGGGCGCGGCATCATCGACCAGATGCTCGACGAGCTGGGGCGGCAGCGCAACATCACCGCGCGCTGCGCGCACTTCAGCCTCATCCCCGACATGGTGGCATCGAGCCTGCTGGTGCTCACCACCGGCCGCCAGTACTGCGAGCGTTTCGCCGTGCGGCTGCCGGTGAAGATCCTCGATTGCCCGGTGGCGCTGCCGCGCCTCATGTACTACCAGCTCTGGCACGAACGCACCCATTCGTCGAGCTCGGCGCGTTGGCTGCGCGAATGCATCAAGGACGTGGCGGCGTCGCTGCGGCCCGCGTCTTCCGCCATACCTGGCGTGTCCGGCGCGGCAATGCGCCTGCCCGCCGCCCCTGAAAAACCGGACCCCTGAGAAACCCCCGTTCGCGCCGGCGTCGTGAGCGGGGCAACGATGAAACCGCCACTACAACAGCTGGAGACAAGCGAAATGAGTACGTTGGAACAGGCGCCCAAAGGCGCCGAGCCCCGCACACCGGGGCATGTCGAGTCCGCGCGTCCGCGTGCGGCTGTGGGCAGCGCAAGCGGCTCGGGTCTGCTTGAACGCGTGTTCAAGCTCAGTGCGCACAACACCACGGTGCGCACCGAGGTCATCGCGGGGCTCACCACCTTCCTCACGATGGCCTACATCATCTTCGTGAACCCCACGATCCTCGGCGACGCGGGCATGCCCAAGGGCGCGGTCTTCGTGGCGACCTGCCTCATCGCCGCGCTGGGCACGCTGATCATGGGCCTGTACGCCAACTACCCGATCGCCATGGCGCCCGGCATGGGCCTGAACGCCTACTTCGCCTACGTGGTGGTGCTGGGCATGGGCTACACGTGGCAGGTGGCGCTGGGCGCGGTGTTCATCTCGGGGTGCCTCTTCTTGATCGTCACGGTCACCGGGTTGCGGGAGCTGTTCATCGCGGGCATACCGCAGTCGTTGCGAACGGCGATCACGGTGGGCATCGGCATGTTCCTGGCGCTCATCGCGCTCAAGAGCGCAGGCGTCGTCGCCGCATCGCCCGCCACCTTCGTCACGCTGGGCGACCTGCACTCGCCGCCAGTGGTGCTCGCCACGCTGGGCTTCCTGGTCATCGTGACGCTCGACCGCCTGAAGGTGCGAGGGGCGATCCTGATCGGGATCATGCTGGTGACGGTGCTGTCGTTCTTCTTCGGCGGCAACAAGTTCCACGGCGTGTTCGATGCGCCGCCGTCGATCGCGCCCACCTTCATGCAGCTGGACATCCTGGGCGCGCTCAAGGGCGGCATCCTGAACGTGGTGCTGGTGTTCTTCCTGGTCGAGATGTTCGACGCCACCGGCACGCTGATGGGCGTGGCCAAGCGCGCGGGCTTGCTCGTGCCCGGCAAGATGGAGCGCATGAACAAGGCGCTGCTGGCCGACAGCGGCGCGATCTTCGCGGGCTCGCTGCTCGGTACCTCCAGCACCACGGCGTATGTGGAAAGCGCGGCGGGCGTGCAAGCGGGCGGCCGCACCGGCCTCACGGCCGTGGTCGTGGCAGTGATGTTCCTGGCCTGCCTCATGATCTCGCCGCTCGCGGGCTCGGTGCCGGCCTATGCCACCGCACCGGCGCTGCTCTTCGTGGGCTGCCTCATGCTGCGCGACCTGGTCGAGCTGGACTGGGAAGACACCACCGAGGTCATCCCCGCCGCGGTGACCGCGTTGGCCATGCCCTTCACCTACTCGATCGCCAACGGCCTGGCCTTCGGCTTCATCACCTACGCGGTGCTGAAGCTGTGCACCGGCCGGGCACGGGAAGTGCATGCGATGGTGTGGGTGATCGCGGCGATCTTCCTGTTCAAGTTCGCCTACATCGGCGGACACTGAGCCGAGCGCCGTCGGGCGCCGATGGTCGCGGAAGCCGCTATTAAACTTATAGCTGCTTCCGCTTTGTTGCTGTTGAACGAGACAAACCCACGAAACCCGGCATGACAACCCCCCGACTCCAGCTCGCGCACATCACCAAGCGGTACCCCGCGGTGGTGGCCAACAGCGACATCTCGCTGGCCGTTGCTCCCGGCGAAATCCATGCCGTTCTCGGCGAGAACGGCGCGGGCAAATCGACGTTGATGAAGATCATCTACGGCTCGGTCAAGCCCGACGAAGGCACCGTCACCTTCGACGGCCAGGCGGTGGCCCTGCGCAACCCCCAGCAGGCGAGGGCGCTGGGCATCAGCATGGTGTTCCAGCACTTCAGCCTGTTCGACACGCTCACCGTGGCCGAGAACGTGTGGCTGGGCCTGGACAAATCGCTGCAGCTGGCCGAAGTGGCCCGCAACATCACCGCCAAGGCCAGCGAATACGGCCTCGATATCGACCCCTCGCGCCCCGTGCACACGCTCTCGGTGGGCGAGATGCAGCGGGTGGAAATCATCCGCGCGCTGCTCACCAACCCCAAGCTCCTGATCCTGGACGAGCCGACCTCGGTGCTCACGCCGCAGGCGGTCATCAAGCTCTTCACGGTGCTCAACAAGCTGGCCTCGGAGGGCTGCAGCATCCTCTACATCAGCCACAAGCTGCACGAGATCCGCGAGCTGTGCACGGCGTGCACGGTGCTGCGCGGCGGCAAGGTCACAGGCGTGTGCAATCCGCAGAACGAGAGCAACCAGTCGCTCTCGCGGCTGATGATCGGCAGCGAGCCGCCGCCGTTGCAGCACCGCCCGGTGCATGCGGGCGCCGTGGCGCTGCGCGTGAAGAGTCTCACGCTCGCGCGCGAAGACCAGTTCGGCGTGGACCTCGACGGCATCTCGTTCGATGTGCGCGCCGGCGAAGTGGTCGGCATTGCGGGCGTCTCGGGCAATGGCCAGAAGGAACTGCTCTACACGCTCTCGGGCGAGGACGTGCGCGCCGAGTCATCGATGGTCCAGGTGTTCGACAAGCCCGCCGGCCGGCTGCGCCCGCGTGCGCGCCGCGCGCTGGGCCTGCACTTCGTGCCCGAGGAGCGACTGGGCCGCGGCGCGGTGCCCACGCTGGGCCTCGCGCACAACCTGCTGCTCACGCGCAGCAACGCGGTCGGGAAGGGCGGATGGATCCGCACCTCGGCGCTCGAAAAGCATGCCAAGGGCATCATCGAGCGCTTCAACGTCAAGGCGGGCGGTCCGAACGCCGCGGCGCGTTCGCTCTCGGGCGGCAACCTGCAGAAATTCATCGTCGGCCGCGAGATCGACGCCAATCCCAAGCTCTTCATCGTCTCGCAGCCCACCTGGGGCGTGGACGTGGGCGCGGCCGCGCTCATTCGCGGCGAGATCCTCGCGCTGCGCGATGCCGGCTGCGCGGTGCTGGTGGTGAGCGAGGAGCTCGACGAGCTGTTCGACATCAGCGACCGCCTGCACGTGATCGCCAAGGGGCGCCTGTCGCCCTCCATCGACCGCGCCGCGGCCACGTTGCCGCAGATCGGCGAATGGATGAGCGGTCTCTGGAACAAGGAGCCGGCCCATGCTTAAGCTCGAACCCCGCCCGGAGCTCTCGCGCTTCTGGACCTTCGCCTCGCCGATCCTGGCGCTGCTCATCACGGTGCTGATCGGCGTGGCCCTCTTCGCCGCGCTCGGCAAGGACCCTGTGAAGGGCCTCATGGTGTTCTTCTACGAGCCCATCAAGAACGGCTACGCGCTCGGCGAACTGATGATCAAGGCGACGCCGCTGCTCATCATCGCGCTGGGCCTGGCGGTGTGCTTTCGCTCCAACGTGTGGAACATCGGCGCCGAGGGTCAGTTCGTGTTCGGCGCCATCGTCGCGGGCGGCGTGGCGCTCTTGGCCGACAAGAACACGGGCTCGTGGATCGTCGTGGCCATCCTCGTGGCGGGCACGCTCGGCGGCATGGTGTGGGCGGGCATCGTGGCGTTCCTGCGCGACAAGTTCAACGCCAACGAAATCCTCGTGAGCCTGATGCTGGTCTACGTGGCCACGCTGCTCCTGAGCTACATGGTGTTCGGGCCATGGAAGGACCCGAACGGCTACAACTTCCCGCAGTCCAAGACCTTCGAGGCGGTCACGCAGATTCCGCGGCTCTTCAAGGGCTCGCGCGTGAGCATCGGGCTGATCATTGCGCTGGTGGGCGCGGGGGCGCTGTGGGTGTTTTTGTTCCGCACGCGCGCGGGCTTCGCGCAGCAGGTCGGCGGCCTCGCGCCGGCGGCGGCGCGCTATGCCGGCTTCTCGGCGCGGCGCGCGGTGTGGGTCGCGCTGCTCACCTCGGGCGGCGCGGCGGGCCTGGCCGGTGCGCTCGAAGTCGCCGGGCCGCTCGGCCAGCTCACGCCTTACGTGCCGGCCGGCTACGGCTTCGCGGCCATCATCGTGGCCTTCGTGGGGCGGTTGCATCCGGTGGGCATGGTGTTCTCGGCCATCTTGATGAGCATGTTCTACATCGGCGGCGAGCTGGCGCAATCGCGCCTCGGGCTGCCCAAGTCGCTGACCGGCGTGTTCCAGGGGTTGCTGCTCTTCACGCTGCTGGCCTGCGACACGTTCATCGCCTACCGCATCCGCCGCAAGGCGGCAGCCAAAGCCATTCTCACGACGAGTTCGCTGCAAGCCAGCACGCCGCTGACCGCGCCAGTGGCGCGGCCGACCGAGGGAGCCCTCTGACATGGACAGCTACGCACTCCTTCTCGGCTCCACGCTGAGCGCCGGCACCGTGCTCGCCATCGCGGCACTGGGCCTCTTGATCAACGAGAAAGCCGGCATCGTCAACCTCGGCGCCGAAGGCATCATGCTCTGCGCCGCCATCGCCGGCTTCGCGACGGTGGTCATCACGCACAACCCCTGGCTCGGCTTCCTCGCGGGCATGGCGGCGGGCGCCTTGCTCGCGGCCTTCTTCGGCGTGCTGGTGATCTGGCTCAACACCAACCAGTACGCGACGGGGCTCGCGCTCAGTCTGTTCGGCGTGGGCTTCTCGGCCTTCGCCGGCATCAACTTCGTGCAGGCCAAGCTGCCCGAGAGCGTGTCGTATGCGATCCCGGTGCTGGCCGACATTCCGCTCGCCGGCCCCGCCCTCTTTCGCCATCACCCGATGGTGTATTTCGCGGTGGTGCTGACCTTCGGGCTCATCTGGTTCCTGTACCGCACGCGCGCCGGCCTCGTGCTGCGCTCGGTCGGCGAATCGCCCGAGTCGGCGCATGCGCTGGGCTACCCGGTGCGGCGCATCCGCTTCATGGCGGTCGTCGCGGGCGGCGCGCTCTGCGGGCTGGCGGGCGCCTACCTCTCGACCGTCTACACGCCCCTGTGGGTCGAAGGCATGGTCGCGGGCCGCGGCTGGATCGCGCTGGCGCTCACCACCTTCGCCACCTGGCGGCCGATTCGCGTGCTGCTGGGCGCCTACCTCTTCGGCGGCGTCACGATGCTGGGCTTTCACCTGCAGAGCAGCGGGGTCGACGTGCCGCCCCAGTTCCTCAGCATGCTGCAGTACATCGCGCCCATTGTGGTGCTGGCGCTGATCTCGCGCAACCCGGCCTTCATCCGCATCAACATGCCGGCTTCCATAGGGAAACCGTTCTACCCCGGCTCATAATCGCGTTTTTCGTTTTCCCGCCAACCCGTCCTTTTTGAGGATTTCCGACAATGAATGATCTGAACAAGCGCTCCCTGCTCAAGCTGGCCGCCCTCACGGCGGTCGCTTCGGCAGCCCTGATCGGCTGCGGCAAGAAAGAAGAAGCGGCAGCACCGGCCGCGGCCCCCGCGCCCGCCCCGGCACCCGCTGCAGCCGCGCCGGCCCCGGCTGCGCCGCTCAACATCGCATTCGCATACATCGGGCCGGTGGGCGACGGCGGCTGGACCTTCGCGCACGACAACGGCCGCAAGGCGCTGGAGAAGGAATTCGGCGACAAGATCAAGACCACCTTCGTGGAAAGCGTGCCCGAAGGCGCCGACGCCGAGCGCGTGTTCCGCGACATGGTCGGCCAGGGCAACAAGCTGATCTTCGGCACCACCTTCGGCTACATGGAACCCATGCTCAAGGTCGCCACCGACAGCAAGGACGTGAAGTTCGAGCATGCCACCGGCTACAAGACCGCCGACAACATGCGCACCTACGACAGCCGCACCTACGAAGGCGCGTACATGGCCGGCGTCATCGCCGGGGCCATGACCAAGAGCAACACGCTGGGCGTGGTCGGCTCGGTGCCGATTCCCGAAGTGCTGCGCAACATCAACAGCTTCACGCTGGGTGCGCAGTCGGTCAACCCGAAGATCACCACCAAGGTCGTGTGGGTCAACGAATGGTTCAGCCCGCCCAAGGAAACCGAAGCGGCCACGGCCCTCATCAACGGCGGCGCCGACATCCTGTTCCAGAACACCGACTCGCCCGCCGTGCTCAAGACCGCGCAGGAAAAAGGCAAGCGCGCCTTCGGCTGGGATTCGGACATGACCGCCTACGGCCCCAAGGCCCACCTGGGCTCGGCCACCATCAACTGGGCGCCGTACTACATCAAGGCCACGCAGGACGCGCTGGACGGCAAGTGGGCCACCGGCCAGGCCTGGTGGGGCGTGAAGGAAGGCGCCATCGACCTCGTCTCGATCGCCGAGGACGTGCCGGCCGAAACCAAGGCCAAGGTCGAGGAAGTGAAGAAGGGCCTGAAGGACGGCAGCTTCGTGATCTGGAAGGGCCCGATCCTCGGCCAGGACGGCAAGGAAGTGGTCGCCAAGGACGCGGTGGCCGACGACAAGTTTCTGACGGGCATCAACTTCTACGTCAAGGGCGTGGAAGGCAAGGTGCCGGGCGGCGACAAGAAGTAATCGCCCCGGCGATGCAAACGAAAAGGGTCGCCCAGGGCGGCCCTTTTTTCATTCCAGGAGGGATTCGCACCATGAAGCTGATGCTCATCGCCGCAGGCGCCGCGCTGCTGTCGGCCTCGCTGTCGTTCGCTGCCGGGCCCGCGAAGTTTTCGAAGGATGAGCAAGCCCTTCAGAAGGCCGTCTCCGACACCGAGATGTGCTTTCACTTCGCGGGCGAATTCAACGGAGACGGCTCCGCGCACGACAAGGAAGTCAACCGCATGCAGCGCAAGCACTGCGGCAAGGTGGGCCAGCAGCTGCTGCAGAAGGCTTATCGCGCGAATCCACAGGATGCGCGTCTCTATCCCGCGGTGCTGATGCTCAACAGCCTGAGGACGGAGTTCCTGTCCAAGGCCGAGGTGACGCGGCTCTGCGCCGTATCGAAGACCGAGCTGGTCTGCCAGTAAAAGGTCAGTGAGGCCGTGACCGCTTGCCCGCGACCACCACCTCCGCGCTGTCGACGAACCCCCGGATCAACCGCTGCCGAGGCGACGCCCGCAGCCACAGGACGCCGAAGCGCCGCGGGTCCGACGGCATCGGCAGCGGGATCTTCGCCACGCGCTGGCCTTCGAGCAGCGGCGATGCGATGTCGGGCACCAGCGAAACGCCCAGCCCGCGATCGACCATCATCGCGATCGCCAGCAGCGAGCTGAGCTCGAAGCGCTCCTGCGGCACGATGCCCGCGGCGCGCAGGTAGCGGTCGGCCTGCTTGCCGCCGCCCAGCGCCCGGTCGTAGCGGATGAGCGGCGAGGTTCGCAGCAGCTCGTGCGGATCGCGTCTGGCGAGGCGGCTGGGCGCCAGCAGCACGAGCGGTTCTTCCCGCAGCAGCGACCAGTCGAAGGTCTTGGCGAGCACGTAGGGTGGATAGAGGCACACGGCCGCATCGAGTTCGCCTTGCTGCACCGCCTTGTAGAGCGTGGCCGTCGTGCCCGATTGCAGGAACACCTTCACGCCGGGATGCGTCTTCACGAAGCGCGCGAGGATGTCTGGCAGCAGGCTGTGGATGGCCGTGTTGATGGTGCCGATGAGCAGCTCGCCGCCGGCCGCCTCGCTGTTGAGCAGCGTCTTGATGTCGCCCACCTCGCGCAGCAGGTTGCGCGCACGCTGCACCAGCAGGTGCCCCGCCTCGGTCGGCTGCACCGTGCGGCCTGCGCGGGCGAGCAGCGGCGCGTTGAGTTCGCGCTCCAGCGTGCGTATTTGCTGGGCCACGGCGGCGGGGGTCAGGTCGAGCCGCCGCGCGGCCTCCGACATCGACCCCGACTCCACCACCAGAAGAAAGCTTTGCAGGTAGGCTGTTTCCATGAAAGATAGATTTTCTATGATCTGATCATAGAAGCCATGTGTTTTTCTTTGCTCATGCGCTGCGCACACTGCGCTGCATGAGAAGCAAACTGTTCGTTCCCGGAACCCGCCCCGAGTTGTTCGCCAAGGCCTTGAGCGGCGCGGCCGATGGCGTGTGTTTCGACCTGGAGGATGCGGTGTCCGAGCCGCGCAAGGGCGAGGCGCGCGATGCCGTGCGGCAACTGCTGCAGAGCGGCGAGCCGGCCGCATCGGGCAAGACCGTGATCGTGCGCGTCAACGCGATGGACACGCCGCACTTCGCGGACGACATTGCGGCGATCGCCCAGCCCGGCGTGCACCTCATCAACATTCCCAAGCCCGAGAGCCCGGCGCATGTGCGCGCCGCGGTCCAGGCCATCGAGCGTGCCGAGCAGGCCAACGGCGTGCGCGCGCCCATCGGCCTGCTGCTGAACATCGAGGCGCCCTCGGCCTTGCGCACTGCAGCGCAGCTTGCGCTGGCGCATCCGCGCGTGGCGGGGCTGCAGCTGGGGCTCGGTGATCTGTTCGAGCCGCTGGGCATCGCGCGCCGCGAGCCGGCCGCGATCCAGCAGGCGATGTTCGCGATGCGCATCGCCGCAGGCGAGGCGGGTGTCTATGCCTACGACGGCGCGTTCGCGGACATCCGCGATGCCGAAGGATTCCGCGCCGAGGCCATGCTGTCGCGCAACCTTGGGTTCCTCGGCAAGACCTGCATCCACCCGAGCCAGATCGCAATCGCCAACGAGGTGTTCCGCCCGACAGATGAAGAGATCGCGCACGCCTGCAAGGTGGTCGAAGCCGCGCGCGACGCCGATGCCAAGGGCGTGGGCGCCTACGTGGTGGACGGAAAAATGATCGACATCCCTTTCGTGATTCGCGCACGCGCCATCGTCGCGAGCGCGCGCAGCCTGGGCCTGCTGCCGGGCTGAGTTTTTCGCTTCCTTCCGCTCTATTCAAAAAAATCAGGAGACAAGACAAATGAAGTTTTCCCCGTCATTTCGCCTTCGCACGCTCGCCGTGGCTGCTGCCGCGGGTGGCTGCCTGTTGAGCGGCAGCGCATTCGCGCAGACCGCGTACCCGACCAAGACCATCACCATCGTCGTGCCCTATCCGGCGGGCGGCTCCAACGACACCTTCGCGCGCCAGGTGGCCAAGGAACTGGGCGATGAATTGAAGCAGCCGGTCATCATCGACAACCGCCCCGGCGCGAGCGGCAACACCGGCACCGGGCAGGTCGCCAAAGCCGCGCCCGATGGCTACACGCTCGTGGCCGTGTCTTCGAGCATGACGACCAACGCGGCCGTGCAGTCCAGGCTGCCGTTCGATCCGGTCAAGGGCCTCGCGCCCATCGCCATGTTCGCCAAGGGGCCCTTCATCGTCGCGGTGAACAACGAGTTCCCCGCGAAGACGCCGGCCGAACTCATCGCGGCCATCAAGGCCAAGCCGGGGCAGTACAACTACGCGTCGTCCGGTTCGGGCAGCGTCAACCAGTTCGGCACCGAACTGCTCAAGGCCAAGGTGGGCGACCTGCAGATCGCGCACATCCCCTACAAGGGCATGGGCCCGGCCGTGACCGACCTGATCGGCAACCAGACGCAGCTCCTGATCTCCAGCGGGCCGTCGCTGCTGCCGATGGTGCGCGCCGGCAAGCTGCGCGCGGTGGGCATCACGAGCCTGAAGCCCAGCCCGATCGCGCCCGACCTCACGCCGATTTCCACAGCGGTGCCCGGCTATGAATTCGAACTCTGGTGGGGCCTGCTCGCGCCCGTGGGCACGCCGCCCGATGTGGTGGCCAGGCTCAACGGCGCCGTGAACAAGATCATCGCCAAGCCCGAGATCACCGCCAACTTCCTGCGCGAAGGCGCCATCGCCACGCCGCTCTCGCCAGCGCAGTTCGGCACCGTCATCGCCGAGGACGTCGAGCGCTGGAAGAAGCTGGCCAAACAGCAGAACATCACCGCCGACTGAGCATTGAAGAAAGAAAGATCCATGAGCCAGGACGCCCCGCACGCCGCCCCGCACGACGACACACGCCTGCCCGCGCGCACCGGCCCCGCGGGGCCGTTGAGCGGCCTGCGCGTGCTCGACCTGAGCGCCTACATCGCGGGCCCCTACGGCTGTTCGCTGCTGGCCGACCAGGGCGCCGAGGTCATCAAGATCGAACCGCCCACGGGCGACAACCTGCGCAAGTACCCCTCTACGCTCGAAGCCGAGAGCCGCGCCTTCATCGGCGTGAACCGCAGCAAGCTGGGCGTGGTGCTCGACCTGAAGAATGCAGACGACCTGGCCGCGCTGATGGCGCTGGTGCGCACGGCTGACGTGCTGGTGCACAACTTCCGCCCCAGCGTGCCGCCGCGGCTGGGCATTGCGTACGACCAGTTGAAGGCAATCAATCCGCGCCTGGTCTATTGCAGCCTCACGGGCTATGGCGAGACCGGTCCGCTGCGCGAGAAGGCGGGCTACGACCAGGTGCTGCAGAGCATGACCGGCATGTGCGCGCTGCAGGGCAAGCGCGGCGAGCCGCCCGAGATCATCTACGGCTCGGTGGTCGATTACTACGCGGCCGCACTGGTGGCCGCGGGCGTGGCCTCGGCGTTGTACGAACGCGAGAAGAGCGGGGAGGGCCAGTTCGTCGGCGTGTCGCTCTTGCGCTCGGCGCTCACGATGCAATCGGCGCGCATGGTGTGGGCCGAGGGCGAGCCGAAGGACGTGGGGCGCGACATGCGCTCGGGCGGCATCACCGGCCTGCACCCGACGCGCGAAGGCCACCTCTACATCTCGGCCAACACGCCGCACTTCTGGCAGGCGCTGTGCGCCAAGGTGGGCCTGCCCGAACTCGCGGCCGACGAGCGCTACGACTCGGTGCGCAAGCGCGCGCAGCATTTCGCCGAGATCGTTCCGCGCCTGCGCGAGGCGCTGGCTTCGCGCACCGCACTCGAATGGGAAGAGCTCTTCGGCGAGGACGTGCCCTGCGCGGCGGCCCGCACGGTCGAGGACATGTTCGACAACGCGCAGGTGCTGGCCGAGGACATGGTCGCGAACTTCGCGCATCCCACGCTCGGCGCGTACCGGGGCTTCACGCGCGCCGTGAAGTTCGGCCGCACGCCGGGCCCCGAGCCCTTTGCCGCACCGACGCTGGGGCAGCACACGGGCAAGGTGCTGAAGGCCGCGAACGCGGCGGACTGAAACACGCATGGACGTCAGCTACCCCAACAGCAGCGGCTCGCGCCGACCCGCCAGCGCGGCGCCGGCGGGCGCGTGCGATGCGCACATGCACATCTACGACGGCCGCTTCGCGCTGCATGGCTCGCCCGATGCGATGGTCGACAAGGCCACCGCCAGCGACTACCGCCTGCTGCAGCAACGCATCGGCACGCAACGCACGGTCGTCGTGCAGCCGCGCGTGCACGGCACCGACAACAGCGTGACGCTCGATGCCATCCGCGCGCTCGGCCCCGCGCGCACGCGCGGTGTCGCGGTGGTCCACCCTGACGTGAGCGATGCCGAACTCGCGCGCCTGCACGCGGGCGGCATTCGCGGCATCCGCTTCACGCTCTACACGCCGGCCAATGCAGCCACCGATTTCTCCATGGTCGAGCCGCTCGCGCAGCGCGTGCATGCGCTCGGCTGGCATGTGCAACTGCACTGGAGCGCCGGCCAGATCGCCGCGCACGCCGACCTGCTCGCCCGCCTGCCATGCACCATCGTCTTCGACCACCTCGCGCGCCTGCCGCTGCCCGATGCGCTCTCGCACCCCGCGTTCGATGTGGTGAGCCGGCTGCGCGACGACGGCCGCACATGGATCAAGCTCTCCGGCCCTTACCTCGACTCGAGGGTGGGCGCCGCGGGCGGCTACGCCGACACGACCGCCATCGCCAGGGCCTGGGTCCGCCAGGCCCCCGAGCGCGTGGTGTGGGGCAGCGACTGGCCGCACCCGACCGAGCCCGCCGTCAAGCCCGACGACGCCGCGCTGTTCGACCTGCTGGGCCAGTGGGTGCCCGACGCGGCCACGCGCCATCGCGTGCTCGTCGACAACCCGGCGCTGCTCTACGGCTTTCCTGAAACGACGACAAAGACCGAGACAACTGAATGACGAAGAGACGCATCCTGAAATCGATCGCCGCGCTGGCCGCGTGCGCCCCGTTGCTCGGCTGGGCCGCATGGCCCGACAAGCCCATCCGCATGGTCGTGCCCTATGCCGCGGGCGGCGGTGCCGACAACACCGCGCGCGTCGTCGCGCAGCAGCTGAGCGTTGCGCTCGGCCAGCAGATCGTCATCGACAACAAGCCCGGCGCGGGCGGCGTGATCGGCGAGGACAACGTGGCCAAGGCGCCTGCCGACGGCTACACCGTGCTCTACGACGCCTCCGCGTTCTCGGTGAATCCGTCGCTGCGCAAGTTGCCGTTCGACGCGGCGAAGGATTTCATTCCCGTCTCGCTGGTGGCCACAGCGCCGCAGATCCTCGTCGTGCCCGCCACCGCGCCGTACAAGACGGTGGCCGAGTTCCTGGATTACGCGCGCAAGAACCCCGGCAAGCTGAGCTTCGCCTCGGCAGGCGGCGGCACCGGCTCGCACCTGGCGGGCGAGGCGCTGAACGAGCAGGCCAAGGTCAACCTGATGCACGTGCCCTACAAGGGCGGCGCGCCCGCGCTGACCGACGTGATGGGCGAGCAGGTCTCGGCGTACTTCGGGAACGTCGCCTCGACGCTGGGCTACGTCAAGTCGGGCAAGCTGCGCGCACTGGCGGTGAGCTCCAGCAAGCGCGTGAACGGACTGCCCGACACGCCCACGCTCGCCGAGTCGGGCCTGCCGGGCTACAACGTGGTCGAGTGGAACGGCGTGTTCCTGCCCAAGGGCACGCCGGCGGATGTCGTGCAGCGACTGGGCAAGGCGGTGCAGGCGGCGGTCAACGACCCCACCGTGAAGCAGAAGCTGCTGCAGTTCGGCCTGGAGCCCGCGGGCACCACGCCCGAGGCGTTCGCCAAGTTCGTGCAGGACGAGACGGGCCGGGTGAGTGCGCTGGCGCGGGCGCGGAACATCCGGGTCGATTGAGCCGCTGACGATGAGGCCGATCAACGCGCGCAATCCGGCGGAACCGGCCCCGGATACTCCATCTCCTGCATCACCCAATCCCGCCGCGCCTGGCCATGCCGCGCGGCGATCTCGCACAGCGTGCGGTCCAGTTGCTGCACCGGCTTGAGCGACGAAGACAGCGCCAGGCGCATCGATGCTTCGCGCGCCGGTTGCGTCACGAGCACCAAGCCGCTGCGCAGCGTGACCGGCCCGGACGCAGACACCGCATCGACACTGACGTGCCCCGTGCGCGTCCACGCATCGGCAGCCAGCGCGAGCGCAATGTCGTCGGCGCCGTTCTGCACCTCGACCTGCCAGCGCTCGCCGCGCCAGAACGCGGCCTTGTTGAGCAGGTAGCTGCCACCTCGCTTCATGTTCAGGCCGAAGGGGGCGCTGTCGTGCTCGGGGCTCCACGACGTCACACCCAATTCACCGGCGATCGACTTCGCCTTCGCCGGCCCGCCGAGCGCCTCGACCAGCGCCAGCATCGTCGGCACCGAGGCGGTGATGCCCGTGGTCGTTGCGACGTCGCGGTCCATCACGTAGCGCTGGTGCGGCACGTAGGTCGCGCCGGGGTGGCGCTTCCGCAGCGTCTTGCGGTCGTACCAATGGCCTGCGAATCGCCGGCCGTCGAGCAGGCCCGCATGGCCGACCACCAGCGCGCCGGAGCAGACGCCGATCACCCGCGCGCCCCGCGCCGCCTGCTGCTTCAGCCAGGCGGCCACCGCGGGATCGTCTTCGACGATCATCGCGGGCACGATCACATAGTCAGCCCCCGAGGGATTCGCCCGATCGAAGCTCGCGAAGTCCTGCGCGCCCTCCACCTGAAGCGCGGGATACAGGTTCACCCGCCCGCTCCTGGGCGCCACGATCCGCACATCGGCCACGTTGGCACGTTTCAGCACCGCGTGGGGCAGCAGCAGATCGGTCATCTCGGTGCCCTCGTTCAGAGCGAGCACCGCGACCACCGGCTTGCCCGCGCGGCGCGGCTTCAGGGCGTCCACGAAGGCCTGCTGCTCGCGCTCCCTGGCGGCCGCATCGGCCTGTGCGGGCGGCAGCGGCGCGCCCGCGCCGCATGCTGCGAGGGCAAAGGCTGCAATACTGGCGCCGATCAGCGCCCACACCGCTCTCCACATGGCTCTGTTCTCCTGTCAACGTGACGATGACCCGAGGTTAAGAATGCCGACCCCGACCCACAAGGACGAAGACACCGCGGTTTCTGCCAGCGAGGTGGTGCTGGTGGTGTTCGACGGCGTCGAGGTGCTCGATGCCGCCGGCCCTGCCAGCGTGTTCAGCAAGGCCGAGGAGATGCGCCCCGGCACCTACCGCCTGCACATCGCATCGCCCGGTGGCGGCACCGTGTCGACCAACGGCGGATTGCAATTCGGCGGCACGCTGACGCTGCAGCAGTTGCCCGCCACCATCGACACGCTGATCGTGGCCGGCGGTGACGAGCCCGCGGTGCGCGAAGCCATCATCGAGCACCGCATCGGCGTATGGCTGAAAGAGGCCGCACCGAACATCCGCCGCGTCGCCAGCGTGTGCAGCGGCGCCTTCGCGCTCGCGGCGGCGGGCCTGCTCGATGGCCGCGAGGCCACCACGCACTGGCGCTGGTGCGACCAGCTGCAGGCGCTGCGGCCGCAGACGCGCGTGCAGCGCGAGCGCATCTACGTGCGCGATGGCCCGGTGTGGACGTCGGCCGGCGTCACGACCGGCATCGAACTCGCACTCGCCTTGGTCGAGGACGATCTCGGCCACGCCGTGTCGATGGACATCGCGCGCACGCTCGCGCTGCCGATGCTGCGCGGCGCGGAACAGCCGCAGCTGAGCCAGGCGTTGCAGGCGCAGGGCGCGGCGAGCCATCGGCTGCGCGAGCTGGTCGCGTGGATCGGCACGCATCCGCAGGAGGCGCTGTCGGTCGAGGCGTTGGCCGAGCGCGTGCAGATGAGCCCGCGGAATTTCGCGCGCGCGTTCGCGGCCGAGACGGGCAGCACGCCCGCGCGCTTCGTCGAACAGACGCGCGTGGCCGCGGCTGCGCAACTGCTCTTGCAGACGCAGTGGCCGCAGGAGCGCATCGCGGCGCACAGCGGTTTCCGTTCGGTGGATGCGCTGCAGCGTGCATTCGCGCGGCAGCATGGCGTGACGCCGCAGCGCTATCGGGATGCACGCGAGGCAGAGCAGCGCTGCAAGCCAGGAAACTAGCGAGTCACACCGGTTCACAGTTGATCCGCGCGGACCGAGACTTTCTCGACATATTCAGTTGCCGCGCCGGCCTTCTCTTCTCTACAGTGAATGCCCCGACATCAACCGAACCCACCTTGTGGGCGTGGAGGCCAGCACCCAGCGATCCATACATGCGTGAACCGCTTACCTCGCGGCGGGTCGTCGATGCGTCTCTTGCGCATCGATGCAAACGCGAGGCACAAAAGGCGACGGCCGGGGGCGCGAAAAACCCCCAGCCGTCTGACCAAATGAAGTGCAACCGCTTTTAGAAAGAGCACCCCAAGTGGCTAAACGAACTATAGCCCGGCGCAACACGCCGGTACCTCCCGAAGTCTCCGCCCAGACCGCATCGGACATTCTCGAAAACAAGCTCGCGCAGCTGAAGTCGCTGCTGTGGTGCTGCTACGGCGACGCCGACTGGCTGTGGGAGGCGGGCGTACAGTGCCGGGACAACGTGATGTGGATCGCATTCGATCTTGTGAGCGATGCAGTCGATCTGCATCAGGAATGCATGAGCAAGGGCGCTCGCATCTGACACCGGCCCGGGCTACCATCGGCCCGGCGCGGCTGCTCTGCATGAGCCTCCGCATGGAGGAGGCCCCATGAAGATCAGCCCGTTCGACGAAAGCCCGGAGCACCGCAACATCCTGCCCTACGACCCGGCGTATGCCGAGGTGTTCGCACAGGTGCAACGCTACGTTCAGGAGCGCCTCGAAGGCGTGGCGCTCGTCCACATCGGCAGCACCGCCATCCGCGGCTTGCGGGGCAAGCCGATGGTGGACATTGCCGCCATCACACAGGCTGAGAACCTTCGCGCCGCACAACAAGCGTTCGAGGCGCTGGGCTTTCATCGCCGTGCTGTCTGGGTCGACAAGGACGAAAAGCCCTATGTCTGCGGCCGCATCGCGCACGACGCACGCACGTTCAACATCAACATCCACATCTGCCACCACGGCGATCCGGTTCATGCGGACTCGCTGGCCTTCATCGATATCCTCGAGCGGCGTCCGGACCTGCGCACGCGGTATGAAGAGGCCAAGGACCGCGCGCATGCGATCGATCCCGTCAACCCGGAAATCTACAACCGCGAGAAAGCGGCGGTGATCCAGGAGATCCACGCGCAGATCGAGCACGCGGAAAAGCAAGGAACACGATCGCTCTCTCGACCAGGAACCTGAAGGACCTCCCGTGCATTCCTACGCACCCAGCATCAACTCCAGGTTCTGAACGGCCGCGCCGGATGCGCCTTTGCCCAGGTTGTCGAAGACGGCGGAGAGCAGCACCTGGCCGTGGCCTGCGTTGGTGAACACGCCCAACTGCAGGTCGTTGGTTCCGTTCAGCGCCTGCGGATCGAGGTGCGTCATCGCCTTCGCCTCTTCGAGCGACATGACCTTGACGTGGCGCGCGTTCGCGTAGTGATGCGCAAGGCATGCCTGCAGCCGGGCGCCATCGACGCCGCTCGCCAGCAAGCGCAATTCGATCGGCACGGTCAGGACGATTCCCTGCCGGTAGGCGCCATAGGCCGGCACAAAGAACGGACGGTGCGCGAGCCCGGCGTAGCCCTGGATTTCAGGCGTGTGCTTGTGCGCGAGGGCCAGGCCGTAGACCTGGGACGGCGCCACGTTCGGCACGCCGCCCGATTCGTGCGCATCGATCGCGGCCTTTCCGCCTCCCGAATAGCCGGAGGTCGCATAGACGGTCGCCGGGTATTCGCGCGGCAGCAAGCCCGCTTCCACCAGGGGCCGCAACAGGGCGATGGCACCTGTCGGATAGCAGCCCGGATTGGTGACGCGCCGCGCTTGTGCAATCCGTTGCGCATGCCCCGGGGCCATCTCGGGAAAGCCGTAGACCCAGTCCGGGTGCGTGCGATGCGCTGAACTCGCGTCGATCACACGAACGCCCGGGTTCCGGATGAAGCCGACAGCTTCGCGCGCAGCCGCATCCGGCAGGCAAAGAATCGCGATGTCGCACGCATTGATCGCCTCCTCGCGACGCTGCGGGTCCTTGCGTTCGGCTGCCGGCAGGGTCAAGAACTGCAGGTCGGCGCGATCGCGCAAGCGCTCGTGGATCTGCAGCCCGGTGGTGCCCTGGTCACCGTCGATGAAGATGGTCGGAAGACTCATGGTGTTGCGCGCTCCTGCATGGCTCTTTGGATGGATATGTCGGATTTTTCCTCGATCGATAAAATATGAAAAGTTGAATTTGGCAAACCTCTGGTTCATTTTTCCTGAAGAAGAGATCTCACATGCGCGAAATCAGCCTCGACCGCTTGCGCACGCTGGTCGCGATCGCAGACCACGGTTCCTTCGCGGCCGCGGCGCAGGTGCTGCATCTCGCGCCGCCGACGGTCAGCCTGCACATCGCCGAGCTGGAGCGACGCGTGGGCGCTCCGCTCCTGTCCCGGCGGCGCGGGAACGTGCGGCCGTCCGCAGTCGGCGAGTTGCTGGTGGAACGTGCGCGCCGGCTGCTGGTCGAGATCGAGTCGACGCTGGACGACGTGAGCCGGCAGGTGCTCGGGCTGGCCGGACGCGTGCGGCTCGGCGCCTCGACGGGCGCGATCTCGCACCTGCTGCCGCAAGCCATCGCGCGGCTTCGCCAGGATCATCCGGACATCGATGTGCAGATCGCGGTGCTGACCTCGCAGGACGCGCTGGCGCACCTGGCGCAAGGCAAGCTGGACATCGGGCTGGTCGCGCTGCCGCAGTCGCCGGTCGCGGGGCTCACGATCCGGCCTTGGCGCCGCGACCCCGTCATGGCCTTCCTGCCGGCCGATTGGAGCGCTCCCGCCAGGGTCTCGCCGGCGTGGCTCGCGACGCAGCCGCTGATCCTCAACGACGCCACCACGCGCCTGTCGCGCCTCGTCTCGGAATGGTTCGCGCTCGGTGGCCACCGGCCTGCACCACGGATCGAACTCAACTACAACGATGCCATCAAGAGCCTCGTTGCTGCAGGCTACGGGGCGACGCTCCTGCCGCATGAGGCGGGCGCTTTGCAGCCGGACGCGCGCATCGCGATGCGTCCCCTGCGCCCGGCCCTTTGGCGGGAGCTGGGCATTGCCCACCGGTCGGGCCATGTCGAACGCGCGACGCAGCGCGTGCTCGACGCGCTGTGGGCGCTCAAGGCACGTTGAGCGGCCAGGTCACGACGACCGGCTTGCCTTTGGCTTCGCTCTGCACCATCGCCCGGTGCGCCTCTCGCCCACCTGGCTGCGTGTGCGATTGACCGCCGGAAATTCACTGCGCGGTGTCTTCAGTCTCCATGGGCGGTTCCTTCCATCCCAGCACCCGCGACAACCCGCGCCCCATCACCCAGGGCAGTTCCTCGCGGGGAATGAAGTCGAGCGCTTCGACGAAATGATCCACCGCCTCCCGGTAGGTGCAGGGCAAGCGCGAGACGTCCGATCCCCAGAAGGTGCGGCGCGGCCCGAAGTGCTCGTACACGCGCTTGAGGTGCGGCCGCAAGTTGGCGAAGGGATAGCCCTCGGTGCTGTAGCACGGGGCCGCCGAGGTTTTCACCGAAACGTTCTCCAGTGCGCCCAGGCGCAGCATCGCGTCCAGGTCCGCGAAGCAGGCGTCGTCGCGCAGGTCGCTGCGGCGTCCCAGGTGGTCGATGATCAGCTGGAGCCCGGGATGGCGCCGCGCGATGCGCTCCAGCGCGTCGAGCCGCCCCGGAATGAGCAGCATGACTGGGATGCCCAGCCGCTCGCAATCGGCCCAGAACGCGTCCAGCGTGGCGTCGTCCAGCCATGCGTCCCACGGCGGCTTGTGGAAGGTCATGCGGATGCCCGCCATGTGCGGGTGCGCGAGCCACGAGGCCAGCGCCTGCGGTGCACCGGGCGCGGTCGGATCGATGCGGCCCATCACGGCGAATCGCCCCGGGTATTGCGCGGCCGCCTCCAGCGCGGTGTCGTTGCAGTCGCCCACGGGCGAGGGCGGCACGATCACCGCGCGCGCCACGCCGGCGGCGTCCATCAGGGCGACCATCTCCTCGGCGCCGATGGGCTCGGCGCGGTGCGGCCGGGCGCCGGGCACGGCAACGAAGACGGGGCTTGCGCGATGCTCAGCGGGCCACGGGCGCCCGGGCCGGTGGGCCTCCCACACATGCACCTGGGCATCGGTGACTATCACGCGGCGCCGCGCGGGTTGCGGAAGTACAGGTCGATGGCGTTGAGCCCCAGCACGCGGCGCATCGCCGCATCGGGCACCGCCTCGTCGAGCCACGCGATCGTGCTCGCGTAGGTGGTGGACTCCACGCCCACGAAGGGGCAGTCGCTCGCCCACAGCATGCGGTCGTGGCCCACGCGCCAACACAGTTCGCGGGCGAGTTCCGCGGCATGGTCGCCCAGGCGGTAGCCGCCCGACAGCTTGACCCAGGTGCGGCCCTTCTCGACCGAGCGCGTGACGGCTTCGAAGCCCGCGCAGCGCTCGCGCAGCACCGGGTCGGGCCGGCCGATGTGGTCGATCACAATCTTCACGCCCGAGCGCTCCAGGTGCGGCAGCACCTGTGGGATGCGGGGGCCGTCCAGGTGCAGGTGCACGTGCCAGTCCATGTCGGCGAGCCGGTACAGGAACTTGCGGTAGTCGAAGCTCGAAAGGTCCGGCAGCTCCTTCATGCTGATGAAGGGCAGGCGCACGCCGACGAAGCCCTCGCGCGCCAGTGCCTCGAGTTCGTGGCGGGTGGTGGACGGATCGAGGATCGCGGTGCCGCGCCACAGCGGCCGCGTGCGCAGCGCCTCGGCCATGTAGTCGTTGCAGTCGCCCCAGGGGCTGGCCGCGGCGATCACGCAGAACTTCACGCCGTGTTCGTCCAGCGTGGCCTCCAGCTGCTGCGCGGTGAACTCGTAGTCGGGGCTGTGCCGCGGGTCGGGCAGCAGCGGCATGTTCTTGCGGAAGACGTGGACGTGCGTGTCCACCAGCGGCGCGTCGGGGCGCTGCACGAGGGTGTCGGGAGTGTCGGAAACAGGCATCTCAGATCTTGATGTTGGCTTGCTTGATGACCTGCGCCCACTTGAGCCGGTCGCGTTCGAACACCGCGGCCATCTCGGCCTGCGTGCTCGCCTTGGGATCGACGCCCAGCCCCAGCAGGCGCTTGCGCAACTCCGCCTCGGCCAGGATGCTGCGCATGGCCGCATTGAGGGCGGCGGCGATGGCGGGCGGCGTGCCCTTGGGCGCGAAGAGCGCGTTCCACCCGGTGACCTCGTAGCCGGCCACGCCCGCCTCCTTCACGGTGGGCACCTTGGGCAGCCACGGCGTGCGCGCGGGGCCGGTGGTGGCCAGCGCCCGCAGCACGCCGGCATCGATGCCGCCGCGCAGGGCCGCATAGGACTCGAAGCCCACGTCCACGTCGCCGCGCTGCAGCGCCATCTGCACCTCGCCCGAGGTCCTGAACGGCACGATGGCCGCATTCAGCTGCGTGACCGACTTGAAGAGTTCGCCCGAGAGGTGCTGGGTGCTGCCTGGGTTGATGGTGCCGAGCGTGAGCTGGCGCTTCTTGCTCTCGGCCAGCAGCGCTTTCAGGTCGGCGAACGGACTGTCCTTGGCGACCAGCAGGTTCAGGTCGAAATAGCCGAGCGATGACACCGGCACGAAGTCCGCCTGCGGATCGAACGGCAGCTTCAAGAGGCTCGTGGCGATGGTGGTGCCGTTGCTGAACAGGATCAGCGTGTAGCCGTCGTGCGCCGCGCCGAGCACGTACTGCGCGGCGACCACGCCGCCCGCGCCCGGGCGGTTGTCGATGACGACCTGCGTGCCGAGCTTCTCGCCGAGCTTTTGCGCCGTGAGGCGCGTGGAGATGTCGGCCAGGCCGCCCGGGCCGAACGGCACGACGATGCGGATCGGCTGCGAGGGGTATTTGCCCTGGGCTCGCACGGCGGTGGCCCCGGCGAGGCTCGCACCCGCCGCGAGCGCCCCGAGGACGACGCGGCGCCGGCTCGGGTCATGGAAAAAACGAGGATGCATGGTGTCTCCGCTGTCTTGTGCACGGTCTTGTGCTTGATCGGCGGCAGTCTAGGGACGGGGCTGGCCCGCGCACAACTGAATTGTTTGGCGCGGGCATGCACGGCATTCATGCCCCCGGCGAATCACTCATCCCGCGCCGGCAGCGAGGTGCTCGCGCACGAGCGCGGCGGCCGTGTCCGCGAGAAAGCTTTCTTCCGCGCGCAGCGGCACGCCGGGGCGCGTGGCCACGACCAGGAGGCGCGTGATCTCCGGGCCCTCGATGGGCACCGCCGCCACGCCGTCGCCGGCCCGCACGCACAGCCGGGGCACGACGGTCAGGCCCAGGCCGCCGCGCACCATCTCCACCGCCATGGCCGTGCGCTGCGCCTCGTAGCGCCAGCGCACCTGCTCGCGCAAGGGCCCGAGCGCATCGTCGATCGTCATGCTGTTGCCCGATGGCAGGCTGATGCGGATCATCGGCTGCGCAAGCAGCTCACCCCAGGCGACGCTGCGCCGCGCTGCGAACGGGTGATCGGCGGGGCAGGCCAGCACGAAAGGCTCGCGCGCGATGGGCTGCGCCGAGAGCTTCTCGGGCACGCCCTGCGCCAGGGTGATGCCGAAGGCGGCCGTGCCGGCCTGCACGAGTTCCGCCACTTCCACCGGCGAGCTGTCGAAAAGCCGCACCTGCACCTGCGGAAAGCGCTCGGCCGCGCGCCGCAGCAGCGGCACCAGGATGCTCGCCGAGACCGTCGGCACGCAGCCGAACGCGACCCAGCGCGTGGCGTCCTGCCCGTGGCGGCGCACATCGTCGAAGGAGACTTCCAGCTGCTGCACCGCGCTGCGCGCGCGCGGCAGCAGGGCGTTGCCGGCCTCGGTCAGCGCGATGCCGCGTGAGGTGCGCACGACCAGCGCCGCGCCCAGGCTTTCTTCCAGCTTGCGCATCCGGTGGCTGATGGCGGTCTGCGACAGGTGCAGCCGCGCCGCGGCCATCGCGAAGCTGCCGCTTTCCACCACCGCGAGGAAGGCCTGGATGCCGAGGAAATCGATCTGCACTGCTTGTCTCCAATCGTTCTTTGCAGGGGAGCCCGCATGGCGTGAATATAGACATCGCGATAAACACCGCGCCGCCTGCGCTTATGCTGTGCGGGATCACAACGCAGAGTCTCCCCGCCATGACCGATTTCCGCCCCGCCTACGACCCGCGCTTCGACACCATCCCCGCCGACCGCCTCCCCGAACTGCTGCGCGCCATGCCCAAGGCCGAGTTGCACATGCACATCGAAGGCTCGCTCGAACCCGAGCTGATCTTCGCGCTCGCGCAGCGCAACGGCGTGGCCATTCCGTATGCCAGCGTCGAAGACCTGCGTCGCGCATACGCCTTCACCAACCTGCAGAGCTTCCTGGACATCTACTACGCCGGCGCGAGCGTGCTGCTGAAAGAGCAGGACTTCTACGACATGGCCTGGGCGTATCTCGAGCGCGCCGCGGCCGACAACGTGGTGCACACCGAGATGTTCTTCGACCCGCAGACGCACACGGCGCGCGGAGTGGCGATGCAAACGGTGATCGCCGGCCTGCACCGCGCGTGCGTCGATGCAGAGCCGAAGCTCGGCGTGAGCGCCTCGCTCATCCTCTGCTTCCTGCGCCACCTGAGCGAAGAAGAGGCGTTCGAGACGCTGGAGCAGGCGCTGCCGTTCCGTGACAAGTTCATCGGCGTGGGACTCGATTCGAGCGAGGTCGGCCATCCGCCCGAGAAGTTCGCGCGCGTGTTCGCACGCTGTCGCGAGCTGGGCCTGCACCTGGTCGCGCACGCGGGTGAAGAGGGCCCGCCCGACTACGTGTGGAGCGCGCTCGATGTGCTCAAGGTCGAGCGCGTCGACCACGGCGTGCAGAGCGCGAAAGACCCGGCGCTGATGAAGCGGCTCGCGCAAGACCGCATTCCGCTCACCGTGTGCCCGCTGTCGAACCTCAAGCTGTGTGTGTTCCCGGACCTCGCGCAGCACAACCTCGGCGCGCTGCTCGATGCGGGGCTGGTCGCCACGGTCAACTCCGACGACCCGGCCTACTTCGGCGGCTACATGAACCAGAACTTCACGCAGACCTTCGCAGCCACCGGGCTCAACGTGCAGCACGCCTGGCAACTGGCGGCGAACAGCTTCGAGGGCAGCTTCATCGACGAGGCGGCCAAGCGCGCTTACGTGGACCGGCTCAACGCCGTCTTCGCGAGCTTCTGATCGGCAGCAACTGGCCGCGGCACCAGCAGCGGCATCGCAACCAGCGCGCAGGCGCTCGCTGCGAGCCACACCATCGGCCAGCCCTGCAGCGCGAGCAGGTGCGGAATGGAAAAGGGCGTTACGAAGCACACCAGGAACACGCTGGTGTTCGCCATGCCCAGCGCGGTGCCGGCGCGCGCCGCGCCGGCCAGCGTGGCCAGCTCGGTATAGGCCACGCCGTGCCACGCCGACACGCACACGCCGCTCACCCCCAGCAGCACGACCAGCGCGATGCGCAGCGCCGATGAGTCGGCCGTGTGCGTGCCCGCGGCCATCACCAGCACCGCGAGTGCGGCGAACAGCGCCACGCTGAGCGCGCTGCAGGCGCGCAGGTAGGCGGGGCGGTTGCGGCGGCGGTCTGTCCAGCGGCCGCTCCACACGCGCATCACCATTGCGCCGACCTGCGTGAAGACCATGGTGGCGGTGATGGTCGCGAGACCCGCATGGCCGAAGTCGTGCAGGAACACCGTGCCGAAGGACAGCACCGCGAACTGCGGCGCGCAAAGAATGCCGATGCCCAGCACGATGCGCCAGACGCGCGCATCGCGCAGCGGGCCGGTCTTCGGGGCTTCGGCCGTGGCCGCCGGGATGCTCGGCGCATTCCGCGCGATCGGTGGCTCGTGCACCCACGCCCAGCTCATCACCGCGCTCAGCGCGCACAGCAGCGCGAGCAGGCCGTAGAGCGCGGCAAAGCCGAAATGCAGCGCGACGAACGGCAGCACCAGCGCGCCGATGCCGCCGCCCAGCGGCACGGCGGTCTGGCGGATGCTCATCGCGAGCCCGCGTTCGCTGGCATCGAACCAGGTCATCACTGCGCGGCCGCTCGCGCCATTGACGCTGCCACCCAGCAGGCCGACCAGCAGCAGGCCCGCGGCGAGCCAGCCGAGCCCGGGGATGTGCCGGGCGCTCGGCGCGGCCCAGAGCGCCATGGCGACGAGTGCGATCGCGGTGCTGCCCAGGCCCGTCAGCAGCACCGGCCGATCGCCCCAGCGGTCGGTCAGGAGGCCCCACGGCAACTCGCTCACCGCGATGCCCAGGCCCATCAGGCCGAGCACGAGGCCGAGCGTGGCGTTGTCCAGCTGGTAGCCGGTGCGCATCAGCACGGCGGTCATCGGGATGCCGCTGAAGGCCACGGAGAACGCCGCGTTGGCGGCCACGCCCGCGGCCAGCACCTTCCAGCGGTGGCGGGGCGAAGGGGAGAGGGAAGCAGGCGAGTGGGTCATGGTGCGGCGAAGTTTCCGCCGTTGCAAAGGTTTTGAAAATCAGAAAATAATGAGTGAACCGTCCACAAAAACAGGACGATAAGAAAAAGGATGAATCCATGTCCCAGGTGATGTTCGATCTCGACGTGCTGCGCAGTTTTTCCACCGGCATCGCGCTCGGCAGCTACGCCCGCGCAGCCGACCGGCTGGGGCGCTCGACCTCCGCGGTGAGCGCGCAATTGAAGAAACTGGAGGCGCAGGCCGGCACCGTGCTGTTCCGCAAGGCAGGCCGCGGGCTGGAACTCACCGACGCCGGCGAAACGCTGCTGGCCTACGCCCACCGCATGCTCGAACTCAACGAAGAAGCGGGTGCTGCCATGCGCGGTGCCGACCTCCAGGGCTGGGTGCGACTGGGCCTGCAGGAAGACTTCGGCGAGACGCTGCTGCCCGCGGTGCTCGGGCGCTTTGCGCGCGCGCATCCCAAGGTGCGCATCGAGGCCTGCGTGGCGCGCAGCGCCGAGTTGCGCGAGCGTTTGGAACTCGGCAAGCTCGACCTCGCGCTGGCCTGGGATGCGGGCGACCATCCGCCGTCGCTGCATGCCGAGCGTGTGGCGCGCCTGCCGCTGCAATGGATCGGCCCCGCCTCCGGCGATGTGCTCGATGCAGCCTGGTGGAAGGAGCGCGAGCGCCGCGAAGGCGCAGGTCGCGGCGCGCGCAAGTCCAGGGAGCCGCTGCCGCTGGTGCTGCTCGATGCGCCGTGCCCGCTGCGCGACATCGTCACCCAGACGCTCGACCGCGCCGGCGTGCCATGGCGCCATGCGTTCACCAGCGCCAGCCTTGCCGCCTTGTGGGCCGCGAGCTCGGCGGGCCTCGGCCTCACGGTGCGTACGCCGTTCGGGCTGCCGTCGCATGTGCGCGCGATCGACCGCACGGCGGTGGGCCTGCCGGCGCTGCCGCAGATGTCGATGGCGCTCTACCGCGCGCAGGCCAACGCCGAGGCACCGGTCGGGCGGCTCGCCACGCTGCTGCTGGAGGCCGTGCGGCAGCATGTGCAGATGGCTCCGGCGCAAATGCACTGAGCACAATCCGTCGGATCGTGCCGTTCCCCCGAAGGCGGCGCGGCGCCACCGTCAGCGAATAGTTCAGCGAGCAACCGGCGCAGCCGTGGACGCGGCCCGCCGCGCGAGCCAGTTCCACCCGGCGCCTGCGGCCATGAGCACGCAGGTGCCCAGGAACACGGCCCGCATGCCGATGTGCCCGCCCACGAAGCCACCGAGCAGGGGGCCGGCCACCTGACCCGTGTACTGCGCCGAGGTCGAGTAGCCGAGCATGTTGCCGGCCACGCGCTCGGGCACGTTGTGGCGGATCACGCTCGCAATGCAGGGCAGCAGCCCGCCGAGCGAGAGCCCCATCAGGAAGCGCAGCACCACCAGCTGCCAGCCCGAGGCGACGAAGGCCTGCGGAATCAAGAGCACCGCCGACACCGCCAGGCACCCGACGATCACGTTCCAGTGGCCCACGCGGTCGGCCAGCTTGCCCAGGCGCGAGGCCGAGAGGATGCTGCCGAGCGCGGCGGCGGACATCACGAGGCCGGCCGTCATCGTCACGCGGCTGGGGTCTTCGACCAGCGTGGCGACGTAGACGGTGATGATCGGCTCGATCGACATGTTGGCCAGCATCAGCAGCATGCCGGTGAAGAGCATCGCGACGAGCGGGCGCTTGTCGGGAATGGCGGCCCAGCCGGTGTCGGGCGTGTCGCTGTGCTTTGCGCTCGAGGGTGCCTTTTTTTCCTCGCGGATCAGGAAGGTGGTGGCCAGAAAGGCCACGAAGATCATCGCGCCCGCTGCGAAGAAGGTCGCGCGGATGCCGATGAGCGGCGGCAGCGCGCCGCCCACCAGCGGACCCACGAGGTTGCCGGCCATGATGGCCGAGGACATGGTGCCCAGCGCCCAGCCGGTGCGGTCCTTGGGCGTCTGCGTGGCCACCAGCACCATCGAGCCCGAGGCGTAGCCGCCGAGCAGCCCCGCGAGCAGCCGAAGTCCGACGAGCTGCCAGACGTTGCCGGCCATGCCGATCAGCGCCATCGCCACCGCCATGCCCAGGCTCGCGCGGATCAGCATGGGCTTGCGGCCATAGCGGTCGGCCAGCCGGCCCCACAGCGGCGCGACCAGCGCGGCGCTGAAGAAGGTGGCGCCATAGGCCACGCCGGACCATTGCACGATGGCCGCATGGTCCTTCACGCCCAGTTGCTCCACGTAGAGCGGCAGGAAGGGCAGCAGCAGCGTCATCGCCACGATGGTGGTGAAGGAGCCGAACATGCAGACGGCGAGGTTGCGCTGCCAATGCGCATGAGCGGCGCTGGCGTGGGTGGCGCTGCTGGCGGAAGTTGTCGGGTTCGTCATGGGGCGAACCATTGTCCGGCCATGGGGCCGGACCCGCGCCTGCCGATTCGCGGCGGCACCCATCGTGGCGTTGCATGGGTGCCGCCATGTGCCCTGGTCGGCGCCGGTCGGTGCCGGTCGTCGCGACCGGTCGCCGCCGGTCAGGCCGTCTTGAGCTGCTCGGGATCGATCGGCAGCTTGCGCACCCGCTTGCCCGTCGCCGCGAAGATGGCGTTGGTGAGCGCAGGCGCCAGCCCCGAGGTGCCGGGCTCGCCCATGCCGCCGGGGGCTTCCCTGCTTGCGACGATGTGGGTCTCGATGAGCGGCGTCTCGTTCATGCGCACCACGCGCACGTCGTGGAAGTTCGATTGCTCGATGCGCCCGTCCTTCACCGTCGCCTTGCCCCAGAGCGCACCCGAGATGCCGAAGATCACGCCGCTCTGCACCTGCGCCTGCACGGTGTCGGGGTTGACGATCACGCCCGCATCGAGCGCGCAGACCACGCGCTTGACGTTCACGTCGCCCGACTTGGCGACCTCCGCATCCACCACCAGCGCCATGAAGGTGCCGAAGGCGAACTGCACCGACACGCCGCGCCCCTGGCCCGCGGGAAGGGGCTGGCCCCAGCCGGACTTTTCGGCAGCGAGCTTGAGCACCGCCAGCGCGCGCGGGTTCTGCGCGAGCAGCGCGGTGCGGAAGGCGACGGGGTCGGCCTTCGCGGCGGCCGCGAGTTCGTCGATGAAGCTCTCGACCACGAAGACGTTGTGCGTCGGCCCCACGCCGCGCCAGAACGCGGTGGGCACCGGCGGCTCGTGGTTCACGTAGTCGACCAGGATGTTCGGCAGCGCGTAGGGCGGTTTCTCGGCGCCGTCGATGGTCTCGGGATCGAAGTTGTTGTTGTAGGCCGGCGGCAGCCAGCGCTTGAGGATCGAGGAGCCGGTGATGCGGTGGCTCCATGCGACGGGCTTGCCCTCGGCATCGAGGCCGGCGCTCACGCGGTCGTAGAAGTAGGGGCGGTACATGTCGTGCTGCGTGTCTTCTTCCCGCGTCCAGATCACCTTGACGGGGCCGTCGACCTTCTGCGCGATCTGCACGGCGCGCGTGATGCTGTCGACCTCCAGCCGCCGGCCGAAGCCGCCGCCCAGCAGGTGGTTGTGCACCGTCACCTTCTCCACCGGCAGGCCCGTGACCGCAGCGGCCGCGGCCTGCGCGCGCGTGAGCACCTGCGTGCCGACCCACACCTCGCAGCTGTCCTTGCGCACGTGCACGGTGCAGTTCAGCGGCTCCATCGCCGCATGGACCAGGAAGGGCACCTCGTAGACCGCCTCCAGGCGCTGCGCCGCGCCGGCCATGGCCTTGGCGTTGTCGCCTTCCTTGCGCACGACCGCGCCCTGCTTCTGCGAGGCCTGGGCCATTGCCTGCACGATGCTTTCCGTGCTCACCTTGGCGTTGGCGCCGTCGTCCCATTCGACGACCAGGGCGGCAAGGCCCTTCTTTGCCGCACCCATGTGGTCGGCGACGACGGCCACGCAGTCGTCCAGGCGCACGACCTGGCGCACGCCGCGCACCTTCAGCGCCGCGGCGTCGTCGATGCTGCGCACGCGCCCACCGAAGACTGGCGACTGCTTCAGCGTGGCGACCTTCATGCCGGGCACGCGCGCATCGATGCCGTACATCGCGGTGCCGTTCACCTTGGCGGGTGTATCCAGGCGCCTGGCGGCGGTGCCGATCAGCTTGAAGTCGGCTTGCGGCTTGAGTTCGACCTTCTCGGGCACGGGGAGCTTCGCCGCATCGGCGACCAGCGCGCCGTATTTGAGGCGGCGTCCGCTCGCGGCGTGGACCACTTCGCCACGCACGGCGCGGCACGAGGCCGGCTCGACACGCCAGCGTTGCGCCGCCGCCTGCACGAGCACCGTGCGGGCCGTGGCACCGGCGCGCCGCATCGGCTCGTAGGCCCCGCGGATCGTGGTGGAGCCGCCCGTCACCTGGAAGCCCAGCAGCGGGTTGCCATAGAGCTTGTCGCTCGGCGGCGCGTGTTCGAGGCGCACGCTGGCCAGGTCGATCTCCAGCTCTTCGGCAATGAGCATCGGGATGCTCGTGTACGTGCCCTGGCCCATTTCGATGAAGCCCATGACCACGGTCACCTGGCCATCGGGAGCGATGCGCACGAAGGCATTGGGTGCCCATGGCGCAAGGGTGGGGCCGGCCGCGCTGGTCGTGCCGGCCGCATCGGCCGTGGAAGGCGCGGCGCCGAGGCCCACGCCGATGAGCAGGCCGCCGCCCAGCGCGGCGCCCACCGAGAGAAAGCCGCGGCGCGACAGCGCGGCGTCGGCTTCAGGGGGTGTCAGTCGGTCGAAGATCATGTCAGGCCGCCTTCCTTGCTGGTGCTGCTGTCTTGCCGGAAAGGGCGCGTGCCGCTTCCTTGATGCCGGCGCGAATGCGCACGTAGGTGCCACATCGGCAGATGTTGCCGCTCATGGCGCCGTCGATCTCTTCGTCGGTGGGCGCTGTGTTCTTGCTCAGGAGGGCCGTGGCCGACATCAACTGGCCCGATTGACAGTAGCCGCATTGCACGACGTCCAGGTCGAGCCAGGCCTTCTGCAGTGCGCGCCCGACGCGTGTGCCCGCGAGCGACTCGATGGTGCTCACGTTGGCGTTGGCCACCGATTCGACGGGCGTGATGCACGAGCGCGTGGCCACGCCGTCGATGTGCACCGTGCAGGCCCCGCACATTCCGAGGCCGCAGCCGAACTTGGTGCCCGTCATGCCGAGCACGTCGCGCAGCACCCAGAGCACGGGCGTGTCGCCGTCGACGTCGAGCGGGCGCTCGATTCCATTGACTTTCATAGAGCTTCTTTCTTGTGGCGCCGCGTGGGACGGCTGGTTGACCGGTCGGAGGATGTCACGTAGCCTTTCGACTGGAATGTCGAAATTACCTCTTTTCAGGACATCATGCAGAAACGCATCGCCGTCGTCGTTTTTCCGGGCTTCCAGATCCTGGATCTCGCGGCTCTCGCCGCCTTCGAGCTGGCGAACCAGCAACTGGGCAAACCTGTCTACAAGGTAGAACTGCTGTCCGAAACCGGGGGCGTGGTGCCCAGCTCGATCGGCATCGACGTCGACACCAAACGGTTCACCGCCTCGAAGTTCGACACGCTGGTGATGACCGGCGCACTCACCGTGGAGCCCACCTCCGACACCCTGTGCAAGATGCTGCGCGCGGGCGGGCGCAGTTCGCGCCGGCTCGCGAGCATCTGCACCGGCGCCTTCGGGCTGGCCGATGCGGGCCTGCTCGACGGCCGGCGCGTGACCACGCACTGGGCCTTCGCGCAGGAGCTGCAGAAGCGCCACCCGCTCGCCATGGTGCAGCCCGACCGCATCTTCATCAACGACGGTGCGCTCTGGACCTCGGCCGGCATGACGGCGGGCATCGACCTGATGCTGGCGCTGGTGGAGCAGGACCTGGGCGTCGACGTGGCGCGCCTGATCGCGAAAAAGCTCGTCGTGTACCACCGCAGGGCGGGCGGGCAGTCGCAGTACTCGGCGCTGCTCGAACTCGAACCCAAGTCCGACCGCATCCAGCAGGCGCTGGTGCACGCGCGTGCCAACCTGCGCGACGCGCTCTCGGTCGAAGACCTCGCCGAGGTGGCGCACCTGAGCCCGCGCCAGTTCAGCCGCGCCTTCAAGTCGGAAACCGGCCAGTCGCCCGCGCAGGCCGTCGAGCACCTGCGCGTGGAGGCGGCGAAGGCGCTGATCGATGCGGGCGCGCTGGCGCTGAACGTCGTGGCCGATGAAACGGGCTTCGGCGATCCCGAGCGCATGCGCCGCGCGTTCCTTCGCACGCTGGGCCAGCCGCCGCAGGCCGTGCGACGGGTGGCGAGGCAGGTTGCGGAGGTGGCATAAAAGGAGGTTTATATGACATTTACGCCATCGCACTGACGGAGGAAACTTCCCTTCACGCCGCAACCACGCGGCTTCCAAAGGAACCTCCAATGACTGCTACACCCAAGGGCACCGCCCTCATCACCGGCGCTTCTTCAGGCATCGGCGCCATCTACGCCGACCGGCTCGCCCGCCGCGGCTTCGACCTCGTGCTGGTCGCGCGGAATCACGAGCGCCTGCAGGCGCTGGCCGCGAAGCTCACGGCCGAGACGGGCCGCAAGATCGAGACGATCGCCGCCGACCTCACGGAAAAGAAAGACATCGCGCGCGTCGAAGCCGCCATCCGCACCAATCGCGACCTCACGCTGCTGGTGAACAACGCCGGCGTCGGCGCCACCGCGCCGCTGCTCGCCTCGGACATCGAGAAGATGGAAGAGATGATCGCGATCAACGTGAATGCGCTCACACGCCTTACTTATGCGGCCGTGCCGGGCTTCGTGGCGCGGGGCGCGGGAACCCTCGTGAACATCGCGTCCATCGTGGCGGTCTCGCCCGAAACGCTCAACGGCGTGTACGGCGGCAGCAAGGCCTTCGTGCTCGCGTTCAGCCAGTCGCTGCAGCACGAGCTGGGCGAGAAGGGCGTGCGCGTGCAGGCCGTGCTGCCGGGCGCCACGGCCACCGAGTTCTGGGGCATTGCCGGCCTGCCGGTGCAGCACCTGCCCAGCGCGATCGTCATGACCGCCGAAGACCTGGTCGATGCAGCGCTCGCGGGGCTCGACCAGGGCGAGAAGGTCACGATCCCGTCGCTGCCGAGCCAGGACGAGTGGGACGCTTTCGATGCGGCGCGGCGTGCCATGTCGGGCCGGATTTCCAGCTCGGTGCCTGCTTCGCGCTATGGCGTGAAGGGCGTGAAGGGCGCGAACGCAGAGGCAGCCGCAGTCGCCTGAAAACGGTCGCACTAAAATCCGCACCCCGCAGTTGGGCGTCCCGGCCGGCTGCGGGTTTTTGCTTTTCCGGGGCCATGTAGAGGACCACCATGTACAAAAACCTCGCGGGCCGCGCCGTTCTGGCGTGGGCGGCCGCCTGTTTTTTATCTCCCGCTTTTTCGCAGACGCAGGCTTCGACGAAACCGCTGAAGATCGGCTTCGTCTACGTCACGCCGGTCACCGATGCCGGCTGGGTGCGCCAGCATGAAGAGGGCCGCAAGGCCGTCGAGGCGGCGCTCGGGGCGAGGGTGAAGACCACCTTCGTGGAGAACGTGGCCGAAGGGGCCGATGCCGAACGCGTGATCCGCGACCTCGCGCAGCAGGGCAACCAGCTCATCTTCACGCCCAGCTTCGGCTACATGGAACCGACGCTCAAGGTGGCGCGCGATTTTCCCGATGTGAAGTTCGAGTCGATCACGGGCTACAAGCCCGCGGCCAACGTGGCGACCGCGAATGCGCGCTACTACGAAGGCCGCTATCTCGCGGGCATCGCGGCCGGGCGCATGACGAAGACGAATGTGGCGGGCTACGTGGCGGGCTTTCCGATTCCCGAGGTGCTGCAGGGCATCAACGCGTTCACCCTGGGCATGCGCTCGGTGAACCCGAATGCGAAGGTCGCCGTGGTGTGGCTCAACGAGTGGTTCGATCCACCCAGGGAGCGCGACGCGGCGATGGCGCTCTTCAACCAGAACGCCGACGTCGTCGCCTTTCACACCGGCTCCACCGCCGTGATGGCCGCGGCGCAGGAGCGCGGAAAGATGGCCATTGCGTACCACTCCGACATGCGCAAGATCGCGCCCGATGCGCAGATCGTCGCGGTCACGCACCAGTGGGGCGGCTACTACACGCAGCGCGCGAAGGCGGTGCTCGATGGCACCTGGAAGAGCGGCAACCTCTGGGGCGGCGTGAAGGAAGGAATGATCCGCGTCGGCGACTTCGGCACCAAGGTGCCCAAGGCCGTGCAGCAGGAAGTGCTGGCGCGGCAGCAGGACATCGCGGCCGGCAAGCTGCAGCCGTTTCGCGCGGTGGCGGCCGATGTGCGCGACAACGAGGGCCACGTCGTGATCGCCAAGGGGTCCCAACTGAGCGACGAGCAGATCCTGAAGATGAACTGGCTGGTCGATGGCGTGCAGGGCCGCGTGACGCGTTGATCAACCCAGCCGCTCGACCACGAAGTCGACGAAGGTGCGCAGCTTGGCGCTCGGCCGCGCTTCGGGCAATCGCATGATGTGCACCGGGCGCGTCGGCAGTTCCCACTCCGCAAGCAACTGAACCACCTGGCCCGAGGCCAGGGCGGGGCCGAGCAGCGCATCGGCCTGCACGACCACCCCCACGCCGGCCATCGCGGCGGCGAGCAAGGCCTGCCCGTTGTTGGTGGTGAGCGGGCCGCGCACGGGCACATGCACCGTCTGGCCGTCGCGCGTGAAGCGCCATGAATGGTTCGGGCCCCAGGTGGCAAAGCCCAGCAGCGGGAACGCTTCGAGGTCCGACGGGTGCTTCGGCTGGCCGTGGCGCGCGACCCATGCGGGGCTCGCGACCGCGAACATGCGCGCGAGCGCGAGCGGCCGTGCGATGAGGCGTTCATCGACCGCCGCGCCCGAGCGGATGCCGCAGTCGAAGCCTTCTTCGGCCAGGTCGACCACGCGGTCGTTGAGCACCAGATCCACCTTCACCTGCGGATAGGCGGCGATGTAGTCGCCGATCACCGGCGTGAGCCGGTGCGCGCCGTACGCCACCGGCGCCGTGACGCGCAGCACGCCCTGCGGCTTGGCGCGCAGCGACTCGGCCACGCCATCGGCGGTGTGCACGCTCGCGAGCACATCGCGGCAGCGCTCCAGGTAGGCCGCGCCGATCTCCGTGAGCGCATGGCGCCGCGTGGTGCGCTCGAGCAGGCGCGCGCCCAGCTGGTCTTCGAGCGCGCGGATGTGCTTGCCGACCATCACGGCCGAGAGATCGAGCGCCTCGGCCGCAGCGGCGAAGCTGCCCGCGTCCACCGTCGCGACGAAGACTTCCATGGCGCGCAGCTTGTCCATATTGAGAACCCAGAGTTTCGAATTGCCGAACCGGATGGCAATTTATCAAACTATCAGTTCGCAAAACAATGGGCGCTTCTTGATTCATTCAGCGAGGTTTGTCATGAAGATTCTTGTGGTGGGCGCTACGGGTGCCATAGGCAGTGCGGTGGCCGGGGTGCTGGCCGAACGCGGGCACGACGTGGTGCGCGCAGGTCGCACGCGAGGCGACCTGCAGGTCGATATCACGAGCGATGCGAGCGTCCAGGCGCTATACGCCGCGGTGGGGCGTGTCGATGCGATCGTCTCGGCGGCTGGCGGCCTGTTCTTCGGGCCGCTCGCCGAAATGCGGCCGGCCGATTTCAACGTCGGCCTGCAGGACAAGCTGCTCGGCCAGGTGCGGCTCGCGCTGCTGGGCCAGCATGTGCTGGCCGATGGCGGTTCGATCACGCTGACCACGGGGGTGGCGGCCGAAGACCCGGTTCGTGGGGGAAGCAATGCGGCGGCGATGAATGCGGCGGTCGAAGGGTTCGTGAAAGGCGCAGCGATCGAGTTGCCGCGGGGCCTGCGCATCAATGCGGTGAGTCCGACGCTGCTGACGGAATCGTTGGCGGCGTATGGCGCGCTCTTTCCGGGTGTCGAGACCGTACCGGCCGCGCGCGTGGCGCTGGCCTATGTGCGCAGCATCGAAGGACCGCTGACGGGACGCGTGTTTCGCGTGTGGCAATGAAGAGGCGCACACGGCTTGCAGGCGCGCTGCTCGCGCTCGCCACGACGGTCGCCACTGCCGCACCGCCTGTCGTGCAGGCGCTGCCCGAGCGCTGCCCGAGGACTGGTACCCGGAGAGCGTCGCCATCGGCCCGGACGGTGCGTTCTACGTCGGCAGCTGGCGCCAGGGCGCGGTCGCCCGGTTGAAGCCGGGCGCCGCGCCGAAGGCCGAGGTGCTCGTGAAGCCCGGCGCCAATGGCCTGGCGAACGGGCAGGGCGTGCTGGTCGATGCGAAGCACCAGGCCCTGTGGGTGTGCTCGGGCAACAGCGGCTTCACCACCGTGCCGCAGACGCCGAGCGCGCTCAAGCGCTACGACCTGGCCACCGGCGCGCCGCGCGCGAGCTACGCGGTGCCCGATGCGGGCTACTGCAACGACCTGGCGCAGGACGCGCACGGCAACGTCTACGTGACCGACTCCTTCCATCCGCGCGTGCTGCGGCTCGCGCCGGGCGCGGCCGCGTTCACGGTCTGGAAGGAAGACCCGGCGCTCGCCGGCGAAGGGCCCTACAAGGGGCTGAACGGCATCGCCATCGATGGCGGGCGCGACGTGTACGTGAGCCTCGTGGCGGCGTCGTCGCATCTGCTGCGCATCGGGTTGGGCGCGGACGGCCGGGCGGGCGAGGTCACGCGCGTCGAGGCGCCGCGCGTGATGAAGAACGTCGATGCGATCCGCGCCTGGAAGCCGGGGCGGCTGGTGCTGTTCGAGAGCAATGCCTTCGGCGACGGCCCGTACGGCGGACAGGTCACGGTGGCGCGGGTCGAGGGCGCGAAGCTCGGACTGCAAACGGTGGTGGCCGGGCTCAACGATCCGTCGTCGGGCGCGGTGCGGGGCGACCGCGTCTATTTCATCGAGTCGAAGTACGCGCTGCTGACCACGCGCAAGGACGGCGACGGGCCCGTGCCGCGCGGCGTGCCCTTCGACATCCAGTCGCACGCGTTGCCGCGGGATTGAGGGGCGCTGGAGAGTGCATTCCGCATATAGCACTCATATGCGCATGGAAATTGCGGCGGCGCGGGGCTGCATTACCCTCCGCAGCCACGATGAAAAAAGCCTACCGCGCCTCCCTCCTGCGATTCGACGACGCCGGCCTGCCCGTTTTCGATGAAGACGGCCTCCTGGTCGTCGCCCCCGACAGCGCCGGTCGCCAGCGCGTCCTCGCTGCCGGCAGCCACGCCGCCGTGTCGCCGCGCCATCCCGATGCCGACGTGACCCATCTGCCGGGCCGCATCCTTGCGCCGGGCTTCGTGGACATGCACATCCACTTTCCGCAGACCGACATCATCGGTGCGCCATCGCCGGGCCTCTTGCCCTGGCTCGAGAACTACACATTCCCCGCAGAAGCCAAGTTCGTGGACCCCGCGCATTCGCGCGAAGTGGCCGATGTGTTCTTCGACGAGCTGCTGCGCAACGGCGTGACCACCTCGCTCACCTTCGCGACCTCGCACGTCGCCTCGGTCGATGCCTTCTTCGAGAGCGCGCAGCGCCGCCAGCTGCGCATGATCACCGGCAAGGTGCTGCAGGACCGCAACTCGCCCGACGGCGTGCGCGACCAGACCGAGCAGAGCCTCGTCGATACCGAGTCGCTGATCCGCAAGTGGCACAACGTCGACCGCCTGGGCTACGCCATCACGCCGCGTTTCGCGCCCACCAGCACCGATGCGCAGATGCGCGGTGCCGGCGAATTGGCCGCCAGGTACGGCGACACCTGGATCCAGTCGCACGTGGCCGAGAACCGCGACGAGGTGCAGTGGGCGCGGGAGCTCTACCCGAAGTCGCGCTCGTACCTGGACGTGTACGCCGGCTTCGGCCTGATGCGCGAGCGCGCCGTGTACGCGCACTGCATCTACATCGACGACGAAGACCGCCGCCTGATGCGCGAGACGAAAACGGCCGCGGCCGTGAGCCCGACGAGCAACCTGTTCCTGGGCAGCGGCTTCTTCGACTTCGGCGCGGCCGACCGCATCGAGTCGCCTTACGGCCTGGCGAGCGATGTGGGCGGCGGCACCAGCTTCAGCCCCTTCCACACGATGCTGGCCGCCTATTACGTGGGCCGCGAGGGCCAGACCAAGACCGGCCTGAGCATCCCGCCCTCGCGGCTGTGGTGGCACCACACCGGCGGCGCGGCGCGTTCGCTGGGACTGGGTGGCGTGGTGGGCAACCTGCAGCCGGGCTGCGAGGCCGACTTCCTGGTGCTGAATCCCTCGGCCACGCCACTGCTGGCGCGCAAGACGAAGCTGGCCAACAACCTCGAGGAACTGCTGTTCGCGATGATCGTGCTGGGCGATGACCGGCTGGTCGAGCGCACCGTGATTTCGCAGGCGGGCTGAGCGAGGAGGGCGGGGCGTTTGGCGCGTGCCACAATTCGCGCCATTCCCCCCGCAGCAGCATCGGCGACCGCATATGAGCATCAAGAGCGACAAATGGATTCGGCGCATGGCCGAGCAGACCGGCATGATCGAGCCCTTCGAGCCCGGCCAGGTCCGCGAAGCCTCCGGCCACAAGATCATCAGCTACGGCACCTCCAGCTACGGCTACGACATCCGCTGCGCGCCTGAATTCAAGGTCTTCACCAACATCCACAGCACGGTGGTCGACCCGAAGAACTTCGACGAGAAGAGCTTCGTGGACATGCACGGCGACTACTGCATCATCCCGCCCAACAGCTTCGCGCTGGCGCGCACCGTCGAGTACTTCCGCATCCCGCGCAACGTGCTGACCATTTGCCTTGGCAAGAGCACGTACGCGCGCTGCGGGATCATCGTCAACGTGACCCCGTTCGAGCCCGAGTGGGAAGGCTACGTGACGCTGGAATTCAGCAACACCACGCCGCTGCCCGCCAAGATCTACGCGGGCGAAGGCTGCGCGCAGGTGCTGTTCTTCGAGAGCGACGAAGTCTGCGAGACCAGCTACAAGGACCGCGGCGGCAAGTACCAGGGCCAGCGCGGCGTGACGCTGCCCAAGACCTGATCCCGGTGCCCTGACTGCCGGTTACGCCACCGGCCCCGGGGGCAAGTACCATCCAGCAACTATCCGGCCACATTTCTGCAAGGCCGGGAAGGAGACTGCGATGAGATGGGAAGGCAACGAACAATCGGACAACGTTGAAGATCGCCGCGGCGAAGGTGGCGGCGGCGGTGGTGGCGGAGGCGGCTTCATCGGCGGCCGCGGCATCGGCATCGGCACCATCGCGGTCGCGCTGATCGCCGGCTGGGTCTTCGGCATCAACCCGCTCACCGTGCTGAGCCTGCTCAGCGGGGGCGGCGGTACCGAGCAGGTGCAGCAGGCACCGCAGGGCCCCGCACCCAAGCCGCCTTCCGGCGACCGCGAAGCGGCGTTCGTCTCGACGGTGCTCAAGAACACCGAAGTGGTGTGGACCGACATCTTCCGGCAGAACGGCGGCAGCTACCAGGCGCCCCGGCTCGTGCTGTTCCGCGGCGCCACGCCCACGGCCTGCGGCACGGGGCAATCGGCCATGGGCCCGTTCTACTGCCCCGGCGACAAGAAGGTCTACATCGACCTGGGCTTCTACGAAACGCTGAAGAACCAGCTCGGCGCGCCGGGCGAATTCGCGCAGGCCTACGTCATCGCGCACGAGGTCGGCCACCACGTGCAGGACGAGCTGGGCATCACCGCCAAGGTCGACGGCATGCGCGGGCGCCTGAGCCAGTCGCAGAACAACGCGGTGAGCGTGCGCGTCGAGCTTCAGGCCGACTGCTTCGCGGGCGTGTGGGCGCACCATTCGCAGGAGTCGAAGAAGTGGCTCGACCCGGGCGACATCGAGGCGGCGATGAACGCCGCGCAGAAGATCGGCGACGACGCGCTGCAGCGTTCCGCGGGCCGCGCGGTCGTGCCCGACAGCTTCACCCACGGCTCCAGCGCACAGCGCCAGAAGTGGTTCGGCGCGGGTTATCAGAGCGGCGACATGAAGTCGTGCGACACCTTCAACGCGCGCAATCTTTGAGCTTCGTGGGCGCGCAAGGCCCATGTTTGTTGACTTAAGTGCTATTGAATAAATAGCAATACCGCCGGCGCGGACGTTGTCACGGCGCCGTCACTGCCGTTTTTTGCGGCAATGCGACAATAGCGGGCTCAATGACAAGCTCCTTCTCCAATCTATCGCTGGCAGAACCGCTGGCCCGCGCCGTAGCCGAAATGGGCTACGAGACCATGACACCGATCCAGGAGCAGGCCATTCCGGTCGTGCTTTCGGGCCAGGATGTGATGGGCGCCGCGCAGACCGGCACCGGCAAGACGGCGGCGTTCTCGCTCCCCTTGCTGCAGCGCATGCTCAAGCACGAAAACGCCTCCACCTCGCCCGCGCGGCATCCGGTGCGCGCACTGGTGCTGTTGCCCACGCGTGAACTGGCCGACCAGGTCGCGCAACAGGTCAAGCTGTACGCCAAGTACACCAACCTGCGCAGCACGGTGGTGTTCGGCGGCATCGACATGAAGCCGCAGACGCTGGAGTTGAAGCGCGGCGTCGAGGTGCTGGTGGCCACGCCGGGGCGCCTGCTCGATCACATCGAAGCCAAGAACGCGGTGCTCAACCAGGTCGAATACGTGGTGCTCGACGAAGCCGACCGCATGCTGGACATCGGCTTCCTGCCCGACCTGCAGCGCATCCTGAGCTACCTGCCCAAGCAGCGCACCACGCTCCTGTTCTCGGCCACGTTCTCGCCCGAAATCAAGCGCCTTGCCGGCAGCTACCTGCAGAACCCGGTCACCATCGAAGTGGCACGGCCGAACGAAACGGCCTCCACCGTGGAGCAGCATTTCTACAGCGTCTCGGACGACGACAAGCGCCGTGCGCTCAAGCAGATCGTCAAGCAGCGCGGCATCACGCAGGCCTTCGTGTTCGTCAACAGCAAGCTCGGTTGCGCGCGCCTCGCACGCTCGCTGGAGCGCGACGGTCTGCGTACCACCGCACTGCACGGCGACAAGAGCCAGGACGAACGCCTGAAGGCGCTCGCTTCGTTCAAGGCCGGCGAAGTCGACCTGCTGGTGTGCACCGATGTCGCGGCCCGTGGCCTCGATATCAAGGACGTGCCCGCCGTCTTCAACTTCGACATTCCGTTCAACGCCGAAGACTACGTGCACCGTATCGGCCGCACCGGCCGCGCCGGCGCCTCGGGCCTGGCCGTGAGCTTTGCCAGCGGCGGCAACGATGCGCGCCTGGTGGCCGACATCGAGAAGCTGATCAAGAAGAAGATCGAGCTCGAACCCGTCGAGTTCGAGGAAGACCGCCCGCGCGGCCGCATCAACGACGGACGCCGCCACTGGCGCGAAGAAGGCGAAGCCGGCGACGCACGCGACGTGCTCGACCAGCCGCGCGAACGCAGCAGCAGCAGCTTCGGTGCCGACGCCCCCCGTCGCGGCACCGGCGGTGGCGGACGCCCGCACCGTGCGCCTTCCGCACCGCGCGATCCCTTCTTCGACAAGCCCTACGAGCCGGGCGAGGCCGATGCCACGCCGGCATGGGAAGCCGCCGCCAAGGCAGCGCCCGCGCGCGGCATCTCGAGCAACATCAAGAGCAAGCGCAAGGTCGCGGCGCTGTTCAAGAGCGCCGAGCCGAGCTGATCGGCTCCAACGCTGCGAAAAAAAAGGCCGGGTGATCCCCGGCCTTTTTTCTTTGGCTGACCCGACCGGTCAGATCACCTTGAAGTGATGCGTTCCATCGCGTCCCAGTTGCGCGACCAGCCCGTACTCCCAATCCAGATACGCCTGCATGGCTTCCGCGGGCGCATCGGTGCCTTCGTAGGGCCGGCGATAGCGATCGGTGCGCGCCGTCGCAAGGCGCGTCTCGCCGGTCTCGGCGTCGAAGCCCGCCGCGAACCACGCCGCGTTGCCACCGGTGAGCACCAGCACTTCGGCATCGCGTTGTCCACGCGCATCGAGCAGCGCGCGCAGGTCGGCCGCGGCATAGCGCGCGAGCAGGCTGCTGCCGCATGTCAGCACATAGCGCTGCGATGCAGGAATCACCGCATCGACCGCGCCCGCGAGCTGCGCGCGAATCACATACCAGGCACCCGGGATGTGGCGTTTCACATAGTTGGCGCTGGTGGTCACGTCGAGCACGGCGGTGCCGGGTTGCTTCAACAATTCGGCCAGTGCCTTGGGAGCGATTTCTCCGACGGTCGCTGCAACCGGCGGGTAGGTGGGCGATGGCGTCGCGGTTTCAGTGAACGCCGAAGCAGAAGGCGCCGTGTCGGGCACATAGACCTCCCACCCCATCTGCGCGAGCCACGACGCGCTCATCGATGCGCGCACGCCGTCGTCGTCCGCCAGCACGATGCGCGCGCCGCGCACCGGCACCTGGTGGTCGGTCTCCTGCACCAGTTGTCCGCCGGGCGCGCTCGCAAAGCCGGGGAGATGGCCCGCCGCATATTCCTCTGGCGTGCGCACGTCGAAGCGATAGACGGTGCGGCCCGGCGCCTCCAGCGTCTGCAACGCATCGAGCGCGATGCGCCGCACGCCGGCCTTGTCGGCCACGCGCCGCGCATCGACCTGTGCCTGCGCGCGATGCGCATCGGACACCGCGGCCGGCGCCTGCCGACCGGCCCCATGGTCCAGCACCTGCCCTGCGAGCTTCCATCCGATCGTGCCGTTGCGCAGCGCCGCCACCGGGTTCGGAATGCCCGCATTCACCAGCGACTGCGTGCCGATGATGCTGCGCGTGCGGCCCGCGCAATTGACGATCACCTGCGTCGCCGGATCGGGTGCCAGCTCGCGCACCCGCAGCACCAGTTCCGCGCCGGGCACGCTCGTGGCCGAGGGAATGCTCATCGTCTGGTACTCGTCGAAGCGGCGCGCATCGAGCACCACCACGTTGGCCTTGCCTTCGACCAGCGCCTTCACCTCGGGCGCGGAGAGCGAGGGGGTGTGCCGCTCGTGCTCGACCAGTTCGCCGAACGACTTGCTCGGCACGTTCACGTCGCCGAACAGCTCGCCGCCCGCCGCGCGCCATCCTTCCAGGCCGCCTTCGAGCAGATGCACGTTCGTGTAGCCGAGCGCAGCGAAGGTGCGTGCCGCGAGCGGCGCGAGATCGGTGCCGTCATGCGCGCCGTACAGCACGATGAGCGTGTCCCGCCGCGGAATGCGCCGCCAGGCCTCGATCTCGATCTTCGAGAGCGGCAGGTTCGCGGCCCACAGCGGGTGTTCCTGCGCGAACGGATCTTCCTCCCGCACATCGAGCAGCGCCGTCTCTTCGCGCGCAACGAGTCGCTCGCGCACGGCGGAAAAGGGCAGGAGAGGGAAGGCAGCGGTCGTCATGCGAATGTCGATCTGAGTTCGTCGGAGCGGTCCCAGAGGTTGGGAAGCAGCGTGTTGGAGTAGCCTGAGACGAAGGGCTTGCGCCCGCCCTCGGCCGGGTAAGTATGCCGCCGTACCGCGCCGATGTTGGCGCCGTAGACGTGAATGCTGATCGACACGCGGTCCGCATGCGCGTTGTGCACACGGTGCAGGTCGCCGACGGTGGGCGACACGGCCTCCACGTCGCCGGCATCGAGCCGCACCGCGTCGCCCTGCGGCTGTGCGCGGCCACTGCTGTCGAACACATGGCCCTGGCTGTATTCCGCGCCGCGCAGCATGCCGATGAGGCCCCACACCGTGTGGTCATGGATCGGCGTGGCCTGCCCCGGTCCCCAGACGAAGCTCACGACCGAGAAGCGTTCGGTGCTGTCGGCATGCAGCAAGAACTGCTGGTAGCGCGCCGGGTCGGGCCGCGCGAACGCATCGGGCAGCCAGTCGTCGCGCGCCACCAGCGCGCGCAGCAGCGCACCGCCTTCGGAGAGGATGCGGGGCTCGTCGGGCGCGCTGTCGAGCAGCCGGCCGAAAGCGCCGACGAAGTCGCGCAGCGGCGCGATCACGCGGGGCGCTTCCAGAGCTGCGTGTCGGTGATGGCGCGCACGTCCACCCGCACCGGCAGGATGCCGTCGCGCGCCGAGCGGTCGGCCACGGCCTGCAGCAGGGCGATGTCGGCTTCGCTCACCGGCCGGCCCGCCACCGAGGCACGCGACGTGATGATGCGCGCCGACTCGATCGGCAAGCGCGTGAGCTGGCTGTAGGCCTGCGCATAGGCCTCGGGATTGGCCAGCGCCCAGTCGCCCGCGCGGCCCAGCCGGTCCAGGAACTGCACGATGGCCGCGCGCCGGGCCGGATCGGCCAGCGAATGCTCGCTCGCGGTGATGAAGCCCAGCGCGGTGTTGATGCCGCGCCCGTCGCGCAGGATGCGCCCACCCTGCTGCACCGCGATCGTGTAGTACGGATCGAAGACGGCCCACGCGTCGATCTGCCTGGAGGCGAAGGCGGCCGCCGCATCGGTCGGCAGCACGAACTTCACCGTCACCTCGCTGCGCGGCACGCCGGCCTCTTCGAGCGCGCCGTAGAGCTGGTACTGCGAGATGCTGCCGCGCGCCGACGAGACGATCACCGTCTTGCCGCGCAGGTCGCCCACGCTGCGCAAGGGCGAATCGGGCTGCACCACGATGCCCAGCGAATCGGCCTTGCCGACGCGCGTGGCGACGATCTTCAGCGGCGTCTTGCCGACGGCCGCGGCGAGCACCGGCAGGTCGCCGGCCATCGCGGTGTCGACGGCGGCGCTGCGTTGTGCCTCGAACAGCGGCGCGGCACCCTGGAAGTTGGCCCAGCGGTAGGCGAAGGGTGCGCCCTCGAGCGCCTTCGACGCCTCGAACAGCGAACGCAGGCCACCGGCCTGGTCGCCGAGGATCAGCGTGGTCTGCGACTGTGCCCACGTGCGCAGCGAACCGGTTGCGGCCAGCGAGAGCGCGGCACCTTGCTTCAGCCAACTGCGGCGCGAGGCCTTGGAGAACAGCAGATCGGTCATGCGGCAACTCCCGCCGGCAGCAGCGCGCGCTTGCCCGCGCCGACCAGGATCGCATCGTTCTGCGGCGTGTGGATGCGGCTGCACAGCACGTCGCGGTAGTGGCGCTCCAGCGGGTTCTGCCGCGTGAGGCCGTGGTTGCCGCTCAGCTGCAGCGCAAGCTCGACCACGCGGATCGCGTTGTTCGTCACCGTGTACTTGAGGAGCCCGCTGTCGGTGGCCGGCTGCGCGTGGCCGTTGTCGACGGCCGAGGCCGCGTCGTCGAGCAGCACGCGGTTGGTGCGCAGCAGCGCCTCGATCTCGCCGACATGTTCCTGCACGCGCGGCAGGCTCGCGAGCGGCGCGCCCAGGCTGCCGGGTGCGCGCTGGTTCAAAAAGTCCACCAGCCAGTCGCGCGCGGCCTGTGCCACCGCGTCGTAGAGGCTGCCGAGCAGCACGACCATCCAGGCCTGCTGGGTGGCGTGCGCGTCGATGTCGGTCTGGCTGCCGGCATCGGGCGCCCAGTCGGCCGGCGTGCGCAGGTCGACCGCGTGGTCCAGGTCGATGGCGACGTTCTCGAAGATCACTTCGTGGCTGCCCGAGGCGCGCAGGCCCAGGTGGTCCCAACTGGCGATCACGCGCACGCCGGGGGCGTTGCGGGGAACCAGGAACACGCCGGTACTCGGTGTCGGCTCCTCGGTGCGTGCCCACACGGCGAGCCATGTCAGGCCCTCGATGCCGGTGGTGTAGAGCTTGTGGCCGTCGATGCTCCAGCCGTTGCCGTCGCGCCGTGCGACGGTCGATGGCAGGCCGCCGCGCGAGGGCGATCCGAGCGCCGGCTCCACGCGCAGCGCATTGATGAGCGCGCCGTGCTCCACAGCGTCGCGCGCCACGCGTTCGCGCAACTGCGGCGGCCAGCGGTTGTCGCCGCGCGTGAGCGCATGGTGCTGCAGGTAGGTCATCGTGAGGATCAGCGCCGTGGCCGGCTCGCCGCGCGCCACGGCCGCGATCACGCGCCGGGCCGTCGCCAGCGTGGCGCTGCCGCCGCCATGCACCGCGGGCGCAACGAGGCCGATGAGGCCGCTGGCCTGCAACGCCTCGAAGTTCTCTTGCGGAAAGGCGCCGCTGCGGTCGTGGTCGGCCGCGGTCGCTGCGAACCGGGCCGACAGCCGGGCCAGCAGCGCGGTATCGACGGTGGCGGAAGGGGGTTGTTCTTCAGGCGTGGCCGACGGGCGGCGCAAGGGGAGTGCACTCATGGTTCCCGCACGGTACCGGCCCGTCGGCGGCACGAAAACGACGCATCCCGCATATGCAAACTCGTTTTTCTGCGTTCGCTTTTGGAAGGCGCCTCGGTACGGTCTCGCTTCTCTCCCATGACTCCCGTGGGCATGGAAGACGAAAGACCGCAACGCATGAAACCCGATTTCCCCCTCGATCGCCGCAGCCTGCTGCAGGCCGCCGCCGCATGGAGCGCAGCCGCCGCCGGCCTGGGTGCGCATGCGGCCCAGGCCGCAACGCCGTCGCGCGACCTCTCGGGCGTGACCTTGCGCGTCGGCACCTACAAGGGCCTGTGGCGGCCGCTGCTGCAGGCTTCCGGCCAGGCCAACACGCCCTACAAGATCGATTGGCGCGAACTCAACAACGGCGTGCTGCACATCGAGGCCATCAACGGCGATGCGCTCGACCTGGGTTCGGGCAGCGAGATCCCGCCGGTGTTCGCGGCGCGGCAGAAATCCAGCGTGCGGCTCGTCGCGGTGACGCACGAAGACCTCAACAACCAGGCCACGCTCGCCCGCAAGGACGCCCCGATCCGCTCGATCGCGGACTTCAAGGGCAAGCGCGTGGGCTACGTGCGCGCCACCACCTCGCACTACTACCTGGCCAAGCAGCTGGCCGAGGCGGGGCTCTCGTTCAGCGACATCCAGGCCGTGAGCCTCACGCCCTCGGACGGCCTCTCGGCCTTCGCGCGCGGCGATCTCGATGCGTGGGCCATCTACGGCTACAACGGCCAGCTCGCGCGCACCCAGTACGGCGCGCGGATCATCAAGACCGGCGTGGGCTACCTCTCGGGCAACTTCCCGATCTACGCCAATCCGCGCGCGCTGGACGACACGCTGCGCCGCGCGGCATTGAGCGACCTGCTGCAGCGCCTGCAGCGGTCGTTCGCGTGGATCAACGGCAACTACCTGGCCTATGCGCGCGCGCAGTCGGCCGAGACGCGCGTGCCGGTCGGCGACATCGTCGAACTCTTCAACGGCCGCAGCGGCGACTACAGCCTCGGCCCGGTCAGCGACGCCGTGGTGCGCAGCCACCAGGACGTGGCCGACACCTTCCTGAAGATCGGCGTGCTCGACGGCCCCGCCGATGTGAAGCCTCTCTGGGACCGCAGCTTCGAAAGCGTGCTGCGCCTGCCCGCCGCCTGAAACACACCAACACCCCCACACCTCGACAACAAACAAAGGACTCCCGTGAGCCAGAACATCCAGAACGACGTCGAATTCATCGGCATGATCCAGGGCCAGAAGGTCTCGGAGATCCACGCGGCCAAAGGCCCGGCCATCGACCGCGACTACGTGCGCGCCTTCGCGCAGGCACACGAGAACGCGGGCTTCGACCGCGTGCTGGTGCCGCACCATTCGACCGGCCCCGATGCCACGCTCACCGTGGCGTATGCCGCCTCGGTGACCGAGCGCATCCACTTCATGCTCGCGCACCGCCCGGGCTTCGTGGCGCCCACGCTCGCGGCACGGCAGTTCGCCTCGCTCGACCAGTTCAGCGGCGGCCGGCTGGGCGTGCACTACATCTCGGGCGGCTCCGACGAAGAGCAGCGCCGCGACGGCGACTGGCTCGACCACGACCAGCGCTACGCCCGCACCGACGAATACCTGGACGTGCTGCACAAGGTGTGGACCGCCGACAAGCCCTTTGACCACGAAGGCGCGCACTACCACTACCAGAACGCTTTCTCCGAAGTGAAGCCGCTGCAGACGCGCAACGGCAAGCCGCACGTGCCGGTGTATTTCGGCGGTGCGTCGGAGGCCGCGATCCCGGTCGCCGGCAAGTACGCCGACGTGTATGCGCTGTGGGGCGAATCGCTCGACCAGGCGCGCGAGCTCACCACGCGCGTGCGCGCCGAAGCCGCCAAGCACGGGCGCAGCGTGCGCTTCTCGGTGTCGTTCCGCCCGATCCTCGCCGAGACCGAAGAGGCCGCGTGGGCGCGTGCGGAGAACATCCTGGCCGAGACCAAGCGCCTGCGCGTGGTGCAGGGCTACAACCGCGGCGGCCCGCAGCAGAGCGAAGGCGCCAAGCGCCTGCTGGCCGCGGCCGACAAGGGCCCGCGCGTGGACAAGCGCCTGTGGACCGCCGTCGCACAGGAAATCGGCGGCCGCTCCAACAGCACCGCGCTGGTCGGCACGCCCGGGCAGGTGGCCGATGCGCTGCTCGACTACTACGACCTGGGCGTGACGACCTTCCTCATCCGCGGTTTCGATCCGCTGGAAGACGCGACCGACTACGGGCGCGAGCTGATTCCGCGCACGCGCGAACTCGTTGCGCAGCGCGCCCAATCGCAACGCAAGGCGGCCTGAGCGATGAGCGCCGTTCTCTCCATCGACCGCAGCGCGGCCCAGCCGCTCAAGCTCAACCCGAACCCGCAGCAGAAGTACTGGTTCGATCCGGTCCCGCCGCGCACCAGCGTGCAGGCCGAGCGCCGCCACCGGCAGGAGCGCCTGGCAGGCGCCTTCCGCCTGTTCGCGCGCTTCGGCTTCGCGCAGGGGCTCGCGGGCCACATCACCGCGCGCGATCCGGAGCTTGCCGACCACTTCTGGGTCAACCCGCTGGGCATCCACTTCTCGCGCATCAAGGTGTCCGATCTGCTGCTCGTCAATTCGAAGGGCGAGACGGTGATCGGCGACAGGCCGCTCAACAAGGCGGCCTTCGCGATCCACGCGGCGATCCACGAGCACAACCCGAAGATCGTCGCCGCCGCCCACACGCACTCGACCTACGGCAAGGCCTGGTCCACGCTGGGCCGCAAGCTGGACACGATCACGCAGGACAGCTGCGTGTTCCACGACGACGTGGCCCTCTTCGACGACTTCACCGGCATGGTGGTCGACACCAGCGAGGGCGACCGCATCGCAGAGGCGCTGGGCGACAGGAAGGGCGCGATCCTCAAGAACCACGGCATCCTGACCGCGGGCCCGACGGTGGAGGCGGCCGCGTGGTGGTACATCGCGCTGGACAACGCCTGCCACACCCAACTCCTCGCCGAGGCGGCCGGAAAGCCGCAGCCCATCGACGAGGAAACCGCGCGCCATACGCACAGCCAGATCGGCGGCCCGGAGGGGGCCATCCATTCCTTCTACAGCCTCTACGAAGGCCTCGTGGAAGCGGAACCCGAGCTGCTGGACTGAAGAAAAAAACTTGCTGGAGCCGTCGATGACCGCATCTCTTTCACGCCGCAGCGTTCTGCGCACAGGCGCCGCCGCCGCCGTGGTCGCCTCGGGCGGCCTGATCGCCTCGCAGGCGTTCTCGCAGCAGGCGCGCAAGCTCACCTTCGCATGGAACGCCGCCGCGTTCTGCCTCTCGCCGGTGGTGGTGGCGCAGGAGCGCGGCTACTTCGAGCGCAACGGGCTGCAGGTGGACCTGATCAACTACACGGGCTCGACCGACCAGCTGCTGGAGTCGCTCGCCACCGCCAAGGCCGATGCGGCCGTGGGCATGATCCACCGCTGGCTCAAGCCGCTGGAGTCGGGCTTCGACGTGAAGATCGTCGGCAGCTCGCACGGCGGCTGCGTGCGCCTGGTGGGCGCCAAGGCCGCGGGCGTGACCAGCCTCGCGAGCCTGAAGGGCAAGATCATCGGCGTGTCGGACATCGCGAGCCCGGGCAAGAACTTCTTCTCGATCCTGCTCGCCAAGAACGGCATCGACGCCGACCGCGACGTCACCTGGCGCCAGTACCCGGCCGACCTGCTGGACATCGCGGTGCAGAAGGGCGAGATCCACGCCATTGCCGATGGCGACCCGAACGTCTACCTGATCGAGAAGCGCAACAAGGGCGTGTTCGTCGAGGTGGCGAGCAACCTCTCGGGCGAATACAAGGACAAGGTCTGCTGCATCGTCGGTGCGCGCGGCGAGCTGGTGCGCAAGGACAAGCCGACCGTCGCGGCACTCGTGCGTTCCATCGCGCAAGCGTCGGCCTACGTGTCGGAGAACCCGAACGAATCGGCCAGGCTCTTCGCCAAGTACTCGCCCAAGGTGCCGATCGAAGACCTGCGCGCGCTGCTGGGTACGCTCACGCACAACCACCATCCGCTGGGCAAGAACCTGCGCGACGAGGTCGAGTTCTATGCGCGCGATTTCCGCGGCGTCGGCGTGCTCAAGAAGACCACCGACCCGGTGAAATTCGCCGATCACGTGTCTTTCGACCCGCTGGCATGAGCGCCGTCATCGATCGGGTGCTGGAGGCGCCGCCTGCGCCGGGAAACTGGCGACGCGCCGGCATCGAAAAGGCTGCGCCGGCTTCCTTTCCCGTGCGCGCAACCGAGGGCTTCTGGCGGACCGGCGTGCTCGCGATGGCGGCATGGCTCGCCCTCGGCCTGCTCACGATCTATTGGCCGAACAAGGCCGTGGGCTTCAGCGACTGGGCCTACACCGACGAGTTCGGCATCGCCGCGATCGCCGTGGGTGCGCTGTTGCTGGCCGTTGCATTGCTCGGGTCGCACGCAGGCCGCGTGGCCCGCGTGCTGCGGCCTGCGGGGCCGTGGCTGGTCGCGCTGCCGGTGCTCTTCGCGATCTGGGAGATCGCGACGGCCAAGCTGGCACTGCTCCCGACGCCGTTCTTCGCGCCGCCGCAGAGCCTGGTCGAAACCTACATCGACGACTGGCGCCGCCTCGGCGAAAGCCTGCTGCATTCGACCCGGCTGCTCGCCCACGGCTTCGTGCTCGGTGCGCTTGCGGGCTTTCTCACGGGCGTGACCATCGGCTGGTCGCGCATCGCGGGCTACTGGGTGCATCCGGTGCTGCGCTTCGTCGGGCCGGTGCCGGCGTCGGCGCTGTTGCCGCTCGCGTTCTTCTTCTTTCCGTCGAGCTATGCGGCGGCCGTTTTCCTGATCGCGCTCGCCACGGGTTTCCCGGTGGCGGTGCTCACCTGGTCGGGCGTGGCCGGCGTCAATCGCAACTACTACGACGTGGCGCGCACCATGGGCGCGAGCGAGCGCTTCCTGGTGCTGCGCGTGGCGATTCCCGCCGCGCTGCCGCAGGTGTTCGTGGGCCTGTTCATGGGGCTGGGCGCCGCGTTCTCGGTGCTCGTGACCGCCGAGATGATGGGCGTGAAGGCGGGCCTGGGCTTCTACCTGTCGTGGGCGCAGGGCTGGGCCTCGTACTCGAACATGTACGCCGCGCTGATCGTGATGGCCGTGCTGTGCTCGGGCCTCATCACGCTGCTCTTCAAGGTGCGCGACCGCGTGCTGTCGTGGCAGAAGGGGACCGTGAAGTGGTAGCCGCCGCCATCACCGATGCGGGCGTGCGCCAGGCCGGCGCGCACATCGACATTCGCGGCGTGAGCCACTGGTTCGACGTGCCCGCCGGTCCGTTGCAGGTGCTCGACGACATCGACCTCACGGTGAAGCCCGGCGAATTCGTCGCGCTGCTGGGCCCGAGCGGCTGCGGCAAATCGACGCTGCTGCGGCTGGTCGCGGGCCTGGAGCCCGCCACCGCCGGCCGCATCACGCAGGACGACGCGCCGATCACCCGGCCCGACCCGTCGCGCATCGTCGTCTTCCAGGACCCGACGCTCTACCCGTGGCGGAGCGTCTGGGACAACGTGGCGCTCGGCCTGCAGGCGCGCGGCGTGCTCAAGGCGCAGCGCGGGCGGGTCGACGAGGCGCTCAGGCTCGTGGGCCTCACCGACTTCGCCAAGGCTTTTCCGCACCAGCTCTCGGGCGGCATGGCGCAGCGCGTGGCACTGGCGCGCGCGCTGGTCAACGACCCGCAGTTGCTGGTGCTCGACGAACCACTCGGCAAGCTCGATTCGCTCACGCGCATCGCGATGCAGAGCGAGCTGGTCAACCTCTGGCAGCGCGCGGGCTTCTCGGCACTGCTGGTGACGCACGACGTGGAGGAGGCGCTCTTCCTCGCGAACCGCGTGATCGTGCTGAGCGACCGGCCGGCGCGCATCGCGGCGGAGATCGTGGTCGACCTGCCGTACCCGCGGCATCGTGGCCATGCGCGGCTCGCAGAGCTGCGTCACGAAGCGCTGCGGCACCTGGGGCTGGACGCCACCTGGTGAGATGAACAGCACGCCCGAGGCCGATTGGCTCAACCTGCTGATCGGCCTGCTCCAGGGCGCGCAACTGCAACTGCTGCGGGTGCTCGATGCGCTCGGGCTCGCGGCGAAGGTGCATGGGCAGGCGGCGTGGCCATGGGCACACCGGCTGTCGGGCGAGAACCTGCTGATCGACCTGGGCCAGGCGCGCAATCTCGCGTGGACGCTGGTGTGCATGGCCGCCGCGGTGCTGGCCTTGCTGGTCGCGCTGTCCTGGCGGCGCCGGCGCCTCTACGTTCTCGCGCTGGTGCCGATGCTGCTGATCGCAGCGCCATGGCCCGAGGCGCAGGTGGTGCTGGTGCCTGCGACGCCGACGAGCTTCCAGTCGTCGCCGACCGGCTTCACGGCCGCCTCCATCGCCAAGGGCCGCTTGCTCTACGCGCAGAACTGCGTGGCGTGTCACGGCGCGGACGGCAAGGGCGAAGGGCCGCTTGCCGCTTCGCTCGCGGTGTGGCCGCCGAACCTGAGCGGCCCGCTGCTGTGGCGGCGCGCCGATGGCGACCTGCTCTGGCGGATCCTGCACGGCACGCGCGGTGCGCAGCGACAGCCCACGATGCCCGGCTTCGCAGCGCGGCTCGACGAAGCCGACGCCTGGGCGCTGATCGACTACATGAAGGCGCAGGGCGCGGGCCAGAGCCTGCGCGCGCTCGGCAACTGGCCCCAGCCCATCGGCCTGCCCGACATGGCGGTGCGCTGCGGCGCGCAGCCGCCACGGCTGCTCGCAAGCTGGCGCGGGCAGCGCGTGCGCATCGTGGCGGGCAACGCCACGCCGGCGGAAGACCCGCGGCTCGTGACCGTCCAGTTGGTGCCGCCTTCGCAGACAACGCCGCCCGCCGCCGACTGCGTGGCCGACTCGCCCGCCGCATGGGAGGCGCTGGCCCTGATCGCCGGCACCGATCGCCTCGCCGGCACGCAGCTCATCGCCGACCGCGACGGCTGGCTGCGTGCGCGCGGCGAGCCCGGCAAGGCGGGCTGGTCCGACGACGACCTGCTGTGCCGCAGCGAACGCGCGTCCGCTGCATCGGCCGAGGGCGCCGCGCTGCCCGCCGATGGGCTGGGCGCACTCATCGCCCGCATGGACGCGGAGCCGGTGCGCTTTATCAAGGGCGGCTTCATTCACTGATTTTTTTTCACCGGACACGAAAGACCCCATGCCCTCGACCCTCGACCCCTCCCGCCGCAAGCTCCTCACCCAAGGCCTCGCCGCGGCCACGGCGGCCGCCTTGCCCGCCTTCTCGTTGCCGGCGCGCGCGCAGGGCCGCCCGGTGCTCAAGGCCGGCGACCAGAAGGGCGGGCTGCGCGCGCTGCTCGAAGCGGCCAATGGGCTGGAAGGCCTCGGCTACGACATCCAGTGGTCCGAATTCCCCGCCGCCGCGCCGCTGGCCGAAGCGCTGAACGCGGCGGCGGTCGATTCGGGCCCCATCGGCGATGCGCCGCTGATCTTCGCGCTGGCCGCGGGCACGCGCGTGAAGGCCATCGGCGCGAACCGCTCCGACTCCTACGGCACGGCCGTGCTCGTGCGCCCCGATTCCACGCTCAAGACCGCGGCCGACCTCAAGGGCAAGAGCATCGCCACCAACCGCGGCTCCATCGGCCACTACGTGACGCTCAAGGCCATCACCGCGGCGGGCCTGAAGCCCGAGGAGGTGAACATCCGCTTCCTCGCGCCGGCCGACGCCAAGCTCGCGCTCACGCAGGGCTCGGTCGATGCCTGGGCCACCTGGGAGCCCTATACCGCGCTGGCCGAGGTGAGCCATCACGCGCGCGTTCTCGTGAGCGGGCGCGGGCTGCTGCCGGGGCTGAGCTACCTGGCTGCGACCGATGCGGCCATCGCCGCCAAGCGGCCGGTGCTGCAGGACTTTTTGCAGCGCGTGGTGAAGGCGCAGCTCTGGTCGTACCGCAACGTGGATGCCTACTCGGCCGCGCTGGCCCGCATCATCGGCATCCCGCCCGAGGCGGCGAAGCTGCAGTTCGAGCGGCGCCAGCAGAAGTGGGTGGCCATCGATGCGAAGGTCATCGCCGACCAGCAGGGCACGGCGGATTTCTACCGGCAGGTGGGGCTCATCAAGCAGCCGCTCGATGTGAAGGCCACGTTCGACACCGGCTTCGGCGTCGCGGGCTGAACGAGGCTGAGGGGGCTAGCCCGGCGACACCTGCCAGGCGTCCGGGCGATCGGCCCGGTACGTCTGGGAGAGCGCGCGAAACTCCTGCGGCGCCATGCCGTAGGCCCGGCGAAAGGCGCGGGTGAAGTCCGACGCGCTCTTGAAGCCGACCGCATAGGCCACGTCCGTCACCATCATGTGCGGATAGCGGGCGAGCTCGTCGGCCGCTTGGCGCAGCCGCAGGTGCCGGATGTAGGCGCCCAAGCCCCCTTCGTGCTGGAACATGCGGTAGACCGTGGGGCGCGGCAGGTGCAGCGCGTTGAGCACGCCGTCGGGCGTCAGTTCGGCCCGGTGCAGGTTTGCCTGGATGTGGCGGCGCACCCGGCCGAACAGCGCCGCCCGCGCCACCGAGCGCGCATTGCCGCTCAGGCCCGCCTGCTTGCCGAAGGCGGCGACCACCAGGTGCGCGGCCGTGCGCACGGCGCTGTCGGCCGCGGCAGCCGTCATGCCCGAGATGTTGGCGCCCAGCGCCGCCACGTGCTCCAGCGCCAGCCGCGTGAGCGGCGTCGCGTCCTGGATCGTGCGGCCGTGGATGGCTTCGGGGTCGGGAAAGGTCTCCTGCACCAGCGCGGCCGGCACGAAGAAGGTGAGCACCCGGCAGTGGCTGCGCCGCATGCGCACCGGCTGGTTCATGTCCAGCGCCAGGATCTTCGCGGTGGAGATTGTGGAACTGGTCGAACGGGTGGCGCTTGTGCCGTGCCGCAGCGCGACGTCGTCCACGCCACCCTCGGCGAACACGTGGAACACGTAGTCGCGCACGCTGTCCGTGGAGATGCGGGCCAGCGAGCGCTCCAGCAGCATCGCGTCGGATCGGCAGTCGGTGAAGAGCAGGCCCTCGACCTTGTAGCGGTCGATCTCCGCCCGGAAGGGCTGCGCGACGTCGGCCTTGGACGGCAGCACGTCGATCACGTGGCCGACGCGCTCGCGCCAGGCCAGCAACTGCCGGTGTTGCGGCTCTCCAAGCACGCTGAAGTGGCTGTGCGCCACGCCGCCGCCGCAGGCCGCAAGGCTGGAGACCGGGGAGGCGCCTTGGGAGCCGGGAAGGTTCATGGGGAGGAGAAATCCGCGACGTGCGGCTGCGAGGTCACTGCGCCAATGAACAGGAAGAACCGTTAAAAAAAGCGCAAAACCGAGGGAATTCTCTCAATAACTGAGACGGACGGTCAAGTCCGCCGGACCGGTGCCAGCACTCTTGCCTTCGCGCGGCTGCATGGCCGAACCGATTTCTTGAGCGAATGAGTACCGAAATGTCCACAGGAAAAGCCGATCCCGCCACAGCCACCGGTGCCGTCGGTCATCTCTTCAACAAGGTGAACGAGGACGAGCTGGCCGCCCTGATGTTTTCCATGGAGCGCGGCGATGCGCCGGGCGCCTCGCGCATCGCGCGCCACATGCTGGCCCTGATCGCCGCGGCCGCGAAATCCCGGCCGCCTTCGGCCATCGAGACGAGGCCGCGCACGGCCACTGCGCCGGCCGCGGGCGAGGTGCCGTCGAACGGGCCGCTGTCGCCGCGCGAACTGCAGGTGCTGCAGCTGGTGTCGCAGGGATGGACCAACCGCCGGATCGCCGAGGCGCTCAGCCGCTCGGGCAACACCATCGACACGCAGATCAAGAGCATCTACCGCAAGCTGGACGTCAACTCGCGGACCCGGGCGGTCCGCAAGGCGATGGAGTCGGGCCTGCTGAGCTGGGACGCCGGCCGTCCGCAATAGCAATAACCAGCTCAGGCGAGGGCTTCAGGCGCCGCTGCGTTCCGCGGCGCGCGCCAGTTGCGACAGGCGCTTGACCAGCGGCTCGAAAAGCTCCGCCGAGGTATTGCCGTAGCCCAGCACCAGCCCGTTGTCCGACGGCAGCGGCTGCACCGAGAAGCTCGAGAGGGCCGCGGGCGCCAGGTGATGGCGCAGCGCCTCGGCGGCAATCCGGCGGTCGTCGAAGCGGGGCGGCAGGCGCACGGTCAGGTGCAGGCCGCAGTAGCCGCCGTCGATCTCGTGCGGCACTTTCAGATGCCGGGTCAGCGCCAGCCGCAGCGCCTGCTGGCGGTCGCGATACAGCCGCCGCATGCGGCCCAGGTGCCGGCCGAACTGCCCGCTTTCGATGAAATCGGCCATGGCCAGCTGTTCGTGGCGATGCCCGCCGCGCAGCATTTCTTCGAGCGGGGCCTGCACGGCCGCCATGAGCTGCGCCGGCAGCACCAGGAAGCCCAGCCGCAGCGACGGGAACATCGTCTTGCTGAAGGTGCCGATGTAGAGCACGGGCGCATCGGCCACCAGCCCCTGCATCGCGCCGATGGGCTCGCCGGTGTGGCGGAACTCGCTGTCGTAGTCGTCTTCGATGATCCAGGCGCCGTGCCGGCGGGCCTCGGCGATCAGCGCGAGCCGGCGCGCGATGCTCAGCACCGAGCCGCCCGGGTACTGGTGCGAGGGCGTCGTGTAGATCAGGCGCGGCGGGTGCTTGCGCCAGTCTTGCGCGCTCGCGTCCAGACCTTCCGGATCGACGCGGATGGGCACCATGTGCATGTCGCCCGCGCGCATCGCCGCCTTCACGCCGCGGTAGCCCGGGTCTTCGATCCAGCCCGTTTCGCCGGGGTTCGACAGCAGCCGCACGCACAGCGAGATGGCCTCCTGCGCGCCCTCGGCGATGACGACCTGCCGCGCCTCGCACCGCACGCCGCGGGCAATGGCCAGGTGCCGCGCGATGGCCGCGCGAAGCCGGGGCTCGCCCAGCGGGTTGCCGTAGCCGAGCGTGGCCGGGCTCGCGGTGCGGATGGCGCGGTCGAGCGCGCGCCGCCAGGCGGCGATGGGGAAGTGCGACAGCGCGGGCACGCCGGGGCGCAAGGCCGCGTCGGGTTCGGCGAAGGGCGTGCCGGGCTTGATCGCGGCCAGGCGCCGCGCGGTGGCGGGCGTGCCGGCCGATTTGCCGGCGCGCCGGGGAAGGGTGGGCGACGACAGTTCGGTCACCCGCGTGCCCTGGCGGTCGGGCTGCACGTAGCCTTCGGCGGCCAGGTGCTCGTAGGCTGCGGTGACGGTGTTGCGCGAAATGGCGAGCGCCTCGGCCAGCGCGCGCGAGCCGGGCAGTCGGCTGCCGGGGGCGAGGCGGCCGTCGAGGATGGCGCGCTTCAGGCGCTCGTGCAACTGGCGCTGCATCGGGCCGGCGTCGCGGTCCCTGGCGAGCGGGGATTCGAGCAGTGCGGCGAGGTCTGGCGGGTTGGGCATGAAAGCGATGGATGCAGCGTGGCACCACGAAATGAATACCCCGTGGTACTTTTCATGGCGCCACGGCGGGCGTACTTTACCGCTCTCCGGCATTGCCGCTTCTTCGCTCCTGAAAGACTCTTCATTCATGCCCGCCCGTCACAACGAATTCGGTCAATCCATCGGTCCCGAGGTCCCCGGCTGGACACCGCGCGCCCTGCCGCCGCGCCGCGCCATCGAGGGCCGGTACTGCCGCCTCGAACCGCTCGATGCGGCAAGGCACGCCGACGACCTCTACGCCGCTTATGCACAGGCCCCCGACGGCCGCGACTGGACCTATCTCTTCGTCGAACGGCCCGCCGACCTGACCGCGACCCGCGCGCACCTCGAACGCGCCGCGCAGACGGCCGATCCGATGCACTTCGCGGTCATCGACCGCCAGAGCGGCCACGCCGTCGGCACGCTCGCGCTGATGCGCATCGACCCGGCGCACGGCGCGATCGAGGTGGGCAGCGTTACCTTCTCGCCGCTCCTGAAACAGACGCCGATGTCCACCGAAGCGCAGTACCTGCTGATGAAGTTCGCCTTCGACGAGCTGGGCTATCGGCGCTACGAATGGAAGTGCGACAACTTCAACGAGCCGTCCAAGCGCGCGGCCGCGCGGCTGGGGTTCCAGTACGAGGGGCTCTTCCGGCAGGCGGTCGTCTACAAGGGCCGCAGCCGCGACACGGCGTGGTTCTCGATCATCGACAGCGAATGGCCGGTGCTGCGCACCGCATTCGAGCGCTGGCTCGCGCCGGAGAACTTCGATGCGCAGGGGCGGCAGCGCATGGCGCTGGACAAGTTCCGGCTGCCGCGCGCGGACTGAGAGCGGGGCCTACGCGGCCTTGCGCGCCTTTGCCGGTTTCCTGGCGGGCGCCTTCTTCGCCGCTGTACGCGCGCCCGGTGCCGGCAACTGCTCGCGCAGAAAGGCCAGGAAGGTGCGCACCACCTCCGGCAGCGTGCGGTCGGCCAGTGTCTGCAGTTCGACCGCGCGCCCGCGCATGCCGGGCTCGCGGATTTCGGCCGCATGCAGTTCGCCGCGCTGCACGCGTTCGCGCACGGTGATTTCTCCGGTGATGGCAAGACCGCCGCCATGCAGCACGAAATTGGCGAGCGCCTCGAAGCGGTTGCTCACCAGCACGGGCTCGAACACGAGGCCGCGGTTGCTGCACCCCACGTCGAACAGCTGGCGCACGGTGTTCTCGGGGCTGCTGAGCGCGATGGGAAAGGGATGCATCTGCGCGAGCGTCACGCTGCGCGACTTCGCCAGCGCATGGTCGGGCCGCATGATCGCGAACACCGACGCCGGCTGGCGATGCTCGACCCGGATGCCGCGCACCGCCGCACGGCTATAGGTGAGGCCGATGTCCGCCTCGCCGAGCAGCACGGCGTCGCTCACCTGCGTCGGGCCGGTGGCATCGAGCCGGAACCGCACGCCCGGATACTGCTCCCGAAAGGCCGCGATGGTGCGTGGCAGGAACTCGTTGGCAAAGCCCGAGGAGCAGGCGATGCGCACCCGCCCGCTCAGTGGGCCCTGCAGCGCCTGGATGTCCGAGAGCACGCGCTCGGCCTCCAGCGCGCCGCGCAGCGCGTGCGCCGCCAGCAGCTCGCCCGCGGCGCTGGGCGCCATGCCGCGCGGGCGGCGCTCGAAGAGCGGCACCCCGAGCAGCCCTTCCAGCGTGGCCACCTGGCGGCTCACGGCCGAAATGCTGACGTTCAGCCGCGCGGCTGCCTCGGTGAGCGAGCCGGTGCGGGCCACCTCGAGGAAGTAGCGCAATGAGGTTTCCTGGAGGCGGCGGCTTGGCATGGGCTGGGTGAAGGGAGTGAGGGGGGTGAGAGGGGATGAGGGCGACGCGCGAGGTTTGCAGGAAATGCAAAGGTAGCTCAAGAAAATAGCAATTGTTGAAAAGGTGTCCGCTTTTTATGCTGCGCGGATACCCCTTCTCCACTTGCTCCCTCTGCACTGCCAACCCATGCCCATCGATTCCGCGCCCGCTCTTTCCCGTCGAACGTCCCGTCGAACGCCTCGCCGCCTGATGGCACTGGTGCCCGCGGCCTTCCTCCTCTTGGGCCACGGCCTTGCAGAGTCGGCCGAACTTTCGCCGGCCCTCGCCGAGCGCCATGCGCAGGCCACCTACCGCGAATACTTCGAACTGCTGGCCCTGCCCAACGATGCCACCGTGGCGGAAGACATCCGCAAGAACGTCGACTGGCTCGAGCAGGCCTTCCAGAAGCGCGGCTTCAAGACGCAGCAACTGCCCAACAACGGCAAGCCGATGCTCTACGCCGAGTTCCCGGGCAGCGACCCCGCGCGAAAGACGGTGCTCTTCTACATGCACCTGGACGGCCAGCCGGTCATTCCCGCGCAGTGGGCGCAAAAGAGCCCGTGGACGCCCGTGCTCAAGCGCAGGACGGACAAGGGCGAGTGGGAAGAGATCGATTCGGCCCCGCTCTTCAGCGGCCCGCTCGACCCCGAGTGGCGCGTGTTCGGCCGGGCCTCGGCGGACGACAAGGGCCCGATCATGATGCTGCTGGCGGCCATCGATGCGCTGAAGGCAGGGGGCGGACAGCCGGCGGTCAACGTCAAGGTGATCCTGGACAGCGAGGAAGAAAAGGGATCACCCTCGATCAGCCAGGTCATGCAGGCGCACCGCGAACTCTTGCGCAGCGATGCCATCGTGATCCACGACGGCCCCATGCACGCGACCAACCGGCCCACGCTGGTGTTCGGCAACCGCGGCGCGGCCGATGCCCGGCTCACCGTGTACGGCGCCAAGGTGCCGCTGCACAGCGGGCACTACGGCAACTACGCGCCCAACCCGGCGCAGCGCCTGGCCAGCCTGCTGGCCTCGATGAAGGACGACACGGGGCGGGTGACCGTTCCCGGCTACTACGACCGCGTGAAGATCGGCGAGGCCGACCGCAAGATCATGGCCGCCGTGCCCGACGACGAGGTGGCGCTCAAGCGGCGCCTGGGCATCGCGCGCACCGACCGGGTCGGCGCCAACTACCAGGAGGCGATGCAGTACCCCTCGCTGAACGTGCGCGGCATGGCCTCGGCGGCCGTGGGCGACAAGGTGGCGAACATCGTTCCCGACAAGGCCGAGGCCGAGATGGACCTGCGCACCACGCCCGACTCCGACGCGCCCTACCTCGGCAAGCTGATCGAGGCGCACATCGTCAAGCAGGGCTACCACCTCGTGAAGGGCGCACCGACGGACGAGGAGCGCGCCCGCTACGACAAGATCGCCAGCTTCTCGTACCGCAGCGAGGGCGCCGACGCGGCGGGCTCGCCGATCAATTCACCGATCGGGCAGTGGGCCTACAAGGCGCTGACCGACACCTTCGGCGCCACGCCCGCGCCCGTGCGCATCCGCATGATGGGCGGCACCGTGCCGACGGCGGAGATCGTGCGCGTGCTGCAGGTGCCCTTCGCGATCATTCCGCTCGTGAACGCCGACAACAACCAGCATGCCGCGAACGAGAACCTGCGCATGGGCAACTACGTGACCGGCGTGCAGACGGTCTACGCGCTGATGACGCACGGGCTCTGACTCCCGACAGCGCGGGCGTTCGTCAGGCCTGCTTGCCGGGCTTCTGCGCCGCTTCGCACTTCACCTGGATCAGCTCGCGCGCGTCCAGCGTCGCGCCGATGCGCACCGCGCTCAGGCACCCGCCCCACACGCAGCCCGTGTCGGTCGAGAGCAGGTCGGGCCGGGAGAGCCAGCCGAGCGTGGACCAGTGGCCGAAGGCGACGGTGGCCGCGGCGGTCTTGCGTCCCGGCACGTCGAACCACGGCAAGAGGCCTTCGGGGGCGGGGATCGCGCCGTCCTTGGTCTCGAACTCCATCTGGCCCTCGGGCGTGCAGTAGCGAAGGCGCGTGAGCGCGTTGACGATCACGCGCAGGCGCGCGCTGCCGGTGAGCGTGTCGCGCCATTGCGCCGGCTCGTCGCCGTACATGGTGAGCAGGAAATCGCCCAGCGCCGGGCCGCGCAGCACCGATTCGACCTCCGAGGCCAGCGCGAGCGTGTCGCCCACCGTCCATTGCGGCAGCACGCCCGCGTGGACCATGAGCAGGTCGCCGCCACCGACCTGCATGTGCAGCGCCATGTGCTGGTTGCGCACCCAGTCGAGCAGCGCCTGGCTGTCGGGCGCTGCCAAAAGGTCGGCCAGCGTGTCCTTGCGGCCGGCCTTGCGCGCGCCGTGCGCCACGCCCAGCAGGTGCAGGTCGTGGTTGCCCAGGAGGCTCAGCGCCGAGGCGCCGTAGCCCTGCACGCGCCGCAGCACGGCGGCCGAGTCCGGCCCCCGGTTGACCAGGTCGCCGAGCAGAACGAGGGTGTCGCGGCTGGGGGAGAAATCGATCTCGCCGAGCAGCCGCCCGAGGGCAGGGTCGCAGCCCTGCACGTCGCCGATACAGTAAAGTGCCATTCCTTCATTCTCTCCCCCTGTTCATGGATGTCTTCCTGCTGGCCTTGCTGACCACCCTCAATGCGGTGTTCGCAATGTCCGAAATGGCCCTTTCAACCAGCCGGCGCGCACGCCTCGCAGCCCTGGCCGAAACGGGGGACACCGGCGCGGCCGCCGCGCTGAAACTGATGGAGGCGCCCACCCAGTTCCTCTCGACCGTGCAGATCGGCATCACCTCGATCGGCATGCTGAGCGGCATCGTCGGCGAGGCCGCCTTCGCCGCGCCGCTGGCGGTGTGGATGGAAAGCGTGGGCATGGGCGCGGGCACCGCCAGCATCGCCTCCACCGCGGTGGTGGTGACCTGCATCACCTTCTTCACGATCATCTTCGGCGAGCTGGTGCCCAAGCGCATCGGCCAGCTCTACCCCGAGCCGGTGGCGCGCTGGGTGTCGCGCCCGATGCGTGGCCTGGCCAAGGGCGCCAAGCCCTTCGTGTGGCTGCTGGCCGGCGCCACGGCCACCATGCTCAAGGTGCTGCGCATCGACGCCAATGCGGCGCGCTCGGTGACCGAAGAAGAAATCTCTGCCAGCCTGGAGGAAGGCGTTGACGCCGGCGTCATCGAGCAGCATGAGCACCAGATGGTGCGCAACGTGTTCCACCTGGACGACCGTCGCCTGTCGTCGCTGATGATCCCGCGCGCCGACATCGAATGGCTCGACGCCTCCAACACCGTGACGCAGGCGCTGCAGAAGGTGGCCGATGCGGCAGCGCTCAACCTCGTGCATTCCTGGTATCCCGTCTGCCGCAATTCGCTGGACGACGTGGTCGGCGTGATCAGCGTGGCGCACCTGCTGCGCCTGGGTTCCGCCCACAAGGGCGTGCTCGGCCAGGAGGCCACGCCCGCCGTGTTCGTGCCCGAGACGCTCACCGGCATGGAGCTGCTGGAGCAGTTCCGTGCCCGCGCCGGCCGACTGGTGTTCGTGGTCGACGAATACGGCGTGGTGCAGGGCCTCATGACCCCGCGCGACCTGCTCGAAGCCATCACCGGCGAACTGCAGCCCGGCATGCAGACCGACGCCTGGGCGCGCGAGCGGCCCGATGGCGTGTGGGAGCTGGACGGCCTCATGCCCGTGTCGGAGCTGCGCGCGCGCCTGGGCATCCGCGAACTGCCCGAAGAAGAGCGCGGCCGCTACAACACGGTGGCGGGCCTTTTGATGTCGGTGTCGGGCCGTCTGCCCGCGGTGAGCGAGCGCATCGAATGCGCGGGATGGATCTTCGAGATCGCCGCGCTCGAAGGCCGCCGCATCGACCGCGTGCTGGCCTCGCCCGACCCCACGGCGTCGGGCGAAGACTAGCCGGGCACGACCATGCTGTCGCTGCTCGCACTGAGCTGCCCGCAATGCTCCGCGCCGCTGCCGCGCGCCGCACGGTGGCGCACCGTCAACTGCAGCTACTGCGGCGCGACCATCACGCGCGGCGAGGAAACGGTGGAGCGCGAGAGCTTTCGCGCGGCCTTGCGGCGTGCCAATGCAGGCGTCGCAGACGTCGCAGGCGGACGCATCGTGCAATGGCGCGGCGCGCGCTACCGCGTGCTGGCGCCGCTGGGGTTCGGCGAGCACAGCGAAGTGCTGTTCGCCGAACGGCTCGGCGCGGTGCCCGAACGCGTCACGTTGAAACTCGCGCGCGAGGCATCGGACAACGATGTGCTGCTGCGCGAGGGCGCGGTGCTGCAGGCACTGCAAAGTCTCTCCGTTCCGGGCGCCGCCTACTTCACGCGCCGGCTGCCGCAGCCTTTGGGCACCGGCATCACCGAAGGCCTTGGCGATGGCAAGCGACAGGCGTTGGTGCTGCGCCATCCGACCGGTTTCTGGGGCAGCCTGCAGGACGTGCAGCAGGCCAACCCGCAAGGCATCGACGCGCGCCACGCCGTCTGGATCTGGCGCCGCATGCTCGAGGTGCTGGCCTTCGTGCATGGCGCCGGCTGGGCGCACCGCGATCTTTCGCCCGCGCATGCGCTCGTGCATCCGCGTGACCATGGCGTGCTGATCGTCGGCTGGTCGCAGGCGCGGCAGGCCTCGGGCGCCGCGCATGCGGCCGCCGCGGCGCGTGACCTCGCGCAGGCCGCGTGGACCGTGCGCGCAGTGCTGCACGGCGGCGCGGCTGGCGACCCTGGCTTCGGTACACACACGCCCGCACCGCTGGCCGCACTGCTGCGCCAGTGCAGCGAAGACACCGCCTTCTGCGAACGCCTCGGCGCGCAGGGCATCGAGCAGGCGCTGTCGGCCGCATCGCGCGAAGCCTTCGGCGCACCGCAGTTCGTTCATTTCGATCCCGCGCCGCGCGTCGGCGCCTGACACGCCAAGGAGCCATTCATGGGTTACGGAAACTACTCGCACGCCGCCCACACGGCGCTGATCGCCGACCGCGCCGCCAAGCCCGGCGCCGAGGTGTTCACGCAAACGGCCACGCATGCGCTGATGAACCCTCAGGGGCTGAAGGTGCGCGAATCGCGCGACAACGCCGACCACCCCAACTCGCTGGGCATCGTGTTCGCGCTCGACGTCACAGGCTCCATGGGCGACATTCCGCAGACCCTCGCGCGCCGTGAGCTGCCGACCTTCATGAAACTCCTGACGGACTGCGGCGTGGCCGACCCCCAGCTCCTGTTCATGGCCATCGGCGATGCGACTTCCGACCGTGCACCGCTGCAGGTCGGCCAGTTCGAATCGACCGCCAACCTCATGGACCAGTGGCTCACCTGGAGCTACCTGGAAGGCGGCGGTGGCGGCAGCGGCGAAGAGAGCTACGAACTGGCCTTCTACGTGATGGCGCAGCACACCGACATGGACTGCTGGGTCAAGCGAAAGAAGCGCGGCTACCTGTTCGTGACCGGCGACGAACTGCCGTACCCCGCCGTCTCGCGCCACCAGATCGAAGGCCTCATCGGCGAGAAGCTCGACGAGGACATTCCCATCGAGGAAGTCATCGCCGCCGCGGCCGAGACCACGAACCTGTTCTTCCTGATTCCCGACGCCCAGCGCCGCCGCCGCTGCGAGCCGCGCTGGCGCGAACTGCTCGGCGATCACGTCATCTGCATGGATTCGCCCGACGACGCCTGCGCCGTGGCGGCCGGCATCGTCGCACTCACCGAGAAGGCCGTGCCCAACCTGGACGGCCTGGCCAAGGTGATGGGCGCGACCGGCATGGCCAAGGAGCGTGTCGGCGGCGTGCTGCACGCGCTCGATGCGTACGCCGCGCTGCTCGACCCGACCGCGCCGCGCCGCGCGCCGCCGGCCGCCAGCGGGCCGCGGTCGTCGTGGTGGAAGCGGCTGTTCGGCTGAACACCGTGTGACCACCGCCGCGGCCACGCGCTACGTCTCGCTGCTGGGCCTGGGCTTCGGGGACTGCGGCAAGGGCCTCTTCACCGACCACCTGTGCGGCGCGTGGCAGGCGCACACGGTGGTGCGCTTCAACGGCGGCGCGCAGGCCGGCCACAACGTGGTGCTGGCCGACGGCCGGCACCACACCTTTTCTCAATTCGGCGCCGGCAGTTTTCATGCGGGCGTGGCGACCGTGCTCGCGAGCGCGGTGGTGGTGCACCCGACGGCACTGCGCGTCGAAGAAGAAGCGCTGCGCCGGGTGGGCGTGACCGATGCCTTTGCGCGTCTCATGATCGATGCGCGCTGCCGCGTGACCACGCCGTTCCACCAGGCCGCGGGCCGGCTGCGCGAATGGGCCAGGGGCGCGGCGGCGCATGGCACTTGCGGTGTGGGTGTCGGCGAGACGGTGCGGCAGGCGCTGGCTGCGCCCGCCGATGCGTTGCGCTACGGCGACCTCATGCATCGTGCGCACGCGCTCGAAAAGCTGGAGGCTTCGCGCGTGGCATTGCGCCGCGAGTTCGCAGGCATGGCGCCATCGCACCCCGAGGCCGCGCAGGAGCGAGCATTGCTCGGCGATGCCTCGCTCGCCCAGCGTTGGCTCGACGCCGCAGCGCCCTGTGTCCGCCTGTCGCCGCCTGCAGGCGCCGACGCCATCGGTGCGAGGCTCGCGCGTTCCGGCACCGTGCTGTTCGAAGGCGCGCAGGGCGTGCTGCTCGACGAATGGCGGGGTTTTCATCCGCACACCACGTGGAGCACGATCTCCACGGCCGCCGTCGAAGCCGTGCTGCATGACGCGGGCATCGACGCGCCCGTGCAGCACCTGGGCGTGCTGCGCAGCTACCTCACGCGCCACGGCCCGGGCCCATTGCCCACGCACGATCGCGCCCTGGACGCGCGATTCGCCGAACCGCACAACGCCGACGAAGGCTGGCAGGGTGCGTTCCGGCGCGGCCATCCCGATGCGGTGCTGCTGCGCCATGGGCTCGCAGCGGCCGGGCCGCTCGACGGGTTGGTGGTGAGTCACCTCGATGCCGTCGAAGGCGCGGGCCTGCGATGGTGCACCGGCTATCGCACTGCTGGCGGCACCCACATTTCATCGCTGCCGTTCAGCGACGAGCCAGACCTCGATCACCAGCACGCATTGACCCAATTGCTGCAAGACGCGCAGCCCCTTTATGAACCGCACCCCATCGCCACCGCGCCGGAGTGGGTGGAGCGCGTCGAAGCCCTCGGTCGCCTTCCCGTGCGCCTGGGCGCCTTCGGCCCGACGCGCAATACCGTGCGTGCGCGCGAGCACATCCGAAAGGCCAAGGCCGCATGACGCCCAACATTCCCCTGATCGTCGGCGCTGCGCTCAGCGCCCTCGCCGCGCTGCTGCACATCTGCGTCATCTTCGGCGGACCCGCGTGGTACCGCTTCTTCGGCGCGGGCGAGCGCATGGCGGCGGGGGCGGCGGCCGGGCACTGGTATCCGCCCATCCTCACGCTGCTGATCGCCTGCGTGCTGGCGACCTGGGCCGCCTATGCGCTCTCCGGTGCCGGTGTGTTGCAGCCCTTGCCATTGCTGGCTTTCGTGCTGCCCGCGATCACCGCCGTCTATCTGGTGCGGGGGGCTCGTTGCCGTGGCGCTGTTCGTGTTCGACCGGCGGCGCCTGAGCGCCTTCTGGGTGTGGAGCTCGGCCGTGTGCCTCGTGTTCGGCCTCGTGCACCTGCTCGGACTGGTGCAGGTCTGGGAGACCCTTTGAGCGAGCGCCTGGAGCGAGGCGCCGATCGATCAGCGTGACAGCAGCGCCCGCAGCCAGCGCAGAAGAAGCCAGCCCGCAATTGCCAGGACTGACGAGACCAGCAGCGCTTCGGTGGTGAGCGCGCGCTCGGCCATCTGTACGAGGTCCACCGTATTCTGGTACTCGATAAAGTAACCGCCCCGCGTGAAGAGCCGGATGAATTCCACACCCGCCTGAAGAACGCGATGCAGACCGAGCACCGCAAGCAAGGCGAAGGTCACGTAGGCCCATGGCTTGTGCAACTTGCCCCACCAGAGCGCGGCGGTGATGCCGACCAGCAGCAGGCACACGGCGACCGGCAGCACCAGCGAGAGAAGGAACGACACGGGCGCGTCAGCCTTGCGCTTCGAACCCGGGCGCCTGGCTCATCTCGGAGGCCTTGTAGATCTTGTGCTGCGCGATCGGGCTGCCTGCGTCGGCAACCACCAGCAGCCGCCAGAGCGGCTCGCGCACCGAGCATGCCTGTTCCTCGCCCGTGAGCTGGAACTTGGGCGACCCGGTGGAGGTGCCCTTCACCACGACGCGCAGAAGCGTCGCGCCCTTCGCGTTCGACACCTCGATGCCGTAGCCGATGTTCTTGCCGGTGAGGTCCTCGGCGTTGTAGCCGTAGCCCTTGAAGTGGCGCATCACGTAGTCCATCGCGGCGGCCTGGACTTCTTCGCGCGAAGCCGGCGGGGGCGGGGCCGCGACGTCCGGCTCGGCCTCGGCCACGACCGGCACGCTGCCCCGCGTCGCGGCGGCCTTCACTTCCGCCTCGTCGGGCGTCCAGCCGCGCGCGCCGCGCACCAGCACCGCAAGCTGCTGCTCCGGCTCCCAGCTGGCGACGTGCCACTCGGCATCGTCGCGCACGCGTGTGGACACCTTCGCGGCTTTGTTGCTCTCCAGCTCGGCGATGGCGACCCGGTTGGTCTGCAGCACGGCCCGGAAGCCCTGGTCCGCATCGAAGGTCCGCTTGAGCAAGGCCAGGCGGTCCTTCGCGCGCTGGACCTGGAAGGGGCTGCGCGTGCCGCCGCCGGGGCGATGTTGCGTATCGAGCGATTCGAGGCAGAACCAGCGCCCGCCGGCGCCCACGCTCACGTATTCCGCCCAGACGGTCGCAATGACGTTGTCGCCCGTTGCCAGCCAGGCCTGGTCGAACGGCTTTTCCCGCGCGTCGAACACCCCCATCTTGGCGACGATCTCGACCGGCGTGAGCCGGGGTCCTGAGAGTCGCATCTCATCGATGACGGCGAGTACGTGGGGGTCGACTTCCTTGTCCATGCGGGTGGGTTCGTGGCGTGTTTGGGGGGTGGGAGTATGCCGCATCGGGGGCGGGGCCGGCTGCGCGCGGGCCATCGCACTTGCCCGGTCGGCCGCAATCGGCCATTCTTGCGCCGCGCGCTCGTTCGAGGAAAGGAATCGGCATGACCGGGACGGATCTCCCCCGCATCTATCGAAGCTACATCGCCTGCCTGAATGCGCGGGACTGGCCGGGTCTTGGCAGGTTCGTTCACGCCGAGGTTCATTACAACGGCCGGCGCATCGGCCTGTCCGGCTATCGCCAGATGCTGGAGAGGGATTGCGACGAGATCCCCGATCTGCATTTCGACATCCGCTTGCTCATCGCCGAGCCGCCGCATATCGCCAGCCGGTTGCGGTTCGACTGCTCCCCGAAGGGCGTGTTTCTCGGGCTGCCGGTGAACGGCCGGCGAGTCTCTTTCACCGAGAACGTGTTCTATGAATTCCTGGACGAACGGATTGCGAACGTCTGGTCCGTCATCGACAAGGCGGCGATCGAAGCTCAACTCATGAACGACGGCAAGGCCGCAGCGCCGGGACGCACGGCGGCCCCCGAAAAAGCGAAGCAATCCCCATGAAGATGATCCTGACCTCCGCGACGACCCCGGACGAATACATCGCGTGCCTGGGCGGCTGGCAGCGAGACTACGCCGCCGCATTGCGGCGCGCCGTCCGCGAGGCTGCGCCCGAACTGCAAGAGCGGCTCAAGTGGGGCCACATCGTCGGCTTCCACACCGGCCCGGTGCTCCTGATACGGGCGGAACCCGACCGCGTGCTCTTCGGGTTCTGGCGAGGCCAGAGGCTCAAGCACATCGAGCCGCGCCTGAAGCCCGGTGGCACGTACGAAATGGCGACGCTCGAACTCAGGCAAGACACGCCGCTGCGCGAGGCGACGGTCTCGCGCCTCGCGACGGAGGCTGTCGAACTCAATCGCCTGTTCGGCGACCCCACTGCAAAGGCGTCGGCCTGAGCACGCCAAAAGACATGGCTTTCGGAAGGCGTGGAAGGCCGGCATTTCGCGGTGCCGCCCGTGTCACGAAAGAGCCATCGTCGGCATCGGGCCGATGGGTGTCGTCGCGTGCGATCGGCACCTCTTCGTTCTAGACTGGAATCCATGGCAAGAGGCATCGTGGTTACCTTCGTCTCGCGACGCAATTCCCTTCGCAGCAGACTGGCGCATGCCAGCCTCGCGCATCTGGGCGGGAGCCGGTTCACGGTGCTCTCGTGCGGCCAGCCGGGAAAGATCGCCGCGAACCTCCATCCCGCCGCCGTCGCCGCGCTCGACAACGCAGGCATTGCGCCGCCCGATGCGCCAGCACGCAGCTGGGATGAGCTGACCGCATCGGGCGCCCCGCGCGCGGAGTTCGTCATCACCCTGGACGAATCGACGCTTCCTTCCCAGCCGCGATGGCCGGGCCAGCCCGATTCGGCGCTGTGGGCCTTCCCCGACATTGCCGCGATCGGCAATCCCGAAGACGCGGTGCGCGCGGCCATCCAGATGATGTTCGTGCTGCGCCGGCGCCTGGAGCTGTTCGCGAGCCTGCCGCTGCACGGCGCGGACCGCGCGGCGATCCGTTCGGACCTGCGGGACCTGGCGCACATGCGATAGGTGGACAGGCCGACAGGTCCGGGGCGACTTCACATCGGCGGCATCCTGTCGAACTTCGGCAGCGCCGGGTCCAGAAAATCCCATGCGTGTCCGCGCACGCCGTAGGTGACCGCCTGCGGCCGATAGCGGCCCGGGTCGTCCAGGCTCGCGGCATGCACGGTGAACACGTCGGGCATCGCGGCGAAGGTCATGTACACGGGCGATCCGCAGGCGGGGCAGAAGGCGCGGGTCTTCACGTTGCCGCTGTCGCCGACCAGGTCCCACAGCGTGGCCTCGCCGCTGTGCTTCACGCCGCCGCGCGGAAAGGTGAGGTACGAGCCGTGGCCGGTGCCGCTCTTGCGCTGGCAGTCGCGGCACTGGCAGTCGTTCTGGAAAACCGGCTCGCCGGAGATCTCGTAGCGGATCGCGCCGCACGCGCAACCGCCGGTGTAGGGCTGGTTCATTTTTCGTGTCCTTTCGACGGTGAGGTCTTCAATGCCAGTTGCCGATCTGCACGTCGTCGGGCGCGGGCCGGCCCTTGCCGGTTTCCACCAGGTCCCGCAGGCTCAGCAGGAACACGGCCCACTTCCTGCTGCAGTGCGCGGTGAACTCGACGGCCTCGCGCCAGTTCGTGTGGCCGAAGCGGACGATGGTGTATTCGCCATCCTCGGCCAGGTCGAAGACGACGTCGGTGCCGATCCATTCCTCGGGGCCCGTCTTCACGCGCCAGTGCACCTTCTTGCCGGGCTCCAGCGCCAGCACGTCCATGCCGAAGCCGCCGATCTTTTCGCCGTCCGGCGTGCTGAATTCGAAGGCGATGTTGCCGCCGGGCCGGGCGTCGCCGGTGGTCTCTTTCGTCCACCAGCCCGCGGCACCCTCGACGCTCGAGATGGCGGCGTAGACCTTCGAGGCGGGGGCCTTGATTCCGACCCTGTGAATGATGTCGATCATGGTGTGTGCTCCGTTCAGTTGCGTTGAGGGAAGTGCGCGTACGCCGCGTGGCGTGATGGCAAATCTATTCGGGCAAGCGCGCGGAGTGGGAGTAACAAGATCGTCGTGAATCGCAGGGTTCGCGTCGCGTCGCACCGGCCGTAGGGGTGAGGCGCGTGATCTCGGCGAGGCTTCCGATGGATATCATCGCCCTCCAGATCAAAGGAGCGCATTCATGGGGAACAAGGTCCAGGGCGTGATCGCCGTCGTGTGGGGTGGATGGGCGGTGACCCGCTGGATGAATCTTCCGCAAGCCGCTGCCGGCGCCGAAGCCGGCTACTCGGCCGGAAAATCCGCAGGCATGCTGTGCTTCGCCATCGCGTTGCTGGCGTTCGGGGCCTACAAGCTGTTCAAGCGCTAGCGCGTGTCGGTGGCTCCGCCGCTTGTGCGGGCGCTGAGACGCGGCGCCCTGTCTCTTATCGAAGCCGGGCCTGAATGCTCCTCAGATTCGACAGCCACGCAAGGTAGTCTTCATCGTCTTCGCCCAACTCCGCCCACGTGTCGTGCCCATCCGCTTCGGGGTCGTCGATGATGGCCTGGATCGCATCGATCGCGGCTTGCTTCAGCGAGGCCGGCGGGGCGGCCTTTTCGGCGCACCATGCGACGACATCCGGATGGACGTCGCCGCCGTCCTTCCCGCTGAGCACGGCGAGCACCGCGCCGGCCGCGACGACGCTTTCCGTCGAGCCCGAGGTCAATGTCTCCTCGATGAACGGCAGCGCGCTGGGCGCCTCCTGCAACTCGCCAAACCAATCCAGCGCATCGTCATTGCCAAAGCTTTCCGCAGACCACGTGCCCATTGCCGAACTCCTGTGCGTGTGTGTGAGAGAGTGCACGCAGCCTAGCATCAGAATATCCACGGCCCCATGACAGAGGAGGATTCCATGGCAGTGATCGCGCAGGCGCAGCGGATGGCAGAACTGCAGCGGCTTGGCCTGTCCGCGCCCTTGGTGCGGCTGGCGGCCGGCGAATGCGTTCACGAGGCGTTCAGGGCGAGTTGTCTCGGGCCCGCGTTCTACGTTTATCACGGCGCCGATGCGCCAGCCGGCCCGCCATTGATTCCGCTGTGGGACAGCGGCGACACGGTCTTCGGCGTGCGGGAAGAATCCGATGGCCTGGCGTTCATCGAGTTCAGCATCGAGACCCCCGATGAATTCGAACGCATCGCCAGGACCGAGCAAGGGTTCTGGGCAACTCGCTTCGACTTCCTGTACGAATGCGATCTGCCCGGCGACGAACTTCAACGCGCCGCGGCCTCGGTGGGGTTTCGATTTCTGGATCGACACTTGGCGGCGAGAGAAGAAGCCGAGGAACGGCTCGACACTTTCAAAGGCCATCGGTCGTGGCTTCGGGAACTGGTGGAGACGATCGATGAGGAAGCTCTCCGGCGCTAGCAGAATTCGCCAGGCTCCCGAACGCAACCCGCGAGAACGCGCGCATGAAACTGAATTGGTCCTATCGCCTGCCGAAAGAACGCCAGGTCGGCGCAAGAGCCCCGGTCGCAAGCGCCGAAACGGTGCTGGTCGCCTTTCACTACGACAAGGCGGATTTCTACGAGAGCACGCTCGTCGCGCTCGACCGGACGACGGGCGAGGAACGCTGGCGCGCCACCATTCCCCACGTGATCAGTGAGCCCGTGCCGGCATCGGATGGCTCCGTGTACGTCAGCAGCTTTTCCGGAATGGTCCACGCCTTCGATCGCACCGGCGAGAAGCTGTGGGACGGACGATGCGGCGATCGCAACATGGGCAGGGCTTGCCTCGTCGACAACGACCGGCTCGTTGTCGCGGAAACCGGCGGCGGCGCGTCCAAGACATGGTGCCTCGACGTGCGCACGGGCTCGATCGTCTGGGCTTTCGAGAACCAGGGCCACAGCTATGCCCTTGCCGCGAACCACGGGCGCGTCGTTCACGCGACGGTGCTTGCGAAGGGCGCGGGCGTTCGCCTCCATTGCGTGGACGCCTCGAGCGGACACCCGCTCTGGGCCGTCGACAGCGCGGAGTGGATGTTCCATCCGGTCGTGCAGGACCAGACCGTTCTGATCGGCGCCCGCGGATCGCTGCGCGCCTATTCACTGCATAGCGGCGAGTTGCTTGCAAGGCTGGACCTGGAAGACAAGGAAGCCATCGACGGGCAACTGCAGGTCTCGGGCGATCGCATCTATTTCGGCACGAATGCGGGACGCGTTCGCTGCGCGGTGATGCAGAGCAAACGCTCCTTTTTCAAGACCAGGCTCTCGCTCGAGAGTGCGTGGCAGGCTGCATGCGAAGGCGGAATCCGCGGGCGCCCGGTCATGGCCGGCGAAGCACTGGCAGTGCTCGCGCCAGAGGAGGGAATCGTCTTCCTGGGCCCAGCCACCGGGCAACGGCTTTCAGCGCTCAAGATGGGCAACGGCGATGGCGGCGGCCTGCTGCATGACCGCGAGTGGCTCTATGGGGCGCTGGGGCGGGAGGTTCGGGCCTTGGGTCCGGGGTAGAACCATGGGTCGGCCGTAGCTCAAGTGCGTTCGAAAACGAACTCGACCTCGCAATCCGTTGTCGCAATACTTTGAACCGCAGCGTCCGAGGCAACGACGAAGAGCGGCTCCCGCGCAGGCACCTCATAGGGGCTGAAGACAACAGCCACCTCCTTGCCCGCGATGCGGCAGTGCAACGCCGTATGGGTCGACGAGTACTGCAGGAAGCGCGAAGCCACGACGGCATTCACCAGGTCTTCGATGCTGCATCGATCGGGTATCTCGAACGTCTGCGCCAGCGGCCCCATCTGGTCGTCCTGTGCGCAACACGCTTGCCGACGGACTTCAATCTTCATGTCGCTTCTCCGTTGCGAGGGCCCGCGCCCGCATGACGCGTCTGTCGCGCCTGTCGGTTCACGAGGCAGACTGGTCGTCGTCCGCAACCTGCAGTTTCGTCGCGATGCCATAGAGCGCCAGCATGCCCAGCACGTGCCCGATGGCAACGCCCGGCTCGCCCGATTCGATGCGCGCGATCGTCTGCACGTGCACACCCAATCGTGCAGCGGCGGCCGACTGGCCTTCGCCGGCACGCGTGCGCGCCAGCTTGGCCTGCGCCCCCATGTGCCTGATCGCCTGGAGGGCGTCGCCATCGATGTCTGCCGAGATGCGTTTGCCTTGAGCCATGGCGGGATTGTCGCTGCACAATCCAGCCGTGCCCCGAACCCCGACAGACCCCCAGCCCGCGCCCACGCCCACACCGTATTGGCTCTATCTCCTGGAGTGCGAAGGCGGCGTGTACTACGCGGGGATCGCGCTCGATGTGGAGCAGCGCTTTTTCCAGCACGTCTTCGGGCTGGGCGCCAAGTTCACACGGGCGCGTCCTCCGTTGCGCGTGCTTGCCGCCCGCGTCTATCCGGACAAGGGGGCCGCATTGCGGGCGGAAATCCAGGTCAAAGCACTGCCTCGAACCCGAAAGCTGGCCTTCTTCGAGGCGGCCGCGTAGCTCGCGATCGCGGCCCAGGAAAGAAAAAAGTATGACGATCAAAATGCTTCTGGATTTCCTCTCATGTGCCCGCAGAGCAGGCTGCGAAATGGCCTTGCCGCGTATCCCCGCCCGGTCCGTGTTTCGCTCGACCCTCGCCCTGATTTTTGCGGTCACACTCGCAGCGTGCGCCAGCCTGCCTCCGCAAATCGCCGCCCCGCCGACCGAGGCCATCGGCGACTACGCGCAGACGCCGCTGGCCACCCTCACGCAAAAGGTGCTCCCCACCGACGGCCGCTCGGGCTTTCGCCTGCAGCCCTACGGCCCCAATTCGTTCGCCACGCGCATCGCGCTGGCCAGGCTGGCCACCCGCAGCCTCGATGTGCAGTACTACCTCCTGCCGGGCGACAACACCGGCCGCACCTTGATGCGCGCGATGCGCGATGCCGCGGCGCGCGGCGTTCGCGTGCGCCTGCTGGTGGACGACCTCTACACCTCCGGCGAAGACGACCTGTTGCTGGGCCTTGCCAGCTACCCCAACGTCCAGGTGCGCCTGTTCAACCCGTTCCCCGGCGGGCGCGGCAGCCAGCTCACCCGCTTCATCAGCTCCGGCCTGGACTTTCGCCGCGTGAACCGGCGCATGCACAACAAGCTCTTCGTCGCGGACAACGCGGCCGCCGTGGCCGGTGGCCGCAACATGGCCGACGAGTACGTGATGAATGCCGAGGGCAGCAACTTCATCGACATGGACACCTTCGTGGCCGGGCCGGTGGTGCGCGACCTGTCCGCCGAGTTCGACCACTACTGGAACAGCGAGGTGGTCTACCCGCTGGAGCGCATCGCGCACAGCGCATTGAATCGCGCGCAGCTGCAGGACAACTTCGAGCGCCAGACCGCGAGCGCCAGGCCGCCCCAGGCGAGCGAGATGCCGCAGGACGGCAGGCCGGCCCATCCGAGCGACGGCGAACCGGCCCTCGTGCCGCTTGCGATCGTGCCCATGCTCAACCTGCCCTTCGAGCTGGCGAACGGCCGCTTGAGCCCGCTGCTGTGGGCCAACGCGCGGGTGCTGTTCGATCCGCTGACCAAGACAGAGGGGCTCAACGAGCGCGAAGGCTCGATCAAGGGCACCGTCACCGAGGGCGTCATCCACTGGCTCATGGGCGCCGACAAGAACATCAAGATGGTGTCGCCGTATTTCGTGCCGAGCGACGAGGCCGTGGCCAATCTCGTGCGGGCGCGCAAGGCGGGCCTGGGCGTGGAGCTGGTGACCAACTCGCTCGCATCGACCGACGAGCCCTGGGTCTACGTGGGCTACTGGCCGCACATCAAGGAACTGCTGGCCGCGGGCGTCACCATCTACGAGATCAGCCCGTCGCTGAGCGTCAAGCGCCGCAAGCTCGGCATCTTCGGCCACCGCACCGGCGCGCTGCACATGAAGAACGCGATCCTGGACCACAAGGAGGTGTTCCTCGGCTCGATGAACCTGGACCCGCGCTCGGCCAAGCTCAACACCGAGCTGGGCCTGATCATCCAGAGCGAGGAAATGGCGCAGCAGCTGGAGAGCTTCGCGGATGCGGGCAGCGCCTACACCCTGCGCCTCGATGCCGCCGGCCAGAGCGTCGAATGGGTGGAAGAAGACGACGACGGCAAGCAGACGGTCTACGACGTGCCACCGGAAACCACCGCGTGGCAGCGGCTGCGATTGCGCCTGCTGGCGCCGTTCATTCCCGAGCAGGAGCTCTAGAGTTTCAGGGCTGGCGCGGTGCCTCGGGACGCAGCCGCCGCAAGCGCACGGTGAGCTCCTTCACCAGCTGAAGTTCGCCGCGCCGCTTCGCCACGTCGAGCGCTTTCGCAAATGCCTCCCCGGCCGTCGCGTTGTCGCCGAGGGCCAGCGCGATGAGCCCGTGCAACCGGCCTGCGGCCGTGAAGTCCGGATCGAAGGCCAGCGCCTTCTCGATGTGGGCAAGGGCCGTCTGCTCGTCCTCCCGCCGGTGATACGCGAGCGCAAGGCTCATGCGCAGCAGCGCGCCGTCGCGGCCCGCGGCCAGCATGCGCTCCAGCGCCTCGGGCGAGGGGCCGGGCGGGGACGAAGAAGGTGAAGAAGAGGGTGGTGTGGTCGGCGTGGTCATGGCCCCTGGCATTGAAGGTTTGTTGCCAAAGAATACGTCTTGCACGCGGCACCGGTGAATAAACTGCGCCGATGAAAAGCAAGAGCCTGGGCATCGGAGCGGGCTTGGCCGTGGGCGTTGCCATCGGCCTGGTGCTGGACAACATCGGCATGGGAATCGGCATCGGGCTCGCGCTGGGCATCGCGCTGTCCCTGGCCGTCGACAGGAAGGACAAATGACGCCATGAGCGCTGCGGACGATATGGGCCATGTGGACGACATGGAAACCTGGTTGCTGGAAGCAGGCGACGAAATCATCGAGAAGAGGGCGGAGCAAGGCGAAGCCTCGCTCTCGCGGCCCGAGCATGCGATCTATTGCATGTGGGCCCTCGACTACGCGGTAAGGAACGCGGGTTCTCTCGATGCGCTGGAAGACGTGCACGAGACGGCGATCGAAGATCTCGCCGCCTTTGCCCGCGCGCAGCAGATCGGCGTGCTCTCCGCGCTGCTCGACATGGCAGCGGACGAGGAAGCGTTCATCGATGCGTACTACGAGCAGTTCGACGCCGCCTGCACCGAACTGAGACGCTGCAAAGAAACGCGGCATTGAGCGGGCTAGGCCGCTCCCGATCAGCGCGCATGCGTTGTGCAAACGGTCGCTTCAGGCGTGGGCAGGCGCCTTCGCACCGATCATCCAGCAGGCCGCGGTGAAGCGCACTTCGTCCGCATGCACGAACGGATCGAAGGCGGCGCGCACGGTGCCGATGACCTGCCGGCGCGTCGCCTCGTCCATGTCTTGGAGCACCTGGCCGACGGTGCCGAGGCGCGTGAAATAACCGACCAGGTCCTTCTCGGGAAAGGCGCAGTCCACATCGATCGGCTGGATGTCGATCCCGGTCCACCCACTCTCTTGCAGGATGGACGCGACCCGGTGCCTGTCTGCAAAGGCAAACTGCCCCGGCGCACCCGGCGCGCGCACCGGCATGTCCGGCAGCAGCGGCGCCGCTGCGCGCTCGGCCGTGGTCATGTAGGGGTTCTCCGCGGGGCTTCGCCACGCGATGACCTGCAGCGGCGCACCGGCGCTCGCCGCGCGGCGCAGGTTCGTGAAGGCGGCCACGGGATCGTCGAAGAACATCACGCCGAAGCGCGAGATGACGAGGTCGAAGCGCGCGGGCGCGAAGGCGTGCGTCTGCACGTCGGCGCCGACGAAGCGGGCGGTCGAGCCTTCACGCTCGGCGCGGTCGCGGGCCACCGCGATCATCGGCTGCGAGATATCGACGCCGAGGCATTCGCCCTGCACGCCGGCCGCCCGCGCCGCAGCGAGCGTCGTGCTGCCCGTGCCGCAGCCCACGTCGAGCACCCGCCGCGCCGATGCGTTGCGCACCGTGTCGGCGAGCAGGTCTTCGAAGGCGCTGAACATCCGGTCGAGCGTCGCCTGTCCGTCGATCCAGGCGCGGCCTGCGCGTCCGTTCCAGAGTGCGGCCTGTTCGTTGTCGTTCGGGTGCTGGGCGTTCATGGTCCTGATCCTTTCATGTGCCTCGAAAAAAGAGGCCGAAGCTAGACTGTGCAACTTCAAGTCGACTTGAGGTCAAGAGGTGCAGCATCTGGACATCGCCGAGGTGGCGCGGCAATCGGGAATCCCGGCCTCGACGCTGCGGTTCTACGACGAAAAGGGGCTGATCGTCTCGACCGGCCGGCGCGGCCTTCGCCGCCTGTTCCATCCCGGCGTGCTGGAGCGGCTGGCGCTCATCACGGTGGGCCGGGCCGCCGGTTTTTCGCTCGATGAAATCGCGCGCATGTTCGCGCCGGAGGACGGCCCGCGCATCGACCGGCAGATGCTCGCGGCCAAGGCCGACGCGCTCGACCGCACCATCCGCGAGCTGGGGGCCCTGCGCGACGGCCTGCGGCACGCGGCCGTGTGCCCCGCGCCGAGCCACATGGAGTGCCCCACGTTCCGCCGCATCCTGAAGGCGGCCGCGTCGGGCGCCATCGGCGGGCGAAAGAAGAAAACGCCGACCCCCAAGGGAACCAATTCCTGACACGACCCCACCCACGAACGAGGCGAAACTAGCGCCTTCGCACACAGGCTCCGCGCCTCAATGCCGTTGCTCCAGGAAAAAGAACCTTGTCATCCAAAGCCGCCCGCATCGCACTTTCCGCTTCGGCCGCCGCCATCGGCAGCCTCGCCGCCTACTGGACTCTCCTTGCAACGCGCCAGGGGCACATCCTCTTCAATGCCCGCAAGCACCCCGTCGTTCAGCTGTCGGACGACTTCTCCACCTACTCGCACACGGTGCCGGGCGGCATGGTCCGCGGCTATGTCTACCACCCGCAGGGCGAGGAGGCGGTGCGGGACCTGTTCATCTATTTCGCGGGCCGCAGCGAAGACGTTCGCGCCACCGCGCAGGCGCTGCACTGGCTGCCGGACGGCTTCGGCTTCGCCGCGATCAACTACCGCGGCGTGGCCGACTCGCAGGGGCAGCCCTCGGAGATCGCCTCCGTCGAAGACGGCGGCCAGTTCGCCAAACACCTGCGCCGCGCCTTCCCGAATGCGCGCCTGCACGTGGTCGGCCGAAGCCTGGGCACGGGCGTGGCCATCCAGCTCGTGGCGCGGCAGGAGTTCGCGAGCCTGCAACTGGTCACGCCCTACGACTCGATGCTCGAAGTCGCGAAGCGGCGCTTTCCGCTCGTGCCGCTGTCGCTGCTGCTGCGCAACCGGTTCGACTCGCTCACGCACTGCGCGGAGGTCGCCGCGAAGACACAGGTGCTGCTGGCCGAACGCGACGACGTCGTGCTGCCGGAGCGTTCGCAGAAGCTCATCGCAGCATGGCCGACACCGGTGTCCGTGGAGACCGTTCCTGGCTCGGACCACTACAACATCATGGGGCTCGAAGAGACCTGGCTGCGGCTGATCGACTTCGCGTTGACGGCGGTATTGCCGGAGCCGAAGGCGGCGTGAGGTGAGCGAAGGCAGAAGATCCTTCGTCGTCCGCTACCTGGGGCCATTGCTGCCGTTGGGCTTGGCGGCCTGCGGCCTCTGGGTGCTGTTCTCCGGTCAGTACACCTATCGCCCGGGGCGAGGGAACTGGACCGTCACGCTGCTGGCGCCCGACGCTCAGCTGATGGGGCTTTTCATGATATTTCTCGCCGTGCTGGCGACGGCGTTCGGCGTATCCGGCCGGAAGGAATGGGGGTGTTTTCGGATCGGTCTTGGGGGAGCGGTGCTGTGCCTCGTCGTCGAGGGGGCGCGACAGCTCATGCGAATCGCCGTTCATGCCTAGCCAGGGCGCCATGCCTTGCGCCTGAGGCTTCGAAGAAGGCCTGCACCTGCATCGAAGCCACGGCAAACCCCGCTCGCGATCAAGCCCGTGACAGCCAGCATTGCCGCGGTGTGAACACCGACCGCTGCGAACGCAAGCATCAGCGAATCGGATGCGGCGATCTGCCCGCCCGCCCCATCTCCCATGCAGAGCGGGATCAGCGCCGGCACCAGCATCAGCCCCGCCCCATGCGCGGTGGACATCATGAAAGACCAGAGCGCGAGCCCGGCATGCCCTGCCGGTGCACGCGCAGCCCTGGGGGTGCGGCGCCACAGGTGAAGCACCGCGACTGCAACGAACAGTCCACCCGCCAGCACCTGCACCACCGCGCGGTCCATCGACAGGCCGAACGCCACCGCGCCGGCCACCAGCGCGATCGATGCCGCATGCCCGACCGCGATCGGCATCAGCGCCCGGAGGGCCTGCGCCCTGTCCCCCGAGCGCACGCCCCACGCGGCGGCCAGCATCCAGCCGGTGGCGGGGTTCAGCCCATGCAGGGCGCCGACGCCCGCGACCGCGAGCCAGGGCCAAAGGCCTGCGTTTGCGACGACATCCGCCACGACATCCGCCACGACATCCCCCGCGTTCAGTCGTCGCCGTGGCAGCACGAGCCTGCCGCTGGCTTGGCTGCCTCCGGCGCCGGCTCGTACCGGTCGTGGTGCCGCACCCAATCCATCGCGTAGACCGGGTTGTGCTCGTCGCGTCCCTTGGGCGTGAGGTCGAGCAGGTTGTAGGTGCCCATCATCACTTCGACCCCGCGCTCGTAGGTCGAGTAGGTGTGGAACACCTCGCCCGCATCGTCCTTGTAGAACACGCTGACGCCGGGCGCTTCCTGCGCGGGGAAGGGCCGCACGCTGTAGTTGTAGTAGACCTCGCCCTTGCCCTCGGCCCACTCCTGCGGCTTGAAGCTCACGCCGAAGTCGTAGTTGAAGTCGCTCTCGCAAGCCGACACCCACTTGAACTGCCAGCCCATGCGCTGGCGAAAGCGCTCGATCTCGGCCAGCGGCGCGCGCGAGACGACCAGCATCGTCACGTCGCGGTGTTCCAGGTGCACCTTCATGCCCGCGATGTGATCGGCCATGTACGAGCAGCTCGGGCAGCCTTGCTCCCACTCCGGGCCGAGCATGAAGTGCTGCACCACCAGCTGGCGGCGGCCTTCGAACAGGTCGGCGAGCCGGCGCGGGCCCTCGGGGGTGTCGAAGGTGTAGTCCTTCTCGACGCGCGTCCACGGCAAGGCGCGGCGCTCGCGGGCGATCTCGTCGCGCAGGTGCGTGAGCTCCTTCTCGCGCGCCAGCAGCGCCTTGCGCTGGGCGAGCCATCGGTCCTTCGACACGACGGCGTGGTTCTTCAGGCGGGTCGTTTCTGCGGTGAGGGTGTTCATGATGGGTTCTCCTTGGGTTGACGGGCCGCTCAGGCCCTGGCGGATTTCGGGCGGCGCACGGCGCGCACCTTGCCGCTGCCGCCACCGCCGCAATAGAAGAGGTCGGCCCCGTCGGATTCGAGCCCGCTGATGCCCACGCCGCGCGGCATTTCCAGCCGCTCGAGCACGGCGCCGCTCTGCGGGTCGATGTGGCGCAGCTCGCTCTCGTCGCCTTCCCAGGTGGCGTGCCACAGCTGGCCATCGACCCAGGTCACGCCGGTGACGAAGCGGTTCGATTCGATGGTGCGCAGCACCGCGCCCGTCGCGGGGTCGATCTGGTGGATCTTGCGGTCGCGGTACTGCCCGACCCAGAGGCTCCCCTCGGCCCAGGTGAGGCCCGAATCGGTCCCATGGCCGGGCGCGGGAATCGACGCCAGCACGTCGCCGGTCGCGGGATCGATCTTGTCGATGCGCTGCTCGGCGATCTGGTAGAGGTGCTTGCCATCGAAGGCGGTGCCGGCATCGGCGGCGCGGTCCAGGGTGCGGGTGGTCTCGCCGCTCCCGGGGTCGAAGGCGATCAGCCGGGCGCCGACGGCGGCCCAGACGCGCTGGCCGTCATGGGTCACGCCGCCCACGTTGTCGGCGCCCGCGAAGGGGCCGTACTCGCGCACGATCTCGGCGGCGCGCAGGGTGGCCTGGGGAATGTCTTTCTTGCTCGTCATCGTTGGCTCCTTGTGGGGTGCGCCGCGGATCGGCGCCCTGGAGACAACTTTAGGCAATCGGCAGCGAAGAGGGGAGTAACAAGATCGTCGTGAATCCCGCGAGCGGCGGCGCGAGCCAGCGCTGCGCCCGCGCCCGCCCGTTGGCGCGCACGCGCCCCTCGGCCTCCAGTTCGGCGAGCGCGCGCTGCACGGTGCGCTGGCTGGCCCCCAGCGCGAGCGCCAGGGCCGAGGTCGACCACGCCGCGCCGTCCGAGAGCAGCGCCACCAGCGAGGCCTGCTCGCCATCGATGGGCGGCGCGAGCAGCACCACCTCGCGCCCGTCGCGCGGCTTGAGCGCGAAGCCGCGCGCGGTGGCCTCGATGCCGGCCTCCGCCGCGACCAGCGCGCGCAGCCGGCCGATCTCCACGCGCAGGCGCGCGCGCAGCGTCTCGTCGGGGTGGCGGGTGTTGAAGGCGTAGGCGATCAGCGCTTCGCGTTCGACATCGCCGGGCCATGCCTCCGCGAGCGCGCGCGCCAGTGCGAAGAGCACCGGCCGGCGCGCGAGCGGCCGCCACGCATCGCCGGCGCCCACGCCGCGGCGGCAGGCATCGACCACCAATGCGTCCGAGGCCAGCAGCGCCGCGACCTCATCGAGCCGCAGCGCCTGTTCGCCACCGGGAAAGAGCCGCCGCGCCGCGGGGCGGTCGAGCGCGGCCTGCGCTTCCGCCACCTCGGCCGCGAGCGCCGGCACGCGGGCGCGTCCGGCCGCCTCGTGCGCGCGGGCGAGTGCAGCCCGCGCGGGGCCGAGGCGCAGCGAGCGCAACGCGAGCTCCGCCGCGGTGAGTTCGGCCACGGCAGCGAGCGCCGGCGACAGCGCCTGGCCATCGAGCAGCGCCAGCGCGGCGGCGGCTTCATCGAGGCGCCCGATGAGCAGCAGCCGGCGCGCCGCGATGAGCCGCGCCTGCCGCGCGTTGGCGAAATCGTCGTGCGCTTCCAGCGTGGCCGCGGCCGCCGCGAGCGCACGCGGCGTGCCGCCGAAATCGCGCATGGCCATCGCCACCTCGGCCTCGGCGACCACGCAGCGCGCACGCGCGAGTTCTTCGTGCGCGCCGAAGGCCCGCGCGGCGCGGCGCAGCAACTCGCGGGCGCGCGGGTGTTCGCCCAGCTGCGCCATGGCGATGCCGCGCAGCGCCAGCGCGGGCGGATCGTCGCGCAGCGCAACGCGCTTGAGGGCGCCGAGCGCATCCCCTGCGGCGAGGGCGCGTGCGGAGGCGGCGATGAGGGAATCCATGGGCGCCGAGGCTACACCGGCTCATGGGCGGGCCCTCACGCTTCCTCCTGTCCTACAGGCGTCTGGCCGCGCGACCCCCAGGATCGCCCCATGAGCAAACTGATCCTTGCGCGCCCGCGTGCGGCCGCCTTCTTTGGAGGCTGCGCAGTCTTCGCAGTCTGCACCGCCGCTATCGCCGAACCCGTGAAGGTGCCCGTCGACAGCAACGACAAGGGCACCGTCTACATCGCCCCCAACGTCAACTCGACCGAAACCTCGGCCTACACCAAGGGCGCGACGGTCGGCGTGGAGCGGCCCGACGGCAGCGGCACCTACATCGGCACCGACACCTCCATGCCGCGGCCCGTCTACTCGCTCGGCGCGAGCACCGGCGGAAGCACGTCGTTCAACGGCGGCGTGACCTCCGACGGCAAGGCCAACAACGGGGTGAAGGCCGGCGTCACCATCAAGTACTGACGCGGCAGGCGCGAAGGACGTTGCGATGGCCTCACTGTCTCGCGAACGCCTTGCGCCCCTTGGTCTCCGCCGCCTGCAACTCCTTGGCCGTCAGCACGTAGGCCGTGTTGTCCACCAGCCGCCGCACCGCGAGTTCGATGAAGGCCTTCGCCCGCGCGGGCTGCGCGGCGCGGCTGCCGTAGTACACGAAGGTGCTGGAGTGGTCGTCCACGTGCCGCGTCAGGAGCGGCACCAGGCGCCCCTCGCGGATGTGGGTCGCGGCGATCACGCCGGTCATCAGCCCGAGCACATGGCCGGCCAGCACGGCTTCGGTCTCCAGCGCCTCGTCGTTGATGCACAGCGCGGGCACCACGTGGTGCTCGATGCGCGCGCCTTCCACCTTCACATACCAGGGCAGGACCCGGCCGGTGCCCGGGTGCCGAAAGGCGCTGCAGCGGTGCGCGGCGAGCGCGTTCAGGCTGTCCGGCGCGCCATGCTGTTGCAGATATGCCGGTGCCGCGCAGATGATGAGCTGCGACGGAAAGAGCCGCCGCGCAATGACGCCTTCGGCCGTCGACTGCCCCACCCGAAACCCCACGTCCACGCGGTCTTCCACCCAGTTGCCGATGCGGTCGTCCAGCTGCACGTCGGGCTGCACCCCGGGGTGCGCGCGGCAGAACTCGTCCAGCAGCGGCCACAGCACGGGCGCGAAGGTCGAGCGGGGCCCCACGATGCGCAGCGGCCCCGCGATCTCGTCCTTGGCCTGCCGCGCCATGTGCAGCGCGCGCTGCAGGCCCACGAGCGCGGGCTGCGCAGCTTCGAGAAACTGCCGGCCCTCGTCGGTGAGCGAGAGGCTGCGCGTCGTGCGGTGAAAGAGCCGCACGCCCAGGTGCTGCTCCAGCTGGGCCAGCGCCTGGCTCGCCGCTTGCGGCGTGATGCCTTGTGCCACGGCCGCCTGGCGCAGGCTGCCGAGCTCGGCGGTCTTGGCGAAGGTGGCGATGGAACGCAGTTCGTTGATGGGCATGGGATGCTCCTTTCGACCTACTCATTATCAAGAGCAACTTGCCAGTCCTTCAAGGCCGGAGGGGCTATTCGCATGCCTGGCAGAAACCTAAAGTGAGTTCACGGGCCGGCGCTGCGGGCGACGGCCGTTCTTCCCTGCGCGCGGACTCGCTCCCGCTGCGGCGCGCGCCTCCCCCCGATGAAACAAGGAGCGAAAGCGACATGACCACGACGACGCCCGACAAATTCACCATCTCCCGACGCGGCCTCCTCAAGACCGGTGCCGCGGCCGCCTCGGTGCCCGCATTCACCGCCGCACCCGCAGTGGCCGCGCCGGCTCCGGCGCCCGGCGGCGCGGCGCTCGCCCGCGTGACGCTCGTGGTCAACGGCAAGACGCAGCGCCTGTCGCTGGACACGCGCACCACCTTGCTCGATGCGCTGCGCGAACACCTGCACCTCACCGGCACCAAGAAGGGCTGCGACCACGGCCAGTGCGGCGCCTGCACCGTGATGCTCGACGGCCGGCGCATCAACTCGTGCCTCACGCTGGCGGTGATGCACGAGGGCGCGAAGGTGACCACCATCGAAGGCCTGGGCGCACCCGGCCGCATGCACCCGATGCAGGCCGCGTTCGTCAAGCACGACGGCTACCAGTGCGGCTACTGCACGCCGGGGCAGATCTGTTCGGCCGTGGGCATGCTGGGCGAAATCGCGCAGGGCGTTCCGAGCCATGTGAGCGCCGACCTCACGGCCAGGCCGCAGCTCTCCACCGTCGAGTTTCGCGAGCGCATGAGCGGCAACATCTGTCGATGCGGGGCCTACAGCAACATCGTCGAAGCGATCTCTGAAGTTGCGGGCGTGGCGGGGGTGAAAGCATGAGAGCCTTTACCTACGAGCGGGCCACGTCGCCCGCGCAGGCCGTCTCGGCCGCGGCACGCACACCGGGCGCACGCTTCATCGCAGGCGGCACCAACCTGCTGGACCTCATGAAGCTGGAGATCGAGACGCCCGGCCACCTGATCGACGTCAACGGCCTGGGCTTCGACAAGGTCGAGAGCACACCGAACGGGGGCCTGCGCATCGGCGCGCTGGTGCGCAACACCGACCTCGCCGCGAACGAGCGCGTGCGGCGCGACTACGGCGTGCTCTCGCGCGCGCTGCTCGCGGGCGCATCGGCCCAACTGCGCAACAAGGCGACCACCGCGGGCAACCTGCTGCAGCGCACGCGCTGCCCGTACTTCTACGACACCAACCAGCCGTGCAACAAACGTCAGCCCGGCAGCGGCTGCTCGGCCATCGGCGGGTTCAGCCGCCAGCACGCGGTGATCGGCGCGAGCGAGGCCTGCATCGCCACGCAGCCCAGCGACATGGCCGTCGCGATGCGCGTGCTCGATGCGGGCGTGGAGACGGTGCGCGCCGATGGCTCGCGCCGCACGATTCCGATTGCCGACTTTCATACGCTGCCCGGCGCCACGCCGCAGGTCGAGACCGCGCTCGCGCCCGGCGAGCTCATCACGGCAGTCACGCTGCCGGCGCCCGTGGGCGGCAAGCACGTCTATCACAAGGTGCGCGATCGCGCGTCGTATGCGTTCGCGCTGGTCTCGGTCGCCGCGATCGTGCAGCGCGACGGCTCGGGCCGCGTCGCGCTCGGCGGCGTGGCGCACCGGCCGTGGCGCGTCGAGGCGGCCGAGCGCGAGCTGCCCCGCGGCGCAGCGGCCGCCACCGCCGTGCTGCTGGCCGGCGCCCGACCGACCGAACAGAACGCCTTCAAGGTGACGCTGGTCGAACGCACCCTCGATGCGGTGCTGGCAGATGCCAAAGAAGCCAGGAGCTGAGCGATGAAATTCGACACACCCGCCACCACCAACCCGATCGACCAGCTCAAGGTCGTCGGCCAGCCGCTGGACCGCATCGACGGCGCGCTCAAGACCACGGGCACCGCGCCCTATGCCTACGAACGCCACGACGTCGCGCCCGATGCGGCCTACGGCTACATCGTCGGCGCTGCCATCGCCAAGGGCCGCATCGTCGCCATCGACCAGGCCCGCGCGCGGGCCGCGCCCGGCGTGATCGCCATCGTCACCGCCGAGAACGCGGGCAAGCTGGGCAAGGGCAACTTCAACACCGCGCGGCTCCTGGCCGGCCCCACGGTCGAGCACTACCACCAGGCCGTCGCGCTCGTGGTGGCCGAGACCTTCGAGCAGGCGCGCGCCGCCGCGCAACTGCTGCGCGTGGAGTACGCCCGCGCGGAAGGCGATTTCGACCTGGCCGGCGCGAAGGCATCGACCGACAAGCGCACCACCGACAGCAACAAGACCGTCGGCGATTTCGCGGGCGCCTTCGGCACGGCCGAGGTGAAGCTGGACGAGACCTACACCACGCCCGACCACTCGCACGCGATGATGGAGCCGATGGCCTCCACCGCCGCATGGCGCGGCGACAAGGTGGTGGTGTGGACGTCGAACCAGATGATCGACTGGACCCGCACCGACCTTGCGGCCACGCTGGGCATTCCGAAGGACAACGTGCGCCTGGTCTCGCCGTTCATCGGCGGCGGCTTCGGCGCCAAGCTGTTCCTGCGCGCCGACACGCTGCTGGCGGCGGTCGGCGCCCGCATCGCGCGGCGGCCGGTGAAGGTGGCGCTGCAGCGGCCGCTGGTGGCCAACAACACCACGCACCGGCCGGCGACCATCCAGCGCATCCGCATCGGCGCCACGCGGCAGGGAAAGATCACCGCCATCGGGCACGAAAGCTGGTCGGGCAACCTCGTCGGCGGCAAGCCCGAGAACGCGGTGCAGCAGACCCAGCTGCTCTATGCCGGCGAGAACCGCCTGACGGGCACCCGGCTCGCCTCGCTCGACCTGCCCGAAGGCAATGCGATGCGCGCGCCGGGCGAGGCGCCGGGCCTGATGGCGCTGGAGATCGCCATCGACGAGCTGGCCGAGAAGCTCGGCATGGACCCGGTGGAATTGCGCGTGCTCAACGACACGCAGGTGGACCCCGCCAACCCGAACCGCCGCTTCTCGCAGCGCCGCCTCATCGAGTGCCTGCGCACCGGCGCGCAGCGCTTCGAATGGGCGCAGCGCAACGCGAAACCGGCGCAGCGGCGCGAAGGCCGATGGTGGATCGGCACGGGCCTGGCAGCCGCCTTCCGCAACAACCAGGTCATGAAATCGGGCGCCCGCGTGCGGCTCGACGGGCGCGGCGTGGTCACGGTGGAAACCGACATGACGGACATCGGCACCGGCAGCTACACCATCATTGCGCAGACGGCCGCCGAGATGATGGGCGTGCCGATCGACAAGGTGGTGGTGCGCCTCGGAGACTCGTCGTTCCCGGTGTCCGCGGGCTCGGGCGGGCAGTGGGGGGCCAACAGCGCGACCGCGGGCGTGTACGCCGCGTGCGTGAAGCTGCGCGAGGCCGTAGCGCAGCGCGCGGGGCTCGATGCGGCCACCGCGAGCTTCGCGGACGGCATGGTCCGCGCCGGTGGACGGAACGTGTCGCTTGCTTCAGTGGCGGGCGAGGGCGGCCTCGTGGTCGAGGACACGATGGAGTTCGGCGACCTCGCCAAGCAGTACCAGCAGTCCACCTTCGGCGCGCATTTCGTCGAGGTGGCCGTGGACGCCTACACCGCCGAAGTGCGCGTGCGGCGCATGCTCGCCGTGTGCGCGGCGGGGCGCATCCTGAACCCCAAGTCGGCGCGCAGCCAGGTCATCGGCGGCATGACGATGGGCGTGGGCGCGGCGCTGATGGAAGAGCTCGCGGTCGACAAGCGCCTGGGCTACTTCGTCAACCACGACCTGGCTGGCTACGAGGTGCCGGTGCATGCCGACATTCCGCACCAGGAGGTGATCTTCCTGGACGAGACCGACCCGATGTCCTCGCCGATGAAGGCCAAGGGCGTGGGCGAACTGGGCATCTGCGGCGTCGGCGCGGCGGTGGCGAACGCCATCTACAACGCGACCGGCGTGCGGGTGCGCGACTACCCGGTCACGCTGGACAAGCTGCTGGGGCGCATGCCGTCGCAGGCAATCTGAAGCTGCAGCGCGGGGCCTGCGACTAGACTGCCGTGCATCACTGCATGAGGAGACCCTTGATGGCTATCGACACCCTCGCCACCTGGCACCGGCTCGTCAAAGAGCGCGACGTGAAGGGCCTCGACGCCCTGTTGGACGACAGCGCCGTCTTCCTCTCGCCCGTGGTGCACAAGCCGCAACTGGGCAAGGCCATCACCGCCAAGTACCTGGGCGCGGCCTTCCACGTCTTCTTCAACGAGACCTTCCGCTATGTGCGCGAGCTCAAGGGCGAGCGCGATGCGGTGCTCGAATTCGAGGTCGAGATCGACGGCCTCTCGGTCAACGGCGTGGACATGATCAAGTGGAACGACGCGGGACGAATCACCGAGTTCAAGGTGATGCTCCGCCCGCTGAAGGCCGTGAACCTCATCCACGAGAAGATGGGCGCGATGCTGCAGGCCGCATCGTCGCTGTCGTAACCCGAAGCCTCAGACCAGCGTGCCGTACACGATGAACCCGTCGTGCGTGGCCACCTTGTCGTAGAGCGTGCGCCCGGCCGTGTTGGTCACATGCGTCTGCCAGTAGACGCGGTGGCCGCCCACGCGCTTCACGTGCGCATACACGCCCTGGATCAATTGGCGACCAACACCCTGGCCGCGCTCCGATGACAGCGTGTAGAGGTCCGACAGGTAGCAGGTCGGCTCGATGCGCGTCATGCTGCGGTGAAAGACGTAGTGCGTGAGCCCCACGAGTTGCCCGTCGCGCTCCGCCACGAGCGCATGCACGGGTTCGTAGGCATCGAAGAAGCGCTGCCACGTGACCTGCGTGATCTCATCGGGCAATGCGGTCGGGCCTTCGCGTCCGTAGAAGGCGTTGTAGCCGTCCCAGAGCGGCTTCCAGCCTGCGTAGTCTTCGGGCACCGGTGGGCGGATGAGAAGGGAAGAAGTCGTCATGCGTCGGTTGCCTGCACGTTGGAAAAACGTGCGATTGCAACACGACCCGGGCTCAGCGCAGGAAGAAATCGTTCAACGCCGCATCGGGAAGCCGCCCGCGCAGCCCGATCGCCACCACGGCCGCGCATGCGTCGTCCGGCGCCGCGGCCTTGCGCAGCGAACCGTGGCGGCCCGCAAACTGCACCTGCGACCACTCGTCGCCGCCCGCGCCGTGGCCGGTTCGCAGCACGCCCTTGAGCCGCAGCACGCCGGGCGGCACTTCGCGCAGCCAGGCGCGCAACGCGGCGGCGGGAATGACCGCCTCGGGCTGCGCGCTCCAGGTGGTGAACAGCGCGCCGTGGTCCGGCGCGTGGTCGTGGTCGTGGGAGTCAGGGTGATCGCCATGATCGTGGGGGTGGCAGTCGGGCCCGCAGGCATGGCCGGCCTCGCGCGCAGACGCAGACGCAGGCAGCAGCGGGCCCGTCAGCAGCGACAGCGGCACCGTCGACTGCGAGGTCTGGATGCACGGCGTGCCGGGTGCGGTGGCTTCCACCCAGGCCCGTGCCTCGGCCAGGGCGGCCTCGCTGGCCAGGTCGATCTTGTTGACCACCACCAGGTCGGCCGATCTCAACTGCCGCGCCAGCGTGTCCGCCAGCAGCGGGTCGCGCGACTGCCTCGCCGCGGCGCTGGCGTCGACCAGCACGATCACGCCTTCCAGGCTCAGCTCCGGCGCGGCCATGCCGATCTGCGCGATGCGCCAGGGGTCCGACACGCCGCTGGCCTCGATCACCACCGCGTCGAACGGCGTCTTCGCCTCGATCACCTGCACCAGCGCGCGCCCCAGGTCGTCGCCGATCTGGCAGCACACGCAGCCATTGGTGAGCGCGACGGTATCGCCGTGCGTGGCGGCGATGAGGCCCGCGTCGATGTTGAGCGCGCCGAAGTCGTTCACCAGCACCGCCATGCGCAGGCCCTTCGCCTCGCGCAGCCAGCGGTTGAGCAGCGTGGTCTTGCCCGCGCCCAGGAAGCCGCCGATGACGGTGAGGGGCAGGCGCTTCTCGTGTGCCGTGGTCACGCGGTTTTCGACCCCTCTGTCGGGTTCTCTGCCGGTCCCTGCGCCAGGCCCCTCTGCGCCTGGAACACCCGGCCCGACAGCACGGTGCCCCACACGCGTGCGTCCTTCAAGGCCATCGGGTCCAGTGCGAGCGGGTCGTCTTCCAGCACGCAGAAGTCGGCCCGCTTGCCGCACTCGATGCTGCCGATCTCGTGGTCCAGCTTCAGCGTCCATGCCGCGCCGAGCGTGATGGCGCGCAGCGCCTGTCCCACCGTGATGCGCTCGGCCTCGCCCAGCAGCCGGCCCTTGGGCGTGATGCGGTTCACCGCGCACCATGCGGTGAAGAGCGGCCCGAGCGGGGTGACCGGCGCGTCCGAGTGGATGGCCAGCGGCACGCCCGCGGCCAGCGCGCTGCCGCAGGCATCCAGCCGGTTGGCGCGGTCGGGGCCCATGGTCATCTCGTAGTGCTGGTCGCCCCAATACCAGATGTGGTTGGCGAAGAGGTTCGCGCACAGGCCCAGCGAGGCCATGCGGCGGAACAGCGGCGCATCGATCATCTGGCCGTGCTGCAGCGTGTGGCGGTGGTCGGGCCGCGGCGCGAGCGCCAGCACGCGCCCGATGGCATCGATCGCCACCTCGCTGGCCTCGTCGCCGTTGGTGTGCGTGTGGATGGTGAGGCCGGCGCGGTGGTAGGTCTCGAAGTCGGCCTCGTACTGCGCGGGCGCCGTGACCCAGATGCCGTTGGGCGCACCGTTGAAATGCCCCGGCCAGCGCAGCCGCGCCGAAAAGCCCTGGATCGAGCCGTCCAGCATCATCTTCACCAGGCCGTAGCGCAGGCGGTCGGTGTTGCGCGGCACGAGGCTCTTCACATGCGCCGCGCCCAGCGCTGCGCCGTGCGTGCCGTGAAAGGCCTGGAACGCGGGCAGGATGCGCACGCCGAAGCCCTCGTCGCCGGTGGTCTTCTCCAGCACGCCGCAGTCCTCGGGCGTGAGCTTGTTGACCAGGTCGGTCGCGGTGGTCACGCCCTGCAGGCAGGCCAGCTTCGCGAAGGAGCGCACGCCGGCCTCGGTCATCGGCGCGAGCAGGCCGGCGTTGCCGATCTTGCGCAGCACCAGGAACATGGCGGCCGGCTCCTGCAGCTCGCCGGTGGGTTCGCCCTGGCTCGTGCCCTCCGGGAACTTGACGACGCCTTCCACTTCGTTGTCGCGCGTGATCTGGGCTATGCGCAGCATCGCGGTGTTCACGTTCATCAGGTGGCCGTTGGCATGGCCGATGACGATGGGCCGCGTGGCGCTCGCGCGGTCCACGTGCCGCACCGTCATGCGTTCGCCGCCGAAGTAGATCGGGTCGAACCCCCAGGCGACCAGCGGCTCGGTGTCGGGCACGCCGTCGGCGGTCATCTTCGCGGCGACTTCGGCAAGGCGCGCCACCACCTCGTCCATCGAGCGCAGGCCGCTCCACACCTGGCCCTCCGGGTCGCGGCGGTCGAACCAGCCGAGATACGTCCAGTCCCACATGCTGCCTTCCTTCAGGTGGCAGTGGCCTTCGACCAGGCCCGGCATCAGCACCTTGCCGGCAAAGCGTTCGTCCAGCGTGAACGCGCCCCAGGCCTGCATGTCCGCGAGCGCGCCGACGGCGAGCACGCGGCCCTCGCGCACCGCCACGTGCGTGGCGTGCGGCTGCATCGGGTTCATGGTGATGATCTTGCGAGCGGGGTAGACGGTGGTGGTTGCGTTGTTTTGACTCATGGCGACTCTGGAATCGAAAGAGGAGGGCGCGGCAGTCCATCGACGACGTCGACGCGCCTGCAGCGCACCCAATGCTCGGGCGCGACTTCGCGCAGCGGCGGCAGCTCGGCCGCGCAGGCCGGCTCGGCCACGGGGCAGCGCCCCGCGAAGCGGCAGCCCTTGGGCGGATCGATGGGGCTGGGCGGATCGCCGCTCAGCTTGATGCGGCTCGCCGCGCGGCGGCGCCCACCGCTCACCGTCGGCACCGCCGACATCAGCGCCACGCTGTACGGGTGCAGCGGCCGCGCGAAGAAGCCGCGCCGCGGCGCGCGCTCCACGATCTGGCCGAGGTACATCACTGCGATGTCGTCGCAGATGTGCTCCACCACCGCCATGTCGTGCGAGATGAAAAGATAGGTCAGCCCCAGCTCGCGCTGCAGCCGGGCGAGCAGGTTCAATATCTGCGCGCGGATCGCGATGTCCAGCGCCGACACCGGCTCGTCGCACACCACCAGCTCGGGGTTGGTGGCCAGCGCCCGCGCAATGTTGATGCGCTGGCGCTGCCCGCCCGAGAACTGGTGCGGAAACAGGTGCTGCTGCTCGGGCCGCAGGCCCACCGCCTCGAAGAGTTCGGCCACGCGGCGGGTGCGCTCGCCGGGCGTGCCGACACGCATCAGGTCCAGCGGCGCGCGCACCGCCGCGCCCGCCCGCTCGCGCGGGTTCAACGAGGAGAACGGGTCCTGGAAGATGATCTGCATGCGCGTGCGCGCCTGGCGCAACGCCTCGCCCTGCAGCGCGCCCAGGTCGGTGTCGCCCAGCTGCATGCGGCCGGAGGTGATGGGCGCGAGCCGCATCACCGCCAGTGCGGTCGTGGTCTTGCCCGAGCCCGATTCGCCGACCACCGCGAGCGTGCTGCCGCGGCGCACCGCGAACGACACGCCGTCCACCGCCTTCACCACCTCGGGCGTGCGGCCCCAGCCGACCTTGCCGCGCGGAAAGTACACCTTCAGGTCTTCGACCGCGAGCAGCGTGTCGGTCTTGCCGATGAAGGTCATGCGGCCTCCTTTGCGCGTGGGCCTTGCGCGTCGATCGCACCGATCGCACCGATCGCACCGGCCGCGCCGGCATGCAGCCAGCAGGCGGCGCCGTGCGGCACGCCCGCCGCCACCTCGCCCTCCACCGCGAACATCGGCGGCACCTCGGCCGCGCAGCGGGCCATGGCGCGCGGACAGCGCTCGCGAAAGGCGCAGCCCGTGCCCAGTTCCCAGATCGAGGGCACCACGCCTGCGATTTCCGCGAGGTCTTCGCGCGCGTCGCCATCCCATGCCGCGCTGCTGCCCAGCTCGGGCAGGCAATCGATGAGGCCGCGCGTGTAGGGGTGGCCGGGTTCGGACAGCACCTGCGCGGTGGTGCCCTGTTCGATGACGCGGCCGGCATACATCACCATCACGCGGTCGGCCATCTCGGCCACTGCGCCCATGTCGTGCGTGATGAGCATGATGGCCGTGCCCTTCTCGCGCTGCAGCTCGCGCAGCAGGTCGAAGATCTGCGCCTGCACCGTCACGTCCAGCGCGGTGGTGGGCTCGTCGGCGATCAGGATGTCGGGCCGGCAGGCCAGCGCCATGGCGATCATCACGCGCTGGCGCATGCCGCCGGAGAGCTGGTGCGGGTAGTCGTCCACACGCCGCTCGGGTGCCGGAATGCCCACCTGGCGCAGCATCTGGATGGTGCGCTCGCGGGCCTGGCGCGCGTTCATGCCGGCATGCAGCTGCAGCGATTCGCCGATCTGGTCGCCCACGGTGAACACCGGGTTCAACGAGGTCATGGGCTCCTGGAAGATCATCGAGATGCGGTTGCCGCGCACCTGGCGCATGCGCGCGTCGGTGGCCTGCACCAGGTCTTCGCCCTGGAACAGCACGCGGCCCTCGCGGATGCGCCCCGGCGGCGACGGAATGAGCCGCAGCAGCGCCAGCGCCGTCATGCTCTTGCCGCAGCCCGATTCGCCGACCACGCACAGCGTCTCGCCGGCGCGGATCTCGAAGTCGACCCCGTTGAGCACCAGCGCCTGGCCGCGGCGGGTCTTGAACTCCACGTGCAGGTCCTGCACGCGCAGCAATGCGTCGTCGTTCGTTGCCATCAGCGTTCCCTCAGCTTGGGGTTCAGGGCATCGTTCAGCCCGTCGCCGATGAGGCTGACGGCCAGCACCGTGACGAAGATTGCCGCGCCCGGAAAGGCCACGGCCCACCAGCACGAGAGCACGTACTGCCGGCTGGAGCCGATCATCAGGCCCCAGCTCATCTGGTTGGGATCGCCCAGCCCGAGGAACGACAGGCCCGCCTCGAACAGGATGGCCGCACCGATGGCCAGCGTGGCCGACACCACCAGCGGCGGCAGCGCGTTCGGCAGGATCACTTTCCAGATGATGCGTGCGTCGCGCGCGCCGATGGCCCGCTCGGCGCGCACGAACTCCAGCCCGCGGTACTTCATGAACTCGGCACGCGTGAGGCGCGCGGTGCCGGTCCAGCTGACGATGCCGATCGCCAGCGTCACCGTCACCAGCGTGGGCGAGAAGAGCGTGACCACCACCATCGCGAACAGCAGCGCGGGCAGCACCTGGAAGAACTCGGTGAGCTTCATCAGCGCCGCGTCGACCTTGCCGCCGTAGTAGCCCGCGAAGGCGCCCAGCGTGATGCCGATCGCCACCGACAGCAGCGCGGCCACCGCGCCCACCAGCAGCGTGGCGCGCCCGCCGTAGATGAGCGCGGTGAGCACGTCGCGCCCCAGGTAGTCGCTGCCCAGCCACGCGTCTTCGCTGAAGGGCGGCGTGAGCGGCGCGGTCCTGATCTCGAACGGGTCGGCCGGATAGAGCCAGGGCCCGGCGATGGCCGCGACCAGCACCAGCACCAGCATGACCATGCCGGCGATGGCGGCGGGGTTGCGCAGGAACATGCGCATCGCCTCCATGCCCGGGTGCTCCACCGGCACGGCGGGCGAGGCGCTGGAGGCCTTGGAAGATGCTGCGGCAACGGAGGGCATCGTGATCACCTTGCTTGACATGCTCGCCTTGCTCATGAGGCCTTGATCCGCGGGTCGATGAAGCGATAGCACAGGTCGGTGAGCTGGTTCATCACCACCACCACCACCGAGGAGAACAGCAGCACGCCCAGGATGGTCGGGTAGTCGCGCCGCAGCACCGATTCGAACGCCAGCCGGCCCAGGCCCGGCCAGTTGAAGACCGTCTCCACCAGGATCGCGCCGGCCAGCACGTTGCCGAATTGCAGCCCCAGCACCGTGACCACCGGCAGCAGCGCGTTGCGCAGCGCGTGCTTGTAGAGCACCACGCGGTCGGCCAGGCCCTTGGCGCGCGCGGTGCGGATGAAGTCGGAGCCCAGCACGTCCAGCATCGAGGAGCGCGCGAGCCGGCTGTACTGCGCAAGGTACACCAGGCTCAGCGTGAGCGTGGGCAGCACCAGGTGGTGGGCCACGTCCAGCACGTCCTTCAGGCCGCCGCCGGTGGAATCGATGGAGCGCATGCCCGCCACCGGAAGAATGGGGAACACCGACGCCAGCAGGATCACCAGCATGATCCCCAGCCAGAACACCGGCGCCGCGAACCCCACCAGCGACAGCACCGTGATGAACTGCGAGAGCCAGCCGTTGGGCTTGCGCGACGACAGCACGCCCAGCGCCGTGCCCGCCACGAAGGCCAGCAGCACCGAGCTGAGCACCAGCAGCAGCGTGGCCGGCACGCGCTCGGCAATCATGTCGGTGACCGGCAGGTTGAAGAAGTACGAGTAGCCCAGGTCGCCCCGCGCCACCTTGCCCAGGTACACGCCCAGCTGCACCGGCAGCGGCTTGTCCAGGCCGTACTGCGTGCGCAGCTGCGCCATCAGCTCGGGCGACATGCCGCCGCTGGCGCCGGCGATGGTTTCCACCGGGTCGCCCGGCGCGGCGTGCACCAGCACGAAATTGAGCACCACCACCGCGAGCACCAGGCCGATGGCCTGGAGCAGTCGCGAGGCTGCGTAGCGAAGCGTTCCCATGTCGCGTGCGGCCTTGCCGGCCTTACTTGAAGTAGACCTCGTCCAGCGGCGACAGCGGCCCCCAGATGGTGGCGGGCACGTTCCCCAGCTTCTTGCTCGCGATCGTGTGGTAGGGCACCTGGTTGATGAACTCGATCGGCAGGTCGTCCGTCACGATCTTCTGGAAGGTCGCGTAGTAGGCCTTGCGCTGGGTTGCATCGATCAGCCCGCCGGCGGTGTTGAGCAGCTCGTCCACCTTCGGGTTGGCATACGACTGCGTGTTGGTCCAGATGATCGGCTTGATGTTGGTCGACAGGTACGTGCGGTGCACGCCGATGATCGGGTCGCCCCAGTTGAACACCACGTCCATCGACATGTCGAAGTCGTGCGAGGCCAGCCGCTTGGCCCACGCCGGAAAGTCGGCCGAGGCGCGCACCTCCACCGTGATGCCCACCTTCTTGAGCTGGCCGCGGATGTATTCGGCCACGTTCTTCTGCTGGTCGTCGGCGCCCGGCAGGTAGTCGATGGTGAGCTTGAAGCGCTCGCCGTTCGCGCCGGCCTTGTAGCCCGCGGCGTCCAGCATCTCGCCGGCCTTCTTCAGGTCGAGCGGATAGCGCACGAGGTCGTTCACCGCGAAGGGACTGTTGGCCACCAGCGGGCCGTCGGACACCGTGGCGAAGCCGCCCATCAGCGCCTTGGTGATGAAGTTCTTGTCGATGGCCGTGGCGATGGCCTTGCGCACCTGCGCATCCGACAAGGGTTTCTTGGCCGTGTTGAAGGCCAGCCAGTTGAGCGCGCCGATGCCGTCGTAGCCCTTGGGGGTGAGCGACACCTTCGGGTCGTTCGCCATGCGCTTCAGGTCGGTGGGCAGCGTGGCGAAGGGCAGCATCTGGATGTCCCCGCGCTCCAGGCCGAGCATGAGGCTGGCCATGTCGGGCGTGACGTTGACGATGATCTTGTCCAGGTAGGGCTTGCCGGGCAGGAAGAACTTGTCGAAGCGCTCCAGCACGATGCGCTGCGCCGGCTTGAATTCGGTCACGCGGAACGGGCCCGAGCCGACCACGTCGGTGGAGTTGCGCGGATGGCTCTTCAGGTCCTGCCCGTCGCCGTAGATGTGCTTCGGAAGAATGGGGCACAGCGCCGGCGACATCGCCAGGACGATGGCCGGGTGCGGCACGCTCATGCGGATGATGGCCGTCTGCGCATCGGGCGTCTCCACCTTCTCGACCGGACCGAGCATGGTGGTGAACGGATGGTTCGCCTTGATGGCCATCACCGAGAACGCCACGTCCGCCGAGGTGACCGGCTTGCCGTCGTGGAACACCGCGTCCTTGCGCAGCTTGAGCGTGAGCGACTTGCCGTCGTCGGCCAGCTTCCACGATTCGGCCAGGTAGGGCTGCGGGTTCCACTTGTCGTCAAAGCGCAGCGGGCTGGCGAAGATCTGCGTCGAAGGCATGGCGGTGGCAATGCCCGACTGCACCGCGCCGTTCAGGTGCCGCGGCGTCTGCGTGCTGCCGATCACCAGCGTGCCGCCGCGCCTGGGCTCATCGGCGGCCGATGCGGGCAGCGGCAGCAGGGCGCTCGCGGCCACCGAGGCGGCCGAGAGCAGGGTGGCACGGCGCGTGAAACGGAGAAGGGACATGAGAGGACCTCTGGAAATTCGACACAGGCAACAAGCTTCGGCCGCTCGGGCCTTGCTGTCGAAGATAGGCGCTGGGTGCCTGCGGGCGAAGAGCCACTTGCTCGCGACTCGCAGGGCCAGAAGCCACGGGTTTGCCCCGTTGTGCAGCAGCGGCGTGCGCCACTTCGGTGAATGCGCGCGGGCGGTGCGCGGTCTCGCCTACTTCTCGTCCCGCAGCCAGTACCACTTGTAGAGCGCACGCTGCCCGATGCGCCGGAACGGCGCGAACGCGCGCGACTCCACCAGCCCCATCACGTTGGGGAAGGGCAGTGGCGAGTGATAGATCGGCAACTCGAACACGTCCTTGCCCGTGTCCTTGCCCGCCACGCGCTCGGCCAGCCGCTTGCCGGCCCAGGTCGAGAACGACACGCCGTTGCCGCCGTAGCCCACCGCGTACCAGATCTTCTTGTCCGCATCGGGCTGCGTGATGCGCGGCATCATGTCGTGGCTCATGTCCACCCAGCCCCACCACGAGTGGTCGATGCGGATGTCGGTGAGCGGCGGGAACTTGCGCGCAATGGCATCGGTGAGCAGCTTCAGGTGCACCGGGTGCTCCGCATCGGCCCCGCTCACCGCGCTGCGGCTGCCGATCTGCAGCCGGTTGCCCTTCAGGAGCCGGTAGTAGAAGCGTAGCGTGCGCGTGTCCGTCAGAAAGGTCTGCGATTTGAAATTGGTCGCGGCCAGTTCCGCATCGGAGAGCGGCCGCGTCACCACCGAGTTCGAGAGGATCGGCATGATCCGGTTCTTGAGCATCGGGTTCAGCGCCTGCCCCGTGTAGCCGCCCGTGCACACCGCCACGCGGCGCGCGCGCACCGTGCCGGCGGGCGTGCGCAGGTGATGAATGCCGTCGATGGTGTGCCAGCCCTGCACCGGGCTGGAGGTGTGCACCGTCACGCCCAACGCGCGCGCCCGGCGCATCAGCCCGAAGGTGAACTTCAGCGGATGGATGCCCACGCCCTCGGCCTCGAACATCGCGCCCTTGGCCTCGCGCTCGTCGCAGTAGTCGCGCCGCAGTTCCTCGGTGCCCATCATGCGGGTGGCGTAGCCGAAGGTCTCGCGCATGAGGCGCGCCTCGGCCTCCAGGGCGACGAGTTTCTCGGGCCGGTGCGCCACGTGCAGGTGCCCGCCGTCGAACGCATCGCAGTCGATCTGCGTGGTGAGGTGGCGGAAGTTCTCGAAGCCGCTGCGGATCTCGGCATCGAGCTTCTTCGCGGTGTCCAGGCCCCAGCGCTCGATCCACTGCGAGCGCTTCAGGCGCCCGCTCGCGTTCTGGCCCTGCCCGCCGCTGCGGCTGGAGCAGCCCCATGCGGCCTGGTTGGCTTCCAGCACCGTGGCCTGGATGCCGTGCTCCTGCGCGAGGTACAGCGCGGTCGACATGCCCGTGGCGCCCGAGCCGATGATGGCCACGTCCACGTCGATGTCGCGCAGCAAGGGGCCGTCGTCCTCGGGCGGCGTGCCGGCGCTGGCCACCCACCAGGTGGGCGCGTAGGCGCGGCCGGCGCCGGGGTCGGGTGCGAGCAGCGGGTCGTATTGCGGGTCGTAGGGGCGGAACGGGTCTTGTGGCGGTTGCATGGGGGCGGCGCCGTCGATGGTCGCGGCGCTGGCGGCACAGGTGAATCGGGCGGTCCCTGTCGCGATGGTCATGAGAGGGCTCCAGTGAAGAAGGCCGTGGCGTGGCCGCCGGCCTTCGTGCTTGCTCTGATGCTTGCGCTACTTCGCAGGCAGGTTCGGCCTGGCCTTGCGGAACACGTTCTTCAGGTGGATCTTTCCGTCCCTGAAGGTGAAGACGTCGATGCCGTCGGTCTCGATGCGGCCGCCGTCGGCGGCGGTGCCGGTGAAAGTCCATTGCGAGGTGCCGAACTCGCCGTGCACGAAGTGCTGGCCGTTGACCCACTGCGCATCGGGCACCGCCTGCCAGGCACCCGCGAAGGCCTTGCGCACCGCCTCCGTACCCACGTGGCGCGCGCCGCAGGCGTCGGGGCCTCCGGCGGTCTGGAAGATGCAGTCCGGCGTCATGAAGCCCATCAGCGCGTCGATGTCGTGGCGGTTCCAGGCGTCGCTGAAGGCGGCCAGGGTGCCGGTGGTCACTGCAGCAGAGGAAGCGGGAGAGGAAGAGGATGAGGAAGAAGGCTGGACGGTCACGCGGGAACTCCGGAGCGGAAATGAATGGCACAAGCCTAGGCAGCGGGGTGCCGGCGCGATAGGTCCAGATGGGGGGATTCGACCGAGCCAGAACGCCGCCGGCGCACCACCAGGGCCCCATGAAGGGGGTGCCTGTCCTAAACTGCGGCGCACCATGCCCCCGAACCCGCGATCCACCCAGTGGGCGCAGCTTTTTGCGCTGCCCGACCAGCCGGCGCTGCCGCTGCAGGCCCGTTTGCGTACCGCCGTGGTGCAGGCCATCCTCGAAGAGCACCTGACACCCGGCGCGCCGCTGCCCTCGTCGCGCGAGCTCGCGGCGCTGCTCGGGCTGAGCCGCAACACCGTGACTTCGGCCTACCTGCAACTGATCGACGAAGGCTTCCTGGAGGCGCGCCCGCGCAGCGGCGTGTTCGTGGCGCACAACGCGCGCCCGCTCTCGGCGGTGCACGCCGAGCCGCTGGTCGGCCGCAGCGGCCAGGCGAGCCAGCCGCCCGACTGGTCGGGCCGGGTGCTGCGCTCGCTGGTCGACAAGCCCACGCTCTCCAAGCCCGACCGGTGGCGCGACTACCCGTACCCTTTCGTCTACGGCAACTACGACCCGCAGCTCTTTCCGACCGAAGACTTCCGCGAGTGCTGCGCGCGCAGCCTGGCGCGCTCGCAACTGCCGCACTGGACCCCCGACTTCGAGACCGACGACGTGCCCGACCTCATCGAGCAGATCCGCACGCGCCTCTTGCCCCGGCGCGGCGTGTTCGCGCTGAAGGAAGAGATCCTGGTCACCATGGGCGCGCAGCACGCCTACTACCTGCTGGCCGAGGCGCTGTTCGACGAGCAGACCCGCGTGGGGCTGGAGGAGCCCGGCCACCCGCACGCACGCAACAGCTTCTCGCTGCGGCAGCCCAAGTGGGTGGAGGTGGATGTCGATGAAGACGGCCTCGTGGTCGATGCACTGCCCGCCGCCGACTACATGTTCGTCACCCCCTCGCACCAGAGCCCGACCACCGCCACGCTGAGCCTGGAGCGCCGGCAGTGGCTGCTGCGCAAGGCCGAGCTGCAGGACTTCGTGATCATCGAGGACGACTACGAGGCCGAGAACCTGTACGAAGGGGCGCCGATGCCCGCGCTCAAGAGCCTGGACAAGACGGGCCGCGTGATCTACGTGGGCTCCGTGTCGAAGAGCCTGTCGCCGGCGCTGCGGCTGGGGTTCATCGTGGCGCCGCGGGCGTTGATCAAGGAGCTGCGGTTGATTCGCCACGCGATGGTGCGGCACCCGAGTGCGTTCCTTCAACACGCCTACGCGCTGTTTCTTTCGCTGGGGCACCACGAGTCGCATGCGCGGCGGGTGAACCATGCGATGCAGGAGCGGCTGGCCATTGCGGCGCAAGCGCTGCGGGATCACATGCCGGATTTCGAGTTCAGGCTGCCCTCGGGCGGGGCGTCGATCTGGGTGCAGGCGCCGACGTGGGTGGATGCGACCGAACTGTCGTTGATGGCGCGCAATCACGGCGTGCTCATCGAGGCGGGGGATGTGTTTTTTGCACGGCCGCCGTATCCGTGTCCGTTCTTCCGGCTGCGCTTGTCTTCTATTGCTGCTTCTCAGATTCCGGCGGGGATTCGGGCTTTGGGGATGGCTGTTGAGGAGTTGGCTTTGGCGCGTGGCGAGAAGAGAGCCGCGGGGCTTCGAACGCATTGATCTGGTTTTTTTCCCGAGGCCGGGTCTCGCCCCGGCGGGCGACCTACTTTTCTTTGCTTCGCCAAAGAAACGTAGGCAAAAGAAAGGCGACCCCACTGTCTGCGACCCCTTCGCTGCGCTACGGGGCAACCTGCGGTGCTCGCGTTTCGCGGGGTTTCGCAGAACTCGCCTTCGGCTCAAACAGCTGCGAGCCCTGATCCGCGAAACGCTGCGCTCCTCGGCGCAGCCAGAGGGGGTGGGGCACCAACGAGCCATCGCGTTGCTCGGCTCGCGATCGGGCCTTTGCTTCGCTCGGCGGGGTGGATTTGCTCCCTCTCCCCAAGGAAGTGCCCAGGCCAAGGGCAAGGCCCGATGCCCCGTCTGAGTGCCATATGCACCAGAACAAGGGTATTCACGGACACGCTGGCTCTATCCCCGCATCCGCGCTGGTACTTCCTGGCTGCGGGCGATGCGTGCAAAGTCGCTCCGATTCACCCAATGGAGAAACTCGATGACCATGTCCCGCCGTCTCCCCCTCCAGCTGGCCATGCTGGCCGCCGCGCTCACGCTGTGCGGCGTCTCTTCTGCGCAAACCAAGGAAGTCACCTTCGCCCACCAGGACATGCTCGTCCCGCTGCGCCTGGTCATGGAATCGGGTGAGGTCGAAAAAGCCACCGGCTACAAGATCAACTGGCGCATGTTCTCCGGCGGCGGCGACGTCATCCGCGCGATGGCTTCAGGCGACGTGCAGATGGGCGAGACCGGCTCCAGCCCGCTCACCGCCGCAGCCAGCCAGGGCCAGGACATCAAGCTCTTCTGGATCTCGGCGGACATCGCCAACGCCGAGGCGCTCATCGCCCGCAACGCCTCGGGCATCAACAGCATGAAGGACCTCGCGGGCAAGAAGGTGGCCACGCCCTTCGTCTCCACCGCGCACTACCAGCTCATGGCCGGCATGAAGATGGACGGCGTCGATCCCAAGAGCGTCAACGTGATGAACATGCGCCCGCCGGAAATCGCCGCCGCATGGGAGCGCGGCGACATCGACGCCACCTTCATCTGGGACCCGGTGCTCTCCAAGATCAAGGGCACGGGCAAGACCATCGCCACCTCGGGCAGCATCGGCAAGCGCGGCGCGCCCACCTTCGAGGGCATCGTCGTCAACGCCAAGTGGGCTGCGGCCAACGAGCCTTTCATGGTCGCGTTCGTGAAAGCCCTGAACCGCGCGAACGAAGAGTACAAGGCCACCGGCAAGAGCTGGACGCCCGATTCGCCGCAGACCAAGGCGATGGCCAAGTGGACCAAGGCCGACCCCAAGGACGTGTCCGCCGCGATGGCGCTCTACACCTTTCCGACCATGGCCGAGCAGGTCTCGCCCACGTGGCTGGGCGGCGGCGCGGCCAAGGCGATGGCGGGCACGGCGGCCTTCCTGAAGGAGCAGGGCCGGGTGCAGGAAGTCAAGCCCGACTACGGCGCCTTCGTGACCACCGTGTACGTCGACAAGGCGATGGGCAAGTAAGCCAGCCAGCAGCAACCAGATGCCCACGCTCGACATTCGCGACCTCACGGTCAACTACGCCGTCAAGGGCGGCACGCTGCAGGCGCTGGCGCCCGTCAACCTCACGATGCACGACGGCGATTTCGTCGTCGCGCTCGGTGCCTCGGGCTGCGGCAAGACGACGCTGCTCAACAGCATCGCGGGCTTCCTGCCGCCATCGACCGGCGAGATCCTGCTCGATGGCAAGCCCGTCGTCGGCCCCGGCGCGGACCGCGGCGTCGTGTTCCAGAAGCACGCGCTCATGCCCTGGCTCAACGTGCGCGACAACGTGGCGCTGGGCCTGCGCCTGGCCGGCAAGGGCAAGGCCGAGCGCGACCGCATCGCTGAAGACAAGCTCGCGCTCGTCGGCCTGCAGCAGTACGCGGAGCGCGCGGTGTACGAGCTCTCGGGCGGCATGCAGCAGCGCGTGGGCATTGCGCGCGCGCTGGCGAGCGACCCGGCCGTGCTGCTGATGGACGAGCCCATGGGCGCGCTCGATGCGTTCACGCGCGAGCAGGTGCAGGAGATTCTTCTCAAGGCCTGGTCCAAGTCGAACAAGATGGTGTTCTTCATCACCCACTCGGTGGAAGAGGCGCTGTTCCTCGCCACGCGCCTCATCGTGATGAGCCCCAGCCCCGGGCGCATCTCGCACGTCTACGACAACGTGCCGTTCTCTCGCCAGTACCTCTCGCACGGCGACTCGCGCAAGGTGAAGTCGGAGCCCGAATTCATCCGCATGCGCGAGGAGGTCTTGTCGATCATTCATCATCGCGAGGCCGCCCATGCCTGAGGTCACCATCGCATCGCCCGCCGCTGTTGTTGTTGCCATGACGCCGCCATCGAAACCCGCCGCATCGCCGCCGCCCGCACCGGGCGCCAAGCTCAAGACCAGTGCCTTCAAGGTGCCGGGCGAGGGCTCCAGCGTGGTCATCAGCGTGGTCACCGTGGTGTCGCTGGTCGTGCTGTGGTTCGTCGTCACCAACATGGGCTGGGTCAAGCCGCTCTTCCTGCCGACGCCGCAGGCGGTGTTCCAGCAGTTCTACGAATACCTCACGGGCCAGGCCAACGACAAGCCGCTGTGGCAGCACTTCCTGGCGAGCATGTTCCGCGTGTTCTCGGCCTTCTTCCTTGCGTGCGCGACGGCCATTCCGGTGGGCATCGCGATGGGCATGAGCCGCTTCTGGCGCGGCATCTTCGATCCGCCGCTGGAGTTCTACCGGCCGCTGCCGCCGCTCGCGTATCTGCCGCTCATCATCATCTGGTTCGGCATCGACGAGCTGCCCAAGGTGCTGCTGATCTTCTTGAGCTGCTTCGCGCCGCTGGCGCTGGCCGCGCGCTCGGGCATGCGCAGTGCTTCGCAAGAGCAGATCAACGCCGCGTACTCGATGGGCGCGAGCTACATGCAGGTGATCCGCCACGTCATCTTGCCCTCGGCGCTGCCCGACATCCTCGTGGGCATGCGCATCGCCATCGGCTTCGGGTGGACCACGCTGGTCGCTGCCGAAATGGTCGCGGCCAACATGGGCCTGGGTCAGATGGTGCTGAACGCGTCGAACTTCCTGCGCACCGACATCGTCATCATGGGCATCATCGTCATTGGCGTGGTGGCTTATCTGTTCGACCTGCTGATGCGGTGGCTCGAGCGACGCCTGGTGCCCTGGAAAGGGCGCATGTAGGCGCCGAGATCGGCGACACCTGCAACGCGGGCGGCATCGCCGGCATGGCGGGCGGATCGCCCAGCGGCACCATCGACTTCTCCAGGAAGTCGAGCATCGCGCGCATCGCCGCGCTGTTGTGGCGGCGCTGCGAATACGCCGCGTAGAGCCAGTGCTCGTGCGGCATGTGCTCGCGCAGCACCGGCACCAGCGCGCCGCGCTCCAGGTGCGACTGCGCAAGCGGCTGCGGCACATACGCCACGCCCACGCCGCGCAGCGCGAGCTCGATGAGCGCGATCGCGTCGTTCGCCTCCATGCGGCTGTGCACCGCCACCTCGTGCGCGCGGCCATCGGTCTCGAAGGGCAGGTGCGTGGTCGGCATCGCCGAATAGCTCAGCACGTCGTGCCGGGCCATGTCCTCGGGCACCTGCGGAATGCCGCGCCGCGCCCAGTAGGCGGGCGAGGCGCACACCACCATGTCGTACTGCACGAGGCGGCGCACGATGAGGTTCATGTCGTCGATGCGCCCGCCCGTCAGGTGAATGTCGATGCCTTCCTCGATCAGGTCGATGGCGTGGTTGGTGAACACCAGGCTCACATACACATCGGGGTAGAGATTGATGAACTCGGCGATCACGTCGGACATCCAGCCCGCGATCAGCCCGTTGGGCGCGCTCATGCGAAGGCGCCCGCGCGGCGTGGCGCCGTGGCCCTGCAGGTCGTTGAGCGTGTTCTCGGCCATGGCCACCAGTTCGGTGCTGCGATCGAGCAGCACCTGGCCTGCATCGGTGAGGCTCAGCGAGCGCGTGGAGCGGTTCAAGAGGCGCACGCCGCTGCGCGTTTCGAGCTCGGCCACATAGCGGCTGACCGTGGCCTTGGACATGCCGAGCGAATCGGCGGCGCGGGAGAAGCTGCGGCGGAAGGCAACTTCGCGGAATGTTTTGATGAGATCGAGGCCGTCCATGGTGGTGCATTGTTCCAGCATGGACGGAGGGGTCATGGACAGTAGGGGCATCGCAGGGGCCGTGGCTATACTGCGCCGGTCACGTAAAAAAGACGTGATCGGGATTGGACTCCTGAAGCATCTCTGCGACGAAAGCCGCAGTCACCCCCGCAGGGTCTGCGGCTTCGTCATTCGTGCCCCAACAAGTTTTTGGCGGCTCGACGGGCGGGCGCAAGCCCGGCCGGTTCTCGCAAGAGGTGCCCGGTAGTCCAACTCGTCGAGTCGCCGCCTCCGATTGGACTCGGGAGCGGCGGTTTCAGTAAACCGCACCTCTTGGAGGCCATGCATGGCTCACGTTCCCTCGTTCCCCGGACCCCCCGAAACCCTCGGCGCTCAATCGCTCGCGCTGCAGGCATGCGATGACGTCGAAAGTCTTCACGTCGTGCAGCGCGCTTATGCGTGTCTCGAAAAACTCATCGGTCCGCAGCACTCGCGCGACACGGAAGAGATCGCGCCGGACCGCACGGAAATCAGCGCGCTGATGGCGCTCGTCAATGAAGAACTGCGGCGGCGCATCGGGGCTGCGGATACGACGATGCAGTCGCTGCGCATCGCGTTGAGTGCAGGTGCTGCGCCATCGATGAGCGAGCGCCCTGCCTGAGCTCGCCTGAGTAAGGAAGACTGCTTTGCCAGCGCGTGATGGCGGGGTATCGTTATCGGGAACGTCGCTGGCCTCTGCGGCCACGCACATCCAACCGATGCCACCCACCCCCATGAGCGAAGCCCCTCCCAACGCGCCGCCGCTGCAACCCCGGATCGAAAGCCGCATCCTCTCGCTGCGCGAACAGCGCGTGATGCTGGACTCCGACCTCGCGGTGCTCTACGACGTGCAGACCAAGGTGCTGGTGCAGGCGGTCAAGCGCAATGCCGAGCGCTTTCCGGCCGACTTCATGTTCCAACTCTCGCCCAAGGAGTGGGCGGCTTTGAGGTCACAAACCGTGACCTCAAACCCCGGCCGCGGCGGTCGGCGCACGGCGCCTTACGTGTTCACCGAGCAGGGCGTGGCGATGCTGTCGTCGGTGCTCGGCAGCCCGCGCGCCATCGCGGTGAACATCGAGATCATGCGCACCTTCGTGCGCGTGCGCGCGCTGATCGCCACGCACCAGGACCTGGCCAAGCGCCTGAGCGAGCTGGAGCAGAAGACCGAGCAGATCGATATGCGGCAGGACGCCTTCAGCCGGAATACGCGCAATCAATTGCTGCAGGTGTTCGAGGCGATCAAGGCGCTGACGGTGCCGGATGATCCGCCGAGGCGGGCTATTGGGTTTGGGACGGGGGAGGAGAAGGCGAAGCCAAAAAAATAGTGGAACCGCGAACAACGGGGCGCCGCTATTTGTGACTGCGGCTCAGCAATGGCCATGACCGATGTCAGCTTTTAAAAGCGATGACGCTCGGCAATGTGTATTTAATTAGATCGACAAGCGAACGATTTTATTTATTCAAAGCTTTGATGTAATTTTTTTGGGCGCGAGCGAAGGCCTCGTCTATTTTTTCGCCCCAACCATCGGCTAAAGATAATACGAGTTCTAATTTGTATCTTCCATCGACGGGATTATTTGAAAGCGTTTCTGATAAAAACAATGGGAGCTTTGCTGCTTCATCAATAATTCTTCCGGCCGTCCCAATGAAAAGATTTTGTAATTCATAAAATATTTCATCGGTGCTTGTGAAGCGAACCTCTTCCTCCCAATTTAGCGAACTTTGGCACATCTCACTAAATAAACGGGCCGTGACAACAATATCTTTGTCGTTTCCTGGTGTTCCGGGTTCGCCCCAAGCGCGGGAGAATTCATTATTCGCTAGCTCAGTAAACGCCTTGCTGATGGATGTAATTTCTCCGAGTTTAAGTTGAAACCATGAAATAAATTCTTTATGGTTGATCTTCGAGTTGGGTTTGACGTATAGGCCACGCTTCAATGCGCCCCATCGCTGTAGCACGGGCTCCATTTCGAATCGTAATACCTCTGCTGTCAGTCGATATTCCCAATAATCGTCCTTTTCCAAAATTAATCGCTCTGCAAGATAACTCAGGCGCCCAAATTCTTCGAGGTGTCGAGCTTCATATTTTTGCCTGAGTTTGACGGCGGTTTTCCAACTTGCTCAGAAATTGAGCGCTCGTGGTCGCGTTGCCATTCAAACAAAAGGCCCGACGGATATTTCAATGGATCATCATCTACTAGTTTATGGCAGTTGCCACAAAGCCAGATGGCATTTGAAATTGCGCTTCGATCCGCTGAGGACATTTTTTCGTCATATCGAGCAGATCCCAAGTTGGCCCCGTAGATGTGTGCAGCTTCTCCAATATTCACTGAATCCAGTGAGGCCAATGAGGGGCCACTAGTTATCGCACCGCAGTTGGGGTTTGAGCACTGATTCGCGGCTCTTTTTGCTATTGTGGATATGACCGCTTGTTTGAATTTATCTTCGGCTGCCATGGCGTGTTATTGATTATTAAAAAGAGGAGTTTTAAATTAATGCGAGTCCAAAGGGTGAAAAATGAGCCCCGAGAGCATCCGGTTTTTCTTCAGCCAACGCAATAGCTCATTGGACGCACGCGCCGCGGCTCGAAAAACCGAGCCTCATCCAAACCGGCTCCAACTGCGTACATCTCCCAACAGCACTCACCCGACGTGCCCTCGAGGAGAACCCGCCATGCCCCAAACCCTCACCTCCGCCCTCCACTGGGCAGAAAAAGGCCTGATCCCCGACCCCTTCCTCCGCCGAGGCATCCGCCGCCTCCTCAGGGACCGTCTGACCGAGTTGCAGGCCGGCAATCCCTTGGCCATCGCTGACCTCACGCAGGCCTTCCTCACCCAGATGCGCTCCTCCCACCTGGCCCCTCTCCCAGAAAAAGCCAACGAACAACACTACGAAGTCCCCGCCGCCTTCTTCGCCCAGGTCCTCGGCAACCACCGCAAATACAGCAGCTGCTACTGGCCCGAAGGCACCCACACACTGGAGCAAGCCGAATCCGCCGCCCTCACCGCCACCTGCGAACGCGCCGGCCTCATCGACGGTCAAGACATCCTGGAGCTGGGCTGCGGCTGGGGCTCCCTCACCCTGTGGATGGCCGAGAAGTACCCCAATAGCTGGATCACAGCCCTCTCCAACTCCAATTCCCAACGCGAATACATCGAAGCCCAGGCCGCGCAGCGAGGCCTCGCCAACGTCCGCGTGCTGACCCGCGACATCAACGCCTTCGACACCGACGAGCGCTACGACCGCATCGTCTCCGTCGAAATGTTCGAGCACCTGCGCAACTGGCCGCAGGCCTTCGCCAATGTCGCGCGGTGGCTCAAGCCGGAGGGCCGTTTCTTCATGCACGTCTTCGCTCACCGCGAGGCGCCGTACCCCTTCGAGGTGCGCGATGCGAGCGACTGGATGAGCAAGTACTTCTTCGCCGGCGGCATGATGCCCAGCGACGATCTCGCGCTGCACTGCCAGGACGACCTGCGCCTCTTGCGCCGCTGGCGCTGGGAGGGCAGCCACTACCAGCGCACCGCCGAGGCGTGGCTTCGCAACATGGACGCGCGCCGCGACGAGCTGCGCCCGCTGTTCCAGGCCACCTACGGCGCCGAGGCCAACGTGTGGTGGACGCGCTGGCGGCTGTTCTTCATGTCGGTGGCGGAGCTGTTCGGTTTCGATGGCGGGCAGCGCTGGTGGGTCAGCCACTACCTCTTCGAGCGGCGCGCGTCATGAGGCTCGCCCCCAGGCCTCGCGCACTTCGTGTCGCTTCTCCTTCCCCCTACCGGGGGCAACACCGATGGCCCGGCGAAGCCGGTTCCATGGTGTTCCTCGAAAGTGCGGAAGTGGCTGTCTCATGAGCGGTATCGCCCTGGCTGGATTGGCATGGACCGCGCTGGTCGTGCTGCTGACCTGGCTCGCCAGCCTCGCGCGCCATGACGTGAGCCTCGTGGACCGCGTGTGGCCCGTCTGCATCGTCGGCGCGGGCCTCGTCTACTTCGCGCTGCTGCCGGGCCACACGCCGCGGGGCCTCTGCATGGCAGTGTTGGGCACGGCCTGGGCGGTGCGGCTTTGCCTCTACATCACCTGGCGCAACTGGGGACATGGCGAAGACCGCCGCTACCAGGCCATCCGCGCGCGCAACCAGCCGGGCTTCGCGTTCAAGAGCCTGTACCTCGTGTTCGCGTTGCAGGCGGTGCTCGCGTGGTTCGTCTCCGCGCCGTTCCTGCCGGGCATGGCAGCGGCGCGGCCGATCGGGTGGATCGACATCGCGGGCATCGCGCTCGCGCTCTTCGGCCTTTTCTTCGAGGCCATCGGCGATGCGCAGATGGCGCGCTTCAAGGCCAACGCCGCGAACGAAGGCAAGGTGATGGACCGCGGTCTCTGGCGCTACACGCGCCACCCCAACTACTTCGGCGAGGCCTGCGTCTGGTGGGGCCTGTGGCTCATCGCCATCGGCGGCGCGGGCTTGAGCGGCGCGGCGTGGACCGTCGTCTCGCCGCTGCTCATGACCTGGCTGTTGTTGCGCGTCTCGGGCGTGCGCATGCTCGAAGCCGACATCGGCGAGCGCCGCCCCGCGTACCGCGCGTACATCGCGCGCACCAATGCTTTCGTGCCGGGGCCGGTGCGTAACTCCAAGGCACCATGAGAAAAGAACCTTGGCGCTTCGCGCTGACGTTGCTGGCGTTGCTGGCAAGCAGTGCCGCATCCGCAAACGGACCCGCGAGCGGCGAGTGGAACTTCCGCGTGCTGCTCGACGATTCGCCCATCGGCGAGCATCGCTTCACGCTCGCCGCCAACGGCGAAGAGCGCAGGCTGACGAGCGAGGCCGAGTTCGCGGTCAAGCTGCTGGGCATCACGGTCTATCGCTACCGTCACACCGCCACCGAGCAGTGGCGCGGCGACTGCCTCCGGCAACTGGTGTCGAAGACCGATGACGACGGTACGCCCGAGAAGGTGAATGCCGAGGCGGCCGGCGACAGCGCGCTGGCCGTCGTCACGCCCAAGGGCACGCAATCGCTCGACGGTTGCGTGATGAGCTTCGCCTACTGGAACCCGGCCATCCGCCAGCAGGAGCGGCTGCTCAACGCGCAGAACGGCAAGTTCGAAGCGGTGCAGGTGAGCCGCGCGGGCAGCGGCACGGTGCAAGTGCGCGGCCAGCCGGTGGCGGCCACGCGCTGGCGCATCGCGACGCCGGCGCAGCCCATCGACGTCTGGTACTCGCAGCAGGGCGAGTGGGTGGGGCTGGACTCCACCGTCGGCGGCAACCGCAAGCTCAGCTACCGCCTGAAGCCGTAGCGCTGCTTCGTCGCCTCGCGTCATGGAAGGGATTTATCTTTTTCCCGGAACGCCATAGAGTCCCGGCCTGGGCATCAACGAAGGAGACGCACATGAGCAGCAGCGAAGTGATCAAGGCGGGCCAGCTGGAGATTCGCTACCTGGTCGATGGCACCGCGACCGGCGGCCTCGGCGTCTTCGAGCTCACCCTGCCGCCGGGCGCCAACGTGCCGCCGCCGCACAGCCACCGGGACAACGAAGAGTTCTTCTACGTCGTGGAGGGCTCGGTCACCTATTCGGTCGATGCCGAAACGCGCGAACTCCAGCCCGGCGAATGGATGTCGACGCCGCGCGGCTCGGTGCATGGCTTTCGCAACGGCGGATCGCAAACGGCACGCGCCCTCGTCGTGCTGACGCCGGACATCGGCGCGGCGTACTTCCGGGAGGTCGCGGCCGTGGTCAACGTGGGCGGGCCGCCCGACCGGGCGGCACTGGTCGCGGTGATGTCGCGCTACGGGCTCACGCCGGCTGCGCCGCCGCAGGCCGCGGCAGCCGGCTGAACCGGTTGCACCGGATCAACGCGAGGCGACTGCCCTGGGCGCATCGACCGGATCGACCGCATCCGCCGCATCTGCGGGTGACGGACTGCGCCCGATCATCCACGCGCACAGCGCCGACACCGCCCCCGCGAACAGCACGTACATGCAGATCTGCCACGGCTCGCCGCCGCCCGATTTGAGCAGCGCGGTCGCGATGATCGGCGTGATGCCCGAGGCGAAGATGCCCGAGAACTGGTAGACGAAACTGATGCCCGTGTAGCGCACCTTCGCGTCGAACAGATCGCAGAAGAGGGCGGCTTCCGGTCCGTACACCGAGGCGTACAGAATGCCGAACGGCACGATGATCGCGAGCCACACCAGGAGCACGTTGCCCCCGCTGTGCGTCATGAGCCAGAAGCCGGGGAAGGCCGACACCGCGGTGATGATCGATCCCCACATGTAGACCTTGCCGCGCCCCATCCTGTCGGAGAGCCGGCCGAAGAAGGGAATGAAGAAGATCATCACGATCGCCGCAGCCATCACGCCAAGCAGTGCATCGGTGCGGCTGATCTTGATCGTGCTCGTGAGGTAGTTGATCGAGAACACGCCGAAGATGTTGAAGAACACCCCGTCGATGTAGCGCGCGCCCATGCCCTTCAACACATTGCCGGGGTAGCGGCGGATCATGTCCATGAACGGAATGCGCAGCTCCGCGTTGCGCGCCTTCACGGCCGCGAACTCGGGCGTTTCCTGCACGTGCAGGCGGATGTACATGCCCACCAGAACCATCACGCCGGAAATGAGGAACGCGATGCGCCAGCCCCAGGCCATGAACTGCGCGTCGGTGAGGAGGGACGACAGCAGCGCCACCACGCCCGAGGCCAGGCACAGGCCAATGGCCAGCCCGATCTGCGGGAGCGAGGCATAGAAGCCGCGCTTGTCCTTGGGCGCATATTCGTACGCCATGAGCACCGCGCCGCCCCATTCGCCGCCCAGGCCGATGCCCTGCGCCACGCGAAGCAGCAAGAGCAGCACGGGCGCCGCGATGCCGATCTGCGCATAGGTAGGCACCAGGCCGATGAGGAAGGTGGCCACGCCCATGATCATCAGCGTGATGATGAGCATGCTCTTGCGGCCGATCTTGTCGCCGAAGTGGCCGAAGATCACGCCGCCCAAGGGCCGCGTGACGAATCCCACCGCGAAGGTCGTGTAGGCCAGCAGGACCGACACCACCGGGTCGCTGCCCGGAAAGTACAGCTTGCTGAACACGATGCCGGCCACCACGCCGTACAGGAAGAAGTCATACCACTCGATGGTGGCGCCCACCAGGGCGGAGATGACCACCCTGCGAATCGCTTTCTCGTCGGTTGCGCTCATGTGTTTGTCTCCAATGCGTTGTTGTCGTGGCGGCCTCTGCGGGCCTTTTTTTCAGGAACCCCTGGCGTCCTCTCTGATCAGCTCGACGGCCTTCTCGGCCATCATCACGGCGGGTGCGTTGGTGTTGCCCGACACCAGCGTCGGCATCGCCGAGCAATCGATGACCCGCAGGCCCGCGATGCCGTGCACGCGAAGGCGTGCATCGACGACCGCGAGCGGGTCGCTGCCCATGCGGCAGGTGCCGGTGGGGTGGAAGATGGTGGCGCCGTTGTTGCGGCAGAACTCGAGCAGGTCTTCGTCGCTCGATGCATCGGGGCCGGGCTTCACTTCGCGCTTCACGTAGGGGCGCATCGCGGGCGCATCGGCAATGGCGCGTGCGGCCCGCACGCCGGCCACGGTGGTCGCGCGGTCGAGTTCGGTCGCCAGGTAGTTGGGCTGCATCTCGGGCGGCTCGGCCGCATCGAGCGAGCGGATGCGGATGTGCCCGCGCGATTCGGGCCGCAACTGGCACACCGACATCGTGAAGCCCGAGTACGGATGCACCTTGCCGCCGGCCATGTCGGCCGAGAGCGTGGCCACGTGGAACTGGATGTCGGGCGTGGCGGCGACCGGCTTGCCGTGTTCGTCCTTCAGCGCGCGCATGAAGCAGCCGCCCTGGTTGATGCCGACCGCGAGCGGGCCGGTGCGATGCAGAAGCCACTCCATGCCCATGCCGATCTGGCCGATCCACGAGTTGAGCTGGTCGTTGGTGGTGATGGGCTTCGTGCACTCGTAGCCGAGGCGAATCTGCAGATGGTCCTGCAGGTTCTCGCCGACGCCGGCGAGGTCGTGCACCACCGGAACGCCGAGGCGATCGAGCAGCGCGCGCGGCCCGATGCCCGAGAGCTGCAAGAGCTGCGGCGACTGGATCGAGCCGGCCGACAGCAGCACCTCGGCGCGGCAGCGCGCGGTCTTGAGTTCTCCGCCTTGCCGGTAGGTGATGCCGACGGCGCGGCGGCCTTCGAACACCAGCTTGCCCGCGAGCGCATCCGTCTCGATGCGCAGGTTGGGGCGGTGCTTCGCGGGCGTGAGGTAGGCCTTGGCGGTGCTGCAGCGCCAGCCCTTGTGCGTGGTCAGCTGGTAGTAGCCCGCGCCTTCCTGGGCAGCGCCGTTGAAGTCTTCGATGCGCGGCACGCCGGTCTGCTGCGCGCCGCCGATGAAGGCCTCGATGAGCTCGTGCTTCGCCGCGATGTCCGACACCTTCAGCGGCCCGTCGCCGCCGTGGAAGGCATCGCCGCCGCGCTGGTTGCCTTCGGACTTGATGAAGTAGGGCAGCACGTCGTCGTAGCCCCAGCCGGCGTTGCCGAGCGCGGCCCAGTGGTCGTAGTCCTCGCGCTGGCCGCGGATGTAGATGAGGCCGTTGATCGCGCTCGAGCCGCCCAGCGTCTTGCCGCGCGGCCAGTAGATGCGCCGGCCGTTCATGTTCGGATCGGGGTCGGTCTCGAAGCGCCAGTTGTAGGTGGGGCTCCACATCGTCTTGCCGTAGCCGATGGGCAGGTGGATCCAGAGCGACCGGTCGGGCGGCCCGGCTTCGAGCAGCAGCACGCGCGTGGCGGGGTCTTCGCTCAGCCGGCCCGCCAGCACGCAGCCGGCCGATCCGGCGCCGACGACGATGTAGTCGAACTCTTCATCACGCATGCAGGGCACCCGGGGAGTGGAACAATCGCTTCCGATCCGCCGCATCCTAGGTTATTGTTTTTCGGAACGCAATGTTCCATTTTTAAGGTTTACCCGCATGCCACGAGCCGCGCGCGCGCCTGCCGCAGTGATTCCTGCCGCTCCCTTGGTTGTCGAGGAATCGACCTCCGGGTCATCTGCCGAGCGCAGCCTGCGGCTGCTGGCTCTGCTGGCCAACGAAGGCCGTGCGTTGACGCTCGCCGACCTGGCCGCGCAGCTCGGGCTGCCCAAGGGGACGGCGCATCGCATCTGCACGCAGTTGCTGGCCACGGGTTTCCTGGCGCGCGACGTGGACGAGCGCTCGTTCAGCGTGGGCCCGGCGCTGCGCAAGCTGGCGTTCGACACGCTGAACCACGGCGTGGTGCGCGGGCTGCGGCACGAGGTGCTGTCCGAGCTCGTGCGCAAGGTCGGCGAGACCTGCAACCTCACCACGCTCGATGGCGCGCAGGTGCTGTACCTCGATCGCGTCGAGGCGCAATGGCCGCTGCGCCTGACGCTCGACGTGGGCTCGCACGTGCCGCTGCACTGCACCGCGAGCGGCAAGCTCTTTCTCGCGCAGATGCCGAAGACGGCGCGGGATGCGCTCATCGACAACTTGCCGCTCGAACGCATGACGGCGAACACCATTACCAAGGCCGATGCACTGCGTGCCGAGTGCGACGAGATCGCCAGGCGCGGCTACTCGCGCGACCGCGAGGAGTTCATCGCGGGGCTGGTGGCGGTGGCTGTTCCCGTGCGCGATGCGGCGGGCGAGGTGCGCGCGGCGCTGGCGGTGCATGCGCCGACGGCGCGGATGTCGATGGAGGATGCGGTCAAGCGCATCGATGCGCTGAAGGCGGCTGCGGGGAAGATGAGCGGTTTGCTCTGAGGGCGCGTGCGCAGGCCACCGGGTGCTCCCCTCCGCGAATGTCCCCCGGCCCGCGGCCTCCTCCTTGATTTCGCTGCGGGGAGCACCCGATGCCCTGCGCACTACAGGCGCTGTCGTTGCGCCGGGCGATCAACCGCTGCGGCGATCGAACGCGTGGCTCATTGCTCGTAGCAGATGTCCAGCCTGACGAGGGCGCCGTGGCTGTCGATGCGGTCGGCGCGAAAGTAGTAGCGGCCGCGGTAGCTGTCCAGGTGAAGGGGCAGGGCGACGGGGTCGCCCCAGCTCGTCAGTGCGAAGCCTTGATCGCGCAGCCATTGCAGCAGGGCGTTCAGGCGCTGCGGGTCTGCGTCTGCGCGGATGTCGGCGTCTGCGGGTGGCGTGCCTTGAGGGTCTTGCTGCCATCGCGCGAAGCTGCCGAGCAATGTGAAGGCGTGCCCTTGTGTGCGCAGGGCGTCGAGCAGCGTGGCGGTGGCTTGCAGGTCGATGCGCTCGCGCTGCTTGCGGAACACCAATGCGTATTCGTGGCGACGGTCGGTGCGTGCATCGGCATCGGTTTCATCGCTCTCGTGCGGATAGATGAGCACGCGCTCCTCTTCCATCACGAAGAGCGAGCCCAGGATGCGCGCGAGATCGAAGGCGAGGGGCAGCACGCGGTCGTTGAGGCGGATGTTTTCCACCATCGCGATGCAGGCGCCACCTTCGCGCAGGCCCGCGCGGACGCGGTAGAAAACATCGCGCAGGCCATTGAGGTGTTGCGCGTAGCTCTGGCTGCCGTAGAGCTGGGAGGCCGCGGGCGCGCCGGGCCAGCGGCAGCCGAAGAAGGGCACGTTGGTGAGGCACAGGTCGAAGGGCGGGAGCGCGGTGTCGTCGAACGCATCGCACGAGCCGTGCAGGAGCGTCGTGCCATGCGTGAAGTCATGACGTGCCAGCCGCTCATGGATGAGGTCGATGCGGCCGGCATCCACTTCGCAGCCCGAAGCCGCCCGGCCTTCGAGCCGCGCCGCCAACAACGTCGTGCCGAAGCCCGCGAACGGATCGAACACCGTCTCGCCCGGTTGCGAGAACTGCCGCACGAAGGGCAGCATCTGCTCGACCCATCCGCAGTCGCGCCCGCCCATCGGATCTTGCGCGCGCAGGTCGTCCGGCAGCCGGTAGCGCGGCGATTCGCGGTCGAGCATCAGCCAGCTGTGGCTAGCCATGGGAAAGAGCCCGTTCGCTGCGGGTGTCGAGCAGCACGTCGTGTCCCGGCTCCCAGCCTGCGCAGAGCTGGCCGTCCGCAAAGTAGACGAGTTTGTAGATATCGCCGGTCGCATGGCGTTCGTGCATGGCGCCGTAGTCGGCGCTTTCGAAGACGACGTTCAGCCCGCTCGCGGTGCGCAGGTGCAGGTTCCAGAAGTAGTAGCCCTCGGTGAGGCTTTCGAGGGTCCACCCGCGCGAGACCCCGGGGTCGTCGAGGCAGGCGGTCAGCAGTGCATCCATCGACACACGTTCGGCGCGCAGGTAGCGCGCGGTGGCGTTGTCGCGGTAGCCGTCGTCCAGGCGCGAGAACTCGCGGAAGACGACGGTGCCGGCGCCGCATTCCCGCGCCCATGCGAGGTAGGCGGCCACGTCGTGCGGCTGCGCGACGCCGCCGCGCTGCAGGATGCACACGAGGCGCAGTGGAACGGCATCGGCCAGGTGCCGCGCGGTGCGCTCGAACACGGCCTGGTCGCCGATCGCCACGTCGGGGCGGAACCGCATGATGGTCTGGTTGATTGCGCCGTCGTGGTGATGGCGGGACAGCTCCAGCCAACTCAGGCCGAAGCGCTGCAGCGCGCGCCGCAGCACCTGGCCCTGCGGTGCGGCGAAGCCGGCACCGTTGGTGTAGAGCACGCGGTCTTCGATGACCGGGCCGTCGCTTTCGCTTGCAGTGAGCGTTTGGAGCAGCCGAAGCATCCAGTCGGCATCGTCGCTGGTCTCCAGGCCCGAGAGCGACCACGAGAGCGGCACGCCGCGCAAGGCTCGCAGCGCGCGGGCGAGGCCTTCGAAGTAATCGGACGCCGGCCGCAGCCGCGAGGCCGGCGTTCCGCCCTCGGTCTTGCGCAGGTTCTCCGAGCAGAAGCTGCAGCGCGCCGAGCAGGGCCGCACGGACGCATACGGCGTGAAGGTGATGGGCTGCGCAAAGCGCCGCTCGGCGCCGCCGATGGTGTGCGTGTGCCAGCGCGCGGCTTCATGCAGGGGCGGTGCGCGACGGATCAACTGGCCTACCGATTCGCGCAGCCGCTCGAACAGTGGCGAGCCCGCGCTGCGCGGCAGGTCCGCAAGGGCAACTTCGAGGAGATTGGCAGGGCGCATGGCGGGCGTGGGAGGAGGGCGAAAATCGCAGCACCCGCAACGATACGACAGCGCCGCCGCCGATTGGGAAATAGCGCGCAATCTGTTAGAACCGCCAGATGCGCACCTCCCTCGTCCTCATCCCGCTCCTGTTCGCCGCCCTGGCCGCGAATGCGGACGTGGTGCGTTGCACCGATGCCAACGGGAAGATCTCGTACACCGATGGCAAGTGCCCGTCGGACAGCAAGCAGTCGCGGCAGGTGGCGATCGACGAGACGCCGCCACCGCCGGTTCCGATGCCGCGTCCGCAGAGCGAGGAATCGCGGCCGCCGACCTACACGCCGCCGCCGGTCGCCGCGCCGTCGGGTCCGGCCATCATTCCGCGCAACCCCATCGCCGAGGCGCCGCCGACCGACCCGCCGGTGTACATCCTCGGGCCCGAGCCCTATTACGACGGACCGCAGCGACACGCCAACCGTCCGCCCCGCGTGCGCGATCCGGGGCCGCCGCCCGGCCAGCGGCCGTGCCAGAACCTCGCAGGCATCAAGCGCAGCAACTGCTGAAGACCGCAGGGCGCAGGCCCCGCATTCCATCCATGCCTCTTCCCGCGCCCGAGCACCCGCGCCACTGGACCGTCCATTGCGACGGCAGCGCCATGCCCAACCCGGGCCGCATGGGCATCGGTGCGGTCGTCACGCAGCCCGACGGCACCCGCCACACGCTCTCGCAGGCCACGCACACGACCGGCTGCAACAACGAGGCCGAGCTGCGCGCGCTCACGCTCGCCCTGCAGGAGGCGCGCGCCCGCGGCGCGCGCGCCGTGGTGGCATACAGCGACAACAGCACCCTGGTCGAGCAGCTCGGCACGGCCGATGCCCGGCCGATCGCGCGCCTGGCACCGCTCTACGACGACGCCCGCGCATTGCTCGGCACGTTCGACGAAGCCCGCGTGCAATGGATTCCGCGCCATCGCAACGGCGAGGCCGATGCGCTGGCCCGCGCCGCCCTCGGCGCAGGGCCGAAGCCGCCGCCCAAGCCCTGGAAAAAGCGGCGCTAGAAAGCGGCGTTGACCGAGGTCCTTATCATTCGGGTCGTTCCCGAACCACAGACTCCCATGACCGAAGAAACAACCCGTCCGCCCCTTCCCGATCGTCTCTGCACCGATGCGCGCAGCCCGCACCACGTGGCGGCCGTCTTCGAATTCCCCATCGGCATCCGCTTCAACGGCAAGGAGCGGCTGGACGTGGAGGAGTACTGCATCAGCGAAGGCTGGATCAAGGTGCCGGCGGGCAAGGCGGTGGACCGCAAGGGCTACCCGCTGCTGCTGAAACTCAAGGGCACGGTCGAGGCCTACTACCGCTGAAGCCGTTCCCTCAGCGCCACTGCAGCAGCAGCGACCACGGCTGGCGGCTCATGTGGCGGTCGATGCACCCGGCCACGCCCGTTGCATTGACCGTGCATCCCTCGGGCAGGTAGCTGGGGTCCAGCAACTTCGTACCGGGCGCGAATGCCAGGCGCCGCAGGGTGACCGACTGGATCACGTTGCCGCCCACGGTGTCGAAGCCCGTGGCATCGACACCCACCACCACATCGCAATGCATGGGCAGCGCCTCGCCGCCCGTGGGGCGCTGGGCCAGCACTTCGCCGATGCGCTCGAAGGTGTCGTAGCCCGCGCCGATGCCGCGCGCCTGGCAGACCAGGTCGCCCACGCGCGGCGGCGTGCGCATCAGGTCGCAGGCGCGCATCGCGTAGCGCGTCGGCCGGCCCGCGGCTTCGTCCAGGCCCGCTCTCCACGCGGCGCCGGCATAGTCGGCATGCGCTTCGGAGAAAACGAACTCGTCCGCGCCGAGCCCGGCCCGCTGCGCGAGCCAGCTGATGAAGGCGGCGGACCATGGCGCATCGATCACCGCGGCGCGGCTCAATGCGGCGTCGATGGATTGCGGCTCCGATGAATCGGGCGCGGCATCCGGGTCGGTGCCGCGAAGGCGCACGCCGGTCGCCTGCCAGTAGCCGAGCACGCGCTGCCAGGGTGCGAGCTCCTGCGCGGTGGCGCGGAAGTCTTCGGCCTCCCACGCGCCGGCATAGGTGAGGCGGCCCTCGGCATCCATGGTCTGGCCGCCGAAGGCCTGGTGCTCCTGTTGCGCGAAGGTGGCCATCGCGAGTGCGCGGGAGGGCGAAGGGATCTGCGTGGCGGTGTCCAGGCAGGCCGCCGCCGACGCGGTGCCCGATGCCGCCAGCCAGAAAAGAAAAACGCCCACGGCCAGGCTCTTCGGAGATGAAGAAATGGCGGTGGGCGGATTCATGGCGAAGGAGCATAGCCCGTCGGGCCATGCACCGGTCGCCATGCGCCTCCTGCTAGTTGCAGTACTGCGCGTCGTTGTCGGTGTTGACCGGCGCGGGCGGATCGGCCAGGAACTGCTGCACGGGGACGACGGTCGCCTGGCAGTTCGCATCGGTGGTCAGGTCGAACACATGCCAGATGGGCGTCGACGAGGTCTCCCCGGCCGGCGGAGCGAAGATCGACTGCGCGCCGCGGTTGGCCACCTCTATCCGTGCCGGAGAGCCCGTCTGCCCTGGGTCGAAGGTGCCGGAATAGTTGTGGACGACGAACCGGTAGGTGCGGTTCTTCGCGAGCTTCGCGAACGTGGTGACCTCGGGGCCGAAGCTGAACCGGTCGTCCACATCGAGGCCGATGAACGGCGCCTCGGTGAGCGAGCCCTTGTTCTCGAAATACACCAGCTCGTTGGCGTTCGCGCCGAAGGTGTACGAGTCCAGGTCCAGGGGGAGTGCTCCCCAGGTCAGCTTGACCGAAACCGCCGAGCGCGTGAGCGTCAGGCAGCCGTCGAGCGCGAAGTCTGCGTCGCCGATGGACACCGTGGGCGCGTTGGAGATCTCGGTCGCGGTGCTGGCGATGACGAAGGCCGCGCTCGTGCGCTTGGCCTGCACCGAGAACTCGCCGTTCGCGTTGGTCAGCGCCGTGGCCATGCCGGTGTACGACTTGCCTTCGGAGGCGACCAGTGCACCGCTCACGCGTTCACCAGCCGCGTTCTGCACGCAGCCGTTGATGCGCACGGTGTTGTAGATCTGGTCCGCGTTCCAGGTCGTGAAGTGCGTGACCGTGCCTTCGTAGTACTGCGAAGGCGCGGTGCCCTGCAGCGTGGCCGTGCCCTCCTGCACCCAGAGGCCCGAGACGGTGTCGTAGTGGAAGAGCGGCACGCTGGGCGGCAGCTCGTCGGCGCGCGAGGAGGGCGCAATGCGCACCGTGGCGTCCATGCCGGCCGCAAGGTTCAGCGGGGCGCCGTCGGCATCGACGAAGCTCGCGTCCAGGGCGCCGAAGCTCTCGATCGGCGCACTGCCGCCGTCCGTGCCGGCCAGGTAGTTGCCGGGCATCACGTTGACGTCGCTCGCGGGTGCGATGGGCGTGACGCGTGCGGTCACCGGGCCGGTGGGCGCGCTGCCGTCGGCGCGGCGCAGCGAGTTCGCGCGCAGGCGGACCATGGCGGTGGAGCCGGGCACGACGATGTCGTGCGCGGTTTGCGGATCGAAGGTCTCCGTCACCGCCACCGGCAGCATGGGGATGTTGATGACCGTCGACGAACCCGAGCCCGACAGTGCTGCGGTCGCGCGGCTCTGCGGCACCATGCCGGCCTTCGCGAAGCTCAGCAGCACCGACGCGGCGGGCGCGATCTCGGTGAGGGTGTAGCTGCCGTCGGCGGCGGTAACGGTGGACGATGAGCCGGTGCTGACAGTGACCTGGCCCACGCCTTCGCCGCTGATCGCGTTCGTGACGCGGCCGGTGACCTTGGCTTTCTCTACCGGCGGCGGGGGCGGTGGGTTCTGCTCCGGCGGCGGCGGCACCGGGATGATCGGGTAGTACACCTCGCCGCTGCCTCCGCCTCCGCAGGCTGCGACGGTCAGGGCGCCCAGGACGGCTGCAGTGGCCGCCCACAGTTTGAATTTCATGATGATCCCCTCTCTCTCTGGATGAACGATTTGTGAAGCCATGTCGCAGGCTCGAATCGCCAGCCGGCAGGGCTGCCCGATGGTGCTGAGCACGGGCTCGCGCCGCCAGTGCCGAAGGGCACATGTCAAAAGACACGTGAGGAAAGGCACGTGAGGAAAGGCACATGAAGAAGGACACGTGCCGAAAGACACGTGTCGAAAGTCACCCCGGATGCGAGAGGTGGCCCCGCGAGGCCCGTGAAGACGGGCCCGCGCCGCCGCGCGTCAGGCCAGCAGGCTGAAGAGCGAGCGCAGCACGCTCACGGTGGCCAGCGCGATCAGCAGGTTCAGCACGTGCTTGCTGAACTGCTCGGGCGACACGCCCTTGAACGAGCGCTGCCCCCACCAGATGCCCGCCAGCATCGCGGGCGCGAGCCACACCGCCCACTTGAGCGTGTCCGGCCCGAGCAGGTTGCCCGATGCATGCGCGGACGAAGGCATGAGCGCGGCAGCGATCAGAGACACCACATCGCTGAACAGCAGCAGCGCGATGAGGGTCGCGCGCAGCACGGCGGGCGCCATCTTCGCGGTGCTCAGCAGCACCGCGACGGCGATGCCGCCGATGGCCGCCACCCCGTTGATGAAGCCCGAAGCCAGCCCCGCCGCGAGCCGCACGCCGCGCGTGGGCACGAGCGTGACGTGCGCGCCACCGCGCAGCAGCAGCGCCGCCGCCATCAGCAGCGCGCCGATCAGGAGGCGCAGCGGCGTCTCCGGCAGCCACGCGAGCAGCGCCACGCCGAGCGGAATGCACAGGAGGTTGCCCACCATCAGCCAGCTGAGCCAGGGCATGTCGATATCGCGCGCAATGCCGCGCAGCTGGCTCAGGCTCGCGAGGATTTCGAGCATGAAGATGGCCGGCACCACCAGTGCGGGCGACACCACCAGCGACATGCCCGCCACCGTGATGGCCGAGAAGCCGAAGCCCGCGAAGCCGCGCACGATGCCGGCCGCAAACACCACGCAGAGGCTGTAGACGAGCAGTGCCGGCGCGAGCGGCGGAACCAGCAGTTCGGCCGCCGTCATGCCTCGAAGAGCGGCAGCAGCTTCAGGCGCTGCACCTTGCCCGAAGGCCCGCGCGGCAGGTCGGCGACGAAGCGGTAGTGGCCGGGCGTCTTGTAGCGGCCGAGCGCGGTGGCGCTGAAGGCGCGCAGCTCGTCTTCGGTGCAGGCGCAGCCTTCGCGCAGCACGATGCACACGCCGATCTCCTGGCCGTAGTGGCGGTCGGGCACGCCCACGGCCGCGGCCTCCAGCACGGCGGGGTGCTGCAGCAGCGCCTCGTCGATCTCGCGCGGCGCGATGTTCTCGCCGCCCTTGATGATCAGCTCCTTGATGCGGCCGGTGACGAAGAAGAAGCCGTCCTCGTCGCGGTGGCCGAGGTCGCCGGTGCGCAGCCACCCGTCGGGCGTGAAGCTCGCGCGCGTGGCCTCTTCGTTCTTGTAGTAGCCGAGCATCACGTTCGGCCCGCGGATCACGAGCTCGCCGGTGGTGCCGTCGGGCACGGCCGCCAGCGCCGCATCGACCACGCCGGCCATGCAGCCCGAGGCGCGGCCCACCGAGCCGAGCTTGCGCGCGGCCGGGTCCATCGGGTTGGAGAACGAGGGCGCCGCCGTTTCGGTGAGCCCCATGGTCTCGACGATGCCGATGCCGAACATCTGCTCGAACGCGCGATGGTGCTCGGGCGGCAGCGCCGCAGAGGCCGAGCGGCAGAAGCGGATGGCCAGCGTCTGCGCGAGCGGCGGCTTCGGCCCTTCGAGCAGGTACGAGATCATGGTGGGCACCACGTTGATCCAGCTGCACTGCGTTTGCGTCGCTTGCTCCCAGAAGCGGCCGGCCGAGAACTTCGGCGGCATCGCGAGGCTGCCGCCATGCGCGAGCGGCGCGAGCATGGTCACGGCGAAGGCGTTGATGTGATAGAGCGGCAGCACCGCGAGCACGCGGTCCGCGGGCTGCAGCGCGTGCTCGGCGCTGATGGCGTGCGCATTGGCCGCGAGGTTGCGCTGCGTGAGCATCACGCCCTTGGGCACGCCGGTGGTGCCCGAGGTGTACATCAGCAGCGCGACGGCTTCGGGGGCCGGCGGTGGCGCGTCGCCCGTGGCTTCGGTTTCGTCCGGCAGCGCCGGGCCTTCCGGATCGACCACGATCACCGTCACGGGCCGATCGAAGGCCTGCACCATCTCGCGCACACGCGCTTCCCATTCGGGCGCCACGCAGACCACGCGGCAGTCGGAGTGCGAGAGCACATAGCGCATCTGCTCGGGCTGCGACAGCAGGTTGACCGGGTTCACGCAGTAGCCGGCGTGCATCGCGCCGAGCAGCAGGCGCAGCGTCTGCAGGCCGTTGGGCATGACGACCGAGACCGTCTCGCCCGCCGTTGCACCGTGCCTGGCCAGCACCTCCGCCACGCGGCGGCAGCCGCGTGCGAGTTCGCCGTAGCTGATGTGGCGCTCGCTCTCGGTGCTGCGGGCGTACACCGCGTGCGGCTGCAGCGCCGCCTGGCGCTCGATCAGCGCATGGACGGTGGAGGCTGCCGCGCCGCTCATTTCGCTCCGTGCCGGGCGAAGTACGCGCCGAAGATCTCGTCCTCGCTCGGCACCTTCTCCGGAATCGGCCGCGACACGCGCGTGATGTTCAGGTAGTGCCGGTAGTTCATGTTGTCGGAGAAGTTGTTCTTGCCCCAGGTGCCGCAGCCCATCGAGAGCGAGAAGGGCAGGCCGTTGTCGAAGCTGCCGCCGGTGGCGATGCAGTGCGCCTGGTCGACGATCACGCGAGACACCGGGAGCGTGAGGCCCAGCGTCATGGCGCGTTCAGGCACGGTGCTGTGCAGGCCGACCGAGTGGCCCGCGCCTTCGTAGGCATAGATGCGCTCGACGGTGGCGGCGGCTTCGTCGAAGTCGCGTGCGGCGTAGATGGCGAGCACGGGGCTCAGCTTCTCGCCGGAGAACGGGTGGTCGTGGCCCACGCCGTCTTCGGCCACCATGAGGATGCGCGGGTCTGTGGCCGCGATGGCGAGCCAGCCGTCGCGGTTGGCGCCAGCTACTTCTGCCGCCCGCTCCGCGATCTTGCGTGCCGACTGGCCGATGACGGCGGCCGAGAGCTTGCCCTCGGGCCACATCAGCGATTGCAGCGTGGCCTTCTGCGCGGCCGCGAGCATCACGGCGCCGCGGTCTTTGAGCGCGGCGAGCATCGAGGCGCGCACCGCATCGACGATCACCAGGCTGTTCTCCGACGAGCAGCTGGTCGCGTTGTCGAAGGTCTTGGAGCGCACGATGCGCTCGGCGGCCGCGTTCACCTCGGCCGTTTCATCGACGATGCCCGCCACGTTGCCCGCGCCCACGCCGAAAGCCGGCGTGCCGCTCGCATACGCGGCGCGCACGTTGGCCTGCGAACCGGTCGCCACCACGAGGTCGCACAGGCGCATGAGCTCCGTCGTCGCCTGCTTGTTGATGGGCAGGGGCAGCAGTTGCACCAGGTCGCGCGGCGCGCCGATGCGGTCGAACTGTGCGTGGATGAAAGCGATGAGCCGCGCCGCCGTCGACCAGCCCTTGGGCGACGGCGCGACGATGACCGCGTTGCGGCCCTTGAGCGCGTTGATGATCTTGTTGGCCGGCGTCGCGCCCGGGTTGGTCGATGGCGTGACCGCGCAGACCACGCCCACGGGCCGCGCGATCTCCACGATGCCGCGCGCCGGGTCTTCGCCGATCACACCGACCGAGCGCGCGCCGTGCAGGTCGCGCAGCAGGCCGAAGGTCTTGCGATGGTTCTTGCGGACCTTGTCCTCGACGTTGCCCACGCCGGTGTCGGCCACGGCCAGCTCGGCCAGCTCGCGGTTGCGCGCCGGCTCGATGATGGCCCAGCCGGCCGCGACCACGGCGGTATCGACCTGTTCCTGCGACCAGGTTTCGTAGAGGCGCTGCGCGGCGCGTGCGCGCGCCACGAGCTCGGCGATGGGGGAAGAAGAGGGGGCTGCGTTTTCCATGGGGCTGTCTGTCTGCTTGTCTGTGTATGTCGGTCAATCGACTTTGATGTGAGCTTCTTTCGCGAGCTTCTGCCAGCGCACGAGTTCGGTCGCCACGACCTTGCCCAGTTGCTCGGGCGTGCCGCCGACGCCTTCGCTGCCTTGCGCCAGCAGCTTCTCGCGGATCTCGGGCTCCTTCACCACGGTGTTGATCACGCGGTTGAGCTTGTCGATGGCGGGCTGTGGCGTCTTGGCGGGCACGAAGACGGCATACCACGAGTCCACGTCGAAGTCGGGAATGCCGGCCTCCTGCATCGTCGGCACGTCGGGAAAGGCCGCGCTGCGCTTGGTGGTCGAGACCGCGAGCGCCTTGAGCTTGCCGGCCTTCACGAACTGCGCGGCCGCGGGAATCGATACCCACAGGAGCGGCACCTGCCCGCCCATCACATCGGTCACGGCCGGGCCGCCGCCGCGGTAGGGGATATGCGTCATCTGCGTGCCGGTGCGCAGCTTGAGCAACTCGCCCGCCAGGTGCCCGGGCGAGCCGTTGCCCACCGAGGCGAAGGAGATGCTGTCGGGCTTGGCCTTGGCCAGCGCGACGAGCTCGGCCACGGTGTTCGGCGCGAACTGGTTGTTGGCCACCAGGATCTGCGGCAGCGAGGCCACCAGGCCGACCGGCGCGAAGTCTCTCGCGGTGTCGAAGCTCAGCTTGGTGTAGATGGCCGGGTTGATGGTGTGCGAGGAGAGCGTGAAGAGCACCGTGTAGCCGTCGGGCGCCGACTTGGCCACGACCTCGGTGCCGATGGAGCCGGCCGCGCCGCCGCGGTTGTCGATCAGCACCTGCTGGCCGAGCAGGGTCGAGAAGCGCTCCTGCACGATGCGCGCGATCACGTCGGTGCCGCCGCCGGGCGGGTAGGGCACGATCAGCCGGATCGGCTTGTTCGGGTAGTCGTTGCCGTTTTGCGCCTGCGCGGCGAAAGGTGCTGCCAAGGCTGTGACGGCCAACAGGCCCGCGCGCAGCCAGGGGGCGAGGAACAGGTTCATTCGGATCTCCTTCTCTTTATGGTGGATGTCGGCAGCGCGGTCGCGCGGTAGCCCAGCGTCACGCTCGCATCGCGGGCGCAGGCCATGAGGCGGTCGGCCAGGCCGCGCGCCTGCGTGCGCGCGAAGCGGATCGAGGGCACGCTCATGCCGACGGCCGCGACCGCTTCGCCGCGCGCGTTGAACACGGGCACCCCGAGGCCGCACACGCCCAGGCGCCATTCCTCGCGGTTTTCCGCGTAGCCGCGGGTGCGCGTGCGTTCGAGTTCTGCAACGAGCGCATCGAAGTCGGTGATGCTGTTCTTCGTGTGCGCGGCCAGCGTGCCCAGGCGCTCGTGCAGCGCGGGCACGTCGGGGGCTGCCGCTGCCAGCAGCGCCTTGCCCGAGGCCACGCAGTACGCCGCCGCCCGGCCGCCGATGCGCGAATACGCGGCCACCGGCAGGGGGCTGTCGAATTTGTCGAGGTACACGATCTCGGCGCCGTCGAGCACCGCCAGGTGGATGGTCTCGCCCGTCCGCTGCGCGAGCGCTGCCAGGTGCGGCCGCAGCAGCGCGCCGACGTCGGCCGCATCGGAGACCAGCGCGCCCAGCTCGAACAGGCGCAGGCTGGGGCGGTAGGCGCTGGTGTCCGGGTCCTGCACGGCCCAGCCGCAATCGACCAGCGTCTGCAGCGTGCGGTGCGCATTGCTGCGCGCCATGCCGAAGGCCTGTGCCAGGTCGGTGACGCGGCAGGGGCGCTGCTGGCGCGTCATCCATTCGATGGCGGCGAGACCCTTGGCGAGCGTGGAGTCCATGAGGCTTTCAGTGTTCCAAATATTGGAACGTCGTTCCCGGATGTGAAACGCAATGTACGAAGCACCGACTCTCTTTGTCAATCGGGGACTTGGATGTAATGCAAAACTATTCAGCGCCGATGGCGCCCCGCCATGAGGTCGATCACCTCGCGAAAGATGGTGTTGCCGGTGGAGGTGGCCAGGTCGAGCACGTGGCTGCGGCTGTAGTACGGGCTCAGGTCGAGCCCGACGCCGATGCCCGCGATCTCGATGTCGCCGCGCTGCTCCTGGCGTGCGACCACGTCGCGCAGATGGTGGTCCAGGTAGTGCGCGTCGTTGGCGAGATGCGTGGCGCTGTCCATCGGCGAGCCGTCGGAAATCACGAGCAGCAGCTTGCGCGCCTCGGGGCGCTGGCGCAGGCGCACGCAGGCCCAGTCGACCGCCTCGCCGTCGATGCCTTCGCGGAACAGGTCGGCCTTCAGCAGCGCGGCCATCGCGGGGCGGGCGCGGCGCCATGGCGTGGCCGCGGCCTTGAAGACGAGGTGGCTGCGCTCGTTGAGGCGGCCGGGGTGCGGTGGCTTGCCGGCGCGCACCCATTCGCGCTGCGGGCGGCCGCCGGTCCAGGCGCCGGTGGTGAAGCCCAGCACCTCGCTGGCCACGCCGGCTTGTTCGAGCGCACGCGCGAACACGTCGACCATCATCGCGACCGATTCGGCGTGCTCCTTCATCGAGCCCGAGCAGTCGATGAGAAAGCTCACCATGCAATCGGCCACGGGCTCCATGCGCTCGGTGCGGAACAGGCGCCGCTCGGTCGGCGAGGCGACGAGCTGCGCGAGCCGGCGCCCGTCGATGAGGCCTTCTTCCTGCCCGCCGTCCCAGCCGTCGCGCGTGGGGTCGGCCAGCAGCGCGCGCAGTTCACGGGCCAGGCGCGCGACGTTCACGCCTTGCGCGGCGATGCGGCGGTCGAGTTTTTCGCGGTGGTCGGCGAGCACTTCCTTGCGCGCGAGCGTGGCCGCGTCGTGCTCGCGGTCGTAGGCGGTGGTGAAGACGCGGTAGGCGCCGCCCGCCTCGTCCATCACCGCGCTGCGGCCCGACTCGGCAGTGGTGAAGCGCTCGATGATCTCGCGGTCCATGTCGGCGACGAGGCTGAACACGCTGCGCTTGTCGTCCACGTGCGGGTCGCGCGCATCGGCGCTTTCTTCGCCGGCCTCGTGCAGCATCGTGGCGACGGTGCGGGCGATGGCGAGCGCATGCACGGCGTAGGCGGCCTGGTCCGCGCGATCGCGGCGCAGGCCCGCGAGAGCATGGCCGATCAGCGGCGCGAGGTGAAAGCGCGTGGCTTCGAGCATGTCTTCGGTTTCCTCCACCACCTGCTGGCCGCTCACGCGGGCGCGGCAGATCTGCGCGATGGCATAGAGCAGCAGGCCGCGCGCGGTGTCGGTCAGGCCCGAATGGTGGAAGGCGAGCGACCACTGCTCGTGGCGGTGCCGCAGGTTGTGACGCATGCCGGCCATGACCTCGGGCGCGAGCGCTTCGACGCGGAACTGCTCGAGCATCTCGAACAGCATGCGTTCGACCGGCTCTTCGGGGCGAAGGCTTTCATGCAATGCCGCATCGGACGCGGTGAGCCGCAATGCGAGCCCATCGGCCACGCCGCGGAACGAGGCGAAGTCGTCGGTGTCGGCCGAGGGATGCAGGTGCGGCGCGAACCACGGCAGCGCCACGCGCCCCCGGTGCAGGCGCTTGCCGCGAAAGTGCAGGTCGCGCTCGCCGCTGAAGGCCCGCACCACGCCCGCGCAGAGCTCGGCGACCTGCTCCTCCTGCCGCACGCGGCGCTGCATCGCGCTCGCGGACGTGTCGGTCATTCGCCCGAACCCGACGACAGCTGGTGCGACTCCTTGAGTTCCTGGTCGAAGCAGCGCTGGAAGTACTCGGCCACGAGCGGCCGTTCGGCGTCGTCGCACTTGTTGACGAACGAGAGGCGGAACGCCAGCGCCGGGTCCTTGAAGATCTCGACGTTCTCGGCCCAGGTGATGACGGTGCGCGGCGACATCAGCGTGGAGAGGTCGCCCGCCGCGAAGCCCTTGCGCGTGAGATCGGCCACGGCCACCATCGCCGCGACGAGCTTGCGGCCCGCATCGTCCGCGAGCGAGGGCACGCGCGCCTGCACGATCGCGATCTCTTCATCGGCCGGCAGGTAGTTGAGCGAGGCGACGATGTTCCAGCGGTCGATCTGCGCATGGTTCAGGCGCTGCGCGCCGTGGTAGAGCCCGTTGAGATTGCCCAGGCCCACCGTGTTGGCGGTGGCGAACAGGCGAAAGAACGGGTGCGGCCGCAGCACCTTGTTCTGGTCCATCAGCGTGAACTTGCCGTCGCGCTCCAGGATGCGCTGGATGACGAACATCACGTCGGGCCGGCCTGCGTCGTACTCGTCGAAGATGAGTGCGACAGGACGCTGCAGCGACCACGGCACGATGCCTTCCTGGAACTCGGTGACCTGCTGGCCCTCGCGCAGCACGACCGCGTCCTTGCCCACGAGGTCGAGCCGGCTGATGTGGCCGTCCAGGTTCAGGCGCACGCAGGGCCAGTTCAGGCGCGCGGCCACCTGCTCGATGTGCGTCGACTTGCCGGTGCCGTGCAGGCCCTGCACCATCACGCGCCGGTCGCGCGTGAAGCCCGCGAGGATCGCGAGCGTCACGTCGGGGTTGAAGCGGTAGACGGCATCGACCTCGGGCACGTGGTCATCGAGTCCTTCGCAACGGGTGAAGGCGGGCACCTGCAGGTCGGTGTCGATGCCGAACACCTCGCGCACGCTCAGCATCCGGTCGGGTCGCAGGTCTGCGGTATCGGTCACGGTGGGCTTTCGAAAAGAAGGTGGGGATCAGGCCGTGGCGCGGTCGCTGCCCGCGTCGGCGTCGATGCGGCTGAGCGCGAGCGCGGCGCGTTGCAGCGCGGGCAGCAGCGTCTTCGCCTTCGCCGCGTCGAGCCGCATGATCGGCGCCTGCACCGCGATGCAGAGGTTCGATGGCGCCTCGTCGCCCGAAGGCACCAGCGCGGCGATGCACAGCAGGCCGGGGAGAAACTCTTCGTTGTCGATCGCATAGCCGTGCTTGCGCACCTGCTGCACTTCTTTCTCCAGCGCCGCGGCATCGGTCATCGTCTTGGCGGTGTACGTCTCCAGCGGCGCGTTGGAGAGCAGCCGGCGGCGCTGCGCCGCGCTCATCTGCGAGAGAAAGATCTTGCCGCTGGCCGAGCAATGCACCGGCACGCGCGAGCCCGGGTGCAGGTAGAAGCGCAGCGGCGCGGCGGTCTCCACGCGGTCCAGGTACACGACCTCGCTGCCCGAGAGCGAGGTGAGGTTGCAGCTCTCGCCGATTTCTTCCCCCAGTTGACGCAGCACCGTATGGCGCGCACCGTGCAGGCTGTCGTTGAAGAGCAGGTTCTCGGACAGCCGACGCAGCCGCGTGCCGATGCCGTAGTGGCGCCCGTCGCCCTCGCGCTGCAGGAGCCCCGCGCCTTCGAGCTGCTGCAGCATGCGGTGCAGCGTGGGCTTGGGCATGCCGGTTTCCTCGACCAGGCCCTGCAGCGAGTAGCGCTGGTCCTTGGCGGCCATGACTTCGAGCAGGCCGAAGAGGCGCATGGTGGGCGTGTCGCCCGCCGGTTCGGCAGCTTCCGGGGGCGCTCCGAGGGAAAGGCCTTTGACGATCTTCATGCGGCGGATCATAGTTGTTTTGCAAAAAACAAGACAAGGCGTACCGATTTTTGTAAATTGTTTGACGCCACGGCAATGCCGTCCTATATTCCGCCGGAATGAATTTCGGAACAAGCGGTTCCGACTTTCGACATGCGACCGACCGCCCCAATCTTTCAGGAGACGCCTTCCATGAGCCAGAAAAAACCCGCCGCACCCGCCCGCGAAGCCGTCACGGGCGTGCAGAAGATGACGCCCTCCGAGGCCTTCGTCGAGACCATGGTCGCCAACGGCGTGACCGACATCTTCGGCATCATGGGCTCGGCCTTCATGGACGCGATGGACATCTTCGCGCCCGCCGGCATCCGCCTGATTCCGGTGGTGCACGAGCAGGGCGGCGCGCACATGGCCGACGGCTATGCGCGCGTGTCGGGCCGCCACGGCCTGGTGATCGGGCAGAACGGCCCCGGCATCAGCAACTGCGTGACAGCCATTGCAGCCGCCTACTGGGCGCACAGCCCGGTCGTGATGATCACGCCCGAGACCGGCACCATGGGCATGGGCCTGGGCGGCTTCCAGGAAGCCAACCAGCTGCCGATGTTCCAGGAGTTCACCAAGTACCAGGGCCATGTGAACAACCCCAAGCGCATGGCCGAATACACGGCGCGCTGCTTCGATCGCGCCATCTCCGAGATGGGCCCGACACAGCTCAACATTCCGCGCGACTATTTCTACGGCGAGATCACGGTCGAGATCCCCAAGCCGATGCGCGTGGAGCGCGGCGCGGGCGGCGAGAACAGCCTGAACGCAGCAGTCGAACTGCTGGCCTCGGCCAAGTTCCCGGTGATTCTTTCGGGCGGCGGCGTGGTGATGGGCGATGCGGTCGAGGAATGCAAGGCCTTGGCCGAGCGCCTCGGTGCGCCGGTGGCCAACGGGTACCTGCGCAACGACTCGTTCCCCGCGAGCCATCCGCTCGCCGCGGGCCCGCTCGGCTACCAGGGGTCGAAGGCCGCGATGAAGCTGATCGCGCAGGCCGACGTGGTGCTCGCGCTCGGCTCGCGCATGGGCCCCTTCGGCACGCTGCCGCAGCACGGCATGGACTACTGGCCGAAGGACGCGAAGATCATCCAGGTCGAGGCCGACCACACCAACCTCGGGCTGGTGAAGAAGATCACCGTCGGCATCCACGGCGACGCCAAGGCCACCGCCAAGGAACTGCTCAAGCGCCTGCAGGGCAAGACGCTGGCCTGCGACGCCACCAAGGCCGAGCGCGCCGACAAGATCAAGGCCGAGAAGGCCGCGTGGGAAAAAGAGCTCGACGAGTGGACGCATGAACGCGACCAGTACAGCCTGGACGCCATCGAGGAAGCCAAGGGCGAGAAGACGCCCACCGGCGGCAGCTACCTGCACCCGCGCCAGGTGCTGCGCGAGCTGGAAAAGGCCATGCCGCCGCGCGTGATGGTCTCCACCGACATCGGCAACATCAACGCCATCGCCAACAGCTACCTGCGCTTCGAGGAGCCGCGCAGCTTCTTCGCGCCGATGAGCTTCGGCAACTGCGGCTACTCGCTGCCCACGATGATCGGCGCCAAGTGCGCCGCGCCCGACCGTCCGGCCGTGGCCTATGCCGGCGACGGCGCCTGGGGCATGAGCATGTCGGAAATCATGACGGCCGTGCGCCACGACATTCCGGTGACCGCCGTGGTCTTCCACAACCGCCAGTGGGGCGCGGAGAAAAAGAACCAGGTCGATTTCTACAATCGCCGCTTCGTCGCGGGCGAGCTCGAAAGCGAGAGCTTCGCGGGCATCGCCAAGGCGATGGGCGCCGAGGGCATCGTGGTCGACAAGCTCGAAGACGTGGGCCCCGCGCTCAAGAAGGCCATCGACATGCAGATGAACGAAGGCAAGACCTGCGTGATCGAGATCATGTGCACCCGCGAGCTGGGCGACCCGTTCCGCCGCGACGCGCTCGCCAAGCCGGTGCGCTTCCTGGACAAGTACAAGGACTACGTCTGACCGAATCGCTGCTCACGCTGAACGCCGGGTCGTCGTCGATCAAGGTCGCGCTGTTCGCGGCGACCGGCGAGCGCGATGCGCTGCCGGCTGCGCGCTGGTCGGGCCAGGCCGATGGGCTCGGTGCGGGGCTGAAGGCGCGGCTGCGCGTGCGCGATGCAGAAGGCCGCACGCTGCACGATGCGGCGCTTGAAGGCGACCAGCGCTCGCACCAGGGCGCGCTCGCCGCGCTGCTCGAATGGCATGCGCAGCAAGGCAGTGGCGACCGCATCGCGGCGGTCGGCCATCGCATCGTGCATGGCGGCGTGAACTTCGTGGCGCCGGTGCGCATCGACGATGCGGTGCTGGCCGAGTTGGCTGCGCTCGAACCGCTCGCGCCGCTGCACCAGCCGCACAACCTGGCGGGCGTGCGCGCTGCCATGAAGGCTTTCGACGGCGTGCCGCAGGTGGCGTGCTTCGACACGGCTTTCCATTCGACGCAGACCGAAGTGAACCGACGCTTCGCGCTGCCGCGTGCGCTGCACGATGCAGGCGTGCGGCGCTATGGGTTCCACGGGCTCTCCTACGAATCGATCGTTGCGCAGTTCACGCACATCGCGCCGGAGCTGGCAGACAAGCGCGTGATCGTCGCGCACCTGGGCAATGGCGCCTCGATGTGCGGCATTGCGCGGGGCCGCTCGGTCGCGACGACGATGAGTTTCTCGCCGCTCGACGGCCTCACCATGGGCACGCGCTGCGGGCACCTGGATGCGGCTGTGGTGCTGTACCTCATGCGCTCGCACGGCATGTCAGCCGAACAGGTCGAGACGCTGCTGTTCCGTGAATCGGGGCTGCTGGGACTCTCGGGCGTATCGAGCGACATGCGTGAGCTCGAAGCGTCCACCGCACCCGAAGCCGCCGAAGCGATCGCGCATTTCACCGAGCAGGTCGTGCAACACATGGGCAGCCTCGCGGCCGCGCTGCGCGGTGTCGATGCGGTGATCTTCACCGGCGGCATCGGCGAGAACGCCGCCGGGTTGCGCGAACGCATCCTCGAAGATTGCGAATGGCTGGGTGTGAATGTCGATGCGGCTGCCAACCGCGATGGCGCGCGGCGGCTCACGACCGCCGAGAGCCCCGTCAGCGCCTGGGTGCTGCGTACCGACGAGGAAGCGGTCATCGCCCGCCACACCGCGCAGGTGCTGCGCGGCTGAGCATCAGCTCGGCTGGATATCGGCCGCCTTGATGACGTGCGCCCAGCGCGCGATCTCCTCGGTGAGAAAGGGCGCGAAGCGGTCCGGCCCGCGCGCATCGATCACGAAGCCCTGCTGGCGCATGCGCTCCTCCAGGCCCGGCTGTGCGAGGATCTTCACCACCTCCGCGCCGAGCTTCTGCACCGCGGCGTCGGGCATGCCGGCGGGCGCCATCATCCCTGTCCAGTTTTCCACCTGCAGCGTGGGCATGCCGGCCTCGGCTGTCGTCGGCACGTCGGGCAGCAGCGGGTAGCGCGCCTTGCTCGCGATGGCGAGCGCGCGCAGCTTGCCGCCTTTCACATGCGGGATCGATTCGGGGATGTTGGAGAACACCACGTCCAGCTGCCCGCCGATGAGGTCGGTCATGCAGGGCGCGCCGCCCTTGTAGGGCACGTGCTGGATGGCGGACTTGTTCAGGTCGTTGAAGAGCGCGAGCGTCAGGTGCGGCGGCGTGCCGCTGCCGCTGGAGCCGGCGTTGAGCTTGCGCTCCTTCGCCGCGGCGATCAGGCCCTTCAGGTCCTGGATCGGGCTGGCCACCGGCACCACGATCAGCATCGGGCTGCCGGCGATCAGCGCGACCGGGCGCAGGTCTTTCTGGAAGTTGAACGGCGACTTCGGAAACAGCGTCACGTTGGCCGCATGCGTGAGCGTGATTGCCAGCAGCGTGTTGCCGTCGGGCGCAGCCTTGGCCACGAGGTCCGCGCCGATCTGGCCGTTGCCGCCGGGTCGGTTGTCCACCAGCACGCTGACCTTCCAGCGCTCGCCCAGTTGCTGGCCGATCTGGCGCGCCATCACGTCTGTGAGGCCGCCCGCCGGAAAGGGCACCACGTAGCGCAGCGTGGCATCCGGCTTCGGGTAGTCGCCGCCTTGTGCTCGCGCCAGCGCCGGCATGAGCGCACCGAGCGATCCCGTTGCGGCCAGGGCCGCAGTCCCTTGCATCCATTCGCGTCGTTTCATCGTGTTGTCTCCTGTTGTTGTGTTCGGGGGAATGACGCTCTGCGGCGTCTCTACGCTCGCCACTGCGCGAGCAGCGCGTCGGGCACCTCGATGCCTTCGGCCTCGGCGCGACTTCGCAGGTCTTCGCGCCGCGCGCCGGGCAGGCGCACACCGTCGTCGCGCAGCATTTCGGCCACCAGCACCTCGACGCGGTCCAGGTAGCTCGCCGAACCCGCGAGCGCGCCGGGGTCGATGACGATGAAGGCCTGGCCGATGCGCGGCCGGTTGCCGGCGTCCTCGAAGAAGCTCGAGGCCTCGAAGCCGAACTGCGCGCCGATGAGCGCCGTGACCAGCAGCTCGACCACCAGCGCCAGCATCGCGCCCTTCGGGCTGCTCGCGGCGCCGATGGGCAGCATCGAGCCTTCGAGCGCGGCCTGCGCGTCGGTGGTCGGCTGGCCGTTGCGGTCCACGGCCCAGCCAAGCGGGATCGGCTTGCCCTGCCTGGCCGCGACCATGACCTTGCCGCGCGCTGCTTCGGAAAGGCTCAGGTCGATCATCAAGGGCAACGCCCTGCGGCGCGGGAACACCGCTGCCACCGGGTTGGTGCCGAAGATCGGATGACGCCCGCCCGCTGCCGGCATCGCGGCCGGAGAGTTCGCAAAGCCCAGGCCGACCATGCCCGCGTCGGCCACCGCGCGCAGGTGATCGACCACCACGCCGCAGTGGTGGCTGCCGGTCACGCCTGCGATGGCGATGCCGAAATCGCGCGCGCGGGCAATGGCTTCGGCCACCGCCATCTCGCAGGCGGCGAAGGCGAGGCCCTCGTGCGCGTCGATCAGCGCGGCAGCGCCTTTCTCGCGGCGCAGCGTGGGCACCGCATCGCCGTTGACGCGGCCATTGCGAAGGTGCGTGGCGTACTGGGCGACGCGGCCGAGGCCGTGCGAGCCCAGGCCTTGCGCCTCGGCCAGCACCAGTGCGCGCGCGGTGGCTGTGGCCATCGCGTCGTTGGCGCCGGCTTCGCGCAGGGTCTCGGCCACGACCTGCCGCGCTTCCTGAAGGCTCAGTGTCGTCATGGTTCCAGCGCCTCCAGCACCTTCTGCGCGATGAGGCTGCTCACGCGCTCGTTCGATTCGGCCGTCACGCCCGCGATGTGCGGTGTCAGCAGCAGGTTGGGGCAGCCCTCGAAGTGCGCGCTGGCCGCGAGCGGCTCGGCATCGAACACATCGAGCGCTGCGCCACCGAGCCGGCCTTCGCGCAGCGCGAGCGCCACCGCGGCCTCGTCGACGATGCCGCCGCGCGAGGTGTTGATCAACACGGCACCGCCCTTCATCGCGGCGATGCGCGCGGCGTTGAACAGGTTGCGCGTGCCATCGACCAGCGGCACGTGCAGGCTCACCACATCGGCTTGCGCTACCAGTTCATCGAGGTTGAGTGCTTGGGTGCCGTTCTCCGCGAACGCCGGATGGCTCGCATCGATCATCGCGTCGAAGGCCACCGTGCGCATGCCCAGCGCCTTCGCGAGCCGCGCCGTCAGTTGTCCGATCGCGCCGAAGCCGATCAGCCCGAGCGTCTTGCCCGACAGCTCGCGCCCGTTGGAGAGCGCGTTGCGCGGCCATCGGCCCGCGGCGACGTCGGTCGTCGAAGCATAGGCGCCGCGCAGCAGCAGCATCGCGCTCGCAATCACGTACTCCGCCACGCTCAGTGCATTCGCACCCGTGGCCGGAATCACGCGGATGCCGCGCGCCTCGCAGCCCGCCACGTCGATGTTGTCCAGCCCCACGCCCAGGCGGCCCACCACCGTGCACTGGGCCAGCGCATCGAGCAATTCGCCGCGCACCTGCGTGCGGTTGCGCACGACGAGGGCGTTGGCCCACTTGGCTTCGCGGAACAGGCGGGCGCCGTCGTCCACCAGGGCCACGTCGTAGAGAACGTCGTGCCGCACGCGCAGAAGCGCGACCGCGGCGGCGTCCATGAACTCCGCAATGACGATGCGCTTCATGGCGCGGTCAGGCCGATTCGTACAAGCGCGTCATCACGAACTCGCGGTGCCCCAGCGCCTCGGCCGCGGTGAGCCGGCCGTTGGCGGTGCGCAGCATGCATTCGAGCAGCTGGTCGCCGGCCTGGTCGAGCGTCATCTCGCGCTGCAGGAGGCCCGAGGTGTCCACGTCGACGTGCTCGCTCATGAGGCGCACGGTGCGCGGGTTCGCGCAGATCTTGATGACCGGCAGGATCGGGTTGCCGATCACGTTGCCCTGGCCCGTGGGGAAGAAGTGCACCGCGTAGCCCGAGGCGGCGCACAGCGTCACCATCTCGGCCGCGGCGCTGGACGAATCCATGAACCACAGGCCCGGGCCGGTGGGCACCTCGGCCTTGTCGAGCACGCCGTCGACCAGGCACTTCTTGCCGATCTTCTGGATGTTGCCCAAGGCCTTTTCCTCGATGGTCGTGAGGCCCCCCGCGATGTTGCCCTTGGTGGGCTGAGAGTCGGAGAGGTCGCTGGTCTTGTGGCGGTTGATCATGTCCTGGTAGCGGTTGAACATGAACATGAAGCGCTCCTTCACGTCGGGCGTGCGGCAGCGGTCGGCCACGATGCGCTCGCCGCCGGTGATCTCGGAGGTTTCGCCGAACACCAGCGTGTTGCCGGTCTCGTAGAGCTTGTCGAAGGCGTTGCCCACGGTGGGGTTGGAGCCGCAGCCCGAGGTGGTGTCGCTCTCGCCGCACTTGGTGGAGACCCACAGCTCGTGGATGCCGCAGGGCTCGCGGCGCTTCTCGCTCGCGTTCTGCACGAACTCGCGCGCCACCTTGCTCGCGCGCAGGATGGTGTCGTGGTCGCCGTGGCCCTCGATGCCGAAGCCGGCCACCGGCTTGCCCGTGGCGGCGATGCCGTCGACCACCTTCTGCGTCCAGCTGTCCTCGATGCCGATGACCACGACGGCCGCCACGTTCGGGTTGCAGCCCGCGCCGATCAGCGTGCGGAAGTGCAGTTCCAGGTCGGCGCCGAACTGCAGGCGACCGTAGGGGTGCGGAATGGCGAGGGCGCCCTTGATGTTGTGGGCCACCGCCTCGGCGGCCGCATTGGAGAGGTCGTCCAGCGGCAGGATGATGACGTGGTTGCGCACGCCGACGCGGCCGTTTTCGCGGCGGTAGCCGAGGAAGGTGGTGTCTTTGGAAATGATGGACATGCTGTGCTTTCGGATTCGTGGGTGATGAAGGTTGGCGAAGCGCGAGGGGCGGGTGCTTACCAGCGCTTGGTCTTGATGTTCTGGACGTGCGCGTGCTCGCCCGCCTTGATCGGCGCGACCACCTTGCCCATGTCGATGCCGTACTTCCACACCGTGTCGCCGGTGGCCATGTCCCTGAGCGCGACCTTGTGGCCGATCGGGATGTCCTGGCGCGCATCGACGCTGGTCATCCGGTCCTCGTCCATGATCCAGCCGGTGAGCGACATGCCGGCCTTGACGCCTTCCACCACCACGACCGCGACCGTGTCCTTGGCGTCGTGCAGAACGAAATGAATCATCGTTGTCTCCTGTTGTGACTCGCTGAGAATTTGCAGCCGGGCCAGTGTCCGAGTGCGTGTCTCCGGGTGTCAAACAGGTCATATGGATGACTTGAATGAATCGCGATGCGGCTGAACAATCGCGCCATGCCGCGCCCGACCGATCCTTCCGTGTTCGAACCGATTCCCGCCGACGCCGCGGGCGCGCCGCTCTATCGGTTGGTCAAGCGCTCGCTGCTGCGCGCCATCGAGTCAGGGCGCTGCGCGGCCGGCAGCACGCTGCCGAGCGAAAGCGAACTGGCGGCGGCGCTCGGTGTATCGATCGGCACGCTGCGCCATGCGACCGACGACCTGGTGGCCGAGCACATCCTCGTGCGGCGACAGGGGCGCGGCACTTTCGTTGCGGTGCACAACGCGGACCGCTTCATGTTCCAGTTCTTCCACGTGGAGCGCAGCGATGGCCTCCGGCAAGCGCCGCAAGTGGAGTTCGTGGCCTTCGAGCGCGTGCGCATGGAAGAAGAGCCCGCGCAGGCGCTGGGCCTTCGCACCGGCGAGCCGGCCATCCAGATCGACAACCGCCTGCTGCTGCAGGGCAGGGCGGTGATCCACGACCGGCTCACGCTGCCGGCGCTGCTCTTCAAGGGCCTGACCGAGAAGCGCTTTCGCGAGCGGCCGAGCACCATCTACCACCTCTACCAAACCGAGTTCGGCATCACCGTGACGCTGGCGCGCGAACGCGCCCGTGCGATGACGGCCGACCGCAGCGTGGTGCGCATCCTCGGCGTGGCACCGGGCGCGCCGGTGATGGAGGTGCGGCGCACCGCGCTCACCTTCGGCGACAAGCCGGTGGAGTACCGCGTGTCGACCATCAACACGGCGCAGTACGAATACGTGCACCTGCTGTCGCGGCCGGCCTGACCGCGCTGGCTAGCGCGCAGCCGGCATGCGCGGCACGGTCGCGCCGCAATGCCGAAGGAAATCGGCGGTCGCGCGGCCCAGCAGCTTGTCGCGGTGCATCACCGTTGCAAGCCTGCGCATGCCCGCAGGCAGCCGGGTGCGCAGTTCGACGAGGTGCCCGTCTTCCAGCGCCTGCGCCACCGTGTAGCGCGAGAGGCAGGCCAGGCCCGTGCCCGAGGCCACCACGCGCTTGATCGCCTCGGTGCTGCCGAGCTCGAAGCCCACGCGCACCTGTTCCAGGTTCTGGATCAGCCAGGCATCGGTGACCTGCCGCGTGCCCGAGCCCAGTTCCCTCAAAACCCAGGTGGCCTGCGAGAGCTGGCGGTGCGTGGCGATGCGCCTCGCGAGCGCATGGCCCGGCGCGGCGACGATGACCAGCTCGTCTTCGCGCCAAGCGCGCACCACGAGGTCGGGGTGCGTTTGCGGCCCTTCGATGAAACCGACATCCACCTCGAAGCCCGCCACCGCCTCGATCACGTCGCGCGTGTTCGCGATGTGCAGGTGCACCTGGCTTTGAGGATGCAGCGCGGTCCACTGCGACACGCGCTCGGGCAGCAGGTATTCGCCGATGGTGAAGCTGGCCGCCACGCGCAGCGGCGCCGCATGTTCGCCGCTGAAGAGCGCCTGCACCTCGCTGGCCTGGTCGAGCAGGGCCTGCGCCTTGGGGAGCAGCGCGCGGCCGTTTTCGTTGAGCACCAGCCGCCGGCCGATGCGGTCGAACAGCAGCGCGCCGACCGAGGTTTCCAGATCGGCCAGCGCGCTGCTCGCGGCCGATTGCGAGCGCGCGACCCGGTCGGCCGCCGCGCGGGTGCTGCCGCCCCGCGCAGTGGCCACGAACACTTCGAGCTGGCGCAGGTTGAGGCGCAGCCGCTGCGGGGATTGCTGATCTGTTTTTCCGGTCATGGTGAGCGATATTCTCCGCTTTTCCGATTGATGGCGGCTCCCTAACATCGGCACGGCCCCCGCTTGAAAACAAAGGACCGCCAGTGTTCAGTTTCCTCTCCCGAGAACCCGTGCACGACCCGCTCACCGCGCCGACGCCCACGGCGGACACCGAGGTCAAGACCACCACCTGCTACATGTGCGCCTGCCGCTGCGGCATCCGCGTGCACCTGCGGGAAGGCGAGAAGGGCCCCGAGGTGCGCTACATCGACGGCAACCCGGACCACCCGCTGAACCAGGGCGTGATCTGCGCCAAGGGCTCCTCGGGGATCATGAAGCAGGTGTCGCCCGCGCGCATCACGCAGCCGCTGCTGCGCAAGGCCGGCAGCGAGCGCGGGGCGGGGGAGTTCGAGCCCATCAGCTGGGAGCGTGCCTTCGACATGCTGACCGAGCGGCTCGGCAAGATCCGCGCGACCGACCCGAAGAAGTTCGCGCTCTTCACGGGGCGCGACCAGATGCAGGCGCTCACCGGCCTCTTCGCGCGCCAGTTCGGCACGCCCAACTACGCGGCGCACGGCGGCTTCTGCTCGGTCAACATGGCCGCGGGAATGATCTACACCATCGGCGGCAGCTTCTGGGAGTTCGGCGGGCCCGACCTGGAGCGCGCCAAGCTGTTCGTGATGATCGGCACGGCCGAAGACCACCACAGCAATCCGATGAAGATCGCGATCAGCAAGTTCAAGCGCGCGGGTGGGCGCTTCATCTCGATCAACCCGGTGCGCACGGGCTACTCGGCGATTGCGGACGAGTGGATTCCGATCAAGCCCGGCACCGATGGCGCGCTGTTCATGGCGCTGCTGCACGAACTGATCGGCAACGAGCTGGTGGACCATGCGTTCCTCAAGCGCTTCACCAATGCGCCGCAGCTCGTGGTGCTGGACGACTGCGAGCGCGAGGGCTTGTTCGCCTTCGATCCCGAGCGCGGCCCGCCCGGCGATGGGCGTCATCCACACAACAAGCTGGTGTGGGACAAGGCAAGCGGCAGCGTGAAGCCTGCGTACCCCGAGGGCATCGCCGATGGGTGCGATCCGGCGCTCGAAGGGCACTACACGCTGGACGACGGCACGCGCGTGGCGCCGTCGTTCCAGCTGCTGCGCGAGCGCGTGGCGCTCTGCACGCCCGAGTGGGCGCAGGCCATCACCGGCATCGACGCGGCGCGCATCCGCAAGCTCGCCCGCGAGATGGGCGAGACGGCGCTCAAGCAGGCCTTCGAGATGCCGATTCCATGGACCGATGCCTGGGGCAAGAAGCACCCGACCACGCAGGCGCGGCCCGTGGCCTTTCATGCGATGCGCGGATTGGCGGCGCATTCCAACGGCTTTCAGACGGTGCGCGCCCTCGCGGTGCTGATGAGCGTGCTCGGCACCATCGATGCACCCGGCGGCTTTCGCCACAAGGCGCCGTATCCGCGCCACATCGTGCCCAACTACCGGGCCTTCAACGACCCCGGAATGATCCAGCCGAACACGCCGCTCAATGCCGCGCCGCTGGGTTTTCCGGCGAGCCCCGACGAACTGGCGATCAACCCCGACGGCTCGCCGATCCGCATCGACCATGCGTTCTCGTGGGAACACCCGCTGTCGGCGCACGGGCTCATGCACAACGTGATCACCAACGCGGTGAAGGGCGACCCCTACCGCATCGACACGCTGATGATCTTCATGGCCAACATGGCGTGGAATTCGAGCATGAACACCATGGGTGTGCGCGAGATGCTCAACCGCAAGGACGAGAAGGGCGAGCACATGATTCCCTTCCTGGTGGTGTGCGACGCCTTCCAGAGCGAGACCGTGGCCTTCGCCGACCTCGTGCTGCCCGACACCACGTACCTGGAGCGGCACGATGTGATGGGCATGCTCGACCGGCCGATCTCGGAGTTCGACGGACCGGTCGATTCGGTGCGCGTGCCGGTGGTGCCGCCAACGGGGGAGTGCAAGCCCTTCCAGGAGGTGCTGATCGAGCTGGCGTCGCGGCTGAAGTTTCCGGCTTTCACCACGCCCGAGGGCGGGCGCAAGTACACCGGGTATCCGGATTTCGTCGTCAACTTCGAGCCGCAGCCGGGCATCGGTTTTCTGATGGGCTGGCGCGGCAAGGACGGCACCGAGCATCTGCGCGGCGCACCGAATCCGAAGCAGTGGGAGGCCTATGCAGAGAACAATTGCGTGTTCCAGTACCACATGCCCGAGACCATGCACTACATGCGCAACTGGAACCGGGAGTACCTGGACTTCGCGAAGGACAAGGGTTGGCGCCAGCGCAACGATCCGGTTCAACTGGCGCTGTACTCCGACACGCTGCAGAGCTTTCGCCTGGCGGCGCAGGGCAAGAGCGCAGGGCGGCAGCCGCCCGATGCGCTGCGCGAGCGCATCGACACCTACTTCGATCCGCTGCCGTTCTGGTATCCGCCGCTCGAGGAAGCCGCGACCGACCTGGAGGCCTATCCGCTCAACGCGCTCACGCAGCGGCCGATGGCGATGTACCACTCGTGGGATTCGCAGAACGCGTGGCTCCGGCAGATCCACAGCCACAACTACCTGCATGTGAATCCGCTCACCGCCGAGGCCGCGGGCATCGCGGATGGCGGCTGGTGCTGGGTCGAGAGCCAGTGGGGCAAGGTGCGCTGCATGCTGCGCTACAGCGAGGCGGTGGAACCGGGCACGGTGTGGACCTGGAATGCGATCGGCAAGGCCGATGGCGCTTGGCAACTGGCGCCCGGCTCGGACGAGGCGCGCAAGGGCTTCCTGCTCAACCACCTGATCAGCGAGGAGCTGCCGTGCGAAGGCACCGCGAGCGGCCGCATCAGCAACTCCGACCCGATCACCGGGCAGGCCGGCTGGTACGACGTGCGCGTGCGCATACGGCCGGCCGAACCCGGCGAGCCTGAAGAGACCTTTCCGCAGATCGCGAGCATGCCGAGTACGCCCGGCGTGCTGGGCAAGGCGGCGAGTGTGTTGACCTACTTTGCGGGGCGCCGGAAATGATGCAATGGCTGAAAGACCTGATGGGTGGCGGCGCCGCCAGCGCCAGCTTTGCAGAGAGCCAGCCGAGCCTGCGCGCGGAGCAGGGCGAGACACTCGCCAAGCAGCTCGCCCTGGTCATCGACCTGAACGTCTGCGTCGGCTGCCACGCCTGCGTCACCTCGTGCAAGCAATGGAACACCTCCGGCAGCGCCGGCCCGCTCGCCGACGAGCGGCCCTATGCCGCCAACCCGACCGGCACCTTCTTCAACCGCGTGCAGACCTACGAGGCCGGCGCCTTTCCGGCGACCGAGACGGTGCACCTCCCCAAGAGCTGCCTGCACTGCGAAGACCCGCCCTGCGTGCCCGTGTGCCCCACGGGCGCGAGCTACAAGCGCAAGGAAGACGGCATCGTGCTGGTCGACTATGACAAGTGCATCGGCTGCAAGTACTGCGCCTGGGCCTGCCCCTACGGCGCGCGCGAGCTCGACGAAGAACGCCAGGTCATGACCAAGTGCACGCTCTGTGTCGATCGCATCTACGACGAGCTGCTGCCCAAGGAAGACCGCAAGCCCGCCTGCGTGAAGGCGTGCCCCACGGGCGCGCGGCTCTTCGGCGATGTGAAGGACCCGGACTCCGAGGTGTCGAAGGCCATTCGCGAACGCGGCGGCTACCAGCTGATGCCCGAGTGGGAAACGAACCCGGCCAACCAGTACCTGCCGCGCCGCATCACGCAGTCGACGACCGACGCACAGGGATAACGGCATGCATCCCGCGTTCTCCATTCTTTTCTTCACCACGCTGTCCGGTGCGGCGCAGGGGCTGGTGTTCACGCTCGCGCTGGCCGTGCTGTTCGGCCTTGGGGTCGCACCCGGTTTCCTGACGCTGGCCCTCGGCGTCGCCGAGGTGCTGCTCGTGGCCGGTCTCGCGGCTTCGTTCATGCACCTGGGCCGCAAGACGCGCGCATGGCGCGCGGTGCTGATGTGGCGCACCTCGTGGATGTCGCGCGAGGTGATCGTGCTGCCGGGCTTCATCGCGCTGGTGGCACTGTGGTGGTTGTCGCTGCGCTTCGGTGCGGGCGCGCCATGGTCGTGGCTGCTGCCTGTGCTGGTGCTCTTCGGCGCGGTCGCGCTCTGGTACTGCACCGCGATGATCTATGCGTGCCTGCGCTTCATCCAGGAGTGGGCGCATCCGCTGACCATCGTCAACTTCACGCTGATCGGGTTGTCGTCGGGGCTGGTGCTGGCGTGCGCGATGGCGGCGCTGGCCGGCGAGGCGCGCTTCGTGCAGGTCTTCGGCCCGTGCGCGCTCGTCGCCACGCTGGCGGCGTGGGCCGCGCGTGGACAAGCGTTGCGGCGCAACGCGGGCATTCGTCACAAGTCGACGCTGCAATCGGCCACGGGCATCCGCACCGAGAAGCTGGTGCAGAAGTCGATGGGCATGTCGGCCGGCTCGTTCAACACGCGCGAGTTCTTCCATGGCGCGTCGCTGGCGGCGCTGAAGAACATCAAGCTTGGCTTCCTGCTGCTGGCCTTTGCATTGCCCGCGGTGCTGCTGGTGTGGGGCCTCGCGAGTGCGGCCATGCTGCCCTGGCTGCTCGCGGTGCTGGTGCAGGCGCCGGGCCTCCTGGCCGAGCGCTGGTTTTTCTTTGCACAGGCCAAGCACCCGCAGAACCTGTACTACCAGGTCGTGTCCTGATGAAACCGCCACAGCGCCAGGGTTAGCACGCTGGTTCGGGGTCGCACGCTGACGCGCACTCCGACCTTTCAGGCTTCGAAGTTCAGCGCAAGGCCCGGCGTCGGCCAGTCGTCGATCGCGATCAACCGGCCGCTGCCCGAGAGCGTGACGTAGGCAGTTCGTCGTTCGCGTCCGCCGAAGCAGATGTTGGTGGTGTAGCGGTCGGGCAAGGGCACGTGCTCGACCGTGCTGCCATCGGGCGCGACGATGCTGATGCCGCCATGCAGCAGCGTCGCCACGCAGAGGTTGCCGAGCGCATCGACGGCCATGGAGTCGAAGCGCTGGTAGTGCCCGCCCGGCGAGGCGCACAGCATGCGGCCGCCATGCGGCGAAGGCCAGCCGTCCTTGCGCACGCGGCCGGGTGCGGTGATGTCGAAGGCCCAGACGCGCGCGCCTTCGGTCTCGGCGTAGTAGAGCGTGTTGCCGTCGGGCGAGAGCGCGATGCCGTTGGGCGTCATCACCGGCCGCGCGATCGCGCGGGCGGCGCTGCCATCGCTGTGGCCGTAGAAGAGGCCGCCGCGGTCCATGTCGCGCTCGCGTGTCTTGCCCAGGTCGGTGAAGTAGAAGCCGCCGTGGGTGTCGAACACGATGTCGTTGGGGCCGCAGAGCGCGCCGTGCTCGACGGTGTCGTACAGCCGCTCGACGTGGCCGGTCGCGAGGTTCACGCGCTCGATGCGGCCGCCTGAATAGTCCTCGGCCTGGCCCACGGGACGGTGGCAGCCGTCGGCCTCGGTGTGCCATTTGAAGCCGCCGTTGTTGCACACGTAGACCGCGCCATCAGGCCCGATGGCCGCGCCGTTCGGGCCACCGCCCAGGTCGGCCACCACCTGCACCAGCCCGTCGTGCCGCACGCGCGTGAGCGTGCCCCGCGCGATCTCGACCAGCAGCACGGAGCCGTCGTCCATGGCGATCGGGCCTTCGGGGAATTGCAGGCCGGTGGCGAGTTCGCGGATTTGCATGGGGGCTCCTTGCGGCTACTTCTTGCCGTGCGCCATTCTGTGACTTCACGCCGTTGGCGGAAAGCGCGGCGCAGCCCACTCGGGCGGGCTGCGCGACCATTCCTTCAAGAACTCCAGCAGATGCCGCACCCGTGCCGGCATGTTGCGGCGCGTGGAGAACACCACGTTGATCACCATCGCCTCGGGCACGCAGCCGGGCAGCAGCGCTTCGAGCGTGCCCGCGCGCAGCTCCTCGGACACCATGTAGTGCGGGTGCACCGAAATGCCCGCGCCCTGCAGCGCCGCCTGCTTCAACGCATCGCCCAGGTTGGAGCGCACGGTGCCGCGCACGCGAACCTCCTGCCGCACGGGGCCCTCGAAGCGCCATACGCCCGCGCCCGACTTGACCGTGTGCACAAGGCAGTTGTGATGCACGAGGTCCGTCGCCTTCGCGGGCCGGCCGTGCGCGCGCAGGTACGAGGGCGCGGCCACCACCACCTGCGGCGACACCAGCAGCGGCTGCGCCACGTAGCTCGCGTCCTCCAGCGACGCGGCGATGCGGATCGACAGGTCCAGCGCCTCGGCCACGAGGTCCGAGCGGCCGTCGTCGTGCACCACCGTGACCTCGATGTCGGGATAGCGCCGCGTGAACTCGGCCATCAGCCGCATGAGGTGATAGGCGCCGAACGAGGGTGGCGTGCCCACGCGGATCGCACCGCGCGGCAGGTGCACCGCGTCGCGCACCTCGCTCTCGATCGCGTCGTAGCGCTCGAGCAATTCGCGCCCCGATGCCAGCACGCGCGCACCAGCCTCGGTCAGCGCGACCTGCTTGGATGTGCGCTTGAGCAACTGCGCGCCCATCGACGCCTCGAGCCAGGCCACGTGCTTGGTGATGGTCGCGCGGGAGAGCGACAACTGCGTGGCGGCCCGCAGGAAGCTGCCGCAGCGCGCCACTTCGCTGAACACCTGAAGGCAGCGCAAACGGTCCATGGATTGTCTTTCAAGGTTTCGAAACAGGAAACCATGGATTGTCGAACAGGGTGACCCAAGCGGCAACCTCGCTCCTAGACTTGGGTGGAACGCCGAGGCAAGCCTTCCAAGGGCAGGGCGAATTGAAACAAAAGATGAACATCACCGAATCTTCCGCGGCCGGCGTGCTGCCGGCGCTGGCGCAGCAACTGCACCGCTTCTTCCATCACCTGGACGAGCGCCGCTACGCGCCGATGCTCGAACTCTTCACCGACGACTGCCGCTGGCTGCGCCAGGGCCAGTGGCTCGACGGCAAGGCAGCGGTGCGCGACGCGCTCGATGCGCGGTCCGCGGCCTTCGACACCCGCCATGTGATGAGCAACGCCTTCGTGAGCGCGCTGTCGCCGGACGCAGCGACCGCCGTGCTGCAGGCCAGCATGACCGCCTACCGCTACCCGGCCGGCCAGGGCGATGACGCGGTGCCGACGATCGCCGGCCCGTTTCGCTTCAACCTCGTGACGACCACCTTCCGCCTCGTGGCGGGGCAGGGCTGGCGCATCGCCGAGCAACGCATGGTGGCGGCCTTCGCCTTCGCGCAATGACCGCAATGACGAATCTGCCCGCATTGCCCGCCGGGTTCCAGCACCGCAGCCCGGCGACGCGGCTCGTGCTTCGCGAAGGCGCGGTCGCGAGCCTGTGCGATGAACTGGCCGCGCTCGGCATCGCGCGGCCGATGCTGCTGTCGGGGGCGCGCACCCGCACATCGGATCTGTTCGTCGGTGCGATGCAGTCGATCGAAGGCACGTCGTTCGTGCTGGCCGAACCTGTGCCCGCGCATTCGAGCGTGCGCCTCGTCGAGCAGCTCGCGGCGCGGGCGTGCGCCGAAGGCGTCGACGGCCTGGTCGCCATCGGCGGCGGCAGCGCCTCGGACACCGCCAAGGCCGTCGCGCTGCTGATGGCCGAGGGCGGGCGGCTGGCCGACCATGCGGTGCGCTTCACGCCGCCCGCCACGCTGGTCGCGCCGCGGCTCGTGGCGCCCAAGCTGCCCATCGTCGCCATTCCGGGCACGGCCTCGGGCGCCGAGGTCACGGTGAGCCTCGGCGTGCGCGATGAGGACGGCGCCAAGCTCCTCTTCTCCGACATCCAGCTGGCCGCGCGGCTGGTGCTGATCGACCCGCGCGCCAACCTCGGCGTGCCCGCCGCACTGATGTGCGCGACCGGCATGAACGGCCTCGCGCACTGCATCGAGGGGCTCTATTCGCGCGAACGCTCGCCGTTGACCGAGACCATCGCGCTCGAGGCGATGGCGCGCTTCGCGACGGCGCTGCCGGCCGTGCACCGCGATCCGCAGGACGTGGCCGCGCGCGCCGCGCTGCTGTATGCGGCGCATCTCTCGGGGCTGGTGCTGGTGAATGCGCGCACTTGCCTGCACCACGCCATCTGCCATGCGATCGGCTCGGTCACCGGCGTGGGCCATGGCGATGCCAATGCAGTGATGCTGCCGCATGCGGTGGCGTTCAACGCCAACGCCGCCGCTCCGGCGCTCGCGCGTGCCGCCGCCGCACTCGGCGCTGGCCACGATGCCGCATCGCTCGTGGGCGCGATCCGCTCGCTGCAAGCCAGCATCGGCGTGCCCACCCGCCTGCGCGACATCGGCGTGCCGGACGGCGCGCTGGAGCGCATCGCCGCCAAGACGATGCGCGAGCGCGGCCTTTACTACAACCCGCGCCAGGTCGCCGATGCGGCCGAGGTGCGGGCCCTGCTCGACGCGGCGTATTGAGCGCACGTCCCTTCGCAACCTCCGCAACCTCCCGCCCCAGGAAACACGCATGACCCTTCGCATCATTCCCAGCGGCGCCACGCTCGGCGCGCGCATCGAGAACCTCGACCTTTCGCAGCCGCTGCCGGACGACGTGTTCGAGCAGCTGCTGCAGGCGCTCGGCCGCCATGGCGTGCTGAGCTACCCGAAGCAGGAGCTCACGGCCGCGCAGCTGCGCGCGTTCTCGGCGCGCTTCGGGCGTCTGGAGGTCAACGTGGCCGGTGCCTACCAGGAGTCGGGCCTGCCCGAGGTGATGGTGCTGTCGAACATCGTGGAGAACGGCAAGCCCATCGGCCTGTCCGACGCGGGGCAGGACTGGCACACCGACATGTCGTACAGCCACATGATCGCGTTCACCAACGTGCTCTACGGCATGAAGATTCCGCACCGCGACGGCCAGCCGCTGGGCAACACCGAGTTCTGCAACATGCACGCGGCCTGCGACGGCTTGCCGGAAGAATGGAAGCAGCGGCTCGACGGCATGACCGTGCTGCACGACTTCGACAAGTTCTGGGAAATGATGCGGCGCGAACGCGGCAGCACGCGCCCGCCGCTCACGCCCGCGCAGCGCGCGGCGAGACCGCCGGTGTCGCACCCGCTCTTTCTGCGGCACCCGATCACGGGGCGGCGCGTGCTCTATGCCAACCCCGGCTACGCAGTGCGCATCAACGAGATGGACGAGCGCGAGAGCGACGAAGCGCTCGAGTTCCTGTTCGCGCACCAGACCCAGCCGGCGTACCGCTACGCGCACCGCTGGCAGGTCGGCGACGTGCTGATGTGGGACAACATGGGCACCATCCACAACGCCATTCCCGATTACCGGCCCGATGAGCCTCGGCTCATCAAGCGCTGCCAGGTGATGGCCACGCGCTTCTTCCACGACGACGGCACGCCGCGCGAGGCGGCCGAGGCGCTGGGCGCATGACGGCGTGGCGCGCGCCGCGCAGGGTCGCGGATTGCTACTCGATCGCCGACCTGCGCGCGCTTGCGCGCCGCCGCCTGCCGCGCGCCGTGTTCGACTTCTACGACGGCGGCGCCGAGGACGAGCGCACGCTCGCCGCCAACGCGCAGGCCTATGCGCAATGGCGCTTCGCGCCACGCGTGCTGGTCGACGTGGCCGCCGCCTCGTCGGCCTGCGCCCTGCTCGGCGCAGCGGCCGGCATGCCCGCGGCCATCGCGCCGACGGGCGCGGCCGGTTTCGGCTGCCGCAATGCCGACCTGGCGCTCGCGACCGCGGCAGCGAAGCTGGGCATTCCATATACGTTGTCGAGCAGCGCCACCACCGCCATCGAGACCATCGCCACGCGCGCGCCGGGGCGCCACTGGTTCCAGGCCTACGTGCTGCGCAACCAGGACTTCTTCTGGCAGCTGATCGAACGCGCGCACCACGCCGACTACGAGGCGCTGGTCATCACCGTGGACCTGCCCGTGGGCGGCAAGCGCGAGCGCGACTTTCACAACCACTTCTCGATCCCGTTCCGCTTCTCGGCGCGCAACATGCTCGACTTCGCCTCGCGGCCGCGCTGGGCGCTCGACATGCTCGTGCGCGGCATGCCGGTGATGGAGAACCTGCGCGGGCTCGAAGCCGCCGCCACCAGCGCGACGGCCATCGCCTCGTCGGTCGGCCGCAGCTACGACCCTTCGTTCGACTGGGCTCGCCTGGCCCAGGTGCGCGACCGCTGGCCGCGCAAGCTCATCGTCAAGGGCGTGAGCCGCGGCGACGACGCGCAGCGCCTGGCGAAGATGGGCGTGGACGCCATCGTCGTGTCGAACCACGGCGGCCGCCAGCTCGACGGCGCCGTGGCCAGCCTGGAGGCACTGCCCGAGGTGCTGCGCGGCGTTGCGGGGCGCGTGCCCGTGCTGGTCGATGGCGGCATCCGGCGCGGCAGCGACATCGCCCGGGCGCTGGCGCTCGGCGCGCATGGCGTGCTGCTGGGCCGCGCGACGCTCTATGGCGCCGTGGCCGCAGGCGAGGAGGGCGCGCAGCGTGCGCTGGGCATCCTGCACGACGAACTGCTGCGCACCATGCGGCTGTGCGGCGCGCCTGGCGTGCAGCACCTCACGGCCGATCTGCTGCGGCCGGCCGGCGAGGCCGCGCCGCCCGAGCAGCCCGCGTGCCGCGAGCGCGTACCTGCACGCCACATCGAACCCGCGATTTCCTGACCCCTTGAAAGAGACAAAACCATGACGAGACAAACCCCGAGAAATAACCCGAGCGCTACCCCGAGAAGGCGCGTTGCATTGCGCGCCGCCACCCTCACCGTCGCCGCGCTGCTGGGCGTGGCGTCGCTCCCGGCGCGCGCCGACGGCACGTACCCCGACAAGCCCATCCGCCTGGTGGTCGGCTACAGCGCCGGCGGGCCCACCGACGTGCTCGCGCGCGTGCTGGGCCAGGACATCGGCGCGACGCTGGGGCAGTCGGTCATCGTCGACAACAAGGCGGGCGTCAACGGCAACATCGCCACCGAGTTCGTGCAGCGCGCCGCGCCCGATGGCTACACGCTCATCGTCAACACCATCTCGCACAACGTGAATCCGCTGCTGCAGCCCGCGCGCATCAAGTACGACCCGATCAAGGACTTCACGCCCATCAGCATGGTGGCCGTGCTGCCGCAACTGATCGTGGTGGCAGGCGACTCGCCCTACAAGACGCTGGACGACCTGGTGAAAAAGGCCAAGAGCAAGACCGACGCCGTGAGCTACGGCACCGCCGGCGTGGGCGGCTCGGCGCACCTGGCGGCCGCGTTGCTCGAGCAGAAGACCGGCACGCACATGAACCACATTCCGTTCAAGGGCAATGCGCCGGCACTGACCGAGGTGATGTCGGGCCGCGTCGACTTCATGTTCTTCCCGATGATCGGCGCGTCGGAGTACGTGACCAGCGGCAAGCTGCGCATCCTGGCCGTGACCACTGCCAAGCGCCACGCCGACTATCCGCAGGTGCCCACCACGGGCGAGCTCGGCTTTCCGGGCTTTGACGAGTACTCGCAGCCCATCGGCTTCATCGCGCCGGCCGGACTGCCCAAGCCGATCGCCGACAAGCTGGACAGCGCCATTGCCGCGGCGCTGGCCAAGCCCGCGCTGCAGGAGAGGCTGCGCTCGCTCGGCGCCGACGTGAAGCACCTGGGCCCCACCGAATACCGCGACTGGCTCGCCAAGGACCGCGCGCGCTGGGCCGAACTGATCCGCAGCGCGAACATCAAGGCGGAATAGGCATGCGCTGGATTCATTTCTCGGCGCCCGGCGCCGCTGCCGCCTACGGCATCCTGGAGGCCGACGACCGCATCCGCGAAGTGCGCGGCACGCCCTTCGGCACGCACGAGCCGACCGGGCGCACGCACCGGCTGGCCGACGTGAAGATCCAGGTGCCGCTCGTGCCGCGCACCTTCTACGCGGCCGGCCTCAACTACGTGAAGCACATCCGCGAATACGCCGAGCAGACCGGCAACCCCGTGGCCATTCCGCCGCAGGCCGACATCGGCTATCGCGCCGTCAACGCGCTGGTGGCGCATGAGGAGGCGGTGGTGATTCCGCCCGACGCGCAGCAGGTCGAGTACGAGGGCGAACTGGTGGTGGTGATCGGGCGCGAGGCCAAGGGCCTGAGCGAGGCCGATGCGCTCTCGTGCGTGCTGGGCTACACCATCGGCAACGACGTGAGCGAGCGGCTGTGGCAGGCCTCGGACCGCACCTTCTGGCGCTCGAAGAACTGCGACACCTTCAAGCCCATGGGGCCGTGGATCGAGACCGACTTCGACATCGATGCGGCCGAGACCACGGTGCGCGTCAACGGCAAAGTGCGCACGCATTTCCGCACCGGCGAGATGCTCTACGACATCCGCACCTTCATCAGCCGCATGACGCGCTACCTCACGCTGCACCCGGGCGATGTGATCTGGATGGGGACCGACGGCAAGTCGCCGCGCATCGTGGCGGGGGACACCGTGGAGGTGGAAATCTCCGGGCTGGGTCTGTTGCGCAATCGCTTTGTCGCCCGGTAGGGGTGAGGCTGCCGTGCCGCGGCACGCGGCGCTCTGTAGGGCTCGCCCCACAGTTATTTCGCGGCGATGCGGCGTTCGGTAATCTGAAAGTATCAGTGCAGCGCGGCCTTGCCCGCGCTGCACGCGCTTCGTCTTTGCAGAGGGGAATGCCCCGGATATCATTTGCAAACTGCGGCAGCCTACGGCTGTGCGCCGCGCGTTCGTGCAATAAATAAAGACAGCGAATCGGCCTGAGGTTTCGTTCATCCAAGGCCGGCAAAGACAAGAGCGACGAACAGCGCTGAAGGATCACGGGGGAGGCGCCGCGGCATGCGGCGGTGGATCGAGAGTCACAGGGGAGAGAAAAAAATGTCGGACTTCAACGCTGCGTCGCTGGGCGCGCAGCTGCGTTCGGGCGCAGCAGGCACTTTGCAGCGCGACCGGCTGCTGGTGCTGCACACGCCGCTGGGCGACAACAAGCTGCTGGCCGAAAGGCTGGACGGCATCGAGTCCCTGGACGACGGCGGCTTTCGCTTCGAGCTCACGGCGCTCAGCGACGACGCGCACATCGAGCTCAAGACGCTGATGGGCCAGGGCGTGCGCCTGGATCTGCAGACCGCACAGAGCCGCACTGACCTCCGCCCCTTCCACGGCCACGTGACCGAAGCCGAATGCGTATCGAGCAACGGCGGCATGGCGCGCTACCGCATCGTCATCGAACCGTGGCTCGCGTTCCTGCGGCATCGCCAGGACAGCTGCCTCTTCCAGCACCAGAGCGTGTTCGACATCGTCGATGCCGTGTTCGCGCGGTATCAAAGCCAGGGCAAGCTGGCTGTGCAGTGGCGCTGGGAGATCGCGCAGCGCGACATCTATCCGGTGCGCGGCATCACCACGCAGTACCACGAGAGCGACTTCGACTTCGTCGCACGCCTCCTGGCTGAAGAGGGCCTGTGCTACTGGTTCGAACACGCGACTGGCAAGGACGGCAACCTCGGCAGCCACACCCTCGTCATCGCCGACCACAACGGCGCCTTCCGCGCCAACACGCAAGCCACCATCCGCTTTCACCGCGCCGATGCGAGCGAGAGCGAAGACACCATCCAGCAATGGCGCGGCAGCCGCCAGTTGCAGACCAACAGCCTCGCGCAGCAGAGCTGGGACTACAAGAGCGTGAGCGCGAGGCCCGTGCAGCAGCAGAGCCGGGGCTCGGGATCGGGCGCAAGTGCGGGTGCAGGTGCATCGTC
>NZ_FOXJ01000002.1:0-810000 GCF_900115685.1 Variovorax sp. 770b2 | reverse complement strand
TGCGGGTCTCGCCGGCGCGCGAGATGTCGCTGCGCGCGCCGATCACCTCGTGGGTGCCGGTGCCCGTCACCTTCAGCATGTCGTTGCTGTCGATGAAGGTGTCGCGGTTGCCCACCACCTGGTTGTTCTGGTGGCCCTTGACCGTGTTCTTCTGGTCGACCACCACCATGGTGGTCTCGTTGCGCGTGACCGTGCTCTTGCGGTCGCGGTCCACGTGCTCGGTCTGGTCGCGCTTCACGGTCACCGACTGGTCCCGGTCCACCGTCGTCGAGTCGTCGCGCTCCACGCTGCGGCTCATGTCCAGCTCGGCGTGGATGTTGATGTTCTCCTCGCCCTTCTTGTCCTCGAACATGATCTCGTTGAAGTTCGCGGGACCGCCGCCGGGCGTGGAGCGGGTCTTGAAGCCGCTCTGCGTGGGCGACTTGTACGGAATGGGCTGGTCGTCGTTGTAGACGCGGCCCACGATCACCGGGCGGTCCGGGTCGCCGTTCAAAAAGTCGACGATCACCTCCTGGCCGATGCGCGGAATGAAGTACCCGCCCCAGCCCTTGCCGCCCCAGGGCTGCGACACGCGCACCCAGCAGGTCGACTTCTCGTTGCTCTCGTCGTAGCGGTCCCAGTGGAAGTGCACCTTCACGCGGCCGTGGTCGTCCACGTGCAGCTCGTCGCCCGCCGGGCCGACCACGATGGCGGTCTGCGGCCCGGGCATGGTCACGCGCGGCGTGAGGCGCGGCGGCCGGTAGGCGCGCTCCATCGGAATCGCGGTGATCAGGAACGCGCTGGTTCCCGGCTGCGAGGTACTGAGCATCGGCGTGCTGGCGATCAGGTCCTGCAGCACCTGCAGCGTGTCGGCGTTCACCGCGTCGTCGCGCAGCACGTCGGCCAGCGCCGCGTGCACGTCCTGCGCCACGGCCGTGCCGGCGCCGACGCTTTCATAGCCGGGGTGGCTCGCCATGAAGGTGCAGGCCGCGATCACGTACTCGCCGTTGCGCGTGCCGTCGGGGTCGCCCTCGAACTTGAAGCTGCGCCCCGCCGTCACGTCGGGCCAGGTGGTCAGCGCCCAGTGGCGGTCGCGGCGCGCGTTCAGTTCGTCGCCGCGCAGCTTGGTGCGGTTCTCGCCGTCGTCGCCGGTGAAATAGCCGCCGGGGAATTCGAACTCCTCGAAGTCGGCCAGCTCATGGTCGTCCTTCACGTCGATGGTGGCGCTCAGCTTCTTCTTTATCGCCTTGAAGTCGCTGTCGCGCGAGGCCTGCTTGCCGGTGTCGAACTGGCGCGCGCTCACCCAGCGCGAGATCTGGTTGTGCCGCGCCTCGGTCGCATCGCTGGGCATGTAGCTCAGGGTGCTTTCGGCCGGCAGCTTCTCGTGCGCCAGGTCGCTCGCGTCCGACAGGTGCATGGTGCCGGGCGCATCGTGCGAATCGAACCAGTAGTAGATGCCCTCGTCCTCCAGCAGGCGCGAGAGGAACTGGTAGTCGTTCTCCTGGTGCTGAACGCAGTAGCGCCGGGGCGTATGCGTGCCGATCACGTTGCCGGCCTTGGTCTTCTTGAAGCGCTTGATGGGGCCGTCCTCGAACACTGCATCGAGCACCTCCAGCACCTTCTTGTCCTGCAGGATGCGCGAGTTGGTGCGCTTGGTGAGCAGCCAGAACCACGAGCGCAGCGTGATGCGATATTCGAAATGCCGGCCCACGTGCCCCGCGCGCACGAAGCGCACCGCGTGGCCCTGACAGTGCCGCTCGTGCACGCCGCCGCCCTTGTCCTGGAACTCGATGACCACGTCGAACGCACGGCCCAGGATGTCCTTGGCATCGAGCGCCTTGTTCTTGGAGAGCACCGTGAGCTCGTAGGCCGACGGGCGCGCAAGGGCCTCGTGACCCACGATGCGCCAGAACATCAAGTCGTCCTTGGCGGGTGAATCGGTCTCGATGCGGAACTCGTGGTCGGCCATTTTTTGCTCTTGATGGATGGAAGCGGCTCGGTCTCTTGAAAGATGGAGCAGCTCAGTCGAACGCGTAGGTGAAGTCGGCATCCTTCACGTCCAGCGCGACGCGGCGGATCTCTCCACCGGATGCAAGACGTTGCAGGTACTCGACGGAAATCGTGGGCAGCACCGTGTTGGTCAGGATCGCGTCGATCACGCGGCCGCCCGACTCGGGGTCCTGGCAGCGCGCGACCACCTGCTCGATCACCGCCTCGGTGTATTCGAAGGGCACGCCGTGGTTGGTCTCTACGCGCTTCTTGATGCGGCCCAGCTGCAGCCGCACGATCTTCTTCATCATGTCCGGCGACAGCGGGTAGTAGGGAATGGTGACGATGCGGCCCAGCAGCGCGGGCGGGAACACCTTCATGAGCGGCGCCTTCAGCGCATCGGCCAGTGCGTTCGAATCGGGCAAGAGCTCGGGGTCGCGGCACATGCTCATCACGAGCTCGCTGCCGGCATTGGTGGTGAGCAGGATGATCGTGTTCTTGAAATCGATCATGCGGCCCTCGCCGTCTTCCATCCAGCCCTTGTCGAAGACCTGGAAGAAGATCTCGTGCACGTCGGGGTGGGCCTTTTCCACCTCGTCCAGCAGCACCACGCTGTAGGGGCGGCGGCGCACGGCCTCGGTCAGGATGCCGCCTTCGCCGTAGCCCACGTAGCCGGGCGGCGCGCCCTTGAGCGTGGAGACGGTGTGCGCCTCCTGGAACTCGCTCATGTTGATGGTGATGATGTTCTGCTCGCCGCCGTACAGCGCCTCGGCCAGTGCCAGCGCGGTCTCGGTCTTGCCGACGCCCGAGGTGCCGCAGAGCATGAAGACGCCGATGGGTTTTTGCGGATTGTCCAGCCGCGCACGCGAGGTCTGGATGCGGCGCGCGATCATCTCCAGGCCGTGCTTCTGGCCGATGACGCGCTGGTTGAGCGTGTCGGCGAGCTTGAGCACCGCCTCCACTTCGTTCTTGACCATGCGGCCGACGGGAATGCCGGTCCAGTCGGCGACCACCGAGGCCACGGCCTGTTCGTCGACCGACGGCAGGATGAGTGGCGACTCGCCCTGCACCGCGTGGATCTTGGCCTGCAGCTCGTGCAGTTCGGCGAGCAGCGCGGCGCGGTCGTGTGCGGGCGCGGCGGCAGCGGCCGGATCTGCGGGTGCAGCGACGGCCGTTGCATCGGCCGCGGTCGCGGGCGCGTCCACCGGCTTGTTGCCCGCGCGCAGTTTGCTGCGCAACTCCAGCAGCCGGTCGACCAGCCCCTTCTCTTCCTGCCAGCGCGCATTCAGCGCTTCGAGCTGCAGCTTCGATTCGACCAGCAGCGCCTCGACCTGCGTCGAGCGCTTGGTCACGTCGATGCCGATGGTGGCTTCGCGGCCGATGATTTCCTGCTCGACCGTGAGGCCCTCGATGCGGCGCATGCAGTCTTCCACCTCGGGCGGCGTCGCGTGCTGCGACACGGCCACGCGGGCGCACGCGGTGTCCAGCAGGCTTACTGCCTTGTCGGGCAACTGGCGCGCGGGAATGTAGCGGTGCGAGAGCTTGACGGCCGCCTCGATCGCTTCGTCGAGCAGCTGCACGCGGTGGTGCTTCTCCAGCACGCTGGCCACGCCGCGCAGCATCAGGATGGCCTTCACCTCGTCGGGCTCGGGCACCTGCACGACCTGGAAGCGGCGGGTGAGCGCCGGGTCTTTCTCGATGTATTTCTTGTACTCGGCCCAGGTGGTCGCGCCGATGGTGCGCAGGTTGCCGCGCGCGAGCGCGGGCTTGAGCAGATTGGCCGCATCGCCGGTGCCGGCCGCGCCGCCCGCGCCCACGAGCGTGTGGATCTCGTCGATGAACAAAATGATCGGCGTCGGCGAACTCTGCACCTCGTCGATCACCTGGCGCAGGCGCTGCTCGAACTCGCCCTTCATGCTCGCGCCGGCCTGCAGCAGGCCGATGTCCAGCGTGAGCAGCTTCACGTCTTTCAGTTGCGGCGGCACGTCGCCACGCGCGAGGCGTTGCGCAAAGCCTTCGACCACCGCGGTCTTGCCGACACCGGCCTCGCCGGTCAGCAGCGGGTTGTTCTGGCGGCGGCGCATGAGGATGTCGACGATCTGGCGGATCTCTTCGTCTCGCCCGGTCACCGGGTCCATCTCGCCCTTCTTGGCTTTCTCGGTGAGGTCGACTGCGAACTTCTTCAGCGCATCGCCCTTGCCCATGGCCGCGGGCGCCATCGCGCCCGAGTCTTCGCCCGGCGCGCCGCTGCCCATGCCGGTGCCGTCCTGCGCGCGCATCTGCGATTCGGGCGAGGCGTCGCACACCTTCGGAAAGTTGTCGGCTAGGTCCTCGACCTTGATCTTCTCGAACTGCTTGGACAAGTTGAAGAGCGGGTTGCGCAGGCTCTGCGTCTTCAGCATCGCGACCACGATGTAGCCGGTGCGCACCTGCGCCTCGCCGAACTGCAGCGTGGCGTAGGTCCACGCACGCTCGATGGCGTTCTCGATGTGCGGCGAGAAGTCGCTGATCGCGGTGGCGCCGCGCGGCAGGCGGTCCAGCGCGGCCGTCATGTCCTTCGCGATCACCGACACATCCAGGCCGTAGTACTGGATCACGCGGTGCAGGTCGGAGTCCTGCGCCTGCAGCAGCTGGGCGAACCAGTGCTCCAGTTCCACATACGGATTGCCGCGCATCTTGCAGAACACCGTGGCGCCTTCGATGGCCTTGTAGGCCAGCGAGTTGAGCTTGCCGAAAAGGGCGGTGCGACTGATTTCACTCATGGAGTTCTCCGTATCTCTGTTGAAGACGATTCATGTCGGGCAATTTGAAGTTCGGCGATCCGTGCCCGGCGTCAATGCGCACAAAGCCTTGCGCTGGCCAACCAACCCTGCACGTCCTGCCCCGCCTCGCGGCGCGGGACGATCGGCTCGATGCGGATGGCGCCGAAACCGGCGGCCGCAAGGCAGGCCTGGACGTGCGCTGCCGCATGGCGGTAGCGGCCGCTGCCTTCGAGCGTGAAGTCGTCCTGCCCCCCGGCCATGGCCTCGACCGTGAACACCACGCCGCCTTCCGGGCGCAGCGCGCGCGCGGCTGCCGCCAGCACCTCGTGCAGGTCGCCGAAATAGCACAGCGTGTCGGCCGATGCCACCAGGTCGAACCGGGCGGGCTGGGTGTCCAGATAGTGGGTGAGTTCGGCCTTGTGCAGCACGTCGTAGCCGCCGCGCTGCTCCGCGCGCTGCAGCATGCCGACCGACAGGTCGCAGCCGGCCAGGTGCGCGGCCCAGGGCCGCAGCAGCGGGGCGCAGAGTCCGGTGCCGCAGCCGGCATCGACCACGGCCAGGTTCGCGGCGGGCGAACCATGCATTTCCTGCACCGCGCGCGCCACCAGTTCGGGCGCGCGGTAGTGCAGCTTCTCCAGGCTCGCGTCGAAGCTGCCGGCGTAGCTGTCGAACACGGTCTCCACATAGCCGTCGCTCGCGCGTGCCGGTGCGTGCCCTTCGCAGGCAGCCAGCAGATGCGATACCACCGGGTGGCCGGGCGCCTCGGCCAGCCACTCGCGGTACATGCCGATGGCCTGCTCGCGCTCGCCGAGCAGCTCCAGGGCGCGAATCACCTGCGAGCGCGCGCTCAGGTTGCGCGGCTGCAGCAGCACTGCACGGCTGTTGGCGATGACGCTCTCGTGAATGCGCCCCTGCTCCATCAGCGCGATCGACAGGTTGTACCAGGCCTCGCTGAAGTCCGGCCGCAGTTCGATGGCGCGGCGGCTGACCCGCTCGGCGGCGTGCCAGTGGCCTTTCTTGCGTTCGAGCGACGCGATGTTGCTCAGCGCATCGGCGCCTTCGTCGCCTCCGCTGGCGAAGGAAACGCTGTTCTCGTAGGCGCGCATCGCGTCGTCGATGCGGCCGATCTCGACCAGCAGGTTGCCCAGGTTGTTCCACGCACCGCTCTGGGCGGGTTTCAACGAGAGCGAGCGGCCGATCAGCGCGATGCTCTCGTCGCCGCGGCCCTGCGCATGGCGCAGCAGCCCTTGGTAATGCAAGGCATCGGGGTCGCCGGGCGTGGCCTGGAGAATGCGGACCAGCAGCTCGTCGGCCGCGTCCAGCTTCTGCTCGCGCACCAGCGCCGCCGCGTGCGCCAGCAGCACGCCGACGGTTGCCGTGCCGGGCACGTTCGCGTCCGCTTCCGCTTCCGCTTCCGCTTCCGCTTCCGCCACCGTCCCTGCGCGGTCGGGCATCGTCGTCATGCGGCGGCTCCTGCAGGGGCCTGGGCGGCCCGGGCGGTCATCGAGCTGTTGCCGATGCGCACGTCCGCCGCGTCCTTCGAACGCGGGCGCTGGCCGAGCCACGAGACCCAGCCCAGGCGCGGCGCGTTGCCCTGCTTCTGTCCGAGCCGCGTGGCGGGCACCTGGGCCTTCTCCAGCACCAGCTCGGCGTCCCATTCGAGTTCGTCGCCCAGCAGTTGCTGCATCCAGCGCTGCAGCACCGGCCGCGCGGTGCCGATCGGCAGGAACATGCGGTATTGATCCAGCGTGAGCGGTCCCATGTGCAGGCGCACGCGGTGCTGCCGGTCCCACGCGCGGGTGCCGAGCATCGCGCCCATGCCCATCGAGCGCGAACTCTCGCCGCGCCCGAGCCGCGTGACCTCGTCGGCGGGAACGCCCATCCAGTGGCCGACCCAGCGCTCCAGCGTCACCGGCACGCCGAAGTAGCTGCACAGCACCGACTCCACGCTCTCGGCGTTGTGCACGCGGCGCGCGAGCCAGCCCGAGAAATGAAGGCGCGCATCGTCGTGCACCTCGTCGCGGCCGATGCGGCCCGGCGTGCCCGTGCCGATGAGCGCGCCGACCTGCAGCCGAAATCGGTCTTCGCCCGGACGGTCCAGCGCCACCGCGGGCCGCGCCTGCGCCCAGGCGCGGTAGAAGTGCAGCGAGAAGCGATGCAGGAAGCTGTCCAGGAACGCGAGCCACGTCGGGTCGCCATGGTTCAGGCTGCGCTCGCGGATGAAGTCGCTCAGGTGAACCGGCAGCGGGCCGTTGGGACCGACGTAGCTGAAGAAATGCTGCCGCAAACGCGGCGGCGAGTACGCGGTCGCCGGCTCGAAGCGGCTGAAGCTGGCCGGTGCGAACGAGAGCGAGGGCTCCTGCCCCACGCGCACGGGCTCTGCGCTCGGCAGCAGCGCGCGGCCCCAGCGCGGCGTGGTGCCGGCCACCGATTCCAGCCGGCGCATCACCGCGAAGTAATCGAACGACCACGGCTCTGCCGACCATCCGCGCAACGCGTTGTCCACGCGCGTGCCTACAGAATCTGCCGGGTCCCGCACAGCGGCCTCCATCGCATGGTCTCGCCCTTGCCCGCCACGCGCAGCACGGTCTCGACGAAATGGTTGACCTCCACATGGCGCGCGAGAAAGCGCGACATCACGGCACCGAAGAGGAACACGCTGTGGCCGTGGAACGCATCCTTGTCGACCTCCAGCGTCACCTCCAGCCCGCGCCCGAAGGCGATCGGTCCCTTCAGTGGAAGGCGGCGCGCCACGGGCTTGCTCTTCACGGACAGGAGGCCGCGCACCTGGCCCTGGCGCATCTCGTCGGCATGGGTGGCGTAGAGCATCAGCGTCTCGCGCAGCGCGGCGGCGCCCTGCTCCGGCGTGCTGTCCGAAATCGACAGGTAGTTGAGCGCGAGGTGATCGACCACCCGCCAGCCCAGCCCCTGGCTCACCACCGGCGACACCGGCCGCGAAGGCCCGCGCACCATGCGCACGCGCTGCACCGGGAAGGAGTCGACGCAATCGAAATCGTTGTCGCGGCCCAGCGGCATCAGGAGCGGCAGGTCGCGGTTGGTGCACAGCGCGGTCACCGCCAGCTGCCGCAGCGTGGCCGCATACGGCGCCTGCTGCGGATCGACGATCTGCATGTAGACCTCGGAGCCGATGTGGCTGCTGCGGTGCCCCTCGGTGCGCTGCCTCACCGACAGCATGCGCGGCTCGCGCGTGGTCGTGAAGTAGGCCGGGTGGCTGTGCCGCGTGCCGTGGAAGGCCGAGTAGAAAGGCCGGAACGGCTGCTCCGCGGCCGCCGCATCGGCACCGGGTGCGCCGTGGCCGATGACCTCGGTGACGGTGTGCACCTCGAAGTCCTGCGGCCGCGTGCGGTCGGGCACCAGGTGGAACTGGCTCACGCCTTCGTTGAGCGGCACGCGGTCCAGCCGCTTGGTGAACAGGTTGACGATGGGCACGCAGTGCAGCTGCACGTTCTCGGCGCTCACCAGTTTTTCGAGCGCCGCGTCGCCGCGCGAGAACAGCAGCACGAGTTCGATCTCGGTGACCGGCATCGTCGCCAGCAGCGCCTGCAGCCCCGCGATGCGCAGGAACTGGAAGCGCTGCGGAAACGCGAAGTACTCCTGCAGCAGGCGAAAGCCCGAGAAGCCCGTGGCGGTGACCGGCAGCAGCGCCTCGTCGTCCTCGAAGCCCACGGGCTGGATCGCGCTCGCAGGCAGGCTCTGCGCCGCGCCCTGCAGCGCGCCGGTGGGCGACAGCGGCCGCACCATCACGCCGATGGGCTGGCCCAGCGCACATTCCTGCAGTTGCCAGGCGACGTCTTCGGCGCCGCCCAGGTGCAGCACCAGGTCGTCGAGTGCGATCTGGTTGAACTTGAGCCCGGCCGTCGCGCGCAGCGCGATGCGCAGGCCGCCGCGAATGGCGCGCGACTGCGGGTGCGTGGCCAGCGGCAGGTCGGGCGCATAGGTGAAGTACTGCGCGCGCTGCACCTCCATCGGCCAGATGCGCAGCGCGCTCGATGTGCGGAATTCGCAATGCGTGTTCTGCCCCACGGCCTGTCGCGCGCGCAGGCCCGCGCCGCGCGGCAGCTTCGGGCCTGTGGCGAGGTTGGCGTCGTCCAGGTCGGGCGCGAAGGACACCACCGCCATCGCGGGCGTCGGCGCAAGGAAATTCGGATAGACGATATCGAGCAGGTGTCCTGTGAAGCGCGGGTACTCGGCATCCAGCTTGAGATTGACGCGCGCCGAGAGGAAGGCCGTGGCCTCGATCAAGCGCTCGACATATGGGTCGGCAACTTCCTGGCCTTCGATTCCCAACCGATGCGCAATCTTCGGAAAGGCGCGCGCGAACTCCGAAGAGCTCTCGCGGAAGTAGCGCAGTTCCTGCTCGTACAGGTTCAGCAGCCGAGGGTCCATGTCAGGACTTACCTTGGGTTTTGCGCCATGTCCACGATCTCGATGCGTCCTTCTTCCAGGTCTACACGGCTTCGCATCAGGAACTCCAGCGGCACGGGTTGCGCCCACAGCATGCCGCGGATCTGCAGGCCGATGCTGTTGTGCGAGTCCAGTGCCGAGCCTTCCATGACGAGTTCCACTTCGAGAGTGCGGGACAAAATGCGCGGCTCGAACTGCAGGATTGCGTTCTTCAAAGCCTGTTCCATGCTGACACGCTGCACCGACGAGGTGAACTGGCCAGACAGCATAGGCAATCCGTAGTTGATGACCGAGCGCGCCGCATTCGGGTACTGCTTGTCGTCCATCGCGAGGCCGAAACCCGTGGCGTTGAAGAGCCAGCTCAGGTCGCGCAGCACGGCCGCGCGCAGCGCCTGCTTGGTGAGCGTGCGCTTCTCGTCGCTCTCGCGTTTTTCGGTGGGCGCGTTGTCGACCAGGCGGTCGAGCAGCGAAGGCTGCAGGCGCTCCTGGGCGGTGAGCTCGGCCACCTCAGCCGCCTCCGTCCCCGGGTCCGTCCTGCGATGCTTCGGCAGAAGCCACCGGGTTGAACAGGATCTCGCGCACGTCCATCAGCGCGTACTCGCCGGCATCGCTGCCGAGCACGCGCTGGCCGGTGCCGGCCCACACCTCGGGGCGCAGTTCGCGCCACTCGGTCTTGCGCGCCAGGCGCAGTTCGCCGTCTTCGCTCTTCTCGGTGCCTTCGTAGCGCGTGGGAATGAGCGCGAGGGTCTCGCCGCCGTTCTCGAACTGCAGGTGCGCGGGCATCCAGACGCAGTCGCGCAGGTCCTCGGGCGGCTCGATCTTCACGTGCGCGAGCCGCGCGTAGGGAATCCAGTAGTACTTGCCATTGACGAAGGCTTCGAGCACGGGGCCCAGGCGCATGTCGGCATCGGCCAGCCACTCGAAGGGCGTGCCGTCGATGGTGCCGGCGATGGCGGGGGCGCCATCGAACGCGCGCTGGCGCAGGTCCTCGGCCAGCTCGCTCTCGCCGCGCCCTTGCCGCAGCAGCGATTCGATGAGCAGCGCCAGCCATTCGTCGGGCTGGCCGAAGATCATGGGCGTGCGCGTGCCGGCGAACACCTCGGCGCGCAGGCCTTCGCAGCGCACGGCGTCGCCGTACACCTGCTTCATCGGAACGGCCAGCGCATCGAGCTCGGCCGCGACGGTGAGCTGGTTGAGCGCACGCTCCCACTGGCCCATGACGCAGAGCAGTTGCGCCATGAAGACGCGGTGCTTGCTGTCGGAAGGCTTGGCGCGCACCTCGTCGCTCAATGCCTTGAGCGCGGCCACCGGGTCGGCGGACTTCAGGAGTTCGGCGGAGGTGGTCATTTCAGTTGCCCGTGAAGGTGCAGGTGCGCACCGCCCCGCGCGCGCCGGTCTTTTGCTGCGGCGCCGAGCGGATCTCCAGCTTCGTGTAGTCGAAGAAGATGATGTCGCAGGGCCGCTTGGGCGTGCCGCCGGTCACGATGGCGTGGCAGTTCACGCGCGCGCCCTCCAGCACGAACTCCAGGTGCGACTGCAGCTCTTTGGAGCTGTCGCCGCCGGCCTTGAAGACCGACACCGTCACCTTCAGGTCGGCGTCCTGGCTTTTCAGGAGGCTCGCGATGGAGGCCGTGGCGGCATCGCAGTCGCGGATCACGATGAACGAGTAGTTGCGCAGCTTCCCCTTGCTGGAGCCGGGCGGGATGACCACGTCGGACTTGTACGAGTAGCCACCGATGTCCATGCGCTGCTTGCCGTCTTCGTAGGTGCGCACCGATTCGCCTTCGATCGGCGTGCCCTTGCTCTCGATCATCATCGAGAAGTCGTTGCCCGATTCGCCCGACAGGTAGTCCAGCAGGCGCAGGGCCTCGTCGGGGTCCAGTTTTCCATCGTAGGTCCAGCTCATGTCGATCTCCTGAGAAAAATCCGGTGGTGGTGTGTCGTCTTACTTGGCGGCCGACATTTCGCCCGCCCAATGAACCATCGCGGCGAAGGTCTGCCGCTCGCTCTCGGGTTGCAGCGCGCCGCGCACGCGCACTTCGGCGCCCCCCGCGACAGCATCGCCCGCGCCCGTGCCGAACAGGCGCGGCGCGCTGTAAGGCGCCGCGGGCGTGGCCAGCACCAGCAGGCGGCCGCCTTCGGCGTTGAACCAGGGCAGCTCGAAGCGCTTGACGGCGGGCGCCTCGCGCGTGCCGCGCTTGAAGCGGTTGGTCTCGCCCGGGTCCTCGGGGTAGACCTGGCGCGCACCGCCTTGCGGGTCGATGCCGACGATGACCAGGTCCACCGAGCGCGCGCTGGTGTTGCGCACGTTGAGCACGGCGCGCTCGCCGCTGCGCAGCGGCAGGAGCTTCGCGTCGACCTGCTGCGCGGAGCCGCTGCGCACGAGGCGATCGCCGTTCCAGACCTCGAACATCGCATCGAAGCCGTCGAACTGCGCGTCCCTGGCGATCGTGTAGAGCTGGTTGAGCCACTTCAGGCGGGCCAGCGTTTCGAGGCGACGGCGCGCCGTGGCCGCATCGGTGGGCGCTGGCTTCGCACCCGCGCCAAGCAATGGCGAGAGCACTTCGAGCCGGCCGCCGGACCAGCGCACGTCCGCGCCATCGGCATCGTTCACCGCGATGACGGAAGCGGGGTATTCGAGGCTCAAACCCGGCGGCAGTCCCTGCTCCGCGCGCACGCGCAGCGCGACCGTCGCCGGCTCGCCGAGCGGCGTGATGTTCCAGAGCGCGGCACCGGGCAACTCGCGCAACGCGGGCGGCACGGCCATGCGCGCCTTGTCGTTGAAGGCTTGCGCCAGCGTGCCCTCGGCGCTGCGCACCGTGCCGTCGTCCATCGTGGCCAGCACGCGCAGCGGCTGCTGCACCACCAGGCCATCGAGCTGGCCGGCCTGCAGCGTGAGCGTGTCGCCGGAGCGTTGCGCGCGCCAGACCGGGCGCGTCGACATGGCCTGCGCGCGGTTGGCAAAGATCGGTGCATCGAGGTTGCCCTCGGCCACCGGCGAAGGCAGCTCGCGCGTGGGAAAGCGTTGTGCGAGTTCGTCGATCACCGGCGGATAGACGGCCAGCACGCCGTCGAAAAGGTCACGCCAGGTGGCGGGCTTGCGCGAGAGCGCTTCCACCACGGCCCAGGTCAAAAGGCCTTGCGGACGCGCGTTGCGGTTCTTGCGCGGCAGGCGCAGCTCGGGGGTGATCTGGTGGCTCTCCGAGGCGAAGAGCGCGACGTAGCGGGCGCGCGGCACGGGGTCGGTCACGGTGGGGCGCGTCATGACCGCGCGCGCCGCGGGGCCGGGCGCGCCGATCAGCTGCGTGGTGCGCAGGCCGCGCCAGCGCACCGGGTCATCGGGCGGGCCTTCGGCGGTGGCCGGTGCGTCGCTCGTGCTGCGCGTCATCGAGTTCGCCGAGCAGGTGTCGAAGACGGAGGCGACGAACACGTTGCGCGCGAGAAAGGCCTGGATCCACGCGTCGAAGTCGGCATCTCGCAGGTCGCCGGTCAGGGTGTTGTCGGCGCCGAGCGTGCCGCGCACATCGCGCGCGAGGAAGTTCTCGGAGAGGCCGTCGGGCTCCTGGTAGCGCTTGTTGCTGTCGCGCAGGCGTGTGCCGTGGCCGGAGAAATAAAGCAGCACGAAATCGCCGCTCTTCGATTGCGCGAGCAGCCGGCCGAGCGCCTCGTGGATGGCCTGCGATTCGGGCAGCACGGAGCCGCTCACGCCGTCGGCGAGCACGGTGATGTCGCCGGCCGCGAAGCCTTGTTTGAGCAGCGCGTCGCGCATCAGCATCACGTCGTTGCGCGGTGCCTGCAGCCACAGGGCCTGCGGCTGGTTGACCAGTTCGGAGACGCCGACGAGCAGGGCGCGCTGGGTGGCGAAGGCGGCGCTGCCGGAGAAGAGCAGCGCCAGCATCAACAACACTCTGCAAAAGCGCGACCGCATGGCTCCTTCCCCCTTTGGGGGAAGGCGGGGATGGGGGCAGGCAAAGCGCCCGATGGATGCGCCGCGTGCCCCCACCGCGGCCCTCCCCCGGAAGGGGAGGGAGAAAGAAAGCGACACGGCCGATGTCATGGCCGCTCCGGGGCCGGCCCCGCCGATTCGACCAGCGGCGAGGCCGCGAGCAACGACAGGCCGCCGACCGGATCGTCCACGTGCAAGCGCCAGACGCCGTTCGTGCCCGGCCCGCCGACCACTTCGGCCGACATCGTGCGCAACAGGCGATCGGCCTCGTCGATGCGCACGCCGTCCTTCCAGCGCACGACCAGGTTCGGCTGCGCCGCCGCACGCGCATCGGGCGCGGTGGGCACGTTGCGGAAACGCACGTCGTCCTCTTGCGATCCGCGCCCGCCGAGGAGGCCGACGTTCTGCACGACCACGCACAGGGCGAGCACCGCGAACGCGGGCCGCATCCATCCATCGGCGCCGAACCAGCGGCGGATGCTGCCCCACCAGCCGCCCTCGGGCCGCGCCTGCGGTCGGGCGGCGCGCGGGGACGCGGACGCAGCGGGTGCCGCCTTGGCCGACTGCGTCGGCGCCGAGCCCAGCTGCAGGCCGACGGTGCGGTACAGCGCCTGGTAATCGGCGCGCGGGTCCTGCGCGCCGAGCGGCGTTCCGGACAGCACCGAGAACACGCCGCCCACGGTGCGCAGCGCGATGCGGCCGGGCGCGGGCGCGATGGACAGCACCTTCTGCGCGGCCCATTCGTCGTGCACCGCGCGGATCGCCGCGAGCCGCGTGGCCGAGACCTCGCCGAGCACGCGCGCGCACAGCTGCGGGCTGGGTTCGAGCGTCAGCACGTTCCAGGCCTGGATGAGACCGAACGCCGGCTCGAAGGGTTCGTCGTCGGGTTCGAGCAGCACGTCAAAGGCACCTGCCCAATCGGCCTCGCCCGCGGCCATCCAGCCTTGCCAGAGATCGCCCTGGATGCAACGGTCCAGCAGCACGCCGAGCAACCGCCCTTCGTGCACCACGCTGACGAGGCGGCCCGGCGCCCAGCGTGCGGGAAAGGCGCGCTGGGCGACAGCCTCGCGGCGCCGGGCCAATTCGGTGAGGGGAAGCAGCAGGTCGTGCAGCGCGGGCGTCGGCACCGGTGCAGCGTGCGACGTCGTTTGGGGCGCGGCACCCGGCATGGCCACCGTGGCCACGCCGGCGCCCGCGTCGGGCACGGCGGCGCTGCCGGTTTCGAACGCGTTGCGGATCACGCTGAGCGGGGGCCAGAGTTCGGTGTTCATGGCGGTCTGTTCCTGAATGGCTATGTCTTCAGGCATAAGACGCTTCAGCACCGAGGATTTTGAAAACCTGCAGGATCGCTGCCATGTTTTCCGTCTCGATGGCGATGCCCAGGGTCTGCTGGATCCAGCCGCCCAGCCGGGTCTTGGCGTAGTCGGCGGTCAGGCCCTCGCGCTTGTGCACCAGGCCCAGGCGCCCCGCGCGGTAGTGGTAGGAGGCGATGGCGTGGCGCGAGGCGATGCCCGAGAGCCCGCCCTCGGCCTCCTTGCCGAAGCCCTCGCACAGGAGGATGCGCTCGGGCTCGGGCAGCTCGGCGATGAAGGCGCGCGCGGCCAGCTGCACCGCCTGGGCGCTCAGGCCGTGTTCGGCGAGGCACCCGTCGAGGTCGTCGCCGGCGCCGATCTCGTCCTCCAGCTGGGCCTCGGTGATCTGGTCGCCGATGGAGACCTTGCGGCGGAACGAGCTGGCCCGCGTGCAGTCGATCAGGTAGCGCCGGAAGTACGCGCACAGCGCGAAAGCGGTGGAAGGCGCGCTGTGGCTCGCACGCTCGTCGGCCTCATCGGGATCGGCATCCAGCCGCAGCACCTTCACATAGATGAATTGCGCGACGAGCTCTTGCCGGCCTTCCCCCAGGACTTGCAGCTCGGGCGGATTGCAGGCCACGAGCGCATCGCCCACGATGCGGTACATGCTGCCCATGTCGTTCGAGGACAGCGTCTGCCTGCGCCGCCAGAGGCGGACGAGTTCAGTGCTTTCCGCGGACGAGAGGGTTTCCTGCATGAAGGGACAAGCGCCAGGTCAAGGCCAGATCAGTCATCCACGCAGACGCCTTCGCTCGGCACCAGGCATTGCGCCAGGCCCGCGCCCACCGGGCCCCCGCGCGTGCGGATCGCCGACGAGACCGCGGCCTGCGCGACGGCCAGGCCGCGCGGCAGAAGAATCCACAGCTGGCCGCGTTCCTTCATGCGGCGTGCGTTGGTCGCGGCCGCCTGGCCGTTGCCGAAGAAATAGTCGGCGCGCACCGCACCGCGGATCGCGCCGCCGGTGTCCTGCGCGATGGTCAGGCGCTGCATCGGCGCGCCGCTGCCGGGCGTGCGGGTCGAGACGAACACCGGATAGCCGAGCGGCGTGCTGCGCGGATCGACCGCAATGGAGCGCCCCGCCGACAGCGGCACGCCGAACGCGCCGACCGGACCGCCCACGGGCGAGGTCGATTCCTTGAAGAACACGTAGCTCGGGTCCTTGATGCCCGAGCCCGCCACCGCGCCGGCCGTCCGGCGCCCCGGCACCACGACCGCGCCGCTGGCGGTGGGCCGCGCGAGCGTGAAGCCGCGCGTGCGGATGACGCTGCTGTCGACGCTGCCGACATCGTCGTCGTCGCCGTCGTCCAGCTGCAGCTCGATCGACGAGCCGCGCACCTTCACCGCGCTGCGCGGCTTGCCATTGGCCGCCTGCGCGATGGTGGGACGGAAGGGCTGGCCGTTCTGCTCGGCGTAGGCCACGCGGATGGTGTCGCCGTTGGCCAGCTTGATGCGCCCCGAGCCCTGGATCTGCATTTCGTAGAGCGCGGTGGCGCTGCTCACGAAGGCCAGCACCTTGGCGTTGGGCGCGCCCTTGGTCTCGATTTCTTCGCGGGTGTAGTACGGCAGCAGCTGCTTGCCCTCGATGCGCATGCGCACCTTGCGATCGAGCGTGTCGCGGGTGATCGCCGAGAGGTCCAGCGCATAGAGGCCGGGGGCGCCCATGTCGCGCGTGCTCAGGCCCGTCTGCACAACCACGTTGCGGCCCTCGACCTTCGCGGCCACCGTGCCGCTGCCGGCCGGGAGCTTGCGCGCGTCGGCGAACAACATGTCCTCGGGCTGGCCGTACACGGGGTAGATGAAGGGCGCGCCGTAGGTGCGGCTGCCCGCGATCTCGGGCTCGAAGTAGCCGGTGACCACGCCGTCGGGCTTGCGGTCGTCGTCGCGGATCTGGTAGGCCGAGAACTCGCTCTCGAAGAAGCCGCGGATGGCGTTCCTGTTCTTGCCATCGACCTTGGCAGCGCGGTCGCACACCTCTTTCCACTCGGCGCCGCGGCCGGTGAGCACCTTGCAGCTGCCCAGGAACGCGGGCCAGGTCTCGGAGAAATCGTCGCGCGACCAGCCCGGCATCGCATCGAAGCTCACCGCGGTGTAGGTGGCCAGCTGGGTCGAGAAGGTGCGCGCCTGGCCGGCCACGCTCGCGCCGGTCGAGGCCGGGCGCGCGCTGGCGCTCGACGAGGTGTCGGTGGCGGCCGTCGTGTCGGCGGTCGCGGTGGGCGGCGTGTTGGCGCAGCCCGCCAGCGACGCGACGGCCGCGAAGGCGGCCCAGCGAAGCAGCGTGGTGGTGAAGCGCGGCGACTGTGAGGTATGCATGAAAGTCTCCTTGTCCGGAAAAAGCGGCCATCGAGCCGATGGGCCAACGCTCTACAGACGATTACTTCTCGACGATTTTGAAATTCGCGACGCCATAGACGTCGTTGCACGGGGCGCCGGGCGCGCAGGTCGGCTTGCCCAGCAGCGGGGACGCACCGGTGCCGCGCGTGGCTTCGAGCGCCGAGAGCACCGGCAGCGGGAACTGCGGAAACACGCCGTCGTTCTGCACGCCGGAAGCACTGAAGTCGCGCTCGTGCTCGCTCACGAGCACGGCGAACTGGTTGGTGCCGGCGGGGCCGCCCGCGTCCATCGGCCACGAGGCGCGCGGCAGCGCGAGCGCGCTGTTGGCGGTGATCTTGTTGTACTTGTCCAGCAGGTTCGGGAACAGGAGAAACATCTCGCCGCCGCTGGACAGGAGGAACACGTAGACGAACCCGTCGCGCTTGCTGCGGACCTCGAAGGCGAGCTTGTCCTTGCCGATGTTGACCTCGGGCTTCTTCGCCGTGGCCGTGACCTCGAAGCCGGGCGCGGCGCCCGCCGCGAGCGATTGCAGCGATTCGAGCGGCGTGCGCGGCGCCGGAGGGGGTGGTGGTGGCGGCGGCGGCGGTGGTGGCGCGGTGGTCACCTTGATGTCTTGCGGTGGTGGGGGCGCGGTCGTGATGTCGGTCGCCTTGCCCTGGCCGCCGGCGACGTCGCCGCCGGTGCCCGCGATGCCGGCTGTACGGCCCTGGTACCACCACCAGCCACCGCCGGCGATGGCCGCGACGACGGCCACCGAGGCCAATGCGGCCACCGCCTTGCCCTTGCCGCTGCCGGAGGCGCCGGGCGCGGGCGCCGGCGGCGGCGCTTTCCTGCCGCCGATGACCGTGGCCGCGTTCGCGTTGGAACTGCTGTTGGCGCCCGTGCGCGCGCCCGACGGCGGCTGCGTGCGCGGCGTCGGTGCAATGCTGTGGCCGACTTCCAGGTCGAGCGCAGCGCGCAGTTCGGCCATCGACTGCGGCCGCTGCTCGGGCCGCACGCCCAGGCCCGCATCGATCGCCTGCAGCAGCTTCAGGCTGTAGCGCTGGCGCAGGATGTCGTTGCCCGCGAGCGGCACGTAGCTGTCGGACAGGAGCCGTGCCACCGACGGCGGCGGCGCGCGGCCGCACACGGCCACGTGCATCACCGCCGCGAGCGCGTAGACGTCGGTCCACGCGCCCTGCGACATGTCGGGCATCTCGGCGTACTGCTCGATGGGCGCGTAGCCGGGCTTCAGGATGACGGTGATCGCCTGCGTCTTGTCGGTGATCACGCGGCGCGCGGCGCCGAAGTCGAGCACCACGGGGCGGCCGGAGCCTTCGAGCAGGATGATGTTGTCGGGCGCGATGTCGCGGTGGTAGCAGTTGGCGTTGTGCATCACGCCCAATGCCTGGGTCACGCCGTCCATGATGCGGATGAGCCATGACTCGTCCACGCCTGCAGGAATCGCGACCAATGCTTCCCTGAGCGTGTCGCCGCGGTAGAAGGGCATCACCATGTAGGTGGTGCCGCGGTCCTGCCAGAACCTGTAGACCTTCAGGAGCGAGGGGTGGTCGAACTGGGCGAGCAGGCGTGCTTCGTTGATGAAGCTGCGCATGCCCAGGTCGAAGGTTTCGCGGTGGCGCTCCGAGAGCGGAACGACGGTGCCGTCCTGCTGTCTTGTCGACAGGGAGGTCGGCAGGTATTCCTTGACGGCCACGACGCGTTCGAGGTCGTGGTCCCAGGCTTCGTAGACGACGCCGAAGCCGCCCTGGCCGATGACCCTCGTGATCTCGAATTCTGCGAGGCGGCTGCCTACGGGGAGGAGGCCGGCTTCGTGTGTGCCTGCGGCCGGGCTGGTGACAGGGACGTTCGACAGGCTCGTGATGCCGGCGCTGATGACGGTTGCGGCGGTGTCGCCGCCGCCCGTGGGCTGTGCCGGGCGCGACATGACGCGCGTGCGGTCGTCTTCCGGCGGGGGGGCGTTGTCGGTCATCGACCTGCTCCTGCGGGTTGAACGCCTTTTTGAATTTGCTTTCCGAGGCCGGGTCTCGCCCCGGCAGGCGACCCGCTTTTCTTTGGGTCGCCAAAGAAAAGCAGGTAAAAGAAAGGAAGCAAGGAGGTCATTCCCCACCCCCGAGAAACAAGGCCTCGAACTGCGCATCGCGTGGCAATCCGGTCGCAAGCATTCGAACCCCGCCTTCAACAGCCGGATCGCCCAACCACAACGAAGCCCCTGCAGCAGGCAGCTCCAGCGACTCGACGCCAACGACAGCATCGCCGGCAGCCGCGACGAACAGCCGTCCAAGAACGGCATCGAAGCGCAGCGCATCGAGATCGCCATCCAGCCCCTCGAGCGCAGCCTGGATTCCCAGCGCCCACCAGTGCAGCGCGGCGCCCAGCGCCTCGCCCTGAAGCGCATCGGAAACATCGCCGGCCAGTTCGACAGCCAGCGTGAACGGAAAGTACCGTCCGACGCCATCGACGGAAGGCATCAGCACCCCGATCCATCCCCGCTCCCCCGCCACCTGCGGCCCCAGCGCAAAGCACCAGATCGGCGCCTCGAGGTAATGCGCGGTCCAGTCCGCATGCCGGTCGCGCAGCCGCGCCATCCCCCGCTGCAGCCACTGGTCCCACACCGAGCGAAACGACTCGGGCAGCCGCCGGTGCGCAAAGTCCCCCATGCCCGGCAACTTGCCGAACCATCCGGGCAATTCAGCCGAGGTGAAGATGCAAGTGGAAGAAGAGGCCAGGCTCACAACCCCTCCGGACAAGAAAACTCCCGCAGCTCGCGCAACCGGATCGGATGCTGCACGCTGTTCGTCGTCACCTCGAAGCGCGTCTTGCGCGCGCCGATCTGGAAGGTGATGAAGAACTTCTCGGGTGCATCGCCCGCTTCGAGCTGCCCATCGTCCAGCGCGCGGAACAGCGCCCACGGCCCATCGACCGCCGAGCCCGAGCTGCCGGTGGTGGACGGCGGGCTCACCTGGATGCGCACCTGGTTGCTGCCCTTCGGGCCGGGCCACTGCACGGCCATCGGCACCACGGGGCCGTGCGCGTACTTCACGAGCTGGCCGTCGACGTCCAGGATGAACTGGGTGATGCCCGCGTCCATCTCCACCGGCTTGAAATCCAGCCGCATCGAGGGGCCGCGGCCACCCGCGCGAAAGAAGATGTCCTTGATGCGCGCGGCGCGCTCGAACTGCGCCAGTGCCTGCGTGGTGATCGCGCCGCGCTCGGCCACGGGCTTGTAGCGCCACGGACGCGTGCTGGTGTCGACCAGTGCGGCCAGGCGCTTCTGGAAGAAGTCGTCCATCAACCCGCCCGCGCCGAACATCTGGCCGAAGTCCTCGGGCAGCACGTCGCGCTTGCTGGTGGGCGAGAACGGGTAGCGGCCCGCAATCGCTCGCGCGCAGAACTCGGTCACCGGGCGCAGGTCCTGGCTCAGGTTGCCGCGCTCGGCCACCTGCGCCTGCGCGGCGCCCGACTGGCTCAGGTTCTCCACCATCGAGCGCACCGGCTCGGGCAGGCGGCCGGCGTCGGCCTTGAGCTTGCCGGCCACGTCGCCCGGCGGCGGCGAGGTGCGGCCCTTCACGGCCGTATCGACCGCGTTCAGGTACACGTACACCTCGTTGAAGAGCTTCAGCGCATCGTCGATCGGCGCGGGCTGCCCTGGGGCCGCGGCAGTGACCAGGCGGCGCAGCGGCTCGAAGCGGTCGTCCACGATGCTCTCGATGCGCTTGCCGGTCGCCACCGGCTTGTTGGGGTCGCCGCCGAACAGGTCTTCCAGGCCCTTGCGGGTGCTGGCGACGGTGGCGGTGGCCTTGCTCACCACGTCCTTGGGCTGGTCGGAGGGGATGAGCGTGGTCTCTTTCACCACGGCGCGCAGGAAGTTCGCGAGCGGCGAGCTCACGCCCGAGAGGATGCGCGCGGCCTCGATGTTTTTTTCCAGCCCGGTGGCGCGGATCAGGCGCACGTCGCCGAGCAGCGCTTCCCATTGCTTCACGTATTCGGCAAGGTACAGGCGCCGCACGCGATCGGTCAGCGCGCCGAGCGCGGCCACGTCGCGCAGGCGGTCGGCGGCGCTCTTGTCCTGGCCGAGCACCCACGGGTCTTCGGCGGCGAGCAGGCCGGTGAGCACGGTGACTTCGTTCTGGAAACGCTTGTGATAGCCGTCGTAGGTGAACATGCCCGGCACGCCTTCGGTCAGCGGCTTGCCGCTGATGCGCTCGAACACGAGCGGCGCCGAGGGGCCGGCTGCCGTCGCCACGCTGAAGCCCGGGATGTCCTTGGTCGCGCGCTGGCGCTTCAGGCGGCTGAACACACGCTGCTCCAGCGGGTAGCTCGCGAGCACGGCGCGCACGCTGCGCACCAGGTTCTCGTCCATCTTGAGCGGCGAGCGCGGCGGGCCCTGCGCGATGAGCACATCGAGCTGGTCTTCCAGCGCCAGGCGCTGGTCTTCGGGAATGCCGCGGTCCAGGCTGCGCGCCCAGTCGAGCGTGATCCAGGCCTTCAGCGCCTCGGGGTCGAAGTGCTCGGGCTGGTAGAGCATGAGGTAGCTCTTGAGCGCTTCATACGTGTATTCGAGGTTGTCCTTCTGCGCGGTGCGCAGTTGGTCCTCGATGCGCTTGGCGATCTGCGGCAGAAACACGTCGTTCAGCGCGCGCTGGTGCGCCAGGCGCGCGGCCGCGTCGAGCTTGTCGCCCTGGTAGAGGCCCAGCGTCATGCTGAGCGGCTCGTCGCCCTGGCGGTTGTCGGGCGTCTTCCAGATGTCGCGCACGCCCTGCATCACGGGCGCCACCTCGACCAGGTTCTGCAGTTGCACCGGCAGGTTGGCCAGCGTCTTCTGTGCGGGCTCGGCGCGGGCCTCCACCGACTTCAGGTAGTTCATGTTCTGCCAGGTGCTGTAGCCCCAGCCGGCCAGGAGGCCGAGGGTGACCAGCGTCATCGCGGTCACGCCGGTCATGCGCAGCAGGTGGCGGCGGCGCTCCAGCTTCACGTCGGCGCCCGCCAGGCGCTGCTCGGGGAACACCACGTCGCGCAGGAGCGAGGTGAGGAAGTAGCTGCGCCCGCTCGACTTCTGCGGCGCGAGCATCGCGCGTTCGATGCCGAAGCTGCGCGAGAGGCTGCCCATCACGCGGTCGATGGGGCTGCCCTCCTGCGTGCCGCTGGTGAAGTACACGCCGCGCACCCACGGCGGCTGCGCGAAGCGCGAGCCGGTGAACACCTGGTCCAGCAGATCGGACAGCAGCGAGCCGATGGAGCCGAACTGCGCGGGGAAGCCGAAGATCGCCGCGCGGCGCGTGCCGTCGGTCTCGCGCTGCATGCGCGGAATGAGGCCGTCGTTCACGCGGTTGTGCAGCAGCGCGAACTCGCGGTGGAACGCGGTCGAGAGCCCCTTCTCCTCGGTCTGCACGTTCTCGTCGGCCGGCAGCGTGAAGCCGAAGACCTGCGCGCGCTGTTCCTTGCCCAGGTCGTCGAAGTAGTCGGTGAAGCCGTAGAGCAAGTCGCTCTTGGTGACGAGCACGTACACCGGCAGGCGCGTGGTGAGCTTGCTGTCGAGTTCGAGCAGGCGCGCGCGGATCGATGCGGCCAGCTGCGTGCGCTGCTCGGGCCCCTGGCTCAGCAGGTCGGCCACGCTCACCGTGAGGAACACGCCGTTGAGCGGACGGCGCGGGCGCGCCTTCTTGAGCAGGCCGAGGAAGCCTTCCCACGCGCTCTTGTCCTCGGACTGATGGCTGTCCTGCGTGGTGTAGCGGCCGGCGGTGTCGATGAGCACGGCCTCGTCGGTGAACCACCAGTCGCAGTTGCGCGTGCCGCCCACGCCGCGGATCGCACCGGGGCCGAACTTCTCGGCCAATGGGAACGAGAGGCCCGAGTTCACGAGCGCCGTCGTCTTGCCCGCGCCTGGCGCGCCGATGAAGACGTACCACGGCAGGTCGTACAGGTAGCTGCCGCCCGAGATCGACATCCAGTCGCGCCAGCCCGGCTTCTTGCCGGCGGCGTGCAGGCGCATCTGCTTCAAGGTGGCGACGGCTTCGCTGAAGCGCGTGTCGAGAATTTTTTGTTCGCCGTTGACCGGTGCATCGGTCTTGGCGGCCGGCGCCTTCATGAGGCCGTCGGTCAGGTGCTGGCTCGCGCGGCGCGCGCGCCAGCGCCGCCACAGCACGCGCAGCACCACGAGGAGCACGATCACGCCGATGACGATGGCGCGCACCATTTCGCTTTCGAGCGGTGCGAGCGCGCCGATCTTCACCAGCGGGCCGATCCACCAGATCAGCAGCCCGACGACGATGAGCGCGAGCAGCGTCAGCAGCAGCGGGCTGAACAGGAAGCCGAAGATTTTTTTGATCATTTCGTCGCTCCTGGAACGGGAGCAGCCGGGGCCGGGGCCGGTGCAGCGGAAGCAGCCACGCGCTCGGGCTCGGTCAGCAGCACGATGTCCACGCGGCGGTTGCGCGCCCGGTTGGCGGGCGTGTCGTTGGCGGCCACGGGCTCGGCGTCGGCCTTGCCGTCCGAGCGCATGCGCGCGGGGTCCACCAGCGTGGTGAGCGCGCCCTTCACCGCATCGGCCCGCGCGGCCGAGAGGTGCCAGTTGGAGGGATAGCGGAGCGACCGGATCGGCTGGTTGTCGGAGTGGCCGGTGATGAGCACCTCGCCCTTCACCTCGGCCAGCGCCTGCCCGATGCGGCGCAGCACCGGGAGCGACGCGGCCATCGGCTCGGCGCTGCCGGAGCTGAAGAACGAGTCGCCGCGCAGCCGCACCACGCTGCGGTCGGCCTCGTCGGTCACCGTCACGAGCCCTTGCTTGACTTCAGGTTCGAGAAAGCGCGCGAGCCGCGGCGTCTTCGCGGGCGGTGCCGGCGGCGCGATCTGTATGTTGGGCACGCGCAGGCCCGAGACGGCCGCATAGGTGGTGTCGGAGCGGTTGTTCAGCATGAGCCGCATGCCGACCCACGCCAGCGCGAGCAGGAACGCGAAGCCCGCGGCGAACACCCACAGCGGCAGCGATTCGCGCAGCCGCACCGTGCCCGCGCCCTGCCCGCGCCAGTGCGGCGAGAGCTCGGGTTCGAGCTGCGGGCGGTCCTTGGCGATCAGGTCGGCCAGGCGCTGGCGCACCGAATCGAGTTGCGCGCGGCCGTTGTCGACCACGCGGTAGCGGCCTTCGAAGCCGAGCGCGAGCACGCTGTAGATGAGTTCGAGCAACTGGCGGTGCGTGGGCACGTCCTGCGCGAGCTTGGCCAGCAGCTGGAACACCTTCTCGCCGCCCCAGGTCTCGTTGTGGAACTGCACCAGCAGGCTCTGCTTGTTCCAGCCGGCCTGCACGCCCCAGGGCGTGTTGGCCACGGCTTCGTCCAGCGCGGTGCACAACACGTAGCGAGCGGCGAGCACCGATTCGTTGCTCACGCCCGAGCGGCGCGCGCTGGCATCGAACTGGTTCACCGCGTCGGCGGTGGAGGCGCGCAGCGCCGGCACGTTGGGCGGCTGCGCGAGGTTGCGCAGCTTGCCGATCAGCACCAGCAGCTTGCCCGCCGCCGACACCAGCGGGTTGAGCAGGCCGATGTCGCCGACCTCGGCCGCGGGCGTCGGGTCGGCGCCGCCGAAGAACGGCGCGGGCGATGCCGCCGGCGGCGTGCCGGCCGGCGTGCGCGGCTTGGGCTTGATGACCGTGCGTTCCGACTCGAAGGCGGCAAAGGGGTCCGGAGGTGTGCTCATGATGGTGTTCCGTTTCCGTCGGCCCGATGTGGCTAGGAACGAATGGCCCAGAACGCGAGGTCGAGGCCGGGAAAGTCGCCGGCGATGTGCATCGCGATGCCGCCGGATTGCTCGAGCTGGCGCCACAGGTCGCTGTTGCGCGTTTCCAGTTCGAAGTAGTTGGCGCCCGTGTGGAAGGGAATCTGGCGCGGCGCGACCGGCATCGGCGTGAGCGTGACGCCCGGGAGCGCCAGGTTCACCAGGTCGCGGATGCGCTCGACCGGGCCGATCTTCACCTGCGTGGGGAAGCGCGCGCGCAGCGCCTCGCTGGGCATGTTGGCGTTCACCGCGAGCACGAAGGTGGCCTTGCGCTGCAGCTCCACGTCCGTGACCATCGCCACGCGCACGCCGTGCTTGCGGTCGTGCAGCTCGATGCGGATGGCCGACTGCTCGAACACCATCGAGAGGCTGCGGCGCAGGTCGTCCATCACCGGACGGAAGCTCAGCGCGAGGTCGTCGTGCACATAGGGGCCGAAGCGCGCCACGCGGCGCGAGTCGCGAAAGCTGGAGAGGTCGCCGGCCAGGCCCAGCGCGTGTTCGAAGAAGTGCTGCGGGTGCAGCATCGCGCTTTTCGCCAGGTGCGCAAAGATGGCCTCGTTGCGGTTCACCGCCTGCAGCAGCATGAAGTCGGCGATCTCGGCCACGCCGCCGGTGCCGCCCTGCGTCATGCGCCCGGCCAGCGCCTCGCCGCGCTGGCGCAGGAGGCCCAGCAGCTCGTCCAGCCAGGCGCGGATCACTGCATGGCCGGCCACGTCGAGCAGGGGCGGGAGCATGCCGCGATCCAGCTGCACTTGGTTGTCGGTGCGGCGCTCGACCACGCGGGCCACGCCCATGGTGGTCCAGGCGTCGGTGGCCTCGCCGGCGCGCATGAGGCGCGTGTGCAGCTGGCCCAGCTGCAGCATGGCGGTGCGCTCGCCGGCGGTGTTGGAATCGGGCACCTCGGACTCGAGCACGCGGTGGCGCACCAGCTCTTCATAGTCTTCGGCATCGGCCTCGCGGGCCCCCGCGCGGCGCAGCGGCAGCGCGAGCACCACGGCCTCGTCGCGCATGGAAGAAGGAATGTCGATGGGCTCGGGCAGCGGATCGACCGCCGGCATGTCGAACACCGTGCCGTCGCCGAAGATGCCGACCGCGCGCACCAGCGCGAGCTTGCCCAGCGTGAGCGCGGCCTGGTCGATCTCGAGTTCGGCGAAACCCCAGGCATACGGGGTGGTCGAACGCAAGAGCACATGCCTTGCATGATCGGCATGACGCTCGCTCTGTTGCAGGTGCTGAGGCTGCAACAGCATCCCCTCGCTCCAGACCACTTTTGTTCGCCAACTCATCCGCACTCCGTCAACGGCAAGGGTTGCCTGAAAGAAACATGAAGTTTCAGTCGCGCGGAGCGGCGGGCAAATCCGCCTAATGGCCTAGATGAAGGGGTTTGGAGCTACGGCGAAGGGACTAGGCGCACCGGTGTGGCCGTGCGGGCCGGTGCGTCAGCGTCCGCCGGCGCGCAATGTCTCGACCTGCTCGGCGTAGGCCTTTTCGATGCGTTGCAGCCGCTGCGCGCGCGCCGCCTCGTTCACCCACGCGGCGGCCATGGCGCGCTGCTTGCCCAGCTGGTATTCGAGCCGCGCCTCGGACAAGAGCGCGCTGTCGTCGACCGCGGCGTAGCCGTAGGTGGCGCGCAGGTTCTTGAGCACTTCGCGTTCGGCCTCGGCGCGCGGGCCCTTGCCCTGGCCGTAGGTGACGAGGAAGGTCTGCAGCTTCGCCTGGAACTCGGGCGGGTAGTTGCGCCGCACCACCATCGGCGCGCCGGGCGGCGGCTCGGACTCCCAGATGACCTGCAGCCGCTCGGCCTCGATCGGAAACTGCTGGCGGAAGCGCTCCAAGTCGGTGGTGTTGTTGGTGGCCACGTCGGCATCGCCGTTGGCCACGGCCAGCGCGGTGGCCTGGTGGGTGCCGATGAATTCGCTGCGAAAGCGCGTCTCCATCTCGATGTTGTGCGGCAGGAAGAGTTGGCTCTGCGGCACGACGAAGCCGGTGACCGAGCGGCTGTCGCCGCGCGCAAGGCGCCAGCGCTCGGGCTGGGCGAGCATGCCCTCCAGGGTGTTGAGCGGGCCGCTCTTGCGGGCCAGGAGCACGGCGCGGTGCTCGGGCATGCCGGGGCGCCGCGCGATCTGCGCCACCACCTTCATGCGCCGCTGCATCACGGCATCGAGCGCCATCTTGGCCGAGAGAAAGGCCATGTCGATTTCGTCGCGGCCGATGGCGCGGTCGAGCTCTTCGTACGACGGCACCGAATAGGCATTGACCGGAATGCCGAGCGAGCGGCTCATGTCGGCCATGAACGGCGTCCACAGGGCCCGCGACTCGACGGTGCCGCCCAGCGGCAGCACGCCGAAGCGGATGGCCTGCAGGGACGGGGTGGATTTCTCGTGGGTGACCTGCGCCAGGGCCGGCGATGGCAGGAGCAGCACGGTGGCTGCGGCGAGCGCTGCGGTCAGCAGATGCTTGAGTACGGCAAACATGTCGCGATGGGCTTGTGGGGGGATGCTCCTGTTCGATCAACGATCACCGCACGCCACGATCACGCTCCGAACAGGCCGCATCACACAACACGACGCGCGGAAAAGCAAGGGCAAGGCGTCACCTCAAGGCGTCGCGTCCTTGAGCACGCCGACCTGCTCGGCATAGCCGCTCTCGATGCGTTGCAGCCGGGCCTGCCGCGCGGCGTCGTTCACCCACTGGGCCGTCATGGCGTTCTGCTTTGCCAGCTGGTAGGCCAGCCTGGCCGCGGGCTGCAGCGAGCTGTTGTCGGCCGCCACGAAGCCGGCCAGGTCGTGCAGCGACTTGAGCACCACGCGCTCGGCGTCGCCGCGCGGCCCCTTGCCGCGGCCGTAGGCGGTGAGGAAGGCCTGCACGCGGCCGCGCAATTCGGCCGGGTACTCGCGCCGCACCGCGATCTGCGCATGCGGGATGAGCTCCGACTCCCATATCACCTGCAGCCGCCCGGCCTCGGCCGGAAAGCGCAGCCTGAAGCGTTCGAAGTCGGCCGAGTTGTTGGTGGCCACGTCGGCCTCGCTGTTGGCCACGGCCAGCGCGTTGGTCTGGTGGGTGCCCACGACTTCGCTCAGAAAGCGCGTCTCCATCGCGATGTGGTTCGGCAGGAACAGCTGCAGCTGCGGCACGATGAAGCCCGACACCGACTGCTTCTCGCCGCGCGCGATCCGCCAGCGGTCGGGCTGGTCCAGCAGGTTCTTCAGCGTATTGAGGGGCGGCGCCTTGCGCGCGAGCAGCAGCGCGCGGTAGCCGGGCAGGCCGTCGTGCCGCACGACCTGCGCCACCACCTTCATGCGGCGCTGGGTCACGGCGTCCAGCGCCATCTTTCCCGAGAGGAAGGCCATGTCGACCTCGTCGCGCTGGATGGCCTGCTCCAGCGCCTCGTACGAATTGACCGAGAGCACGCTCACCGGGCGGTTGATGGCGCGGCTCAGCTCGGCCAGCAGCGGGTCCCAGTCGCTGCGCGACTCGAAGGCGCCACCCAGCGGCAGGATGCCGAAGCGCACGGGGGCCGCATCGGACGGCGTGGGCTGGGCACTGGCCGCCATCGGCAGGCCGAAGCAAAACGCCAGGGCCGCAGCCCGCAAGGCGGCGGCTAAGGCGGCAGGCAAGGCGGCAGGAAAAACGGCGGAAAAGCGCAGGGAAACCAGCATTTTGGGAGCCGAAAGGCGTAGGTCCGCTGCGGACCAGCGGGTCTAACATGGGCGAATCGGACGCCATTAAATATCAAATACAAGTTAATTTCGTGATGTTTTTCCTGTCTTCCATGTTCGCCGCCGCGCCCATAAGCTCGCGCCCCATGGGTTCAATGCATCGATGAACTGGAACTTCCGCGTCCTGCGCAAGCTTGCGCGCCTCACCTTCGCCCAGCAGCTGATCCTGCTGGCGCTGGTGCCGGCGACCGCGGCCACGCTGACTGCGATTGCCGTGCTCACGCGCCAGCACCTGGGCAACCTCACCGAACTCATGCGCGCCAACGCGCAGACGGTGGCGCTGCAGGTGGCCACGGTGGCGCAGGCGCCGCTCGCGCGCATGGACAAGCGCGCCCTGCAGCGCACGGCCCAGTCGGGCACCTACCAGCCGCACGTGCAGCAGGTGCAGATCTGGACCGAAGACGGCGAGATCGTGGCCAATTCCGAAACCGTCGACCGCGCGCGCGGCGAGGGCCTGCAGGTGGTGGTGCCGATCGTGGCCGACGACGGGCGCCACAACGGCAAGGTGATGGTCGAGATCGGTCTCTCCGCGGTGCAGAACGCCCGGCGCTCGGTGTGGCTCAACGTGGCGGTGGTGCTGGCGTTCAGCCTGGTGGGCGTGGGGCTGGCCGGCTGGTGGGCGGCGCGGCGCATCAGCGAGCCGATCCGCGCGCTGGGCAAGGCGGTCGACCGCCTGGGCGCCGGCGAGGACGCGAGCGTGGCCATCGAGGGCACGCTGGAGGTGCAGCACCTGCAGCTGGGCTTCAACCAGGCGGCGCGCGCGCTGGCCGAAAGCCGCCGGCTGCTGCAAAGCCGCATCAACGAGGCCACCTCCGAGCTGGCGCGCAAGAACGCGCTGCTCGAAGTGGCCAGCCAGGCCAAGACGCGCCTTTTGGCCGCGGCCAGCCACGACCTGCGCCAGCCGCTGCACGCGCTCACGCTCTTTTCCGACGGGCTGGCCAACGGCGAGACCGATCCGGTGAAGCTGCAGCGCATCGGCCACATCCGCGAATGCGTCGAGTCGCTGGACCGGCTCTTCTCGGAACTGCTCAACCTCTCGCAGCTCGATGCCGGCGTGCTGCAGCCGCAGTGGGCCGACTTTCCGCTGGACCGCCTGTTCGACGAGATCAGCCGCAACTTCCGCCCGGTGGCCGAGCAGCAGGGCCTCAGGCTGGTGGCGCGCAAGACGGAGCTCTGGGTGCGCTGCGACTACGTGATGCTCTCGCGCATCTTGAACAACCTGGTGTCCAACTCGCTGCGCCACACCATCGAGGGGGGCGTCTTGATCGGCGCGCGGCGCCGCGGCAAGGGCGTGCGCATCGACGTGGTGGACACCGGCGTGGGCATCGCAGCGCAGCACCAGACGCGGGTGTTCGAGGAGTTCTACCAGGTGGAGCCGACCGGCCGCCAGTCGGCGCGCGGCGCGCGCGGCATGGGCCTCGGGCTGGCCACCGTGCAGCGGCTGGCGGAGCTTTTGAACACGCGCGTGGAGCTCAGCTCCCGGCTGCACAAGGGCACCTGCGTGCGGGTGCTGGTGCGCTCGGCGCCGGCGGCGCTCACGGCGCCCGTGCCCTCGCCCATGGCGGCCGGCATCGAGGACGAGGAGGCGAGCCTGGCGAACCTGCGCATCCTGGTGATCGACGACGAGCGCACCATCCTCGAAGGGCTGATCGTGGTGCTGGCCAACTGGGGCGCGGAGGTGATGGCCGCGCAGACCCGCGCCGAGGCGCTCGCGCTGGCCGACACCTGGGACCAGCCGCCCGACGTGGTGGTGAGCGACCTGCTGCTGCAGGGCGGCGACAACGGGCTGGACGTGATCGCCGCGCTGGAGCGCCATCCGCGCGGCATCGGCGCCGGCACGGCGCGCCTCCTGGTGACCGGCGAGACCAAGCCGGACCGCCTGCGCGAAGTGGCGAGCGCCGGCATCACCGTGCTCTACAAGCCGGTCTCGCCGCGCGTGCTGCGCCAGGCGATCCAGGCCCAGCGCGCCGCCGCATTGCTCCACACCGACGCATAGACCATCGGGCATAGGCCGTGCGGCCGCCGCGCTGTGCAGTTCGTCACGCTGGCACGGGGCTCACGGGGACTGACATAGCCCCTCCGCCTTATCGCGCGAAGCGGGCCCCGTCCTTACATTGGGTCATGCACCCTCGCTGCAGAAGCAGTCACATGTCCGTCGTCGCGAAACACCCCTCCACCTCCTTCCGCGGAAGGCTGCGCGGCGCTGCGCGCGCGGTGCTGGCCTTCGGGCTGACCGTGGGCGTGGCGATCGGTCTCATGGGCCTGTCCACGGGCAGCCGCGCCGCGGCGGCCGCCAGCCTGACGGTGCTCATGAGCGACGACAACGCGGCGCATTCGGAATTCGTGCAACAGCTGCGCGCGAGCCAGGAGCCCGGCAGCCGCTTCGAGCTGGTGCGCCTCTCGCCGACCGGGGAGATGGCCCAGACCATCGAGACAGCGGGCGCCGACACCGAACCGCGCGCCAATGCGGGCGTCCGCACGCGCAGCATGCGGCCCTCGGCCGCCGACGCGAACCTCACCATGGCCGTGGGCGTCGCTGCCGCGCGCGCCGCCGTCGAGCGGCCGGGCCAGGAGCCGCTGGTGCTCGCGATGTTGAGCCGCCTGGACTACGAAACCCTCAGGGCCGCGAGCCCGGCCCTGAAGCGCAGCGACCGCCGCGTGGGCGTGCTGCTGCGCGACCCGGCCATGGCCGACCAGCTCGCGCTCATCGGCGCGGTGCTGCCGCAGAAGCACCGCATCGGCGTTGTCGCCACGCCCGAGTCGGAGCCGCTCGTGCGCGAACTGCAGCGCGCCGCGCAAGGGGCCAATCCGGCGTGGGACGTGCGCGTCGAATACGCGCCCGACGCGAAATCGCTCGCCTCCGCGCTGCGCACCGTGGTGCCGATGAGCGATGCGTTGATGGTGCTGCCCGACCTGATCGGCGACAACCAGGCCGCCACGCTGTCGGTGCTGCGCGCCGGTGCGGGCGCGGGCCTGCCGGTGTTCGGCGCGAGCGAGGGCCTGGTGCGCTCGGGCGGGCTGGCCGCGGCGGTCTCCACGCCGTCGCAACTCGCGCAGCAGGCCCGCCTGCTCGGCCAGAAGGTGGCCAGCGCGGGTAACAACAGCAGCGGCAGCAGCAACAACAACCCGCTGGTGGAGGCGGCCACGCCCGCCACCGTGCGCGTCAACGCCACCGTGGCACGCGGACTGGGCCTCCGTCTGCCGGAGGAACGGGAACTGACCGACCGGCTCGCGGCCACGCGATGAGCACCCCACGCCCCGCCGAAGGCTCGGCGCCCGCCGGGGCGGCAGGTGCGGCCACGCCGGCCGACCCCGCGGCGCAGCCCCGCAGCCCCGGCGCTCCCGCAACTTCCGGTTCGCCCGGCACCTCGAGCACGCTGGTCGTGCGCGGCAACCTGCAGCGCGACCTGTTCCGCCTGGGCGTGGTGCCCTGCGCGGCGGTGGCGCTCGCGCTCACCGGCTGGTTCACCCACAACCGGCTGCAGACGCTGGAAGCCCAGTTCGACGCCGAAGGCCAGGCCGTGGCGCGCCAGGTGGCGGCAATGAGCGACCTGAGCCTGTACGCGGGCGACGTGCCGGCCCTGCAGAACGTGGCCAACGCGGCGCTGCGTGGCGGCCAGGTGATGCGCGTGGAGATCAGCAACAGCGCGGGCGTGTACGTCACGGCCGGGCCCAAGACCGAATCGCTCGCGCAGCTGCGCATGTTCACTTCGCCGGTCACGCTGCGCGAAGCGTCGCGTGCGAGCGCCTTCGCGCCCGCCGGCTCCACCGCCGCGGGCGACACGCCCATCGGCCTGGTGCAGACCTTCCGCGACACCACCGCCTACGCGCGCGAGCGCAGCCGCTCGCTCATCGCGGGCATCGGCATCGCGCTGGTGGCGCTGCTGGCGGCGTGGGCCTCGGTGCGCCACATGGCGCGCACGGTGGCGCGCCCGCTCCGGCGCGTGTCGCGCACCGTCGCCGCGCTGGAAGCGGGCCACTTCGACATGCGCTGCGAAGTGGTCGAGGGCGGCACGCGCGGCACCCACGAGCTGGCCGTGCTCGCGCACGACATCGACCGCCTTGCCGAGCGCCTGCAGCACAACCGCCAGGTGAGCGAAGAGCGCGTGCGCGAAGCCACTGCCGTCGCGCTGCAGCGCATGGCCGAGGCCGAGCAGGCCGCGCTCTCCCGCGCGCGCTTTCTCGCCGCTGCGAGCCACGACCTGCGCCAGCCGCTGCATGCGATGGGTCTTTTCATCGACGGCCTGCTGCCCAGCGCCACCGCCGCGCAGCGCCCGGCCGTGCTGCGGCTGCAGGAGAGCACCGAGTTCATGGGCGTGCTGCTGGACGACCTCTTGGAGATCTCGCGGCTCGATGCGCAGGTGCTCACGCCGGCCATCACCCGCATCTCGCTGGCCGCCCTCTTCGACCAGCTGGACGCGCAACACGCCGCTGCCGCCATCGAGGCGCGCGTGCGGCTGCGCTGGAGCGACCGGGGCCTGGCGGTGCGCACCGACGCGGCGATGCTGCAGCGCATCGTCAACAACCTGGTGGCCAATGCGCTGCGCCATGCGCCCGCAGGCGGCACCGTGCTGGTGGCCGCGCGGCGCAGCCCGGCCGGCGTGCGCATCGAGGTGCGCGACAACGGCGTGGGCATCGCGCCGATCCACCAGGGCCGGATCTTCGAGGAGTTCTACCAGGTGGCGAACACCGAGCGCGACCGCCGCCGGGGCTTTGGCCTGGGCCTGGCGATCTGCGCGCGCATCGCGACGCTGCTGGGCACCCGCATCACCGTGCGCTCGGCGCTGCAGGCCGGCAGCACCTTCGCCTTCACGCTGCCCGCCGCGCGCGCCGCCGATGTCGTGCTGCCCGAGCCGCCGCCCGTGATGCCCGCGCCGCTCGCGGGCCTGCGCTGCCTGGTGGTGGACGACGACCCCGCCATCCTGGACGGCAGCCGCGCGCTGCTGGCGCAATGGGGCTGCGAGGTCGAATGCGTGACCACCGGCGCCGAGGCCATCGCGCGGCTGGGCACCGGCGACATCCACTTCGATGCGGTGCTGTGCGACCTGCAGCTGGCCGGCGACGGCGACGGCGTGGACGTGATCGAGGCCGCCAAGCGCCTGCAGCCCGACGCGCTCGCGGTGCTGGTCTCGGGCGCCACCGGGCCCGAAGTGCTGCAGCGGCTGCGCCATGGCGGGGTGATGCTGCTGACCAAGCCGGTGCCGCCGGCGAAGTTGCGGGCGTTGCTCACCACGCGGCGCCACGCGCCGGTGGCCTGAAGCTCAGGCCGCTTCCGCGGTGCGCGAGAACTGCCGGCGGTACACCGTCGGCGACACCTTGAACGCCGAAGTGAAGTGCTTGCGCAGCGACACCGCCGAGCCGAAGCCCGCGCCGGTCGCGACGCGCTCGACCGGATGGTTCGTGGTCTCCAGGAGGCGCTGGGCCAGTGCGAGGCGCTGGTTCTGTATCCACTGCCCGACCGTCGTGCCGGTCGATTCGCGAAAGCGCCGCGTGAAGGTGCGGCGGCTCATCAGCGCGCGGCGCGCGAGGGCGTCGAGTTCGTGCGGCACATCGAGATGTTTGCCCAGCCATTCGAGCAGCGGCGCGAGCCGGTCGCGCTCGGCCGTCGCGGGCATGGGCTGCTGGATGTACTGCGCCTGCCCGCCCTGGCGGTGCGGCGCGACCACCATGCGCCGCGCGGCGCGGTTCGCCGTCTCGGCGCCGTAGCGCACGCGCAAGAGGTGCAGGCAGCAGTCGATGCCCGCGGCCGTGCCGGCGGAGGTGAGCACGTCGCCGTCGTCCACGTACAGCACCTCGGGCTGCAACTTCACCTTCGGGTATTGCCTGGCGAACGCAGCGGCCAGGTTCCAGTGCGTGGTGGCCGGCCGGCCGTCGAGCAGACCGGCCTCGGCCAGCACGAAGGCGCCGAGGCACAGGCCGACGACGGTCGCGCCGCGCCGGTGCGCGGCCTGCAGCGCGCGGATCAACGCGGGCGGCGCGGGCCGGCCGTCGTCGCGCCACGAGGGCACCACCACGATCTGCGCGCGGCGGATCGCCTCCAGCCCATGCGGCACCACGAGCTCGAAGCCCGCGTTGGTCTGCAACGCGCCCGGCTCCGGCGCGCACACGCGCATGCGAAAACGCGGTGCGCCCGAGTCGGTGCGGTCTTCGCCGAAGACCATGCAGGGCACGGACAGGTGAAAGGGGCTGATGCCGTCGAAGGCCACAACGGCAATGACCTCGGCAATGGTTTCTGCGACCGGATGGGACATGGCCCGATCTTATCGATGAATGGCTATCGGGCCACTTTCGGCAAGACGCCGGAAGGCGAACAATCGAGCCCATACCCACCGAGAAGGAGCCAGACATGAGCAACACCCCCACCCCGCGCCGCGCCCTCGTCGTGATCGACGTGCAGAACGAATACTTCGAAGGCGGCGGATTGCCGATCGAGTACCCGCCCATCCTGGACACGCTGCCCAATGTGACCCGCGCCATGGATGCGGCGCGCGCAGCCGGCACGCCGGTTGTCGTGGTCCAGCACCACGCCCCCAAGGGCGCGCCGGTGTTCCAGGCCGACACCCACAACGGCCAATTGCACCCCGAGGTCGCGAACCGCCCGCGCGACCACCTGGTCACCAAGACCTTCCCGAGCGTGTTCACCAGCACCGACTTCGCCGACTGGCTCACCCGCCACGAGATCGACACGCTGAGCGTGGCCGGCTACATGACGCAGAACTGCGATGCATCGACCGTGTTCGAGGCGATGCACCGCGGCCTGAACGTGGAGTTCCTCGCAGACGCGAGCGGCGCGCTGCCGTATGAAAACGCGGCGGGCAAGGTGACGGCGGAAGAAATCCACCGCGTCTTCAGCGTCGTGTTCCACAGCAACTTCGCGGCCGTGACGACGACCGCCGCGTGGATCACAGCGATGCAGGAAGGCCAGGTCATCGCGAAGGACAACGTGGTGATGTCCAACCGACGCGCGCGCGGGGTTTGAGCGTTCGGGGCGGCGATCACGCCGACGGTGGGCCCTGTTTCGCGAATGTCCTCCGGGCTTCGCCCTCCCCCTTGATTTCGCGACACAGGGCCCACCGCCAGCGCGATCTTTCAGAGCACTTGTTGATCGGCCCGCACAAGCAGAGCGCTTTGGGTGTGCAGAGCATCGGGTGCTCCCCGCAGCGAAATCAAGGAGGCGGCCGCAGGCCGGGGGACATTCGCGGAGGGGAGCACCCGGTGGCCTGCGCACGCGCCCCGAACGAGAGCGCGCCTGAACGACTCAGAAGTCCGCACACCCGTTGCGCTTCTCCGTATCCACGCAACTCGAGAGGTTCGGCCGCGACCGCACGCGCGACCATTCGCGCGCCAGGATGTCGCCGCCTTGCGATGCGCGATCCCCTTCGAGCGCCCCGGTCGCGAAGCACATCGGCGGCGGCCCCATGTTGCGGTCGTACAGCCAGGTGGACGGCAAATCGCGCAGCACGTCCGGCCGCGGCAGATTGGGAATCACGGACACCTGCAGCGTCCCCGGCACCACGTTGACCGCATACCCCTCGGCCGAGGTGAAGCTGCCGTTGATCGGATAGCTCCCCGGCGGGCTCGCCGCGTTGGCCGTCGTGCCCGGGGCGCCGTTGAAGCCCGCGCCCGTGTCGCCCAGGATCAACCCGCCGATGAAATAGCTGAAGAACGGATTCGCCGCACCGAACGGCCGGCTCGCATTGTTGATGACCACCGTGGCCACCGGCTGCTGCGCATAGATGAAGTGGTTGTCGCCCGGCGACACGCTCACCGCGCACAGCCCCGAATACGCGCAGTGGTACAGGTTGGGCAGCAGGCCCGAGCCACGCAGCCCGCCGCGGTTCTCGCCGATCCAGGTGTCGGCCCACACGCGCCACGGCGCGCCGCCGATCGTGTAGCCGCCCAGGTTCTGGAAGCGCGAAGCCGCCACGAGATCGGCGCCGCTGCCGCTCGTCACATTGGCGCCCAGCAGGAGGTCGCCCGAGAGCGTGCGCACGAACACCGTGTCGGCCGCCATCGAGGTGGCCGACGCGACCTGCGGCGCATTGCCCGCGGCGTCGTAGCCGGTGACCGAGACCGAACCGAGTTGCACCGTATCGACATCGACATACCGGAACGCACCTGCCGCGCCACCGCCCACGGTGTCCGCGCTCACGTTGTTCGCCGCCGTGTCGAGCAGCACGCTGCCGGCCGTGGAGCGCGCCATCAGCGTGCCCGCCGTGATCGGCGCCGCGGCCGTCTGCGTGATGTTGCCGCGCGAGAGCAGGCCGATCTTCGATGCCGTGAGCGCGCCGCCCAGGTTGATGTTTCCGCCGCCTTCGTTCTGCAGCGTCAGCGCCGAAGGCAGCGCGAGCGGCCCGACGATGTTGATGTCCGCCGCATGCGCATTGCTGCCCGCCACGATGGTGGGCGCGCCCAGCCGCGTGAACTCGGCCGCCGACACCGCGAAGCCGTTGGCGGCCGTGCCGCCCAGCGTGATCGTGTTGGCCGTGCGGTCGACCGCATTGCCCGCCGCGTCCACGCCGCCGGGACGCAGGTTCAGCACATTGCCCGCGCGCACGGTGCCGTCGATCGCCAGCGCATCGATCGAGCCGTCGTTGCTCGCGCGCAGCACCACGTTGCGGTTGCCGTCCACGCGCGCGCCGGTGGCAATGGCCAGGCCCGTGCCGTTGGCGCCCGATTCGCCCGCGACGTCGATGCTGCCCACGCCCAGCGTGGTGACCAGCGTGTTGGCGGCCAGCAGCACGCCGCCCGAGGTGGCGCTCGCGACGCCCGGCGTCACCAGGCCGCGGATGCTGATGTCGCCGTCGATGCTGCGCACCTGCGTATTGGCCAGGCTCACGGCCTGCACCGAGATCGGCCCCGTGCTGGCGTCGTTCACGCCGCTGCCGATGCCCAGGATCGAGATGTCGCCGCTGGTGGTGAGGATCTGGTTGGCCGGCCCGGTCGCGTTCATGCGCACGCCCGCGCCGCCTGGCGCGGTGCCCGAGATCGACACGTCGCCCGTGCTGCTCTGGATCGTGATGCTGCTCAGATCGACCGTCGCGGTGAAGCCCGAGAACGTCGGCGCAGCGCGCTTGCCCGTGATCTGCACGAAGCCGCCGGGGCCTGCATCGCCCAGCGCGGTGGTCCGCGTGTCGATGCTGGTGTTGGTCAGCTGGATCGCGGCGCCGAAGTTCGTGCCGTTGTCGGCATTCATCGTGACGTTGCCGCCGTTGGTGTTGATCGCGCCGTTGAAGAAGATCGCGCCGCCCTGCCCGCCCACGCCCGCGTTGAACACCACGTTGAGCGCACCGGCGTTGGACTGGATCTGGTTGTTGTTGAAAGCCGTGATGCCGTGCGCGGCGTCCAGTTGGAAGGTGAGCGGTGCGCCGCCTACGGAGCGCACGATGGCCGCGTCCTTGGCGAAGGTGATGGCGCCGTCGAACGCATTGCCGCCGGTGCCGGTGGTGATGGTCACGCTGGTTCCCTTGTCCAGCGCGGCGTTGATGTCGCCGTCCTGGACGACCGAGTTGGCCAGCGGATCGAAGGGGTTGCCGGTGAGGCTGCCCGCGGCGGTGCCGTGGGCGATGGTGACGTTGAAGGGGTCGATCAGCCATGAGCCCGCGTTGCCCGCGCCGCCTACGGGCACGGAGGTATCGACGCGCACGCCCGTCAGGTCGAAGTGCGGGGCCGATGTTTCCACGAAGCCGCCGTTGCCGCCCGAGGCGCCCCCGCGCGCCGAGAGCGCCCCATGGGCGCGCAGCGTGTCGCCCGCGACCACCTTCACGATGCCGCCGTTGCCGCTGCCCGTGGCATTGGCATCCAGTTGGGTCGTGGCACCCACGGCAACGGAGCCGGTGCCCGCGATGTCGATGCTGCCGCCGCCGGTGGCGCCGCTGGCATCCAGGCGCGCGACCAGCACGTCGCCGTCTCCGAAGTCGACGCCGTCGACCAGCACGTTGCGCCCGCGCACCGAGATGCTGCCGCCCTTGCCCGTGCTGCTCGCGACCGAGATCAGGGCATCGGTGGGCGGTGCGGCGTTGACGGACGGCGCGGCATCGAGCGCCTGGAAATCCGAGAACGAGTTCACGCGCAGCGAGACGTCGGTGCCCTGCGCATCGATGGCCACCGTGCCGCCGTCGGCCCGCAGTGCATTGGGCTGCCCCGCGTCGGTGCTCACCTGCACGCCCCAGGCCGAACTGCCGTCGGGCGTGATGACGATGGCGCCGCCGGTGTCCAGGTTGGCGGTGAAGCCTTCGCCGCCCGCCTTGCCGATGATGTCGATGCGCCGGCCGTTGCCGGCCGTGACGTTGCCGCCGATGAACACGCCGTCGGAGCTGCCCGCGGAGCGGCCTTCCTCGGCGAAATCCGCGCTCTGGCGCATCGCGTCGAGGTTGCCGCCGGTGCCTTCGATGCGCACGTCGCCACCCGCGACGACGCCGGCATTGCTGCTGATGTCGACACCGCTCTGGCTGAAGATGCTGGCCACCGGCATGTCGGTGGTCCAGTCGGTGCCGCGCCCCGTCAGCTTCACGTCGCCGCCGGTCGAAGCGACGGTGGTGCCGTAGCCCACGTTGACGCCGTTCCCGCCGACGCCGCCGATGCCATCGACGCTCACCGTGCCGGTGCCGTCGGCCTTCAGCGTGCTGTACCAGAGCGCGACGCCCTCGCTCGACGAGAAGCGGGGGTTGCCGCCGTCGTCGGTCGCCACCCACGAGCGGCCCTGCCCGCGCAGGCTGACGATGCCGCCGGCGTTGGTGGCCAGCGTGCTTTCGCTCACGTAGATGCCGGCGACCCACTGCTCGTCGGAATGCGACGACGAGCCGCCCACCGCGCGGCCGTTGAGCGCATCGCCCTGGCCGAAGAAGCGGATGTTGCCGCCGTTGGCGTCGATGGTCGCGCCCGTGAGACGGATCGCGCCCGCGTAGTCGGTATCGAAGTTCGGACTGTTGCCGCTCACGGAGATCTGCGCGGGGTCCGCCGCGCGGGCCGCGATGGCGCCGGTCGAGTCGGCGTTGAAGTCCACGTGGAGCGCGCCCAGCTTGGACACGATCGAGGAGCCGTTGTCCATGCGGATGCTGCCGGCGGAATCCACCCGCAGCGTGGCAGTGCCGCCTTCCTGCTTGACCACCTGCACGTTCTCGCCGAACAGCACGCCGCGCTGGTCGCCGATCGCGCCGCTCGCGAGCGTGACGTCGGTGCCGCGGCCCAGCGCGTTGCCGATGCTGCCCGCATGCACGCGCGCACCGGGCTCCAGGGCCGGAAAGGCCGGGTCGAACGCGGCGATGTCGGCCGCGTTGGCCACCTCGAGGTTGCCGGTCGGGGTGTCGATGCGCCAGCTGCCGTTACCCCCACCGTTCGCGCCGCCGCCGGCGTCCACGCGCGCATCGCCGATGCGAAGGCCATCGGCCTTGGTGGTGATGGTGCCGCCGTTGCCGCTGCCCGCGCCGCGCGCGCTCAGTTCGCCGAACACCTGGACATGCGATTCGCGCTGCGGGGCGGCCAGGCCGTCCGCGAGGACCTGGCCCGTTGCCGTGCCCACGTCGATGGTGCCGCCCGCGCCTTCGCCGGTGGCGCTGGCGCGCAGCGCCGAGCCGGAAGAGAGCGCCACGTCGTAGCCGCGCACCGCGACCGTGCCGCCGCCCGCCTGCCCGCTGGCATCGAGCAGCGCCGGCGGGCCTTCGTTCGTGGCCTCCAGTTTGACCTGCCCTGCCGCGATGCGGATGGTGCCGCCGCGCTCGCCGGCCGCGGCGCCCGTGGCGTCCAGCGTGCCGCCGGTCATCGCGACCTGGTTGTCCCGCCCGCCGCCCAGGAAGATCTCGCCGTTGCGCGTGCCGATGGAGCGCGCGCGCACCGTGCCGGTCTGGTTGACCACCAGTTCGCCCACGGTGATGGAACTGCCCACGAGCGCCACGCGCCCGCCGTCGGCCTGGATCGTGCCGCTGTTGCCCACGGCCGCGCTGGTGGCCATGGCGTCGGGCGCGATCACGATGTTGGTGAGCCCGTCGCCCACCAGGTCCAGCGTGATCTTGCGGCCCGAGGCCAGCGCGACCGTGCCGTTGTCGGCCGTGATGGTGCCGGTGCTGCCGTTGCCCACCGCCGCGCCCATCAGCACCACTTCGCCGCCGCCGGTGGCGGTGATGCTGCCCAGGTTGCGCACCGCAGCCGTGTTGACATCGGCGCGCTCGAAGGTGAGCTTGGTGGTGCCGTCCATGAAGCTCTGGTTGGAGGTCGTCAGTGCCAGGGTGGAGGCGATCAGCCCGCCCACGTTCACCGTCGCGCCCTGGCTGAACATCACGCCGTTGGGGTTGACCAGGATGACGCGCCCATTGGCGTTGAGCTGGCCCGCGATGGTCGAGAGCTCGTTGCCGGTCACGCGGTTGAGCAGCACGCTGCTGGCGCTCGGCTGCACGATGTTGACGACGCCGCCCGCACCGATCGAGAAGGTCTGCCAGTTGGCGATGCCGCGCGCGAGCGGCTGGGTGATGCTCATCACGGCGCCGCTCTGCGTCATCGCGACGCCGCCCGCGATGGGCAGGAAGCCCGTGGGCAGCACCTGCGCGATGGCCGGCGAGAGACCCGCGCACAGGAGCGAGATCGCCAGGGGCCGCAGTTGCAGGCCGCGATGGGTGCGATGGGGATAAGGCCGTTGGCGGGAGAGGTTGCGTTGCTTCATGGTCAGAACGCCTTGATGAGCTGCACGTAGAGGCGCGGATTGCGCCCACCGCCGTCGGTCTGCGCCGGCGGCGTGCCGGCGCGCCAGGCGAGCGTGGCATTGATCGAGAAATTGCCCGGCCGCGACCAGCTCACGCCCACGCCGTAGCCGCGCAGGCTGTGGCTGTTGGCGCCGTCGTAGGGCGTGGGATTGCGCACGATCTTTCCGTGCGCGGCGTCGTAGAACAGGAAGGGCGTGAGCTCTTCGTTGAGCGACCAGCGCCACTCGACCGTGCCGATCACGCCCTGGTCCACCAGGAGTTCGCCCGAGGGGTACGCACGCACCGCGCGCGCGCCGCCGAGCGCGAGTTTCTCGGAGCCGTCCAGGTTCTTGCTGGCCCACTGCCCGCCCACCGACAGGTACAGCGAATGGCGCGGCATGATGGCCTGCAGGCGCGAGAGCTGGAAGCTCAGCTTGGTGAAGCCGCCTTCGGTGCCGTGGCCGCCGAGGCTCTGGTCGGCCAGGCGGCTCTCCGGATCGCGGATCGAAAGATTGCCGTGGTACAGCGTGCCCGAGCTCGCCCAGTAGCCGCCGCCGAACACCTCGTCGCGGCGCTCCCAGGTCCACCCCACGCTCAGGCCGTGCACGCGCTTGCGCGAGTTGGTGTTCGCGATGCCGACCTCGTCGGTCAGGTCCTTGATGTCGGCGCCCAGGCGCAGGAACAGGTTCTGCTGGCGCTGGCGGATCAGCGGGTAGTTCAGCGAGAAGTCCAGCACGTTGGCGCGGCCGCGCGCCTCGTAGTCGGCGAACTGGCCGCCCAGCTCGTAGTTCACGCGCGCCAGGCCCACCCCGGCGCGCAGGCCGCTGGTGCCGATGGGCGCCTCGTAGGCGATGCGGCCGAACTGCAGGTCGTTGCTGTCGGACACCATCAGGCGCATATCGAGGTTGTCGCCGATGCCGAAGGGGCTCAGCCAGCGCGCGGTGCCGCCCACGCGATAGCGCCCCGATTCCTTGGTGCCGTGGTTGTCGGCCTCGGCCGTGAAGGCCCAGCGCGGCGCGGCAGCCACTTCGACCGAGAGGTCGGTGGTGCCGGGCGCCGTGCCTTCCTGCAGGCCCGACGACACCTTGACGCCGGGCTGGTCGGACAGGAGCAGCATCGAACGCTCGTAGCTCTGCGCGCTGACCGCCTCGCCCGGTTGCAGCGGCGCGAGAAAGCCGCGCACGCGCGCTTCGCTCAGCGGCGCATCGGGCGCGACGACCACGTCGACCTTGCCCAGTCGCCCTTCGATCACGCTGATCTCCACGATGCCATCGCGCACCGTCTGCACCGGCACGATGGCCTGCGCGAGAAAGTAGCCGCGCTCCTTGTAGCGCGCGGTGATCGCCTGCGCGAGCCCTTCGAGATCGCCCAGCGTGACGTCGCGGCCGATGTAGGGCGTGGTGATCGATTGCAGCTCTTCGTTGGTCAGCGCCTTGACGCCATTCAGGCGCAGGTCGGTGAGCCTGAACGTCGGGCCGGCGGGGCGCGGCGGGGCCGGCAGGCTCTGCGGCGCGACGGTGCCGGTCGCTTGCGCGAGCGGGCGGTCGCAGGTGCCGCACGGGTCCTTGGTGGGAAGCAGTTCGGTGGTGTCGCCCGCATCGTTGGCCGAGGTGGCCTGCGGTTCTGCCTGCGCTTGTTCTTCGGCATGCGCGCGATCGGCGGCCATGAAGAAGATGGCCGACACCAGGGCGCCGGTGGCCCAGGCGACGGGACGCAGCGCGCTGCGCGGAGCGAGGGCAAGGGAACGGGTTCGGTTCATGGCGTTGCGCATGCTCAGCTCCCCACCGTGAGGCGCCAGTTGCCGATCAGGTTGAACGGCGCCCAGAAGAAGGGATGAGACATCTTGGGGTCCTTCAGCACGGCCAGTTGTCCGGCCTGCATGGCCTTCTGGATGTCGCGGCCCTTGGAGAGCTCGCCGTAGAGCGTGCCCATGAGCACGGCGGTCGCATCGTCCGACACCGGCCAGAGCGAGGCGATGAGGCTGGAGCTGCCGGCCGAGAGGAACGAGCGCGTGAAGCCCAGCACCTCGTCGCCCTGCGCGATGCGCCCCAGGCCCGATTCGCAGGCCGAGAGCGTGACCAGCGCGGTGCCGTCCATCGGCATGCCCAGGATCTCGTGCGCTTCCAGGAAATTCTGCTTGCCGCCTTCGTTGGCCAGCAGGATGCGCGAGTACAGCGGATCGACCGCATCGGCCTCGGCGTGCGCGGCCACGTGCATCAGCGGCGAGCGCGCGGCCACCTCGCGGAACTGCGTCTTGGTGGCGGCCGCGCCCATGTACACGGTGTTGCGCGGGAAGAGTTGCGCGAGCTGCTTCACCTCGGTCTCGGCGCCGGGCAGGTCGTACTTGTCCTCGATGCGCGGATTGCCGAAGGCCACCAGCGAGGCGTTCACGCGCGGCGTGCGCTGCGCCAGCTGCACCGCGATGCTCATCGACGGCGCGACCGACACCGGGTGCGTCTCGATCACGTAGCGGCCGTCCAGCCGCAGCGCCTGGAACGGCAGGTAGTGCAGCGGGCCGTGCGGCACGATGACCAGGCGCTGGCCCGGCGCGAGGCCCAGCGGCCCGAGCAGCGCGGCGCCCAGCTTGTCGGCGTTGGTGATGGCGGTGCGGCGTCCGCGCACGATGGAGTTGCGGAAGGTCTCGACCAGCTCGTTGAGCTCGTCGCGCTTGACGGCCACCGTTTTCTCCTGAATGGCATTCGGGCTCACCACCCACACCACCAGCCGGTCGGGCAGCGAGTGGAACTGCACCACGCGCTCGTCGGCCGCCAGCGTGCGCTGCAGCGTGGCGAGGTCGACGGTGCTGGTGGCCTGCTCGCTGACCTTCGCGCGGCCGCGCACCGCATCGAGCAGCGCGCGCGAGCGGCTGTGCTCGCTGACCTCGAAGGCGGCGCGCGCATCGCCCGCGTCGCTGTAGACCGACACGCCGCGCTCGAACACCGATTGCAGGTCCGAGAACAGGCCCATCTTGAATTCTTCGCTGCGGAACCTGGCGCGCACCTTGTCCACGCCGCCGAGCGCCTGGCCCACGGCCTCGGCCGCGGCCTGCTTCTGGCCCAGCGCGATCTCGCTGCGCGCCACGCCGTCCCAGGCCCAGAGGCGGTAGTACTCGGTGTCGGCCCCGACCTGGCGCGCGGTGAGCGCACGGTACATGTCGCGCGCCTCGGCCGGCTTGTTCTCGGCCAGCAGCAGGCGGGCGCGGGTGCGGTCCAGCTGCGCGGTGAGCGGTGCGTCCTTGGGCGGCGCCATGGTGCCGAGCACTTCGCGCGCCCGTGCGGCATCGCCCGATTCGATGAGCGCGTTGACCAGCGAGGCCTGCACCAGCGGCGCATAGCGCGGCGAGCTGTTGGCCAGCGCCTCGTCGTAGCTGATGACGGCGCCCGAGAAATCGCCGCGGCGCGTGCGCACGTCGCCGATCACCTTCTGCACGGGGCCCACCACCAGCTTGGGGTCGCGCGCCGGGTGCTTGAGCGCTTCGCGTGCGAACTCCTCGGCTTTTTCGAGCTGGCCCGAGTAGCTGTAGACGATGGCCAGGTCGCGGTTGGCCATGGCCATGAGGTTCGGATCGCGCGTGGCGTTGGCCAGGTGCAGCGCCTTGCTCGCGGCGCGGATGCTCTGGCGGAACTCACCCGCCTCGGCCAGCGCGACGGCCTGGCTGCAGTACTGGTAGCCCGAGAGCTTGACCGCGTCCTGCCCGTAGAGCACGGCACCTTCGCTGGTCAGCGCCAGCAAAGTGTCGGTGTCGGCCAGGCGGGCCTGCTCGGCCTTGCTGGCCGCGGCCTCGGCGTTCGGCGCCTGCGGCTGTGCCGACGCCGAAGTACCGTAGCCCAGCAGAAGCATGCCGGCCAGGCCGAGCGCACCTGCGAATCCCGCACGACGACGTGCAGGGAGCTCCCATCCCCAACTTGAAAACCACGCCATTGGACCCCCGCACGCGGCCGGTGCATCTGCTGTTGCTGCAGATGCTCGACGCCGCGGAAGTGCGCGCCGTTCAGGCCTCGTGGGGAAAGTCTAGGAGGGGGTACCTCTCGCGCCTATTCGCAATACGGTCTAGCGCAAAAGGACTAAGTCATGAAGGCGAAACCGGCGTGGGGGCCGGTTTCGCCGTGTGCTCACTGCACCGTGTGCGCGCCCAGGCCCGCGGAGGTGTCGATGGGGAAGCTGTCCCATTCCAGCGACGGATCGAAGGCCAGGCCCGGGTTGCGGTCCCCGGCCTTGATGGTGGCCTTGCGGCGCAGCGTCTGGTTCAGCGTGCTGACGCCGCCGACGCCGGTCCATTCGGTGCCGGGGTCGGTGCCGACCTGGCCGATGCGGTCGATGACCACGCCCGACTTTTCCAGCGTCAGCGCATCGTCGCCATTGAAGTTGATGACGCTGCTGTTGATGATGGTGCCCGGCGGCTTGAAGGCCGCCGTTGCGGCATTGTTCGCAAGCACCAGCACGCCACCGGCAGGCAGGGAGCCGGTCAGCGGCGCGAAGCTGCTCGGGGCGGCCGCGCCGTTGGAATACAGGTTCAGGGTGTACAGGCTCAGGTCCACGGCCGCGGCGGTCGGGTTGTAGATCTCCAGGGCCTTGTTGGTCGCCGAGCCTTCCACGTACTCGCTGAAGAAGAGGTCCGGCGCGCCCGGCGGCGTGACCACCACCACGGTGCTCGCGTTCACGCTGCCCGACTGCACGGCCGTCTGGCCCGCGGAGTTGGTGAGCGTGACCACGACGCTGAAGGTGCCCGCGGCCGCGTAGGTGTGCGTGACCGTGCCGGTGCCCGGCGCCGTCGTGGCGGCGCTGCCGTCGCCCCAGTCGACGCTCAGCGACGCCAGCGTGGTCGCGCCACCGGGCGTGGCCTCCGAGATGTTCACGCTGTAGGTCTCGCCGACCTTCACCGCCGCCGGGATCGACGCGGTGACGATGGGTTGCGCCGCGGCCGCATCGGCCGTGAGCGTGAGGCCGACCAGCACGGGGTCGTGGTCCGACGCGCGGAAGGGCGTGGGCGCGAAGCGGTCGTCGGTGGTGAAGTCGGTGTTGTAGTCCAGCGCCGTGGGCTCGTCGGAGTTGATGTGCCAGACGCTCACGCCCGAGACCTGCGTCTTGAGCGAGGCCGAGGCATAGGAGTGGTCCAGCGCGCCGGTCTCGCCACCGAAGACGTAGGTGTAGCGGTCGTTGGCGGGCATGCGCTTGAGCAGGCTCTCGTTGCCGGCGGCTTCCAGTTGCTGGGTCGGGTCTTCCAGCAGGTAGCTGTTGAAGTCGCCCATCATCAGCACGTCGTTCTCGACCTGCGGCGCGCCCATGAGCTTGAGCTTGGCGACGAAGCTGTTGAGCGCCTTCGCCTGCTCGATGCGCGCCAGGTTGAAGCAGCCCTGGCCCATGTCGATGTCGCCCGTGGTGGGGCAACTGCCCTTGCTCTTGAAGTGGTTCACCACGAACCAGAAGCCGCCGTTGTTGCCCACGGTGTTGAAGCGCTGCGCCAGCGGCGGCCGTCCGCTCGCGGCGGTGTAGTTGACCAGGTCCGCGCCCGTCGGCAGCACGACGTTGCCCACGCGCTGCACCTTCGCGGGCTTGTAGAGGATGTCCACCTTGATGGCATCGGTGCCGAACACGCCGCTGTGCACCGCGGCATAGGTGTTCGCGCCGACCTTGGCGTTGAGCGCGGCCAGCAGGTCGTCGGTCGCCACGTCGGTGTTCTGGATTTCCATGAGCCCGACCACGTCGGCATCGAGCCCCGCGATGGCGGCCACGATCTTGGCCTGCTGGCGCTGGAACTCGACCAGGTTGTTGGCGCCGCGGCAGTTGCCCGCGGCAGCGGGGCCGGTGCCGAACGAGCAGCCCTGCCCGGTCTGGCCCGAGGCGGTTTCTCCGTTCAGGAACGTGGTGAAGTAGTTCAGCACGTTGAAGCTCGCCACCTTGAGCGTGCCGCCGACCACCGGTGCGGTGGGCTGGCGCGCATTGGTCTGCGCGAACACGGGCGCCACCGTCGGCTGGATGCGGTAGGCGCCGAAGTTGTGGCTCAGGATGCCGGTGACCTTCTGCGTCGTGTCGCCCATGCGCCGGGTGCCATCGGTGCCGGGCGCGCTCAGGTAGGGAATGGGGTTCGGGTTCTGCGGCGAGGCGCCGTCGTCCAGCACGATGCGCGAGAGCAGGTTCTGCGCATGCGTGGCCGATGCGTTGCCGTTGGTGGTGTTGAACTGGCGCCCGTTGAGCGACAGCACCATCTGGCCGTAGCGGCCGAGCTCGAAGAGTTCGGTCACGGCCAGCGGCTGCGCGATCTCCACCAGCATGCCTTCGTAGCGCTCCAGCGTGGATTCATCGGCCACCGGCAGCGTGATCTGCTTGGGGGCGACGGCCACGCCGCTGCCGCAGACGCTGATGACCAGCGGGTCGCCGCCGGTGCCCGCGATCTGCGTGATGGCGTCGGGCTTGGCGCCGGCACCCGCGGTCTGGCCGAACTCGGTCACCGCGCCCGAGACCTGGACGTAGTCGCCCACGGCCACGCGTGTGGCGGCGCCCGGCGCGTAGACGAAGATGCCTTCGGAGGTCGCCGGGTCGGCGTCGGGCACGAGTTGCTGCACGAAGAAGCCGTTGAGCTTCACGATGCTGGTGCCGGTGTTCTGGAAGTCGCCGACGACCACGCCGCGCACGGTCACGGCCTGGGACGCCATGGGGCTCAGGTCGCCCGTTCCCTGGATGGCCGAGATGGCCGTGAGCGGCGCGCTGGCCGGCACGGCGGCCGAGCAGGTGGGCGGGGTGACCGGTGGCGTCACGGGCGGTGTGACGGGCGGATCTTCCGGCGGTGTTTCCGGTGGCGTTTCCGGCGGTGTCGCGGGTGGCGTCGTCGGCGGCGTCGTCGGCGGCGTCGTGTCCGGCGGTGCGTTGCCCGAAGGCGGAGGGATCAGCGGGAAGGAAGCGCCGCCCCCGCTGCCGCCGCCACCGCAGGCGGTCAGCACGAGCGCCAGGGTCAGCGCCAGGAATTTGAGTTGCCGGATGGGCCTCGATGCCGGATGCGTCATGTGGGAACTTCTTGAAGGAGATAAGAAACAGCGGGCGAGCAGCGGCTGTTTCTATGTTCCTTGTGTGTCATCCCCGAGTAACCCCGATTTCACTTGGGTGACTGCGCAGGCGCGGCCTTGTCGTGGACAGCCCGCGCAAGGCGCAGCGCGACGCCATCGACGCGCGACGGCGCGAGGTGCAAGCGAGGATCGGAAGGGAGTGGTGCGCGAGACGCGGCTCACGCTCGCCGGGCACTAGAGAAGCGCCCGGCGGATCGGCCTGGACAGCCTGCTAGGCAGGCACCGCGTCGATGTTGGCGCGGTCCCAGTGGCGGTGCTTGGCGATCGCCGCGATGAAGTCGTGCGCGATCTGCGTGGCCGCCGTGCTGTCACCCAGGTTGGTGACCGGCGTGGCGGCCACGACCACGCCCGCGGGCGCATCGCTGTCCGCGCCGATGCCCAGCGTGGCGAGCAGCTGCACGCCCTCGCCCACCGTGCAGATCGCCTTGCAGTGCTTGTAGGCCTCGAGCACGAAGTGCACCGCGTCGCCCGTGGCCGCCATCGCGGCCGCGGCGTCGGCGCCGGCCGGCACCAGCACCGCATCGAACATCACCGAGGGCGTGTTCGTGAAGGTCATGTCGACATCGATCTGCCGCTTGGACGCACTGGCCACCGTGCCCAGTCGCGGACCGACGATCTTGCACTGCGCGCCGGCCTGCTCCAGCGCATCGCGGATCGGCTTGAGCGAGGCCGAATCGACGCCGTCGGCCACCAGGATCGCGATCTTGCGCGTGCGGATCGAGCCGTCGCCGGTGTCGGCCATGCTGAGCGCGGGCGACTCGTCGATGGGCAGCGCGATGCGGTGGTCGCGAAAGCCCGCGCGGCCCGCCGCCGCCTTGGCATCGGGCTCGCCGATGCCCAGCGGCTCGGCCACGCGGCGCGCGAGCTTCTCGTCCACGTGCGCGAGGTTGTCGACCATGCGCTGGCGGATCGCCGGCACCTCCAGCTTGGAAAGCTCGAAGCGGAAGGCCGCGATGATGTGTTCCTTCTCGGCCGCGCTCTGGCTGTTGAAGAACAGGCGCGCCTGCGTGAAGTGGTCGTCGAACGAGGGGCTGCGGCGGCGCACCTTGGGCGCGTCGATCTCCTCGGGGAACGATTGGAAGCCGTTGCTGCCGCCGTCCACGCGGAACTCGGTGCCGCTGCCCAGCGTGTTGGGCTCGTAGGCCACCTGGCCGCGCGCGATGGTCTGGCGGTGCATGCCGTCGCGCTGGAAGTTGTGGAACGGGCACACGCCCTTGTTGATCGGCAGTTCGTGGAAGTTCGCGCCGCCCAGGCGCGAGATCTGCGTGTCGGTGTACGAGAACAGGCGCCCCTGCAGCAGCGGGTCGTTGCTGAAGTCGATGCCGGGCACCACGTGGCCGGGGTGGAAGGCCACCTGCTCGGTCTCGGCGAAGAAGTTGTCGGGGTTGCGGTTGAGCACCAGCTTGCCGATCTTCTGCACGGGCACCATTTCCTCGGGGATGAGCTTGGTCGGGTCGAGCAGGTCGAAGCCCAGCGAATGCTCCTTGTCGGCCGGAACGATCTGCACGCCCAGCTCCCATTCGGGAAAGTCGCCGTTCTCGATGGCTTCCCAGAGGTCGCGGCGGTGAAAGTCCGCGTCCTTGCCGGCGATCTTCTGTGCCTCGTCCCACACCAGGCCGTGGATGCCCAGCTTGGGCTTCCAGTGGAACTTCACGAAGTGGCTCTCGCCGCGGCCGTTGATGAAGCGGAAGGTGTGCACGCCGAAGCCTTCCATCATGCGAAGGCTGCGCGGGATGGCGCGGTCGCTCATGGCCCACATCAGCATGTGGGTGCTCTCGGGCATGAGCGAGGCGAAATCCCAGAAGGTGTCGTGCGCGCTCGCGGCCTGCGGCATCTCGTGGTGCGGCTCGGGTTTCACGGCGTGGATGAGGTCGGGAAACTTCATCGCGTCCTGGATGAAGAACACCGGGATGTTGTTGCCCACCAAGTCGTAGTTGCCTTCGCGGGTGTAGAACTTGACGGCGAAGCCGCGCACGTCGCGCACCGTATCGGCCGATCCGCGCGAGCCGGCCACGGTCGAGAAGCGCACGAAAACGGGCGTCTTCACGTCCGGGTCCTGCAGGAAGTCGGCCGAGGTGAACTGCGACATCGACTTGTAGACCTGGAAATAGCCATGCGCCGCCGAGCCGCGCGCATGCACGGCGCGCTCGGGAATGCGCTCGTGGTCGAAGTGCGTGATCTTCTCGCGCAGGATGAAGTCTTCCAGCAGCGTCGGCCCGCGCACGCCCGCCTTCAGCGAGTTGTGGTTGTCCGGGATCTGCAGGCCCTGGTTGGTCGTCAGGTGCGCGGGATGCTCGGTGGTGAAGCCATCCAGCTGCAACTGCTTGGCGTTGCGGCCGTCCCCGGATTTGGTGGTCTTGGCGGTGCTGGCGCGGCGACCTGCGGCGGCTTTGTTCTGGGGCGTCATCGGGGACCTGGGATCTTTCATGGAGCAGCGGGCGAGAGAGGGAGAGGGGAGAGGAGGAGAACGGAAGAAGGCTCTCAGCCCATTTCGTTGTTGTTGTCCAGGAGCATGTCCAGCACGTTGACCACGGCGACCAGGCAGATGCAGCCTGCCACCGCGGCGACAGCCCACACGAGGATTTCGTCGCCCAGCGAACCGGTGAGCGAGCCGAACAGCGATGAAAGCTCCATGATTTCCCTCCAAGGAATATCCAGATGAACAGAGACCTCCGAGGTTAGGTTTTGAACCGACTGTTACCCGTAGTGGCGCCCCTCCCTCGGATGTCGGAGAGCGTGCGCCCCGGCGGTAGGAGCGCGACTACAGCGCCTCGCGGCGGACTACGACGCGTCGCGGGTTGTGGCCGTGCGGCTTTTGGAGCGCCGTCGCATAGCATGGGGCGAAGACGGCACCGATCGTGCTTGTCGTCTTCTTTGTGCCTCGCGCACCGGCGCATACCGGCTCACCAGGGAAGAAACACGCCAATGCAGATCCAGATCGGCTACGACATCGAAATCGGCGTCACCGCCCCCACGGCGTTGATCTACATGCTGCAGGTGCACCCCTCGCGCGCTGCCGACATCCAGGGCAGCGAGAACATCACCATCAGTCCGCCGCTGGTGACCGACCACTACCGCGACAGCTTCGACAACCAGTGCGCGCGCGTGCACGTGCCGCTGGGCGTGAGCAGCGTGCGGCTGCGCAACCAGGCCACCGTGTACGACACCGGCCTGCCCGACACCATCGACCTGGGCGCCAGGGAGCACGCGGCGGCCGACCTGCCGGTGGCGGCGCTGCCTTTCGTGCTGCCCAGCCGCTACTGCGAGGTCGACAGCGAGCTCCTGCAGTTCGCCTGGGCCAACTTCCTGAACGTGACGCCGGGCTGGAGCCGCGTGCAGGCCATCTGCGACTTCGTGCACGGCCACCTGCGCTTCGACTACCAGAACGCGCGCGCCACGCGCACCGCGCTCGAGGGCTTTCGCGAGGGCACGGGCGTGTGCCGCGATTTTGCGCACCTGGCCATCACGCTGTGCCGCTGCATGAACATTCCGGCCCGCTATGCAACGGGCTACCTGGGCGACATCGGCATTCCGCCGGTGCCCTATCCGATGGACTTCAGCGCGTGGTTCGAGGTCTACCTGGGCGACCGCTGGTACACCTTCGATGCGCGCCACAACAAGCCGCGCATCGGGCGCGTGGTGATGGCGCGCGGGCGCGATGCGGCGGACGTGCCGATCACGATGGTGTTCGGCGCGAACACGCTGCAGCGCTTCGAGGTGACGACCAGGGAAGTGCTGCAGTAGGCGGTTCGGAACCGGGCGCTAGCCCGGCTTGTAGTCGAGCATCTTCATGGCCGCGGCGATGCCTTTCCGGCTGCGCTCCAGCGCGGCCCACGGCTTGTTGCCGGTGGCGAAGCGGTCGGCCACGTTGGCGAGGGTCCATTGCGCGGCGCTTGTGAGCGCGGGCAGCTCGTCCCACGCCACGGGCACCGACACGCCCAGCCCCGGGCGCGAGCGCGCCGACCACGCGCTCACCGTGGTCGCGCCGAAGCCGTTGCGCAGGTAATCGACGAACACCTTGCCCACGCGGTTGCGCGGCCCGCTCTTGGCGACGAAGCGGTCCGGAATGGTCCGCGCCAGGTGCACCACCACGGCCTGCGAGAAGCCCTTGACCTCGTCCCAGCCGTACTGCCGGCGGATCGGCACCACCACGTGCAGGCCCTTGCCGCCGCTGGTCTTCAAGAACGACGGCAGGCCCAGCTCGTCGAGCAGCGTGCGCACCAGCAGCGTGGCCTCCTGGATCTGCGGCCAGTCCACGCCTTCGCCGGGGTCCAGGTCGAAGGTCATGCGGTCGGGCCGGTCGATGGCGCGCGAGGTGGCGTTCCAGGTGTGCAGCTCGATCACGTTCATCTGCGCGGCGCCGATGAGCCCGGTCTTGCTGTCGATCTGCAATAGCGGCTCGTGGCTCGGATCGAGCGCGGGGTCCAGCAGGGTGACGCCGGGTATCTCGCGGTTCTGCAGGTGTTTCTGGAAGAACAACTCGCCGCCCACGCCGTCGGGCGCGCGCACCAGCGACACCGGCCGCCCGCGCAGGTGCGGCAGCATGAGCGTGCCGACCGCGTCGTAGTAGGCGGCGAGTTCGCCCTTGGTGATGCCGCTCTTCTCGTCGATCACGCGGTCGGCGTGGGAAATCTTCAATGCCATGGGTGCCTTCGCTCCTTTCTTCTTCGCGGGCGTCGCGGCCGCTGCGTCGGGCTGCTCGGGTTGTTCCGCGCGCTCGCGCACGATGCCGCGCGCGGGCTTGTCCGCGCGCAGCCCCTGGAACACCGAATGGCGCACGCGGTCTTCGCGCGTCCATTCGCCGAACGAGACCTCGGCCACCAGCGTGGGCTTGACCCACTGCGCCTTCGCGTTCGCGCCGTCCGGCACGGGGGTGAAGGGGCAGTCGCCGGTGGCCAGCTTGTCCAGCCGGGCCTTGATGTCGGCGAGGCGGTCCGCGTTGAAGCCGGTGCCCACGTTGCCGCAATAGCGCAGCCGCCCCTTGTCGTCGTGCACGCCCAGCAGCAGCGCGCCGAAGCCCGCGCGTGCGCCCTTGGGCGCGGTGTAGCCGCCGATCACGAACTCCTGGCGCTGCTGGTTCTTGAGCTTGATCCAGTCGGGCGAACGGCGCGACACATAGGGCGAGCCCTTGCGCTTGCCGACGATGCCCTCGAAGCCGATGCGCGCGGAAGACGCCAGCAGGTCGCGCGGCGATGCATCGAAGGCCTCGCTCAGGCGCAGCGGGGCCGGCGGCCGCTTGCCGAGCAGGCGGACAAGTTGCGCGCGCCGCGCTTCGACCGGCTCACCGCGCAGGTCCTCGCCGTCCAGAAAGGGCGCATCGAACAGCCAGTAGACGATCGACGAGGTGGCGCCGCGGTCGAAGGCGTTCTGCAGCGCCTGGAAGTCGGGCGCGCCGTTCTCGCCCTCCACGGTGATCTCGCCGTCGAGCCAGGCCGAATCGGTCGGCAGCTTCGCGAGCGCCTTGGCGATGGCGGGCAGCTTGTCGGTCCAGTCGTGGCCGTTGCGGGTGAAGCAGCGCACCTTGCCCTTGTCGATGCGGGCGAGCAGGCGGTAGCCGTCGAACTTGAGCTCGTAGAGCCAGTCGCCGGGCGATGAAGGGGGAGAGGCTGCGAGGGTCGCAAGCTGGGGCTGGAAGGCGGCGGGCAGCGCAACTTTCTTCGCGGGCTTTTTTGCCGCCGCCTTCTTCGCCGGCACCTTGGCGGCCACCTTCTTCGGCGGACGGTCCACCTCGTCCACGCCGCGGCCGGTCAGCACGCTCGCGGGCTGTTTTTCGAGCACGTCGTAGTCGGCAAGATCGCGCGCCTGGTCATCGCGCTCCTTGATGAGCAGCCACGGCTCGTGCTTCTCGTCGCCCTTGCCGTGCATGCGCACCAGCGTCCAGTGGCCCTTGAGCTTTTCGCCGCGCAGTTCGAACTTGAGCTTGCCGGCCGCGAGCGCCTTGCGCGCATCGCCGTCGCTGCCCCCGGCCGGCAGCCAATCGCCGCGGTCCCAGACGATGACGGTGCCCGCGCCGTACTGCTTGGGCGGAATGGTGCCCTCGAAGTCCGCATACGAAATCGGATGGTCCTCGACATGCACCGCCATGCGCTTGACCGTCGGGTCGAGGCACGGGCCCTTGGGCACGGCCCAGCTCTTCAACGTGCCGTCCAGTTCGAGGCGGAAGTCGTAGTGCAGATGGCTCGCGTGGTGCTTCTGGATGACGAAGGAGAGCACGCCCTGGCCCGCGCGGCCGCCCTCCTTGGGCTCGGGCGTGCGCGAGAAATCGCGCTTGCCGTGGTAGCGCGAGAGCGCCTTGCGCGCGGTCGATGCGGTGGTGCCCATGGTCGGTGCGCCTCAGGCCGCACGCCTGGCGCGGGGTTTCGCCTTCGCCGGGGTCTTTGAAGCGGCTTTCGCGGCGGGCTTGCGTTTCTTCGCGGGAGGCCGGGGGCGGAGCGCGGGTTCTTCGTCCTCGTCGTCATCATCCTGAACGGCCGCGGCCTTCTTTGCGCCGCCCTTGCCGCGCAGGCTCCGCTGCAGCAGTTCGGTGAGGTCGATGATCTTGGCGCCGCCGCGTTCGGACGCGCCTTCCTCGGGCTCGGGCTGCGTCACCGTCTCGGTCTGGCCCGCCTTCACCTTGCGCTCGACCAGGCGCAGGATCTCGTCCTTGAACTCATCCTTGAATTCGTCCGGCTCCCAGTCGGCGCTCATGTCCTCGACCAGCTCCTGTGCCATCTTCAATTCGCGCTCGGTGAGGCCCGCCTTCTTCGCGTCTTCCGCGGGCAGCGGCAGGTCGTCCCAGGGCCGGATGTCGGCGCCCCAGCGCAGCAGGTTCAGCACGAGGCCCGGGCCCACGGGCACCAGCGCCGCCAGGTGCTGCTTGGTCTGGATCACGACGCGGGCCACGCCCACGCGGCCGCTGCGCTGCAGGGTCTCGCGCAGCAGCGCATAGACCTTCGCGCCGCGATTGATCGGCGCCACGTAGTAGGGCCGCTCCAGGTAGACGAACGGAATGCCGTTGGCCGGCACGAAGGTCTCGATCTCGATGGTCTGCGTGGTCTTGGGGTAGGCGGCGGCGATTTCCTTGTCGCTGAGCACCACGTACTCGCCGTCCTCGTATTCCACGCCCTTGACGATGTTCTCGCGCGCGATTTCCTTGCCGGTCTTCTTGTTGATGCGCTTGTAGCCGACCGGATCCATCGAGCGCTTGTCGAGCCAGTCGAAGTCGATGCCGTGGTTGGTGGTGGCCGAGTAGAGCGCCACCGGGATGTGGACCAGGCCGAAACTGATCGCGCCCTTCCACAGGACGCGCGGCGCGGGGGCTTTTGTCGAGACGGGCATGGACACACTCCTTCAGGCTGGAAATGTGTGCCGCGGGCCCGGCCGGGCGGTGTAGGAACGCGGCCTCAGGCCTTGCCGGCCACCGGCCCGAGCACGCGTTCGCTCGGGCGCGCGAAGTAGAACCACTCGGCGCCCGGCAGCGCGAGCGCGTTGGGGAACACGATGAAGCCGTCCTCGGGCGCGCTCAGCAGCGTGCCGTCGTGGCGCATGCCGATCGGCTCGCCGCGCTGCACCTCGTCGAAGGTGGCCCAGTCGCGCACGAAGCTGTCTTCCTCGTGCAGGCGATCGGTCACGCTGGCCAGGCGCAGCAGCCTGGGCTCGGCCGATGCGGCGGGCAGGCCGGCCGGCAGCGGCGCCATGCCCAGGAGCGCGAGCGTGCGGCGGATGGCCCGCCACGCCACCTCGGGCGCCTCGGGGTCCTGGTGCTGGCCGCATTCGAGCGTGACGCCGTAGCCGCCGCAGCTGCGGATGTATTCGTTGGTGCCGCGGCCGAAGTCGAGCGCGGCCTCTTCGGCCGGCGCGCCGCCCGCGCGCTGTGCGAGGCCCGCGGCGTAGATGTCGAGCCAGCCTTCCACCACGATGGGCGTGCCGATGTGCAGCGCGAGCTGGCCCTCTTCGTAGGAGCGGGCAAAGGGCTCCAGCGTGCCGGTGTTGTCGCGCGGGCCGATCATCGCGAAGGCCTCGCCCTCGCTCTGGAAGGAGTGCAGGTCCAGCAGCACCTCGTGGCGCGCGATGACGGGCGCCAGGCGGTTGGTGATGCGGGCTTCGTAGTCGGCGGGCGCCTCGGTCGGGCGGAACAGGCGGTTGAGGTTGCGCTCGCCTTCGCGCTGCAGGCGCCGGCGCGCCAGCGGGTTGGCCACGGGCACCAGCGTCAGCTCGCCGCGCTGCAGCTGCAGCGTGCCGGCATCGAACTCGGCCAGGATGCGCGCGATGCCCGCGGTGCCGCAGGTCTCGTCGCCGTGCACGCCGCCGACCACGAGCAGGCGCGGACCGGGCTGGAGCGAGGCGAAGGTGTGGATGCGCAGGCTGTCGGTCGCCACGCCGGCAAAAGGATCGGAAGACATGCGGGCCATTATTGCGGAGGCCCTTCACCGGAGGCAAAGCCGCTATGGGTTTCATAGCGCCGAGCGGCCACCTACAGGGCCTGCCTTGCATGTCCTACCGCGGGTGCGGACTCACCGGCACAGGCTTGCCTGCAATGCCACGAAGGAGCCACCGCATGACCCGAGCCAACACCACCAAGACCACCAAGACCCCGCCCACCGATCCCAAGGACGCGACGAAGGACGCGGGCGGCGGCAAGACCAAGGTCGAGCAGGGCGGTGAATCGGCGCCGCGCCTGCCGCACGAGCGCGACCAGTCCTCGGACAGCCAGGCAACCCGGGACGGGCATCCGCCCGAGGTGGGCCGCCAGGCGCATGAAGACGTGGAGCGCGGCGTGGTCGATACCGACCGCGGGCCGGAGGCCGACCGCGTCTACAACGACAAGGTCAAGCGCTGACGCCGGCCAGTTGCTGGCGCATTTCGGCGATCACGGCGCCGTAGTCCTTGGCATTGAAGATCGCGCTGCCGGCCACGAAGGTGTCGGCACCGGCCGAGGCCACGCGCGCGATGTTGTCCACCTTGATGCCGCCGTCCACTTCCAGGCGGATGTCGCGCCCGCTCTGCTCGATGCGCTTGCGCGCGAGTTCGATCTTGCGCAGGGCCGAGTCGATGAAGCTCTGGCCGCCGAAGCCGGGGTTCACGCTCATGATGAGGATGAGATCGATGTCGTCGATGGCCCAGTCCAGCGCCTCCAGGCCCAGCCCCGGGTTGAACACCAACCCGGCCTTGCAGCCCGCGGCCTTGATGGCCTGGATGCTGCGGTGCACGTGGGGCGATGCGTCGGGGTGAAAGCTGATGCAGTCGGCGCCCGCTTGCGCGAAGGAGGCGGCCAGGGCGTCGACCGGCTGGATCATGAGGTGCACGTCGATCGGTACCGGCGTGCCGTCGGCCGTCTTGGCGTAGGGCTTGAGCGCCTGGCAGATCATCGGGCCGAAGGTCAGGTTCGGCACGTAATGGTTGTCCATCACGTCGAAGTGGATCCAGTCGGCGCCGGCGGCGATCACGTCGGTCAGTTCCCGGCCGAGGTGGGCGAAGTCTGCGGAGAGGATGGAGGGGGCAATGCGGAACGGGGTGCTCATGCCCCCGATTCTCGCAGCCGCCAGATGCCCGAGGAAAGCCCTCCGTTACCATCCGCCCCATGTCACACAGCCCCTTCAGCGTCCAGGTCGAGCCGCGCTACCTGGCCGACCAGTCCTCCCCGACGGACAACGTCTACACCTTCTCGTACACGATCACCATCACCAACGTGGGCACGGTGGGGGCGCAGCTGATCGCGCGCCACTGGCTCATCAACGACGCCTCGGGCCATCCGCAGGAGGTCAAGGGCCTGGGCGTGATCGGCCAGCAGCCGCTGCTGGCGCCCGGCGAATCGTTCCGCTACACCAGCGGCTGCCGGCTGCAGGCCGCGAGCGGCACGATGCACGGCAGCTTCTTCGTGGTGAGCGAGGAAGGCGAGCGCTTCGACGTGCCCGTGCCGATGTTCGTGCTGGAAGCCGACATCGGCGGAGCACCCGTTTCACGGGTGCTTCACTAAGGCACTCCCCCAGGCTTCGCGCACTTCGTGTCGCTTCTCCTTCCCCCTCGCCGGGGGCAACACCTGCGGCCCGGCAAAGCCGGTTCCGCGGTGTTCCCACTCTTGAATTGCTGACTCCCATGGCTGCCGCATCGCGCGACTTGCAGGGGCTGCTTGCCGGCCTCGACCCCACGGCCGATGTGGCGCAGCGCCACATTTGGCTCATCGATCTCTTCGACTGGCTGCGCGGCGACCGCGCCTCGCCCCAGGCGGCCATCGGCCGCGTCTCCCTGCTGCTGGACGCCGTCGAGGCGCGCCCCGAGCTGCGCGAGCGCCTGCGCGCCTGGTGGCGCGTGTTCACGCAGTCGGTCGACCTGACCACGCTCCTGGCCGACTACGGCTTCGCACCGCGCACCGCATTCGTGAGCGAACTGAGCGAACGGCTGCGCCGCAAGATCCTGCCCGGCACGCCCGAGACCACCGATGCGTCGGACCTGTTCCGCATGGTGCTGCCCGGCGTGTTCGACGCGGGCTGGATCGCGCTGCTCGACGAGACCCGGCTCGCCCGCATCGGCGCGCTGCTGGCCGATGCGACGGTGGACGCCGACGGCTCGCCGCGCTGGCGCCACACGGTCATGGACGCGGTCACATATTGCGGCAGCCAGGTGGTGGCGGCCGGTTTCTCGCCCGAGCTGCGCCTGCGCATCAGCGCGGAGCACCACGAGGCGCGCCCTTTCCACGCGCTGATGGCCGACCTGGACGAACTGCGCGAGCAGATGTTCGAGCAGCCCGCGGGCGCGGAAAGCGACCAGGCCCTGCAGGCCGCCTTCGTGGCCTTCCGCGACCGGCTCGACGCCTGCCGCGCCAGCGCCTCGTCGGTCTACACGCACCTGGAGGACAACGGCATCTCGGTGGGCCTGGTGTTCCGGCTGCGCCAGTTGCGCGAGCGCGTGCTGCGCATCCGCGAACTGCTCGACTGCCTGATGTCGCCCGTGCCCGCGCCCAGCGTGGCGCGGCTGGTCGGCAAGCTGGTGCTCGCGGGCGGCGAGCGCAACAGCATCCGCGCGCTGGTCGCCTCGAACTCCTCGATGCTCGCGGCCAAGGTGACCGAGCGCAGCGCCGAGACCGGCGAGCACTACATCACCCGCGACCGCGCGAGCTACCTGCAGATGGTGAAGAAGGCCGCGGGCGGCGGCGCGCTCACCGCCGTGACGGTGCTGCTGAAATTCGGCATCTACGCGCTCGCGCTGTCGGCCTTCTGGGCGGGCCTGGCCTCGGGCCTGATGTATGCGGCCAGCTTCGTCGCGATCCAGCTCCTGCACCTGACGCTGGCCACCAAACAGCCCGCGATGACGGCACCGGCGCTCGCGGCGCGGCTGCGCGACATCAAGGCGGACGCAGCGGTGGACGATTTCGTGGACGAGGTGGCCAACCTCGTGCGCTCGCAGGTGGCCGCGGTGCTGGGCAACGTGCTGGTGGTGGTGCCGGCGATGGTCGCGCTCGCGCTCCTGGTGCAGTACGCGCTCGGGCGGCCGCTGCTGGACGCGGCGCATGCCGCGGCCACGCTGCATTCGCTCTCGCTCGTCGGGCCGACCGCGCTTTTCGCGGCAATCACCGGCATCCTGCTGTTTTCGGCCAGCATCGTCGCCGGATGGACAGAAAACGCCTTTGTCCTGCATCGCCTGGACTCCGCCATGCGTTACAACCCACGCATCGGCGCCTTTCTGGGTGCCGCCCGGGCTCGCCGCTGGGCCACCTTCATGCGCACACACATCTCAGGCTTCGCCTCCAACATCTCGCTGGGACTCATGCTCGGACTGCTTCCCGCGTTCGCGGGTTTCTTCGGGCTCGGGCTGGATGTGCGCCACGTGACACTCTCGGCCGGGCAGATCGCCGCGGCCGCGGCGTCCACGGGCCTGCCGGTGCTGCAGCAGCCCGCCCTCTGGTGGGCGGTGGCGGCGATTCCGGTGATCGGCGCGCTCAATGTGAGCGTGAGTTTCTATTTCGCCTTCCGCCTTGCGCTGCGCGCGCACAGCGTGAGCCTGGGTGACCGCGCCCGCATCCGCAGCGCCATCTGGGCGCGCTGGCGCAGCCGCCCCGTGAGCTTTTTTCTACCTGCATGAATTTGACGAGCTTCATCAACGATCTGCTGGGCTTCTGGTCCGAATGGGTGCGCCCCTCGGCGGGCCTGCCCACCGTGCTGTGGTCGCTGCTGCTGGCAGCGGCGGCCGCCTCCGGCCACCTGGTGCGACGCTACCTGGGGCTGCCCAAGGTCATCGGCTATTCGCTGGTCGGCGCGGTCGTCGGCTTTGCCGGCTTCGAGGGCGCGATCTGGCCGCTGCGCGGCATCAGCCTGTTCCTTCTTGAGCTGGGCGTGGCCGTGGTGCTGTTCGAGGCCGGCGGCCGGCTGCCGCTGCGCTGGTTCCGCCACAACCCGATGGTGCTGGTGCAGAGCCTGCTGGAGGCCACGCTCACCTACTTCGGCGTGTACTGGGTGCTCACGCTGCTGGGCCTGCCCGAGCCGGTGGCCAACCCGATCGCGCTGATGGCCATCGTCGCCTCGCCGGCGGTGCTCAGCCGCGTGATCATCGACACGCGCGCCGCGGGCCCCGTCACCGAGCGCGCGATGACGCTGGCCACGCTCAACACCTTCTATGCGCTTGCGCTCGGCTATGCGCAGGCCGGCCTCATCGAGCGCGCGCCGCAGACCATGCTGCAGAAACTCTACCCGGTGGCGGTGGTGCTGGGCCTCTCGTTCGTGGTCGGCGCGATCATGGCGCTGGCCCTTCGCACCGCGCTGCGCGTGATGAGCCCGACGAGCGAGAACACCTCGATCCTGCTGCTCGCGCTCATCGCGGCCGGCGCGGCGCTCACCGCGCACATCGGCGGTTCGGCGCCGCTGGCGGCATTGATCGGCGGCGTGCTGCTGAAAACGCTCAACCCCAAGCCCTGGGCGTGGCAGCGGCAGCTGGGCACCGCGGCCTCGCTGCTCACCATGCTGATGTTCGTGCTGGTGTCCATCGTGGCGGCGCAGGCCGACTGGACGTTGCCGGTGGCCAGCGTGGTGCTGGCCGTGATCGGCGTGCGCATGGTCGCCAAGATCTCGGGCGTGGCCATTGCCAACCCCGGCAGCGGCGCGAGCTGGAAGCAGGCCTTCTGGGTCGGCTGCGCGATGTCGCCGCTGTCGTCGATCGCCCTCTTGATCGCATCGAATTTCGCCACCGCGTCGCCGCTGCTGGGCACCATGATCACGCAGGTCGCCCTGCCATCGATCCTCTTGATGGAGGTGGTGGGCGCCGTGCTCGCCACCGTGGCCATCCACGCGGTCGGCGAGAGTTCGGTGCCCTGGGCGCCCCAGGCCTTCAGCACCACCGAGGACACGCAGCGATGAGCACCGCTCTCCCTACCATCGACCCCGACAGCGACGACGTGCGCTCCGCGCCGCTGGCCGCCGACCCCGAAAGCCGCGCGGTCAAGCTGGAGCCCTTCAACAAATCGGAGGCGCTGTCGCTGGGCGTGGAGCTCGAGCTGCAGCTGGTCAACACGCACGACTACGACCTGGCGCCCTACGCCGAGGACATGCTGCGCCTGATGGCGCAGACGCCGCTCCCGGGCAGCGTGGTGCCCGAGATGACCTCCAGCATGATCGAGATCTCCACCGACATCTGCCACTCGGCGGCGGACGTGATCAAGCAGCTCTCGCCGATCCGCGAGGCGCTGATCAAGAACGCCGACAAGCTCAACATCGCGGTGGTCGGTGGCGGCACGCATGCGTTCCAGCAATGGCACGAGCGACGCATTTACGACAAGCCACGCTTTCGCGAGCTCTCGGAGCTGTACGGCTACCTCTCCAAGCAGTTCACCATCTTCGGCCAGCACGTGCACATCGGCTGCCCCGATGCGGACGCGGCCTTGCTGATGCTGCACCGCATGTCGCGCTACATCCCGCACTTCATCGCGCTGTCGGCCTCCTCGCCGTTCGTGCAGGGGCAGGACACGCAGTTCGACTCGGCGCGCCTGAATTCGGTGTTCGCGTTTCCGCTCTCGGGCCGCGCGCCGTTCACGCTGAGCTGGAAGGAATTCGAGGCGTATTTCGAGCGCATGACCCGCACCGGCGTCGTGCGCAGCATGAAAGACTTTTACTGGGACATCCGCCCCAAGCCCGAGTTCGGCACCATCGAGATCCGCGTCTTCGACACGCCCCTCACGGTGGAGCGCGCCGCCGCGCTCGCGGGCTACGTGCAGTCGCTGGCCGCGTGGTTCCTGCAGGAGCAGCCCTTCGAGCCGACGGAAGACGACTACCTGGTCTACACCTACAACCGCTTCCAGGCCTGCCGCTTCGGGCTCGATGCGGTGTATGTCGATCCGGCCAGCGGCCAGCACATGCCGCTGCGCGAGCACATCCTCATGACGATGACGCAGCTCGAATGGCACAGCGAGGCGCTCAACGCCACGCAGGCGCTGGGCGAACTGCGCACCAGCGTGGAAGCCAATCGCAACGATGCGCGGTGGCTGCGGGAGAAGCAGGGCAAGGAGCGGTTGCTGGCCGAAGTGGTGCGGCAGGCCGCGTTGCGCTTCCGCGGTGCCGCCTGAGCGAACGCTATCTGCCGGCTACCACCACCCGCTTCACGAAGCGAGCGTGGCGCCGACAATGAACATGGCGATGCCCAGGTACCAGATGCGCATCAGCCAGACCCCGACCTTGTGCCGTCTCGCATAGACGTACACGTAGAGCGGCACGAAAAGGCAAAGAAGACCTTTGCCCGGGTTCCCCGTGAAAGCATGCAGGGCGATGCCGGCTTGCGCTGCAAACGCGATGGCAAGACCGGAAAGCAGCAAGACTGGACCAAGCGTTAGAGACACTGAATTTCTCCCTCTTTTCACCCGACTCTAGCCGGAGCGCGCAAGGTCCGGCGAAGCTGCAAGGCAGCTCGCGACGAAATCGATGCGCCCGTCGCTTGCCCACGCACCCCTTATGCTCCACCCCCATGGGTGAATTCGACCTGATCACACGCTATTTCAAGCGTCCCGCCACGCGCTCCCCGCTGGGCGTGGGCGACGACTGCGCGCTGCTCGCGCCCGCGCCGGGCATGCAGCTCGCGGTGTCCTCCGACATGCTGGTCGAGGGGCGGCACTTTCTCTCCACCGTCGAGCCCGCACGGCTGGGCCACAAGGCGCTGGCGGTGAACCTCAGCGACTTGGCGGCCTGCGGTGCCAGGCCATTGGCCTTCACGCTCGCGCTCGCGCTGCCGGGCATTGACGAGCACTGGCTTGAGGGCTTCTCGCGCGGCCTCTTCGCGCTCGCGGACGAACACGGCTGCGAGCTCGTGGGCGGCGACACCACGCGCGGCCCGCTCAACCTCTGCATCACGGTCTTCGGCGAAGTGCCCGCCGGCGCGGCCCTGCTGCGCTCGGGCGCGCGCGCCGGCGACGACATCTGGGTCAGCGGCACGCTGGGCGATGCGCGGCTGGCGCTCGAAGTGTTCCGCGGCACGATCGCGTTGCCTGCCGACGTGTTCGCACAGGCCCGCATGCGCATGGAGCAACCCACGCCGCGCGTGGCGCTGGGGCAGGCATTGCGCGGCATCGCCTCGTCGGCCGTGGATGTGAGCGACGGGCTGGTCGGCGACCTGGGCCACATCCTCGGGTCGAGCCGGGTCGGTGCCACGCTCGATGTGGATGCGGCCGTCGGCACGGTTGCGGCGGCGGGCACAGCAGGCCTGGGCACCGAGATGCTGCGCACCTGCGCGCTGTCAGGCGGCGACGACTACGAGCTGGTGTTCACCGCGCCGCCCTCGGCGCGCGCCGCGGTCGAGCAGGCCGGCAAGGACAGCGCCACGCGCGTGACGCGCATCGGCCGCATCGAGGCCGGAGCGGGCCTTCGCATCGTGGACGCGAACGGCGCACAGGTGGCGCAGCGCTTCGGCTCGTTCGATCACTTCGTCTGATCAGCTCCCGCGCACCATCGCCTGCATCTTGCGCTGCGCGGCGTTGATGGCAGCGGACTGGCCATTGAGGTTCTGCAGCATCTTGTTGAGCTCGGCCTGCACGGCCGGATCGGTCACGGTGACCGAGGCGCCCGAGATCTGGATCTTCGACTTGTTCTGCTGCAGGAAATCGCCCACGGCCAGCGCGCCGTCGAACGTGGTGTCCAGCGCGGGGAACACTTCCTTGAAGGTGGCCGCCGGCGCCGAGACGGTCTTCTCGTAGGCCTTGTCGTAGACCTGCTTCAGGTCGTCGGGTTGCTTCAACTGCGCGCGCGCTGCATCGGCCTTGGCAAGCTGCTGGTCGAGCGCGGTGCGCAGGCCCGCCAGGCCCTCCTTGGCGGCCTTCAGGTCGTCGCGGCGCGTGGCCAGGTCGCCGATGGAGCGCAGCGCGCCCTTGGCCATGACATCGCCCATCGGCTGGCTCACCGACTTGTTCATGCCTTCGTTGAAATCGGTGATCACCGCGTAATGCTGCGCGTAATCGCCGAACGATTTCTTCTGCTCCTCGTTCGGCGACGGCACGCGCAGGCCCGGCTTGTCGAGCACGCGGGTCTGCAGGAACTCGATGAAGGCGGTGCGCTGCTCGGCCTCCTTGTTGCCGCAGGCCGCGAGCGCGAGGCCCAAGGCCAGGACGAGCGACAGGGCGCCCATGCGTTGAACGAAAGCTCTCATGGGACAGGCCCTCCCCGATTGGTATGAATCGAAAAATTATAGAGAGCGCTTGATGGCATCGATCAGCGCACGCGCCGCGACCGACAGCGAGTGGCCGCGCTTGGTGACCACCGAGATGTCGCGGGAGACCCGCGGCGCGCTGAGCACCTTGACCACCAGCGACGGATCGTTCGCATCGCGCGCGAAGGCCGAGGGCATGATCGATGCGCCCATGCCGCTGGCCGTCATCCAGAGCGCCGTGGAGAGAAAGGACACCTCGTTCACCACGTCCAGCGCCACGCCCGCATCCGCCGCGGTGCCGTCGATCAGCGGGCGCACGCCGTAGCCGGGGCGCACGGTGATGACGGGGTGGCCGCCCAGGTCGATCCATCGCACCACGCGCGCCTTGGCCAGGGGATGGTCGTTCCTGCACACGAGCGCCAGGTGGTCGCGCATGAGCCGCTGCACCTCGACCTCGGCGCCGGGCCGCTCGGGCGTGCCGATGCCGAAGTCCACGTGCTCACCGAGGATGCGCGAGATGAACTGGTCGGGCGCGCAGTCGTTGACCATCACGCGAACTTTCGGATGCTCTTCGCTGAAGCTGCGGATCGCCGCGGGCAAGAGGAAGGTGGCCAGCGTGGGCGTGATGGCCAGGGAGACACGCCCCCGCTCGAGCGTGGCCAGCTCGCGAAAACCGGTCGAGAGCGAATCGACGTCGCGCAGGATGCGCTCCGCGGTGGGCAGCATTTCGTTGGCCGCCGCGGTCGGCTTGAGCGAGCGCGTGGTGCGGTCGAACAGGCGCGTGCCCAGCCCCTCCTCGAGCTGGCGGATCAGCATGCTCACTGCCGACTGCGTGACGAAGAGCCTTTGGGCGGCCGCGCTGAGCTTGCGCAACTGGTGCACCGCGAGGAACGCGCGCAGCTGGCGAATCGTCGGGCTGAACGTAGGACTGAAGTTTTCATTCATAAGGTGAACTGATATTTGATACGAAATTTCTCGATTTACGAATGAATTTCCGCAGCGTTCAATCGCTCCAAACCAAGTAAAAAGACAATCAAGGAGTTCCAATGACAGCACCGATCGCCAGCAAGGCGCAACCGCTTCGCAGGCAATTGCTGCTGGCCACGGCCTGCACCCTCTTCGGCGCCACCGCCCTGGCGCAGGCGCCCTCCCCCGATTTCCCCACCCACCCGATCCGCATGGTGGTGACTTTTCCGCCCGGCGGCAGCGCGGATGCCGTGGTGCGCATGCTGGTGCCCCGGCTCAACGAGAAGCTGGGCCAGCAGGTGGTGGTGGACAACCGCCCCGGCGCCGGCGGCAACGTGGGCCTTTCGCTGGTGGCGAAGGCGCCGGCCGACGGCTACACGCTCGGGCTGGGCGCAGCCGGCGCGCTCACCGCCAATGTGAACCTCTATGCGCAGATGCCCTTCGACCCGGTGAAGGACTTCAAGCCCGTGGGCATGGTGGCGGCCACGCCGTTCGTGATCGTCGGGCATCCCTCGGTGCCCGCGCGCACGCTGCCCGAACTGATCGCGCTGGCCAAGGCGAAGCCGGGCACGCTCTCCATGGGCCATGGCGGCAACGGCACCGCGATGCACCTGTCGACCGCGCTCTTCGCGCAGATGGCCGATGTGAAGCTGATCGAGGTGCCCTACCGCGGCTCGGGCCCGGCGGCGCTCGATGCGCTCGCGGGGCAGGTGCAGCTGGCCCTGGTCGACCTGCCCGCGTCGCTGCAGCAGATCAAGGCCGGCAAGCTGATCGCCTTCGCGGTGACCAGCGCGCAGCGCGTGCCGATGCTGCCGGACGTGCCCACCGTGGCCGAGGCGGGCCTGCCGGGCTACGACTCGACCGGCTGGTTCGGCGTGGTGGCGCCGGCGGGAACGCCCGCCCCCATCGTGGCGCGGCTGAACGCGGAGATCAACGCCGCGCTCGGCGACGAACAGATCAAGGCCGCGATGCGCAACCTCGGCGCGGAGCCCGCACCGAGTTCGACCGAGGCCTTCGAGGCCTACATCCGCAGCGAGACGAAGAAGTGGGCCAAGGTGATCCAGGTCGCCAACATCCGGCTCGACTGACAGACCCGACAGGCCCGACAGACCAGAGACAGAGACAGGCAAGCACGAACAATGAACGACACCCCATTGAAGGCCGACGTCCTCATCATCGGCGCAGGCCCCGTGGGCCTCACGCTGGCCATGGACCTGGCCTCGCGCGGCGTCTCGGTGATCATCTGCGAGACGCGCCGTTTCGCCGAGCCGCCGAACGTGAAGTGCAACCACGTGGCCTCGCGCACCATGGAGCAGTTCCGGCGCCTGGGCGTGGCGCAGAAGCTGCGCGATGCGGGGCTGCCCGCGGACTACCCCAACGACGTGGTCTTTCGCACCACCGTGACGGGCGCCGAGCTCACGCGCATTCCCATTCCGTGCCGGCGCGACCGCTACACCGAGACCGAGGGCCCCGACGCCTGGTGGCCCACGCCCGAGCCGCCGCACCGCATCAACCAGATCTACCTGGAGCCCATCCTGCTGAAGCACACGGCGGCGCTGCCGGGCGTGCAGCTGCTCAACCGCACGCAGTTCGCGGGCTTCACGCAGGACGAGGGCGGCGTGACCGCCATCGCCACCGAGATGGACAGCGGCGTCACGCGCAGCATCCGCTGCCGCTACATGGTGGGCTGCGACGGCGGCAGCTCGGCGGTGCGAAAGCAGATCGGCGCCAAGCTGGAGGGCACGGCCGTCATCCAGCGCGTGCAGTCCACCTTCATCCGCGCGCCGCAGCTGCGCGCCATGATTCCCGGCAAGCCCGCGTGGTCGTATTACGCGATGAACCCTCGCCGCTGCGGCACGATGTTCGCCATCGACGGGCATGAGACCTGGCTGGTGCACAACCACCTGAACGCCGAGGAGCCCGAGTTCGATTCGGTCGACCGCGACCAGGCGCTGCGCGACATCCTGGGCGTGGGCCCCGATTTCTCCTACGAGGTCATCAGCAAGGAAGACTGGATCGGCCGCCGCCTGGTGGCCAACCGCTTCCGAGAGGGCCGCGTGTTCCTTGCGGGCGATGCGGCGCACCTGTGGGTGCCGTATGCGGGCTACGGCATGAACGCGGGCATCGCGGATGCGCTCAATCTCTCGTGGCTGCTGGGCGCCTGCGTGCAGGGCTGGGGCGACGAGGCCATGCTGGACGCCTACGAGGCCGAGCGCCAGCCGATCACCGAGCAGGTGTCGAACTTCGCGATGGACCACGCGCAGAAGATGATCCGCGCGCGCCGCGCCGTGCCGCAGAACATCGAGGCGCCCGGCCCCGAGGGCGAGGCGCTGCGCGCGGACATCGGCAGCGAGGCCTACGCGCTCAACGTGCAGCAGTTCTGCTGCGCCGGGCTGAACTTCGGCTACTTCTACACCGGCTCGCCGATCATCATCGCGGACGGCGAGCACACCGCGCCGCCCTACTCGATGGGCGACTTCACGCCCTCCACCGTGCCGGGTTGCCGCGCGCCGCACTTCTGGCTGGCCGACGGCCGCTCGCTCTACGACGCATTCGGCCCCGGCTACACGCTGCTGCGCTTCGACCGCAGCGTGGACGTGCGGCCGCTGGAGCGCGCCGCGCAGACTTACAACATGCCGCTCACGGTGCTGGACATCGAGACCGCGGAAGTGCCCAAGGCCTACGCGCACCGCCTGGTGCTGTGCCGCGCGGACCAGCACGTCGCCTGGCGCGGCGCGCACCTGCCGTTCGACGTGTACGACCTGGTGGCCATCCTGCGCGGCGATGCCAAGCGGGTGCGCGAGCGCAAGCGGGCGCTGGCCTGGGAAGGCGTCGTCGCCGCCGCTTGAGCGTCTAGCCGCGCCGTGCAGCCACGACCCGGTAGGCCAGCCACACGGCCAGCGCGGGGGCGAGCGCAAAGCTCGCGAACAGCCACGCCGCGGCCGACCGCGCGCCCTGGACACCGCCCGGCAGCGTGAGCCCCGCCGCATTGGCCACCAGCCCCGCCACCGCGGCGCCCACGGCCATGCCGTAGAGCTGGATCGTGGTGATCGAGGCGGAGGCCAGCCCCTCCTCGCCCTTGGGCGCCAGGGACAGCACGCGCGTCACCAGGTGCGGCCAGCCGACGCCCACGCCCAGTCCGACGGTCGCCAGCGCCGCGGCAACCAGCACGGTCTCCAGGCCCGCGCCCGGAACCCCGGGGAACGGCAGCAGCAGCGCGAGCGCCACGAGCCCCAGCGTGCAGGCCACGGGACCGGCCCGCAGCATGCGGTCGGCCCCCGCGCCACTGCGCCCCGACGACAGCAGCGAACCCGCGCTCCAGCCGCCGGCCATCGCTGCCGTGAGGTAGCCCGCGGCGAGCGGCGAATGGCCGTGCAGCAGTTGCAGGAAGTACGGCACGAAGATCTCGGTGGTGGTGCCGATCAGCAGCAGCGCGACGCTGGCGTAGATGGCGCCCAGCGGCGCGCTCGACACATACGCGCCGCCCGGCAGCAGCCGCACCGTGGCCTGGCGGTCGATGCGCGTGGCGACGACGCCGATGGCCAGGCCCAGCACCACGCCGGCCGCCTGCAACGCCAGGTCGGGCAGGAGCCCGCTCGCGGCAATCACCAGCACCGAGGCGGCCAGCAAGCCGATCTGCAGCGCCGGAATGCGCGGCATGGTCGCCGGCCTTGAATGACGCACGCCGGCGCCGGGCCGCAGTTGCACCACGACCAGCAGCGCCTGCGCCGCGGCCACTGGCAGCAGGAACCAGAAGGCCCAGCGCCAGTGCCCGGCCTCGGCAAACAGTCCGCCCACGGCCGGCCCGCACAGCGTGGCAACGCCCCACATCCCCGAGACCAGCGCCACGGCACGCGGCCACAGCCGTTGCGCGAACACCAGCTGGATCAACGCATAGCTCAGCGCCGCCAGCAGGCCGCCGCCCAGCCCCTGCACCGTGCGGCCGGCGAGCATCCAGTGCATCGCCGGCGCGAGCGCGCAACCCATCGAACCGGCGGTGAACACGGCCAGCGCCGCAAGGCATGCGCCGCGCGGGCCCAGCACCGCGAGCAGCCGCACCGACAGCGTGGCCCCGAGGATCGAGCCCACCACGAAGAGCGTGGTGCTCCATGCGTACCAGTCGAGCCCGCCGATCTCGCGCACCACCGAAGGCAGCACCGTGGTCACGATGTGGACGTTGACCGCGTGCAGCGCGACGCCCCCGGTGAGCGCCAGCGCGCGCCAGCCGTTGCGGCCGGTGAAGAGTTCGCCCCATCCGGCCGTGGCCGGCGGCGGCATCGAGGAAGGATCGGTGGAGGAAGAAGCGGCAGGCGGCATGGCGGACCCGAAAGACTGGAAAGGAGCCCGGATACTAGGCGCCGCCATTGAATTAAACAAGTTATTGCTTTGATAAATAAAATCCACCGCCCGAGTGAACCGGCGCCCGGATGCGCGACACTTCGGGCCTGATGCAAGCCGCTTCCCCTTCTTCTTCTTCCCACGCCACCGCTTCCGGCGCCATGCCGCAACCCTCGATCCGCCGCCCCACCCTGCGCTTTCTGTTCGGGCACCCGGCGCACGCCATCGCGCTGGGTTTCGGCTCGGGCCTGCCGCGTTTCGCGCCCGGCACCGTGGGCACGCTCTGGGCCTGGGTCGCCTTCGCGGTGATGCAGCTGTGGTTCACGCCGGCCACCATCGGCTGGATCATCCTGGCCTCGCTCCCCATCGGCTGGTGGGCCTGCACGGTGACGGCGCGCGACATGAACCTGGCCGACCCCGGCGCCATCGTGTGGGACGAGGTGGTCGCCTTCTGGATCGTGCTCTGGCTGGTCACGCCGGCCGGGCTCTTCGCGCAGGTCATTGCCTTTGGCCTGTTCCGATTCTTCGATGCCGCCAAGCCCGGCCCGGTGGCCTGGGCCGATGCGCTGTTCAAGCAGCGCGACGCCACCCAGGTGCGCTGGTGGCGCGCGGGCTTCGGCATCATCCTGGACGACCTGGTGGCGGCCTTCTGCACGCTCCTGGTCATTGCGCTCTGGCGCGCGTGGTGAACCCTATGGATTCTTCTTCGACGTTGTCGTCGCTCCCCGACCAGGACACCCCCGCACTCGTTGCGGCCGTGGCCGAACGGCTGCTGAAAAAAGGCTGGATGCTCTGCACCGCCGAGAGCTGCACCGGCGGCCTGATCGCCGCGGCCTGCACCGAGCTGGCCGGCTCCAGCGCGTGGTTCGAGCGCGGCTTCATCACCTACTCCAACGCGGCAAAGACCGAGGTGCTGGGCGTCGATGCGGCGCTGATCGATGCCCACGGCGCGGTCAGCGAGCCAGTGGCGCGCGCCATGGCCACGGGCGCCATCGCGCGCTCGGCGCCGTCCCGCGCGGCCATCGCGGTGACCGGCATCGCCGGCCCCACGGGCGGCACGCCCGAAAAACCGGTCGGCACGGTGTGGTTCGGCTGGTCGGTCGACGGACAGTTGCGCACCGAGCGCCGCCGCTTCGACGGCGACCGCGCCACGGTACGCGCGGCCACGGTGCACTACGCGCTGCAGACGCTGGTGGAGCTGCTGGGCGAATAAGCCCCGCCGCATCCATCAGGCTCGGGCTCAGGCCAGCATGAAGTCGCTGACCGCGCGGCGCGGCGCTGCAGGCACCGACGCCATCGGGTAGCCCAGGCGGCACATCATCTGCAGCGTCTGGCTGCGCGCATTGCGCGGGGGCTCCGCGCCCAGCAGCAGGTCGTGCACCGCCGCGTGGTGCGGCGCCATCTCGGCGAACTCCTCCAGCGGCTGGCTCATCGGGTGCAGGCCCACGCCGAGGTCGGTGGCGCGCAGCTGCTGGCGCACATAGGCGCGGCCCGCGGCGATCTGGTCGGTGCGGCTGTTGCCGCGCGTGCTGAGCCAGACGAAGCCCATGGCCGTGTGGGCCTGGTCCTCGAACACCTGGAGGGTCTCCTTGAACGAGTCGCTGTCTTCCGGGGCGGGCACGTTGCGGTCGAACTGCCCCAGCGCGATCGCCAGGCGCAGCGCCGGGTCGTTGCGCGAGAAACCGTCGCGGTGCTCCAGGATCTCCTGCGGCCCGACGCGCAGCATCCGCAGGTTTTCCAGCGCGGTGCCGGGCGTGGTGATTTCCACGCGCGCGGCCGCCGCGCAGAGCTTGCGCAGCACCCGCACGCGGGGCATGTCCACCGTGCCGTCGGCCCGCACCGTGCCGCCCGCGGGCGCGATGGCGGTGAGCCCCTGCAGCATGTCGGTCGATACCGGCCGGCCGGTATCGAAACGCTGTTTCGGCGTGCGGCGCCTGAGCACCTGCGCAAAGAGCGGATCGGGCGCGCCGCCGCCCGACAGCCGCAGCCGCGCCACCGGGATGTGCGGCCAGTGCCGCGGCTCGCTCGGCAGTTCGCCCTGCGGCCACAGCTGCACGCTGGCCAGGATGCCCTGCTGCGCGAGCGCCATCACGAGCAGCTCGATGAAGGCGCCATGGCCGATGAGGGCCTGGCGGCCATAGGGGTCGGTCTCGGGCAGCAGGCGCTCGCGGTCGCAGTAGAGAACGATGGCATCGGGCTCGCGCAGGTCCACCAGCCAGGGCTGGCAGTTGTACGCGGTGGGCGCGGTGACCGCGTAGGCCACGGCGCGCTTGCGCGCGTCGGGCTCGTTGCCGGGGCCGTTCCATATCTCGAGTGCGGCCGCCGGGATGTCGGAGTGCAGCCACCAGGTTGCCAGAGCCACCGCGCCTGCCGCCACCACCACACCGCCTCCCAGCAGCCGGACAAAGTTTCTTCGTTCATCCATTGCCGGCATTATCGAAAGACGCCTTTCAATTCACAATGCGTCAACTTTTGATACCTGCTATGCGGAACTGAATACGTGGGCCTGGACAGCAACCTGGATTTCGACTGGCGACTGGTGCGTGCCTTCCTGGCCGCGCTCGACCACGGCAGTCTCCTGGCCGCGTCGCGCGCGCTGGGTGCGAGCCAGCCGACGCTGGGGCGGCACATCGCCGAGCTCGAGACCCAACTGGGCGTGGTGCTGTTCGAGCGCACCGGCCGGGGCCTGCGGCCCACGGCCATGGCCGCGCGGCTGGCCGAGTCGGCGCGCGCCATGGAAAGCGGTGCGGTCTCGCTGTCGCGCAGCGTGTCGGGCGCCAACACGACCACCGCGGGCACGGTGCGCATCTCGGCCAGCCAGGCCACGGCGCGCCAGATGCTGCCCGCCCTGCTGGTGCGCATGCGCCAGGAGCTGCCGGAGATCCAGGTCGAACTGGTCTCGACCAACGAGGTCAGCAACCTCCTGCGGCGCGAGGCCGACATCGCGATCCGCATGACCCAGCCCACCACGGCCACGGTGGTGGCGCGGCGCATCGGGCGCTTCGCGCTCGGCGCCTTCGCCCATGTCGACTACCTGCGCCGCCGCGGAACGCCGCGCCAGACGGCCGAGCTGCTGCGGCACGACGTGCTGGGCTACGACCGCATCGACACCATCGTTCGCATGTCCGCGCAGCTGGGCACGCCGCTGCAGCGCGAGGACTTCTGTTTTCGCACCGACGACATGGGCGCCTACTGGGAGGCGCTGCGCCAGGGCATGGGCATCGGCTTCGTGAGCGAATCGCTCGCGCGCACCGACAGCCAGGTGCAGCGCGTGCTGCCGCAGCTGAAGATCCCGTCGCTGCCGGTCTGGCTCGCGGTGCACAGGGAGATCCGCACCGACCGGCGCATCCGCGCGGTCTATGATTTCCTCGCGCGCAACATCCCGGCGTCGATCTGACAGCTCCTGAGAAGCTCCCGAATCTCCCCCGATAACTCCAAGAGGCCTCATGACAGCAGCCACCAATGCCCAGACCATCGAGCGCTTCTACAGCGCGTTCGCCAAGCTCGACGCCGCCACCATGGAGGCCTGCTACGCGCCCGATGCGGTGTTCGACGACGAGGCCTTTTCCCTCAGCGGCCGGCGCGAGGTGGGCGGCATGTGGCGCATGCTGGCCACCGCCACCAAGGCCAAGGGCGCGGACGTGTGGCGCATGACCTTTCGCGACGTGCAGGCCGACGACACCACGGGCAGCGCCCACTGGGACGCGCACTACCGCTTCAGCGCCACGGGCCGGCTGGTGGACAACAGCATCGACGCGCGCTTCACCTTCACGCCCGAGGGGCTGATCGCCACGCACCGCGACACCTTCCCGTTCTGGACCTGGTCGCGCCAGGCGCTCGGAACGCCGGGCCTTCTGCTGGGCTGGACGCCGATGCTGCGCAACAAGGTGCGCGCCACGGCGGCCGGCAATCTTTCCAAATTTCTTTCGAGCCAACCCTCATGAGCAACGACATCGTCTTCACCTCCAACGAAGCGGCCCACCGCTACGAAGCCTCCATCGACGGCCAGCTCGCGGGCTACGCCGAATACAACCTGCTGACCGACGCGATCATGTTCACGCACACCGAGGTGCTGCCTGAATTCGAAGGCAAGGGCGTGGGTTCGGGCATCGCCAAGCACGTGCTGGGCGAGGCACGCACGAAGGGGCTGCATGTGATCCCGGTGTGCCAGTTCATCGCGGGGTACATCCGCAAGCACCGTGAATACGCCGACCTCGTGCGGCCGGATATTCAGCGCGCCTTCAAGATCTGACGGTCACGGCCTTCGGCGCGGGCAGCCACGCGAAGGCCGCGATGCCCAGCACCAGCAAGGTGGCGATGGTGGCCAGCACGGCCGTGAGCGGATCGCCGCCGTGCGCCGCCGCAATGGACGCCGCGACACCGGTGCCCCACTGCATCAGCGCGACGCCCAGGAACATCGCCATCGTGAAGACGGCCATCGCGCGCCCGGTGAGCGTCACGGGATACGCCACGCGCACGTCGGCGTACTGCCACACGATGAAGCCCGAGAGCACGCCGATCAGCACCATGCCGAAGATGTCGAGCCACGCCGAGTGCAGCACGGCGATGAGCGCGAAGAGCGCGGCGTAGACCAGCCCGCAGATCACGATCCAGCGGCGGCGCGCGGCGCCGTCGCGGTCCAGCCGCCCGAACAGTGGCGCGCCGACGAGCGAGATCACCGACACCGCGAGCGCGACGTTGCCGCTCTGCACCAGCGAGTAACCGTGGCGCTCCATCATCAGCGGCCCGAGCCACAAGCCCCGCAGCGAGATGAAGGCGGCATACGTGACCGCGCCGAGCACCATGATGCCCAGCGTGTGCGGCATCGCGAACAGCGCGCCGAACTGGCGGATCGCCTCGGGGATCGACTCTTTCACCTGCGGCGCGGCCGGAGCGGGCTCATGCACCCAGTACCAGATCGCGAGCCACGCGAGCGCCGCGGCAACGGCCAGCACGAGGAAACCCGCGCGCCACGAATACGCCTCGACCAGCCACGCGAGCGGCGTGCCGGTGGCCAGCATGCCGATGCCGCCGATGGCCAGCACCATGCCCGACACGGGCGCGAAGCGCGCCGCTGGAAAGTGCCGCGCGATGAAGACGGTGCACACGAGAAAGGCCGGCGCGCAGCCCACGCCGATCAACGCCTGCCCCGCGACCAGCACGAGATAGCTGGACGACACCGCCGAGAGCAATGCGCCCGCGATGGCGATCGGAAAGGCCACGAGCACCGTGCGGCGCACGCCGTGCAGATCGATGCCGATGCCCATGAAGAGCTGCATCGCGCCGAAGGCGAAATGAAAAGCCCCCGAGAAAATTCCGAGGGCCTGGGCGGAGAGCTTGAAGTCGGTCTGCAGCGGGCTCGCCATGATGGCGCCGACCGTGCGGAAGGCCTGGCTGAGTGCGACCCCGGCGCAGAGCGCCAGGACCATCACCCAGGCGGCGCGCGACGTCAGGGGCGCGGCGCCGTCCGGACCGGTGCTAGGCGGCACCGTGGCACTTCTTGTACTTTTTTCCGCTTCCGCAGGGACACGGATCGTTGCGGCCCGGCGTCGCTTCCTTGCGGATCGTCTCGACCTTCGGCCCCAGGCTCTTCCAGAGCTGGCGCAGGTCATACACCGCCCAGATCGCGGCGCCGAAGTCGTCCAGCCGCTGCTGGCTCACGCTGGGCGGCGCGTCGTCGCTGTACATCGAGAGCGTGGGCTTGGCGGTGTCGTCTTCGGTGAGCGCGACGATGTTGTCCAGCGCGTCATCGAGCATCTGCGCGGCGTCCTTGTCGCGCGGGGTGGCCCAGTCCTCGGGCCAGTTCTCGACGGCGTACATGAAGCCGAGCGCCCAGACCTGGGCGAACGAGGGAATCTCTTCCCCGGCCACCTCGGCGCGCTCTTCCTCGGGCAGCGAGGCGATGGCGCCGCGGGTGTCCAGCACCTCGGGCTGCCAGCTGCGCTCGTCGTCCAGCGTCTCGACGGGGGCGTCCAGGCCCTCTTCGATCTCGCGCCAGCGGCGCTTCCAGTTCCAGACGAATTCCATGTGCTGGGCGGCAACGAAGCCGTCGCCCAGCAGCACGGGCCAGTATTCGGCGGGTTCGATGGCCCGGCGGGTGCAGATCAGCGCGGCCATGAAGCCCTCGCAGAACTCCCACTGGGGAATCTCCTCGTCGTGCTCGCGCATGGCGTCCAGCGCGGTGTCCAGGGCGTCGAAATCGTCGGGGCCCAGGGGTTCCTGGGCGGGCGTCGCGGGCGTAAGGGGGGTCTGTGGGGTGTCGGGGGAAGTCGTCATGGCAGGTTCGGGGCAGCCCTCTATGATGCAGCAGGCTCCCGGAGTCATCTATTTCTATGCCCACGATTATTCCGTTTCCGGCGCGCTACAGCGCCTTTGCCTTGTGCGTGGTCGGCCTGCTCGCCTGCCTGGCCTTCGTGCTGGTGTCGCCGCACCTCTGGCTCGCCTGGACCGGCGTGGTGGTCTTCGCGGTACTCACAGGTACCGGCATCCACGACCTGCGACAGCCGCGCCACGCGATCCTGCGCAACTACCCGGTCATCGGCCACCTGCGCTTTCTGCTGGAATTCATCCGGCCCGAGATGCGCCAGTACTTCATCGAGAGCGACTCCGAAGCGGCGCCCTTCTCGCGCGCGCAGCGCTCGCTGGTCTACCAGCGCGCCAAGGGCGAGCCGGACAACCGGCCGTTCGGCACGCAGCTGAACGTGACGATTGCGGGCTACGAGTGGATCAACCACTCGATGCAGCCGACCAAGCTCGCGAACCACGACTTCCGCATCGTGATCGGCGGCACGCCGCAGCCGTCCGGTGCGAACCCCGCGCAGGTCTGTACCCAGCCCTACAACGCGAGCGTCTTCAACATCTCGGCCATGAGCTTCGGCGCGCTGTCGGCCAACGCGATCCTCGCGCTCAACCAGGGCGCCAAGATGGGCGGCTTCGCGCACGACACCGGCGAGGGCTCGATCTCGCAGCACCACCGGGTGCACGGCGGCGACCTGATCTGGGAAATCGGCTCGGGCTACTTCGGCTGCCGCAACGACGACGGAACCTTCAACGCCGAGCGCTTCACCGCCAACGCGCGCGACCCGCAGGTGAAGATGATCGAGATCAAGCTGAGCCAGGGCGCCAAGCCCGGCCACGGCGGCGTGCTTCCCGCTCCCAAGGTCACGGCCGAAATCGCCGCGGCCCGCGGCGTGCCGGTGGGCGTGGACTGCATCTCGCCCTCCTCGCACAGCGCGTTCTCCACGCCGACCGAGATGATGCATTTCGTCGCGAAGCTGCGCGAACTCTCGGGCGGCAAGCCGACGGGCTTCAAGTTCTGTCTCGGGCATCCGTGGGAATGGTTCGGCATCGTGAAGGCGATGCAGGCCACGGGCATCACGCCCGACTTCATCGTGGTCGACGGCGCCGAGGGCGGCACGGGCGCTGCACCGGTGGAGTTCAGCGACCACGTGGGCGCGCCATTGCAGGAAGGCCTGCTGCTGGTGCACAACACGCTCATCGGCGTGAACCTGCGCCACCGCATCAAGATCGGCTGCGCCGCCAAGGTGATCACCGCCTTCGACGTGGCCCGCATGATGGCGCTGGGCGCCGACTGGTGCAACGCGGCGCGCGGTTTCATGATGGCGCTGGGCTGCATCCAGGCGCAGAGCTGCCACACCGGCCACTGCCCTACCGGCGTGACCACGCAGGACCCGCTGCGCCAGCAGGCGCTGGTGGTGCCGACCAAGGCCGACCGCGTGCGCAACTTCCACCGCAGCACGCTGCACGCGCTGCAGGAGCTGGTGCAGGCCGCGGGCCTGGACCATCCGCAGCAGATCACCGCGCACCACATCGTGCGCCGCATCTCCGACACCGAGGTGCGCCTGTTGAGCAACCTGGTGATGCAGGTGCAGCCGGGCGCGCTGCTCGGTGCGCTCGACGCGCAGCACAATGTCTTTCGTACCTACTGGCCGCTGGCCAGTGCAGAGAGTTTCCAGCCCGTGACGCAGGGGCCCTATGGGCTTGTGCCGGCTTTCGCAATGGCCGCATGAGCGCAGCGCCGGGCCGCCCCAAGCCAGCTTGTACCGCGGCACGAAGTGCGGAGGTACCGACCTGATGAATCCACTGAAACGAGGCGCATCGACGCGCCTGCACAGCGCCAAGGGTGCCGCTTCGGCACCCGCGCCGCTCGACGCGCTGCCCCATCCACCGGCGCCCGGCGACTACGCCGAGTTCCTTCGCATCACCCTGCCCAAGCAGCAGAAGAACGTGGCGAGCCACCGCTTGGGCAGCGAGCGCGTGTGGCTCAAGAAGGCCGGGCCGCGCCACGGCAAGTGGGGCTACCGCGTGATGGCGGCGGTCGCGCGCATGGCGCGGCTGGACATCATCAAGCCGGTGCCCAACCCCGGCGGCGAGGCCGCCATCGCCACCGAGGCGCGGCGCCTGAAGCAGCTCGCGGCCGCGGGCCTGCGCGTGCCCACGGTGCTGGCGCAGCAGCCCGATGGGCTGCTGATCTCCGACCTCGGCGAGAGCGGTCGCGCCACCGTCGTGCTGCAGGAGCGCCTGGACCAGGCCGCCGCGGCCGGTCCCGCCGCGCTGCTCGCGGTGTGGCGCGAGGGCCTTGCCGCCATCGCGGCCGTGCATGTGCGCGGCCAGCACCTGAGCCAGGCCTTCGACCGCAACCTCGTGCAGTGCCCCGACGGCGTGATCGGCTACATCGATTTCGAGGACGACCCCGCCGAAGTGATGACGCTGGCCGAATGCCAGGCGCGCGACTGGCTCAGCTACCTGCACTCCACCGCAATGATGCTGGAGGCCGCCGCGCCGCAGGCCGCCGGCCAGCACTGGCACGCGGCGCTCGCCACGGTGAACGAAGAGGTGCGCGAGCGCATCGCGAACGCGGCACGCCGCATGAAGTGGGCGCGCAGGCTGCCCGCCAGCCGCCGCTGGGGACGCGACACGCAGCGCGTGCGCGCGGTGGCGCGGCTGCTCGGGCGCTGGCACGACCCCGCCTGAGGCCTTCTCTGCTTCAGGGCTTGACCGTCCAGCGCAGCGCCGCCAACAGGTTGCTGTGATCGTCGGTCCACGTCGCGACGCCCGCGGCATCGATGGCCTCGCCGCGCTCGCGCACGACGGCATCCTGCAGGAAGCGCGCATCGTTCGTCAGCAGCACGTACTCCGAGGAGTGTTCCAGCGTGGCATTGCCGGGCGCGGGCTCGAAGTGCACGCGCAGCGCCTGCATGCCCGCGTCCTCGGCCAGGCGCTTGACCACCGGCGCGAGCAGCAGGTGCCGGTTGCTGATATGAAAGGCGATCACGCCCGTGGGCAGCAGGTGTTGGCGGTACAGCGCCAGCGCCTCGCGCGTCATCAGGTGCATCGGGATGGCATCGCCCGAGAAGGCATCGACCACGATCGTGTCGAAGCGCTGCGAACCGTGCGCATCGAGCTCCTGCTGCATCAAGAGGCGCGCGTCGCCCTGCGCCACCTCGACGGTCGCAGGCGAGTCGGCGAGGTAGGTGAAATGCGAGCGCGCCGCCTCTGTCACGCGCGGATTGATCTCGTAGAAGCGGTAGGTGTCGCCGCTGCGCCCGAAGGCCGCGAGCGTGCCCACGCCCAGGCCGATCACGCCCACGCGCTGCGTCTGGCTGCGGTTCGTGAGCAGCGCCAATCCGGCGCCCGACTTCGGCCCGTAGTAGGTGCTCGGCAAGCGCCGCTGCACCGCGCCCTGCAGCTGTTCGCCGTGCGAGATCACGCCGTGCATCAGCCGGCGCGACGCGGTGAGGCCGCCCGGAATGCCGAACTGCTCCACGCGCAGCGCGCCGTAGAAGTTGCGCACGCGCAGCACCGTGCGGTTGTCGGCCTCGAGCACGCTCGCGATCGAGAGCCAGGCCACCGCCCCCGCCGCCAGCGCGCCCGCCAGGCCCGCGCCCGCGGCCCATGAACGCGCGCGCCATGCGCCGTAGCCCGCCGCAAAGCAGGCGAGCGCGGCGACCGACGCGTGAAAGACGTTGTTGGACACCGAGACCGCGTCCATCCGCAGGAACGCCGCGAACCCCACCACGACGGCGAGCGCGAAGGCGAACCACACCCACTGCTGGCGCCCGCGCACGAGCCACAGCATGATCAATCCCGGCGCCGCCAGGCTTGCGGGCAGCTCCCAGTAGCCGTTGAAGAAATGCGGCGCGACCACGCCCGCGAAGATGCCGCCCACCGCACCGCCCAGCGCCAGCAGCAGGTAGAAGCGCGTGAGCCGCTCGGGCCCGGGCCGCGCACGCGCGAGCTCGCCGTTGGCGAACATGCAGATCGCGAAGAGCCCCGCGCAGTACAGGCCGATGGCCGCGGCGATCGGGAGCGACCGCTGCGGCGTGTTCAGGTACCAGCCCATCACCGGCGTGAGCACCACCACCGCGGGCCAGAAGAGCCGGCGCCGGTACCAGAAGTCGCTGTCGAAGCACAGCACGAAGCTCAAGAGGTACAGCGCGAGCGGCACGATCCACAGCATCGGCACCGAGGCGATGTCCTGCGTGATGAAGGCCGACACCGCCAGCAGCGCGACCGTGCCGAGCGCGGCCAGCACCAGCCACAGCAACTGGTCGGACCACGACAGCGGCGTCGAAGGCGCAGTGCTTGCGGCCGCTTGGGCACCGGTTTGCGTCGGCCGGGCCTTCACCACGGCCACCACCGACACGATCGCCAGCACCGCGAACAGCCCGAAGCCCACCGACCATGCCACGGCCTGCGCGCGCAGCGCGAACACCGGCTCCAGCACGAAGGGATACACCACGAGCGCCGCCAGCGCCGCGAGGTTCGACAACGCGAACAGCCGGTAGACCTTCGCCTGCCGCGGCGCATCGCCCGCATGCAGCCGCGCGACCCAGCTCTGCACCAGCGGCCCCGTGGTGCACACCGCAAGGTACGGCAGCCCGATGGTGGCGGCCAGCACCGCGAGCACGCCGGCCGAGGGGTCGCCCTGCCCGGTCGGCTTCCACGCCGCATCGGGAATCACCGGCAGCATCGCGCAGGCCGCGAGCAAGAGGAGCGCATGCACGATGGCCTGCATGCGCAGCGGCCGGCGCGAGAGCCAGTCGGCGTAGAAATACCCCACGAGCAGCACCACCTGGAAGAACACCAGGCACAGCGTCCACACCGCGGCCGAGCCGCCGAACCACGGCAGGATCTGCCGTGCGATCAGCGGCTGCACCAGGAACAGCAGGAAGGCCGAGACGAAGATGGTCGATGCGCAGAGCGCCAGCGCGCCGGCGCCACGCGCTGCCTGCGCGCCCTGTGCTGCGCCGGCGCCATGCCCGTCGTGCACTGCCTCTCGCATCAGGGCGCTTTGCCCGGGTTCGGCACCTTGTCCAGCTGGCCCTTGACCGAGGCGTCCCAGATGGCCGGGCAGAAGGAGTTGCCGTCACCCACCTTGTCGGCCAGCGCGTCGACGCCGCGCGCCAGGAGCTGCGAGGCCCACTCGGTGCTGTTGTTGCGCACGAAGGCGAAGATGTTGGTCATGGCGTCCTGCGGTTTCTCCAGCACGTTGATGCCCGCATTGTTGCTCCACGCCGGGTCCCACTGCAGGTCGATGCTGCGGTCGCTCTTGGGCCCGAACGAATAGAACGGGTGCCAGAACATCGGCGACTCCATGCCCGCCACGCCGTCGGCGGCCAGCGGAATCTTGCCGTTGGCGATGTAGTAGGCGTCCAGCTGGTTGAGCCGGAAATCGGTGCCCGGCGCGGTGGCGCCGTCCACCGACATCAGCTTGAACCACGCCTCGCCCACGAACTGGTAGCCCTTGAGCGCGGTGAGGATGATCTTGTTGGCCACCGGAATCCCCAGGCGATAGCCGTAGTGCACGCGCAGGTGCAGCACGCTCGACTCGCCCAGCGTCTTGTTCGACACATTGCCGCGCAGCTCCGCATCGGGCGGCAGCGGATCGCCGATGCCCACGGTGGTGCTCATCGCCTTGGCCTTGAAGTCGTAGGGCAGCGGCTTGCGGTAACGCATGGTGTCGTTGGGGATCTGCATGATCCAGCGGTTCTCGCCGAAGTTCTCGATGAAGGCCCAGTCGATGAACGTGGTCTGCGTGGGGTTCAGGTACTCGATGCAGGCCGACTCGATCAGGTCGGTGTTGGTGTCGATCCAGCCCTTGAACATGCCGCCCACGCTGGCGTCGCGCACGTTCAGCGGCATCATGCCTTTCACCAGTCCCTGCCACACGCTCCCGCGCGTGAGCGCGTTGGTGGTGAGTTCCAGCGCCGCGCTGTTGAGCGTGCTCAGCCCGGGCGTGGTCGAGTTGCCGATGCGAAAGATGAAAGGCAGCGGCATGCCGTTGTTCAGCGAGCCCGCGCGTGCCGCCGCGTGCGCGGCGTACTCCAGCGTGAGGCGCGCGCGGTAGATGAGGCCGAACTGCACCACGCACATCACGAACAGGATCAGCACCGGCAGCGCGATCATGGTCTCGGTCATGGAGGCGCCGCGCTGGCTGCGCCGTGGCCACAGGCGGCGCTTCTGGTTCCGTTCAAGAGTGGAATGCATTGCTGTTCTCCTCTGTGTGTAGTTACCAGCCCGACAACTTCAACCCCGGACGCAGCGCGAGCCGCCTCGCCTGGCCCGCGGCCAGTTCGAGCACGTTGGCCGCGCCCAGGCACATGGCCATCCGCATGGGGCGCAGGCTCTCGACCACGCGCGCGATGCCGCCGTGCCGGTCGAGAAAGACGACATCGATCGGGTAGCGCATGCCCACCGTGTGCACCGAGCTGCAGCGCATGATCAGGAGGCCTTCGCTCGCGGCCAGGCGCGGCCGCCCGAGCAGCCCGCGCGTGCGGTCCCAGCCGCGCTCGGCCACGCGCACGGGACCGAAAGGCTGGGCCTGGGGGGAGCGGAGGGAGACGATGCGCATCGATGGTGTCAGTGGTTCTGGGTTTCGAGGAACTGCATCACCAGCGGGAAGAAGATGATGATGAAGGTCACCGGAAAGATGAAGATCACCAGCGGCCCGATCATCTTCACGGGCGCCTCCATCGCGAGCTTCTCGGCCATCTGGAAACGCTCGGTGCGGCGCTGGTCCGAAATGGCCGAGAGCGTGTCGGCCAGGCTCGCGCCCAGCGACTCGGCCTGCGTGAGGTTCGACACCAGGCTCTTGATGTGCTTGTTGTCCAGCCGGTCGGCCAGCGCGTTGAGCGCGTCCATGCGGCTCGCGCCGGTGCGCATCTCGCGCATCATCCGGTCGAACTCCTGGCCGAGCGCGCCGCCTGGGCCCTTCTGCACCGCCTGCGCGATCGCGCCGGTGAGGCTCAGGCCCGCCTGGCAGCACAGCGTGATCATGTCCAGGTAGCCGGGCAGCGTGCGCAGGATGTCTTTTTCGCGGCGCTTGCGGCGATCGCGCATCCACATCACCGGGTAGAGCCACCCCGTCACGCAGGACGCCAGCGTGACCCAGATCTTGGTGGCCGCCATCGCATCGAGCAGGCCCGCGGTCCAGAGGCCGAGCGCGGCCACCACGAGCATCGACACGCACTGCACCGCGATGAACTCCTCGGCCTTGAGCACGAACTCCAGGCCCGCCAGCTGCAGCTGGCGCTTTCTCTTGACCAGCATCGAGGTGGGCGCGATCTCCGAGACATGGAACTGCAGGATGTTCACCACCGGCCACACCAGGCGCAGCATGCGCGGCAGCGGGTCCATGTGCGTGCGCTCCGAAGGCCTGGCCTTGCGGATCAGCGAGATCATGTAGAGCAGCAGGATCACGCCCGTGGTCGCGCACAGGAAGATGATGGCCAGGAGGATCAGCGAGCGCATGGCAATCCCGGATCTTCAGATGTCGATCGCCACGATCTTGCGGATCATCGCGTAGCCCAGCATCAGCATGATGGCGATCACCGTCAGCACGACCCAGCCGATCGTCGTGGAAAACAGGAGCCCCATCGTCGGCTGCATCAGGTAGAGCACGCCCATCAGCAGCAGCGGAAAGAGCGTCATCACCAGCCCCTGGATGCGGCCCTGCGCCGTGAGCGCCTTGATGCGGCCTTCCAGAATGGCCTTGCGGCGCAGCGTCTCGGCCAGCACCTGCAGCGGCTCCGAGAGATTGCCGCCCACTTCCTTGGACACGCGCAGCGCCACCACCACCAGCACGAAGTCGGGAATGCCCAGGCGCTGCGACATCTTCTGGATCGCATCGTCGAAGCTCACGCCCAGGCGCTGCTCCTTGAGCACCAGGCCGAACTCCTGGCCGAGCGGGCCCACCTGGTCGCGCACCAGCACCTGGATGGCCACCGAGAGCGCGCTGCCCGCGCGCAGCGCGCTGGCAATGAAGAGCAATGCATCGGGCAGTTCCGATTCGATCTGCTGGCGGCGCTTCTTGCGCTGCCACGCGAACCAGCGCGCGGGCAGGAGATACAGCACCACCGCCGCCACCACGCCGCCGATCAAATTGCCCGAGATGAGCCAGCCGATCGCGCCGCACAGTGCCACCAGGAAGGCGTGGCCCGAGGCGAACGCCACCGCGTGCTGCGCCTGGAACTCCGACAGGTTCAGCGTGCGGCGGCCGCTCGCCTGCAGCTTGGACATCATCTTGCCGACCAGCTCCGGCGAGCGCTGCAGCAAGAGGTAGCCGCACAGCGTGATGAAGCCCATGCCGCAGAGCACGGAGGCCAGGAGGATCATTCCCTTCATGCCGGGGTCTCCCCGAAGAGGTATTCCAGGTCCAGCTTCAGGCCGTGCTCCTGCAGGCGCGTGAAGAACTCGGGCACGGTGCCCGCGGCCGTGAAGTGGCCGACGGTCTTGAACGACTCGTCCACGCCGGTCTTGCGGAAGGCATACACGTCCTGCATCTGGATCGTGCCGTCGGCAAAGCCCGTGATCTCGGTGATCTGCGTGACCTTGCGGCTGCCGCACGGAAAGCGCGTGAGCTGCACGATCAGGTCCACGGCCGAGGCGATCTGCTCGCGGATCGCCGAGACCGGGATGTTCATGCCCGCCATGGTCACCAGCACTTCGAGCCGCGACATCGCATCGCGCGGCGAATTGCTGTGCAGCGTGGTGAGCGAGCCGTCGTGGCCGGTGTTCATGGCCTGCAGCATGTCCAGCGCCTCGCCGCCGCGGCACTCGCCCACCACGATGCGGTCGGGCCGCATCCGCAGCGAGTTGCGCACCAGGTCGCGAATGGCGATCGCGCCCTTGCCTTCGATGTTGGCCGGCCGCGATTCCAGCGACACCAGGTTGGGCTGGCCCAGCGAGAGCTCGGCCGCATCCTCGATGGTCACGATGCGCTCGTTGGGCGGAATGAAGTTCGACACCATGTTCAGCAGCGTCGTCTTGCCGGTGCCCGTACCGCCCGAGACGATGATGTTGAGCTTTTCCTCCACCGCGATGCGCATGAAGTCCACCATCTGCGCGGTGATGGAGCCGGTGCGGATCATCCCCTCGTGGCCCATGCGGTTCTTCGGGAACTTCCGGATCGTGACGCTGGGCCCGCGTAGCGCGAGCGGCGGAATGATCGCGTTCACGCGCGAGCCGTCTTTCAGTCGCGCGTCCACCATCGGCGAGCTCTCGTCGATGCGGCGGCCGAGAGGCGTCACGATGCGCTCGATGGCGCCCAGCACCGCGATGTTGCTGGTGAAGGCGACGTTGGTGCGCTCCAGGCGCCCCGCGCGCTCGATCCAGATCTCGTCGAAGCGGTTGACCATCACTTCGGTCACGCTCTCGTCTTTCAGCAACACCTCCAGCGGACCCAGGCCGATGGCTTCGTCCAGCAGCTGCTGGCTCAGGAGCGCGCGGTCCAGCTCGGGCGGCATGTCACGCGTGTCGCGGATGATCTCGGCGATCAGCGCGCGGATGTTGGAGCGCAGCTCCTCGTCCTTCATCTGCGCGGTGTCGATGCGGCGGTTGTCCAGTTGCTGGAGCAGGGTGCGGTGCAGCGAGCGGCGCCATTGCAGGAGCGGGTCCTCGATGGCGAGCGCCGTCTCGGCGTACTGCGCCGCCTCGGCTGCCTCCTGCGGATCGACGCCCGCGGGCCTGAGCGCCGTGTCCAGCGACACCACCAGCGTGTGGCCGCCGATGATGATTTCCTCGCCGCCCTTCATCGGGCCGAAGCGCGTCACGCGGTTGCCGTCGACCCAGGTGCCGAAGAGGCTGCCCAGGTCCTGCACGAACACCTCCTCGTCGTGCAGCACGAACTGGGCGTGCAGCTTGGCGACGTTCCAGCCCGAGAGCACGATGTGGTTCCCGGCATCCTTGCCGACCTGGAGTTCCGCGACGTCGATCGGGACCTCGCGCACGACCTGCTGCGGGGAATTGACGAAGACCTTGTGCATGGTGGCGTGGGTTCTCGGGTCGTGGGGAATGTCAGGGAGCGACGGGTTGGCCGGGCGTGCCGGCCGGGATGCCGCCGATGTCCGCGGCGGCGGGCGGCGGGCGCACGCCGTCGGGGTCCGACTTGTCTTCGGTCAGCCTGCCGAAGTTGCTGCCCACGTCCTGCTCGAGCTGGCGCGAGCGCTCGATGCGCTGCCGGCTGTCCGCCGGGACGACCACGCGCGGCGTGATGAACACCACCACTTCCTGCTCCTTGTCGGTGTCGTTGTCGGCGCGGAACGCGCGCCCGATGATCGGCGCCTTGCGCAGGCCCGGCACGCCGTCGCTGGAGCGCGTCGATTCGCGGCTCAGGAGCCCCGACAGCACGATGGTCTCGCCGGCCTTCACGTTGAACTCGGTGTCGGTGCGCCGGATCAGGAGGCCCGGGATGCCCTGCACCGCCACGCTGCGGTCGATGCTGCTCACCTCGGTCAAGATGCTGCCCGACACGTTGCCTTCGCCGTCGGCGATGGGCTTGATATTCAGCCGCACGCCGTAGGGCTTGAACTCCACCGAGCCCGCGCCCTGCGTGCTGAGCGCGGGCAACGGAATTTCGCCGCCGGCCAGGAACTTGGCCTCGCCGCCGCTGCGCGTGGAAAGGTTGGGCGAAGCGAGCAGGAAGGCGTTGCCGCGCTGCACCAGGAGGTTGATGCGCGAGGTGAGGCTCAGGCCGATGCCGAAGTAGGCCTCGGGCATGCGCCGGTTCTGGCCCAGCAGCGCCGTGCCCTGCGGCGTGGAGGTGTTGAACGCCGAGCCATCGGGCAGGATGCGGTAGCTGCCGCTGGAGGCGATGTCCGAGAACAGGCCGAAGTTGAAGCCGTCGCCCGAGCTCTGCCAGCGCACGCCCAGGTCATCGAGTGCGGTCTTGCTGAATTCGACGATGCGCACCTGGATGTCCACCATGCGGTCCACGCGGATGCGGTCGGCCGTGGCCAGCGACACCACGGCCGGCGCATAGAGAGTGGCCACGGTGTTCAGGCGCTCGACCGCGGCGGGGTCGAGGTTGTTGCCGTCCATGATGATGCGCTCGCCGATGCGGCGGATGTTCACGCCCGAGATGCCGCGCGTGATCTCGCGCAGCTCGTCGGCGATGCGGTCCAGGTCCACCACGTTCACGCGCACCTTGAGCTTGCGCACGGTGCCGTTCTTGTCCCAGACATGCAGCGTGCTGTCGCCCGCGTCCTGCGCGGTGATGAGCATGTTCGCGCCGTCCAGCACGCGCGCCTCCAGCACCTTGCCGTTGCCGATGGCCACGCGCGACACGCCCGGCATCTTGACCAGCACCATCTGCCCGACATAGATCGTGAGCAGCTCGGGCAGCCGCTGCAGCACGGTGGCGCGCGCGGCGATGCGCTGCAGCTCGGCCTCGGTGATGGAGGCCTGCGAGGGCGGCGGCGCGGGCGGGCGGATGCCCGGCGAACTTTCGGCACGGGCCGCGGCCGGCGCGCCCGGCGCCGAAAACGCCGGCGCGGGTGCCACGGTGCCCATGGGCACGGGCGATGCCACCGGCGCGCCGGGGTACGGACCCTGCGCCTCGGCCTGGAAAACAAGACACAGCGCCGTCGCTGCCAAGGTGCATCGCTTGAGGTTCATCGAACTTTTCTGGAGATCAGTAAAACGGGTGCGCCCCGCGGGGCAACGTTCGGGGCGGCAGGACTTCAGCGCGGCAACGCGCCGCCGGTGGGCAGCGCGGCACCCAGGCCGGGCGCGGGAGGCGCACCGCGGCCGCCGGTGCCACCGACGATGTATTCGACGCTGGGGCCCGAGGGTCCGGCCACGGCCATCGCATGCGAGCGCTGCGGCCTGAAGCCGGCCACGATGGCGTCCAGGTCGACCGCGTCGACGCCGCTGGTCATGGTGGCCCGGTCCTCGGGGTTGCGCAGCGTGGCGATGATCTTTCCGAGGCGCTGCGCCAGGATGAGCTTCTGCGCGTCCTGCGGCTGGATCGCCACGGTGACGGTGGAGTAGCGCTGCTGGGCGTAGGGGTCGGTGTCGGCGGAGACGTCCGAGCGCTTTCGCATCGCGGCGAACTGCTCCGAGGTGATCTGGCCGGTGGCGCGCACCTCCACGTCCTGCAGGAGCGGAATCACCACCGAGGGATCGTTGGCCGCGGACTTCTCCACCACGTACATGAAGTCGATGCGATCGCCGGCGCGCAGCATGCCAGAGATGGAACTGATCTCGTCCACCGGGATGGTGATGGCGCGCACGCCCTGCTCGATCTCCTGCGCGAACACCTTGCGCGGCGCCGAGAAGAACGACGCGAGCAGCGGCTTGCCGGCGGCCACCGGCACCGAGAGCTGGCGGCCCGCGAACTGCGCGAAGGTCTCGGGCGTGAGCGCGTCGTTGTGCACGTATTCGTTGGGCACCGAGCGCTTGGCCACCATGCCCGGCAGCACGGTGGTGCCGTCGGAGAGCGGCTGGCGCGCCACGACCACGTCGCGGCGCTGGCTGTCGGCATCCTTCTCCAGGCTGGCGGCGATTTCGCGCTCGCTGGCCCGAAGGTAGTACCAGCCCAGGCCCGCGGCCAGGAGGCCCAGCATCAGGGCACCGATCAGGGGGGACAGCCGTTTGACGCTTTGCTTGAACTTGAGGAGTCCCGGAGATGATTTCATGCCTGGCTACAAAGGATAGGAAAGGGTGTACGAGTAGGTCGACCAGGCGTCGCGGAAGGCCTTGATGAGCAGCCCGATCACCGAGCGGTCGGCGCCCGGGAAGGTGGCGAACAGCATCACTGCGAGGATGCCGGCGACGATCACGTATTCGGCGATGACCTGGCCGCGCTGGGCGCGGCGGGGAGAAGAACGATGGCGGCGATGGAGGCGTGAACGCATGGCGGTCGCTCTCATTCCGGCGTGGTCTGGCTGGCGACGATGAAGTAGCCGTCGTCGCGCTTGGAGATGGTCACCACCATCTCCTCGCTGTTGCGGCGGAACACCAGCGCCGAGCGGGTGCCGCCATCGATGGTGCGGTCCTGCTGCAGCGACCAGCCCAGGCGGATCATCTGTTCGCGCAGGTAGAGCGCATTGGTCTCCACGCTCACGTTGTTGGTGATGACGATGGTGCGGTTGCGCTGGCCTTCGTCGTAGGAGAGCGTGTCCGAGACCACCTGCGAGCCGGCCGGGCGCGGGAAGCCCTTGCCGATGCGCTCGGCGCGCTCGCGCAGTTCCTGTTCGCTCTTGACCTCGTCGTACATCACCGCCGCCACCAGCCGGCCCGCCGTGCCCGAGGGAACCGCGCGCAGCTGCACCGTGACCTGGTACAGGCCGAAGCGCGCACCGAGCACGCGCATCGGGCCGACGTTGCTCACGCCGTAGCCGGCCTTGTCGGCCAGCCACTTTTCGTAGAAGCGCGAGACGACTTCCATCGGGTCCTTCGACTCGATGCCGCGGATCTGCATGGGGATGGTGTTCTGCTCGATGTACTCGGCGATCCAGAAGGTCTTGGCGCTCGCGGGCGACGGAATCGCGGGCCAGTCGCGCTGCGGCGGCGCGCCAGCGGCAGCGCCGCACAGGCACAGCCATGCGGCGGCGAGCATCCATCGCAGGAACGGCGCGGGCAGGCTCATCAGGGCAGCGTGTTGACCACGGGGGTCGGCGGGAAGGCGCGGTAGTAGCGGAAATGGTCCTTCACGCTGCCGCCGTTCGCCTCGCCGTCGCCGCCGGTCTCGCCGGTCGCCTCGGGCGGGATGCGCTCGAAGCGGTCCAGCGGCGTCTTCTCCAGCGCATCGCCCGGCGTGAAACCCATGGTGAGGTTGTTCATGTCGAAGGCCGGAAAGATCTGCTTGATCTGGTAGGCCGTCTGGTGCATGCCGCCGCGCAGCTGCTGGTAGAAGGCGCCGTCCAAGAGCTTCATCGGCACCAGGCCCTGGATCTTGGATTCCTCGCGGTTCGTGCCGCCGGCGTTCCAGGCTTCGGTGAGCATGGTGACCTGCTCGCTCATGTCCAGCGCGGGAACGTCCTTGAACTTGGTGTAGGTCTGGCTCACCTTCACCTCGTGGCGCAGGTATCCGCTGCTGACCATCTGGAACTTGCCCAGCGGCCCGGTGATCGCGTTGGAGCCGAGCGCGGCCTGCGCCACCCGGATGCCGTCGAACACCACGTCGCTCGCATTGAGCAGCGAGGGCATGGGCGCTGCCGTGCTCGATGCGGTGACCGCCGTGGTGCGCTGGTCGATGGCCGGCAGCATCGGCTCGAACTCGGCGATGTCGGCGGCGTGAATGGAAATGCCGGGCGCCGAGCGGTCGCGAAAGATGTGGCGGCGCAGGTCGCGCGTGACCTCCGCGTCGGTCTTCTTGATGGCACCCGAGGCGCCCTTGGCTTCCGCGGCGGTGATGCCCTGCTCCTCCGGCATCCACACGGTGCGCTGCCAGGCCACCAGCTTGGCAGCGGCCACGGTCTGCATGCGCTTGGTGCCGTACTCGGCGATGGCCGGAATCGCGGCCAGCGTGACGGCCGCGAAGCTCGCGATGAGCAGGGTCTCGACCATCGCGTGGCCGGCAACAGCCTTCGCGCGAGGCGCTCGTGCGGGAAGGCGTGGATGCGGAGGGGTCATGCGCGGGCTTCCATCGGCATCAGTTGCCGTTGTCTTCGTCGGCCGAGCCGCCGACGGCCGTGCCGCCCATGGCGATGGCGCGCGCCCACAGCGAGGGCTCCACGTTGTGCACGTGCCAGTAGGGGCTGAAGAGGCTGCGGTGCTCGATGTAGCCGCCGGCGAAGCCCACGTTGTATTTGCCGATCGTCGAAGGATCGGCCACCGCGTTGTCGCGGCGCGCCCAGCGGTCCTGCGGCCGGCGGAAATAGACCTGCGAGGTCGACAGCGCCTTGATCTCGCGGCCCTGGAAGTTGTCGCGCAGGCCCGCCTTGCCGTCGGCCGCGGAGTTGCCGAAGCCGGCGACCTCGCCCGTGCGCAGCTTGTCGCCGCCCTTTTGCACCACGAGCGTGAAGGCCGGGCCCTTGTCGGTGTTCTTGCCCCACTTGAGCGGGTTGGCGCCCTTGAAGCCGTTTTCCGCGAGCCAGTTGTCCGACTCGTTGGCAATCATCGGCGGGTGGTCCTTGATCTCGGTGAAGCGGGGCATCGCCCAGCTCTTGGTGACCAGGCCGATGTCGGTGCGCGGGCTGTAGTGCAGCTTGGCGTTGAACACCAGCACCGCCAGCGGGGCCAGCAGGATCTCGCCGTTGCTGTCGCGCGCGGCCCGCTCGAAGGATTCGCGCTCCATGTACGCGGTGTCGCCGATCTCGCCGTTCAGGCCGCCGTAGGTGCGCCCCTCGCGGGCGTAGCTGCGCAGCGTGAGGCGCTGGCCTTCCCAGCTCTTCATGTAGTTGGGTCCGCCCGCGGCGGCCGCGCCGGCACCCAGGCCGAAGCGGCCGCGCACGATGTCGTCCCAGCCGCCGATGAGGTCGGTGTAGAGCACCCCGATGGGCAGCTTGATCTCGATCGAATCGGCCGACTGCCAGCGGATGCGCCCGGTCTCGTCGCCCACGGGGGCTTCGGTGGCGACCAGCTCGGTGCCGCCCTTCCATTCGAGGAGCCCGCCCATCATGTCGCCGGTGATGTCGCTGAAGCCCGGCGGCGAGGTCGGGCTGCTGGAAATCATGCCCTGCAGGGCGCCGGACATGCCCGAGGCAACCCAGCCGAGCACGTTGGGCAGGAAGCGGCGGTTCTTGGTCCAGTCGTCGCGCGTGGCCTGCGCGGCATGCGCGAAGCGCAGCACCTCGTTGAACTCGTCGTCGTCGAACGAGAGGCTGCCCGACTGGTGGTAGGTCCGGAGATAGGTCCCCACGTCGGCCACGAACTTGATGACGAAGATCGCGGTCTCGGCCGGCGGCACCGACGCGTCGGGGTCGTTCGAGTTGACCACGTCCTTCACCAGCTGCGGCAACTGCGCCGTCGTGCCCACGAGCATCGCGACCTGGCTGGCCGAGATGCCCTGGTTGAACGCGCGAAGGATGTCGGCCCCGATCTGCAGCGGCTTGGCCGAGGGCTCCACGAAACCGGCAATGCGGTCGGCCGTGCGCTGCAGGCGGTTCGCCTTGGCGATGTTGCCCAGGTACTGGAAGAAGTAGATCCAGCCCACGACCGGAATGCGGCTTCTCTCCAGGTTGCGTATGCCCTTCAGGGCCTCGGCGACGACCAGGCCCTCCTGGATGTTGGCCGCGCTCGTGATGAGCATGGCCATCGAGGTCTGCGCGCTCGCCAGCGTCGCGATGCTGGCCTCGTTGGCCGCCATCGCGCGGTTGGTGTAAGCCATGTAGTTGAGCGCGCGTGCCGTGAGCACGTTCGCGCTGTAGGTCGCCGCGTCGGCCGTGTTCTGCAGCTTCATCTTCTCGCGTGCCGCGATGGCCGTGTTGTAGACCACCAGCACGCTCAGGAAGATGATCGGCAGCATCGCCACCAGGTACACGATCGCCTGGCCCGACTGGCGCCGGCGCGCGGGCGCGCCGGCAGTGGCCAGGGGGAGCGAAGCGGCAGCTGGAGGCATCACGCGATGTCGATCAGGCCGTCGAAAACGTCCGGAAACGCCTTACTTCGTGGCGTCCGCACCGCCCTTGGTGTAGGTGCTCATGTTCATGTTGACCTGGGCGTTGGTCGAAGCCTTGCCGGCGGCTGTCTGCGCGTTCGTGACTTCGGTGGCGCCCGATTGGCCGCCCACTTCCTTGGCCATGCCGGCGACCTGGTTGCGCATGGTCTGGCCGAAGAAGCTGAACACGGCGATCGCGGCGATGGCGATCAGGCCCAGGATCACGAGGTACTCGGTCATGCCTTGGCCGCGGATCTTGATCTTCGAGGCAATTTGGCGGCTCAGCTGGGTCAGACGATGGATTTGCATGGGAGAAGTTCCTGAAAGGTGGCTGAAAGAACAGGCGGATCGTAGGGACGGTTTCGTCGCGTGTTCGATACACTTTTTGCGAATCCTGATACAAATTAACATTCGCAAAACGATCGCAAATCGGGCGAATTCTTTAGTTCTCCAAACTGCCCGCACCTTCGAAACGCAGCTGGCTTTGCCTGCGAAATTCGGTCGGCGTCACGCCTTTGATCTCGAGAAACCGCCGGTTGAAATTCGAGACATTGTTAAAACCAACTTCGTAACAAATCGAGGTGACGTAGCGGTCGCTCTGCATCAGCAGCAGGCAGGCCTTGTTCACCCGCACCTCGTTCACGTAGCCCAGGAAGCTGTGGCCGGTGGCGCGCCGGAAGAGCCGGCCGAAGCGCCCCGCGTTCATGCCGAGTTCGGCGGCGATGTCGGCCGCGCTCAAGTCCTTCGCGGGGTCGTTGGCGATGCGCGTGACCACGTCGTCGATGGCCTCGATGCCGTGGTCGCCGTCGGTCTGCATGCCCGAGAGCAGGCGGTAGTCGGTGCACAGCGCCAGGTCGGCCAGGAAATCGCAGAACAGGCTGAAGCGCTTCAGGCCCCGCGCGGCCTTCACGCGGTGCCAGTGCGCCTGGGCGCTGGCCGCCATGCCGAAGAACTCGATGCCGTAGCGCGCGCGCTCCAGCATGCGCACCGCCTCCTGCAGTTCGGGAATGCGCTCGGCCGCCTCGAAGATGGGGTCGTGCAGGAACTGGATCACCAGGTCGCGCTGCGCGACGCCCTCGGGCGGCACGTCCAGCGAGATCCAGTTGTGCGGCAGCTTCGGGCCGCACAGCACGAGGTGCCCCGGCTCGAAGGCGCCGATCCAGTCGCCCACGAAAGCCTGGCCCGAGGTGGCGACGATCAGGTGCAGCTCGTACTCCTCATGGCAATGCCAGCGCGCGAGCGGCGTGGGAAAACCGTGTTCCAGGCAGCGCACCAGTCCCACCTCGGTCGATGGCTCGTAGCCCAGTTCGGGCGAACGGGCACGCTCGACTTCGAGCTCGGGGAGCAACTGGCGCGGCGATCGTTGGCTGGAACTCGTCATGACTTTCTGTTGGGCTGACAGGAAACAACACGCCCGCCATCTTGGGGCGCACGGGCGACACGGCAACGAATTGGCGATCTTCGGGGGCGAACATGTCCGCGGGCGCGCTGGCAGGCAGCGGCAAGCGCAGGGATCGGGTTCGCGCCGCGGACGATATGGTTTGGCCCTTGCAATTGCCAGACCCTATGCGAACTACGAAGATTCGTATGCGCGCACGGCAAGCGCCAAATTGGGGCCGCCGGCGCTGTCTAGACAGCGGGTTTTTACGGTGGCGCACCAGTGCGGCATGCGCTGCAACGGGTGCAATGGGTCACCTGTCTAGACGACCTGCCCAACGCTGCATGTCATCGCTTCAAGCCGCGGCCAACACCGTCATCACCGCCACGCCTTGCAGGGCCAAACGTTTGCGCAGGGTCAGCACCGCCTGGTCCTTGCTGATGAGCAGCGCGCGCTGCGCCACCGCCAGGTCGATGAAGACCTGGTCGTCCGGGTCCTTGCACACGCAGGGCGCGCGCGGCGGCGTGTCGGCCACGAGGTGCACGCGCGCATCGAAGGCCGCGAGCACGCTGGCCGCTTCCATCTGCCGCTGCGCCAGCCGCCGCACGATCAGCGGGTAGCCGAGCACCCGCGCGAGCTCGGTGCGCATGGGGGCGGTGGCGATCCAGCGCAGGGCGCCGGCCGCGAGCGCCGCGGCCAGCGGCATGCAGTCGGGGTTGTCGAACACGAACAGGTCGAGCGCGATGTTGGTGTCGATGACGACGAGGCCGGATTCTGGAAGGGTCATGGCGGCGTGGAGATGACCGCCGATGTTGCACCATGTGCGCCCCCCGTCAGCCGCAGGTCGGGCGCGACGCCCCACAATGCTGCGGCGCGCACCACGCCCTCCCGCCATCGTCCCGACCCGCCGCCGCCCGCCTTCATGAAACGACTCCCGCTGCTCTGCCTCGCCCCCTCCGCCCTCCTCGCCTGCGCGGTCGCGCGGGCCGAATGGCTGACCCTGAGCGGCACGCCCGGCGATGCGGCCGGCAGCTACGTGCAGGTCGACCCGACGCGCATCGAGATCGACGGCGCGCGCCGCGGCGTCACGCTGCGCATGAGCCTGGCGGAGGACGTCATCGGCCAGGACGGTTTCAAGCTGCGCTCGTTCGAGGCCCGGGCCGCCGTCGATTGCGAGGCGCGCACCGCGCGCTACGTGAGCGCCACCTACTTCGGCCTTGCGAACTTCGTCGGCGAACCCGTGGCCGTGAAGCATTTCGAGGACGACGACATCCGCCCCATGACGCTGCCCGGCGCCCCGCCCGAGCTGGTGGCGCGCACGGTCAACGCCGCCTGCAGCGTCGGCGGCAAGTAGCTCAGAAGCCGCGCAGGTCGTCCACCGGCAGCGCGAGGCTGGCGCCCGTGATGCGCTCCAGCGTGCGGCCGACGACGCCGATGTCGTTGTCGAAGCCGCCGTGCCCCGCCGTCTCCAGGACCGGCTTGCCATTGGCGTCCAGCGCGACCTGGATGCGGTCGTCCTTCACCCGCTGGGTGCGCCTGTCCAGCTTCGCGGCCTTGGCCGAACTGCGCCAGACGGACAGCGCCTCGCCGGTGTCCGAGGAGCCGTCCCACCCCGAATAGGCCTCGTCGTTCACCCGGTCCAGGCCGAGGATCGGCGTGTGCAGGTCGGCCTCCAGCGCGTTCGACACGAGGTACAGCAGCGACTTGCGGTAGACCTTGCCGACGTTGTCGTCGGACTCGATCTTTTCCGAGAGCACGTCCAGGTGCAGCCGCTCCATCACCGCCGCGCTGCCCCCGTAGTGGCGGTTCGCGAAGGCGACGGTGCAGGCCGGTGCATACAGGTTCACCGAGGCGAGGCGTTCGCTCAGACCCCCGTCGCGTCCGGCGCGCTTGCGCGTGCTCAACGCACTGAGCAGGTGGCCGATGGCGATCGAGCCGGCCGAGTGGCCGACCAGGTGCAGCTCGAACTGGTCCTTCCAGTTGGAGGCCAGCGCCTGGAGCGCGTCCAGCAGCAGGTCGCCGCCGCGGCGGTCGGCGAACGCGAGCTCGGCGTTCTCTTTCATCTCGCTCCAGATCGGGCGCGCGAGCGGGCGGCCGATGCCTTTCTCGATCAGGAGGTCGGTCTTGTCGGTGATGCGCTCGCCCACGCCACCGCCCGCGGGCAGCGACGGCAGCTTGCCCGCGATGATCCCGCCGATCGATTCGAAGAGCCCCGTCTTCCACACCAGGAACAGCGGATAGCAGCCGTTGCCCACGAAGTAGCGCCCCATGGCACAGGCGCGCTCGATGGCCTTGTCTTCGTTGTTGAGGCCGCCGTGCACGTAGAGCACCAGGCGCTTGCGCTGCGACGAGGGCTGGCGGCGGAACCAGTCGTCGGGCAGCACGCAGGCCTGCTGCTGGAGCTTGCGCGGTTGCTCGTCCTCGGTGAGGTAGCGGCTCACGCGGCCGTCGTTGCCCAGCACCACGCTGTGCTGGTAGGCCAGGCCCGTGTCCCACCACTTGTTGCGGTCCGCGGCCGATGCGCTGCCGCGCGCCTCGGTGGCGGCGGTGCCGCTCACCGCGAGCCGGCCGGCCACCACGCCCGGCACGCCGAGCGAGACCACCCAGGCGTCCATCGCATGCGCGAGCCAGTCGAGGTACCCGATCACCGCGAAGCCGCCCGCGCCCCAGCGGTTGCCCCAGGAGTTCTGCAGGATGAAGCCCTGCGCGTTGAAGCCGATCAGCGCGAAGGCATGGCCGCCCTCTTCGGAGCGCCGGCCGTCGAACGGGATGAGCGGAAGGTCGGCGTGCGTCTTCGGCGTTTTGGAGAGCTTCACCGCGTTCCAGCCCGCGTGCGTGAAAGAGGAGACGAACACCGCGCGATGCTGCGCGATCGCGGCCTGCATGTCGGTGATCGAGGAGGTCTCGATGCGGTAGTACACGCCCAGGGTGACGTTGGCCGCGCGCGCGGCGAAGCCGTAGGTCGCGGCGCTGGACTTCTCGCTCGAATAGGGCCAGTCGGGCTCCAGGCACACGCCGTTGTTGAACCAGCCCTTGAGTGCGCCGCGGCAGCTCGAGCCTTCGTAGTTCTCGCCCTCGTACTCGTCGTGGCGGCGCGCCAGCGTGTAGAGCATGCGCGGGCTCACCGAGTCCATCTTGACGGGCAGGCCCGACTTGACCCAGCGCAGGTAGTTGACGACGCAGCTCAGGCCAAAGCCGGTGCACGCGCCTTCCTGGCCCTGGTCCAGGATGAGCCCGGCCTTGTCGTAGGCGGGCAGGTACTTGCGCATTTCCTGCACCGGCGGGTACTCGTCGGGCAGGCTGATCGCGGCGGGCTGGTAGAGGCGGTCGCGCAGGTCGGCCGCGTCCTTGCGGGTGCGCAGGTCGGTGGTGCGGCGTGCGGGAGCCTTCGGTTTGGCTGCCGCTGCAGCGCCACCTGCGCGCGCAACCGCGGGGACATCGCTCCACACCGTCTTCGCGCGCTCGAAGACATCGCGGAACCGGTCCAGGCCATGCGCGCCGCCGTTGACCAGCCGGCGCGCTTCGCGCAGGCCGTCGCGCCCGCCGACGCCGTCGTTGCGGATCGCGTCGCGGAACTTGACGGCCTTGTCGGCCAGGAACAGCGCGAGCAGCACCGCCGCGATTTCCGGCGCATTCGCGCGGTCGGGCGTCGCCTCGAGCGGCAGGCCCACGCGCTGGCCGTAGCGCCGGTAGTTGTCCTTGCCCGTCAGCTGCACGAAGCCCCGGCCGCGGTAGCGCTCGCCGTCGCCGGGCTGGCCGTTGCCCAGGTCCGTGCGCGTGTCGTAGAGGCTGAAGGGCGCGCCGCCGGGGGGCGTGTTGAACTTGGAGATGCCTTCGGCAATCGGCACGAAGCCCTCGGTCTCGGAGCGGATGGTGCCGAGCGCGCCGAGGATCATCGGCCGGTCGGTGAGCTTCGCGACGCCCAGCGCCGCCTCGATGTAGGGCAGGTAGCGCGCGATGTTCGCCGCCTTGGTGGCGGGGAACAATTTGCTCACGTGCGCCACGTCGAGCGCCAGTTCGAACGCGCGTTTGTCCAGCGCGATGAGATCGAGCAGCACCTGGCAGCGCGGCCCGACGACGCCATCGCCGATGAGCCCGACGCCGGCCTGCCATTTGCGGATGGCGGCATCGAAGTCGTCGTCGATCGGTGTGCCGGATCTGGCGAGCGATGCGAACAGGTCCGCGTCGCTGCCCAGGGCTTTTGCGAGGGCCTTGCGCAGGCGTTCGACGTCTTCGCCGACGCTGCCTTTGCTCATCAGGATGTCCATGCCGTTCCCCTTCATGCGGGCCGTGACGGGCCGCGGGACGCATGGTGAAACTCGCGCGGGGGCGCGTCTATCCGTCAGATTGAGTAGGCCAAGTGTTGCTCTCCGTTCGGGGCGGGTGCACAGGCCACCGGGTACTCCCCTCCGCGAATGTCCCCCGGGGCTTCGCCCCTCCTCCTTGATTTCGCTGCGGGGAGTACCCGATGCCCTGCGCACTTGGGCACGCTCTGAGTGAACGACTGATCAACGACCGCTCTGAAAGCGCTCACGCCGATGGTGGGCTCTGTTTCGCGAAATCAAGGAGGAGGCCGCAGGCCGGGGGACATTCGCGAAACAGAGCCCACCGTCGGCGGGAGTGCCGCCCCGAAGGGGCCTATTTCCGCGCCGACCCCGCGACCATATCGAAGCGGAACAGCCGGCACTCAATAGGACCGTTCCACATCGGCACGCGGCGCGATTCCTTCAGCCGCATCTGCTTGGGCAGCTTCAGGTCAGGGGTCAGGACCCAGGCCGTCCACCCGGCATAGTTCTTCTTCCAGTGGGTGGCCAATTGAGGGAAGAAATCGCTGCCGTCACCCTCTTCGGTCTGTGCGGATTCGCGTGCGCCCGCACGCGCCACGCCGCCGACTTCGATCCGTTCGCCATAGGGCGGATTGAGCATGATCACCCCGCCCTCGGCCGGCGGCATGCGCTGCAGCGCGTCGCCGCCGCGGAACTCGATGGCCTCGGCCACGCCCGCGCGCTCCGCGTTGCGCTCGGCGAAGTCGACCATGCGGTGCGACACGTCCGAACCGAAGATCGCGACGCTGCCCGGCTTCACGGCCGATTGCGCTTCCTTCTTGATCGCGTCCCACACGTGCGCCTGGAACGGCAGCAGCTTCTCGAAGCCGAAGCGCCTGAGCGAGCCGGCCGCGATGCCGCGCGCGATCTGCGCCGCCTCGATGGCGATGGTGCCGCTGCCGCAGCAGGGGTCGTACAGCGGCTCATCGGTCACCGCGCCCGTCTCGGGATTCCACCAGCCGCTGGCGGCCAGCATGGCCGCGGCCAGGGTTTCCTTCAGCGGGGCATCGCCCTTGTCCTGGCGCCAGCCGCGCTTGAAGAGGGGCTCGCCCGAGGTGTCGATGTAGAGCGTGCAGCTGTCGGTGGTCAGGTGGGCGAACACGCGGGTGTCGGGCCACTGGGTCTCGATGCTGGGGCGCACGCCGTTGGCCTTGGCGCGAAAGCGGTCCGCAATGGCGTCCTTGATGCGCAGCGTGGCGAAGTTCAGGCTCTGCAGCGGGCTGTGCTGGGCCGTGGTCTCGATCTTGAAAGTCTGCTTGGGCGTGAACCAGATCTCCCAGGCCACGCCGCTCGCGATGGCATACAGGTCGTTCTCGTTGCGATACGGCGCATGGGCCAGCTCGACCAGCACCCGCTGCGCGAGCCGGCTGTGCAGGTTGAGCTTCAGGGCGTCGCGCCAGTCGGCGCGCACCCGCACGCCGCCGCGCAGCGTGAGCAGGTCTTGCCCGACGCGGCCCGTGAGGGCGTGCACCTCTTGAGCGAGGAATTCCTCGACGCCGGCGGCGCAAGGCAGGAAAAAGGAGAGATCGTTCACGGAAAGTTGGCCATCGGGAAGCCCGACTAGGGGACTCCATTGTCGCCGCGTCACAGTCCTTCTCTATATAGTCGATTTGCCGATGAATCCCACCCCCGCACCTTCGCTCGCCCCGGCCGCCGACCACAGCGACCGCTTCGCGATCCAGTGCGAGGTGCTGCGGCTCTCGATCCGGCCCATCGGACCGGTGCTGCTGGTGCAATACCTGCTGAACTGCGGCGTGGCCGCGCTCTTCGCCTGGCAGTACTCGCTCACGCGCGCGCTGGTGTGGATCGCGCTCATCACCGGGGTGACGGTGATGCGCGGCTTCTTTCCCCAGCGCCTGCCCGACCCCTTCACGCCACCCAGCCTGCGCCACGCCCAGCGGGTGCACACGCTGCGCACCGCCGTCTGGGAGCTGGCGCACGGGCTGGCGGGCGTGCTGCTTTTCAACCCCGAGCGGCCCGACCAGCAACTGCTGCTCGGCCTGATGCTGATGGGCATGACGCTGTCCTCGGCGTTCTCGGTGTCGTTCTACACACCGGCCACGCAGCTGGCGATCACGCTGCTGCTGGCGCCGGTGATCGTCACCGGCCTTTCGCTGGGCGCGCCGACGATGATGGCCGTCTCGGTGATCGGCATCGGCCTCATCGCCATGATGTGGAAGCTGGTGGCCGAGCGCTCGCGCCAGCTCGAGGAAAACATCGGCCTGCGGCTGAACGAGCGCACGCTGCGCGAACAGGCGCTGGCGGGCCTGCGCGCCTCGGAGCACGCGCAGGCCGAGCGGCTGCGCTTCTTCTCTGCCGCCAACCACGACCTGCGCCAGCCGGTGATGGCCATCGGCCTGCAGGCCGAAGTGTTGCGCCAGCAACTGGACACCGGCGCGGACACCGCTGCGGTCCAGCACACCGTGGTCTCGCTCGCCCGGGCGCAGCAGGCGCTCGAAGGGCTCACCAACCAGTTGCTCGAAATCGGGCGCATCGAGGCCGCCGTCGATCCGCTGCGGCCCGTGGCGGTGGCGCTGGCCCCGCTGCTGCAGGACCTGGCGCGCCAGGCCGGCGACGGCCGCGTGACGGTGCGCTGCCCGGCCGGGGCCGTCGCGTGGAGCGATGCGGTTTCGCTGCGGCGGGTGCTGGCCAACCTGGTCGACAACGCCGTCAAGTTCACGCCGCGCGGCCGCGTGCTGCTGGCGGTGCGGGCGCGGCACCGGGGCGCCGAGCGGGCCTGGCGCGTCGAGGTGCGCGACAGCGGCATCGGCATCGCGACCGATTCGCAGGAGCGCGTGTTCAACGACTTCGAGCAGATCGGCAATGCCGAGCGCAACCTGCAGCACGGGCATGGCCTGGGCCTCGCGATCGTGCGGCGGCTGGCGGCGCAGCTGGGCATCGAGGTGTCGCTGCGCTCGGCACCGGGCCGGGGCTCGGTGTTCGGCTTCGAGCTGCCCGCGGCCCTGGGCTATGGGGCGGCGGCCACGCAGGTCGCCCCTGCGCCGTTGGCCACCCCCGGTGCCGGTGCCGCGCCCGCGCTGCGCCCCGGGCTCGCCGTGCTGGTGGTGGAGGACAACGCGGTGGTCGCCGACAGCCTGTTCGCGCTGCTGCGCCAGTGGGAGGCGAAGCCGCGCGTCTATGCCAGCGCCGCCGAAGCGCTGGCGCTGGCCGATCTGGGCGCGCTCGACGTGGCGCTGTGCGACATCCGCCTGCCGGGTGCGCTGGACGGCATCGCGCTGGCGGAACGGCTGCAGAAACAGAATCCCACGCTCGCCATCGCGCTGATCTCGGCCGATATCAACGAAGCCACCCAGCGCCTGGCCACGGAGCGCGGCTGGCATGCGCTGCGCAAGCCCGTGCAGCCGGAAGAGTTGCGCGGTGTGTTGCTGCAGGCGCAGCAGCGGAACTGACCTGACAGGTCCGGCCGAACGGCCTGGCCGGCCGGATCGGCACGGGCCTTGCGGCGCAGGAGCCCGCGGCTTCCGATATATGCTCCGCGCACAGGCCGCCCGTCCTGCCCCTCCGATGTCTGCCGACACCCCTCTTCATCCCCTTGCCGCCGGCCCGCGCGGCCAGCGCGGCCCGCGCTATGGCACCGTCGCCATCGTGCTGCACTGGCTGCTCGCAGCCATGATCGTCGGCTCGCTGGGCGTGGGGCTCTACATGACGGGGCTGCCCTTCTCGCCGCAGCGCATCAAGCTCTACAACTGGCACAAGTGGGCCGGCGTCACCATCCTGCTGCTGTCGGCGCTGCGGCTCCTGTGGCGGCTCGCGAACCGCCCCCCTCCGGTGCCGGCGCAGGTGCTGGCCGCCATGCCGCGCTGGCAGTTCGCGGGCTTGCGGGCCAGCCACGCGCTGATGTACCTGCTGTTCTTCGCGGTGCCGCTCGCCGGCTGGGCCTACACCTCGGCGCTGGGCATTCCGGTCGTGTGGTTCGGCGTGCTGCCGCTGCCCGATTTCGTGCCCGTCGACAAGGACTTGGCCGAGGCCATACTCAAGCCGCTGCACAAGGGCAGCGCCTACACGCTGGCCGCGGTGGCGCTGCTGCACACCGCGGCGGCGCTCAAGCACCACTGGATCGACCGCGACGGTCTTCTCGAACGCATGTGGCCCGGACCGCGCCACTGAAGGAACCTGCCCGATGACGCGCCTCTTTTTCCCGAGCCTCGCGGCACTGGCCTTCGCGGCGGCCATGCCCGCGGCCGCCGATCCCGCCGCGAAGCTGGTCGCCGACAAGAGCCAGATCGCCTTCGTGACCAAGCAGATGGGCGTGCCGATGGAAGGCGCCTTCAAGAAGTTCGACGCGCAGGTCGCCTTCGACCCGAAGAAGCCCGAAGGCGGCAGCGTCGCCCTGCAGATCGACACTGCCAGCGCCGGCTTCGGCGTGGCGATGAGCGATGCGGAGCTCCCCAAGGCGCCGTGGTTCGACGCCGCGAAGTTTCCGCAAGCCAGCTTCCAGTCGAGCGCCATCAAGGCGCTGGGCGATGGCAAGTTCGAGATGACGGGCAAGCTCACCATCAAGGGCACGTCCAGGTACGTGACGGTGCCCTTCGCGATCGCCCCGGCCGGCGGCAACTACGCGGCGGCCACCGGCAGCTTCACGCTCCAGCGCCTGGACTACAAGGTGGGCGACGGCGAGTGGACCGACACCTCGGTGGTCGGCAACGACGTGCAGGTGCGCTTCAAGCTCACGCTCGCGGGCCTCGGGCCGCTCTGAGCACCCCTCTCTCTTTTTCCGATTGCACATCCCATGTCCCTCATTCCTACCGCCATGAAGAAGCTCCTCCTCGCCCTGGCGCTGTCGGCCACGGCACTCCCGTTCGCCGCCGTCGCGCAGGAATACACGGCCCCCGCCGTGGCCGCCAAGCCCGCGGGCGGCCCCGTGAAGAACGGCAACTACGTGGTCGATCCCACGCACACCTTCGTGATGTACGAGATGGGCCACTACGGCACCACCACCAACCGCGGCCGCTTCAGCACCAAGGACGGCTCGGTGCAGATCGACGGCACAGGCGCCAGCGGCAAGGTCGACATCACGATGGACATCGGCACCATCAACACCGGCGTGGACCTGCTCAACCGCCACGTGCAGAGCAAGGACTTCTTCAACGTCGCCGAATTCCCGACCGGCCGCTTCGTGGCCGACCGCATCGACTTCAGCGGCGACAAGGTGGTCGACGTGCCGGGCACGCTCACGCTCATGGGCCAGACCCGGCCGGTGACGCTGAAGGCCGTGCGCTTCAACTGCTACCTGAACCCGCTGATCAACCGCCAGGTCTGCGGCGGCGACTTCGAGACCACCGTGCAGCGCAGCGACTGGGGCATCAACTGGGGGCTGAACTTCGGGTTCGAGAACAAGGTGAAGCTGCTGGTGCAGGTCGAAGCGGTCAACGTGCAGCAATGACGACGAAAAGGCCCTCGCGATGATGGACACCACACTCTCCCTCCTCGGCATTGCCGGCGCGATGACGGTCGGCGCCATGAGCCCGGGCCCGAGCTTCGTCATGGTCGCGCGCACGGCCGTGGCTTCACGCAGCGACGGGCTCGCGGCGGCGCTGGGCATGGGCGCGGGCGGGCTCGTGTTCGCGATTGCCGCGCTGGCCGGGCTGCAGGCGGCGTTCCTCGCGGTGCCGGGGCTCTATCTCGCGATCAAGGGCTTCGGCGGCGCGTACCTGATCTACCTGGGCTTTCGCATCTGGCGCGGTGCGCGGCAGCCGCTTGCGATGACGCAGGACACCGATGCATCGCCCCGGCAACAGGGCCACGGCGGGCGCACCTTCCTGCTCGGCCTGGCCACGCAGGTCAGCAACCCGAAGACAGCGGTGGTGTACGCGAGCATCTTCGCGGCCTTCCTCCCGCGCGAGATGCCGCGGGTGCTGGCGCTCGCGGTGCCGGTGGTCATCTTCTGCATCGAGACGGGGTGGTACGCGATCGTCGCGCTGGCGCTGTCATCGGCGGCGCCGCGCTCGGCCTACCTGCGCTACAAGGCCTGGATCGACCGCGCGGCCGGCGGCGTGATGGGCCTGCTGGGACTGCGGCTCGTGTGGTCGGCCGTGCGCGAAAGCTGAGGCTCCGCCCGTTCGGGCTGAGAGCTTGACGAAGCTTCGCGCGGCGCTTCGACAAGCTCAGCGTGAACGGTTTTTCGAGCGCAAGTTGCCAGGGATCACAACAGGCTCTCCGGCGTCAACGGCGCCAGCAGTTCGAGCATCGTGCGGTCCCAGAAGCCGGAGTCGGGCTCCTCGTTCAGCACCGTGGTCTTGCCCGCGTCCTCGCTGACCCACTCGATGCGCGACTCGCCGCTGTCCTGGACAAAACGCAGCCGGTACGCGCCCTGCTGCTTGAGCACGTCGATGAGCTTCAAGGTCTGCTCCGCCATCTCGGGGCTGCGGATGAACAGGCCGATCTCGGTGTTGTGCGTCTCCGAGCGCGGATCGAAATTCATCGAGCCGACGAAGAGGATGCTGCGGTCGATCACCGCCGACTTGGCGTGCAGCCGGCCCACCGAGGTGCCGAACAAGCCGAGCCGCACGCTGCGCCGCGTGCGCGTGGTGCTCAGCTCGTAAAGATCGGCGCCGAGCTTGAGCATCTCGGGCCGGTAGCGGCGGTAGGCGGTGTGCACCAGCGGCTCGTCGGTGGCGGCCAGCGAGTTGGTGACCACGCTGATCTTCACGTTGCGCTGGCGGATCTCCTTCATCACCTCCAGCCCCGCGGCGCCCGGGATCAGGTAGGGCGAGACGATGGTGACCTCGCTCCTCGCGCGGCGCATCTGCTCGACCACGTTGTAGCGCACGCTGTCCACGTCCAGCAGCGGCACGCCGCCGTACGACGCGGTCTTGCCGATCACGCGCTCGGGCGAATCGGCATACGCCTCGGCCAGGGTCCAGATCAGGCCGAGCTTGCCCGCATTCAGGTCGTCGGCCATCGGGCTGTAGCCGAGCAGGTCGTTGGGCGCGGGCTTCGGCGGCGGCGGCGTGGTGTCCGGGCCTGTGGCGGCGTCGAAGCGCTTTTGCAGTTCCTCCCGCGAGAGCTCGCTCGCGATGACCGACTGGACCGGCCGCACGTAGACGCTGTTCCAGTACTGGTCGAACAGCACGCCCAGGCGCGGGATCAGCGCGCCGGTGACGAAGGTGTCGAGGTCGATGAAGTTCTCGCCCGCCGTGCGCGTGAAGTACTGGTTGCCGATGTTGCGCCCGCCCGCCACCGCCATCGCGCCGTCGGCGATGAAGAGCTTGTTGTGCATGCGGCGGTTGACGCGGCTGAAATCGAAGAGCGAAGCGGCAAAGCGCTTGAGCAGGCTGCCGCGCCCGGCCGGGAATGGGTTGAACAGGCGCAGCTCGACATTCGGCGTGGCGGCCAGGCCGAGCAGGAGTTCGTCTTCGCCGGACGTGTACAGGTCGTCCATCAGGAGGCGCACGCGCACGCCGCGCTGGGCCGCATCGCGCAGGGTGCGCAAGAGGTAGCGGCCGGTCTCGTCGTTCTCGATCTGGTAGTACTGCACGTCCAGCGTGCGCTGCGCGCGGCGCGCGAGCTGGATGCGGGTGTCGAAGGCGAAGTCGCCGCCCGGCATCAGGCGAAAGCCGCTGAGGTCGGGGTCGGGCTGCGAGGCCAGCGCGATCTTGCCGAGCGCGGTGTCGGCGGAGACGGCGATGGTCCTGGTGGGCGGGCGCGGCGCCTCGTCGGGCAAGGTGGCGCAACCCGCGAACAGCAACGCGGCCGCGACGGCCAAGACCCAATGCCCACAGCGCGACAGCAGGCGGCGGGTCATCGGCGGCTTTCTACAGGGCCTTGCGCAGGTTGGCGGGCGCGATGCGCAGCGCCTCGCGGTACTTGGCCACGGTGCGGCGCGCGCACTCGATGCCCTGCTCCTTCAGCATCTCGGAGATCTGGCTGTCCGACAGCGGCTTCTTGATGCTCTCGGAGCTCACGAACTGCTTGATGAGCGCGCGCACCGCGGTGCTCGACGCATTGCCGCCGGTCTCGGTGCCCAGCGCCGAGCCGAAGAAGTACTTGAGCTCGACCGTGCCGAACGGCGTGGACATGTACTTGGCGGTGGTCACGCGCGAGATGGTGGATTCGTGCAGGCCCAGCTCGTCGGCGATCTCGCGCAGCACCAGCGGGCGCATCGCGAGCTCGCCGTGCACGAAGTAGCTCTTTTGCCGCTCGACGATGGCGTTGCTCACGCGCAGGATGGTGTCAAAGCGCTGCTGGATGTTCTTGATGAACCAGCGCGCCTCCTGCAGCCGCTGCGACAGCGCCTGGCTGCCCTCGCCCTTGTGCGCCTTGAGCGCGCCGGCGTAGATGTCGTGCACGCGCAGGCGCGGCATCACCTCGGGGTTGAGCATGACGCGGAACTTGATGTTGGTGCCGCGGCCGGTCTTGGTGACGATCACGTCGGGAATGACGATGTTGCGCTCGACGTCGACAAAACGGCGGCCCGGCTTGGGCTCCAGGCGCGCAATGATCTGCAGCGCCGAGCGCACCAGCTCTTCGTTGGTGCGCGTGAGCGTGGCCAGGCGCTTGAAGTCGCGCCGCGCGAGCAGCTCCATCGGCTGCTTGCAGATCGCGATGGCGGTCTTGCGGATGAGCTCTTCGTCCTCGGTCTCGTCTTCGCTGGCCAGGGCGCGCAGCTGGATGCCCAGGCACTCGCCCAGGTCGCGCGCGCCGACGCCGGCCGGCTCCAGGCTCTGCAGCAGGCCGAGCGCCACCTGGAAGTGGTGCACGAGCTCGTCGAACTGGTCGTTGTCGTCGCCCGCGAGGCCCGAGGCCAGCGCGGGGAGCGAGTCTTCCAGGTAGCCGTCGTCGTTGAGCGACTCGATCAGGAAGCGCAGCGCGGCACAGTCGTTTTCATTGAGGCGCAGGCTCAGCGCCTGGCGGTGCAGGAACGACTGCAGCGACTCCTGGCTGCGCGCAAGCTCGGTGGCGTCGGCGCGTTCGTCGTCGCCCAGGTTGTTCTGGCGCGCGGGGGCGTCGCTGCCCCACTCGCTGTCGTCCGGCGCCATGTCGACGGTGCCGTCGCCTTCCCAGTCGGGCTCGCGCTCGGCGATCTCGGCGGCGGGTGCGTCGGAGTCGGGCGTGGAGGCGGTTTCGGTGGTGGAGGTGGTCGCGCTGCTGCTCGGCGCCGAGGCGAAATCGCTCTCGCCAGTTTCGCCGCCGTCGTCGCGCGGCACCGGCGTGTCGACGGCGTCGAGCCCGAACTCCTCGCGCGCCGCTTCTTCAGCGGTGCGCTCCAGGAACGGGTTCTCGTCCAGCATCTGCTCCACCTCCTGGCTCAGTTCGAGCGTGGAGAGCTGCAGCAGGCGGATCGACTGCTGCAGCTGTGGCGTCAGTGCCAGATGCTGCGAGACGCGAAGGGACAGCCCTTGCTTCATGAAGAACCCGACCCTCCCTTACATGCGGAAGTGTTCGCCCAGGTACACCCTGCGTACTTCGGCGTTGTCGACGATCTCCGAGGGTGTGCCTTGTGCCAGCACGTGCCCGTCGCTGATGATGAAAGCGTGATCGCAGATGCCCAGCGTTTCGCGCACGTTGTGGTCGGTGATGAGCACGCCGATGCCACGTTCCTTCAGGAAACTGATGATCCGCTGGATCTCGATCACCGCGATCGGGTCGATGCCGGCGAAGGGCTCGTCCAGCAGGATGAAGCGCGGTTGCGTCGCCAGCGCGCGCGCGATCTCGACGCGGCGGCGCTCGCCGCCCGAGAGCGCGAGCGCGGGCGAATCGCGCAGGTGATCCACGCGCAGGTCGGTCAGCAGTTCGGACAGGCGCTCTTCGATGTGCTTCTTGGAAAGCGCCACCACCTTGCCGCTCTCGTCGGGTTCGCGCTGCAGCTCGAGCACGGCGCGCACGTTTTCCTCGACGGTGAGCTTGCGAAAGATCGACGCTTCCTGCGGCAGGTAGCTCAGGCCCATGCGCGCACGGCGGTGGATCGGCATGTGGGCGATCGGCTCGCCATCGATGGTGATCTCGCCCGCGTCGGCGCGCACCAGCCCGACGATCATGTAGAACGACGTGGTCTTGCCGGCGCCGTTGGGGCCGAGCAGCCCGACGACTTCGCCCTTCTGCACGTCCAGCGAGACGTCCTTCACGACGGTGCGGCTGCCATAGCTTTTCTGCAGGCCGCGCGCGACCAGGCGGCTGCCCGGGACGTTGTTGGCTTCCTGGATTCCGGCGGTTTCGATCACTTGCGCCCTTCTCCCTCTCCACCGAGCGTGGTGGTCGAGCGCAGGCCGGTGCCGGGCGCGGGGGTGGGGGCCGGTGCCGCGGGCTTCGCGCCGGCCGGGGCCGAGGCGCCGGGCTTGGGCGCGGTGGCGGCCTTCGGGGTGAGGATGGTCTTCACGCGGCCGGTGGGCGTCGATGCGTTCACGGCGGTGTTCGGCGGCACGGTCGAGCCGTTGACCGTGTAGGTGTCGTTGCTCTGGTCGTAGACGATCAGCGCGCCCTGGCTTTCGTCGTTCGGCGTGGCGCCGAGCAGGCGGCGCATGGTGGCGTTGCGGATGAACTTGACGTTGTCGGCACGGCTGTCGTACTCGATGACTTCGGACTCGCCTTCGATCCACTCGTCGGGCGCATTGCGCTTCTGCTTGTAGTAGGCCCGCTTGCCGGGTGCCGCCGTGACCACGCCGTACTGGTAGCCCTCGGCATCCTGGCGCACATCCAGGCGCGCGCCGCGGATGATGATCGTGCCCTTCGTGACGAGCACGTTGCCGGTGAACACGCTGGTCTGTTTCAGGTCGTCGTAGCGCATGGCGTCCGACTCGATGTTCATCGGCTTGCTGCGGTCGGCGGTCTCGGCCAGGGCGCCCGAGGCGAGGCCGGCCAGCAACAGCGCGCCGATGGCCAGGCGGCCGATGCGACGAATGAGGGGGGTGTTGTTTGGGTAGGAGGGCAATGTCATAGAGGCACGAAACTTGCTCTGAACCATTGTATGCGGCGGATTAACACCGGTTACCAGCGCCGATGAAAAAGGCCCGCCAAAGCGGGCCGGTGTTCCCTCGGGGAGACATCGCGGAACCGGCTCCGCCGGGCCTGAGGTATCGCCCCCTGCAAGGGAGAGGCGCTGCGGACACGAAGTGCCGCGCGGCCCTCTTCGGGGGTCAGCCCTTCTTTGCTTCGCCGACCAGGAAGTTGACGACCTGCAGCACGTTGGTCATGTTGCCGGCGGTCTCGCCATCCACATACCAGCGGCCGGCCACGGCCATTGCCGGCACACCGGCCACCTTGTAGGCGTCGGTCATCTGTGAGGCGCGCTTGGCCTTGCTGGCCACGCCGAACGAGGTGAACACTTCCTTGAACTTGGCGCCGTCGATGCCGTTGGCCGCGACCCAGGCAATGATGTTGGCGTCGCCGTTCACGTTCTGGCGCTGCTTGTGGATTGCGTTGAAGACCTTGGGCTGGAATTCGTCGACCTTGCCCAGCGCCTCGAGCGCGTAGTACAGGCGCTGCTTGGCTTCGACGTCGTTGCCCACGAAAGGCACCGGGATGCGGCGGAAGGCGACTTCCTTGGGTGCCGTCTTGGCCCAGGCTTCGAGCGCCGGTTCGAAGTCGTTGCAATGGGGGCAGTTGTACGAGAAGAACTCGACCACCTCGACCTTGCCGGCCGGTGCATCGACCGGCACGCGCTTGTCGAGCACGAGGTACTCGGAGCCGGCCTTGGGGGTGCGCGCCTGGGCGTGGGCCGGATTGGCGGCCAGCGAAAGCAGCCCGAGCGAAGTGGCGGCCAGCGAAAAGTCACGACGTTTCATTGAAAGGGTTCTCCTGTTGGTACGGCAGACTGAGCCGGCGCGCGGCGAGGAGTTCCTCGCAAGCGGTGCACACGGCGCGCCCGAAGGCGCTGAATGGTGGCGGCAAATGCCGCGCGGCGAAGCTTAAAGGCTATTTGCGACAGCCGCAGCCCGGTCAGCGCTGCACGCGGACCAAGGCCGATTCGAGACCGCCGCCGTCGAGCCGGTCCTTGAGCCGGTCGGCGTCGTCCTTCTTGTTGAACGGACCCGCGCGCACGCGGTAGACCGTGCGGCCGGCCTGCTCGCGCTCGGTGACCCGGGCCTCGACACCCATCAGCGACAGCTTGGCGCGCTGGGCCTCGGCGTCGTCGGTGGTGCGGAAGGCGCCGGCCTGCACGAAATACATGAACGGATCGGCGCCACCGGAGGACGCTGCCGCAGCGTTGTTGCTGCTCGGCGCGGCGGACGCCACGGTCGTGCTGCCCGAACTGCTGCCCGCGCGGGCCCGGGCCAAGTCGCCCAGCGGATCGTTCGACGCCGGCAGCGCATTGGCTTCGGCCGGCACGGGCGCCGCGCGCGTCGGCTTGGGCGCGACCACCACGGGCACCGGCGCGGTGGCCGGGGGCGGTGTGCCGGGTGCGACGGCGGTGGTGCTGGTGGCCGGCTCGCCAGTGATCGGGTTGACCGGGCCGGTGGCGGCCGGCGGCGTCGGCTTGGCGGCACCTGCCTTGCCGGCCAGCGGTGCGTTGGGGTCCCAGTCGCGGTTCTTGCGGGCTTCGGCCTCGTCCTGCTCTGCGCCGCCCTTCTGCGTCTTGGTCACGAACGGGATCGGCACCTTGGTCACGTAGACCGCGATGCCCAGCGCGACGCCCAGGCCGAGCACCAGCCCGATGATCAGGCCGATGACGATGTTGCCGCGTTGTCTTGTTGTCTTCTTCATGGGAGTGAGGTTCACATCTTGTTCGGCGCACTGACGCCGAGAATCGCGAGGCCATTGTGCAGCACCTGCGCGGTCGCGGCGACGAGCGCCAGGCGGGCCAGCTTGACCTTTTCGTCGTCCACCAGGATGCGTTCGGCGTCGTAGTAGCTGTGGTAGCTGGCGGCCAGTTCGCGCAGGTAGAAGGTGACGTCGTGCGGGGCGAAATCCGTCGACGCCGCCGTGAGCATGGCCGGGTACTTGGCCAGCAGCAGCATCAGCGCCTGCGCCGGCGGGCTCTCGAGCGGCGACAGGTCCACGTCCTTCAGCGTGGCGGCGTCGCCACCCCAGCCGGCCAGCACCGAGCAGATGCGCGCATGCGCGTACTGCACGTAATAAACCGGGTTGTCGTTGTTTTTCGTCACCGCGAGATCGACGTCGAAGGTGTATTCGGTGTCGGGCTTGCGGCTCAAGAGGAAGAAGCGGATGGCATCGGTGCTGGTCCACTCGATCAGGTCGCGCAGCGTGACGTAGCTGCCGGCGCGCTTGCTGATCTTGACCTCTTCGCCGCCCTTCATGACGCGCACCATGGTGTGCAGCACGTAGTCGGGGTAGCCCTCGGGGATGCCTTCGCCCGCCGCCTGCAGCCCGGCGCGCACCCGCGCGATCGTGCCGTGGTGGTCGGTGCCCTGGATGTTCACGACCTTGTGAAAGCCGCGCTCCCACTTGGCGATGTGATAGGCGACGTCGGGCACGAAGTACGTGTACGTGCCGTCCTTCTTCTTCATCACGCGGTCCTTGTCGTCGCCGTAGTCGGTCGACTTGAGCCACAGCGCGCCGTCTTCCTCGTAGGTCTTGCCGGCCGCCACGAGCTTGCCCACGGCGGCCTCGACGCGGCCGCTGGTGTAGAGGCTGGACTCCAGGTAGTAGTTGTCGAAACGCACGCGGAAGGCCTGCAGGTCCAGGTCCTGCTCGCGGCGCAGGTACGCCACGGCGAACTCGCGGATGGAATCGATGTCCTCGATGTCGCCGCTCGCGGTGTATTCGCGGTCGTCGGACCTGACGGTCTTCTTCGCCTTGAAGTCCTCGGCGATGTCGGCGATGTAGTCGCCGTTGTAGGCCGGGGCCTTTTCGCCGCTCGGCCATTCGGCGTCGCCGGGCTTGAAGCCGCGGGCGCGCAGCTGCGTGCTGTTGGCCAGCGTCTGGATCTGCACGCCGGCGTCGTTGTAATAGAACTCGCGCCAGACGCTGTCGCCCTGCGAGGCGCGCAGGTTGCAGATGGCGTCGCCCAGCGCCGCCTGGCGGCCGTGGCCCACGTGCAGCGGGCCGGTCGGGTTGGCCGAGACGAACTCGACCAGCACCTTCTCGCCGGTGGCCGGCTGCTGGCCGAAAGTGTTACCTGCGGACAGCACCTCGCGCACGATCTGCTGCTTGGCGGCGGTCTTCAGGCGGATGTTGAGGAAGCCGGGCCCGGCGATCTCGATGGCCTCGACCCATTGGCCGAAAGCGGGGGTGGCGAGCAGCGCAGCGCTCAGTTGCTCGGCCAGTTCGCGGGGCTTGCGCGCGAGCGGTTTGGCCAGTTGCATGGCGGCCGTGCTGGCGAAATCGCCGTGCGCGGCCACCTTGGGCGATTCGAACGCGGCTTTGGCGCCAGCGCCGGGGGAGAGGGATTCGAGCGTGTTCGCGAGCGCCGCGAGCAGCTCCTGTTTGACCAATAGCATCTGCGAATTTTACCGGGGGCAAACCCCGACCCAGTTGACCATCGTCATCCAATCGTTGCCTTGGGCCGTTAGGATGGGCGGCCCCGGGGCGGGGCACCTGTCACAACTCACCTTGCAAGGACATATCACCATGAAGAAGTTCCTTTCCCTGGTCGCCCTGGGCGCCTGCCTGACGTTCGGCGCCGCACAGGCACAAGACAAGGCCCCCGCGCCTGTTGTCGCCCCGGCTGCCACTGCGGCTGCCACTGCGCCTGCCGCAGCACCCGCCGCCGGCGCCACCTGCGATGCCAAGGCCATCGACAAGAACGGCAAGCCGCTGGCCGGCGCCGCCAAGGCCAGCTCCATCAAGAAGTGCGAAAAAGACACCAAGGCCGCCGCAGCCCCCGCATGCGCCGCCAAGGCCATCGACAAGAACGGCAAGCCGCTGGCCGGCGCCGCCAAGAACAGCTTCGTGAAGAAGTGCGAAAAAGACGCCAAGGCCTGAAGCCCGCGCCGCGCTGACAGAAAAGCCCGCCCCGTGCGGGCTTTTTTCATGGCCGCCCGGGCCGCTACTTCAGCACGCCCAGCAGGTTGTTGAAATCGTCGGTCCAGGGCCGGGCGCCGGCCACCGGCGCAATGGCCGATGCCGCGGCGCCCACCGGTTCGCGCGCCAGCGTCTGTGCCTCGCGCGCGACCAGCACCCAGTCGGTGTCGCGCAGCCAGGCGATGTCGGCGGTGTCGTCGTGCACCAGCACCGCATGCAGCCCCTGGGTCTCGGCGATCTTCGCGACCACGGGCGCCAGCGCGAGGAAGCGGTTGGTCACGTGGAAGGCGACGATGCCGCCGGGCCGGAGGTGCCGCAGGTACACCGCCATCGCCTCCGCGGTGATCAGGTGGATCGGCACCGAGTCGCCCGAGAACGCATCGACCGCCAGCACGTCGAAGCCCTGCGCGGGCTCGCGCTCCAGTGCCAGGCGCGCGTCGCCCAGCACCCGCTCGATGCGGGCCGGGCTGTCGCGCAGGAAGCTGAATTCGCTCTCGGCCAGCGCGAACACCTGCGGATTGATCTCGTAGACGCGATAGACATCGCCGACCCGACCGTAGCCCGCGAGCGTTCCCGCCCCAAGCCCGATCAGGCCGACGCGGCGCGGCCCCGCGGGCGCGGCGGCGATCGCGCGGCCGATGCCCGAGGTGCGGCCGTAGTACGAGGTTGGCTCGCTGCGGCGCGCAGGCGAAAGGAACTGCTCGCCGTGCTTGACCGAGCCGTGGTACATCTGCCGCACGTCGTCGGCAGGGTCGTCGCGCCGGTGATCGACGGTGACCAGCGTGCCGTAGAAATTGCGCTGCATGACGCGCGCATCGGCCGAGTCGCCCTGCACCTGCAACCAGAGGAACCACGCGCAACACCCCGCGACCGCCACGCAGGCCACCTGCAGCCAGCGCCGGTTGCGCAGCACCGCGGCCGCCACCAGCGCCGTGAGCACCAGGCCGAGGCCCAGTTCGTAATAGGCGGGCAGCACGTGCGGCGCGACCAGCCCGACGGTCACGCCGCCCAGCGCGCCGCCCAGCGACAGCATCAGGTAGAAGCGCGTGAGGTAGCGCGGCCCCGGCCGCAGCCGGGCCATCTCGCCGTGCAGGAACATGCACAGGGCGAAGAGGCCCGCCGCGTAGATCGGCAGCGCCGTCTTCAGGTTGGTGCCGATGGCGTCCTGCAGGCCGAAGGCGCACAGCAGCAGCATCGCGGCCGCGAGCGGCAGGAACACGCCGCGGCGGTACCAGCGGTCGCTCTCGAAGCACAAGACGAAGGTCAACAGGTAGAGCGTGAGCGGCAGCACCCAGAGGAAGGGAATCGCCGCCACGTTCTGGGTGATGTGGTTGGTCACGGCCAGCAGGAGCCAGGAGCCGAGCGCGGGCAGCGCGAGCCACAGCAGGTAGTGGGCGGCGCGCGGCGGTTGTTCAGGGACTGCCGCCGCATCGCCGGTCGTTTGCGGCAGCGGCACGTCGGCCCAGCGGCGCGCCACATACAGCGTGGTGCCGCTGCACAGCGCGACGAACGCCCCGTAGCCCCACGACCATCCGTGCGCCTGCTGCAGCAGCGAACTGCGCGGCTCGATCAGCACCGGGTAGCTCAGGAGCGACAGCAGCGACGCCAGGTTCGACAGCGAAAAATACCGGTACACCTGCGCGCCCCATGGCGTGCGCGCCACCCACGACTGCACCAGCGGCCCGGTGGTCGAGAGCAGGAAATACGGCAGGCCGATGGTGCCGAGCAGGAGGCCCAGGATCCACAACGTCGGGTCTTCGGCGCCGGTCGGCTTCCAGCGCGCGCTGGTCACGATCGGCAGGAAGAAAAGGCTCGCGAGCAGCAGCGCGACGTGCAGCGTCGCCTGGGCGCGCACCCGCAGGTGGCGCGTGATCCAGTCCGAATACGCATAGCCCGCGAGCAGCACGACCTGGAAGAACACCATGCAGATCGACCACACGGCCGCCGAGCCGCCGAACCACGGCAATATCTGCTTGGCGATGAGCGGCTGGACCAGGAACAGCAGGAACGCGCTGCTGAAGATCGTGCCGGCAAACAGGAGCTGGATGCCGGCGGGTCCCATGCCGGCTCTTGCTTATTTGCCGAAGCCGCGCGCGAGGAACACGGCGACCAGCGGGATCAGCGCGATCAGGTGGGCCTGCACCATCACCAGCTTGCGCGTCTTCCTGATGTCGTCTTCCAACGGGAGCTTGCCGGTGGAGCGCAGCGTCTTGCGCCAGCGGAAGTAGGTGAGCGTCGGAAAGATCGACAGCACGCCGATGATGATGAAGAGCCCCAGTTTCACGTGCAAGAGCGGGTTGGTCCAGTACCAGGCCGTGCCCTTCACGCCCCACCAGGTGCGCGCGATGCCGGTGGCGAGCACCGCGATGGCGGCGATGCCGTAGACCACGTCGACCTTGGCCAGCCGCTCGACCACCGCGGCGTTCAGCCACTGCACGCGGCACAGGGCGGCCTCGCTGGAAATGAACACGACCATCGTGAGGATGGCCAGCAGATGCAGGTAGGCGAGGACGGCTTCGAGGGTCATCGATGGCTTTCTAGGACTCGCCCCCAGGCTTCGCGTACTTCGTGCCGCTTCTCCTGCCCCCTGCCGGGGGCAACACCAGCGGCCCGGCAAAGCCGATTCCGCGGTGTGTCGCGAAGAGCGCCGTGGGGACTTCGGCGGTTTTTAAATGCAAACTGATTGTGACGCCGCTCCCGCCGCTTCAGGCCGTTCGTCCCCAGAATTCCGGTTGTCCGTACTGGTCCTTGAGGAAATCAAGCCACAGTCGCACCCTGAGCGGCAGGTGCTTGGCGCCCGCGAACACCGCGTAGATGCCGTTGGGCGGCGCGGCGAATTCGTCCAGCACCGGCACCAGGAGGCCCGCGTCGATCTCGGCTTCGACCTCCCAGGTGCTGCGCCAGGCGATGCCGTGGCCGGCCAGGCACCAGTCGTGCAGCACCTGGCCGTCGGAGCAATCGAGCGGGCCGCTCGGGCGCAGGTGGATCAGCTCTTGCGCGCCGGCCTCGCTGGTCACGCGAAAGGCCCAGCCGCGCGTCTGCGAGGCATCGCTGGACAGCGTGAGGCAGGCGAAGCGCGACAGGTCGCCGGGGTGCCGGGGTGTGCCGTGCCGGCGCAGGAAATCGGGCGTCGCCACGCAGCGGCGGCGGTTGTCGGCCAGGCGCACGCTCACGAGCGATGAATCGGGCAGGTCGCCCACGCGCACTGCGCAATCGAAGCTCTCGCCGGTCACGTCGACCACGCGGTCGCTGAGGTTGAGCGAGATCGTGACCTCGGGATGCATCGCATGAAAGCGCGGCACCAGCGGCGCGACGTGGCGGCGCCCGAAGCCGGCCGGCGCCGTCACGCGCAAATGGCCGCTCGCCTTGACGCCGCCGGCACTCACGCTGGCCTCGGCATTCGCGAACTCGGTCAGGAGGCGCTGGCAGTCTTCGAGAAAGGCGCTGCCCTCGTGCGTGAGCGTGATGCGCCGCGTGGTGCGCACCAGGAGCTTCACGCCCAGCCGCTCCTCCAGCGCATCGAGCCGCCGGCCCATGATCGCGGGCGCCACGCCCTCGGCCTTGGCCGCGGCGGTGAGGCTGCCACGCGTGGCGACCGAGACGAAGGATTCGAGTTGCTTCAGGCGGTCCATGGGGCGGGAACTATATCGCCCACCGTAGGAAACGTTCTCTTCTTATTCGGGCCTGACGCCCGCGTCGCGCACCGCCGCGCCCCAGCGCTCGTGCTCCGCCTTGATGTACTGCGCCGCCCGCTCCGGGCTGCCGCCGACCGGCACGCTGCCCTCGGCCTGCAGCTGCGCGATGGTCGCCGGCCTGGCGAGCGCCTTGTCGATGGCGGCGTTGAGCTTCTTCACGATGTCGGCGGGCGTGCCGGCCGGCACGACGACGGCCTTCCAGTCCACCGCCTCGAAGCCCTTGTAGCTTTCGCCCACGGTCGGCACGTCGGGCATCACCGGCAGGCGCTGCGCCGAGGTGACGGCCAGCGCGCGCAGCTTGCCGCCCTTGACCATCGCGAGCGCGCCCTGCGGCGTGGCGAACATGTAGTCGGTCTGGCCGCCCAGCAGGTCGGTGATGGCGGGGGCGGCGCCCTTGTACGGCACGTTGAGCACCTTGAAGCCCGCGCGCTTGGCGAGTACTTCGCCCGCCATGTGACCGAGCGTGCCGGTGCCGGCCAGCGCCTGCTTGATCTCGCCCGGCCTGGCCTTGGCGGCGGCCACCACGTCGGCCAGCGTCTTGAAGGGCGCATCGGTGCGCACCACCAGCACGACCGGCTGCGCCGCGACGATCGACACGGCCACCAGGTCCTTCAATGCGTCGTAGGGCATCTTCGGAAAGAGCGTCGGGTTGATCGCGAGGTTGGCCGTCTGGCCGAGGCCGATGGTGTAGCCGTCGGCCTTCGCCTTGGCCACCACGTCGATGCCGATGTTGCCGTTGCCGCCCGCGCGGTTGTCCACGATGAAGGTCCACTTCGTGTCGTCGGTCACCTTCTGCGCGATGAGGCGCGCGACGATGTCGGTGGCGCCGCCCGGGGTGTAGGGCACGACCAGGCGCACGGGCTTGTCGGGCCAGGCGGCGGTGTCCGCCGCAAGGGCGGGAATGGCGGGAAGGCATGCAGCGGCTGCGGCGCAGGCCAGCAAGGCGCGCCGTGTGAATGAAAACATGGGGTCAGTCTCCGAGGGTGATGTGGTGTGACTCGAGGGCCGCGATCTCTTCGTCGCTGTAGCCCACTTCTTTCAGCAGCTCGCGGCTGTGCTCGCCGATGTGCGGCGGCTGCAGGCGGATGCCGGGGCGCTGGCCGCCCAGCGTGAACGGCGCGAGCGGCACCTTGGCCATGTGGCCGTCGTTCATGCGCACGGGTGCCAGGCCGCCGGTGGCGTTCAGGTGCGGATCGTCGAACAGGTCCTGCGGCTTGGTGATGGGCGCGAAGGGCAGCTCGTTCTGCTCGAACACCGCGGCGAGCTCGGCCGCGCTGCGCTCGGCCAGGTGCGAACGCAGGATCGGCATCATCCATTCGCGCGCGCGCACGCGGTCGTTGTTGGTCTTCAGGCGCGGATCGGCCAGCATGTCTTCCAGGCCGAAGGCCTTGCAGAAGATGGCCCACTGCTTGTCGCTGACCGCGGCCAGGAAGATCTGCTCGCCGTCTTTCACCGTGAAGACGTCGTACACCGCCCACGCCGAGATGCGGCTGGGCATCGGGTCGGCCGCCTTGCCGGTGGCGGCGAACTGCATCATGTGCTGCGCGACGAGGAACACGTTGTTCTCGAACAGCGCGGCCTGCACCTCGCAGCCCTTGCCGGTCGCATCGCGCTGGCGCAGCGCGGCCATGGCGCCGATGGCGCCGAACATGCCGCCCATGATGTCGTTCACGCTGGTGCCCGCGCGCAGCGGGTCGCCCGAGCGGCCGGTCATGTAGGCGAGGCCGCCCATCATCTGCACCACTTCGTCCAGGGCGGTGCGGTGGTCGTACGGGCCGGGCAAGAAGCCCTTGTGGCTCACGTAGATGAGGCGCGGGTTGAGCCTGGAAAGCGTCTCGTAGTCGAGCCCCAGCTTCTTCATCGTGCCGGGCTTGAAGTTCTCGCTCACGATGTCGGCGGTGGCGACCAGGCGCAGCGCGGCCTCCACGCCTTTGGGCTGCTTCAGGTCGAGCGCAATGCTCTTCTTGTTGCGGTTGAAGGTCGGAAAGAAGCCCGAGCCCGAGCCGAGCAGGCGGCGCGTGTTGTCGCCCTCGATGGGCTCGACCTTGATGACCTCGGCGCCCAGGTCGGCCAGTAGCAGGCCGCAGGTCGGGCCCATCACCATGTGGGTGAACTCGACGACGCGAACGCCTGCGTAGGGAAGTGGATTGGCTTCAGACATGTGCAGTGTGTTCCTGGACAAAACCTTTGGGCAGGCCGGCCTCGGGCGTCATGCCGTAGACCGGTTCGCCGGGGAGGCCCGCCATGAGCGGCGCGCGCGCCGCGATGAGTTTCTGGATGTCGATGCCGGTGCGAACGCCCATGGCCTCGAACATGAAGACGAGGTCTTCGGTCACGGCGTTGCCCGAGGCGCCCGGCGCGTAGGGGCAGCCGCCGAGGCCGCCGAGCGAAGCGTCGAAAGTGCGCACGCCCTCGTCCCAGGCCGCCAGGCAGTTCGCGATGCCCAGGCCTCGCGTGTTGTGCATATGGGCCGCGCCGGCGTGCGTGCCGAGTTCCGCGCGCAGGCGCTTGAAGAGGCGGCGCACCTGCGCGGGATTGGCGTAGCCGACGGTGTCGGAGAGGCCCGCCTCTTCAGCGCCGGCTTCGATGCATTGCGCGGCGAGGCGGATCACGTCGTCTTCGGGCACCAGCCCCTGCAGCGTGCAGCCGAAGGCGGTGGAGATGCCCGCCTCGAGCTTGACCTGCGGCGCGATCGCGCGGCGCAGGTCGGAGATGGCGCGCACCTCCTCGACCATTTCGGCGGGAGTCTTTCGCACGTTGGCCAGCGAATGCGCCACGCTCGCCGACACCGGCATCGTGAGCTTGTGCACGCCGGCTTCGAGCGCGGCCTGCGCGCCCTTGCGGTTGGGCACGAGCGCCATCACGGTGAGGCCGGGCAGCGTGATGGCGTGGCGCACCACGTCGGCGGCATCGGCCATCTGGGGCAGCAGCCTGGCGGGCACGAAGGAAGCGACCTCGATCTCGCGCACGCCGGCGGCGTAGAGCGCGTCGATCCAGCGCAGCTTGTCGGCGGTCGGCATCGTGGCCTTGACCGATTGCAGGCCGTCGCGCGGGCCGACCTCGCTGATGAGGACGTCGGGGGGTGTCATCGAATTTGTCTCCTGGGAGCGATCACGCGGCGAAGCACTTGACAATTCTATCTTACAGAACTAAATTCCGTTAAACAGAATTAGACCGCTGTTCGACTTTCCCTGTCAAGTCACGCCCATGCCCCGCAAAGCCCAGACCGAATCGGTTTCCGATCTCAATGCCGCCCCCGGCGGCGCCGCCGCGGTCGATCGCGCGCTGAGCCTGCTCTCGGCGTTCCAGGCGGGGGACGAGGCGCTGTCGCTCGCGCAGTTCGCCGAGCGCACGCAGCTCTACAAGAGCACGGTGCTGCGGCTCCTGGCATCGCTCGAACATGCGCGGTTGATCCGCCGGCAGGACGACGGGCGCTACGCGCTCGGCATGGAGATCGCACGGCTGCACGGGCTCTACGCAGCCTCGCAGTCGCTCGACCGCGTCGTGCTGCCGGTGCTGCGCGCGCTGGTCGCCGCCACCGGCGAAAGCGCGGCGTACCACGTGCGGCAGGACCAGGGCGAGAGCTGGGTGCGCCTGTGCCAGTTCCGCATCGATTCATCGCATGTGGTGCGCGACCACGTGCGCGCGGGCGACCTCTTGCCCAACGACCGCGGCGCCGGTGCGCGCGTGCTGATCGCCTTCGGGCCCGAGGCCGAGCGGCCGCGCGGGGCGAAGGAGCGCAAGCTCTATGACGCGATCCGCGCGCAGGGCTACTGCGCGCTGGTGGGTGACCGCACGGCGGAACTCGCGGGCATCTCGGCGCCGGTGTTCCATGCGGACGGCAGCCTCGCCGCTGCGGTCACGCTGACGATGCCGACGCACCGCTACGACGAGGGCTACATCGCGCCCGTGCGCGCGGCGGCGAAGGAACTCGGCGGGCAGGTCTGAGGTTCAGGACTCGGCCTTGAAACCGGAGTTCTTGATCGGCATTTCCCAGCGCTTCAGATGCGCCGCCTGGATCGCCGCGAGTTCGGCCGGCCCCGCATGCGCCGGCACGAGCCCCAGCGCATAGATCCTGTCCTGCACATCGGGCATGCGCAGCGCATCGCCCACGGCCTTGTCGATGCGCACGACCACTTCGGGCGACATGCCCGGCGGGCCGTAGAGCCCGAAGAACGCATCGGCCGTCACGTTGATGCCGGCCTCCTTCAGCGTCGGCACATCGGGCAGCGCGCGGCTGCGCTGTTCGCCCGTCACCGCGAGGATGCGCACCCTGCCGGCGCGGTGGTGCTCGATGGTTTCGGAGGCGGTGTCGACCATCAGCGGCACCTGTCCGCCGATCAGGTCCTGCGCGGCCGGTGCGCCGCCGCGGTAGGCGACGTGCGTCATCGGCACGCCCGCCGCCTGCGCCAGCAGCTGGCCGGCGAAGTGCGGCACCGTGCCCGCGCCCGAGGTCGCGTAGTTGGCCTTGGCCGGGTTGGCCTTCATCCAGGCCAGCACCGCCTTGATGTCGCCGGGCGGCGCGCCCGGCCCGGCCGTCACCGCGAAGTCGAAGGTGCTGCCGAGCGAGATCGGCGTGAAGTCCTTCGCGGGGTCGTAGCCCAGGTTCGCATAGAGCCACGGATGGATCACCATCGCGCCGCTCGGCGAGAAGACCAGCACGCTGCCGTCGGGCGGCGAGCGCTTGAGCTCACCCAGTGCAAGGCGCCCTGCCGCGCCGGGCTTGTTGTCGATGATGACGTTCTGCCCCAGCAAGACGCGCATCTTGTCGGCGAGCAGCCGCGCCACCACATCCGCCGACCCGCCCGGCGGGAACCCGACCAGGATGCGCGTGGTGCGCTCCTGCGCGAAGGCCATCGGCGCGGTGGCCGTGACGGCAATGACGGCAGCGGCCTGCGCTGCGAACTGGCGGCGTTTCATGCGTCTGTCTCCTCGGGGGTCGTGGTGGAAATGGAGTCGGGCGGGCGGGAGCGCCGCTCAGCGCAGTGCGGCGAGCACGGCCTGGTTCTGTTCGGGCAGGCCGACGCTCACGCGCAGCCACTGCGGCAGGCCGTAGGGGCCGAGCAGCGAGACCTCGATGCCGGCGGCCAGCAGGCGCGCGTGCACGGCCTGCGCATCGCCCACCTGCACCATCAGGAAGTTGCCCGACGAAGGGATGCATGCGAGGCCCAGTTCGGTGAAGCCCGCGGCGAGCTGGTCGCGTCCGGCGGTGTTCAGGTCGTAGGTGCGCGCGAGGAATTCCGCATCGCCGAGCGCAGCCACCGCCGCGGCCTGGGCCGGCGTCGTCACGTTGAAGCGCGGGCGCTGCGCGTTCATGCGCGCGGTCAGCGGGGGCTGCGACACGCCGTAGCCGATGCGCATCCCGGCCAGGCCGAAGGCCTTGGAGAAGGTGCGCGCCACGACGAGGTTCGGCAGGCGCCGCACCCACCCGATGCTGTCGTAGCGCTGTGCGGGCGAGAGGTATTCGGTGTAGGCCTCGTCGAGCAGCACCGTCACGTGCGTGGGCACCGATTGCAGGAAGGCCAGCAGCGGCGCAGCATCGATGAAGGTGCCCGTGGGGTTGTTCGGGTTGGCGACGAAGACCAGCTTCGTGTCGTCGGCAATGGCGGCGCGCATCGCGTCCAGGTCGTGGCCGAAATCTTGCGAGGGCACGACGGTGGCGCGCGCATGCGCGTGCGCCGTGGCCTGCGCGTAGACGATGAAGCCGTACTGCGAATAGACGACGTTCTCGCCCGGCTTCAGGCTCACCTGCGCGGCGAGTTCGAGGATCTCGCTCGATCCGCTGCCCAGCGTGAGCCACTCGGGCGATACGTCGAGCCGGGCGGCCAGTGCATTCTTGAGCGCGGTGCCGTTGCTGTCGGGGTAGTTGCCCGCGCCCTGGAGGGCGGAAGCGGCGGCGCGGCGGGCCGACTCGGGCATGCCGAGCGGGTTTTCGTTGGAAGCCAGGAGGATCATTTCGGCGGAGTCGGGATTATTTAAGAAGTTAAATATATCCCGCGGCCGTGGCGTCTCTATCAGTGCCTACCCTTTGAGTAAAAACCGGCGCCATACAGCCATTACCTTCATTTTTGTCATTGATAAATCTCACTTTCGGCTCTTACTCCCTCGTAAAGTATCGAATAAAGTTGACCTGCGTCATTGCGACACCCACGTCTTTTGATTCCGTATTCCGCCGTATTCCGCCGTATTCCGATTTCCAGGAGAGAAAAATGACTGCCCGCACCACCGCCCACGGACTCCAGGTTGCGACCGAGCTCCACCGCTTCATCGAAGAAAAAGTCCTGCCCGCCACCGGCGTGGCGAGCGATGTCTTCTGGAAGGGCTTCGACGCCATCGTGAGCGACCTCGCGCCCAGGAACATCGCGCTGCTCGCCGAGCGCGACCGCCTGCAGACAGAGCTGGACGCCTGGCACAAGCAGAACCCCGGCCCGATCGGCGACATGCCGGCCTACCGCGCCTTCCTGGAAAAGATCGGCTACCTGCTGCCGCAACCCAAGGGCGCGAAGGCCACGACCGCGAACGTCGACGCCGAGCTCGCGCTGCAGGCCGGCCCGCAGTTGGTGGTGCCGATCCTGAACGCGCGCTACGCGCTGAACGCCGCCAACGCGCGCTGGGGCTCGCTGTACGACGCGCTCTACGGCACCGACGCCATCCCCGAAACCGGCGGCGCTGGCAAAGTGGCGGAAGGGGGCAAGGGCTACAACCCGGTGCGCGGCGCCAAGGTCATCGAGTTCGCGCGCAACGTGCTCGACCAGGCCGCACCGCTGGAAAACGGCTCGCACAAGATGGCGACCGGCTACAGCGTGAAGGACGGCAAGCTGGTGGTCGCGCTGCAGAGCAGCAGCACGGGCCTGGCCGACCCCTCGCAGTTCATCGGCTACCAGGGCGAGGCTGCGGCGCCGTCTTCGGTGCTGCTCAAGCACAACGGCATCCACCTGGACATCCGCATCGACCGCAGCACCGCCATCGGCAAGAGCGACGCGGCCGGCGTGAGCGACCTGGTGCTCGAAGCCGCGCTCTCGACCATCCTGGACCTGGAAGACTCGGTGGCCGTGGTCGACGCGGCCGACAAGGTGGTCGCGTATTCGAACTGGCTGGGCATCGTCGAAGGCTCGCTGACGGAAGAAGTCGCCAAGGGCGGCAAGACCTTCACGCGTGGCCTGAACGCCGACCGCGAATACACCGGCGCCGATGGCCAGCCCGTGAAGCTGCACGGCCGCTCGCTCATGTTCCTGCGCAACGTGGGCCACCTGATGACCAACCCGGCCATCCTGTACGCCGGCGGCAAGGAAATTCCGGAAGGCATCCTCGATGCCGTGGTGACCACCACCATCGCCACCATCGACCTCAAGCGCAAGGGCAACTCGCGCACCGGCAGCATCTACATCGTGAAGCCCAAGATGCACGGCCCCGCCGAAGTGGCCTTCGCGAGCGAATTGTTCGGCCGCGTCGAGCAACTGCTGGGCCTGCCCGCCAACACGGTGAAGCTGGGCATCATGGACGAGGAGCGCCGCACCAGCGTGAACCTGAAGGCCTGCATCGCCGAAGCGGCCGCGCGCGTGGCCTTCATCAACACGGGCTTCCTCGACCGCACCGGCGACGAGATGCACACCGCCATGCAGGGCGGCCCGATGATCCGCAAGGGCGACATGAAGTCCAGCGCGTGGATCGGCGCCTATGAAAAGAACAACGTGCTGGTCGGCCTCTCGTGCGGCCTGCGCGGCAAGGCGCAGATCGGCAAGGGCATGTGGGCGATGCCCGATCTCATGGCCGCGATGCTCGAGCAGAAGATCGGCCACCCCAAGGCCGGTGCCAACACCGCCTGGGTGCCCTCGCCCACCGCCGCCACGCTGCACGCGCTGCACTACCACCAGGTGAGCGTGACGGCAGTGCAGCAGGAACTGGAGAAGATCGACGCGGACGGCGAGCGCGACAACATCCTCAATGCGCTGCTGCAGGTGCCGATCGCACCCGAAGCCAAGTGGACGGCCGAAGAGCGCCAGCAGGAAATCGACAACAACGTGCAGGGCATCCTGGGCTACGTGGTGCGCTGGATCGACCAGGGCGTGGGCTGCTCCAAGGTGCCCGACATCCACAACGTGGGCCTGATGGAAGACCGCGCGACGCTGCGCATCTCCAGCCAGCACATCGCCAACTGGCTGCTGCACGGCGTGGTGACCAAGGCGCAGGTCGACGAGACCTTCCAGCGCATGGCCAAGGTGGTGGACGAGCAGAACGCGGGCGACGCGCTCTACCAGCCGATGGCCGGCAACTTCGCGACGTCGGCTGCGTACAAGGCGGCGCAGGACTTGGTGTTCAAGGGCATCGAGCAGCCGAGCGGCTACACCGAGCCGCTGCTGCATGCATGGCGCCTGAAGGTCAAGGGCGAGGCCTGATCGGCGTGCACCCGGCACTGCGCCGGGCTTGAGCGAACGGACGGCGCCTTCGGGCGCCGTTCTGCATTGAGTGCGGCATGCCATTAGCATTCGTGCCGCCCCCTTCTTCTTTCAGCCCCTCCCCTCCCGATGAACACGAACGCGGCATCGCCGCCCCCGCCGCGCTGGTCGACCTCCGCGGCCGCCATGCTCGTGGCCCTCGCCTCGGCCTTCGCGCTGAGCCAGGCCTTCCGCACCGTCGGCGCCATGATGGCCACGCCGCTCAGCAGCCACTTCGGCCTCTCGCCCCAGCAACTGGGAACATGGGCGGGCACCTTCCACTTCATGTTCGGGATCATGCAGCTCGCGATGGGCGTGTCGATCGACATGTTCGGCGTGCGGCGCACGGTGCTCACCGCGTTTCCGCTGGCCATCGCGGGCGCCGCGCTGTGCGCGGTGGCGTCGAGCTTTCACATGCTGCTGCTCGGGCAGGCGTTGATCGGCGTCGGCTGCGCGCCAGCGTTTCTTGCGTGCACGGTGTTCATCGCGCGGCATTTCGACGCCTCGCGCTTCACCGCGATGTCGGGGCTGGTGATGAGCCTGGCGGGCATGGGCATTCTCTTCACCGGCACGCCGCTGGCGCTGCTGATCGAGGCCGCATCATGGCGCGCCGGCTACACGGTGCTGGCCGTGTTCGCGGTGCTCTCGTGGATCGTCATCTTCTGGCGCGTGCGCGAGCCGGCGCGCGCGGTGGACCTTGCGCCGCAATCCGCCCCCGCCGAACGGCAATCGTTGCGCAAGGCCGTGCGCGAACTGCTGCCGCTGTTCGCGATGCCGCACACGCTGGGCCTCTTGTGCTTTGCGTGCGTGTCGTATGCGGCCTTCATCACGCTGCGGGGCCTGTGGCTCGGGCCGGTGCTGCACGAGCGGCATGGCCTCTCGCTCGTGGCCAGCGGCAACGTGGCGCTGGTGATGACGGTCACCGGCATGATCAGCCCCGCGCTGTTCGGCCGCCTGGACCCGGGCCCCGCACGGCGCACGCGCTGGATGATGGGCTGCGCCTCTGCTGGCGCGCTGATGTTCGGCGCGATGGCGTTCACGCATTCGCGCGCGATCGACATCGGCCTGCCGATCCTCTACGGACTCATCTCGGGCTACAGCGTGCTGCAGTACGCGTACACCAAGAACGGCTACCCCGCGGCGATGACGGGCCGCGCGATGGCGCTGATGAACATGGCGATGTTCCTCGGGGTCTCGCTGATGCAGTGGACGACGGGCGTGGCCGCATCGTGGGGCGTGGCGCATGGCGTGGAGCCGTTCCGCGCGGTGTTCCTCACGGTGGCGGGCATGCTGGCTGCGGGGACGCTTGCGTTCTTCTTGCTGCCGCGTGCGCAGGTGCCGACACGAGCCAGGGCTTGATGGCCGGCCCCGGAGCGGCGATGCCGCTTCTATCATCCTGCCGATGGACCCTCGCATTCACGATGCGCTCACGCGCTGCCTTCACGCGATCAACCTGGACAACGCCTTCGGCTACTACCCGAGCGCCGAGCAGAAGGCGCAGCTCGATGCGCTGGCCATCGAGATCCAGCCGCTGATCGACGCGCTCGCCGCCGAGCCCTACGCGGGCAAAGGGCTGGGTTGCGGGTATCTCGGACATCGCGGCTATCGCACGCCGTGGGCGGCCATGATGCATCGGCTTCAGGGCAGCCGCAACAGCCACAGCCTGAGCTGGAAGGATCGGATCGAAGTCCTGTTCGACACGGCCGGCCTCGGTGCAAGCGAGATGCTGGCCTGGACGCAGCAGGTGGAAGACGACATCCTGCGCGACCATCTGCTGCTGCACATCGCAGCCGATCTCGCGATCGAAGGCGAGATGACGCGTGTCGAGCAGGAGATCACGCCGCGCCTGCGTCCCGACATGGCCCATCGCGCTGACCGCGTGCTGCTGATGGAGTACGCGCGTCGCGGCGATGTCAGCGGGTTCCTGCGCAAGCAGAAGAAGGCCGATCAGCGCCAGGAACGCCACACGCTTCTCGATGCGCGTGCGTTGCTGGTCGAGCGGGTGGCCGCGCAGCAAGGCCTCGATGCGGCACTGCACCTCTGCGAAGAGACCAAGGGCTTCGGCGACGGCTATCGCGCAGCGGCCATGCGCACCTATGCGGCCACGGTGGATGTGGCGAGGATGCGCGCGTGGATCGCGGCCCATGCGACGCTGTTTGCATCGGCAGCGGGGCTTGAAGAAGAACTGCTGGTGAAGGCCTATGCCAAGGGGCCGCGACCCGATGGCATCGACGGCGACGATCCGTTTGACGAACTGTTCGCCAGGGTGGACGCGATCGACAAGTCGCTGCGCCATGGGGATGTTCGCCTGCGCGATTCGCTGTTGCTCGACCTGGGCATGGCCGTGGGGCCGGGCGCGCGCCGGCTGCTGTGCCGCAAGAAAATCGGCAATGCGTCGATCAAGCGCGAGCTCGATGCTTAGGCACAGGGCCTTCGCAGGAATCGCCAAAACGCTCCCGTACTCTCTGCAGGCTCAGCTTGCACATGGCCGCGGCGTATACATGGTCCCGCCCGTACATCTCCCGATGATCGGGTGACCCGAAGGCCGGCTTCTCGCAACCGCCACGGCGCGAGACCGGGCAGCGGCGCAGCACGTCGTAGTACGTCACATCGAGCACTGTCCGCCGCAGCTCGGGCAGCGGCGCGATGGTGACCTCGAACCAGCAGCCATCGATGCGGTGCCACTGCGTGAACTCGTCGATCACATGAAAGACCGTGTGGCGCTTCTTGTCGGTCGGCCAACCGGCCCGCGCAACGCGATACGCCTCCTGCTGCGCCTGGCGTGCTTCGCGCAATCGCCGGTTGGGCAGCACGATGCCCGTGACGGGGTGCACGAACAGCTCGACGTGCGCGGCTTCGCGAAGCGGCACACGGCGCCCGCCCCTCCATCGGGGCGAGTTCACCCACACCTGGCCATCGCGCATCACCGCCCCGCGTTCGACGAACTGGTCGATGTGCTCGAAGATGTGCGCCTGCACCGTACTGCGTCGATCGATGCCGCTGCAGAGCTCCGCATACACCTTGTCCCACGGCCTGTGCACCTGCTTGTGCAACCAGCGCTTGAGCGGCGCGAGGTTTTCGTTCAGCCCCTTCGGATGGTCATGGCCGCGCTTCATGCCCAGGTGCGAGCCGCGCTCGCGGCTGTTGCGAAAGCCGCGCCCGTCGCCCTGCACGCCACCGCCGCGGCGCGGGCGTTCGACGATGACCTTGTCCATGTCGTCACGCATCGTCGCCCCCTCGCCCTGCGCTACGCGCAGTCTTCTGCAACGCCACCTTCTGCGCACGCCGCTCGGCGCGGTGCGTGCGCAGGTGGCGCCCGGCGCCCTGGCTAGATTCGCGGCGCGCCATCGCGGCCACCACGGGATTGCGAGGTGCCGCATTCGGCACCGAAAAATAGAAACGGCCCAGACGCTTGTCGTCGTCGCGGGCCTTTCGTTGAGCACTCATGTGCGCACACTCCAAAAAACAAAAAGGCCCCGGCGAATGGCTGCGCGGGGCCTTTGTCGACAAGGCCTCGGCGGATGCATGGATGCACATCCGGCCGGGGCGGTCGGTGTGCGGGTCAGGTGTTCAGGAAACGGTTCATTGAATTGGTTGGTCGCCCGGGAGGTCGCAAGTCGCCAGGCGCGGTGAAAAGAAACTGTTGCTGAAAAACGAAGGGCGGATTCTGTCGAGCGCATGCGCGATGCGCAAGCGCCACTTGCAACGCTGTGGCGCAAAGCCGACGCGATGCGGCGCGGTGAATCCAGTTGCACCGACCTCCCGTATTGATCTCAAGCGCATCGCGCCCCCGAGCTGTTGGCGGTTTCCACAGAGAGATCCTCGACAACCATTTCTTTCCAGGAGACTTCCATGAAAAAACTCGTGATCGCACTCGGCGTTTCGGTCCTGCTCGGCGCTTGCGCGGGCGGCATGGGCATGAGCGGCAGCGGCAGCTCCGGCATGTCGTCCAACCCGATGGTCGGCGGCGCCGCGATGTACCCGACCAAGGACATCGTGGACAACGCCGTGAATTCGAAGGACCACACGACGCTGGTCGCCGCCGTCAAGGCCGCGGACCTGGTCGGCACGCTCAAGAGCCCGGGTCCGTTCACCGTGTTCGCACCGACCAATGCCGCGTTCGCGGCGCTCCCGGCCGGCACGGTCGACACGCTGCTCAAGCCCGAGAACAAGCCCACGCTGACCAAGGTGCTGACCTATCACGTGGTGCCCGGCAAGATGGACGGCCCCGCGCTCATGAGCGCGATCAACGCAGGCGGCGGCAAGGCGGTGCTCAAGACCGCGAGCGGCGGCACGCTCACGGCGACGATGAGCGGCAGCAACGTGATGGTGACCGATGCCAAGGGCGGCACGGCGATGGTGACGATCGCCAACGTGTACCAGTCGAACGGCGTGATCCACGTCGTGAACAAGGTGCTGCTGCCGGGCTGATCGTTCTCCGCGCGACGGGCCTCTTTCAGGCTCGCTGCGCGGCCTCGGCTTCGTCGCGCAACCATTGCGCGAAGTCCTGCGCATCGCGGTTCCCCGCGGCGCGCTTGGACATCTCGATGAAGTAGCCGCGGTGCGATGCCGCGCCCTCGCCGAGCGGCGCCACGAGCCGGCCGTCGCGCACCAGTTCGCGCAGCAACGGCAACCGGCCGATCACAACTCCCTGTCCCGCCACCGCGGCGGCCACCGCATCGGCGTACTGCGAGAAGCGCAGCGTGCTCTTCATGCGCAGGTCTTCCAGCCCCATCACCTTGAGCCACGGCTCCCAGTCGGTGGTCGGGGCTTCGCTGTGGTCCGGGTATTCGATGGTGAGCAGCGTGAGCCTGGAAAAGTCCGACAGCTCCCGCAGCGACGCGGCCAGTTGCGGCGAGCACAGCGGGATCACCGACTCCTCGAACAGCGCCAGCCCCACACCGCGACCGATGGGCGCGAAGCGCACCGCGAGATCGAGGCGGCTCACGTCCAGGTCGAGCACGTCGAGCGTGGCCGACACGCGCACGTCCACCTGCGGATGCGTACCGGTGAAGCGCGCCAGTTTCGGAATGAGCCAGAGCGATGCGAAGCCCGGCGTGGTGGTGATCGCCACCTGCCGCGGCGCGGCGCTGGCGCGCACGCGGGCCGTGGCGTCGCGCAGCCGCTCCAGGCTGTCGGTGACCGCACGTTGCAGCACGCCGCCCGCCTCGGTGAGCGCCAGCGCGCGGTGGCGGCGCTCGAACAGCAGCACGCCCAGGCTGGCTTCGAGTTGCTGGATCTGCCGGCTCACGGCCGACTGCGTGAGGTGCAACTCGCCGGCCGCCAGCGTGAAGCTGAGCCGTCGCGCGGCGGCCTCGAAGCTGCGCAGCAGCTCGAGCGGCGGGAGTTCGCCACCCGGGGCTGCCGTGGCTTTCGCATTCTCTGTAGGCATGCAACGAGTTCCGAATGACCGCGTGTAAGAGAGGGGGCGACTCACTATATTCATTCGTATCCCGAATGCAATGGAGCTTGCCATGAGCACCCAACCGAATACGTCTTCCCGCTTTCATGTCAGCCTGCCGACGCGCACCGTCTTTGCCGTGCCCGACGGCGCGGGCGTGGGCATCGAATGCCGCAGCGGCACCGTCTGGGTCACGCTGGACCGCGATCCGCGCGACATCGTGCTGGAGGCCGGCGACCGCTTCGACGGCACCGAGCACCGGCGCATCCTGGTGTCGGCGCTGACGGCCTCATGCATCACGGTGTCGGACGCGCAGCCCGCTGCGATGCCCCTTGCGCGACCGGCGCGCGGATGGTCGCCTTGGCGACTTCGGCCCCACGGGTTGTCCCCGGCTTGACCCGGGTGCCGTCGGCATCGAACCTCGATGCCATGGACTCCCCCCAAGCACCGATCCTCTACGAGCTGGCCGACGGCATCGCGACACTCACGCTGAACCTGCCGGCCAAGCTGAATCCCATTGCGCACGGCCTGCAGGTCGAGCTGCGCGACACGCTGGAGCGCATCCGCGACGACCGCGCGGTGCGCGCCGTGATCCTGACGGGCGCGGGCAAGGCCTTCTGCGTGGGCGCCGACCTGAGCGCGATGGCGCCCGGCGAAGAAGGCAAGTCGCTCGGCACGCAGACGGCCGAGTGGATGCAGTCGCTGAGCAATCCGCTGATCGAGACGCTGCGCACGCTGCCTGTTCCTGTGGTCGCTGCGGTGAACGGCCCGGCCGCCGGTGCAGGCGTGGGCCTCGCGCTCGCGGCGGACGTGACGATCGCCGCACGCAGCGCGTACTTCTATCTGCCCTTTCTCCCGAAGCTGGGCATCGTGCCGGACCTGGGTTGCACCTGGGCCATTCCGCGGCGCGCCGGCAAGGCGCGCGCGATGGGCATGGCGCTGCTCGACGAACGCCTGAGCGCGGGCCGCGCGGTGCAGTGGGGCCTGATCTGGGCCTGCGCCGACGACGAGCAACTGATGGACGATGCGCGTGCGATCGCGCAGCGCCTTGCACGGCTGCCCGCGCACGCGGTCGTCGAGGCGCGCGAAGCCTTCGAGGCCTCCGAGCGCCACACGCTGAAAGAGCAACTGCACTATGAAAGCGAACGCCAGCGCGAACTGATCGACCGCCCGACCTTCCGCGAGGGCGTGAGCGCGTTCCTGCAGAAGCGGCCGCCCGCTTTCGAGAGCCGCTGACATCCTGACACCCTGAAGGCCGCCGGTACTGGCGCCTGCCATGGGGCTGCGGGAGAATGCCCGCATGCCCATCCTCAACGCCTTCTACGCCCAGTCGGGCGGCGTCACTTCGGTCATCAATGCGTCGGCCTGCGGCGTGATCGAGACGGCACGAAAACACCCGGACCGCATCGGCAAGCTCTACGCAGGGCGCAACGGCATCATCGGCGCGCTGACGGAAGAATTGATCGACACGGGTGCCGAACCGGCCGAGGCCATCGCGGCGCTGCGCACCACGCCTTCGGGCGCATTCGGCTCGTGCCGCTACAAGCTCAAGTCGCTCGAGAAGAACCGGCGCGAATACGAGCGGCTGATCGAGGTGTTCAAGGCGCACGGCATCGGCTATTTCTTCTACAACGGCGGCGGCGATTCGGCCGACACCTGCTTCAAGGTGAGCCAGCTGTCGCAGTCGCTCGGCTATCCGCTGCAGGCGATCCATGTGCCCAAGACCATCGACAACGACCTGCCGCTGACCGACTGCTGCCCGGGCTTCGGCTCGGTCGCCAAGTACGTGGCGGTGTCCACGCTCGAAGCCTCGTTCGACGTGCGCTCGATGGCCGCCACCTCGACCAAGGTGTTCGTGCTCGAGGTGATGGGGCGGCATGCGGGATGGATCGCCGCGGCCGGCGGGCTCGCCGCGGACCAGGGCATTCCGGTGGTGGTGCTGTTTCCCGAGATCGAGTTCGACAAGGCGCGTTTTCTCGCGCGTGTCGATGCGTTGGTGAAGCAGCACGGCTACTGCTCGGTCGTGGTGTCCGAGGGGTGCCACTACCCCGACGGCACCTTCCTCGCGGAACAGGGCACGCGCGACGCGTTCGGCCATGCGCAACTGGGCGGCGCCGCGCCGGTGGTGGCGCAGATGATCAAGGACGCGCACGGCCACAAGTTCCATTGGGCCGTGGCCGACTACCTGCAGCGCGCGGCGCGGCACATCGCCTCGGCCACCGACGTGAAGCAGGCCTACGAACTGGGACAGCGCGCGGTCGAGCTCGCGCTGGAAGGCCGCAACGCGGTGATGCCGACGATCGAGCGCACATCCGACGTGCCCTATGCGTACACCCTGGGCAGTGCGCCGCTCGAATCGGTGGCCAATGTCGAGAAGCCGATGCCGCGCGATTTCATCTCGGACGACGGCTACGGCATCACCGAAAAGTGCAGGCGCTACCTGCTGCCGCTGATCGAGGGCGAGGACTACCCCGCCTACCGCGACGGCCTGCCGGTGTATGTGACGCTACAGAACGTCGCGGTGGCGAAGAAGCTGCCGGCTTTCGTACTCGCATGACGATCACGGCCCCTGCAGCCATCGACGCCACGCGCTGCCCGCTGTGCGGCGCGTCGAACCGCTGCGCGATGGAGGTCGAACGCGAGACGGGCCAGGCGCAGCCGCCCTGCTGGTGCATGCAGGTCGACTTCAGCAACGCCCCGCTCGCCAGGTTGCCCGAGTCGATGCGCGGCCTCGCCTGCATCTGCGCGCGCTGCGCCGCGGGGACGCCGCCTCAGGACTGAACGCCGCCCTGGGATTGCGACTGAGATTGCGTTTGGGATTGCGCCAGCCCGGGTGCGGGTTCGATGGGCTCGGGCGCCGCCACGTCGCTGGCCACCACCATCGTCGGCGCCGACCCGGGCCGCTGCTCGGTGATCACGCGGTGAATGAACTGCAGCTTGCCCACCGCCGCGCGCGGCAGCACGAAGGGGTAGTAGTCGGGCTGCCCCATGCTGCGCGACAGCTCGTTGAGCACGTTGGTGAGCAACACCCAGCCGTTGATGAAATCCAGGAACGTCGCGGCATCGGGATGGTCGGGCTGCCAGAGATCGGCCGCGGTGAAGAGGTCGCTCGTCAACTCGACGTTGGTCGCATCGACGCCGAAGCTCATCGCGGTGTCCGCGGTGTCGGCCATGTGCAGGTAGTGGGCCCAGGTCTCCGCCCAGTCTTCCCACGGGTGCATGCTCGCGTAGCTGCTCACGAAGCGGTCGGCCCAGTCGGGCGGCGGGCCCTGTTCGTAGTGCGTCTGCAGCGCGGCGGTGTAGTCGGCGCGGTCGTCGCCGAAGAGCGCGCGGAAGTCGTCGATCCACGGCGTCGGGAGCACGAGCAGGTCCCAGTAGTAGTGGCCGATCTCGTGGCGGAAATGGCCCAGCAGCGTGCGATAGGGCTCGCGCATTTCGGCGCGGATGCGTTCGCGCACGGCGTCTTCGGCTTCCTCGGCGTTGAGGGTGATCACGCCGTCGTCATGGCCGGTCATCACGTGCGGGCCACCGGGCATGTTGCTGAGGAAATCGAAAGCCAGGCCGTGCACCGGATCTGCGTGGCGGCTCACCACCGGCAGGCCGAGCGCGAGCAGTTGCGAGATGAGCCGGCGCTTGGCCGTCTCCAGCTTGCGCCAGAGTTCGCCGTTGCTCTCGATCGAAAGATCGGGAATGGTGCGGGTGACGCTGCACGCGAGGCAATAGCCGGGCACCAGGCCCTGGGTGTCCAGGGGAATCGTCTCGCCCTCGCGCGGCACCGAGACCATCCAGCTGCAGGCCGCCGGCGTCATGAGGTTCGCGCAGCGTTGGTAGGTCTTGCCGTGCGGATCGCCGAAGACGGTGAAGGTGTCGGGCAGCGCGCCCTCGCCTTCGGCCGGCGCCAGCGGCATGACGCCCAGGCGGTCGATCACGTAGCCGAGCGGCGTGTGGCAGGCCAGGCACTCGCTGTTGCGCAGGAACACGGGACGGCCGCACTGGCAGCGGTAGGCGCGGCTCAGCGTGGGCGCGACGAGTTCGCTCGCCAGCGTGGGTGCGCCTTCGGGTTCGCCATTGGCGGCTTGTTCGTTGACGGGATCGGTGGTCGAGGAGTCCATGGGATGGTCTTCTGTCTTCTTCTTGCGCTTGACGCGGAGGGGAGAGCCGCTGCATTGTGCGACCGCCCGCCGCGCCGTTCGCCACGCAAAGACCGATATGCTTGTAGGACGACGGACCCCGACACATTCCGCCGCCCCATGACCTCCCCACCCACGCCCAAAGCCGCGTCCACGCCGGCCCCGCCCTCCATGGGCACCCTGCGCGAACGCTACGGCGAGCGCTACCGCTGGTATCTGCTGATGTCGGTGATGGTGGGGACGATGGCCTCGATCATGTCCTCGACCATCGTGAACGTGGCCATCCCCGGCATGAGCCACCACTTCTCGCTCGGCCAGGAGCGCGCGCAGTGGGTGAGCTCGGGCTTCATGGTGGCGATGACGGTCTCGATGCTCACCACGCCGTGGCTGCTCTCGCGCTACGGCTACCGCCGCACCTACGTGGGCACGATGCTGCTGCTGCTCGTGGGCGGCGTCGCGGGCGGGCTGGCCAACAATTTTTCCCTGGTGCTGTTCGCACGCGTGGCCGAAGGGCTCGCGGCGGGCGTGGTGCAGCCCATTCCGGCCATCATCATCCTGCGTGCCTTCGAGCCGCACGAACAGGGGCGCGCGAGCGGCATCTTCGGCATGGGCGTGGTGCTGGCGCCGGCCATCGGGCCGAGCATCGGCGGGGTGCTGGTCGACCTGTTCGGCTGGCGCTCGATCTTCTTCATGGTGGTGCCGTTCTGCCTGGCCTCGATCTGGCTGGCCTACAAGTTCGTGCCGAAGACGGCGCCGGGCGGCGTGGCTGCCGTGCGCGGCAACGGGCTCGATGCGCGTGGCCTGGCGCTGGGCACGGTCGGTACGCTGTGCCTCCTGAACGGGCTGGTCGAGCTGCGTGGCGATTCGCCGCTGCAGGCCGCGCTGCTGCTGGGCGGCGCGCTGGCGTCCTTCGTCGCCTTCGTGTGGTGGCAGCGCCGGCTCGCGGCCTCGGGCGGCACGCCCTTGATGAACCTGGCGCTCTTCCAGTACCGGCAGTTCGCGATGGGCAGCGTGGTGGCCTTCATCTACGGCACGGCGCTGTTCGGCTCGACCTACCTGCTGCCGGTATACATGCAGGTGGGGCTGAGCCTGTCGGCGTCGCACGTGGGCACCATTCTTTTGCCAGCCGGCATCGTGCTGGCCGTGACCATCGCGGGCGTGGGCCGGCTGGCCGACCGGCAGCCGACATGGGTGCTGGTGACCGTCGGCCTCGCGCTGCTGGCGGCCTCGTTCGCGCTGATGACGGTGCTCAGGCTGGACAGCGCGCTGTGGCTGCTGGTGGCCTTCGCGATCATCGGGCGCATCGGGCTGGGGTTCATCCTGCCCTCGCTCAACCTGGGCTCGATGCGGCCGCTGGCCAAGCCGCTGATTCCGCAGGGCGCGAGCGCGATCAACTTCGTGCGCATGCTCGGTGGCGCGGCCGGCGTGAGCCTGTGCGCGATCGTGCTCGAGTGGCGTCTTGCCGCGCACGGCGATTCGCTGGCCAATCCGGTGAGCAGCCCGGCGCGGCTGGCCGCGTTCGACGAGGTGTTCGCGATGCTGGCGGGGCTGTGCGCGCTGGCGATCTGCGCGGCATGGCAACTGCGCGAAGGACCGAAAGGGCCGACAGGGACGGCAGTGACGGCGCGCAACACGGGGTAAACCCCGGCGGACCCGGAAGGCGCTTTCGCATTCAATTGTTATCAGTTGTATCTGATAACGAAACGGTTCCATGCATCGCAGAAATTTCATCGCCGCCTCGGCTGCGGCAGCGGCCGGACTCGGCCCTCTTTCCTTTCCGGCCCATGCGGCCGAGAGCGGCGTCACCGACGGCGAGATCGTCCTGGGCCACACCGGCATCCTGAGCGGCCCGCTGGGCGTGCCGGTGAAGGTGGTGATGGCCGGCGCCGGGCTGGCCTTCGATGCGGTCAATGCGCAGGGCGGACTGTCGGGACGGAAGATCCGCGTGGTTTCGCTCGACGACGAACTCAAGCCCGAGAAGGCCCTCGCCAACTACGAGAAGCTCTTGGCCGAGCACCGCGTCTTCGCCTTCTTCGGCTGCGTGGGCTCGGGCACCACCGCCGCGGGCGCCAAGGTCGTGAACCAGAGCGGCGCACCGACGGTGGGCGGCTATGCGGTGTCGGATTCGGCCCGCGAGAAGATGGGCGCCGCCGGCTATTTCGTGCGCGCCACCTTCGCGCGCGAAGCCCAGGCGCTGGTGCAGCACCTGACGACCATCGGCGTCTCGCGGATCGCCGTGGCGTACCTGGACAACCCCGGCGGCGCGGAAGTCGCCAAGCTGGTCGAAGCCGCGCTGGACACGCTCAAGCTGAAGCCCGAGGCCGCGGTGGCGGTCAAGGGCGACGGCACGGGCAACGAGGCATCCGGCAAGGCGCTGGCCGACAGCAAGGCGCAGGCCGTGATCATGTACCTGGGCGGCGGCATCGGCGGCGAGGTCATGAAAGCCGCCTGGGCGGCCGGCGGGCGGCAGATGTTCTACGGCATGTCGATCGTGCCGGGCGACGTCACGGCCAAGCTCGTGGGCGACAAGACCAGCGGGCTGGCGATCTCGCAGATCGTGCCGTACCCGTGGAGCGAGGTCGACGCCACCGCGCGCGAATTTCGCCAGCTGGCCGAGCGCGCCAAGGTGGACCTGGGCTACCTCAGCTACGAGGGTTATGTGAACGCGCTCGTGATGATCGAGGGCCTGCGCCGTACCGGCCGCGACCTGACGCGCGCGAAGCTGCACGCCGCGCTGAAGGCGATGAAGCTGCGCATCGGCGGCATGGAGATCGACTTCACCGGCGTGAGCAACACGGGCTCGCGCTTCATCGAGATGGTGCGCGTGACCAAGGAGGGCAAGTTCATCCGCTAGCTGCAGCCGGATGGTCGGGTAAGCGACGCCGGGGGCGGGGCCGGCGCGAATCGCGGTCTAATCGCCTGCATGTGTCAATTGCTAGGGATGAACTGCAACACGCCGACCGACGTGACCTTCAGCTTCACGGGGTTCGCGCAGCGCGGTGGCCGCACCGACCACCACGCCGACGGCTGGGGCATCGCGTTCTTCGAGGACCGGGGCCTGCGCCATTTCGTCGATCACCAGCCGGCCTGCGAATCGCCGGTGGCGGAGCTGATCCGGCGCTATCCGATCCAGAGCCGCAACGTCATCGCGCACATCCGCAAGGCCACGCAGGGCGAGGTCAACCTGCAGAACTGCCACCCGTTCGTGCGGGAGCTCTGGGGGCGCTACTGGGTGTTTGCGCACAACGGCGACCTGAAGGATTTCCGGCCGCGCCTGCATGGCAACTTCCATCCCGTGGGCAACACCGACAGCGAACACGCCTTCTGCTGGCTGATGCAGGAGCTGGCGAAGTCGCACGCGGGCGTGCCCAGCATCGAGGAACTGACGCTCACCCTGCGCGAACTGGCACCGCAGCTCGCGAGCCACGGCACCTTCAACTTCATGCTGTCCAACGGGCAGGCGCTGTGGGCGCACGCGTCGACGAACCTCTGGTACGTGGAGCGGCGGCATCCGTTCGTGACGGCGCAGCTGTCCGACGAAGACCTGGAGATCGATTTCGCCCAGCACACCACGCCGACCGACCGCGTGGCCGTGGTGGTGACCACGCCGCTCACCACCAACGAGACCTGGACGCCCTTTGCGCCGGGCGAATTGCATGTGTTCGTGGACGGGCAGCGGGCGCCCGGCTGAAGAAGCGGTGAAGACTTTTACCTGACACTTTTTTGCAACAGTGCAAGAAAGTATCGAAGGCGGGGCTGTGCGAGAGAATAATAACGGTTCTCATTTGCGCACATCAGATCCTCCATGCCCGCTCCATTTTTCCCTCTTCGCCCGACCGCGATCGCGTCGCTCCTCGCCCTGAATGCCCTGGCGGCGATGGCGCAGACCCCCGCGGCCGAGCCCGCACCGAGCGGTGCCCTGGCCCCCGTCAACGTCGAAGCGAGCGCCGACGCCTCGGCCGAAGGCCTGACCAAGCCCTTCGCCGGCGGCCAGGTGGCGCGCGGCGGGCGGGTCGGCATCCTGGGCAACCAGGACATGATGAGCACGCCGTTCTCCAGCACCAACTACACCAACGAACTGATCCAGGACCAGCAGGCCAAGAGCGTCGCCGACGTGCTGCTCAACGATCCGTCGGTGCGCCAGGCCCGCGGCTTCGGCAACTTCCAGGAGCTCTACGTGGTGCGCGGCTTCCCCGTGTACTCGGACGACGTTTCCTACAACGGCCTCTACGGCATGCTGCCGCGCCAGTACATCGCCTCTGAATTCTTCGAACGCGTGGAAGTGTTCCGCGGCGCCAACACCTTCCTGAACGGCGCCGCGCCCGGCGGCAGCGGCATCGGCGGTGCGATCAACCTGCTGCCCAAGCGCGCGCCCAACGAACCGCTCACCCGCGTCGGCTTCGGCGTGCAGAGCGGCGGCCAGGGCTTCGTGAACCTCGACCTGGCACGCCGCTTCGGCCCTGACGACAGCCTGGGCGTTCGCGTGAACGCCGCGCGCCGCGAAGGCGGCACCGGTGTCTTCAAGGAAAGCCAGCAGCTGAGCGCCTTCGGCGTCGGCCTGGACTGGCACAGCCGCAGCGTGCGCCTGTCGGCCGACTTCGGCTACCAGGACTTCGACCTGAAGGACGGCCGCCCGAGCCTCACGCCCTCCTCGAGCCTGCCGATCCCGCGCGCGCCCGACGCGAAGAGCAACTTCGCGCAGCCCTGGACCTATTCGAAGGAAAAGGACAAGTTCGCCACCTTCCGCGGCGAAGTCGACATCACCGACAACATCACGGCCTGGGCCGCCGGCGGCGTGCGCCGCAGCGACGAAGACAACGTGCTGTCGAACCCGACCCTGGTCAACTCGTTCGGCAACACCAGCAACACGCGCTTCAGCAACACCCGCAAGGACCGCATCGGCACCGCCGAGATCGGCGTGCGCGGCAACTTCGCCACCGGCCCCGTGAAGCACACGGTGGTGGCCTCGGCCGCCACGTACAGCAACGACCGCGACAACGCCTATGCGATCTCGCGCGGGGCCGTCCTCAACAACATCTACGCGCCCTTCTTCTCGCCCAACCCGGTGGCCAACGGCTTCACCGGCAACACGCTCGAAGACCCGCGCCTGACCGACAAGATCGACACGTCGAGCATCGCCATTGCCGACACCATGTCCTTCATGGAGGACCGCCTCCTGGTCACGCTCGGCGCGCGCCGCCAGACCATCAAGCAAACGAGCTTTGCCTACAACACGATCAAGGAATCGAGCGCCTACGACAAGAGCAAGACCACGCCGGTGGCCGGCGTCGTGTTCAAGATCACGCCGACCGTATCGGCCTACGCCAACTACATCGAAGCCCTGGTCAAGGGCAACGTGGCGCCCGGCACGGTGAACAACCGCCCGGTCACCAATGCCGGTGACGTGTTCGCGCCGTACCAGGCCAAGCAGAAGGAAATCGGCGTCAAGTACGACGGCGGCACGCTGGGCGCCAGCGCCGCGTTCTTCACCACCGACCAGCCGGTCTACCAGTACTCGGGCCAGACCTACGGCCTCTACGGCAAGCAACGCAACCAGGGCCTGGAGTTCTCGGTGTTCGGCCAGCCGGCCAAGGGCCTGCGCCTGCTCGGCGGCCTGACGCTGCTGGACGCCAAGCAGAAGAACACGCAAGGCGGCGCCACCGACGGCCTCACCGCCATCGGCGTGGCCAAGCAGCAGGCCAACCTGGGCGCCGAGTGGGACGTGCCCGGTGTGCGCAACCTGTCGCTGAATGCGCGCCTCCTGTACACCTCCAAGCAGTACGCCAACGCCGCCAACACGCAGCAGATTCCGGGCTGGACGCGCTTCGACATCGGCGCGCGCTACCTGGTGGACCTGGGCAACGGCCGTGCGCTCACGCTGCGCGCGCGCATCGACAACCTGTTCAACAAGTCGTACTGGGCTTCGGTGGGTGGCACGCAGGGCTCCAACTACCTGGTGATGGGCGCGCCGCGCACAGTCGCCGTGAGCGGCACCATCGACTTCTGATGCGCGCCTTCGCGACCGCCATCCACCGCTGGGCGGGCCTGGCGGTCGCGCTGTTCCTCATCGTCTCGGGCCTGACCGGCGCCGTCATCTCGTGGGACCACGAGATCGACGGCTGGCTCAACCGCAAGCTCTACGACACGCAGAGCCGCGGCCCCTTCAAGGACCCGTTCGCGCTGGCCGCCGCGGTCGAGGCGCACGATCCGCGTGCGCGGGTCGCATACCTTCCACTCGGTTTCGAGGAAGGCCACGCCGCCGGCTACTTCGTGCAGCCGCGCACCGATCCGGCCACCGGCAAGCCCTTCAAGCTCGGCTACAATCAGGTGTTCGTCGACCCGGTCACCGCCGAAGTGCGCGGGCGCCGCGACTCGACCGCCGTCTCGCTCAGGCCCGAGACGCTGATGCCGTTCCTGCGCAAGCTCCACTACATGCTGCACGTGCCGGCGATGTGGGGCACCGACCGCATCGGCTGGTGGATCATGGGCACGGTGGCGCTGGTGTGGCTCATCGACAGCGTCGTCGCGCTCTACCTCACGATGCCCCGGCGCCTGCGCCGGGCCGTGCACCCGGCGCACCGGCCGGCCACCGCCTGGTGGCAGCGCTGGAAGCCGGCGTGGACCGTGCGCTGGGCGGCCGGCGGCTACAAGCTCAACTTCGACCTGCACCGCGCGGGCGGGCTGTGGATCTGGGGGCTGATCATCGTCGTGGCCTTCACCTCGTTCTCGCTGAACCTCTACAAGGAGGTGTTCCACCCGATGCTCTCGCTGGTCTCCAAGACCACGCCGGGTCCGTCGGCGCTGGTACCCCTCGCACCGCTGGACACGCGCATCGAGCCCACCATCGGTTTTCGCGAGATCGTGGCCCAGGCCGACGCCGAGGCCCGGCGCCGCGGCTGGACGACGCCGCTGGGCGGCGCGTTCTACAACGCGCGCGGCGGCTTCTACAACGTCTCGTTCTTCGACCACGCCACGCACGACGACAGCGACGGCATGGGCCTGTCGAACCTCTACATGGACGGGCGCGACGGCCACATCATCGGCAGCAACCGGCCGTGGCACGGCACGGCGGCCGATGTGTTCGCGCAATTGCAATTGCCGCTGCACGGCGGGCGCATCCTGGGCATGCCGGGCCGCATCATGATGTCGGCGCTCGGGCTGGTGGTGGCGATGCTGTCGATCACCGGCATCGTCATCTGGGCGCGCAAGCTGCGCTCACGACGCCTGCAGGCCCGGCGCGAGCGCGAAGCCCGCCCGGAGACTCCGGTGCTCAGGCAGGACGCAGGGTTTTCTCCAGCGCGTCGATGAACATCTTCGGCACGTCGAAGCCGGTCTGCTCCGTGATCTCCTGAAAACACGTCGGGCTGGTCACGTTGATCTCGGTGACCGAGTCGCCGATCACGTCCAGCCCGATCAGCAGCAGCCCGCGCGGCGCGAGCACCTTGCCAATTGCCTCGGCGATCTCGCGGTTGCGCGCGGTCAGCGGCTGCGCCACGCCCTTGCCGCCCGCGGCCAGGTTGCCGCGCACCTCGGTGCCCTGGGGAATGCGCGCCAGCACGAAGGGCGCCGGCTCGCCCGCGATGATCAGGATGCGCTTGTCGCCTTGAACGACCTCGGGCACGAAGCGCTGAACCATGATGGTCTCGGCGCCGTCCTTGTTGAGCGTCTCGACGATGGAGCCCAGGTTCAGCGCGTCCTGCTTCACGCGGAAGATGCCCATGCCGCCCATGCCGTCGAGCGGCTTCAGGATGATGTCGCCGTGCTCCGCATGGAAGTCGCGCACGGCCTGCGCGCTGCGCGTGACCAGCGTGGGCGTCACGAACTGCGGAAACTCCATGATCGCGAGCTTCTCGGGGTGATCGCGCAGCGCGCGCGGCGAGTTGACCACCTGCGCGCCCTCGCGCTCGGCCTGCTGCAAGAGGTGCGTCGAGTAGATGTACTCGGCGTCGAAAGGCGGGTCCTTGCGCATCAGCACCGCGTCGAAGTCCTTCAGCGCCTTGGATTCGGTGATGTCCACGGTGTACCAGTCCTTGGCGTCGCCGGTCAGCGTGATCTGCTGCACCGTGGCGGTGACCCGCCCGCCCGACTTCCACTGGATGTCCTGCGGCAGGCACGCCGCGATGCGGTGGCCGCGCCGCTGGGCCTCGCGCATCATCGAGAAGGTGGTGTCCTTGTAGATCTTGAAGTGATCGAGCGGATCGGCGACGAAGAGGATGTTTTTCACGAGACGTTCTTTCCGGCGCCGGGTGCGGCGGCCACGTTGGTTTCTGGGGCGATGTTGCCGGAAGCGGCCATCTCCTTGCCGACTGGGGCTTTTTGCTTTCGCCCCACCTGCTGCACGGCCAGCGCCACCGCCCCGGCCACCACGCCCCAGAAGGCCGAGCCGATGCCCGCCAGCGTGACGCCCGAGAGCGTGACCAGGAAGGTGATCAGCGCCGCCTCGCGGTGCGATTCGTCGCGCACCGCGGCCGCGAGTCCGCCGCCGATGGTGCCCAGCAGCGCGAGGCCCGCGATGGCCGCGACCAGCTCCTTCGGAAACGCCGTGAGCAGCCCCGTGACCGCGGCGCCGAATATCCCGATCACCACGTAGATCGCACCGCAGCTCACCGCCGCGGTGTAGCGCCGCGCCGGGTCTTCATGGGCTTCGCGGCCCATGCACATGGCCGCGGTGATCGCGCTCAGGTTCAGCGCGAACGCGCCGAAGGGCGCGAGCACCAGCGTCGCGAGGCCGCTGAGCGTGATGAGCTTGCTGACCGGCAAATCGCTGTAGCCGCTCGCGCGAATCGCCGCCACGCCGGGCAGGTTCTGCGAGGCCATGGTCACGACGAAGAGCGGCAGCGCCAGGCTCACGACGGCCTGCCAGCTGAAGACCGGCATCGTGAACACCGGCCATGCGAGCGAGAAATGCACCGACGACCACGCCAGCTCGCCGCGCGCCGCCACGAAGACGATGGCCACGAGCAACGTCAGCGGCACCGCATAGCGCGGCAGCAGCCGCCTGGCGACGAGGTAGGTGCCCAGCATCAGCAGCACCAGCGGCAAGGCGGTCTGCGCCGCAACGAAGGCCGAGATGCCGAAGCGCGCCAGCACGCCGGCCAGGAGCGCGGAGGCGATCGCCATCGGAATCCTGTTCATCACGCGCTCGAACCAGCCGGTGGCGCCGGCCAGCACGATCAGCACCGCGCAGACGATGAACGCACCCACCGCCTCGCCCATGCTGTGGCCGACGCCCGCGACCGCCAGCACCGCCGCGCCCGGCGTGCTCCAGGCGATCATCACGGGCTTCTTCCACCAGAGCGACGGCAGCGCAGAGGCCAGCCCCATGCCGATGCCCAGCGCCCACATCCACGAAGCCGCCATCTCGGGCGTGGCGCCGAAGGCCTGCGCGGCCTGGAACACGATGGCCACCGAACTCGTGAAACCCACAAGCACGGCGACAAAACCCGCGGTGAAAGCCGAAAGGCTCAGGTCCTTGAAAAATGACATCGGGCGATTGTGCCGGGAGCCCAAGCGCCCGGGCGAGGCCCGTTCGGCACAGGAATTGCGGAGGTTCCCGGCCACGCACCGCCGTGGCCCAACGATGGAGAACCCCATGAACGCCCCCGCTCCCCTCGACCCCGCCGCGGTGGTCGACGAATTCCTCCGGCTCGTGATGATTCCCGACCCGCAATCGGCCTCGCGCTTCACCGCGCCCGGCATCCGCATCCGCTTCACCGGCAACCGCGAGATGCACGCGCCCGGCGACACCTCGGCCTTCAACGCCAAGCGCTACGCCTGGGTGAAGAAGAAGATCGAACGCACCGAAACGGTGGCCGGCGGCACGCCCGAGGCCACCGTGGTCTACAGCCTGGGCACGCTCTACGGTGCCTGGCCCGACGGCACGGCCTTCGAAGGCAACCGGTACGTCGACCGCTACGTGGTGAGCCACGGGCTCATCGTGCAGATGGACGTGTGGAACGACAGCGCCGAGTGGCTGCTGGTGCGCGCCGGGCTCGCGGTGCTGTGAGGCGGTGCGCATGACGACACGCTGGCCCGACCTCCTGCCCTCGCACGACCGCTTCGACTACCGGCCGATCACGCGGCGCCCCGACCACGCCTGGCCGAACGGCGCGCGGCTGGCCGTGTACCTGGGCTTCAACATCGAGCACTTCGCCTTCGGCGACGGCCTGGGCGCGTGCATCGGCCCGGCCTCGCCGCAGCCCGATGTGCTGAACCACGGCTGGCGCGAATACGGCAACCGGGTGGGCGCGTGGCGCTGCCTCGAACTGTTCGATGCGCTCGCGCTGCCGACCGGCGCGCTCATCAACACCGCGCTGTACGACCACTGTCCAGAACTGGTTGAGGCCTGCGTGGCGCGCGGCGACGAACTCATCGGCCACGGCCACAGCAACGCGGAGCGCCAGGGCGCGCTCGACGAAGAACACGAGCGCGCCCTGCTGCTGCGCTGCAGCGAACGCATGCTGCGCGAAAGCGGCCAGGCGCCCGCGGGCTGGCTGTCGCCATGGATCTCGGAGAGCGCCGCGACGCCCGACCTGCTCGGCGAAACCGGCTACGGCTACACGCTCAACTGGTGCCACGACGACCAGCCGGTGCGCATGCGCACGCGCGGCGGCGGCTCGATCTGGTCGGTGCCGTATCCGCAGGAGCTCAACGACATCCCGATGATCATGGGCCGCCTGATGGATGCGAAGGATTTCAGCGCGATGGTGGTCGACAACTTCGACGAGATGCTGGCGCAGTCGCGCGCGCAGCCGCTGGTGATGGGGCTGGCGCTGCACCCGTACATCGTGGGCCAGCCGTACCGGCTGCGGCACCTGCGCACGGCGCTCGCGCACCTGGCGCAGGCGCGGGACCGTGGGGAGATCTGGTTCACGACGCCGGGGGCGATCGCAGCGCACATGACGCAGCTCGCGGCGGAGCGGCCCGGGGATTTCGGCTGAAGAGGCCACCGCCCCTTCCGCTGCCTCAAATCTCGATCTTCGACCCCAACTCCACCACCGCGTTGTTCGGCAGCCCCAGGAACGCCGCCGCCCCGCTTGCGTTGTGGTGCATCTGCGCGAAGAGCTTCTCGCGCCACGGCGCCATGCCGCTGCCCAGCGTCGGGATCACGACGTCGCGGGAGAGAAAGTAGCTCGTGGCCATCGGCTCCAGCTGGCAGCCGCGCAGGCGCGCATGCTCCAGCGCACGCGGCAGGTCGATGTCGTTCTTGAAGCCGTAGTGCACCATGACCTGCCAGCAATGGTGGCCCAGCGCCTCGATCTCGATGCGCTTGTCCATCGGGATCCAGGGCACCTCATGGTTGCGCACGGTGACGAACATGTTCTGCTCGTGCAGCACCTTGTTGTGCTTGAGGTTGTGCAGCAGCGCATTGGGCACGACGCCCGGCTCCGCGGTGAGGAATACCGCCGTGCCGTCGACGCGCGCCGGCGGACTCACGAACACGGAATCGAGAAACGATTTCAGGTCGATCGCATCGGCATGCTGCGCCTCGCCCATGAGGCGCCGGCCTTCCTTCCACGTGATCATCAGCGTGAACACGAAGCCGCCGATCAACAGCGGGAACCAGCCGCCTTCGAACAGCTTGAGCAGGTTCGAGGCGAAGAACAGGAAGTCGACCACGAAGAAGACCGCGGTCGATGCGATGCACAGCGCCAGCGGCAGCTTCCACGCATAGCGGATCACGAAGAAGGTCAGGATCGTGGTGATCAGCATGTCGGTCGTCACCGCGATGCCGTAGGCCGCGGCCAGGCTGCTCGAGGTGCGGAACATCACCACCGCCAGCACGATGGCCACGAACAGGCCCCAGTTGACCAGCGGAATGTAGATCTGCCCGGCCGTGCGTACGCTGGTGTGCTCGATGTTCAGGCGCGGCAGGTAGCCCAGCTGGATCACCTGGCGCGTCACGCTGAACGCGCCGGTGATGAGCGCCTGCGACGCGATCACCGTGGACAGCGTGGCCAGCATCACCAGCGGAACCAGCGCCCACTCGGGCGCCATCATGAAGAACGGGTTCTTCACCGCCTCGGGGTTCTCCAGCAGCAGCGCGCCCTGGCCAAGGTAGTTGAGCGTCAAGGCCGGCATGACGACCGAGAACCACGCGATGCGGATCGGCTTCTTGCCGAAATGCCCCAGGTCGGCATACAGCGCCTCGGCGCCGGTCACGCACAGCACCATCGCGCCCAGCAGGATGAAGCTGGTGCCCGGGTTGTCCCAGATGAACTTCAGCGCGTACCAGGGGTTCAGCGCCTTGACGATTTCGGGGTGGTGCAGGATCTGCCACACGCCCAGCACCGCGATGGCCGCGAACCACGCCAGCGTGACCGGCCCGAAGAACTTGCCGATGCCCGCAGTGCCGCGCTTTTGCACGGCGAAGAGACAGAACAGCACGACCAGGGTGATCGGGATCACGTAGTGCGTGAAGTGCGGCGACACCACCTCCAGGCCCTCGACCGCCGACAGCACCGAGATCGCCGGGGTGATGACCCCGTCGCCGTAGAAGAGCGACGTGCCGAAGATGCCGACCACCAGCAGCAGATGGCGCAGCCTGGGCTTGTCGGCCACCGCCCGCGAGGCCAGCGCGAGCATCGCGACCAGGCCACCCTCGCCTTCGTTGTCGGCCCGCAGCACCAGCACCACGTATTTGATGGAGACGATGACGGTCAACGTCCAGAAGAACATCGAAAGGATGCCGTAGACGTTTTCGACGGTGAACGGCACATGGCCGTGGCCGAACACTTCCTTGACGGCATACAGCACGCTGGTGCCGATGTCGCCATAGACGACGCCGATGGCGCCGACGATCAGGCCGGCAGAGATTGATTTGGGGGCTGACACGAAGTCGATGGGAAAAAGGGCTGGCCGTTGGAGATCGACGCGTCAGACACGCGGGGGCGTCGTGGCGGCGGAACATTCGTTCCACCACGCGTCGCCCCTCCCGCCCTTTTGTTTCCGTTGCTGTGGGGCCGCTATTTTGCCGTTGCCCGGTGACCCCGCAACCCGACAACCCCAATCATTCGTAGATTTCGGCGTCCGGGTCGGTCGCTTCCATCTCGTAGCTGGCCGCGACCATGGCCAAGCGGCCGACCACGCCATACATGTAGAAACGGTTCGGCGCGCTCGCACCGGGCTTGGCACCGGGCTGGGGCATGTGCGTGCTTTCCGAGAAAGCCAGCGGCACGAAGCTCGCGTCCGGGAGCTTCAGGTTCTCGTCGGCCGCCTGCGCGGCATGCACCCGGTAGAAGCCGCCGACCACGTAGCGGTCCATCATGTAGACGACCGGCTCGGCCACGCCGTTGTGCACGCGCTCGTTGGTCAGCACGCCTTCCTGGACGATCAGTTCGGTGGGTTCGCGCAGGTCGCGCCCGGCAGAGGTCTTCGCCGCCGAGGAGGTGCTGGTGCGCGACTTGCCGATCAGCGCCTCGACGTCCTTGGCATCGCGCACCGTCACCACGCCCGGGCTGCCGCTGCCGCTGTGGCCGCCCTTGACGACCACGAACGGCTTTTCGTTGATGCCGTATTCCTTGTACTTGCGGCGCACCTTGGTGAGCACCGCGTCCACGTGGCTGGTCAGCACGTCGATCCCGCGGCCCTCGGCGATGTCGACGCCTTCGGCGCGCGCATAGATCGGGTTGATGAGCCAGGGGTCGATGCCCAGGAGCTTGCCCAGGCGCTTGGACAGCTCTTCATAGCTGTGCAGGTGGTTGCTCTTGCGGCGCACCGACCAGCCCGCGTGCAGCGGCGGCAGCAGGTATTGCTCGTGAAGATCCTCCAGGATGCCCGGCGTTCCCGCAGAAAGCTCGTTGTTGAGCAAAATTGTGCAGGGATCGAAGTTCTTCAGACCCAGCCGACGCTTGCCGCGCACCACCGGTTCGAGGGTGACGGTCTCGCCGTTGGGCAGTTCGATCTTCTTGGGCGACTTGATGGCCGGATCGACCGAGCCGATCCGCACGTTCAGCCCCGCCATGTGGAAGATGCGCACCAGTTGCGCGATGTTGGCGAGATAAAAGGTGTTTTTGGAGTGATTTTCCGGAATGACGAGCAGGTTGCGCGCCTCCGGACAGATCTTTTCGATCGCCGCCTGCGCGGCCTGAACCGCCAGCGGCAGCATTTCCTTGGTGAGGTTGTTCCAGCCTCCGGGGAACAGGTTGGTGTCCACCGGCGCGAGCTTGAAGCCCGCGTTGCGGATGTCCACCGAGCTGTAGAACGGCGGCGTGTGCTCCATCCATTCGAGGCGGAACCAGCGCTCGATGGCGGGCATCGAGTCGAGCACCCGCTGCTCCAGTTCGTTGATCGGGCCGGTCAGGGCGGTGACAAGATGCGGAACCATGCGGCGGCCTTCTTCGATTTGTATTAGAGGCTGAGAGGCAATTCGGCGTGACCGAGCAGCCCCCGCAAATGGGCCCAATCAAGGCGCAAAGCGCAGCCATAGCTCGGGCTATGGCGAGCATTTGCAACGCGGAGTGGGGGCGTTTGCGGGGGATGAGCGGTCATGTCGGGTTGCCTCTCAACCTCTCAGAGGTGGAGCGGAATTGTAGGAATTGGGGGTGTCCGCCCCGATGACAAGACCGCACAGGCGGCTTCGGCGTCCATCACGTGCGCACTTCGCCCTGGCCGAGCACCACGTACTTGAGCGAGGTCAGCCCTTCGATGCCGACCGGGCCGCGGGCGTGGAACTTGTCGGTGCTGATGCCGATTTCGGCACCCAGCCCGAACTCGAAGCCATCGGCGAAGCGGGTGCTCGCATTGACCATGACGCTGGCTGAATCGACCTCGCGCAGGAACCGCTGCGCATGCACGTGGTCGCGCGTGACGATGGCATCGGTGTGGTGGCTCGAATAGCGGTTGATGTGCGCAATGGCTTCGTCCACGCCGGCCACGACCTTGATGCTGATGACGGCGGCCAGGTACTCCTCGGACCAGTCGGACTCGACCGCGTCGACCACCCTGGCGGCCGGATCGGCGGCTTCATCCGCCCGCAGGATGCGGGCGGCGGCCGGATCGCAGCGCATTTCCACGCCCTTGGCAGCGAAGATGGCGGCGATTTGCGGCAGGAAGTCTTCCGCGACCGCTTCCGACACCAGCAGGCCTTCGGCCGCATTGCAGGGGCTGTACTTCTGGGTCTTGGCGTTGTCCACGATGCGCAGCGCCATGGCGAACTCGGCCGTGTCGTCCACGTACACGTGGCAGTTGCCGTCCAGGTGCTTGATGACGGGCACCTTGGCGTCGCGGCTGATGCGCTCGATCAGCCCCTTGCCGCCGCGCGGAATGATCACGTCCACGAATTCGGGCATGGCGATCAGTTGGCCCACGGCTTCCCGGTCGGTGGTCTGCACCAGCTGCACCGCCTCGACCGGCAGGCCCGCTTCGGCCAGCGCCTCGGACACCAGCAGCGCCAGCGCCTTGTTCGACTCGATGGCTTCCGAGCCGCCGCGCAGGATGGCCGCGTTGCCGCTCTTGATCGCCAGGCTCGCAGCCTCGATGGTCACGTTGGGCCGGCTCTCGTAGATCATGCCGAACACGCCGATCGGCACCCGCATCTGGCCCACGCGGATGCCACTGGGCTGCTGCTTCATGCCGATGATCTCGCCGATCACGTCGGCCATGCCGGCGAGCTGTTCGCAGCCCAGGGCCACGGTCTCGATGACCTTCGGGGTGAGCTTGAGCCGATCGACCATCGGTGCCGAGAGGCCGGCGGCGGTGGCGCGTTCCAGGTCTTTCTGGTTGGCGACCGCCAGCGCCGGGCCGGCTTCGCGCAGGCGCCGGGCAAGCGCCTTCAATGCTATGTTTTTGGTAGCTGCATCCGCACGGGCCATGAGGAAAGCAGCGGTCTTTGCCTGCAGCCCGAGGGCCTGCATGTGCTCGCTGACGTTGAACGCATTCATGTCGGCATTTTCCCACGCGGACCTGTAGCCCGGCTTACGCAAGCCTTTTGGCGGCTCCAGCCATCGAAATTCAGGCGCGAATCAGGCGCGGCGGGCGGTTGCCGGGGCGCTGCTGCACGCGCGGCACAGCATCAGCGCCAGCCGTTGCAGCGCCTGCCAGCCGCTGGCGGGCCAGTCGGGCTGCTTCAGGCCCTTGCAGATGCCGTCCACCAGGTGGGCCGCGCGCAGCAGGCGCGCCAGCATGCGGTCGTCCAGCCGCGGCAGCACGCGCTCGAAGGCGCGCTCGCGCGGGCCCCAGATGCGGTTCTCGCGCAGCGCCATCGGCAGCGGCCGGCCGGCGGCCATGGCGTCCTTCACGCGCTTCAATGCGCGGATGTCCTCGGCGATCGTGTAGTGCACCAGCACCTCGGCCTCGCCCTCGGCCTGCAGGCCGTCCAGCATGCGCGCCACGCGCTGCGGGTTGCCCGCGAGCACCGCTTCGGAGAGCTTGAACACGTCGTAGCGCGCCACGTTGTTGACCGCGCCTTCGACCTGCTCCCAGCTCAATTCGCCCGCCGGGTGCAGCAGCGCGAGCTTCTGGATTTCCTGGTGCGCGGCCAGGAGGTTGCCTTCGACGCGATCGGCAAAGAACTGCAGCGTGCGCTGGCCTTCGTCGCCCGGCATCACGCGCTGGCCCTGCAGCGCGAGGCGCTGCGCGATCCACTGCGGCAGCGCGGCGCGCTCGATCGGGTCGACCTGCAGGCTCACGCCGTTGTTCTCCAGCGCCGAAAACCAGGCACCGGTGCGCGTGGCCTTGTCCAGGCGCGGCAGCATCACCAGCGTGAGCGTGCTGTCGTTGCCGGGTGCGGCTTCGGCCAGCTGCTGCAGGGCGGTGCTGCCGTCCTTGCCGGGCTTGCCCGAGGGGATGCGGATCTCCACGATCTGCTTGTCGGCGAAGAGCGAAAGCGAGCCCCCCGCCGCGAGCACCGCGCTCCAGTCGAAGTGCGCGCCCGCCACGGTGTACGAGCTGCGCTCGGTGTAGCCCTGCTCGCGCGCAGCGGCGCGGATGGCATCGGCCGCTTCCTGCGCGAGCAGCGGCTCGTCGCCGTGGATCGTGTAGAGCGGTTTGAGCCCCTTCTGCAGGTGGGCTCCGAGTTGGGCGCTGGCAAGTTGCATGGAAAACGCTGCGGCGCGGAGCGCCTAGAGTTCCTTGACGGCCGCCAGGCGCCGCATCAGCTGCTGCGCGATGTCGGATTGCATGTCGCGGAACAGCAGTTCGGCCTCGCCTTCCTTGGCGAGCGCATTGGTTTCGTTGAAGCTCAGGTCGCGCGTCTGCGACACCTCGGAGGCAGAGAGCAGTTCCTTGCCGCCCGGCGTCTTCAGGCTGAAGCGCACGCGCAGGCGCAGTTGCAGCTCGCGCAGCGCGCCGGCCGAATTGGTCGAGATCACGAAGCGGTCGCGGTCTTCGCCAAGCACCACCAGCACCGCGTCGGCGGTCTTGGCGTCTTCCTTGGGCACCAGCGTCACCGTGCCGGCCGCGCGCAACTCGCGCCGCACCTGGTTGATGAGTGCGGAATTGCCCTCCACCGACAGCGTCTTGAACGCGAAGACCGGCGCCTTGCGCAGCTCGAAGCCGCAGCCGGCCAGGCCCACGCTGGCGCCCGCGGCGGCCAGGCCGAGAAGAAAGCCGCGGCGCGGCAACGAGGCATTGCGTTTGTTCATGCTTCTATCGTTCAAAGGACCACGTTGACCAGACGGCCGGGAACCACGATCACGCGCTTGGGCGGCGCGCCCTCGGCGAAGGCGACGAAGTCGTCGCAGGCGAGCGCGAGCTTCTCGATCTCGTCCTTGGAGGCGCCGGCCGGCACCAGCAGCTTGCCGCGCAGCTTGCCGTTGACCTGCAGCATGAGTTCGATCTCGTCCTGCACCAGCGCCTGGACGTCGACCGTCGGCCAGGCCGCATCGAGCAGGCCGCCCAGGTCCTTGTCGTAGCCCAGCTCGCTCCACAGCTGCTGGGCGATGTGCGGGGTGGCGGGGTACAGGCAGCGCAGCAGGATGCCGAAGCCCTCGCGCAGCGCGGTCGCATCGCCCGCGCTGCCGTCGGGCTTGAAGCCCTCCAGCGCGTTCAAGAGCTTCATCGCGCCCGACACCACCGTGTTGTATTGCATGCGCTGGTAGTCGTAGTCGACCTGGCGCAGCACCGTGTGCACCTCGCGGCGCAGCGCCTGCGCGGCCTTGCCGAACGTCTGTCCACCGGCCTTGGCCGGCGCCACGTCCGCCTGCGCCACGCCGAAGTTCCACACCCGGCGCAGGAACCGGTAGCTGCCTTCGACGGCGGCATCGTTCCACTCGAGCGTGGCTTCGGGCGGCGCGGTGAACATGGTGTACAGGCGCGCGGTGTCGGCGCCGTATTTCTCGATCAGGTCCTGCGGATCGACGCCGTTGCGCTCGCTCTTGCCCATCTTGCCGACGCCGCCGTACTCGACCTTCGTGCCGTCGGCCGTGGTGCCGCCGGTGATGCGGCCCTGCGCATCGAGCACGGGTGTGACTTCCGAAGGCGGAAAGTAGTCCTTGCCGCCCTTTTCGCTGCGCTTGTAGAAGATGTGGTTGAGCACCATGCCCTGCGTCAGCAGCTTGGCGAAGGGCTCGTCGGCCTTCACCAGGCCCAGGTCGCGCATCACCTTGGTCCAGAAGCGCGCGTACAGCAAATGCAGGATCGCGTGCTCGATGCCGCCGATGTACTGGTCCATCGGCATCCAGTAGTCCGCGCCCTCGGCGACCATGGCCTGGTCGTTCTTCGGGTCGCAGTAGCGCATGAAGTACCACGACGAATCCACGAAGGTGTCCATCGTGTCGGTCTCGCGCCGCGAGGGCTTGCCGCACACGGGGCAGACCACGCCGGCGTGGAAGCCTTCGTGCTTGTTCAACGGGTTGCCGGAGCCGTCGGGCACGCAGTCGGTGGGCAGCACCACGGGCAGGTCCTTCTCGGGGACCGGCACCGCGCCGTGCTCGTCGCAATGGATGATCGGGATCGGCGTGCCCCAGTAGCGCTGGCGGCTCACGCCCCAGTCGCGCAGGCGCCAGGTGGTCTGCAGCTCGCCCAGGCCCTTCTGGCCCAGCGCATGCGCCACGGCGGCCACGGCCTCCTTGTACGACATGCCGCTGAAGTTGTCGGAGTTGATGGTCACGCCGCGCTGCTTGTCGGCGTACCAGTCCTGCCACTTGTGATAGTCGAAGTGCGGCTCGTCGTCCACCAGCACGACCTGGATGATCTCGATGCCGTACTTGTTGGCGAAGGCGAAGTCGCGCTCGTCGTGCGCGGGCACGCCCATCACGGCGCCGTCGCCGTAGCCGATGAGCACATAGTTGCCGACCCACACCGGCACCTGCTCCTCGGTGATCGGGTGCTTCACGGTCAGGCCCGTGGGCACGCCCTTCTTCTCCTGCGTGGCGAGCTCGGCTTCGGTGGTGCCGCCGTTCTTGCACTCCTCGATGAAGGCCGCGACCTTCGGGTCGCGCGTGGCGGCGTGCGCGGCCAGCGGATGCTCGGGCGCCACGGCACAGAAGGTGACGCCCATGATCGTGTCGGCGCGCGTGGTGAACACGTACATGCGGCCGTCCTGGATGAGCTTTCCGCTCGCATCCTGGATGTCATGGGTGAAGGCGAAGCGCACGCCCTCGCTCTTGCCGATCCAGTTCTCCTGCATCAGCTTGACGCGCTCGGGCCAGCCCGGCAGCTTGTGCTGCGTGTGCTCGAGCAGCTCTTCGGCGTAGTCGCTGATCTTCAGGTAGTAGCCAGGGATCTCGCGGCGCTCGACCGTGGCACCGGTGCGCCAGCCCTTGCCGTCGATCACCTGCTCGTTGGCCAGCACGGTTTGGTCGACCGGGTCCCAGTTCACCACCTGGGTCTTGCGGTAGGCAATGCCCTTCTCGAGCATCTTCAGGAACAGCCACTGGTTCCACTTGTAGTAGCTCGGATCGCAGGTGGCGATCTCGCGGCTCCAGTCGATCGCCAGGCCCATGGCCTGGAGCTGGCCGCGCATGTAGTCGATGTTCTCGTAGGTCCACTTGGCTGGGGGCACGCCGTTTTTCAGCGCCGCGTTCTCGGCCGGCAGGCCGAAGGCATCCCAGCCCATGGGCATCAGCACGTTGTAGCCGCTCATGCGCAGGTAGCGCGTGAGCATGTCGTTGATCGTGTAGTTGCGCACATGGCCCATGTGCAGCTTGCCGCTGGGGTACGGCAGCATGGAGCAGGCGTAGTACTTCTTGCGGCTCGCGTCCTCGGTGACGCGGTAGGCATCGACGGCGCTCCATTGCGCCTGGGCAGCGGACTCGACGTCGCTGGGTTTGTAGCTGGGGTTCATGACGGTACGGCAGGAGCCCGGCGCGGGGCGCACCGGGGAAGGCGGATTATCGCTTTCAGGCGGGCGTCCGGCCGCCGGACCCTAGACTTGGGGCGCGTAACCTGCGTGTTGCGCGGGTAACGCCTGCTTTCCGCCCGTTTTTTGCCCGCTTTTCGCACCGCCTGGAGCCCCATGAAACTGCGCCTCAAACACCTTGCCCTGGGCCTTGCGGCCGCCGCCAGCCTCGCCACCCAGCCCCTGTGGGCGCAGCAGAACGACAAGCCGCTGCGCATGGTCGTGCCCTTCGCCCCCGGCGGTGCGCAGGACGTCATTGCCCGCTACCTGGGCGCCAAGCTCACCGACAGGCTCGGCACGCCGGTGATCATCGACAACAAGGCCGGCGCCGGCGGCATCGTCGCCGCCGATGCGGTGGCCAAGGCGACCGACGGGGCCACCGTGCTGCTGGCCACTGGCGGCGCGGTCACCATCGCGCCCCATCTGCAGGCCAAACTCCCTTACGACCCCGTGCACGAACTGGTGCCCGTGGCGCTGGTCGCCGACACGCCGATGACGCTGTCCGTGCGCACCGAAAGCCCCTACAAGACCATCGCCGATGTGCTGCGCGACGCCAAGGCGCGGCCGGGCCAGGTCACCTACGCATCCACCGGCAACGGCACGGTCTCGCACCTCACGGGCGCGCTGCTCGCGCAGGCGAGCGGCGTGAACCTGCTGCACGTGCCCTACCGCGGCGCGGCACCGGCGCTGACCGACCTGCTGGGCGGGCAGGTGGCGGTGATCGTCACCAGCGTCGCCTCGATCGAGCCCATGGTCGCGAGCGGCAAGGCGCGCGTGCTGGGCACCTTCTCGCGGGCGGCGCTGCCCAGCATGGGCACGGCACCCACCGTCGGCGAGGCCACGGGCCTGGCGGGCATGGAAGTGCCGGTGTGGGTCGGCGTGATGGCCCCGGCGCGCATGCCGGCCGCGGGCATCGACAAGCTCTCCGCCGCGCTGCTCGAGGTGTGCAACCTGCCGGAGACCAAGCAGCGCTTTGCCCAGCTGGGCGCGGTCAACACCTGCGGCAACGCGGCGGCGCTCGGCAAGGTGGTGACCGAGGACAGCCAGCGCTGGGCCAAGGTGATCAAGCAAGGCGGTATCAAGGTTGAATAGCGTGACTCTCCCCCAGGCTTCGCGCACTGCGTGTCGCTTCTCCTTCCCCCTCACCGGGGGCAACACTGGCGGCCCGGCAGAGCCGGTTCCGCGGTGTTCCCGAAGGCTCCCGTGGTGACGGAGGCTGGCAGGCTGTACCGCGTCGGCATCGCGGGCACCGGGGCCATCGCGTTCGCCAGCGCCGCATGGCTGCGCCAGGCGGGCCACGGCGTCACGCTCTGGTCGCCGGGTGGCCGGGGCGCCGAGGCCTTGCGCACGCAGCCGCTGGTAGCAGGGGGCGTGCAGCCCTGCGCCGTGACGGTCGAGGTCGCCGACGATGCGGCGCAGCTCTGCCACGCCTCGGACGTGCTGCTGCTCGCGCTTCCGGTCAACGGCCACAAGCGCGTGATGGACGCGCTCCTGCCCTTCCTGCGCGACGGGCAGACCGTCATCGTCAGCTCGATGGCCTCGCTCTCGTCGCTCTATCTCCACGAAGCCGCACGCCACGCCGGCAAACAACTGACGGTCGCCAGCTTCGGCACGACCGTGCTGACCGCGCGCCGCGAATCGGGCACGCAGGTCCGGGTGATGACGCGGCGCAAGGCCGTCGGCGTGTCGGCGCTGCCGGGCGCGAACGTCGCAGAGGCCCTGGCGCTCTGCACCGCGCTGTTCGGCGACGGCTTCTTCGCGCAGGACAGCGTGCTCGCCAGCGCCCTGGCCAACGTCAACCCGCAGTCCCACGGCCCGCTCGCGGTCTTCAACTGGACCCGCATCGAGCGCGCCGAGAACTGGCCGCAGTACCACTGCATGACGCCCGGCGTGTCGCGCGCGATCGAGGCACTCGACCTGGAACGGCGCGCCGTGGCGAAGGCCTTCGGCATCGCGCTCGGCCCCATCGAGGAACACTTCGCACGCTCCTTCGGCACCGCTTCGGCTCGGCTCGAAGACATCGCGGCCGAGCTGCACGCCCAGCGCGGCGGCCCGCCCGGGCCGGTGCGCACCGACACCCGCTACGTGACCGAGGACATGCCCTACGGCCTGGCGTTCGTCGAAGCGCTGGGGCAGATTGCCGGGGTTCCCACGCCCGCGACGCGAACCATCGTGGACGCGGCCTCGCTGGTCAACGGCGTCGACTTCCGCGCGCAGAACGACCTGCTGGCGCCGCTGGGCCTCAAGAGCGAAACCGTCGCCGGGCTGCTCGCGCGCCTATGACCCGTCCGCGGGAAAGACCGGCTCGCCCAGGTTGAGCATCAGCCGGTTGGCCCAGGCGAACAGGGCCACCGAATGGACCAGGTCGAGGATCTCCAGCGCGTCCAGCCCGACCTCTTTCAGCGCCTGCACATCCTCGGCCGACACCGTGTCCGGCGCGGCGCCGAGCTTGATCGAAAACGCGACGATGGCCTTCTCGCGCGGCGTGGTGCCGGCCGATGCCGGCTCCTCGAACACCTGCCCGATCACGTCGCTCCTCTTGGCCAGTTGCTCGAAGCGCTGCGCATGCACCGACGCGCAGTACACGCAGCCGTTGACGCGCGACTCCACCGTCGCACCCAGCTCGCGCTCGGCGCGCGGCATGCCGCCGGGCGCGAACATGATCGCGTTGAAGGCGATGGAGCGCTGCAGCAATATCTCGGGCTGGTGCGCGAGCACCAGGAAGTACGGCGAGGTGCGCGCCTGCGGGCTCATCTCGTCCAGCGCGGCCAGCTGGGCCGGCGTGGCGGTGTCGACGTTCACCGTGTCCAGCCACGGTTTCCACTTCAGCACCTCGGTGGTGAAGCCCTGGATGCGGATCGGGGCCGTCATGCCGCGGCCTCCGCAGCGGCCAGCGCCTTGAGGCCCGCGACGACGCGGACCTGGTAGGAGAGAAAGGCGACCAGCTGGCTCAGCGCCACGAGCGCGGGCGTCGACAGCCCGTGCGCCGCCAGCGCCTGGATGGCGGCGCGGTCGCCCTCGATCGGGCGGGCGATGAGCTTGCCGGCGAAATCCAGCATCGCGCGCAGCCGCGCGTCGGCGAGCGAGACGATGTCGCCGCGCTCCACCGCATCGGCCACGGCGGTGTCCACGTTCTCGGCGGCCAGCTCTTCGCGATAGTGCGCGGCGAGGTTCGGCGCTTTCGAGACGCGGCAGGCATGCAGCGCGACCAGCAGGCGGTCGGTGCGGGACAGGCCCTGGACCGCGTGCGAGAACATCGCGTCGTGGCTGCTCTGGGTGGCGGCCACGACCTTGTCGCGCCGCTGGCGCAGCGCCCAGGTCGGCTGGTTCGGCGCGAGGGGCACGGCGTCATCGACCACGTCGATGGCCGGCAGCGGCACGGAAAGATTCGTCATGCGGGGTCCTCGATGCAAAAAGGGATCAGGTGCGTTCGCCGGGCGGCGGCGCGGGCACCCACTCGTCGCCGAACAACTCAGGCTCGCTGTAGGCCTCGAGGTTGGCGAAGTGATGATCGAAATCCTCGCGGTAGAAGAGGCTCGCGATGCCGCCCGCCAGCCGCTTGGCGCCGTCGCTGATCGCGGGGATGTCGCCCGACACCGTGCCGTGCGAGAGCGCCGCCGGGTAGCAGAAGCAATGGATGCGATCGAGCCCCGGGCACTCGCCCGGCACGCGCTCCTGGAATTCGAACGCCGGCCCGAGGTCCGGCGAATCGGCCAGCTCCTGGTCTTCGTCGCCGGGCGCGGGCACGAAGCGGTCCTTCCAGGTCCGGATGTGAGCGGCGATGACGTCGAATTCGGGGCGATTCGGCCAGTCGACCTTGAAGCCGGTCGAGACGATGAGAAAGTCGAATTCGAAATCGCGCTTGGGCGTCGACACGCGCATCGAATCGCCCTGCGGCGCGACCGACAGGATCGGGCAGCCGAAGTTGAAGTACGCATTCGGAAATGCCGACACCCGCAGCGTGCTGCCATGCGGCGGCGGCACGTTCGCCACGTTGATGTAGTGCCGGATGCGCCACTTGCGCTCGTCCGACAAATCGAAATGCCCCTGCGTGAGCCCCGGAACGCCCGCGCCTTTGCCCTTGTTGACGCGCGGCAGGTCGGGCCGGCGGATCAGGATCTCGACGCTGCGCGCGCCCGCCTCCAGCGCGGTGGCGGCGCTGTCCATCGCCGAGGAGCCCGCGCCGACCACGCCGACGCGCAGGCCCGCAAGCTGGCCGTAGTCCATCTCGTCGGACGAGTGCGCCCATTGCGAGCGCGAGAGCGCATCGACGAACGCGGGAACCGCAGGGCCGCCGAGCCCGTCGCGGCCGGTGGCCAGCACGACGCGGCGCGCCAGCACGCTGTGGGCGCCGGCCGGCGTGCGCAGGTCGAGCCGCACCGCCGTGGCGTCGGGGAGCGGATGGATGCCGGTGACGGCGGTGTCGTTGCGCACGTCGACGTTCATCACGCGGCGGTACCAGCCGAGGTAGTCCATCCACTGCAAGCGCGGGATCTTGTCCATCGCCGCCCACGCCTCGCGCCCGAATTGCGCCTCGAACCACGCGCGAAAGGTGAGCGACGGCAGGCCCAGCGCGGGGCCGGTGAGCTCCTTGGGCGAGCGCAGCGTTTCCATGCGCGCGGTGGTGGCCCAGGGGCCCTCTTTGCCCGCGGGGGACCGGTCGAACACCACGGCGCGGATGCCCTGCTGCGCCAGCGCCACCGAGGCCGCGAGGCCGGCCTGGCCGCCGCCGATGACGGCCACGTCGAGCACCGCCTCGCCGTCCTTGTGCCGCACGGGCATCCACTGGCGGCCGGGCCAGCCGAGGTAGTCGAGGTCCTGGGCGAGCCGCGCTTCGAGCGCGGCGAGGGAGGAAACGGAATCTGATGTCATTTGGGAGCGCCGGAAACAGCGCCCAGTGTAGAAAGCTTCGCTGCCTGTCCAATCACGCACAGTCGCCCGCAAGCGCGTATGACTGGCCCGAATCTCGCATGCCACAATGAATTCCGACCACAGGGGCAGGCATGGGCAGCAGCATCAATAGCAGCAACAGCGAATGGTGGCGCGGCGCGGTGATCTACCAGATCTACCCGCGCAGCTTCATGGACAGCAACGGCGACGGCATCGGCGACCTGCCCGGCATCACGGCCCGGCTGGACCACGTGGCCAGCCTGGGGGTCGATGCGATCTGGGTCTCGCCCTTCTTCCGCTCGCCGATGAAGGACTTCGGCTACGACGTGTCCGACTACCGCGCGGTCGATCCGCTCTTCGGCACGCTCGCCGACTTCGACGCGATGCTCGCGCGCATGCATGCGCTGGGCCTGAAACTCATCATCGACCAGGTGCTCTCGCACACCTCCGACCAGCACGCGTGGTTCGCCGAAAGCCGATCGAGTCGCGACAACCCGAAGGCCGACTGGTACGTCTGGGCCGACCCCAGGCCCGACGGCACGCCGCCCACCAACTGGCTCTCGGTCTTCGGCGGCTCGGCCTGGCAGTGGGACTCGCGCCGCAGGCAGTACTACCTGCACAGCTTTCTTGCCGAGCAGCCCGATCTCAACTTCCATTGCGTCCAGGTGCAGGACGCCCTGCTCGGCGAGGTGCGCTTCTGGTGCGAGCGCGGCGTGGACGGCTTTCGCTTCGATGCCTGCAACCACCAGTTCCACGACGCGCTGCTGCGCGACAACCCGCCCGCTTCGCTCGCGTCGATCGACGAGGTCAGCACCGTGCGCGCCGACAACCCCTACGCGATGCAGCAGCACCTGTACGACAAGAGCCAGCAGGAGAACCTCGTGTTCCTGGAGCGCCTGCGCCAATTGCTCGACAGCTACGGCGCGGTCGCGCTGGGCGAGGTCGGCGACGAGAACGCGCCGCTCGTCATGGCGCAGTACACCGAGCTGGGCAAGCGCCTGCACCTGGCCTACAGCTTCAGCCTGCTGACGGCGGAGCACAGCGCCAAACACCTGCGCCACCAGGTCGAGACGCTCGACCTCGCGCTCGCGCCCACGGGCGGCTGGGGCTGCTGGGCGGTGTCGAATCACGACGTGCCGCGCGTGGCCACGCGCTGGAGCGACGGCAAGGCGCCCGACACCCGTCGCGACCGCCTCTGGCTCACCCTGCTGCTCACGCTGCGCGGCAGCGCCAGCATCTACCAGGGCGAAGAGCTCGGCTTGCCCGAAGCCGAGGTTCCCTTCGCGCTGCTGCAGGACCCCTACGGCCGCGCCTTCTGGCCCGAGTTCAAGGGCCGCGACGGCTGCCGCACCCCGATTCCGTGGCAGGCCGATGCGCCCCACGGCGGCTTCACCACCGGCACGCCGTGGCTGCCGGTGTACGGCCCGCACCTGCCGCTGGCCATCGACAACCAGGCCGACGAACCGGGCTCGATGCTGGCCTTCAGCCGCGCGCTGCTGCACTGGCGCCGCACGCAGCCGCTGCTGCGCACCGGCCGCATCGTGTTCTTCGACGCGCCCGAGCCCGTGCTTCGGTTCGAGCGGCGCGACGGGAGCCGGTCGCTGCAGGCGGTCTTCAACATGGGGAGCAAGGCCGTGTCGATCCCGCTGCGCGAGGCGCTGGTGCCGCTGCAAGGCCATCCGCTGGCGGGCGGCGCCGCCGTGCACGGCGATGGCGAAAAGCGCATGCTGGCGCTGACGCCCTGGGGAGTCTTTTTCGGAACACCTGCCCACGAAGAAGGACAAAGCTGATCACCATGCCATCGAAGTCCCTGCCCGCCTCCGAAGTCCGCGCCCTGATGCGCGCCGAACACGGCGATCCGTTCGCCGTGCTCGGGCCGCACGAAACGCGCGAGGGGCTGGAGGTGCGCGCCCTGATGCCCGGCGCACAGAGCGTGGCGGTGATGCATTCGCGCACCGGCTGGCCGCTGGCGATGCTCACGCGGCAGGAGGGCTCCGACCTGTTCAGCGGCCTGGTGCCGGCGGCGGAAGCGCGTCTTGGCTATTCGTTCCAGGTCGAATGGGGCTCGCACACCTCGCGGCTCGAAGACCCGTACCGCTTTCCGTTCGTGCTCGGCGAGACCGACGTGTGGCTGCTGGCCGAGGGCACGCACCTGCGGCCCTGGGAGCGGCTGGGCGCGCACCTGCGCGAGATCGACGGCGTCAAGGGCGTGGCCTTCGCGGTCTGGGCGCCGAACGCGCGGCGCGTGTCGGTGGTCGGCGACTTCAACAACTGGGACGGCCGGCGCCACATGATGCGGCTGCGCCGCGAGTGCGGCGTGTGGGAAATCTTCGCGCCGCACGTGGCCACCGGCGACAGCTACGAGTTCGAGATCCTGTCGGCGCACGGCGAGGTGCTGCGCAAGGCCGACCCGTTCGCGTTCTCCTCGCGGCTGCGGCCCGACACGGCCTGCGTGGTGGCGCCGCTGCCGGCGGCGGTGAAGATGCCCGAGGGGCGCGCCGAGGCCAACGAGCGCCACGCACCGATCAGCATCTACGAGGTGCACCTGGGCTCGTGGCGCCGCAAGAACGGCCACGAGTGGCTCGACTACCGCGAGCTGGCCGACACGCTGGTGCCCTACGCCCGCGACATGGGCTTCACGCACATCGAGCTGCTGCCCATCAGCGAGCACCCTTTCGACGGCTCGTGGGGCTACCAGCCGATCGGGCTCTATGCGCCGACCTCGCGCTTCGGCACGCCCGGCGACTTCCGTCATTTCGTGGAGGCTGCGCATGCGGCGGGGCTGGGGGTGATCCTGGACTGGGTGCCCGCGCACTTCCCGACCGATGCGCACGGCCTCGGAAACTTCGACGGCACGGCGCTGTACGAATACGCCGATCCGCGCGAGGGCTTTCACAACGACTGGCAGACGCTGATCTTCAACTTCGCGCGCACGGAGGTGCGCAACTACCTGGTGGGCAATGCGCTGTACTGGCTGGAGCGCTATGGCGTCGACGGCCTGCGCGTGGATGCGGTGGCCTCGATGCTGTACCGCGACTACAGCCGCAAGGCCGGCGAGTGGGTGCCGAATGCGCAGGGCGGGCGCGAGAACCTGGAGGCCATCGATTTTCTTCGCCGCATGAACCGCGTGGTGGGCATCGAGCGGCCCGGCGCGGTGACGCTGGCCGAGGAATCGACGAGCTTCCCGGGCGTGACGCGGCCGCCGGAAAACGGCGGGCTGGGCTTTCACTACAAGTGGAACATGGGCTGGATGAACGACACGCTGGCGTATGCGGGCACCGATGCGGTCTACCGCAGGCACCACCACCAGCAGGTCACCTTCGGGCTGATGTACGCGCACACCGAGAACTTCGTGCTGCCGCTCTCGCACGACGAGGTGGTGCACGGCAAGGGCTCGATGATCGGGCGGATGCCGGGCGACGAGTGGCAGAAGTTCGCGGGGCTGCGCAACCTGTACGGCTACCTCTGGGGGTATCCGGGAAAGAAGCTGCTGTTCATGGGCGGCGAGTTCGCGCAGGTCGCCGAGTGGAATGCGGACCGCAGCCTCGACTGGCACCTGCTGGAGCATGCGCCGCACCAAGGGGTGCGGCGGCTGGTGCGCGACCTGAACAACGTGTACCGGCACTTTCCCGCGCTGCACGAGCTGGACAACGACGCAGCCGGGTTCGAATGGACCGTGCATGACGATGCGGACCAGTCGGTGTTCGCCTTTGTCCGCAAGGCGCGGGACGGGGCGTTCGTTGTCGTCGTGTGCAACTTCACGCCTTTGCCGCGGCACTCGTACCGGCTGGGGGTGCCTGTTGCGGGGGCCTATCGCGAGATCATCAACACGGATGGCGCCGTTTATGGCGGGAGCGGCGTGGGGAACGGCATCGTCGAAAGTGCGCCGACCGCATGGCACGGGAAGGCGGATTCTGTTTGCGTCAGCGTGCCGCCGCTGGCGACTGTGATGTGGGTGCTGGCCTGATGGTTCCGGGGATGCCTTTTTTCCTGGGGCCGCGTCTCGACCCGGCCCCGGAAACCCGACCGATCCAGGGGCAACAGGAATGCTGAGCCCCGGCACTCCGTTCCCCTTGGGCGCAACCCCGGCACCTCAAGGCGTCAACTTCGCGATAGCAGCCCCCACCGCGGAGTCCGTGGAACTCTGCCTCTTCGATGGCACCGGGCAGAACGAACAGCAACGCCTCTGCCTGCCTGCGTGCACCGATGGCGTCTGGCACGGGCTGCTGCCGGCCGGCCGCAAAGGCCTGGTCTACGGCTACCGCGTGCACGGCCCGTGGGCGCCGCACGACGGGCAACGCTTCAATCCCGCCAAGCTGTTGCTCGATCCGTATGCGCGAGAGATCGTGGGGCGTTACGACGGCAGCGACCTGTTCCTCGGGCACGACCCGGCGCGCCCCGACCAGCGCGACGGGCGCGACAACGGCGCCATCGCGCTCAAGGGCCGTGCAGTGGCCGCCATGGGCGCGGCGACGCCGCCGGGCCACGCACGCATCGCGTCCGGCGACCGCGTGCTCTACGAACTGCACGTCCGCGGCCAGACCCGCCTGCACCCCGGCGTGCCCGCCGCGCTGCGCGGCACCTACGCCGGCCTCGCCGAGCCCGCGGTGCTCGACCACCTGCAGCGCCTGGGCGTCACCACGCTGAGCCTCATGCCCGTGCAGCACCGCGCCGACGAGCAGCGCCTCCTGGCCATGGGCCTCACCAACTACTGGGGCTACAACACCATCGGCTGGTTCGCGCCCGAGGCCCGCTACTGGAGCGGCCGCCCCGGCACCACGCCCGCAAGCGAATTTCGCGCGATGGCCGACGCGGTGCACGCGCGCGGCATGGAGCTGGTGATCGACGTGGTCTACAACCACAGCGCCGAGAGCGACGAGGCCGGCCCCACGCTCTCGCTGCGTGGCATCGACAACGCCCTGTACTACCACCTGCGCGAAGACGACCGCGCGCTCTACGAAAACTGGACCGGCACCGGCAACTGCCTGAACCTCGGCGAGCCCCGCGTGCTGCAGCTCGTGATGGACAGCCTGCGCTTCTGGGCTTGCGAGATGGGCGTCGACGGCTTCCGCTTCGACCTCGCGCCGGTGCTCGGGCGCGATGCCGCCACGGGGTTCGATCCGCGCGCGCCCTTCTTCGCGGCCATCGCGCAAGACCCGGTGCTCTCGCGCACGCTCTTGATCGCCGAGCCGTGGGACATCGGACCCGGCGGCTATCGCCTCGGCGAATTCCCGCCGGGCTGGCTCGAATGGAACGACCGCTACCGCGACACGCAGCGCGGCTTCTGGCTGCGGCAAGGGCGCGACGGCGCCGCGGGCCTGGGCGATTTCGCGCACCGCTTCACCGCCTCCAGCACGCAGTTCGCCCACCACGGCCGCGCGCCGGTGGCGAGCGTCAACTTCATCACCGCGCACGACGGCTTCACGCTGCGCGACCTCGTGAGCTACGAAGAGCGCCACAACCTCGCCAACGGCGAGGGCAACCGCGACGGCCATGCCCACAACCTGAGCAACAACTGCGGCGTCGAAGGCCCGAGCGACGACGCTGGCGTGCTGGCGAAACGCAGCCGGCTGCAGCGCGCGCTGCTCGCGGTGCTGCTGCTCTCGCAGGGCACGCCGATGCTGCTGGCGGGCGACGAGCTGGGCCACAGCCAGCAGGGCAACAACAACGCCTATTGCCAGGACAACGAGACCACCTGGCTCGCATGGATCGGCGCGTCGGACCCCGCGGGCGACATAACGCGCACGAGCGACTTCGTGGCACGGCTCACCGCCTTGCGCCGCGAAGCCGCGCCGCTGCGCAGCACGCGCTGGTGGCCGGCCGCGCCACCCGAGGGAACGCCGGGCATCCGCTGGCTGCGCCCCGACGGCCAGCCGATGACACCGGACGACTGGCACGTGGGCACGGCCCTTGCGATCGCCTTCGAAAGCGCCGCGACGGAGGACTCGGGCGCATGGCTGGTGCTCGTCAATGCAGGCGCGGAGACGGTGAATTTCACGCTGCCCGCGGGCACCTGGCGCAGTTGTCTCTCGACCGATCCCGCGCATGACCACGGCGCTTCGCCAGAGGCGCTCGGCGATGCGGCAGAAGTGCCTTTTTCGAGCATCCGGGTTGCAAGAACGTAGGAGCCATGCGCACGGCGCGGTGCTAGTCTCGATGCAGAAACTCTGACGGCGCATTCCAACAAACGAACGGAGACACAGGATGGACAACCAGCTCACCACGCCCCCCCCGCAGGCCCCTCTGCAGGCCCACCAACTGGTCCGCCGCACCATCGCCCTGGTGCTGGCCGGCGGCAGGGGCTCGCGCCTGAAGCAGCTGACCGACCGGCGGGCCAAGCCGGCCGTGTACTTCGGCGGCAAGTTCCGCATCATCGATTTCGCGCTGTCCAACTGCCTGAACTCGGGCATCCGGCGCATGGCGGTGGTCACGCAGTACAAGTCGCATTCGCTCATGCGCCACCTGCAGCGCGGCTGGAGCTTCCTGCGGGCCGAGCTCAACGAGATGGTCGACGTGCTCCCCGCGCAGCAGCGCGTGGGCGACGAGCACTGGTACCGCGGCACGGCCGATGCGGTGTTCCAGAACCTGGACATCATCCAGACCCGCTCCACGCCGCACGACTACGTGGTGGTGCTGGCCGGCGACCACATCTACAAGATGGACTACTCGATCATGGTGAAGGACCATGCCGAGCGCGGCCTGGGCTGCACGGTCGGCTGCATCGAGGTGCCGCGCATGGAGGCCACCGCCTTCGGCGTGATGGCCATCGACGACGGCCGGCAGATCACCGCCTTTCTCGAAAAGCCGGCCGACCCGCCCGCCATGCCGGGCAACCCCGACGTGGCGCTGGCCAGCATGGGCATCTACGTGTTCGACTCCGCCTACCTCTACCAGCTGCTGGAAGAAGACAACGCCAACCCCGATTCGAGCCACGATTTCGGCAAGGACATCATCCCGCGCGCCGTGGCGCAGGGCCGGGCGCTGGCGCATCCGTTCGGCATGTCCTGCGTCACGCGGGCCTCGCGCGGGCCCGATGCCAAGGCCTACTGGCGCGACGTGGGCACGATTGATGCATTCTGGGCAGCCAACCTCGACCTGGCCTCGATCACCCCGGAGCTCGACATCTATGACACCGACTGGCCCATCTGGACCTACCAGCGGCAATTGCCCCCGGCCAAGTTCGTGCTCGACCGCCACGGCCAGCACGGCATGACGGTCAACACCATCGTCTCGGGCGGCTGCATCGTCTCGGGCTCCAAGGTGAGCAGCTCGGTGCTGTTCTCGGGCGTGCGCATCCACTCCTTCTGCGAGATCAACGAGGCCGTGCTGCTGCCCGACGTGGAAGTGGGCCGCGGCGCCCGGCTCAACCGGGTGGTGATCGACCGCGCCTGCGTCATACCCGACGAGATGGTGATCGGCGAAGATCCGGTCGCCGACGCCGCGCGCTTCGAGCGCACCGAGAACGGGGTGGTGCTGGTCACACGCGAAATGCTCAAACGCCTGGCCGCCTGAGGCCGCAACCCGCCACGATGCGAATCCTCCAGGTCAGCGCCGAACTCTTTCCCCTCCTGAAGACCGGCGGACTGGCGGACATCGCCGGCGCCCTGCCCCTGGCGCTCATGGCCGAAGGACAGGACGCCCGCGTGCTGCTGCCGGGCTTTCCGGCCATTGTGGCCGGGGTGCGCGACCTGGCACCGGTGGCGGATTTCAATGCGCCCTGGGGCGAGCGCTTCGGCCTGCGCGCCGGGCACATCGCCATCGACGGTGCGCCGGCGATCCGCGCCTACGTGATCGACGCGCCGGCCCTGTACGACCGGCCCGGCAATCCCTACGAGGACACGGCGCGCCAGCCCTACGCCGACAACCACCGGCGCTTCGCGCTGCTCGGCTGGGCCGCGGCGCAACTGGCAAAGGGGCTCGACCCGGCGTGGCAGCCCGAGGTCGTGCATGCGCACGACTGGCATGCGGCGCTGGCGCCCGCCTACATCGCCTTTGCGCGGCAGGCCGGCCCGAACCGTGATTTGCGCGTGGGCACCGTGTTCACGGTGCACAACCTGGCCTACCAGGGCATCTTCGCGCCCTGGCATTTCACCGACCTTGGCTTGCCGGGCCCCGCCTTCCACATGAACGGGCTCGAATACCACGGGCAGGTCTCGTTCATGAAAGCCGGCCTGTACTTCGCCGACCGGCTCACCACGGTGAGCCCGACCTACGCGCTGGAGATCCAGACGCCCGAGCAGGGCTGCGGCCTGGACGGCCTGCTGCGCCAGCGCAGCGGCGCGCTCACCGGCATCCTGAACGCGGTGGACGACAAGGTCTGGAACCCGGCCTCCGACGCCGCGCTGGTGCAGGGCTATCACACGCCCGAGGGCCGCCACATGGCGGGCAAGGCGCGCTGCAAGGCGGTGCTGCAACACCAGCTTGGCCTCGCCGAGCGGCCCGATGCGCCGCTTTTCATTCTCGTGAGCCGGCTCACCGAGCAGAAGGGCCTGCACCTCGTGCTCGGCGGCATCGACGCGCTGCTCGCCCAGGGCGGCCAGCTCGCGCTGCTGGGCAGCGGCGAAGCGTGGCTCGAAGAGGCCTTCCGCCAGCGCGCGGCGGCGGCGCCGGAATCGGTCAGCGTGACCATCGGCTACAACGAGACGCTCGCGCACCAGCTCTTCGGCGGCGGCGACGTGACGCTGGTGCCGTCGCTCTTCGAGCCCTGCGGCCTCACGCAGATGTACGGCCTGAAATACGGCAGCCTGCCGCTGGTGCGCCGCGTGGGCGGGCTGGCCGACACGGTGGTCGACAGCACGCTGGAAGACATGGCGAGCGGCGAGGCCACCGGCTTCGTGTTCGACCGCTTCGACGCGGCCGACTACGAACGCGCGCTGCGCCGTGCCTTCGCCCTCTACCAGCGCGCGCCCGACTGGCGCCGCGTGCGCGGCCATGCCATGCGGCGTCCGGCCGACTGGGCCACGGCCGCCGCCCAGTACATCGACGTCTACAGGCAGAGCATGGAATGACCCCCCGTCTTCGCGCACTTCGCGTCGCTTCGCCAGCCCCCTCACGGGAGGCAATGCCAGCGGCCCGGCAAAGCCGGTTCCGCGGTGTTCTCGCGAAGATCCCGCGGCTGCAACCCTAACCACTCACACCAGAGCGCCCCACCATGACGATCAAAGACTTCGCCTACGACCACCCCGACCGCGACGTTGCGGCCTTCAAGCGCGCCGTGGCCAACAAGCTGATCTATGCGGTCGGCAAGGACCCGGTCGCCGCCAGCCAGGACGACTGGCTCAACGCCACCTCGCAGGCCGTGCGCGACCAGCTGGTGGAGCGCTGGATGATGACCACGCGCGCCAACTACGCGCAGGACCTGAAGCGCGTCTACTACCTCTCGATGGAGTTCCTCATCGGGCGCACCTTCACCAACGCGCTGCTCGCGGTGGACCTGTACGACACGGTGCGCGAAGCCCTGGCCGACTTCGGCGTCGACATGTCGGCGCTGGCCGAGCGCGAGCCCGATGCCGCGCTCGGCAACGGCGGCCTCGGACGGCTCGCGGCCTGCTTTCTCGATTCGATGGCCACGCTCGGCGTGCCGGGCATGGGCTACGGCATCCGCTATGAATACGGCATGTTCCGCCAGCGCATCGTCGACGGCCAGCAGGTGGAGACGCCCGACTACTGGCTCACGCGCGGCAACCCCTGGGAGTTCCAGCGTCCCGAGGTGAACTACCGGGTACGCTTCGGCGGCCATGTGCAGAAACGCGAAGGCCTGAATGCGCCCTACGGCGCGGCCGACTGGGTCGACACGCACGACGTGCTGGCCGTGGCCTACGACACCATCATCCCGGGCTACGGCACGCAGGCCACCAACACGCTCAGGCTCTGGTCGGCGCGCGCCACCGAGGAAATCGACCTCTCGGCCTTCAACCGCGGCAACTACATGGGCGCGGTGGAGAGCAAGAACCAGTCGGAGAACGTCTCGCGGGTGCTCTACCCCGACGACTCCACGCCCTCGGGCCGCGAGCTGCGCCTGCACCAGGAGTATTTCTTCTGCAGCGCCAGCGTGCAGGACCTCTTGCGCCGGTACCTGCGCAGCCACAAGACCTTCGAGCAGCTCTCCGAGAAGGTCAGCATCCACCTGAACGACACGCACCCTGTGCTCGCGGTGCCCGAGCTCATGCGCCTCCTGCTCGACGAACACGGCCTCGCATGGGACGAGGCCTGGGCGCACACGCAGAAGGTGTTCAGCTACACCAACCACACGCTGATGCACGAGGCGCTGGAGACCTGGCCGGTGGAGATGCTGGGGCGCATCCTGCCGCGGCACCTGCAGATCATCTACGACATGAACGCGAAGTTCCTGGCCACCGTGACGCAGAAGGTGGGCAACGACGTGGAGCTGATGCGCCGGCTCTCGCTGGTCGACGAATCGGGCGAGCGGCGCGTGCGCATGGCCTACGTGGCGGTGCTCGCGAGCCACTCGATCAATGGCGTCTCGGGTCTTCACTCGGAGCTGATGAAGCAGTCGATCTTCGCGGACTTCGACAAGATCTTTCCCGAGCGCTTCAACAACAAGACCAACGGCGTCACGCCGCGCCGCTGGCTCGCGCAGGCCAACCCGCCGCTGGCCGGGCTGCTGGACCAGCGCATCGGCAAGGGCTGGCGGCGCGACCTGTCGCAGCTGGAGGCGCTCAAGCCCATGGCCGCGCAGCCCGCCTTCGTGCGCGCGTTCCGCCACGCCAAGCGCGAGAACAAGCTGCGGCTGGCCAACTGGGTCGGGGAGCACCTGAAGATCGACCTGGACACCGATGCGATGTTCGACGTGCAGGTCAAGCGCATCCACGAGTACAAGCGGCAGCTGCTCAACGTGCTGCACGTGGTGGCGCGCTACCACCGCATCCTGGATGCGCAAGCCGCCGGAACGCCCATCGACATCGTGCCGCGCGTGGTGGTGTTCGCGGGCAAGGCGGCCTCGGCCTACGTGATGGCCAAGCTGGTGATCCGGCTCATCAACGACGTGGCGAGCACCGTCAACGCCGATACGCGTGTGGGCAAGCTGCTGAAGGTGGTGTTCTTGCCGAACTACAGCGTGAGCCTGGCGGAAATCATCATGCCGGCGGCCGACCTTTCGGAGCAGATTTCCACCGCGGGCACCGAGGCCTCGGGCACCGGCAACATGAAGTTCGCGCTGAACGGTGCGCTCACCATCGGCACGCTGGACGGCGCCAACGTGGAGATGCGCGAGAACGTGGGGCCGGAGAACATCTTCATCTTCGGCAACACGACGCCGGAGGTGGCGGACATCCGGGCGCGCGGCTACCAGCCACGCGAGATCTACGAAGAGAACGCGGAATTGAAGCGCGTGCTCGATGCGATCCGCGACGGCGCGTTCTCGCCGGGCGAGCCATCGCGCTACCAGGGCATCTACGACGCGCTGGTGAACTGGGGCGACCACTACCTGCTGCTGGCCGACTACGCGAGCTATGTCGCCAAGCAGGCCGAGGTCGATGCGCTGTACCGCGATTCGGACGCGTGGACGCGGATGGCGATCCTCAATGTGGCGGGGATGGGGGCGTTTTCGTCGGACCGCACGATCGCGCAGTACGCGCACGAGATCTGGAACACGAAACCGGTGGTGCTGGGCTGAGGTTTCGTTTCGGTATTTCTCCCTCCCCCTCTGGGGGAGGGCTGGGGTGGGGACACGGCGGGGTAACAATCACCGCGGCTTTTCAGAGGCCGCTTGCCCCCATCCCACCTTCCCCCAGAGGGGGAAGGAGCAAAGCCAGGATCAGCGCGGCTTTTCGGCGGCTGCTTCAGCCTCTGTCACGAAACCGATTCGGCTCAACCCCGCCTTGTTCGCGATGCCCATGAGCGCCACCACCTTGCCGTAGGGCACGGTCTGGTCGGCGCGCAGTTGCATTTCGGTGTCCTTGCTGTCCGCGGCGGCTTTCTCGAGTTGGGCAGCCAGCTCTTCGTCGGTCACGGGCTTGTCGTTCAGGAAGACCTTGCCCGATGCATCGACCGAGAGACTCACGAACTTGGGCGTGTCGTTGGGCTGGCCCGCATCGGTCTGCGGCAGGTCGAGCTTGATCGAGCTGGCCATCAGCGGCGCCGTGATGATGAAGATCACCAGCAGCACCAGCATCACGTCGACCAGCGGCGTGACGTTGATGTCCGAGAGCGGTCGCTGCCCGCCGGCGCCCGTGGCTCGCCCGCCGCCTGCGGCGCTGCTGCCGAGCGAAGTGCGTCCGAAGGCCATGGCGCGCTGCTCCCTGTTTAGACGGGCATCGGCCGCGCCGGCGGCGGTGCGGCCGGTGCCGGCGCCTCGCCGAAGCTGCCGAGCAGGTCGTGCGCGAAGCCTTCGAGCTCGGCCTCGATGCGGCCGATGACGCGGCCGAACACGTTGTAGGCCAGCACGGCCGGAATGGCGACCGCCAGGCCGAAGGCCGTCATGACGAGCGCTTCGCCAACCGGGCCGGCCACCTTGTCGATGGTGAAGCCGCCGGTCTGGCCCGCGATGCCCGCCAGCGCGCCGTAGATGCCCCAGACCGTGCCCAGGAGGCCGACGAAGGGCGCGGTGGCGCCGACCGTCGCGAGAAGAATCTGCCCGGCCTGGAGGCGCCGCAGCGCAGCGTGCAGGGCATCGCGCAGGGCGCGCGTCAGGCGCTGGTTGCGGTCGCCCGTGGCACCCAGCGTTCCACTGACATCGACAGCGGCCGCATTCTTGATGGCGACGACCGCCGGCAGCACCAGCGTGGCCCGGTCGAATGCCTTGAGCTTCTGCTCGGCATCGGCCAGCGTGGCCGACTGCCAGAACGCCGCGATGCCGCGCAGCACGTCGCGCGTGCCGCCGCGCAGCAGCCACGCCTTCCAGAGGATCACGACCCAGCTGGCGATCGACATGGCCAGCAGCAGCGCCGCCACCGAACGGCTGACGCCGTCGCCCTGGGTCAGCAGTTGGAACACGCTCATCGGTTTCCCTTAGCGAAGACCCAGCACGTCGTACATGTCGAACAGGCCCGCTTTCTGGCCGGCCAGGAAGCGCACCGCGCGCAGCGCGCCCTGTGCGTAGGTCACGCGGCTGGACGACTTGTGCGTGATCTCGATGCGCTCGCCGATGCCGGCGAAGAGCACGGTATGGTCGCCCACGATGTCGCCGCCGCGGATGGCCGAGAAGCCGATGGTCGAGGGATCGCGCTCGCCGGTGATGCCTTCGCGGGCATAGACGGCGCAGTCCTTCAGGTCGCGGCCCAGCGCATCGGCGATGACTTCGCCCATCTTGAGCGCGGTGCCCGAGGGCGCATCGACCTTGTGGCGGTGGTGGGCCTCGATGATCTCGATGTCGTAGCCGGTCGACATCGCCTTGGCGGCCATCTCGAGCAGCTTGAAGGTGACGTTGACGCCCACGCTCATGTTGGGGGCCAGCATGATCGCCACGTCTTTCGCGATCTCGGCGATCTCGGCCTTCTGCGCATCGCTGAAGCCGGTGGTGCCGATGACCGCCTGCACGCCGAGTTCGCGGCAGACCGCCAGGTGCGCGAGCGTGCCTTCGGGGCGGGTGAAGTCGATGAGCACCTGTGCATCCGCAAGGCCCGTGCGCAGGTCCGCCACGATGGGCACGCCGCTCGTGAAGCCCAGGAAGGCCGCGGCGTCGGCGCCGATGGCTTCGCTGCCGGCGATGTCGAGCGCGCCGGCCAGGCGGCAGTCGGGGGCGTTGCGCACGGCCTCGATCAGCATGTGGCCCATGCGGCCGGAGGCACCGGCGATGGCGATGCGGCGCAGCGCGGGGGTGGCCGAAAGGGAGGAAGAGGGGGAGGAAGAGGAGGTAGGTTCGGTCACGCGGATTCAGTCTTCAGGATGGCCCGCAGGCCACTGGAACCAAGAAGGGCACCGGACGGACGCCGCCTGACTCGGCGGGCGCCGCCCGCTCCTGCTGCGCTCAGCGCGCAGCTTCGAGCGGGGGGTAGGCGGCCGGCAGCGGCGGCACGGAGGCCGATGCGGCGGCGTCGGCTTTCTCGTCCTTGGCCGGCGCGAATTTCTTGAGCTCGTCTTCCGTGGCCTCGAGCTGGGGCACCTTGCCGGACTTCTTGCGGGTATCGAGCGTGGCGACGAATTCTTCTTCGCTGGGCATCTCGCCGCCTTCGAAGCGGTCCATCAGCTCGCCGTTGAAGAACACGGTCAGGCGGCGTTCCTGGGGTTCCACGCCCTGGCGGCGGATGGTGAACACGTAGTCCCAGCGGTTGGCGTGGAACACGTCGCTCAGCAGCGAAGTCCCGAGGATTTCCCGCACTTGCTGGCGGGACATGCCGGGCTTGAGCGCCGCGACCTGCTCCTTCGACACGAAGTTGCCCTGGACCACTTCGACCTTGTAGGGCGTGACCGCGGACAGCGCGCCCCGCGTGCGATCGCTGAAACCGCTGCAGGCACCGAGGCAGAGCGTCGCGGCGACGGCAGCAGCCAGCAGCCAGGGACGGCGTTGGAGAATGGCAGGCATGGGAGGAAAAGGGGGTAGCGATATGATCGGCCATTGTAGCGGCTGACCTTTTCAGGACCTGACCGCGGCACAGGGCGCAGGAACCATCAATGGCCAATATCGACGAACTCAAGAATACCGGCCTCAAGGCCACCTTGCCACGCCTGAAGATTCTGGAAATCTTCCAGACCGGCAGCCAGCGGCACATGACGGCCGAAGACGTGTTTCGCGTCCTGCTGAACGAGCATTCCGACATCGGCCTGGCCACCGTGTACCGGGTGCTGACGCAGTTCGAGCAGGCCGGCATCCTGGAGCGCAGCCACTTCGAGAGCGGCAAGGCGGTCTACGAGCTCAACGAGGGCACGCACCACGACCACCTGATCTGCACCTCGTGCGGCAAGGTCGAGGAGTTCTACGACGCCGAGATCGAACGCCGCCAGCAGATGATTTCCAAGGACAAGGGCTGGATCCTGCAGGACCACGCCATGTCGCTTTACGGCCTCTGCGGCGACTGCGTAAAGAAGCGCTGAACGGTCGATCGAAACGACGGCGTCAGTCGCCGTCGCGCCCGCTTTCCATCGCCTTGTGGTGGCGCGCCACGAAATCCGCATAGGTGTCGATGCCCCGCAGCTGCAGGATCGAATTGCGCACGGCCGCCTCGACCAGCACGGCGATGTTGCGCCCCGCCACCACCTGGATGATGACCTTGCGCACCGGAATGCCCAGCACGTCCTGCGTGAGCGGTGCCGAGGGCATGCGCTCGTAGTCGCGCTCGAAGCTGTCGCGCCGCACCAGGTGCACGATGAGCTTCAGGCGCATCTTCCGGCGCACCGCCGTCTCGCCGAAGATCGCGCGGATGTCCAGGAGGCCGATGCCCCGCACTTCGAGCAGGTTCAGCAGCAGGTCGGGGCAGCGGCCCTCGATGGTGTTCTGGTTGATGCGGTACAGGTCGACCGCATCGTCGGCCACCAGGCCATTGCCGCGCGAGATCAACTCCAGGCCGAGTTCGCTTTTGCCCAGGCCGGACTCGCCCGTGATCATCACGCCCATGCCCAGGATGTCCATGAACACGCCGTGCATCGAGGTGCGCTCGGCGAAATGCTTGGACAGGTAGGCACGCAGCAGGTCGATGACGAAAGCCGACGATTCGCGCGTGGCGAAAAGCGGCAGCTGGGCGCGCTCGCAGATCGACAGCAGCTCATCGGGCGGCGCCTGGCCGTCGGCCAGCACCAGCATCGGCGGCTCCAGCGTGACGATGCGGGCGATGCGGCGTGCGCAGTCGTCGGGGCTGCCGCGCGTCAGGTAGGCCACCTCGCGGGCGCCCAGGATCTGCACGCGGTACGGGTGGATGTAGTTGAGGTAGCCGACCAGGTCGGCGGCCGACTGGGCGCGGCTGATGACCTCGGGATCGAACTGGCGCTCCGAGGCTCCGAGCCCTGCGAGCCATTCCCAGCGGAGCGACCCGCGGAACTCCTCGAACATGGCATCGGCGCTGATGACGGTCGGCTTCATGCGTTCAGGAGGCGGCGCTCGGCGCCGTCATTGGAGTGAAGAGTGACAGGAGGTGTCGCGCAGCTTAGCAGCAGCCGCGCACGCCGACGCATGCGCTCAGGCGACTTGGGTCGACTGCCAGCCGGCGATCAGGCCGTGGAGCGCGGCCGCGTCGGTGCTGGACTTGATCTGTTCGCGCAGGCTGGCATCGCTCAGCAGCTCGGCGATTTCAGAGAGGATTTCCAGGTGCTTCTGCGTGGCCGCTTCGGGCACCAGCAGGAAGATCAGGAGGGCGACGGGCTGCTCGTCGGGGGCATCGAACCCGATGGGATTGGCCAGCTGGAACACCGCGGCCATCGGCGCCTTCAGGCCCTTGATGCGGCCATGCGGAATGGCAACGCCGTGGCCGAGGCCCGTGGAGCCGAGGCGCTCGCGCGCAAACAGGCTGTCGGTGATCAGGGCGCGTCCCAGGCCGTGAAGGCTTTCGAACAGAAGGCCAGCTTCTTCGAAAGCACGTTTCTTGCTGGTAGCGTCAACGCTCACAAGCACTTGGGCGGGCGGCAGGATGGACGCGAGGCGATTCATGGTGGGGGCAGAGCGGGGGCGATTATGCACCCGGTTGGTAAAAACCCCCAGTCCCCCTATCTACTTTCTGTTTACATGTTGCCCGGAGGCCTCGCTGCCCTGGGCAGAAACCAGGCAGAAACCCCAAAGCCCCACGGCAACGGTCGGAAAAGCAAAAGGCCGCCCGAAGGCGGCCTGTGGTGCGAGCGGGCCTCAAGGGGGCCTCGCCCGGTGCTCACATCACGCGCTTGGGCGCCATGTGATGGTGGTCCTGCAGGCGGTCCTTGTGGCGGACCACCTGGCGGTCCAGCTTGTCGACCAGTTCATCGACCGCAGCGTAGAGATCAGCGTGGCTCGACTCCGCGAACATGTCATTGCCCTTGACGTGAATGTTGCACTCCGCCCGTTGGCGGCGTTCCTTTTCCTTCTGCTTTTCCACCGTGAGGATCACCTTCACATCGACCACCTGGTCGAAATGCCGTGTGATCCGGTCCAGCTTGCTCGTGACGTAGGTGCGCAAGGCAGGGGTGACGTCGAGGTGATGACCGCTGATCGTCAAATTCATGAATGACCTCCTGAGAATTGACGGTTGGGGAAATGACCCCGCTCCGGGATGGAGCGTGGCCGGCGAAACAGAGGGGGGCGGTTCGGGGAGAGAGAAGAAGAAGGGGGAGAAAGAGGGGTCGGTCGATTCACTATGCCCAAGCTGTCACGGTATTGCAATACCTGGGTTCTCCGGGTGGCGGGCGTTCGCGGAGCCTGCTTCGATCCGCTATTGAATCCATAGCTGCCCACGCATGTTGGCCCGCCTTCGTGGCGCTTTGCCGGCAAGTGTCAACGCGCTTTTCCCCCGGTGACCCTGCCGGGCGAAGGGCCGGCCGCTTCAGCGCCAGGCCGCGCGCATGCGGTTGCGCAGGTCGATCACGGCGGTGGGCGGTGGCACCGCGGGTGCGCGTACCGGCGGCGGTGGCCAGGTCTGCTGCTCGAAGCCCGCGAGATCCGATTCGGCGATGAAGCGCGTGCGGTTCGCATACAGGTGCCGGTCGCCCCGCACCGCCTGCTGCGTGACGTAGAAGCGCTGCGGCACCAGCAGGTGCAGGTGGTCGCGGGCCCGCGTCATCGCGACGTAGAGCAGGCGCCGCTCTTCCTCGAGTTCGTGCGCGCCCTGCGCCACGTCGGCCGGCAGGCAACCGTCGACCACGTTGAGCACGTGCACCGAGTTCCACTCCTGGCCCTTGGCCGAATGGATGGTGGAGAGGATCAGGTAGTCCTCGTCCAGCAACGGCGGGCCGGGGCGATCGCTCGTGGCTTCGGGCGGATCGAGCGTGAGTTCGGTCAGGAAGCGCTCGCGCGAGCCGTAGCCCGCGGCAAGGCGCACCAGCTGCTCCACGTCCTGGCGGCGCACGCCGGAGGTGTCCTCGTAGAGGCGCTCCAGGTGCGGCAGGTACCAGTCCATCGCCAGTTCGACATCGGCCGGCCATGCCAGCGACGGCGCGCGCAACGCGGCGTAGGCCTCGGCAAAACCCGTCCACTGCTCGCGTGCCGCGGACGGCGGCACGAAGTCGCGCACAGCCGCGACCGGATCGGCGGCCTGGTCCATCGCGTCGAGCAACCGCGTGCCGGTGACGGGCCCGATGCCGGGGATCAGCTGCGTGACGCGAAACCCCGCCATGCGCCCGCGCGGGTTCTCGGCGAAGCGCAGCACCGCGAGCAGGTCCTTCACGTGCGAGGCCTCGAGAAACTTGAGGCCGCCGAACTTCACGAACGGGATGTTGCGGCGCGCCAGCTCCAGTTCGAGCCCCGCACTGTGCGACGACGTACGAAACAGCACCGCCTGCGACTTGAGCGCGAGCCCGCCTTCGCGGTGCGCGAGCACCTTGTCGGCCACCCAGCGCGCCTGCCCCGCCTCGTCGGGCACCAGCACCAATTGCGGCTTACCGGCGGAGGGCTTGTCGGTCCAGAGGGTCTTGGCATGCCGCTCGGCCGCCTGTGCGATCACGCGGTTCGACACATCGAGGATCGGCTGCGTCGAGCGGTAGTTGCGCTCCAGCGTGACGACCCGCGCGGCCTGGCTGAACTGCGCCGGAAAGTCGAGGATGTTGCGCACCGTGGCGCCCCGGAACGAGTAGATCGATTGCGCGTCGTCCCCCACCACCGTGACGCCGCGTCCGTCGGGCTTCATCGCCAGGAGGATCGAGGCCTGCAGCAGGTTGGTGTCCTGGTACTCGTCGACCAGCACATGGTCGAAGCGCGCGCCCACGGCCTCGGCCAGCGCGGGCTCGCCGACCATCTCGGCCCAGTAGAGCAGCAGGTCGTCGTAGTCGAGCACGTTCTGCTGCTGCTTGGCCTGGACGTAGGCGCCAAACAGCGTCTTGAGTTGCGCCTCCCATTCGCCGCACCACGGGAAGGCCTCCTTCAGCACCTCGGCCACCGGGGCGCGCGTGTTCACGCAGCGCGAGTAGATCGACAGGCACGTGCCCTTGCGCGGGAAGCGGTTCACCGTGGAGGACAGGCCCAGTTCGTGGCGCACCAGCCCCATCAGGTCTTCGGCATCGCCGCGGTCGTGGATGGTGAAGTTCTCGTCCAGGCCGATCTGCCCGGCGTATTCGCGCAGCAAACGCGCCCCGATGCCGTGAAAGGTGCCGGCCCACGGCAGCGCGGGCGGCCGTTCCGACTTCAGCCCGAGCACGCGTGCCAGCACCTGGCCCGCGCGGCGCTCCATTTCCTGCGCGGCGCGGCGCGAGAAGGTCAGCAGCAGCAGGCGCTGCGGATCGACGCCATCGGCGATCAGGTGCGCCACGCGGTGCGCCAGCGTGCTGGTCTTGCCGGAGCCGGCGCCGGCAATCACCAGCAGCGGGCGATGATCGTCGGCCACCGCAGCGCCGACACCGTGCTCCACCGCCGCGCGCTGGTCGTCGTTGAGCGTGGCCAGCGCTGCGGCCAGGCGTTCGGCCTGAGTCTTTGGCGCAGCGGAAAAAACAGGGGGCGCAGCGGTCTGCATGGGGCACGACTTTACTGTATGTCCGTCCAGTCCGGCCATCTTGCCGCCTTGTGGCCGGTGACATAATCGCGCCTCGCTGCAACCGGAGACTCCCCATGGAAACCGCCCCGTCTCGGCAGCTTTCAACTCCCTTCTGACGCGCCTCGCGCCGGGCCCGGGAATTGAAAGCGCCCCTCCCTCGCCTACCGTTCAGTCATCCCCGGGAGTGAGCCCATGCTCAATATCTTTACGCTCGCCAACGGCCGCCTCGTCCAGGAAGAGATCGAGTCGCTGGAGGAGCTCTCCAAGTTCCAGCCGATCTGGGTCGATCTCGAATCGCCCACGCTGGACGAAAAGCGCTGGATCAAGCAGTACTACGGTCTCTCGATTCCCGAAGACGCGATGGACGAGGACATCGAGGAATCCGCCCGCTTCTACGAAGAAGACAACGGCGAACTGCACATCCGCTCCGACTTTTTGATCGACGACGACGAAGACCCGCGCACGGTGCGCGTCGCCTTCATCCTCAACCAGCACAACACGGACTTGCGCAGCCGCGGCGTGCTGTTCTCGATCCACGACGAGGACGTGCCCGTGTTCCGCCTCCTGCGCATGCGCGCACGCCGCGCGCCGGGGCTGATCGAAGATGCAAAAGAAGTGATGCTCAAGCTCTTCGACGCCGACGCCGAATACTCGGCCGACACGCTGGAGAACATCTACGACGAGCTCGAGGTGGCCGGCAAGAAGGTGCTCTCGGGCAACGTCACCGACGAGCTGGCCGGCGAGGTGCTGGGCCTCATCGCGCGGCAGGAAGACTTGAACGGCCGCATCCGCCGCAACGTGATGGACACGCGCCGCGCCGTCAGCTTCATGATGCGCAGCAAGATGCTCAACGCCGAGCAGTTCGAAGAGGCGCGGCAAATCCTGCGCGACATCGAATCGCTGGACAACCACACGGCGTTCCTCTTCGACAAGATCAACTTCCTGATGGATGCGACCGTCGGTTTCATCAACATCAACCAGAACAAAACCATCAAGATCTTCTCGGTGGCGAGCGTGGCGCTCTTGCCGCCCACGCTGATCGCGAGCATCTACGGCATGAACTTCAAGTTCATGCCCGAGCTCGACTGGGCCATGGGCTATCCGTATGCCATCGTGCTGATGGCGGCCAGCGCGCTGGTGCCGATGTGGTACTTCCGCCGGCGCGGCTGGCTCAAGTAGCCGATTGCCTTGCGAGCCACGCGCCGACCAGCGCGAGGCTGTAGCGGCTCGCCACTTCGGCGACGAAGCGCGCGAAATCGCCATGGGCTTCGTCGTCGGCGCGGTCTGAAATCGTCCGCATCGCCGCGAAGGGCACGCCGTAGTCGTGGCACACCTGCGCCACTGCGGCGCCTTCCATTTCCACGGCAAGTGCGTCGGGCAGATTGCGCCGCAGCGCTTGGCTTTCGGCAGCGGTCGAGACGAAGCGGTCGCCACTGACCAGCAGGCCGCGATGCACCTTCGGCGACCGAAGGCCGAATTCATCGACAGCGCTCTGCCCCACCAGCGCCACCGGGTCACGCAGCGTCTCTTGCGCGACGGCCGCCAACGCATCGCTGATCGCGGCGTCGGCCGTGAAACGCGAAATGCCCATCAAGGGCACTTCGTACTTCGGAAAGAGCGGCGAGGCATCCATGTCGTGCTGAAGCAGCCCGGTCGCCACGACCACGTCGCCGACATTCACACCCGGCGCCAGGCCACCCGCGACACCGCTGAACACAATGGCTCGCACGGCGAACCGTTCGAGCAGCATCGTGGCCGTCACAGCCGCCGCGACCTTGCCAATGCGCGACAGCACCGCGACCACCGGTTGGCCATGCAGATGGCCCACCCAGAAGTCGCGTCCCGCGATGCGCACACGCTGCTCATCGGGCATCTGCGCGAGGAGCGCCTTCAGCTCCTCGTGCATCGCCGCGACGATGGCAATGGGCGCGGCCACCGCTTACTTGATATCCACGCCGTAGAACGTGTGGCGGCCGAACGGGCTCAGCTTGAAGTCGACGACTTCCTTGCGCACCGGCTTCAGCTGCACCGCGTGCGCAATGGTGAACCACGGCGCCTGCTCCTTGAAGATGACTTGCGCCTTCTTGTAGAGCGCGTCGCGGTCGGCCTGCTTGGTCGTGCTCTTGGCCTTCACCACGATGTCTTCATATGGCTGGTAGCAGAACTTGGAAATGTTGCTGCCGCTGGCCGACTTGGCCGAGGCGCAACCCAGCAGCGTGTACATGAAGTTGTCCGGATCGCCGTTGTCGCCGGTCCAGCCCAGCATGCCCATCTGGTGCTCGCCGGCCTGCAGGCGCTTGCGGTACTCGCCCCATTCGAAGCTCTTGATCTCGGCCTTCACGTTGATCTTGGCGAGGTCGGCCTGCATCAGCTCGGCGATGCGCTTGGCGTTCGGGTTGTACGGACGCTGCACCGGCATGGCCCACAGGTCGGTGCTGAAGCCATCGGGGAAGCCGGCCTGCGCCAGCAGCTTCTTGGCGGCTTCGGGGTCGTACGGATCGTCCTTCACCGCATCGTTGTAGGACCACATGGTCGGCGGGATCGGGTTCTTGGCCGCAACGCCGGTCGTGAGGTACACGCCGTCGATGATGGCCTTCTTGTTGATCGCCATGTTGATGGCCTTGCGCACGCGCACGTCGTCGAAGGGCTTCTTGGTCGTGTTGTACGAGAGGTAGCCCACGTTCAGGCCCGGCTGCTCCAGCACCTGCACGTTCGGGTCCTTGCGGATCGCGTCCAGGTCAGCCGGGTTCGGGTACGGCATGACGTGGCATTCGCCCTTCTGCAGCTTGGCCCAGCGCACCGATGCATCGGGCGTGATCGCAAAGATCAGGTCGTCGATCTTCGCCTTGCCGCCCCAGTACTGCGGGAAGGCCTTGAAGCGGATGATCGCGTCCTTCTGGTACTGCACGAGGTAGAACGGGCCAGTGCCGATCGGGTCCTGGTCGACCTTCTCGGGCGTGCCGGCCTTCAGCATGGCGATCGCGTATTCCTTGGACTGGATGCCCGCGTACTGCATCGCCAGGTTGGCGAGGAACGGCGCCTCGGCCTGGTTGAGCGTGATCTTCACGGTGAAGTCGTCGATGCGGTCCACCGTCTTCAGCAGCTTGGGCATGCCCATGTCGTTGAAGTACGAGTGGTTCTGGCTCGTGACCTTGAAGAACGGATCGCTCTCCTTCCACTGGCGCTCGAGCATGAAGATGAAGTCGTCGGCGTTGAAGTCGCGCGTGGGCTTGAAGCTCTTGCTCGTGGTGTGCCACTTCACGCCCTTGCGCAGGTGGAAGGTGTAGACCGTGCCGTCGGCCGAGATGTCCCACTTTTCTGCGAGGCCCGGCGTGACCTTGGTGCCGCCGCGCTCGAACTCGACGATGGTGTTGTAGACCTGCGTGGTCACGTCGAACGAGGTGCCGGTGGTGTTCATGCCCGGATAGAAATTCTCCGGACTTCCTTCGGAGCAATACACCAGCGTCTTGGCTGACACGGCGCCCGAGGCCAGGGTAAGGGCCGCAAGCGCTGTCGGTGCCAGGAGCGCCAGCATTCGTGAGCGGCGCGAAACGGAGGGTTGGGTCTTCATGGGGACTCCTTCAGACACGGTTGAAAAAAACGAACTTGCTCAGGGATTCGTCGCCATCGGAACGGCGAGCACGGGGACATCGGCGCGCACGGGAGGCGCGCCATCGAGGAACTTCTCTGCGTAGTGGCAGGCCACCAGCCGCTCGTCCAGCGCGCGCAGCAGGGGCCGCTCTTCGCGGCAGCGCTGCTGCACGTGGTGGCAGCGCGTGTTGAAGACGCAGCCCGAGGGCGGATTCAGCGGCGACGGCAGCTCGCCCTTCAACACGATGCGCTGGCTGCTGAGCCCCGGCGTCGAGGCCAGCAACGCCTGCGTGTACGGATGCAGCGGCCGGGCGAAGATGCGCCCCTTGGGGCCCTGCTCCACCGCATGGCCCAGGTACATCACGAGCACGTCGTGCGCGATATGCCGCACCACGCCCAGGTCGTGCGAGATGAAGAGATACGCAAGGCCCAGCTCGGCCTGCAGGTCGGCCAGCAGGTTCAGCACCTGCGCCTGGATCGATACGTCCAGCGCCGACACCGGCTCGTCGGCCACCAGGAGGCGCGGCGACAGCATGAGCGCGCGCGCGATCGCGATGCGCTGGCGCTGGCCGCCCGAGAACATGTGCGGGTAGCGGTTCGCGTACTCGGGACGCAGGCCCACGCGGGCGAGCATTTCGCGCGCCCTGGTGGCGCGCTCCGCCTTGCCCATCGGGGTGTTGATCGCGAGCGGATCCTCGAGCACGGCCGAGATCTTCTTGCGCGGATTGAGCGAGCCGTAGGGGTTCTGGAACACGAGTTGCACGGCCTGGCGCAGCTCGCGCTTGCGCTCGGCCGGCGGGTTCACCGCATCGGCGCCGACCAGCGTGAGCTGCCCCGCCGTCGGCTTCTCGATCAGCGCGACCATGCGCGCGAGCGTGGACTTGCCGCAGCCCGATTCACCGACCACCGCCAGTGTGCGGCCGCGTTCGAGCCGGAACGAGATGTCGCCCACTGCGCGCAGATGCGCCGGCGCGCGAAAGAGCCCGCGCCGCACGTCGTAGGTGCGCTGCAGATTGGTGGCCTCGACCACGATGTCGCCGGGCACGCCCTTGTCGTTGTTCATGGCAGCGCCTCCGCCACGGGCAACTGCCGTGGCCGGTCCTGCTCGATCGCCACGATGCGGCCCGGCTCGCCCAGCGGATAGTGGCAACGCACCTCGGCACCCTGCCACTCTCGCAGCGCCGGTCGCACGTTGCATGCGCGCGTGGTGACGTAGCTGCAGCGCGGCGCGAAGAGGCAGCCCGAAGGCCGGTCGTGCACGCCGGGCACCACGCCGCTGATGGTGGCCAGCCGCCCTTCGGGCGCGGCACGCTCGGGCAATGCCGCGAGCAGGGCCTCGGTGTACGGGTGCTGCGGCGATGCGAAGAGCCGGTCGACGCGCTGGTGCTCCATCACCTGGCCCGCGTACATCACGGCGATGCGCTGCGCCATCTCGCTCACCACGCCCATGTTGTGCGTGATGAGCACCAGCGCCATGCCGCGCTCCTTCTGCAGCTCGCGCAGCAGGTCGAGGATCTGCGCCTGGATGGTCACGTCGAGCGCGGTGGTCGGCTCGTCGGCGATCAGGAGGCGCGGGTTGCAGGCGATGGCCATCGCGATCATCACGCGCTGGTTCATGCCGCCCGAGAGTTGGTGCGGATAACTTGCGAGGCGCGACGATGCGGCGGGAATGCCCACCTGCTCCAGCAGCTCGGTCGCGCGTTTCTTCGCGGTACGCTTGTCCAGGTTCAGATGGAGACGCAGCACTTCCATCAGCTGAAAGCCGATGGTGAAGCAGGGGTTCAGGCTGGTGGTCGGCTCCTGGAAGATCATCGCGACCTCCTTGCCGACCAGCGAGCGGCGCGCCTTGTCGGAGATGCCGAGCAGGTCTTTCCCAGCGAAGCGCATGTGGTCCGCGCGCACGCGGCCCGGGAAGCCGACCAGGCCCATGAGCGCCATCATCGTGACGCTCTTGCCCGAGCCGGATTCGCCGACGATGCCGAGCACTTCACCCTCTTCGAGCGTGAGGCTCACGCCGTCTACGGCGTGCAGCACGCCACCTTGCGTGGGAAATTCCACGTGCAGATCTTTGATGTCCAGAAGACTCATCTCACCCCCAGTCTTCGCGCACTTCGTGTCGCTTCGCCAACCCCCTTGCAGGGGGCTGCACCTGCGGCCCGGCAAAGCCGGTTCCGCGGCGCCCCTGGACTTGAATCATGGAGAGTTGTCATCGTTTCAGTTTGGGGTCCAGCGCATCGCGCAGACCGTCGCCCAGCAGATTGAAAGCCAGCACCGCCGCGAGGATCGCGAGACCCGGGAAGGTCACGACCCACCAGGCGCGCAGCACGAACTCGCGCGCGTCGGCCAGCATCGTTCCCCACTCGGGCGATGGCGGCTGCGCGCCGAGGCCGAGGAAGCCGAGCGCCGCCGCATCGAGGATGGCGGTGGAAATGCCGAGCGAGGCCTGCACGATCAGCGGCGCTGCGCAGTTGGGCAGCACCTCGCTGAACATGAGGCGCAGCGTGCCGGCACCGCTCACGCGCGCCGCCGTCACGTAGTCGCGCGAGACCTCGGCGATGACGGCCGCCCGCGTGATACGCACGTAGTGCGGCAACACCACGATGGCCACCGCGAGCATCGCGTTGACGAGGCCCGGGCCGAGGATCGCGACGATCACGATGGCCAGCAGGAGGCTCGGCAGCGTGAGCACGATGTCCATGAGCCGCATGATCGCGATCTCGAGCACGCCGCGGAAAAACCCCGCGATGAGACCGAGCACCACGCCCGCCACCACCGACAGCGCCACGACGGCAACGCCGATCGACAGCGAGAGCCGCGCACCGTACATGAGGCGCGACAGGATGTCGCGGCCGATGGCGTCGGTGCCCAGCAGGTAGCTCCACGTTCCGCCCTGCTGCCAGGCGGGCGGCTGCAGGAAGACGGCGCTGTTGGTTTCGTTGGGCGCGTGCGGTGCGATCCACGGCGCGAGGAGCGCGACGAGCAGCAGCACGGCGATGGTGACGAGCCCGATGACCGCGCCGCGGTTCGCCGAGAAAGCGGTCCAGAACTCGCGCCAGGGGCCGGGCGGCGCGGTGCTCGCACCGGTCGTCGGGATGGGAGGGGTCGAAGTCGCGTTCATCAGCGTCGGATACGGGGATTGATGACGCCGTAGGCCACGTCGACAAGAAGATTGACCAGCATCACGATGCCGCCCAACAGCAGCATGCCGCCCTGCAGCACCGGGTAGTCGCGCCGGCCGATGGCCTCGATGAGCCACTTGCCGACACCGGGCCAGGAAAAGATCGTCTCGGTGAGGATCGCGCCGGTGAAGAGCACGCCCACCTGCAGCCCGATGACCGTGACGACCGGGATCAGCGCATTGCGCAGCGCATGCAGGCCCACCACGCGAAAGCGCGAGAGCCCCTTGGCGCGCGCGGTGCGGATGTAGTCCTCGCCGAGCACTTCGAGCATGGCCGAGCGCGTCATGCGCGCGATCACCGCGAGCGGCACGGTGCCCAGCACGATGGCCGGAAGAATGAGGTGGTGCAGCGCCGACCAGAAGGCATCGGTATCGCCGGCGCGCAGCGAGTCGATCAGGAGGAAGCCCGTTTCGGGCTCGATGAAGTACTGCACCGCGATGCGCCCGGAAACGGGCGTCCATCCGAGTTGCACCGAGAAGAACAGGATCAGCAGCAGCCCCCACCAGAAGATCGGCATCGAGTAGCCGGTGAGCGAGGTGGCCATCACGCCGTGGTCGAAGATGGAGTTGCGCCGCACGGCCGCCAGGATGCCGGCGGGCAAGCCCAGCAGCAGCGCGAAAAGGATCGCGCACACGCCGAGTTCCACGGTGGCGGGGAAGAGCGCGAGAAACTCGCCCATCACCTTGTCCTGCGTGATGATCGATTTGCCGAGGTCGCCATGCAGCACGCGGCCGATGTAGATGCCGTACTGCACGAGGATCGGCTTGTCGAAGCCGTAGGCGGTGCGCAGTTCGGCATGGCGCGCGGGATCGATCCCGCGCTCGCCGGCCATGGTTTCAATGGGGTCGCCCGGCACCAGCCGGATGAGAAAGAAGGCCAGCAGCGTCATGCCGATGAAGGTCGGCACCAGCAGGCTCACGCGGGTCAATATGAATCTGAACATCGACCCGCGAATATGCAAGATCGATGCCGTGGCCCTACCCGGGCCGAACCCTTACTTCTTGGCGTCGCGCAGCTCGCGGCGGAGGATCTTTCCGACCGGTGTTTTCGGCAGGTCCGTACGAAACTCTACGATTCGCGGCTGCTTGTAACCCGTAAGGTTTGCTCTGCAGTATTCGCGCACCTGCGCCTCGGTGAGCGACTCGTCTTTCTTCACGATCACGAGCTTGACGGCCTCGCCGGTCTTGTCGTCGACCACGCCCACCGCCGCGCATTCGAGCACGCCCGGAATCTGTGCAACGACGTCCTCGATCTCGTTCGGGTACACGTTGAAGCCCGACACCAGGATCATGTCCTTCTTGCGATCGACCACCTTGAAGTAGCCGCGCTCGTCGACCACGCCGATGTCGCCGCTCTTGAAGTAGCCGTCGGGCGTCATGACCTTGGCGGTCTCGTCGGGGCGCTGCCAGTAGCCGGCCATCACCTGCGGTCCCTTGATGGCGATCTCGCCCGGCTGGCCCATCGGCACTTCGTGGCCGTCGTCGTCCAGCAGCTTGAGCCAGGTGCTCGGAAGCGGCAGGCCGATGGTGCCGGTATAGGCCTTGCTGTTCGTGGGGTTGCAGGTGGTCGAGGGCGATGTCTCCGACAGGCCGTAGCCTTCGCAGATCGGGCAGCCGGTTTTCTCGAGCCAGAGCTTCGCGACCGCGGCCTGCACCGCCATGCCACCGCCCACGGAGACCTTGAGGTTCTTCCAGTTGACGGTGTTGAAGTCGGGGTGGTTCGCCAGGCCGTTGAAGAGCGTGTTGACCGCGGGAAAGCTGTGGATCGTGTGCTTGGACAACTCCTTCAGCACGCCCGCGAGGTCGCGCGGATTCGGGATCAGGATCAGCTTGCCGCCCGTGCGCATGCCCAGCATCATGCCGACCGTGAACGCGAAGATGTGATAGAGCGGCAGCGCGCACACGCCGGTAGGCTGCTCGTTGGCCGGCACCTGCGCCATCACGGGCTCGTTCCAGGCTTCGGACTGCAACACGTTGGCGATCACGTTGCGATGCAGGAGCACTGCGCCCTTGGACACGCCGGTGGTGCCGCCGGTGTACTGGAGCACCGCCACGTCGTCGGGCCCGATGACCGGCGCCTGCAGCTTGCGGGTCGCGCCTTTTTCAAGCGCCTCGTTGAAGCGCACGGCGCCCGGCAGGCTGAAGTGCGGCACCATCTTCTTGACGTTGCGCACCACGTAGTTGACCAGCGTGCCCTTGAGGAAACCGAGGCGGTCGCCCATCGAGGTGAGCACGATGTGCTTGATCGGCGTGGCCGCGATGCATTGCTGCAGCGTGGTGCCGAAGTTCTCCATGATGACGATGGCCTTGGCGCCCGAATCCTTCAACTGGTGCTCCAGCTCGCGCGGCGTGTAGAGCGGGTTCACGTTCACCAGGATGAGGCCCGCGCGAAGGATAGCCGCCACCGCGATCGGGTACTGGGGGCAGTTGGGCATCATCGCGGCCACGCGGTCGCCCTTCACGAGGCCCAGGCCCTGCAGGTACGCGGCGAAGGCCTTGCTCTGCTTGTCGGTCTCCGCGTAGCTCACGTCCTTGCCCATGAAACTGTAGGCGGTGCGGTCGGCGTACTTGGTGAAGCTCTCTTCCATGAGCCCGACCAGCGAGGAATAGTGCGAAGCGTCGATGTCGGCGGGCACGCCTTGCGGGTAGCTGCTGAGCCAGGGGCGGTCGGTCATGGATGTGTCTCCTCCAGGTCTTGGAACTTGCGGGTAACTGAAACGAAAACGGCGCTCGAATGGCGCCGCGAAGATCTGGCCCGCCTTGCGGCGGGCCCGGATCGCCGGCCTATTCGATGGCCTTGCCCATATCTTCCACTACTTTCTTCGCATCCCCAAAGACCATCATGGTCTTGTCCATGTAGAAGAGTTCGTTGTCCAGGCCGGCGTAGCCCGCCGCCATGGAGCGCTTGTTCACGATCACCGTCTTGGCCTTGTAGGCTTCGAGAATGGGCATGCCGTAGATCGGGCTGCCCTTGGTGTGCGCCGCAGGGTTCACCACGTCGTTGGCGCCCAGGATGATCGCCACATCGACCTGGCCGAACTCGCCGTTGATGTCTTCCATCTCGAACACCTGGTCGTAGGGCACTTCGGCCTCGGCCAGCAGCACGTTCATGTGGCCCGGCATGCGGCCGGCCACCGGGTGGATGGCGTACTTGACGATGATGCCCTTCTCGGTGAGCTTGGCGGCGAGCTCCTTCACCGCGTGCTGTGCGCGCGCCACGGCCAGGCCGTAGCCCGGCACGATGACCACCGTCTCGGCATTGCCGAGCACGAAGGCCGCGTCGTCGGCGCTGCCGGTCTTCACCGGGCGCTGTTCCTTGGCCGCGCCACCGGTGGTGGCCGCCTCGCCGCCGAAGCCGCCCAGGATCACGTTGAAGAACGAGCGGTTCATCGCCTTGCACATGATGTACGAGAGGATCGCGCCCGAGGAACCCACCAGCGAACCGGCCACGATCAGCATCGCGTTGTTCAGGCTGAAACCGATGCCCGCAGCGGCCCAGCCCGAGTAGCTGTTGAGCATCGACACCACCACCGGCATGTCGGCCCCGCCGATCGGGATGATGATGAGCACGCCCATCACGAACGCCAGCGCCAGCATCGCGAAGAACGCCGGCCAGCTCTCTGTGAAGACGAACACCAGGCCGAGCGCGACGGTCAGGAGGCCGAGCACGAGGTTCAGCATGTGCTGGCCCGAGAACTGCACCGGCGCGCCCTGGAACAGGCGGAACTTGTACTTGCCCGAGAGCTTGCCGAACGCGATGACCGAGCCGCTGAAGGTGATGGCACCGATGGCCGCGCCCAGGAACAGTTCGAGCCGGTTGCCCGCGGGAATGGCGTAGCGCACGAAGCCGTCCAGGATGACGGCACCGTCCGGCGTGTTGGCGCCGATGAGCGCCGCCACAGGCGCGGCGGTGATGCCGAAGGCCCAGGGCTCGGCCACGGCAGCCACGCCGATGAAGACCGCGGCCAGGCCGATCATGCTGTGCATGAAGGCGACCAGCTCGGGCATCTTGGTCATCTCGACCTTGTTGGCCATGAAGGCCCCGAGGCCCCCGCCGACCACCACGGCCGCCAGCACGTAGGCGATGCCGGTGCCGAAGTCGACATTGAGCGAGCGCGCCTGTCCGTGGATCAGCGCGATGGTGGTCAGCACGGCGATCGCCATGCCGGTCATGCCAAAAACGTTGCCGCGGATCGAGGTGGTGGGATGGGACAGGCCCTTCAGGGCCTGGATGAAGCAGACGCTGGCAACCAGGTACAGCAGCGTGACGAGGTTCATGCTCACTTGGAAGCTCCCTCTTCAGCCTTGGGTACGGCGGCCTTCTTCTCTTTCTTCTTGAACATCTCCAGCATCCGCCGCGTAACGAGGAAGCCGCCGAAGACGTTCACCGCGGCCAGGGCCACGGCCAGCACGCCCATGGTCTTGCCCAGCGGCGTGGTGGTGAGCGCGGCCGCCAGCATGGCGCCCACGATCACGATCGCCGAGATCGCGTTGGTCACGGCCATCAGCGGCGTGTGCAGCGCGGGCGTGACGGTCCAGACCACGTGGTAGCCCACGTAGATGGCCAGGACGAAAATGATCAGGTTGATGACTGTGTGGGAAACGGGATCCATGGCGCTTGTTCTCCTCGCGTTTTCGCTTACTTCTTCGTGACCTGGCCGTCCTGCGTCATGCGGCAGGCGGCGACGATGTCGTCTTCCAAGTCGATCTTGAGCGCACCTTCCTTCGTGACGATGAGCTTCAGGAAGTCGAGCACGTTGCGCGCATAGAGCGCCGACGCATCGGCCGCCACGAGCGCCGCGAGGTTGGTCTCGCCGACGATGGTCACGCCGTGCTTGACCACGGTCTTGTCGGCTTCCGACAGCGGGCAATTGCCGCCCACGCCACCATCGGGATTGACTGGCCCCTTGCCGGCGGCGATGTCCACGATCACCGAGCCGGGCTTCATGGCCTTGACCATGTCCTCGGTGATGAGCGTCGGCGCGGCGCGGCCGGGAATGAGCGCGGTGCTGATGACGATGTCGGCCAGCGCCACGCGCTTGGCGACCTCGACCTGCTGGCGCGCAAGCCAGCTCGGGGGCATCGGCTTGGCGTAGCCGCCGACGCCGACGGCGGCTTCCTTTTCTTCATCGGTGTCGTAGGAGACCTCGATGAACTTGCCGCCGAGCGATTCGATCTGCTCCTTGACGCTCGGGCGAACGTCGGAGGCTTCGATCACGGCGCCCAGGCGCTTGGCAGTGGCGATGGCCTGCAGGCCCGCCACGCCGACGCCCAGGATGACGACGCGCGCGGCCTTCACGGTGCCGGCAGCGGTCATGAGCATCGGGAAGAAGCGCTGGTATTTGTCGGCCGCGATCATCACGGCCTTGTAGCCGGCGATGTTGGCCTGCGAGGAGAGCACGTCCATGCTCTGGGCGCGGGTGGTGCGCGGCGCGGCTTCGAGGGCGAAGCCAGTGACCCCGGCCGACGCCAGGCGCTGCAGGCCCGCCGCATCGAACGGATTGAGCATGCCGATGACGACGGCGCCGGCCTTCATCAGCGCGGCCTCCGCATCGCTGGGCGTGCGCACCTTGAGCACCATGTCGGCGGACAGCGCGCCGGCCTGGTCGGTGATTTCCGCACCGGCGGTCTGGTAAGCCGCATCGGTGACGCTGGCTGCGACGCCGCCCCCCGACTGAACACGAACGATGTGCCCGGAAGCGACCAGTTTCTTCACCGTTTCGGGTGTGACGGCCACTCGGGTTTCGCCAGCCGCGGTTTCGGCAGGCACGCCTATCAGCATAGAGATCTCCTCAGGGGAAGGGGCAGCACGGAATGCGGGCAGAGCTTACAGCAAGATTACAGCGGCTCGTGTCGCAAGAATGTCGCAACGAAGTTGCCCGCCAAGGCTCATGCATGCTATTGATATAGCTATCTAATTTATAGCGACTTCGGGTATTCGCCGGTCGGATGCGGCAGTCTCGCGCGAAGACCGGATCGGCTCCTTGACCCCGATCAAGAACCGGCGGATCAGCGATCCGGCGCGTAAACGATGGTGGATGGAATAACAGTATTTGTATTCAACTGTAGCCATCTCGGCCTAGCATTCCCTCGAAAAACGCAATATGCGTGCATTAGTTGCAATCTCTATTTCTTACGTCAGACGCAGATAGATACACTTCTGCTCAATCGCCCGCTCACTGAGGTTGGCGAAGGGAGGAAAAGGGGGATGGAATGCGTATTGCCGTACTGGACAACGGGCCGGAACAGCTCAAGTTGATCAACCACACCATGACGGGTCTCGGGCACGAGTCCCGCATGTACACCGAAGGAAAAACGCTGCTGCAGTCTTTGCGCCGGCAGACTTTCGACCTGCTGATCCTCGATTGGGGCCTGCCGGACATGAAGGGGCTGGACGTGGTCAAGGCCATCCGGCACGACCTCAAGAGCCGCTTGCCCATCCTCTTCGTGACCGACCGGCGCGATGAAGCCGACATGGTCGAAGGCCTCAACAGCGGCGCCGACGACTTCATGGCCAAGCCGATCCGGGCCGGCGAACTCGAGGCCCGCGTCAATGCGCTGCTGCGCCGCTCCTACCCCTCGAAGCACGAGGCCGAGCTGATCTTCGGCCCCTACCATTTCTACCCGCCTTCGCGCGTCCTGAAGGTCAAGGGCAAGCCGGTCGAACTGAAGAACCGCGAGTACGAACTGGCGCTCTTCCTGTTCCAGAACCTCGGGCGCCTGCTCTCGCGCGAGCACCTGCACGAAGCGGTGTGGGGGCTGGGCGTGGAGGCGCTCTCGCGCTCGCTCGACACCCACGTGTCACGCCTTCGAACCAAGCTCGACCTGCGCCCCAAGAACGGCTTCCTGCTGCTGGCCATCTACGGACTGGGCTATCGGCTCGAAACGATCGAAGCGAACACCTTGCCCGCATCCGCGCGCTAGTGCGCCTACCCGACAGGCCGGGAATCTCCGCCGAGCTACAGTCTCCAACGGCGTCCCCGGCACCCAACAAGGAATGAGACGATGAACCGCATGACCCGGCTGCTGCTCGCCGCCACGCTGCTCTGGAGCAGCTTCACAGGCCTGGCCGCCGCACAACAGGACATCGTGGAGGCCAGCGACATGGTGCGCGGCGGCATGCAGGCGATCCAGATGATCGACCAGGGCAAGGCCGGCGAACTCTGGGACGGCGCCACGCCGGCCACCCGCAAGCGCGTGACCCGTGCCGACTTCACGGGCAAGATCGCCAGCAACCGCGCATCGCTCGGCGCGCCGCAGCAGCGCACCTGGGTGGCGGTCAACCGCCAGGTCGTGGCCGACCCCGATGCCGACACGGCCGGCCAGTACGTCAGCGTCGAATACGAGACCCGCTTCGCCAGCAAGCCCGAAGGCACCCTGCGCGAACTCGTGAGCTTCCACCTGGATCGCGACCGCACCTGGCGCTTCGCCGGCTACGTGCTGCGATAGCCGGGCAGCCAGCCATGGCCCCGCGCTGGAAGCCCAATGTCACCGTCGCCGCGGTGATCGAGCGAGACGGCCGCTTCCTGCTGGTCGAGGAGCACGCCGCCGGCGGCCTCATGCTCAACACGCCCGCAGGCCACCTCGACCCCGGCGAATCGCCGGCCGAGGGATGCGTCCGCGAAACGCTCGAGGAAACCGCTCACCACTTCGCCCCGACCGCGCTCGTCGGCGTCTACATGGCGCGTTCCCGGCCACAGGCCGGGCAGAGGGAAGACGTGACCTACATGCGCTTTGCCTTCACCGGCGTGCTCGGCGCGAAGGAAGAAGGCCGCGCGCTCGACGAAGGCATCGTGCGCACGCTGTGGATGACGCCTGACGAGATCCGTGCCAGCGTGGCACGGCATCGCAGTCCGCTGCTGCTGCAGTGCGTCGAAGACTACCTGGCCGGCCAGCGCCACCCGCTCGAGCTGATCCACATCGACGAATCGGTGCGGACCCCACCGGTCAAACGATGACGCCGCCCCCGAGGCAGCGCTCGCCGTCGTAGAGCACGGCCGACTGTCCCGGCGTCACGGCCCATTGCGGCGCGCCGAAGCGCAGGCTGAAAGCTCCATTCGCGCCCTTCGCGCCATTCGCCCGATCCGCGCCATTTGTGCCATCGGAGAGTTCGCAGTCCGCATCGGCCTGCCGGTAGCGCGCTTTTGAGCCGTAGCTGCCCGCAGCGGGCGCTTCGCCCGCCACCCAGCTCGCATCGTCCGCGTTCAGCGCCGACGACAGCAGCCACGGATGGTCGTGCCCCTGCACCACCCAGAGCGTGTTCTTCTCGACGTCCTTGCGCGCCACGAACCACGGCGAATGGTCGCCCGATCCGCGCTGCGCGCCCTTCTCCTTGACGCCGCCGATGCCCAGCCCCTGCCGCTGCCCCAGCGTGTAGAAGCTCAGGCCCTGGTGCTCGCCGAGCTTGCGGCCGCGGTCGTCCTTGATCGGGCCCGGCTCCTTGGAGATGTAGCGGTTCAGGAAGTCGCGGAACGGCCGCTCGCCGATGAAGCAGATGCCGGTCGAGTCCTTCTTCTTCGCATTGGGCAGGCCGATGTCCTCCGCGATGCGGCGCACCTCGGTCTTGTGCAGCTCGCCGACCGGGAACAGCGTCTTGGACAGCTGCGCCTGGTTCAGGCGGTGCAGGAAATAGCTCTGGTCCTTGGAGGGGTCGAGCCCCTTGAGGAGCTCGTGCCGGCCGGTGGCCTCGTTCAATCGCACCCGCGCGTAATGGCCCGTGGCGATCTTCTCGGCGCCCAGGCGCATCGCATGGTCGAGAAAAGCCTTGAACTTGATCTCGGCGTTGCACAGCACATCGGGGTTCGGCGTGCGGCCGGCCTTGTATTCGCGCAGGAACTCGGCGAACACGCGGTCCTTGTAGTCGGCGGCGAAGTTGACGTGCTCGATCTCGATGCCCAGCACGTCGGCCACGCTGGCGGCGTCGATGAAGTCGATGTTCGACGAGCAGTATTCGCTGTCGTCGTCGTCTTCCCAGTTCTTCATGAAGATGCCGACCACCTCGTGCCCCTGCTGCTTGAGCAGGTGCGCGGTGACGGCGGAGTCCACCCCGCCGCTCAGTCCGACCACAATCCGTTGCTTTGCCATAAGCCCGCCATTGTCCCAGCCCCGGGGTAGCGGGTTCCGCCGTGGGGGAAATGCGCCCCGGGGCGCCCCCCGATGCCCTGAAGTGCGTCCTAGCGGATGCCGGCCAGCAGCTCGTAGGAGCGCAGCCGCGCCGCGTGGTCGAACACCTGCGAGGTGATCATCAATTCGTCCGCCCCGGTGCGCGCCACGAAGGCCTCGACGCCCTGGCGCACCGTCTCGACCGAGCCGACCGCCGAGCACGAGAGCACCGAGTCGAGCAGCGCGTTTTCCGCCGGCCCGACCTTCTGGCGGTAGTTCTCCACTGGCGGCGGCAGGCGGCCGGGCCGGCCGCTGCGCAGGTTGACGAAGGCCTGTTGCCACGAGGTGGCGCGAAATTCAGCCTCCTCGTCGGTATCGGCCGCGAACACATTGAAGCCCAGCATCACGTACGGCTTCTTCAACTGCGCCGAAGGCTTGAAGGTCTCGCGGTAGATCTGGATGGCCTGCATGATCTGCTGCGGCGCGAAGTGCGAGGCAAAGGCATAGGGCAGGCCGAGATGCGCCGCCAGCTGCGCGCCGAAGGTGCTGGAGCCGAGGATCCACACCGGCACCTCGAGCCCCTCGCCGGGCACGGCCCGCACGGGCTGCTGGGGCGTCTTCGACATGAAATCCATCAGTTCGACCACGTCCTGCGGGAACTGGTCGGCGTCCGATTCGAGGTTGCGGCGCAGCGCGCGCGCGGTGCGCTGGTCGGAGCCCGGCGCCCGTCCGAGCCCCAGGTCGATGCGCCCCGGATACAGCGAGGCCAGCGTGCCGAACTGTTCTGCGATCACCAGCGGCGAATGGTTCGGCAGCATCACGCCGCCGGCGCCGATGCGAATGGACGTGGTGCCCGCCCCGATGTACGACAGGAGCACCGCCGTCGCCGCGCTCGCGATGCCCGGCATGCCGTGGTGCTCGGCGAGCCAGTAGCGCGTGTAGCCGAGCTTTTCGCCGTGCTGCGCCAGCGAGAGCGAGTTGCGGAACGACTGCGCGGCGTCGCTGCCCTCGGTGATGGGGGAGAGGTCGAGGATCGAGAACGGAATCATGGGCGCCATGATGGCGTGTTCGGCCCGCCGCCGCCACGGCAGGGGCTATTCGGTTTGGTATAGCGTGGTCACGCTCGCGAAGTCGCGGCCGTTCTGCTCCACGTTCACCTGGAACGGCACGCTCTCGCCCGGCGCGATGGCCGGCAGGTTGTCCACCAGCTTGAAGCCGGTGAGCTGCCCGTTGCGGTCGCGCAGGCTCACCCACAGCCGCGCCTTGCCGATGATGGCCGTGCCCGGGTTCTTCACGCTGCCCGTGACCTCCACGCTCTTGTAGGTGAAGCGCTGGCTGAAGTTGAGCAGCACGCTGCCCAGCTCCGCCTTGGTGCCCGTCACCTTCACCTCCAGCGGCTTGCGCGGCCCCGGCAGCGCGGCGCGGCGCATCGGCTTCCATTCGATGCGGGTCGAGGTGAAGCGCTCCATGTCCTCGGGCTCCAGGAAGATCGGGAAGCGCTCGCCCGGATAAAGGTACGCCAGCCCCGTGATGTTCGTCGTGCCGTGCGCCTTGTTGCCGCTGAAGCGCGAGATCACGCCGCCCGGCGCGAGCACGACCGCATCGGTGCTGCGGTTCACCAGCTCGCCGAGAAAGAGCCGCTGCTGGATGTTGTTGCGCCCATCGACCAGCGGCAGCAGCTCGAGGTCCTTCGGATCGAAGCGCTCGCTGTCCTCGGCCAAGAGGTCCTCGGTGCCCAGGCGCAGGTCGGGGTTGAAGCTTTCCGGCCCGGCCGCGGTGCGCACCACCCGCTCGGCGTTCAGCACCGGCGTGCGCGCGCCCGAGGCGTCGACGGTGTTGTAGCCGATGCGGTAGTCCCAGGCGGCGATCGCCGCCGCGCGGCCGAAACGGGCCACGCTCACGTCCACCGAGGTCTGCGCGCCGGGCTTGAGCTCGCTCGCCTGCGCATACCCGTGGCCGAAGCCGATCACCTGCCCGGCGTCGTCGTACAGCGTCGCCAGCACGTCGATGCCGCCTAGCGTGGCTGCGTCCTTGCGCGCGTTGTCGATGCGGCCCACCAGCCGCACGCGCTCGCCCTGCTGCACCAGCCGCACGCGCGTGAACGCGAGGCGCGGGCCCTGCACGGCGTTGTAGGGGCCGGAGAGCTTCTGCACCTGCAGCTCCTGGCGCGTCACGTTCTTTCCGTTCGGCATGTCGATCAGCGCGGGCGCGCTCTCGCCGGGCTCCAGCACGAAGATCGGCAGCGTCTCGGTGCGCTCGTCCACCTTGCTGTCGCCGTCGTAGTACGTCGCCCGGATGCCCGCGCGCGACAGCGGCTTGCCGGTTTCGTTGCGCGCCACCACCAGCAGCTTGGGCTGCGCCGAACTGCCGCTGCCCACCAGCACCTGCCGCGGCTCGCCCAGCTTCAGGCCGTCGGTGGGAATGCTGCGATCGACCACCGCGGCGACCACGGGCCGCCTGTCGTCTGGCCGGCGTGGCTCGACGAGCGCCGCGACGATGCGCCACACCAGCACCAGCCCGAGCACGCCGATGATCGCGATGCCGATGTTGCGCAGCACAAAGTTCTGTCGCAGCGCCTGCTCGGCCGCGAGCCGACGGCCGGCTTCGTTCTTGACCTGGTTGAGCACGCGTTCGAGCCGGTCGGAGACGTTGTCTTCCACCAGCGTGACCGAGCCGCAGTGGTCGCAGGTGTATTCGTTCAGGCCCGTGCGCTTGAGCGCGCTGCTGCCGCATTCGCCGCACTTGAGCGTCTGGAGATCGATGGTCATGCAATGCTTTCTTCGTTCTTGTTGTCGTCCGCGCCGCAGGCATTCCTCAATGCCTCGCGCAGACCCTCCACATCGCCCGCCGTCACTTCGCGCACCCCCGGCAGTCCGGCGAGGCCGCAGGCGCTCGATGCCACCACCGGCACGCCGGCCGCCAGGGCGCGCAGCAGCGCGCGCGGTGCGTGCTCGATGTGCGCGGGCAGCACCACCACGCGGGCGCCGTTCAATCCGTCGCCCCGCCAGTGCATGTGCGCGACGCCGCCGATGCCGCGCCAGAGCTGCGCATCGTCCGAGGGCGATCCGAGCACGCGCAGCCGGCAGGGCCAGCCCTGCAACGCCGCTGCCAGTTCGCGCGCGCCCTTTCGCGCGAGCGCACTCGCAGCGAAGACGATCAGCGGCGGCGCGGCGCGCGCGGCATCGATGGCGCGGGTGGCATCGATGCCGCGCGCGGCAGGCAGCACCCAATCGAGCCGCGACAAGACCGCTTGCGGCGCCATCGCGGCCAGGTGCGCCGCGACCTCGGCATGCGGCGTGACCACCATCGCAGCCCGCGCCAATGCCGCGGCCTCGGCGCGCACGAGCACGGCATCCGCACGAAAGTCGCGCAACGTCGCGTCGTTGGGCCAGCGCCGAGCGGCTGCGTCGAGCCGGCGCTCGATCTCCGCCATCGGCAACGCGCTGGCCAGCACCGTGACGCGGCGGCCGTCGAGCGCGCCGGCCTGCTGCAGATGCGGCAGCAGCGCCTGGTCGATCACGAGCTGCGTGTGTTCGGGCTTCAGGCGCGCGGCGAAGGCGAGCGCCAGCCAGCGCTGCCCGTCGATCAGGCTTCCCTGCCGCTGGCCCGCGTGCCGCGCCCGGAGACGCTGCCACGCGGCGCGGCGCAGGCTCGTCCACCAGGGCGATGCAATGGATGCGGCGCCATCCGCAACGGCTTCCCGATGCCAGCCTGCGGTCGGCCGCGCACGCCAGAACGCGAGCCGCATCGGCACCGGCTGCATGCGGTCGGCGCCGGCGTGGTGTGCGGCGAGATAGCGCGCGAACTCGGGCGTCCACGCATCGAGCAGGACGGCCGTGCGCCCTTGCTGCGCCACGGCGGAGAGCGGGCGGTGCCGGAAGCAGGCGGTCTGGTCGCAACTGAGGCAACCGCGTGCCAGTGGCAGCGCTGTGCCGACGCCTTCTTCGCTCGACCGTCGCAGCGCCATTGGCGGCATCGGCGCCGCTGGCGCAACCGGCATTGCGAGCGGCGAGCGCGCGCGGATGCGCAGCACCAGCTCGTCGGAAGTCAGCTCGACTTCGAGCCGCCATGCATGCTTCGCGCGCACCTTCAGATCGACGTAGTTCCAGAACACCGTCGCATCCACGGCATCGCCCGCCGCATCGGCGGACTGCTCGATGCGCGCCGTGTGCCCATGGCGCTCCACCAGTTCCAGCCCGGCGCGGGCCGCCACCGTGGCGAGCGCGTTCGAGAGTTGGCACAGGCCCCCGGCCAGCGTCGGCACCACGCAACCGCCGCGCAGTTCGCGGCCCTGCACGAAGCCGCGCCAGGCGCCCGGCCGGCCCAGCTGCCGCCAGAAGCTCAGCACCTCGCCGGCCGGCACCTCGATGGCATCGAAGGCCCGGCGCGCCACGCGCAGGTTCTGCACCTTGCCGGCCACCAGGGGAAATTCGTCCGCGCGTCCGTCGGACCAGAGCGCGGTGCGGTACTGCGCGAGCACCGGCGCGTCGGCCAATGCGGGGGCATCGCCATGCCAGCGCCGGGCCGAGGGCCTGAGCGCTTCGCGCAGTGTGTGGGCGCTGGCCAGCAACCGGGAACGCAGCCAGAAATCGATGGCGTCGATGCGGCGCGGCGGCAGCCAGGCCGGCGCGCTCACACCGAGGGGCCTCGCTTGCGCCATTGGCCGAGGTCGGCTTCGATGCGCTCGTTGATGTTGCCGCTCCAGTGCGCATCGAAGCCGGCGGCGCGCAGCAGTTCGACGATGCGGTGGCCGATCACCACCGTGTTGGCCTCGCGCTGCTCGATCTCGGGAATCATGCCGCCGCTGAACGCCAGGTGCAGCCGGCCCGTGCGCACGGCCGTGTCCAGGTCCTGCGAGTGATAGAAGCAGCAGCCCCGGATGCCCGAGGCCAGCCGCCCCGCCGCGCGCCAGTGCTCGCGCACGTCGTCGTGGCCGTCGGACAGCGTGTTGCCCGCGCGGTGCAGTGCAATGACCTTTTCGCTGCGCAGTTGCGCGAACACGGCTTCGAGCCGGTCGTACTCCGTCTGGGCCGGCCACTCGGCCTCGGCCGCGCGCTTGGCGGCGCAGATGCCGGCCGCCTCGGCCTTGACCCAGGCCCTGTCTTCGCTGGTGAGCTCGTCGGGGTCTAGATACTCGTCGGTGATCATCCACTCGACATCGGCATCGGGATAGAAGCCGCACCACACGAGATCGTGAATGCGTCCGCGCGTATCTTCAGGGGCTAGAGTTAGAGCCATGCGTGTTGGGTTGTCGCGTCAGGGGCGACGGATCATGCTTTCATTTTTCCTGGCGGAAACGTCGTCGTATTTTCGCGTGTCCGCACCACCATGGCGCAGTAATGCGAAAGCATGAAGTCGGGCGGTCGTCTCTTCCGCGCCGCCATCATGAGTGATGCGCTGCGCCAAGGCAATGCGCCTTATGGCGCAGTCGCGGTCTGTCGCACGGCCGGTCGATGCGAACTTTCAGCCGAGCGCCGCACCGGCCTGGTGCCGCCCGGCGCCTCACGCCGCACGGGCATGGCTATGCTCGGTCGCTTCTCCCATGCCCCGCCTCCATCCGTCCGTTGCATTGATCGCCCATCTGTCCGGACACGCGCCGGGGTACGGGTGCACCTCGCCCGAGCGCCGCTACCAGGCGGTGGCGCTCGGCGGCGACACGCTGATCGTCGATGTGCGGGAGCGACGGATGCACCGGGCGCCCGGCGTATACCCGCGCGGCTTCGAGGAGGCGACGCCCGATGGCGTGAAAGGCATCGCGCTGCGGGTGGAAGGCGAGGAAACCGCCACGGCCTACCTGCCGGCCTGGACCGATCTCCAATGGATTTCACTGGAGCGCAGAGCGGAAGACTTCTGGGCGCCCTGGCCCGATCCGCGAACGGCCGGCCTGCCGCCCATCGACGAAACGCTGCCTGCCGAATGGACGTCCGAGGCGCCGCAGGCCACGGAACGCCTGCGCAGATCCGTCGGCGACTGGGTGGCGTGGTTCATCGCGCTCGCGGTGCTGGCTTTCTTCGCGGTCTTCGGCTTCAACGCGATGACCTGGGCGCTGGCCGGTGGGTGGCAATGGCTCTGGATGGGGGTCGGCCTGCCGGTGTTTGCGATGTTCTCGGTGCTGACGGTGGTCTTCGTCGTCACGACCTTGCGCGTGCGGCGCCGCGTGCGCGTGGCGTTGGGCGGCATGTCGCTGGAGCGCGGCGAAGGTTTTCGCGTGGGCGAGCCGCTCGACGTGCGCCTGCTCGCGCAGGTGCCCGGGGCGCAGGGCGGCGAGCGCACGGTGGCGCCGGAGCGCATCGCCATGCGGCTGATGCGGCGGTCGGTCCGCCACGAAGCCGATGGCCGGTGGAGCGTGGTGGACGAATGCCGCGGCGAGGCGATTGCCGTGCGCGACGACACGACGCGCGCCGGCCGGGTGCTCTATGCATGCGAGCTTTGCGCGCGCCCCACGCCTGACGACGCGCCCTCGCAGTGGACCGTCGAGCTGCACGAGACGGTCGCGCCGAGCAGCGCGCCCTTCATCGTCGCCGGCCTGCGGCGGCTGGTCGCGCGCTGAGCAGCTTTAGTTCTTGCCAGCGACGGCGGCCAGGAATTCGTCCGTCGACCGCACGCGCCCCATGCGCGGGAACAGTTCCTTGACGGTGAAGGCGTGCGGCTCGGCGCCCAGCGAAGTCATCGCGTCCTCCACGAACACGAGCTCATAGCCGCGATCGAACGCCGCGCGCGCCGTCGACTCGACGCCGAAATTGGTCGCAATGCCGCTCATCACCAGCGTCTTGATGCCGCGGCGGCGCAGTTGCAGGTCGAGGTCCGTGCCGTAGAAGGCGCCCCATTGGCGCTTGGTGATCCGCACGTCGCCGTCCTGCACCTGCACTTCGGGCACCAGCTCGGAGAACTCGGGGGGCGGCACGGGCGATCCGGGCGGGCGCAGCGGCGTGTCCGACGCAAGGCTCAGCAGTCCGGCGAGATCGACGCGCACCCACACCACGGTGCCGCCGGCGGCGCGCAGCGCGTCGGCGATGCGCGTACTGCGCTGGACCACGTCCGCCGCGGCGTGCGGGGCCAGCGGGCGGCCGACGTTGCTGCGCTGCAGGTCGATGGAGATGAGGGCGGTCTGGCGGGGGTCGAAGACGAGGGGTTGCATATCAGGCGATGGTACGAAGGCAGTCTGACGGTGTCATGAGGACATTGCGGCAAAGAAAAAGCCGGCCCCTGCTTTCGCAGGGCCGGCTTTCTGGAGAGCTCGCGCTCCCGGAGGATTACAGCGGCAGCGCGTCGCCACGGGCGGCAGCGCGGGCCGCGGCGCGAACGGCATTGCGGTCCACGGTGCTGGCGACCAGCGGGGCCACGCCAGCCGATGCGCCTTCGGCGTACGGATCGGCGCTGTGTGCGGCGGCAACGGCTTCGGAACGGACCGCGGCGCGGCTGGTCGACGAAACGAAGACCTGCGCGGGGCCTGCATTGGCGCCCGTGGCATACGGGTCGGCACTGTGCGCGGCGGCCACGGCTTGACCGGCAACGTCGGCGCGGCTGACGGCCGAGGTCAGTTGGTGCACGCCGTCATAGCTTTCAGCGTGGGCGGCACCGGCAACAGCCATCAGGGCAACAGCAACGGCGGAGAGGATCTTCGAGGCGGTCATTTGGATTTCCTTCAATTCAGTTCAGTTTTTGCTTTGGATGATTTCGAACCGGTCTTGGGTGGGTCACCGTCCCTCCGGGGGCGGCCACCTCGCTCGGGGCCCTGTTCACCCAGATCGGCTTGGGGGCCGGTCTGTGGATGTATTGTGCGACGGCATCTAGGTAAAAACCCGTAGCAAAAGGAACCACGGCGTTCACGGAACGGAAACAATCAATGCCTAAAGGTCAGCGAACCCGGCTTGGCTTAGAGTTCGCGCATGGAAACGACGCCCCTGCCGCCCCTTGCTTCCTGGGGCACACCGGACACGGTCTTCGACCGGCTGGAAGGCGCCTGGGACCTGGACCGCACCATCGAGGGCAAGGCCACGATGGTCGGCGTTGCCCGATTCGCGCGCCTGCAAACCGGCCAGCTGAAGTACCGGGAAGAGGGACGCATCCACCTGCCCGATGGGCAAGCGTTCGACGGGCACCGCGAATACGTCTACGAGCGCAGGCCGGATGGCTTCTCGGTCTTCTTCGCCGAGACGCCGCTGCGGCTCTTCCACGACATCGCCATCGTGCGCGAAGGCGGCGAGCTGGTCGGATCGGCGGGCCACCTCTGCGCGGCTGACCAATACGACAGCGTCTACCGGTTCCGCGCGGATGGCTCGTTCCTCATCGAGCACCTGGTGAACGGGCCGCGCAAGGACTACCTCTCGCGCACCGTGTTCAAGCGGCGCAACCCGTAGCGCCCGGTCTCAGTCGCGATCGAGCCGCCAGCTCGGCATGCCGCGCATCACCGTCTGCACGAGCATCGCGCAGATGCCGCACTTGATGAGGTCGCCGGGAATGAACACCAGCATCGCGAGCGCCGCCTGCGAGAGCGACATGTGGGCGATCAGCGAGAGGCCCACGATGCCGAACGCATAGACCACCACGATCCCGCCGACCACCGACGCGAAGAACGCCGCGGCCAGCAGCCCCTTGCCCGTCGCACCGGCCATGCGGCGCATCAAGAGGCCGCACGCGAAGGCGCCGAACATCCACCCGAACAGGAAGCCCCCGGCCGGCGCGACGAACACGGCCAGCCCGCCGCGCCCGCCCGGCAGCAGCGGCAGCCCGAGCGCCACCGCGAGCAGGAACAGCGCGATCGCGAAGAAGCCGCGCCGCGGCCCGAGCAGGCAGCCGGCCAGCATCACGCCCAGCGACTGCAGCGTGATCGGCACGCCGAACGGCAGGTCGACCTTGGGGATCAGCCCGAACACCGCCATCAGCGCGGCGAAGAGCGCGATGTAGGAGAGCGAGCGGGACGAGGTGATGGAGCCGGTGGTGGTCATGTCGGGATTCGGGAGAGGGGTGTCGTCCGATTCTGCGCCGCGCTGTCTGGCCTACCGCCCCAGCCGCGCGGCCAGCGCATCGGCCACGCGCTCGGCGGTCTGCAGCGTGCGGATGGTCAGCGGCGCCAGGAGGCGCAGCCCGCCGCCATGGCCCGCGCGGGCCCGGTAGGCGTCGTCCAGGCGCTGCCACTGCACGTAGAAATTCTCGGCAAAGCGCAGCATGAGGCCGATGCCGAGAGCGATGCGCTCGGTCGGCACGCCCAGGCGCTGCAGCGGCTGCATCACGGTTTCGAGCACGACCAGCAGGTCTTCGAAGCGCGTGGTGAGCGTCAGCATCAGCGCGAGCACCGCCGCGCTGGCCAGGCGCAACGCGCTCGCCACGCCAAGCGCGGTCGTGCCCAGGAACCAGTGAAAGCCGACGATCAGCGCGCAGCCGATTGCGATGCCCGCGAGCATCCGCACGCGCAGCCACGCCGTGCGCCCGAGCGATGCGAAAAGCAGCAGCACCACCGCGCACGCGATGCCCAGGTGCACCGGCCGCGCGACCAGCACCAGCAGCGTGCCGCACACCGAAAGCACCGCCAGCTTGACCCACGCGGGCACCGCATGCAGCCAGGTCGGATGCGATGAATAAAGACTACGCATGCCGCTCCGCGTCGGCGCGCTGGCGCACATTCTCGGCATAGGCCTCGCAGATCTCGCGGCCCGGCCCGTCGGCGCGCACCTGGCCTTGTTCGAGCCACAGCACGCGCTCGAAGTCGTGGACGTGTTCGAGCAGGTGCGTGGAGACGACGATCTGCTGGCCGGTCGCTTCGAGCTGCGCCGCCAGCCGCGCCTGGCTCAAGAGGTCCAGGCTCGCGAACGGTTCGTCCAGCAGCAGCGTCGCGGGCTGGCTGATCTGCAGCGCGAGCAGGCACACCTGCTGGCGCTGGCCCTGGCTGAGTTCGCCGATGGCGCGGCCGGCCCAGGCCGCAAGCCCGCGCTCCGCCAGGAATTCGCGCGCCCGCTCGCGTGCCGCCTGCCGCGTCTGGCCGCGCGCGGTGAGGCTGAACGCGAGCTCTTCGGCCACGGTGGGAAAGATGATCTGGTCGTCGGGGTTCTGGAACATCAGCCCGACGTGTTGCGAGAGTTCGCGGCGGTCCGTTTGCGTGTCACAGCCATGCACCACGACGCGCCCCTGCTGCGGCTGGTCGAGCCCGCTGATCAGGCGAAACAGGCTGCTCTTGCCCGCGCCGTTGTCGCCGACGAGCCCGATGCGCGCTTCGTCCAGGGTGAGCGTGAGCCCGTCGAAGACGCGCTGGTCGCCGCGAACCAGCGTGACCGATTCGAGGCGGATGCTGTGCGTGGCGAGGGGGTCGGTGGGTGTGGGCTGCGGCAAGGGGTCGCCACTGTACCCCAGCCTTTTCTTCGTCCGTCGCTCGCGGGCGGTGCGCATGCACCGTGAGCAGGAAACCTGGCGCGCGCGTGCGGTGCGGATGCGCCGACGGCTCGGTTCAATTCGCCCCGGTCAGGAAAGCTGCAGGCCCGCGTCCGGCCCGAGGGAAGCGGCCGGCCCCAGGGCCAGGCCATTCAGGGCGCCTTCGGCGTGCGCGAAGGTGGGCGGCTTCGGTGCAGTCGCCAGCGCCAGCCCCGCATCGAGCCGGGTTCGCGGCGGCGTCGTGCGCAGTTGGTAGCCGCGCCTGTAGACGGCGCGCAGCGTGAAGCCGTTTTCGGGTCGCAGTTCGAGCTTGCGGCGCACGTTGGCCACGCACACGTCGAGCGCGCGCACGCCGTCGCGCGGCAGCGTCGGGCCCCAGAACGAGTTCCACAGCCACTCGCGCGTAAGCAGGCGGCCGACGTTGCGAAAGAGTTCGAGCGCCAGTTCGAACTGGCGCGGTTGCAGCATGATTTCGCGCCCCTTGTGCACCACGATCTGCGGGCCTTCGAGGAACTCGTAGCCGCCGATGGTGGTTTCCAGGGCCTGGGAGTGACGGCGTCCGCTGGCGCGGGTGCGCTGGATCAGGTTGCGCAGGCGCGCGTCGAGTTCGATGTCGGTGCTGTCGGAGGTTGCGAAGTCGAAGAGCGGTGTCAGCAGAAGGTCCTGGTCGGGCTCGGCGCGGGTCTTCCAGCGGGTTTCGTGGGTGAGAAGCAGCGCCGGCATGCCGAGCACGCTGCACACCGCCGACAGGCGGCCCCAGGCCGCGGTGCCGTCGTCCATCAAGAGCAGGGCCTCGAATTGCCGGCCGCTGGCCAGCGCCGCCAGCAACTCGGACACGCCGGAAAACAGCATCGGGAGGTAGCCCCGCCGCTCCAGCCGGCTGGTCAAGCCCAGGCGCTGGATCTCGGCGCTGTCGACAAGGGCCACGGAAGAAGGCGCCCGCGTTCCGTTCATTGTTTTCTCCAGAAATTGGGCACCCCGGGATGCCATGTCTACGAATGGATTGCTCTTTGAAAAAGGCAATCAACGAATTGCGCCCATTCAGAAAGTAATTCCAGTGGCGCCGGCGTGGAGCGCTGGCCTGATGTCATTGCGATCCGGAGCGGACTTTAGAAGGGCTTCGTCTTGCGAGCGAGCGCTGAATGGCCAGGAAAGTAATGTTTGAGACAGTGCTTGAAAAGCAATTGCGTCGAGCGCAAACAATTGCACATCTTGAAATTGACAATCCTCTTTTCAGGTCAATTTCTTCGAAAAGTGATGTTCAGGACAATTGAGGCCAATGAGATTCGCACTGTGCAAATAAATGCACATCCGCCAATCAATTCCGGGCAGCGAAACCGCAACGGGCACTCAAGCCCCGTGCCCCAGGGCGCGCAGCGCGGCAAGGTTGCGCACGATCACGCTGCCGTACTCGGAGTTGACCAGCCCCCGCTGCTCGAAGGCGCGCATCTCGCGGTTGATGGACTGGCGCGTGACCTGCAGCATGGCTGCGAGGTCTTCCTGGGACAGGCGCAGGCGCAGCGTCCGGGTGGTGTCGTTGCCGCCGTGGATCTGCGAGAACCGGGTGAGCGTGGCTGCCAGCCGCTGGCGCACCGGGCCGCTCAACTGGTGCAGGAGGGTGGCCAGCAGCGCCCGCTGCTGCCTGAGCAGGAAGGGCGCCATGCCCCGCCAGAGCGGCGGCTCCGCATCGAGGATGCCGAGCAGCGCCGGGGCCGACAGGTGCGCGACCAGCGTGCCGTCGTCGTGCGCGTGGTAGGCATAGCGCGTCTCGTCATGCGGCTCGGGCACGCCGCCGATGCCCGCCAACGTGCCCGGCCCGACGAGCGTGAGCGACAGGGGCTCGCCGCCGAGCCCCGACCAGCCCATCATCAGGCAGCCCGACAGCACCGCCAGCGCTTCGGCCCCGCCGCCGCCCTCGCGATGGACCGGCGCCCCCCGGTCATACCGGCGCAGACGGGCCGATCGCAGCAATTCCCGCAATGCGGCCGCGGACCACGGCGCAAAAGCCTGGAAGGTGCCCAGCCCCTGGAGCAGGAGCGCCATGTCCTGCGCGGATTTTTCCGTCGAATTCACGATGCCACCCTGTGCGGCGGTTCATTTCGGGAATTCGGAATTGAATTGCTTTAGAAATGATCGCCAACTTTTAACTTCAATCCACAATTCACTGCGGATTGGCCGGCGGGCAATTTAATCGAAGCGAATTCGTAACTTGATAACGATTGAAAATTCAGGGCTGCGCGTCCTGCCCATCCTGTCCCTCCCGTCCCTCCTGCACTTGTCCGCCCAATTGCCGCAGGGCCGCAAGCTGATGAACGCTGACCGCGCCATATTCGCCCCCCACGAGCCCCTGCTTTTCGAGCACGCGCATCTCACGGTTGATGGACTGGCGCGAGACCTGCAGCATGGTCGCGAGATCGTCCTGCGACAGCGCAAGCCGCAAGCTGGGGCTGCCGTCGCCCGCTCCGTACAGCTGCGCCAGCCGGGCGATGGTGGCGGCCAGGCGCTGGCGGGTGCTGCCGGTCTGGTAGTCCATCAGGGTCCTGGCGACGGCGCGCACGCCCAGGAGCACCGGGGGCGCCATGGCTCTCCAGAGCGCGGGCTGCGCATCGAGCCGCTCCACGATCGCGCGTCCCGCCAGGTGCACCACGACGAGCTCGTCCAGCGCCTCGTACATGTCGTGCAGGTGGTGCTGCGAATCCAGCACCTTGTACATGTTGGCGACCCGGCCGGGACGGAAAACGAACACCGGCGTGTACGACCCGTCCGCGTGCACGCGGCTGGCCAAGAGGTGGCCCGAGAGCACGACCAGCGCCTCGGGCTCGCCATCGCTCCTCTGGATGCGCACGCGCGCGCCGCGCCGATAGCGGCCCAGGCGCGCCGAGGGCAGCAGCGCCTCGATGGCCGCGGGGGGCCACGCGGCGAAGCGCTTGACGAGCGCCAGGCCCTGGCGGATGAGCGCGACGTCGGCTGGCGCATGGCCCGGCGGATTTTCCGGCTCGAAGGGCGCGGGCCGGCTGCCGATGCCGCCGAGCGCGAGCAGCGCGGGCAGGTCGCGCACGGTCACGGTGCCGTAGTCGGCGCGCAGGAGGCCCAGCTCCTCGATCGCGCGCATCTCCCTGTTGATGGCGCCGCGCGAGACCTGCAGCAGGCCGGCCATGTCTTCCTGCGAGAGGCGCAGCCGCAGCGTCATCGCGGCGCCGTCCACCCCGTAGACCTGCGCGAGGCGGGCGATGGTGGCGGCCAGCCGCCGGCGCAGGCTGCCGCCGAGCTGGTCGATCATGGCCGTGAGCATCTGGCGGTGCTGGCGCAGCAGCATGAGGGTCAGGCTCTTCCAGAGCGAAGGCGCGGCGTCCAGCACGTCGAGCATTTCCCGCGCGGGCAAATAGGCGACCACCGCGTTGCCGTGGGCACGGTAGATGCAGCGCGCCTCGCCCTTGGCGTCGAGCGCGCGCGGCACGCCGATGAGCGTTCCGGGCCCCATGATGGACATGGGCACGCCCGGGCCTTCGGCGGCCAGGCGGCTCATCAACAGATGGCCGGACACCACGAGCAGAACCACGGGTTCGTCCACTGCCTCGCTGTACACCAGCTCGCCGCGCGCACAGGTGCGCAGCCAGGCCACGCGCAGCAGTCCGTCCAGCAATGCCGCAGGCCAGGCCGCGAAGGCCTCGGTAGTGCCCAGTGCCTGGCGGATGAGCGCGGAATCGTCGCGCGTGCTGTGTGGCGAACCCATGGATCCTTTCGTTTCGCCCACCGACTCCCTGTGCGTTTTCTACCGCCATCGCGGTGTGCGGAATTCTAGGTTTTGGCGACCGATCCGGACAGAGGAGCGAAGAGCGCGTTGATTTCACCCGCCGCGAGCATCCCCTCGCCCATCGCGCGAAATTGACCTGCATCGAAGGCCTCCGCGGCGATGCGCCCGAGCAAGCCGAGCGCCGATTGCAGCGGCCCGCAGCCCAGGCTGATGCGACGCGCGCCGGCGCCGGCGAGCACTGCGGCCGAAGGCGCCTGCGCGTAGCCGGCATAGACGTTCACGGGCAGCGGCACGGCATCGGCGAGGCCCGCGATCTCCTCCAGCTTCGCCATGCCCGGCACGAAGATGCCATCGGCGCCCGCCGCCGCGTAGAGCCGCGCGCGCCGCAGCGTGTCTTCGTAGCGCGCGGCGGGGTCGTCGTTCGCGACGAAGTAGGTGTCGGTGCGCGCGTTGATGAAAAAGCGCGCATCGAGCCGGCGCAGCGCCGCGATGCGCTCGCACAGGATCTCCGGCGGCGCGAGCGCGCGCGTGCCGGGGAGCGTGCCGTCCTCGATGTTCACGCCCACCGCGCCCATGTCGATGAGCGCGCGCACCACGTCGCAGACGGCCCCGGTGCTGTCGCCGAAGCCGCGCTCGATGTCGACGGTGACCGGCACGCCGGTCACCCGGCAGATGCGCGCGGTGGCGGCGAGCATTTCGTCCACCGGCATGCGTTCCCCGTCCGCATGGCCGAGCGCCCACGCGATGCCCGCGCTGGTGGTGGCGATGGCCTTCGCTCCGGCACGCTCGACGATGCGCGCGCTGACCGCGTCCCATGCGTTCGCGAGCACCAGCGGCGCGGGGCCGGCGTGCAACCGATGAAAGATTTCCGTCTGCTGTCGTCTTGTTTCGGTGGAGGGCATGGTGTGTCGTCGGGCTCGATGGTTGTGAACGGCGCGAGCGTAGACGCGCCCTTTCTCCGCGACTTGGAGAAAACTGCGGCCCGCCCCCGCGCTGCGGCTACAGTAGTCGCCCCGAATCGAAGGAACATCAGCCATGGGCGCACAGTGGAAAGCAAAACACAAGGATCTGGCCGCCAATGCCAAGGGCCGCTTGTTCGGAAAACTGGCCAAGGAAATCATGATGGCCGCGCGCAACGGCGCCGACCCGGCCTCCAATTCGCGCCTGCGGCTGGTGGTCGAGCAGGCCCGCAAGGTCTCGATGCCCAAGGACACGCTGGACCGCGCCATCAAGAAGGGCGCGGGCCTCACGGGCGAGGCGGTGCATTTCGAGCACGTGATCTACGAAGGCTTTGCGCCGCACCGCGTGCCGGTGATGGTCGAATGCCTCACCGACAACGTGAACCGCACCGCGCCTGAAATGCGCGTGCTGTTCCGCAAGGGGCAGCTGGGCACGTCGGGCTCGGTGTCGTGGGATTTCGACCACGTCGGCATGATCGAGGCCGAGCCCGCGAATGCCACTGCCGACGCCGAGGTCGCCGCCATCGAGGCGGGCGCGCAGGACTTCGAGCCGGCTTCCGAGGGCAACGCCAGCGTCTTCCTCACCGACCCGACGGACCTGGACCTCGTGAGCCGCGCGCTGCCGGCGCAGGGCTTCACGGTGCTGTCGGCCAAGCTGGGCTACAAGCCGAAGAACCCGGTCGATCCGGCCAGCCTGAGCGCCGAGGACCTGGAGGAAGTCGAAGTGTTCCTCGCGGCCATCGACGCGAACGACGATGTGCAGAACGTGTTCGTGGGCCTGGCGGGCTGAAGCCCCGCGCGATTGCGGGAGACGCCGATGACGGAGCCCGCACGCACGCTCGCCGGCAGGTGCCTGTGCGGCGCCGTTCACTACACGGTGGCCGACGAATTCACCTATGCGCTGAACTGCCACTGCGCTGACTGCCGCCGCGCCACGGGCTCGGCCTTCAAGCCCTTTGCCGGCATCGAGCGGCACAAGCTGGCCCTCACAGAGGGCGGCGACCAGCTGCTGATCCATGGCAAGCCGGACGCCGGCGACATCCACTGCGGCACGTGCGGCTCGTTCCTCTATTCGGTGGTGCGCGACGGCCTGTTCGTGCACGTCACCCTGGGCACGCTGGTGGACGATCCGTCGATCCGCCCGAGCGCGCACATCTTCGTCGGCTCGAAGGCGCCGTGGTTCGCCATCAACGACGACCTGCCCCAGCACCAGGGGCACGCGGACGCCGGCTGAGCGGCCGGCCTGCCCTCTAGGCCTTGCGCGGCTTGCGCTGCAGCGGCAGCCACAGCGTGAACAGCGTGCCCGCCGGCCCCGAGCGCCAGCCCACGCCCCCGCCGATGGCTTGCGCGCGGCGCAGCTGGTTCTGCATGCCGCGCCCGCCGGCCTCGGCCATCGCCTTGTCCACGTCGAAGCCCTGGCCGTTGTCCTCGATCGTCACGCGCACGCCCTCGGCCTCGGGCACGGTGCCCACGCGGATCTCGGTGGCGCGGGTGTGGCGCAGGATGTTGGCGATGCTCTCCTGCACGATGCGCAGGATGTGCAGCGCGCTGGTGGGGTCGAGCCAGTCGATCGGCGGGATCTCCTGCACCTCCCACCGCAGCGCGACGCCCGAACTCTCCAGCCGCGGGCCGAGGCGATAGCGCAGCGTGGCCAGCAGGAGCAGCAGGTCTTCCTCGAGCGGCTCCATCGAATCGATGGTGAGCTTCAGGTCGTCCAGGCAGCTCTTCAAGATGTGCGAGACCTTCTCGCTGGTGAGGCGCCCGTTCTCCACCGAGCGGATCGCGCTGATGAGCGAGGAGCCCAGGCCGTCGTGCATGTCCTGCATCAGGCGCTGGCGCTCGTCGCCGATGGTCTGGCGTCGCTCCACTTCGCGCAGGCGCCGGTGGCTGAGTTCGAGCTCGGCCTCGCGGGCCCGCAGGCGCTCGGCCAGGCTGGCGTTGACCAGTTCCACCTCGGCGATGGCATCGACATAGCGCCGGTACATCAGCGCCCCGAACACGGTGAAAGTGACGGCGTTGGTGTAGGCGCCCAGGTACCAGCCCTCGGGGCTCACGAAGTTGTTCTGCAGCAGCCAGTCCGAGAGGCCCAGCAGCACGCACACGCCGATGCCGACGGCCACCAGCCGCCCCTCGTTGGAGCGGCGCCAGGCGCTGATGCCGCCCACCAGCGCGACCGCGCCGCCCATGAAGGCCGCGCCGACGTAGATGAGCGGCGTGACCTGCGGTGTGTTCCTCAGGATCGAAAGCCCCGGCAGGGTCAGCACGCCGATCAGCACGGTCCAGCCGACCACCCCGAACGTCAGCCACTTGAGCGGACGCCCATGCAACTGGCGCAGCGCGAAATGCACCACCGCGACCAGCCAGAACAGCGAGTTGACGGTCAGCCACGCGAACCAGTCGTTGGCCACCGGCAAGCCCACGTAGAAGTGCAGGCTCCGCAGGAACGACGTGGTCGCGAGATTGAAGAAGAGCAGGTAGCCGGTTTCGTGGCGGCGCCTGAACCACACGAACAGCGCGAACAGGCCCACGGCCATGAAGGCGGCGCTGAGCATGGCCGGCAGGTCCTGCTGGAACCACAGGCGCTTGCTGTAGCGGTCCTTCAGCGAATCGACCGGGCCCAGCCACAGCGAGGACACCGCCACCTGCGCGTTCTGCGTGTGTTCCAGGCGGATGAGGATTTCCTTGAGCGGCACCGCGTCGGGCGTCTTCTCGATCACCACCCACAGGGGCGCGCGGGTGCTGTTCCAGAGCGGCCCGTTCTCCTGCGCGCGGTGGACCAGCCGGCCGTCTGCATACACCGCGATGGTGCCGTCGGTCTTGATGCGCGCGCCGTACAGCGCGAGCGGGCCCGTGGTGACGGGCAGGTCGCGCACCGCCACGCGCAGCCAGGTGGTGCGCGTGGCGCTGGCGCTGGCGCTGGCGCTGGCGCGGGTGCGGGTGGACTCGCGGCCGTCGGCCTGGCGCAGCAGCGCGATGGGCAGGGACAGGGGCAGCCCGACAGGCTGCCAGGCGTCGGGCAGGGCCCGGCTGTCCATGACCAGCGAGGGTTCGCGAAAGCCCGGTGCCTCGGTCACCTGCCAGCCGGCGCGGGTGATCTGCGTCGCCGCGACACCCGGCACGGCGGACGATCCGCCGAAGAAGACGATCATGACTGCCAGCAAGGCGAGCGAGACGGCCAGCACCACGTTGGCCCAGAGGGGTGCGGCGCGGTATTTCGAGAGGCCTTCGAAGAACCACGCACGCAGTTGGCGCACCAGGGGCAAGTTCATCGGGGCGCGAGCTGCAGGGCGGGATTCAGGGCATGGCCGGGGGCGAGGATGCCCCGGGCAGGACGCATGTCCGAAGCAGCGATGCAGCGGCTTCGGTCATGCAAGGGAAGACGTTCGGATCAGAACGGGATGTCGTCGTCCATGTCGTCGAAGCCCGACGACGACTTGGCCGGTGCCTGGCGCGGTGCGGCCGACGGCGCGCGGGGTGCCGCTGCGGGAGCGCGGGGGGCGTAGCCGCCACCGCCACCGCCACCACCACCGTTGCCGCCCTGCGAGTAGCCGCCGCCACCGCCGCCTTGCGAATAACCGCCGTCGTCTTCCGGACCACCCGACGGGCCGCCCTGGCCTTGTCGGCTGCCCAGCATCTGCATCTGGTCGGCGCGGATCTCGGTGGTGTATTTTTCGATGCCGTCCTTGTCGGTCCACTTGCGCGTGCGCAAGCTGCCTTCGACATAGACCTGCGAGCCCTTGCGCAGGTACTGGCCGGCGATTTCGGCCAGGCGGCCGTTGAAGACGATGCGGTGCCATTCGGTGGCTTCGCGCATTTCGCCGCTTTGCTTGTCTTTCCAGCGATCGGTGGTGGCCACTGTGACGTTCGCGACCTGGTCGCCGCTCGGGAAGGTACGCATTTCGGGGTCGCGCCCCAGATTGCCGACGACGATGACTTTATTGACCGATGCCATATGCACTGCCCCTGATAAGTAGATGAAGGAGGAGGAAGAGAACCGGAGATTGTGCCCGATGCCGGCCGGCCCGGGCGACGCCCGCGGCGCCGCGCCGTGGGGATGCCAGAATGACATTTCCGCATGAACCGTGAACCCGATTTCTTCGAACACCTGCGCGCCGAGCTGTCGAGCGGCCGGGTCTGGCTGGACCGGGCCATCGTGCTGGGCTACGCCATCGCGGCAGGGCTTTTCGTGGTGGGCTTCACGCTCGCCAGCGACTGGATCTTCGGCGGATTCCATCGTTTCTACGCCGCCTGGCCCTGGGCCGTGCTGCTGACGACGCCATTGATCACCGCGGCCATCGTGTGGTTCACGCTGCGTTTTTTTCCCGGTGCGGGCGGCTCGGGCATTCCGCAGATCAAGGCGGCGCTGCATCCGGCCTTGCCGCAGGAGCGGCGCTTCATGTTCGCCTCGCTGCGGCTCACGGTCGCCAAGATCGGGCTCGGGGCGGCGGGCTTCGCGGCCGGCCTGTCGATCGGGCGCGAGGGCCCGTCGGTGCAGGTCGCGGCCGGTGTGATGCAGCATGCGCGGCGCTGGCTCTCGCCCAACACCGCCATCGACGGGCGCGCGCTGCTGGTGGCCGGCGGGGCGGCCGGCATTGCGGCGGCGTTCAATGCGCCGCTCGCGGGCGTGGTGTTCGCCATCGAAGAGCTGTCGGGCCGGCTCGAAGCGCGCTCCAGCGGCCTGATCATCACGGCCATCGTGCTGGCGGGCCTGGTGGCGGTGTCGGCCTTCGGCAACATCAGCTACTTCGGGGTGATACGGGTGCCCCGGCTGGGCTGGGACGCGCTCGGGCCCGGCCTGTTGGTCACGCTGCTGAGCGGCGCGGCGGGCGGCCTCTTCGCGCGGCTGCTGATCGCCTCGCTCACGGGCGCGCCCGGGCGGCTCAACCGCTGGCGGGCACGCTTTCCGGTGCGCTTCGCGGCCGCCGGCGGACTGGCGGTCGCCATCATCGGGCTGGTCACCGGCGGCGTGACATTCGGCGCCGGCTCCGAGGCGGTCAAGCAGATGCTGCAGGGGCACGACCAGTTGACGCCGCTCTACACCGTGCTGAAGTTCATCGCCACCTGGCTCACGGCGTGGTGCGGCGTGCCGGGCGGCATCTTCGCGCCCTCGCTGTCCATCGGCGCGGGCATCGGCGATGCGGTGTCGCGGCTGGCCAGCAGCGACCTGGGGCCCGCGCTCATCGCCATGGGCATGGCCGGCTTCCTGGCCGCGGTGACGCAGGCGCCGCTCACCGCCTTCATCATCGTCATGGAGATGGTCGACGGCCATTCGATGGTGCTGAGCCTGATGGCGTCCGCCATGCTGGCCAGCCTGGTCTCCCGGATGATCAGCCGCCCGCTCTACGACACGCTGGCCGAGCACATGGTCGGCCGGGCCATCGGCTCGACCGAGCCGGTGCATCCGGCTGCGCCGGAAGCCCCCACGGCGAAACCGCCGGATTCCGCGCCCTCGCCATGAAATGCGGGGCGGATTATCATGTCCGGTTGCCCTCGGACGATCGCCCCCTTGAATTCAAAAGCCACTGAATACGCCGACGACGACGCGCAGCGCACACGCGACGCACAACTCGAACGCGACACCTACCTCGGCGCGGTGCTGGCGCAGCAGCGCATCAGCATCCGCGGTGCGCGCACCCACAACCTGAAGAACGTCGACCTGGACATTCCGCGCAACAAGCTGGTGGTGATCACCGGCCTGTCGGGCTCGGGCAAGTCGAGCCTGGCCTTCGACACGCTCTATGCCGAAGGGCAGCGGCGCTACGTCGAAAGCCTGTCGGCCTATGCGCGGCAGTTCCTGCAGCTCATGGACAAGCCCGACGTCGACGTGATCGAGGGCCTGTCGCCCGCCATCAGCATCGAGCAGAAGGCCACCAGCCACAACCCGCGCTCCACCGTGGGCACGGTGACCGAGATCCACGACTACCTGCGCCTCCTGTACGCCCGGGCCGGCACGCCCTACTGCCCCGACCACCACCTGCCGCTGCAGGCGCAGACCGTCTCGCAGATGGTCGATGCGACGCTGGCCATCCCCGACGAGCCGCGCCTGCTGATCCTGGCCCCCGTGGCGCGCGAGAAGAAAGGCGAGTTCCTGGAGCTCTTCGCCGAGATGCAGGCCGCGGGCTACGTGCGCTTTCGCGTCGATGGCCAGACCTACGAATACAACGACCTCCCCAAGCTCAAGAAGACCGAGAAGCACGACATCGACGTGGTCATCGACCGCCTGCGCGCGCGCCCCGACATGCAGCAGCGCCTGGCCGAGAGCTTCGAGGCCGCGCTGCGTCTGGCCGAAGGCCGCGCGATTGCGCTGGAACTGGGCACCGAGGGTGTGGCCGACAAGGAACACCTGTTCAACGCCAAGTTCGCCTGCCCGGTCTGCCACTACTCGCTGTCGGAGCTGGAGCCGCGCCTCTTCTCGTTCAATTCGCCCGTGGGCGCCTGCCCCAGCTGCGACGGCCTGGGCCACCGCGAGGTGTTCGACCCGGCGCGCGTGGTGGCCTTCCCGTCACTGTCGATCGCCAGTGGCGCCATCAAGGGCTGGGACCGCCGCAACGGCTACTACTTCAGCATGATCGAGAGCGTCGCCAAGCACTACAAGTTCGACGTCGACGCGCCCTTCGAATCGCTGCCGGCCTCGGTGCAGCAGGTGCTGCTGAACGGCTCGGCCGCCGAAGAGATCAAGTTCAACTACACCATGGAGTCGGGCAACTTCGCGGGCAAGAAGCTCACGAAGAAGCACCCCTTCGAGGGGATCATCCCCAACATGACGCGGCGCTACCGCGAGACCGATTCGGTGCTGGTGCGCGAAGACCTCGCGCGCTTTCGGAACCTCCAGCCCTGCCCTGATTGCGGCGGCTCGCGCCTTCGGCCCGAGGCGCGCAACGTGTTCCTGGTCGACGAATCGGCCCGCCCGGCGGACGGCAGCGAGCCGCCGCGCATGGCGATCTTCGAACTGAGCCACCTCACGCTGCGCGATTCGCTCGCCTGGTTCCAGACGCTCAAGCTGCGCGGCGCCAAGGCCGACATCGCCGACAAGGTGGTGCGCGAGATCGGCCTGCGCCTGAAATTCCTCAACGACGTGGGCCTCAACTACCTGAGCCTGGACCGCAGCGCCGAGACGCTCTCGGGCGGCGAGGCGCAGCGCATCCGCCTGGCCTCGCAGATCGGCTCGGGCCTCACGGGCGTGATGTACGTGCTCGACGAGCCCAGCATCGGCCTGCACCAGCGCGACAACGACCGGCTCATCGGCACGTTGAAGCACCTGCGCGATATCGGCAACAGCGTGATCGTGGTCGAGCACGACGAGGACATGATCCACGCCGCCGACCACGTGATCGACATGGGCCCCGGCGCGGGCGTGCACGGTGGCCGCGTGATGGCGCAAGGCACCTATGCCGAGGTGTCGGCCAACCCCGAATCGCTCACGGGCCAGTACCTCTCGGGCGTGCGCAAGATCGAGGTGCCCCGGCACCGCACCGCCTGGCTGCCGGTGGTGAAGAAGCCCGCATTCAACGAAGGCAAGAAAGCCTCGCGCTTCGCACCCAGCCCCGCGGCCGAACGCCGCGCCGCGCGCGAAGCGGCGCACCTGGCCTCGCAGAGCGACCTGCAGGAAATCCGCGTGGTCGGTGCGACCGGCAACAACCTGAAGAACGTGAGCGTCGCTTTCCCGGTGGGCCTCCTGACCTGCGTGACGGGCGTCTCCGGTTCGGGCAAGTCGACGCTGGTGAACGACACGCTCTACACCGCCGTGGCGCGCACGCTGTACCGCGCGCACGAAGAGCCGGCCGAGCACGAGTCGGTCGAGGGCATCGAGTATTTCGACAAGGTCATCAACGTCGACCAGAGCCCCATCGGCCGCACGCCGCGCAGCAACCCGGCCACCTACACGGGCCTGTTCACGCCGATCCGCGAGCTGATGGCCGAGACCAACACCGCGCGCGAACGCGGCTACGGCCCGGGCCGTTTCAGCTTCAACGTGGCGGGCGGGCGCTGCGAGGCCTGCCAGGGCGACGGCGTGGTGAAGGTCGAGATGCACTTCCTGCCCGACGTGTACGTGCCCTGCGAGGTGTGCCACGGCCAGCGCTACAACCGCGAGACGCTCGAGGTGCTCTACAAGGGCAAGAACATCGCGCAGATCCTGGAGATGACGGTGGAGACCGCGCACGAGTTCCTGAAGGCCGTGCCGACCATCGAGCGCAAGCTGCACACGCTGCTCGACGTGGGTCTCTCGTACATCAAGCTGGGCCAGTCGGCCACCACGCTCTCGGGCGGCGAGGCGCAGCGCGTGAAGCTCGCGCTCGAACTGAGCAAGCGCGACACCGGCCGCACGCTCTACATCCTGGACGAGCCGACGACCGGCCTGCACTTCGCCGACATCGAGCTGCTGCTGAAGGTGCTGCACCAGCTGCGCGACGCGGGCAACACGATCGTGGTGATCGAGCACAACCTGGACGTCATCAAGACCGCCGACTGGCTGATCGACATGGGCCCCGAAGGCGGCGCCGGCGGCGGCACGGTGGTGGGCGAAGGCACGCCGGAAGACATCGCGGCGAACCAGGCGAGCCACACGGGGCGTTACCTCAAGCGTTTGCTGTAGACCTCGCAGATGCCCTCCTTCACCCCGCGCCAGTTCGTCCTGCTCGTCCTCCTGACCCTCGCCTGGGGTTTCAACTGGCCGGTGATGAAGCTGGGCGTGGCGGACTATCCGCCGCTCGCCTTCCGCGCCATCTCGATCTGGCTGGGCCTGCCGGTGCTGGGCCTCGCGCTGGTGTGGATGAAGGTGCCGTTCCGCGTGCCGCGCAGCGCGTGGCCCGAACTGGTGTGGCTGGGCGCGACCAACATGTTCGTCTGGCACGCCTGCATCATCCTCGCGGTGAAGGCGCTGTCGGGCGGGCGCGCGGCGATCCTGGGGTACACGATGCCGGTGTTCTCGGCGGTGATCGGCGCGCTGCTGTTCTCCGCCGTGCTCACGCGGCGTTCATGGATCGGCGTGGGGGCGTGCGCGGTCGGCGTGGGCCTCCTGCTGTGGCACGAGCTCACCGACCTCGCGGGGCGCCCCGGCTACGTGGCCCTGGCGCTGGTGGCCGCGGCGACATGGGCGCTGGGCACGCAGCTCCTGCGCCATACGCGCATCGGGCTGCCGACGCTCACGCTGTCGTTCTGGATGACCGCGATGACGGCCGTCGTGATGACGGTGCTCTCGCTGCTCTTCGAGCGCACCCCGTGGCAATGGCCGGGCCCGGTGACCTGGGGATCGATCCTCTACAACGCGGTGCTGATCTTCGGCTTCGCGCATGCCGCGTGGTTCTACCTGGCGCGCGGACTGCCTCCGGTGGCCTCGACCTTGAGCGTGATGTTCATCCCCGTGCTCGGCGTTTTCAGCGGCGCGGTGTGGCTGGGCGAGGTCGTGCACTGGCAGGACTGGGTCGCGGTCGCGCTGATGATGGTGGCGATCGCCTCGGTGCTCTGGCCCTCGCGCAGCGTCGCCAAGGCCTGACGCACAAGAAAACTCAGGTCGTCGTCTGCACGTGCAGGCGGCTTTCCTTGCAGCGGTGCAGCGCGCGGTAGTGCTCCAGCGGCCGGCCGTTCGCGCCATAGGCGATCGACTCGATGCGCAGCAGCGGCTCGGGCTGCGGCAGGTCAAGCAGCTTGCAGGTTTCGGCATCGGGCAGCACCGCATCGATCCAGCGTTCGGCGCGCACCAGGCGCAGGCCGTATTGCCGGCGCAGCACGTCGTAGAGCGACCGGTCATCCAGCCGCGTGCGATGCAACCCGGGCGCCAGGTCCGCCGGCACCACCGTCTCGACCAGCAGGCGCAGCTCGCCATCGACACTGCGAAGACGCTTGAGCGCAACGACCTGCGCGTCCGGGTCCGTGAGCCCCAGCGACGCGGCCTCCTGTTCGGTGGGCGCGCGCAATTCCTGCGTGAGGATCTGCGTGCGCACCGAGCGCCCCTTGCGCTCCATCTCGTCGGAGAAGCCCAGCACGGTCGAGACGAAATCCTCGTCGCGCTCGCGCGCCGACACGAAGGCGCCTCGGCCCTTGATCTTGTAGATGAGGTTGTTGCGCACCAGGTCGGCCAGCGCTTCGCGCACCACGATGCGCGAGATGCCGAACTGGTCGCCCAGCTCGGCTTCGGACGGCAGCTTGGCGCCGATGGGCAGCACCCCCTGCAGGATCTGCAGGCGCAGCGCATCGCGGAACTGGGCCCACAGCGGGGACTCGGAGTTGCGGTCGAGCACGGTCGAGATGTCGTTGGGACTGTTCACTTTTAGGACTGGCCGAGGGCGGAGCCGGCCATCAATGATGCATTGAAAGAAGGTGCCACGTCGGGCGCGACGGCCTGCAGGCGCACGTTGTGGCGCTCGCGCAAGGCGGTGGCGCAGGCGCTCAGTTCCTTGTGCGCGCGGGCGGCATCCCAGCCCAGCGCCTCGGCCGCGATGCCCGAGATTTCGGCAAGCGCGGCATCGGTGACCAGGCCGCGAATGGCCAGCAGCGTGCGGCGGATCACGAGATCGTCCAGGTGCACCACGCCGGTTTCCAGGCACAGGTACGAGAGCTCGGCGGCCGAGTAGTCGGGTGCGTGTTGCAACGGCACGTCGCCCGAGGCCGCCAGGCGCTGCGCGAGCGGCAGCGCCTTGGAGCCATAGCGCGCGAGCAGGGTCAGCGCACGCGTGCGGCCCATGCCCGAGGCCGTCATCTTCTCGATGAAGCGTTCGGTCGCGGCCGCATCGGCCGGCAGGTCCGCGCCGCCGCCGATGGGCAGCAGTTCGGTCGAGGCGGTGCGCGAACGCCCCAGCAGCTGCAGCACCTCGGTGGTCGCCTCTTCGGCGAGCGAGCGGAAGGTGGTCCACTTGCCGCCGACGAGGCCGACGATGGGAATGTCGCGCGTCGCATTCGGCGGATCGATCACCACCGAGTGGTCGCGCGAGATCTGGCCCGGCTTGTCGGCATCGGAGCGCGCGAGCGGCCGCACGCCGACGTAGGTGTAGACCACGTTGTCGCGGCCGAAGGCCATGTTGGGGAACACCTCGCGCAGCACGTCGATGAGGTAGTCGACCTCTGCGGGCTCGGTGACGATCTGGTCAGGGTCCTCCACCGGGATGTCGGTCGAGCCCACGAGCACGCGATCGAGGAACGGATAGACGATGCACACGCGCCCGTCGACCGCCTCGAAATACGCCATGCGGCCGTCCAGCGCGTCGCGCAACGCGGGATGGTCGAGCACCAGGTGCGAGCCCTTGGTGCCCATCACGCGCGGGCCGGCGCCGCCGAGCACGGCCGCGCTGCGGTCCAGCCACGCGCCGGTGGCGTTCACCACGGTGTCGGCCGTCACGCGCACGAGCGCGCCGGTGAGTTCGTCGCGCAGCGTCAAGATGTTGCCTGCGCAGCCCATCACGCGGCAGTAGTTCGCGGCCGCCGAGCGCGGCTGGTCGCGGCAGGCATCGCCGATGAGTTCGAGGATGAGCCATTCAGGATGGCTGATCCACGCATCGAAGAAGGTCGCGGTCCAGCGGATCGCCGCGCGAAAGAGGCTGCGGTCGTTGGTCGGCACGCGGCTGATGCGGTGCCCCGGCATCACGCGCTGGCGGCGGCCCAGGATGTCGTAGAGCCGCAGGCCCAAGGCCACCGCCAGCAGGCCGCGCGTGCGCTGCGGCGGCGTGCGGCCGAAGAACTTGAGCGCGCTGCTCATGAGGCCGCCGAAGAAGTTCGCGAGCGGCACCACCGTCTTGAGCGGGCGCACCAGGTGCGGCGCGTTGCGCAGCAAGAGGTTGCGCTCGCGCGTGGCCTCGGCCACCAGCGAGAAGCTGCCGTTCTCCAGGTAGCGCAGGCCGCCGTGGATCATGCGCGAGGGCGCGCTGCTGGCGCCGGCACCGAAGTCGCCCTTGTCGACGATGAGGCAATCGACACGCTGCAGCGAGAGATCGCGGAACACGCCGACGCCGTTGATGCCGGCACCGACGATCACGGTCGAGAAATGGCGGTCCGCCAGCGAGGCCGGGCGCACGAAGGGAAGTTGCCAGGCGCTCATCGAGAAACCTCCGCGCCATGCGCTGCGGTGCGAGCGTCTTCGGGCGGCCGTGCGGCGCTCTGCGCACCGCCCGCGATGTGGGTGAATACAGGTGACATGCTGTCGATCAGTTCGTTGAAATCGGCGTTGAAATCCGCATGGGCGCGCGCGTCCCTTGCCTCGGGTTCGATGAGGTCGCACGGCGCGAGCAGCGCGCTGCCCTCGGCCGCGTCGTCCAGGCCTTGCGACAGGGCCGCATAGAGCGCGGCGCCGCGCGCGCCGGTCTCGTCGTCGGCGCAGCGCTCGACCGGGCGGCCGAGAAACGAGGCAAGGAGGCGCACGAGGCGCGCATCGCTCGCGCCGCCGCCCAGCACGGTCGACGCGGAAACGGCGAGGCCGCCAGCCGCCAGGCGCGCCGTCTGGCGCACATGCAGCGCCGCCACGGCATCGACCACGGCGCGTGCCATGTCGGCGCGGGTGTGGTGGCTCTTCAGGCCGACGAAGCCCGCCGTCACGCCACCACCGCCGTTGATGAAGGGCGCGAAGCGCAGGCCGTTGGCGCCCAGCGGCACGGTCATCGCGAGGTCGACCACCGCGCGCGCATCGGGCAGCGCGAGCACGCCCGCGAGCCACGCGATGTTGGCCATGGAAGACGGGCTGTTCTCCATGTAGAGCCGCTCCTGCGTGCGGCCGAAATTCACGATGGAGGCGACGGCGGGCTTGGGGTCCATGACCGGGCCGATGACCGCGTTCACGCACCACGTGCCGAACACCTGCACCGCGCGGCCGCGGCCTTCGGCGCAGATGGCGGTCATCGAGGCGAGCAGGTCGATGGCGCCCATCGCGACCGGAATGCCGGCGGGCAGGCCGCACAGCGCCGCCTCCGAAGGGCGCAGCTTGCCGAGCACGGTGCCGCTCGAAAGGATCGGGCCGAAGTTGTGCGCGCCCAGGTCCTGGAGGCCCGAGGCATCGAAGGCGATCTGCGACCAGCCGCCGGTGGCGAGCGAAACGAGGCCGGCGGTGCTCGCATCGCTCGCGTCGGTGGCGATCTCGCCGGTGAGCAGGAAGCCGAGGTAGTCCTTGGCGAAGAGCAGCCGGCGCAGTTCGCCGCGCTGCACGGCATCGGCGCCCAGCAGCTCGGCGGCGATCACCGTCGGCTGGCCGGGCCACGGGCCGCAGCCCACGTCTTCGAAGAGCCGCGCGCCTTGGCTCCTGGCCAATGTCCGTGCGCGGGCATCGGCGCGTTGGTCGGTGGAGGCGACGGCGCGGCCGCCCACGAGTTCGTTGTTCGCATCGAGCGCGTAGAGGCCGGCGCCGTGGCCGGTGCAGGCCATGGCGCGGACTTCTGCGGCGCGTGGTCCGAGCTGGTGGGCCACGTCGCGCAGCACGTGGGTGAGCGCGGCGCGGATGGCCGCGGCGCGCACTTCGCAGCCGCCGCCGGCGAGCCGGTCGTGCGGCAAAGGCATGCGGGACAGGGCAATGGCACGGCCGCTTCCGGCTTCGAGGGCCAGGGCTTTCAGGCTGCTCGAGCCCATGTCCACGCCGATCAGTATGTTTGGCATCATGTCATAACAGCTTCGGCGGAAAAAAAGGCCATCGCCAGTAGCGTTTCCCCTAGTACTCCACCCAATCGGGCCGGGATTACATTCTAGCCTGTCATAACAACTGATGTGACATTGAGGTCCCGAAGATCTGCTCGAAAAGAGAGATCGCAAGCTCTGCCAGTCAACGTGAGGAGACAAAGAATGAGGCGTAATTTCCTGAAGTCCGCAGCTGCCGCCGGTATCGGTCTGGCCGGTGCGAGCGCGTTCGCGCAACAACAGCCCGCAGCCCCTGCGGCAGGCACGGGCCTGCGCGGCAATGCCAGCGACGTCTACGTGATGAACGTGATGGTCTCCGGCGTGGAGTACTGGTTCCCCGTCTACGAAATGATGAAGCAGCTCGGCCGCACGCTGGGCGTGAAGACGCGCTACACCGGTACGCCCGAGTACGACGTGAACAAGCAGCTCGCATCGTTCGAGCAGGAACTGGCGCGCAAGCCCGCGGGCATCCTGCTGCACCCGATGAACCCGGACCCCTTCATCGAGCCGATCAACCGCGCCGCGGCGATGGGCATCCCGGTCGTCACCTTCGCGGCCGATTCGCCCAACTCCAAGCGCACCTCGTTCGTCACCTCCGACAACGACCGCGAAGGCACGCAAGCCGCCGATGCGATTGCCGCCTCGCTCAACGGCAAGGGCGAATATGCCGTGCTGGAGAACCCGGGCCAGGACAACCACGACCGCCGCATCGCCGCCTTCGTGAACCGCATGAAGACCAAGCACACGGGCATGAAGCTGGTCGGTCGCGCCGCCAGCAACCAGGACCCGAACAAGGCCTACCAGGCGGTGCTGAGTCTCGCGCAAGCCAACCCGAACCTGGGCGCGCTCTTCATGCCCGAGGCCAACTCGGCGCTCGGCGCGGCGCAGGCCAAGGTCGAGACCAAGAAGAACATCAAGGTGATGTGCTGCGACGTGAACGCCAAGATCCTGGACATGATCAAGTCGGGCGACGTGTTCGGCGCCATCAACCCGAACCAGGGCATGCAGGGCTACATGGGCATGATGATGTTGTTCCTGGCCAAGAACCCCTCGCTCATCGACCCGATGAACGACGCCAAGCGCAACGGCACCAACCCGATGGCCGTGCCCTTCCTGGACAACGGCCTGGCCGTGGTCAGCAAGGCCAACGCCGACGACTTCTACTGGGACAAGTACCTCGCCCGCCGTGGCACCAAGGGAATCGGCGAGTGAGCGCCTTGCTCGAACTGCGCGGCATCAGCAAGCGCTTCGGCGCTTCGCGCGCGCTCTCGGGCGTGGACTTCTCGCTGCACGCGGGCGAGATCCACGCCCTGTGCGGCGAGAACGGCGCGGGGAAGTCGACGTTGATGAACATCATCGACGGCATCCACCGCCCCGACGAGGGCGAGATCCTGCTGAACGGCCAGAAGGTCGTGATCGACGGCCCGGCGCATGCGATGCGCCTGGGCATCGGCCTGGTGCACCAGGAGATCGCGCTGTGCGCCGACGCCACGGTGGCCGAAAACATCTTCATGCCGGAGATCAACGCCGGCAAACAGACGTGGATGAACTACGCCAGCTTCAACGAGCGGGCGGCCAAGGTGCTGCGCCGGCTGGGGCAGGACATCGATCCCGCCACGCCGGTTGGCGACCTCAGCATCTCCAGCCAGCAGCTGGTGGAGATCGCCAAGGCGCTCACGCTCGACTGCAAGGTGCTGATCCTGGACGAGCCCACGGCCGCGCTGACCGACAACGAGTCCGCGGCGCTGTTCCGCGTGCTGCACGACCTGAAGGCGCAGGGCATCGGCATCATCTACATCAGCCATCGCATGGCCGAGATCTTCACGCACGGCGACCGCGTCACCGTGCTGCGCGACGGGCGCAACGTGCATTGCGGACCACTGGCCGGGCTCACGCCCGATGAGCTGGTGCGCCGCATGGTCGGGCGCGACCTGGGCAACTACTACCCGCCCAAGCAGGCTGTTGCCCAATCCTCCGGGCCCGTGCTCGAAGTGAACGACATCGCCGACGGCGAGCGCGTGCATGGCGTCTCCTTCACGCTCAAGCGCGGCGAGATCCTCGGCATCGCGGGCCTCATGGGTGCCGGCCGCAGCGAGCTCGCGGAAACCATCTGCGGCCTGCGCATTGCGAAGCGCGGCACAGTGCGTTTGAGTGGCAAGGCGTTGACCATCCGCAAGTACAGCGACGCGCTGCGCGAAGGCATCGCGTACCTGAGCGAAGACCGCAAGGCCGCCGGCGTGTTCCTGGACCTGCCGATCGCACAGAACGTGTCGTCGATGGCGCTCGGCCGCGTGAGCTCGGCCTGGGGCCTCTTGCAGCGCTCGGCCGAGCACAAGCTCGCCAAGACGCTCGGCGCCAAGCTCAACCTGAAGTCCGACGGCGTCGCCATCGAGGTCTCCAGCCTCTCGGGCGGCAACCAGCAGAAGGTGGCCATCGCCAAGCTGCTGGCCACCAACCCGTCGGTGCTGCTGATGGACGAGCCCACGCGCGGCGTCGACGTGGGCGCGAAGTCGGAGATCCACCACATCCTGCGCGAACTCGCGAACCAAGGCGTGGGCGTGATCGTGATCTCCTCGGAGCTGCCCGAAATCATCGGCCTGTGCGACCGCGCACTGGTCATCCGCGACGGCCGGCTCGCGGGCGAACTGGAATCTGAAGAAATGACGGAAGAGGCCCTGCTGCGGCTGGCTTCCGGACTCTGCGAACAGGAAACAGCATGAACTACCCGGCACAACTCGATGCGGGCCTTCCCCCTCGAAATTCTGGGAATTCCGGGCATTCCGGACCGTCAGGAGGCGACCCCGTGAAGCCCGCCAACAAACTCACGAGCATGCGCGAAGCAGGGCTGCTGCTGATCATCGCGGTGCTGTGCATCGCGATGAGCTTCGCATCGCCCTACTTCCTCACCTGGGACAACGTGCGCGCGATGCTGTTGTCCTTCTCCATCGAAGGCATCGTGGTGGTGGGCATGACGATCCTCCTGATCGTCGGCGGCATCGATCTCTCGGTGGGCTCGGTGGTCTGCTTTGCGATGGTGGTGACGGGCAAGCTCTTCTTGATGGGCGTGGACCCGTGGCTCGCGAGCCTGGTGGCCATCGGCATGTGCGGGCTCATCGGCGCCATGATCGGCGGCTGCGTCACGCGCATCGGCCTCAATCACTTCATCGCCTCGCTGGCGTTCATGGTGATCGTGCGGGGCTTGTGTCTCGCGCTCACGCAGGGCACGCCGCAGTCGCTGTTCTCGCTGCCGGCGGAGTTCAAGTTCATCGGGCAGGGCACCCTCTTCGGCGTGCCGGCGGTCATCCTGATCTTCTTGGCGATCGTGGTGGTGAGCGACTTCGTGCTGCGCCGCTCGACCCTCTTGCGCCGCGTGTTCTACACGGGCAGCAACGAGAAGGCGGCGCTGTATTCGGGCATTCGCGTGGGCCGCGTGAAGTTCTGGGTCACGGTGCTGTGCTCCGCGTCCGCAGGCCTTGCCGGCGTGATCTACACCGCGCGCTTCGGCGCCGCCACGCCGACCTTCGGCATGGGCATGGAACTGAACGTGATCGCCGCCGCGGTGATCGGCGGCGCCAGCCTCAAGGGCGGCTCGGGCACGGTGCTGGGCGCGGTGCTCGGCCTGGCGCTGCTGTCGGTGGTGACCAGCTCGCTGATCCTGCTGGACGTATCGCCTTACTGGCAGGACGTGATCAAGGGCCTGATCCTGCTCGCGGCCGTGACCATCGACCACATCATGAACACGAGAAAGAAGACCAGATGACGAGCGAGATGAAGAGCGAAATGAAGAGCGAGATGAAGAAGACAACGCTGGGCCCGTCGAGCATCGAATGCTCGGCCATCGGCCTGGGCACCTGGGCCATGGGCGGCTGGATGTGGGGCGGCGGGGACAACGCCGCCGCCGTCATCGCCATCCAGGCCTCGCTGGATGCGGGCGTGAACCTGATCGACACCGCGCCGGCCTATGGCCTGGGCCGCTCCGAAAGCATCGTCGGCACCGCGCTCAAGGGGCGCCGGCACGAAGCCGTGATCGCCACCAAATGCGGGCTGGTCTGGCACACACAACAAGGCACGCACTTCTTCGAAGAAGACGGCCACCCGGTGTACCGGTACCTGGGCCGCGACTCGATCTTCCACGAATGCGAAGAGAGCCTCGCGCGCCTGCAGACCGACTACATCGACCTCTACATCACGCACTGGCAGGACAGCACCACGCCCGTGGCCGAGACCATGGACGCGCTGCTCGACTTGAAGAAGCAGGGAAAGATCCGCGCCATCGGCGTGAGCAACGTGAGCCCCGAGACGCTCGCCGAATACCTGCGCTACGGCCCGGTCGATGCGGCGCAGGAGCGCTACAGCCTGATCGACCGCGAGATCGAGGCCACGCTCGCGCCCTTGTGCAGCGAGCACGACGTCGCGGTGCTCGGCTACTCGTCGCTGGCGCTGGGCCTGCTCGCCGGCCCCATCGACCCCGAGCGCGAGTTCAAGGGCGACGACCAGCGCGCGAGCAACCCGCGCTTCGGCGCCGCCAACCGCGCGGCGCTCAAGGCCTTCTTCGAAGCGCTCGAGCCGGTGCGCGCAAAGCTCGGCTGCTCGTTCGGCCAGATGATGATCGCGTGGACCGTCGCGCGCGGCACCGTGGCCGTCGCGCTCTGCGGCGCGCGCGTGCGCCAGCAGGCTATCGAGAACGCCGGTGCCGGTGCGGTCGCGCTGGGCGACGAAGCCCTGCGGCTGATCGACGCCGCGGCGAAGCGCCACCTCTCCGCGCTCGCCTGATCCCCCTCTTCATTTCCGACCCCAACAAGGAGTTCTTTCCCATGTCGAAAGACAAGACAGCACGGCTGAACCGCCTGCTCACCAACGGCCGCTGCCTGGACATCGCCCTGGATCACGGCGTGTGCAACGAGCCCTCGTTCCTCGACGGCCTGGAGGACATGCCCCAGGTCATCGACAAGCTCGTGGCGGCCGCGCCCGATGCGCTGCAACTGAACTACGGCCAGTCCGACCTGCTGCAGGACCGCCCGGGCCGCGACAAGCCGGCACTGGTGATGCGCATCGACATGGGCAACCCCTACAACGCCACGCTGCACCGCGTGATGTGGGCGCAGCTGCAGAACGAGCACGACCCGGTGCTGCCGGCCGTGCAGCGCGACGCGGCCTGCGTCGTCGTCAACCTGTTCATGCTGCCGGACGAACCCGACCTGTTCCGCCAGTGCGTGCAGAACATCGCGCGCGTGCGCGCCGACTGCGACCGCTACGGCATGCCGCTGATGATCGAGCCGCTGGTGATGCAGTCGCCCACGCCCGGCAGCCGCTACATGGTCGATGGCGATGCCGAGAAGATCGTGACGCTGGTGCGCCTCGCGCGCGAGATGGGGGCCGACATCGTCAAGGCCGACCCGACCAGCGACCCGAAGGATTTCCACCGCGTGGTGCAGGCCGCGCGCTGCCCCGTGCTCGTGCGCGGCGGCGGGCGCGAAGACCTGCAGCAGGTGTTCGCGCGCTCGCGCGCGCTGCTGGACCAGGGCGCGGTCGGCATGGTGTACGGGCGCAACGTCTACCAGCATGGGAATCCGTCGGCGGTGGTCAGTGCGCTGATGGCCATGATCCACCGCGGCGCCAGCGCCGAGGCGGCCTGGGACATCTACGAATCGGGCGGCGCGAAGCCAGGCAAGTAACGCTGCTGTCAAAGGGAGAGGGTTTCACGGCAGGCGATCACCCGTCGCCTGCCGGGGTGCGTCCTGCGCGCGCACTTTGCAAGTCGAGCCAGAGAAGAAACGAGTCAGTGGGTCCCCCTGCGAACTTCTAACAACTTGGAGGCAACGATGAAGATCCGGTATTACGTGATGGCATTGATGGTGCCGTTCGTCACACTGCTGACGCACGCGGCAATCACCGGGGTCAGTCCGATGACGACCCTCAGCAACATGGCGACGGCGGTCTCCGCCGCCGTCGCCGACCCGCTCCCGCTGCAGGGGCCGGGCCTGGGCAACCTCACCTACACCTCGGCTGAATTGTTCAAGCCGGTGTCGATGATCACGAGCCCCGCGCACCCGCTCGATCCGGCGCACAGCAGTGCCTACGAATCGCGCGAGGTACCCGCCACCTACCCGGGCCGCAAGGACTACGGGATGAACGCGGGCATCATGGTCAACGGCTACTTCCTCACCTCCTTCGCGCCGGACAGCGGCCTCGGCCCGGGCGGCTTCTTGCTGTACGACGTGTCGAACCCGCGCCAGATCCAGCTCGTGAAGAAGATCTACGAGCCCGAGGCGCGCACCAAGGAGTTCCGCGAGACGCACTCCTTCGGCACCGCCAAGATCGGCGGCAAGACCTACGTGGTGCTGCCCAGCATCAACGGCGTGGAGTTCTGGGACTTCACCGACGTCAACGACATCAAGCAGGTCAAGAAGCTGGCGCTGCCCGGCGTCAGCGGCGGCGACTACGAGAACGTCGCCTGGCAGCTCTGGTGGCAAGCGCCCTACCTGTACGTGGCGTCGGCGGGCCGCGGCATCTTCATCGTCGATGCCAGCGACCCCGCGAACGCCGTGGTCGCGAACCGCGGCGCCGGCAAACCCAACCCGGTGCCCACCGGTGAGCTCGGCGGCTTCCGCATCGGCCCGATCTTCACGATGGGCAACCACATGGTGCTGACCGCGATGGAAAGCAACGGCGGTTTCGCCAGCCTGGACATCTCCGATCCGCTCAACCCCAAGGTGCTCGATTCCATCGTGGGCACCACGCCGTTCTATTACGCGACCTGCTTCGACGGCCGGAACCTGCACGTCTCCACGCGCAACAGCGGCGCCAAGATGTACAGCTACGACCTGTCCGACCGCTCGCGCTTCGTGGCAGAAGACAATCGCCTCGTCATCGACGAGCAGCTGTATTGCGCCACGCAGGACAACTACGTGATCCAGGGCGCGCAAACCCGCATCCACAAGGTGGACGTGAGCAATCCGCTGAACCACGTCGAGGTGGGCCGCGGCAGCATCCTGCGCGAAGACGACCCGAACTTCACGCACTCGGACAACGGCCAGGTCGCGATGTTCGGCAACCTGGTCTTCGTGGGCAACGACCACGGCTCGGGCAGCGGCTTCGTCGTGCATGCAGTGGACCCGGACATCACCAAGCCTGAAGTCAAGCAGGTCTCGCCCGTCAATGGCGCGAAACAGCAGGCGCTGACCTCGCGCATTGGCCTCGGCATGACGGACAACATCCGGCCCGAGAGCGTGAATTCCAACACCTTCATCGTGCGCCCGGTGGGCGGCAACACGCTGGCCGGCACCTACAGCGTGCAGCTGGGCATCGTCAACTTCCACCCCGCACAGCCGCTGCTGCCGGGCACGAGCTATGAAGTGTTCCTGCCGGCCAACGGCGTGAAGGACTATGCGGGCAACGCCATCGGCGCGGACTACCGCTCGACCTTCAACACCGGCAACGCGACCGACATCAACCTGATGCACTACTGGACGCTGGCGGGCAATCTCTCCGACCAGATCGGCAGCAACAACGGCACGCCGGTGTCGGGCGACGCGTTCGAGAGCATCGGCATGAACTTCGCGAACCGCACTGCCGGCGTGCCGCTGAAGAACGACAGCGTGGCCACCGTGCTCGGCGGCACCGCGTCGCTGAGCTTCTACATGAAGACCACGCAGGCGGGCGGCGCGAACTCGTGGACCGCACCCGGCATCTTCGGGCGCGACCAGTCGGGTGGCGCGGACGACGTGTTCTGGGGCTGGCTGGACACCAGCGGGCGCATCAAGCTGTCGGTCGGCAACGACGGCGGAACCACCTCCACCGCGGCGGTGAACGACGGCAACTGGCACCACGTGGTGCTCACGCGCGATGCGGCCTCGGGCGCGCAGGCGGTGTACGTCGACGGCGTGAAGACCACCTCCGCGGGCCTCACGGGCACCAAGGGCCTCACGAACAAGTTCAACGTGCTGGGCCAGATCCAGGGCAACGCGGCGCTCTTCAAGGGCACGCTCGCGGAGGTGCGCGTCTACGGCCGCGTGCTCACCGACACCGAGGTGAACACGCTGCGCGGGCAGGCCATCATCGGCGACCCCGGCATCGGCGGCGGGCCCAAGCTCGTGAACGGCCAGCTGGTGTTCAATCCCGGCACGCTGGGCAGCGGCGGCGCGCAGTTCCGCTGGAACTTCGGCGACGGCACGCAGACGGCGTACGCCAACCAGCCGAACTACACCTACACCTACAACCGCCCCGGCCACTTCACGGTGACGCTGACGGTGAAGGACGCAAGCGGCCGCGAGACCTTCTACACCTACAACCTCACCGTGATCGTTCCGACCACGGCGCGGGCGCCCACGCACACCACCAACATCGCGGGCGATGCGAACTCGGTGTACTCGGTGAACCCCGACAGCGGCACGGTCGCCGCCATCAACTCCGACACGCTGGCCAAGCGCTGGGAAGTGCGCGTGGGCGACGAGCCGAAGACGCTGGCCGTGGGCCCCGATGGCCGCATCTGGGTCACGGTGCAGGGCGAGGACAAACTCGTGGCGCTCAACGCGGCCGACGGCAGCACCTCGGCCACCGTGCCGCTGGCCTACGGCAGCGGCCCCTACGGCGTGGCCTTCACGCCCGATGGCGCAAAGGGCCTCCTGACGCTGGAGAGCAAGTCGGTGCTCATGAGCTTCGACCCGAGCAACGGCGCCACCACCGGCGCGGTCGCGCTGGAAGGCAACCTGCGCGGCATCGCCGTCAACTCCGACGCACAGGTGGCTTATGTCACCCGCTTCAAGTCGAAAATGACAGGCGGCCAGCTGCACAAGGTGAACCTGCAGAGCATGAGCGCCATGACCACCATTGCGCTGCCGGTGGACACCACCACGGTGGACACCGAGAGCCGTGCGCGCGGCGTGGCCAACTACCTGAGCCAGGTCATCATCTCGCCGGACGGCACGCGGGCGGTGCTGCCTTCGAAGAAGGACAACATCGTGCGCGGCAAGTTCAGGGACGGCAACAACCTGGTGCACGACCAGACGGTGCGCTCCATCCTCTCGCAGGTCAACCTGCAGACGGCCGCGGAAGTGTTCGCCGAGCAGATCGACTTCGACGACCGCGCACCGGCACGCGCCGCGCTGTTCTCGCCGTCGGGCGACTACCTCTTCGTCGCGCAGATGGAAGGCAACCGCGTGGCCATCGTCGATCCGTACAGCCGCTCGGTGCGGGGCGAGATCAACGCCAGCAGCGCGCCGCACGGCCTGTACCTGGACGCGGCGAGGAAGCGGTTGTTCGTCAACAACTTCCTGGCGCGCTCGGTGTCGGTGCACGACGTGGCCTCGGTGCTGGCCTCGGAGACGGCGGCGCCGATCTTCCTGCAGAACGTCTCGACGGTCGCGCAGGAGCCGATGGCGGACGCGGCGCTGCGCGGCAAGCAGGTGTTCTACAACGCGTCGGACCGGCGCATGAGCAAGGACAACTACATCTCCTGCGCGAGCTGCCACGCGGATGCCGGCGACGACGGCATGGTGTGGGACTTCACCCAGCGCGGCGAGGGCCTGCGCCGCACCATCAGCCTCATGGGCAAGCGCGGCCTGGGCCACGGCAAGCTGCACTGGACGGCCAACTTCGACGAGGTGCAGGACTTCGAGAACGACATCCGCAACGAGTTCGGCGGCGTCGGCTTCCTCACCAACGCGGACTTCACGGCCACGCAGGACCCGCTGGGCGCACCCAAGGCCGGCAAGAACGCGCAGCTGGACGACCTGGCGGCCTACCTCACCTCGCTGAACAAGTACATGCGCAGCCCGGCGCGCAACGCCGACGGCAGCCTGAGCGTCGATGCGGCGCGGGGCCAGGCGCTGTTCGCCTCGGCGCAGTGCGTGACCTGCCACACCGGCGCCACCTTCCGCGACGGACAGCGGCACGACGTGGGCACCATCCAGCTGTCGTCGGGCAAGGGCATGAACCAGCCGCTGGCGGGCGTGGGCTTCGACACGCCGACGCTCGTGGGCACCTGGAACACTGCGGCGTTCTTCCACAACGGCCAGGCGGCCACGCTGCAGGACGTGCTCGCCGGCGGCCACGGCAACGCCAGCAGCCTGCCGGCGGCCGACGTGGTGGCGATTCGCGAGTACGTGCGGTCGCAGGACACCGACCCGACGCCCACGATCACCCGCATCCGCTCGAACCTGAGCAACCTGTGCGTGAACATCAAGGCCGTGTCGACCGCGAGCGGCGCGACGGCGGTGCAGTGGCCGTGCGGCAATGCGAACAACGAGAGGTTCACGGTGACGAGCCTCACCGGCGGCTACGTGCAGTTCAAGGCCGAGCACAGCGGCCTGTGCCTGGCGCAGAGCGGCACCGCGACGACGAACGCGGCGGTGGTGCAGCTGGCCTGCTCGGCCGGCGACACCACGCAATGGACCCAGGTGGGTGGCGCCCTCAAGAACCGCGCCTCGGGTTCGTGCCTTGACGTGCCGAACAGCTCGACGGCGCAGGACACGGCGCTGATCACCTGGACCTGCAACGGCGGCACGAACCAGACCTGGACCCAACTGCCCTGACCGTCTGACGCTCCCCTGAAAGCCGGCCGCCTTGTGCGGCCGGCTTTTTTTCGTCCAACCCATGACCTCCCACGTCATGGACCGTGCGCACCCGTTGCGGGAAAGTACGTCCATCGATCAACCAACCAGGAGAAACACCATGACCGGCTTCAACATCCTTCCCCTCGCAGTCGCCCTGCTGATCGGCATCGCCGCACTCGGCTCGTGCCTGGGCATCGGACTGGTCGGCCAGAAGTTCCTGGAGAGCACCGCGCGCCAGCCCGAAATGGTGGACGTGCTGCAGACCAAGTTCTTCCTCATCGCGGGCGTGACCGACGGCGCGTTCATCATCGCCACGGGCATCGGCCTCTGGTTCGCAACGGCCAATCCCTTCGGCTGACCGAGTGCCGCGGCCCCTGGAAAACGGGGTCCGCGCACCAGGAAGTGACACGATCCACTGGCACCATTCGTGCTAGCACCGTTGACACTGAATCGTTTATGGTTAAAGTATTTAGCTATCAACGGTTCGATGTCGCCGGTGCTGCATGGCGCAGTGCCGGAGCGTCGTTTCATCCTTCCTCCCTCGGAGAATCCATGAGCCACCTGTCCCCGAAGTCGCCCGCGCTGCCGCGCACCCTCGTCTCGCTGCTGCTGTGCGGCGCAGCCCTTGGTGCTGCGGCGCCGGCCATGGCCGCCCCCGTGAAGGTGGGTTTGGCCCTCGACATTTCGGGGCCTTTCGCGGCATTGGGCGCCGAGGCGCGCGACGGCTTCGCGCTCGGCATCAAGCAACTGGGCGGCAAGCTCGGCGGGCAGGACGTGGAGTTCGTGCAGGCCGACATGGCCGGCAGCCCCGACCAGGCCAAGCAGCTGGTCGACCGCATGATCCAGCGCGACAAGATCGACATCTTCAGCGGCCCCATCGGCTCCAACGTGGCGCTGGCCGTGGGCCCCACGCTCTTCAACGCCAAGGTGCCGTACCTCTCGGCCAACGCCGGCCCGAGCCAGTTCGCGGGCGCGCAGTGCAATGCGTACTTCTTCGGCACCGCCTACCAGAACGACCAGTTCCACGAGGCCGCCGGCAAGTTCGCGCAGGACCGCGGCTTCAAGAAGACCGTGCTCATCGCCCCCAACTATCCCGCCGGCAAGGATGCGCTGGGCGGCTTCAAGCGCCAGTTCAAGGGCCAGGTGGCCGACGAGCTGTACACCAAGCTCGGCCAGATCGACTACGCCGCCGAACTCGCGCAGCTGCGCGCGGCCAAGCCCGACTCGATCTACTTCTTCCTGCCCGGCGCGATGGGCATCAACTTCATCAAGCAGTTCGTGGGCGCGGGCCTGTCCAAGGACATCACGCTGGTCACCAGCGGCTTCTCGGCCGACGAGGACGTGATCGGCGCCGTGGGCGAGCCGATGCTCGGCCTCTTCAACACCTCGCACTGGGCGCACGACCTGGACAACCCGGCCAACAAGGCGTTCGTGGCCGCGTTCCGCAAGGAATACAACGGGCGCTACCCGTCGGTGTACGCGGCGCAGGCGTACGACGCGATCCTCGCGATGGACGCAGCCGTGAAGCAGTCGGGCGGCAACGCGCAGAACCGCGACGCCGTGGTGGCCGCGCTGAAGAAGGCCAACTACGCCTCGACGCGCGGTGCCTTCAAGTACGCGAACAACCACTACCCGATCGAGAACTTCTACCTGCGCGTGATCGGCAAGGATGCGCAGGGCAAGGTCACGAACAAGCTGATCAACACGGTGCTCACGAACTACGGCGACAGCTACGCCGACAAGTGCCCACTGAAATAAGCGCTCTGGCTTCATCCGGATTTCCGTACGCGAAGAGCGCAAAGATTTCGCAAAGAACGCAGAAGAGACAAAGAAAACCTTCAAGGTTTTCTTTCGCGTCCTTTGCGGAACCTTCGCACCCTCTGCGCACGGCTGCCCGCATTCCTCTCTCCCCCCAATGACCTTCATTCTCGTTCTCGAGCAGCTGCTCAACGGCCTGGGCTACGGCCTGATGCTGTTCCTGCTGGCTGCGGGCCTCACGCTGGTGTTCGGCATCATGGACGTGCTGAACCTCGCGCACGGTTCGCTGTTCATGGCGGGTGCCTACGTGGCGGCCGAGGCGCACACGCGCACCGGCTCGTTCACCGCAGCCATCGTCATCGCGGTGGCGGTCACCGTGGTGGTGGCGCTGCTGCTCGAAGTGCTGCTGATGCGCCGCCTCTACACACGCGACCATCTTGCGCAGGTGCTCGCCACCTTCGGCGTGATCCTGGTGGCCGACGACATCGTGACGATGGCCTGGGGCCCCTCGCCGGTGATGGCGCCGACGCCCGCCGCGCTCTCGGGTCCGGTCAACCTGATGGAGGGCCTCCCCTACCCCGCCTACCGCCTCGTGATCCTTGTCGGCGGCCTGCTGGTGGCGCTGGCGCTCTACCTCCTGGTGAACCACACGCGCATCGGCATGCGGGTGCGCGCGGGCGCGTCCGACCGGCCGATGGCCGAGCTCATGGGCGTGCGCGTGGGCCGCATCTTCAACGGCGTGTTCCTGCTCGGTGCGGCGCTCGCGGCATTGGCGGGCGCGCTGATGGGCCCGATCGTCGCGGTGCAGGTCGGCATGGGCGAAGCCATCCTGATTCCGGCGCTCGTGGTGCTGGTGATCGGCGGCATCGGTTCGGTGCGCGGCGCGTTCGTGGCCGCACTGCTGGTGGGCGTGGTCGACACCATCGGGCGGGCGTTCGTGCCGATGCTGCTGCGCGCGACGCTGCCGCCCGCCACTGCGGCCGACCTGGGGCCGCTCTTCGCCGAAGTCGCGATGTACGCGCTGATGGTGATTGTTCTGATCTTCCGGCCCTCGGGGCTCTTTTCGGCGCGCGCATGAAGACCCCTTCCTCATCCCCACGCTACATCGGCCTCGGGCTGGTCTTCGTGCTGCTCGCGGCGTTTCCGCTGGTCGCGCCGCTCTTCGGTCTCGAGTTCTACATCGGCTTCGTGCGGCGCGTGCTCATCGTGGCGCTGGCCGCGGCGAGCCTCAATTTCATCCTCGGCTTCGGCGGCATGGTGGCGCTCGGGCATGCGGGCTTCATCGGCATGGGCGCGTACACGGTGGTGGCGCTCAGCGACGCGGGCGTGATGTCCGCGTGGATCATGTGGCCGCTGGCCGCGCTCGTGGCCGGCCTCGTCGCTGCGTTGATCGGCACGGTGGCGCTGCGCACGCGGGGCGTCTACTTCATCATGACCACGCTGGCCTTCGCGCAGATGCTGTACTTCGTGGTGGTGTCGCTGCGCCGCTATGGCGGCGACGACGGCTACACGCTCATGAGCCGGCCGACGCTCTTGCCCGGGCTCGATCTGGGCAACGAATCGAACTTCTACTGGGTGGTGCTGGTCATCGTGGCGCTCGCGCTCTGGTGGCTGCACCGCGCAACGCAATCGCGCTTCGGCCATGCGCTCATGGGCATCCGCGACAACGAGACGCGCATGCGCGCGCTGGGTTATCCGGTGTTCCGGCTGCAACTGGTGGCCTTCGCGATCGCCGGCGCCATCGCCGGGCTGGCGGGTGCGCTTCTTGCAGGCGGCAACGGTTTCGTCAGTCCCGCGACGATGCACTGGACGCAGTCGGCCACGCTGCTGGTGATGGTGGTGATCGGCGGCCTCGGCCGCAGCTGGGGCGGGCCCGTCGGTGCCATCGTCTGGCTGCTGCTGGAGGAGTTCCTGAAGCAGCACACCGAGCACTGGCACATGCCGCTGGGCCTGCTCCTGATCGCCGTCGCGTTGTGGGCACCCAAGGGACTGGCAGCACTCGCGCGCCGCCGCCAGGCGGCGCCGCTCAACAAGGCAACACCATGAGCCTTTTCAGAATCGAAGGGTTGGTCAAGCGCTTCGGCGGCCTCTTGGCGACCGACCATGTGAGCCTTACCGTGGAACGCGGCGAGGTGCATGCGCTCATCGGCCCCAACGGCGCGGGCAAGACCACGCTGGTGAACCTGATCACGGGCCTCCTGAAGGCCGACGCGGGCCGCATCCTGCTCGACGAGATCGACATCACCAAGCTGCGCGACCACCAGCGCGTGGCGGCGGGCATGTCGCGCTGCTTCCAGGTGACGCGCGTGTTCGCCAAGGAAACCGTGCACGACAACCTGATGCTCGCGGCGCAGGCCCATGCGGGCAGCAGCCTGCGCTTCATGGCGCCGCGCGCGACCGAGCGCGACCTGGTGCAGCGCGCCATCGCGCTGGCCGATCGCGTGGGCCTGGGCAGCGAGCGCCACCGCATCGCCGGCACGCTGCCTCACGGCGCGCAGCGCGCGCTCGACGTGGCGTTGGCGCTCGCGGCCGAACCCAAGCTGCTGCTGCTCGACGAGCCGATGGCGGGCATGGGCCCTGATGAATCGGCGCGCATGGTGGCGCTGATCGAATCGCTGCGCGAATCGATGGCCATTCTCCTGATCGAACACGACATGGACGCGGTGTTCCGCCTGGCCAACCGGCTCACGGTGCTGGTGCAGGGCCGCGTGCTGATGAGCGGCACGGCCGACGAGGTGCGCGGGCACCCCGACGTGCAGGCGGTGTACCTCGGTACGGAAGCAGAGGGACACGCATGAGCGCAGCAGCAACGGCAACGACAACGACAACGAAGGCCTTGCTCGAGGCGAAGTCCATCGAGGCCGGCTACGGCGCGAGCCAGGTGCTGTTCGGCATCGATCTGAAGATCGGTGCGGGCGAGGTGCTCGCGCTGCTGGGCCGCAACGGCATGGGCAAGAGCACGCTGTTGAAAGTGCTGACCGGCACGCTCTCGCCGATGCGCGGCGACGTGCATTTCGGCGGCGATGCCATCGGCGGCCCGAACAAGTCGATGCGGCCCGATGCGATCGCGCGGCGCGGCGTGGCCATCGTGCCCGAAGGCCGTCACGTGTTCCCGAACCTCAGCGTGGACGAGCACCTGCGCGCCTTCGCGCGGCCGCGCCCCGGCAGCGCGCCGCGCTGGACGGTCGAGGCGCTGTACGGCCTCTTTCCGCGCCTGGCGGAACGCAAGGCCAACGCGGGCAACCAGCTCTCGGGCGGCGAGCAGCAGATGCTGGCGATCGCGCGCGCGCTTTCCACGCACCCGCGCCTCCTGATCCTCGACGAAGCCACCGAAGGCCTCGCGCCGGTGATCCGCGAGGAGATCTGGCATTGCATCGCCACGCTCAAGTCAGAAGGCGAGGCGATCCTGGTGGTCGACAAGTACGTGCAGCGCCTGCTGCCGCTGGCCGACCGGCATGTGATCCTCGAACGCGGGCGCGTAGTGTGGCAGGGCGACTCCACCGCGCTGGACGCCGACCGTTCGCTCTGGACGCGCTACCTGGGCGTGTAGGTTCAGGCCCGCTTTCACTCGCGTGGACGGCACGCGAGAAAGCCGGCCCACGCCACGTCCTTGCGGCCGATCCACTGCGTGTCCCATTGCACTCGCAGGCCCGCCGCTTCGAGCGCATCGACGAACCGGTCTTTCTCCCAGTACACGGTCTGGTAGTCGCCGTTCGTCTCGCCCTCGCCGATGCGCATGCCCGCGAGGAAGGCCCCACCGGGTTCGAGCGCATCGAACACCTTGCAGAGGACTGGCGCGACCTGCGCACGATCGACATGGATCAGCACGGCCATCGCGAGGATCGCGCTGCAGGGCCCGCCCAATGCATCCGTGACGACGTTGAGCAGCTCGCCCTTCTTGCCGCGCTCGGCCTGCAGGTCGAGAAACGCCTGCGCCGCATCAGTGCGCCTGACGACTCCGCCCAGGGACTCGATGAAGTCGGCGTCCTGCCCCGATCCGGAACCGATCTCCAGCACGGTGCCGCCGGCGGGCACGAACTGCATCATCCGGCGCAGCGCGTCCACGATCTCGGGCGGGCGGTGGCCGGCCACGATCGCGTTGTATTCGCGGGCGGACTCTTCGTAGGACTGGATGGTGCGATCCATGCTCCTCAACACCGAGGCGGGAATTTCCATGAGAGCCTTTCCGGTCCATCGGACATCCGACGGGAACCCGAAAGGCTAGGCCCAAGGCCCTCTCGGCCCACGGGGAGAATCACCTAGGACCCGGGTACTACACCGAGCATGCGATGCGCCGGCCGAAGCGTGCGCAAGGCCAGCACGAGCACGACCGCCGCGCAGCAGGCGATGCCCGCGACCATGGGCAGCGGCCTGCCGTCGGCGAACGGCGCGACCAGCGCCACCATCACCGCGCCGCCCGCGAAGTTCATCGTGCCGATCAGCGCCGACGCGGTGCCCGCGAGCGACGCGTGCCCTTCCATCGCGAGCACGAAGGTCGCGGGTACGACGAGACCGTTGAGGCCGAAGCCGATCATCAGCAGCAGCACCAGCACCGGGAGCCGGTCGACGCCCGCGAGCGTCAGCACCAGCAGCAGGCCGACGGTGGCGGCCTGCGCCATGACCGCCGTGCGCAGCACGCGCCGTATGCCGTAGCGCGCCACGAGCCAGCCGTTGATCTGCGACAGCGCGAGCAGCGACACCGCATTGAGCGCGAACAGCACGGCATACAGGCGCGGGGACACGCCGAAGTGCGTGCTCATCACGAACGGCGAATTCGCCACGTAGACGAAGAAGCCCGACACGGTGAACGACGCCATGAAGGCCAGCGCCATGAAGTGGCGGTCGCGCAGCAGCACGCCGTAGCCGGCCATGGCGCTTCGGAAGTTGCTGGACAGGCGCGCCGCCGCGGGCCGCGTCTCGGGCAGGAAGGCCATCAGCATCGCCAGGCCCGCGAGCCCCAGCGCGGCCACCACGCCGAACACCGCGCGCCAGCCCGCGGCATCGGCCACGAGGCTGCCGACCAGCGGCGCGAGGATCGGCGAGACGCTGTAGACCATGAGCAGCAGCGACATCATCCGTGCCGCCTCCGGGCCGCTGTACAGGTCGCGCACCACGGCGCGCGGCGTGACCATGCAGGCGCAGGCGCCCAGCCCCTGCAGGAAGCGCAGCGCGACCAGCACGCCGACGCTGGGCGCGAGCGCGCAGCCGATGCTGGCGAGCATGAACAGCACGAGGCCCGCGACCATCGGCCGGCGGCGCCCGAACATGTCCGACAGCGGGCCCGCCACCAGTTGGCCCGCGCCGACCGCGATGAAGAAAGCCATGAGGCTCGCCTGCATCGCATGCGGGTCGGCGCCCAGCGCGTGCCCGATGGCGGGCAGCGCGGGCAGGTACATGTCGATGGCGAAGGGGCCGATCGTGGTGAGCAGGCCCAGCACGATGGCGTAGCGGGAAACTTGAGCGTTCGAGGAGGACATGCACCGATGGTCGCGCCGAAGGCTGAATGATTGAATAATCATCAGGCCTCTTTTCCTATTCATTCGTACAAACCATGGACCCCTTGTCCGATGTGCTCTCGATGCTCACGGTGAGCAGCACGCTCTCGTCGCGCTTCGAGGCGCGCGGCCGGTGGGCCTTGCGCTATTCGCAGTACGCCTCGCACATCAAGCTGGGCTGCGTGCTGGAGGGCCGCTTCCGGCTCGATGTCGACGGCGCGGCCGCGCCGGTCGTGCTGGAGGCGGGCGACTTCTTCCTGCTGACCAACGGCCTGCCCTTCTCGGCTTCGAGCGATCCACCGGGTCCGCTGCGGGACGGCACGCAGCTCAACCGCGACCACCGCGGGCCGGATGGCGTGGTGCGCTACGACGGCCAGGGCGCCGAGGACGGCACGCGGGTTGCATTGGCCAGCGGCCGTTTCGCGCTCGCCGGCGAGGCTGGCGAACTGCTGCTGCGCCACCTGCCGCCGCTCATCCACCTGCGCGCGAGCGATCCCGGTGCGCGGCCGCTCGTGGGCCTGCTCGACCTGCTGGGTTGGGAGACGGCCGAGATGCGGCCGGGCTCATCGATTGCGCGCACCAACCTCGCGGCGCTCGTGCTGGTGCAGGCGCTGCGCGTGCATCTGGCGAATGCACCGCAGCCCGAAGGCTGGCTGGGCGCGATGGCCGACGCGCGCATCGGCGCGGCGCTGTCGCAGATGCATGCCGACATCGCGCAGCCGTGGACCGTCGAGCGCCTTGCGCAGTCGGCCGGCATGTCGCGCACCGCCTTCGCCGTGCGCTTCAAGGCATTGACGGGTTCGACGCCGCTCGACTACCTCGGCGGCTGGCGCATGACGGTGGCGCGCAATGCGCTGCGGCACGGCGAGGAAGGCATCGCGCGCATCGCCGAGCGGGTCGGCTACCAGTCGGAGACGGCGTTCAGCGCGGCCTTCAAGCGCGAGACCGGCGAGAGCCCGGGGCGTTTCCGGACGCAGGCGCGCGCCACCGGGCTTGGCCTTGCGATAGCGGCCTAGCGCCTGCTGCTCACTCGGGCGCGGCGTCGAGCTGCAGGATCAGGTCGCGGCTGGCTTGGTTGAGCCCGGTCACCTCCACCGCGCTGCCGTGCTTGCGCAGCCGCTCGACCACCTTGGTCAGCGCGGCCACGGCGGTGACGTCCCAGAAATGCGCCTGCGCCACGTCGATGTGCACAGGCGCGCCGTCGATCTCGCGCACGTCGAAGGCATCCACCAGCATGTCGGCCGAGGCGAAGAACACCTGGCCCGCGATGCGGTAGGTGCGCAGGCCGCCTTCGCCCACCTCGGCATGCACGTGCAGCAGCCGCGCCACCTTGAAGGTGAAGAACACGCCGCTCAGCAGCACGCCGACGGCCACGCCCGAGGCCAGGTTGTCGGTGGCGACAGTCACGGCCACCGTCGCGAGCATCACCGCGCTGGACATGCGCGGGTGGCGCACCAGCGTGCGCAGCGACCCCCAGTCGAAGGTCGATGCCGACACCATCACCATGATCGCGACCAGCGCGGCCACCGGCACCTGCGACACCCAGGGCTTGAGCAGCACCATGAGCACGAGCAGGAAGGCGCCCGCGAACAGCGTCGACAGCCGCCCGCGCCCGCCGTAGCGCACGTTGCTCACCGTCTGGCCGATCATTCCGCAGCCCGCGATGCCGCCGAAGAAGCTGGCCGCGACGTTCGCCACGCCCAGGCCGCTGCACTCGCGGTTCTTCGAACTCGGCGTGTCGGTGAGTTCGTCCACCACGCTGGCGGTCATCATCGATTCGAGGAGGCCGACCATCGCGATGGCGAACGCGGGCAGCGCGATGATGCGCAGCGTGTCGAGCGTGAACGGCACCGAGGGGAAGGCGAACGCGGGCAGCGCATCGGGCAGGTGCCCCAGGTCCGCCACGGTCTTGAGCGGCAGGTCGAGCCAATGGCCGACCAGCGTCACCACCACGATGCACACCAGCGGCGACGGCACCGCGCGCGTGATGCGCGGCAGCAGGTAGATGACGGCCAGGCCCAGCCCCACCATCGCCCAGGTGGCGGTGTTGGCGCCGATGAAGTGCGGCATCTGCGCCGCGAAGATCAGGATGGCGAGCGCATTGACGAAGCCCGTGCGCACCGAGGTGGAGACGAAGCGCATCAGCACGCCCAGCCGCAGCAGGCCGAACACGACCTGCATCGCGCCCGCGAGCACGCCGGCCGCCAGCAGGTACTGCAGCCCGTGCGCATGCACCAGCGGCGCGGCCACGAGCGCGACCGAACCCGCGGCCGCCGACACCATGGCCGGCCGCCCGCCGGCGAAGGCGATGACGATGCTGATCACGAACGACGCGAACAGCCCGACGGCCGGATCGACGCCCGCGACGAAAGAAAAGGCGATGACTTCAGGGATGAGCGCGAAGGTGGCGACGGCGCCGGCCATCAGTTCGCGCGGAATGCTCGGGCACCACTCGGTGCGCAGGCGGCTGTGGGAGGAGGACATGGAAAAAGGAAAGCGGCCCGCATGCGCCGGCAGGGCGATGCGGGACAGGGCAGAAGGAAGAGAGGCCGGCGCTGCGGCCTTGCGTGTCGCTGTGGGCGGCGCCGCGGCGCGTCACTGCGCGATCGTCAAGGAGGCGTCGGCCGCGAGCAGCCGGACTGCCGGCGGCGGATGGGAAAGCGGGGCATCCTCGGACACATGGGGCGCGATTGTAGAGAGCGCTCCCCGCCCTCTCCGGCGCCTGCCTTCACACCGAACGCGTGATGCCGCCGTCCACGCGCAGGTTCTGCCCGGTGATGTAGCCCCCGCCTTCGGAGGCGAGGAAGCCGATCACGGCGGCGATCTCGCTCATCTTGCCGTAGCGGCCCATCGGGATGCGGCCGCGGAACTCGGCCTTCTCGGGCAGGCTGTCGATGAAGCCGGGCAGCACGTTGTTCATGCGCACGTTGTCGGCCGCGTACTTGTCGGCGAAGAGCTTGGTGAACGCCGCGAGGCCGGCGCGAAACACGCCCGAAGTCGGAAACACGGGGTCGGGCTCGAACGCGGCGAAGGTGGAGATGTTGATGATCGTGCCGCCGCCCTGCTTGACCATCAGCGGCGCCACGAGGCGGCTGGGGCGCACGGCGCTCAGCAGGTAGACGTCCATGCCGCGGTGCCAGTCTTCGTCGGTGATCTCCAGGATCGGCGCGCGGGGGCCGTGCCCTGCGCTGTTGACCAGCACGTCGACGCGGCCCCATTCGCCCGTGACCTTGTCGACCAGGCGCTTGATGTCGTCGTTCGACTGGTTGGAGCCGGTCACGCCGATGCCGCCGAGCTCCTGGGCCAGCGCCTCGCCCTTGCCTGATGACGAGAGGATGGCGACGCGAAAGCCGTCTTCCGCGAGCTTGCGCGCCGCCGCGGCGCCCATGCCGCTGCCACCGGCGGTGACGATGGCTACTTTTTTCTGTGCTTCAGAAGACATGCGGGAGTCCTTGGTTGGAATTCATGCGAGGGGTGCATTTTTAGCCAAGGTCCCCGGGCGCGTGCGCACTGGGGCACGCTCCGAGCGAACGGACCATCAACGACTGCTCTGGCGCGCTCGCGCCGGGGCTGCCACACGGCATGTCCATAATCCGCCCAGACAGCCGAATCCATGACCAAACTCCTGATCCTCAGCGTGAGCGCCGGCAACGGCCACGTGCGTGCAGCACAGGCGCTCGCCGCCACCGCCCAGTCCCTCGCCCCGCCCTGCACGGCGGTCCACACCGACGCCATGGCCCATGTGGCCGGCGGCTTTCGCAAGGTCTACACCGACTGGTACATCCAGCTCGTGAACCGCGCGCCCGAGCTGTGGTCGTACCTGCACCAGCGCACCGACACCACGCCGCACCACGCGCCTTCGCAGCGCCTGCGCCGCGGCATCGAACGGCTGAGCACCGGCGCGCTGGTGCGCGAGATCCGCCGCGAGAAGCCCGATGCGGTGATCTGCACGCACTTCCTGCCGGCCGAGCTCCTGATGCGCGAGCGCAACCGCGGGCGCATCGACTACCCGGTGTGGCTGCAGATCACCGACTACGACCTGCACAACATGTGGCTGATTCCCGGCATGGCGGGCTATCTCGCCGCCACGGAGGAAGTGGCCTTTCGCCTGCGCGCACGCGGCATTCCCGCGGACCGCATCCACGTGACGGGCATCCCTGTGATGCCGGCGTTCTCCGAACCCGATGTGCCCGCGCTCGCGCGCAACACCTGCGCCGCCGAACTCGGGCTCGATCCGTCGCGGCCCGTGCTGCTGATGGCCTCGGGCGGCGCCGGCGTGGGCGACCTGCCGAGCATGGTCGAGCGCGTGCTCGGCCTGGGTGGCGACGGCAACTTCCAGGTCATCGCGGTCGCGGGCCGCAACGTGGAGGCGCACGCCAGGCTGCAGGCGCTGGCGGCGCGCCATCCGGGCCGCGTGGTGGCCGTGGGCTTCACCAACGAGATGCACAAGATGATGGCCGCGGCCGACCTCGTCGTCACCAAGCCCGGTGGCCTCACCGTGTCCGAGTGCCTGGCGCTGGGCAAGCCGATGCTGCTGATCTCGCCGATTCCCGGACAGGAAGAACACAACGCCGGCTTCCTGATGGAAGAAGGCGCCGCCTGGCTCGCCTACGACGCCATCGGCCTGGACTACAAGGTGGCGCGCCTGATGGCCGACCCCGCCAAGCTCGCGAACATGGCCGCGCGCAGCCGCGCGCTCGGCAAGCCGCAAGCGGCGCGGGCTGTGTTGCAGCACGTGCTGGGTGCCGTAGCGTGAGCGGCGAGGTCGAAAAGACCGGCGTGGGCCGCACGCTGGGCTACCTGGCATGGGTCGTCGTGATGGCCTTCTTCTTCGCCAACGCCGAGATCCAGATCGAAGGCGGCGCGGGCTGGGCCACGTCGCTGCCCACCTGGCGCATCGAGAACAGCATCTGGCTGGACCTGTTCTGGGGCGGGCGCGCAATGACCGGCTATCACGCGTGGGTGTTCACCTTCATGGCGCTGGTGTTCTTCTCGCCGCTGGCGTTCAACGGCCGGTGGACCTGGCGCAACGTGGGGCTGGCGGTCGCGGGGCTGATCGTGTTCTGGGTCTGCGAAGACTTCCTGTGGTTCATCATCAATCCGGCCTTCGGCTGGGCGCGCTTCAATCCCGTCGATGCGTTCTGGCACAAGCACTGGCTGTGGGGCGCGCCGGTCGACTACTGGGGCGGCCTCGCGGTGGCGGCGCTGATCCTCACGGTGCGCCATTGGCGTCGGCGCGCGCGATGACGGCAGCCAAAACAACCAAGGCCGACGACCTGCGTCCCGGCCACTGGGCCGATCCGCTGGACGAACTGCAGGTCGAAAACCTGCACCGCATCACGCCCACGCTGTACCGCAGCGCGCAGCCCCGGCGCGCGAACGTGGCGGCGCTGCAGTCGCTGGGCATCCGCACCATCGTCAGCCTGCGCTCCTTCAACGACGACAAGAAAGTGTTCGCCGGCAGCGGCATCCGGCTGGTGCGCGTACCGATCAACACCTGGTCCATCGACGATGCGAAGGTGCTGCGCGCACTGGTCGCGATCCGCGAGGCCGAAAAGCACGGCCCCGTGCTCATCCATTGCATGCACGGCGCCGACCGCACCGGCGTGGTGGCCGCCGTCTACCGCATGGCGGTGCAGGACTGGGACAAGGACAGCGCGCGCCACGAGATGCTGCGCGGCGGCTACGGCTATCACACGCTGTGGCGCAACATTCCGCGCTACATCGAGCGGCTCGATCCCCTCAGGATGCGCCACGCACTGGCCCATGCACCGGTGATTCCCGTGGTGTCCTGAAGGCGGCTGCAGCTTTCGCACCCCGCTCCTATACTGGCCGCCCCGTGGCCGATGGCCATCTTCGAGCGACCTTCACAAGGGCTTCTTCCATGGCACTCCAACTCCGCTCCCTCGTTCGCGCCAACGGCATCCTCGAACTCACGCTGCACGACGACCCGATTCCCGAACCGCAGGCCAACGAGGTGGTGGTGCGCATCGAGGCATCGCCGATGAACCCGTCGGACCTGGGCCTCCTGTTCGGCGCGGCGGACATGAGCACCGCAAAGATTTCGGGCACACCCGAGAGCCCGGTCGTCACCGCCGCGATTGCGGAGCGCGCCATGCCTTCGATGGCGGGACGGCTCGACCAGTCGATGCCGGTGGGCAACGAAGGCGCGGGCGTGGTGGTCAAGGCCGGTTCGTCGCCGGCTGCGCAGGCGCTGCTGGGCAAGACGGTGGCCGCCATCGGCGGCGCGATGTACTCGCAGTACCGCGCCCTTCCCGTCGCGCAGTGTCTCGAACTGCCGGCGGGCACGACGCCGGCCGAAGGCGCTTCATGCTTCGTCAACCCGCTCACTTCGCTGGGCATGGTCGAGACGATGCGGCGCGAAGGCCACACGGCGCTGGTGCACACGGCCGCTGCGTCGAACCTGGGGCAGATGCTCAACAAGATCTGCCAGAAAGACGGCATCGACCTCGTCAACATCGTGCGCAAGCCCGAGCAGGAGGCGCTGCTGCGCGGCCTCGGCGCGAAGTACGTGTGCAACGCAAGCTCGCCGACCTTTCTCGAAGACCTGACGCAGGCATTGGTCGACACCGGCGCCACGCTGGCCTTCGACGCAACGGGTGGCGGCAAGCTCGCGGGCCAGATCCTCGGCTGCATGTAAGCGGCGCTGAACCGCACCGCCAAGGAATACAGCCGCTACGGCTCGACCACGCACAAGCAGGTCTACATCTACGGGGGCCTGGACCGCAGCCCGACCGAGTTCGTGCGCAACTTCGGCATGGCGTGGGGCATGGGCGGGTGGCTGCTGTTTCCGTTCCTGCAGAAGCTGGGCGCCGAAGGCACGCAGCGCTTGCGGGCGCGTGTGGTCGCAGAGTTGAAGACGACGTTCGCCAGCAAGTACACGCGGGAAGTGTCGTTGCTCGAGGCCCTGCAGCTCGATGCGATCGGGGTGTACAGCAAGCAGGCGACGGGCACGAAGTTCCTGCTCAATCCGAACAAGGGCATTGCGGCCTGAAAAGAGGTCTCGCCTTTCGATTCGTCGGGTTTGTTTGAGGGTCGTCGTTCAGGGCGCGATCACGCCGACGGGGCACCTTGCTCCGCGAATGTCCCCCGGCTTCGCCTCCTCCTTTATTTCGCTGCGCAAGGCACCCCATCGGCGCGATCGTTTTCAGCGCGGTGGTTGATCGCCCGGCACCGCAGCCGCGCCTCGCGTGCGCAGGGCATCGGGTGCTCCCCGCAGCGAAATAAAGGAGGAGGCCGCAGGCCGGGGGACATTCGCGGAGGGGAGTACCCGTTGGCCTGCGCACGCGCCCTGAATACAGCTGGGATCTAGACCACCAGCCGATATCCCACGGCCGTTTCGGTCAACAGATGCCGAGGCTGCGCCGGATCGGTCTCCAGCTTCTGCCGCAAATGCCCCATGTAGATGCGCAGGTAGTGGCTCTGGTCCGTGTGCGACGGCCCCCACACTTCGCGCAGCAACTGGCGCTGCGTGAGCACGCGGCCTGCATTCGCGACCAGCACGGAGAGCAGCCGGTACTCGGTCGGCGTCAGGTGCACTTCGGCGCCGGCGCGGCGCACGATGCGTGCGGCGCGGTCCAGTTCGATCTCGCCGAATCGGAAGACGGCCTCGGCGGGTTCGTCGTTGCCGCCGCCCGCAGCGCGAGGCCGGCGCAGGTTGGCGCGCACGCGTGCGAGCAACTCGCCGGTGCCGAAGGGCTTGGTGAGGTAGTCGTCGGCGCCGGCGTCGAGCGCGGCGATCTTGTCGGCCTCGTCGGTGCGTGCGGACAGCACGATGATCGGCACGGCCGACCAGCCGCGCACGTCGCGAATCAACGAGACCCCGTCGCCATCGGGCAAGCCGAGGTCGACCACCAGCAGATCGGGCTGGCGCGTACCGGCCGCGGCGAGGCCGTCGCGCAGCGTGCCGGCCTCGTGCACCAGCCAGCCTTCGGCCTCGAGCGCGCCGCGCACGAAGCGGCGGATCTGCGGCTCGTCCTCGATCACGATGGCGGTGGGAGATGGCATGGCTTCAGAGTTGGGCTTCGGCCGGTTCGGGCGGCTCGCGGCGTGGCAGGGTGACGGTGAATTCTGCACCGCCGTCGCGCGCATTGGCAGCCGTGATTTCGCCACCGTGCGCGCTGACGACCGCGCGGCAGATCGCCAGGCCCAGCCCGACGCCCGGCGTGGCTGATTCGGCTTCGCCGCGGGTGAACTTGTCGAACAGCTTCTGCTCGCGGCCCAGCAGCGCAGCGGGCAGGCCGGGTCCGTGGTCGCGTACCGTGAGCACCAGCGCGCCGGGCTCGGCGCGCGCGCCCACCACGATGGGCGGGGCGCCGTACTTGGTGGCGTTCTCCAGCAGGTTGACCAGCACGCGTTCGATCAGCACCGCATCGAACTCGACGAGCGGCAGGTCCGCATCGAGCGTGGTCTGCACGACGGCATCGCCGAGCGCCGTGCGCGCCGCGCGAATCGACGAGCCCACCACCTCCTCGACCGACTGCCAATCGCGCCGCAGGTTCACCGCACCGCCCGCAATGCCGCTTTCGAGCCGAGCCATGTCGAGCAGGTTGTTGACCAGCGCATGCAGCTCGTGCGCCTGCGCGACGATCGCGCGCGCCGCGTCGGCGTGTTCTTCGGGCGGCAGCGTCTGCAGCGATTCGGCCAGCGCGATGAGCGCAGTGAGCGGCGTGCGCACGTCGTGCGAGATCGCGCCGAGCAGCGCATTGCGCAGGCGCTCCGATTCCATCTCGACCACCGCCTGCTGCGCCACCTCGACGTAGTGCACGCGCTCCAGCGCGATCGCGATCTGCCGGGCCAGCGTGTCCAGCTGCTGCGCCTGTTCGGGAATCAGCAGCCAGCGCGGCTGCGCGGGCGACAGCGCCAGCACGCCGCGCACGCGCATGGGCGCCTGCAGCGGCACGTAGTGCCAGGGCTGCGCCGCCAGCGTGGCGGTCGCCAGGCCCGCGGGTTGACCGTGGCGGAAGGCCCAGTCAGCCACCTGCGCATCGAAGCCCTCCGGCGGCTCCTTCGGCAGCACGAGCTGGTCGGCCGCATCGGTCACCAGCACCAGCGCATGGCCGCCGAAGTGGCCTTGCACCGCGGCAGCGCCGAGCGTGACGACCTGCGTGCTCTCCAGCGCCGCCGAGAGTTCGCGCGTGAGCTCGAACAGCGAGCGCGCGCGCCGCTCGCGGCTGGTCGATACGCCGGCCGCAAAACGCAGCCCCGCAGTGAGCTGCCCCACCAGCAGGCCGACGCCCAGCATGATCGCGAAGGTCAGCACGTACTGCACATCGCTCACCGCGAACGACAGGCGCGGCGGCACGAAGAAGTAGTCGAACGCGGCCACGTTGAGCAAGGCCGCCAGCGCCGAAGGCCCGCGCCCGAAGCGCATCGCGACGCCGACCACGCCGAGCAGGAACAGCATCACGATGTTCGAGAGTTCGAGCACGCCGGCCAGTGGCGTGCAGACCAGCGTGAGCGCCACGCTCGTGGCCGTCGCCCAGGCGTAGCCGGGCCAGTGGATGGGTGCCTTCTCGTGATCGTCGTCGTCGGCACGCGGCGTGTTGAACGGCGTGCGCGCCAGGCGCCGCGCGCTGTCGGCGCGGCCGACTTCCAGGATGTCGAGGGCGGGCGCGCGTTGCGCGAGTGCCCGTGGCAACGGCACCGGCGCGGCGGGCCACCATCGACGCCAGCCGCTCGCGGGCTCCGAACGCCCCATCACCAGCGTCGCGCAGTTGAGCCGGCGGGCCTGCTCGGACAGTTGCTCGGCCACGTCGGAACCGGTGAGCACCGCGGTGGCCGCGCCCAACTCTTCGGCCAGCTTGAGCACCGCGAGGATGCGGTCGCGCTCTGCGGCGGCCAGGCGCTGCAGCCGGGGCGTCTCGACGTAGGCCGCATGCCAGCGCACATTCAGCTGGCCTGCGAGCCGCGCCGCGGTGCGCACCGTCTGCGCCGCGCCTTCGTGCGGCCCCACACACGCGAGGATCGCGCCCGAGGTGTTCCAGGCCTGCAGCGCGCCGCCATGTCCGTTGCCGGCCGCGCCCGATTGCTCGACGCGCCAGCCACGCACATCGTCTTCCACATGCTCGGCGGTGCGGCGCAGCGCAATCTCGCGCAGCGCGATCAGGTTGCCCTTGCGAAAGAAATTCTGCGCGGCGCGCTCGGCCTGCTGCGGCAGGTACACCTTGCCGGCTGCGAGCCGCGCGGTGAGTTCATCGGGCGTGACGTCGACCAGCACCACCTCGTCGGCCTCGTCGAGCACGGTGTCGGGCACCGTCTCGTGCACGCGCACGCCGGTGATGGCGCCGACCGTGCCGTTCAGGCTCTCCAGGTGCTGCACATTGAGCGCCGACCAGACCTCGATGCCCGCGGCCAGCAGCTCCTGCACGTCCTGCCAGCGCTTGGCATGGCGCGAACCCGGCGCGTTGGTGTGGGCCAGTTCGTCGACCAGCAGCACGGCGGGCCTGCGCGCAAGGGCGGCGTCCAGGTCGAACTCGGCGAGCGTGCGGCCGCGGTAGGCCAGCTCGCGCAGCGGCAGGGTGTCCAGCCCCGCGAGGAGCGCGGCGGTTTCGCTGCGGCCGTGCGTCTCGACCACGCCGATGAGCACGTCGCGCCCCGCGGTGCGCTCGCGCTGGGCCGCGCTCAGCATTGCCCAGGTCTTGCCGACGCCGGCGCTGGCGCCGAAGTAGATGCGCAACTTGCCGCGCAGCGCACGTGCCTCGTCGTTGCGCAGTTGCGCAAGCAGGGCATCGGGATCGGGGCGGGTGTCGGGCATGGAGGAGGTCGGATGGCTGCGCAGGTTATCGCATCGGGCCGCCCTTGCGGCGCCTGGCCTCGTGCCGTCGCGCGGTGCGCGAGAGCACCCACCAGGCAAAACCCAGCGGCACGAACAGCGCCGCGAGCGCCAGCAGCGCATGAAAGAGATCAGTGACCATCGCGCAGGCCGCAGCGTGCCAGGTGCTCGCGCCAGCTCACGAGCCGGCCGATCTCGCCGGAGGGCACGCACTCGATCAGGCGGTGCAGCACCTCGGCGTAGCTGGCGATGGGCAGGCGGATCATCAGCCGCACGCAGGGCGCATCGCTCTCCTGCGAGCAGAGGGCGTGCAGCAACGGCTCGCAGCGCACGACGCCCGCATCGGGGCAGCCCGCGATGCTGCGGCGCACGCGCAGCGCGTCGGCGCAGCAGACGGTGACATCGAGCACGTAGAACGGGCTCGTGGCGGTCAGGGGCGCGTGCATTCGCAACGTGCCGGAGTGTTCACGGTAAGCGGCATAGGCCATGGTTTTCTCCTCAACGCGCAGTCGAAGCAGTTGACGCATCGAGCGCGAGATTCAATGCGAGAACGTTGACGCGCGATTCACCCAGCAGGCCCCAGAGCGCGCCCTGGGTGTTCTTCTCGATCAGCGCGTTGATCTGTTCCACCGGCACCCCGCGCACGCGCGCGACGCGGGCCGCCTGGTACTGCGCAGCGGCGGGGCTGATGTCCGGATCGAGCCCGCTGGCCGAAGCCGTGACGAGGTCTACGGGCACAGGCGCGGTGTTGCCCGGGTCCGCGGCGCGCAGGGCCTCGACGCGCGCCTTGATCGCATCGGTCAGCGCCGGGTTGAGCGGGCCCTGGTTCGCGCCGCCCGAGGCGCTCGCGTTGTAGGGCTGCGGCGCGGTGGCCGACGGACGGCCCCAGAAGTGCTTCGGATCGCTGAAGTTCTGCCCGATGAGTTTCGAGCCGACGGTGGTGCCGTCGAGCACGATCAGGCTGCCCGCCGCCTCCTTAGGAAACACCGCTTTCGCGGCGCCGGTGACGGCCATCGGATAGATGAGCCCGGTGAGCGCGCTCAACAGTGCGAAGAGCACGATTGCGGGACGAAAAATGCTGCCATTGTTGTTCATGAGAAATGCTCCTCAGACCAGGTGGACTGCGACGAGCAGCCAGTCGATCAACTTGATGCCGATGAAGGGGACGACGAGGCCGCCCAGGCCGTAGATGGCCAGGTTGCGGCGCAGCAGCGCGGCAGCGCCCACCGGCCGGTAGCGCACGCCCTTGAGCGCGAGAGGGATCAGGAACACGATGACGAGCGCGTTGAAGATCACCGCCGAAAGAATCGCCGACGACGGGCTCGCAAGCCGCATCACGTTGAGCGCGCCCAGCTGCGGGTACGTCGAGACGAAGATCGCCGGGATGATCGCGAAGTACTTCGCCACGTCGTTGGCGATCGAGAAGGTGGTGAGCGAGCCGCGCGTCATGAGCAGCGCCTTGCCGGTCTCCACCACCTCGAGCAGCTTGGTCGGGTTGGAGTCCAGGTCGACCATGTTGCCGGCCTCCTTCGCGGCCTGCGTGCCGCTGCCCATGGCCACGGCCACGTCGGCCTGCGCGAGCGCGGGCGCGTCGTTGGTGCCGTCGCCGGTCATCGCGACCAGGCGGCCTTCGAGCTGGTAGCGGCGGATCAGTGCGAGCTTGTCCTCGGGCGTGGCTTCGGCCAGGAAGTCATCGACACCGGCCTCGGCGGCGATGGCCGCGGCGGTGAGCTTGTTGTCGCCGGTGATCATCACCGTCTTGATGCCCATGCGGCGCAGCTCGGCAAAGCGGTCCTTGATGCCGGTCTTGACGATGTCCTTCAACTCGACCACGCCGAGCACGCGGTCGCCCTCGGCCACGGCCAGCGGCGTGCTGCCGCGGCGCGCGGTTTCCTCGGCGGCGCGCAGCATCTCGGCCGGCATGCTGCCGCCCAGCGATTCGACATGCCGGCGGATCGCATCGACCGCGCCCTTGCGCAGCAGCACGACGTCGGTGTCCAGGCTGTTGGGCGCGGCCGGCAGGTCCACGCCGCTCATGCGGGTCTGCGCGGTGAAGGGCACGTAGCGTGCGATCTCGACGGCGGCGACCTCCAGGCCATCGCGGCGTGCGAGCTCGACGATGCTGCGGCCTTCGGGCGTTTCATCGGCCATCGAGGCGAGCATCGCGGCGCGGGCAAGCCGGCCCTTGGGCACGCCGGGCGCGGGCAGGAAGGCGCTGGCCTGGCGGTTGCCGTGGGTGATGGTGCCGGTCTTGTCCAGCAGCAGCACATCGACGTCGCCGGCCGCTTCCACCGCGCGGCCCGAGGTGGCGATCACGTTGGCCTGCATCATGCGGCTCATGCCGGCCACGCCGACGGCCGAGAGCAGGCCGCCGATGGTCGTCGGGATCAGGCACACCAGCAGCGCCACCAGCGCGGTGAGCGACACCACGGTGCCCGCACCCGTGGCCTCCACGCTGAACACCGAGAACGGCAGCAGCGTGACGGTGACCATCAGGAACACGAGGGTCAGCGCGACCAGGAGGATGGTGAGCGCGATCTCGTTGGGCGTCTTCTGGCGCTTGGCGGCCTCGACCATGCCGATCATGCGGTCCAGGAACGACTCGCCCGGGTTCACCGAGATGCGCACCACCAGCCAGTCGGACAGCACGCGGGTGCCGCCGGTCACGGCCGAGAAGTCGCCGCCCGATTCGCGCACCACGGGCGCCGATTCGCCGGTGATGGCGCTTTCGTCGACCGAGGCCACGCCTTCGATCACTTCGCCGTCCAGCGGGATCACGTCGCCGGTCTCGACCAGCACGACGTCGCCCTTGCGCAGGTTGGGCGCTTGCTCGGGCAGCCACTGGCCACCGTGATGCGGCTCCGTCAGCTTCTTGGCCCAGGTGTCTTTGCGCAGGCCGCGCAGCGACGCGGCCTGCGCCTTGCTGCGGCCTTCGGCGAGGGCCTCGGCGAAGTTCGCGAAGAGCACGGTGAACCACAGCCAGATGGTCACGGCGAGCACGAAGGCGGGCTTCATGCCGGTGTCGCCCGGGAAGCTCAGCGCATGCAGCCAGAGCAGGCTGGTGAGGATGCTCCCGATGTAGACGATGAACATCACCGGGTTGCGCCACTGGGTGCGCGGGTTCAGCTTGGCGAAGGCGCCCCAGAGGGCGGGCTTGACCAGCGCTGCATCGAACAGCGAGAGAGAAGATTTCGTTTGCATATCAATTACTCCGAAACATGGAGTCCAGGAACACCGCGGAACCGGCTTTGCCGGGCCGCTGGTGTTGCCCCCGGTAGGGGGTTGGCGAAGCGACACGAAGTGCGCGAAGCCTGGGGGCGAGCCTCATTGCATGCTCCTTATTTCCAGAGCACCAGGTGTTCGACGATCGGCCCGAGAGCCAATGCCGGCACGTAGTTGAGCAAGCCGACCAGCAGCACGGTGCCGATCAGCAAAGAGACGAACAGCGGGCCGTGCGTGGGCAGCGTGCCGCTGGTGACGGGCAGGCGCTTCTTGGCGGCCAGCGAGCCGGCAATGGCCAGCACCGGCACGATCATCGCGAAGCGGCCGAGCCACATGGCCAGCGCGAGCAGGCCGTTGTAGAAGGGCGTGTTGGCCGAGAGGCCCGCGAAGGCGCTGCCGTTGTTGTTGGCGGCAGAGGTCAACGCGTAGAGGATTTCCGAGAAGCCATGCGCGCCGGGGTTCGCGATGCCGGCCTTGCCGGCGCCCGCGATCACCGCCACCGCGGTGCCGGCCAGCACCAGGATGGGCGTGACCAGGATGGCGATGGAGAGGAGCTTCATCTCGCGCACTTCGATCTTCTTGCCCAGGTACTCGGGCGTGCGGCCGATCATGAGACCCGCGATGAACACGGCGAGCATCGCGAAGATCAGCATGCCGTAGAGGCCGCTGCCGACGCCGCCGAACACCACTTCACCCAGCTGCATGAGCACCATGGGCACCATGCCGCCGAGCGGGGTGAGCGAGTCGTGCATGACATTCACGGCGCCGCACGAGGCAGCGGTGGTGATGACGGCGAAGAGGGCCGAGGCGTCGATGCCGAAGCGCACTTCCTTGCCTTCCATGTTGCCGCCGGCCTGCAAGGCGCTGGACATCTGGTCGACGCCGAGCGACGCGAACAGCGGATTGCCGGTCTGCTCGGCGGGCGTGATCACCATCACCGCGACGACGAACATGACCGTCATCGCCGCGAGCACGGCCCAGCCCTGGCGCATGTCGCCCACCACGTGGCCGAAGGTGAAGCACAGCGCCGCCGGGATCAGGAAGATCGCGATCATCTGCAGCAGGTTGCTGAGCGCGGTCGGGTTCTCGTACGGATGCGCCGAGTTGGCGTTGAAGAAGCCGCCGCCGTTGGTGCCGATCATCTTGATGGCTTCCTGCGAAGCGACCGGGCCCATGGCGAGCGTCTGCGTCTTCGTGGTGGCGTCTTCCATCACCGGGGCGCCCTTCTCGTCCTTCAGCGCCTGGCCGTCTGCGCCGGTCTTGGGCTGCTGGAAGGCGGTGGTCTCGACGGTGTCCACGGACTTGTAGGCATCGAAGTTCTGGATCACGCCCTGGCCCACGAAGAAGACCGCGAGCACGAACGACAGCGGCACCAGCACCCACAGCGTGACGCGGGTGATGTCGGCCCAGAAGTTGCCGACCAGGCCTTTGCTGCCGGCACCGTCGCCCCGGCGCGCAAAGCCGCGCACCAGCGCGAAGGCCACCGCGATGCCGGTGGCGGCCGAGAAGAAGTTCTGCACCGTGAGGCCGAGCATCTGCGTGAGATAGCTCATGGTCGATTCACCGGCGTAGCCCTGCCAGTTGGTGTTGCTGACGAAGCTCACCGCGGTGTTGAAGGCCGAGTCGGCCGACACCGCGCTCATGCCGGCCGGGTTCAGCGGCAGCACGCCCTGCAGGCGCTGCAGCGCGTAGACGACGATGGCGCCAAGGAGGTTGAAGGCCAGCAGCGCCAGCGCATAGGTGCGCCAGTTCATCGAACGCTCGGGGGCGGTGCCCGCGAGCTTGTAGAGCGGCGCCTCGACGCGCTGCATCCAGCGCGGCACGCGCTCGTTGCAGAGGGCGGCGAGGAACTTGCCGACGGGCCAGGCCAGCACGGCGAGTGCGGCGAGGAAGAGGGCCAGGAGGCCCCAGGCGGACGCGGTCATTTCAGAATTCCTCGGCGCAGATCAGCGCGAAGACGAGATAGGCGAACAGGATCACGGCGATGAGCGCGCCGAATCCGTAGAGGACTTCGAGGCTGATCACGATGCTTCTCCGTTGCCGGTGTTGCCGGCATGACCGGCGTTCGGCGGGTTCGGTCCCTCGAGCCTGTTCAGCCCGACGACCATGGCCGCCACCACGACCCAAAGCGCCAGCAAGGCGCTCATCCAGACGATGTCCATTCAATTGCTCCTGGAGCGAAACACAAGGCCTTCAGTCTCGGCAGACGCCCGTAAAAACGGGGAACAGAGTCGGTGGGGGCGCATAAAGAAAGCGTAAAAACGCGCGGCCGGATGGCCCCTGCGTGCCGGGGTCATTGCGGCGCTGGCCTCGACAGCGCAGGTGGCCTCGCCTAATAATCAAAGCAATTGCCTGATAAATGGCAACCCGCCCATGCACACACGCCCCACGAAACCGACCGTGCCCGCCTGGCAGCCGCACCAGCCGGCAGACCGCATCCTCTCCACGCTCAAGACCCGCGGCGCGCTCGGCATTCCCGACATCGCCAAGGTGCTGGGCGTCACGGTGGAAGCGGTGCGCCAGCAGATGGCCAAGCTGGAGACCGAGGGCCTGGTCGATGCGGAGAGCCGCCCGAGCGGCCGCGGCCGGCCGACGCAGATCTGGCGTCTCACCGGCGAGGGCCACAAGCGCTTTCCCGACACGCACGCCGAGATGACGGTGCAGATGATCAGCGCCGTGATCAGCGTGTTCGGCGAGAAGGGCATGGACCAGCTGATCGATGCACGCGAGAACACCATGCGCGCCAACTACACCGAGGCCATGCGCGGCGCGCGCAGCCTGAAGACGCGGCTGGAGCGGCTTGCAGAAATTCGCAGCCGCGAGGGCTACATGGCCGAGTTCCGGCCCGAGGGCGACGGCTTTCTCTTCATCGAGAACCACTGCCCCATCTGCACCGCGGCGCAGGCCTGCACGGGCTTTTGCCGCAGCGAACTGCAACTCTTCGACGAAGTGCTGGGGCCCGAAGTGACCGTCAGCCGCGTCGAGCACGTGCTCGCAGGCGCGCGGCGCTGCGCCTACCAGGTCAGCCCGAAGCCGCGCGCCTGAACACTGAACAACGATTTACCCACAACCCCAAAGGAACCACGATGGAACACAAGCTCCCACCCCTGCCCTACGCCCTGGACGCGCTGGCACCCGAGTACTCGCAAGAGACCCTCGAGTACCACTACGGCAAGCACCACAACGCCTACGTCGTGAACCTCAACAACCTGCAGAAGGGCACCGAGTTCGAAGCCCTCACGCTGGAAGAGATCATCAAGAAGGCCAGCGGCGGCATCTACAACAACGCCGCCCAGATCTGGAACCACACCTTCTTCTGGAACTGCATGAAGCCCCAGGGCGGCGGTGCTCCGACCGGTGCGTTGGCCAAGGCCATCGATGCCAAGTGGGGCAGCTACGACGCCTTCAAGGAAGCCTTCGTGAAGTCGGCTGTCGGCAACTTCGGTTCGGGCTGGACGTGGCTCGTGAAGAAGGCCGATGGCTCGGTGGACATCGTGAACACCGGCGCCGCCGGCACGCCGCTGACGACCGCGGACACCGCGCTGCTGACCGTCGACGTCTGGGAACACGCCTACTACATCGACTACCGCAACCTGCGCCCGAAGTTCGTCGAGACCTTCCTGGCCAAGCTGGTGAACTGGGACTTCGTCGCCAAGAACTTCGGCTGATCGATCAGCCGTTGATCAGGTTCAGGATGTTCCCATCGGGGTCCTTGAACCACGCGACCTTCATGTCGCCCATGACATGGAGGTCGCCTTCGAGTTTCGTCTCGGGCATGTCGTAGTGCTCGAAGCGCACGCCCTTGGCCTTGAGCGCCGCGGCGAGGCGCCCGATGTCCGCGCCGACCTGCCAGGTCACGGCCGTTGCCTGGTTGGTGCCGGCGAATTCGGAGCGGTACACGTTGATGCGCGTGTTGCCACTGCGGTAGACGACGACTTCGTCGCCCTCCGCGTCGACCTGGGCGAGGCCCAGCGTGTCTTCGTAGAAGCGGCGGGCCACCGCGAGGTCTTTCACCGCGAGGTTGGCCGTCGCATCGATGTTTCCGAGCATGGTTGTCTCCTGTGTTGATCGACATTTCATGTTCGACGCCCGACCGGCCCTGTCAAGTCGCCGCCGTCTGATACGGGACCCATCGCGAACCACGAAAACAGCGCCGCGCCACTTCCGGCACACTGCACCCTCGGTGCAGTGAGGCCAAAAGACCTCCACGCCACTGCTGCAACCCGCCTCGATCCGACAAAGAGACAAACCCATGATCCGCAAACTCACCCGCACGCTGGCCCTTGCGCTGGCACTCCCCCTCGCGTTCGCCACGGCCGTGCACGCGCAGAGCTACCCCACCAAGCCCATCCGCATGATCGTGCCCTTCCCGCCCGGCGGCGGCACCGACATCCTGGCGCGCCTGGTCGCGCAGAAGCTCGCCGAGGCCAACCACTGGACCGTGGTGCCCGACAACCGCGGCGGCGCCGGCGGCACCATCGGCATCGCCGAAGCGGCGCGCGCCGCGCCCACGGGCTACGACATCGTGATGGGCCAGAAGGACAACATGGTCGTCGCGCCCTGGCTCTACAAGAACCTGAGCTACAACCCGGTGAAGGACCTCACGGCCGTGGCCCACGTGGCCTACACGCCGGTGGTGATCGTCACGCAGGCCAATTCGAAGTTCAAGACGCTGGACGACGTGGTGAAGGCCGCGCGCGCCGCGCCCGACACCATCACCTACGGCTCGCCCGGCAACGGCACCACCATCCACCTGGCCGGCGAGATCTTCAACAGCGCCGCCAAGATCAAGATGCGCCACGTGCCCTACAAGGGCTCCAACGCGGCCATGATGGACGTGCTGGCAGGCAACGTCGACCTGATGGTGTCGTCGGTGCCCTCTGCCATGGCGCAGATCAAGGCCGGCAAGCTGCGCCCGCTGGCGGTCACGTCCGCCAAGCGCAGCACCTCGCTGCCCGAGACGCCCACCGTCGCCGAGCTCGGCTACAAGGGCTTCGACGTGAGCACCTGGTACGGCATCTTCGTGCCGGCCAATACGCCCAAGGACATCGTCGCCACGCTGAACACCGAGGTCAACAAGCTCCTGGCCACGCCCGAGATGAAGGCCGCCATCATCGGCCAGGGCGCCGAACCCGAGAGCATGACGCCCGAGCAGTTCGGCGCGCTGCTGAAGACCGACTACGAGAAGTGGAAGGGCATCGTGCAAGCCTCGGGCGCGACCATCGAATAAGCCTTCGCGTCGCAGAATGGTGTTTCCACAACGGGCCGCGACGACGGCATGGAGACACCGATGGCATTCCGCAAGAACCCACGCACCCTGCTGCTGAAGACAACCGCCCTGGCAGCGGTTGCCGCTTTCATCCAGGGCTGCGCGCAGACACCGGCGCAGCAGCCGCCCTCCGAAGCCACCATCGCCGCGCACGTTGCCGCGGCCACACGCGATGCGGGCACCGACCTCGCGCCGCTCCTGGCCCTTTGCAAGCCCGCGCCCGCCGCGCAGCCGCCGCAGGCCGAGCTCGACAAAGGCCTCAGGGCACTCATCGACAAGCCCGCGCCGCCGCCGGGCAAGGCCTTCGACAACCTCTACTTCGTGGGCGCCGACTGGGTGAGCGCGTGGGCGATCAAGACCTCGGACGGCATCATCCTCATCGATGCGCTCAACAACCAGATGGAAGCCGCCGCGCTCATCGAGGGCGGCATGCGCAGGCTGGGCCTGGACCCGGCGCAGATCAAGTACGTGGTCGTCACGCACGGCCACGGCGACCACTACGGCGGCGCGCCGTACCTCGCGCAGAAATACCGCGCCCGCGTGGTGATGAGCGAAGCCGACTGGACGATGACCGAGACGAAGCTCGAATTCGCGACGCCGGTCTGGGGCGCACCGCCCAAACGCGGTGCGGGCGACATGTCGGTGAAAGACGGCGACCGCCTCACGCTCGGCGACACCACCGTCACGCTGTACATCACGCCGGGCCACACCATGGGCACCATCTCTCCGGTGTTCGACGTGACCGCCGATGGCCAGAAGCACCGAGCGATGCTCTGGGGCGGCACGGCCTTCAACTTCGGCAAGAACGTGCCGCGGCTGGGGAGCTACATCGATGCGACGCGGCGCATGGGCACGGTGGCCGAGGCGCAGAAGATCGATGTGCTGGTGTCGAACCACTCGGGCTACGACGGCTCGCAAGGCAAGCTGGCTGCGCTGCGGCAGCAGCCAGCGGGCGCGGCGAATCCCTTCGTGATCGGCACGCCCGCGGTATCGCGCGCGTTGAACGTGATGGGTGAATGCGCGCAGGCGCAGCGGGACCGGTTCGTGCTGCAGTGATGCTGTCTTGCCCTCCCCCAGCGGGGGAGGGAGAAATACCGCAGGCTCAGTCCGGCACGAACTTCGTGTTGAAGATATCGACGTCGGTGTCCAGCTCGAACGTCACCACCTGCCCCATCTTCCCGTCGCTCATGCGGCAGGCCGAGAACAGGCTGTAGCGGCCCTTGAAGTAGAACTCGTCCATCACGATCAGCGCGTACGGGTACGGCACGAAGACCTGGTGTTCGAAGATGACGCGGTGCACGTTCCTCGGCGACGGAAAGAGCTTGTAGTCGTTGGTGTCGATCGACTTGGCGGTGGCCATGCGTGCTCGCTTTCTTTTTTCTCCCGGGCGTTCAGGCCGGGTCGCGCACGTCGGCCACGGGGTTCGCGCCGAAGTCCTCGCGCGCCAGGTACTTGAGCACCTTGGCCGCCGCGGTGGCGGGGCTGTCCAGGCGGCCGTCTTCCTTCATGCTCACGAAGCGCGTGCGGTCCGGAAAGTTCTCGGCCGATGCGCCGCGCAGTTGCACCTGCATGTCGGTATCAATGATGCCGGGCGCGAGCGAGACGATGCGCGCGCCATTCGGCGCGGCCGCTTCCTCGAGCGCCACGGCCTGAGAGAAACGGTCCATGCCGGCCTTGGCCGCGCAGTAGGGTGCCTGGCTGCCCATCGCGTTGCGGCCGAGGCCCGACGAGATGTTCAGCACCTTGCGTGCGCCGCGCCATTCGCGCGTGGCATTGAGGAACGCGGCGGTCAGCAGCATCGGCGCTTCGAGGCCGATGCGCAGTGCCAGCGACAGCTCGCCAAGCACGGCGCCGGCCAACGGCGCCGGGTTGCCGACGGTGCCTGCGTTGTTGATGAGGGTCACGCTGTCGAAGCGCTGCGCATCGAGGGTCTTGAGCCAGGCCGACACGCGGGCCGATGCGGCGACGGGGTCGGACAGGTCCTGCTCCCATTGCGTGAGCTCGGCGCCGGCGGCCTTGGCAATCTCGGCCAATTGCGGGTCTTGCTTGCGAGAGATGCCGAGCACGACATGGCCGGCTTGCAGCAGTTGTTCGGCCATGGCGCGGCCCAGGCCGCGCGAGGCGCCGGTGATGAGGGTGAGGTGGGAGGCGGTCATCAGGAAATCTTTCTTGAACGAAGGCGGGGAGGTTAAGGGGGATTGAAAGGCCTCGCGGCTCAACCGGTACGGAATTGCTTGCGCAAGAAAGCGCGGTGCCGCGCGATGTGCTGCAACTGCGCAGGCGCGATGGTGCCGCCCAGGTCGACTTCGTCGGCGCCGTTGAGCACCGCATTGGCATGCGTCATCGCACGCGCGACGACTTCTTCTTCGCTGACACCGCTGTGCGCCGCGAGGTCGAGGGCCACGCGCCGCATCGCGCGCTGCGAGAGCATCCACATCGCGCCGAAGCGGTCCCAGGCAAGCGCGGCCTCTTCGGCCTTCTCGCGGTCCGCAAGGATCTCGCTGAGCGGCTTGGCGAGAATCGCGTCGAGCGCATCGATCTTCTCGGTCAGCGCCTCGTTGCGTTCGATGGCTTGCGCCAGCGTCGGGCCGGCGTCTTCGGCCTTCGTCTTCGGCGCCTCGGGCGGGGGGATGAAAGCCGCTTCCGCGTTCGCGGGCACGACCTGGAGCTGGTCTTTGAGGGTCATGAGGTTTCCGTTTCCGCCGAGGCGTTCTTCTTGTTCGACATCGCGCTCACGCGCAGGCCCGGCAGGTCGAGCACGCGCAGCCCACCGTACTCCACCCGGATCAGCCCCTGCGCCGAGAGGCCGTTGAGCGCCTCGTTCACGCGCTGGCGCGAGAGGCCCACCAGGTACGCGAGCTCCTGCTGCGTGATGCGCAAGACCTCGCCCACGCCCGGGTACAGCACCGGGTTGAACAGCGACACCAGGTTGCGCGCCACGCGCGCGTCGGGGTTGTTGAGCCGGTCGATCTCCAGCGCCGCGATGAATTGGCCCAGGCGTTCGTTGAGCTGGTTCATCACGAAGCGGTTGAAGCCGATCGAGTGATCGAGCAGCCAATGGAAGCTCTCGATCGGCAGCCCCGCCACCACGCTGCGGCGCAGCGCCTGGATGTTGTAGCGGTAGGGCTCGCGCTTCATCACCGTCCCTTCGCCGAACCAGCCGCCCGGCGGAACGCCTGTGTAGGTGACCGAGCCGCCGTCGGCGTTGTCGTTGCTCATCTTCAAGAGGCCTTCGACCACGCCGAACCAGTAGGTGGGCGAGCGGCCGACGCGGCAGACCAGGTCGCCGGGCTCGGCCTCGCCCACCACGAGCGCGGCTTCGGCGCGGCGGCGCTCGGCGGGCGTGAGCGTGGGCAGCCAGGGAATGCCGCCGAGTTCCGCGGCATTGGCGGCACGCACGCGGTCCTTGATCGAATTGCCGAGCTGGCTCTGGTTGAGGTTGCCGTGAGGCATCGGGAAACTCCGGGGAGTAGTGTCCCTAGGATTGTCGTTGGAACGACAACCGGGCGTCAAAGTGAGACCTACGATCCGGCCACTGTGCAAACAACCGCCCCTACCTTCCCCCGTCTGCTGCTCGCGCACGCCCAGGCCCAGCCTGGGTCGCCCGCCGTGCGCGAGAAAGACCTCGGCATCTGGCAAACCTGGACCTGGAACGCCGTGGCCGAGGAGGTGCGCGAGATGGCTTGCGGCCTCGCAAGCCTCGGCTTCAAGGCCTTCGACAACCTGGCCATCGTGGGTGCCAACCGGCCGCACCTGTACATGGCGGTGGTCGCGGCACAGAGCCTGCGCGGCGTGCCGGTGCCCCTGTACCAGGATGCGGTGGCCAGCGAGATGGTCTTCATGCTGCAGGACGCGGCCATCGACTTCGTGATCGTCGAAGACCAGGAGCAGGTCGACAAGCTGCTCGAGTGCCGCGAGCTGCAGAAAGACCAGCAGCACGGCATCCGCCACATCATCTACGACGACCCCAAGGGCCTGCGCCACTACGACCAGCCCGGGCTCATGAGCTACGAGCAACTGCGCGCGCTGGGCCGCGAATTCGACAAGGCCAACGTCGGCTGCTACGACCGCGCCGTGGCGAGCGGCGAGGCGACGGACGTCGGCGTGATCCTCTACACCTCGGGCACCACCGGCCGCCCCAAGGGCGTGTGCCAGACGCATGCGAGCTTCATCGCGGCGGGCCGCGGCGGCGTGGAGACCGACCGGCTCGGCCCCGGCGACAACATCATGAGCTACCTGCCGATGGCGTGGGTGGGCGACCACCTCTTCTCGGTGGCGCAGTGGCTGGTGGGCGGCTTCACGCTCAACTGCCCCGAGTCGGCCGAGACGGTGATGAACGACATGCGCGAGATCGGCCCGAGCTACTACTTCGGCCCGCCGCGCACCTTCGAAGGCTTGCTCACTGCGGTGTCGATCCGCATGGAAGACGCGGCGGCTCCCAAGCGCTGGCTCTATGCGAAGTTCATGGCGCTCGCGCAGCGCGTGGGCGCGGACATCCTCAACGGCGCGCCGGTGAGCACGGGCGACCGGCTGATGTATGGCCTGGGCAACCTGTTGATCTACGGGCCGCTGCGCAACGTGCTGGGCATGAGCCGCATCCGCGTGGCCTACACGGCCGGCGCGGCCATCGGGCCCGACCTGTTCCGCTTCTATCGCTCCATCGGCGTGAACCTCAAGCAGTTCTACGGCCAGACCGAGACCTGCGCCTACGTGTGCCTGCAGCAGGACGGCAAGGTCAAGCTGCAGACCGTGGGCACCGCCGCACCGGGCATCGAACTGAAGATCGCGGAAGACGGCGAAGTGCTGGTGCGCGGCGTCTCGGTGCTGAAGGAATACTACAAGCGCCCCGACGCCACCGCCGAGGTGCTCGATGCGAATGGCTACTTCCACACCGGCGATGCGGGCGTGCTCGACAGCGAAGGCCACCTGCGCATCATCGACCGCGCGAAAGACGTGGGCCGGCTCGTGGGCGGCGCGATCTTCGCGCCCAACTACATCGAGAACAAGCTCAAGTTCTTTCCGCAGATCAAGGAAGCGGTGTGCTTCGGCAATGCGCGCGACGAAGTCTGTGCGGCCATCAACATCGACTTCGAGGCCGTGGGCAACTGGGCCGAGCGGCGCGGCCTGGCTTACGGCGGCTACGTCGACCTGGCCGGCAAGCCCGAGGTGCTGGCGCTGATTGCCGAATGCATCGCCAAGGTGAATGCCGACCTCGCGAGCGAAGACGGCATGGGCGAGACGCAGATCGCGCGCTTCCTCGTGCTGCACAAGGAGCTGGACCCCGACGACGACGAACTCACCCGCACGCGCAAGGTGCGGCGCGGTTTCATCGCCGAGAAATACGCGGTGCTGCTCGATGCGCTCTACGGCGGCAAGACCGAGCAGTACATCGAGACCCAGGTCAAGTTCGAGGACGGGCGCACGGGCGTGGTGAATGCCACGCTGAAGATCATCAAGGTGAAGACTTTCCCCATCGTGAAGGCGGCCGCATGAGTGCGAGAAAGACCGGCGAGGTCATCCTCGACGTGCAGAACATCTCCCTGAGCTTCGGCGGCGTGAAGGCGCTCACCGACATCAGCTTCAATGTGCGCGAGCATGAAGTGCGCGCCATCATCGGGCCGAACGGCGCGGGCAAGAGCTCGATGCTCAACTGCATCAACGGCGTCTACTGGCCGCAGCAGGGCTCCATCACCTTCCGCGGCCAGACCTTCAAGCACATGAACTCGCGCCAGGTGGCCGAGATGGGCGTGGCGCGCACCTTCCAGAACCTGGCGCTCTTCAAGGGCATGAGCGTGCTGGACAACATCATGACGGGGCGCAACCTCAAGATGAAGAGCGGACTGCTCGCGCAGGCCTTCCGCTGGGGCCCCGCGGAGCGCGAAGAGTTGCGGCACCGCGAATTCGTCGAGCACATCATCGATTTCCTGGAGATCCAGGCGCACCGCAAGACGCCGGTGGGCCGCCTGCCCTACGGCCTGCAAAAGCGCGTGGACCTGGGCCGCGCGCTCGCGATGGAGCCGCAGGTGCTCTTGCTCGACGAGCCGATGGCCGGCATGAACGTCGAGGAAAAGCAGGACATGAGCCGCTTCATCCTGGACGTGAACGACGAGTTCGGCGCCACCATCGTTCTCATCGAGCACGACATGGGCGTGGTGATGGACATCTCCGACCGCGTGGTGGTGCTGGACTACGGCAAGAAGATCGGCGACGGCACGCCGGACGAAGTGCGCAACAACGAAGACGTGATCCGCGCCTACCTCGGCGTCGAGCACTGATCACGAAAGAACACGATGGGCTTTTTCCTCGAAACCCTGTTCGGCGGCCTCATGGTCGGCATGCTCTATTCGCTGATCGCCATCGGCTTCGTGCTGATCTACAAGGCCTCGGGCGTCTTCAACTTCGCGCAGGGCGCGATGGTGCTGTTCGCGGCGCTCGCCATGGCGCGGTTCTCCGAGTGGTTCCCGCTGTGGTTCGGCTTCCAGAACCAGATCCTTGCGAACATCCTGGCCTTCATTGCCGCGATGGCGGTGATGGTCGTGGTGGCCTGGCTCATCGAGCGGCTCGCGCTCAGCAAGCTGGTGAACCAGGAGGGCATCACGCTGCTCATGGCCACGCTGGGCATCGCCTACTTCCTGGACGGCCTGGGCCAGACCATCTTCGGCAACGACATCTACAAGATCGACGTGGGCATGCCCAAGGAACCGCTGATGGTGTTCCAGGGCACCTTCGAAGGCGGCCTGCTGCTGAGCCAGGAAGACCTGATCGCAGCGCTGGTCGCAGCGGGCCTCGTGGTGGTGCTGGCCATCTTCTTCCAGAAGACCGCCACGGGCCGCGCGCTGCGCGCGGTGGCCGACGACCACCAGGCCGCGCAGTCCATCGGCATTCCGCTCAAGCGCATCTGGGTGATCGTGTGGTCGGTGGCCGGCTTCTCGGCGCTGGTGGCCGGGATCATCTGGGGCTCCAAGCTTGGCGTGCAGTTCTCGCTGTCGCTGGTGGCGCTGAAGGCGCTGCCGGTGGTGATCCTGGGCGGGCTCACCTCGATTCCGGGCGCGATCATCGGCGGCCTTTTGATCGGCGTGGGCGAGAAGCTGTCTGAAATCTATCTGGGCCCCATGCTCGGCGGCGGCATCGAGATCTGGTTCGCCTACGTGTTGGCATTGGTCTTCCTGCTGGTGCGGCCCCAGGGCCTGTTCGGCGAAAAAATCATCGATCGGGTCTGAAATGAAAAGCCCCCACGCTCATCACTTCGTGTATCGCTGCCCCCCGAGGGGGCGCTCAATGCCCTTCGGGCGGCCGGACGGGCATTGATATGTTCTACAGAGAAAACGGCCAGTTCAAGTCGAGCTACCGCGCCGACCAACAGATCCTGCCGATCGCGCAGGACCGCATCGCGATGCTGGTGCTGCTGCTCGTGGCGTTCGTCGTCGTGCCGCTGGGCGTCTCGGACTACTGGATGCGCGCCATCCTCACGCCCTTCCTGATCCTGTCGCTCGCAGCGCTGGGCCTCAACATCCTGGTCGGCTACTGCGGCCAGATCTCGCTGGGCACCGGCGCCTTCATGGCGGTGGGCGCGTACGCGGCCTACAACTTCCAGGTGCGCATCGACGGCATGCCGCTCATCGCCTCGCTGCTCTTGGGCGGCCTTTGCGCCACGGTGATCGGCGTGCTCTTCGGCATTCCGAGCCTGCGCATCAAGGGCCTGTACCTGGCGGTGGCCACGCTGGCCGCGCAGTTCTTCACCGACTGGGCGTTCCTGCGCATCCAGTGGTTCACCAACAACTCGTCGTCGGGTTCGGTGAGCGTGGCGGGGCTCAACGTGTTCGGCGTGCCCATCGAGTCACCGGTGCAGAAGTACCTGTTCTGCCTCCTCTTCGTGGTGGTGTTCGCGCTGCTCGCCAAGAACCTGGTGCGCAGCGCCATCGGCCGCGAGTGGATGGCCATGCGCGACATGGACGTGGCCGCCGCGGTGATCGGCATCCGCCCCGTGTACGCCAAGCTCACGGCCTTCGCGGTGAGCAGCTTCATCGTCGGCGTGGCCGGCGCGCTGTGGGGCTTCATTCACCTGGGCGCGTGGGAGCCGGCGGCATTCAGCATCGACCGCTCGTTCCAGCTGCTGTTCATGGTGATCATCGGCGGGCTCGGCTCGATCATGGGCAGCTTCTTCGGCGCCGCCTTCATCGTGCTGCTGCCGCTCTTTCTGAACCAGCTGCCGTCGTGGCTGGGCTTCTCGATTTCGACCGCGCTGGCCTCGCACCTGGAGACCATGATCTTCGGCGCGCTGATCGTGTTCTTCCTGATCGTCGAGCCGCACGGCCTTGCGCGGCTGTGGTCCACGGCCAAAGAGAAGTTGCGGCTCTGGCCCTTCCCGCATTGAGAGAGTTTTCCCGAGAGTTCCCGTTCGTAAAAAACCCCGGCACCGAGGTGCCCACAAAAGGAGACAGGCATGAAACTGAAATCGCTCGCTCTGACCGCCGCCCTGGTGGCCAGCACCCTCGGCGCCCTGCTCGCGCCATCGCTCGCGCAGGCGCAGGCCAAGGAGCAGTTCTTCCCGCTGCTGGTGTACCGCACCGGCCCCTACGCGCCCAACGGCACGCCGTGGGCCAACGGCAAGCAGGACTACCTGAAGCTGGTCAACGCGCAAGGCGGCATCAACGGCGTGAAGATCACTTTCGAGGAATGCGAAACCGGCTACGCGACCGACAAGGGCGTGGAATGCTATGAGCGCCTGAAGGGCCGCCCGGGCGTCGCGCTATTCGATCCGCAGGCCACCGGCATCACCTTCGCGCTCACCGACAAGGTGCCCACCGACAAGATCCCGCTCGTCACGCTCGGCTACGGCCTTGCGGCTTCGCAGGACGGGGGCGTCTTCAAGTGGAACTTCCCGCTCATGGGCAGCTACTGGACCGCGGCCGACATCCTGATCCAGCACCTGGGCAAGAAAGAGGGCGGCCTGGACAAGCTCAAGGGCAAGAAGATCGCGCTCGTCTATCACGACTCGCCGTTCGGCAAGGAGCCGATCCCGCTGCTGCAGGAGCGCGCCAAGATGCACGGCTTCGACCTGTCGCTGATTCCGGTGACCGCGCCCGGCGTGGAGCAGAAGTCCGCCTGGCTGCAGGTGCGCCAGCAGAAGCCCGACTTCGTGCTGCTGTGGGGCTGGGGCGTGATGAACTCCACCGCGCTGAAAGAGGCCGTGGCCACGGGCTTTCCGCGCGAGAAGATGTACGGCGTGTGGTGGGCCGGCGCCGAGCCCGACGTGAAGGACGTGGGCGCCAACGCCAAGGGCTACAACGCGCTCGCGCTGAACGGCTCGGGTCCCGACAACAAGGTGATCCAGGACATCCTGAAGCAGGTGCACGACAAGGGCCAGGGCTCGGGTCCGCGCGACGAAGTGGGCTCGGTGCTCTACACGCGCGGCGCCATCATCTCGATGCTGAGCGTGGAGGCCGTCAAGCGCGCGCAGGAGCGCTTCGGCAAGGGCAAGGTCATGACCGGCGAGCAGGTGCGCTGGGGCCTGGAGAACCTGGCGCTCGACCAGAAGAAGCTCGACGCGCTCGGCTTCGCCGGCGTGATGCGCCCCGTGAGCACCTCGTGCCAGGACCACATCGGCTCGACCTGGGCACGCATGGAAACCTGGGACGGCGCCAAGTGGAACATCGCGCCCGAGTGGTACCAGGCCGATGACCAGATCATCAAGCCGATGGTGAAGGGTGCCGCCGACAAATACGCCGGCGAGAAAAAGCTGACGCGCCGCGAAGCAGCGGATTGCCAGTCTTGATGCACTGAGTGCCGTGGCGGCTCGCAAGAGCCGCCATTCGCAAGAACGGCAGCGCGCTGCCGTTCTTGCGAATGCTTCGGACCACACCATGAGCGAACCCAACATCCTTCTCGACGTCAACGGCATCGAGGTCATCTACAACCACGTGATCCTCGTGCTCAAGGGCGTGTCGCTCTCCGTGCCCGAAGGCGGCATCGTGGCGCTGCTCGGCGGCAACGGCGCGGGCAAGACGACCACGCTGCGCGCGGTGAGCAACCTGCTCGCGGGCGAGCGCGGCGCGGTGACCAAGGGAACCATCGAGTTGCGCGGCGACCGCATCGAGGCGCTCTCGCCGGCCGAGCTGGTCAAGCGCGGCCTCATCCAGGTGATGGAAGGCCGCCACTGCTTCGCCCACCTCACCATCGAGGAGAACCTGATGACCGGCGCCTACACGCGCACCGACGGCAAGGCCGCGGTGCAGCAGACGCTGGACAAGGTCTACGCATATTTCCCGCGCCTGAAGACACGGCGCACCTCGCAGGCGGCCTACACGTCCGGCGGCGAGCAGCAGATGTGCGCCATCGGCCGCGCGCTGATGGCCAACCCGACGATGGTGCTGCTGGACGAACCCTCGATGGGCCTTGCGCCGCAGATCGTGGAGGAGGTGTTCGAGATCGTGAAAGACCTCAACACCAAGGAACACGTGACCTTCCTCCTGGCCGAGCAGAACACCAACATGGCGCTGCGCTACGCCGACTACGGCTACATCCTGGAGAACGGCCGCATCGTGATGGACGGCGAAGCCAAGAGCCTGCGCGAGAACGAGGACGTCAAGGAGTTCTACCTCGGCGTCGGCGGCGCGGACCGCAAGAGCTTTCGCGATGTGAAGAGCTACAAGCGGCGCAAGAGGTGGCTGGCTTGAAAGACTGGTGTGTCGTTGTACAGGGCGCGATCACGCCGACGGGGTACCTTGCTCCGCGAATGTCCCCCGCCTTCGGCTCCTCCTTTATTTCGCTGCGCAAGGCACCCCATCGACGTGCTCGTTATTCACAACCGTGGTTGAACGGCCAGCACAACGACAGCGCCTCTCGTGCACAGGGCATCGGGTGCTCCCCGCAGCGAAATAAAGGAGGAGGCCGAAGGCCGGGGGACATTCGCGGAGGGGAGTACCCGGTGGCCTGTGCACACGCCCTGATGAACAACACCAGCCGGTCCAACACCGAATTGAAAAGATGAAGGGTACGGACATGACCGACCACTACGACAAGCTAGAAATCCGTGACCCCGCCGAACGCGAGCGCGACCTGCTCGCCGCGTTGCCGAAACAGATCGCGCAGGCGCAGACGGCGACCTCCGCGTTCAAGAAGATCCTGGACGGCGTGAAGCCCGCGGACGTCGCGACGCGCGAGGCGCTCGCCAGACTACCGGTCACGCGCAAATCGGAATTGCTCGAGCTGCAGAAGGCACGCCGCGCCGACGACCCGTTCGGCGGCTTCGCATCGATCGTGCGCGGTGCGCGCATGCCGCGCGTGTTCGCGAGCCCCGGCACCATCTACGAGCCCGAGGGCGAAGCGCGCGACTACTGGCGCACTGCGCGGGCGCTGCATGCGGCAGGCTTTCGCAATGGCGAGCTGATCCACAACAGCTTCAGCTACCACATGACCCCGGCCGGCTCGATCATGGAGAGCGGTGCGCGCGCCATGGGCTGTACCGTGTTCGCGGGCGGCACCGGGCAGACCGAGCAGCAGCTCGAAGCCATCGCCGACCTGAAGCCCGAAGGCTACGCAGGCACGCCGAGCTTCCTGAAGATCCTGCTGGAGAAGGCCGAGGAGAAAGGCCAGAAGCTGCCCTCGCTCACCAAGGCCCTGGTCTCCGGCGAAGCCTTTCCGCCGAGCCTGCACGACTGGATCGCCGCACATGGCGTGAAGGGCACGCAGTGCTACGCCACCGCCGACCTCGGCCTCATCGCCTACGAGACCAGCGCGCGCGAAGGCCTGGTGATCGACGAAGGCGTGCTGGTCGAGATCGTGCGCCCCGGCACCGGCGACCCGGTGCCCGACGGCGAGGTGGGCGAGATCGTGGTCACCAGCTTCAACCCCGACTATCCGTTGGTGCGCTTCGGCACCGGCGACCTCTCGGCCGTGCTCGCGGGCACCTGCCCCACGGGCCGCACCAACAAGCGCATCAAGGGCTGGCTCGGCCGCGCCGACCAGACCACCAAGGTGCGCGGCATGTTCGTGCATCCGTCGCAGGTGGCTGAAATTGCACGGCGATTTCCGGAGATCCAGCGCGCGCGCCTGGTGGTGTCGGGCGAGATGGGCGACGACCAGATGACCTTCAGGCTCGAATGCGCCGGCACGCCGGCCGGGCTCGACGCGCGCATTGCCGATGCCGTGCGCGAGGTGACCAAGCTGCGCGGCACCATCGAGCTGGTGGCGCCGGGTACGCTGCCCAACGACGGCAAGGTGATCGAGGACGCGCGCAGCTACAAGTAGCGGCGGTAGAACCGGCGCGTGATGGCGCGCGTGATCGCCACCACCAGCGCCGCATAGACCAGCGCGAGCGCCACGGTGAGGCCGATGTTCCCGAGTGTGTTCGAGATGCGCAAGGAGCTCGCGTATGCAAGTAAGAACCACGCGATCGCGATGAAGAGGCCCATCACCTGCACCAGCAAGAAGGCCGACACGGACGCTGCCACGGCCCTGAACGGCCGCGCCAGCGACATGCCGGCCCGCGTGCCGAGCCAGGCGCCCCAGAACGCGAGCGCAAAGGCCGCGAGCCACGGCAGCACCAGGGTGAGCAGCAACCTGAGCGCGTTGTCATCCGACGGAAAAAGCCAGTTGGACACCGCCAGGCTGCTCCACAGTTGCATCGACGCGAACACCGCGGCGATCAGCCACACGACGGCGCGGCGCGGCGGTGCGCCGGAAACCTCGAGGGTCGCATCCTCCGGTGCGCGAACTGCCACGTCCTGGCCGCGGCTGCGGCTCAGCGCGAGGCGTGCCGCAAGCCACAGGCCGAGCACCAGCACCGCCAGTTGGACAACGGACTGCAACAGCATGGCGGCGCCCATGCCCAGATAAGGCGAGTAGCCGGAGAACTCTTCGAAGCGGCCGCCGGCCATGAAGAGCGTCCTGATCTTGAAGAACAACGGTGTCAGGCCGTAGTAGCTGAAGGCGACCACGAGCGCCCACACGGTTCCGAAGCGCAGCCTTGCATCGTGCGCCAGCGCCACTTTCGCCACGCCGAGTCTTTCGAGCGCATGGCGTGCATGGCTCCACCCGAGCAGGGCCGCGAGCGTCCAGGGCACCGCGAGGCCGGCCAGCATGGTGATCCAGACCTCCGGTTGCGCGTAGGCACTGCGGATCTGCTCGACGTCGGGTGTGAACCGCGTCAGCAGCACGACGGTGCTGATGACAAACATGGCCACATCGAGCCCCACGGCGATCAGCGCGAAGTCGCGGGGCAAGCGCAGCGCGCGCTCGTCGGAAGGGTTCACCGTCATAGGAATACTTTCGCCTTGCGTCATGCACGCCGCGGTCGGCATGCGAAGACAACGAGGGTACCGGATGACGGTGCGACGGCGCGTAGGCCTTGCGTTTGCCTCCCGGGATCAGTGCGCGAGTGCGGCTTCGGCCTCTTCGGGCGCGGGTCCCACGTACACGGACTGCGGACGAATGAGCCTGCCGTTCTTGACCTGCTCGCGCGCATGCGCCACCCATCCGCTCACGCGGCCCGCGGCGAACACGCAGGTGAAGCTCTCGCGGCCGAAGCCCAGGGCTTCGAGCAGCAGCGCGGTATAGAACTCGACGTTGGTTTCCAGCGCGCGGCCGGGCTTCTTCTCGCGCAGGATCGCGAGCGCGGCCTGCTCCGCGGCCTCGGCCAGCGCGAAGCGCGCGGCGTTGACGCTGCCCTCGATGCTCAACCGGCGCAGCGCGCCCTTGAGCGCATCGGCGCGCGGATCGCGCACGCGGTAGATGCGATGGCCGAAGCCCATCAGGCGCTGGCCGCCGGCCACCGCGCCTTCGAGCCAGTGGCGCGCATTGGCTGCCGTGCCGATGGCATCGAGCGCATCGAGCACCGGACCGGGCGCACCGCCGTGCAGCGGGCCCTTGAGCGCGCTGATGCCGGCGAGCACCGCCGATGCCAGGCCCGCGCCCGTCGATGCCACCACGCGCGCCGCGAAGGTCGAGGCATTGAGGCCGTGGTCGCACACGGTGACCAGGTAGGTGTCGAGCGCGGCAGCCTGCGCGGCCGTCGGCGTGCGGCCATGGAGCATGCGCAGCATGTCGGCGGCGTACGGCAGCGATTCGTCGGGCGCGAGGGCCTGCACGCCGAGGCGCCAGCGCATCACGGCCGCGGTGTAGACGGCGGGCGCGGCGACCAGCCGCAGCGCCGTGGCAAGGTCATCGCCATCGGGCAGCCGCGCGAGCAGCGCGCGCACCGCTTCGATGGGCGGCATCTTGCGCAGCACCGCGTCGTCGTTGGGCTGCAGGCGCTCGAAGGCTTCGCGGCGTGCGCGGCCGAGCGCGCCGCGCAGGGCCGCTGCATCGGGCACCGTGTCGAAGAAGCCCTGGAACAGCAGCGCCACCACGTCTTCATAGCGCCAGCGCTGCGCAATCTCGTCCAGCTGGTGGCCGCGGATCACCAGCCGGCCGGCCGCGCCGTCCACCTCGGACAGCACGGTGTGCGCGGCCACCACGCCTTCGAGGCCATCGTCGTTGTTCATCGTTTCGTACTCCTGGGTTGTCACGATGACATCGATTCTGTCGGCGCTAACATTGACGTCAATCTTGATCAATTCCATCAACATGACCAAGCCACCTCTCTGGCTTCCCGCGGCCGAAGCGCTCGAGCTGATGCAGGTGCGCCCGCAGACGCTCTACGCGAGCGTGAGCCGTGGGCGCATCCGCGCCAAGCCCGACGCGGCGGACCCGCGCCGCAGCCTCTATCACCGCGACGACGTGCAACGCATCGCCGCCCGCACACGCGGCCGGCGCAGCAGCGAAACGGTGGCGAGCGAAGCCATCCAGTGGGGCGAGCCAGTGCTCCCTTCTGCGGTCTCGACAGTGGCCGAAGGGCGGCTCTGGTATCGGGGGCAAGACGCCTGCGAACTGGCCGGGCACGCCACGCTCGAAGATGTCGCGGGCCTGCTGTGGGCGAGCGCAACACCGCGCTTCGTGCCCACGGCCTCCGGACCGGCGCACGCCAAAAACGCCACGCCATTGCAGGCGGGCTTGCTCGCACTCGCTGCGCGTGCGGCCACCGATCCGCCCTCGCGCGGCCGCTCGCGCAGCGTGCTGCAGGCCGAAGCGGCCGACGTGATCGGCACGCTCGCCGATGCGCTGCTGGGCCCGTCGCCCTCGCACGCGGCGCATCTGCACACGCGGCTCGCAGCGGCGTGGCGCCGTCCGCGCGCGGCCGACGTGCTGCGCCGCGCGCTCGTGCTGATGGCCGACCACGAACTCAACGCATCGACCTTCGCGGCACGCGTGACCGCCTCCACGGGCGCTTCGCTCGCGGCCTGCCTGCTCACGGGGTTGTCGACGCTGACCGGCCCGTTGCACGGTGGCGCCGCAGCCACCGTGCAGGCGCTGATGCGCAGCGTCGCAACGCTCGGCAGCGAAGCCGCCGTGCGCGAATGGCTGGCGCACGACCGGCCGCTCGCGGCCTTCGGGCACCCGCTCTATCCCGCGGGCGATGCGCGCTGCGCGGCGTTGCTCGAGGTCATCGAGCTGCCGCCCGCCTTCGCCTCGCTGCGCGCCACGGGCGAGAAGCTGCTGGGCGAAGTGGCGAACATCGATTTCGCCCTGGCCGCGATGGCGGCCGTGCACAAGCTGCCGGCCGATGCGCCGCTGATGCTGTTCGCGCTCGCGCGCACCGTGGGCTGGACGGCGCACGTGCTCGAGCAGCAGGCCACGGGGCAGTTGATCAGGCCGCGCGCCCGCTACACCGGCCCCGACCTTGCGCGCTGAAAGCGGTCGTCAATGGATGGCCGCTTCGTAGGCGAGCTCGAACATCCTGGTCATCTCGCGGTTGAAGGCAGGCAGGTCGTCGGGCTTGCGGCTGGTGACGAGATTGCTGTCGACGGCGACCTCCGTGTCGCTCCAGCGGGCGCCCGCGTTCTGCAGGTCGACGCGCAGCGAAGGCCACGAGGTCATCTTGCGGCCCCGCACGCCGCCGGCATCGATCAGCGTCCAGGGGCCATGGCAGATCGCGGCGATGGGCTTGTCCGCTTCGACGAAGGCGCGCACGAAGGCGATGGCCTGGTCATCGATGCGCAATGCATCCGGGTTGACCACGCCGCCCGGCAGCAGCAGCGCATCGAAGTCCTCGGCGTTCGCTGCTGCAAGCGGCACGTCGACTTCGAAGGCGTCGGCCGGGTCGTGGTGATTCCAGCCGCGCACGCTTCCGTTCATGGGAGAGACGATCTGCGTGAGCGCGCCGGCGATGTCCAGCGCCTTGCGCGGCTCGGTCATCTCGACCTGCTCGAAGCCGTCCGCAACGAGGATGGCGACTTTCATTCCGTCCAGAGACGAGGTGGTGATGGTGGGCATGGGTGAAGCACTCCTTCGGTGGTTTCGGTGGCAATGAAACTTCACCCTAGGGCCCGCGCCCGGGGCACGCATCGGCGTGCGCCGGGTCCGCCTGTCGGACAGTTCGACGGGCGGCAACCTTCTCTTACGACGCTTTACCTGCCAGGCCCCGGCCTGGCACGGTGGTTACTTCCGGCAGGCGATCGGCAGCGCCTTGGCCGAGAGGCCGTCGCCGGCCGTGCAATGCCAGTCGATGCCGTCGTCGCTGGACGAGGGCTCCATGCGCAGCGTGCCCTTGGCGGTGGTCACTTCCAGCACCATCGTGTCGGGATCCAGCTTCAGGGCCGAACCGTCGGGAAGGGTCTCCGGCGCACCGGCGGCCTCCAGGGAATCGGGCGTCTCCTGCTTCTCCTTGTAGTAATTGCCCAGCGTCTCGCGCACCGGCGCGGCCTGGAACCAGGCCTGCGAGACGACGGTGCGCGTCTGGTAGTCCTGGTAGGCCGGAAGGGCCACCGCCGCCAGGATGCCGATGATCGCCACGACCATCAGCAGCGCCAGCGCACCGCCGCCCGCGCGGCCGGTGTTGGGCACGAAGATCGCGAGCACGTAGGCCAGCGGGTTGCGGCCGGGCAGCTTCGCGGCCGGGTCGATGGCGCGCGCCACGCGCTTGGTGAGCCAGGGGTAGCCGCCGATCAGCTCGTGGAACGAGGCCCAGAAGCCGCTGTTGCCCGCCGACTGGTCGGCATAGCGCTGCAGGTCGACGTTGCGCCACTGCTGCGCGCCGGCGGCCAGCGCCACGAGCGCGCGGGGCGCGGAGTCGGGCTCCTCGCAGCAGGCGGCGCCGTGCAGGTCGCAGGTGTATTCCTGCGCACGCGAATAGGCCGCGCCCAGGAGCGGCAGCCAGAGCACCGGCATGCGCCAGACGTGGCCCGTGAGGTGGCCGCGCTTGATGTGGCCCAGCTCGTGGCCGATGTAGAAGTTGATGCCGTCGGGCTGCGTTTCCATCGCATCGACCACGTCGGACAGCAGCACCACGAAGTCGCGCCCGAAGAAGCGGGTGGCAAAGGCGTTGAAGATGCCGTCGCCGTGCAGCAGGTAGGCCTCGGGCGGGTTCTCGATGCCCAGGTATCCGCAGCAGGCCTTGAAGCGCGCGTGCAGTTCGGGCAGCTGGGTGGGCGAGAGCTTCACGGCCGTGCCCTTGATCCAGGCGATGACGGCCGACTGTGCGAACACATAGGCGATGAAGCCCAGCAGCACATAGACGAGCGCGATGCCCAGGGTGCCCAGCACCAGCAGCCCCCATATCAGCACGCCCAGGCCCAGCGTGATGTTGCCCAGCCAGCGCTCGCGCGGGTAGACCAGTGGATCCATTGGAATTTCCTCCTCGATGCGGCCCCCTGAGGACCTGCGTTGTTGTGGTTGTTTTTCGCGCCGCCAAGCACGGTCTGCGAGCGCCGATCATGCCCCAGGAAGGGGTGGATTTCGTCACGGACCTAAGGGCTATTCGGTATAGGTCAGGCGGTGGTCAGCCTATAAGATCGCGGCCGATTTTCAAACTCAACCGTCCCGGAGACTTCATGAAGAAATTGCTTGCCCTTACGGCGATCGCCGCCGCCGCTGTCGGCGTTCACGCCCAGGATTTCCCCGCAGGCAAGACCGTCACGCTGGTGGTGCCTTTCGCAGCCGGCGGCCCGACCGACCGCGTCGCGCGCGACCTGGCCGAAGCCATGCAGAAGACGCTGGGCACCACCATCGTGGTGGACAACACCGCCGGCGCCGGCAGCTCCATCGGCACCGCCAAGGTGGCGCGTGCCAATCCGGACGGCTACACGCTGCTCTTGAACCACATCGGCATGTCCACGATGCCGGCGCTCTATCGCAAGCTGCCGTTCAACGTGGAGACCGACTTCGAGTACCTGGGCATGGTCAACGAAGTGCCGATGACGCTGATCGGCAAGCCCTCGCTCCCGGCCAACAACTACAAGGAACTGACGACCTGGATCGAAGCCAACAAGGGCAAGATCAACCTGGGCAACGCCGGCCTGGGCGCCGCCTCGCACCTGTGCGGCCTCCTGTTCCAGAGCGCGCTGAAGGTCGAGATGACGCCGGTTCCCTACAAGGGCACGGCCCCCGCCATCGCCGACCTGCTGGGCGGCCAGATCGACCTCCTGTGCGACCAGACCACCAACACCACCTCGCAGATCGAGGCCAAGAAGGTCAAGGCCTATGCCGTGACCACCGCCAAGCGCCTGACCACGCCGGCCCTGAAGGACCTGCCGACGCTGCAGGAAGCGGGCGTGAAGGGCTTCGAGGTGTCGATCTGGCACGGCATGTACGCCCCCAAGGGCACGCCGGCACCGGTGCTCAAGAAGTTGAACGAAGCCATCACGGCCGCCATGAAGGACCCGGGCTTCATCAAGCGCGAAGAGGCGCTGGGCGCGGTGATCACCACCGACAAGCGCACCGAGCCGGCCGAGCACAAGAAGTTCGTCTCGGCCGAGATCGCGAAATGGGGCCCGATCATCAAGGCAGCGGGCGTGTACGCCGACTGATCTTCACGATCTCCTGAAATAAAAAAGCCGCCGGCCCTTTGGACCGGCGGCTTTTTTCATGGCGGTGACAGCGCGAGAAAACTCAGGGCGTGACGGTCCACACCTCGAAGTTCTTGCGCACATCGACCTGGCGCGCGGTGCGCGCCACGAAGGTGAAGGTGCTGAGCGAAGAGCCTTCGGCGTACTGGTAGCTGTTGTTGTTGGCCGGTGCGCAATGCGGATCGGGGAGCGGCGCCACCGGCACGCAATAGACGATCGCCTTGCGGTTCGTGTTGCGCACGGTCACGGTCTCGCTGAAGCGCGTGCCGCTCGGTCCCGGTGCACGGCCGAACACGCTGAACGAGGTCGGCGCGAGCGCGCCGTTGGGCACCAGCCAGGCGTCCAGGTTGCCTTCGGCGCTGAAGTCGGCGTTGTTGGGGTCCACGAGGCTCGTCGGTCCGAAGACGATGCCGCGCGCGCTGCCCTGGGTTTCCGCCAGCAGCTCGGCGCGCACCGCGGGCACGAGCTCCACCAGGGGCGTCTGCACGGCCTCGGCAATGGTCGGCACGCGGGAGAAGGTGCGCACGTACTGCACCACGTTCGGCGTCACGCCGTCCGCGCGGAAGAACTCCAGCTTCCACACCGTCTGGTCGGGGATCTTGCGCAGGTCCTCGTCGCCGATGAACGGGCTGGCGAAGAGGTTGGCGTTCTCGAAGTCGTTGGGGCTGCCGGGCTGCGCCGGATCCAGGTAGCGCGCCGACATGCGCCAGGCCGACGAGTTCAGGCCCGAGGCGATGGTGCCGTCCGGCGTGAGCACCAGCGAGCTGAGGCCGCTCTTGGGCACCAGCACCAGTTGCCGGCCGGGCAGCGATTCGGTCGTGGCCACCACCTTCGCGAGGATCGGGTTGCCCATGCCGTCGCGCACGTTGTCCACCGAGATGGCGTAGCCGACCGAATGGAACACCAGGTTCTGGTGCTTCAGGTAGTCCTTCTTTTCCAGCTGCGGCCGAACGAAGGCGCGGTAGGCGTCCGCGTTGCCCGTGAGCTTGAGCGCGCCGTCCACGATCTTCGCGTTGAAGACATCGTTGTCGGTGTTGCCCAGGATGTCGGTCCAGCGGTAGGTGAGCGCGATGTCGCCGTTCTTGTAGAAATATTCGAAGTTGCCGCGGTCGTGCTTGAGGTTGGTCGGGCCGAAGCGGAACAGGCTGTCGAACGAGCGACGCGCGCCGCCGGCCACGCGGCCGATGGGCACGCCGCCGGCCGCCACGAAGTTCTCCGGGCTGTCGCCCACGAAGAGCGTGCGGCATTCGGGCGCGACCACGTTGGCCGCGGTGCCGAACGCGTTGCCGTCCTGGTTGATCGGGCTGTTCACGCGCTGGTTGAGCGGCAGCGCATAGCAGGCGTTGATGCGCTCCAGCAGCGCCTGCACCATGGCCGGCGTGGGCGGCTGCACCAGCGCCGCCGCGTCGACAGCCGGCAACGGCGTGATGGTCGCATCGCCGCTGCGGAACACGATGGACACGGGCGCCGTCTCCTCGCCGGCCGGCAGCGCCTTCACGGTGATCTCGATGTTGGAGGCCGCGCCGTCCGGGCGCACCGACACGTTGATCGAATCGAGCACGCGGTCCTGCCCCGAGCCGTTGGCCTGGAACTCGCCGCTCATCGGATCGATGCTGAGGTTCAGCGCCGTGAGCAGCGGCTGCAGCGCGGCCACGAGCTTGGCGACCTGCTCGCCGATCGAGCCGGCCGTGACCGCGCCGGCATCGGCCTGGATCGCGGCCGCCAGCTTCGACGGATCGCCGTTGGGCGAGAGCTGCGCCACGATGATGGTGGTGAGCGGCGTCACGTTGGTGGTGCCGGTCGCGGTGCTCGCGGTGGTGCTGTAGAGCGTGAGGTCGTCGCGCACGGCCTGGATCACCAGCGGCGCCTTGGTGCCCGCGGGCAGCGAGCAGGTGTAGGTGCCTTCGGGCGTGGTGGTCACTTCGCAGACCTTGGCGCCGGTCTGGTCGAACACCGTGAGCGCCGCGCCGGCGAAGGCCGCGCCGGTGGCCACCGTTCCACTGAGCGTGGTAGCAGTTGCAGGCTGGTCGCCGCCGCCACCGCCCGAGGCCGGCGGGATGAAGCCGAAGCCGCCACCGCCGCCGCCTCCACCACCCCCACCGCATGCGGCGAGAAGCGCCAGGGTGACGATGGACAGGGCATGGGGGATCTTGCGGGTGAGATGTGGCATCTGTGGGCTCTTCGAAAAGGTTGAAAACTCCGGACCTCCCGGGGGTTCGCAAACAATAGCTTTCACTTTTCGAAGAAAAAATGATGCAAATGCACCATTCTTGAAACGCGTGGGCCTTTGCGCAGACCGCAAACGAATCACCGGAACATGGGATGCGGTACCCCACCGCTGCGGGAAAACTCGGTCCATGAACCGTCCGGAACTGCACGACTTCGGCATGCTGCTGCTGCAGCTGTACCGGCTCTCGCACGAGTTGCCGATCGACGCTTTCCAGGACGCCGCGCTCGACCTCATCAAGCCGGTGCTGCCCTTCGACGCGTCGATGTGGGGTACGGCCACCACCGCCGCCGAGGGCATCGACGTGCACACGCTGCACCTGCACCGCAAGACGCCCGAGATGATGATGGAGTACGACGACTTCAAGCACCTCGATTCCGCGGCTGCGAGCTTCTTCGGCAAGGGACACGGCACGCGGGGCTTCCACTCCAAAAGCTGGTGGAGCGGCCCCGAGTACGCGCCATTTCTGGACTACGTGCAGCGCTACGACCAGAACAACATCTTCATCACGATGGACAGCGACCCGCGGTCCAACTTCATGCACTGGTTCTCGCTGTTTCGCGCCGACCCCGACGCGCACTGCAAGCCCGAGGAAGTGAACCTGCTGGCGAGCCTCTCCCCGCACCTGATGCAGGCGCTGGCGCTCAACCGCATCGTTCACCTCGACAGGCTCGAGGCCGGCGCCCAGGCGCCCAGCGGCTCGGCCATCGGCGACCTGCGCGGGGTGCTCTACCACGCCGACAATTTCTTCGAGACGACGCTCAAGACGGAGTGGCCGTCATGGCACGGGCGCACGCTGCCCGACGTGCTGCTCAAGCACTTCCTGCATGGCCACGCGCGCTACAGCGGGCAGGCGATCGTGGTCACGCACCGCGTGGAGCAGCGCCTCTTGTTCCTCAAGAGCCGCATGCGCTGCCGCGCCGACAGCCTCACGCCGCGCGAGCACACCATCGCCGAGCTGCTGGCGCGCGGCGACACGCACAAGGACATCGCCGCCATCCTCAGCCGCTCGCCGGCCACCGTGCGCAACCACATCCAGTCGATCTACGACAAGCTGGAGGTGGGCAACGTGGCGGGGCTGATCCACGAGCTGCGGCTCGCGGGCTGAGCCGCTCGCCAGGCGCCGATCGGGCGCTGCGCGGCCGATGCGCTTTTTTCGCTATGCTCGCCGGGGTTTCCTCCACCCCCTCCCCCTTTTTCCTTCATGCGTCCTCGCGGCACTTCGCCTGTGCTGGTCTTGCTGGCCCTTGTGGCCCTGTTCACGCATGAAGCACTTGCCGGCCCGCAGACCGGCTCAGAGGCCGGCTCGCCGCGGACGCTGCTCTGGGTGTGGGACCGCCCCCAGCTTTTCTCCGCGCCGCCCGAAGGCACCGGCATTGCCTACCTGCACGCGACGGTGCGCCTGAGCGGCACGCAGAGCCGCACGACGTGGCGCCAGTGGCCGCTGCGCATCGCGCCGGGCATCACGGTGATTCCGGTGGTGCACGTCACGCTCGACAACCTCGCACCGTCGCTGGTCGACGACGCGCAGCAACAGGCCATTGCCAACGCGCTCGCACATGCCGCGGCGCACAACCGCTCGGGCTGGGTGCAGCTGGACTTCGAGGCGCGCCGCAGCCAGCGCGAGGCCTACGTCGCGCTGCTGCAGCGCCTGCAGCCGCTGCGCGCGAACGTGCGGCTCTCGGCCACGGCACTCGCCTCGTGGTGCATGAGCGACCCGTGGCTGCCGGCCGGCCTCGTCGACGAGGTGGTGCCGATGTACTTCCGCATGGGTGCGGAGTCGGCGCACATCCGCCAACGGCTGCAGGTCGCGGGCACCGCCACCGTGCCGGCCTGCCGCGATGCGGCCGGGCTGCTGCTGGGCGAGCCATGGCCGGCGCTGGTCGGCGTGAAGCGGCGCTACGTGTTCCACACGGGCGCATGGAAGACCGAAGACTTCGAAAAGATCGACACCAGGGGCACACATCCATGACTTCTCCCATGCGCACTCTGCGCGCCGGCCTTCGCCTGCTCGCGATCGCCGCATCGCTCGGTGCCGCGGCGGCGCATGCGAGTGGCGGCGGCGACCCGGTGGACATGTTCTTCGACAGCACGCGGCCCGACCAGCCGGTGCGCGAATTCGTCGAGCGGCCCGCGGGCTACTACACCGACTACCTCGTGCCCTACCAGGTGCTCTGGTACTGGCGCCTGCGCGGGCAGGCGTTCTCACCCGATGCGGTGCGGGCGTTCTCCGACCTGCTGGAGAAACTGCCGCGCGAGGACAGCGGCATGGAAGACACCGACGCGGCCTGGACCGAATGGCAGCAGGCCCGCGCCGGCGCCTACGCGAAGCTGGGCCAGCCGCTGCCCGAGGGATCCAAGCCCACCACGCCGCCCTCCGGGCAAACACCGCAGTGGAACGCCAACACCCTGCGGGCGAGCCCCAGCTGCCTCTATGGCGACGCCTTCCGCAATGCCACCAAGACCCTGGCCCAGCGCATGGAACGCGTGGCGGGCGACAAGACGGCCGGCCCGCCCGTGCTGTACTGGTTGCAGGCGCAGGAAGTGGTGTTCTACGCCTGCGACAAGGAACCCGCCGCGCTCCCGGAGCTGCCACCCCGCGCCCCGGCCTGGCTCCAGGCCGACCGCGCCTACCAGCAGGCCGCATGGCGCTTCTATGCCAATGACCTGGCCGGCGCCGACACCGCATTCACCGAGATAGCGGCCGACAAGGCGAGCCCGTGGCGCGACCTCGCGGCCTACATGCGGCTGCGCGTGCTGGCGCGCCAGAACCCGGGTGGCGATGCATCGCCCCCGGACCGCGAGAGTGCCGGCAAGGAGAGCGCCGAGGCGATCAAGCAGCAGGCCGAGCTCACGAAGGCGGTCGATGCCATCGCGCTGCCGCTGCTGAAGAACCGGCGCCTGCAGGCGCTGCATCCCTCGGTGCATCGGCTGGCCGAGGCACTGCGCATCCGCTACCTGCTGCCCGCCACGCGCATGCGGCGACTGGCGGACGGCCTGAAGACCATGGGCCCGCCCGATGCGGCCGCCGCGAAACTGCTGCTGCTGAATCACGAATTCCGCGCCTGCGGGTTCTCGTACGACTGCACGTACATCGGCCCGGCGCAGACTTCCGACCTTGTGCAATGGCTCAGTACCGTGCGCGGCTTCGACACCCCGGGCAGCGGCGCCGAGCCGAACGGCAAGTGGCGCGAGACCCTGAGCTGGAGCCGCTACCAGCGCACCCACGAGCTCACATGGCTCATGGCCGCCGCGAGCCTGGTGCCGGTCGCCGGCACTGCCGACGACAAGCGCGAGGCCGAGCTGCAAGCGGCCCTGGCCGCCGTGCCCGAAGACCATCCCGCGCGCTTCGCCGCCACCCAGTTGCGCGCCCAGCGCCTGTTTGCGCAGGGCCGCTTCAAGGAAGCGCGCGAACTCATCGCGGGCGCGGCCGATTCGCCGTTGATCGCCCGCAGCCCCTCGGGCCAGAATTTCGTGAAGGCGCTGCTGCTGCCCACGGCCTCGTCGGAAGAGGAATGGCGCCGCCTGGCGATCCGTCCCGTGGTGGCGCGCCGCGACCCCGAGGCGCAGGAGGCCAGGCCCAATGCCACACCGTTGGCCAGCGCCTTCGACGACGACGTGGTGCGCTTCCTGAACACACGTGCACCGCTCGCGATGTGGCTGCGGCTCGCGGTCGACCCGGCCCTCTCGCCCGCGCTGCGCGACACGCTGCTGGAGACCGCGTGGACCCGCGCGGTGCTGGTGGAGGACTACGCCACGGCGCAGCGCGCGGCCGAGTTGCGCATCGCCTCGACGCAGAAGGCGCCGGCCAAGGGCGCCGACGCCATCGCCGGCATCCGCCGTTCGCTCACCCTGGCCACGACCGACACCGCCGCCTGGCATCGCCTGCTGCTCGAGCGCGTGGCCAGCGCCGCCGAGACGCTGCAGCCGCCGCACTGGCCCGACGCCAGTTGGTACGTCCGGCCCACGCCGCTCAGGCCCTGGGTCGCGTCGACCTACGACCCCAACGCGGCCGTCGGCAGCTACGGCAAGTGGTGCACCTCGCTGGGCGTGCCGGCCTCGGGGCCCAAGGCAGCGGGGCCGGCCGATTTCGAGATGCCCGCATTCGTGCCGCAGGAGGAGCGCACCCAGCAGGCGGCGCTGGTCGCGAAGCTGCGCACCGTGCCGCAGGACTCGGTCTACTTCACGCAGGAAAGCCTGGCGCTGATGCAGCGCGACCGCGCCGATCCGCTGGTGCCGCAGGCGCTCTCGGTGGCCGTGAAGATGGCGCGCTACACCTGCCAGGACAAGACGGTGGGCGACTGGTCGCGCAAGGGCCTGCAGGCCCTGCACGCGAACTACCCGAACTCGACCTGGACCGCCAACACCCCGTACTGGTTCGGCGGCCGCTGACTCGGGCGCGCCCTACTTCGGCCGGACCGCGTCCGCCGTGCCCTGGATGAATGCCTTGATGCTCTCGATGTCCTCGCCCGAGAGCTTGCCCGTGAAGTCGGGCATGCCGCGCGCCATGGCCGGGCCCTTCAGGATGAACTTGTCCAGGTTCTCGATGTACGCCGAGTCCATGTAGCCCAGGTTGGGGATGTTGCCGCCGCGGTCCACGCCCGGCACGCCGTGGCAGAACACGCAGTTGCTCACGTAGAGCAGGGTGCCGGCCTGCACCTTGGCGGGGTCGTACTTCACGCCCTGCACCAGCTTGCTCATGCGGTACTGCACGAAGTCCGGCATCTTCGCGGTGCCGCCGACCGCGAAGGTATAGACCGTGCCCGGCCCCTGCTTCTCGGTGGCGCGCTGCGCGAGGCCGTACACGCCGCCCCAGCCCACGGCCACCGACACGTACTGCTTGCCATCGACCATGTAGGTCGAAGGCGCCGCGACCACGCCGGTGCCGGTGGGCGTTTCCCAGAGCTTCTCGCCGGTCCTGGCGTTGTAGGCCAGGAGCCGCCCGTCGGCCGTGCCCTGGAACACGAGGTTGCCCGCGGTGGTGAGCGTGCCGCCGTTCCATGGCGATGCGTAGTCGACGCCCCAGGCTTCCTTCTGCGCCACCGGATCCCACGCGACGAGCCGGCCGAAAGGCTTGCTGGTGGGCGGCTCCGCGTTGGCGAACTTGCCCGTGTTCCAGCCCAGCGCCGCATGCGGGCGACCGGGTGCGTTCTGGTCGAACTTCCAGTCCTTGTCGTCCATCAGGTTGAGCGGTACGTGCTGCGCGGGCAGGTAGGCCAGGCCGGTCTGCGGGTTGAACGACATCGGGTGCCAGTTGTGCGCGCCGAAGGGACCGGGGATGCTGTCGCCGGGCTTCTCGTTCTGGCGCGCGGCGGCGATCTCGATGGGCCGGCCGTTCTTGTCGTAGCCCGTGGCCCAGTTCACGTCGACGAAGTTCTTCGCCGAGATGAACTTGCCGTTGGTGCGGTCGATGACGAAGAAGAAGCCGTTCTTGGGCGCATGCAGCAGCACCTTGCGCGCCTTGCCGCCGAGCTTGACGTTGGCCAGGATCATCGACTGCGTGGAGGTGTAGTCCCAGTTGTCGCCGGGCGTCTCCTGGTAGTGCCACACGTACTTGCCGGTGTCGGGGTCGAGCGCCACCACCGAGCCCAGGTACAGGTTGTCGCCGCCCTTGGGGCTGCGCGCCTTGTGCGCCCACGGCGAGCCGTTGCCGGTGCCCACGTACATGAGGTTGAGCTCGGGGTCGAAGGCGAAGCTGTCCCACGCGGTGCCGCCGCCGCCGGCCTCCCAGTATTTGCCGCTCGGGTCCCAGGTCCTGGCGGCGCGCGCCATCGATTCGTCCTCGAAAGGCTTGGCCGGGTCGCCCGGCACCACGAACCAGCGCCACTTCTGGTCGCCGGTCTTCGCGTCGTAGGCGGTGACGTAGCCGCGCACGCCGTACTCGGCGCCGCCGTTGCCGATGATGACCTTGCCCTTGAACACGCGCGGCGCGCCGGTGATGGTGTAGCTGCCCTTCTGGCCTTCGATGGTGTTCTTCTCCCACACCTTCTGGCCGGTGGCCGCGTCGAGCGCGATGAGCCGGCCGTCGTAGGCGGCCACGTAGACGCGGCCTTCGTGCAGCGCCACGCCGCGGTTCACCACGTCGCAGCAGCCCCTGAAGCCTTTCGATTTATCGACCTGCGGGTCGAAGGTCCAGAGCTTCTGCCCGGTGCGCGTGTCGATCGCATGCACCACGCTCCACGAGGCGGTGACGTACATGATGCCGTCCACCACCAGCGGCGTGGATTCCACGCCGCGCGTCGATTCGAGGTCGTACGACCAGACCAGCCCGAGCGCTTTCACGTTGCCTGCGTTCACCTGGTCCAGCTTGCTGAAGCGCGACTCTGCGTAGTCCAGGCCCACGCTGGGCCAGTCGGGTGTCTTCTGCGCCGCGTTGGCGCGGATGAAGTTGCCGTCGACTTTCTTCGCAGCGGCCGCCGCGCGGTCCTGCGCGTTCTGGGCCGTGGCCGTCGATGCACCCAGGCACAGCAATGCGCCGGCCAGCACGAACAGCCCCGTGGTGGTTTTCTTCATCGTGGGTCTCCTTGTGCTGCAAGGATCGTTCGCATGGCCCTCGCCTTCACCCTCGGGATTTCCCCAATCAAGCTTTGTTCCATTTCAGAACACAGAAATCTCTTTCCGCGGTTGTAGCGAGGTATTTGAAGACTTGTCTTCACTCGCAAGGAATGGGCGAAAGTGAACCAAGCCCGCGAACTGGAAAAAGACGAACCAACCGTAGAAGACGTCGACGAGCCGACGATTCGCGGTCGCCAACGAAAGTACTGTTTGAGAGGCGCTGGCGATGACCGATGCGATCTGGGCAACTGCGGCAACGAACACAACGAGCAACTGCAATCAGCAGTTTCTGGTCGCCAAGAATGCAATCGGCAGTGGACGCCGGCACATCTCTCGCGGGACGATACGTGCATCGCAACTTTCACGTGGAAAAGACTATGTATGACAGTACACAGCCCGCCCTCGAAATCGCCAAATGGAAGCGGAAATACTGCCAATCCGTTATCGAAGGCGCGAAGAAGGAGTTAGAAATTCGGCAGCTGAAGAAAGCGGTGGAAGAGCGAGATACGACCATTCGCACAATCCTCTCCTATTCCATCAGCCGAAACCAATCACGAAGGGTGAGCTGAAGACGCAATTCCTCGTCTTCGGCGAGTGGGCTGCAATGAGCTATCGGATTACGAAGAGCGTTGAGACTTGCAAATACTTTGCCCAATGCCTTTCTGCTATTAAATATCCCACCGAAAATCGGCCAATTAGAAATGATAATTTCCGACAACTCACCGAAAGTTGTGTAATCCAACGCGTCCTGAGAACGACGAGTAACACCGGCATCAAGTTCTTTGACGATTCGCGACGCGACTTCCGTTTTTATATTTGTGGGGACACGGGCCGTATCCCACCAATCGGGCGTGCTATCGGCAGCCTCAATAGTTTCTGCCACAAGCGCTCTGATGGATTTTTCGAGAGAATAAAAAACCTCATAGTGTTTTGCCATCCGCGCTGCCTCGCCACGAACCGACGCATCGAATTGCGGGTAATAGATGTCGTCCACGGTGTTAGCCGAAGAAGGCAAATGCCCTAGTTCGATGTTGTAGAGAGCTGCAACTCGGGTGAGCTCCTCTGCAATGATCTGGTTAGTCATGCCGAAGGCTTTCACCTTCTCAAGTGCAATCTTATCCATTGTTGGAAAGCAAATGTTCTTTCAAGCTTCGAAAGATGGCATTGAATACAGCTTGATCCGATGTGGCCGGCAAATTTAAATTGATCGTGTAAGAAAGATTGAGGCCAAGGTTTTCACTTTCAGCTCGACTTTGCTTTGTTGCTGGCGCCCATGTCGCATCATCTTCTGACTCAAGTTTACGTGCCATTTGCGGCACCTCCATCGCAGCTTCTTTTGAATTAAAGTCGGCATACAGCTTTAGCGCCTTCAATGTCGATTGAATGAGCTTGGGAACCGCTCCATTGGCCTCCGCCCCTGTGACCTGAACAATTAATGCGAGAAGACCTTTGTCATCGAGCATATAAAAATACTCGTTCGACTGGGCAAGATCCTTGTATCCAATACGAATTGCCTCCGCAATGGCGGCCCCACCTGCGGCAGGATTTCGAAAGCGCTTGTACAACTCGGTTGGTGCGCCATCGGAAGCGACAAATCCAATTTTTTTCAGAAAAGGCGAAATTTGAGCACCCGTCCCACCTTTCATTTGCAATACAGTATTGACAAAATCACCGGTAACACGATCGGGAGTCGCAGCGTTTCGAATTTTCTCCAGCGCGGTCTTAATTGAATTAGGAGACGCAAGATACGGCAAATTGGCGGGCAATTTCTTCTCCAAGGTTATTGTGGCGTAGAGGCGGAATCTACCAGCAACTACTACTCGACCGACAGCCACCGTGCGAGCACTCGTGCGGACATTAACGAATCCTCATCAACTGAAGTAGCGAAGTTGATCCCGACAACTTCGAAAGCCGCGACCGCAACTACAGTATGTAGAAGTTCCTTTGCTGCTGGCGGAAAACATCGCACGCCTGCAGTTGACGTACTGGTCAGAGGACATAGTTTTCGCCCAAAAATTGATGCGGCTCTCCTCGTGAAAAGCCTATTGACCGGCTGTTCCATTGCGGAACACATTAACTGTGGTCCCCGAATCCAGGGAGGCATCGAGCACCATGGCTCACGACATGTTCGACAGGCTGGGCACGGCGGATGCGCCGCACCAGCTCTTCGCCAGCACGCCCACGCAGCGCGTGGCGCTCGCGCGGCGCCAGTTCTTCGAGGAAGGCGTGCGGCCCTCGGGGCTCATCGGCGAGGCGGTGCTGCAGTCGTGGATGCGCTGCACGCGCAACCACACCGACCGCCAGCGCATCGTGCCCTTCGATGCCGTCACGCCCAGCCGCCTGCACGCCACGCTCGCGCGCAACCGCGAGCTGCTGGAAGTGGCGCGGCAGGAACTCGTGCAGATGGAAAACACCTTGGCCGGCACCGACTGCCGCGTGATCCTGACCGACCGCGAAGGCGTGGTCGTGCACGTCACGCACCAGCCTGCCGCCGCGCACCAGCCGGTGCTGCGCAAGACTGCGCGCGTGGGCGTGAACATCTCCGAGCGCATCGTGGGCACCACCGCGCCGGGCATCGTGGCGAGCACCGGGCAGGCCTGCACCGTCGACGGCGCCGAGCACTACTTCGACGTGCTGTGCCACATGCAGTGCGCCGCCGCGCCGATTCGCGACGTGACGGGGCGGCTGGCCGGCGTGCTGGACCTCACGATCGAGGCGCGGCGCTTCGGCTTCGATGCGGCATCGATGGTGTCGCTCTACGCGACGACGATCGAGAACCGACTGCTGCAGGCGCAGTCGCGCGACCACCTCATCCTGCGCTTCCAGGCGAGCCCGACCTTGCTCGGCACGCCGCTCGAAGCGCTGGCCGGCATCGCGCCGGACGGCACCATCGCGTGGCTCAACAACGCGGGCGCGCGCCTGCTGGGCCGGCTGCCGGAAGCGGCGGGCGAGCGCGATGTCGAATGCCTCCTGGGGCACGACCTCGCAAGCCTGATGCGACTGGGCCGGCGCGAGGCCGCGCAGCCACTGCGGCTCGCGAGCGGGCTCGGTGTGTGGGTGCAGGCGCATCTGAAGGGGACAGATGGCGTGGACTTCAAGCACGCGGTGGCGATGCCGGGCCTGCATGCATCGACGTCCGTCGAGCACTCGGTCGCCGTGGCCACTGCCGGCGAAGACTGCACAGCCGCGACCGATGACGGGCAGGCGCCGCATGCCGAAACCTTGCGCGAGCACAGCCGCAAGCTGATCGAGGAAACGCTCGCGGCGCATGGCGGCAACGTGTCGCAGGCGGCGCGTCGACTGAACGTGTCGCGCGGCACGCTGTACCGGCGCATGCGCGGCTGGGAGCTTTGACGTCCCGTGCAGGCCGGCGGACGCCGGTCAATCGCCATCGCGGCCCGATGAGGGAGCCATCGACTTGGCCTCGAGCAGCACGCAGATCGCACGCACCTGCTGGTGGATGATCTTCGCCACTTCGGCGCGCCGCGCCGGCGCCATGCGGCTGGAGATGGCCGCCACGCTCACGGCCGCGATCGGGTTGTCGGGCGGAAACGCCACGCCGATGGCCGCTGCGCCGGGGGTGGCCGCACTGTCCAGGAATGAATAGCCCTGCGCACGCGTCTGCGCGATGGCCTCGCGCAGGAAGCCCGGCTCGAAGGCGCCGAACTTGGCATAGCGCGCCTCGTTGGCCGCGACGATCAGCTCCGCTTCCGCCTCCGGCAGCGCACTCAGGATCGCGAGGCCGCCGGCGCCCACGCCCATGGGCCGGCGAATGCCCACATCGAGCGTCAGCGCCTTGATCGGGTAGGCGCCCAGCGCCCGGCTGGTGCAGATGGATTCGGGGCCTCGCCGCTCGCTCAGGTAGACCGTGTCATGCGTCAGCTCGGCGATGGCGCGCAGCGCCTCCTCGCACAGTTCGCTCAGCTGGTAGTGCGGCTGGGCCAGCATGCCCAGCTCGTACAAGAGCGGCCCCAGGTGGTACTTGCGGGTGAGCAGATCGCGCACCAGCAGCCCTTCCACTTCCAGCCGCTGCAGCATGCGAAAGCACGTGGACATGGGCAGGCCGCTGAGGCTCACGACATCGGCAATGCGCATGCCGCGCCTGCCGCGCGAAGCCACCACGCGCAGCATGCCCACCACGCGCTCGATGCTCTGCGTGCCCGAGCGCGCGCCGCTGGCGGGCAGGGGCTGGGGTGCGGCGTTCTTCATGGTGGTGGCTCGGCGTTTAGTTTCCACAATGCGGCAGTAATTGGGGTTGTTCCCCAAGAGCGGGGAAATTCGCTCGAATGTAATAGGTATCTCGAACCCACCGAACTCCCATATCGTGGAAGTGAAGAAGATGCCCCAGACGATGACAGAGAAGATCCTCGCCCGCGCCGCTGGCAGGCCGGGCGTGGTGCCCGGCGAGGAGATCACGGCGCGGCCGGACTTCGTGATCGCCTACGACTTTCCCGGCTACACCGACGTGTTCTTCAAGGAGACCCGCGAGGACTTCGGGATCGAGAAAGTGTCCAGCCCCGAGCGCTTCGTGCTGTTCATCGACCACATGGTCCCGGCCACCGCGCCCAAGGAAGAGGAACTGCACAAGATCACCCGCGCCTGGGGCAAGGAACAGGGCGTGCCGGTGCACGAACGCGAGGGCATCGGCCACCAGGTGGCGGCCGAGCTGGGCTATGCCACGCCGGGCGCCTTCGCCGTTCACTTCGACGGCCATGTGAGCCAGCTGGGGGCCTTCGGCACCTTCGCTTTCGGTGCGCGAAAAGGCGTGCTCGAATCCTTCGTGACCGAGACGCTCACCATGACCGTGCCGGCGAGCGTGAAGGTCGAACTGGTGGGAACGCTCCAGCCCGGCGTGATGGCGCGCGACGTCTTTCACCACATGGTCCGCGTGATGGGCCCCGCCTCCTGCCGCTTCAAGGTGGTGGAGCTGTGCGGGCCCGTGATCGACGCAATGAGCATCGAAGGGCGCCAGACCATTTGCGGGCAGGCCATGTTCCTCGGCGCGACCACCATGCTCATCGCGCCCGATGCGAAGACGCTGGCCTATGTGCAGGGGCGCTCGAAGATCGCGCTGGACCCGGTGTACCCCGATGCCGACGCCCACTACGACCAGGTGGTGACGATCGACGTCTCGGCGCTGGAGCCCATCGTCGTGATTCCGCCGAGCCCCGCCAACACGCGGGACCTGAAGGACTTCACCGGCGTGGAGGTGCACACCGGCTATCTCGGCTCGTGCGCCAGCGGCCGGCTCGAAGACCTGCGCATTGCGGCCGAGGTGCTGCGCGGGCGCCGCATCCAGCCGGGTTTCCAATTGCACGTCGTGCCGACGTCCAAGGCCATCATGGCGGCCGCCGCGCGCGAGGGTCTGATCGAGGTGCTGGTCGAGGCGGGCGCCTTCATCAGCTCGCCCAGCTGCGACTATTGCTTCGGGCGCATCGCCACCATGACCGACGGCCAGCGCGCCGTCTCCACCGGTACCCTGAACACGCCGGGGCGCATGGGCAGCGTGGATTCGGAGATCTACATCTGCAATGCGGCCGTGGTGGCTGCATCCGCGCTGGAAGGCCGCATCGCCGACCCGCGCCCCTACCTGGCTGAAGCCGCTGGCGCCGCTGGCGCCGCCGAAGGACCGCTCGCATGAGCCTTGCAAATCTGCACGGCCGCGCGGCCTGGGTCTTCGAGGAAGACGACTACGACATCGACCTCATCGTGGGCGTGCGCAACATCAAGATCACCGACGTGAAGGAACTGGCCGCGCTGGCCATGGCCGACTACGCGCCGGGCTTCGCGGCCAGCGTGGGCAAGGGCGATCTGCTGATCGGTGGCCACAACTTCGGCTATGGCCACCCGCATTACCCGGCCATGCGCGCCATGCGGCACCTGGGCATTGCCGCGGTGATCGCCGAGTCGTTCTCGCCCGGGTTTTTCCGCGGCGAGACGAGCATGGGCTTTCCGCTCGTCAGCTGCCCGGGCATCCGCGCAGCAACGGCGCGCGGCGACGAGCTCACGGTCGACTGGGGCACGAGCGAAGTGAAGAACCTGCGCTCGGGCCGGACCTTGATGCTGCAGCCCTTCTCCGATTCCGAGCGCGGCATGCTGGAGGCGGGCGGGCTCATTCCCTATCTGAAGCGGCGCATGGCCTGAACGGCCGGCGCTCATCCCGACGATTTTTTCGCCCCCGCTTTTTTTTGTGAGTCCATGGCGCGGCGCCCATGCCGGTTCGCAGCGCCCCTTTTTCAGGAGACAGAAGATGACCTCAACACGCCAGGCGCTGCGCCAGCGCATCACCCACGGTCCGACCCTCTGGTGCGGCGGCGCGCAGGACGCGCTGTCGGCACTGCTGGTCGACCAGTCCGATTTCGATGGCATCTTCAGCACGGGCTTCGGCATCTCCGCCGCACTGCTGGGCCAGCCCGACATGGAGCTGTACACGCTCAGCGAGAACGTCGCCACCGTGAACCGCATGGCCAACGTCGTGCGCAAGCCGATCTTCGTCGATGCGGACACGGGCTACGGCGGCGTGCTCAACGTCGGGCGGGCCGTGCGCGAGTTCGAGAAGGCCGGTGCCGCGGCATTGCAACTGGAAGACCAGATCAGTCCCAAGCGCTGCCCCGCCGCCACGCCGACCTCCACGCTGGTTTCGATGGACGACGCGCTCGCGCGCATCAAGGCCGCGTTGGATGCGCGCACCGACCCCGACCTCGTGATCGTCGCGCGCACCGATGCCCAGGACCCCGCCGAAGCGCTGGAGCGCGCCGCCCGGTACGCCGAGGCCGGCGCCGACCTGATCCAGCCCATCTCGCGCACCTTCGGCAGCTACGAGCAACTCGTGCAGCTGCGCGAAGCCTGCGGCCGCCGGCTTTCGTTGATGCTGATGGCCGGCACCTGGATGACCGCGCTGACCCGCGAGCAGATCGAGAGCGTGGCGGCGATCGCGAGCTATCCGATCGCGGGCCTGCTGACCACCGTGCACACGGTGCAGGCCAACCTGCGCGAGCTGGCGCGCCGCCGCTCGGGCGATTTCTCAGACCTGCCTTTCGCACAGACGCCGATGGCCGACTTCAAGGACCTCATCGGCTGGCATGCGCTCGAAGAACGGCAGGCCTTGTACGAGACCGGCGGCACGCGCTGAGTCCGGCCCCTTCGTTCCCCCTAGAAAAACCAGGAGCAAACACGTGCGTACTCTCAACCTCATCGACCGCGCCGTCGCGGTAGCAACCTTGGCACTGGGCCTAGGCCTGGGCACTTGCGCCATGGCGCAAGGCGGCGCTGGCGCCTATCCGACCAAGCCGATCCGCCTGGTCGTGCCCTACCCGCCGGGCGGCGCCACCGATGCAGCGGCGCGCATGCTGAGCCCGCGCCTGCAGGAGGAACTGGGGCAAACCGTCGTGGTCGAGAACCGCCCCGGCGCGGGCGGGAACATCGCCATGATCAACGTGGCGCAGAGCAGCCCCGACGGCCACACCCTGGCGGTGACGCTCACGGGCATGCTGTCGATCAACCCGGTCATCTACAAGAAGGCGGGCTTCCAGGCCTCGGACTTCGTGCCCGTGTCGCGTGTGTCGCTGGCGCCGCTGCTGCTGGTGGTGCCTGAGAAGTCGCCCTACAAGAACGTGCAGGAGCTGCTGGCCGCGGGCAAGAAAGCCGGCAAGGGGGGTCTGCCCTACGGATCGGCTGGCGCGGGCGGGCTGTCGCACCTGGCATCGGAAGCTTTCAACGCCAACGCGGACGGCAACTTCACGCATGTGCCCTACAAGGGCGGTGCGCCGCTGGTGCAGGCATTGATGGCCAACGAAGTGAGCTGGGGACTGCTGGGAACCGGCGACGTGCGCAGTTTCATCCAGTCGGGCAAGCTCAGGGCCATCGGCCAGTTGCGGAACGGCCGCTCCGAGTTGTGGCCCGACGTTGCGACCCTGACCGAGCAGGGCGTACCTGGCGGCGTGGACTTCGATGTCTGGTTCGGCGTGGTGGCGCCCGCGAAGACGCCCGCACCGGTCGTCAAGCTGCTGGGCGAGAAGATCGCCAAGATCACCGCCGAGCCCGCTTTTCGCAAGCGACTCAACGAACTGGGCGGCGTGGCGCCGGCGACCGGCAACACGCCCGAGGCCTTTGCCGAGGTCCTCAAGCGTGAACTGGCCATCCTGCCCAAGGCGGCGCAGGAAGCGGGATTGCAGCTCGATTGATCCCTGGCCGAACGTTGGTTCGCTCCTAACGCTTGGGCAATGCGTAGGCGATCACATGGTCGCCGGTCCGCGTGCCGAGCGAGCCGTGCCCGCCGGCGGCTACCAGCACGTACTGCCGCCCGTCGCTGCCGCGATAGGTCATCGGCGTGGCCTGCCCGCCGGCCGGCAGCCGGCTGCGCCAGAGCTCCTTGCCGTTGCCTGTGTCGTAGCCGCGCACGTACTGGTCCAGCGTGCCCGAGAGAAAGGCCACGCCGCCCGCCGTCATCACCGGGCCACCGAGGTTCGGCACCCCCATGGCGAACGGCAGCGGTACCGGCGAGCTGTCGCGCACCGTGCCGTTCTTGTGCTTCCAGATGACCTTGCCGCTGCGCAGGTCTGCGGCGGCCACGTGGCCCCAAGGCGGCGCCTGGCACGGCAGGCCGAGCACCGAGGTGAAGGCGCTGAGCTTCACCGCGAACGGCGCGCCGAAGTTCTCGTTGAGCGCCGGCAGGCTGTCGTTGGGACGGTCCTTGCCCTGGACGTACAGCGTCGTGTCGTCCGCGCGCGGCACGAGCCTGGACACGAAGGCCAGCGAGGTCGGCGTGGCGAAGGCGATCTGCCGCTGCGGATCGACCGCGATGCTGCCCCAGTTGAAGACACCGAAGTTGCCCGGATAGATCAGCGAGCCCCCGGTCGACGGCGGCGTGAACCGGCCTTCGTAGCGCAGCCTGTGAAAGGCGATGCGGCAGGCCAGCTGGTCGAACACCGTCGCGCCCCACATGTCGGCCGGCGTGAGCGCGGGCGGATCGAACGAGAGCCCCGACACCGGCTGCGTCGGCGCGGTGCGGTCGCCCGCGGCCGCGCCCTGCGGCGCGGGCCGCTCGTTGACCGGCACGATCGGCTTGCCGTTGCGCCGGTCGAGCACGAAGAGCTCGCCCTGCTTGGTGGGCTGCACGAGCGCAGGAATGATCTCGCTGCCCACGCGCAGGTCGATGAGGCTGGGCTGCGCGGGCACGTCGTAGTCCCAGAGGTCGTGGTGCACGGTCTGGAAACTCCAGCGCACGCGGCCGCTCGCCAGATCGAGCGCCACCACCGACGACGAATAGCGCTCCGCGCCCTCGGTGCGCTTGCCGCCCCATTGGTCGGGCGGCTGGTTGCCCGTGGGCACGTAGACCAGCCCCAGCGCCTCGTCCACGCTGGAGATCGACCAGCTGTTGGGCGAGTTGACGGTGTAGGTGCGGTCGGCCGCGATGGGCGCGGTTTCCTCGGGGTTGCCCGAATCCCAGTTCCACACCAGCGCGCCGGTGTTCACGTCGAACGCGCGGATCACGCCCGAGGTCTCCTTGGTCGAGACGTTGTCCAGCACCGTGCCGCCCACCACGATGAGCGAGCGCGTCACCACCACGGGCGAGGTCGAGTAGTAGGAGCCGGCCTTCACGTTGGGCATGTTCTTCCAGAGATCGATCTGCCCGCTGCCGCCGCCGAACGCGGTGCATGGCTTGCCGTCGGCAGGGTCGAGCGCGAGGATGCGGCCGTCGGCGGTGGGCATGAAGAGCTTCGCGTCGCAGGCCCCGGCAGGCACCGAAGGTGAAGGCGACGGTGTCGATGAAGCGGCGGGTTGTGCCGCGCTGCCCGCGTAGTAAGACAGGCCGCGGCAGGTCAGGTGCTGCAGCGCGAGCGATTTCTGGACCTCCGGCGTGTAGCGCCAGATCTGCTTGCCCGTGGTCGCGTCCAGCGCGATCACAGCCTGGTGCGGCGTGCAGAGAAACAGCCGCTCGCCGATCTTGAGCGGCGTGACTTCGAAGGTCGTCTCTTCCGGATCGCCGGGCTGGCCGCGCACGTCGCCGGTGCGAAAGTGCCAGGCCTCCTCGAGCTGCCCGACATTGGCCGGCGTGATCTGGTCGAGCGCCGAGTAGCGCTGGCCGAAGCCGGTGCCGCCGTAGGCGGTCCAGTCGTCCTTCGCGGGTGGCGGGCTGACGGGTGCCGCGGCGGTTGCATTGGACGATGCATCGGGCAACGGCGCGATGCCTTCGATGCGCCCGGGCTCGCGCGTCCACGAGAACACCGCCGCCAGCAGGAAGGCCGCGAGCACCACGCCGAGCGCGGCGCGCGTGCGGCCGATGCCCGTCGCGTCGCGGCGCGCGAGTGCGCGTGCCACCCACGGCGAGAGCAGGAACAGGCCGACCACGAAGAACACATCGCCGCGCGCGGCCAGCGGCCACCAGTCAAAGCCCACTTCCCAGAGCGCCCAGACCAGCGTGAGCAGGACCACCGCCGCGTAGTACAGCAGCCCGATGCCGCCGCCGCGCTTGAGCAGCAAGGCCGAGGCGATGAGCCCGAGGCCCGCGACCAGGTAGTACCACGAGCCGCCGAGCGCGATGAGCCATGCACCCGCGACAGCGAGCGCCAGGCCCGCGAGGCCGATGACCACGGCCGTGACGACAAGCAATGCGGAGGGCGACGAGCCCGCTGCGGGCTGGGTGAACTGGGCGGAGGAACGCGTCATGTCTTGGACTCCCGGAAGCAGAGAGAGAGAGAGTCCAGACGTTAGGCCATCGATCGCGCGCCGCGCGTAGGCCGAAGGCTCAGGCGGCGGCGAGAACGCGCTCGGCGCGCGCGCGCCGCGTTCTCGCGTCGGGTTGCAGCGGCCTTAAGTATTCGTGCAACGCCAGCGCCGCCGCGCCGACCGCGGGCGCGAGCTCTTCATAGCGCGCGGTGCGCAGCTCGGGCGCGGGCATGCCCGCGCCATCGGCATGGCGCTTCACGCGCTCGAACGCGGCCTGCACGAAGCCGCGATGCGCCGCGCACGCCTTGCCGCCGATCACGATCGCGCGCGGATTGAACGTCACCCACAGGTTCTGCAGCAGCACGCCGAAGAAGGCCGCGGCGCGCTGCGTGTCCACGCCTTCGCGCTCCAGCGTGCGCGAGCCGAAGAAGGCTTCGGCGCAGCCGCGCCGGCCGCACGAGCACAGCGGACCGTCCAGTTCGAGGATCGTGTGGCCGATCTCGCCGGCCATGCCCTGCGCGCCGGTGAAGAGCCGGTCGTTCAGGATCACGCCCGCGCCCACGCCGACGTCGCAGCTCACGAAGATCAGCGGGTCCTCGCCCTCGCCGGCGGCGAATTCGTATTCGCCGAGCACGGCCGCATCGGCATCGTTCTGCAGCTGCACGGTGACGCCGGGCAGGCCCGCGGCGGCGAACGATTTTTCGAGCGCGGGCAACAGGCTCACATTGCGCCAGCCGAGGTTGGGCGCGAAGCGCACGACACCGGTGCAGTCGTCCACCGCGCCCGGCACGCACACGCCGATGCTCGACAGGCGCAGGCCCAGCGCGTCCAGTTGCCTGTGCGCGGCCGAGGCCATGCGCGCGACCTGCGCGCACACGCCGGCGGGCGAGCCGTCGGTGAGTGCGTGGGTGTTGGAGTACAGCACCTGGCCCTGCAGCGAGACGCACACGAGGCGCACGGTCTCCACCGCGATCTCCACGCCCATCAGGGCGCGCACGCCGACGTCGATCTGCAGCGGCGTGGACGGCCGGCCCAGGCCGTCGTTCACGGCCGCATCGGACTCCTTGAGCCAGCCTTCGTCGAGCAGCTCGCGCACCAGCAGGCTCACGGTGGATTTCGTGAGCCCGCTCTCGGTGGCCAGCCGCGCACGCGAAAGCCCGGGCTGCGCGCGCAGCAAGCGCAGCAGCACGCTGCGGTTCATGCGCTTCAGGAGCTGCTGGTCGCCGATGGTCTTCATGGGGCCGGACGGTTCAGGCCGTCACTGCGGCGGTCGCGGCGTGGTGGGCCTGCGCTTTGCCTTCGGGGCGCTTGCCCGCGATGATCATGCCGAGCACTTCGTCCTCGGTCACGTCCTGGGTGCGGTAGGTGCCCACGAGCTTGCCGTTCTTCATGACCGCGAGGCGATCGCTCAGCGAGAACACGTCGGGCATGTCGTGCGTGATGAGGAAGATGCCCACGCCATCGGCCTTGAGCTGTTTCACCAGGCCGCCGACCATCGCGGTTTCTTCCGGGCCGAGCGCGGCGCAGGGCTCGTCCATGATGAGGATGCGCGCGTTGAAATACAGCGCCCGCGAGATCGCCACCACCTGCCGCTGGCCGCCCGAGAGCCGGCGCACCGGCACGCGGATGTTGGTGAAGTTCCTGTTCAGGCGATGGAACACTTTTCGCGCCTGCACTTCCATGAAGTGGTCATCCAGCGTGTTCCAGCGCGTCATCTTCTCGCGGCCCAGAAAAAGGTTGGACACCGAGTCCAGGTTGTCCGCGAGCGCGAGCGTCTGGTAGATGGTCTCGATGCCCTGGCCCTGCGCTTCGGCGGGCGTGCGGATGTTGACCTTCTCGCCCGCGATGAGCGTGTCGCCCGAGTCGATGGGGTAGGCGCCCGCGAGCATCTTCATGAGCGTGGACTTGCCCGCCCCGTTGTGGCCGAGCAGCGCGACCACTTCGCCGGGGTACAGGTTCACGCTCACGCCGTCCACGGCTTTCACGCCGCCGAAGGACTTGCGGATCTCGCGCAGTTCGACGAGGGGTTTCGTCGTGTCCGGGAGGGTGCTCATTGCGACTCTTTCCTACGGTTGGCCCGCGCAGCGAGGCCTGTTCGGGGGCTCCCGCGGAACCGGCTTTGCCGGGCCGCAGGGTGCGCCCCCTGGAGGGGGGATTCGGCTACACGAAGCGAGCAAGAAACGGGGGTGGGCTTCACTTCAGTTCTCCCCGAACTTGCGGCGATAGAGCACGTCGAACACCACCGCCACGATCAGCACCTGGCCGATGATGACCATGCGCTTGCCGATGGGCACATCCAGCAGCAGCATGCCGCTGTCCAGCGACTGCATGATGAGCGCGCCCAGCACCGAGCCGAAGATCGAGCCGCTGCCGCCCGCGAGCGCCGTGCCGCCGATGACGGCCGCCGCGATCACGTAGAGCTCCATGCCGGTGCCCAATGAATTGGTGCCCGCGTTGAGCCGCGCGATCGACACGATGGCCGCGACGGTGACCAGCACCGCCAGCAGCGCGAACAGCATCAGCGTCACGCGCTTGACCGGGATGCCCACGAGCGCCGCCGCGTCGGGGTTGCCGCCCATGGCGAACACGTAGCGCCCGAAGCGCGTGCGGTGCACGATGAACGACAGCACGATGGCCACCACCGCCCAGATCAGCACCGGGATCGGAATGCCCTGCGGCTCCGACTTGGACGAGATCTGGTAGTTGTTCATGACCGCCGCGAAGCCGACGACCACCGCCACCGGCACGGCCGTGATGAGCACGTCCAGCCACAGCGGCTCGGTGGGCATCTCGTAGCGCTGGCGCGCGCGGCGCTTCTGCACCATGCGCCCGAAGAGCACGAGCGCCACCAGCGCCGCGATCACCCAGCTCGCGGTGGTGCCCACGCCGCCGTCGTAGCCGCCGCCCAGGCGCTGGAAGAATTCGTCGTTCACCGGCTGCGTCTTGCCGTCGGCCACCAGGAAAGCCGCGCCGCGGAACGACATCAGGCCGCCCAGCGTGACCACGAAAGAAGGCACGCCGAGCACGGCCGTGAGCCAGCCCTGGTAGATCGACACGAGCAGCGCCACGGCCAGGCCCGCAAGGCAGGCCGTGGGCCACGACCAGCCCGAGGTGTATTGCAGGTACGCGATGAGCACGCCCACGAAGCCCATCACCGAGCCGACCGACAGGTCGATGTGGCGCGCCACGATGATCAGCACCATCACGGTGGAGACGATGCCCACCACGGCGGTCTGCTGCGCGACGTTGTAGAGATTCTCGGGCGAGAGAAACACGCCGCCCGACATGACGCTGAAGGCCACCGCCATGACGACCAGCAGCAAGCACATCAGGATCAGGCGCAGGTCCACGCCCGTGCGGCGCCACCATGCCGGAGTTTCGTTGCTCATTTTTTCAGTACCCCCTTCAAGCGGATGCGGCGGATGCAGCGGATGCGCGACAGCGTCCCGGCCGGGCCTTGGCAGCCCGGCCCGGCGCGTGCATCGCGCGGATTGACGACTGGCTCGGCTTGCTTACTTGCAGGCCGCGGGCGCGCTGGCGGCCGGGACGCCCTTGCAGAGCTCGTCCTTCTTGATCCAGCCGGCCTTGACCACGACGTCCAGGTTGTCGCGCGTGACCGGCACCGGTGTGAGCAGGCGCGACGACAGGGCGATCTTCTTCGGGCCCGAGTTCCACTGCGCCGCCTTCTCGACCGGCTTGCCCTGCGAGAGCGAGATGGCCGCGGTGGCGGCTTCGCGGCCGAGCTCGCGCGAGTCCTTGAAGATGGTGGCGGTCTGCGTGCCCAGCGCGATGCGGTTGAGCGCCGCGAAGTCCGCGTCCTGGCCCGACACCGGCACGCCGCGCAGGCCCTTGGCCGTGAGCGCGGCGACCGCGCCGCCGGCGGTGCCGTCGTTGGCAGCCACCACCGCATCGACCTTGTTGGCGTTCTTGGTGAGGATCTGCTCCATGTTCTTCTGCGCGACCTCGGGCTTCCAGCCTTCGGTGTATTCGTCGCCCACGATCTTGATGTCGCCCTTCTTCACGGAGGCCTCGAGCACCTCCTGCTGGCCGGCGCGCAGGAAGTCGGCGTTCGGGTCGCTGGGCGAGCCCTTGATGATCACGTAGTTGCCCTTGGGCTTGACCTTGAGCACCTCGCGTGCCTCCATCCGGCCGACCTCGACGTTGTCGAAGGTGATGTAGAAGACGCCGGGCGCCTCGATGAGGCGGTCGTACGCGACCACGGGCACCTTCTGGCGCGTGGCCTTGGTGATGGCCGGCAGGATCGCGTCCTTGTCCATCGCCAGCACGATGAGCGCCTTGGCGCCCTTGGCCATCAGGCCCTCGATGTCGCCCAGTTGCTTTTCGGGCGAGCCGCCCGCATCGGCGCTGATGTACTTGGCGCCGAGCTTTTCCAGCTGCGCCTTGATGGCCGCCTCGTCGGTCTTCCAGCGCTCTTCCTGGAAGTTGGACCAGCTCACGCCGACCACGGTCTGGGCCAGCGCGCTCACGGCGGTGAGGCCGAAGGCCATGGCGGCCAAAGTTTGTTTGAGTTGCATCGGTGTCTCTCCTGCCGTGTAAGAAAATAGTTAGTTTGAAGGGCGAACTAACTATCCCATCCGCGGCGACGGATGGCATCGGGGAATTCCCCGAGCGGTGCCGTCCGACAGGCACGCGGGGTGAATAACGGTAAATTGATGTTTCAGCGGCCGGCCGGCAAGGTCGGCTTTTTTGAGCCCGGCACGCACCCCGTGCCGTTCTTTTCGGAGCGATGGCGTGAAGTACTGGTTGCTGGCAATCGGCCTGCTTGGCGGCATGGCCCATGCGCAGTCCGCGTGGTTCACGGTGGTGGGCGATTCGCAGGACAAGGCGGCCGACACCGTGCAGGTCGATCCGTCCGGCGCCGCGTCGGCGGAGCCCGCGCGGCAGGGCATGAACCTGCGCGTGAGCCGCGCCACGCCACGCACCAACTGGGACGGCGTGCCCTACCGCTCCTACGAATCGCGCGTGGTGTTCGACTGCCAAGCGCGGCGCGCCTCCTACGTCGCCGCGCGCTTCTACATCCAGCCCCTGTGGCAGGGCGAGCCGCACCACGTCGCCGACTACAGCGATGCGCCCAAGCCCATGCTCTTTCGCGACATGAAGCAGAACCCGACGGCGCGCATCGTGCGCGCCGCATGCCGGTCGAGCTAGATCCGTCCTGCCATTCGATACTGATACGATTTTTGTCACGCGCCCATTCCAGAGGCGCTGGAGACAAGATGGACTCGAGCACATCCGGCGCCGCTGAGGCGCTTTACCGCACGATGGTGCGCATCCGCGCCTTCGAGAACGCCGCCGAGACGGCCAGCCAGGGAGGGGTGAGCGCCTACGGCCAGCAGGCCGCCGGCGCCGCCAAGGTGCGCGGCCCGCTGCATCTCTCGACCGGACAGGAGGCCGTGCCCGCAGGCGTGTGTGCACACCTGCGCACAAGCGACTACCTCACCTCCACCCACCGCGGCCACGGCCACACGCTGGCCAAGGGCGCGGACCTCACCCGCATGATGTGCGAGCTCTTCGGCAAGGCCACGGGCTTCAACGGCGGCAAGGGCGGCTCGATGCACATCGCCGATTTCTCGGTCGGCATGCTGGGCGCCAACGGCGTGGTGGCGGCGGGGCTGCCGATCGCGGTGGGTGCGGCGCATGCGCAGAAGCTGATGAAGGCGGCGCAGGGCCGCTCCCAAGCCGCCTTGCCCCCCTCGGGGGGAGGTCCCGGCTTGCCGGAGCCAGGGGGCCACAGTGCGGGCGACGACATCACGGTCTGCTTCTTCGGCGACGGCGCCATCAACCGCGGGCCCTTTCTCGAAGCACTGAACTGGGCGCGCGTGTACGAGCTGCCGGTGCTCTTCGTCTGCTAGGACAACCGCTGGATCGCGACCACGGCGAGCGGTCCGATGACGGCGGGCGACGGCGCCTCGGCGCGCGCCATGTCGATGGACATCGCGGCCACGCAGGTCGATGGCAACGACGTGTTCGCGGTGCACGAAGCCGCCGAACGGCTGGTGCGCGAGGTGCGCGGCGGCGCCGGACCGCGCCTGCTGCACGCGCTGACGTACCGCGTGAAGGGCCACGTGTCGGTCGATCTGGCGGCCTACCGCGATCCGGCCGAACTGGCCGCCGCGCTGGAAACCGATCCGATCGCACGCACGCGCGGGCACCTGCTTTCGGCCGGCGTGAGCGCGGCCACGCTCGACGCCATCGAGAACGCGGCGCGCGACGAAGTCGACACCGCGCTGGCCATCGCCGACGCGGCGCCCTGGCCCGAGGCCGGCGCCGCATTCACCGACGTGCAGACCATCGGAGCAGGCCAATGGCATTGAAGGAACTGAGTTATTCCGAAGCCGCCGTGCTCGCCGTGCAGCGCGAGATGCAAGCCGATGCGCGCGTGGTCGTGCTCGGCGAGGACGTGGGCCGCGGCGGCATCTTCGGCCAGTACAAGGGGTTGCAGCAGGCCTTCGGCGCCGAACGCGTGATCGACACGCCGATCAGCGAGGCCGCGATCATGGGCGCCGGCGTGGGCATGGCGCTCGCGGGGCTGCGCCCGGTGGTGGAGATGCGCGTGGTCGACTTCGCCCTCTGCGGCATGGACGAGCTGGTGAACCAGGCTGCCAAGAACCGCTTCATGTTCGGCGGCCAGGGGCGCGTGCCGCTGGTGGCGCGCATGCCGGGCGGCATCTGGGACGCGTCGGCCGCGCAGCATTCGCAATCGCTGGAAGCGTGGTTCGCGCACCTGCCGGGCGTGGTGGTGGTGAGCCCGTCCACGCCGCAGGACAACTACGGTCTGCTGCGCGCCGCGTTGCAGTGCGGCGACCCGGTGGTCTACATCGAGCACAAGACGCTGTGGGGCCTGCGCGGCGAAGTCGACGAAGACATCGCCGTGCCGCTCGGCAAGGCAGCGCGCGTGCGCGAGGGCAACGCGCTCACGCTGGTGAGCTGGAGCCGGCAGATGCAGGCTTGTGCCACGGCATGCAATGCGCTCGCGGCCGAAGGCATCGCGGTCGACCTCGTCGACCTGCGCACGCTGTGGCCGTGGGACCGCGAGACGGTGCTTTCATCGTGCGCGCGCACCGGGCGCCTGTTGGTCGTGCACGAGGCGGTGCAGGCCGCGGGCTTCGGCGCCGAGATCGCGGCCAGCGCCGCGGAGGACACGGGCTGCCGCATCGCGCGGCTCGGGGCGCCGCGCATTCCGGTCGGCTATGCGCCGGTGCTGGAAGCGCAGTCGCGCATCGGCGCGGAGGCCATCGTGGCCGCCGCGAAGAAGCTGCTGGGCTGAGCCTGCGGGGCAGAGCTTGCGGGCCTGACCTCAGGCGGCGAAGCCGCCGTCGATGTTCAGGCTCGCACCGGTCACGAAGGCCGCCTCGGGGCTGGCCAGGTACGCCACCATGCTCGCGATTTCATCGGGGTGGCCGTGGCGGGGCAGCGCCATCAGGCCGTGCATGGCGGCGGCGTTCGGGCCGTCGACCGGGTTCATGTCGGTGTTGACCGGGCCGGGCTGCACGTTGTTGACGGTGATGCCGCGCGGACCGAGGTCGCGCGCCAGGCCTTGCACCAGGCCCTTGAGCGCCGACTTGCTCATCGCGTAGGCCGCGCCGCCGGGCCAGGGCATGCGCTCGGCGTTGGTGCTGCCGATGTTGATGACGCGGCCGCCTTCGCCCATGTGGCGCGAGGCCGCCTTGGCGGCCACGAACACGGCACGCACGTTGACGTCGAGCGTCTTGTCGAAGTCCTCGAGCGAGAAGTCGTCCAGGGCGCCGCCCAGGAACACGCCGGCGTTGTTCACCAGGATGTCGATCTTGCCGAGCGTGCGGGCCGCTTCGTCGATGCCGGCGGTGAGGGCCGCGGCGTCGGCGCTGTCGATCTTCAGCGCCAGCGCGCGGCCGCCTTCGGACTGGATGCTGCGCGCCAGCTCGTCGGCCGGGGCGGCGGCGCTGCTGTAGCTGAAGGCGACGGCGGCGCCGTCGCGCACCAGGCGGCGCACGATGGCCGCGCCGATGCCGCGCGAGCCGCCGGTGACGAAGGCGACCTTGCCGGCCAGGACGGGGGAAGAGGAGGAAGAAGAAGCGAAGGAGGACATGATTTTTCCGATCGGGTCAGTGGAGGAATGACGTCAGTGTCGGGATTCCACTCCCTTCCCGGTAGCCATCAATAGTCGCAATCAAATTCAACCCAAAGTTGAAGATGGAATCGAAAATGGGTGCATGGAACCGCTCAACCACCTCGAATCCTTCGTGCAGAGCGCCGAAAGCGGCAGCTTCTCGGCGGCCGCGCGGCGCCTCGCGCTCACGCCGGCGGCGGTCAGCAAGAACGTCGCGCGGCTGGAGGCGCGGCTGGGCGTGCGGCTGTTCCAGCGCAGCACGCGGCGGCTCACGCTGACCGAGGGAGGCGAGCGCTTCCTGGCGCAGATCGGCGGGCCGCTCGCCACGCTGCAGGACGCCGTCGCCGGCCTGGCCAAGGACGACGGGCAGCCCGCCGGCACGCTGAAGATCAGCATGGGCCAGGCCTTCGGGCGCGAGCACGTGCTGCCGATGATGGGCGACTTTCTCGCGCGCTACCCGGCGATCCTGCCCGACTGGCATTTCGACAACCAGCAGGTGGACCTGGTCGGCGAGGGCTTCGACGCGGCCATCGGCGGGGGCATCGAACTGTCGCCCGGGGTCGTGGCGCGGGAGCTCTCGCGCATCCACGTGGTGGCGGTGGCTTCGCCGGCCTATATGGCGGGACGCGCGTTGCCCGCGCAGCCTGCCGACCTGGCGACGCTCGACGCGCTGCTGCGGCGCTCCTCGCCCACCGGGCGGCTGCGCAGCTGGACGCTGCAGCACGCGAACGGCCAGCAGGCCACGGTGGAACTGCCGCGGCCGCGCGCCATCTTCAACGACCCCGAGGCGATCGCGCATGCGGCGCTGCTGGGGCTGGGCGCGGCGATGCTGCCGATGCCCTTTGTCGAGCGGGGCCTGCGCAGCGGCGGGCTGGTGCGGCTCTTGCCCGAATGGCATTTCGATGCGGGGGTGGTGTGGCTCTACTACCCGAGCAAGAAGCTGCTGCCGCCGAAGACGCGGGTGTTCGTCGACTTCATGCTGGAGCGCTTTCGCAGCGAGCGCTTCGCCGAGCGGATGCAGGTGGCCTGAAAGAGGCGATTCCCGGGGTTTTCACTCGCGGCGACGGGGGCGGTTCACCTGTACAAACACGCGCATGAACTTATCTTTCAAAACGAATCGCCGGGCCGCGCTGACGGCGTCGGCCGCTGCGGCCATCGCCCTGGTGGCGCCCGCCGCGTGGGCCCAGGGCACCTGGCCGACCAAGCCCGTGCGCATCGTCGTGCCTTTCGCGGCCGGCGGCACCACCGACATCCTGGCGCGCGCCGTCGCGCCCGAACTCTCCAAGGCCTTCGGCCAGCAGTTCATCGTGGACAACCGCGCGGGCGCCGGCGGCAACGTGGGCGCCGAGATCGTGGCGCGCGCGCCGAACGACGGCTACACGCTCCTCATGGGGACGGTGGGCACGCACGGCATCAACCGCGCGCTGTACCCCAAGCTGCCCTTCGACCCGATCAAGGACTTCGTGCCGATCACGCTGGTGGCGGCCGTGCCGAACGTGATGGAAATGAACGCCGAGAAAGCCAAGGCGCTGAACATCCACAACGTGCAGGACTTCATCAAGTACGCCAAGGCCAACCCGGGCAAGCTGAACATGGCATCGAGCGGCAGCGGCACGTCGATCCACCTGGCGGGCGAGCTCTTCAAGAGCATGACGGGCACCTTCATGGCCCACATCCCGTACAAGGGTTCGGGCCCGGCGCTCCTGGACATGGTGGGCGGCAATGCCGACGTGATGTTCGACAACCTGCCCTCGTCGATGGCGCAGATCAAGGGCGGCAAGCTCACCGCGCTGGCCGTGACCAGTTCGCAGCGCTCGCCGGCGCTGCCCGACCTTCCGACGGTGGAGGAAGCGGGCGGCCCGACGCTCAAGGGATTCGAAGCGAGCTCATGGTTCGGCCTGCTGGCGCCGGCCGGCACCTCGCCCGAGATCGTGAACCGGATTCAGCAGGAAGTGGCCAAGTCGCTGGGCACGCCCGCCATCAAGGAGAAGATGCTCGCCCAGGGCGCGATCCCGAGCGGCAATTCGCCGGCCGACTTCACCAAGCTCATTGCGAGCGAGCATGTGAAGTGGGCGAAGGTCGTGAAAGACTCTGGCGCGAAGGTGGACTGACCCCCGGGCTGCGCGCACTTCGCGTCGCTGCGCCAATCCCCCTGCAGGGGGCAACACCTGCGGCCCGGCGAAGCCGGTTCCGCGGTGTATCTTGAAAGAGCACGACCGTGATCAGGTGCTCCAGGTCACGTCCTTGTTGTCGGTCTGCGAGTCCTTGAGCATGTGAAGCAGGGGCGCTGCACGCTGGTGCAGTCCTACATGCTGCTTCTCGGCATCGCTGGTGTGGCCTTCGACGGCGTAGTCGTCGTTGTTGTGGCTGTTGCTGCCCTCGCGCGTCAACGCGGCCTCGAGCGCGGCGATGGCGCCGGGAATCTGCTCGACCGTGATGATGCCCTGCGGCGCCGGGGACTTGCCGACGATGTCGAGCAGTTGGCGCGCATGCACTTCGAGCATCACGAAATCAGGAGAGGCCCGGGACTTGAAACGATAGAGCATTTTTTTTCACTCACTTGTAGATGTAGTCACGGGCAAAAGGGTACACCGATTGCGCACCGCGCAAGACGCCCGCGCGCCCTACATCGCCGTCAGGCTTTGTCGACAACATCTGATGCAAGGAGATCCATCCCTGTTCGAAACTCATGGCCGAGCCTGCGAGGTACAGGCGGTAGGCGCGCAGCACGCGCTCGGCGTTCTCGCCCTGGCGGCCGCCGCTGCGCTGCAGCACCTCCAGCGCCTTGCCCAGCTGCGCCTCGAGCGCATCCGACCAGGCCCAGAGCGTGCGCGCATAGTGCGGGCGCAGGCTCTCGGTATCCACCATCTCCAGGCCCGCGGCCGCCGTCTCGCGCAGCACGTGCGTCACGTGCAGCAGCTCGCCGCCGGGGAAGATGTACTTCTCGATGAAATCGCCCATGCCCGCGCCCAGCTGGCGGTAGTTGAGCTCGCCCGAGGTGATGCCGTGGTTCAGGACCAGGCCGCCGGGCTTGAGCAGCGAATGGATCTTGCGGAAGTACGTCGGCATGTTGGCCGCGCCCACGTGCTCGAACATGCCGACCGAGGAGATCTTGTCGAAAGGCTGCTCGGCCGAGAGCTCGCGGTAGTCGCGCAGTTCGACGCGCACGCGTCCCTGCAGGCCCTTCTCCTCGATCAGGCGCTGCACATAGGCATGCTGGTTCTTGGACAGCGTGATGCCGGTCGCATCGACGCCGTAGTGCTCGGCCGCCCACAACAGCAGCGCGCCCCAGCCGGAGCCGATGTCCAGGTAACGCTCGCCCGGCTGCAGCATGAGCTTCTTGCAGATGTGGTCCAGCTTGGCTTCCTGCGCCTCGGCCAGCGTGAGCTCGGGCGTACGGAAGTAGGCACATGAATAGACCCGGCGCGCATCGAGCCACAGCGCGTAGAAGTCGTCCGAGACGTCGTAGTGGAATTCGATCTGCGCGGCGTCCTTGCGCAGCGAATGCGAGCCATGCGACTTGGCTCGGTGCTGCAGCCGGCTCCACCAGCCGGTGTCGGTTTCGGCCGGGTTGCCGGGCAGCATGCCGACGGTGGCGTCGATCAGGTCGCGCATGGCGCCTTCGATCTGCACCTTGCCCTCGACATAGGCCTCGCCAATGGCGCCCACCTGCCGGGCGGCCAGCTTGGCCAGCACCGTCCACTCCTTGAAAGCCAGCGTGACGCGGGCCCCGGCCTGCGCCACCCGCCGGCCATCCGGCAGCTCCAGCGCGATGGGGACAGGCAGCGAAGCCAGCTGCGACTCGATCTTGGGTATCAAGTTTTGCATGGGGCCCATGGTATTGATTTTTGCAAGTGTTTGCATCCCTGCCGGCACCGGGCTCGGGCAGGCCCCGTTACGAAACCAGCATTGACAGCAGATTGTTTATGCCTAAACTATTCAACCATGAACAGCCTCAGCCCGGTCAAAACCGCTCCCGCCTCGGACCTCCAGCGCATCCTGTGCATCGGCGGCGGCCCGGCGGGCCTGTACTTCGCCCTGTTGATGAAGGCGCGCAACCCCGCGTTGCAGATCACGGTGGTGGAACGCAACCGGCCCTTCGACACCTTCGGCTGGGGCGTGGTGCTGAGCGACCAGACGCTGGGCAACCTCAAGGCGGCCGATGCCGACACCGCGGCGCTGATCGGCAACGAGTTTCATCACTGGGACGATATCCAGGTCTTCTTCAAGGGCCGCCAGGTGCGCTCGGGCGGCCACGGCTTCTGCGGCATCGGGCGCAAGCGCCTGCTCAATATCCTGCAGGAGCGCTGCCTCGAACTGGGCGTGGACCTCGTGTTCGAGACCGACGCCACCGACGACCAGGCGATCGCCGCGCAGTACAACGCCGATCTCGTGATCGCCAGCGATGGCCTCAACAGCCGCATCCGCCAGCGCTATGCGGACGTGTTCAAGCCCGACGTGGACCTGCGCAACTGCCGCTTCGTGTGGCTGGGCACGCACCAGACCTTCGACGCCTTCACCTTCGCGTTCGAGGAGACCGAGCACGGCTGGTTCCAGGCGCATGCCTACCAGTTCGACGACAAGACCTCGACCTTCATCGTCGAGACGCCCGAGGCCGTGTGGAAGGCCCATGGGCTCGACCAGATGGAGCAGCCCGAGGCCGTCGCCTTCTGCGAGAAGCTGTTCGCCAAGTACCTGGGCGGCCACGCGCTGATCAGCAATGCCACGCACCTGCGCGGCTCGGCCAACTGGATCCGCTTTCCGCGCGTGGTGTGCGAGCGCTGGACGCACCGCATCGACGTCGAAGGCCGCTCGGTGCCCGTGGTGCTGATGGGCGACGCGGCCCACACGGCGCACTTCTCGATCGGCTCGGGCACCAAGCTCGCGCTCGAAGACGCGATCGACCTTGCCAACGAGTTCGCGCAAGGCGGCACGCTCGACCATGTGCTCGAAGGCTACGAGGCACGCCGCAGCGTCGAGGTGCTGAAGATCCAGAACGCCGCGCGCAACTCCACCGAGTGGTTCGAGAACGTGCCGCGCTACACGGGCATGGAGATCGAGCAGTTCGCCTACTCGCTGCTCACGCGCTCGCAGCGCATCAGCCACGAGAACCTGCGCGTGCGCGACACGCAATGGCTCGGCGGCTACGAGCAGTGGCTTGCGGGCGGCAAGGCGATGGCGCCGATGCTCATGCCCTACAAGGTGCGCGGTCTCACGCTGAAGAACCGGATCCTGGTGTCGCCGATGGCCACCTACAGCGCGGTCGACGGCGTGCCTCAAGACTTCCTGCTGGTGCACCTGGGCGCACGCGCACTCGGCGGTGCCGCGATGGTGTTCGTCGAGATGACGAGCCCGACGCCCGAAGGCCGCATCACGCCGGCCTGCACCGGCCTCTACAACGACACGCAGCAGGCGGCTTTCCAGCGCATCGTCGATTTCGTGCACACGCAGTCGAGCGCGAAGATCGCGATGCAGCTCGGCCACAGCGGCCCCAAGGGTTCCACGCGCGTGGGCTGGGAAGGCACCGACGAGCCGCTGGAAGACGGCAACTGGCCGGTGCTCGGCGCCAGCGCGCTGCCCTACGGCGAGCAGAATCAATTGCCGGCCGCCATCACGCGTGCCGAGATGGACACGCTGCGCGACCAGTTCGTCGATTCGACCCGCCGCGCCGCCGAATGCGGCTTCGACTGGCTCGAACTGCACTGCGCGCACGGCTACCTGCTGTCGGCGTTCATCAGCCCGCTTACCAACCAGCGCACCGACGAATACGGCGGCGACATCGAAGCGCGCTGCCGCTATCCGCTCGAAGTGTTCCGCGCGATGCGGGCCGTGTGGCCCGTGGACAAACCGATGAGCGTGCGCATCTCCGCGCACGACTGGGCGCCCGGCGGCAACACCGATGCGGATGCAGTCATCGTCGCGCGCCTGTTCAAGGAAGCCGGCGCCGATTTCATCGACGTGTCGTCGGGCCAGACCACCCGCGCCGCCAAGCCGGTCTACGGCCGCATGTACCAGACGCCGTTCTCCGACCGCATCCGCAACGAGGTCGGCATCTCGACCATCGCCGTGGGCGCGATCACCGAAGCGGACCAGGCCAACAGCATCATCGCGGCGGGCCGCGCCGACCTCTGCGCCATCGCACGCCCGCACCTCGCGGACCCCGCATGGACGCTGCACGAAGCGGCCAAGCTACAAAGCCGCGACGTCGACTGGCCCAAGCAATACCTGAGCGGCCGCGACCAGATGTACCGCGAGATCGCCAAGCAGCAGCAGATCGCCGCGGCCAACGCCGCATTGGCCATGGCGCCGAACCCCGAGGAGACACACTGACATGGACCTCGAAGCGCGCGCGCACAGCGAACACCCCGAAGCCTTGCGGCTCTGGCTGCGGTTGCTCACCTGCACCCAGCTGATCGAGAAGCAGGTGCGCAACGAGTTGCGCTCCCAGTTCGCCACCACGCTGCCGCGCTTTGACCTCATGTCGCAACTGGAGCGCTCGCCCGAGGGCCTGAAGATGAACGAGCTCTCGCGCCGGATGATGGTGACCGGCGGCAACGTCACCGGCATCACCGACCAGCTGGTGACCGAAGGCGTGGTCGAGCGCATCAACGTCGAGGGCGACCGCCGCGCCTGGCGCGTGCGGCTCACTGCGCGGGGCCGCAAGCTCTTCAACGACATGGCGCAGCAGCACGAAGACTGGATCGTCGAGGCCTTCGCGGGCCTCAGCAGCAAGGAGATCGGGCAGCTGCACAAGCTGCTCGGCAAGGTCAAGCAACACTCACACAGCCAATTGGCGGAGACCTCATGAAGCATTACATCGGCGCGGGCAATCCCATGCGCGCGCAATTCGAAGCCAAGGCCGCCTACAAGGCCGAGCACTTCGCATGGAGTTATGAGGCCGGCGTCGGCACCGTCACGCTGAACCGCCCCGAGCGCAAGAACCCGCTGACCTTCGACTCGTACGCCGAACTGCGCGACCTGTTCCGCGCGTTGAACTACGCGACCGACGTGAAGGCGATCGTGGTGACCGGTGCGGGCGGCAACTTCTGCTCGGGCGGCGACGTGCACGAGATCATCGGACCGCTCACGGGCATGCGCATGCCCGAGCTGCTCGAGTTCACGCGTATGACGGGCGACCTGGTGAAGGCGATCCGCGCGTGCCCGCAGCCGATCGTGGGCGCCATCGACGGCGTGTGCGCCGGTGCCGGCGCGATGATCGCGCTGGCCTGCGACCTGCGCTACGGCTCGCCGGCCACGCGCACCGCATTCCTCTTCACCCGCGTGGGCCTCGCCGGCGCGGACATGGGTGCATGCGCACTGCTGCCGCGCGTGATCGGACAGGGCCGTGCCTCGGAACTGCTCTTCACCGGCCGCGCGATGACGGCACAGGAGGGCCACGCCTGGGGCTTCTTCAATGCACTGCACGAAAGCGATGCGCTGCTCGACGCAGCCACCAAGATGGCGCGCGAACTCGCCGAAGGCCCGAGCTTCGCGCACGGCATGACCAAGACGATGCTCGCGCAGGAATGGTCGATGACCATCGACCAGGCGATCGAGGCCGAGGCGCAGGCGCAGGCGATCTGCATGCAGACCGAAGACTTCAAGCGCGCCTACGAAGCCTTCGCGGCGAAGCGCAAGCCCGTGTTCGGTGGGGACTGAAGCCATGATGACGAAGATCCCCGCACCGCCTTCGACGGTGCACCTCGCACTGCCGTTCTTCGACGAAGCCCATCGCTCGCTCGCGCGTGACCTGCTGCCCTGGTGCGCGGCGCAAGAGATCGACGAGCGCGACGACCGCGCGGCCTGCCGCGAATGGGTGCGCCGCCTCGGCGATGGCGGCTGGCTGCGCTACGCCGTGCCCGGCAGCGCGGGCGGCGCGCTGGAGCGCCTGGATTCGCGCGCGCTGGTGCTGCTGCGCGAGACGCTCGGCTACCACTCGCCGCTGGCCGACTTCGCCTTTGCGATGCAGGGGCTGGGCAGCGGCGCGATCACGCTCGCGGGCACGCCTGAGCAGCAGTCGCAGTACCTGACGGCTGTGGGCAAGGGCAACAAGATCGCGGCCTTCGCGCTCAGCGAACCCGATGCGGGCTCGGACGTGGCCGCGATGGCCATGCGCGCCGAACCCACGGCCGACGGCTGGCTGCTGAACGGCCAGAAGACCTGGATCAGCAATGGCGGCATCGCCGACTTCTATTGCGTGTTCGCGAAGACCGATCCGACAGGCGGCACGCGCGGCATCACCGTGTTCATCGTCGATGCGACGACGCCCGGCCTCGATACCTCCGAGCACATCGACGTCATGGCACCGCACCCGCTGGCCACGCTGCGCTTCGAGAACTGCGCCGTGCCGCGCACCGCGCAGCTGGGCGACCTGAACGGCGGCTTCAAGCTCGCGATGCGCACGCTCGACATCTTCCGTGCGTCGGTCGCGGCTGCGGCACTGGGCATGGGCCGGCGCGCGCTCGCCGAAGCCATCGCGCATGCAAAGAGCCGCCGCATGTTCGGCCAGACGCTCGCGGACTTCCAGCTCACGCAGGCCAAGCTCGGCGAGATGGCAGCGCTGATCGACAGCGCGGCACTGCTCACCTACCGCGCCGCATGGATGCGCGACGACGCCGAGCAACGCGGAGCAGCGGCGGTGGGCGATGTGTCCGCCGCGGCGGCGATGGCCAAGATGTGCGCGACCGAAAACGCGAGCCGCGTGATCGACATGGCATTGCAGATGCACGGCGGCCTCGGCGTGAAGGTTGGCACGAAGATTGAAAGCCTCTACCGCGACATCCGCTCGCTGCGCATCTACGAAGGCGCGACGGAAGTCCAACAACTGATCATTGGCAAATCCGTTCTGCGGGGATAAATACCGTGTCTGCCCAAGTCGACCGCTTCGTTCACGACCGCCTGCCGCCTGCCGAGCAGTTGCCGGTCTTTCGCTACGACCTGCCCGAGCTGCAGTTGCCCGACCAGCTGAACCTCGTGGAGGAACTGTTGGACAAGGCGGACGCCAAGGGCTTCGGCGACAAGCCGATGCTGCGCTCGCCGAGCGGCACGCTCACGTACAGGCAGGCTGCTGTCGAGGTCAACCGCATCGCGCAGGTGCTGACCGAAGACCTTGGGCTCGTGCCCGGCAACCGCGTGCTGCTGCGTGGCGGCAACTCGGCAGCGATGGCGCTTGCATGGCTCGCAGTGGTGAAGGCCGGGCTGATCGCGGTGGCGACGATGCCGTTGCTGCGCGCCAAGGAACTTGGCGAGATCATCGAGAAGGCGCGCCCCGTTGCCGCGCTGTGCGACGGTCGTCTGCTCGATGAATTGGCGACTGCGCAGACGGAACATCCGGTGCTTGCGACGGTGATCGCATTCAACAAGCCCAATGCGGCGGACTCGCTCTCCGCGCGCGCCGCGGGCAAGAGCGGCGTGTTCACTGCGTGCCCTACGGCCGCGGACGACATCGCACTTCTCGCCTTCACCTCGGGCACCACGGGCAAGCCCAAGGCCCCCGTCACCACGCACCGCGACGTGCTCGCGATGTGCGAGACCTGGCCGCGCCATGTGCTCAAGGCGCGCAGCGACGACATCGTGGTGGGATCGCCCCCGCTGGCCTTCACCTTCGGCCTGGGCGGCCTGCTGGTGTTCCCGATGTGGGCCGGCGCATCCGTGTATTTCGCCGATGCGCCGTTCACGCCCGAAGGCCTGGTGAAGCTCATCAACGAGATCGGCGCGACCATCTGCTATACCGCGCCCACGTTCTACCGCCAGATGGCGCCTTTCGTGAAGCAGCACGGCATGCCGGGCCTTCGCATCAGCGTGAGCGCAGGCGAGGCCTTGCCCGATGCGACGCGCCAGCTCTGGAAGGAAGCCACCGGCATCGAGATGCTCGACGGCATCGGCGGCACCGAGGTGTTCCACATCTACATTTCCGCCGCGGGCGACGACGTGCGCAAGGGCGCGGTCGGCAAGGCGGTGCCCGGGTTCACCGCGAAGGTGGTGGACGACAAGGGCAACGAAGTGCCGCACGGCACCGTCGGCAAGCTCGCGCTGCAGGGGCCTGTCGGCTGCCGGTATCTGGACGATCCGCGCCAGGTCGACTACGTGAAGAACGGCTGGAACTACCCCGGCGATTCGTTCGTGCAGGACGACGACGGCTACTTCTTCTACCAGGCGCGCGCCGACGACATGATCATCACGGCCGGCTACAACGTCGGTGGGCCGGAGGTCGAGGACGCCCTGCTCAAGCACCCCGCGGTGGCCGAGTGCGGCGTGATCGGCAAGCCCGACGCCGACCGCGGCATGATCGTGAAGGCCTTCTGCGTGCTCAAGCCCGGCAACGAGGGCGATGCCGTCCTCGTGAAGGCGCTGCAGGACCATGTGAAGGCCACCATCGCGCCCTTCAAATACCCGCGGGAGATCGAGTTCGTGACGGTGCTGCCGCGCACCGAGACCGGCAAGCTCCAGCGATTCAAACTGAGACAACTCAACAGCACACCATGATCAACAAACTCCTGCAGCCCGAAGGCTGGCTGCCCCCCAAGGGCTATGCGAACGGTGTCGCCGCGCGCGGCACGATGCTGTTCGTCGGCGGCCAGATCGGCTGGAATGCGCAGCAGCAGTTCGAGTCGGACGACTTCATCGAGCAGTGCGGCCTCGCGCTGCGCAACATCGCCGAGGTGCTTCGCGCAGGCGGGGCGGGTCCCGAGCACATGGTGCGGATGACCTGGTACGTGACGGACCGCGACGAATACAGCCGCCGGCTTGCCGAACTGGGCCCGGTCTATCGCGATGCGATGGGACGCAACTTTCCGGCGATGACCTGCGTGCAGGTGGCGGCGCTCGTCGAGCACCGGGCGAAGGTGGAGATCGAGGTCACGGCGGTCATTCCGGACTGATCGCCTTCTTCGCGCATCACGCCTTCATTCGACGGCGTGTGCGTAGCGCTTGCGGTACTCCGCCGGCGTGATGCCGACCTGGCGCTGGAACGCGCGCCGCAACGTGTCGGCATCGGCAAATCCGCATTGGGCCGCCACCTGCTTCGGTGCGGCATCCCCGGCCTCGAGCAGGCGGCGCGCGGCGGACACGCGAATGCCTTCCACCCAGGCGGCCGGTGTGGCTCCGACCTCCTGCGTGAACAGCCGTGCGAAGTGGCGCGGGCTGAGGCTCATGCGGCCGGCAAGGTGGGCCACGCTGTGGTCTTCTGCAGGGTTCGCCGCGATCCAGCGTTGCACCTCCTGCAATGCCGATCTGCCGGTGGGCGCGGCTTCGCCCTTGCGGCTGAACTGCATCTGGCCGCCGGGGCGCTTGAAGAACATCACGAGCTGGGCGGCGACTTTCATCGCGATCTCGCGGCCGAGATCCTCCTCGACGAACGCGAGCGACAGGTCGAGCCCTGCAGTCACGCCAGCGGCCGTGCGCAGGCGGCCGTCGCGCACGTGGATGGCGTCGGCATCCACCTGCACTGCGGGGAAGGCCTGTGCGAGTTGATCGGCCACCGCCCAGTGCGTCGTGACTCGCCGGCCGTTGAGCAACCCCGCCTGCGCCAGGACGAAGGCGCCGCTGCAGACGGAGCCGAAGCGGCGTGCCTTGGGCGTGAGCTTGCGCAGCCACGCGGTGACATCGAGGTTGGTCGCCGCGCTCGCAGCATGCGGCGTGCCGGCCACCAGGAGCGTGTGAATCGGTTCGCCGATGTCCTCGCCGATGACGGCGTCGGGCATGAGCCGCACGCCCGATGAACTGCGGATCGCCCCGGGCTGGCTCGCGATGACGCGCAGCCGGTAGGCCTCGGTGCGCGCCTGCACGTTCGCCTCGGCGAACACGTCCAGCGGGCCGGAAACGTCCAGCAGCTGGACGCCGGGCATGGCGAGGATCGCGATGGTCTTCGTGGTGGGCATGGCTGTTCTCCGTGTCTCTTTCGTGGAGGCAATGGCAGTAATTGCCGCCTCACGTTCATTGAAGACACTGTAGCCGACTCCTAAAGTTGCTCTCACACACACAGGAGAAATCCACATGGCTTTGACGACGACGATCGACGGGGTTCGCATCCCCGACAGCAAGCTCGCAAACGAGATCACGGAGCTGGTCCGGGACACGGCACCTTCGCTGCTGTTCCACCACTCCAGCCGGGTCTATTACTTCGGCGCGCTGGCGGGCAAGCGCCGCGGCCTCACCTTCGACCCGGAGCTGCTGTACGCGGGCGCGATGTTCCATGACATGGGGCTGGTGAAGGCGCACAGCAGCGCGAACGAGCGCTTCGAGGTCGATGGGGCGAACGTGGCGCGCGATTTCCTGCGCGGCCATGGGATCTCGCAGCAGGACGTCGACCTGGTCTGGACCGCGATCGCACTGCACACGACGCCGGGGATCCCGCAGCACATGCATCCGGTGGTCGCGCTCGTGACGGCCGGCGTAGAGATGGACGTACTGGGCTTGACCTATCCCGAGTACAGCGAAGCCGAGCGCACGCAGGTCGTGCATGCACACCCGCGCACCGAGCACTTCAAGGAAGACATCATCCAGGCCTTCTACGACGGCATCAAACACAAGCCGGAGACCACCTTCGGCAACGTGAAGGCCGATGTGATCGCGGACAAGGAACCGCATTTCCACCGGGGCAATTTCTGCAGCGTGATTCGCTGCTCGGCCTGGCACGGCTGAGAAATCCGGGAAATAAAAAAGCCCTCGAAGCGAGGGCTTTTTCTATTCAATTCATCGACCAAAGAAAAAAGGCCCTTTGAAATTCAAAGGGCCTTTTAAATTGGTTGCGCGAGCAAGATTTGAACTTGCGACCTTTGGGTTATGAGCCCAACGAGCTACCAGGCTGCTCCATCGCGCGGCAAGATGGAATTATACCTTATTCAGCAGCGCCTTGGTCAGCATCTGCTTCTTTAATTTCAGGGCGGTCGACCAGTTCGACCAGGGCCATCGGCGCGTTGTCGCCGACGCGGAAACCCATTTTCAGGATGCGCGTGTAGCCGCCCGGACGTGCCGCGAAACGCGGGCCCAGATCGGCGAAGAGCTTGACGACGCTGTCGCGGTCGCGCAGGCGGTCGAAGGCCAGGCGCTTGTTGGCGAGCGTGGGCTTCTTGGCGAGCGTGATCATCGGTTCGATGACGCGGCGCAGTTCCTTGGCCTTGGGGACCGTGGTCTTGATGACTTCGTGCTCGATGAGCGAATTCATCATGTTCTGCAGCATCGCAAGGCGGTGCGAGCTGGTGCGGTTGAGTTTGCGAAGTCCGTGTCCGTGACGCATGGTGCTTTTCCTTTACTTTATTCAACAGGCAGCCGTATCAGGTACTGCCCGGGCACGAGCCCTCAGGGGCTCAATTCAAAACAAAAATCAACGCTTGTCGAGACCGGCCGGCGGCCAGCTTTCAAGCTTCATACCCAAGGTCAGGCCGCGCGAAGCGAGGACTTCCTTGATTTCGTTGAGCGACTTGCGACCCAGGTTCGGGGTCTTGAGCAGCTCGTTCTCGGTGCGCTGGATCAGGTCACCGATGTAGTAGATGTTTTCGGCCTTCAGGCAGTTGGCCGAACGCACGGTGAGCTCGAGCTCGTCGACAGGGCGCAGCAGGATCGGATCGAATTGCTGTGCGCTGCGCGGTGCCGGTGCATCGAATGCAGCCAGTTCGCCGCCTTCCAGCTGTGCGAACACTGCCAGCTGCTCGACCAGGATTTTAGCCGAGGCACGAACTGCGTCTTCAGCGGTGATCGCACCGTTGGTTTCGATCTCGACCAGGAGCTTGTCCAGGTCGGTACGTTGTTCGACACGGGCGCTTTCGACCGTGTAGCTCACACGCTTGACGGGCGAGAACGACGCGTCGAGGACGATGCGGCCAATCGACTTGGTCGGCTCGTCGGCGTAGCGGCGCATCGTGCCGGGCACATAGCCGCGACCCTTTTCGACCTTGATCTGCATGTCCAGCTTGCCGCCTTGCGACAGGTGCGCGATCACGTGGTCGGGGTTGATGATCTCGACGTCGTGCGGGGTCTGGATGTCCGATGCCAGGACCGGGCCTTCGCCGTCCTTGCGCAGGCTCAGCGTGACTTCGTCGCGGTTGTGGAGCTTGAACACCACGCCCTTGAGATTCAGAAGGATGTTGACGACATCTTCCTGCACGCCGTCGATCGACGAGTACTCATGCAGAACGCCAGCGATCGTGACTTCGGTGGCCGAGTAGCCAACCATGGACGACAGCAGAACGCGACGCAGCGCGTTGCCGAGCGTGTGGCCATAGCCGCGCTCGAAAGGTTCGAGCGTGACTTTCGCCTTGTTGGCGGCAAGTTGCTCGACCTGGATGGTCTTGGGTTTCAGCAGGGTGGTTTGCATGCAGACTTCCTCTCAATACCCCCGGCTCGTTACACCGGTAAGGCTGGTGAAGCACCTGACCCGCAACAAAGCACGGGGCAGGAACGTGAACAACAAAAACTTGTATCCCACACACGCGAGGTGTGCGGGAACAAAAAAATCAACGCGAATAGAGTTCGACGATCAGCGATTCGTTGATGTCGGCTGCGAATTCGTCGCGATCGGGCACCTTCTTGAAGGTACCTTCGGCCTTGTCGGCGTTCACATCGACCCAAGCCGGGATACCGACTTGCTGGGCGAGTTGAAGGGCTTCGACAATGCGGTTCTGCTTCTTGGACTTGTCGCGCACGGCGATCACGTCGCCGGTCTTGACCAGGTACGACGGGATGTTGACCGACTGGCCGTTCACCGTGATCGCCTTGTGCGACACGAGTTGCCGTGCTTCAGCGCGGGTCGAGCCGAAGCCCATGCGGTAGACGACGTTGTCCAAGCGCGATTCGAGGATGAACAGCAGGTTGGCGCCGGTGTTGCCACGGCGACGATCGGCTTCTTCGAAGTAGCGGCGGAATTGCTTTTCCAGCACGCCGTACATGCGCTTGACCTTCTGCTTTTCACGCAGTTGGAGGCCGTAGTCGGAGGTACGCTGACCCGAAGTACGACCGTGCTGGCCGGGCTTGGAATCGAACTTGGCCTTGTCTTGAATCGAGCGACGGGCGCTCTTCAGGAACAGGTCGGTGCCTTCACGGCGGGAAAGTTTGGCCTTGGGGCCGAGGTAACGTGCCACGATTTTTCCTTTGTGTCATCTGCCGCAGTTGCCTGCGGGAGCCATCGGCGGAACGCGGATGGCGGTGGGCTTAGTTAAAAAACAAATGCGCAGCCGCTCGAAAGCTGGCTGCGCCTTGCGAACTGACGATCAGATGCGGCGACGCTTCTGGGGACGGCAGCCGTTGTGCGGAACGGGCGTCACGTCGGCAATGGAATTGATCCGGATGCCGAGCGCAGCCAGTGCGCGCACCGACGATTCGCGACCGGGGCCCGGGCCCTTGATCTCGACGTCGAGGTTCTTGATACCTTGTTCGACAGCAGCACGGCCGGCAACTTCGGAAGCCACCTGCGCAGCGAACGGGGTCGACTTGCGCGAGCCCTTGAAGCCCTGGCCACCCGACGAAGCCCACGACAGGGCGTTGCCCTGGCGATCGGTGATCGTGATGATGGTGTTGTTGAACGAGGCATGCACGTGGGCGATACCGTCCGCAACGTTCTTGCGAACCTTCTTGCGAACGCGCTGTGCGGCGTTGTTTGCAGGTGCTTTAGCCATGCTGGTCTATCCTTATTTCTTCAGGGACTGCGCAGCCTTGCGCGGACCCTTGCGGGTGCGGGCATTGGTGCGCGTGCGCTGGCCGCGCATAGGCAGGCCGCGACGGTGACGGAAGCCGCGATAGCAACCGATGTCCATCAAACGCTTGATGTTCATCGTCGTCTCGCGACGCAGATCGCCTTCGATCGTGAACAGAGCGATCTGGTCACGGATCTTCTCGAGATCGCCGTCGGTCAGATCTTTGATCTTCTTCGAATATTCGATGCCGCTCGCTTCGCAGATTTGACGGGCGCGGGTGCGACCGATACCGAAAATGGCGGTCAGGCCGATTTCAGCGTGCTTGTGCGGCGGGATGTTGATGCCAGCAATACGTGCCATGTGCGTCCTCTAATACTCTTCAATCAACCCTGGCGCTGCTTGTGGCGCGGGTCGGTGCAAATCACACGCACCACACCTTTACGGCGGATGACCTTGCAATTACGGCAGATGGTTTTGACCGAAGCCGAAACTCTCATTTCATTCTCCTAAAACTGTTTAACGTGGCGGTACACCGCCCACTTACCCAATATTCTCAATACTGAAACTCACAGCCCTACGATGTCTTGAAGTTAGCCTTCTTCAGCAGCGATTCGTACTGCTGGGACATCATGTAGTTTTGCACCTGGGCCATGAAGTCCATCGTGACGACCACGATGATCAGCAGGGAGGTACCACCGAAGTAGAACGGTACGTTGTACTTCAGGATCAGGAACTCGGGCAGCAGGCAGACGAAGGTGATGTACACCGCGCCAGCCAACGTCAGGCGAACCAGAATCTTGTCGATGTAGCGAGCGGTCTGGTCACCCGGGCGAATGCCTGGAATGAATGCACCACTCTTCTTCAGGTTGTCGGCCGTTTCCTTGCTGTTGAACACGAGTGCCGTGTAGAAGAAGCAGAAGAAAACGATCGCAGCAGCGTACAGCAGCACGTAGATCGGCTCGCCCGGACGCAGTGCGCCGGCAATGTCCTTGATCCAGCGGAAACCACCTTCGCCGGTGCTGAACCAGCCAACCACCGTTGCGGGCAGCAGGATGATCGACGACGCGAAGATCGGCGGAATCACACCGGCCATGTTCAGCTTCAAAGGCAGGTGCGACGACTGGCCGCCATAGACCTTGTTGCCAACCTGGCGCCGCGCATAGTTCACGAGGATCTTGCGCTGGCCGCGTTCGACGAACACCACGAAGTAGGTCACCAGGACCACGACAGCGATGATGAAGAGCGCGACGATCGGATTCATCGCACCGGTGGTCACCAACGAACCCAGACCTGCCACGGCGCTCGGCAAACCTGCCGCGATGCCTGCAAAGATCAGGATCGAGATGCCGTTGCCCAGCCCGCGTTCGGTGATCTGCTCGCCGAGCCACATCAGGAACATCGAACCTGCCGTCAGGCTCACCATGGCGGTCAGTCGGAAGCCGAAACCGGGTGCGATGACCAGACCGGCCGACGACTCGAGTGCCACTGCAATGCTGAACGACTGGAACAGTGCCAGACCCAGTGCGCCGTAGCGCGTGTACTGCGTGATCTTGCGGCGGCCGGCCTCGCCTTCCTTCTTCAATTGCTCGAAGGTCGGAAGCACGTAGGTCATCAGCTGCATGATGATCGACGCCGAGATGTACGGCATGATCCCCAACGCGAACACGGTGAAGCGCGACAGCGCCCCGCCCGAGAACATGTTGAACAGGCTCAGAATGCCGCCCTGCTGGCCCTGGAAGAGCGCGGCCAGCTGGTCCGGGTTGATACCCGGCACAGGAATGTGCGCACCAATCCGGTAGACCACGAGCGCGAGCAGCAAAAAGACGAGCCGACGACGGAGGTCGCCGAACTTGCCTGTTTTTGCGATCGTTGCCGCGTTAGTTGCCACGAAGAACTTCTTTCAGTCCGATGGTGATCAGGCGATGCTGCCGCCGGCTGCTTCGATCGCAGCCTTGGCGCCAGCCGTTGCACCCACGCCCGTCAGCTTGACGGCCTTGGTGAGTTCACCGGTCTTGATGATCTTGACGACCTTGGCGAGCTGGCCCACGAGGCCGGCTTGCTTCAGTGCCAGGACATCCACTTCGGCCAGGCCGAGCTGCTCGAGGGCAGTCAGCGTGACTTCGGCGTTGAACTTCAGCAGGTGCGACTTGAAACCACGCTTGGGCAGGCGACGTTGCAGCGGCATCTGGCCGCCTTCGAAACCAACCTTGTGGAAACCGCCTGCGCGCGACTTCTGACCCTTGTGACCGCGACCTGCGGTCTTGCCGATGCCAGAGCCGATACCACGGCCAACGCGACGCTTGGCGTGCTTGGCGCCGGCTGCCGGCTTGATGCCATTGAGTTCCATATCAGTCTCTCTTACAGAACTTTGACCAGATAACTGATCTTGTTGATCATGCCGCGCACCGCCGGGGTGTCTTGCAGCTCGCTCACGCTGTTGAGCTTGCGCAGGCCGAGGCCACGCACGGTCGCGCGATGCGATTCCTTGGTGCCAATCGGGCTCTTGACCAATTGCACCTTGAGGGTTTGTTGTTGCGTCGTCATTTGAATGCTTCTTTCAGGCTTGCGCTTAAGCGAAGATTTCTTCGACGGTCAGGCCGCGCTTGGCAGCCACTTCCGACGCGGTCGTCGAGTTCTTCAACCCGTCGAGCGTGGCGCGAACCATGTTGTAGGGGTTCGACGAACCATGGCTCTTGGCCACGATGTCGGTGATGCCCATGACTTCGAACACGGCGCGCATCGGGCCGCCGGCGATGATGCCGGTACCCTTCGGGGCAGGGATCATGACGACCGAAGCGGCGCCATGGTGACCCGTCACGCGGTGATGCAGCGTGCCGTTCTTGATCGAGATCTTGGCCAGGTTGCGGCGAGCTTCTTCCATCGCCTTTTGCACGGCAGCAGGCACTTCCTTGGACTTGCCCTTGCCCATGCCGACGCGGCCTTCGCCATCGCCCACGACGGTGAGTGCTGCGAAACCGAGGATACGACCACCCTTCACCACCTTGGTGACGCGGTTGATCGCGATCATCTTCTCGCGCAAACCGTCTTCAGGGCCTTCGTTCTGCGTTCTTGCTTGAATCTTTGCCATTTTGAATCTCGTGTCCGGTTAGAACTGCAGACCGGCTTCGCGAGCCGCCTCGGCCAGCGCCTTGACGCGGCCGTGGTACGCAAAACCAGCGCGGTCGAAGGCGACCTTCTCGACGCCGGCAGCCTTCGCCTTTTCAGCGATGCGCTTGCCAACGGCGGTGGCTGCAGCGGCATTGCCGCCCTTGCCCGAACCGCCGCCGAGCGAGGTACGCACTTCGGCTTCGGCCGTCGATGCGGTTGCGATCACCTTGGTGCCGTCGTCGGAGATGACGGTGGCATAGATGTGCAGGTTGGTGCGGTTCACCGTCAGACGGGCCACGCCCTGCGTCGCGATGCGAATGCGGGTCTGGCGCGAGCGGCGAAGGCGCTGTGCTTTTTTGGTCAACATCATTTTGCTGCCCCTTACTTCTTCTTGGTCTCTTTGATCACGATCTTCTCGTCCGAATAACGGATGCCCTTGCCCTTGTAAGGCTCAGGCGGACGAACAGCGCGGATCTCAGCGGCGATTTGACCAACGCGCTGACGGTCAGCACCCTTGATCACGATTTCGGTCGGGGTCGCGGTGGCCACCGTGATGCCTTGCGGCATGTCGATGTTGACCGGGTGCGAATAACCGACTTGCAGGTTCAACTTGTTGTTGGACGCTGCGGCCTTGTAGCCGACGCCGACCAGGTTGAGCTTCTTCTCGAAGCCCTTGGTCACGCCAACCACCATGTTGTTCACCAGCTGACGGATCGTGCCGCTCATCGCATTCGCTTCACGCGATTCGTTGGCCGGCTCGAAGTTCAGCTTGCCGTCATTGCTGACGACCTTGACCAAGGGGTTGCGTGCAAGGTTGAGCGTGCCGCCCGTGCCCTTGACGCTGATCTGGTCTTCCTTGATCGACACATCCACGCCTGCGGGGATGGTGATCGGCATTTTTCCTACTCGGGACATTTCAGTGACTCCTCGATGTCTCGGTTAGGCGACGTAGCACAGGACTTCGCCACCGACACCGGTAGCGCGTGCCTTGCGGTCGGTCATCACGCCCTGGGGGGTCGTGACGATCGCAACGCCGAGGCCGTTCTGGACTTGCGGAATGGAAGCACTGGCCTTGTAGACGCGCAGGCCAGGACGGCTCACGCGCTCGATGCGCTCGATGACCGGACGGCCAGCGTAGTACTTCAGGACGATTTCAAGTTCGCTCTTGCCGGCTTCGGTCTTGACCTGGAAGCCGTCGATGTAGCCCTCGTCCTTCAGGACTTGTGCGATCGCGATCTTCACCTTGGAAGACGGGACCGACACGGTGGGCTTCGCCACCATCTGCGCGTTACGGATACGCGTCAGCAGGTCGGCAATGGGATCACTCATGCTCATGTTGTTTGCTCCTGCCTGGCTTACCAGCTGGCCTTGGTGACACCGGGGATGTCGCCAGCGAAAGCCAGTTCACGGATCTTGGCGCGAGCCAGACCGAATTGACGGAAGGTGCCACGCGGACGACCGGTGATCGCGCAACGGTTGCGTTGGCGGGTCGGGTTCGCGTTGCGCGGAAGCTTTTGCAGGCCCAGGCGGGCGGCTGCGCGTTCTTCGTCGCTCTTCTTCAGGTCGTTGGAAGCTGCCTTCAGTTCAGCGTGCTTCGCAGCGAACTTGGCAACCAGCTTGTCGCGCTTGAGTTCGCGCTGGATCAAAGATTGTTTAGCCATGGTTCGCCTCAGTTCTTGAACGGGAAACGGAAAGCAGCGAGAAGCGCCTTGGCTTCTTCGTCGGTCTTGGCCGTCGTCGTGATGCTGATATTGAGACCGCGCAGGGCATCGACCTTGTCGTACTCGATCTCAGGGAAAATGATCTGTTCCTTGACGCCGATGTTGTAGTTGCCACGGCCGTCGAACGCACGGCCGGAGATGCCGCGGAAGTCGCGAACACGCGGCAGCGCGATGGTCACGAAACGGTCCAGGAACTCATACATCTGCACGCCACGCAGCGTGACCATGCAGCCGATCGGCTGGTTTTCGCGGATCTTGAAACCGGCGATAGCCTTCTTCGACTTGGTGACCACGGGCTTCTGGCCGGCGATCTTGGTCAGGTCGGCGACAGCGTTGTCGAGAACCTTCTTGTCGGCGACTGCTTCACCCACACCCATGTTCAGGGTGATCTTGGTGAGGCGGGGGACCTGCATCGGCGACTTGTAGCCGAACTTTTCCGTCAGGTCTTTCGCGATCTTTTCGCGATAGTGTTGTTGGAGACGTGCCATGTGAGTACCTCTTAGGCGAGCTTGATTTCGTCGCCGCTGGACTTGAAGACGCGAACAGCCACGCGCTTGCCGTCAGCACCCTGGGTGATCTTGATGCCCACGCGATCGGCCTTGCCGGTCGCGGCATTGAAGATCGCCACGTTGGATTGGTGAATGGGCATGGACTTCTCGACGATGCCACCGGTCGTACCCTTGAGCGGGTTCGGCTTGGTGTGCTTCTTCACGAGGTTCAGGCCTTCGATGACGATGTGCGCGTCGTCCTTGCGGAGCGACACGGTACCGCGCTTGCCCTTGTCACGACCGGCCAACACGATGACCTGGTCGCCTTTGCGAATCTTGTTCATGGCGTTGTTGTCCTTACAGAACTTCGGGTGCCAGCGACACGATCTTCATGAACTTCTCGGTGCGCAGCTCGCGCGTCACCGGTCCGAAGATGCGGGTGCCGATAGGCTCCAGCTTGGCGTTGAGCAACACGGCTGCGTTGCTGTCGAATTTCACGAGCGAGCCGTCGGCGCGACGGATGCCCTTGGCGGTGCGGACCACCACTGCGCTGTAGATCTCGCCCTTCTTGACGCGACCACGCGGAGCGGCTTCCTTGATGCTGACCTTGATGACGTCGCCCACGCTGGCATAACGCCGCTTGGAGCCACCGAGCACCTTGATACACAGGACGGATTTCGCGCCCGTGTTGTCGGCCACTTCGAGCCGGGATTCAGTTTGGATCATTTCTTGATATTCCCAACTTGTACCGATGAGCCTCCAGGAGGGAGACACCGCGGTCAGTCTTGGGCCCGTCGTCGGCACCTCGAACCACTCGAGGCACTTCCGCTTTGGGCTGAAAGCTTCGCCTTTTGGAAGCGAAGCCCGCGATTATTGCAGGCACTTCTGCCGATGTCAACCGACTCATTACACCACTGCGTGCTGGCACTAGACTCCGAGGCGTGCGCGCCGCTGCCAAAACCCATCTTTTGCTCCCCCTCCCCAGTCGCCGCAGCCTCCTGGGAGGCGCGGCCGCCGCGCTGGCGCTGGGCCTGGCCGGCTGCAGGAGCGCAACGCCGGTTCCGGACACAGGGCGCCTGCGGCGCATCGCCGAGGCGCGCTGGTCGCACAGGTTGCATATAGAAGACACCACGGCGGGCGGCCTCTCCGGCATCGACTACGACGCCAAGCGAGGTGAGTACCTGCTTATCAGCGATGACCGGTCAGACCTGGCGCCCGTTCGCTACTACACCGCTCGCTGGCCCTCACCGCAAGCCGCCCAGCCAGAGCCGACGGGCGTTGTTCAACTGCAACGCCCCGGTGGTGGCCCCTGGCCCGACCGCCGCCACGCGGTCAGCGGGCTCCCAGTTCCGGATCCCGAAGCCATCCGCCTGCGCCCATCCACCGGCACCTTGCTCTGGACCAGCGAAGGCGACATCGCCCGAGGTTTCGGCCCTGCGCTGTATGAATCGGCGCGTGACGGCCGCTTCTTGCGCGAATTCGCCCTGCCCGCCATGTTCACGCCCGATCCGGCCCAGCGCCGCGGCCCGCGCGACAACCTGACTTTCGAGGGCATTGCCCTCACGCCCGACGGCCGTTTCGCCTGGCTCTCGATGGAAAACGCCCTGGTCCAGGACGGCCCCATTCCCACCATCGGCACGCCCGGCGGCCCCTGCCGCTTCACCCAGGTCGACCTGGAGACCGGCCAGGCCACCCGCCAGATCGCCTACGTCCCCGACGCCATCCCCCTGCGCCCCCTCATCCCCGGCAGCTACGCCGACAACGGCGTGAGCGAGGTGCTGATGCTCGATGCGCATCGCATGCTGGTGCTCGAGCGCGCCTATGCCACGGGCGCCGGCAATTCGCTGCGCCTCTACGAAATCGACACCCGCGCCGCCAGCGACGTCTTGGCCATCGATGCGCTGGCGCCAGGCAACCACCAGCCCGTCGCCAAGACCCTGGTGGCCGATTTCGCCGCGCTCGGCCTGTCCCGCCTCGACAACACCGAGGGCATGTGCTGGGGACCGCCGCTGGCCAACGGCAACCGCCTGCTGGTGGTCGTGAGCGACGACAATTTCAATCCGCTGCAAGTGACCCAGTTCGCCGCCTTCGAATACATCGACCGACCATGACCATCGCCGTGACCTTCCTGCCCCGCACCGCCCCCGCGCCGCTGCCGCCCATCGCCTTCATCGGCGGCGGCAACATGGCCAGCGCCATCATCGGCGGACTGATCCAGCAAGGCACGCCGGCCGGCGCGTTCGATGTGGTCGAGCCTTTCGAGGCGGCGCGCACGAAGCTCGCGCAGTCCTTCGGCATCACGGCGCAAGCCGAGGCGAGCGAGGCACTTTCGCGCTGCGGTGTCGTCGTGTGGGCCGTCAAGCCGCAGGCCTTCGCGGAGGCCGCCAAGTCGGTGCGCGCTTTCGCCGCGGACGCGCTGCACCTGAGCGTGGCCGCAGGCATTCCGTCGGACAGCATCGCCCGCTGGGTCGGCACCGAACGCGTGGTGCGCGCCATGCCCAACACGCCCGCACTGGTCGGCCAGGGCATGACCGGCCTGTTCGCGCGGCCGGACGTCACCGGTGCAGATCGCGCGCTCGTCGGGCAACTGCTGACGCCCACGGGCGAACTGCTCTGGGTCGATGCCGAACCGGCGCTTGATGCGGTCACCGCCATGTCCGGCTCGGGCCCGGCCTACGTGTTCTATTTCATCGAGGCGATGACCGAGGCCGGTGTCGAGATGGGCCTCACGCCCGACCAGGCCCAGCGACTGGCCATCGGCACCTTCACCGGCGCCTCGGCGCTGGCGCACAGCGCGACCGAGCCGCCCTCGGTGCTGCGCGGGCGGGTGACCTCCAAGGGCGGCACGACCTACGCGGCGATCACCTCGCTGGAAGGCGCGGACGTCAAGGCGCAGTTCAAGACCGCCATTCGCGCCGCGCAGAAGCGCGCTGCCGAGTTGGGCGAGGAATTCGGGCGCGACTGAACCCGGTCAAACAGGCAATGCGCGCGGCCCGAGAAAGAACAGCCACTCGGCCGCCAGCGTGACGGTGCCGTCCTCGAGTTCGAGCAGCACATCTTCCTTCAGCAGAAAGCTGTCATCCGCCTTGGGCGTTGCGCCCAGGATGCGCACCCGGGCCCGGAAGCGCGCGCCGACCGGCATCGGCCTCACGAACCGCAGGCGGTCGAAGCCGTAGTTCAGCGCATGGTTCGCATCGAAGGGCAGCAGCGTGCGCATCGCCTCGCCGGTCAGCCGGATCAGGTGCGACACCTGGAAGAAGCCCGGCACGATCGTGCCGCCATAGCTCGCCTCGCGCGCCGCGCGCTCCGGGTCCAGGTGGATCCACTCGCCTTCGCCGTCGCCCGAGAGCGCCGCGTAGCGGTCGACCATCTCCTGAGTGATGGCATGCCATTCGGACAGGCCTTCCTGGCCGATCTTCTGGGTCAGGCGGTCGAGCATGTGCGTCCCTTCAACGGATGGCGTAGCCGGCCACGACGCCGGCGAACACGGTGAAGCCCAGCCAGTGGTTCAGCCGGAAGGCCTTGAAGCAGCCATCGCGAGTCCGCTCGCGAATCAGCCACCAGTGCCAGAGCGCCTGCCCCGCGGCGATGGCGATCCCCGCGAAGAACAGCACGCCCAGCGACCGGCTGGCACCGGCCCACGCCCAGGTCGCCAGGAAGATCGCGTAGCTCAGCATCACCGCCGCCACGTCGAAGCGGCCAAAGGTGATGGCCGAGGTCTTCATGCCGATCTTCAGGTCGTCGTCGCGGTCGACCATGGCGTATTCGGTGTCGTAGGCCAGCACCCAGAACAGGTTGCCGGCCAGCAGCCACGCGGCGAACGCGGGCACGGTCGCCTGCACCGCCGCAAAGGCCATCGGAATGCCGAAGCTGAAGGCGATGCCCAGCACCGCCTGCGGGATCGACACGAAGCGCTTGGCGAACGGATAGATCAGCGTGATGGCCAGCGCCGCGAACGACCACAGCACCGTCACGCGGTTGGTGGTGAGCACCAGACCGAACGCCATCAACGCCAGCACGGCACCGAGCGCGAGCGCTTCCCTGACCGATATCGCGCCGCTGGTCACGGGCCGCTGGGCGGTGCGCTTGACGTGGCGGTCGAAGTCGCGGTCGGCCACGTCGTTGATGCAGCAGCCCGCGCTGCGCATGAGGAAGGTGCCGAGCGTGAACACCACGACCAGCTGCCAGCCCGGCCAGCCGTCGGCCGCGAACCAGAGCGCGCCCAGCGTGGGCCAGAGCAGCAACAGCCAGCCCGCCGGGCGGTTCCAGCGGATCAGGTCGAGGTAGAGCGCGAGGCGACGGGCAAGCATGCGGCAAGAAAAAAAGAACGAAAACGACGGACGAAAAAAGAGCGGCCATTGTGCCGCTCTCGGTTTTCGCTTCCCGGATTCCGGGACGCCTGTTGACTCAATCCTCGAGCAGCGAGCGCAGCATCCAGGCCGTCTGGTCGTGCACCGTGCAGCGCGCGGTCAGCATGTCGGCGGTCGGGTCGTCGCCGGCCTCTTCCGCCACGGGGATGAATTCGCGCGCGATGCGGGAGACCGTCTCATGGCCCTTGACCAGGATGCGCACCATCTCCATCGCCTTGGGCGGGGTCTGGGGCACGTCGGGCACGGTGGCGATCTTGCTGAACTCGGCGTACGAGCCCGGCGCGTAGTGGCCGAGGGCGCGGATGCGTTCGGCAAGCACGTCGGTCGCGCCCCACAGCTCGGTGTACTGGCCCATGAACATCGCGTGCAGCGAGTTGAAGTGCGGGCCGGTCACGTTCCAGTGGAAGTTGTGGGTCGTGAGGTACAGCGTGTAGGTGTCGGCCAGCACGCGGCTGAGGCCCTCGGCGATGGCCGCGCGGTCCTGGCGCTCGATGCCGATGTTGATGATCGGCGCGTTGCGGCTGCCGGACTCCTGCGCGACGACGGTACCGCCCTTCTTGGGCACCTTGCCCGAGGAGGGGGTGGACGCTGGCTTGGTTTTCTTTGGAGCTTTGGCCATGGCGAGTGGTCTTTCTTCAAGTGGAGAGGAACATGTCGATTCTCGAAGCCGGCACGCGGCTTCGCAACAGCGTCACTCTATCCCAGCGATCAACGATTCAAAACCGTCGGCGCGTAGGTCAACGTCGCAAATCGTTGCGACAAACCGCTATGACAAGCGCTTGACGCCCGGCAGCTCGCAGGCATAGATCGCATTGCGCAGCGCCGCGATCGCCTCGTAGCGCGTGAAGGTGCGCCGCCACGCCAGCACCACGCGGCGCGTGGGCGGGTCGCGGTCGTGTGCATCGCGCACCGGCAGGTAGCGCACCATTTGCTCGGAGTCCTTGCGGCCTTTGCCCTTGGGCTTGAGCGCCTCGGCCGGCACCGACAGCCGCGGCACCAGCGTCACGCCCATGCCCGAGGCCACCATGTGCTTGATGGTTTCGAGCGACGAGCCCTCGAAGCTCTTGCGGATGCCTTCGGCATTGCTGGAGAAGCGGGCGAACTCGGGGCACACCTCGAGCACATGGTCGCGAAAGCAGTGGCCGGTGCCCAGCAGCAGCATGGTCTCGTTCTGCAGCTCGTCGGAGGTGATCGATTCGCGGCTGGCGAACTTGTGGTTGACCGGCAGCGCGGCCATGAAGGGCTCGTCGTACAGCGGCGCCATCGCAAGGCCCGTGTCCGGGAAGGGCTCGGCCATCACGGCGCAGTCGATCTCCCCGGCGCGCAGCATTTCCAGCAGCTTGGCGGTGAAGTTCTCCTGCAGCACCAGCGGCATCTGCGGCGTGCGTGCGATCACCTGGCGCACCAGGTCGGGCAGGAGGTACGGGCCGATGGTGTAGATCACGCCCAGGTTCAGCGGGCCGGCCAGCGGGTCCTTGCCGCGCTTGGCGATTTCCTTGATGCTGGCGGCCTGGTCGAGCACGCTTTGCGCCTGCTGCACGATCTGCTCGCCCAGCGGCGTGACGGTCACTTCGCCGGCACTGCGCTCGAAGAGCTTGACCTCCAGTTCGTCCTCCAGCTTCTTGATGGCCACCGAGAGGGTCGGTTGGGAGACGTAGCAGGCCTCGGCCGCCTTGCCGAAGTGCCGTTCGCGGGCTACTGCGACGATGTATTTGAGTTCGGTGAGAGTCATAGCTTGCGTCAATTATGCGCAAGCCTCCGTGACCCGGCGTTGTCAGGGGTCGATGCCAGCGTCATCCTTGCCCCCGACGGACGCTCCTGGATCGCCCCCTCACCACTTCACGCGCATCCCCAGGCTGGCATTGATGCCGCTCTTCACGCGCGCGCTGCCGCCGGAGGCGAACAGCTTGCCCGCTTCCGCATAGAGGCTGGTTAGCTCGCCGACGGCCAGGGTGGCGCCGGCTGCGAGTTCGGTGCTGGTGCCGCCCGTGCGGGTGCCGATGTCGGTCCAGCCTGCAGGGCCGATGAAGCGCGCCACGTCCGTGCCGCTGGAGGTGCGGTAGACGTTCAGCCGCGCATACGGCTGCAGCACGCCCGCCCCGGTGGCGATCTGGCCCTTCACCCGCACGCCGGCGCGAACCGTCCAGCCGCTGTCGGTGTCCTGCGAGACGCGAGCGCCGAAGAGCGTCACGTCCTCCAGGTTCACGCGCTGGTGCACCAGCTGCAATTGCGGCTCGATCTTCCAGTCGCTGCCGAGCGCGAAGCTCTGGCCCACTTCCAGCGACAGCAGCGTGCTCCTGCCCTTGCCGGAAGCAGACGGCGAGCTGTCGAACGGGCCCGTCGTGTAGCGGTGGCGGCCGCCCTGCAGCACCGCGTCGGCGTAGAAGCCCGCGTCGCTCGTGAAGTTGCCGTACAGGCCCAGGTAGTCGCTGCGCAGGTCGTTGCTGCCGACGGCAAGGTCGAACACGCCGCGCGCGAAGCCACGGGTGCGGGCATCGCCTTCGAGCCGGCCGACGTACACGCCGGCGCGCCAGTTGCGGTCGGCCCACAGGTCGGTGCCGGCCTGCAGGCCCGTGAGGCGCCCCTCGCTCCTCGGGCTCACCGTGCCTTGCTGGCTGATATCGATGTTCGTGCTGATGACCCGGCCCCAGGCGCTGCGCAGCGGCACGCCGGTCTCCTCGCCCGCATCGTTGCGGCCGACCCGGGCGTCGTCGTCGCCCATGCGCACGCGCGAACTGCCCAGCATGGCGAGGTTGCCCTGGCGCAGTTGCTCGGGCAGCGCGGCGAGCATCGGGACCTCCGTGCGGTAGGCCGGCAGTTGCGATCCTGGGAACGGCGCCGTTGACCGCAGATACCAGTTTTCACCCGCGCCATTGACGTCGGCCGCGTGCAGCCTGTATTCGTAGGCGCCCGCATCCACGTGACCGCCTGCGAGCGCGAAGGCATCCTTGGTGGTCTGCGCCGTTGTCGTCGCACCATTGATTGCGCTGATGAGTTCGACGCCGTTGCCGATGGTCATGGCGCCGAGGCTGCCGAAGTTGGCGATCTGCACCGACGTACGGCCGCTGGCGCTTGCACCCACGCCATCAAGGACGAGCCGGTCGCTTGCGGGGCTACCAAGGCCCGGGACGATGCCCAGCCGCAGCGTGCCGTTGTTGCCCACATAGGCGCCGGTGATGGTGAGCGTCGTTCCCGGCGCGGCGCCAACCAGCGAGACCACGCCGCTGTTCGCCAGCGAGGGCAGCTTCTGGCTGAAGCCCGCCAGGTCGAGCGTGCCGCCCGCGCCCACGCTGTGCGCGGACGCACCGCTGAACGCGTTGACCGCTCCCGCCTTGAGCGTGCCGCCGTTCACCGCGGTGCTGCCCGTGTAGCTGTTCTGGCCGCTCAGGGTCAGCGTGCCGGCGCCCAGCTTCTCCAGGCTGCCTGCGTAGACCCGCGTGCCGCGCGCGGCTTCGCGGGCCACGCCCGTGGCGTACTCGCTGCGGTCCGCATCGCTCGCGCCGCCGGGCAGGCCCGCGGTCCAGCCGCGCGTCTGCTTGGTCGCTTCCCAGGCGGTGGCCTCGGCGGCGTCTTCCGCGCGGCGCGCCCTGATCGCGACATCGGAGATGTCGTTCGACCAGGTGTCGTTCTGCCCCTGCGTGTCGATCGCGAACGGCCCGATGAACTGCCCCGGCCCGTTCATCGCGCGCCGCAGGCTCGGCGTGCCCCAGCCGTTGACCACGTCGGGCACCTTCACCTGCTGGCCCGCCTCGGGGTTGGCCATCGTGCCGGTGCCGGCCGCGTCGACGATCGTCGCGTTCTGCGTCGCGGTGGTCTTGAGCACCGTGAGCACCTGCTCGTTGGTCATGTAGCTGAAGCGCTCCATGATCAACGCGAGCGCGCCCGACGCATGCGGCGCGGCCATCGAGGTGCCCGACAGCGACGCGTAGCCGCCGGCCAGCACGGTGCCGTTGATCTGGAAGCCCGGCGCGGTGACGCAGGTCCACTTCGCCACGCCGCACTTGTTGTAGCGCTGCGTGCCGGGCACGTTGACGGAGCCGTCGGCATTGAAGGTCTGCCCGATATTGCTCAGCGCGGAAACCGCGAGCCAGTTCGTCTCGAGCTCGGGGTTGAAGTACGGCGCGGCCGCCCGTGGGCTGGGGTTGAGCCAGCCGCCGTTGCCCGCGCTGAACACCATCAGCGTGCCCGTCTTCGCGGCATCGAACGCGCCCTGGATCCAGGTGTTGTTGGCCACGTAGTAGCCGTTGGCGGTGTGCAACTGCGCGAGGGTGTTGTACTGCTCGCCGGTCGGCGGACTGCCCCAGCTGGTGCTGATGATGCGCACGCCCTGCGCGTTGGCCGCGCGGTAGGCATCGGCGATGTGCTGGTTGTCCACCGTGATGACCGGCGAATCGCCGGGCAGCGGCCGCCCGAAGTTGGCGCCGTCGGTCTTGGCCGTGTTGGCCACGAAGAGGTCCGCGTTGAAGGCCACGCCATGCATGTTCTCCACAGCGGTCCCGCCATCGCGGTTCGCAGCGATGGTGCCGCCGACATGCGTGCCATGGCGGTCGTTGTACGCGCCGTTGTAGGCGCCGGGAATCGCGCCCACCGGCACGCCGTGATAACGCGAGACCGGGAACTCGGGATGCGAGGCGTCGTAGCCCGAGTCGACCTCGCCGATCCTGATGCCCGCGCCGCTCACGCCTGCCGCGTAGGCGTATTCGGTGCCCATCGCGACGAGGCCCCAGTCGCGCATGAACTCGGCGGTGCGCCAACTGGCCGGCGCACCGATCATTCCCGGGTCGCCGGCGTAGGTCTGGATGGCCCATGCCTGGTGCGATGCGAGGCCGGCAACGGCCATGGCGAGCGCGAGTCTGTTCATCCTCTTCGAAGTCATTGCGACTTTCCTCCGTGCAGTGTGTTGTTCGAATAGTCAGCGCGTGAACCGCGCTGCGAAACGCGTGCAAGACGCGGACCAGTAGCGAAAAAGTCTGAAGAAAAAAGCAGCCCCGCACCGCCATCGAAAGCCGTGCGAAAAGGCATCGCGGCGCAGTCTAGAAAACAAGCCGCGCAACAAGAACCCCGCGTAAACACCGTGGCGCTAATGCAGCGTTGTTGCATCTGCAGGCTTTCGTCGTACACATCGCGAAGGCTGCGGATAATGGCGAACCTTCGTCATCGCGGTTATCTACGTAGCAGGATGCAACCATGAGCTTGTCCACCTATCTGTTGTTTCTTCCGGCCTGCTTTGCCATCAACATGGCCTTCGGCCCCAACAACCTGCTGTCGGTCACCAACGGTGCGCGGCACGGCGTGTCGCCCGCAGTGATCGCGGCCGGCGGGCGCCTGGTGGCCTTCGCACTCATGATTGCCGTCGCGGGCCTGGGCATGGGCGCGGTGCTGGTGGCCTCGGAGCTGGCCTTCGATGTCATCAAGTACATCGGTGCCGCGTATCTCGTGTGGATCGGCATCCGCCTCTTGCGCGCACCGGCGCCCACGGCCGATGTGCAATCGCTGGGCACCGCCGCACCGCCTTCGCTGCGCGCGCTGGCGCGGCAGGAGTTCACCGTGGCGGCCGGCAATCCGAAGGCCATCCTGGTGTTCACCGCGTTCTTCCCGCAGTTCGTGGTGCCCGGCGCGTACGCCTCCAGCTATGTGCTGCTGGGCGCGACCTTCCTGGTGTTCGAACTGGTCGCGATCGCGCTCTACGCCATGCTCGGCGCGCGCATGCGCCGGCTGGCGAACGGCAGCCGCGCGATGCGCTGGTTCAACAAGGTGAGCGGCAGCATGATGGTCGGCTTCGGGCTGATCCTCGCCTTCACGCGTCGGCCCTCGGCGTAAACAGCGCGAGGCCGCTCAGGCCTTCAGGTACTCGGCCTTGGTGCCGAGCCAGCGATCGATGTGGCGCTGGGCCAGCTCGGCGTGCTTCTCGAGCATCACGGGGGCGAGTTCGCGGGCCCAGTCGAGCAGCAGCGTGTCGGTGGTCAGGTCGGCGAAGCGCAGCAGCGGCGCCCCTGACTGACGCGCACCCAGGAATTCACCGGGCCCGCGAATCTCCAGGTCGCGCCGCGCGATCTCGAAGCCGTCGCCCGTTTCGGCCATCGCCTTGAGCCGCGCGCGCGCCGCCTCGCCCACGCGGCCGCTGTCGCCCGGTGCGTAGAGCAGCACGCAGGCCGAGGCTGCGGCGCCGCGCCCCACGCGGCCGCGCAGCTGGTGCAGTTGCGAGAGCCCGAAGCGCTCCGCATGTTCGATCACCATCAGCGAGGCGTTCGGCACATCGACGCCCACTTCGATCACCGTCGTGCTCACCAGCACCTGGATCTCGTTGGCGGTGAAGGCCGCCATCACGGCCTGCTTCTCGGCCGTCGGCATGCGCGAATGCAGCAGGCCGACGTGGATGGCCTCGCCGAGCGTGCCGGCCAGTTCGTCGCGCGTCTCGGTGGCGTTGCGCAGGTCGACCGCTTCGCTCTCTTCGATCAACGGGCACACCCAGTAGACCTGCCGGCCCTGTGCGATCTGCGCCTGGATGCGGTCGATCACCTCGTCGCGCCGGTGATCGGCCACCAGCTTGGTGACGATGGGCGTGCGGCCCGGCGGCAACTCGTCCAGCGTGGAGACGTCCAGGTCGGCGTAGTAGCTCATCGCCAGCGTGCGCGGAATCGGCGTGGCGCTCATCATCAAGAGGTGCGGCTCGAGATGGCCGACGGCCTTGCCGCGCAGCGCGAGCCGCTGCGCGACGCCGAAGCGGTGCTGCTCGTCGATGATCGCGAGCGCGAGGTTCTTGAAGCGCACCTTCTCCGAGATGACGGCATGCGTGCCGATGACCAGCGCAGCCTCGCCGCTCTCGACCGCGGCCGACATTGCATCGCGCTCTTTTTTCTTCTGGCTGCCGGTGAGCCAGGCCACGCGCAAGCCGCGTTCGGCAAGCAGCGGATCGAGCCAGCCGACCAGCTTGCCGAAGTGCTGGGCCGCGAGGATTTCGGTCGGCGCCATCAGCGCGCATTGAAAGCCCGCATCGATGGCGCGCGCCGCCGCGAGCGCCGCCACCACGGTCTTGCCCGAGCCCACGTCGCCTTGCAGCAGCCGGTGCATCGGGATCTCGCGGCCGAGGTCGCGCGTGATCTCCTCGCCCACGCGCTGCTGCGCATCGGTCAGCCCGAAGGGCAGCACGGCGAGCAGTTGCGCATGCAGCGAAGTCGCCACGGGTTCCGGCGACGAAGGCAGCACCGGCGCGCGCTGGGCCGCACGTTCCAGCCGGGCCTGCAGCTGCGAGAGCTGTTGCGCGAGCAGTTCCTCGGCCTTGATGCGCTGCCACGCCGGGTGGCTGTGGTCTTCGAGCGTCGCCATCGCCACGTCGGGTGTGGGGTAGTGCAGAAAGGTCAGCGAACTGCGCAGGTCCCACGCGCCGCGCAAGCCGATCTGCACCGGAATCGTCTCATCGAGCACCGCGCGTGCGAGGCCCGAGCGCACCTCGCGCCGCAGCACCGGCTGCGCCAGGCCCGCGACGGTCGAGTAGACCGGCGTGAGCGCCTCCGGCAGCGAAGTGCCCGCGGCCTTGACCGTGGGATGCATGATCTGCCGCCCCACGAAACCACCGCGCATCTCGCCCCGCACGCGCACCCGCGCGCCGACCGCGAGCTGCTTTTGCTGCGAGGGATAGAAGTTGAAGAAGCGCAACTGGCAGGTGTCGCTGCCGTCGTCGATGGTGCAGATCAACTGGCGGCGCGGGCGAAACACCACCTCGCACTCGGTGACCACGCCCTCGACCTGCGCCATGTCGCCGTCGCGTGTGTCGGCGAGCTTGACGATCCGCGTTTCGTCCTCGTAGCGCATCGGGAGGTAGAGGGCGAAGTCGATGTCGCGCACGAGGCCCAGCTTGCGCAGGGCGCGCTGCACGAGGCTCAGGCCCGAACCCGGCGCGGCGGGTGCGGCAGCAGGCGCCGCAACGGGCTTTTCAGGGGGCAGGGACTTCGCGGCAGCGGGCATGGGACAATTCTGCCCGGCTCCCGCCTTCTTTTTCTTCTTTTCCCATGCCTCCTTGGCACGGGCCCGTCCGGCCCTCAAGCACCATGCGCGCCTTCACGCTTTCCGATTTCGATTTCGACCTGCCCCCCCAATTGGTGGCGCAACACCCGGCCACCGAACGCACATCCTCCCGTCTCCTCGACGGCACGGGCGACGCACCGGCCGACCGCATCTTCAAGGACCTGCCCTCGCTGCTGCGCGAGGGCGACCTGCTGGTCTTCAACGACACGCGCGTGGTCAAGGCGCGCCTGTTCGGCGAGAAGCCGACCGGCGGCAAGCTCGAACTGCTGGTCGAGCGCGTGCTGCAGGGCCACGAGGTCGTGGCGCACATGAAGGTGAGCAAGAAGCCGCCGGTGGGCACCACGCTGCAGATGGTCGGCGGCTTCCGCGCGACGTTGCTCGGCCGCTGGCCCGAGGAAGACGGCGCGCTGTTCCGTTTCGGCTTCGAGAGCGATGCGGGCGAAGACCCCTACGCATTGATGTCGCGTTGCGGCCACGTGCCGCTGCCGCCCTACATCACGCACACCGACTCGGCCGACGACGAGAGCCGCTACCAGACCGTGTTCGCGCGCGTGCCCGGCGCGGTGGCTGCGCCGACCGCCGCATTGCACTTCGACGAAGGGCTGCTGGCCAACCTCGAAGCGCGCGGCGTGCAGCGCGCCAGCGTCACGCTGCATGTGGGCGCCGGCACCTTCCAGCCGGTGAAGACCGAGAACATCGCCGAGCACACGATGCACGCCGAGCGCTACGAGGTGCCCGAGGCCACGCAGCGCGCCATCGCCGAATGCAAGGCGCGCGGCGGCCGCGTCGTTGCCGTGGGCACGACCACCGTGCGCACGCTCGAATCGTGGGCCAGCAGCGGCGAGGCCGCGGGCGACACGCGCATCTTCATCACGCCGGGCTTCGCCTTCGCGCACGTCGATGTGCTGGTGACCAACTTCCATCTGCCCAAGAGCACGCTGATGATGCTGGTCTCGGCCTTCGCGGGCTACGAGCGGGTGATGGCGCTGTATGCCCACGCCATCGCCAACCACTACCGCTTCTTCAGCTACGGCGACGCGATGCTGCTCGCCCGGCAAGTGGACTGAACGGACTGAACGACATGCTGAACTTCGAACTCCTCAAGACCGACCCCGACAGCCACGCGCGCCGCGCCACGCTCACGCTCAACCACGGCAAGGTGCAGACGCCGATCTTCATGCCCGTGGGCACCTACGGCACCGTCAAGGGCGTGATGCCGCGCAGCCTGGAAGAGATGGGCGCGCAGATCATCCTGGGCAACACCTTCCACCTGTGGATGCGCCCCGGCCTGGACGTGATGGCCAGCTTCGGCGGGCTGCACCAGTTCGAGAAGTGGACCAAGCCCATCCTCACCGACTCGGGCGGCTTCCAGGTGTGGTCGCTGGGCGCGATGCGCAAGATCAGCGAGGAGGGCGTGAAGTTCGCCTCGCCCGTCAACGGCGACAAGCTCTTTCTCACGCCCGAGGTCTCGATGCAGATCCAGACCATCCTGAACAGCGACATCGCGATGCAGTTCGACGAGTGCACGCCCTACGACACCAAGGGCCACATCACGACCGAGGCCGAGGCGCGCATCTCGATGGAACTGAGCCTGCGCTGGGCCAAGCGCTGCCAAAGCGAATTCACGCGACTGGAGAACCCCAACGCGCTCTTCGGCATCGTGCAGGGCGGCATGTTCGAGAACCTGCGCGAAGAGTCGCTCGCCGCGCTGGTCGACATGGACTTTCCCGGCTACGCCATCGGCGGCGTGAGCGTGGGCGAGCCCAAGGAAGAGATGCTGCACATCATGGGCCACACGCCGCACCGGCTGCCCGCGAACAAGCCGCGCTACCTGATGGGCGTGGGCACGCCCGAGGACCTGGTGCAGGGCGTGGCCGACGGCGTGGACATGTTCGACTGCGTGATGCCGACCCGCAACGCGCGCAACGGCACGATGTTCACGCGCTTCGGCGACCTGAAGATGCGCAACGCGCGCCACAAGAGCGACCCGCAGCCGGTGGACCCGAGCTGCACCTGCCATGCGTGCGCGGGCACCTCGGGCGTCAGCTGGAACGACGGCGGGCGCGAAGGCTTCAGCCGCGCCTACCTGCATCACCTGGATCGCTGCGGCGAAATGCTCGGGCCGATGCTGTGCACCATCCACAACCTGCACTACTACCTGAACCTGATGACCGAGATTCGCGCGGCGCTCGACGCGGGCACGTTCACGGAATTTCGCGCGCGGTTCAAGTCCGAGCGCGCGCGGGGCGTCTAGCGGCGAAGGCGGCACGGCCTCCCCGGCGCTCCGTCTATTTCGCGGCGCCCGGCGCCTTGATCGCCAGCGGCGTGGTGTACGGCTCGATGCGCAGCAGCTCGTTCCTGAAGACCACGACCTGCCGCAGCGGCGCCTGCACCAGCGCGCCACCCTCGCCGTGCTGCGAGGCGTATTGCCAGAGCGTGAGCTGGCCCTTGTCGGCCAGCATCGCGGCCAGGCGCTGCACGGGCGGCGTCGCGCCGGCGCCGAGCTGGGCCGCCTCGATGCCGACGACGACGTCGTCGCGCGGCGAGACCACCTTGAACAGCAGGATGGGCGCCGCCGCCTGGGCGCGCACCTGCCGCGCCACGATGAGGGCGGGGAGCAGCGCAAAGCTGACGAGGGCGCGGCGATGGAAGGAGTTCATGCCGGCAAGCCTATCCACGCCGGGCCTTCCTGCACACATGCCGGAAGCCATACGCCGGGCGGAAGCCCGCGTTTCCACCATGGCCGCCGCATCCGGTACGCTCGTGCCCTGTTTCCACCGCCGTCGTCTTCATTTCCCATGACCACAGCCTCTCCCACTTCCCCCTACACCGCCCGCTATCCGTCGCTCGCCGGGCGCACCGTCTTCATCTCGGGCGGTGCCAGCGGCATCGGCGAGGCGCTGGTGCGGGCCTTCCATGCGCAGGGCGCGAAAGTAGGCTTCTGCGACCTCGATACGGCGGCCGGCACCGCGCTCGCCGCCCAGCTGCAGGGCGAATCGCCCGCGATGTTCACCGCCTGCGACGTGACCGACGCCGCGGCGTTGGCCGCCACCATCGCCGGTGTGCGGGCGCGCTTCGGGCCCATCGGCGTGCTGCTGAACAACGCGGCCAACGACCGGCGCCATGAAATGGCCGATGTCACGAGCGAAGATTTCGACCGCCTGGTGGCCGTCAACATCAAGCACCAGTTCTTCGCAGCGCAGGCCGTGGCCGGCGACATGCGCGCGCTGGGCGGTGGATCGATCATCAACTTCGGCTCGATCAGTTGGATGATGAAAGGCCGCGGCTACCCGGTCTACCAGGCCTGCAAGGCCGGCGTGCGCGGCCTCACGCGCTCGCTGGCGCGCGACCTGGGCAAGCAGAACATCCGGGTCAACACGATCATGCCGGGCTGGGTGATGACCGAGCGGCAGATCAAGCTGTGGGTCAAGCCCGAGTCGGCCGCCGAGATCGATGCCGCGCAGTGCCTGCCGGGGCGCGTGATGGCCGAGGACATTGCGGCGATGGCGCTGTTCCTGGCGGCTGACGATTCGAAGATGTGCACCGCGCAGGACTACGTGGTGGATGCCGGCTGGACCTGAAGCCTTTGGCTTCCTTTCTCCTCTTCGTCGAGGCAGGAAGCAAGAAAGAGGCAGAAAGCAAAAAAGCCCGGCATGGCCGGGCTTTTTCGTTGGCGTGTTCCGGGGACCGGATCAGTCGCGCAGTTCGGCTGGCAGCGTGCCGCCATTGGCTGCGATGCGGCTCATCACCTGCTTGTGCAGGCCGATGTTCCATTCTGCCGAACCCGGCTCGCCGTCGCTGTAGAGAATTTCGCTGGCCAGTTCCTTGCGCGCGGCGAGGCTGCTGTCCAGGCCCAGCAACTTGAGCAGGTCGACGATCGAGGTGCGCCAGTTCAGGCCGGCGGCACCAGGCATCGCGTCCAGGATGGCGGGCACGTCGCCCAGCGGGATCGAGGGCGGTGGTGCCGCAACGGCCGGTGCGCCCGATGCAGCCGCCGGCGGTGCGGCGACGACTTCAGCGGCGTTGGCCGACGGAAAAATCTTGGAAAAAATCTTGCCGAAAAAGCTCATGGTAGGAGGTCCTCGTCGTGCGTGGTAGAGGCCGGGCGACGCATGAAAGTGAACGCCGGCTGCGTGCGAAATGCAGCGCAGGCCAAGGTTCTAACACCTTGCGGCGACAGCTTCGCCAAAATTGGCCATGCAGCGTGCGGAATACCCGCTTGCGTTGGAAAGATGCAGCGCCCCCGCGCGCCCTCAGGCCGGCGCTGTGCCGCCACCGGGCCCCGCATGGGCCGAGGTGCCGCAGGCATGGCAGAACTTGGAGAACGCGCTCTTGCGCGCCTCACAGACACCGCAGTGGTCGAACAGGCCGATGCCGCAGTGCGGGCAGAAATCGATCTCGCCGTTCTTCAGGTCCACCGGCCGCTCGCAGCCGGGGCACACGCCCTTGCCCAGCCGCGCGAGCGCGACGTCGTAGCTCAACTCTTCGCGGCGCACCTGGTCGGGCTGCTGCTCGGCGAGCTTCTGGCGCGCAAGGTACGCGTTGAGCGCGACGATCGCGTAGCGCCCCACCAGCACCGTGAGCACGATGCCCACCACGTAGCGCACATAGCCGCCGTAGCTCGGCAGGTACGGCACCAGCTCCACGAAGAACGCGAACAGCGCAAAGAAGATGAAGCCCCACACGAACGGCCAGTAGGTGCTCTTGCGCTTCTTCGCGAACAGCCAGCCGGCCACGATCAAAAGCGGCAACGTGAGCGCCAGGCGGTAGGCGAACACGCGCAGCTCGACGCGGCGGTACTCGGCATCGAGCTTCACCTGCGCGGCGCGCTCCAGTTCCGCGAGCGTCGTGCGGGCGCGCTGCTCGGCCTGGCGCGCGTCGAGCATGATCTTCTGCTGCGCGTTGACCTGGCGCTGAACGGCGTTTTCCTTCTGCTTGAACGCATCGAGCGCCTTGGTGCGCGCGATCAGCTCGGTGTCCTGGTCGGGCTGCGCGGTGGCGCGGCGGGTGGCGATCCAGTTGCCGAAGGTCTCGCGCGCATTGGCGCTGGCCTGCTGCGCGGCGGTGAGCTGCAGGCGGATCTGGTCCAGGTCGCGCGCGGCCTGCTCCTCGGTGGCCTCCGACGCCTTGATGGTGCCCCGCAGCGGCTCGGCCGCGCGCAGGTCGATGAAGTCGTCGATCCCGCGCACGCGCTCGACCTGCGGCAGGTCGCCGACGACCGTGCTGCCCAGCCCGATCAGGAAGCTCGCGAACACCAGCGCCACGAGCCAGAGGCCGCGGCGGAACCATTTTTCGGACAGGCGCAATGACTTGCTCATTCGATGCTTTCTTCTGGATTTGTAGTTACTGCAGCTTGAACGCCACCGGCGCCTCACCCAGCCCCGCGCGCGGCATCCACGCGAAGACCGAGTCGACCGTCACCGTCTCGATGCGGTCCGAGAACCGCTTCTCGTTCGGATGGTCGTCGAAGGCGATGTTGGCCGAGCCCACGCGGCCGCCCAGGCGCGTGAGCGGGCCCAGCTTCAACGTGGTCGGCTCGTAGCCCTTGAACTGCATCCACGCCTGCGCCTGCGCGCGGCTGTGGATGGTGGCCGGCTCCATGGCCGCGGCCAGCGTCTCGATGGCCCACTGGTTCGACTGCTGGTACTTCTGCCCCCAGGCGTAGCTCACGATGCTGTAGGGCGCCACGTTCAGCCGCACGATGCGGGACGGCGACTCGTTGAGCGCGGCCAGCAACTGCGCCTGCACCTGCGGCGTGGGCACGACCCAGGCGGCCTCGTAGCGCCACAGGTCGTCCAGGAAGAATTCGCCGAGTCCCTGGCGGTAGACCGCGGCCACCGCGGTGCCGCACTGGTTCAGCTTGTGCACCACGCGCCACGGGCCTTCGTCGGTCTTGTAGGCGATGCCCAGGTGCGAATAGCGCAGGCCGTACTTGCTCAGGTCCTGGCCGGCGCGCGCCAGCAACACGACGCGCGCGCCGCTCGCGTCGAGCTGCTGCGAGGTGCGCTCGGCGAGTTGCATTCCCCGGACGATGAGCCCCGGGCTCGGCTTGACCTGCTCGCAGGAGCGCCCCGCCTGCGCTTGCAGCGGCAGCACCACCGCGAGCGCAAGGAGCAGGGACGCAAGCACCCCGAGCGCGCGCTTCATGACAGCCTCTCGTTGTGCAGCAGCGCGCGGCCGATGGCGTTCGGAACGAAAGCCAGCACCTCGCCCGCGGCCGACAGCACGACGCCGCTGCCGATCACGCTGACCACGACAGCCGTGCCCACAGAGGCGGAGACGCCGTTGGCCGCGCGCCCCATCACCTTGACGCTGGCGCGCGCGCCGTCCGACGCGCGTTCCAGCACATAGACGGTGCCGTCGGCCGACGCCTCGATGGCGACCACGGCGAGCGTCGAGCCGCCCACCGACAGCGCCGCGGGCACCGCGACCACCGCCGTGGCGGAAGCGCCGACGACGGACGCCGCGCCGATCACCGAGGCGACCGGCAACATCGAGAGTGCGATCGAGGCATCGCTCTGGGCCTGTGCGTGAAGAGGAACCGCGACACCCGCGAACGCGGTGCAGACGGCGAGAGCGAGCGTGGCAATCGACTTTTTCATGACGTTCTTTCGTTGGTTGACGGTGGTTGGAAAAACGGCGGCGTTCATTCGGCCGAGACGGAAGCGGCGGCTTCCTGGCGGGCGGCGCGGCGGCCTTGCAGGCGGGCGTCGATCAGGTCGGCTTCATGGCGGTCGCGCAGCGTCTTGGCCAACGTGAAGGCCGAGCTGATGAGAAACAGCCAGCTCACGCCCAGGAAGGCCTTGTAGGCGTCGTTGATCTCCATGCGGACCAGGCCCCAGCCCGTGAGGCCCATGGCGGTGAAGAAGCTGCCCCACACCACGAGGCGCCACATCGGCACGTCGCGGCTGGCACTGTTGCTGCTCGCTTCTGCCTGCTGGCTGTCACGGATGAACTTGGCCAGCATGAAGGCGGTGCTCAGGCAGAACACATAGCCCATCACCATGAACGCCCGGTCCAGCGCCTCGCCCGGCAGCCAGCTCAAGCCGGTGGCGCAGAGGAAGACGGCGATCGCGAAAGAAGCCCAGACCTGGAACTGCCAGGCCCGCGTGTCGCGCTGGATCGAAACGGTGGTGGATGAGAAGGGTTGCATGAGTGCCTCGCGGCGTTGTGAAGGTGGGCGAATGATGGTTCGCCACCGCACCGCGGGACTCGAATGCTTCGACCAGTTGCGGTTTGAGCCGCTACCGGTATCTCACAAGGATACTTTTCAGGCCGCCAGCAACCCGCTCACGCGCTGCTGCAGCGCCTCGGGCTGCACCTCGGGCGGCGGCACGGCGTGGCCGACGTTCAGGCCCACGCGGCTGTAGAAGCCGCGGCGGAAAGGCTTGGCCATGGCGACCTGCTGGCCGCCGCGCAGCTCGATGCGGCTGAAGTACGAGCCCCAGAGGTTGGTCAGCGCCATCGGGATCACCGGCGGCTCGATGCCTTCGGCGCGCGCGCTCTCCACGATCTTCATCACGCCGCCCTTGAAGGGCTGCAGCGCGCCGTCGCGGGTGATGGCGCCCTCGGGGAAGATCGCGAGCAGGTCGCCCTCGCGCAGCACGGCCAGCGCCTTGGCGAAGGCCGCTTCGTAGGCCGCCGGGTCTTCCTTTTGCGGCGCGATGGGAATCGCCTTGGCCAGCTTGAACAGCCAGCCGAGCACCGGCACCTTGAAGATGCGGTGGTCCATGATGAAGCGGATGGGCCGCGGGCTCGCCGCCATCAGCAGCACCGCGTCGATGAAGCTCACGTGGTTGCACACCAGCACGGCCGCGCCCTCGGTGGGGATGTGCTCGTCGCCCTTGATGTCGAAGCGGTAGACGAAACGCGACAGCACCCAGGCCACGAAGCGCAGCAGATACTCGGGCACCAGCATGAAGATGTAGAACGCCACCACCGCGTTGGCGATGCCGGTGAACAGGAAGATCTGCGGAATCGTGAAGCCCGCGCCCAGCAGCGCGCCCGCGATGACCGAACTGCCGATCATGAACAGCGCATTGAGGATGTTGTTCGCCGCGATGATCCGCGCCCGGTGCGTGGGCTGGCTGCGCAGCTGGATCAGCGCGTACATCGGCACGCTGTACAGGCCCGCGAACAGCGACAGCAGCCCCAGGTCGGCCATCACGCGCCAGTGCGCGGCCTGGTGCACGAAGGCGCCCAGGCCCATCTCGGCCACCTGGGGCAGCGCGCGCGAGGCAAAGTACAGGTCGATCGCGAACACGCTCATGCCGATGGCGCCCAGCGGCACGAGGCCGATTTCCACCTGCCGGCGGCTGAGCGTCTCGCACAGGAGCGAGCCGACGCCGATGCCGATGGAGAACACCACCAGCAGCAGCGAGGCCACCTGCTCGTCGCCATGCAGCACTTCCTTGGCGAAGCTGGGGAACTGGCTGAGGAACACGGCGCCGAAGAACCACATCCACGAAATGCCCAAGAGCGACCGGAACACCACCACGTTGCCGTGCGCGAGCTTCAGGTTGCGCCAGGTTTCGCTGAAGGGGTTCCAGTTGATCACCAGCCCCGGGTCGGTGGCCGGCGCCTGCGGAATGGCCTGCGCCACGCCGCGCCCGACCAGCGCGAGCAGCACGCAGGCCACGGCCACGCTCGTGTGGCCGATCTGCGGCACCGCCACCAGGAGGCCGCCCGCCACCTGGCCCAGCAGGATGGCGACGAAGGTGCCCATCTCGACCATGCCGTTGCCGCCGGTGAGTTCGCGCGAATCGAGCACCTGCGGCAGGTAGGCGAACTTGACCGGCCCGAACAGCGTGGAGTGCAGCCCCATGAGGAACACGCAGCCCAGCAGCACCACCGCATTGGCGGTGACGAAGCCCCAGGCCGCGATCAGCATGATCGCGATCTCCAGGTTCTTGACGAAGCGGATCATCTTCGTCTTGTCGAACTTGTCGGTGAGCTGCCCGGCCGTGGCCGAGAACAGCAGGAAGGGCAGGATGAACAGCGCCCCGATCGCCAGTCCCGCCATGGCCGGCGGCATCCAGCTGAGTTGCAGCTGGTAGGTCACCATGACGGTGAAGGCGAACTTGAAGAGGTTGTCGTTCGCCGCGCCCGCGAACTGCGTCCAGAAGAAAGGCGCGAAGCGCCGCTGCTTGAGCAAGGCGAACTGGTTGGCGTGGGCGTTCGCTTCGTGAAGCGCCACGGGGGTGGCGGCAGCGGCGGGGGTTGTCATTCGAAGCAATCTCCTCTTGGTTTTCTACTGCACCTTCGGGAAACACCGCGGAACCGGCTTTGCCGGGCCGCTGGTGGTGCCCCCTCCAGGGGGTTGGCACAGCGACACGCAGTGCGCCAAGCCTGGGGGTGGTTCCATTTCACGCCGTCAGGGCGGCTGCGTCGGGATTGTGCCGCAGCAGCCTGGCTTCCCAGCCCTTCTCCAGCGTGCGCAGCGCCAAGAGCACCGGCAGCCCCGCCAGCGCCGCCGTCAGGTGCTTGAGCGTGTGGCCCGAGACCAGGTGCTGCGTCGCCTCGTAGATCTGGCGGTCGCCCAGCTCGAAGCCCTTGGCCAGTGCGTAGAAGAAGATCACCCAGCCCAGCTTGAGCCCCACTGCCCCGCGCATCGGCGCGGCCAGCGCCAGGGTGAGCACCAGCGCCATGCCGCCGAACTGCACCAGCGCCCAGGGCAAGACGTTGCCGGATTCCTGGGACACCTCGGCCGCCAGCAGGCCCGCCGTCAGGATGAACCACGCCGCCGGCCAGCCGGCGCGCTGGCTCACCCGCTCGCACACCGCGATGCCGATCAGCCCCGCGAAGGCCACCGCCATGCCGGCGCGGTCCGCGGCGAGCCGGGGGGCGTCGGGCATCAGGTGATAGAAGGCCGAGCCGGCGGCGGTGGCGATGAGGCCGGCGAAGAAGAGCCAGGCGCAGTCCAGCGTGTTGTCCGGCGGATCGTTGGCGGGCGGGGCGAGCGGGAACTCGGACAGCGCCTCCTGGTGCGAGCGGTCGATCCGGTTCAGGCGGTACAGCCCGAGGAAGCCGATCACCACGAAAGGCAGGTTGCTCAGCACGTCCATCGCGTTCGGCAGGCCGTGCCAGCCCCGGTCGTCGGCAAAGACCGCGGCGAACGCCACCTCGGCGGCCGGCAGCGCCGGGCCGAAGAAGGCGATCAGCGTGAGCAGCGCGAAGGTGAAGAACAGTGCGCGTTCACGGCGGCTGAAAGTGGGCAGGAGCATGGCGGACCTCGGTTGGGTGGGTAACGAGCCGCGGAATTTAGTTGCCAGTCGCTCTGCAGGCATCGAGAATCGATACGAGGCACTAATTCACACCCTACGGTATCCTTTTCTAATACCCACCCAGCGCCCCGCACCCTTCATGAGCACCACCGTCGACCTCGTACTCGCCCTCAAGAACGAACTCAAAAGCGCCCGCATGACCTACGCCGACCTGGCCCGGTCGCTCGACATGGCTGAATCCAGCGTCAAGCGGATGCTGGCCAAGAGCGACATGCCCCTGTCGCGCGTGGACGCCATCTGCCGCGCCCTGAAGATCGATTTCGCCGAACTCGCCCGCCGCGTGGCCGACGCCCAGCCGCTGCTCAAGGAGCTCACGCACGAGCAGGAGAAAGCGGTGGTCAAGGACAAGAAGCTGCTGCTGGTGGCCATCAGCGTGCTGAGCCAGTGGACGCTGGAGCAGATCGTCGCGGCCTACCGGATCAGCGAGGCCGAGTGCATCGGTTGCCTCGCGCAGCTGGACCGCATCGGCATCATCGAGCTGCGCCCGCTCAACCGGTACCGCCTGAAGCTGGCCAAGACCTTCCGCTGGCGGCCGCACGGCCCGGTGATGGAGTTCTTCCGCGAGAACGTGGTGCTGGACTACTACCGCGGCGGCTTCGACGGCCCGGCCGAGGGCCTGCTGCTGGTGCACGGCTCGATCAGCCGCTCGCTGGCGCCGGCTTTTCTGGAGCGCCTGCAGCGCGTGGCGCAAGACTTTGCGCAGCAGCACCAGACCGACCAGAAGCTGTCGGCCAACGACCGCGAGGGCTACACGCTGCTGCTGGGAATGCGCAATTGGGAGTTCGAGCTCTTCACCCGCCTCCGGAGAGCCTGACGGCTCAGGGCTTGGCGGCTTCCAGGGCGTCGCGGGTCGCGCGGGCCGCGTTCTTGGCCGCATCGGCGAAGTCTTCGCCCGACGAGGCATAGATGATCGCCCGCGACGAGTTCACGATGATCGGCGCGTCGGCGCGCCAGCCGGCGCGCACGGTGGCGACCGCATCGCCGCCCTGGGCGCCGACGCCCGGAATCAGCAGCGGCACCGTCGGCGCGAGTGCGCGCACCCGCTCGATTTCCGCCGGGTAGGTCGCGCCCACCACCAGGCCGAGTTGGCCGTTGAGGTTCCACGGCCCCTGCGCCAGCTTGGCAACGTGCTCGTAGAGAAAGGGCTGGCCCTCGATGTCTGCCAGGCGCTGCCCCTGCAGGTCGGCGCCGCCCGGGTTGCTGGTGCGGCACAGCAGGAAGGCGCCCTTGCCTTCGTGCTTGAGGTAGGGCGCCACGGAGTCGAAACCCATGAAGGGCGAGAGCGTCACCGCGTCGGCGCCGTAGCGCTCGAAGGCCTCGATGGCGTACTGCTCGGCGGTCGAGCCGATGTCGCCGCGCTTGGCGTCCAGGATCACGGGCACGTGGGGCGCATTGCGGCGCATGTGCTCCATGAGTTTCTCGAGCTGGGCTTCGGCGCGGTGCGCGGCGAAGTAGGCGATCTGCGGCTTGAAGGCGATGACCAGGTCGGCCGTCGCGTCGACGATGCGCGCGCAGAAGTCGTAGATGCTGGCGGCGTCGTCCTTGTATCCCCCGGGGAACCTGGCCGGCTCGGGATCGAGCCCCACGCAGAGCAACGAACCGTTTTTTTGCTGTGCGGCGGCCAGCTTGTCGAGAAAAGTCATGGGGCCTGATTTTAAGGACCCCATTCGTCAGTCCTGGCTCGACGGCGTTTGCTGTTCCGCCGCGAGGCAGAGATCGGCCCAGGCGCGCGCCTTGTCGGCGGGGTTTCGCAGCAGGTACGCGGGGTGGTAGGTCGCCACCACCGGCACCCCGTTGGCCGATGCCAGCGGCACCGCGCGGCCGCGCAGCTTGCCCAGCGGATCGCCGCTCTGCATCAGGCTTTGCGCGGCCAGCGGGCCCATCGCCAGCACGACGCCGGGCGCGAGCGCCGCAGCATGTTCCCCGAAGGCTTCAGCCATCTGGCGCGGGCTGCCGGGCTGGCCGGCGGCCACGCCGCGGTGCGTGCGCATGAGGTGAACCGGCGTCCTGCCGTCGTGCAGCTTCAGGGCGCGCAGCATGTTGTCGAGCAGCCGGCCGGCGTCGCCCGAGAACGGCTCGCCGTGGCGGCCGTCGGCCTCGGGGGGCATGTCGGCCACGACGAGCCAGCCGCCTTGCGCGGAGGCCGGGGCTTCGGCCGCGTCGGCATAGAGGCGGCAGGGCGCTTCGACGAACACTTCGGCGCCGTGCATGGCGGGCGTTGGCGTCGCGACCGGGCGCGCGACCGGTGCGGGTGCCGCCGCGGGCCTTGCAGCAGGCGCCGGCGCAGCGACCGGCGCTTGCGGCACATGCCGTTCGGCGACCGGCTCCGGCGCCACGTCGACCGCGTCCTCCACCACGGGCGCGGCCTCGACCACTTCGGTCACCTCAGGCACCGGCCACCAGACCTTCACGCCCATCTCGTCGAGCATCGCGCGCTGGCGCGCATCCAGCTTCAATGTCTGCACCGCACTCATTACTTCAGGGCTCCCCAGGCGGAGCCTGTTTCGTTCAAACGCAAACTCATCACGACCGCGTCTTCGCGCTTGCCCTCGAACGCCGGGTAGTAGCCCTTGCGCACGCCGACGCTGCGAAAGCCCTGGCGCGCATAGATCTCCAGTGCGCGCCGGTTGCTCTCGCGCACCTCCAGCCAGAGCCACTGCGCGCCCTCGGCGCGCGACCAGCCGGAGAGCGCCTCCAGCATCAGCGGCGCCCAGCCCTGGCGCTGGAAAGCCGGCGCCACGGTGATGTTGAGCAGATGCACCTCGTCCACGCCCTTCATGGCGACGAAATAGCCGATGAGCGTTTCGCCCAGGCCCGTGACCGGCGAGGTCACGCCCTTCGCCAGCCCGGGCGCCAGCAGGCACTGGCAGTGGTAGCCGACGGCCATCGAATCGGTGAAGTTCGCGCGCGTCCAGGGGTGCGTGTAGGCCGTCAGCTCGACCGCGCAGACGGCGTCGATCCGCTCGACGGTGAGCGGCTCGAGGCGGGCTTCGACGGACTGGAGGACGGCGCTCATGCGGTGGTGGGTGGCGTAACGGCTGCTGCGGCAGCGGCCGCCTTGATGGCGGCGCGCTCCTCGGTGGTTTGCGCCACTTTATCGCGAACATAGAGCGGCCAGGCCTCGGCCGCCGGAACGGTTCGCCCGGCCGCGAGCAGCGCGGGGGCCAGCCGCAGCATCGCGGTGGCGGTGGGCAGCACCTCGTGGCGGGCGGCGGCGGACGCCAGGCGCGGGCCGTAGGCGGCGAAGGCATTGCCGGCGATCGACCAGCCGGGGGGCACCTCGAGCGCCTCGGGCGAGAGCAGCAGCGGCTCGCTGTCACCGCCGCCGCCGCCGAGCGGGCCGGCGGCATCGAAGTCGCAGCGGGCGGCGTAGAGCTGGTCCATGCGCGCATCGAGCACGGCAACGACCTGCCGGGCGCCGAAGGCGTGGCGCGCCTCCTCGGCCACGGCCAGCAGCGTGTCGACCGGCAGCAGCGGCACGTTGGCGCCGAAGGCCAGGCCCTGCGCCACCGAGCAGGCGGTGCGCAGGCCCGTGAACGAGCCCGGGCCGCGGCCGAAGACGATCGCATCGAGATCGGCCAGCTTCAATCCCGCATCGGCCAGCAGCTGCTGGATCAGCGGCAGCAGCGTGGTCGAGGCCTGCGCGCCGCCCGCGCCGCTGTGCGCGAACAGCCGCTCGCCGTTCTGCACCGCCACGGACAGGTGCTCGGTGCTGGTGTCGAAGGCGAGGAGGCGGGACGCGAGAGGCATTCCCCGATTATCGAGGGCGCCCCGGGGCCGCGCCCGTCCAAGGCAAATCAGCCTGCACCCGGGTCGTCGCTGCGCAGGATCGCGAGGCCCGCCTTGCGCAGCGGCGCCAGCGCCTTGGGCGGAGCGTCGGGCGATACCAGCAGGCTCGTCGCCGCGGTGACCGGGTTGATCACCCAGGCCGACGCCACGCCCAGTTTTTCGGACGAGGCCAGCACCACCGTCTCGGCCGCGGCGGCCATCAGCGCGCGCTTGATCTCGGCCTCCTCGATGTCGCCGGTGGTCAGCCCCGCCTGGGCATGCACGCCCGCGACGCCCATGAAATAGGTGTCCGCATGGACCCGCGCGATGGCGCCCATGGCCGCGGCACCGACCGCCACCAGCGAATGCTTGAACAGGCGCCCGCCGATCAGCACCACCTCCAGCTGCGTGTGCGAAACCAGCTCGATCGCCACCGAGGGGCTGTGCGTCACCACCGTCGCCTGCAGGTTCTTCGGCAGGTGGCGCGCGAGCTGCACGGCCGTGGTGCCGCCATCGATGAAGACCACCTGCCCCGGCTTCACCAAACGCGCGGCGGCGCGGCCGATGGCCACTTTCTCCTCGGGCGCGAGCTGCTGGCGGCTCGCGAAATCGGTGTCGGCCGGCGCAATGGGCAACGCGCCGCCGTGCACGCGCTGCAACAGGCCTTCGGCCGCCAGCTCGCGCAGGTCGCGGCGGATGGTGTCTTCGGAGAGCGCCAGTTCTTCGCTGAGCGACTTGGCGACGACGTTGCCGTCGCGCTGCAGGACCGAGAGGATGTGTTGCTTGCGCTGGCGGGTGAGCATCGGTCGATGGTATCGGGCCTGCACGATTTCTGCACGAATTTTCTTGTTATTGCACGAAACTGAATTTATGCTCGCCGCCCATGACCCTCCAAGACCGCGTCCGGGTGCACGAAGTCACCCTTCTTTCCGACAACTGGTACGTGCTTCGGACCACCCGCTTCGAGTGGCTGCGCAACGACGGCCAGTGGCAGCGCATGGACCGCGAGACCTACGACCGCGGCAATGGCGCCACGCTCCTGCCCTACAACCTCGCGCAGCGCACGGTGCTGCTGACGCGGCAGTTCCGCTACCCGGCCTTCGTCAACGGGCACGACGACCTGCTGATCGAGGCGGCCGCGGGCCTGCTCGACAACGCGGCGCCCGAGGAGCGCATCCGCGCCGAGGTCGAGGAAGAACTGGGCTACCGGCTGGGCACCGTGCAGAAGATCTTCGAGAGCTTCATGAGCCCCGGCTCGGTGACCGAGAAGCTGCACTTCTTCGTCGCGCCCTACGAGCCCGCGATGCGCATCGGCAGCGGCGGCGGGCTGGCCGAGGAGGGCGAGGACATCGAGGTGCTGGAACTGGGCATCGACGAGGCGCTCGCGATGGTGGCCGAAGGCCGCATCGTCGATGCCAAGACGGTGATGCTGCTGTATCACGCGAAGCTGCACGTCTTCGCGCCAACGTAGCCGAACGCCCTTCAGCGCAGCCAGCCCGCGGGCACCAGGATCAACTGCGGAAACAGCACGAAGAGAAACATCAACGCCGTCAGCGACAGCAGGAACGGCCACACGCCCTGGATCACGCTGTCCAGGCTCACGCGCGCCGTGCCGGCCACGACGTTGAGCACGGTTCCCACCGGCGGCGTCAGGAGGCCGATGGCGTTGTTCATGATGAACATCACGCCGAAGTACACCGGGTCGATGCCCGCCTTGGTGATCACCGGCATCAGGATGGGCGTCATGATCAGCACCGTGGGCATCAGGTCCAGCGCGGTGCCCACGACGATCACCAGCACCATGATCACGAACATCAGGAGGATCTTGTTGTCGACAAAGGGCTCCAGCAGCTCGGTCACCTGCGCCGGGATGTTGGCGATGGTGATGAGCCAGGCCGACACCAGCGCGCAGGCCACCAGGAACAGCACCGTGCTCGATGTCTTGGCGGCGCTCAGCACCAGTTCGGGCATGCGCCTGAACTGCAGCTCGCCGTAGACGAAGCGGCCGACCACGAAGGCGTAGACCACCGCCACCACCGCGGCCTCGGTCGGCGTGAACACGCCGAACTTCATGCCGCCGATGATCACGACCGGCAGCACCAGCGCCCAGATGCCGTCGAGCAGGCAGCGCCCCAGCTCGCGAATGTCGAAGCGGCGCACCTCCACGTTCTTCTCCTTCTTCGCGCACAGCCACCAGGTGGCCGTGAGCGTCAGCGCCATCATGACCCCGGGGAACAGGCCCGCCAGGAACAGCTTGGTGATCGACACCTGCGCGACCACGCCGAACACCACGATGGCGATCGACGGCGGAATCACCGGCGCGATGATGCCGCCCGCGGCAATGAGCCCCGCCGCGCGCGGCACGTTGTAGCCCGCGTTGCGCATCATCGGGATCAAGAGCGCCGCGACCGCCGCGGTGTCGGCCACCGCCGAGCCCGAGATGCTCGCGACCACCGTGGCCGCGATGATGGCCACGTACCCGAGGCCGCCCCGCACATGGCCCACCATCGCATCGGCCACCTTCACGATGCGCGACGACAGGCCGCCCGCGTTCATCAGCTCGCCGGCGAGCATGAAGAAAGGCACCGCCATCAGCGGATAGTTGTTGACGCCCTCGAGCATGTTCTGCGCGAGGATCTGCGTGTCGAAGCTGCCCAGGTGCACCATCAGCGCCACGCCGCACACGAGCAGCGCGAACGCGATGGGCATGCCGAAGGCCATGGCCCCCAGCAGCGAGGTGATGAAGACGAAGATGGTCATGGGGGATGTCTCGCGGCCTCGTTCATTCGCCCGCGCTGGCGGTGTCGTTCACCAGCTCTTCGCGCGTCATGCGCCCCGTCGCGAGGCGCCAGAGCGAGCCCGCCAATATCAGCGCCATGCCCGCGCTGCTCACCAGGAGGCACGCGTACACGAGGCCGATCGGCACGCCGGTCACCGGCGCGCGGTCGTCCATGCCGATGGCCACCAGCTTCCAGCTGCCGTGCACGAGCATCAGGCAGCACGCGAGCGCGCCCAGGTCGGCCACGCCGCGGCACACGCGCTGGCCGCGCTCGCCCAGGCGCGCGACGATGGTGGACATGCCCAGGTGCGCGTTGTCCTTCATCACCAGCAGCGCGCCGATCAGCGTGAGCCACATGAAGACGAAGCGTGAGGCTTCCTCGGAAAAGACGATGCCCGAGTTGAAGGCGTAGCGCAGCACGACGTTGCCGAACACGAGCGCAACCATGACGGCCATCATCGCGATCATCAGCAGGTTGGCGCCGCGCTCGAAGAGGCGGGAAAGCATGGGGGGATGTCTCCGGTTGTCGTTGTTTTTTCAGCGGCCGCGAAGGCCGATGGCTTCTGCCGGATCGATGCGGTAGAAGCGCATCGCGTTGCCGCGCCAGACCGCGTCGCGCGCGTCGTCATCGAGGGCTTCGAGGCCTTCGGCCACGGTGCGCACCACCTCGGCCATCGGCGCGCGCAGCCCCGACACCGGCAGGTTGCTCGCGAACATGCAGCGCCCGGCACCGAAGATTTCGACCGTCTCGCGGACCACGCGCACCGTGCTGGCGGCGTCCCATGGCGCATCGGGCAGGCCGAACTCCGAGAGCTTCACGTGGACCTCGGGCAGCGCCGCCAGCGCGGTCATGCCGCGCCGCCAGATCGCCAGGCCCGCCTCGCTGCGGTCCCACGGCAGGCCGGCGTGTTCGACCGCCACCCGCAAGCCCGGAAAACGCGCGATGGCCTCGGCCGCTTCCTCCAGGTGCCAGTACGGCACACGCACGTCCCACAGCAGGTCGTGGTCGCGCAAGAGGCCGAGGCCGGCGAGCCAGCGTTCGTCCTGCAGCGTGCCCGGTTCGCCGCGAACGCTGTGGCCGGGTGCGCGCGCGATGCGCGGCTTGCAGCGCACGCCGCGCACCAGCGGCCACTCCTTGTGCTGGTGCATCTGCGCATCGGCATCGGGCGCGAGGAACTCGACGTTCGCGATCACCGCGTTCGGAAAGCCGTGCGCCGCATGCACGGCGTGCAGCCAGCGCGTCTCGGCCAGCGACTCGGCGCGCGAGCGCTCGGCCTCGACGTGCACGGTCGCCACCACCGGCAGGTCTTCGACGGCCGTGCGGTAGTCGTCCACGCCGAAGTCGCGCCGCAGCACAGCGTAGTCGCCGAGAAAGAACGCATCGGCGTCGTAGCCCTCCTGCAGCCACGGGAAGTGGCCCTCGGACAGGTGCCAGAGATGATGGTGCGCGTCGACGACGGCGCGGGGCAGCGTGCTCATGAAGTTCTGCGCCTCGCGTCAGGGTTGCGCATCCATCGCCTTGAGCACCGCATCGCCGTTCTTCTCGATGTAGAGCTTGCGGGTCTCGTCGCGCACCACATTGCGGATGCTCGCGACGTCGGGGGTCTCGTTGATCTGCATGCCCTTGGCGCGCAGCTGGGCGATGGCTTCCTTCTCGCCGTCGTTGTTCAGCTTGCGCTGGAAGTTCGCGGCGCTCGCGGCCTCCTCCAGCACGATCTTCTGGAACTCGGGCTTGAGCGCATCGAAGCGGGCCTTGTTCATGATCACCACCAGCGGCGTGTAGGCGTGGCGCGTGAGCGAGAGGTACTTCTGCACCTCGTACATCTTGGAGGAGAGCATCAGCGTGGGCGGGTTCTCCTGCCCGTCGACCGCGCCCGATTCGAGCGCGCCGAACACTTCGGCAAACGGCATCGGCTGCGGGTTGGCGCCCAGCAGCTGGAAGGCCTTCAGGTGCGACGGATTCGGCGTGGTGCGGATCTTCAGGCCCTTGATGTCGCCCGCGTTGTTGATCGGCCGCTTGTTGTTGCCCAGGCTTCGAAAGCCGATCTCCCAGAAGGCCAGTCCCTTGATCTGGTGCGCCGCGAGTTCGTCGAGCAGCGAGCGGCCCACCGGGCCGTCGAGCGTGCGGTAGGCCTGCTGCGCATCAGCGAACTGATAGGGCAGGTCGAGCGCGTTGAGCCGCGGCGCCAGGCCCGTGACGAACGGGTTGCCGGTCGCGCCGATGTCGATGGTGCCGCTGCGCACGCCGGTCACCAGCGTCACGTCGTTGCCCAGCTGGCTGTTGGCGAAGACCTGGATCTCCACGCCGCCCTGCGTGCGCTCCTTCACCCGTTTGGCGAATTCGAGCGCGGCCTTGTGCTGCGAATCGGTCTCGGGCACGGTGTGGCTGAAGCGCAGCTTCACGGGCGATTGCGCAGCGGCGGTGCCTGCTGCACCTGCAGCAAAGGCCATCGTCGCCGCCAGCAGCACCGATGAAAGCGCCTTGAGGTTCTTGTTCATGTCTCTTGTCTCCTGTCGTTGAAATCCGCGGGCACACACACTCTCTCTCGGCTCAGACCGTGACCTTGGCTTCCTTCACCACCTGCGCCCACTTGTCCTTCTCGGTGGAAATGAACGCCGTGAACTTCGCGGCCGTGCCGCCGCCGTCCTCCGCGCCGTAGCTCGCGAGCTTGGCGGCCACGTCGGGCATCGCGAGCACATGGTTGAAGTCGTCGTTCATGCGCTGCACCATGTCGGGCTGCATCTGCGCCGGCCCGACCAGGCCATACCAGGTGCTCGCGTCGAAACCCGGGTAGCCCAGTTCGGCGACCGTCGGCACCTGCGGGTGCGCCGGGGAGCGCTGCAGGCGCGTCTGCGCAATCGCCACCAGCTTGCCGCTGGCCACGTGCGGCGTGGCCGAGGTCATGGTCTCGAAGCTGTAGTCGATCTGCCCGCCGATCAGGTCGGTGAGCATCGGCCCCGAGCCGCGGTAGGGCACGTGCAGCGCATCGACCTTCGCGCGCAGCTTGAAGAGCTCGATCGCCATGTGCTGCGAGGCACCGGTGCCCGACGAGCCGAAGGTCACCGTGCCGGGCTTCGCGCGGCACAGCGCCACCAGGTCCTTCACCGTGCGCGCCGGCTGGCTCGGGTTGCAGATCAGCAGGTTGGGCGTGACGCCCACCAGCACCAGCGGCGTGAAGTCGCGCTCGACCACGTAGCCCAGCGTGGGGTAGAGCGCCGGCGCAATCGCATGGTTGCTGATGTTGGTCATCAGCAGCACGGTGCCGTTGGCCGGCTGCTTGGCGACGTACTCCGCCGCGATCACCCCGCCCGCGCCGGCCTTGTTCTCGACCGTGACCGGCACGCCCCATGCAACGGCGAGCTTCTGCGCCATCACGCGCGCCATCACGTCGGTGCCGCCGCCGGGCGGGAAGCCCACGACGATGCGCACCGGCGCGGTGGGCAGCGGCGATGCCGCGGCGAAAGAGGGAACGGCCGCCGCGGCGGTTGCCGCGAGGCCCGAAGCGATGAAGTGGCGTCTTTGCATGGTGCGTTTGTCTCCGTCTTTTTTGGGAATGAATCCGTTGGCCACGTGCCGGCCCGCGCCCTACATCGACGCGGCCAGCATCGCCTCGTAGTCGGTGGGGCTCGCCTCGCGCGGGTTGGTCTTGTGGCAGTGGTCCTTGAGCGCGCCTTCGATCACGCGCGGAAAGATCGCGGGCGAAACGTCCAGCGCCGCGAGCCCGGTCGGCAGGCCGAGCCGCTGGCTCATGGCGTGGACCGCGGGCGCCACGTCGTCGGCGCCGGCCAGGCCCATGGCCTGCGCCATGCGCGCGAGCCGCTCGTCCTTCTGCATCGAGGGCGCCTCTGCGTTGAAGCGGATCACCGCGGGCAGCAGGATGGCGTTGAGCGTGCCGTGGTGCAGTCGCGGCACCAGCCCGCCCATCGCATGGCTCAGGCTGTGCACGCAGCCCAGGCCCTTCTGGAACGCGAGCGCGCCCTGCATCGAGGCGCTCATCATGTTCAGCCGCGCCTCGCGGTCGCCGGGCGTGGCGGTCGCGCGCTCGATGTGGCGCCACGCGCGGCGCAGGCCATCGAGCGCGATGCCGTCGGCCGGCGGATTGAAGGCGGGCGCCATGAAGGTCTCCATGCAGTGCGCGATCGCATCCATGCCGGTGGCCGCGGTCAGCATCGGCGGCAGGCCGAGCGTGAGCTCCGGGTCGCACAGCGCGACGCGCGGCACGAGGTACGGCGACAGCACGCCGACCTTGCGGCCGTCGTCCAGGATCAGCACCGCGCCGCGGCCGACCTCGCTGCCGGTGCCGGCAGTGGTGGGCACCGCGATGACCGGCGCGGTCGCGGCGGTGATGCGTGCGGCGCCGCCTTCGATAGCGGCGAATGACTTGAGCGGCCCCTCGTGCGTGGCGCACACCGCCACGCCCTTGGCCAGGTCGATGGCCGAGCCGCCGCCGACCGCGACGATGCCGTCGCAATCGTGCGCCGCGTACATCGCCACGGCGGCGCGCATCGCGGCCTCGGTGGGGTTGGACGGCGTGCCGTCGAACACCACGAACGCCCGGCCCGCGCCGAGGTGCGCGGTGACGCGGTCGAGCACGCCGGCGGCGCGCACGCCGGCGTCGGTCACGACCAGCGGGCGGCGGATGCCGATGTGATCGCACTCCTGCGCGAGCAGTTGCACCGCGCCGAAGTCGATCTGGATCTGGGTGATGTAGTTGATGAGGGCCATGCGGTGTCCGGTTCGCTGTGTTCGAGGTACTCGAGGGTTCGTTGTGGGGCGCGAGTCTAGGAACGGGGCGGTGGCGCGGCAACGTGGAATTACTTGAAGTGCGGCCGAGAAAATTTCACAAGGCCGGGCCCCTGTCATGACGCGAGTTTTTCTTGAACGCTGCCCCAGTTTTTTTCGTTTGGCCGCGGCCTGCGCGCTCCCTAGACTTCGCCGCATTCGCAACCCGGCCTCCTTGCCGCAGGCCCCCCAACGAAAGAGACACGCCCGCATGACTTCCCTGATCCAGGTCGAGCGCGACGACCGCATTGCCACCGTCGTCCTCAACAAGCCCGACAAGATGAACGCCATGGACAAGTCCATGTGGCAGGGCCTGGCGGACGCGTTCGCCGAGCTCTCGGCCGACGACGAACTGCGCTGCGTGGTGCTGCGCGGGGCCGGCGGCAAGGCCTTCTCGGCCGGCGCCGACATCGAGGAGTTCCGCACCAGCCGCGCCAACGCGGCGCAGGCCGCGGCCTACGGCGAGATCACGCACCGCGCGATGCACGCCATTGCACACAGCAAGCACCCCACGGTCGCGGTGATCGAGGGCGCGTGCGTGGGCGGCGGGCTGGAGATCGCCTCGGTGTGCGACATGCGCATCTGCGGCACCGCCAGCCGCTTCGGCGTGCCGGTCAACAAGCTGGGCCTGGTGATGTCCTTCGGCGAACTGGGCGGCCTGGTGAGCCTGGTCGGCAGCGCGACCGCGCTGGAGATCGTGCTCGAAGGCCGCGTCTTCGACGCCAGGGAAGCGTTCGAGAAACGGCTGGTCAACCGCGTGGTGGAAGACGCCGAGGTGCTGGAGCAGGGCTACGCCGCGGCGCGGCGCATCGCCGCGGGCGCGCCGCTGGTGGCGCGCTGGCACAAGCAGTTCGTGCGCCGCCTGGCCGAGCCCGCGCCGCTGACCGATGCCGAGAACGCCGAGGCCTACGCCTGCTTCGATACCGAGGACTTCCAGATCGGCTTCCAGGCCTTCCTGGCCAAGACCCGGCCGGTGTTCACCGGCCGCTGAGCCGTTCGTTCGCTCCACACAACCCCACGGAGTTCCCGCGTGCCCCTTCCCCTTCCTCTCTCCCGCATCAAGGTCCTGGACGTCAGCCAGATCATGGCCGGTCCCTTCTGCTGCATGCTGCTCGGCGACATGGGGGCGGACGTGATCAAGGTCGAGACGCCCGGCATCGGCGACCAGACGCGCCGCTCCATGGGCTTTCGCCTCAAGGGCGCCGACAGCGGCGGGTTCCTGGCGCTCAACCGCAACAAGCGCAGCGTGGAGATCGACCTGAAGAACCCGGCCGGCCTCGAAGCCTTCTACGCGCTGGTGAAAGACGCCGACGTGCTGGTGGAGAACAACCGCCCCGGCGTGGCCGCGCGGCTGAAGATCGACTACCCGACGCTGCGCAAGCTCAACCCGCGCCTGGTGTACGCGAGCATCTCGGGCTTCGGCCAGACCGGCCCCTGGGCCAGGCGCCCGGGCCTGGACCTGATCGCGCAGGCCATGACCGGCGTGATGAGCGTGATGGGCCACGCGGGCGATGCGCCGGTGAAGTCGGCGATTCCGCTGGCCGACCTGGGCGCGGGCCTGTTCGCGGCCTACGGCATCCTGAGCGCGGTGATCGGGCGCGGCATCACGGGCGAAGGCCAGTTCGTGGACGCCTCGCTGTTCGAGACGGCGATGAGCCTGTCGGTGTGGGAGTCGGCCGAGTACTGGGGCACGGGCGAGGTGCCGGTGCCCATCGGCAGCGCCAACCGCATGAGCGCGCCCTACCAGGCGGTGCGCGCGTCGGACCGCCACTTCGTGATCGGCGCGGCCAACCCGAAGCTGTGGAATGCGCTGTGCACGGTGATCGGCCGCGACGACCTCACCAAGGACGCGCGCTTCACCGACAACGTGCTGCGCATCCGCAACCGGGGGGTGCTGATCGAGGAACTGGAGCGCGAGTTCGCGCGCCGCACCGCCAGCGAATGGGTCGACGCGCTCCTCGCCGCGGGCGTGCCGGCCGCGCCGATCCTCGACTACGCCGAGGCGCTGGCCAGCGAGCAGGCGGTGGCGCGCGAGATGGTGCTGAAGATCCATCACCCGGTCGAAGGCGAAACCCGCGCGCTCGGATTTCCGGTCAAGCTCGGTGGCACGCCGCAGCAGGTGCGGCATCCCGCGCCGCTGCTGGGGCAGCACACCGACCAGGTGCTGGGGGAAATCGGCATGACGCCAGCGGCCATCGCAGCCTTGCGCCAGAGTGGCGCCTTCGGGGCCGTGACGGCCGAAGCGAGCGCGGCGGCAGACTGAAGACGCGCCAGCCGGACAGCACACAAGAACATGCGACGGAGACAAGACAACCAATGAACACTGCATCGACAGACCCTGCGCGCCGCCGGCTGCTGCGCGCCATTCCTTCGGCCCTGCCCTTTGCGCTCGGTCTGCCCCTCGCAGCGCTCACCGGCGCCGCGTGCGCCCAGGGCGGCACCTATCCGAACAAGCCGATCGAACTGGTCGTGCCCTGGCAGGCCGGCGGCGGCGCCGACGTGGTGGGGCGCTCTTTCGGCGCGGCCGTCGCCAAGTACCTGCCGCAGCCCCTCGTGGTCATCAACAAACCCGGCGCGAGCGGCGTGCTGGGCCTGGGCGACGTGGTGAACGCCAAGCCCGACGGCTACCGCATCGTGCTGTCGTCCACCGAACTGACCTTCCTGAACCACCTGGGCCTTGCAAAGTTCTCGTACAAGGACCTGCGCCCCATCGCACGGCTGAACGCCGATCCGGCCGCGGTGGTGGTGCGCGCCGACGCGCCCTACGCCACGCTGGAGCAGTTCGTCGAGGCCGCGCGCAAGGCCGACGCGAACATCCGCGTGGGCAACGCCGGCCACGGCTCCACGTGGCACATGGCGGCCGCGGCGCTCGCCGAGAAGACCGGCGCGAAGTTCAACCACATTCCCTATGCCGGCGGCGCGCCCGCGGTGCTAGCGCTGCTGGGCGGGCACATCGACGCGGTGACGGTGAGCACGGCCGAGGTGTCCAGCTACGTGGCGGCCGGCAAGCTCAAGGCGCTCGCGGTGATGGCCGACCGGCGCGTGGCCGATGGCTTCGAGAAAATCCCGACGTTGAAGGAGCGCGGCATCGACCTGTCGATCGGCATCTGGCGCGGTCTCTCCGCGCCGCGCGGCACGCCCGACGACGTGATCGCCGTGCTGAAGGCGGCGACGGCCAGGGCGGTGAAGGAGCCGGTGTGGCTGGACGCCCTCAACAAGCTGCACTTCAGCACCGACACCTACGCCGACGACGTGGCGCTCGAAGCGGTGATGGCGCGCGAGAGCGATTTCTTCAAGGCGCTCGCGGGCAAGATCAACCTGACGGGCTGAACGCCGAAAATCCGGCGATGAATTCGATGGACAGTGTCTTCACGTTCGACGAACCCTTCGTCGACGCGCACCAGCACTTCTGGAATCTCGCCCTGCACCCCTACCCCTGGCTGCAGGACGAGACCGTGCCGAACTTCCGCTACGGCGACTATTCGGCGCTGCGCCGCAACTACCTGCCCGCCGACCTCGCGCGCGACACGCGCGGCCACGCGCCGGCGCTGACGGTGCACATCGAGGCCGAATGGGAGCGTAGCGACCCGGTGGCCGAGACGCGCTGGCTCACGGCACTGGCCCTGGCCGCTACCGAAGGTTGGCCTTCGGCGATCGTCGCGCACGCGGCGCTGGACCGCGACGACGCGCCCGAGGTCCTCGCCGCGCAGGCCGGCTTCGCGCTGGTGCGCGGCATCCGCCACAAGCCGGTGACGGCCACGTCGTCGGCAACGGCCCGGCGAGGCCTCGCGGGTTCGATGGACGACGCGCGCTGGCGCCGCGGCTATGCGCTGCTGCAGGCGCACGGGCTGTCGTTCGATCTGCAGGCGCCGTGGTGGAACCTCGACCAGGCCGCGGATCTCGCCCGCGACTTTCCGCGAACGCTGCTCGTGCTGAACCACACCGGCCTTCCATCCGACCGCAGCGACGAAGGGCTCGCGGGCTGGCGCCACGCGCTCGAAGGCCTGGCCGCGCAGCCAAATACAGCGATCAAGATTTCCGGGCTGGGCCAGTCCGGCCTGCCGTGGACCGAGCAAGCGAACGTGCCGCTCGTCCGCGATGCGGTCGCGATCTTCGGTGCCGGGCGCTGCATGTTCGCGAGCAACTTCCCGGTCGACAGCCTGGTGGCGGACTACGCGACGATCTTGCGCGGCTTCCTGGCCGCGATTGCCGATCGCCCCGCGCCGCAGCGCCGGCAACTGCTGCACGACAACGCCGTGCGCTTCTACCGGCTGGGCTGAAGCGCGCGCCTTCGCGAACTCAGGCCGGCGCGGCGCCCGCGTCGCGCTCGATCTCCTCGTGCACCCAGGCCACGAAGGCCGCGATGCGCGGGTCGGCGCGCCGGTCCTGCGGGTACACCATGAAGTAGGAAAACTCCACCGGCAGCGCGAGCTCGAAGGGCCGCACGAGCAGGCCGTCGGCCAGGTCCTTGAGGACCCAGTTTTTCTTCGCCAGCGCAACGCCGAGTCCGTCGATGGCGGCGTTGATGACCAGGTGGCTGGGCCAGAACGAGGGGCCGCGCGTCGCGTCCACGTCGGTCACGCCCGCGCGGTCCAGCCACACGCCCCAGTCGGGGTTGCTCACGTCGCTGTAGGTGCTGTGGTCGTGCAGCAGCACGTGGTGCCTGAGGTCGGCCGGCGTCTTCAGCGGATGCGGGCCCTGCATCAATGCGGGGCTGCACACCGGGAACATCTCCACCGGCAGGCACAGCTCCGAATGCAGGCCGGGGTAGATGCCGCGCCCGTAGCGCACGGCCATGTCGAAGTCCTCGCGGGTGAAGTCGACCATGTGCTTGGAGGTGGAGATCTCCAGGTCGATGTCCGGGTGCGCCTGCATGAAGCGGCGCATGCGCGGAATGAGCCACTTCACCGCGAAGGTGGGCGGCAGGTTGATCTTGAGCGAGGGCGTGCCCTGCGACTGGCGCAAGCGCTGCGTGGCGTAGATGACCTGCTTGAAGGCCTCCTGGATGCCGGGGAGGTACGCCTTGCCCGCCGCGGTGAGCGTGAGCGACTTGGTGTCGCGCACGAACAGCGCGATGCCCAGGTTCTCTTCGAGCGTCTTGATCTGGTGGCTCACGGCCGAGGGCGTCACGAAGAGCTCGTCGGCTGCGCGCGTGAAGCTCAGGTGCCGCGCCGCGACCTCGAAGGCCCGCAGCGGATTGAGCGGAGGGATGGGACGCGACATGGTCTGGCGGTTCTTTCGGGAGCGAATGAAAAGCGGGCAGGGGGCGGGCAGGGAGTGGACTGGAAGGCGCGACGGCGCTTCAATATTTTCTCGGCAATCGTTCGAGAAAAACTCGTTTGCCGCAGTGCGCCGACGTTCCTAGACTGCCTCGCAGAACGACACGCAACCAGTCGGGACAACGTCAATTGACGCGCCGGCTCCATCGGAACATCGCATGAAAAAAGAACTGCACCCCGGCGCCACGCTGCAACGCGTGCTCGCGGTGGACCGCGCGCGCACGGTCGACTTCCTGGGCGAGGACCTGCGCATCTACGCGACTCCCGAGCTGGTGCGCGACGTGGAGCAAGCCTGCCTGGATTTCCTGCTCGCTCACGCGGACGAAGGCGAGTCTTCCGTCGGCACGGCCATCGCGCTCAAGCACGTCGGCGCGACGCTGCTCGGGCAGACGGTGCGCATCGATGCACGCGTGCGCGCAGTCGAAGGGCGCGGCGTGGACTTCGATTTCAGCGTGCACGAAGGCGACGAGGAAGTTGCCAGCGGCACGCACAGCCGTTTCATCGTGAACGTGGCGCGCCTGCGCGCCAAGGTGCATGCGAAGGTGCAAGCGGGCCGCGTGCAGGCGGCGCCCGCGCACTAGGCATCCACCGCCTCTCCAACTGCCCGCGGCTGCGCGGGCCACCCCGTGTCGAACATCGGCGCGCCGGGATCGATTCCCGGTGCGCGGGCGTTCGCCTTCCGCGGCGCGAGCCGCAACCGTGCATCCGCTGAGATTTTCATCACAACGAAACGACAAACCATGTTCATCAAGACCATCGCATCCACCCTGTTCGCCCTGGCCACGGCCTGCGCGGCGCTTGCCGCCAGCGGCTCGGCCATGGCGCAGGACCTGACCGGCAAGGTCACGCGCACACCCACCGGCTACCTCATGGTGCTGCGCAACGGCGACGACGTCATCGCGCACATCGAGAGGCTCGCGGTGGTCGAGCAGATTCCGAGCGCCACCATCGTGGGCATCGGCTTCATGCGCGAGGCGACCTTCGGCTTCTACGACTTCGCAAAAAAGGTCTTCAACCCGAAGACCTTCAAGGACGTGGAGCTCGCCAACCTCACCGGCTCCATCGCCTGGAAGGAGGGCAAGCCCTCGATCCATGCGCACGGCATCGTGACGGACGGCACCTTCATCGGCGCGGGCGGGCATCTGCTGGGGCTCACGGTGGGCACGGGCTCGTGCGAGATCACGGTGATCCTGCATCCGCAGCGGCTGGAGCGCTTCGTCGATCCGGCCATCGGCGCGAACGTGCTGGGGCTGCATCCGGGCGCGCGATGACCGGGGGGCTGTTTCGGGCGCGGTCCGTTCGCGCCGGGATAATCGCCGGATGCCTTTCGCCACCCGCCTGATCCCGTCACTCTTTATCTGCCTCGCCGCGCTGGCCTCGGCCAGCGCCTTCGCCCAGCAGGCCCTTCCCACCGAAGTCGAAGCCGCCTTGGCGCGCGCCAAGGTGTCGCGCGACACGGTGACGATGCTGGTGGCCGATGCCGACGGCATCCGCCCGGCGCGCCTGGCCTGGCGCTCGCAGGTGCCGGTGAACCCGGCCTCGATGATGAAGCTGGTCACCACCTACGCGGCGCTCGACCTGCTCGGCCCGGCCTACAGCTGGAGCACGCCGGTGTACGTCGAGGGCACGGTGAGCAACGGCGTGCTCAACGGCAACCTCTACATCAAGGGCCAGGGCGATCCGAAGCTGGTGCTCGAGCGCGTGTGGCTGATGCTGCGCCACGTGCAGGGCCTGGGCATCACCACGGTGAGCGGCGATATCGTGGTCGACCGCAGCGCCTTCGAGAACACGGTGGAGAACGACCCGAGCGCCTTCGACGGCGAGCCGCTGCGGCCCTACAACGCATCGCCCGATGCGCTGCTGATCAACTTCAAGTCGGTCAACATGACCTTCGCGCCCGACCGCGCCGCACAGATCGCGCGCGTGAGCTACGAGCCGCCGCTCGCAAGCGTGGCGATGCCGGCCACCGTGCCGCTTTCGCCCGGCGAATGCGGCGACTGGCGCACGGCGCTCAAGACCGATTTCAGCGACGTCAACCGCATCCGCTTCAACGGCGGCTTTCCGGCCGCCTGCGGCGAGAAGAGCTGGGCCGTGGCGTATGGGGATCCGCGCACCTACAGCCTGCGCGCGCTGGGCGGCATGTGGGCCGAGATGGGCGGGCGCGTGGGTGGCCAGATGCGCGAGGGCCGCGTGCCCGCGGGCCTGAAGCCGGCCTTCGAGTTCGAATCGCCGCCGCTGGCCGAGGTGGTCCGCGACATCAACAAGTACAGCAACAACGTGATGGCGCAGCAGGTGTTCCTCACCATCGGCGTCACGCAGAAGAACCGCGGCAACTTCGAGGCCTCGCGCAGCGCGCTGGGCCAGTGGTGGCGCGAGCGCATCGGCACCGGCGAGGCGCAGCCGGTGTTCGAGAACGGCTCGGGCCGCTCGCGCGACGAGCGCATCAGCGCCGCCGCGCTGGGCAAGATGCTGCAGGTGGCGTGGCGCTCGCCGGTGATGCCGGAGCTGATGTCGTCGCTGCCCGCCTCGGGCGTGGATGGCACGCTCAAGAAGCGCGCGCTGCGCTCGGGCGGTGCCGCGCACCTGAAGACCGGCACGCTGCGCGATGCCTCGGGCGTGGCCGGCTACGTGCACGGCGCGAGCGGCCGGCGCTATGTGCTGGTGGCCATCGCCAACGGCGAGAACGCGGGCGCCACGCGCGCCGCGTTCGACGCGCTGGTCGACTGGGCCGCGCAGGACAACTGACCACCAACGGCTGCATCAGCCAGGGATGTACTGAAAACTTCTGTAGGCGTACGCCGCTTGCGCGTGGCCATGGCGCTGCCCAGAATCGGACGCTCGTTCGATTCATACACAGCGCCACCGCGACACAGCAGGAGACACGCCTTGAACACGCCGCAACGACAACAACGACCCTCCACCCCGCTGCACAAGGTGGCGGCCCTTGCCGGTGTCACGCTGCTGCTCGCAGCCTGCGGTGGAGGAGGTGGTGGCGGCGGCATCGGCGTGGGTTTTCCGCCGCCCGTCACCGACACCGGGCGCGGCTCGGTCGTCACCAATCCGCCCGAGCAGGTCACGCGGCTGTCGGTGGACCAGTTCAAGACGCTGCTGGGGGCCGACGACAAGGGCCGCGCGCTGCTGCAGGTCTCGGGCACGCCCAAGTGCGGCATCGACACGCGCTACCTCGAATACCGCACCGTCGGCGGCAAGGGCGAAGCCACCACCGCGACCGCCGCGATCATGGTGCCCTCGGGCACCGACGTGGCCTGCAACGGCGCGCGCCCGGTGGTGCTCTATGCGCACGGCACCAACACCGCGCGCGACTACAACTTCGCCAAGTGGACCGACATCAACCAGGCCGCTGCAGGCGAAGGCGTGGTGGTGGCCGCCATGCTCGCGGCGCAGGGCTTCATCGTGGTGGCGCCCAATTACGCGGGCTACGACAAGTCGACGCTGGCCTATCACCCGTACCTGAACGGCGACCAGCAGGGCAAGGACATGGTCGATGCGCTCACCGCGGCGCGCAAGACCTTCTCGGGCATCGATGCGAACGATGCGGGCTCGCTCTTTATCACCGGCTACTCGCAGGGCGGCTACGTGGCGATGGCGGCGCACCGCGAGATGCAGGCCACGGGCAAGGCGGTGACGGCCTCGGCGCCGCTCTCGGCGCCCTCGGCCATCAGCCTCCTGACCGACTACACGTTCCTCGGCTGGCCGGCGCTGGGCTCGACGATCTTCGTGCCGCTGCTCTCGACCAGCTGGCAGCAGCAGTTCGGCAATGTCTACAACGCCACCAGCGACGTGTATGAAGCGCAGTACGCCACCGGCATCGACACCCTGCTGCCGAGCCTCACGCCCACCAGCACGCTCTTCGCCCAGGGCAAGCTGCCGCAGCTGGCGCTCTTCCCGGCCAATGCCACGCCGGGGCCGGTGAGCCCGGACCTGTCGATCTTCTACGGCGCCAACAACCTGATCCGCCAGAGCTACCTCACGCAGGCGGCCACCGACATCCAGTCGAACGCCTGCCCGGGCAACGCGCTGCCCGCGACGGCGGCATCGCTTAGCGCGACGTCGCCGCTCAATTGCAGCCCCTCGACCGGCTTTCGCAAGGCGGCGCTCGCCAACGACCTGCGCAACTGGGTGCCGACCCGGCCGGTGCTGATGTGCGGCGGTGCCAACGACCCGACGGTGAATTTCGTGAGCACCCGCGCCACGGCGGGCTACTTCCGCGCGAAGGGCATGCCGGCCGCCGCGCTGTCGGTGGTGGACCTGGAGGATTCGGCCGCGACCGACGCCTACTCGGCCGCCCGCGCCGGCTTCGCGCAGGCCAAGGGCACGCTGGCGCAGAACACGCCGGGCAGCGACGCCGACAAGGCACGCGCGGTCACCGCCGCGTACCACGGCACGCTCGCGCCGCCGTTCTGCCTGGCGGCAGCACGCGGGTTCTTCCAGGGTGTGCTGGCAGCCGGAGGCTAGGGCTCGCCCCCAAGGCGCGCGCACTTCGTGTCGCTTCGCCAACCCCCTGCCGGGGGGCAACACCGGGGCCCGGCACAGCCGGTTCCACGGTGTTTCCAGATCAGGCGGCCGAGGCTCTTTGCAGTCGGTCCCGCACGCCTTCCCATTCGGGCGTGTCTGGCGGCGTCTCGACCCAGATCAGCTTGACGCCCTCTGCATCGAACTCGCGCAGCACCGCGAACAGCTGGTGCGCGCTGGCCGCCGCGTCGTCGGGCATGCGCCGCTGCAGTACGCGCTGCGAGCGGCAGCGCAGGCTGCTGCGCGACCAGACGGCGATGTGCGCGGCATTGGCGCCCAGCACGTCCAGGCCGGTCTGCAGCGCCTTGGCGTCCATCAGCCGCAGCTTGGCGTTCGGTGCGTAGTGCGCCTCGAGCGTGCCCGAGGCGCGCGGGTCGGGGGTTTCGAGCACGTCGCGGTCGCTGAGCTTTTCGCCGCAGGCCGCTTCGATCTGCGCGCGCGTGATGAGGCCCGGGCGCAGCAGCACGGGCGCGCCGCGGCTGCAGTCGACGATGGTCGACTCGATCCCGACTTCGCAGGCACCGCCGTCAATGACCGGTACGGCCTCGCCGAACTCGTCGTAGACATGCTGGGCCGTGGTCGGGCTCACGCGGCCGAAGCGGTTGGCGCTCGGCCCCGCGACGCCCGGCACGCCCTGCTCGGCGCAGGCTTCCAGCAGCGCCTGGGCCACGGGGTGCGAGGGGCAGCGCAGGCCGATGGTGTCCTGCCCACCGGCCGCCGCGGCGCCCACGCCGGGCTGGCGCGTGACGATCAGCGTGAGCGGACCGGGCCAGAAGGCCTGCACCAGCTTCTGCGCAAAGAGCGGCAGCGGCTGGGCGAAGCGCGAGAGCGCCTCGGTGCCCTTCATGCCGGCCGCGACGTGCACGATCAGCGGATGGTCGGCGGGCCGCCCCTTGGCCTTGAAGATGCCGGCCACGGCCATGTCGCTGCTCGCGTCGGCGCCCAGGCCGTAGACGGTCTCGGTCGGAAAGGCGACCAGCCCGCCCGCGCGCAGCACGCGCACGGCCTCGGCGATGGCCTCGGGGGATTGGCCGTCCAGGATCATGCGAGCCCGATCATGCGAGCCCCGTCACGTCCACCGCCGGCAGGCCCAGCAGCAAGGCGGCCTGCGAGGCGTTGGCGCGCACGCTCTCCAGCGTGGCGCCGGTGAGGGTCAGGTGGCCCATCTTGCGGCCGGGGCGCGGCTCGATCTTTCCGTAGAGGTGCAGGTGCACGCCCGGCAGCGCGAGCACGTCGCTCCAGCGCGGCGAAACCGGCTTTTCTTCGCCGGAGGTGAACCACAGGTCGCCCAGCAGGTTCAGCATGATCGCGGGGCTGTGCTGGCGCGGCGGCGCGAGCGGCAGGCCGGCGAGGGTGCGCACCTGCAGCTCGAACTGCGACACGTCGCAGGCTTCCATCGTGTAGTGGCCGCTGTTGTGCGGGCGCGGCGCCATTTCGTTGACCACCAGCGAGCCGTCGGCCAGCGCGAAGAACTCGACGCACAGCACGCCGACGTAGCCCAGGCCGTTGGCGATGCTTTTCGCGGAATTGACCGCGCCCTGCGCCACCGTCTTGGGCATGTTCAGCGCATGCACCTCGGTGACGGCCAGGATGCCGTCGCGGTGCAGGTTGCGCTGCGGGGGAAAGTGCACGATCTGCCCGTCGCGGCCGCGCGCAAGAATCACCGAGCATTCGAATTCGAGCGGCAGCAGCTTCTCGAGCACGCAGGGCACGCAGCCGGTGGCCTGCCAGGCCTCGACCAGCTCGGCGCGCGTCGCGACGCGCTGCTGGCCCTTGCCGTCGTAGCCCAGGCGCGCGGTCTTCAGGATGCCGGGCAGGAGGCGGTCTTCGACGGCCGCGAGCTGGGCGGCCGTCTCGATGGCCGCATAGGGCGCGCAGGGCACGCCGCAGCGGGTGAAGTGGGCCTTCTCGGCGATGCGGTCCTGCGCGATGGCGATGGCCGAGGCGCCGGGCGCCACCGGCCGCGCGACCGCCAGGTGCTCCAGCGAGGGCGCGGGCACGTTCTCGAACTCGGTCGTGACCGCGTCGGCCAGGCCGGCCAGGCGGGCGAGGCCGTCGACATCGGCGTAGTCGGTGTGGATGTGGTGATGGCTCACCCGGCCGGCGGGGCTGTCGGCATCGGGGTCGAGCACCGCCGTGAAGTAGCCCATGCGCTGGGCCGCGTGCGCGAACATGCGGCCCAGCTGGCCGCCACCGAGCACGCCGAGCGTGGCGCCCGGGAGGATGGGCAGGTCGCCGTTCTGGGTCACAGGGCACCTCCGCCTTGCGGCGAGAAAGGGGAAACGGCGGGAGGGGCCGCAGGGGCCTCGCCGGCGGGGGCCGGCGGCAGCGTCATGGCTTCGGCGGCGGCGGTCTGGGCCGTGCGGAAGGCGTCCAGCTTCGCGCGCAGCGCGGGATCGTTCACCGCCAGCATCGCCACCGCGAACAGCGCGGCGTTGGCCGCGCCGGCATTGCCGATCGCAAAGGTGGCCACCGGCACGCCCTTGGGCATCTGCACGATGCTGTAGAGCGAATCGACGCCTTGCAGGTGGCGGCTGGCCACCGGCACCCCGAGCACCGGCACCGTGGTTTTGGCGGCCAGCATGCCCGGCAGGTGGGCCGCGCCGCCCGCCCCGGCGATGATCGCGGCCAGGCCGCGCCCGGCGGCGCTTTCGGCGTACGCGAACAGCGCATCGGGCATCCGGTGGGCCGAGACCACCTTGGCTTCGTGCTTGATTCCGAATTGCTGGAGAATCTCGACCGCGTTGCGCATCGTCTCCCAATCGGAGTTCGAGCCCATCACTACACCGACCTGAATGGTTTCGTTCATGGTTTCAATTTTACGTTTCACCCCCAGCTGGTTCCGATGATCGACATCACTCTCGAAAATTTCCAGGCCGAACTGGTCGAAGGCTCGGTCGCCACGCCGGTGCTTCTCGACATCTGGGCCGAATGGTGCGGCCCCTGCAAACAGCTCGGACCGGTGCTCGAAAAACTCGAGGTCGAGTACGCCGGCCGCTTCACGCTGGCCAAGCTGGACGCCGACAAGGTGCCGCAGATTTCGTCGCAGCTGTCCGAGATGTTCGGCGTGCGCAGCATCCCGTTCTGCGTGATGTTCAAGGACGGCCAACCGGTGGACGGCTTCGTGGGTGCCATTCCGGCCGAGAAGATCCGCGAATTCCTGGACAAGCACGTGCCGGGCGCCGACGAGGCCGAAGCAGCCTCGGAAGAAGCCGCCGCCCAGGAAGCGCTGGCCGAGGGCGACACCCTGGGCGCGCTCGAGAAGCTGCAGCACGCCGTGGTCACCGACCCGGCCAACGACGACGCCCGCTTCGACTACATCAAGCTCTTGTTGCAGGAAGGCCGCCTGGACGACGCCAAGGTCGCCTTCGCCCCCGTGATCGCCAGGACCGGGCTGGTGCGCCGCTTCGATGCGCTGCAGCGCTGGATGGACGCCATCGATTTCGCCGCGCCCGTCACGGGCGCCGCACCCGCGATCGCCGAGTTCGACACGAAGATCGCCGCCAACAAGCGCGACTTCGACGCCCGCTTCGGCCGCGCCCGGCTGCTGATGGCCGAACAGCGCTGGACCGACGCGATGGACGAGCTGCTCGACATCCTGATGCGCGACAAGAGCTGGAGCGAAGAGCTCGCCCGCAAGACCTACATCGCGATCCTCGACGTGATCGAGCCGCCGAAGGTGAAGGTGGCCGACGGGCAGATTCCGCCGGACGACCCGGTCGTGGCGACGTACCGCCGCCGCCTGAGCAGTGTCGTGCTGAGCTGAAATCACAAAATGCGCAGTTTGATGCGCATTTAATTGAAAAAGCGACTCAAGGGTCGCTTTTTTATTGTCTTCTTGGCCTTAGATAGATAGCATTGCTACTCAATCTGAAGAAAAAGCGTACGCCAATGCTCCAACTGACCGAAGAACTCGAAAAGGCCCGCAAGGCCGGCGGCCTGAGCCAGGAGGCGCTGGCCACCCAGGCGGGGCTCTCGCGCATGACGGTGCAGCGCATCGAGAGCGGCCAGATCGATCCGCGCCTGTCGACGCTGCTCGAAATGGCGCGCGTGCTGGGGCTGGAGCTGATGCCCGTGCCCGCCACCTTGCGCCCGCAGCTGGAGGACTTCGTGCGCTCGGGCGGCCGCCTGCTCGGCCAGCCGGCGGGCGTGGGCGCGCCGCCTTCGATCGCGCAAAGCCTGGCTGACGAAAGCCGGTGAGCACCAGCGCCGCCTTCAACACCGGCATCCGCTACCTGCGGATGTACCTGCATGCGCCGGATGGCGATGCACAAGGCTCCCGCGCTTCCGCACTACCTGCCGGCGCGGCCCCCCAAGGGGGCTCGCCCGCCCCGGGGCGGCCCACCGGCGGCGGGCGGCGCGCCATCGGCTACCTCTCGCAGTACGGCGACATCCTGCGCGTCTCTTTCGACGAGGCGTACATCGCCGACCCCGGCCGGCCGACGCTGTCGCTTGCCTACCGCGGCGCCGACGAGGCCGCAACCCGCGCCATCCTGGCCTCGGCGCGCGACACCCGCGTCTCGCGCAGCGACGGCCACTGGCCCAGCTACTTCCAGAACCTGCTGCCCGAAGGCCACAACCGCGAGCGCCTCGCGCAACAACGCGGCTGCGCGGCCGACGACGAGTTCGAACTGCTCGCCGCCGCCGGCCACGACCTGATGGGCGCGCTCGAGGTCGAGCCGGTGCCCACGTCCGAAGGCATTCCCGACACCGTGCGCCACTGGCACACGGCGCTCGGCCTGGACGTGCTGGAGCCCGGCTTCGTCGAGATGCCGGTGGAAGATGCCGCCGCCATTCCGGGCGTCGTGACCAAGTTTTCAGCGGTGCAGGACGGGCGGCGCTACGTGGTGCGGCGCCACGGCGCGGCCGGCTCCTTCATCCTCAAGCTGCCGAGCACGCGGCATCCGGACCTGGTCGACAACGAGTTCACCGGCTATCGCCTCTGCGGCGCGCTGGGCCTGGACTGCGCCGAAGCCAGCGTGATCGGCCGCGCCGACGCCGACCTGCCCGAGCAGGTGCGCTTCGAGCAGATCCTGGCGGTGCGCCGCTTCGACCGCACCCCCGAGGGCGGGCGCGTCCACATGGAGGAGTTCGCGCAGGTGCTGCAGTACGAGCCCCGGCAGAAATACGGCCGGGGCCTGGCGCTCGACTGGCCCGCGATGCTGCGCGTGCTCGACCGGCTCTCGCCCAACCCGGTGGCCGACGTGCGCGAGTGCGTGCGGCGCATCGTCGCCTTCATCCTGCTGGGCAACAGCGACGCGCACCTGAAGAACTGGGCGCTGCGCTACCCCGACGGCGTGGCCCCGGTGCTGGCGCCGCTCTACGACCCGGTGTGCGTGGCCGCCTTCTTCGAGGACGTGCCGGCCGGCGACTACGGCGTGAACCGCGCGATCGACGCCAAGCTGCGCGCCTTCGACGGGGCCGCGCTCGACGCCCTGCTGCGCTCGGCAGGCCTCTTGCGCCCCGCGCGGCTCATGGCGATTGCCCGCGACACGGTGCGCCAGGCGCAGGCCGAATGGCCCGCGCTGCTCGCCCGGGACGGCACGCCCGCCAGCGTGCGGCGCTGCGTCCAGGCCCGGTTGGCGGGCGGCGTGGCGCTGGCGTCATTGGCGAGCTAGGCCGCGTCGCATACGATGGCGCCCGATTTCATCTTGTTGCAGATTCAAAAGGAAAGACTGGCCATGCGTTCCTTCGCCCGCCACATTGCGCTCCCCGTGCTTGCCACGGCGGCGCTGCTGACCACCTTGACCGGCTGCGGGAGCGGCATCAGCCTGGACGAACCCATCGAAGGCCCGGTGTGGCGCCTCGCACAGCTGGGCGACGAATCCATCACACCGGGTGGCGATGCGCAGATCCAGTTCGACCGCAGCAGCGGCCGCGTCAGCGGCTCGGGGGGATGCAACCGCGTGTCGGGCACCTACACCCGCAGCGGCATCACGTTGAAGATCGGGCAATTGGCCGCCACGCGCATGGCCTGCGCCGACCCGGTGCGCGGCGCCAACGAAGCGCAGTTCCTCTCGGCCCTGCAGAGCACCGCGAGCTACAGCCTCGCGCCGGGACGGCTGGCGCTGCTGGACACCGGCGGGCGGACCGTGGCGACGCTGAGTTCGGGAACGCGCTGAAGGCGGCGACCGCCGGGCTCGCCCCATGGCGAGCCGCGCCACCCCTCGGGAGTTACGCGCAGCGAAGCGAAGTGAAAAGCCGGGGGCCTGTAGCTCTACAGATCAGCCGGTGAGGCGCTCCAGCGCCTCGCGGTACTTGGCGGCGGTCTTTTCGATCACCTCGGCCGGCAGGCGCGGCGCGGGCGGTGTCTTGTCCCAGGGCTTGCCGTTGATCTTGGTGGCCTCGAGCCAGTCGCGCACAAACTGCTTGTCGTAGCTCGGCGGATTGGTGCCGGCAGCCAGCGCGGCTTCGTAGCCCTCGACGGGCCAGTAGCGCGAGCTGTCGGGCGTGAGCACCTCGTCCATCAGCACCAGCGTGCCGGCCTCGTCCAGGCCGAACTCGAACTTGGTGTCGGCAATGATCATTCCCTTGGTGAGGGCGATCTGCGCGGCGGTTTCGTAGATCGCGATGCTGGTCTCGCGGATCTGCTGCGCCAGCTTGGGGCCGACGATCTCGACCACGCGCTCGTAGCTGATGTTCTCGTCGTGCTCGCCGGCCGCGGCCTTGGCGGCGGGCGTGAAGATCGGGCGCGGCAGCTTGCTCGCGTTGGTCAGGCCCTCGGGCAGCGGCACGCCGCAGACCGATCGGCTTTCCTGGTATTCCTTCCAGCCGCTGCCGGCCAGATACCCGCGCACCACGGCCTCGACCGGGATCGGCTTCAGGCGCTTGACCAGCATCGAACGGTGGGTGACCTGCGGCACCTCGTCGGCGGCGACCACGCTCTCGGGCGCATCGCCGGTCAGGTGGTTGGGGCAGAGCGGGCCCAGCCGCTCGAACCACCACAGCGCCATCTGCGTGAGGATCTCGCCCTTGCCGGGAATCGGCTCGCCCATGATCACGTCGAAGGCGCTCAGCCGGTCGCTCGCGACCATCAGGATGCGGTCTTCGCCGACGGCGTAGTTGTCGCGCACCTTGCCGCGCGCAAGCAGGGGCAGGCTCTGGATGGAGGAGGTGTGGACGGTGGTCATGGAACAGGTGCTCTGGGGAACGGGAAAACGGGTGACGGGGAAAGCGGATTGTGCGCGCAGAAAAAAGCCACCGCGAACGGTGGCCTTCGAATCGCCGGGGAGTTTTAAACGACTTCCTGCGCCAGTTCGCCCTTGGCGTACTTGGCCGCCACGATCTGCAGCGTGTCGCCCTTGATCTTGGCGCCCTGGCCTTCGCAGCCGAACTCGATGTAGCGCTGCTTGCAGATCAGCCTGGCGGCTTCGCGCGCCGGCTTGAGCCATTCGCGGGCGTCGAACTTCTCGGGGTTCTCGGCCAGGAACTTGCGCACCGCGCCGGTCATGGCCAGGCGAATGTCGGTGTCGATGTTGATCTTGCGCACGCCGTGCTTGATGGCTTCCTGGATTTCCTTGACGGGCACACCGTAGGTTTCCTTCATGTTGCCGCCGTACTGGCGAATGATCGCCAGCAGCTCCTGCGGCACGCTCGACGAGCCGTGCATCACCAGGTGGGTGTTCGGAATGCGGCGGTGGATTTCCTTGATGCGGTCGATCGCCAGGATGTCGCCGGTGGGCTCGCGGGTGAACTTGTAGGCGCCGTGGCTGGTGCCGATGGCGATGGCCAGCGCGTCGATCTGGGTGCGCTTGACGAAGTCGGCGGCCTGCTCGGGGTCGGTGAGCAGTTGCTCGCGCGTCATGGTGTCGTCGGTGCCGTGGCCGTCTTCCTTGTCGCCCTTCATGGTTTCCAGCGAACCGAGGCAGCCGAGCTCGCCTTCGACGGTCACGCCCAGGCGGTGGGCCATGTCGGACACCTTCTTGGTGACGTCCACGTTGTAGTCGTAGCTGGCGATGGTCTTGCCGTCGGCCTCCAGCGAGCCGTCCATCATGACCGAGCTGAAGCCCAGGTCGATGGCGCCCTTGCAGACGTCGGGGTTCTGGCCGTGGTCCTGGTGCATGACCAGCGGGATGTTCGGGTACTGCTCGATCGCGGCCTGGATCAGGTGCTTGATGAAGGCTTCGCCGGCGTATTTGCGGGCACCGGCGCTGGCTTGCAGGATGACGGGCGCGCCGGTTTCCTTGGCGGCCTCCATCACGGCCTGGACCTGTTCGAGATTGTTGACGTTGAAGGCCGGAATGCCGTAGCCGTTGGCTGCGGCGTGGTCCAGCAGTTCGCGCATCGAGACGAGTGCCATGGAAATACCTCGCGGGAAATAGGGAAAGAAGAAGGCGGAAAGACGAGAGAAAACTACCGCAATTCTACCGAGGCCCCTTGTGGGACAGGACTGACGCCAACCCGAGGAAGTCCAAGACCGGCGGCAGCACCGGCCCTCCGAGCCACTGGATCGGCTTGGCGAACGCGCCGATCAGCGTGACGTGGCTCAGGTTGTCGAACAGCCGCACCTGCACCGGCACGCCGGCGGCGCGCAGTGCCGCGGCCATCTGGCCGGTGTTGCGGTCGGGATAGACCAGGTTGTCCTTCGATGCCGCCATCAGCAGCGCGCGGGGCGACGCGGCGCTCGCATGCGCGAGCGGCTGCGAGTCGCGCGGCGTGTCCGGCCAGTTGAAGGCGGCCTGCGCCTGTGGGTCGCCGATGGGCAGGAAGTCGTAGGGGCCGGCCAGGCCGATCCAGCCCGCGAGCTGCTTCGGGCTGGCGCCCAGTTCGCCGAGCCAGCGCTCGTCCAGCGCCACCATCGCGGCGTTGTAGCCGCCCGAGCTGTGGCCCATCACGTAGACCTGCCTGGGGTCGGCGCCGAGTTGGGCCGCGTTGTCGAGCGCCCATTGGACGGCCAACGCGCTGTCGCGCACGAAGACCGGGTAGGTGAAGGCCGGCGAGAGGCCGTAGTCGGGAATCACCACCACCGCGCCGCGCGCGGCCAATGCCTCGCCGACGAACTTGTAGCTGGCGCGGTCGCCGCTCGTCCACGTGCCACCGAAGAAGAACACCACGAGCGGGCGGGCGCCGCGGGCCGGCTGCGTGGCGGGCAGCGGCTGGTAGACGTCGAGCTGCTGCCGCGGTGCGGCGCCATAAGCGATGCCGCCCTGGAACTGGTAGGTGTCTTCGGGCACGAGGCCATTGAGCACCTTGATCGGGGAGCAGGCCGAGAGCACGGCGGCTGTGGTGACGGCAATGGCGGTGGTGATGGCGCCGCGGCGCCGGCGCAGGGACGCGAAGGTGGGAAAGCTCATCGCTCCAGTACGCACGCGGGCGCGCCGCGGTTTCGTCAGATCGGAAGCTGCGTGGTCGACAGCACCTGCTTCAGGACGACGAAGGTGCGGATCTGCCGCACGCCCGGCAGGTACAGCAGCTGCTCCGCGTGCAGGCGGTTGAAGCTGTCGTTGTCGCGCGTGCGCACCAGCATGAAATAGTCGAACTCGCCCGAGACCACGTGGCACTCGAGGCAGCCCGACACCTTCTGCGCGGCCTTCTCGAAATCGGAGAACGAGTCGGGCGTGGAGCGGTCGAGCACCACGCCGATCATCACCAGCATGCCGACCTCCAGCGCATCGGGATCGAGCAGCGCGACGATGCCCTTGATGAACCCGGCCTCCTTCAGCCGCTCGACGCGGCGCAGGCACGCCGGCGCGCTCAGGCTCACCTTGGCGGCCAGCGCCACGTTCGATACCGAGGCATCGCGCTGCAGCGCGCGCAGGATCGCGCGGTCGGTGCGATCGAGTTCCAGCGGTGGACGCAACTTTGTTGTGCTCATGGCGAATTCCTCAAAACGAAGACCGTTTATTGGCGCATCTTGCCTTCTTTTTTCCTGGAATCCATACGAACTTCGCAAGCACGTTGCGGGCCCTTCTTCCTACGATCGACAGCTTCCACCCACTCCGGAGCCGCGTCGATGAACCTGACGAAATTTCCCCGCCACGCCCTGACCTTCGGCCCCACGCCGATCCATCCGCTCAAGCGCCTCGGTGCGCACCTGGGCGGCAAGGTCGACCTGTACGCCAAGCGCGAGGATTGCAACAGCGGCCTGGCCTTCGGCGGCAACAAGACCCGCAAGCTCGAGTACCTGATCCCCGAGGCGCTGGAGGGCGGCTACGACACGCTGGTGTCCATCGGCGGCATCCAGTCGAACCAGACGCGACAGGTGGCCGCGGTGGCGGCGCACCTGGGCCTGAAATGCGTGCTGGTGCAGGAGAACTGGGTCAACTACTCGGACGCGGTGTACGACCGGGTCGGCAACATCGAGATGTCGCGCATCCTGGGCGCCGACGTGCGGCTCGATGCGGCCGGTTTCGACATCGGCATCCGCAAGAGCTGGGAAGAGGCCATGAGCGACGTGCGCAAGGCCGGCGGCAAGCCGTTTCCGATTCCGGCCGGCTGCTCGGAGCACCCGCGCGGAGGCCTCGGCTTCGTCGGCTTTGCCGAGGAAGTGCGCCAGCAGGAGGCCGAGCTCGGCTTCAAGTTCGACTACATCGTGACCTGCTCGGTCACCGGCAGCACGCAGGCCGGCATGGTGGTGGGCTTCGCGGCCGACGGCCGGGCCGACCGCGTGATCGGCATCGACGCCTCGGCCAAGCCGCAGCAGACCTTCGAGCAGATCGTGCGCATCGCGAAGAACACGGCCGAACTGGTCGAACTGGGCCGCGACATCACCGAGAAAGACGTGGTGCTGGACCGCCGCTTCGGCGGGCCGGAATACGGGCTGCCGAACGACGGCACGCTGGAGGCGATCCGCCTCTGCGCACGCTTCGAAGGCATGCTGACCGACCCCGTGTACGAGGGCAAGTCGATGCACGGGATGATCGAGAAAGTGCGGCTCGGGGAATTCCCGGCCGGCTCGAAGGTGCTGTACGCGCACCTGGGCGGCGTGCCCGCCCTGAACGCCTACAGCTTCCTGTTCAGGAACGGTTGAGCGGAGGCTTCAGCTCGCCCTGCAGATCTTCAGCATGTTGGTGCCGCCGGGGGCGCCCATGGGCTCGCCGCAGGTGATCGCGTAGACGTCGCCGCTCTGCACGATGCCGCGCTTCTTCAGGTGGGCTTCGGCCTGTTCGAGCGCGGTGTCGCGGTCGGTCTGCGAATCCATCAGGAGCGGACGCACGTTGCGGTACAGCGCGAGCTTGCGCTGCGTGGCCAGGCGCGAGGTCAACGCGTACATCGGGATGTGCGCGCGGTGGCGGCTCATCCACAGCATGGTGGAGCCCGACTCGGTCAGCGCCACGATGGCCTTGGCGCCCAGGTGGTGCGCGGTGAAGAGCGCGCCCATCGCGATCGACTGGTCGATGCGGCTGTAGGCACGCCCGCTGAAGTCGGCGTCGAGCGTCTTGTCTTCGGCGATTTCGGCGGCTTCGCAGATGCGGCTCATCTCCTGCACGGTCTCCAGCGGGTAGCGGCCCGAGGCCGTTTCGGCCGAGAGCATCACGGCATCGGTGCCGTCGAGCACGGCGTTGGCCACGTCGCTCACCTCGGCGCGGGTGGGCACGGGGTTGGTGATCATCGACTCCATCATCTGGGTCGCGGTGATCACCACCTTGTCCATGTCGCGCGCCATGCGGATCATCTTTTTCTGCAGCGCGGGCACGGCGGCATTGCCGACTTCGACCGCCAGGTCGCCGCGGGCGACCATGATGCCGTCGCTCGCGCGCAGGATCTCTTCGAGCTTCGGAATGGCTTCGGCGCGCTCGATCTTGGCGATCATGCCGGGCTTGTGGCCGAACTCGGCCGCGGCCACGTTGCACAGCTGGCGGGCCATTTCCATGTCGGTGGCGTTCTTCGGAAAGCTCACGGCCACGTAGTCGGCCTGGAAGCTCATCGCGGTCTTGATGTCTTCCATGTCCTTGGCCGTCAACGCGGGCGCCGTGAGGCCGCCGCCCTGCTTGTTGATGCCCTTGTTGTTGGAGAGCTCGCCGCCCAGCTTGACGGTGGTGTGGACCGCCTCGCCCTTGACGCCGTCGACCGTGAGCACGATCAGGCCGTCGTTCAGCAGCAGCCGGTCGCCGGGCTTCACGTCGCGCGGCAGGTCCTTGTAGTCCAGGCCCACGGCATCGATGTCGCCGAGCTCGGTGCGCGAGGCGTCGAGCACGAATTTCGCGCCCGCTTCCAGCAGGACCTTGCCCTGCGCGAACTTGCCGACGCGGATCTTCGGGCCCTGCAGGTCGGCCATGATGGCCACTTCGCGGCCCGTCTTGCGGGCGGCCTCGCGCACCATGAGGGCGCGGTCGATGTGGTCCTGCGCGGTGCCGTGGCTGAAGTTGAGCCGCACCACGCTGACCTTGGCCAGGATCATTTTTTCCAGCAGTTCCGGCGTGTTGGACGCCGGGCCGAGCGTGGCGACGATCTTGGTGGCGTGGCGGGGGATGCGATCCGTGCTCATGAAGTTGGTCTCCGTTTTGTATTCGCTACTGTATACACTTTGTGTGTCTGACGGAAGTCACCCCGATGAGATTTCCCCGCCGCCCAGGTCACCCCGCCGCGCGCTTGGCCAGGATCTCGAAGGCCGGCAGGGTCTTGCCCTCCAGCACCTCGAGGAACGCGCCGCCGCCGGTCGAGATGTAGCCGACCTGTTTTTCGATGCCGTACTTGGCAATGGCCGCGAGCGTGTCGCCGCCGCCGGCGATCGAGAACGCGCTGCTCTCGGCAATCGCTTGCGCAATGGCCTTGGTGCCGCCCGCGAAGGCGTCGAACTCGAACACGCCGACCGGGCCGTTCCACACGATGGTGCCGGCTTCGCGCAGTTGCGCCGAAAGGATCGCGGCCGTCTTGGGGCCGATGTCCAGGATGAGGTCGTCGTCGGCCACGTCGCTCGCGTCCTTGACGGTAGCGGGCGCGTCGGCCGCGAAGGTCTTGGCCGTGACCACGTCCACCGGAATCGGCACATCGGCGCCGCGCGCGCGCATGGCCTCGATCACCGCCTTGGCCTGGTCGACCAGGTCGGGCTCGGCCAGCGACTTGCCGATCTTCAGACCGGCTGCCAGCAGGAAAGTATTGGCGATGCCGCCGCCGACGATGAGCTGGTCGACGTTGGCCGACAGGCTCTTCAGGATGGTGAGCTTGGTGCTGACCTTGGAACCGGCAACGATGGCGACCAGCGGCCGCTTGGGTTGCGCCAGCGCCTTGGTGATGGCGTCGATCTCGGCCGCGAGCAGCGGGCCGGCGGCAGCGATCTTTGCGAACTGCGCGATGCCGTAGGTGGTGGCCTCGGCGCGATGCGCGGTGCCGAAGGCGTCGTTCACGTAGATGTCGGTGAGCGCGGCGAGCTTGCGGGCCAGGCCCTCGTCGTTCTTCTTCTCGCCCTTGTTGACGCGGCAGTTCTCCAGCAGCACGACCTGTCCGGGCTTCACGTCGACGCCGTCGACCCAGTTGGCGACCAGCGGCACTTCGCGGCCGAGCAGCTCGCCCAGGCGCTTGGCCACGGGGGCGAGCGAGTCTTCGGGTTTGAATTCGCCCTCGGTCGGGCGGCCCAGGTGCGAGGTGACCATCACGGCCGCGCCGGCGTCCAGGGCCAGCTGGATGCAGGGCACCGAGGCGCGGATGCGCGTGTCTTCGGTGATGTTGCCGTGGTCGTCCTGCGGCACATTGAGATCGGCGCGGATGAAGACGCGCTGGCCGGCGGCCTTGCCCTGCGCGCAGAGGTCGGTGAATCGAATGACGTTCATGGGTCTCTGGAGATAGTGGAAAACAGGTCGTCTTGCATTGTAGGTATCGCCCCGCGGCCGCTCTATGCGCCTCTTGCAGCGTTCCGATGCTTTTCAGCCCTTCGGCTGCGCCTTGGCGAAACGCTCCAGGAGCTCGACGAAGCTCGCCGCGGCCGGCGAGAGCGCGCGCCGCGCCGCGCGGTAGACGCACACCTCGCGGTGGAAGTCGGGCGACTCGAGCCGCACCATCTGCAGCCCATGGGCGCGCACAAGCGGCGCGGAATAAGTCGGGCACACGGTGAGCCCCAGCCCCGCGGCCACCATGCCGAGCGCGGTGGTCATGTACGACACCTCCTGGGTGCCGGGGCGCAGCATGAGCGCGCGGTCCGCCGGGGCGAGCTCGGGCAGCACGCGCTGGCGAAAGTCGCGCGTGGGCGCGATGAAGGTGTAGGGGCCGAGCTCGTGCCAGCGCACCTTGCGGCGCCTGGCGAAGGCGTGGTCGGGCGGGCAGATCAGCCAGTGCCGGTCGCGCAGCAGCGTGCGGCGCTCGATGGTGGCGTCGACCGCCACGTCCTGCCCCACCGCCAGTTCCACATCGCCGGCCGCGACGCCCGCGAGCAGGTGCTCGGGCAGCGTATCGGCCAGGCGCACCTCGACATCGGGATACGCCGCGCGATAGAGCGCGATCACGCGCGGCATCAGCGTGCAGGCCATGAGCTGCGGCGCCGCAAGCCGTAGCAAGCCTTTCTTCTTGTCACGCAGATCGGTCACACCGGCCACCGCACTTGTCAGGTCCCCGAGCAGGCGATGCACCGAGGGCAGGAACTCGCGCCCCGCCTCCGAGAGCTGCACGCGCCGGGTGTGGCGGTCGAGCAGCTGCACGCCCATCTCGCGTTCGAGTTCGCGCACCAGCACGCTGAGCGCCGACTGCGTGAGATGCAGCTGCTGCGCCGCAGCGGTGAAGCTGCCGGCTTCGGCGACGGCGGCGAAGGCGCGCAGTTGGCGCAGGGTCAGATTCATATGTTTATTTCATCAATCGATGAATTAATTTCGATTGCATCATAAGACGCGGCATCGCCCAATGACGGCTCACCGGAGACACGCATGCCGACGACGATTGCCAACACCGCCCCACCCCCTGTGCGCGGGCTGCACCACTTCGCCTGGCGCTGCCGCGACAGCGAAGAGACGCGCCACTTCTATGAAGACCTCCTGGGCCTGCCCCTCGCCCACATCATCCAGAGCGACCACGTGCCGAGCACCGGCGAGTACTGCCCCTACGTGCACATCTTTTTCCAGATGCGCGACGGCTCGTACATCGCCTTCTTCGACCTGGGCGACGACACCGCCGCGCTGCCCTCGCCCAACACGCCCGCGTGGGTGAACCACATCGCGCTGCGCGTCGACTCGGTGGACGACCTGCGCGCCGCCAAGGCGCGCCTGGAAGGCGCGGGCGTCGAAGTGCTGGGCGTGACCGACCACCACATCATCGAGTCGATCTACTTCTTCGACCCCAACGGCATCCGCCTGGAGCTGACGACGCCGACCGTGCCGCAGGCGGAGATGGATGCGCATGCGCGGCATGCACATGCGGACCTCGATGCGTGGACTGCGCGCAAGGCAGAAATGCGCGCAGCGAAGGGTGCCCCGAATGCCTGAGCTGCAACTCGCCGTCATCGACGTGAAGGCCGGCGCGGCGATGGAGAGCCAGTCGGGCCTGCAGCTATTGCGTCCGCGCATCTACGGCGCGTTCCGCGCGCCGCCGGGTCCGAAGAAGGTCGCGGCCATCGTGATGCACCCGACCAGCAACTTCATGGGCCACTACCTCATCGGCCCGCTGGCCGAACGCGGCATCTGCTGCATGGGGCTGAACTCGCGCTTCGTGGGCAACGACACGGTGCTGCTGATGGAGCGCGCCATCCAGGACCTGGGCGCCGGCGTGCAGCACCTGCGCGAAGCCGGCTACGAGAAGGTGATCCTCGTCGGCAACTCGGGCGGCGCGGCACTCGCGGCCTTCTACCAGGCACAGGCCGAGAAGCTCACCGCCACGCACCTGCCCGATGGCGACCCGACGCACCTGCACCCCAGCGATTTGCCACCGGTGGACGGCATCGCGCTGTGCGCCGCGCACCTGGGCCGCACGCGGCTGATGCGCGACTGGATCGATCCTTCGGTCACCGACGAACACGATCCGCTGTCGGTGGACTCCGACCTCGACATGTACGACCCGCGCCATCGCATGCCCTACGACAGCGACTTTCTCGCGCGTTTCAGCACGGCGCAGAAGGCGCGGCTGGATCGCATCGAGCAGTGGTGCATCGACCGCCTGGCGCTGCTGCGCAGCACGCCGGGCGCGCCGCGCGACCAGGCCTTCATCGTCTACCGCACGCATGCCGATCCGCGCTGCGTGGACCTGTCGCTCGACGCCAACGACCGCCTGCCCGGCAGCGTGTGGGGCGATGCGCGCCAGGTGAACTACTCGGCCAATGCGATGGGCCGCACCACCTCGCTGACCGCATTCCTCTCGCAATGGTCGTCGCGCTCGCAGGCCGACGGGCCGGCCAACCTCGCGCGCACCACGGTGCCCAAGCTGTTGCTGACCTACACGGGCGACCAGTCGACCTTTCCGAGCACGCGCGATGCCTGGATGGCCGCGGGCGGCGCGCGCATCCGCAATGTCGACATCGTGGGCGGCAACCACTATCTGGCGGGGCAGCCCGAACTGATCCCGAAGGCGGCGGACGCCATCGCCGAGTTCGCCCACGCGCTGTAGCCGAGCCATGGAAACCTTCGCGTTCGCGCCGGCCTACGAATTACCGGCCTGGCCCTTCACGCCGCCGCCCGAACTGGGCAGCAAGGAGATCGTTCGGCATCCGATCGTGATCGTCGGCGCCGGCCTCTCGGGCCTTACGCTGGCCTGCGACCTCGCACAGCGCGGCGTGCGCGCCGTGCTGCTGGACGAGGACGACACCGTCGGCGTTCGCGGCGCCTCGTCGCGCGGCATCTGCTACGCGCAGAAGAGCCTGGAGATCTTCGAGCGCCTGGGCATCCATGAGCGCATCGCGGCCAAGGGCATCACCTGGTCGTTCGGGCGCACCTTCTCGGGCGACCAGGAGGTCTACAACTTCAACCTGCAGGCGGCGAGCGTCTCCAGGCAGTCGCCGTTCATCAACCTGCAGCAGTTCTACGTCGAGTGGTTCCTGGTCGAGCGCATCCTGGAACTCGGGCTGACCGACGTGCGCTGGAAGAGCCGCGTGACGCAGGTCGAGCCGCTCGGCGACGGCGTGCGCATCGGCATCGAGACGCCCGCAGGCAGCTACGCGATCGAAGCCGACCGGCTGATCGACGCGACCGGCGCCCACAGCCCGATCCGCACGCAGCTGGGCATCGAGGCGCACGCCTCCCGCAGCACCGACCGCTGGTGCATCAGCGACGTGCGTTTCAGGAAGCCGCTGCCCACCGAGCGCTGGACCTGGGTCGACGCGCCCTTCAACGAAGGCCGCGGCGTGTGGCAGCACCTCATGGCCGATGGCGTGTGGCGCATCGACTACCAGATGCCCGAGGATTGCGACACGGCCCACATCAGCCGCCCCGAAGTGGCGGGCGCGCGGCTGCGCGAGCAGCTCGGGCCGGGCGTGGAATTCGAGTTCGTGTGGATCGGCCCGTATGGCTACCGCGACCATCTGCTCGAGCGCTTTCGGCATGGCCGCGTGTTCTTCATCGGCGATGCCGCGCACGTGGTGAGCCCCTTCGGCGCGCGCGGCGGCAACAGCGGCATCCAGGATGCGGCGAACCTCGGCTGGAAACTGGCGCTGGTCGCGCAGGGGCAGGCGGGCGACGCGCTGCTCGACAGCTACGACGCGGAACGGCAGCCCGCCGCGCAAGAGAACCTGCGGGTGACCAGCCGCTCGGCGCGTTTTCTCGCGCCGCGCTCGCCGGCCGAGCGCTTGCTGCGCAGCGCGGTGGTGGCGCTGGCGGCGCGCCATCCGTTCGCGCGTGCGCTGTTGAACACCGGGCGCATGTCGGTTGCCAACGACTACCCGGCCGCGCCGCAATTGCCCGAAGGCGGTCGCTCGATGCAGAACCTGCCGCTGCGCTGGGCCGATGGCGGCGAGACGACGTTGATGCAGTTGCTGGCCGATGGCACGCAATGCATCGGCCTGTGGTTGGCGCCCACGCGCGCCGACGCCGATGCAGCGCTGGTTGCAACGGCATCGCTGCCGCTGCGCCTGCTCGCGATCGGCGGAGACAGCGGCTTGCCGACGCTGCAAGCCGACGAGACGCTCATGAACCATCTCGGCCTCGATGGCGCAGGCTTCGTCCTCGTTCGCCCCGATGCCTATCGCGCGGCGACGCTCCCGCGCGTCACGCCCGATGCCATCGCCGCCGCGCTGCGCACGGCCCTCGCCCTGCGCTGAAGGCCTACCAGCGCGCCCAGAGGTGCAGCGGCAGGTACACCGCCATGCCGGCCAGCATCGTGCCGAGCACGCCGCGCCGCCAGTAGTAGTAAGCGCCGCCGACGATGGCCGCGTACAGGCGCGCGTCGTGCAGCGTGGTGATCAGGTGGCCCTGCGTCATGACGATCTCGGGCGCGATCACGCCGGCCAGCGCGGCCGCCGGCGCGTAGTGCAGCGCGCGGTGCGCCCAGTCCGGCAGGCCCCATGGGCGGTCGAGGATGAAGAAGAAGCAGCGCGTGAGCACCGTGATGAGCGCCAGGCCGATGATCACGCCCATCGTCCACAGGTCGGCGCCCCTCACTTGTCGTCCTCCGCGTTCGGGTCGAGCCCGAACTGCTTCTCGAGCCAGAAGCACAGCAGCACCGCGGCGCCGATGGCCACGACGATGTTTAGCTTGAGCGGCAGCGCATAGGCCGCGACCGCGGTGGCGCCGGCGATCAGCGCGGCCAGGATGCGCAGCGGGGTCGTCGCCATCGAGCAGACGATCGCCACCAGGCTCAGCACGCCCGCGAAGCCCAGGCCCCAGGTCTGCGGAATGAAGTTGGCCAGCGCAATGCCCAGGAGGCTCATGCCCATCCACGAGCACCAGGTCACGAAGTAGTTGCCGGTGAGGTAGGCCTCCTGCGACTGCTGCTCGGCGGCGGTCACGGGCGGCGCCGGGTACTGCTTCGTGAAGAGCGCGTAGCTCAGGTCCGCCGTCAGGTAGCCGTGCGTGAGGCGCCGCCAGCGCGGCATGTGCATGAGATAGGGCCGCAGGTGCAGGCTGAAGACCACGAAGCGCAGGTTCACGCAGAAGCCCGTCGCCAGGATCACCCACGCCGGTGCGCCCGCGAACAGCAGCGGAATGGCCGCGAGCTGGGAGCTGCCGGCGTAGACGAACAGCGTCATGGCCACCGCCTCCACCACGCTCATGTTCGACTTGACCATGGCCACGCCGGTCATCAGGCCCCAGGCGCCGATGCCCAGCGCGGCCGAGGACATGTCGCGGATGCCCTTGCGGAATTCGGGGCGCTGGCGGATTGCCGAGGAGAGAAACATCAGCCGAACACCTGCCCGGGCTTCAGGTCGAAGCCGCGCAGGAAATCGGCCACGGGCAGGCGCTTGCCGCCCGGACGCTGGAGTTCGGTGAGCATCACGCCGGCGTTGCCCGCATGACCGGCCGCCACCGCGACGCCGGTGTCGCTGACGGCCAGGATCGTGCCGGGCGCGGCCGGCGCGCCGGCAGGCACCGCGTGCGCGGTCCAGAGCTTGACGGTCTCGCCGTCGAGCGGGCTGTTGGCGCCTGGGAACGGATCGAAGGCCCGGACGCGCCGCACGATGGCCTCGGCCGGCTGGGTCCAGTCGATCTGCGCCTCGTGTTTTTCGACCTTGTTGGCGTAGGTGACGCCTTCGGCGGGCTGCGGCGTGCGGGTCAAGCCGCCGAGGTTCGCCAGGGCTTCGACGATCATCCGGCCGCCGAGCGCGGCCAGGCGGTCGTGCAGGCGCGCGGTGTTGTCGCTGCCGATGTCCACGGCTTCGCGCAGCAGCATGTCGCCGGTGTCCAGGCCCGCGTCCATCTGCATGATGGTGATGCCGGTTTCTGCGTCGCCGGCCTCGATGGCGCGGTGGATCGGCGCCGCGCCGCGCCAGCGCGGCAGGAGGCTCGCGTGGATGTTCAGGCAGCCGTGCGTCGGCAGGTCGAGCACCCACTGCGGCAGGATGAGCCCGTAGGCGGCGACCACCATCACGTCGGGTGCGGCCTTTTGCAGGGCGTCGCGACCGATGACGGCTTCGTCCGGGTACTTGCCATCCAGGCGGAGGCTGCGCGGCTGCGCCACCGGCCAGCCGTTGGCGACGGCGCACTGCTTGACGGGGGAAGCCTGCAGCTTCATGCCGCGGCCCGCGGGCCGGTCGGGCTGGCTCAGCACCAGCACGACCTCATGGCCGGCGGCGGCGATGGCCTCCAGCGCGACGCGCGCGAACTCGGGCGTGCCCGCAAAGGCGACCTTCAGCCGGCTCAATCCCGGACTCGCTCGAATTCGAGGTCATCCCCCGTGTGATAGCGGCGGACCACGCCGGTGGGATCCATATAGATATAGAGCATGCGGCGCTCGTTCACGGCCTTGTAGCGCCAGGTCCAGACCACGCCGTCGAAGGAGCTGACGCGGTCGATCTGGTAGGGCCTGCCGTAGAACGCCATGACATCGTTCTGGCGCCACTGGTTGACCTTGATGTCGTAGCCGAAGCGCGCCTCGCTGAGCACCTGCGTCACCGAGACGACCTTGCCCGCGGCGTCCACGTCGATGTCGGTGACCTCGAAGCCGGCCGGCATGCGCGAATACTGAAGGCGTTCGCCGCCGTTGTTGAGCGGATAGCGGCCGGTGGGCGCACCCAGGCGCTGCAGGGTGTCGGCGGCGGTGGCGCCGGGCTGGATGCGGGTGGGCTCGTTGGCGCAGCCGGCGATCGCCGCAAGAACCGTCAACGCCGCAAGGCAAGCGAGGCTGCGCATGGTCATGGCGGTCAGGCCCGTTCGCGCGTTTCTTCGCGCTGTTGCTTGAGCAGCTTGCTCTTGATGCGGTTGCGCTTCAGGGGGGAGAGGTATTCGACGAACACCTTGCCCAGCAGGTGGTCGAGTTCGTGCTGGACGCACACGGCCAGGAGGCCGTCGGCCTCGATGGTGCGCATGTCGCCGTTTTCGTCGAGCGCCTGGACCTTGACCGAGGTGGAACGCATCACGCCGTCGTAGATGCCCGGCACCGAGAGGCAGCCCTCTTCATTGAGCACCTTTTCGTCGCTCGCCCAGGTGATTTCGGGATTGATCAGCACGATCGGCTTGTTGCGCTCTTCGGACACGTCGATGACGACGAGCCGCTCGTGCACGTCGACCTGGGTCGCAGCCAGGCCGATGCCTTCGGCGTCGTACATGGTCTCCAGCATGTCGGCGACCAGGGCCTTGATGCGCGCATCGACGCCCTGCACCGGCTTGGCCACCGTGTGCAGGCGCTTGTCCGGGTAACTCAGAATGATTCGTTTGGCCATGAAATCGGGGGGAAGTTGTGGCTATTTTCGCCAATTCCGCGACGCCGGGCGCCCCGCGGGCCCGAAAACGTTGCCCTCTCAAGGGCTTCGGGCGCAGAATTCGTAGCAAATTGTGAGATTCGTATGCGCAACGATACGTCGTGCGCTCACCCATCCAGACATGAAAAAGCTCAGATCCACCGAACGCCAGCGCCCCAATCTCTTCGCCACGCTGACCGCCCTGGCGGTAATCGGCAGTTGCGGCGCCACCACGGCCTGGGCTCAAAACTACCCCGTCACGCCCCAGCAGCGCGCCACGGCCCAGCAGACCGCCCAGGCGGGCGTGCCGCTGAGCGAGCTGTCGCCCAAGGCGCCCGACGAGTACACGGTCAAGCCCGGCGACACGCTCTGGGCCATTTCCCGCCTGTACCTGCTGCGCCCCTGGCGCTGGCCGGAGCTGTGGGGCATGAACATCAACGAGATCGCCAACCCCCACCGCATCTACCCCGGCCAGGTTCTCTACCTGGACAAGAGCGGCGGCCGGGCGCGCCTGACCACCCGCCGCGGCGGCGTGAGCGGCGACGGCGGCACCATCAAGCTGTCACCCCGCACCCGTTTCGACTCGCTGGCCGGCATGGCATTGCCCACGCTCAACCCCAGCCTGATCGAGCCCTTCCTGAGCGAGCCGATCGTGGTGGACGCCAACACGCTCGAGAGCGCGCCGCGCATCGTCGCCGGCAACGACAGCCGCGTGCTGCTGTCGCGCGGCGACCGGGCCTACGCCCGCGGCAATCCCGAGTCGCCGCTGGTCGAAGTGCCGGGCCCGGTCCAGCACTTCCGCATCTTCCGCAACGCCACGCCGCTGAAGGACCCCGGAACGGGCGAGATCCTCGGCTACGAGGCGCAGTACCTGGGCAAGGCCCAGCTGCAGCGCGGCGAATCGACCACCATCGAGACGGTCGACGACAAGGACATCATCACCGTCGTGCCCGCCAGCATCGACATCGTGGCCTCGCGCGAAGAAATGCGCGCCGGCGACCGCCTGCTGCCCGAGCCGCCGCGCCAATTGCTGAGCTACGCGCCGCGCGCGCCTTCGACCCAGGTCGACGGCCGCATCATCTCGGTCTACGGCAACGCGGTGCAGTTCGCGGCACAGAACCAGGTGGTGGCCATCAACAAGGGCACGCGCGACGGCATCGACAGCGGCCACGTGCTGGCCATCCTGAAGAACGGCGAAACCATCCTGGACCGCACCGGTGCGCGCAAGGAAACCATCAAGCTGCCGAACGAACGCATCGGTCTCCTCATGGTGTTCCGCACCTTCGAGAAGGTCTCCTACGCCCTGGTGCTCGAGATCAACGACACCCCGAAGGCCGGCGACTACCTGGTCAACCCCTGATCGGCTTTCCGGCGCACACGTCCACGCCCGTACCCGTTTGGAACGCGCAGAACTCGCAGGCTGGCTGCGGCTTTCACTGACGCCGGGCATCGGCGACGGCGCCGCGCGCAAGCTGCTCGCGGCCTTCGGCCTGCCCGAAGGAGTCTTCGCGCAGGGCGATGCCGCGCTGCGGCAGGTCGTGAGCACGGCGCAGGCCGAGGCGCTCCGACAGCCGCCCCACGGCCTGCAGGCATCGATCGACCAGGCCTGGCAGTGGCTTCAAACGGCTGACATCGGCGGCGTCACCCGCCGCCTCGTCACGCTCGGCGATGCCGGCTACCCCGCCTCGCTGCTGGAGATGGCCGACCCGCCGCTGATGCTCTATGTGCTGGGCGCATCGGACTTCGACCTCACGCAATTGCAGAACAGCATCGCCGTTGTCGGCAGCCGCAATCCGACGCCGCAAGGCGCCACCAACGCACGCAGCTTCGCGCGCGCGCTGGGCGATGCGGGCCTGCCCGTGATCTCGGGCCTCGCGCTGGGCGTCGATGGCGCGGCGCACCAGGGCGCGCTCGATGCCGCCGGCGATGCGCCGCGGCTCGCCACGGTGGCCGTGGTCGGCACCGGACTGGACCGCGTGTACCCCGCGCGCCATCGCGACCTGGCGCACCGCATCACCTTGCAGGGGCTGATCGTGAGCGAGCTGCCGCTCGGCACGCCGCCCCTCACGCAGAACTTTCCCAAGCGCAACCGGCTCATCGCGGGCCTCGCGCGCGGCACGCTGGTGGTCGAGGCGGCACTGGCGTCGGGCTCGCTGATCACCGCGCGGCTCACCTCGGAGCAGGGCAAGGAAGTGTTCGCCATTCCGGGCTCGATCCACTCGCCGCAATCGCGCGGCTGCCATGCGCTGATCCGCCAGGGCGCCAAGCTGGTCGAGTCGGTGGCCGACATCCTGGAGGAGCTGCCGCCGCTGCGCACGGACGGCGCAGCAAGTGCCCAGCCCTCGAACGGCCGTGCAGGCAACGACACATCGGCCAGCGAAGACCCGCTGCTGGACGCGCTCGGCTTCGAGCCCGTGAGCCTCGATGCGCTCAGCGCACGCACCGGATGGAGCGCAGCCGCGCTGCAGGCCAGGATGCTCGAACTCGAACTGGACGGGCACATTTCACGCCTGCCTGGCGGGCTCTTTCAACGAATGGCATCCACCTAGCGGGTGGCCCCGCAGTCATTTGCGGGGCAACACACTAGCCTGGCTTGCACATTCGTGGGCTATATTGGGCTCATGTTCGAAGTGCTTGTTTTTGTCTACGAAAACTATTGGCGCGGCGATGCCTGCCCCGAACCCGAGCAGCTGGGCCGCAAGCTCAGCGCCCACGGCTTCGAGGCAGACGAGATTCGCGATGCCCTGCACTGGCTCGACGGCCTGAGCCTCGCAACGCAGGGCATACAGCTGGAGCTCGATCCCGACGACGATGCCGCCGCCACGGTCAGCTTCCGCGGCGCGCCCGAAGCCTCCCTGCCCCAATCGGACGACGCCATGCGCGTCTACTCGCAGGCCGAGCAGGAGCACCTGGGCGCCGAATGCCTCGGCTTCATCCGCTTTCTCGAATCGTCGAACGTGCTGTCGTGCGGATTGCGCGAGATCGTGATCGAACGCGCGATGGCGGCACCGGGCGATCCGGTGGCCCTGGACGAACTCAAGATCATCGTGCTGATGGTGCACTGGAGCACCGGCATCGAGCCCGATGCGCTGGTGCTCGACGAGTTGTGCGAAAGCCGCGAAGGCCGTATCGCACACTGAGCCAGCGGCAGCAGCCGGCTAGTTCAGCAAGCGCTCCGGATTGGCATCCAGCTTCGCCAGCGCCTCGCGCGTGGCGCGCACCGTGAGCGTCTCTTCCTCGGCCGGCACCAGGAGACCCGCCTGCAGGTACGTTGCCAATCGGCCCGCCTGGATCAGGAAGCTGCGGCCGTCGGCCGTCGCGAACAGGTGCAGCTGCTTCCTGTCGCTGCGCCAGACGAACTGCACCTGGCTCACGCGGTCGTTGTGGTCCAGCATGAACCAGTTGCCCACCTGCAGCTCGTGCGCCCAGGCCAGCATGTCCTCGGGCACCGGCACGCCCGCGGCATCGGGCACCACCTCGATGGAGGCGGCGTCCACGCCCAGCAGCAGTTCGATGCTGTGGGCATCGAGCGGCAGGTCGGCGGTACCGCCGATGTCGCTCACGAAATCTTCCAGGTGCGCCAGGCGCTCGGCCATGGCTTCGATCTTGGCCTGTGGAATGGCCTCGGTCTTCGAGAGGAACGCGTCGGACAGCGTGGCCCCGATGGTCTTGATGTGCGCCTCCTGCGGCTCGTCGACGATGCCCAGGAGCGCCATGCCCTGGCGCAGGCGCTGCAGGAGTTGCGGCAGGTCCTGGATGACGCGGGCGCGGTCGGTGCGGTTGGGCTTGGCGCTCGCGGCCCACACCAGTTCGGAGGCCACGCGCTTGAGCATGACCGTCTGCTCGCCCTGCGCGCCGTAGCGCAGCGCGGCGATCGCCAGCACCTCGGCCCAGACCTTGAACAGGAACTCGCGGATCTCGTCGCGCACCGGCATGTCGTTGAGCATCTTGCGCAACTCGATGGTGTACTGGATCGCCATCGTTTCCTTCTGCTCGACCTGCTGCGCCACGCTCATCACGCGCTGCGTGCTGTCGCTCTGCGTGAGGTAGCGATTGAGGAAAGCGACGAACTCGTCGAACACCAGCTTGAACACGCGCTGGCCGGTCTCGGGGTACTGCTCGATCACCTGCACCACGCGCTTGATCTCGCCTTCGAGCGCGCTGCCGGTGATGGCCGCGGCATCGAAGCCCATCACGCACGAACCCATGCGGTCGATCAGCATGCGCGCGGGATGCTGCAGCGTGCCGAAGAACTCGGGCTCGGCGATGGCCACGCGCAGCACCGGCATCTGCAGCCGCGCAAACCACACGCGCGCCGAGAACGGAATCCGCTCCTCGGCCAGGATGGCCTGGAACATGAGCGCGACGATCTCGACGGTGGCCTTGTCGGCCGTGGTGGGTGCGCGCTTCTTGAGTTCGGCGCTGCGCCGGCGCAGGTCGACCGCGGTCTGCTGGATCAGCGTGGCCTGCTCGCCCGACGCCTCCATGTACTGCGTGGCCGCCATGCGGTAGGCGGCCTCGGCGTCGGCAATGGCGCCGGCGAAAGTCCTGGAGAACGCGCGGGGCGCGGTGTTGCCACCGGCGCCGGCGCCGGCATTGCCGCCACCCGGGCCGGGACCGGTCGCGCGGCCCGCCGGGGCGGTGGCCGTGATCGAATTCTGGGCGGTGACGGTGGTGGTGTCCCCGCCGATGCGCGCGGTGACGAAACGCTTGAGGCTCAGGAGCGCGGTCTGCGCGCGCTGCCGCGCGACCGTCAGCGGGGAACCGCCGATCGTCGACGACGCGGCGGGCATCGGCACGGAGGCCTGCTGCTGTTGCGGCGCCTGCGCGCCGAAGCCGGGCCGCTGCTGGCCACCACCGTTATCCATCGTCGGCGCGGCCCCGCCCGCGAACGAACTGTTGAAGCCGCCGCTGTTGCCACCGCCGGCATTGCCGGCATTGCCGGTGCGCCGCACGAAACTCTTGAGGTCGATCTCCTGCATCACGCCATTGGCGATCAGGAAAGCATTGGCGCCCTCATAGGCCTTCACGACCACATCGAGCAGTTGCTGCTGCACCGTGTCCTGCACGCGGCTCCAGAGCTCGCGGCCGAGGCCCGCCGCGAGCCACTGCTCCACCAGGAGCTTGGCCAGCGTCTCGGGCTTGAGCACGTCCTTCGCATCGAGCTCGCTGGTGCCTTCCAGGGACTGGATGCGCAGGCGCAGGTCGCTGAGCTCGAAGCTCGCCTTGTCGTGGATCACCTGCGCCAGGCGCGAGGCGAGGATGTTGGTTTCGACCACCTCGTCGCCGATCAGCTCGAGCCGCAGCGCCGTGGGAAAGGTCGTGAGGCCGCCGGTTTGCGTGGAGGCGCCCAGCGCCTTGCGCCAGCCCGTCTGCGCGAGCGTCACCCACTGCGTGGCCTGCCCCTGGAACGCCACGAAATCGTCGCGATGCTCCTGCATCGCGCGGGCGTTGCTCACCTCGGAAGCCAGCTGCGTCAGCCGGTCGCGGATCGCGCGGGCCAGCGGGACGATGGCCCCTTCCGTGGCCAATACGAAACGCTCACGCGTCTCGCGTGCGAGCTGCAGGGAAGAGGCGGACCGCGCAATGCTCATTGAAAGATCGGGAAGGCCAAGGGGAACTGTTCGTCAGCAACAACCGCGAGCTTGCATCGGGAAACGCCACCGCACAAGTGCGGAGAATGCCCGGCGTTGCATACGAACAGCGGTGCGGCAGTGCCGCCCGCTTTGTTGAACCCTGAAGTATCCGTCAGACCACGGCGCCGGCGTTCGGGTCGTCTTCCGATTCGCCGTCGCGCTTGGTCGGGCCGCCCTTGATCAGGTCTTCGCGCTTCACGCCCAGCCACATCGCGATGGCCGCGGCCACGAAGCACGAGGAGTAGATGCCAAAGCAGATGCCGATGGTCAGCGCCAGCGCAAAGTAGTGCAGCGTGGGGCCGCCGAAGAAGAACATCGACAGCACCACCAGCTGCGTGGAGCCGTGGGTGATGATCGTGCGGCTGATGGTCGAGGTGATCGCGCTGTCGATCACTTCGGCCGTCGTCAGCTTGCGGTAGCGGCGGAAGTTCTCGCGCACCCGGTCGAAGATCACCACCGATTCGTTCACCGAGTAGCCCAGCACCGCCAGCACCGCCGCCAGCACCGCCAGCGAGAACTCCCACTGGAAGAAGGCGAAGAAGCCCAGGATGATCACCACGTCGTGCAGGTTGGCCAGAACGGTAGCCAGTGCAAACTTCCATTCGAAGCGAAACGCCAGGTAGATCATGATGCCCGCGACCACCATCGCGAGCGCCTTCAGGCCGTTGCTGGTGAGCTCGTCGCCCACCTGCGGGCCGACGAATTCGTTGCTGCGCAGTTCCACCGTCGGCTCGACCGCCTTCAGGGCGCCCATCACCTGGTCGCTCTGCTGGGTCGAGGTCATGCCCTTGCTCACCGGCAGGCGGATCTGCACCGAGGTGCCGAAGCTCTGCACCTGCACCTCCTGGTAGCCCAGCTTGGCGACGACGTCGCGCACCTTGCCGACGTCGGCCGACTGCTTGTAGGCCACTTCCATCACCGTGCCGCCGGTGAACTCCACCGACAGGTGCAGCCCGCGATGGAACAGGAAGAACACGGCCAGCGCGAAGGTGACGAAGGAAACGATGTTCAGCACCAGCGCGTGGCGCATGAACGGGATGGTCTTGTGGATCCGGAAGAATTCCATGGCTCTCTGCTGCCTCTTACTTGGTTTCGGCCACGGCCACGGCCACGGCGTCAGCGCCATCGGTCTTGGGACGCCAGACCGTGCCGATCGACACGCTCTTGAGCTTCTTCTTCTGGCCGTACCAGAAGTTCACGAGGCCGCGCGAGAAGAACACGGCCGAGAACATCGAGGTGACGATGCCGATGCAGTGCACCACCGCGAAGCCGCGCACCGGGCCCGAGCCGAAGGCCAGGAGCGCGATGCCCGCGATCAGCGTGGTCACGTTGGAGTCAAGAATGGTGCCCCAGGCGCGCTCGTAGCCCGCGTGGATCGCCGCCTGCGGCGAGGCCCCGTTGCGAAGCTCTTCGCGCACGCGCTCGTTGATCAGCACATTCGAGTCGATGGCCACGCCGATGGCCAGCGCCATGGCCGCGATGCCGGGCAGCGTAAGCGTGGCCTGCAGGATCGAGAGGATGGCCACCAGCAGCATCAGGTTGACCGCCAGCGCGATCGACGAGAACACGCCGAACAGCGCGTAGTAGATGCACATGAACACCATGATCGCGGCGAAGCCGTACATCACGCTGTCGAAGCCCTTCTTGATGTTCTCGGCGCCCTGCGTCGGGCCGATGGTGCGTTCCTGGATGATCTCCATCGGCGCGGCCAGCGAGCCGGCGCGCAGCAGCAGCGCGAGGTCGTTGGCCTCGGACACGGTCATCGCGCCGGACACCTGGAAGCGGTTGCCCAGCTCGCCGTTGATCGAGGGAGCGGTGAGCACTTCGCCCTTGCCCTTCTCGAAGATCAGCATGGCCATGCGCTTCTTGTAGTTCTCGCGGCTCACGTCGCGCATGATGTTGCCGCCCTTGGAGTCCATGGTCAGGTCGACCTTGGGCTGGTTGGTCTGCTGCTCGAAGCCGGGCTGCGCGTCGGTCAGGTTCTCGCCGGTGACCAGCACCTGCTTCTTCACGATCACGGCGCGGCCCGAGCGGTCCAGGAATTTCTCGGAGCCGAACGGCACCGGCCCCGTGCCCTGTTCGGCCGCGCGGCCTTCGGTGCTTTCGTCCACCAGGCGCATCTCCAGCGTGGCGGTGCGCCCGATGATGGTCTTGGCCTGGGCCGGGTCCTGCATGCCGGGCAGCTGCACGACGATGCGGTCGATGCCCTGCTGCTGGATCACCGGCTCGGCCACGCCCAGTTCGTTGATCCGGTTGTGCAGCGTGGTCACGTTCTGCTTGAGCGCCGCGTCCTGGAAGCGGCGCGCCGCCTCGGGCTTGATGCTCGCCACGATGCGCGACTCGGTGCCCTGTTGGCTCTCCACGGTGCTCAGGTCGGGCATCTGGTCCTGGATCATGCGCCGGGCGATCTCCAGGCTGTCGGCGTCGCGCAGCGTGATCTCCACGGTCTGGCCGTTGCGGTTGACCGCGCTGCCGCGCACCTTCTTGTCGCGCAGGCCCGTGCGGATGTCGCCGGCGAAGGACTCGGCCTTCTTGTCCAGCACGCCGCGCATGTCCACCTGCAGCAGGAAGTCGACCCCGCCGCGCAGATCCAGGCCCAGGTACATCGGGAAGGCATGCAGCGCCGTCAGCCAATGGGGCGAGCGGGACACGAGGTTCAGCGCCACCACGTAGGAGGCTTCGTCCGCATTGGGCACCAGGGCCTGCTGCAGCGCGTCGCGCGCCTTGATCTGGTCGTCGGTGGAGACGAAGCGCGCCCGCACGGCGGTCGGCTCGAGCGTCAGCAGGTCGGGCGCGAGGCCCGCCGCCTTGAGCACGCCCTCGACCCGGGCCTGGGTCGACGCATCGATCTTGATGGTGGACTTGGCCGCCGACACCTGCACCGCAGGCGACTCGCCGAAGAAATTGGGCAGGGCGTAGACGAGCCCCACGAGCAGCACGATCACGATGATCGTGTACTTCCAGACCGGGTAACGGTTCATGAGAAGGCGCTTTTCACAAGCGTTCAGAAAGGGGACACGGCGTGAATTGGGGCCCTGCGCCGCAAAGCGCAAGGATCAGCTCACGCCTTTATTTGACGGCGCCCTTGGGCAGGACCTGAACCACGGCGCTGCGCTGGATCTTGATCTCGATGCCGTTGGCGATTTCCAGGCCCAGGTACTGGTCGCCGATCGAGGTGATCTTGCCGAGCACGCCGCCGGCCGTGGCGACTTCGTCGCCCTTGGCCAGGGCCTCGATCATGGTGCGGGCTTCCTTCTGGCGCTTCATTTGCGGGCGGATCATGACGAAATACAGCACCACGAACATCAGCACCAGGGGCAGCATGCTGCCCAGCGAGGACAACATGTCGCCACCGCCGGTGGCTGCGGGCGCGGTCTGGGCGAAAGCAGAGGAAATGAACAAGAGAGTCTCCAGCAGAGAGATAGGGAATAGGAAGCGAGAGGAGTGCGGGCCGGGCCTGCCATTCCATCTCTTCGCGGCCACGGGAACGGGCCGCAAGTCAAAGCTCGGCGGGGCTTGGCGCCGCGCACAGCACCGGGCATTGTATTCGGGGCACGCAGCCCTTTCACCGGCTTATCCGGCGCGGCGGGGAGGGCTTTCCGGGTATCCGGCCCGGCCGTTCTTTGCTACGTTTTGAATAGCAAAGAGCGCCCATCGGGCGCTCTTTGAAGGCCAGGTCGGCTGAAAAATCAGGCCGCCGCGCGCTGCCCCTGCGGATTGCGCCACTTGGCCATCAGCTCGCTCCAGCGCGTGCGGGCGGCCACCAGGTTGCGGTCCTTCACGTGGCCGTAGCCGCGGATCTGCTCGGGCAGGCTCGCGATTTCCAGCGCCAGCGCGTGGTTGTCGGCGCGCAGGGCGCCGATCACCTCGTCGATGCTCGCGCGGTACTCGCCGATCAGCGCGCGCTCGGTCTTGCGCTCTTCGGTGCGGCCGAAGATGTCCAGCGCCGTGCCGCGCACGCCCTTGAGCTTTGCGAGGAACCTGAAGCCCGTGAGCATCCAGGGGCCGAACTTCTGCTTCTGCAACTGGCCCTTGGCGTTCTTCTTCGCAATGAGGGGCGGCGCGAGGTGGTAGTTGAGCTTGTAGTCGCCCTCGAACATGCCTTCGACGCGGTCCAGGAACGTGCGGTCGGTGTGCAGGCGCGCCACTTCGTACTCGTCCTTGTAGGCCATCAGCTTGAACAGGTAGCGCGCCACGGTTTCGGTCAGCGCCGTCTTGCCCGGCAGCGACGATTCCGCCTGCTGCACTTTGGCGACGAACTGCTTGTATTCCTCGGCATACGCAGCGTTCTGGTAGCCGGTCAGGAACTCGGCGCGGCGTGCCACCAGGCTCTCGACCGTTTCGCGCTTCTTGAACTCGATGACCTGGCCCGGGCGCACGCGCTTTTGCAGCTCCTCGGGACGAACGGCAGCCTGGCGGCCCCATTCGAAGGCGGTCTTGTTGTTCTCGATGGCCACGGCGTTCAGCTCGATGGCGCGCATCAGCGACTCGTGCGCCAGCGGGAGCCAGCCCTTCTGCCACGCGTAGCCCAGGATCATCGGGTTGACGTAGATGCTGTCGCCCATCAGCGTGGTCGCGGCCGCATCGGCGTCGAAGGTGCCGATGCCATCGATGCCGACAGCGCGCGCAATTTCAGCGGCGCAGGCGTCTTCGGGGTTCTGCCAGTTGGCGTTGCGCACGAAGGCGGCCGTCGGCGAACTGTGGCTGTTCAGCGCCACGTGCGTGCGCCCTTCGCGCATGCGCGCCATGGTCTCGCCGTTGACCGTGACCAGCGGATCGCAGGCCAGGATCAGGTCGGCCGCCGCCGTGCCCACGCGCGTGGTGCGGATGTCGTCCTGCGTGTCGCCGATGAGCACGTGGCTCCAGGTGGCGCCGCCCTTTTGCGCGAGACCCGCCGCGTCCTGCGTGACGATGCCCTTGGCCTCGATGTGCGCGGCCATGCCCAAGAGCTGCCCGATGGTGATGACGCCGGTGCCACCGACGCCCGCCACCACCACGCCCCAGACCTTGCCACCGTCCAGCGACGGGATCACCGGCTCGGGCATCAGGCCGAACTCGGCGGGCGTCGCGCCCTTGCTCTTGCTCTTTTTCTTGAGCTGGCCGCCCTCGACGGTCACGAAGCTCGGGCAGAAGCCCTTCAGGCAGCTCATGTCCTTGTTGCAGCTGCTCTGGTTGATGGTGCGCTTGCGGCCGAATTCGGTTTCCAGCGGCTCCACCGAAAGGCAATTGCTCTGCACGCTGCAGTCGCCGCAGCCTTCGCAGACCAGTTCGTTGATGACCACGCGCTTGGCCGGATCGACGGCCGTGCCCCGCTTCCTGCGGCGGCGCTTCTCGGTCGCGCAGGTCTGGTCGTAGATGATGGCCGTGGTGCCGGCCATCGCGCGGAACTCGCGCTGGATTTCGTCGAGCAGGTCGCGGTGCTTCACCTGCACGTGATCGCCCGGGATCGAGACGCCCTCGTACTTCTCGGGCTCGTCGGTGACGATGACCACCTTCTTCGCGCCCTCGGCATGCAGGCTCTCGGCGATCTGCAGCACCGAGTGCCCTTCGGGCCGCTCGCCGACCTGCTGGCCGCCGGTCATCGCGACCGCGTCGTTGTAGAGGATCTTGTAGGTGATGTTCACACCGGCCGCGATGCTCTGGCGAATGGCCAGCAGGCCGCTGTGGAAGTACGTGCCGTCGCCCAGGTTCGCGAAGATGTGCTGGTCGGTCGTGAAGGGCTGCTGGCCCACCCATGGCACGCCCTCGCCGCCCATCTGCGTGAAGCCGATGGTGGAGCGGTCCATCCAGGTCGCCATGAAGTGGCAGCCGATGCCGCCCATCGCGCGCGAACCTTCGGGCACCACGGTGCTGGTGTTGTGCGGGCAGCCCGAGCAGAACCACGGCTGGCGCGTGGCGTCGGCCACGCTGGTGGAGGCCTGCTGCACCACCATCGAACGCTCCTTGGCTTCCAGGATGGCCAGCTGCGCTTCGATGCGGGCGGTCATGTCGGCGCCGGCCGCGGCCAGGAGGCCGGTCTTCTTCAGGCGCGCGGCGATCGCCTTGGCGATGAGCGCGGGGTTCAGGTCGGCGTTGGCGCGCAGCAGCGTGTGCGCGGTCGGGTTGGGCATCGACCATTCGCCGCCGGAGTAGCCCTCGGCCACATGCACTTCGCCTTCGTCGAACTTGCCGACCACGTTGGGCCGCACGTCGGGGCGCCAGTTGTAGAGCTCTTCCTTCAGCTGGTATTCGATGACCTGGCGCTTCTCTTCGACCACCAGGATTTCCTGCAGGCCGGTGGCGAATTCGCGCGTGAGCTGCGCCTCCAGCGGCCACACCACGCCCACCTTGTGCAGGCGGATGCCCAGCTGGCGGCAGGCCGCGTCGTCCAGGCCCAGGTCCAGCAGCGCCTGGCGCGTGTCGTTGAAGGCCTTGCCGCTGGCCATGATGCCGAAGCGATCGTTCGGCCCCTGGATGACGTTGTGGTTCAGGCGGTTGGCGCGGATGTAGGCGAGCGCGGCGTACCACTTGTAGTGCATGAGCCGGGCTTCCTGCTCCAGCGCATGGTCGGGCCAGCGGATGTGCAGGCCGCCGGGCGGCATTTCGAAGTCGGTGGGAATGACGATCTCGACGCGCTCGGGATCGATCATGGCCGTGGCGCTGGACTCGACGATCTCCTGGATCGTCTTCATGCCCGACCACACGCCCGAGAAGCGGCTCAGCGCAAAGGCGTGGACGCCCAGGTCCAGAATCTCTTGCACGCTGGTCGGAAAGAACACCGGCGTGCCGCAGGCCTTGAAGATGTGGTCGCTCTGGTGCGCGGCCGTGCTGCTCTTGGAGATGTGGTCGTCGCCGGCCACCGCGATCACGCCGCCGAATTCGGTGGTGCCCGCCATGTTGGCGTGCTTGAAGACGTCCGAGCACCGGTCCACGCCCGGGCCCTTGCCGTACCAGATGCCGAAGACGCCGTCGAACTTGTTGGTGCCAGCAGGCGAGAAGCCCAGTTGCTGGGTGCCCCAGAGCGCGGTGGCCGCGAGCTCTTCGTTCACGCCCGGCTGGAAGACGATGTTCTGTTCCTTCAGGAACTTGCTGGCCTTCCACAGCGCCTGGTCGTAGCCGCCGAGCGGGGAGCCGCGGTAGCCGCTGATGAAGCCGGCGGTGTTCTTGCCGGCCTGCTTGTCGCGCAACTGCTGAAGCATGGGCAGCTTCACGAGGGCCTGGACGCCGCTCATGAAGGCGCGGCCGTAGTCGAGGGAGTATTTGTCGTCGAGCGTGACGGTCTCTAGCGCGCGGCGAATGTGCTCGGGCAGTGGGGCGTTCATGTGGTCTGTCTCCGTTCTGCGAATTGGCAGGGCCTTGTGGGCCTGGCTGGATTGGCTGTGGGTCTGTGCCCGGTAGGGCGCGAGCCCATGATCACGCAAAGTGTATGCCGGGGTCCGCGACAGGTGTTTGCGTTCTTTGCCCCGAAAAAGCAGGTTCCAGAAAGAATCTTGCTTAATATCGACGCCCATGGAAAGCATTGACAAGTTCGACCTCGCAATCCTGCAAGAACTGCAGGCCGACGGCCGCCTCACCAACGCCGAGCTTGCGCAGCGCGTCGGGCTCTCGGCCGCGCCCTGCTGGCGGCGCGTGCGGGCGCTGGAGGAAGCCGGTTTCATCAAGGGCTACCGCGCCGAGATCGACCGCCACAAGATCGGGCTGGGCGTGCTCGCCTTCGTGCGCGTGGACACCGAGCGCGTCACCAACGAGGCCACGCGCAAGCTGGAAGACGCGATCCGCAAGATGCCCGAGGTGGTGGCCTGCCACTACATCAGCGGCACCGGCACCTTCGAGCTGCAGGTGGTGGCGCAGGACCTGAACGGCTTCTCGGCCTTCGCGCGGCAGCACCTGATGAACCTGCCGAACGTGAAGGACCTGCACACGAGCTTCTCGCTGGGGGAGGTGAAGGCGAGCAGCGCGTTGCCGCTGGGGCACCTGGCCAAATAGCGGCGCAGCCTCGGTCCGACCCATGACTTTTGCCCGCTTCGCGCGGGTTTTGTGCGAGCCCCGCCCACAGGGGTGACCATTGTTTGCAGTGCGAAATCGGTGAGCCGACAAGACTGTGGAGCCCCGGCCGGGATGCGCCCGGCCTTCCACTTTCTTCATGGTTCGCATGATCCTCAGCCCACCCTTTCTGCCCGCCCGGACGTCGCAATCCGAAGCCGCCTGGCTCGACGCCGCGATGGCGCAGCCGACGTCCCGCCTCTGGAGCACCAATGCGCCCGAGGGCTCCTTTCCCCTCAGCCTCCAACTGGCCTGGCACAACGGCATCCACATCCAGGCGCCGCAGGAGGCGGGGGCGTACCTGCCGGTGCGTGCCATCGCCGACGGGACCGTCGTCTTCGCGCATCCGCCGACCGAACGCAACAACGACGTCACCCACGCGCTCAACTACAACCCCTTCCACAGCGACACGCCCAGCGCCGCGTGGACCAGCGACGGCTTCGTCGTCATCGAACACAAGGGCGAGATCGGCGCGGCGGGAACGGTGCCCACCGAGTTCGTCTACTACAGCGCGTGCATGCACCTGGGCAGCCTCGCCCGGCACGCGAGGACGCACGCGCCGCTCAAGGCGGGCGACCGGGTCTTCCGCAAGGAGGAGTTGGGCACGCCCGGACAGATCTACGGCCACGAAGGCCAGGTCCATTTCGAAATCTGCTGCGACGAAGCGAATCTCGAGAAGCTCACCACCCGAAAACGCAACTGGGTCGATCCCCTGGACCCCCGGCCGCCGACCGCGAACGGCCGCACCGACAGCGTTTTCGGGAGCCTCTACATCTATCTCCCGGCGGGCACGCCGACCCGCTCGAGCCAGCCGGCCAGCCACCTGCGCTCGACAGCCCATACGGGCGGCGCGGCGAGCGCCGCGACCGACCACTTCCCGCCCGACACCTTGCGCGCGGCGCAGTGGGTCCAGATCAGCTACGAGCGCGGAAGCGCGACCCTGACCAGCCATGACCGGCTGGGCGCGCCGATCGGCCACCCCCGCAACGACAGCCGCTACGACTACATCTCCGGTGCCGCAGCCCGCCCCGGCGCCTCGCAGAGCTTCGAGTACGACCTGTCCGCCGTCGCCAACGACCGGCACGGCTCCCTGGATGCGGCCACGCAAGCCACGAGCAGCCCGAGCGGCTGGTACGAGCTCCTGCGCTTCGGCCGCAACCTGGGGCCCGATGCATTGCCGGCCAGCGCCGCCCACTGGCGAAAGATCGTCACGCCAGACGGCGGCCTCTGGGTCGACCTCCACGCGCCGGGCACCTTCCAGTTCAGCGATGCCGATTTCCTGCCGGTCACGGGGTGGAACTGCATCGACGACGACCCGACGAAGAACGACCAGCGCTGCGATTCGCTGCATCTGAAGACCCTGATCCGCGACCCGGACCGGACCAACGACCGGCGCATGGAGCGCGCGCAACTGGCGCGGCGCCTGGGAGAACCGGAGGTGCGCAACAAGCTGCGCCGGACGATCTGCAAATTTCCAAGCGAGTGGGACCAGAAGGATGTCGAAAAACGGTATGGCTGGCTGGAGACGGAGGACTTCAAGTCAACGGACGACGACGCGACGGGGGCGCAGAAGTGGGAGCGGTTCGTGAAGCACGCGAAGGCGGTCACGTTTCTTGAATTACCTGAGGCTTTTCTGAAGGCAGACTGGCGGTTTCATCCGAGGGAATTCGTGGGGCACATGAGGAAATGCGGGTGGTTGAGCCAAAATGAAATGAAGCAAATCTATGGGAACCATGTTCGCTCCATAGATAAACCCTCAATATTTCTCGCGATCGAAAAATATCAAATATCTTTCAATCGAATGACGGAAAAATATCTGCTGAATACAAGAAAAAGGCTGCCGCACATTCTCGGCCAGGGAGCTACAGAATCAGATTTTCTGAGAGTCATGCAGGAAACGGCCATGTCCGGCAGTGCCGTCAACGGAGAGGTGCATGGAGTGGTGGGTGCAATCAACTCCCAATCTGCCGCCGATGAAAATCGATTCGGGCATTGGTGGGGATTGAATTCGAACGAACGCGTCGATTGGTATAACTCAAAAAAATTCAGCAGCACGGGGACTTTGATCGCAAGCTCCTACAACTGGCGGATGGGAAATCTCGGAGATCCGGACGCTCAAAAATTTCGCGGCAGAGGATTCAAGCAATTGACCGGCAGGGACAATTATGTTCAGTACTGGGTTTATCGAGGTTGGCTGACCACCACCAGCTTTGATGCGCATTGGTGGAGCGATCCACAGTACGTCGCCAAAAATCCTTCCGGCATGCGCAAGGTCCCGGGCGTGGTCGACAACCCTCAAGTCGTCGGGACGGTGCCTTATAACTGCATGGACGCCGGAGGTTGGTATATGACTTTCCAGCGCTCCGCCGTAATTCGAACGATGGACAGCGACATGGATTATTTTGCCGTCGGTCCCAGTGACCAAGCACAGGAAATGGGAATATCTAAAGCGGTCACTCGTGCCATCAATGGAGGAGAAAACGGCTGGAACCAACGCTTGATGAATACCAGAGCCGCAAAGAAAATTTTGCCCGATCAATGAGACTTGCAATGCCAAAAAGAATAATTCCCCTTATCCTGCTCCTTTTAATTCCTTCGTTTTGCTTTGCGCAAGAAATAGTCGCGACAAAAACCGATGTTCGAACGCTATCCCTCAAAAAAGGCTCGGAATTTCACAAGTGCCCAACTGAATTCAATTTCGAGAACTTCAATTATTCGAGTGATCACAATTTTTTGCTTTTCAATTATTTTGATGAAAAGTTGAACTCCATTCTTTTTCTAGGGTTCATAAAATTATCAACGGCTTACAACCAATGCAGCAAAAATATAAAAATCAAAATTTCACGCGACTCGGCCGGAAAAAATATTCTGGACATAAATGAAGCTGGCCAAATCTACTTGACCTACCTGCAAGACATGTATCGCGTTGGAGGCAACACACTGGGCGTTCGAACCTCCATCGCCGTCAAACATCTGAGCACTTCCAGAGAGATTATTTTCCCATTCAGCATCAAAAATCACGACTCCGAAAAAACGACAATGCGAAAAATTGATCGCATTGGAGGCTTGTCTTCTTTTGATCCGTCCGCCATTTCGTCAGAATTTCGATTTATATCAAAGGACGGGAAGTACATCGTGCCCCTTGGAACTTCATGCAGCATGGAAGATTTCTACATGGGTATTTGGAATGTTGAAACGAGAAAAGAAATTTCTGCAAAGGAAATCCGCGACCTGATCCGAAAAGGCTTTCGATGCAAGGACATGTTCGGCTGATGTCCTTCAGCGATATGCGAGCATCCACCCCATCACCGAGACAAGAAGAGGGAGCCGCATGCATCTCGACCCCAGCCGCCGCGCACTGGACCATCTGCAGGACATCCGCCTGCTGACCGACGCCGAACACACAACGGCCACCAACGATCCGGAGTTGCCCAACGCCCCGTTGCGCACGCCCGCCGAAGCCCTCGCCTGGGTCGTCGCCCGCGAGATCGTTCCGCAGGCTCAACTCGCCGGGCTCCCCACTCGCGCCGCCGCAGGCCGGGAGAACGAAGCCCAGGCCATCGTCTCCGAAGCCACCGACCTCATCAGCGGCGAATTCCCGCTGCCGCCCTGGGCGCAGTTGCATATCCGCCTGCTGGACCGCCGCGTGCAGGACGGCGTCAGCGCCAGCGCGCTGGACCAGTTGCTGAACCTGCAATTGATCGACGCGGCGCAGCACGCGCACAGCCTCTCCATGCTGCCCACCCACCAGGAAGCCTGGGCCGCGCCCGACTCGCTGCCCGCCACGCTCGCCTGGACGGTGCTCCGATCGGGCGCGCTGGGCGAGGACGAGCTCAAGGCGCTGGCCGGCCGCGGCGCGCACCAGGACATCGTCGCGGACGCCATCGCCCGCATCGACGGCGCGAAGACGACGAAGCGCGTGACATCGACCTCGACGACGTTCTCCCTCGATTCGCTGGACTTCGACACCTCGTCGTCCTCGTCGACGACTGCCTCGCCGTCCGTGCCGTTCACCCTGCCTTCGTCTTCCTCGTCTTCTTCTTCGTCGTCTTCCTCGTCTTCGTCGTCTTCGTCGTCCTCCACCTCGCAGACGCGGACATTCACCTGGACGTCCTCGTCCTCGACCTCGGCGGCAGCCCCGGCGAGCCGCTGGAAGCAGATGATCGGCGTCGTGGTGGTCGCGCTGATCGCGCTCTACATCCTCTTCGGCCGCTGAAACCGAAGACCCGGCGCCGCGTCAGCGCCGCTCGCTGCGGCTGGCCTCGCGCGTCGCACGGAACTCCGACCCCTGTCCCCATTCGGGCCAGCGCTTGCTGTTGGCCAGCATCTGGCCCACGCGATAAAGCAGCGGCAGGTCGTGCGCCATGCCGGTGAAGGACCAGTCGGCCCGCCACTCGTCGGCCGGCTGGTGGTAGCGGTCGGCGGTGTAGGCCTTGCTGGCCGCTTCGCCGGCCGCCAGACCGCCCGCCACCCAGTCGTCGCCGGAGTCGAAAGACAGCGCCGGCACGCCGCGCTTGGCGAACGAGAAATGGTCGGAGCGGAAGAAATAGCCGGCCTCCGGATGCGGGTCCGGCGCGTAGGCCAGGCCAAAGCCCTTGGCCTCATCGACCAGCAGGTCCTGCAGCTGCGACGCGGCGCTGCCCGAGGTGCTGAAGTTGCGCGACGGGCCTTCGGGGCTCAACGCGTCCATGTTGATCACCGCCACGGTTTTGGCCAGCGGATACAGCGGCTTGGCGCCGTAGTACTCGGAGCCCAGGAGGCCGCGCTCCTCGGCCGTCACGGCCAGGAAAACGACGGAGCGTTCGGGCTTCTTGGGCGCGCTCGCGAAGGCGCGGCCCATCTCGATCAGCGCCGCGAGGCCGGTGCCGTTGTCGACCGCGCCGTTGTAGATCCTGTCGCCCTTGGCATCGGGCGCGCCCACGCCCAGGTGGTCCCAGTGGGCGCTGTAGATCACGGTCTCGCCGGGGCGCTTGCTGCCTTCGATGCGGCCCACCACGTTCCTGGAGACGATCACCTCGCGCGCTATCGCGTACTCGGCCGTGAGGCTCGCGTCCTTCAGCACCTGCGGCTGGAATTCGCGCGTCTGCGCGAGCTTTTTCTGCGCCTCGAAATCCAGGCCCGCGCGGCGCAGCAGTTCGACAGCCACGTCGCGCTGGATCCAGGCCTCCAGCTTCGGGTGCACCGCCGCCGGCCGGTCGCGCTCGATGTCGAGCATGGTCGCGGTGTTGGAGTTCTTCACCGTCGCCCAGCCGTAGGCGGCGGGCGCGGTCTCGTGCACGATCAGCACGCCCAGCGCGCCGCGGCGCGCGGCCTCCTCGAACTTGTAGGTCCAGCGGCCGTAGTAGGTCATGGCCTTGCCGCCGAAATCGCCTTTTCCGGTTTCGAAGTCGGGGTCGTTGACCAGTACGACCGCGATCTTGCCCTTCAGGTCGACGCCCTTGTAGTCGTCCCAGCGCCGCTCGGGCGCGCTCACGCCGTAGCCCACGAACACCAGCGGCGCCTCTCGGATCGAGACGGCCGTGGAGCCGTCCATCGCAGCGCGCACCGCGATCTGCTCGCCCTGCACCAGCGCATCGCGTTGCGTGCCCACCTGCAGCGTGAACTGCGGCGCGCCGCGGAATTCGGTCTTCACGAGCGGCACCGATTGCGTCCAGCCGCGCTGGCCGCCTTCCAGGTCGCCGCCGGGCACGAGGCCCGCGGCCTTGAACTGGGCCACGAGGTAGTCGACCGTCCTGGCCTCCGCCGGCGTGGCCGGCGCGCGGCCTTCGAAGTCGTCGCCGGAGATGGTCTTCACGATCTGCGACAGGCGCTGCGGATCGAAGCGCGGCGCCGGGTCGGCAGCCAGCGCGCTGGCGGTGCCCCATGCGAGGCCGAGGCCGAGGCCGAAAAGAAACGATGAAAGGGCGGGCCGCAGGGTCATGCAAGGCTCCTGAATGGGGATGCCCCGGATGCTAGTGAGCAAGCCGCGGCCGCCGCGCTATGCCCTCGCTCGCTCCCGGAGAACCTTAGTTAGCTCGCGCGCCCTGGCACGCTCCGTGCGGGCGGTGCGATAGCGCAAGCCTAAAATCCCCGCCCACCACATGCATCCCGCCACCGCGGACAAAGAGGACCCTCGAATGAACCCCATCCGCCGCGCCCTGGCTTCCGGCCTTGTTGGCCTTGCCGCCGTCACGCTCGCCTTCGGCGCCCAGGCGCAGACTCCGAACCGCGAACTCACCGTCGCCTCCAGCGCCACCTACGCCCCGTTCGCCTTCGAGAACAAGGACAAGCAGATCGTGGGCTTCGACATCGACATCATCAACGCCATCGCCAAGCAGCAGGGCCTGAAGATCAAGATCGTCAACACGCCCTTCACCGGCATCTTCGGCGCGCTGAACAACGGCGACGTCGACCTGGTGATCTCGGGCGTGACCATCAACGACAAGCGCAAGCAGAGCTACGACTTCACCCCGCCCTACTTCGCGGCGCGCCAGCTGATCGCGCTTCCCAAGAACAGCACGGTCGCCTCGCTGAAGGACCTGGCCGGCAAGAAGATCGCGGTGGTGAGCGCCTCCACCGCCGACGACATCGCCTCGCGCGAGTTCGGCAAGACCAGCCCCAACATCCGCCGCTTCGAGAGCACGCCGCTCATCATTTCGGAGTTGGCCGGCGGCGGCGTGGATGCTGCCATGGGCGACAACGGCGTCATCGCCTACCGCGTGGCGCAACACGCCGACCTGAAGACGCTGGACGACAAGTCCTTCCCCGAAGAGGGCTTCGGCATCGTCGTGAAGAAGGGCGACAAGGCGCTGCTGGACAAGCTCACGGCGGGCCTGGCCGCCGTGCGCGCCGACGGCAGCTACGTCACGATCTACAAGAAGTGGTTCAACAAGGACCCGAACGTGCGCTGAGCCGCACGGCACCTGTGACCCGATCACGGCCGCCCTCGAAGCGGCCGTTTGTTTTTCAGACAGATGACGTGAAGGCAACGTGATGGAACAACCCATTCTCTTGTTCGGATGGTTCCGCTGGGACATCCTGGTCGAATACAAGGACCTGTTCTGGCAAGGCGCGTGGATGACGCTGCGCATGACGGTGGTGTGCGTGCTGCTGGGTTCGAGCTGGGGCCTGTGTCTCGCGCTCGCGCGCCTGGCGCAGCCGCGCCATGCGCCGTGGACCTGGGTCGCGCGTTTCTTTTTGCGCTGGCCGGCCACGGTGTACGTGAGCTTCTTCCGGGGCACGCCGCTGTTCGTGCAGATCCTCTTGATCCACTTCGCGGTGATGCCGGTGTTCATCCATCCGGCCACCGGCATCCTCATCGACGGCGAGCTCGCGCGCACGCTCAAGCAAGAGCACGGCGCGCTCATCTCGGGCGTGGTGGCGCTCACGCTCAACTCGGCGGCGTACATCTCCGAAGTGTTCCGCGCGGGCATCCAGTCGATCTCGCGCGGGCAGTTCGATGCGGGCCGCTCGATCGGCTTTTCGCCCGCGCAGGTGATGCGCTACGTGGTGCTGCCGCAGGCCTTCCGCCGCATGCTGCCGCCGCTGGGCAACAACGCGATCGCGCTGCTGAAAGACACGTCGCTGGTCTCGGCCATCGGCCTGGCGGAGCTGGCCTACGCGGCACGCACCGTGGCCGGCGCCTATGCACGCTACTGGGAGCCGTACCTGGCGATCTCGGTCATCTACTGGGTGATGACGCTGGTGCTCACGACGATGCTGCGACGGCTCGAGCACCGCCTGGCACGCAGCGACCGCGGCTGAGTAAAAAACCGCGCGCCACAATAGCGCCACATGCCACCCATAACGACCGAAGAGACGCCCCTTCCGCCCACGCGGCCGCAACCCTCGAAGTTCGCGGCCCTGGAGCCCCTGAAGCTCCCCGTGTTCCGCATGCTGTGGAGCACCTGGCTCATCGCCAACATCTGCATGTGGATGAACGATGTGGCCGCCGCGTGGATGATGACCTCGCTGACCACCTCGCCGATCTGGGTCGCGCTGGTGCAGTCGGCCTCCACGCTTCCGGTGTTCCTGCTGGGCCTTCCGAGCGGCGCGCTGGCCGACATCCTCGATCGCCGGCGCTGGCTGGTGGCCACGCAGTTCTGGCTGGCCGGCACGGCCATCGTGCTGTGCGCGGCGCTGGCGCTCGACCTCATGACCGCGCCGCTCCTGCTCGCGCTCACCTTCGCCAACGGCATCGGCTTGGCGCTGCGCTGGCCGGTGTTCTCGGCCATCGTGCCGGAACTGGTGCCGCGCCCGCAGCTGCCCGCGGCACTGGGCCTGAACGGCATCGCGATGAACGCCTCGCGCATCATCGGCCCGCTCACGGCCGGCATGCTGATCGCGAGCGCGGGGACCATCTGGGTGTTCGCGCTCAACGCGGTGCTGTCGGTGGCCTCGGGCTTCGTGGTGCTGCGCTGGCGGCGCGAGCACACGCCCAATCCGCTGGGCCGCGAAAAGCTCGTGAGCGCCATGCGCGTGGGCGTGCAGTTCGTGCGGCAGTCGCAGCGCATGCGCGCGGTGCTCACGCGCATCTCGATCTTCTTCTTCCACTCGACGGCGCTGCTCGCGCTCTTGCCGCTGCTGGCGCGCAACTTGAAAGGCGGCGACGCGGGCACCTTCACGCTGCTCCTGGCCGCGATGGGCTCGGGCGCGATCGTCGCGGTGCTGTTCCTGCCGCGGCTGCGCCAGGCGATGGGGCGCGACCAGCTGGTGCTGCGCGGCACGCTGCTGCAGTCGGGCGCCACGGCGGTGATGGCCTTCGCGCCCAACGCGTGGGTGGCGGTGCCGGCGATGTTCTTCGGCGGCATGGCGTGGATCACGGTGGCCAATTCGCTCTCGGTGTCGGCGCAGCTCGCGCTGCCCGACTGGGTGCGGGCGCGCGGCATGTCGATGTACCAGATGGCCATCATGGGCGCGAGCGCGATCGGGGCGGCCATCTGGGGCCAGGTGGCGACCGTCACGGCGCTGAACCTGAGCCTGGCGGTGGCCGCCGTGAGCGGCACGCTGATGATGCTCATCGCCCTGCGCTGGGTGACCGACGTGACCGGCGAGGACGACACCAGCCCCGCCGAAGCCGGCTGGACCGCCGGCCCGCCGGCCGAGGCGCCGCAGGAAGAAGGGCGCGTGGTGATCACGGTCGAATACCTCATCGAGCCCGCGCGCGCCGCGGCCTTCCACATCGTCATGCAGCAGACGCGCCGCGCGCGCCTGAGCCAGGGCGCCATCGGCTGGGAGCTGCTGCACGACATCGCGCAGCCCAGCCGCTACGTGGAGCAGATCGTGGACGACTCGTGGACCGACCACCTGCGCCGCTTCAACCGCGCGACGGCCAGCGACATGGCGCTGCGGGAGCGCCGGCTGGCGTTCCACATCGGCGAGACGCAGCCGGTGGTCACGCGCTACATCGTGCGGCGCTGAGGGGCGATACAGGGCGGACACCGGGCCGCGCCCCGGTGAGTACGGAAGTTCGTGTGTTTCCCAAATGTGAATTGCACTGAATAATCGATCGCTCCCGGCCCCTGCGGCCGTGCAAAAACAAGAAGGAGCAAGGACATGCGTCTGGAGCAGCGCGCCCGATCTTTCCGCCGCACGCCGGCATTTCCCCTGACCTGCATCGTGGCCGCCCTCGCGGGGCTGACGGGCAGTGCGGCCCACGCGGCGTGCGGCCCCACCGCGACGCCCGCCACCGGCCAGAGCGTGGTCTGCAGCGGCGCGACGACCGGCTCGGCCAGCGTGATCGCCGCGCCGGGCAGCACCGGCGTCGCCATCACCGTGGACAGCGGCGCCACGCTGACCACCAATGCCACGCAGGCCCTCCTGGTGCGCGATGCCAGCAGCATCACCAACAACGGCACCCTCACCGTCTCGGGCGGTTCGGGCTCGGCGCGCGCGGCGATGGTCGCCACGGGCAACGACAACACGATGACCAACAACGGCGCCATCCGCACCACGAGCGGCGGCACCTCGGGCATCCTGGTGACGTCGAACAGCAGCACGCGCACGCTCATCACCAACAACGGTTCCATTGCGACCACGGGCGGCAGCTCGCACGGCATCTCCACGCTGGGGCCGGGCAACACGATCGTCAACAACGGCACGATCACGACCAGCGGCAACTCGGCCAAGGGCGTCTACCTGCAGGGCGGCAACCTCGCGGCCAACCTCTTGGTCAACACCGGCACCATCGCCACCACGGGCGCCAATTCGCCCTCGGGCGGGGCCGACGCGGTGCATGCCAACACGCTGGGCCTGAGCTTCTTCTCGCGCGTGGAGAACCGGGCCGGCGCCCTCCTCTCGAGTGCCAACGGCTACGGCTACCGCGGCCAGAACGGCAACGACGTGCTGGTGAACGCGGGCACCATCGAAGGCCACGGCGGCGCCGGCAACAGCGACGCGATCTACATGGGTGCTCTCGGCAACGGCACGCTGATATTGCAGACCGGCTCGGTCATCCGCGGCGGCGCCGATGGCGGCAATGCGATCGCGAACACCTTTCTGGAAGGCAGCGGCACGGTGGACAACGCCTTCCGCAATTTCCAGAATCTGACGATGCGCGGCGCCGAATGGTCGTGGCTCACCGATGCGACTTTCTCGGACGGGATACGCATCGAATCGGGCCGCTTCAACCTGCCCGCGACGCTGACAAGCCCGGTCATCGCCGTGCTCCCCGGCACCACAGTCGCGGGCACCGGCACGTTCGCCGGCAACGTGACGAACCAGGGCACGCTTTTGCCCGGCCCGAACGACGGCGTGAATTTCGGCGCCTTCACGGTGCGGGGCAACTACCTGGGCAACGGCGCGCTGATGCAGATCAACACGGTGCTGGCCGGCGACAACGCGCCCTCCGACCGGCTGGTGATCGACGGCGGCGCAGCCTCGGGCGGCACCGCCATCCGCGTGCTCAACCGCGGCGGCCTGGGCGCGCCGACGCTGGCCGACGGCATCCTGGTGGTGCAGACGGTCAACGGCGGCACCACGGCAACGCACGCGTTCTCGCTCACCCAGCCGGTCGAGGCCGGCGCGTACACCTACCGGCTCTTTCGCGGCGGCGCGGCCGGCAACAACCCGGACAACTGGTACCTGCGCAACAACGGCTACCTGGTCGGCGGCGTGGTGGTGGGCTCTCTCGCCGAGGCGCTCGAAGTCATCGCCGAAACGCCAGGCGTGCCGGGCGCGCCGGGCGCGTCAGCGCCCGTCGTCGAGCAGGTCAAGCTGTACCGGCCCGAGGTGGCGCTCTACAGCAGCGTGCCGCTGGTGGTGCGCCAGCTCGGGCTCGCGCAGCTGGGCAGCTTTCACGACCGGCAAGGCGACCAGCAGCTGCTCGCGGAAGGTGAGCAAGGCGAAGGCCGGCAGGCCTCGTGGGGCCGCGTGTTCGGGGAAAGCACGCGGCAGCGCCTGCGCGGCGATGCGAATCCGCAGTTCGACGGCAACATCCACGGGCTGCAGCTGGGCCATGACTTTCTCGTAGGCACGGACGCCTCGGGCGGACGCCACCGCATCGGCGTGCTCGGCGGCTACACGCGTGCGAGCGGCGACACGAGCGGCGTGGCCGGCGGCGCGACCAACGCCGCCACGGGGCGCCTGAGCGTGGAGGGCTACAGCCTCGGCGCGTACTGGACCCGCGTGGCAACCAGCGGCTGGTACAGCGACGCCGTGCTCATGGCCACGCGCTTCAAGACCGAGGCGCAGTCCACGCTCGGGCGCGGCGGCCGGCCGCACGGCAAGACCATCACCGCGTCGCTCGAAGCCGGCTATCCCTTCGCGCTCGGCGACAACGTCTCGCTGCAGCCGCAGGTGCAGCTGATCTGGCAGCGCAGCTCGGTCGACGATTTCGACGATGGTCTTTCCACCGTGCGCTTCCAGCGCGACAACGCCGTCACGGGGCGCCTGGGCGCGCGGCTGGAGGGCAGCTTCAGCGCCGCGGGCGGCACCTGGAAGCCCTACCTCAAGGCCAACCTCTGGCACACCTTCAGCGGCACCAACGCGCTCTTCTTCGGTCCGACCGACCAGGTCGGCAACCGCCGCAACGCGAGCGCGCTCGAAGTCGGCGCGGGCGTGGTCGGGCAGGTGAGCAAGACGGTGGCGGTGTACGGCGGGCTCGCGTACACGCGGGCCATCGGCAACGACGGCGAGCAGTCCGGCATGCAGGGGCAGGTGGGGATGCGGCTGCGCTGGTAGCCGCGCGCCATTGACCAGTTGATCTGGTTTGGATGGCGATTTCGGGCGGGCGTACAGGCGTACGGGTAATTGCTGAGCTACTTTTTTTGACCGAATGGATGATTTAAGTCATCATCCGGCCGTCGCGTCACAAGGACCACCCCGATGAATCCGCCCCCCCTGCGCAGCCGCTTCTGGTCCGACCTGACCAGCGAAGAGTTCTCCCGCCTGGACCGCGAACGGCTCATCGCCGTGTTGCCGGTGGGCGCCACCGAGCAGCACGGCCCGCACCTGCCGATGTCCACCGACACCGCCACCATCGACGGCATGGTGCGCGCCACGCTCCCGCACCTGCCCGACGACCTGCCGGTGCTGTTCCTGCCCACCGTGCCCTACGGCAAGAGCAACGAGCATTCGCGCTACCCGGGCACGCTGACCGTGTCGGCGAACACGCTGATCTCGCTGTGGAAGGACATCGGCGCCTGCGTCGCGAAGGCCGGCGTGCGCAAGCTGGTGCTCTACAACAGCCACGGCGGCCAGATGAGCGTGATGGACATCGTGGCACGTGACCTGCGCGAGGAACACGACATGATGGTCGTCGCCGCCAACTGGTACACGCTGGGCCTGCCCGAGGGCCTGTTCACCGCGCACGAGGGCAAGCACGGCATCCATGCGGGCGACCTCGAAAGCTCGGTGATGCTGCACCTCACGCCCGACTACGTGCGGCGCGACCAGTTCCAGAACTTCAGCTCGATGACCGAGCAACTGGCCGCCGAGAACAAGTTCCTCTCGATCACGCCCAGCGGCAAGCTCGGCTGGCAGATGCACGACATCAACCCCTCGGGCGCGGCCGGCGATGCCACGCGCGCCACGGCCGAGAAGGGCGCCGCGGTGCTCGACCACGTGGGCCGGCGCTTCGTCGAATTGCTGCACGAGGTGGACCGCTTCCCCTTGTCGCGCCTCGCCAACGAACCCGCCTGGCGCTAGGCTCGCCCCCACCATGGAAAGCACCACGCCATCCACCCCGCCGCTGGTCAGCCTGCGCCACGTCAGCAAGCGTTTTGCCAACGGCACGCTCGCGCTGCAAGGCATGACGCTGGATATCGGCGAGCACGACTTCATCAGCTTTCTCGGCCCCTCGGGCTGCGGCAAGAGCACGGCGCTCAGGCTCATCGCCGGGCTCACGCGCCTGAGCTCGGGCGAGATGCACTGGTCCGGCGCCAACACCGGAAAGACACAGAGCGACCGCGACCTGGGCTTCGTGTTCCAGGAGCCCACGCTCATGCCCTGGGCCAAGGTGTTCGACAACGTGTGGCTGCCGCTCAAGCTGGCCGGCCAGGGCCGCGATGCGGCGGCGCCGGTCGTGCAGCAGGTGCTGGAGATGGTGGGCCTCTCGCGATTCGCCGACGTGTACCCGCGCGAGCTCTCGGGCGGCATGAAGATGCGCGTGTCGATCGCGCGCGCGCTGGTCACGCACCCGCGCCTCCTGCTGATGGACGAGCCCTTCGCCGCGCTGGACGAGATGACGCGCATCAAGCTCAACAACGACCTGCTGGCCATCTGGCGCGAGCACCGCTTCTCGGTGGTGTTCGTCACGCACAGCGTGTACGAGTCGGTGTATCTGTCCAACCGCATCGTGGTGATGGCCGCGCGCCCGGGCCGGGTGATCGACGAGATCCGCATCGACGAGCCTTATCCGCGCGGCGAAGAATTCCGCACCTCGAGCCGCTACAACGCGCATTGCACTGCTGTCTCGCAATCCCTGCACGGAGCCCTGCATGGCGTCGACATCGATCACTGAACCCGTCGCCCTCGCGGCCGTGGACACGGCGCCGTCCGAGGCCTCGCTGCGCGCGCATGAAGACAGGCTGCGCCGGCGCGAATCGTTGCTGCGCATCGTCGTGCCCGCGGCCATCGTCGCGCTGCTGCTGCTCGTCTGGGAATGGACGGTGCGCGCCAACAACATCCCGCACTACATCCTGCCCGCGCCCTCGCTCATCCTGAAGACGCTGTTCGACAACTGGGACACGCTCTCCAGCGCGTTGTGGTTCACGGTGAAGCTCACGCTGCTCGCATTGCTCGCGGCCATCGTCGGCGGCGTGCTGCTGGCGATCGCGTTCGCGCTTTTCAAGTGGGTGGAGATCGGCCTCTTCCCGATCGCGGTGATCCTGCAGGTGACGCCGATCATCGCGATCGCGCCGCTGATCCTGATCTACGTGTCGAGCACCACCGCGGCATTGCTGCTGTGCGCGTGGATCGTGGCGTTCTTTCCGATCCTGTCGAACACCGTCATCGGCCTGAAGAGCGCCGACAGCAACCTGCGCGACCTGTTCCAGCTCTACAAGGCCTCGCCCTGGCAGACCTTCCGCTACCTGCTCGCACCGAGCGCGCTGCCGTACTTCATGGCGGGGCTGAAGATCGCGGGCGGGCTGAGCCTGATCGGCGCAGTGGTGGCGGAGTTCACGGCCGGCACGGCGGGCAAGGAGACGGGTCTGGCCTCGCGCATTCTCGAATCGAGCTTTCGCACCGAGATCCCGATGATGTTCGCGGCGCTGCTCCTGGTGTCGTTGCTCGGCATCGTGATCTTCATCGTGTTCGCCGCGTTGTCGCGCATGGTGCTTGGGCACTGGCACGAGAGCGAGATGCGCCGTGAACGCTAGGACGATGCACACCGCCGCCATCGACTGGGATGCCGTGCGCGAAGACCTGCGCGGCCTCAACCTCGTCACCGCGCCGAGCCAGAGAAAGCAGCTGTCCAAGGACTTCTACTGGTACAGCCCCATCCTCACCGCGCAGCTCGCGGGCTGCGTGGCCGACCTCGTGGTCAAGGTCAGCACCGAGGACGACGTGCGCCAAGCCGCGGCCGTGGCCGCGAAGTGGAAGCTGCCCCTCACCGTGCGCGCGGGCGGCACCGGCAACTACGGCCAATGCGTGCCGCTCGAAGGCGGCATCGTGCTGGACGTGACGCTGATGTGCCGCGTGCTCGACATCCAGGACGGCCGCATGCGCGTGGAGGCCGGCGCGCGCATGCACGACATCGACCTCGCCGCGCGCGAGACCGGGCAGGCGCTGCGCATGTGGCCCTCGACCTGGCACGTGGCCAGCATCGGCGGCTTCATCGCGGGCGGGTTCGGCGGCATCGGGTCGTTTCGCCACGGCATCCTGCGCGACCCCGGCAACCTGCTGCGCGCGCGCGTGATGACGGTGGAACGCGCGCCGCGCGTCATCGAACTGCAGGGCGACGAGATCCAGCAGGTGCACCACGCCTACGGCACCAACGGCGTGATCCTCGACGTGGAAGTGGCATTGAGCCCGGCCGTCGAATGGGTGCACTGCACGGTGCTCTTCGAGACATATCGGGGGGCGCTCGACTTCGGCATCGCCGCGCAGGCGCCAACGCTCGATATCTTTTTGCTCTCCACGGTGGAGGCCCGCTTCTCGCCGTACTACACGGCGATGCGCGACCGCTTTCCGACCGACCGGCATGCGGTGTTCACCATGGTCTCGCCCGAGTCGATGGCCGAGTTCCGCGCGCTGGCCGATGCGCACGGCGGCACGATCTCCGTCGCCGGCACCGAGGCCGAACTGCTCGCCGACGGCCTGCCGCCCGCCTACGAGTGCGCCTTCAACCACACGACGCTGCAGGCGCTGAAGGCCGACCGCGGCTGGACCTACCTGCAGGTCGCCTATTCGCAGCCTTTCGATCCCTCGGTGGTCGAGCGCCACTTGAAGATCTTCGGCGACGACGTGCTGCAGCACCAGGACTTCGCGCGCGCGGGCGGCGAGTGCGGCACCTTCGGCATCCTGCTCGTGCGCTGGAAGGGCGAGGCGCACCAGTACGAGGTGATCCGCGAGATCGAATCGCAGGGCGGCTGCCAGATCTTCAATCCGCACGTGGTCACCATCGAGGACGGCGGCATGAAGACCATCGACACGCAGCAGATCGAATTCAAGAAGCGCAGCGACCCGATGGGTTTGATGAACCCCGGAAAAACGCGCGGATGGCATCCGGACATGGCCGTCGAACGCTGAGAAAAAGATTTAGTCTCCGCATCCCGTACTTTCAAAACCTCCACAGGAGCACGTCCCCATGCGCATCCCCGCTTTCAACGTCCGACCGCTCGGCAACCTTGCCATGGGCCTGGCGCTCGCTGGCGCCGCCTTCGCCGTGCAGGCGCAGGAAAAAGTGGTGTTCGCCACCAACTGGAAAGCGCAGGCCGGCCACGGCGGCTTCTACCAGGCGCTGGTGGACGGCACCTACAAGAAGTACGGCCTGGACGTGGACATCCAGCAGGGCGGCCCGATGGTCAACAACCGGCCGATGCTGCCGGCCGGCAAGGTCGACTTCCTCATGACCGGCAACCTGCTGCAGTCCTTCGACAACGTGAAGAACGGCGTGCCCACCGTGGTGGTCGCGGCCTTCTTCCAGAAGGACCCGCAGGCCATGTTCGCGCACCCGGGCCAGGGCTTCGACACCTTCAAGGACATGACCAAGGCGCCCGTGGCCTTCATCGGCAAGGATGGCCAGTTCAGCTTCTGGCAGTGGATGAAGTCCGAGCACGGCTTCAAGGATTCGCAGCTCAAGCCCTACACCTTCAACGTCGGCCCGTTCCTGGCGGACAAGAAGTCGATCCAGCAGGGCTACGCGATCTCCGAGCCGCTGTCGATCAAGGCGCAGGCCGGATTCGATCCGGTGGTGCAGCTCCTGGCGGACAACGGCTTCTCGACCTACTCGACCACCGTCGAGACGCGCGCCGACCTCATCAAGAACAAGCCCGAGACGGTGCGCAAGTTCGTCGAGGCCTCGATCATCGGGTGGAACAACTACCTCTACGGCGACAACAAGGCCGCCAACGAGATGATCGCCAAGATCAACCCCGACTCGCCCGTGGCGGCATCGCAGGGCTCCATCGAGCTGATGAAGAAGATGGGCATCGTGGACAGCGGCGAGTCGCTCGCCAAGGGCATCGGCGCGATGGACAAAGCCCGCGTGAAGGACTTCTACGACAAGATGGTCAAGGCCGGTCTCTACAAGACGGGCGAGGTCGATCTCTCCAAGGTCGTGACCACGCAGTTCGTGAACAAGGGCGTCGGTGTCGACGTTCGCAAGAAGCTCACCGGCAAATAAGCCGTCCCGCTTCATCATTGTTTTTCCCGTGGGCCGCGCGGGGCTTGCGCCGGGGTCAGATGCCGGCGCCTGGGTTGCCATAAGGCACCGCGCGGCCTTTTGTTCCTTGGGCTCTGACCCTGTCTCGCCGATAGGCGATGCGGCCCTTCTCATGAAAACGCTAGTCGTCCACTGCCATCCGAACCCTGACAGCTTCAATCACGCGCTCTATCGCACCGCTCTCGAAGCGCTCGAACCCCGCCATGCCGTGCGGGCCATCGACCTGTACGCCGAGGGGTTCGACCCGACGCTCACCTGCGAAGAGCGCATCGCTTACCTGGACAACCCCGACCTCATCCGCGAACGCGTGAAACCGCATGTCGAAGCGCTGCTGTGGGCCGAGCACCTCGTGTTCGTCTACCCCACCTGGTTCCATGGACCGCCCTCGATGCTCAAGGGCTGGCTGGAGCGGGTGTGGCTGCCGGGCGTGGCCTTCCTGCCTGCGGAGCGCAAGGGCCAGCTCGCCAAGTCGGGCATGCGTCACATCCGGCGGCTGACGGTGGTGACCACGGGCGGGTCGCCCCGCTGGTTCGTGCTGATGATCGGCGACCCGGGGCGGCGCCTGTTCACGCGCGCACTGCGGGCGCTGTTCGCGTGGCGCTGCAAGGTGACGTGGCTGCAGCTGCACGACATGAACGCCGTCACCGCGCGCGACCGCACGCATTTCATCGAGCGCGTTTCGCGCAAGCTGCAGAACATCTAAGCAGGGAGACAACAACCATGAGCCTCGAACGCACGCTGACCGTCCGCGTCGAACGCATCTCGCGCGAGACGCCGGAGATCCTGGCCTTCGAGCTCTCGCATCCGTGGGGCCGCGCGCTGCCGGTGTACGAGGCCGGGGCGCACATCGATGTGCACATGCCGGGCGGGTTCTCGCGGCAGTACTCGCTGGCACGATGGCCGGGTGCGCCGTCGAACACGCCGTCGAACACGCCGTCGAATGCGCCGTCGTATGTCATCGGCGTGAAGCGCGAGGTGGCGAGCCGCGGCGGATCGGCCTCGATGCACGAGCGCGTGCGCGAGGGCGACCTGATCGCGATCAGCACGCCGCGCAACACCTTTCCGCTGCGCGAAGAGGCCGCGCACCATCTGCTGATGGCCGGCGGCATCGGCATGACGCCGCTGCTTGCGATGGCGCAGGCACTGGCGGCGCGCGGCGCGTCGTTCACGCTGTGCGTGTTCGCGCGCAGCGAAGCGCACCTGGCGTTTGCCGGTGCGCTGCGAGACCCCGCGCTCGCGCCGCACCTGCGCCTGCATCTGGACCAGGGCGATGCATCGCAACGCATCGACCTGCAGGCGCTGCTGGCCGATCGCGCGCCGGACACGCACCTCTACGTCTGCGGCCCCGGCGGCTTCATGAAGGCGGTGCGCGACGCGGCTGCAAAGACCGATTGGCCCGAAGACGCGCTGCACACCGAGTACTTCGCAGCGCCCACCGATGCCAACACCACCACCGGCCTGCCCTTCACGCTGAAGCTCGCGCAGCGCGGCATCACGGTGCCGGTGGCGGCCGACCAGACCGCCGTCGATGCATTGCATGAAGTGGGCATCGACATTCCCGTGTCGTGCCAGCAGGGCCTGTGCGGCACCTGCGTGGTCGAGGGCGATGGCGAGGGCGCCGAGCACCGCGACTTCTGCCTCACGGGCACCGAGCGGCGCAGCAAGGTGGCGCTGTGCTGCTCACGCGCCAAGGGCCTGGAACTGGTGCTGCAGCTGTGAGCGTCGAGGAAGCTGACAGCGAAGCACCGGCCACGCGCGGCCGGTCGCGCAAGTACACGCAGGTGCTGGGCGTCATCTACCAGGCCGCCATCGAGGTGTTCGCGAGCGAAGGGCTGGCCGGCGCATCGACGCAGGCCATCGCCGACAAGGCCGGGCTCTCGAAGGCGCAGCTGCACTACTACATCGACAGCAAGGAGGCGCTCTACCGGCTGGTGCTGCAGGACATCCTCACCGACTGGATCGTGGTGTTCGGCTTCAGCGACGAAGCCTTCGGCCCGCGCAAGGTGCTCAGCGATTTGATCCATCGCAAGATGGTGTTCTCGTTCCAGCACCCGCTGCGCTCGCGCATCTTCACCGCGGAGATGATGCGCGGCGCGCCGGTGCTCAACACCATGATGGACACGAGCAAGGCGCGCACCGACCAGGCCGCCGCGGTGATCCAGAACTGGATGAACCAAGGGCTGATGGACAAGGCCGACCCGATGCTCGTGCTGTTCCACATCTGGGCGGTGACGCAGTTCTACGCGGACCACGCCACGCAGGCCGCGTACTTCCGCAACACCGCGCAGGACGGCGACGACAAGGACCGGCGCTACCTCATCGAGCAGGTGACGGATTTCCTGCTGAAGGGTGCGGGCGTCAAGTAGCTGCGCGTTGCGGAAGGTACATCGTGGCTTCGACTTCGATAAGCACCTCGTCGCCCGGCAGGAAGCGCGACACCTCGACCACCGTGCTCACCGGCGGCTCGCCCGGATAGAAGAGGCCGCGCACGCGGTTGTAGAACGCGTAGTGCGGCAGGTGGCGAAAGTACTGCACCAGCTTGACCACGTCGTCCATCGTGCCGCCATGCTCGGCGGCGATCTGGCGGATGCGCTCCAGCACGAACCAGCTCTGCGCGACGATGGCCGCCTCGAACACATCGACCGACATCTGGCCGGTGGCGTAGCCCACGCCCTGCAAGGCAGTGCGGGCTTCTTCGGGAATGTCGTCATAGCCCGCGACCGCGCGGCGCCTGGCCGGATCGACCGCGACCACGCCGCTCATGAAGACGAAATCGCCGACGCGTTTCGCGGCGGCGTAGTTGGCCATTGGCTTGCCCATGCTCATTGTGTTTTCTCCAGAATTCGACCGGCACGGATCACAGTGCGTTCGCGCCCCCGCGGGCCGACGAGCTCGTGCTCGTCGGTCGCCGCGAGCAGCACCAGGTCCGCGGGGCAGCCCGGCGCGATGCGGCCGTCCCACGCGAGGCCGAGCGCCTTCGCGGGGCTGACGGTGATCGCATCGAGCCAGTCGCCTGCGGGCGCGAGGTGCGCCATCTGCACGCCGAGGCCGAAGGTCTCCAGAAGATCGTAGCTGCCGTAGGGATAGAAGGCGTCCTGCACGTTGTCCGTGGCCAGGCTCGCACGCAAGCCCCGTGCCGCCGCCTCGTGGATGCGCGTGATGCCGCGCGGCACGGGGGTGCGGTCCCAGGCGCCTTGCAGATAGAGGTTGGTGGTCGGCAGCGCGACGATGTGGATTCCGGCGCCGGCGCAGAGCGCGAGCGTTTCGTTGGCGACGGCGGCGTCCTGCATGGCGAGCGAGCAGCAGTGGCCGCAGACGACGCTGCGCTTGAAGTCGCGTGCGCGCACCAGCTGGGCGATGCTGCGCAGGCCCGTGGCTTCGGCATCGAGCCCTTCATCGACGTGGAAGTCGAGGCCGAGGCCGTGCTGCTGCGCAAGATCGAACACGCGGCCCAGCTTGTGCACGATGCCTTCGTTGCGATAGACGAAGGCGCCGAGCACGCCGCCCGCGCGCTTCACTTCGCCGGCGATGCGCTCGCCCGCCGCGAGGTCCGCGAACACGTCGAGCGGCGTCAGCGAGACGAACTGCAGTTCGATGCGACCGCGCCATTCCTCGCGCAACGCCTCGAACACGGCCAGCGCGGCCGGGGGCTCCGGCTGCACCCAGTCGATGTGCGTGCGCAGCGCGCGCGTGCCCGATTGCCAGGCGTCGTGCAGCGCGCGTTCCATGCGCAGGCGCAGCGTTTCGCCGGTCCAGCCGGCGCGATGTTTCTCCATCCGTTCGATGGCTGCGAACAGGTTGCCTTGCGCGGCGCCCACCTCCTGCACCGTGTAGTTCTTGTCGATGTGCGCGTGCGCCTCGACCAGCGCGCTCAGCAGCGTGCCGCGCGCCTGCGTCTGCGAGGCACTGGGCACGATGGCAGCGACCTTGTCGCCATCGAGCGTGACGTCGAAGACCCGTGCATCGCCCGCCGCGAAGCCGCGCAGCGGCGCCGGAATGCGCAGCGCCTCCAGCTTCATGCGCGCTGTTGCAGTGCGCGCAGCCAGCCCAGGCCCGCGGAGGTGCCGCCGGGCTCCGCGCCGCGCTTGGGCTTGTACTCGCAGCCGACCCAGCCCTGCCAGCCGCTTTGCCTGGAGATCTCGTCGATCACGTCGAAGAGGTAGGCGTAGTTCTGCTCGCCGATGTCGGGCTCGTGGCGCTCGGGCACGCCGGCGATCTGCAGGTGGCCGACGCGGCCGGTCGGCAGGTACTTGCGCAGTTTCATCGCCACGTCGCCTTCGACGATCTGGCAGTGGTACAGGTCCATCTGCACCTTGAGGTTGGGCGCGCCGACGGTCTCGACGATCTCGTGCGCGTGGTCCTGCCGGTTGAGGAAGAAGCCGGGAATGTCGCGCGTGTTGATCGGCTCGATCAGCACGTCGCGGCCCGCCTTCGCGGCCTCTTCGGCGGCCCAGCGCAGGTTGTCCAGGTACACGGGCTGCACCGCATCGCGCTGCAAGTCTTGCGGCACGAGGCCGGCCATGACGTGGATGCGCGGGCAGTCGAGCGCCACGGCGTAGTCGATGGCTTTCGCGATGCCGTCGCGAAACTCGGCGTCGCGGCCGGGCAGGCACGCCAGGCCGCGTTCGCCGCCCTCCCAGTTGCCGGGCGGGCCGTTGAAGAGCACCTGCTGCAGGCCGTTGTGCTTCAGGCGCGCGACGATGTCTTCCTTGGCGAAGGCATAGGGGAAGAGGTATTCGACGGCCTTGAAGCCGTCTTTGGCGGCGGCGTCGAAACGGTCGAGGAAATCAAGCTCCGGATAGAGCATCGAGAGATTGGCTGCGAATTGGGGCATGGCTTGTTTCTACTACCAGCGCGCACCGAAGGTGGTGCGCAGTTCATCGATCTGAGCGGCGTCCAGCGGCGCGGGCCTTGCGGCGCCTGTGAGCATCTGGAGCCTGGCGGTTTCCTCGAGTTCCTCGAGTACGGCCATGGCGGCGGACGGCGTCTCGTGCCACACGTTGGGACCGAGGCGTTCGAGCATCACGGCGCGGATGGGCGTGCCCGCGGCGCCGAAGCGTTCGATGGCTTGCGCCACCTGCTCGGCCGCTTCTGGCGCGCCGGGGCGGTGGTACGGGATGAGCGGCACATGGCCGACCTTCATCACGAAGTACGGCGTGAGCGCGGGCAGCAATTCATCGCCCGGCGCGCTCAGCGTGAGCGCGACGCAGTGCGTGCTGTGCGTATGGATCACGCAGGCGGTCTGCGCATCGAACTTGCGTGCGGCTGCGTAGATGCGCGTGTGCAGCGCGATGGTCTTGCTGGCTCGGTCGCCGCCGACCTGCTTGCCATCCGCGTCGAGCCGCGCAAGCCGCACCGGATCGAGAAACCCGAGGCACGCATCGGTCGGCGTGATGAGGAAGCCATCGTCCAGTCGCACGCTGATGTTGCCCGCCGTCGCGTGCACGTAGCCGCGCTCGAACAGGCTGCGGCCGACGCGGCAGATTTCTTCGCGTGCTTGGTTCTCGGTCATGCCAGCACTGTAAAGGCCTTGGTGAAGAAATCGTCGCCGCCGAAGTTGCCGGACTTGAGCGCGATGTGCACGCCCGCACCCTGCTCGGCTTTGGCGGCCTCGGCGCGCGCGTGGCACCACGGCACGCCGGGGTCGATCTGCGGGCCGATCTGCATCTGCGCGATGCCCAGCGCCTGCACGCAGGCGCCCGAGGTTTCGCCGCCTGCGACGACCAGTTGGCGCACGCCCTGGTCGACCAGGCCGCGTGCGATGGCGGCGATGGCGCGCTCGACCATCGCGCCCGCTTCCTCGACACCGAGCCTGCCCTGCACCGATTTCACGGCGCCGGCCTCGGCGGTCGAATAGACCAGCACCGGCTGCTTGCCGACCAGCGGCGCAGCCCATGCCAGCGCTTCGGCCGCGACATCGACACCCGCCGCGATGCGCAGCGGATCGATCGCCAGCGCCGCACCGCCGCGCTGGATGAAATCGAGCACCTGCCGGTTGGTGGCGAGCGAGCAGCTGCCCGAGACCACCGCGCGCAGGCCGCTCGCTGCCGGCAGTGCACTGGCCTGCGAAGAAGGCGAGAGCCCGAAGTTCGCGGGCAGCCCGATGGCGACGCCCGAGCCCGCGGTGACCAGCGGCATCTTCGCGAGCGCCGGGCCGAGGCGCAGCAGGTCGTCGTTCGACACCGCATCGACGATGGCGATCGAGATGCCCTCGCTCTTGAGCTGCGCGATGCGCTCGGAGATGGCCGCATCGCCGCGCGCCACCACCGTGTGATCGATCAGACCCACCTTGCGCGTGCACTGCGCCTGCAGCACGCGCACGAGATTCGCATCGGTCATCGGCGTGAGCGGATGGTTCTGCATGCCGCTCTCGTTGAGCAGCACGTCGCCCGCGAACAGGTAGCCCTTGAACACGGTGCGCTTGTTGTCGGGGAAGGCCGGCGTGGCAATGGTGAAGTCGCATTGCAGCGCGTCCATCAGCGCCTCGGTGACGGGGCCGATGTTGCCTCTGACCTCGCCGGTGAACGTGCTGTCGAACGTGGAGCAGTACTTGAAGTAGATCTGCCGCGCGCCCTGTGCCTGCAGCCAGCGCAGCGCGTCCAGCGACTGCGCGATGGCCTCGGCCGGCGCGATGGTGCGCGACTTGAGCGCGACCACCACCGCATCGACATCCGCATCGAGCGGCGTGGCCGGCACGCCGATGGCCTGCACCACGCGCATGCCGGCGCGCACGAGGTTGTTGGCGAGGTCGGTGGCGCCGGTGAAATCGTCGGCGATGCAGCCGAGCACTAGCTTGCCCATGAATCAGTCCTTGGTAACGACAGGCAGAACAGGCAGCTTCACCGCCTGCGGGTTCTCGCGCACGTAGTCGCGCAGGATGGCATCGAAGCTCGCATCGGCCGCGAGGCCCAGCGCTTCGGCGCGCGCGGCGTGGATGCGGCTCGGCCAGCTGGTCACGATCTTCGCAACCTGCGCATCGGGCGTCCAGTCGATCAAACCCGTGGCGTCCTTGCCCGCGAGGCGTTCGAGCGCATCGGCCATCTCGCGCACGGTGGTGGTCAGCGCGGGCAGGTTGATGGCGGTACGCGCACCCCACTCGGCGGCGCTCGCGGCGGCCGCGCGCACGATGCCCGCGACGGTGTTGCCGGGCGAGGCCAATGCGACGGCCGTTTCCGGCGCCACGGGACAACGCGCACGCTCCCCGGCCAACGGTTCGCGCAGCATGCCGCTCAGGAAGCTGGAGGCCGCGCCGTTGGGCCGGCCGGGGCGCACGGACACCGTCATGAGCCGCACGTTGCGCCCCTGCACGAAGCCCTTGCGCGTGAAATCGGCCACGAGCTGTTCGCCGATGAATTTCTGGATGCCGTAGCTGTTCTGCGGCGTGGGCAGCGTGGTGTCTTCGATCACCGCGGGCAGACGCTGCTCGGGCGAATCGCCGAACACCGCGACCGAGCTGGAGAACACGAACACCGGTGCATGGCCCGCGCGGCGGCAGGCGTCGAGCAGGGCGCGGGTGGTGTCGAGGTTGCTGCGCATGCCCAGGTCGAAGTCGGCCTCGCATTCGCCGCTCACTGCGGCGGCGAGGTGGAACACGGCATCGGTGTCGGCCAGCGGCAATGCGCCGTTGGCGGCCTGCTCGTACAGGTCGCCTTGCACGAACCGGATGCGCGCATCGGCTGCAAGGTCGGCGGGCGGCGGCACGCGGTCTGCCAGCGTGATGCGCGTGATCTCCTTGGCCGCGCCGCCAGCCAAGGCGAGCGGGCCACCCGCAAGCAGTGTGCGCGCGAGCCGTGCGCCGAGAAAGCCGCAGCCGCCGGTGATGAGGATGTTCATGGTCTGGTGATTCCTTCTTCAGGCTTTCTTGTTCGGGGCGGGCAGTTCGATGCCCGGGAAGATCTTGATGACCGCGCTGTCGTCCTCGCGCGCGAAGCCCGCGGTCGATGCCTGCATGAACATCTGGTGCGCGGTGGACGAGAGCGGCAGCGGAAACTTGCTCGCGCGCGCCACGTCGAGCACGAGCCCCAGGTCCTTCACGAAGATGTCGACGGCCGACAGCGGCGTGTAGTCGCCCGCGAGCACGTGCGCCATGCGGTTCTCGAACATCCAGCTGTTGCCCGCGCTGTGCGTGATGACCTCGTAGAGCGCGTCCGGGTCCACCCCTTCGCGCAAGCCCAGCGCCATCGCCTCGGCGGCCGCGGCGATGTGCACGCCGGCCAGCAGCTGGTTGATGACCTTCACCTTGCTGCCCGCGCCGGCCGAGTCGCCCAGGCGGTAGACCTTCGCGGCCATCGCATCGAACAAGGCGCCGGCCCGGGCGTAGGCGGCGGGGGTACCGGCGGTCATCATCGTCATCTGGCCGCTCGCGGCCTTCGCGGCGCCGCCGGAGATCGGCGCGTCCAGGTAGAGGAGGCCCTGCGCGGCCAGGCGCGCCTCGAGCGCGACGGACCAGTTCGGATCGACGGTGGAACACATCACGAAGAGGCTGCCGCGCTTCATCGACGCTGCGCAGCCGGGGGTCGTGCCGTCGCCGAACAGCACCGACTCGGTCTGCGCCGCGTTGACGACGACGCTCACCACGATATCGCACTGCGCGCCGAGCGCGGCCAGTGTGTCGCACGCCGTGCCGCCATCGCGCGCGAAGGCTTCGGCGACGCCGGGGCGCACGTCGAACACGTGCGGCGCATGGCCCGCGCGGCGCAGCGATTGCGCCATGCCGTTGCCCATGGCGCCAAGGCCCACGAGGCCGACGACGGGGGTGTTGTCTTGGTTCATTGGCTCGGGCTCCATCGGATTTTTGAAAGATTGGACAACACGCAGTTGGGAGTTCCGCGAGGACCGGCTTTGCAGGCGTTGCCCCGGGGAGGAAATTCGCGGAGCGCCTCCGGTGCGCAAGGCGCAGAAAGGAGGCAAATGCAAGAAGCGAGGTCGCGTGTCGCCATCCCGCGCAGCCATCCAGATTTGTCAGGTCATCATACAAGTTGAGACCCCATTCGTTCAGCCGGGGCAAACCCGCAGGAACACTGCGCGCTCCTTGCCGGCTCACAGGCCGGCCTTGGCGCAGCGCCGCGAATTGGGCACCGGAAATGCGAGCCCGCACCCCACCTCACGTCCCCGCGAAGGCCGGTTCGCATGGCGTGCCGCGCGTTTCAGGAATGCGAGTAGACGAATGCGAGTGCACGCTCGTATTCTTTGGACACCCAAATCATTCAACGACTTGACTGGAGATCGAACGCATGGAAACCCGATTCAAAGGCCGTCCTCATTTCAGCGAGGCAGGCACTGCCTGAATACGCCGATGCTGTACACGACTGCCCTGATGATCCACACCGGCGCGACGCTCGCGGCACTTCTGTCGTTCATGGCCGGCGAGCTGCTTTTTGCCATGGCCCGCAAAGGCCAATGGCGACCCGCGAGGATGGCGCTGCGCGCCGGCCGCTCGGCACACTTGCTGCTGAACCTGGGGGTGCTCGCCGGCATCGTCCTGGTGTTCCTCGGCGGCTGGCCGCTGTGGACACCGTGGCTGCTGGCGGCATTCGCCGTCATCGCGGTGGCCGTGGCGGTGCGACACGGATTCGTCGCCCCCTGGGAACTGCGGGTCGAATCGGCGCTCGGCCGCGAGGCTTCGGGTGCGCAGATCGGGGCGTTCGCCAGCGAGAAGTCCGCCCTCGCTGCGCGCGTGGGCGTGATCGCCCTCTTCGGCGTCGTCGCGGCCTTGATGACGATGAAGCCGAGCTTGCCGCTCCTGTTCGGCAGTTGATCCCGGCGCCCACGCGCGGGGCCCGCACGGATCGACGGACCCGTGCGGGTCGCAGGCGCTAGCATGAGCGACGGCTCGCATTTTTTCATTCGTCTTCAGGAACGCCGACATGCCACGCAAGGCCATCACCAGACCCAGGAAACACGCCACGCAGGAGCGCTCCAGAGTGACCGTCGATGCACTGGTCGAAGCGACGGCCCGCATCCTGGTGAAGGAAGGTTTCGACAAGGCCAGCACCAACCGGATTGCCGAAGCGGCAGGCGTCAGCGTCGGCTCGCTCTACCAGTACTTCCCCAGCAAGGAGGCGCTCGTGGCGGCCGTCATCGATCGACACAACGAGGAGATTGCGCAGCTCGTGCGCGGTGCCATGGTGGAGGTCGCCACGCAGCCGGTGGCCAAGGCGGTGCGCAGGCTCGTTGCCGTGGCCATCGAGGCGCACCGCATCGATCCCAAGCTGCACCGCGCCCTCGCGGAGCAGATTCCGCACACGGGCCGCTTCGAGAACGCGGTGGGCCTCGTTCGCGAAACCCATTCCTTTTTCGTCGGCTATCTCCAGGCCCACCGCGACGAACTTCGCGTGACCGACCTCGAACTCGCGGCCTTCATGTGCGTGACGGCCATCGAAGCGCTGGCGCACACCGCGGTGTTGCACCGCGCCGAGATGCTGTCGGACAAGGCACTGAAGAAGCTCACCGACGAGACCACGCGCTTCGTGGTCGGCTACCTGCAATAGGCCTGCGCCCGGACGGGCTCGGCTTCGAGAAAGTCGGTGATTCCATCCCGGCTCGGCGTCATTTCCCTCAGTTGCAGAAGGGCCCCGGCATTGCCCCGGTGGTAGCTGCCGTGCAGGCACACATGCAGGATGATTTCGCCCCGCGTCATGCGCGCGGGCTTTCCGCTGGTGAAGACGAAATCGACCGGCTCGTCGGCGTCGCCGGCCGCGAGGCCGTCTACGTAAGCGACATACCAGTCGTCGACTTCGCGTGTGCCGTTCGCGAGCGCACCGATCTCGGGCAGTTCTTCAGAGCGTGCCGCTCGGAACGTGTGGGGCAACCCTTGCAGGTGGTGCTGGAAGATCCGGTCGACCGCATGCATATGGTCGAGGACGCGGCGCATGAGGACAGCGTCCTGCGGACTCAACTTCCCGAGATTCCGGTCCGCGGCTTCGTAGAGGCCGCGATCGGCCCAGCGCTTCATGGCGACCAGCTGCGCGTAGGGATGCGCAGCGCCGGCGGTTGCATGCATGCGCTGTGTGGATGCAATTTTCTCGACGCTCATGGTGACTCCTGTTCGTTGTGTCGTCAGGAAAATAATATGAGCGGAGACTCGCTTTGGATACTCGCGTTCGGAACGCGCCCGCGGACCGTTCTTCCTCTGATGGAAAACGGCGCGCGCCTTTTCACAACTCGCATTTCGCCCGGAAAAAAGGGCCGCAACTGACGCGCCAGAGGCGCGCCGAAGCTCAGGAGGCGGTGCCGAGCGCGTAGCGCGCGGCCCGCGCGATGCTCGCCGCGTCCACGCCGAAGAACGCGCGCAGCGCGGCGCGCGTGTCGCTGCGCCCGAACCCGTCGGTGCCGAGCGTGAGGTAGCGGCGCCCTTCGGGGAGGAAGGCGCGCACGCTCTCGGGCACGGCGCGCACGTAGTCGGTGGCCGCGACGATCGGCGCCTTGCCCTTGCCCAGTTGCTGCGCGATGAACGCTTCGCCGGCTTCTTCGCCGGCCTCTTCACCGGCGATGGCGCGCTGCTCGCAAGCCAAGCCATCTCGCGCGAGCTCGCTCCAGCTCGTGACGCTGAACACCTCGGCCTCGATGCCTTCGTCGGCCAGCAACTGCGCGGCTTTCACGACCTCGGTGAGGATCGCGCCCGAGCCCATCAGCGTGACCTTCTTCTTGGCCTTTCCTGAAGCCGGTGCGTACGTGCCGAAGCGATAGCACCCGCGCAGGATGTCGGCCTCCGCGCCCGCCGGCACATCGGGCTGCGCGTAGTTCTCGTTCATGAGCGTGACGTAATAGAAAACGTCCTTCTGCTCGACCATCATTTCGCGGATGCCCGCATCGACGATCACCGCCATCTCGCCCGCATAGGCCGGGTCGTAGGCCTTGCAGTTCGGGATGGTCGCGGCCACCAGGTGGCTGCTGCCGTCCTGGTGCTGCAGGCCTTCGCCGCCGAGCGTGGTGCGGCCCGAGGTGGCGCCGAGCAGAAAGCCGCGCGCGCGCTGGTCGGCCGCGGCCCAGATGGCATCGCCCACGCGCTGGAAGCCGAACATCGAGTAGTAGATGTAGAAGGGCAGCATCGCCAGCCCGTGCACGCTGTAGCTGGTGGCCGCGGCCGTCCAGCTCGCGATGGCGCCGGCTTCGCTGATGCCCTCTTCCAGGATCTGCCCGTCGGTGGCTTCGCGATAGCTCAGCACCGAGCCGATGTCCTCCGGCGCATAGCGCTGGCCCACGCTCGAATAGATGCCCACCTGCTTGAACAGATTCGCCATGCCGAAGGTGCGCGCCTCGTCGGCCACGATGGGCACGATGCGCGGGCCCAGCGCCTTGTCCTTCATGAGGTTGCCCAGCATGCGGACGAACGCCATGGTGGTGCTCATCTCCTTGCCTGCGGCCGCGGTCGCGAACTGCGCGTAGCTCGCGATGTCGGGCTTGGGCACGACGTCGCACGCGGTCTCGCGGCGCGGCATGGCGCCGCCGAGCGCTTCGCGGTGCTGGCGCAGGTACCGCATCTCGGCGCTGTCCTCGGCCGGGCGGTAGAAGTCCATCGCGGTGGCCTGCGCATCGGTGAGCGGCAGGTTGAAGCGGTCGCGGAACTCGATCAGGTCGACGTCGCCCATCTTCTTGTGCGAGTGCGTGGTCATCTTGCCCTGCGCGGCGCTGCCCATGCCGTAGCCCTTCTTGGTGTGGGCGAGGATCACGGTGGGCTGGCCCTTGTGCTTGGCCGCCGCGGCGTAGGCCGCATGAATCTTCACGAGGTCGTGGCCGCCGCGCTTCAGGCGGTCGATCTGCTCGTCGGTCATGCCTTCGGCCAGGCGTGCGAGTTCGGGGTTCTGGCCGAAGAAGTTGTCGCGGTTGAAGCGGCCGTCCTTCGCGGCGAAGGTCTGCATCTGGCCGTCGACGGTGTTGGCGAAGACGCGCGCCAATGCCCCGCTCACGTCCTGCGCGAAGAGGCCGTCCCAGTCGCTGCCCCACACGAGCTTGACGACGTTCCATCCTGCCCCTGCGAAGAGCTTTTCGAGCTCGTCGATGATGCGGCCGTTGCCGCGCACCGGGCCGTCCAGGCGCTGCAGGTTGCAGTTGACGACCCACACGAGGTTGTCGAGCTTCTCGCGCGCGGCGAGCGTGAGCGCGCTCATCGATTCGGGCTCGTCCATCTCGCCGTCGCCGAACACGCCCCACACCTTGCGCCCTTCGCAGTTCAGGAGGTTGCGGTGCGTGAGGTAGCGCATGAAGCGCGCGTGGTAGATCGAGCTGATGGGGCCGATGCCCATCGAGCCGGTGGGGAACTGCCAGAAGTCCGGCATCAGGTACGGATGCGGGTAGCTGCTCAGGCCGCGCGCGCCGCGGCCTTGCGTGAAGGCCGGCGCGGTGAGTTCCTGGCGGTAGTGCGCAAGGTCTTCTTCGCTCAAGCGGCCTTCGAGGAACGCCCGCGCATAGACGCCCGGCGCGCTGTGCGGCTGGAAGAACACGAGGTCGCCGCGGTGCTGCTCGCTGCGCGCGTGGAAGAAGTGGTTGAAGCCGGTCTCGAACAGGTCGGCCGCGCTCGCGTAGCTCGCGATGTGGCCGCCGAGTTCGCCATACGCCTGGTTGGCCTTGGCCACCATCGCGAGCGCGTTCCAGCGCATCAGCGAAGCCAGGCGCTCTTCCACCGCGAGGTCGCCGGGGAACGGCGGCTGGTCTTCGGCGGCGATGGTGTTGACGTACGGCGTTGCCAGTTCGGGCTGCCAGCCGATGCGCTGCTGGCGTGCGACGCGGGCCAGTTCGACCAGCATCTGTCGCGCGCGCTGCGGACCGTGCGCCTGCGCGAGCGCCAGGAAGGCATCGCGCCATTCGGCGGTCTCTGCGGGATCGGGATCGTGCGACATCGGGCTGTCGAGCAGCAGGGCGCGCATCTGGTCGGCTGAAATCGGGGCGTTCATGACGGCACTTTAAGCCGGCATGCGGAAAATTAGCTACCGGCGCCGGCAATCCCGCGCCGACGTCGCAGCATAAAATTCCGCCATCCCTCAATTTCGAAGCATTTCATGCAACTCGATGCCATCGACCTGCGCATTCTCGACGAGCTGCAACGCGACGGCGCGCTGTCGAACGTGGAACTCGCGCGCCGCGTGCACCTGTCGCCCTCGCCGTGTCTTGCGCGCGTGAAGGTGCTCGAAGCCCATGGCGTGATCGACCGCTACGTGGCGCTCGCGAGCGCGAAGGCGCTGGGCCTCGGGCTCAATGTGTTCATCTCGATCAGCCTCACGACGCAGAGCAAGCAGTCGCTGGCCGACTTCGAGCAGCGCATCGCCGAGCACGACGAGGTGATGGAGTGCTACCTGATGACGGGCGACAGCGACTACCTCATCCGCATCGCCGTGGCCGACATGGCGGCGCTGGAGCGATTCATCATGGAGCAGCTCACGCCGATTCCGGGCATCGAGAAGATCCGCTCGAGCTTCGCGTTGAAGCAGGTCAGATACAAAACGGCGCTGCCGTTGCCAGCAGCGCCGTCCTGAATCCTGATCGGCCGAGAGGCTGCCTTACTTCTTGAGCTTCGGCTGGATCGGGTCGGCCGTGAGGTAGCCGACGACGGCGCTGAAGCCTTCCTTGTAGTTGGTCTTGATGAGCGGACCGACCGCGTCCTTCACGCCCTGCGCCGTGGTGCCGATGAACTCGCCCGCGTGCTGGAAGTTGCTCATGATGTAGGTCCAGCCGTTGATCTCGTCCACGGCGTGCAGGCCCGTGCACTCGGCGCCGGCCGGGGTCGAGAGGATGCGGCTGAGCTTCTTCGTGTCGACGTTGTAGGCCCACAGGAAGTTGTTCACGTGGTTGCCGCTGTCTTCGCCGATGAACAGGGTGCGCATCTTTTCCGAGAACTTGATGTTGTCGGGGCTGGCGATCTTGTCCGGGTTGGCGGTGTTGCCCAGCGCGTCGGCGGCGATGTCCTCGCCCACGATCAGCGCCTTGGTCGAGAAGGGCACCCAGTCGCTGTTGATCGCGGTGCCGCCGATGTCCTTCTTGCCGCCGGCCATCGAGTGGGCCAGCACGCCGCCGGCCTTCAGAAGCTTGTCGAGCGAGACGTTCATCTCCGCGCGCCAGGCCTTGCCGTTCTTGACCATCGAGTCCTGGATGTTGGCCAGCGCCGAGTAGGCGACCTTGTCCTTGGCGTTGACGGTGGTGCCTTCCATCTTGGTGAAGGCCATGCTGGCGCCCACCAAGTTGGCGTAGCGGTGCGTCTCCAGGAACGCAGCCGCCTTCTCCATGCCGGCCACGAGCTTGACCCACTGCGCGACGCCGTCGGCGAAGATCTTCGTGTAGCTCGGATCGACCGGGTCGACGAACTTCACATCCATGATGTCGGTCGGGGCGATGGTGTTGGCCAGCGTCTCGATCTCGGCGCTGGTGGCGTGGCCCAGCTTGATCCAGGTCAGCTCGGCGCCGGCGGCGGCGGGGTCGATCGAGAAGCCCGTGCCGACCTTGGCGACGTACAGCGTGCCGGCCGAGAGGTCCTTCTCCTTGTCGGCCACGAACATGAAGAGGCCGCCGTTGGTGTAGTCGTCGCCCATGAGCGCGGTGCGGTTGTCGGGCATCACCTGGATCAGCTCGTGCGAGATGCGGCCGAGGCAATAGTGCTTCTTGACGCTGCCGGTGCCGTCGGGGTTCACGGTGACTTCGGGCAGGTGGCCGTAGTGGTAGGCGCGGGCGGTGGTCTCGCTGCCGAACACGTTCTTGCTGTAGGCCTTGAACTGCGCGTTGGTCGAGACGGTGAAGGCATCGGGCTCGTACTCTTCGCTGGACAGGTGCGTGCCCCAGGGCGAGAGGCTCGCGCCGCAGGTGATCCACAGGCCGTGGGCGCTGGACATGTCCACGTTGTGGTACTTCACCAGGTCGAGCTTGCCGGTGGCCTGGTCCTGGTCGAGCGTGAGCACGGCAATCGGCGAGGGCAGTTGGCCGTAGGTGCTGTCGCCCTTCTGGTTCTTGGTCGTGTATTCGAACTGGACGACGGCGAACACCGGCTTGCCCTTGACGCCGGGCACGTTGGCATTGGGCAGGCTCAGGAGCGAGCTGCCGTCGGGTGCGTCCGAGAAGAACTGGCGCTCCTTGCCGGCCACGGAGGCATCGACGATCGGCTTGTTCTGGATGTCGACGTAGCCGCCCGCGAGCACCTTGCCGCCGTTGCCGTCGGACACCATGTCGCCGGTCAGGAAGAAGGGCTGGTAGGCCAGCTTGTATTCGGTGGAGCTGCCGTTGTCGAACGACACCTTGAGCGTGGAGCCGACCGTGGTGGTGGCCATGGCGGCGGCGTCCGCGAGCGACGGTGCGGCCATGCTGCTGAACTCGGCCGAGACGAAGTTGACGGCCGGGGCCGGTGCGGGCGGTACCGGCGGGGGCGCGGGCGGCAGCGCGATGGGCGGGAATGCCTGGCCGCCGCCACCACCGCCACCGCAGGCGGTGAGGAAGGCGACGCCGCCCAGCGGGAGCATCGGGGCCGCGCTCATCAGCCTGAGAACGTGGCGGCGGGAGGCGGTGGGAGCCTTGGTGGATTCAGTCATTTGTTTTCCGCAGATCGTGGGGTGGTTGCGGTGAGGCTAAAAGTCAGCCTCCCGTCAGACCGTGGACCTTAAAAGGCGCCCGTGACGGAACCGTGCATCGCGCATGACAAAGCGATGACACCGCGCGCCCTGCAAGGACGCACGCACCAGCGGAAAGAGAAAAAGGGCGCGGGCTACTTCGGCCAGAGCGCCCACAGGCGCAGCGGCTGGTTCATGCTCGCGGCGAACCGGCCCGCATCGGGACCCGTGCCTGCGAAGTAATCGGCGCGCACTGCGCCCAGGATCGCGCTGCCGGTGTCCTGCGCCACCACCAGCTTCTGCAACTGCGCCGCCGGCCCGCTCGAGGCGAGCCACACCGGCGTGCCGTAGGGAATGCTGTCGCGGTCGACCGCGATCGAGCGCCCCGCCGTGAGCGGCACGCCCTGCGCACCGCGCGGGCCGAAGGCGGCATCGACCTCGCTCATCGTTTCCTCGCGGAAGAACACGTAGCGCGGATTGCTCCACAAAAGTTGCGACACGCGCTGCGGGTTCTGCACGGCCCAGGCCTTCGTATCGTCGGGCCACTTGCCGACCTTGCTCACGCCCTGGCTCATGAGCCACTGCTGCACGCTGCGGTAGGGCTGCTCGTTGGTGGCCGAGAAGGCCACGCGCACGGTGTGCTGGAACCCGTTGGCCTCGGTGATGCGCAGGCGCCCCGAGCCCTGGATGTGCAGCATGAGCGCATCGATGGGATCGGCCATCCACGCGATCTCGCGGCCGCGCAGGGCCGCCTGGGCTTCGGGCAGGGTCTCGATTTCCTGGCGCGTGTACCAGGGGCGCTTGGGCACCAGCCCGTCCGGCGCCTGGTAGAGGGGCACGTTGAAGGTGGCGTTCGGCATGCGCGAGGCTTCGTACACCGGCTCGTAGTAGCTGGTGAGCTTGCCTTCGCTCTGGCCCGCGAGCGATTCGACGCGGTAGGGCTGCAGCCGGTCGGTCATCCACTGGCGCTGCTCTTCGGGGGTCGCGATGGCCAGCTGGCGCACCTCGCGGCACAGCGGCGCGAAGGCGGCGTTGGGGCGCGAGCAGTTGGCCAGGAGCGCGATCCACGCTTCGTGCAGCGGGTCTTCGCCGAAGCCCGGGAGCTCCGCCCAGCCGACGGGCACCCAGCGGCTCTTGGGGTGCGCGAGCGAACCGGTCAGCGGCCCGAGGTCGCGCGGCGGGGTGGCGGAAGGGCGGGTGGGGGCGTCGGGCACGCGGGGGCCGACGGAACAGCCGGCAAGCGTTGCTACGATCGCAAGCCCGACCAGCCACTGGAGTCCATTTCTCATGGGTTTGATTCTGCTTGAAGCCCTCGCCGCGGGATTCGTGTTCATCTTGATCATCTGGTGGACCATGTTTTCCGGCCGCAGCAAGGGCGAATTGCACGACGACGCCGAGGTCGAAGCCGATCGCGCCGCCGATGACCGGAACCCGCCGCCCAAACCGTGAATTGCTTGTGTAGCCGCGGGCCGCGCGCACATGTCGGAGAAGTACCTGTTCGCTATTACTTTAGTAGCAATCATCGCAGCAAAGATGCGGAACGGCGAAGGTTTTCTTATTTTCCGTAGGGCCTTGAGCCCGTACCATCGCGTACTCTCCCGGGGCTAAGCTCTGGCCCGCTTGATTCAACATCGAAAGGGATCTCCATGAAAAAGTTCGTACTCGCCACCTGCGCCACCGCCATCGTCCTGTCCGGCTGCGCCGGCGGCATGACCGACACGCAGCGCAACACCGGCATCGGCGCCGGCATCGGCGCATTGGGCGGCGCCGCCATCGGCTCGGCCACCGGCGGCAACCGCGGTGCCATCGGCACGGGTGCAGTGGTCGGCGCGGCAGCCGGCGCGCTCGGCGGCTACCTGTGGTCGCAGCGCATGGAAAACCAGAAGCGCCAGATGGAAGCCGCCACGCAAGGCACGGGCATCGCCGTCACGCAAACGCAGAACAACGAGCTGAAGCTGGCCATTCCGAGCGACGTGTCGTTCGACGTGGGCCGTGCCAACATCAAGTCGAACTTCGCACCGGTGCTCGACCAGTTCGCCAACGGCCTGCGCAACAACCCGAATGCCGAGGTGCGCATCATCGGCCACACCGACAGCACCGGCTCGGACGCCATCAACAACCCGCTGTCGGTCGACCGTGCCACCAGCACGCGCGACTACCTGGTCGCACGCGGCGTGAACGCCGCGGCCTTCCGCATCGAAGGGCGCGGCTCGCACGAGCCGCTGGCCGACAACAACTCCGACGCCGGCCGCGCGCAGAACCGCCGCGTCGAAATCTACGTGGGTGAGCGCGGCCCGCAGGGCTGAAAAGGCACGCCCACAGGGGAAACCGGCCGCGTCGAACGGCCGGTTCCCATCACCGTTTTTTCAATGGTCCATTAGAGGGAAATCTCATGAGGAAGCTTCTTGTCTCGGGTGCAGCAGCAGCGGCTGCGTTGATGTTCATTGCAGGCTGCGCGTCGCAGTCGGCACCGCCGCCGGCGCCCGCGCCGGCCGCACAGCCGGCACCGCCCGCCAACAGCTGGACCGCGCGCCTGGCCGCCCTGAAGACCGACCTGGAAGCCTCGACCAAGGGCACGGGCGTGGTGATCGAGCAGACCGCCGACAACCAGCTGCACCTGGTCATTCCGAATGAGCTCTCGTTCGACACGGGCCGCGCCAACGTCAAGCGCAACCTCGCGCAGGTCCTGGACAAGGTCGCCGAAGGCCTGAAGACCGCCACCGCCGCCAGCGTGCGCGTGGTCGGCCACACCGACAACACGGGCAGCGAAGAAGGCAACGAGCGCCTCTCGGTGAGCCGCGCCGACAGCGTGCGCAACCACCTGGTGGGCCGCGGCGTGTCGACGACCGCCATCACGACCGACGGCCGCGGCTCGCGCGAACCGCTGGCCGACAACGGCACGCCCGCCGGCCGCGCCCAGAACCGCCGCGTCGAGATCTTCGTCGCGGAAAAGGCCTGATCTCCTAGAGATCCCGAAGTCGGTTGGCCAGCTCCACGGCCGACTTCACTTCCATCTTCTCGAACACGCGCGCCCGGTGGACCTCCACCGTGCGCACGCTGATGGCCAGCTGATCGGCGATCAGCTTGTTCGGCAGCCCCTCGACCACGAGCCGCATCACGTCGCGCTCGCGGTCCGTCAGTTCAGCGATGCGCCCGGCGAGGCTGCGGCGCACGCTCTGCACCTCCAGCGCCCGCAGCGAGGCACCGAGCGCCTGCTCGATGCGGTCGACCAGCGCGTTGTCCGAGAACGGCTTCTCGCAGAAATCGAAGGCGCCGCGCTTGACCGCATCGACCGCCGTCGGCACGTCCGCATGGCCGGTGAGGAAGATCACCGGCATCGCGTCCAGCAGGCCGCGCTCGGCCAGGCGGTCGAACAGCACGAGCCCGCTGGTGCCCGGCATGCGCACGTCCAGCAGCAGGCAGCGCGGCTGGTCGGGCAGCGGGCCCTCTGCAAGCAACTGCTCGAACGCCTCGGCACTGCCGAAATGCTCGCTCGCCAGGCGCCGCGAGCGCAGCAGCCAGGCCAGCGCCTCGCGCACGCTGGCGTCGTCGTCGACGATATAGATGAGTCCATCGATCAGCGGTTGCATATCAACAATTCCAGGAAGAGCGAAGGCAGCGAGCGCGTCATGTGCTCGGCAGGGTAAAGCGAAAGATGGTGCCGCGCGGCCGGTTGGGTTCGTGCATCAGGGCGCCGCCATGCTGCTCCACCACCGTGCGGCACAGGCTCAGGCCGAGCCCCATGCCGTCGGCGCGCGTGGTGAAAAAGGGCGTGAAGAGCCGCTCGGCGACGTCCTCGTCGATGCCGCAACCCAGATCGGCCACCGAGAACTCGAGCCAGCGCCGCGCGTCCTCGGTGCCCGGGCCGCCCACCGCCACGGCACGCGCCACGCGCAGCCGCAGCACGCGGCTGCCGATGTTGTCGGGGCTGTCCATCGCCTGCATCGCGTTGCGCGCGAGGTTGAGCAGCACCTGCTCGACCAGCGTGCGGTCGCACATGGCCGCGGGCAGCCGGTCTTCGAGCACCACCTCGATGATCACGCCGAGCTTGCGCGCCTGCAGCCGCACCAGCGGCAGCACCGCGTCGATCAGTGCCTGCGGCGCGACGGCCTCGCGTGTGCGGTCGCGCCGGCGCACGAAGTCGTGCACGCTGCGGATCACCTGGCCCGCGCGGTCGGCCTGCTCGGCGATGCGCCTGACGGCCATCGCGACTTCGCCCTGGTCGCCCTTCGCGTTCGGACCCAGCAGGTTGAGCGAGCCGCTCGCATAGCTCGCGATCGCGGCCAGCGGCTGCGTGAGTTCGTGGCTCAGCAGCGACGCCATTTCGCCGACCGTGGCCAGGCGCGCGCTGGCCTGCAGGCGCTCCTGGCTCGCGCGCGAAAGCTCCTCGATGCGGCGCTGCTCGCTCACGTCGATGAACGCGCTCATCCAGCCGGTCTGCACGCGGTGCGCGTTGATCAGCGGCGCCTCGAAGATCAACACCGGAAAGCGCGTGCCGTCCTTGCGCATGAAGACCGATTCGAAGCCTTCGCGCGGCGGCATGCCGCCGGCCAGCCGCCGCGCCTGTCGCTGCTGGTATTCGTGCGCGAGTTCGGTGGGCCAGTAAGGGGCTTCCGGCGCGTCGGCGTTGTCGGCCATGAGCTCGTCGGGGCTGAAGCCCACCATCTCGCAGAAGGCCGGGTTCACGTAGGTGATGCGCCCCTGCAGGTCGCGTGCGCGCAGACCGGTGATGACCGAGTCTTCCATGGCCTTGCGAAAGGCGAGCGCATCGGCCAGGTCGCGCTCGGCGCGCAGGCGCCGCCGCGTATCGCGCGCGAGCAGCACCAGCACCGACACCAGCGCGATCGAGATCGCGGTGACCAGCGCCGTGAGCATGTTGGGAAACAGGTCGGGCGCGGCGCGCCAGCCATCGACGCGCAGCATCAGCGCGGTGCCCGGCAGGTCGATCAACTGCTGCGAGGAGAAGACGCGCGTGCCGACGCGGCGCGAACTGCCCAGCGCCACCAGCCGCGTACCGTCGGCCTCGGTGAACGAAACCTCCTGCCCGCGTGTGAGCGTGGGGCCGACCAGCTCGATGAGCGCATCGCGCAGCGAATAGCTCGCCACCAGGAAGCCGCCGGCGTCGATCGGCACGCAGAACTCCATCACCTCGACACCGCCGCCACCGGCAATCGGCACGTAGTGGCTGGGCGAGTACGCGCCCGCGCCGAGCTTGCGGGCGGCCGCGCAGGCCAGCATCACGTCGGACTGCTCGGGGCCGCGGCTCGCCTCGTCGAGAAGGCGCATGCGGTAGGGCGTGTTGATGCCCTCCAGCGGGCGCAGGCCCGCGTCGCGCCATTCGAGCCTGAGCCATTCGCGGTGCTCGCGCAGCAGGGCGGCCGCGGCATCGTTCCATTGCGCGCGATCCGTGCCCGGCGTCTGCGTGGCGCGCAGGCTCTGCGCGTTGCGCTGGAAGCCGCTGCGCAGATCGGAAACGGCGTCGGCGGTGTCGCGGTCCAGCTGCGCCTGCACCTGCTCGACCTCGTGCCGCCCCGCCAGCCACACCACCGTGACCAGCAGCACCGACACCAGCACCGCGAGCAGCAGCCACAGGAACCAGCGCTGCCACAGCGAGCGCAGGCGCGCGAACGCGGAGCGCGCCCACCGCTGCGGTGCGACGGTCAGCAGCGCATCGGACATCGCTAGAGAACGCAGTGCGACAACACGGGCAGTTGCGTGCGCGTGCGCTCGATCTGCCGGGCGTCGATGTCGAACAGCACCACGCCCTCGTCGCTCGCCTGCTCGGCCACCACCGTGCCCCAGGGGTCGACGATGAGCGACTGGCCCCAGGTCTGGCGGCCGTTTTCATGCGTGCCGCCCTGCGCGGGCGCCACCACCCACGCGAGGTTCTCGATGGCGCGGGCACGCAGCAGCACCTCCCAGTGGGCGGCGCCTGTCGTGCGGGTGAAGGCGCTGGGCACCAGGAGCAGGTCGGCGCCCTGCCTGGCCAGCGCGCGGTACAGCTCGGGAAAGCGCAGGTCATAGCAGACGCTCATGCCGATGCGCCAGCTGTGGCCGTCGCGTGAAGGCAGGTCGAACACGACAGGCTCGGTGCCCGGTGCGATGACGCGGCGCTCGTCGTAGCGCTCGGTGCCGTTGTCGAAGAAGAAGAGATGGATCTTGTCGTAGCGCGCCACGCACTTTCCTTCGGGCGAGAAGGCCAGCGAGCTGTTGAAGACATGCTCGGCATCGGTGCTCTCGATGGGCAGCGTGCCGCCCACGATCCACAGGCCGAACTCGCGCGCCGCGTCGGCCAGAAAGCCCTGCACCGTGCCCGCGCCGGCCGTCTCGCGCAGGCCCAGCTTGTCGGTGTCGCGCGCCCCCATCATGCAGAAATACTCGGGCAGCACCGCGAGCTCGGCGCCGGCCGCGGCCGCCTCCGCGAGCAGGTCGTGCGCGCGTGCGAGGTTGGCTTCGCGGGCGATGGCCGACACCATCTGGATGGCTGCGACTTTCATTGCGTGGTCTCCGTTTTCTTGCGTTCTTCCGCGGCCGCCGAGCCGGTCTGGCCCGGCAGGGCCGGGAGGCTGGGCAGTTGCAGCGTGCGCGGCACCTTGGCGATCTTGGGGTCGGCCCAGGTGCCCTCGATATGGAACTCCTGCGTGGCGGCGGCTGCGAGCGGCTTGCTCAGCACCCACTGCGCGAGGAAGGTGCCCAGGCCGATGGCCGGGTTGATCGCGGTGGCCACCAGCGCGGCGGTGCCGGCGTTGATCTCGGGCACCACCACCACGCGCAGGTTCTGCGTCTCGCGCACGATGTCGGCCGAGCCGTCCATGAGCGCGGCGGCATTGACGCCCTTCATCTGCAGGTTGTTGGTGCTCGCGATGCCCTTGTTGATCCTGGCGTCGCCGCGGATGAAGTCGAAGGCGAAGCCTTCGCTGAACACGTCGCGAAAGTCCAGCGTGAGCCGTCGCGGCAGCGCCTGCAGGCTCAGCACGCCCAGCAGCTTGGCCAGCCCCGGGTCGGCCTTGAGGAACTGGCCCGATTCCACATCGACCTGCAGATTCCCGCCCAGGCTCGGATAGTCGAGCGAGAACGGCGAGCCGCGCCAGTTCACGTCGCCTTCGAGGCGCCCCTTTCCGCGCCGCAGCACGCCGGGCATGCCGAAGCGCCCGAGCAGGTCGCCGGCATCGGCGATGTCCAGCTTGAAGGTCATGGCCGTGCGGCGCTGCCCCGCGGCGGCGCCGGGGATGGCGGCCCAGGTGCCCTTGGCCGCGAAGCTCGCCTCGGGCATGGTGAAGGTCAGCTTGTTCAGGAGCCACTCGCGGCCCGCGCCGCCGCGGTTGACCGCATCGATCTCGGCACGGCCCAGGCGCTTGCCGAGCAGCTCGAAATCGTCGATCACGATGTCCAGGGCCGGCAGCGTGCCCGGCTGCTCGTCGAGCAGCGCTTCCACCTGCGTCGCCTCGGAGGGCGCGATCTTCAGCCGCGCGAGCCGCGCGTAGAGCCGGCCGGCCTGCGTGTGGCGGTACTCGGCGTAGCCGCTCAATTCGGTGGCGTCGATGTTGGCGCGCCAGAGCGCGCCCTCGCGCGTGCCGCCCAGCACCACGTTGTGCAGCGTGCGCCCGGCAATGCCCAGCTCCTGCGCGCGCACCGCGATGCGCGTGGGCAGGTAGGCCTGCGCGGCGTCCTCGGCGGCGCCCGGGGCTTCGCTCGGGGTGCTGCTCGCGGCGGCGCCCAGGAGGGCGTCCCATGCGGCGATGTCCAGCTTGGCCACGTTGACGTTCGCGAACACGCCCTTGTCGGGCAGGCTCGCGGTCTCGCCCGCCGCGAGGCCGACGCCGATGCTGCCGCGCAGCACGCGCGCCTCGGCGCCCGAGATGTCGCGAACGAACTGCACCGAGCCGACGCGGCCCAGCTCCAGCGAGAGCTGGTCCTGCGTGGCGACGGTGACGCCGCCCTGGCGGCTCTCGCGGTTTTCGCGGGTTTCACGGGTCTCGCGCGCCAGCACCTTCTTCTCGATGCGCAGCGCCATCTGCTCCTCGGCCGTCTTCACCAGCGGTGCCGGCAGTTGCAGGGCCAGGCCCTGCAGGCTGCTCGTGAGCAAGAGCTCGGAGGCGCCATCGCGCACCGAGAACGCGGCCGCGTAGGGCGTGCTGCCCGTGGCCTTGGCGGCAAGGCGCGCGAGCCATTCGGCCTCGCGCGCACCGCGCAGGCCCTCGGCGGTGGCCGTGCCCTGCGCCTTCAGCGCGACCTCGCGGTTGGGGCCGGTGAAGCGGCCCTTGCCTTCGATGCGGATGTCGCCGCCCAGCAGCCTGGCCTGCACGCCGGACAGCGCAAAGCCGGTCTCGGTGAAGTTCAGCGTGCCCTTGGCGTGCGTGAGCGAGGGCGCCTCGGGCACGAGCTGCAGCTCGTTGTCGGCGAGCGCGATGCTGGCCTGCACCTTGGCGTTGTCCATCGCCGCGAGCGGTAGCTCCAGGTGCAGCTTGTAGTCGGCCGAACCGGTGGCGCGCGCGCGCAGCATGAGTTCGCCGGTTTCACCGGCCAGCGGCGCGCCGACGCGCAGCACCTCGCCCAGCGGCCCCTTGGCCTGTGCATCGACGCGCAGCAGCGAGGCATGGTGCGACATGTCGGCGATCTGCGCCTCGGCCTTGGTCACCTCCACGCCGTTGGCGCCGGCCAGCTTTCCGCGCGCATTGCGCACCAGCATGCCGGCGCGCTCGAACACCAGTTCGCCCGACAGGCCCGTGAGCGCAGGCCAGGCCGGCGCCGGCGTGCCGGTGCGCGCGGGGATGGCGGTGGCGGTCTGCGGCACGTAGGCGTAGTTGACGTCGGCCACCTTGGCCGCGATGCGGAAATCGCCCTGCTTCGGGTCCATGAAGGGCATGTCGTGCAGGTCGCCGCGCACGCGGAAATCGACGGTGCTGGCGGTGCCCTTGGTGACGGCATCGCGCACGTAGTCGCGCGTGTGCTGGGGAATGTCCAGCGGCAGGTAGCGGAACACGCGCGTGCCGTCGGCGCGGGTGAGCTTGCCCTGCAGGTCGAGCACGCCGGGAAAACGGCCCTTGCCGCTGGAGACGGCCGGGTCGCTGGTGCGCCAGCTGGCTTCGGCATCGCCCTCGGCGTCGGTGTTGGCAAAACGCAGCTTGGCGACCTGCACCTGCGCGTTGCCGTTGTCCAGCTTCCACTGGAGTTGCGTGGAGAGCCGGTCGATCGGGATGACGGGCTCCTCGAACACGCCGGGGAATTCGAGCGTGCCCTGCGCGATGGCCAGCGAGGCCGTGCCGCCGGCCTGGGTGGCATCGAAATCGATGGTGGCGCCGCTCAGGCCGGGTGTGCCGGGATGGGCGCGAGGGGGTGTTGCGGCGGCTGTCGCCGTGGGGGGCGTTGCCGGCGAAGCTGAAGACGCGGGGGGTGTTGCCGGCGCCGGCTGCGAGGCCACGCGCAGGCCGCTCACGCGACCGCGCGCCTGGTACTTGTCGGGCGCGCCCAGCGAGCCCTGCCAGCTCAGGTCGATGTGCTCGACCAGTCCGCGCGGCGCGTAGCTGTCGAGCACGCGGTGCGTGGCGTCGCCCAGCGGCAGCCGGTCGGCGATGAGCGCGAGCGCGGCCAGGTCGAGGCGGTCGGCGCGCAGGGCGCCCCGCTCGGCCGCGCGGCCCTTGGCCGGCGTGTGCTGCAGCCAGAGGTTGCCGCCGGGCCAGCGCAGGCCCTCGGAGGTGTCGAACTGCAGCGCGGTGGTCGAGAACTCGAAGGTCTGGTCGTCCAGCTGGCCCGCAAGGCGCCCGGTGACCGAGCGCAGCACCAGCGGCTGCAGCTCCTTGCCCAGCGAGACGTCGACCCGGTCCAGCCCCAGGTCGGCCGCGCCGCCCACGAACTGGCCGTCTTCCACGTCGGCCCAGAGGCGCACCGCGCCGTTGCCTTCGCGGATGCGCGCGTCGAGCGAGACGTACTGGCCCAGGCGGGTGACGTCGATGTAGGGCAGGTCGGCGTAGATCTGGCCGTCCCAGGTCTGCCAGCGGCCGGTGCGCACCGACAAGAGCGGTTGGCGGAACTGCCCGCGCAGCGTGAAGCGCTCGCCCCAGCCGGCCGGCGGCGTGGCGTCGAGCCTGAGGCCGTGGCGGCGGCCGCCGTTGCGCGCGACGAAGCGCACATCGGTCAGGAGCAGCGGCTCGGCCTGGCGCTGCTCGTCGGTCCAGCGCACCGTGCCGCCTTCGATGACCAGCTCGCGCTGCGCGAAAAACCAGTCGGCGGCGCGGGTCTCTCCGGTCGTGTCGGTCGACATGTGCAATCCAGCCACATGGAGTTTTCCCTGAGCATCGCGGCGCACATCGAGCTGCGGACCCTCGATGTAGAGCTGCTCGAAATTCAGGCGCCAGAGCGAGCGCGGCGACACGCTGGCCACCACGCGCACGAGGCGAAGGGCCTCGCGCTGGCCGGCATCCTGCAGCACCACGTCGCGCAGTTCGAAGGCGGGGAAAAGCCCCTCGGGGCGGGCGGTGATAGAGCCGATGCGCACCGGCACGCCGATGGCCTTGCTAGCCTGTGCCTCCAGTGCGCCGCGAAAATCACCGATTCGCGGCACAATCCACGCGTGTAGGACAACGACTGACAGCGCCAGCAGAAGCCATGCAGCGATCAGCAAACCCAACAGCCAGCGCGCCGTCACAGCGGTGATTTTGAGCAGACGTGAAGGGGTAGACGCCGTGTCGTTCATTGAGGATCGCGCTGTGTCGGGAATTATGACCGCCAGCATTCAGAGGGGTTCCACGGAAACCGATAGCAGTGTGAACCAGTTGCCAGCCACTTCGACGCAGATCGCACAGATCGCGTTCTCTTCCTACTCCCGTTTCGTCCAGCGCCTGCGTCGCAGGTATGCGGCCGAGCTTGCATTGCTTCCCCCGGGCGAGCCGCGGCGCGAATCGATGACCGTGGCCTTCGAGGCATTGCGCCAACGCGGTGACGCGGTGGGCGATGCCTTGCGCATTGTCAGGCAGCTGGTGATGGAGCGGCTGGTCACGCTCGATTGCGACCAACAGGCGCCCCTGGCCGTGGTGACCACCGCGGTCACCGAGCTTGCCGAACTGGCGCTCGACATCGCCTGCGCCGACGCCTGCCACGAGCTCGATGCCGTGCACGGCGCGCCGCTCGGCCCCGACGGCCAGCGCGCGCAGCTCTGGGTGATTGGCATGGGCAAGCTCGGTGCGCGCGAGCTCAACGTGTCCAGCGACATCGATCTCATCTACCTGTACGACCTGGACGGCGAGACCCAAGGCGACGCCGACGGCCGCGGGCGCCTTGCGAACCAGGAGTACTTCTCGCGCGCGGTGAAGCGCATCTACGCGCTGGTGGGCGACACCACCGAGCACGGCTTCGTGTTCCGCGTCGACCTGGCCCTGCGGCCCAACGGCAACTCGGGCCCGAGCGTGGTTTCGCTCGATGCGCTCGAGGAATATTTCCAGGTGCAGGGCCGCGAGTGGGAGCGCTTCGCGTGGATGAAGAGCCGGGTGGTGGCGCCGCGCGACATCGTGCAGGGCGGCCATGCCGACGGGCTGCGCGGCGCCGTGCTGCCGTTCGTGTTCCGCCGCTACCTGGACTACAGCGTGTTCGATTCGCTGCGCACGCTGCACCGGCAGATCCGCGAACAGTCGGCGCGCCGCAGCGCCGGGCGGCCCGAGCGCGCGAACGACGTCAAGCTCTCGCGCGGCGGCATCCGCGAGATCGAATTCACCGTGCAGCTCTTGCAGGTGGTGCGCGGCGGACAGTTCCCCGAACTGCGCACGCGGCCCACGCTCGATGCGCTGCAGCGGCTCGCACGCGCCAACCTCATGCCGCAGGAAACCGCCGATGCGCTGGCCCAGGCCTACGAGTTCCTGCGCCGCGTGGAGCACCGCATCCAGTACCTGGACGACCAGCAGACCCACGTGCTGCCGGTGGCCGACGACGACCTGCGCTGGATCGCGCAGTCGATGGGCTACGCCGACTGCTGCCCCTTCCTCGCGCAGCTGGACACTCACCGCGAGTTCGTCGCACAGGAATTCGACAAGCTCTTGGGCGGCGAGAAGCCCTGCAACGGCAAGTGCAACGGCAAGAAGGCCGCGGCGCCCGCCGACCTGGCGGACCTGCTGGACGACCTGCCCCCCGTCTTTGCCGAGCGCATCCGCGACTGGTGCGAAACGCCGCGCGTGCTCGCCCTGCGCGAAGAGACGCGCGGGCGGCTGCGCCAGCTGGTGCAGCGCACCGGCCAGTGGCTGAAGGAACCCGATGGCGACGGTGCGGGGCAGACGCCGCGCCACGTGGATGCCGCGATGCGCTGGGCCGACTGGATCGAGCCGCTGATGCGCCGCGAGAGCTACCTGGCGCTGCTGGTCGAACGGCCCGCCGTGCAGGAGCGCCTGCTGCGCCTCCTGGGTGCCGCGAAATGGCCCGCGCGCTACCTGATGCAGCACCCGGGCGTGATCGACGAACTGGCGAGCGACGAGATGCTGTCCGGCCGCTTCGTGGCCGAGGAATTCGAGCGCGAGCTCGAAGCGCGCCACGCATCGCTCACCCGCACCGGCGAGGCCGACGAAGAGCGGCTGCTGAACCTGCTGCGCCACGCCCACCATGCCGAGGTGTTCCGCACGCTGGCGCGCGACGTGGACGGCCGCATCACCGTCGAGCAGGTGGCCGACGACCTGAGCGCGCTGGCCGACACCACGCTGCGCGTGACCGCCCGCTGGTGCTGGCCGCATGTGCGCAACCGCCACCGCGAGGTGGCGCAGTTCGCGATCATCGGCTACGGCAAGCTGGGCGGCAAAGAGCTGGGCTACGGCAGCGACCTGGACATCGTGTTCGTCTACGACGATGACGACGAGCGCGCCGGCGAGGTCTATGCGGCCTATGTGCGCAAGCTGATCAACTGGCTCACGGTGAAGACGCGCGAGGGCGACCTCTTCGAGATCGACACGGCGCTGCGGCCCAACGGCAACTCGGGCCTGCTCACCACCAGCTTCCAGGCCTACGAGAAGTACCAGCTCGGCCGCGGCAGCAACACCGCATGGACCTGGGAGCACCAGGCCATGACGCGCGCGCGCTTCGTGCTGGGCAGTGCGGACCACGGCGCCGAACTGGGCGCGCGCTTCGACCAGGTGCGCGAGGCCGTGCTGGTGTCGCCGCGCGACCGCGAGGCGCTGAAGGCCGAGATCATCGCGATGCGCGACAAGCTGCGCGGCGCCCGGCCGGTGAAGGCCGGCCGCTTCGACGTGAAGCACAGCCCCGGCGGCATGGTCGATGCCGAGTTCGCGGTGCAATTCCTGGTGTTGTCGTCGTCGGGCGAGCACCCGGAGCTGATTCCCAACCTGGGCAACATCGCGCTGCTGTTGCGCGCCGAACTGGCCGGGCTGCTGCCCGAAGGCATAGGCCGCAGCGCGGCGCGTGCCTACCGCGAGCTGCGCCGCGTGCAGCATCGCGCGCGCCTGAACGAAGAGCCGACCCAGGTCACGCCGCCCGCGCTGGCCGCGGAGCGCGACGCCATGCTGGCGCTGTGGAAGGCGGTATTTGGCTGAAGGCGCCCGCTCTCCCGCCTCTACCGTGCTGGCGGCCTGCGCGGTAGCGGTGGCCCTCTTTCTCGCCGGCTGCGCAAGCGGCCCGCGCAGCGGCGGCAGCGCCTCCAGCGGCCGCGACGGCCCGGGCACGAACATCCCCTCGGACCTGGCCCGCGTGCCCGACGCCGAGCCCCGCATCGAGCCCATCCGCGGCAGCGGCGGCACCAGCAAGCCCTACACGGTGCTGGGCCGCGCCTACCAGCCGATCACCGACGACCGGCCGTTCCAGGAGTCCGGCATCGCCTCGTGGTACGGCCGCAAGTTCCACGCGGCATCGACCGCGAGCGGCGAGCCCTACGACATGTACGCCATGACGGCCGCGCACAAGACGCTGCCGCTGCCCAGCTATGTGCGGGTGCGCAATCCGGCCAACGGGCGCGAGGTGATCGTGCGCGTGAACGACCGCGGGCCCTTCGTCGAGGGCCGCGTCATCGACCTGAGCTACACGGCCGCGCTCAAGCTCGACCTGCTGCGCGGGGTGGCGCCGGTGGAGATCGAACGGATCACGAACGAGGACATCCGCACCGGCGCGTGGCGACGGGATTCGGGGACCGCGTATGCCGCAGCGGCTCCGCCTGAGCCGCAAGGCGCCGTGGCTGTGTCGGTGCCCGTGCCCTCGGCATGGGTGGCGCCCGTGGCGATGAGTGCGCCGGTGGCTTCGACGATGCCGCTCGTGCCCCAGGCATCCACGGCACCGATCGCGCCTGCGGAGCAGCCAGAGGCACAGGCGGCACCGCCGGCCGCCGAGCCGGGCGCTGCATCGTCTTCCGCCGCGGTGGCAGGCTTCTGGGTGCAGCTGGGCGCCTTCCGCGAACGCGACGGCGCAGAGAGCATGCTGAGCCAGGCCGCGCGCGGATTGCCTTCGCTGGCGCCGCAGCTGCGCGTGTTCAGCGAGGCCGGCACGCACCGGCTGCAGGCCGGGCCGTTCGCCTCGCGCAATGCCGCCGGCGAAGCCGTCACGCAATTGCGCGAAAGCCTGCGGATCGCGCCGATGGTGGTCGAGCGGCGCTGAGAAAACCGCTCGGAAGGCGTGAAGAAACCGTGGCGAGCGGTTCGAGCTTGCACCGAGGACCGGGCCGTACTCTGTACGGTGAGAACCGCAGGTGCGAGATCGGGCCGCGCAGGTTCATTCACACCTTCTCAGTCCAGTGCCTTCACGGCGACGGGCATGCGCATGGCGACGTTCATGCGGTTCCAGGTGTTGATCTGCGCGATCGCCAGCGTGAGTTCGGCGATCTCGACGTCGCTGAACTGTGCCTTGAGCGCTTCGAATTCGGCCTCGCGCTCGTCGTGGTGGTCGGCCAGCCGCGTGAGCGATTCAGCCCAGTCCAGCGCAGCGCGCTCGCGGGCGTCGAAAAGGCTCACTTCACGCCAGGTGGCCACGCTGTTGATGCGCTGCCAGCCTTCGCCTTGTTTGCGCAGGTCGCGCACGTGCATGTCCAGGCAGTAGGCGCAACCGTTGATCTGCGAGACACGGGTGAAGACCAGGTCCATCAGCACCTTGCCGATGGTGCTGGACTCGATGCTGCCGCTGACGGCCAGCATGGCTTCGAAGGAATTGGGGACGAGCTTGAACCAGTTCAGGCGGGGGGTCGTGTTCATGAGAGGACTCCAGTGGGTGGGTTGAAAAATCTGCTTCCTACCCACTGAAGACGGGCCAGCCATCGGCCCTGTGACACGCCGCGCGAACTATTTCGAGGCAACGATCTGCGCGATGCGGGCGAGCTTGTCGGGATTGCGCTGCACGCGGATGCGCGCGATGCGCTCGTCTTCGATCTCGAAGGTCTGGGCCGATTCGAGCTCGCCATCGACGAAGCGCAGGAGGCCGGGCTCGCCGTTGATCTCCACGAGCTCCATGCGCACCACCGGGCCCATGCGGCGCCAGAGCGAGTAGTAGAGCTGCGCCAGGCGCTGGTTGCCGCGCAGCACCTTGCTGAACGACTGCACCTTGCCGCCGCCGTCGCCGATGAGTTCGACGTCCTCGGCCATCAGCGCCTTCAGGTCCTGCATGCTGCCGCGCGCGGCGGCATCGGCAAAGGCGCGCAGCAGGCGCTGGTGGGTTTCGCGCGAGACCTGGTAGCGCGGGCGGGCGTCCTGCACCTGCGCCTTGGCGCGGTGCACCAACTGGCGGCAGGCGGCTTCGCTCTTGCCGAGCGTGAGCGCCACTTCGTCGTAGTCGGCGTCGAACACCTCGCGCATCAGGAAGGCTGCACGCGCCTCGGGCGCCAGGCGCTCGAGCACGGCGAGGAAGGCGACGGAGATGTTGTCGGCGCGCTCCAGCGATTCCTCGGGCGTGTCGGGCGATTCGGTCAGCGTCGGCTCGGGCATCCAGGCGCCGATGTAGTGCTCGCGCTGGACCTTGGCGGTGCGCAGCCGGTCGATCGACAGCCGCGTGACGACGGTCACGAGCCAGGCTTCGGCGCTGTCGAAGCTGGCCTTGTCGGCCTCATGCCAGCGCAGCCAGGCGTCCTGCACGACCTCTTCGGCCTCCGCAACGGAGCCGAGCATGCGGTAGGCGATGCCCTGGAGGCGGCGGCGGTGGCTGTCGAAGGTGAGGGTCGGATCGTCGTCCATGCCCGATTAGACGTTCGGTGCCCGCGGGCTGTGACACCCGGGCCCCAAAAAAATCGCCCCGGGGTGCGGGGCGATTTTCTTGCTGTTCAGGCGCCCTGGTATTCAGGCTTGGGGCCGAGCGTGGCGGCCACTTCCTTGCGGTACCGGTTCAGCTCCTGCACCGTCTTGAAGCTGCGGTTCATCAAGAGGCTCAGGTTGTGCAGGATGCGCTCGCCGACCTTGGTTTCCCAGACGGCATCGAACTTGATCTGCTTGTCGAGCCAGTGCTCCAGCCAGTCTGGATCGGGCATGCGGCTCTGGATGGTGTCGTTCGGGAACAGCGCCTTGTTGACGTGCAGGTTGGTCGGGTGCAGGGCCTGGGCGGTGCGGCGGGCGCTGGCCATCAGGACGCCGACCTTGGTGAACGCGGCACGGGCCTCGTCGCCGAACTTTTCCAGCGCGCGCTTCATGTAGCGCAGGTAGGCACCGCCGTGGCGGGCTTCGTCCTGGCTCAGCGTGGTGTAGATGTGCTTGATGACCGGCTCGGTGTGCCACTGGGCGGCGCGGCGGTACCAGTGGTTCAGGCGGATCTCGCCGCAGAAATGCAGCATGAGGGTTTCCAGCGGAGGCGCCGGGTCGAAGTCGAAGCGCACTTCGTGCAGTTCAGCCTCTGTGGGGGCGTGCTTGGGGCTGAAGCGCTTCAAGTACTCCATCAGCACCAGGGAGTGCTTCTGCTCCTCGAAGAACCAGATCGACATGAAAGCGGAAAAATCGCTATCGTGGCGGTTGTCGCGCAGGAACATCTCGGTGGCCGGCAGCGCCGCCCACTCGGTGATGGCATTCATCTTGATGGTCTGGGCCTGCTCTTCCGTCAGCAAGGAAGCATCGAACGACTGCCAGGGAATGTCCTTGTCCATGTCCCAGCGGACGGATTCGAGTTGTCTGAAGAGTTCCGGATAGAGCATCAAAGTCTTTCTATGGCCGCCGATTTTAGTCGGCCCGTTTGGCGCGCCCGTGACAGACGCGCGATGATGCGGATACGTGCGCCGTGGCGGCACGGATGCACACCCCCCTTTTTGAACCAGGAGCCCGCCATGCGAACCCTTTTCTTATTGTCGACGCTCTGGCGCTGCGCACCGGCTGTTTCCCTCGTGGCGGGGCTGTTTGCGACGCTTCCGGCGAGCGCCCAGACACCGCCCGCCGCGCCCGCTGCGGCAGAGGCTGCCGGATGCCCGGTGATCCTTCAACACACCTTCCCGCGCCTGCAGGATGAAAAGCCCCAGACTTTGTGCCAGTACTCGGGCAAGGTGGTCCTGGTGGTCAATACGGCGAGTTTTTGCGGCTTCACCCCGCAGTACAAGGGCCTGGAGGCGCTAGACCTGAAGTACCGCACCCGCGGCTTGGTGGTGTTGGGCTTCCCCTCCAACGATTTCTCCCAGGAATCGGGCTCCAACAAGGAAATTGCCGATTTCTGCGAAAGCACGTTCGGCGTGAAGTTTCCGATGTTCGCCAAGTCGTCGGTGCGCGGAACGGACGCCAACCCGCTGTTCAAGCAACTCGCCCAAGCCTCCGGCACCACGCCGAAATGGAATTTCTACAAGTACCTGATCGGGCGCGACGGCAAGGTCGTGCAAGCCTGGTCGAGCATGACGGCGCCGGACGAGAACGGCTTCGTGAACGTCATCGAGAAGCAACTCGGGACAAATTAAGACTGATCAGTTCACAAAAATACGAATCGGTAATATTATTTACCGATGGGTCCATATCATTGTGAACTGAACGTCACAAACGCTTACCACTGCACAGGGAACCGTGCCGCCGAGGGCGTGCTCATAATTTGCGTGGGTGGCAAAAGCCCACCGGTTTTCATGTTGCGAGGTCTTCCAGGCGCTTGCCGTCTGGTCGAAATCCCGAGGCGATTCTTCTCCTCCTCCCTCCCTCCCTCCTTCGCGTCGGGGCGCCTCGCAGCATTTTTGTATTCCCGCCGGAACGGGGGCTCGCGATGACGCAGCCCCCTCGAATCGCCATCATCGGCGCCGGCATTTCGGGACTGGCTGCAGCGCATGCCCTCCGCGACGCAGCCCGCATCACCCTCTTCGAAGCCAGTGACTACTTCGGCGGCCACGCGCACACGGCAACGATCGAGTTGCCGCGTTCGGCCCGCGATGCCACCCCGATCGCCCACGGCGTGGACACCGGCTTCCTGGTCTACAACGACCGCACCTACCCGAACCTGATCCGCCTGTTCGCCGACCTGGGTGTGGAGACGGCCCTGTCCGAGATGTCGTTCTCGGTCCAGGCCGCCCGCGACAACGGCGGCCGCCTCGAATGGAGCGGCAACAACCTCTCCACCGTGTTCGCCCAGCGGCGCAACCTCGCCGACCCGCGCTTCCTCGGCATGCTGGCCGACCTCCTGCGCTTCAACCGCCTGACCACGCGCATCGCCCAGGCCGGCACGGAAGGCGAACTGGCCCAGCCGCTCGGCGAGTTCCTGGACGCCCACCGCTTCGGCGCCGCCTTCCGCGACTGGTACTTCCTGCCGATGATGGGCTGTATCTGGAGCTGCTCGACCGCGCAGATGCTGGCGTTCCCCGTCGCGACCATGATCCGCTTCTGCCACAACCACGGCCTGATCCAGATCGCCAACCGGCCGCAGTGGCGCACCGTGCGCGGGGGCTCCCGCCACTACGTCGAGAAGATCGTCGCGGGCCTGGACGACAAGCGCCTTCGCACCCCCGTGCGCCGCATCACCCGCACGGACGAAGGCGTGCTCGTCGCCACCGACGCCGGCACCGAGCGCTTCGACCACGCGATCCTCGCCACCCATTCCGACCAGTCGCTCGCCCTGCTCGGCGACACCAGCCCAGCCGAGGCGGCCGTGCTCGGCGCGATCCGCTACCAGCCGAACCACGCCGTGCTCCACACCGACGCTGCCGTGCTGCCCCAACGCCGATCCGCCTGGGCCGCCTGGAACTACCAGCGCGCGGTCGCCAGCGAGCGCGAGTCGGGCCGGGTCTGCCTCCACTACCTGCTGAACAAGCTGCAGCCGCTGCCCTGGGAGCAGCCGGTGATCGTTTCGTTGAATCCGGTCGACGAAATCCAGCGTAGTCAGGTCATGGCCGAATACGACTACGACCACCCGGTGCTCGACCTTGCCGCGATCCGCGCGCAGGCCGAGGTTCCCGCCCTGCAGGGCCAGCGCAATACCTGGTTCGCCGGCGCGTGGATGGGCTATGGCTTTCACGAGGATGGCCTGAAGGCCGGCCTGGCCGCAGCCGAAGGCCTGCGCGCGCACCTCTCGCCAATCGACGCAATGGCGAGGTCGCCGGCATGAGCGCAGCGCAGCCGGTGCCGCTGATGGGCTTCGGCGAGGTGCGCCACGCGCGGCTGCGCCCGGCGCGCAACGTCTTCGTCTACCCGACCTATTTCCTGATGCTGCCGATGCGCGCCATCAAGGCGCGCGCCGCGGGCAGCGAAGCGCTCGCCCTCAACCGGCGGGCGGCGCTGTCCTTCCACGACGTCGACCACGGCGACCGCCGCACGCCCGCGCAAGGCGGCGCGCTGGCCTGGCTCGACGATCTCCTGGCCGCCCACCACATCCACGACGCCACCGGCGAAGCCTGGCTGCACTGCTACCCGCGCGTGTTCGGCTACACCTTCAAGCCGGTGAGCTTCTGGTACTGCCACACGGCCGAAGGCGCGCTGCGGGCCATCGTGGTCGAGGTGAACAACACCTTCGGCGAGCGCCACTGCTATCTGCTGGACCGCCCGGTCTACGCCATGGAACTCAGGGCGACCAAGGCCTTCCATGTCTCGCCGTTCTGCCAGGTCAGCGGCGACTACCGCTTTCGCTTCTTCGTCGATGCCGAGTTCGCGCACACGGTGGTGCGCATCGACCACGACAACGCCGACGGCCCGCTGCTGCAGACCAGCGTGAGCGGCGAACTCGGCCCGCTGACGGCGGCCAGCGCACGGCGCGCGCTGTGGCGCTATCCCGCGATGACCTTCGGCCTCATCGCACGCATCCACTGGCAGGCCGCGAAGCTCTGGTTCAAGCGCGTTCCCTTCGTCGCCAAGCCGGCGCCGCCCCTTCATTTCGTGTCCAGCGACACCCCGCAGCAGCAGGCGAATCCATGACACCGACCACCACCGCCTCACCGGTTCCGCGTTTTTCGCTGCCGCAGGACGCGCCCGGCGCCGCGCGCACGGTGCTCGGCCTGTTGCAGCGCCTTGCGCACGGCTCGCTCACGGTGCGGCTGCCCGACGACTCGGTGCGGCACTTCGGCGCCGCGCCCGGCAGCAGCCATCTCACGGCTTCGCTCACGCTGCGCAACTGGGAGGTCTGCAAGGCGGCGCTCAAGTCGGGCGACATCGGCTTTGCCGAGAGCTACATCGCGGGCGACTGGACCACGCCGAACCTGGTCGAACTCATCAAGGTGTTCATCGCCAACCGCCGCGCGATCGAGGACGTGGTCTACGGCAGCTGGTTCGGCCGCCTCGTGTACCGCGTGCGGCACCTGATGCACCGCAACAGCAAGGCCGGGAGTTCCCGCAACATCCACGCGCACTACGACCTGGGCAACGCCTTCTACAAGCTCTGGCTGGACGAGACGATGAACTACTCGTCGGCCTGGTTCGAGGGCGACCTCGGCAAGCCGATGCCCGATGCGCAGCGCGCCAAGGTGCGCCGCGCCCTCGACATGGCGGGCGTGAAGGCGGGCGACCGCGTGCTGGAGATCGGCTGCGGCTGGGGCGCGCTGGCCGAGATGGCGGCCAACGACTTCGGCGCCTCAGTGACGGGCGTGACGCTCTCCACCGAACAGCTCGCCTTTGCCCGCCAGCGCACCGCGGGTCTCTCGGCCGACCTTCGCCTGCAGGACTACCGCGACATCGGCGATGCGCCCTTCGACGCCGTCTGCTCCATCGAGATGGTCGAGGCCGTGGGCCGCGCGTACTGGCCGACCTACTTCCAGAGCGTGAGCCGGCTGCTCAAGCCCGGCGGCCGCGCCTGCGTGCAGAGCATCGTGATCGACGACCAGCTCTTCGACCGCTACATCGACTCGACCGACTTCATCCAGCAGTACATCTTCCCGGGCGGCTGCCTGCCCTGCCCACGCGAGTTCCGGCGCGAGGCCGAGGCGGCGGGGCTCGAGGTGGTGGACGAGTTCGCCTTCGGTGCCGACTACGCCGAGACACTGCGCCGCTGGCGCGAGCATTTCCTCGCGCAGCGAGGGCAGATCCTGCAGCTGGGCTTCGACGAGCGCTTCATGCGCATCTGGGAGTTCTACCTCGCCTACTGCGAGGCGGCGTTCTCGCAGGCCAACATCGACGTGGTCCAGTACACGCTGCGCAAGCGCTAGAGACGGCACGGCCTTTTCGTGTCCTCCTTCGGTCCCCTCGACGGCTTGCGCTACGGACTGCTCGGGCTGCCGCTCGCGTTCGTCGCGCTGCCGCTCTACGTCTTGCTGCCCAACCACTACGCACGCGCCTTTGGCGTGCCGCTCGCGACGCTCGGCGCGGTGTTGCTGGGCGCACGTCTGCTCGATGCATTGATCGACCCACTGCTCGGGCGACTCAGCGACAGGCTCCATGCGCGTTCGCCGCAGGCGGTGCTGGGCTGCGGTGCCGTCGCGGCGGGCGTGCTGCTGCTGGGTTTCGGCCTGCTGTTCTTCCCGCAGCTGCTGGTCGATCCCGCGCGCCAAGGCGCGCTGCTCGTGGTCGCCGCCGTGCTGCTCGCGCTGACCTACGCGGGCTACAGCATGCTGAGCATCGCGCACCAGTCGTGGGGTGCGATGCTGGGCGGCGACGCCGTGCAGCGCGGCCGCATCGTGGGCTGGCGCGAAGGCATGGGGCTCCTCGGCGTGGTGCTCGCATCGGTGATGCCGGCGTTGGCGGGCCTGCCTGCGACGGTGGGTTTGTTCGGCGTGTTGCTGGTGATGGGCTGGGCGTTCTGGACACGGGCGCCGCGGCCGGTGCTCGGCGCCGCGCCGCATGCAGCGGTCGACCTGCGGCTGCCGCTGCGCCGTGCGCCGTTTCGCCGCCTGCTCGCGGTGTTCGTGCTCAACGGCATCGCGAGCGCGGTGCCGGCCACGCTGGTGCTGTTCTTCGTGCAGGACCGGCTGCGCGCGCCGGCTGCGATGGAGCCCGCGTTCCTCGGCCTCTACTTCGTGGTGGCCGCCGCGTCGATCCCGGCGTGGCTGCGCATCGTGCGCCGCTGGGGGCTCGCCCGCAGCTGGCTCGGCGGCATGTGCATGTCGGTGGCGGTGTTCGCATGGGCCGGTGCGCTGGGCGCGGGCGACGCGGTGCCATTTCTCGTCGTCTGCGCGCTGTCGGGTTTCGCGATCGGCTCGGACCTCGTGCTGCCGGGCGCCCTGCTCGCCGGAATCATTGCCGAGGCCGGCGACCAGCCGCATGCCGGCGCCTACTTCGGCTGGTGGAATTTCGCGACCAAGCTCAACCTCGCGCTGGCCGCCGGCCTCGCGTTGCCGCTGCTCGGGCTGGCCGGGTACGTGCCCGGCGCACGCGATGCGCCGGCGTTGCAGGCGCTGTCGCTCGCCTACTGCCTGCTGCCCTGTGTGCTCAAGGTGATTGCGGGCGTGGCGCTGTGGGCGCTGGTGATTCGATCGCCCGCCTGCGCATCGCCCCTGCCGCTTCCGGCGAAGGCTTCGCCGTGAGGCCTTTCAATCCGCCGCTGGCCGACTGGCACGGCAAGACGGCGTGGATCGTCGGCGCCTCCTCGGGCATCGGCCGCGCGACGGCGCTGGCGCTGCTCGAGGGCGGCGCGCGGGTCGCGGTGTCGGCGCGCAACGGCGACGCACTCGAAGAACTTGCGTCGCTGCACAACGACGCCGCGCTGCCGCCGCGCGTGATCGTGCTGCCGCTGGACGTGCGCGATGCCGCCGCGGTCGCCGCGGCGTATGCACAGCTGCAGGCGATGGCCGGCACCGTCGATCTCGTGCTCTTCAACGCGGCCACCTACGGCGTGCTGCGCGCCGACGCATTCGCGCTCGACGAGATGCTCGCGCACCAAGAGGTCAACTACGTCGGCGCATTGAACGTGCTGGCCGCCGTGCTGCCCGGCTTCGTGGCGCGCGGCGCGGGGCACATGTCGCTCACGGCCAGCGTCGCGGGCTTTCGCGGGCTACCCAAGAGCTTGGCCTACGGCCCGACCAAGGCCGCGCTGACCCACCTGGCCGAGGTGCTCTACATCGACCTGCACGCGCGCGGCATCGGCGTGAGCGTGATCCAGCCGGGCTTCGTGACCACGGCGCTCACTGCGAAAAACGACTTTGCGATGCCGGCACTGATCACGCCCGCACAGGCGGCAGAGGCCATGCTCGACGGCTGGCGGCGCGGCGCGTTCGAGATCCACTTTCCCAGGCGCTTCACGTTCTGGATGAAGCTGATGCGGCTGCTGCCGTACCGGCTCTACTTTCCCGCAGTCGCCAGGTTCACCGGACTTTGAAAAAGAAAAAGGCGCCGTGTGGCGCCTTTGTTCGGGGCTGTGCCGTCTCAAGGCTTCGTGTCTATGAAACTGGGACGGAGCATGAGCTTGTCGTAGAGCTTGGCCAGGTTGCCGTGCTCGCCGCGCCAGTCGATATCGGGAAAGCGCAGGCTCAGCCAGCCCAGCGTGCAGCCCACCGCGATGTCCGACAGGCTCAGGTGGATGCCGCTGCAAAAGGGCTTGTCGCCCAGGCCCTTGGACATGGCGGCCACGCCCTCCAACACCTTCGTGCGCTGGCGCTCGATCCAGCTCGTGCTGCGCTCGTGGTCGTTGCGGCCGGACCAGGTGGCCTCCAGGCGCCAGAGCACGCCGGCGTCCATGACGCCATCGGCCAGCGCTTCCCAGGTCTTGACCTCGGCGCGCTCGCGGCCCTGCTGCGGAATGAGCTTGCCTACAGGAGACAGCGTGTCCAGGTATTCGACGATCACGCGCGAATCGAACATCGCCTCCCCGCCTTCCATGATCAGGCAGGGCACCTTGCCCAGCGGATTGGAGTTGGAGATGGTGGTGTCGGCGGACCAGACGTCCTCGATCACGAACTGGTAATCGAGCCGCTTCTCGGCCAGCACCACGCGCACCTTGCGCACATAAGGGCTGGCGGCGGATCCGATCAGTTTCATGAAGGCTCTCTCCCTTTGCTCTTGGCTGTATGACACTTGTTCATAATCATTTTAGGTGAACGGGAAAGCCGCAGGCCCGGATCCACCCCAATGTGTCGGTACGGCCCCACGGACCGCCGGCCGCCTAAAATTCGGGCATGAGCTTTTCCACCGTCTCCGCCCTCTCCCCCCTTGACGGCCGCTATGCGGCCAAACTCGCGGCCTTGCGTCCGCTGATGAGCGAACAGGGCTATATGCACCGGCGCGTGCAGGTCGAGGTGGCGTGGTTCATTGCGCTGTCCGACTGCGGCTTCGCCGAATTCAAGCCCCTCACGGGCGGCGCCCGCAAGTACCTGCTGGGCCTGGTCGCCCACTTTTCCGAGGCCGATGCGCTGGCCATCAAGGAGATCGAGAAAACCACCAACCACGACGTGAAGGCGGTCGAGTACTGGATCAAGTCCAGGTTCGAAGCCCGGCCCGAGTTGCTGGCCGCCGCCGAGTTCGTGCACTTCGCCTGCACCAGCGAAGACATCAACAACACCAGCCACGCCCTGCAGATCCAGGCCGCGCGCGAGAAGGTGGTGCTCCCGGCCATCGACGGCCTGATCGCCAAGCTGCGCGAAATGGCGCACCAGTTCGCGGGCGTCTCGATGCTCTCGCGCACCCACGGCCAGACCGCCAGCCCGACCACCGTCGGCAAGGAAATCGCCAACGTGGCGGTGCGCCTGTCCAAGGCGCGCGCGCAGATCGCCTCGGTGCAGCTCTTGGGCAAGATGAACGGCGCCGTCGGCAACTACAACGCCCACCTGGCCGCCTGGCCCGACTTCGACTGGGAAGCCTTCAGCCGCAAGGTCATCGAGACGCCCGCCCCGCTCGGCCTGGGCCTGAGCTTCCAGCCGTACAGCATCCAGATCGAGCCGCACGACTACATGGCCGAACTGTTCGACGCGGTGGCGCGCGCCAACACGATCCTGGTCGACTTCTCGCGCGACGTGTGGGGCTACGTGAGCCTGGGCTACTTCAAGCAGCGCCTGAAGAAGGGCGAGATCGGCTCCTCGACGATGCCGCACAAGGTCAACCCCATCGACTTCGAGAACGCCGAAGGCAACCTGGGCCTGGCCAACGCGGTGCTGCGCCACCTGAGCGAGAAGCTCCCCATCAGCCGCTGGCAGCGCGACCTGACCGACAGCACGGTGCTGCGCAACATCGGCGTGGCCTTCGGCTACGCCACGCTGGCCTACGCGAGCCTGGCCACCGGCCTTGGCAAGCTGGAGCTCAACGAAGAAGCGCTGGCCGAAGACCTGGACACGTCGTGGGAAGTGCTGGCCGAACCGATCCAGACCGTGATGCGCCGCTACGGCGTGCAGGGCGCCTACGAGCAACTCAAGGAAGTGACGCGCGGCAAGACCGTCACGGCCGAGGCGCTGCACGGGCTGATCCGCTCGCTGGCCATTCCGGAAGAGGAAAAGGCCCGCCTCCTGGCCATGACTCCCGCCAGCTACGTCGGCAAGGCTGCGGAACTCGCCCGTAGAATCTGAAGTTCTTGTGCATCGATCTACCAACCGCAGCGAACGGTTGGTGCGATCTGCACACAGACCCCGACTTCCCAGCCAACGCGCCCTTTCACGGGCCCGCCAGCCAACAACCATGACGGGACTCCTCGAGGTCCCCGTGATTCATGCTGCGCGTTCCGCTGCGACGTCTCTGGCTGAAGATCCACCGCTGGACCGGGCTCACGCTCGGCCCGATCCTGGCCCTCACGGCGCTGCTCGGCGCGGTGCTGGTGGTGTCCCGGCCGATCGACCGCCAGGTCCATTCCGACTTCTTCGTCGCGCGCAGCGCGGGTGATGCCATTGCGGCCACGGCCGCGTTGCCGCTGGAGCCCCTGCGCCAACGCATCGTGGCCGAGTTCGGCCCCGACACCAGCTTCACGCTGCGGCCGCCCCACCATCCCGATGAAACGCTCTGGGTGCTGGTGCGCGGCAAGTGGGACGGCACCCTCTACCTGGACCCCGCCACCGGCGCCGAGCAGGGCCGGCGCGGCACCGAAGAGGGCTTCTACAACCTGGCCTACAAGGTCCACAACAGCCTGCTGCTCGGCAGCACCGGCAAGGGCATCCTGGCGTTCGTGGCGCTGTCCTACCTGTTCCTGCTGGTGACGGGCCTGGTGCTGTGGTGGCCCACGCGCTGGCCGCCGTCGCTGCGCATCGTGCTGAACCGCGGATTGCTGCGCGGCCTGTTCGACCTGCACCGCACGGGCGGCGCGGTGCTGGGCCTCCTGATCGCGGTGTCGGTGGCCACGGGCGCCTACATGGCGTGGCGGCCGCTGGGCGGCTTCATCTCCGCCGCCCTGGGGCAGCAGCCGGTCAAGGCACCGACGATTCCCAAGGGAAGCGCTAGCGGCCCGCGCATGCCGTTGGACGAACTCGTCGCGCGCGCGCAGCAGGTGTACCCGGGCCAGCCGATCGGCTACCTGCTGGTGCCCGGCAAGGCGGACCGGCCGATCCGCGTGCGTTTCCGGCTGCCCGACGACCCGCATCCCAACGGCATCAGCTCCGTGTGGCTGAACCCGGTGAGCGGCCAGGTGCTGGCCGCGCGCAAGTGGCAGGACCTGGACACCGGCAACGGTGCGGTGGCGGTGATCTTTCCGCTGCACACGGGCGAACTGGGCGGCGTGGCCCACCAGGTCGTCACCGCGCTGCTGGGTCTCGCGCTCGGCGGCCTGGGTTTCAGCGGCATCTGGCTCTGGTGGCGCCGGCGCGCGATGGCCGCCGCGGCACGCAACAACGACAACGCGCTTTCCAGCCGAACGACGTCCTGAGGGCGTCCCGACCCTGAAGAAGACGCCCCACGTCCTGCGCACACGGTTTTCCTGTTTTTTTCATTCCCGGAGGAGTTCCCCTTGTTCCCGCACAAACGCACAGCCATTGCGATGGCGCTGTTACCCCTCAGCCTGCAGAGCTTCGCCGCCGACGCCGAGCCCGCGGCCGATCCGTCCAAATCGTCGCTGGACGCCATCACCGTCACCGGTGACTGGCTTGCCAACCCCAGCGAGAAGAAGGTGCTCGAACACGCCGGCGCGCGCAGCATCGTGGAGCGCAAGCAGATCGAGGAAAGCGGTGCCTCCAGCGTGCGCGACGTGCTGCGCCAGATTCCGGGCGTGCAGGTGCAGGAGAGCAACGGCACGGGCGGCAGCGACATCTCGCTGAACGTGGGCGTGCGCGGCCTGACCTCGCGGCTCTCGCCGCGCTCGACCGTCCTCCTGGACGGCGTGCCGCTGGCCTACGCGCCCTACGGCCAGCCGCAGCTGTCGCTCGCGCCGCTGTCGCTGGGCAGCATCGAGACGGTCGACGTGGTGCGCGGCGCGGGCTCGGTGCGCTATGGCCCCCAGAACGTGGGCGGCATCATCAACTTCGTGACGCGCGCGATTCCCAAGCAGTTCTCGGGCGAGGTGGGCGTGGGCCTGGAGAGCGCCGGCCACGGCGGCGGCACCAAGACGACGCCCACGCTGTTCGTGGGCGGCACCAACGACAAGGGCCTGGGCCTTGCGCTGCTGTATTCGGGCACGCATGGCAACGGCTTTCGCCAGAGCAACGACCACACCAGCATCGACGACCTGATGCTCAAGGGCGCCTACCGCATCTCGAGCACCGACGACATCGCGGTGTCGCTGCATCACTTCGAAGGCAGCGCGCGCATGCCCGGCGGCCTGACGACGGCGCAGTTCGCGGCGAACCCGTTCCAGTCGGACCGCCCCTTCGACGAGTTCACCGGCCGGCGCACCGACGGCTCGATCAAGTACACGCACAACGACGGCGTGAACAAGTTCGAGATGCTGGGCTACTACACCGACTCGTTCCGCGGCAGCCACCTGGAGCAGGAAGGCACCGGCGCCAACGCCGGCAAGCGCCGCCTGACCAGCGCGCCGCGCAACTACAAGACCTTCGCGATCGAGCCGCGCTATTCGCGCCTGATCGATTCGGGCGACGTGGTGCAGGAAGTCAGCGTGGGCTTCCGGTACCTGCGGGAGGAAGCCTCCGAGGTGGCGACGCGCAGCGCCTACTACACGCCCCGCCCGGGCTTTGACGCCTACAGCCTGGCCAACCCCGCCTACCAGACCAGCAAGGGCGGCACGGTGGCGCATGCGTTCTACATCGACGACCGCATCGACATCGGCAGCTGGACGATCACGCCCGGCGTGCGCTATGAATCGTTCCGCTCGCACAACGACGTGTTCACCGTGGCGAACAACCGCATCACGAACGCGATCTATCCGAAGATCGATTCCAACGAAGTGCTGCCCACGCTGTCGGTGCTCTACCGCATGAACGAGCGCTGGTCGCTGTTCGCGAATGCCGGCGTGTCGTTCGGCCCGCAGCAGTACGCCCAGCTCGCGCAGTCCACCACCAGCCTGCACCCCGAGAAGGCCAAGACCTACGAAATCGGCACGCACTACAAGGGCGAGGCCTGGAGCGGCGAGCTGACGCTGTTCAACATCAACTTCGACAAGGAGCTGCAGCTGGCGCGCTCCATCACCGGCGACGTCGGCCAGTGGACCGACCTGGGCGCCACGCGGCACCGCGGCGTCGAATCGGCGCTGCGCTACGAGCTGGGCGACCTGAGCGCATCGCTCAAGGGGCTGTCGGTGTCGGGCACGTACACCTACACCCAGGCCACCTCCAAGGCCGGCAACTTCGCCGGGCGCGACCTGCCGTTCTATTCGCGCCAGATCCTGACGCTGGGTGCGCGCTACGAGCGCGGCCCGTGGACGCTCAATGCCGACGTGTACGCGCAATCCAGGCAACGTTCGCCCGGCTCGCCGGACGACGGCGCGAGCTACGTCACGCTGGAAGATTCGACCGGCCGGCTGGGCAACATCCCCGGCTACACCACGATGAACCTGCGCGCCGCGTACGACTTCGGCCCGTCGATGAGCCACCTGAAGCTGGCCGTCGGCGTGAAGAACCTGTTCGATCGCCGCTACTACAACCGCTCGGTGGACAACAACGGCGGCAAGTACGTGGGGCAGCCGCGCACGGTGTACCTGCAGGCGTCGGTGGCGTTCTGAGGCCGGGGGTGCACGCCTGCAGATGCATGCGCGCACATCTGCCTCATCTGCGCGCGTGTGCGGCAGGCATACTCGCGCACCCATGGCCCTCAAATCCACCATCTTCAAGGCCACCCTCGCGGTGGCCGACATCGACCACGGCTACTACGCCGACCATGCGCTGACCCTGGCGCGCCACCCGAGCGAGACCGACGAGCGGATGATGATCCGGCTCGTCGCGCTCGCGCTCAATGCGCACCAGCTTCAGGACGTGTGCAACGGCGACGGCACGCTGGCCTTCGGCGCAGGCCTCTCGAACGTCGAGGAGCCCGATGTGTGGCTGCGTGACTTCACCGGCCAGATCAAGATCTGGATCGAGGTCGGCCAGCCCGAGGACAAGCCCGTCCTCAAGGCCTGCGGCAAGGCGGACGAGGTGATCGTCTACTGCTTCAACCACGCGGCCGAGATCTGGTGGCGCGGCATCGAGAACAAGCTCACGCGGCCGCAGAACCTGAAGGTCTACCGCGTGCCGACCGAGGCCTCGCAGGCGCTGGCCGCACTCGCGCAGCGCAGCATGCAGCTGCAGGCGACGATCCAGGAAAACACGCTCACGCTGGGCGACGGCACGAACAGCATCGACGTCGAGCTGTTGCGCTGGAAATAGCGCTCCGGCCCCCGCAGGGCTAGGCCACCGGCATCATCTCGCCGCACTGCCAGCACTGCTCGAACCCGCCTTCGATCCGCTCGCCGCACACGCACTGCCAGTTGCGCTGCGGCCGGTGCTGCACCGCGTGCAGCAGCTCTTTGGCACGCTCGAACTGGGCGTCGTCGTCGATCCAGATTTCCGGCAGGCACTGATCGGGCGGCAGCTGGCCCATCACGGCGCCGAGGAATTCGCGCTGCACCGAGGCCTGGACGCCGTCCTCGCGCAAGGCGTGCACCCAGAGGGTCGCGATCGCGAGATTGGGCGCTTGGGCGAGGCGACGCACGGGTGCTGCCGCTTCAGGGCGTGTCGTCGGGGCCGACGGGCTCGGCGGGGTCGTCCGGCCACTGCGGCGGCTCGGCTTCGCGCGCCCGCTCGGCGTACTTGTTGAAGCGCCAGGCCGAGTCTTCCATGGTGATGCGGCGCCAGGTCACGCGCTTCTCGACCGGGGTCATGGCGGGCCAGTGCTGCACTTCGTCGAAGGTGCGGCCGCACCCCTTGCATTCGTCGTCGCCCTGGCTGGTGGAGCAGATCGCGATGCAGGGCGTGTCGGGGGTGCTGTGGTACCAGTCGAGCCACGCGGCCCAGGCCTTGGGCGGAAAGCCGACCTCGTCGACCTCGTCCTCGTGGTGGAACACCATGAGCGCGTAGACCTCGGCCAGCGCGCGCAATTCGGGCGCCAGCGTGATGCCGTCGGGCGAGGGACTCCTGGCGCGCCAGTGGTTGATGGCGGCCTCGATGTCTGTGATGTGGATGGCGGCCATGGGGGGAGTGAAAAAGCAGCGAGCGGCGATCATAGTCCGCCAATGTCCCGCAGCTGCGAAGGGACATGAGTGCTACAAATCAGATAGCGCCAGAGCCCCTGTTCATGAGCCCTGCCGGGCGGTTCTCTTTAAATCCCTGAAAACTTTCGGTTGCCACGCCGCGGCCTTCGATGCTCTAATCCCGCCCACGAAGGGGAGTAGCTCCCGACCGCCGCACAACGGCGGAAATCGACAGGTCGTCAATACGAAGCACAACACTTCCGGCCTTTCGGACAACGCATGCGCACTGGCGCAGGCGCTGTCGAGCAAGACCTTCGATTTGAACCTGCGCAGGTTTGGTCGAAGCGTTCGCAAGTCCCCGGTGTCACCCGGCGTCTTCGTTTCCTCGCTTTCGACCCGCCCCGCGCGGGATGAATCGAAACGCATCGGTATGCGCCTGCCTGTCGAGATCCAATCAAGGAACGGCAGGAACGGCGCGAAGACAAAGAGGAATCTATGGAACTGTTCATGACCCCGGAGTTCTGGGTCGCTGTCGGTCAGATCATCATGATCGACATCCTGCTGGGTGGCGACAACGCCGTCGTCATCGCGCTGGCTTGCCGCAAGCTCCCGCCGGCCCAACGCACCAAGGGCATCCTGTGGGGCACCGCCGGCGCGATCATCCTGCGCGTGATCCTGATCTTCTTCGCGCTCACGCTGCTGGCCATTCCGTTCCTGAAGCTGGTGGGTGCGATCCTGCTGGTGTGGATCGGCATCAAGCTCCTGGCGCCCGAACATGACGACGCGCACGGCAACATCACCGGCAGCGACAAGCTGTGGGGCGCGGTCAAGACCGTGATCATTGCCGACCTGGTGATGAGCGTGGACAACGTGATCGCCATCGCCGGCGCCGCACAGGGTGCGGGCGAAGGCCACCAGATGCCGCTGGTGATCTTCGGCCTCCTGGTGAGCATTCCGATCATCGTCTGGGGCAGCCAGCTGGTCATCAAGCTGATGGACCGCTTCCCGCTGATCATCACGCTGGGCGGCATGCTGCTGGGCTGGATCGCTGGCACGATGGCCGTCTCGGACCCGGCCCTGGCGAACCCCGCCAACTGGACCTGGGTGCCGAAGGTGCCGCAGACCGACACGATCAAGTACGCAGCCGGCATCGGTGGCGCGCTGCTGGTGCTGGCGGTGGGCAAGTGGGTGGCCATGCGCCAGGCCCGCAACAAGCCGGCAACGGCCGTGACGACCGGTTGAGCACTGGCTTACCCCATTGATCGCCAGAAACTTCGCTGAGAAACTTTCCTGTCCAAACCAGTCTCTGCCACTCTAACTATCCGAAGGAGCACTCATGGAAAAGATCATTCTTTATGTCGACGACGCCGTGTATGCCAGCGAGCAGTTCGCCGAACTCGCCCCCGATGCCAACAGCGTCGTGGCGCGCCATTGGGTGCTCGTGGCCTGCGCGCCGCGCATGACGCATCGCATCAGCAAGTGGGTGAGCCACAGTGCCCGCGAGAACTGGCGCGCCAAGTGGTTCAGCAAGGTGCAGGCACAGATGCTTCCCCTGCTCGAGCGCAACGGCGGGCAGGTGACGGCGGTGCTGGCCAAGGGCCCGCTGGCCGAGCTGACGCAGCAATTGAAGCGCGAGCATTCGGCCACCCACGTGGTCGATGCGCGCCGCCCGAAGATCGGCGTCGACCTGGAGCCGGTCACGCCCGAGCAGACGCCGGCCCACCAGTCGGGCTGGGCTTTTCCCGGCGCAGTGATGGGCATGGGCGCATTGCTGGTGCTGGCGAACGAACTGGCTGAATAGGCAAGGCAGACACCCCCCGACGAGCCCCGGCGCGGCAACGCTCCGGGGCTCGTTGTTTTGGGGGCTCTGGGGTATCCTGCGCCGCATGCGCATCATCATCAAATGGCTGCTCAGCGCCGTCGCGCTGCTGGCGGTGGCTTATCTCTACCCCGGTGTCCAGGTTGCAAGCTTCGGCTCCGCGCTCATCGCGGCCGCGGTGATCGGCCTCCTGAACATGATCGTGCGGCCGGTGCTGGTGGTGCTGACGCTGCCGGTCACCATCGTCACGCTCGGGCTCTTCCTGTTCGTGATCAACGCGCTCCTGTTCTGGGCCGCGTCGGGCCTTTTGGGCGGCTTTCACGTCAACGGCTTCGTGGCCGCGCTGATCGGCTCGCTGATCTACTCGCTGCTGGGCCTTCTCATCGAAGCCGCCCTGGGCGGGCTGCTCTCCAAGCGCTGAGCTCGGCAGCGCACGGCTACTTCAGCGGCGGCTCCTCGGCCTGCTGCTTCACCAGCACGTCGATGGCCCGCGCGCGGGTGTCGATGATCGACGCCTCGTAGTGATCGATGGGCGCACCCGACTTGCGCACCAGCTCCTGCGCCGCCTTGAAGCGGTCGCGCGCCGCGGGGTAGTCCAGGATCGCCACATTGGCTTCGGCATCGGCGCGCACGGCGCGCAGCGTGTCGTTCTGCGCGCCATACAGGTTGCCCAGCACGCGCCACGCCGTGGCATCGCGCGGGTTGGCCGCGACCCAGTCGCGCAGCACGGGAATCATCGGCGCGGGCTGGCGCGTGGCGGCTGCGGCCTCGGCCGCGAGGATCATCTCGGGGCGCTCCTTCGACTTGGCATCGAGCAGCGCGGCGGCCTTGGCCGGCGCGCCGGCGGCCAGTTCGATCTCGGCATCGAGCCAACGCGCCTGCTTGGCTGCCGCCGGGTCTTCCGCGGTGCGTGCCACGAGCCGCTCGGCCAGGGTGCGCGCGGCCTTGTAGTCGCGCAGTTCCTTGGCCGCGAGCGCCGCTGCGTAGAGCGTTCCGGCCTGCTGTGCTGGCGTGCTTCGGGCGAACTCGCCGCTGGCGGCGGCGTCGACCCAGAGCCGCAGCACATCGACGCCGGGCCGCGTCAGCACCCGGGCGCGCGAGGCGATCATCGCGTGGTCCATGGCGAGCGGCAGCGCGGGCGCCGTGTCCATGCGGAACTGGAACCGGCCCTGCATGTCGGAGATGCGCTCGGTCGTGAGCGGGTGGCTGCGCAGGTACGGGTAGGAGCCGTTGTCGTTCAGGCGCGAGGCGTACTGCAGCTTCTCGAACATGGCCGCCGCGCCCTGCGGCGCGAAACCCGCCTGCGTCATCACGCCGAAGCCGATGCGGTCGGCCTCGCGTTCCATGTCGCGCGAGAAGCTCAGCTGGTTCTGCATGAAGAGCGCCTGGCTGCCCATGATCACGGCCTGGCCGGCGTCGGAATTGCGGCTCTTGCTGGCCGCGATCATCCCCAGGATGAGGCCGGCGATCATGAGCGGCATCTGCTTGCCCTGCTTGCTCATGATCCGGGAGATGTGGCGCTGCGTGACGTGCGAGAGCTCGTGGCCGAGCACCGTCGCCAGCTCGTCGCGGCTGCCGACCGCGGCCACCAGCCCCAGGTTCAGGCCCAGGTAGCCGCCCGGCAGCGCGAAGGCATTGATGTTGCGGTCGCGGCCCAGGAGGACGGTCCAGGCAAAGCGCTCGTCCAGCTCGGGCGTGAGTTCGCCACGGGCGCGGGCGGCGGCGAGCAGGCGCTGCCAGATGTCCTGGACGTAGGCGGCGATCACCGGATCGTCGATGTAGTCGGTGTCGCGGTAGAGCTCGCGGGCGATCTGGTCACCCAGGCTGCGCTCGGCGCTGGCGGTCATTTCGCCGCCGTCGCCCAGGCCGGGCAGGATCTGCTGCATCTGCGCACTGGCGGGTATCGGCAGCAGGGCCTGGGCCGCTATCAAAACGGAAGCGCAGATCGCGCGCAGGGCGGGCGTTGCGGTGGTCTTTGGCTTTGCTAAGGGAGTCAAGCGCAGCATTCCTCGTCCATGGCTGGGGCTCGTATGATGCATCTTCAAAACGAACGTTCACCCATGAGCGCCGCGCCGGGCAGCCAAGCTCGCACCGCAGTGCGAAGCACGAAGGTATCCCCATGAGCACACTCACCCATTTTGACGCCCAGGGCCAGGCCCACATGGTCGACGTGGCCGCCAAGCCGGCGACCCACCGCGTGGCGGTTGCCACCGGACGCATCGAGATGCAGGCGGCGACGCTGGCGCTGATCGAATCGGGGACGGCGAAGAAGGGGGACGTGCTGGGGGTTGCGCGGATCGCGGGCATCCAGGCAGCCAAGAAGACGAGCGACCTGATTCCGCTGTGCCATCCGCTGGCGCTGACGCGGGTGGCGATAGGGTTTGCGCTGGCTGAAGGTGGGGGTGCGCCGCAGGTGGCTTGTACGGCGACTGTCGAGACTGTCGGGCCTACCGGGGTGGAGATGGAGGCTTTAACGGCGGTGCAGGTGGCGCTGCTGACGATTTACGACATGTGCAAGGCGGTGGACCGGGGGATGCGGATCACCGATGTGCATGTGGTGGAGAAGCATGGGGGGAAGTCGGGGAGTTGGGTGGCTGACTGACCGCAAACTTCAAGAAATACGAATAAAAAGAGAGCTAAAGGCCTCTCAGCGATCGGAAATTGAGGGACGAGCGGCACATCGCCCCTGACGAGCGGTTTTTGCCGCGGGCAAACATCTGGTGACAATCTGTGACTAATGTCAACAGATTGCTCCCCCTCGGATCGAGCGGGAAGCACCTCAGGAAAGCCCGCCGTGAATCACTCGCCTTCTTGCAGTCGCATCCCGTCCTCCCGCCATCGCGTGCGGGGCTTCACCCTGATCGAAATCATGATCGTGGTGGTGATCATCGGGGTGCTGTCGGCCATTGCCGTGCCGTTGTATGGCGAATATGTGCTTCGTGGGCGCATTCCCGACGCAACGTCGAATCTGTCGGCATTGGCGGTCAAGATGGAACAAGGTTTTCAAGACAACCGCACCTACAACCTGACAGGCTCCACAACCAAGTGTCTGGTCGATGATGCGACCACGGGAGACATCGTAAAGCTCAACAACACGAACAAGAGCTTTCAGTTCTCGTGCGTTGCAACGTCCGACACATTCACGATTACGGCCGGAGGCAGGGCAAACACCATGTCCGGCTTCGAGTTCACACTCGATCAGAAGAGCGGCAAGACCTCCAAGGGCAAGACGGGCTGGACCGCCGGCACCAACTGCTGGATCACCAACAAGGGCGGGTGCTGAATGCCAGCGCGTCCATCTCCGCGATCGCATTTGGCGATCGCCCAGCGCGGTGTCTCGCTGATCGAGTTGCTCGTTGGCATTGCGATCATCGTGATTGCCGTGGCCCTCGGCGCGCCCTCCTTCACCGAATGGATCTACAACTCGCAGATCCGCAGCACTGCCGAATCCGTGCAGAACGGCTTGCAGTCCGCTCGCTCGGAGGCCGTTCGGCGGAACACGCCCGTGCGAATGCAGCTCACCACCTCGCTGGACGACTCCTGCGCCATCGCCACGGCGGGCCCCAACTGGGTCGTTAGCACTGCATCGCCCGTATCGAAATGCGGCAGTGGCAACACCGACATCTCCCAGATGGGGCAGTCAGTATCCGGTCGCGCAAGCGCCACCATCGATAGCGGGCACGCGGGCGTTTTCGGTTTCAGCGGTTTGGGACGCATGACCACGACGACATCTCCCGACACAAAGCTGGAAGACGCTGTCATCAATATTCAGTCCAGCAAAGGCACCTGCGCTGCGGACGGCGGCAACTTGCGCTGCTTGCGGATCCTGGTCTCCGCCGGGGGCCAGATTCGCATGTGCGACCCCAAACGAGGCAGCGGGGATCCGATGGCCTGCATTCCATGAAGAAGACCATGAACGCCAATCTTCACCATCGAAGCGCACGTTGCGCCCGCGTCTCTCGCGCATCCAAGAATCAACGAGGCATCGTGCTGCTGGAAGCTCTCGTCGCACTGTTGATCTTCTCGGTCGGCGTGCTCGGACTGATCGGCCTGCAAGCCACCTCCGTCAAGCAGGCGTCGGCTGCGGAGTATCGATCGACTGCGGTGCTCCAGGCCAATGACCTGGTCAGTCGCATGTGGGTCAGCGACCGCACAGACCTGATCCTGCAAGCTCAGTTCGTCACGGACGGCGACGGATACAAAGCTTGGAAAGATGCCTGGGCCAGCGCATTGCCGGGCACCAGTGTGACGGGCAACAAGCCCACCGTCAGCATTGCCAGCCAGCCCAAGGGCTCTACGGCGACGCTCGGCACCAATCTGGTCACCATCACCATCTACTGGCAGGCGCCGGGCGATGACCAGCGCAAGTACGTCATGGTCGCGCAACTCGACCAGCCGCAGAAGTAAGCCCAGCAATGAACCCACCTATCCGCTCCCGCCAACGCCAGGCGACCTCAGGCTTCAGCCTGATCGAGATTCTGGTCGGCCTGCTGATCGGCATGCTGTCCGTCATCGTCATCATGCAGGTCTTCGGCGTCTTCGAAGGCAACAAGCGCACCACCACCGGCGGTGACGATGCGCAGATCAACGGCACCGTCGCGCTGTACGGCATCGAGCGCGACGTGCGCGAAGCCGGCTACGGCATCAACACCTTCAGCCTGCTGGGTTGCAGCCTGAGCTTCAAGACGAGCGAGGACACCAAGACGGTCAAGCTCGATGCACTGGCACCTGCGATGGTCAACCCGGTGGCGACGATCGTTCCAGCTGGAACTGCGGGGACCGATACGCTGCTGGTTATCTTCGGCACCAGCGACAGCCCCTCCGAAGGCGACCTCATTGCCACCGCGCCTTCCACCAAGAGCTATCCGATCACCACGGCGAAGTCGTTTGCTGCTGGCGACTACGTGGTTGCGCAACCTTCGGCCCGGCCAACCCCCTGTGATTTGACTCTCGACAAAGTCACCGCTGTCAGTGGCACCACGCTTACCGTCGACCCGGGGGATGCTACCGGCCTGGCATTGGGCAGCATGGTCTACAACATGGGCAAGGGACTCGTCGTCCGCGCCTACGCTGTGCGCGACGGCAATCTCACCGTGTGCGACTACACGGCCTACAACTGTGGTGACGCAACCTATGCGACACCGAATTCGGTCGATCCGAAAGTCTGGGTTCCCATCGCGCCCAACATCGTCGGCTTGCGAGCGCAGTACGGACGCGACACCTCGGGCATCGCGTCCAACAAGTTGTCCGGCATCGTCGATACCTACGACCAGATCACACCCGGCAGCACCGCGGACAAGAGCGGACTGGCCGTGCAATGCGCTTGGGCACGTGCGCTTGCCTTGCGTGTGGTGTTGGTGGCACGCAGCGGCCAATACACCAAGTACGACGCGGCCGCCGGTGAAGCTCCGTCGACGAGTGCAGCTCCCACATGGGCTGGCACGTCGTCCACGCCCATCGACCTGAGCGGCAATTCGGAATGGAAGAACTATCGCTACAAGACACTGCAAACCACGGTCCCGGTCCGCAACCTGGTCTGGCAGGGGTCGCAGACCACGGCGCAAGGAGGGACCGGCGGATGCTGAGCAATGAATTTCGAATGGGACGCCCAAGCATGAGCAAAGGTCGCGCGAACGGCCGCCGGTCTCGCCAACGCGGCGTGGTGCTGATCCTTGCACTGATCGTCCTGGTTGCGCTGACACTGGCGGCCGTTGCACTGACGCGTTCGGTCGGCACATCCAACAGCATCGCCGGCAACCTGGCGTTCCAGCAGGCTGCCACGCACTCTGCCGACCGCGGGGTCGAAGAGGCCGTGAAGTGGCTGGAGGACAACGTCAACGTAGCGACTGGCTGCAGTTCCGGCAGCGCTGTTGCTTGCGACCAAGCGGCAGCCGGCTACTTTGCCGCGAGAGCCGATCCCGCAGCGGACCAGAGTTGGGCCGATTACTGGAAGGCAACGCTCACCTCCAAGGCCAAGTCCTTGGACAAGGATGCGTCGACCAGCAATACGGTGCGCTATGTCATTCACCGGATGTGCGAAACCACTGGCGAGGCCAACACCAGTGCGAACGTATGCGCCACGTCACCTCGCGCCGTAGCGGGCAGTTGCCCCGGCGGCACCTCTTGCACCGGCGGCGGCGGGCGCGGCGGCACAGGCAGCAACGTGGATTCGCCCAAGCAGACCTACTACCGCATCACCGTGATCGTCGACGGTCCACGCAACACCCAGAGCATGGTCCAGGCCATGGTGGCGATCTAGTCGCCGCAACAGGAAGAACCAACCCATGAAACGTAGCACTACTCATTTCTTGCAGGCGACCTTCTGCATCGTGCCGTTGCTGGCGGCGATGTACACCGCCATCGCAGCGCCCACCGATCTGGCGACCGCGCCGCTCGAAACCTCTAGTCCCACCCTAGTCAACCCCAACCTCTTCTTCGTGCTGGACGACTCGGGCAGTATGACCTGGGACTTTCTGCCCGACTGGGCTGGCAGCGATACCGACTACACAGGGATTCCTGGCCTCGTTCGCAACAGCGGCTACAACAAGATCTACTACAACCCGCGAAACACGTATGCACCGCCGGTGAAGTACAACGGCGGCACCTATGATTCGATGGGGTCGGACAAGTGGGCAGCAGTGCCGTACGATGGCTATAGCGTACAGATAGCAGACACTGGGAACCCCGGTGGCTTGGCAAATCTTTTTACCAACAAGAACTCCGGCCCCGCGCAGAACCTTGTGGGCAACGCCTACTACTACACGTTCGTGGCGGGCGAGTACTGCACGGATCAGAGCCAGCGTAGCTGCACCGCGCAGCCCGACCCGACACCAGCAAACCCCGTGCTCGCCACTTTGCGCTGGTGCACCGACAACACGCTGACCGATTGCCAGGCGACTCGAATCGATACGGCACCAAGCGGAGGCAGCGCCTATACCTATGCGCGCTATCCAGGACAGCGAGTCATTGGAGCGAAGAGCGCGACCAGCAGGGTGAGTCTCAGCAACGCCACGACCAAGACATCCGTCACGGGTATTACCGTCAATTCCGCGCAGATCATGGCGGGGGCAACAGACAGCTTTACCAATCGCGGCGACATGGCGACGGCGATTGCAAACAGCATCAACAAGTGCACCACGACCGTCACCGGCAATTGCACTGTCTCGGGTTTCAGCGCCACCACCGGGAACAACACGGTGACGATCATTGCGCCCGACTCCATGGGCGCCATCACGTACACACCCGCAGTCACCAAGACAGGAGGAAACATGGGCTTCACACCCGCCGCTTTCAGCGGCGGCGTGACGGCCGTCTATGTGCCTGGGCAGAACGTGTTGACGACCATCGCGAGTGGGGGAAGCTACCCTCAGACCGGCACGCGCTCGGATTGCGTCAGCACCACGTCGTGCACCTACACCGAGGAGATGACCAACTTCGCGAACTGGTGGGCGTACTACCGCACCCGGATGCAGATGACAAAGACCGCCGCAGGCCTTGGCTTTTCAGGCCTCACGAGCAGCTACCGCATTGGCTACATGAGCCTGAACAACAACACGGGCTCCGATTTTCTCAATCTCGCGGACATCACCACCGCAGAGAACGGGCAGAAAGACCTGTGGTACCGAAAGCTGGTGGCGGCCAAGCCGAACAACGGCACCGGCCTGCGCGTGGCGCTGTCGACAGCGGGCCGCATGTACGCGGGGAAGCTCACGGGAAGCCAGAAACTCTGGCAGGACGCCTCGAGCGGTAACACGACATCCGTGACCGTCAACGACCCGATGCAGTTTGCCTGCCAGCGCAACTACACGCTGCTCTCGACGGACGGTTATTGGAACGAAGCAGAAACCGTGAATCGCAACAGGGTCACATCCAACACCATCACGAAGGTCGACGGCACAACCGCCATCGGCGACCAGGACAGCGACAGCGCGATTCCACGGCCGTATTACGACAACGACAAAGTCTCGAACACGCTTGCAGACGTTGCGCAGTACTACTACACCACCGACATTCGTTCGTCTATTCTCGGCACCGACAAGAACGCAGCGGGCGTGGACGTCGGGGCAGACGACACCCTGATCGGCCAGCAACGCATGTACACCTACACCATCGGTCTCGGCGTGTCGGGCTACATGCAGTACCAGCCCGATTATCAAACAGCAACCAGTGGCGATTACTACGACGTTCTCAAAGGTACGACTGCATCGAACACGAAGTGCCGCTGGCAAAGTTCGGGGGATTGCAATTGGCCAAAACCCGTGAGCGGCTCGCAGACCACCGTGGACGATCTGTGGCATGCCGCGGTGAATGGCCGAGGCACCTACTACAGTGCGGGCGATCCGATTGCCGTGAAGGACGGCATCACCAACTTTCTCAACAGCGTTGCCGCGATGAACAGTGCGGGTGCGGCAGTTTCGCCCAGTACCGCCAACGTGACGAACAGCGACAACTTCCTTTTCGACGCTGGGTTCACTTCGGTGCAGTGGTTCGGCGAGTTGGCACGCTATTCCATCGATCCGGTCACGGGCAAGCCGGGTACGGTACCGGCATGGACGCAATCGGGCGTGGCCAACTCCACATCTGGAACGGCGCCCACGCCACTGCTGGACAACAGGGCCTGGGCCACGCGCAAGATCTACACCAATGACGGGACCACGCTGAAAGACTTCACCTGGGATTCTTTGTCCGCCACGATGAAGAACTACTTCAGAAAGGCTGCCATCGGCTCGCTCACGCAGTTTTGCGCGAAGGGCAGCGCTTGTGTGCCGGCGACCCAGCAGATCGACAGCACGACCCCGGGCACGGACACCGGCATGGCCGGCGTCAACCTGGTCAACTTCCTGCGCGGCGACCGCACCAATGAGGGCGACGCAGGCGGCAAGTACTACTTCAAGCGCACGCACGTGCTGGGAGACATCGTGGGATCGCAGTCGGCGTACGTGAAGAAGTCGAACTTCAACTACACCGATACGGGCTACGCCCTTTTCAAGAAGGACAACGAGACGCGGCAAGGGATGCTTTATGTCGGGGCCAACGATGGCATGCTGCATGCGTTCAACGCCGACACTGGCGCCGAAAGCTGGGCCTATATCCCCTCGGTGCTGCTGCCCAATCTCTACCAGCTCGCAGACAAGAGCTACGACCGCAAACACACCTACTTCGTGAACGGCTCGCCCCAACAAGGCGAGGCCTATTTCGATGGTGCGTGGCACACACTACTGGTCGGCGGCCTCTCGGCCGGCGGTCGAGGCTACTACGCTCTCGACGTCACCACGCCCGACACGCCCAAGGTGCTGTGGGAGTTCAACGTCAACAGCGACAACGACCTCGGCTACACCTATGGCATCCCGATCATCACCAAGTTGAACGACGGCACCTGGGTTGTGCTCCTCACCTCGGGCTACAACAACGTCTCGCCGGGCAATGGCGGCGGATACCTCTGGGTGCTGAACGCGAAGACGGGTGCAGTCATCAAGAAGATCGGTACGGGTGTCGGCAGCGCCACGGCGGCGGTTGCGGGTTCGGGTTGCACGGTGGCCCCATGCCCCAGTGGCCTGTCGCGCATCAGCGCGTGGATGGACAACATCAACCTCAACAACACCGTGACCCAGGTGTACAGCGGAGATCTCTACGGCAATGTCTGGCGCTTCGACCTCAGCAAGCTGAAGGCAGATGGCGCCAACGAGCCGACCGTTCAATTGCTCGCCACCTTGCAGGACGCCACCAACAACCCGCAGCCTATCACCAGCTGGATCGAACTTGGCTTTGCCGCCAGCAGCCACATCATCTATGTGGGCACGGGCAGCTATCTCGGCGTTTCAGATCTCGACCTGAGCAGCGACCAAGGCAAACAGGTTCAGACCATCTACGCCATCAAGGATCCACTGACAGGCAGCAGCAAGACCACCAGCCTGTACGAAAGCCCGCGCAACACAGCTTGCTCAACAACGCTCAAGAACAACTGCTTCATGAAGCAGACGTTCACTGACAAGGATGGGGTGCGCACTGTTGCGAGCACGATGAGCTATGCCACCAACCTGAGCAACATGTATGGCTGGTTCATCGATCTGCCTAACAAGGGCGAGCGGATCAACACCGACTCAACGCTGCAATTGGGCGTGCTCGTTTTTGTGTCGAACATGCCGAGCACCGAGAATGCATGCGGCATTGGCGGATCCAGCTACCTGAACTACGTGGACTACAAGACCGGTCTGTCGCTGTATCCCGCGACGAAGGCACAGGTCGTTGGCACCCTCCTTTCCGGTGGCAACGGACTGGGTGCTTCCGCAGCGGTCTTTGCACGAAAAGGAAGCCAGCTGATCGGCAGCGTGAAGCTCTCGACCGGCAAGCTGGAGAACATCGAGTTGCCCCCGGGCGCAGGTGGTCCGGGTACGCGCCGTGTGTCGTGGCGCGAACTTGTCGCCAGATGATGTCCTGGCGATGACCCCCGGCAAACGCCGAAATCAGGGCGCCGACGAATCGATCGGCTTGCCCTCCAGCCACAGCCCGTACTCGAGCGGAAACGCGATGCTGAATCGCTCTGCTTCGGTACGGGCTTCTTCATGCCGGCCCAACAGTTGCGCGCTTTCGATCAGCTTGACGATCACGCGTGGTTCCGGAGAGAAATGCAGGACGCGTTGGGCCAGGGCATGCACCTCTGCGGCATTCGAAGAACTGACGCTTGTCAACGTGAGCTTGGCGAAGCCCACTTGATTCGCAAACAGCCAAGAACCTTGTAGCTTGGCGAGCGTGTCCTCTTCATAAGCGGGCAATCGCTCGTCACGCGGAAGATAGATCTGGCTGATACGGATGTAGTCCCAGCTCGCGTAGCCGACGATGGCGAGTAACACGGCAGCTGCCACCGTAGGCAGCGTGCGGGCCCAGGGCCACGCTGAGGCTTCACTGTGATTTTCGGCCGACCAGAGAATGCCGAGGCAGAGACCGAACACCATCTGGAAGGGGCCGTACCACAGCGGATATTCGAGCAGGCTGTGCAATACGATCACGCCAAGCAGTCCCCAGGCCATGAGCCGAAACGGGTCACGCTCGCGCCAGGGTCTCGCAGTGATCACCAGCCAGAGAAAGCCGCCGCAGATCAATGCGGCCGCAGGGATGCCGAGCTCCACCGCGAGATGCAGCGGCAGGTTGTGCGCGTTGTCGAGGATTTCGACGAAGCGCTCGCCGGGGTAGAGCGTGCTGTGCATGTAGTGCGCGAAGCTCAGCTCGCCCCATCCCCAGCCGGTCCATGGATGCTCGGCGACAAGCGTGAGGACGTTGCCCCAGAGGATCATCCGGCTGTGCCCGACAGGCGCGCCTTCGCTCAGGCGCTGCACCATGCTGTCGACGCCGCTGCCCGCAAGTTGAGGCAGGAGCCAGGCGATGGCGAAGTACAGCGGGATCCACGACAGCAGAGTCAGCGGTGCTGGCAGGCGTAGCGGGGACTCCGGATCGGCGCGGCGTGCCTGCCGTTCGCGTCGCGCGATGAAAGCCGAAACTCCGACGATGGCGAGGACCTCGAGCAAGCCGGTGCGCGATGTCGAGGCCGCGGCGGCGACCAGCAGAAGCGAGACGATGCCGACCCACAGCAGGCGTCGCTGCGGCGGCCCGGTGCGATAGCGCTCGTAAAGCCAAAGCGCCGCGATCAACGCCATGCTGATCAGGCTCGCGAACTGATTGCGTTGCCGCAGGTTGCCGAAGGCCTGGCCGGCGCCGGGCTCAGTGGTCCAAGGATGGAGAAGGCCTGCGAGGTCGTAGTACTGGAGCAGTCCCAGCACTGCGCTGATGGCGCCTGCCCACAGCAGGCCGTGAGCCAGAACCGCTTGCATTTGGGCGCGGTCCTTCGGCACCAGAGCAGCACCAACAAAGGCGGCCGTGCCGGCAGCGAAGACCACCGCGACGGCGGATAGCCAGGGGGCGGCTCCAAGATAAGGGCTCTGGAAGACTGCGATGAGCACCGCGCTCGCTGCGAGCCACGCCATGACAAACGGGTAAGGCTTGAAACGCATCGCTCCTGCAAAGAGAAGCAAAGCTGCGATGCACAACCAAGACGCCAGCTGTTGCCAGACGTTGACTGAGGGACCTGCTGTGATCGGAAAGAGAAATGGCAGCGCGATCAGCGCGTGGCAAATCGGGGGGGAGAAGTCTTGCTTGGCAGGGTCGTCAGCGCTGGCGTGCGTTGCGAAGGAACTCATTTAGGAGATTCTGCCCGCGCCCGTTGAACCGAGGAAGGTTACTCATCACAGCGGGCAGGCCAACGAAACGTACCTCGCATCAATGTTGGCAGCCTTGCAACTCCAGGTGCCGTTCAAGTCACGAGTCCATGTGATGGTTCCAGCCGTTGCGCTCTGCAACGGGGTTCCCGCGAGATTTCCAAAGGTTGCCACGATTTTTGATGGAACGGTGGTGGACAGGGTGACTTGTGGCACGCCGGTACCGGACGTCGACCACAACTCGGCAATCGTCGGCGCCGCATTTCCTGCGGTCGCCTGCAGGTTTGAGCCGGTCGCTTGAGGGTCGCAGTTGCTGGCGATGGCCGGATCTCCGACATTGATCTTCCCATTCAGCAAGCAAATTTCCACGGCAGGTTTAATAGATCCAGATTCACCAACCACGCGCTGAACTTGCGATCGGAAAACATGATTTTGATATTGCGGGATCGCAATAGCTGCAAGTATTCCAATGATCGCGACAACAATCATCAATTCAATTAACGTGAAGCCTTTATTCGCCTGATTTTTCATGCGTCAGTCTCTTCAATACTAGTTACTGAATACATAAGAATTTTTTGCCGTCTAGTTTGACCTTGAAACTGATCACGCGAGCACGAGCCTATATTTTTTAACAAGACTCTGCCTATTTGTTATTGGTCAATGTCGGAAAATGAATTGATTAGCGCCCGAAGTGTTATTTCATCTTCATTTTAAAGTTAATTGAAAATCCCGATCCAGTCTCGATGCGAGACGTCAATTTTTCGAACTTATTTTTAACCCCAGCGACCACCATAAAATTAATTTACGAAAGAGTCATTCCAGAGTCCATCTTCAAATAGCGGAGTATTTTTGAAATATCAATCCAACGACGCCCGCCTACAGCAGTCAGTTGCGGCAAACTGTAATGTGGAAGAGCCTTTAAAGAGAATTATCCACACCCAATAGTCTATCAACGAGATGCTGCACAGCTTCAAATCGGTCTGAAGGCTGGACTTCAAAGGCATTGAGCTTCTGCTCGGGACTCAGTGGCGCAGGCGCGCAAAAGGCATCTGATGGAGACTGAAATGAAATGCCGAGATGACGCCGAACCACAGCGCTGATGACCATGCTTGTGCAGCTACACCAGTACGGTCGATTGCCCCCGATATCGCAGTTGCCTCAACCTTACAGGACTTTTCCATGGGTCATCCGCACAAAACTCAAAGCCACGCGAGGTCTGCTGCGCACGTTTGATGCCGAATTTTCCATTAGCTTGCCTTTTTTTAAAGCTCAGCGCACTTCCGTACGGATAAAAAAAAGCAGCGCTGAAGCGCTGCTTTTATGGGTGCCTACTAGACGAGATTAGGTGGCCGAGAAGGGGCAAGAAACTGGAGCGAACTTCGCGTCAGCGCCGGTTTTGCAGGTCCAGGTGCCAGCGATATCGCGAGTCCAAGTCACGGTCTTGGTCTTGAGAACCTGAGCTGCACTGTTGCCAAAAGTTGCAACGATGGTTGTGGGGGTGCTAGCACTGCCCCAAGTGACGTTAGGCACGTCGGTACCGGACGGGAGAGCAGTAATAGTCGGGGCAGCATTGCCCGTCGTACCGGCGCCCTGAATGTTGGATCCGGTGGCTTGCGGATCGCAATTGGTTGCTAGCGTTGCGGGATCACCGACTGCGAGCTTTCCATCCAGAATGCAAGCTTCAACCGCAGACTTGATAGCGCCAGCTTCAGCCACAACGCGGGTAACTTGCGACTTCGCTACATACGTCTGGTACTGCGGAATCGCGATAGCAGCCAAGATACCAATGATCGCCACAACGATCATCAATTCGATAAGGGTAAAGCCGGCCTGTGCGCGGCGAGCAATCTTGCGAACGTTCATGAGAAAAACTCCAGGTTGGTTTGTAAAGCCCGGGAACCAGCCCGGAGCGAAGTACCTTCCGCAGCATCCATGCCACCCGGTTTCCTACCCTTGCAGTGACCGAATGCGTCACCTTTGTTCACATTGGCGTTACAACAGGTGACACAACTTGCTTCAAGATGCTACAAGCAGTGACAAATTTGTCATGCCGCGCAGCCCCGGCAAGACTCAGAAAGTCAGAATCCCATCCGCCTTCAGCCAGCGAATGTCCCGCTGCGCCAAGCCGGCCACCTGCCGCCCGGCCAGCGTCTCGATCTGGCTCATGATTTCTTCGGTTTCCGCCGGCTTGGTGTGGGTGATGTAGATCGGGTAGTCCTTCCCCGGATCGATGTGCGCCAGTTCGTCGGCCAGCACCGCGGGCGACAGGTGCAGGCTGCGCTCCGCCAGCGCCTGCTCGCGGCTACTGAAGGCCGTTTCGATGACCAGCATCGCCACGTCCAGCGCATTGACGCGGTCCCAGAAGGGCGCGTTGCGCTCGGTGTCTCCGCTGAAGACCCAGTGGGCGCCCCCGGTGGCGCGGCGCACGGCGAAACCGCAGGCCGGCACGGTATGAACGGCCGGGAGCACCTCGATCAGCTTGGGCGCCCTGGTGCCCAGCTGCAGCATCTGCCCCACCGAGATGTCGTGGAAGCTCACGAACGGCGCTTCGGCGCTCGGAATGCTCTCGAAATCAGGCCAGATGACGTTGTTGAACACGTGCGCGCGCAGCGCCTCGATGGTCGCGCGCAGCGCATGCACGCGCAGCGGCTGGGTGCGGCGGCTGCCCACGGCGTCGAGCATCAGGGGCAATGCGGCGATGTGGTCCAGGTGGCTGTGCGTGAGCACGACATCGTCGATGCGCGCCATCTCGTCGAGCGTGAGGTCGCCAACGCCGGTGCCCGCATCGACGAGCAGGTCCGTGTCGACCAGGAACGAGGTCGTGCGGCAGTCTTTGGCGATGGCGCCTGAGCAACCCAGCACACGAACCTGCATTGTGAGAGACCCCTCGTCTGTGTCTGTCGTCATTTGGTTTCGAACCGGGTTGCGCCGTCCCAGCCCGGGTCTTGCGGACGCAACGCCATCGAGGCTAATCGCTGGGCGTAGAGCTGGTAAAGGACTTTTTTGGCATCCGCGGCGAGCAGGGGAGCGAGCAAGTTTCGGCCCACGGCCCAATCCTGGCGGCGGTAGGCCGCCAGCACCTGCGCCCACCGCTGGAGCTGCCCCGTGCGCTGCGCCGCAATGGCCGCTTCCGTGGTGAGCGGCGTGAAGATGGCCACGGCCTGCGCCTTGCCTTTGACGAGCACGCTGTCCAGCTCCTGCCAGGTGTAGCCGGGCGTCAGGTCGCGCGTCGTTCCGCTGGCCACGACTTCGACGCCGTAGTGCCCGCTGAGGCCCTCCAGCCGCGACGCGAGGTTGACCGCGTCGCCGACCACGGTGTAGCTGCGGCGCGCGGTCGAGCCCATGTCGCCGACGCTCATCACGCCGCTGTTGATGCCGATGCCCACGCTGATTTCGGGGCGCCCGCCCGCGCGGTGGATCCGGTTCATGTCGCGCACGGCATCGGCCATGTCCAGCGCCGCGCGCACGGCCAGCGCGGCGTGGTCGGGCGTGTCGATCGGCGCGCCCCAGAAAGCCATGACGCAATCGCCCATGTACTTGTCCACGGTGCCGCGGTGCGCGCTGATCACGTTGGTGAGCCGGCTGAAAACGGTGTTCAGGAAGGCCTGCAGTTCGGCCGGCGCCATCTGCTCCGACAGGCGCGTGAAGTCGCGCATGTCGCAGAACAGCACGGTCATTTCCTTGCTCTCGGCGCGCATGCTGTAGCGGCCCGGGCGCTGCAGCATTTCATTGACCAGCTGCGGCGGCACGTAGGTCCCGAAGAGCCGCACCAGCCCGCGCCGCGTGCGCGACTCGACGAAGTAGCCCCAACTCATGTTGAGCGCGAAGGCCAGCGCCACCATGACGAGCGCCGAGGCGAGCGGCAGCACGAGGCTGTGGCTCGCATAGAGCCAGGTGTTCAGCGCGACCAGCACCGCGGCCGTTCCCGCGCCCAGCAGCACGGCCCGCGGCGCCGACAGCAGCGACAGTCCGAATGCCAGCACGAGCCCCGCGATCAGCACCGTCAGCACCTCGTAGCCGGGCGCGTAGTCCGGCACGGCGAGCAGGCGCTGATCGAGCAGGCCCGAGACGATGTTGGCGTGCACCTCGACGCCCGGAAACGCCGCGCCCACCGGCGTCGCGCGCAGGTCCTGCAGGCCCGGCGCGGTCGCGCCCATGAGCACGATCTTGTCCTTCAGCTCGCCGGGCGCGAGCCGGCCTTCGACCACATCGGCGGCCGCTATGTAGCGGAACGACCCCCCGGTCGCGCCACCGGGTCCGCGAAACGGCACCTGCATGCTGGCGGTTTCATCGACGGGGATGCGCAGGCGCCCCATCGCCAGCGAGTCGAGCCGCGGCACGCCGCCGCCCGGCGCCAGGAGCGGGCGCACCGGCGGCGACCCGTTCGCGAGCCGGTAGACGGCAAGGCCCAGCGATTCGTAATACCCCGGCTGCGCGTGGTCGCCTTCGTAGCGCGCGATGAGCGGCACGCTGCGAATGGCGCCGTCGCCGGTCTCCCCGACCAGCGTGTTGAGGAAACCCGCGGCGGGCGCGGCCTGCGCCAGCATCGGCAGGCTGGCGCCGAAACCGTTCCAGCCCGTGGCGTAGGCGGTGCCTCCCGGAAAGGTGCCGGGCGGCAGCAGCGGCGCCGCCGGCAATTGCCCTTTTGCGCTCGGCGTCGGCGTCCGGGTGAAGTAGTAGCCGAGCGCGACCGGCCGGTTGCGCAGCGCCCCGGCGAACGTGATGTCGTGGTCGAGCGTGGGCGCGAGCCGTTCGATTTCGGCGGCAAGACCCGGCATGTTGCGCAGCGGCCCGCTCGCGATCTGGCGCAGCCTCTCGGTGCTGGAGCTGCGGTCGGGCTCCAGGAACATGACGTCGAACCCGAGCACGGCCACCTGCTGGCGGACCAGGAGCTCGGTCGTGAGGCGGGCCATCGTGTTGCGTGCCCAGGGCCACTGCCCCTGGCGCGCGAGGCTCACATCGTCGACGTCGACGATCACGACGCGCGTGTCCAGCGTGCGCGGCATGGTGGCACGCAGGCGGATGTCGTAGATCAGGTGATCGAGGCGCTCGAACGCCGTCAGCTGCCAGATGCCGGTGGCATGCGCCAGCGCCAGCAGAACCGGCAGCAGCGTGATGGCAATGCGCGGCCAGTGCCGCCGCAGCGCTTTCATGAGGTCTCGCTCAGGCGGCCCGTGCTGCGCAGGTAAAAAAGAAAAGGCTCAGACCCGGACGAACTGCATGCGCGTGACGCCGCCGAGTTCGAGCACGTCGCGCTCCTGCAATGCGACGGCGTCGGTGCCGAGCACCGCGCCGTTGAGCGTGACGTTGCCCATGACGCTGGCGGCCACGTAGCCCTGCCGGCGGCGCGTGACGACCGCGACGGCGACGCCGGGCTTGCCGATGGTGGTGACCACCTTCTGCAGCGGCACGTCCTGGGCGTCCGGGCCATCCTGGCCATTCGGGGCGTGGCCGCTACCGGAGAGTACGCGAAGCATTGGGATGCCCAGCTCGATGAGCGCGCCGGATTCAGTGGGCGCCGACGAGAGCGGAATGGACGTGGAGAACTCGCCCGGGGCACTGCGCGCCGAGCCGGGGCCGATGGCCAGGTTGCTGCGGGCGCGAAAGTGGATGCGGCAACCACCGACCTCGACGACGTCGTTGTCCTTGAGCGTCTGCTTCTGGATGGCCAGCGCGTTGACGTAGGTGCCGTTGGTGCTGTTGAGATCTTCAATTTGGACTTCGCCACCGCTCATGTGCAGCACGGCATGCTCGCCGCTGACCGCCAGATTGTCGATCACGATGTCGTTGTAGGCGCGCCGGCCCAGCGTCGTGCGGTCCTTGGCGAGCGCCACTTGTCCGATGACCACGCCATCGACCGAAATGATCATCTTCGGCATTGCCGGCTCCCCAAGTGCAAAACTGTATCGAGCGCAAGCCGGACGGCTGGTTGCCGCCGGGGCCTGCTACCTGGCCATCCGGGACGTGTCGCCAACGTCCGCCCTTGCCAGAACAACCGAAATGTTGTCCCGGCCGCCATTGTCGTTTGCAATTGCAACCAAAAGTTGTGCTTTTTTCTGAAGGCCGACATCGTGTCCTAAAAGCGTGAAAAGCTGCGCATCCGTGATCATCTCGCTCAACCCGTCGGAGCAAAGCATATAGAGATCGCCGGGTCTTGCGCTGTGCTCATGCATCTCCAGCAAGACCTGGGCCTCCACGCCGACCGCCCGGGTCACGAGGTTGCGGGTGGGCGAATTCAGCGCTTCCTCGGCGGTGATGGCGCCGGCGTCCAGTTGCTGCTGGCGCAGCGAATGGTCGCGCGTGAGCAATTCCAGCTTGTTGTTGCGCAGCCGATAGCAGCGCGAGTCGCCGATGTGGCCGACCAGCACGCGCTGGGGCCGGAAAGCCGCCAGCACCAGCGTCGTTCCCATGCCCTGCAGCTCCGCGTTGGTCGTGCCGGCATGCAGGATCGACGCATTGGCCTCGTCCGTGGCGGCCTGCAGCGCCCGGCGCACCACGCGCGCCGGCGCTTGGAGCCCGGCCTGGGCGAACCAGCGGGCGAAGCTGGCGTGCAGCAGCGAAACGGCCATGGCGCTGGCCACCTCGCCGCCCTTGTAGCCGCCCATGCCGTCGGCCAGCACGGCGATCCCGAGCTCGGGATCGACATGAACGGCGTCTTCGTTGTGGGCGCGCACGCGCCCGACATCGGTCAGCGCCGCGAACTCCCAGCACAGCGCCGGCCGGCTCGAGAAAAGGGAAGCGCCGACGCTCGCCATGGTCTGCAGGCGTCGGCCGAGCGAACGCTCAGTGTGCAGCGGCGTGCGAACGCCGTTGCAGCAAGCGGCCCACGGCCACGACGAACACCGCACCGGCCGCAGCCGCTGCATAGTGCAACCAGGGGTTGGCCACCAGCACGTCGCGCAGCGCGACGTCGCTCACGATGGTTTCGCCGCCGACCCAGCCGATCAGCGCGGCACCCAGCATGACGATGATCGGGAAGCGTTCCATGAGCTTGATCATGAGGGTGCTGCCGAAAATGACCAAGGGAATGCTGATCGCCAGGCCCAGGATCAGCAGAACCATGCTGCCCTGCGCGGCTGCCGCAACGGCGATCACGTTGTCCAGGCTCATCACCAGGTCGGCCAGGAGGATGGTGCGCACCGCAGTCATCATGCTGCCGTATTCCTTGGACTCGCCCTCGCCCTCGTCTTCTTCACCCAGGAGCTGCAGGCCGATCCACAGCAGCAGGATGCCGCCGATGATCTGAAGGTAAGGCAGCGCCAGCAGCTTGGCGGCCACCACCGTCAGCACGATCCGCAGCACCACGGCCGCGCCCGAGCCGAACAGCACGGCCTTTTTCTGTTGCGCGGGTGGCAACGACCGGGCAGCCATGGCAATCACCACGGCGTTGTCGCCCGAAAGAATGATGTTGATCCAGATGATCTTGACCAGACCGATCCAGAAATCTGTGCTTTGAAGGAGTTCCATGTCTCTGATCCCACTGTGTTTTATTTGAAAAAAGCGCCCGCAATCCAGTGCGGGCGCTTTTTTATTTCTGTGGTCCTCGCATGACCCGGCTCTGTGGCCGGTGTCCTGCAGCCGTCTCTTAGAGCCTGGCCTTGAGCAGCTTGGCCAGTTCCGAGAAATTGCGCGTCACGGTGAAGCCGGACTCTTCCATGATGGCGAGCTTGGCATCGGCCGTGTCGGCACCGCCCGAGATCAGCGCGCCGGCGTGGCCCATGCGCTTGCCGGGAGGAGCGGTGACACCGGCGATGAAGCCGACGACCGGCTTCTTCATGTGTTCCTTGCACCAGCGGGCGGCGTCGGCTTCGTCGGGGCCGCCGATTTCGCCGATCATGATCACGGCGTCGGTGTCCGGATCGTCGTTGAAGGCCTTCATCACGTCGATGTGCTTCAGGCCGTTGATCGGGTCGCCGCCAATGCCCACCGCCGACGATTGGCCGAGGCCGATCTCGGTCAGTTGAGCCACGGCTTCATACGTCAGCGTGCCCGAGCGCGAGACCACGCCGATGCGGCCCTTGCGGTGGATGTGGCCGGGCATGATGCCGATCTTGATTTCGTCGGGCGTTATGAGGCCGGGGCAGTTCGGGCCCAGCAGCAAGGTCTTCTTGCCGCCGGCCGCTTCCTTGGCCTTCATCTTGTTGCGCACTTCGAGCATGTCGCGAACCGGGATGCCTTCGGTGATGCAGATCGCCAGGTCCAGGTCGGCTTCGACGGCTTCCCAGATGGCGGCCGCGGCGCCTGCCGGCGGCACGTAGATCACCGACACGGTGGCGCCGGTTTGCGAAGCGGCTTCCTTCACCGAACCGAAGATCGGGATGTTGAAGATCGACTCGCCGGCCTTCTTCGGGTTCACGCCCGCCACGAAGGCGTTCTTGCCGTTCGCGTATTCCTGGCACTTCTCGGTGTGGAACTGGCCGGTCTTGCCGGTGATGCCTTGGGTGATGACTTTGGTGTCTTTGTTGATGTAGATCGACATGACTTGTTCCTTAGGCCTTCTTGACTGCTGCCACGACCTTCTGGGCCGCTTCCGCCATGGTGTCGGCGCTGATGATCGGCAGGCCCGAATCGGCCAGCAGCTTCTTGCCTTCGACTTCGTTGGTGCCCTTCATGCGCACGACCAGCGGCACTTGCAGGTTCACGGCCTTGCAGGCTGCGATCACGCCGGTGGCGATGGTGTCGCACTTCATGATGCCGCCGAAGATGTTCACGAGGATGGCTTCCACGTTCTTGTTCTTCAGCATGATCTTGAAGGCTTCGGTGACCTTCTCGGGGGTGGCGCCGCCGCCCACGTCCAGGAAGTTGGCCGGCTCGCCGCCGAACAGCTTGATGGTGTCCATGGTGGCCATGGCCAGGCCCGCGCCGTTCACCAGGCAGCCGATGTTGCCGTCCAGCGAGATGTAGGCCAGGTCGAACTTGGAGGCTTCCACTTCGGCCGCGTCTTCTTCGTCCAGGTCGCGCAGCGCGACGATGTCGGGGTGGCGGAACAGCGCGTTGCTGTCGAAGTTGAACTTGGCGTCCAGCGCCATGACATTGCCCTTGCTGTCACGGTTGAGCGGGTTGATCTCGACCAGCGAGGCGTCCGTCTCCATGTAGCAGGTGTAGAGCTTCTTCAGGATGTCGACCGTTTGCGCGGTCGAGTCGGCCGGCATGCCGATGCCGTCGGCGATCTCTTTGGCCTGTTCGTCGGTCAGGCCCTTTTCGGGGTCTGCGAACACCGTGATGATCTTTTCCGGCGAGGAGTGGGCCACTTCCTCGATGTCCATGCCGCCTTCGCTCGAAGCGATGAACGCCACCTTCTGGGTGGCGCGGTCGGTCACGGCCGAAATGTAGTATTCCTTGTTGATGTCGGCGCCATCTTCGATGTAGAGGCGGCGCACCTTCTGGCCTTCGGGGCCGGTCTGGTGGGTCTTGAGCTGCATGCCGAGGATTTCGCCGGCGAGCTTCTTGACGTCTTCGATCGACTTGGCGACCTTGACGCCACCGCCCTTGCCGCGACCACCCGCGTGGATCTGGGCCTTGACGACCCAGACCGGGCCTCCAAGTTTCTGGGCGGCTTCGACAGCCTCCTGAACCGTATAGGCCGGAATGCCGCGCGGCACCGGCACGCCGAACTTGGCAAGGATTTCCTTGCCTTGGTACTCGTGAATCTTCATGAGGGTTGTCTCTCGGAAGGAGGAGGTTGAGAACGGGAGATCTGGGGAGGCTGTTTCTGCTCTGTTGTTCGCGGGCGACGGCAGCCTGACGGCTGGGGGCGGCGAACAACCGCGGACTGTATCATGGTGCGCCGCACCAATACTCGACGTGCGGTTGCGGTCAATACGTACTTTCTTCTAGCCACTCTACGCATACTCCGATATGGCCAAGGTTTTCATCGACGGCGAAGCCGGCACCACCGGCCTTCAGATTCGCGAGCGGCTGCAGACGATGCCCCAGGTCGAGCTCGTGAGCATCGCACCCGAGTTGCGAAAAGACGTGAACGCCAAGCGCGAGTTGATGGCCAGCGTCGACCTCGTGGTGCTCTGCCTGCACGACGACGCGGCCCGCGAATCCGTCGCGCTGATCGATCAGCTGTCCGGCAAGAAACCCAAGATCATCGACGCCTCCACTGCGCACCGCGTGGCGCCCGGCTGGGTGTTCGGCTTCCCCGAATTGGCCGAAGGCCACTGGCAGGCCGTGGCGCAGGCCGACCGCGTCGGCAACCCCGGTTGCTACGCGACCGGCGCCATCGCCATGGTGCGTCCGCTGGTCGATGCGGGCATCCTGCCGGTCGACTTTCCGGTGTCGCTGCCCTCGGTGAGCGGCTACTCGGGCGGCGGCCGGGCCATGATCGAAGAGTACGAGAGCGGCAAGGCGCCGCTGTTCGAGACCTACGCGCTGGGCCTCAAGCACAAGCACATTCCCGAAATCATGGCGTACACCGGCCTCACGCGCCGGCCCGTCTTCATTCCTTCGGTGGGCAATTTCAAGCAGGGCATGCTGGTGCAGTTGCCGCTGCATCTGGACCTGCTGCCCGGCAGGCCGAAGTCCGGCGACCTGCAGGACGCGCTTGCCGCGCACTACGCGCGCAGCAACACGCCCGAGCAGTTCGTGAAGGTGCTGCCGCCCACCGACAACGGCAAGCTCGACGCGCTGGCGCTCAACGACACCAACCAGCTCGAGATCCGCGTGTTCCCGAACGAAGACCACCGCCATGCCGTGGTGATCGCGCGCCTGGACAACCTCGGCAAGGGCGCCAGCGGCGCCGCGGTGCAGAACCTGAAGCTGATGCTGGCGCTCTGAGCGCCACGCGCCTTTTCTTTTCTTACTTGACGAGCCAGAGGCCCACGCCCAGCAGGACGGCGTGTGCGCCCAGCGCAATGTAGAGCGGCTTGCGCGACGGCGTCGACATCTCCTGCAGCGTCTCGTTGATGCGGCGCGTGAGCAGCGCGCGCAAGGCCGGGTCTTGCGCCACGCCCTCCCCCGCCACCGGTTCGCCATGTTCGACGCGGCCTTGCTGCCACTCGGCCAGCATGTCGCTCAATGGCAGGCGGTTCACCACGAACGCCACCACCGACCGCACCGCCCTGCCCTCGCCCAGCACCGGCGCGAGCTGCTTGGTCAGTGCGTCGACCGACAGCCAGTCGGCCGTGCGCTGCAGCGCGCCGTGCGTGCGCGGCATCGCTTCGATGCGGCCCGCGACGGCGCCGGCCAGCCGCTGCGACACCGCCTCGCCGCGCGCCGCGACCAAGTGCTGCATCGCCTTGGCGCGCCCCTGCTGCACGCCCAGCATCGCGTAGACGACAACGAACAGGAGCAGAAGCACCGCGACCAGCACCGGCGGCGAGGTGACGAGCGCCACGATGGCCCCGGCACCGCCGGCCCGTGCCGCCGGATTGCCCGGCCCGTTCAGCTGACTCAGGTAGAAAAAGAAGACCCCGCCACCGAGCACGATGCCGAGCAGCACGCCCTTGATGACCGAGCCGGCGAAGCTGAGGCCGGCCTTGGCGCCGGTGCGAACGAGAGACGGTTGGCTGACAGGTTCAGACGGCATGAAGACTCCTCCGGGATTTTTTTGGAAAACCGGCGCATGCAACGCCGCTCGCCGCAGATCATGCCATCGCCGCCCCGCACCGCCCACCCCACCTTCCCACAGGCGCGATCGGCTCAGTCCGCTTCGAGCAGCCGCTGCAGCGATTGCAGATCGCGCGCGATCCAGCCGGCATCGCGCTCGAAGGCCGCATCGTCCATGTGCGGCTGGCGCAGCAGCGTGAACTGCAGTTCGCAGGCATCCGGCGCGACGCCGATCACGCGAAACGGCAGATAGACCTCCGGCACGCCTTCGGGCGCGACCCAGTGGTCGAGCACGCCGAAGTCGTTGGCGGGCGCGAAACGCATGCGGGCATCGCCGCTCTCGGGCGTGCGCACGATCCAGTGGTCGCCCTGCGGCAGCAGCGCGCTCTTGGCGAGGCCGCTGGCCCAGTCGGGCAGGCGCGCCGGATCGGCGGCAACTTTGTAGGCGCGGCGCCATTCGCAAGCCACGCGCTGCGTGATGACGCGCGACTGCACGCCGTGATCTTCATTCGTCTGCTGTTTCATCGAAATCGCTCCTGAGCACCCTGGACACGACGGCGCCCGAGAAACCGCGCGCCATCAGGAATCGCATCTGCTTCGCCCGCTCCTTCGCATCGGCCGGTGCAGCGTCGAAGCGGCGGCGCCACAGGGCCGTGGCGCGTTCGACTTCCGTCTCCTGCAGGCCGGCCACCGCCTGGGCGATGGCCTCGGGCGCGATGCCCTTGGCCTGCAGCTCTTGCCTGACCCGCAGCGCGCCCGATCGGGCGGCGCGCTGGTTCAACACCGAGGCCACGACGCGCGGCTCGCTGATGAAGTCCTTGGCCACCAGCTCGTCGAGTGCACGGGCCAGCGTGCCGGGTTCTTCTTCATGCTTTGCCAGCTTGCGCTCCAGCTCCGCGCGCGAATGCTCGCGCTGGCTCAGGAGCCGCAATGCACGGCCTTTGAGGGAGGGGGCGCCGAAAGCCATTCGGGGGTCGCTCGCGCGGCCCGCGAAAGGCCGCTATCGAGAACTTACTCCGCTGCCGCCTTGTCGGCCTTGGGCGCCTTGGCAGGCTTCTCGGCCTTCTCGGGCTCGGACCCTGCATCGGCGGCCAAGAGCGGAATGCCCAGCGACTCGCGCACCTTGTTCTCGATCTCGCGCGACAGCTCGGGGTTCTCGCGCAGGAACTCGCGGGCGTTGTCGCGGCCCTGGCCGATCTTCTCGCCGTTGTAGGCGTACCAGGCGCCCGATTTGTCGACGATCTTGGCCGTGACGCCCATGTCGATGACCTCGCCTTCGCGGCTGATGCCCTCGCCGAACAGGATGTCGAACTCCGCCGTCTTGAACGGGGGCGAGACCTTGTTCTTCACCACCTTCACCTTGGTTTCGTTGCCGATGGCCTCGTCGCCCTTCTTGATGGTGCCGATGCGGCGGATGTCCAGGCGCACCGAGGCGTAGAACTTCAGCGCGTTGCCGCCGGTGGTGGTTTCGGGCGAGCCGAACATCACGCCGATCTTCATGCGGATCTGGTTGATGAAGATGACCATGCAGTTGGTCTTCTTGATGGTGGCGGTGAGCTTGCGCAGCGCCTGGCTCATCAGGCGGGCCTGCAGGCCGGGCAGCGAGTCACCCATTTCGCCTTCGATTTCGGCCTTGGGCGTGAGCGCGGCAACCGAGTCGATGACGATCAGGTCCACGGCGCCCGAGCGCACCAGCGAATCGACGATTTCGAGCGCCTGCTCGCCGGTGTCGGGCTGGCTGATCAGCAGGTCGGACAGGTTCACGCCGAGCTTCTGGGCGTACTGCACGTCCAGCGCGTGCTCGGCATCGACGAAGGCGCAGGTGCCGGCCTGCTTCTGCATGGAGGCGATGACCTGCAGCGTAAGCGTGGTCTTGCCCGACGATTCCGGGCCGTAGATCTCGATCACCCGGCCGCGCGGCAGGCCGCCGACGCCCAGGGCGATGTCCAGGCCGAGCGAGCCGGTGGAGACCACCTGGATGTCTTCCAGCGCCTCGCCTTCGCCCAGCCGCATGATCGTGCCCTTGCCGAACTGCTTTTCGATTTGCGCCAGCGCGGCCTGCAGGGCCTTGGCCTTTTCACTGTTGGCGACCGAGATGCTTGCGCCCTTGACGACTGCGTCCATGTGGAAATCTCCTTGAAAATCAACGGTTTGTGTCTGGTTTCAATCCATCTGCTTTTAATCACAGGCTGGATGCTTGAACAGTAGTGTAGAGGCTGATGGATTCGAGTAAACCCATTTTTTGGTCAGTTTGCTTTACCATCTGGCACCATGGCAGAAGCCGCTTTCCCGACCGATCCCGACGCCTGGCGCCAGACCCACCTGGGCCGCCTGCTGGGCCACGCGATGCGCCGTTTCGACGAGCGCGTGCTGGCGCTGATGGCGCACGACGTGGACGTGCCGCTCGCCCTCTCGAACCTCGCCGCGCGCGCCCAGGTGAGCGCCGCGCACATCCACATCACGCGGCATCTGGCGCGAGAAGGTTCGCGCCTGACCGAGATGGCCGAGCGCGCCGGCATGACCAAGCAGGCGATGGGCGCGCTGGTGGACCAGTGCGAGGCCTGGGGCCTGGTCACGCGCGGCCCCGACCCGCTCGATGCGCGCGCGCGGCGCGTGCTCTTCACGGCCGACGGCCTGGCCTGGCTGGACGCCTTCCGCAGCGCCGTGACCGAGGCCGAGCGCGAGTTCCGCAGCAGCGTCGGCGACGAGATCGCCACCGTGGTAACCATCGGTCTCGAAGCCTACACAGCGGGCTAGACTCGCCCAGAGAGACAAATGTGAACGGCGCCGGCATGGCGCCCGAACCGGCCGGAGGTGGCTCATGCGAATACTGATTGCCGAAGACGACCAGGTGCTCGCCGATGCCCTGCTGCGCAGCCTGCGCACCTCGGGCGCGGCGGTCGATCACGTGGCCAACGGCTCGCAGGCCGACACCGCGCTCATGACCCACAGCGAGTTCGACCTGCTGATCCTGGACCTGGGCCTGCCCAGCCTGCACGGCATCGAGATCCTGAAGCGCCTGCGCGCCCGCGGCTCGCAACTGCCCGTGCTGGTGCTCACCGCGGCCGACAGCGTCGAGGAGCGCGTGAAGGGCCTGGACCACGGCGCCGACGACTACATGGCCAAGCCCTTCAGCCTGCAGGAGCTCGAAGCGCGGGTGCGCGCCCTCACCCGCCGCGGCATGGGCGCCACCAGCAATGCGATCCGCCACGGCCCGCTGGTCTACGACCAGGCCGGCCGCGTGGCCACCATCGACGGCAAGATGATCGAACTGTCGGCGCGCGAACTCGGCCTGCTCGAGGTGCTCTTGCAGCGCGCCGGCCGGCTGGTGAGCAAGGACCAGCTGGTCGATCGCCTCTGCGAATGGGGCGAGGAGGTGAGCCTGAACGCGATCGAGGTCTACATCCACCGCCTGCGCAAGAAGATCGAGAAGGGCCCGGTGCGCATCGCGACGGTTCGGGGCCTCGGCTACTGCCTCGAGAAGATCCAGTCCTGATGCACCCGTATGTGCGGGAAATGCCGCGGAACCGGCTTCGCCGGGCCGCAGGCATTGCCCCCGGCAGGGCGTCGATCAAGCGACACGAAGTGCGCAAAGCCCGGGGGCAAGTCAGGTGAAGCTCTTCCAGCGCGCACAGCGCTCCCTGTTCGGCGAGATCCTCGACTGGATGCTCACGCCGCTCCTGCTGCTGGTGCCGGTGAGCATCGGCGTCACCTGGCTGGTGGCGCAGGGCATCGCCAACGCGCCCTTCGACCGCGCGCTGGAGCACAACGTCAAGGCGCTGGCCGAACTCGTGACGGTGAAGGACGGGCAGACGCAGTTCGTGCTCTCGCAGCCGGCGCGCGAGATCCTTCGCGCCGACAACGCCGGCCACGTGTACTACCAGTTGCTCGACGGCCACGACACGTTGTTGAGCGGCGATCGCGAGCTTCCGATGCCAGGCCTGGAAGAGCCGCTGCCGCCCGGCCAGGTCTTCCTGCACAACAGCGCCCTGCACGGCAAGGAAGTGCGCGTGGCCTCGCTGTGGATCGCGAGCGGCGTCGAGGACGTGCCGCCCACGCTGCTGCAGCTGGCCGAGACGCGCGAGAAGCAGTCGGTGCTCGCCATCGAGATCATCAAGGGCGTGCTGCTGCCGCAGTTCGCGATCCTGCCGCTCGCGGTGCTCTTGATCTGGCTCGCGCTGGTGCGCGGGATCAAGCCGCTGTCGGTGGTGGAGGCGCGCATCCGCGAACGGCGGCCCGGCGACCTGAGCCCGCTGGACGAATCGTCGGTGCCGCTGGAGGTGGTGCCGCTGGTGTCGTCGGTCAACGAGCTGCTGAACAAGCTCAACGATTCCATCGATACGCAGAAGCGCTTTCTTGCCGACGCGGCCCACCAGCTCAAGACGCCGCTCGCGGGCCTGCGCATGCAGGCCGACCTGGCGCAGCGCGAAGGCGCCAATGCCGACGAGCTCAAGCAGTCGCTCAAGCAGATCGGCCGCGCCAGCGTGCGCGCCACGCACACGGTGAACCAGCTGCTGTCGCTCGCGCGCGCCGAAGGCAACAGCGCCAGCACCCACCGCCAGCCCTGCGACCTCGCGCGGCTCACGATCGAGGTGGTGCGCGAGGCCGTGCCGCGCGCGATCGAGAAGCGCATCGACCTGGGCTACGACGGCGCGGAGGCTGGCGCACCCGGCGTGATGTTCGATGGCAACCCGACGCTCCTGAAAGAGCTGGTGCGCAACCTCGTGGACAACGCGCTCAACTACACGCCCTCCACGCCCGATCACCCCGGCGTGATCACCGCGCGCGTGCTGGCCGACCCCTTCGGCCATGTGCTGCTGCTGCAGGTGGAGGACAACGGCCCGGGCATCGCCGAGTCCGACCGCGAACTGGTGTTCGAGCCCTTCTACCGCGTGCTGGGCAACGAGGCCGACGGCTCGGGGCTGGGCCTGCCGATCGTGCGGGAGATCGCGAACCAGCACCACGCGCAGGTGAAGCTGGAGGACGCGCATCCCGGCAAGCACCCGCCCGGTGCGCGCTTCACGGTGCGCTTCGAGAACGGGGCGCTGCCCTGACTGCGACGTGCGCGACCCGCGCGACCCGCATGACCCGCGACGCGGTCAAGGCGCCGGCGCGCCCGCCTTCGCTTCCTTGCGCACCTGCACCCACTCGGGCTTGATCTGCCGTGCCATGCGCTGCGGCTCGCGCTCGTTGAGGCTGGCCGGCGCAAGGCCGAAGCCCACCAGATCGCCGCGTGCCCACAGGAAGTAGCCGGCGTTGGCCAGCAGCAGGACGATCAACGCCAAGCGCAGTTTCATGGGTGTTGTTCAGAGCGCCATGCCGCGAGGGCGCACGCTCACTTCGTCGCTCGTGATGGTTTGCAGGCCCGCGCGCGTGCGCACCTGCAGTTCGCCGCTCCAGGCCACGCCTTCGCAGACGCCCTCGGTGCCGTCGCTGAGCACCACCTCGCGCCCGCGCAGCACGTCGCGCGCGGCAAAACGTTCGGCGAACTGCGCGAAGCCCTGGGCCTCGAAGGCGAGCACGCTGCGCACCAGCGGCTCGGCCAGTTCGCGCAGCACTTCGGGCGCGGTCGCATCAGCGCGCCACTGGCGCAGCCAGGCCGGCGGCGTGCGCATGCCGTCGGATTCGCGCGCGCCGATGTTGATGCCGATGCCGATGACCACGTAGCGCTGCGCGCCCGGTCCGGCGGTGTGCGGCGATGCGGTCTCGATGAGGATGCCCACCAGCTTGCGGTCGTTCACCCAGACATCGTTGGGCCACTTCAGGCCCACCTTGTGTGCTCCCGAAGGGTCGAGGCCTTCGGCCACGCTGACCCCGACGGCGAGCGACAGGCCCGACCAGTCGGCCGGCGCAAGCGGCAGGCCGACCGAGAACAGGAGCGACGTCTGCTCCTGGCTCTGCGGCGCGCTCTGCCACGCGCGGCCGAGGCGGCCGCGGCCCGCGGTCTGGCGCTCGGCCACCAGCAGCACCGGCTCGATGCGGCCGGCGCGCGCGCGGCGCATCAGCTCGGTACTGGTGGAATCGATCTCGGCCACGGCCTCGACCGTGAACCCGGGCAGGAGCGGCGCCACCGCCGCAGTGATCCTGTCTTCCTGCCAGGCGACCGTGGTGTTGCCCATGCTCAGTCCTTGCCGGACTTGTCCTTCCTGGACTTCTTTTTCTCGTCTTTTTTCTCAGCCTTCTTGTCGGCTTTCTTGTCGGCCTTCCTGGCTTCTTTCTTCTCGGCCTTTTTCTTTTCAGCCTTCTTTTTGGCTTTTTTCTTCTTTTTCTTTTCTTCGTCCTTATCCTTGGGTGTCAGCAGCGTGCCGCGGCACTGCTCGGAGCCGCACCAGCAAGGAAATTCGGACAGGAGCTTTTCCGTGTAGGGCTCGTCGATGATCAGGCCGTAGTCGTAATTGAGCTCTTCGCCTGCAGCGATGTTGCGCAGTGCCTTGATATAAACGCGCCCATCGGTTTCGTCGGCCTCGCAGTTCGGCTCGCACGAGTGATTGATCCAGCGGGCATCGTTGCCCTTGACGTTGCCGTCGATCACGCGACCGTCGTCGATGTGGAAGTAGAAGGTGTGGTTCGGCTGGGCCGGGTCATGCGGATGGCGGCGCAGCGCCTCTTTCCAGTTGATGACCTCGCCCTTGTATTCGATCAGCGTTTCGCCTTCGGCCAGGTCCTGCAGGGCGAACACGCCGTTGCCGTGGACATCCGAGCGCCGCATCTGAATGCGGCGGCCGGCGAGTTGTGGGGATTTGGAAGGCATCGCCGAAGTCTGTTAGTTTGAATATGCACACATGCGTGTGCGCGCGTGCGCACACGCGGGAAGCCGCAGAGTATAGAGAGCCCTTAGATGACAAAGACGTTGGTAATCGCAGAAAAGCCGTCGGTGGCACAGGACATCGTCCGTGCCCTCACGCCGGTGGCCGGCAAATTCGACAAACATGACGAGCATTTCGAGAACGACAGCTATGTCGTGACCAGCGCCGTCGGTCACCTGGTCGAAATCCAGGCGCCCGAGGAATTCGACGTGAAGCGCGGCAAGTGGAGCTTTGCCAACCTGCCGGTGATCCCGCCGCACTTCGACCTGAAGCCGGTCGACAAGACCAAGACGCGCCTGAACGCGGTGGTCAAGCAGGCCAAGCGCAAGGACGTGACGCAGCTCATCAACGCCTGCGACGCGGGCCGCGAGGGCGAGCTGATCTTCCGCCTCATCGAACAGTACGCCGGCGGCAAGACGCCGCTGGGCAAGCCGGTCAAGCGCCTGTGGCTGCAGTCGATGACGCCGCAGGCCATCCGCGACGGCTTCGATGCGCTGCGCACCGAAAAGCAGATGCAGGGCCTGGCCGACGCTGCGCGCTCGCGCTCCGAGGCCGACTGGCTGGTGGGCATCAACGGCACGCGCGCCATGACGGCGTTCAATTCGCGCGACGGCGGCTTCTTCCTGACGACCGTGGGCCGCGTGCAGACGCCGACGCTCTCCGTCGTCGTGGAGCGCGAGGAGCAGATCCGCAAGTTCGTCTCGCGCGACTACTGGGAAATCCACGGCAGCTTCGCGGCCGAAGCCGGCGAGTACCCGGGCAAGTGGTTCAACCCCGACTGGAAGAAAGCGAATGCGCCGCTGCTGGCCAATGGCGAGCCCGATGCCGAGCAGCGCGCCGACCGCGTCTGGAACGAACAGGACGCGGTGGCCATCGCCAACGCCGCGCGCGGCAAGCCCGCCACGGTGACCGAAGAGAGCAAGCCCACCACGCAGGCCTCGCCGATGCTGTTCGACCTGACCTCGCTGCAGCGCGAGGCCAACGGCCGCTTCGGCTTCAGCGCCAAGACCACGCTCGCGCTGGCCCAGAGCCTGTACGAACGCCACAAGGCGCTGACCTACCCGCGTACCGATTCGCGCGCGCTGCCCGAGGACTATCTGCCGGTGGTCAAGGACACCATGGAGATGCTCGCCAACAGCGGCATGAAGCACCTGGCGCCGTTCGCCAAGCAGGCGGTCGACGGCAACTACGTCAAGCCCAACAAGCGCATCTTCGACAACGCCAAGGTGTCGGATCACTTTGCGATCATCCCGACGCTGCAGGCCCCGAGCGGCCTGAGCGATGCCGAGCAGAAGCTCTATGACTTCGTGGTGCGGCGCTTCATGTCGGTGTTCTTCCCGAGCGCCGAACACCAGGTGACCACGCGCATCAGCACGGTCGAGCAGGGCGGCAAGAAATACCCGTTCCGCACCGACGGCAAGGTGCTGGTGAAGCCGGGCTGGCTGGCGATCTACGGCAAGGAAGCGCAGGACGACGAGAAGGAAGACGACAAGGACGGCAAGCGCCTCGTGCCGGTGAAGCCGGGCGAGATCGTCCACACCGAATCGGCCGACACCAAGGGCCTGAAGACGCGCCCGCCCGCGCGCTATTCCGAAGCGACGCTGCTCGGTGCCATGGAAGGCGCGGGCAAGACCATCGACGACGATGAGCTGCGCGAAGCCATGCAGGAGAAAGGCTTGGGCACGCCAGCCACGCGCGCGGCCACCATCGAAGGCCTGATCACCGAGAAGTACATGCTGCGCGAAGGCCGCGAGCTGATCCCGACGGCCAAGGCCTTCCAGCTCATGACGCTGCTGCGCGGCCTGGGCGTGGAGGAACTCTCCAAGGCCGAGCTCACAGGCGAGTGGGAATACAAGCTCGCGCAGATGGAGAAGGGCGCCTTGAGCCGCGACGCCTTCATGCGCGAGATCGCCCAGATGACGGAACACATCGTCAAGAAGGCCAAGGAATACGACCGCGACACCGTGCCCGGCGACTACGCCACGCTCGCGACGCCGTGTCCCAACTGCGGCGGCATCGTGCGCGAGAACTACCGCCGCTACGGCTGCGTCGGCAAGAGCGGCACGGGCGAAGACGCCTGCGGCTTCTCGTTCGGCAAGTCGCCGGCAGGGCGCACCTTCGAGGTGGTCGAGGCCGAGGCGCTCCTGCGCGACAAGCACATCGGCCCGCTGGAAGGCTTCCGCTCCAAGGCGGGCTGGCCCTTCACCGCCGAGATCATCCTCAAGTACGACGAGGAAGAATCCAAGAACTGGAAGCTGGAGTTCGACTTCGGCGACGACAAGAACGGCGACACCGGCGAGATCGTCGACTTCAGCGAGCAGGACACCGTGGGCCCGTGCCCGGTGTGCGGCGCGCCGGTGTTCGAGCACGGCAGCAACTACGTCTGCGAGAAGTCGGTGCCGACCAATGCGCAACCCACGCCCAGCTGCACCTTCAAGACCGGCAAGATCATCCTGCAGCAGCCGGTGGAACGTGCGCAGATGGAAAAGCTGCTGGCCACCGGCAAGACCGACCTGCTCGACAAGTTCGTGAGCATGCGCACGCGCCGCGCCTTCAAGGCCTTCCTCACGTGGAACGCCGAAGAAGGCAAGGTGACCTTCGAATTCGCGCCGCGCGAAGGCGGCAGCAAGTTCCCGCCGCGCAAGACCTTCGGCAAGCCGGCGGCCAAGACCGCAGCCGCCAAGAAGGTCGCTGCGAAGAAGACGCCCGCAGCCAAGAAGGCACCGGCTGCGAAGAAGGCGGCTGCGCCGCGCAAGCCCGGCGCGGGCCTGAAGCCCAGCGACTCGCTGGCCGCGGTGATCGGCGCCGATCCGGTGGCGCGCACCGAGGTCATCAAGAAGCTGTGGGACTACATCAAGGCCAACGGCCTGCAGGACGCGACCAACAAGCGCGCGATCAATGCCGACGCCAAGTTGAAGCCCGTGTTCGGCAAGGACCAGGTGACGATGTTCGAACTCGCGGGCATCGTGGGCAAGCACCTCTCGGCGCTCTGAGCCATGCGGCGCAGACGCCTTGCCGCTGGTCTGGCTGCAGCGATGCTGCTGGGCGGCGCGGGCCTGGCGCAGGCGGCTGCGTGGCCCGACAGGCCCGTCAAGCTGGTCGTGCCTTTCCCGCCCGGGCAGGCCACCGACATCTTCGCCCGCGCGCTCGCCGAGCAACTCGGCAAGCGGCTGGGCCAGCCGGTGATCATCGACAACAAGGCCGGCGCGGGCAGCAACATCGGCACCGAGTTCGTGGTGCGTGCGCCGCCCGACGGCTACACGCTGGTGGTGGCGGGCAGCGCGATGGCGGTGAACCAGACGCTCTACGCCAAGCCGGGCTTCGATCCGCGCAAGGATTTGGTCGGCATCTCGCTCATCGCCAAGGTGCCGCTGGTGTTCCTGGCCACGCCCGAGAGCGGCATCCGCACGCTGGCCGACCTCACGGCGCGCGCCAAGGCCGAGCCCGGGCGCCTGAGCTACGCGAGCGCCGGCATCGGCGGCACGCAGCACCTGTCGGGCGAGATGTACAAGTCGGCCGCGCATGTGTTCATCACGCACATTCCGTACCGCGGCAGCGGACCGGCGCAGTCGGATTTCCTGGGCAACCAGGTGCAGTTGATGGTCGATTCGGTGACGGCTGCGCTGCCGCACATCAAGTCGGGCAAGGCCATTGCGCTCGCGGTGACTTCGGCGACGCGCTCGTCGCAACTGCCAGAGGTGCCCACCGTGCGCGAGAGCGGCGTGGCCGGCACGAAGAACTTCGAGGCCGTCGGCTGGCTCGGCCTGATGGCGCCGCGCGGCACGCCGCCCGACATCGTGGAACGGCTGAACCACGAGGTGAACGACCTATTGAAGAGCGAGCAGATGGCGCGCTTCATCCGCGAGCGGGGCGCCGAGCCCGCACCCACGAGCGGTGCCGAGTTCGACCGCTTCGTGGCGAGCGAGATCGGCCTCTGGGGCGCGGCGGTCAAGGCCTCGGGCGCGAAGCCCGAGTAACCCAGGCCGCTCAGGCCTGGGAGAAGTCGGTCGAGACCGACAGCGCTTCCCACGCCTTGATCTCTTCCTGCAGCAGGCCGAGCTTCTCGCGCACCACCTTCACCGCATCCGGGCCGAGCAGGAGGTGCGCGGGCGGGTTGGCCACTTCGGTGATCCGGATCATGGCCTGCGCCGCCTTCACCGGATCGCCGTCCTGCTTGCCGCTGCGGGCCAGGCGCCGCTCGCGCACCGGGCCCATCACCGAGGCGTAGTCGGCAATGCTCTGCGGCGCGCGCACCATCGAGCGGCCCGCCCAGTCGGTGCGAAAGCCGCCGGGCTCCACGGCCGTCACGTGGATGCCGAAGCTCGCCACTTCCTTGCCCAGCGCCTCGGAGATGCCCTCCAGCGCGAACTTGCTGCCGTGGTAATAGCCCAGCCCCGGAAAGGTCACGATGCCGCCCATCGAGGTGATGTTGAGGATGTGCCCGCGGCGGCGCGCGCGCATGAAGGGCAGCACGGCCTTGGCCATGGCGACGGCGCCGAACACGTTCACCTCGAACTGCTGGCGCAGTTCGTCGAGCGACGATTCCTCGACCGTGCCTTCGTGGCCGTAGCCCGCGTTGTTGACCAGCACGTCGATAGGGCCGACCGAGGCCTCGACCTCGGCGACCACGCGATCGACATCGGCGGAATGCGTGACGTCGAGCAGGCGGCCGAACGAGCGGCCGGGCTGCAGCGCGTCGAACTCGGCGCGGGCGGCCTCGTTGCGCAGCGTGCCGACCACGCGGTGGCCGGCGGCGAGGGCTTCTTGCGCCAGCGCACGGCCGAAGCCGCTGCTGACGCCGGTGATGAACCAGGTCCTGGGGGTGCTTGAAGAAGTGGGAGCGGAAGTCATGGCGATGTCCTTTGTGCGAGGGATGAAAGGTCGATGGACAGACTTTGCGCGCGCCGCTTCGCTTTGATAACCCATCCAATCGACGAAGCACCTTGAAGGTTTTCTTCAAGATCGACCAGAATCGAAGCCATGCGCCAGGACCAGCTCGACGGACTCGTCACCTTCGTGGCCGTGGCCGAAACGCGCGGTTTCTCGGCCGCGGCGGTGCGGCTCGGCGTCTCGCCCTCGGCGGTGAGCCAGGCCGTGCGGCTGCTCGAAAAGCGCGTCGGTGCGCCGCTCTTCAACCGCACCACGCGCAGCGTGAACCTCACCGAAGCCGGCGCTCGCTTTCTCGAACGCATACGCCCGGCGGTGCAGGAACTGGCCTCTGCATCCGACGAACTGAGCGACAACGCGGCGCGCCCCTCGGGCCTGCTGCGGCTCACGGTGCCGCGCGCGGCCTACCTGTTCGCGCTGCAGCCGGTGCTCGGCGAGTTCCTCCGCACGCATCCGCAGATCGACGTCGAGGTGTCCATCGACAGTTCACTGGTCGACATCGTGGGCATGGGCTTCGACGCCGGCATCCGCTTCGGCGGCATGGTCGAGCGCGACATGGTGGGCGTGAAGGTCGGGCCGCCGCTGGCCAACTGCATCGTCGCCGCGCCGCGCTACCTGGCCGCGCGCGGCACCCCGACACATCCGCGCGACCTGCTGGCGCACGACTGCATCGGCTTTCGCTTCGCGAGCTCGGGCCAGATGGAACGCTGGGAGTTCGAGAAGAACGGCGAGGCGATGACGCTCGCGGTCACGGGCCGCCTGGTGATGAACGACGTGGCCGTGATGCTCGATGCGGCGGTCGACGGCATCGGCATCGCCAACCTGATCAGCAGCTACACCGAGCGGCACATCGAAGACGGACGCCTGGTGCAGCTCTTGGCCGACTGGACCACGCCGCTGCCCGACCTGGTGCTGTACTACCCCGACCGCAAGCGCGTGCCGCCCAAGCTGCGCGCGCTGATCGACTTCCTGCATGGCGCCCACGGATCCCAGCCAACAACCCTGCCGCTGGCGGGTGTGTTGTTACAGGGGCGGAAAAGCGCCGGCCTATAGTGGCCGCAGTCCCACCATTGCCTGGAGTTTGACGTGAAGCCATTCATTGCAGCCGTTCTTGCCATCGCGATGGGCGCCCTGATTGCGGGCTGCGCCGGCACGGGATCGGCAGCGGGCAACGGCGACCGTGCGGCCTCGTCGGGCAGCGGCGTCACGGTGTTCGGCACCATCGACGCCAGCGTCAGCGGCAGCACGAGTCGCTCCGACCGGCGCTGAGCCGGTCGACGCGTCAGCGCCGCAGCAGCGCCTGGCGCAGCACCCGCGCGGCGCGGTCGCGGATCTTGCCGGAGCCCGAGCCCGGCGACGTCTTCGGCGCAACCTTGGCGGTGGCGCAGGCCCACAGGAAGTCATGCAGGATCGGCGTGTCGTCGACCGTCTCGGTGCTGCCGTACTTGTGGAATTCGGGGTGCCACTGGGTCGCGGCGATGTAGCTGCGGCCGCGGTCCGGCCGGCGGCGAATGGCCTCGGGCACGCGGTCGGGCACGCTCCAGGCCTCGATGTCGAAACCCGGTGCGATGTCCTTCACGCCCTGGTGGTGGATGCTGTTGACGCGCGCCGTGTCCACCTGCGGATAGAGCTTGGACAGCCGCGTGCCCTTCACGATTTCGATCTCGTGGAAATTCTGGTCGTAGGTCACCGGGTCGCGGTGCCGGAGGCCCCCCTCGTGCTGCTCCTCGATGTCCTGGTAGAGCGTGCCGCCGAAGGCCACGTTGATCAGCTGCAGTCCGCGGCACACGCCGAAGACGGGCTTGCCGGCCTGCTCGAAAGCCTCGACCAGCGCGAGGTCGTAGAGATCGCGGATCTGGTCGCCGATCCACGCATCCTTGAGCGGCACCTCGCCGTAGCTGCCGGGCCAGACGTCGGCGCCGCCGTGCATCACCACGCCATCGAGCCACTCCGCGTAGTGCGAGAGCTTGGTGTCGCCGCGCGCCGTTTCGCCGGTAGGGCAGGGCACCATCACCACCATGGCCCCGGCCGACATGAGCCAGTGCGCGATCGATTGCTCGACGTATTGCAGCGTCTTGTTGGTGAAGAGCGAGCGGGCCGGATCGGCGTGCGAGAAGCAGGCGGACAGGCCGATCTTGAGCCGGGCGGAAACGGGTTGCGTCATCGCGGGACTGTCAGCATGAACTGATCGGAAAGTGCGGGAGGGGCGGAAAGGAAAGTCCATTGTGGCTCGTTGGCCTCTCGCACGGGGTCGGACGACACGCCAAGTATGCTTTCAACGCCGCCACGACGCATAAGGAAGACAAGCCATGAAAACGATCAAGGGCCCCGCCATTTTTCTGGCCCAGTTCGCCGGAGACACCGCCCCCTTCAACACGCTCGACGGCATCGCCGGATGGGCCGCCGGCCTCGGCTACAAGGGCGTGCAGATTCCAAGCTGGGACGCGCGCCTCTTCGACCTGAAAAAGGCCGCCGAGAGCAAGACCTACTGCGAGGAGGTGAAGGGCACGCTCGCCAAACACGGGCTCGAAATCACCGAGCTTTCGACGCACCTGCAGGGCCAGTTGGTCGCGGTGCATCCGGCCTACGACGCGGGCTTCGATGGCTTCGCGGCGCCCGAGGTGCGCGGCGATCCCGTGAAGCGCCAACAGTGGGCGGTGGCGCAATTGCACTTCGCGGCCAAGGCCTCGGCCAACCTGGGGCTCACGGCGCACGCGACCTTCTCGGGCGCGCTGGCATGGCCGTACCTCTACTCGTGGCCGCCGCGCCCGCCGGGGCTCATCCAGGAAGCCTTCGACGAACTCTCGCGCCGCTGGCGTCCCATCCTCGATGCCTTCGATGCGGCGGGCGTGGACGTGGGCTACGAGATCCACCCCGGCGAAGACCTGCACGACGGCGTGAGCTACGAGATGTTCCTGGAACGCGTCGGCAACCACCCGCGCGCCTGCCTGTTGTACGACCCGAGCCACTTCATGCTGCAGCAGCTGGACTACCTCGCCTACATCGACCACTACCACGAGCGCATCAAGATCTTTCACGTGAAGGACGCCGAGTTCAACCCGACCGGCAAGCAGGGTGTGTACGGCGGCTTCCAGAGCTGGATCAACCGGGCAGGGCGCTTCCGGTCGCTGGGCGACGGGCAGGTCGACTTCAAGGCGATCTTCTCGAAGATGGCGCAGTACGACTTCCCCGGCTGGGCGGTGCTCGAATGGGAGTGCTGCATCAAGCACCCGGAAGACGGCGCGCGCGAAGGGGCGACCTTCATCGCCGACCACATCATCCGCGTGGCCGACCGGGCCTTCGACGACTTCGCGGCGGGCGGCGTGGACGTGGCATCGAACCGGAAGATGCTCGGCCTGGGCTGAAGGGCTGAACCCGCTCAGCGGTGCAGCGGACAGCCGTTGCGTTCGCTTCGGTAGTTCGACGAGGCGGCGTACGCGGCCTTGCGCGCACGCATCACGTGGCCCAGCGGCCGGTGCGCGGCCAGCGCGTGCCAGGGGTTGAAGGCCATGCCGTCGTCGATCTCGCGCGCAAGGTCATCGCTCCAGCCGGCCTGCGGGCCGATGCCGATGCGCGCCACGGGCACGAAGGGGCTCAGGTCCTGCGGCCATTCGACCGAGGCGTCCTCGACCGGCATGCGTTCCAGGTCCACGCACAGCTGCACGCGCAGTTCCCATTCGGCGGCCTGCTGGCGCACGGCGTCCATGACCGCTTCGCGCGTGCCGTCGGGCTTGCCGTCCAGGTCGATGGGCTGGCCCTCCAGCGCCACCAGGTTGGGCGAGACCGGCACCAGTTGCAGCTTCGCGATGTAGTTGCCGTAGCGGATCGGCACCTGCGTGAAGAAGGTCGCGCCCAGCGGATGGACCTCGGGGTGGCCGCCCATGGCGATCAACTTGCCGCTCTGGCCGCCCACCGCTTCCACGGCTTTCTCCACGCCCTGCAGCACGCTGGAGAGCACGCGCTTGGCGTTGGGCGCCTTGTCGGTGGTGCCGGCGAGCAGCTTCAGGCTCTTGAGGAACCCCTTGGCGTCGGGCGCGAGGAACACGGGCCCGTCGACGAACAGGAAGTCTTGCGTGGTGTGGGCCTCCGAGCCTTCCACGCGTTCGCCTTCGACGTCCATCACCTTGAGCGCCATGCCGCGCGGCAGCGAGACGCGGTCGTCCAGCATTTCGGCGGGCGGCGTGGAGATGCGCATCGCGACCGCATGGCGGCCCGGCGTGGCGAAGAGGCCCTGCGCCAGCGGCTCGGGCAGGCCATCGAGCACGCGCAGTTCGCCACGCAGCAGGCCGTGGCTCTTGGCATGCACGCTGCGCGCCGCGTGGCCGGTGTGGTCGGCCATGGTGCGGGACATGCCCAGGAGCGTGGCGACGAGTTCGGCCTGGGTCTGGAGCTCGTCGTCGGCCAGCGTCTCCACGGACGGGTCGAAGCGCACGGGGGCGGTGGAAAGCGTGGCGGTGTTCATCGGCGGTCTTTCTTCTGCGTGGGACGTGCAGCGACGATCCGGCGCCCCCGCGAGCCGCCTTGTAGGAGCGCAGCGCCAATGCGTGCGCGAAGGGCGGCGCTCAGAGCAGTGCGGCGAGGCGGCGGATCGCGCCGTCGATCTGCGATTCGTCGATCAGCCCGTAGCCGAACGCGAGGCCGTTGGGCACATCGGGCGCCTGCGGGTCCAGCGCGAAGCGCGAGAGCGGCGGCAGCGTGATGCCGGCCGCGGCGGCGCGCTCGACCACGGCGTGGTCGCGCGTGCCGGTGCGCAGCCAGGCCGACAGGTGCAGGCCCGCGTCGGACGGAATCACTTCGAGCCGACCCGCGCAGTGCCTGGCCAGCGCGTCGAGCAGCGCGGCGCGGCGCGCGCCGTAGACCTTGCGCATCTTGCGGATGTGGCGCGCCAGATGCCCTTCGGCGATGAAGGCGGCGAGCGCCTCCTGCCCGAGCACCGGCCCGTGCCAGTCGGCCAGCTCGCGCGCCCGCACCAGCGCCGCGCGCGCCCACGGTGGCGCGACCACGAAGCCGAGCCGCAGCGCGGGGAACAGGCTCTTGGAGAACGTGCCGACGTAGCAGACCGATTCGGCGCGATCGAGCGTCTGCAGCGCATCGAGCGGGCGGCCGGCGAAGCGGAATTCGCTGTCGTAGTCGTCCTCGATGACGACTGCGTTGCGCGCCCGCGCGAACGCCAGCAGCGCGGCGCGGCGCTGCGGCGACATCGCGACGCCCGTCGGGAACTGGTGCGAGGGCGTCACGCAGATCACGCGCGCCTCGGGCGGCAGGCGGTCGACGCACAGGCCTTCGACATCGGTCGGCACGGTGATCACCTTCGCGCCCGCGGCCGTCATGGCCTCGCGCAGCGAGGGATAGAAAAGCTGCTCGACCGCAACCACGGTGCGCCCCGGCACGACCAGGATGCGCGCGAGCAATCCGAAGGCCTGCTGCGCGCCGGCGGTGACCACGATGTCGTCGGCCGTGCAGCCGACCGCGCGCGTGAACGACACGTGCCTGGCGATCGCCTCGCGCAGCGCGGCCTGGCCCTGCGGCTCGGCGTAGTCGGCCGGCTTCCGCGCAAGGCGGCGCAGCGCGCGGTCGGACAGGCGGCGCCAGATGTCGAAGGGAAACGCGCCGGTGTCGGGCAGGCCGACGCGGAAATCGTCGCGCGCGCGTTGCGGCTGCAGCGTGGGCGCGAGGTCGGCGCCTGGCACGTTCAACGGCACCAGCCGCGGGTCGCGCCGGGTCGATGTGCCCTTGGACGCGCGGCCGCGGCGCGACTGCGGCAAGGTGTCGGCCACATAGGTGCCGGCGCCGGGGCGCGCGAGCAGGTAGCCCTCGCTCAAGAGCAGGTCGTAGGCCGCGAGCATGGTGTTGCGCGACACGCCCAGCCGCCCGGCGAGCGCGCGCGTGGCGGGCAGGCGCGCGCCGGGCTGCAGCCGGCCATCCAGGATGGCGGCGCGCAGCTGCCGGTGCACCTCGCGCAGCAGATCGCGCGAGCCAGTGCCCGGCAAGCGGATGGCGAGTTCGAAAAGTGGCTCCATGAAGTTCGAGGATTGTGGTTCTTTTGCAGAGCCAATCACAAGCCTATTCTGAAGGCCTCAGAACGCTCACCGGAGTCCCGCCATGAACACCGAACCCCTCGCCGCGCAACCCGCCGAACGCTTGCCTCTCAGCCTGGCGTGGCTGGCGCTGGGCGCTTTCGCCCTGGGCACTGAAAGCTTCATGGTGGTCGGCCTGCTGCCCATGCTGGCGGCCGACCTGCAGGTGAGCGCCACGCGCGTCGGGCAACTGGTGCTGCTGTTCGCGCTGAGCTACGCCATCGGCTCGCCGCTGATGGCCGCGCTGCTCGCGCGCTTCGGCCGGCGGCCGCTGCTGGTCGCCAGCCTCGCGGCGTTTTCCGGCATCACGCTGGCCGCGTCGATGGCGCAGGGCTTTGCGCAACTGGCGCTGGCGCGGGTCGCACTCGGATTGGTGGCCGGCGTGTTCCTGCCGACCGCCAGCGCGGTGGCGGCCTCGATGGTGTCGCCCGCGCTGCGCGGCCGGGCGCTCGCCATCGTGACGGGCGGCGGCACGGTGGCGGTCGCCCTCGGCGTGCCGCTGGGCGCGTGGATTGCGGGCTGGGGCGGCTGGCGCACGGCCTACCTGCTGGTCGCCGCAGTGGCGGCACTGGCCGCCTGGGGCGTGGCCATCGGTCTGCCGCGCGGCCTGGCTTCGGCGCCGGCCCCTGCCGCGCGCGCGCCGTCCTTCGCGGTCACCCGCGCGCCCGGCGTGCTGCCGGCGCTGCTGACCTCCGTGCTGTGGACCACCGGCGGCTTCAGCTTCTATACCTACATCGCGTCGTTCCTGTCGGGCACGGTGGGCTTCGGCGCCCAGGGCGTGAGCGCCGTCTTCTGCGCGATCGGCGTCGCGGCGGCCCTGGGCACCGCGACCGGCGGCTGGGCCACCGACCGCTTCGGCGCCGACCGCGTGGCGCAGGCCTTCGCACTGGTGCTGGTGGCGATCTTCGGCGGGCTGTCGTTCTCGGCGCAGATGCTGCCGCGCGACGTGGCGCTGCCGCTGATCGTGGCGTTGTCGGCGCTCTGGGGCTTTGCAGGCTGGGGGTTCGGTCCGGCGCAGGCGGTGCGGCTGATCCGATTGGCGCCGGACCGCGCGCCGATGACGCTGTCGCTCAACGCCTCGGCGATCTACCTGGGCATCGCGGCAGGCTCTGCGCTGGGCGGCGTGGTGATCGAGCTGTTCGGCGTGAGCGCCGTGGGCTGGGCCGGCGCCGCCAGCCAGCTCGCGGGGCTGGGCCTGATGTTGCGCGCCGCCCACAGGTCGCGGGCCGCGCTTTCGTCGGCAACATCGCCGCTGGCTGCCTGATTGCGCGGTGTTTCGCTATATTTTCAATAGCAAACTTCGCAGGAACGATCGTCCTTCGCGGGCCCATCCGGGGCCCGCTTTCTTTTGAGGCGGGCAACTGTCATGCCCGTCAAGCTATAATGGCGGGTTCGTTTCGATACCACGACGAAGCACTTCGTCATATTGCCGGCTGACCTGCACTGTCCCTTGGATTCTTCAGGCCCCCCACACTTTCAGCCGGCTCCACAGTGTGTTGGAGCGCCAGACCGGGCGCCCATGATTGCCACCACTGCCTTCGTTCTTGTTGAAGCGAATAGCGCGTCCGCCGCGCCATTCCGGCCGGCCCACGCCCGTTTTCAATTATTTTTCAGGCACTTCGCGTCCAACATTCGCGCGCTGTGCCAAGGCTCCATGGACATCATTCAACACAGTATCGCGGTGGGCAAGTACCTTGTTTCCCCGCTCATTCGACACCAGGACGACGGCCATTTCGCCGCCTCCGTCTCGATCCGCTCCGGACACGGCAGCGGCATGCACGACCGCGTGATGCGTTTCACGCCGCGTTTTGCCAGCCATGCCGCCGCCCTGCGCTATGCCATCGACCAGGGCCTTTGCTGGGTGCGCGAGCGCAACACGCGCCAGGCACCGCTCGCCTTGCCGTGCGCAGGCTGAAACAATCACGCCCATCTTCATATCCAACACACATCGAACGAGATTCAGAGGTAACCAAGCATGCCCAAGGAAGAACTGATCGAAATGAACGGCGCAGTGACCGAAGTCCTGCCCGACTCGCGCTACCGCGTCACGCTGGACAACGGCCATCAGCTGATCGCCTACAGCGGCGGCAAGATGCGCAAGCACCACATCCGCATCCTGGCGGGTGACAAGGTGTCGCTCGAACTCTCGCCCTACGACCTGACCAAGGGTCGCATCACCTTCCGCCACCTGGAACGTCGCGGCCCGCCGCCGACCGGCGGCAACAACTCCCCCCGCCGCTGATCCGCGACGGACAAGAGGCCTTGCGGCACCCCGCGATGGGTGCCGGCAAGGCCTTTGTTTTTCCCGGGCCCCGGCTGCTGAAACGATGACAACGACCAATCCCACAGCCGACGGCCCGCAAGCCCCGGCCGACACCCACGGCTTCGCCACCCTGGCGCTCTCGCCCCAGATGCTGGCCAACCTCACCCAGCTGGGCTACACGCAGATGACGGCCATCCAGGCCGCCGCGCTGCCGCCGGCGCTGCTCGGCAAGGACCTGATCGCCCAGGCCAAGACCGGCAGCGGCAAGACCGCCGCCTTCGCCCTTGCGCTGCTCGCCAACCTCAACGCACGCCGCTTCGCCATCCAGGCGATGGTGCTGTGCCCGACGCGCGAGCTGGCCGACCAGGTCACCACCGAGATCCGGCGCCTGGCGCGCGCGGAAGAAAACATCAAGGTGGTCACGCTCTGCGGCGGCGTCGCGCTGCGCGGGCAAATTGCCAGCCTGGAGCACGGCGCGCACATCGTGGTGGGCACGCCGGGCCGCATCATGGACCACCTGGAGCGCGGCAACCTGGACCTCTCGGCGCTCAACACGCTGGTGCTCGACGAAGCCGACCGCATGCTGGACATGGGCTTCTTCGAAGACATCGTGAAGGTCGCCCGCCAGTGCCCGAAGGAGCGCCAGACGCTGCTCTTCTCGGCCACGTACCCCGAAGGCATCGCCAAGCTCGCGCAGCAGTTCATGAAGAGCCCGCAGCAGATCACGGTGCAGGCGCAGCATGAAGGCAGCAAGATCCGCCAGCGCTGGTACCAGGTGAAGGACAGCGAGCGGCTGCACACCGTGAGCCTGCTGCTCGACCATTTCCGCCCCGTCAGCACGCTGGCCTTCTGCAACACCAAGCAGCAGTGCCGCGACCTGGTCGAGGTGCTGCAGGCGCAGGGCTTCAGCGCGCTGGCGCTCTTCGGCGAGCTGGAGCAGCGCGAGCGCGACCAGGTGCTGGTGCAGTTCGCCAACCGCAGCTGCTCCGTGCTCGTGGCCACCGACGTGGCGGCGCGCGGCCTGGACATCTCGCACCTCGAAGCGGTGATCAACGTCGACGTGACGCCCGATTCCGAGATCCACATCCACCGCGTCGGCCGCACCGGCCGCGTGGGCCAGTCGGGCGATGCCGAGGGCCTCGCGCTGAACCTGGCCAGCATGAACGAGATGGGCAGCGTCGGAAAGATCGAGCAGCTGCAGGGCCGCGAATCCGAATGGCATGAACTGGCCGAGCTCACGCCCGGCAAAGGCGCGCCGCTGCAGCCGCCGATGGCCACGCTGCAGATCGTGGGCGGGCGCAAGGAAAAGATCCGCGCCGGCGACGTGCTGGGCGCCCTCACCGGCGACTGCGGCTACACCAAGGACCAGGTCGGCAAGATCAACGTCAACGAGTTCTCGACGTACGTGGCCGTGGACCGTGCCATCGCTGCAGAAGCGGCGCACAAGCTCGGCAGCGGCCGCGTCAAGGGCAAGTCGGTCAAGGTGCGGCTGCTGACGCTGCAGGACCAGTAACGGCCGCCGGCTGCGGCGTGGCGAGCGCCGCGGCATCTCCATGCGCCGAGGTCGGCGCCACCGGGGCGTCGAGCACCGGTGCGAGTGCAGGTGCAGATGCAGGCGCCTTCATCGACGGCTCCTGCCGCGCCAGCTTGGCCGCCAGCCGGAACGCCACCACCACCGCCAGCAACCCGAAGATCGACGAGCCCACGGCCTGTCCGACGAGCACGCCGGCCGCGCCGTGGTGCGAGCCCCACCAGGCGAACGGAATCGTGCCCAGCGTGGCGCGCCCCCAGTTGAAGAAAGTCGACAGCAGCGGGTGCCCGAGGTTGTTGAACGACGCGTTCGCCACGAACAACCCGCCCGAGAAGAAGAAGCTCGCCGCGAGCCACGTGCAGAAGAGCGCGATCAGTTCGGCCGCCTGCCCCTCGGCCGAGAACGCGCGGATCAGCACGCCCTGGCCCAACGCCAGCACCAGCCAGGCGACGGCCACCGAGGCCACCATGAACAGCAGGCTGTCGCGCAGCCCCTCCTGCACGCGGCGGTACTGGCCGGCGCCGAGGTTCTGCGCCAGGATCGGCCCGACCGCGCCGCTCAGCGCATAGACCAGCCCGAAGGCCACCGGGCTCAGCCGGTCGATGGTCGCCGCGCCCGCCACCGCCGAGGGCCCGAACTGTGCGATCGCATGCGTGACGAACGCAGCGCCCACGGGCGTCGCCAGGTTCGTCAGCACCGCCGGCCCCGCAACGCTCGCCAGCGCACGCGCGTCGCCCGCCAGCCGCGATGCCTCGAAGCGCCCGAGCATCCGGTGCTTCACCATCACGCCATGCAGCCCGATGGCCGCGAGCACCATGCGCGAGACCACCGCGCTGATCGCCGCGCCGTCGAGTCCCAGGCCGAAACCGAAGATCAATATCGGGTCGAGCACCGCCGTCACGAAGGCCGCCGCGAGCGTGACCGTCATCGAGCGGCGCGCATCGCCGATGGAGCGCAGCAGCGCCGAGCACGCCATGCCGAGGCCCAGGAGCGGCAGCGTGTGCACCGTCACCGCGAGGTAGCGCTGCGCGAGCCGCGCCGTCTCGCCCTCGGCGCCGAGCGCGTGCAGCGCCGGGTGCAGGAAGAAGGCCGTGCCGCTGCCCACCACCACCGATGCGGCCGTCATCAGCACGAGGCTCGAGGTGGCGATGCGCCGCGCATCCGCCGCACGGCCGGCACCCACCGTGCGCGACACCACGGCCGCGATGCCGATGGTGAGGCCGATGCACAGCGACGCATGAAAGAACCCCACCACGCCCGCGAAACCGACCGCCGCCGCCGTCTCTTTCTCCCCGAGCAGCGAGATGTAGAAGAGGTTGATCAGGTCGACCGCGAACACCGCGATCAACCCGATGGCACCGGTGCCCGCCATCACGCAAACGTGGCGCAGGAGCGAGCCCGAAACGAAGCGCGGACGCTCGACGGCACCCGCCGTTTCGGTTATTGGCATATGAAATCCTCGATGTGGCCTAATTGCAGGTTCGAACATCACTTTTACCCGAGCTTTTCATGCCCAAGACATTCCGTACCGAAGCCGAACGCGTTGCCACCCCGAAGCCGACGCCGCTGCCCGGCTACGCCCTGCCCAAGACCGGCGGTGGCCAGAAGGTCAGCCTGGAACGCGGCACCGCAACGCGCAGCAAGAAGAACCCTGGCAAGCGCGCCAAGAAGGGCGGCTGATCCAGCCCCTCTGGCTCCCCGGGAGCCACGACGAACGCGCCCCCGGGCGCGTTTTGTCATTGGGCCAGCTATAAACAAGGCCGCGATGTCCGACGACAACCAGATCTTCATTCCGCCCTCGTTCTTCGCGGTCTACAGCGATGCGCGCCAGCGTTTGAGCGAACCGATCGGCGTGGTGCGCGAGCGCTACGAGATCTGCGAGGACCTGGCCAACCACCTCGTGGGCCACGCGCAGATCCAGCACCACACCGAGGTGCCGGTCGAGAGCGAGATCCTGCGGCGCATCCACGCGGGGCTGGCGACGCCGGAATCGGGCGTGTCGCCCGCCGAGGCCGGCTGGATCGTGCAGCGCCTGGCCGAGCTGCTGGGCTGGCAAGGCCCCGAGCCGGCGCCTGCCGACGACTGACACAAGAGGCGCAAGGTGCTGCTCAAGGTCGGCGAACTCGCCAGACACACCGGCCTCACGGTGCGCACGCTGCACCACTACGACGCCATCGGGCTGCTCGCCCCCTCGGCGCGCTCGGACGCCGGCTACCGGCTCTACAACGCCGCCGACATCGGCCGGCTGCACGCCATCCAGGCGCTGCGGCTGCTGGGGCTCCCGCTGGCGGAAATCGCCGGACTGCTGGGCGCGGAAAGCGGCGCGCTGCCCACGATCATCCAGCGCCAGATCGCATCGCTCGACCAGCAGATCGCACAGGCCACGGCCTTGCGTGAACGGCTGGGCCTGCTCGAACAGCGCCTCGCAGAAGGCGCGCAGCCCGACATGAAGGACTGGCTCGCCACGCTGGAGCAGATGACCGCCTATGGCCGCTACTTCAGCCCCGCCGAGATCAAGTCGCTGATGGCCAACTCGAGCGCCGTGGCCAGCCAGTGGCCGCCGCTCATCGCCGACGTGGCCGCGCTGATGGCGCGCGGCGTGCCCGCCGATGCACTCGAGGTGCAGCCGCTCGCCGCCCGCTGGATGAACCTCATGGGCCAGTGGATGGACGGCAACCACGACCTCATCGCACGCTGGGGCGAGATGTACCGGCGCGAGCCGGTGGCGCGGCGCGACGACGGGCCGCCGGCCGAACTGATCGACTACATCGAACAGGCCATCGGCCTGCGGATGGCCGCGCTGCTGCGCCACCTGGACACCGAAGACTTCGCACGCCTGGGCAAGCCGCCCGAAGACGAATGGCGGCGCCTGGGCGAAGCGCTCGCGGCGCTTCAGGCCCGCAACGTGCCGCCCGGGGACGATGCGGTGCAGGCCATCGCGCTCGCCTGGGTGCGGCTCTTCGATGCCTTCACCGACCACGACCCGGCGCTGGCCGCGCGGCTGATGAAGGCCATGGCCACGGAGCCGGTGCTGCAGGCGGCCGCCGTGGTCGGCCCCGCGGTGCGCGACTACCTCCTGCAGGCCATCGCCGTGCGCCAGCAAAAAAATCCGGCGCCCGGCCCCGCCACCCCTTGACCCTGACGTTGCGTGAGGTCCAACAGTCGGCCCCATGAACAACGCCCACACCCCCCAACGGCTCCACGCGCTCGACAATCTCCGCGCCCTGATGATGTGGCTCGGCATCGTGCTGCACGTGGCCATCAACCACCTCACCGTCGCCTCGCCGCTGCCCTGGCGCGACCCGAAGACCTCGCCGGTGGCCGACATGCTGCTGCTCTTCATCCACAGCTTCCGGATGCCGGTGTTCTTCGTGCTGGCCGGATTCTTCGTCGCGCTGCTGGTCGCACGGCGCGGCGCGGACGGCATGCTGAAGAACCGCGGCCTGCGCCTCGCGCTGCCCTTCGCGGTGTTCTGGCCGCCGCTCTTCGTGCTGACCACGGTGCTGGCGATGGTCTACATCCACCTGACCGTGCGCGGCGTGCCGGGCATCGACACCGCGCTCACGCCCGCGCGGCAGCCCGGCGGCTCGCCCTTCAACACGATGCACCTGTGGTTCCTCTACCAGCTGTTCTGGTTCAGCGTCGTGGCCTGGGCCGGCGTGCGGCTGCAGCGCTTCGTGCCGGTGCGGCTGCGCGATGCCGTCGCCCGCGGCTTCGCCTTGCTCGCGGAACGCCGCTGGGGCTTCGTGGTGCTCGCGCTGCCGCTGGCTGTGACGGGCGCTTTTCAGCCGTCCGGGTTCGTGATGGAAAGCAGCGCCTTCCTGCCTTCTTTCTCCGAGTGGGTGCAGAGCGGCCTGTTCTTCGTGTTCGGCTGGTACCTGCACCGCGACCAGGAGCGCCTGCTCGCGCGCTTCGCTGCGCGCTGCAAGGGCCATGCGCTGGCCGGGCTGGCCTTCTTCATTGCGACGATCGCGCTGCTGGGCGCGCTGCACGAGCCCGGTGCGCACCGCCTGCCGCACCCCGAGTTCTGGATCGCCTTCGCCTACAACGCGACCTCGTGGCTCTGGAGCCTGGCGCTGATCGGCGGCTTCGTGCGCTATGTGCCGCGCCAGAACGCGGTGCTGGCGTACCTCTCGCAAAGCTCGTACTGGGTGTACCTGGTGCACATGCTGGGCACCATCGGCTTCGGCATCCTGCTGTTCAACGCGCCGCTCGGCGCAGTCGCGAAGATGGGCCTCAACATCGGGGCCACCTCGCTGGTGGCGCTCGCAAGCTACCAGTTGCTGGTGCGCTGCACGCCCATCGGCACGCTGCTGAACGGCCGGCGAGTCACGCGGGAGCAGCGGCAGTCGCCTGCCTCAGCAGGTGCAGGTAGCCAGGCTGCACTTCCATCCGATCGGTGATGCCCCGGCGCAGCAGCAGGCGATGCGCCTTCGGCAGCGCCCAGCAGGGCAGGCTGGTGAACATGTGGTGCTCGCAGTGGTAGTTGACCCAATAGGGCGCGATGAAGATGCGCTCGACCAGGTTGGCATGCGTGGTGCGCGCCTGGCGCAGCGGGTCGGACTCGTTCTGCGCCACCAGCGCATGCTCGGCGATGTTGCGCACGCGGCTCACGAGCGGGAGCCAGGTCGCCATCGGCAGCAGCCACATGAGCACCCACGCCCACCAGTAACCGGCCAGCGCGAAGGCCAGCAGGCCGAGGCCGTTGCCGATGAGGAAGCGCCGGTCCTTCGCGATCTCGCGGCCGAGCACCTTCAGTGCCGACTCGCCCGGCGCGCGCCGGCGGATGCCCTCGGCGATGTGCCCGAAGCGCTGCTTGTAGAAGGTCTGCCCGCTCAGGTCGCGCACGACCTTGCGCCACATCGATTCGCGCGTGATCGGGAAGGGCGCCGACAGCACGAGGTCCGGGTCCTCGGTCTGCTGCACGAAGCGGTGGTGCTGCAGGTGATAGGGCCGGTAGTCGCGCAGCGTGTACGAGCACAGCCAGTGGCCGACCCAGTCGTTGACCTTGCGGCTGCGGTGCAGGCCCGCATGCGCCGCGTCGTGCATGAGGATGAAGAGCCCCAGCTGCCGTGCGCCCACGACCGGCACCATGAGCGCAACGGTCCACGGCCACACGATGCCCGCGAGCATCGCCGCGCCGACGACGCCCCAGCAATGCGCCACCAGCCACAGGCCTTTCCATGACGAACGGCTGGTGAGCGATTGCCACTCTTCGGGCGTGAAGAAGTCCTCGGGTTGGGCGCGGGGTGCGACGGCCATCGGGCCAGTATGCGCTGGGGGCCGCGGCAAATCACGCGTAGTTCCCCGGTAGTCCTTCGACCTATTTGTCGATGATCTTGCGGGCGAAAAGCTCCAGGTAATCCATGAGCCGCTCGGCACCCGCGACCGCCGCGGCTTCGTCGCCGGTCGCGATGCCCTGCGCGAGTTCCAGGTGCGCATTCGCGCCTTCGACGATCTCGCCCTCGTGCTGGTACGCGTACCAGAAGCGGCGGCACTGCACGATCGGCGGGATCACCGCCTTCACGGCCGAATCGTTGTGGCTCGCCTGGTGGTTGACCAGGTCCAGGGCATGGTCGGCGCGCATGTAGCCGGTGAGGTCGCCGCGGCCCGCGGCCTCGACCATTTCCTCGGCGCAACGCACGATGTCCTTGCGCTGCAGCGCCGTCGCGCGGCGCGCCGAGCAGGCCGCGATCAGCCGCTCGAGCACGCGCCGGGTCTGGATCACATCGAGGTGGTCGGCCAGGTCGATGGCCGACACCAGGAGCCCGCGGCGCGGTTGCTGCACGATGAGCCCGATCGACACCATGCGCATCAGCGCCTCGCGCACCGGCGTGCGGCCCAGGCCCGTGCGCTCGGCCAGGTCGGCCTCGACGATCTGGCTGCCGGGCTCCAGCTGCATGGTGGACAGCAGCGTCTCGATGGCGTCGTAGGCCACGTCGGCGGCGCGGCGCTTGGGCGGGGGGCGGAGGGTGGTCTTCGGGGGGGCCATGGTTGTCTTCGGATGCGGCCTCATTGTCGGGCGTCGCCTTCATCCGCCTGGCCCGCCAGGCCGGCCAGCGTCGAGATGCGCACCGGCGACAGCGGCGGGCGCGGCGCGGGCGGCGTCCAGCCGAAGAGGAACTGCGCCGCATCGCCGCACACGCGCCCCTGGCAGGCGCCCATGCCGCAGCGGCGATGAAGCTTGGCATCGGTCCAGCCGGTGCAATCGGCGAGCGCGGAGAAGGGCACGTCTTCGCAGCGGCACACGAGGGTGTCGGGCTGCGGCATCTGCCTGATCGCCGGGGCCAGCGCGAAGCTGCGGTGCAGTTGCGCAGCAAACGCATGCCAGCGGGCGCGTTCGCCTTCATGTTGCTTTGCGGCGCGCTCGTTGCCCACAGCCGCATGACCGGCGATGGTGCCCTCGGCGAGCGCGCGCTCGCTGCCGCCGAAGCCGGTGCATTCGCCGGCAGCGTAGACGTCGGGCAGGCTGGTGAGCTGCCGCGCATCGACGGCCAGTGCGTGCGCGCCTTCGGCCGCGAGGGCACAGCCGAGCAGCCGGCCGAGCTGCGTGTTGGGCGTGAGGCCGAAGCCGCAGGCCACGCGGTCGCAGGCGATTTCCACTTCGCGGCCACCCTGGAGAAGCCGGACCGATTCGACCTGCGTGCCGCCTTGCGCCGAGACGATGCGCGAGGCGGTGCGGTACTGCGGATCGGCCAGCGTCACCGACTGCGCGGCCTTGCCCGGCCAGCGCCAGAGGTTCGCGGCAAAGCCCGCGACGGCAGTGAGCGTGGCCTGCTCCGCGATGCGCACGACCTTCGCGCCCGCCGCGCGCGCCGTCGAAGCCGCGGCGAGCAACAGCGGGCCGCTGCCCGCGATCACGATGCGCTCGCCTTCGACCGGCAGGCCCGCCTTGATGAGCGCCTGCAAGCCGCCCGCGCCCGTCACGCCGGGCAGTGTCCAGCCCGGAAAGGGCAGCAGCAGTTCGCGCGCGCCGGTGCAGAGGATCAATTTTTTCCACCGCATGCGCCAGCCGCGTTCGTCTTCGAGCAGCAGCTCGTTGCACGCGGGCGTGGCGATCACGCGCGTGCCGCTGCAGACGCGGATGTTGGCGTGGCGTGCGAGCGCATCGCGCCACTTGCGCGCGGCAGCGGGCAACGAAGCGCCGGGGCCGTCGCGCCAGATCTGTCCACCGGGCGCGGGGTTGTCGTCGATCACGACGATCGATGCGCCACCCGACGCGGCAGCGACTGCCGCCGCCATGCCGGCAGGGCCGGCGCCGACGATCAGCACATCGCAATGTTCGAGCGCCGTCATTCCGAGGTCTCCACGCGCATGCCTTCGCTGCACACGGTCTGGCATGCGAGCAGGCGCCGGCCGTCGACGAGCACGCGGCATTCCTGGCACACGCCCATGCCGCAGAACGGCGCGCGCGGCTGGCCCGTGACGGAAGTGCGTGCCACGCCCATGCCGCCCGCGATGCGCAGTGCGGCAGCGACCGAACTGCCTGCCTTCACGCGCACGAGGTTGCCGTCGATGTGCAGCAAGGTGTGGGCGCTCATGCCACCTCCAGCAGGCCGCGCGGCGCATAGGGCGCCGCATCGAAATCAGGTGCGGCGCCGGTCATCAGCGCCGCGAGCACATGCGCGCTCCCGGGCGCTGTGGTCACGCCCAGGCCTTCGTGGCCGACGGCGAGCCAGAGCTTCTCGCGCCATGGATGCTTGCCCAGCAGCGGGAGGCCATCGGGCGACGCGGCGCGCAGGCCGGTCCATGCGCGCACCGCGTTGAGGTTCGCGAGCCCCGGCAGGTAGTCGAGCGTGCGCTGCAGCATGCGCGCGAGCATCGGCGCTTCCACGGCCGGATCGGTCGTGTCGAACTGGCGCGAAGAGCCGACCAGCAATTGCCCCGTCGGACGCGGCTGCACGTTGAACGCGACCGAGTCGCCGTCGCTATGGTGCGCACTGGTCACGTAGCCGAGCTCGACGAGCTGGTGATGCACCGTGCCCGGATAGCGGTCGGTGATCAGCAGGTGCCCTTTCTTCGGGCGGATGGGGAGTTCGGGGCAGAGCGTCGTCGCTTCGATGCCGTTGGCCAGCACGATCTGCGCCGCGTTGCGGCGGGTGCCGTCGGCGAGGCGCAGCGTGCCGTCGTCTTCGATGGCATCGACCTTCGCGTGCGCGACACGGATCGCATCGCCGCCCTGGCCGAGCAGCCAGTGCGCCGCGTTCGGCGCGTAGAGGATGCCGTCGCCCGGCACTTCGAGCGCGCCCGCGAGGCCTTTGCGCAATGCGGGTTCGGCGCGCGCCAGTGCGGCTGCGTCGAGCATGCGGGCATCGATGCCGTGTTCGCGCAGGCGCTGCTGCTTGCGTTCGGCCTCGGCCATTTCTTCTTCGTTCGCGGCGATCCAGAGCGTGCCGCAAGCGCTGTACGCGCAGTCTTCGGGCATGTGCGGCGCAAGGGCGCGCCACCGCGCCGTCGAGTCGCGGCTCAGTGCGAGCTCGGCCGGGTTGTCGTCCATCACCACGAGGTGGCCCATGCCGGCGCCCGTGGCGCCGCCGATGCGCGCATCGAGCACCAGCACCCGGCGGCCGGCCTGCGCCAGCGCGTGTGCGCAGGCGGCGCCGACGATGCCGGCGCCGATGACGATCACATCCGCGTCCATGCCAGCCGGCGTCAGAGCCGGATGCCCCATCCGAAAGGATCTTCGTCGTCGACCAGCAGCGTGGCCTCGGCGCTGATGTGCGCGCGGCCGCGCAGGGTCGGGATGACCTTGTCGCCGTCCATCGCGTAGCTGGCCTCGAAGCGGCTGCCGATCACGCTGGCCTGCGTCCACGTCTCGCCCGGCGCGAGCTTGCCGTCGGCCGCGAGGCAGGCGATCTTGGCGCTGGTGCCGGTGCCGCAGGGCGAGCGGTCGTAGGCGTTGCCGGGGCAGAGCACGAAGTTGCGGCTGTCCGCGCCTTCGTCGCTTTCCTCGGCTGGCGCGAAGAGCTCGATGTGATCGATCTCCGCGCCGTCCGCGCCCGTGATGCCCTGCGCTGCGAGCGCTTTGCGCAAGGCGGCCGTGTAGTCGGTCAGTGCCGCGAGGTTGTCGCTCGCCACGCGCTGGCCGTGTTCGCTCACCAGGAAGAACCAGTTGCCGCCATACGCCACATCGCCGCGCACCGTGCCGTGGCCCGGCAACTCGACCGCCACCTGGCGCAGGTGCCGGTACGCCGGCACGTTGCGCACGCTCACCGAGCCGTCGGCATGCAGCGTGGTCGTGACCGTGCCGACCGGCGTCTCGATGCGGTGCTCGCCCACGCCGATGCGCCCCATGTGCGCCAGGCTTGCGACCAGCCCGATGGTGCCGTGGCCGCACATGCCCAGGTAGCCGGCGTTGTTGAAGAAGATCACGCCCGCGGCAGCGTCCGGCGACACCGGCTCGCACAGCAGCGCGCCGACCACCACGTCGCTGCCGCGCGGCTCGAGCACCGTGGCCGCGCGCCACTTGTCGTGCCGCTCGGCCAGCAGCGCACGGCGCTCGGCCATGCTGCCGCCCCCCAGGTCGGGAAACCCGCCGGTCACAAGGCGCGTGGGCTCGCCGCCCGTGTGCGAGTCGACGATCTGGATGCGTTGCATGTTGGGGCGTTGTCCGTTCAGTAGCTGGCGATGGGCACGGGCGCCGCGTTCTTGAACGTGAACACCGTGATGGGCGCCTGCTTCATGTTGCCCTTGTCGTCATACGCATAGGTAGCGGCCACGCCCTTGTAGGTGTCCTTGTAGAGCTGCGCGCCCACCTTGTCGGGGTCGAGCGAGTTGGCCTTCTTCATCGATTCGCCAATGAACAGCACCTGGTCGTAGTAGGAGGCGGCGTACGCATCCGCATCGGCGTTGAAGCGCTTCTTGAACTTCTCCTTGAACGCCGGGCCGCTTTGCGCCTTCTCCAGGATCGAGCCGCCCTGCGCGCAGTACACCAGGTCGTTGACCGCATCGCCGCCGAGCTTGCCGGTGGCCGGGCTGCAGACGGTGTCGCCGCCCAGGAGCTTGCCGGGCACGGCCAGTTGCTTCATCTGGCGTGCCATCGGCGCGGCCTGCGGCGCATAGCCGCCGAAGAAGATCGCCTCGGGCGCCTTGGCCTTCATGTTGGTGAGGATGGCGGTGAAGTCCACGGCCTTGTCGGTGGTGAACTCCTTGCCCACGATCGTGAGGCCCTGCTTCTGCGCTTCCTTGGTGAACTCTTCCGCCAGGCCCTGGCCGAAGGCGGTGCGGTCGTCGATGACGCCGACCTTTTTCACCTTCAGTTCCTTGGCTGCGTACACGGCCATGCTGGAGCCGATCTGGTTGTCGCTTGCGATGATGCGGTACAGGTTCTTGTAGCCGCCCTGCGTGACCTTCGGGTTGGTGCCCACGGTCGAGACCAGGGTGCCGCCGTCGCTGTAGATGCGCGAGGCCGGAATGGCCACGCCCGAGCAGTACGGGCCCATGACGAACTTCACGCCGTCGTCCACGAACTTCTGCGCCACGCTCACGCCGGTCTTGGCATCGCACTGGTCGTCTTCGGAGACCAGCTCGAACTTCAGCGTCTTGCCGCCGACGCTGAGCTTCTTCGCATTGAGCTCCTCGATCGCCAGGCGCACGCCGTTTTCATTGTCCTTGCCCGCGAACGCGTTGGGGCCCGAGAGGGGACCGCTGTGCCCAATCTTGACGACCTGCTCCTGCGCATTGGCATGACCTGCGATGGCGAGTGCCGCGAGCCCGACGACGCCGATGAATGGAACCATGCTTGCTTTTGTCTTCATGCTTCTTCCTAGGTTGGGACAATGAAAGGGCGGTTATTACACAACCGATTGGTACTGCGCCGGACGCGTCGCGAGCGCCTTCTTCACGATGCCTTCGATGAAGGCGCGCTCCTGGCCGATGAGCGGCAGGCGCGGGCGGCGCATGTGCTCCGTGCCCACGCCGACCAGCAGGTCGATGAGCTTCAGGTTCTGCACCAGCTTGGTCGAGACATCCAGGTGCAGCATCGGCGTCATCCACTGGTAGAGCTTGAGCGCCTCGGCGAACTTGCCGGCCTTCATGAGGTCGTAGAGCGCCACGGTCTCGCGCGGGAACGCGCAGCCCACGCCCGCCAGGAGGCCGTCGCAGCCGAGCGCCAGGCCCTCGTAGGCCAGGTCGTCCACGCCCAGGAACAGCTGGTAGCGCTCGCCCACCGTGTTGCGCAGGTCGGTGATGCGGCGGATGTTGTCGGTGCTCTCCTTGATGGCGGCGATCCACTCGCAATCGGCCAGCTCGACCATGTGCTCAGGCTTCAGGTCCACGCGGTAGGCCACCGGGTTGTTGTAGACCATGATGGGTTGCTGCGCCGCGTTGGCGATGGTGCGCACGTTGAGCATGGCCTCGCGCGCATCGGCCACGTAGATCACCGAGGGCATCACCATGAAGCCGGCCACGCCCAGCTTGTTGGCGCCGTCCACGTAGCGCAGCGCCTCGCGGGTGCTGGTTTCCGACACGTTGGCCAGCACCGGGATGCGGCCGTCGGCGGCTTCGAGCGCGATCTTGGCGACCTGCAGTTTTTCTTCCAGCGTCAGCGTGCTGGCTTCGCCCAGCGAGCCGCAGGTGACCAGGCCGTGGATGCCGTTGCGGATCTGGAAGTCGATGTGGCGCGCGGTGCCCTCGGCATCGATGCTTTCATCGGCGTGGAACTTGGTGGTGATGGCGGGAAAGATGCCTTGCCAGCGGGGATTGCTCACGGGGTGCTCCTGGGGGATGACGGTGGGAAAGGTCCGCACTTTAAATATATTAGGGATATATCGTCAAGTTTTACGTGGGGCAAGCGCTCTTCCGCGGCGGGTGGCTTGTGTGATATCGCCGGGCGGCCCGCGAGCCGCCGGCGCTGCGCCTACTTGCGGCCGTCGGCCGGGCGCAGCAGGCCTTTGCGCAGCGTGACCGGCTTGCCGATGGGCGGCGCGGTCTTCGTCTCGACCGTGCGCAGCGAGCCGTTGTCCATGCGCACCGCGACCTCGTAGACCGTGACGGTGCGCACGTGCTTCTCGACCTCGTTGCCCGCGAAGCCGCCACCCACCGCGCCGAGCACGGTGGTCGCGACGCGGCCGTTGCCATGGCCGAACTGGTTGCCGACCAGGCCACCCACCACGCCGCCGGCCACGGCGCCTACGCCGGTGGTGTTCTGCGCGCGCTTTTGCACCGGGCGCACCGATTCGACGTGGCCGCAGACCGCGCAGGGCGGTGCAGCAGGTGCGGCAGCAGTAACGGGAGCGACGCCAGGGCTTGGCGACGGCGCAGGTGCAGCAGCCATGGCGTGCGGCACAGCGCCCGCAGCCACCGGCGGCGCGGCCGGCACGGGCGCCGGCGGCATTGCTTCAGACTTGAAGTCGTCCGGCGCGATGGGCGATCCGGCCGATGCGGCGGGCACTGCCGCAACGGTCGATGGCGGCGCACCCGCATCCTGTCGATGCAGCAACACGCCGCCGAGTGCAGCGACGGCCACGGCCAGCGCGCCGATCACACCCCACAGAACCTTCGGGGATCTGCTCGCGGGAGCGCCCGAAGGCAGGTTGGGTGGCGAAATCGAGTCCATGAAAAGTCCTCTTGCAGTCCGGGGCGGATGTCCCGGCACTCCTGGAGGAGCATGAGCGCGGCGGGCGCGTTGTCAATTGACCGGCGTCCTACAAGCGGCGCCGAATGCCAGACCGCCAGACCCGCCAGCCCGCCGACTCAATCGATCTTCGCGCCCGACGCCTTCACCACCACCCCCATCGCGTCCCAGTCCGCGCGCAGCAGCTTCTGGAACTCTTCCGCGCTCTGGCTGCGCGGCTCCACGCCCAGGCGCTTGAAGCGCTCCTGGATCACCGGGTCCGCCAGCACCTTGTTGGCCGCGGCGTTGATGCGCTCGACCTCGGCCTTGGGCGTGCCGGCCGGTGCGAGCAGGCCGATCCACGAATCGAAGGCGTAGCCCGCAAGGCCGCTCTCGGCCACGGTCGGCAGCTTCGGCAGGAAGACGCTGCGCGTCTGGCCGGTGGAGGCGAGCAGCTTCATGCGCGCGTCGTCCTGGAAGCCCATCACGCCGATGCTCGAGGAGATGACCGCCTGCACCCGGCCCGCGAGCACCTCGTTGACGGCCTCGCCGGTGGACTTGGTCGGGATGTGCGTCATCTGCAGGCCGGCCTTCGCGAGGAACGACGCCATCGCCAGGTGCGTGGCGCTGCCGTTGCCGGCCGAGGCGTAGTTGTACTTGCCCGGGTTGGCCTTGACCTCCTTGATGAAGTCGGCCGTGGTCGACACGTTCATGCCGCTCGCCACCGCCAGCACATAGCCCGCGTTGCCCACGTTGGCCACGCCGACGAAGTCTTTCAGCGGGTCGTAGCTCAGCTTGTTGTACAGAAAGCCCGCGATGTTGTGGCTCGCGGCCGCGAGCACCAGCGTGTTGCCGTCGGCCGGCGCGCGCGCCACGATGGCCGCGCCCACGGTGCCGCCCGCGCCCGCGCGGTTTTCCACGATGGCGCTGGCATTGAGCGCCGCGCCCAGTTCGTTGTTGAAGGCGCGCGCCACCGTGTCCTGCACGGCGCCGGTGCCGAAGGGCACGATGAGGTGGATCACGCGCTGCTGCGCATGGGCGGCGCCGAAGCTGCAGAGGGCCGCGACGGCTGCAACCGCAGCCAGCGAACGTCGGGTGAACAGGGTGGAAGTCATCGAGGTGGCCGCTTTCGTCATCATCAACAGGGAAAGAATTCAGGTGCCCGACGGCAGCCAGCGCTGCACCAGTTTCACGAAATAGCTGGCACCGATCGGGATGATCTCGTCGTTGAAATCGAACGAGGTGTTGTGAATGATGCAAGGGCCGGGCCCGTGGCCATCGAGCCGGTGGTCGCCGTCGCCATTGCCCAGGAACGCATAGCAGCCGGGCCGCGCGAGCAGCATGTGGGCGAAGTCCTCGGCGCCCATGACGGCGGGGAAGTTGTCGGTGACCATGTCGTCGCCCACCACCTCGCGCATCACGCCGGCGGCAAAGCGCGCCTCGGCCGGATGGTTCACGGTGGGCGGCGAGGAGCGGTTGAAATACACCTCGGCCGTGCAGCCATGCGCCGCCGCCACGCCGGCGGCCACTTCGCGCAGCCGCGCCTCGATCTTGTCGATCGCCTCGATGGAGAAGGTGCGGATCGTGCCGCCGACCGAGGCCACGTCGGGAATCACGTTCGGCGCATCCGAACCCTGCAGCTGCGTGACCGCGAGCAGTGCGCGCTCGGTGCTGGGAATGGTGCGCGGCACGATCGTCTGCAGCTGCTGCGCCAGCGTGACCACCGCGGCCACCGGGTCGATGCCCGTGTGCGGCATCGAGGCGTGCGTGCCGCGCCCGTGCACGGTGATCTTGTAGGTGTTGCTCGACGCCATCAGCGCGCCTTCGTTGAGCGCGAAGCGGCCCACGTCGCCGACCGGGAAGTTGTGCAGCCCGAAGACCGCGTCGCACGGAAAGCGCTCGAAGAGGCCCTCGTCGATCATCTTCCTGGCGCCGGCCTTGCCCATCTCCTCGGCGGGCTGGAAGATGAAATGCACGGTGCCGTCGAAATCGTCGGGCCCTTGCTGCGACAGGTGCCAGGCGGCGGCCAGCAGCATCGTCGTGTGGCCGTCGTGGCCGCAGGCGTGCATGCGGCCTGGGTTGGTGGACTTGTGGGCGAAGTCGTTGGCTTCGTGCAGCGGCAGCGCGTCCATGTCGGCGCGAAGGCCGATGGTGCGGCTGCCCGTGCCCTTGCGCAGCACGCCGACGAGCCCGGTGCCCGCAATGCCGCGGTGCACCTGGATGCCCCATTCGGCGAGCAGGTTGGCGACCTTCTCGGAGGTGCGGTGTTCTTCGAAGCCCAGCTCGGGGTGGGCGTGGATGTCGCGTCGGATGTCTACGAAGCGGGCGGCGTTGCTGGCAAAGGCGTCAACGATGTTCATGGCGGGTGGGGCTGCGGGAGTCGTTCGAAGCGAACGATTCTGGCGCAGCCGCCCGCCGGGCGCACGCTGGTTTGCGCGCGGTTTTCTCGCGCCTGCGAGCGGGATCAGCCCAGCCGGCCCTCCTGCCGCAGCTTCGCGCCGATGCGCCGGATCTCGGCCTCGCCCTGGTCCAGCGTCGCGCGGCTCGTGTGCACCGAGTAGTGGCCCATCACGAGTTCGTGCGGATGCTTCACCGCCGAACCCAGCACGAACGACGTGTCGCCGCGGGCCGTGAAATCGATGGCCGCGCCGGATTCCTCGAACACCGCCAGTTCGCCGGTGGCGATCGGCCCGCCGGCGCTGTCGCCCGCATCGAGCGCACCGCCATTGACCGCGACCCAGCCGACCGTGTGGCCGGCGGGCGGCGTGTAGCGCCACCGCTCGCCGTCCTTCAGTTGCACGGCCAGGTAGTTCATCGGCGCCGGTGCCGGAATGGGGCTCTGCGCCGCGCCGTAGCGCCCGAGCAGCACGCGTGCCGGGCCGTCCTGGGGCACCTGCGAGGGCGCGAGGTAGATGCTTTGCGCCGGGGCGTTTTCTTCCGCTGCGGGCAAAGCCACCCAGAGCTGGAAGCCCTGCACGCGCTTCACGCCCGGCGCCGGCGCGCCCGTGTGCCACACGCCGTTGCCCGCGCGCATCCACTCGACCCCGCCGCCGCGCAGCACGCCCTGTTCGCCGGTCGTGTCTTCGTAGAGCGTGTCGCCTTCGATGAGCCAGGTCAGCGTGGCGATGCCCGAGTGCGGGTGCATGCCGAAGCCCTTGTGGCCGCCGCCGACATCGAAGCCGAACAGGTCTAGGAACACGAAGGGTTTCAGGAACTCGCCCAGGTCGCCCGGGCTCATGAGCCGCGTGATCGGCCCGTGCTGCGCGCCGCGCGTGCGGTAGACGATGGCGCGCGCCTCGGTCGAGACGGCGACTTCGACGGCGGTGGTCATGCGGCCTCCCTCGCGGTCTTCAGCGCCCGGGTCCACCACGCGAGGTCGTCCAACATGCCGTTGGCGGCCTGCCCGAGATGCGGGAAGTCGTCGAAGCTCTTGCCCTGCTGCCAGATGCCCAGGAACTCGACCATGCCGATGTGCACGGCGTTGCGCACCGGCGCCATCTGCATCTCGACCGCGACCAGCCGCAGCTGCTCCACCGCGCGCGCCGCGCCCACGCCGCCGTAGCCCACGAAGCCGATGGGCTTGCGCACGAACTCCTTGTAGGCCCAGTCGATCGCATTCTTGAGCACCGCGCTCGGGCCGTGGTTGTATTCGGGCGTGACGATGACCAGGCCGTCGAAGGTGGCCAGCTTGGCCTGCCAGCGCTGCGCGGCCTCGTTCTTCACCGGGCCCCAGGCGGGCGCGCCGGCTTCATTGAAAAAGGGCAGCGGATGGTCGCGCAGGTCGACCAGCTCGAAGGCGAGGTCGGTGCGCTGCTTGGCGATCTCGTGGATCCACTGCGCGGGCTTCTCGCCGAAGCGGCCTTCGCGGGTCGAGCCGAGGACGATGCCGACGAGAGGTTTTTGCTGTTGGCTCATGAAGTACTCCTGAATGGGGGTTGGGAAGGAAAAGGGATCAGGCCGCGGTGGCCGCCAGCCGCGGCACGGGCCGCAGCCGCCACGCCACGAAGGCCGAGAGCAGCGCGAGAACGATGGCCGGCGCCGGGTTGCCGCCGATCAGCACGAGGTGCGTGGCCACGGCGCAGGCCATGGTCACGGCCAGCAGCAGGCCGCCGAGGAAACCGGTCGCCGGCACGAGCAGCAGCAGCGCGCCGCCGACCTCGACCACGCCCGTCACGTAGCGGAACCACTGGCCGAAGCCGATGGCATCGAACACCTGGACCATCTGCGGCACGCCGGCCAGCTTGGAGGCGCCGGCCGCGCCGAAAGCCAGCGCCAGGAGGATGCGGACGCCCCAGACGATGCGGCGTTGGGTAAGGGAAAGAGAGGATGGGGAAGACATGGACACAAGGTTAGGGTCGCACCCATTGATCGACTAGACGGTAGAGTCGGATTGCACTCGTCCATCCATCGAAGGAATCAACCCCCATGCTCGACCTCAACGACATCGCCATGTTCGTGCAGGTGGTGCGCTACGGCAGCTTTGCCGAAGCTGCCCGGCGCCTCGGCCTGCCGCCCAACACGGTGAGCCGGCGCATCCAGCAGCTCGAGGCGCAGCTGGGCACGCGGCTGATGCAGCGCTCGACCCGCAAGCTGACGCTCACGAGCGCGGGCCAGGCGTTTCACGAGCGCTGCGCGGGGGCGGTCGATGGGCTGGTCCAGGCCGGGCAGGAGCTGATCACCGGCAGCCAGGGACCCAGCGGGCTCGTGCGCGTGGCGGCGACGGCGGACTTCTTCGATTTCTTCCCGATGGAATGGGTGGCGGACTTTTTGGCGGCGAATCCGCTGGTGCGCGTCGACTTCGTGCTGAGCGACGCAAAGGCCGACCTGATCGCCGAGCAGATCGACGTTGCGTTTCGCGGCGGGGCGCTGCCCGACTCAGGCTATGTCGGGCGCAAGTTGCTGGGGCCGCGCACGGACGGGTTGGTGGCGAGCCCCGCGTACATCGCCGCGCGCGGGGCGCCCGCGACGCTGCAGGAATTGGCGGATCACGACTGCGTGACGGCAGCGCACCCGAGTGGGCGGGCGACCTGGCGGGTGACCGGGCCGGAAGGGGTGGAGGAGGAATTGCAGGTCACCGGGCGCTTCAGCGGGAACACGGCGCAGGCGTTGCGCAAGGCCGCGGTGGCGGGGCTCGGCATCGCGCTGCTGCCGCCGTCGATGGGGCGGCTGGACGTGGAGGCGGGGCGGCTGGTGCCGGTGCTGCCGCAGTACCAGCGCACGGGGCAGGGGCTGACGGTGCTGTACCCGAGCCGCAAGCACCTGCCGCTGGCGGTGTCGGCGTTCATCGGGATGGTGTTCGAGAAGTTGAGTACCGAGGAGACGCTGCCGGACGCGTTTCGATCCTGGAAAGCCTCGCTTCGACGGTGAATCGGTTTCCACAGAAAATGCCGGCATGAAAATCGAAAAAGACACCGTCGTCACCATCAAGTACAAAGTCTCCGACGCCCAGGGCAAGCTCATCGAGGCCAGCCCCGAGCCGATGGCCTACCTGCATGGCGGCTACGAGAACACCCTGCCCAAGATCGAGGAAGCGCTCGACGGCAAGGAAAAGGGCTTCCAGACCGTGCTGAACCTCTCCCCCGAAGACGCCTTCGGCCCGCACGACGAGGCGCTGGTGCGCACCATCCCCAAGAACGAATTTCCGCCGGGCGTGAAGGTGGGCGGGCAGCTTCAGGGCCGGCTCGACGACGGCACCGAGCACGTCTTCACCGTGACCAAGATCAAGGGCCCGGTCGTGCTGCTCGACGGCAATCATCCATGGGCCGGCAAGGCGCTGAAGTTCAGCCTGCAGGTGACGGATGTGCGTGCGGCGCTGCCGGTGGAAATCGAGCACCGGCATGTGCATGGTGCGCACGGGCACCATCACTGATTCTTCGCGTCAGCGGACACGCGCCGCCTTGGTCCAGAACCGCGGCGCCTCGTCGATCCCGCCCAGCGCCTTGCGGCATGTCTTCGCATGGACCGCATGCCTCGCACTGAACCACCCCACCGCAAACCACGCGCGCCCGTCGCGCGCCGTGGCTTCGCGGTAGAGCGCGAGCGCGACGGCTTCGTCGTTGAATTCGCCCAGCGCGTCCTGCGCGGGGCGCAGGTGCTTCAGGTAGCGCTCGGCGGCTGACGACGACTTTTCATCGGCATCGAACAGCGGCGCGACGAACTCGGCCAGGTAGCGCAGGCGCTTGAGCCGCTTGCGCACGCGGTGCTGGCTTTCGGTGTCGAGCGACTCGAAGCGCTTGCCGTCGCGCACCGCCTGCTTGTGCAGATGCTGCAGGCGCTTTCGCAGGAAGCGGCGGGCGTCGCCGAGGCTCATCGGGGTCGGCGCCGGAGGGGGTTCTTCGGCTGCTTGTGCATTGGTGGCCTTCGGTTCGGCTTGCGGCGCTGCCGCGGTGAATCCGATCAGCGAAACCAGCACCGATTGGAACGCCGGCGCACGCACCACATCGCCGGACGACCGCACATCGGCCGCCACATCGTCACTGCCCGCCAGTGGATCGAACTCCGGCGCGCCCGCTTCGCGCAGTTGCGGCTGCGCCAGTTTCACCACCTGTTCGCGGTCGCGCAGGTCACCGAGCGCGCGGAAGGCATCGACCAGCGGCGGCTCCCATGCGGCCGCGTCGAAAAGACCGGTGTCCGCATCGAGCCCCGCCAGTTCGCGCAGCGCGGTACGCAGGCGCCGGATGCCGATGCGCAGTTGATGGATCTGCTCTTCGTCCGTGCTGCCCGCGGCGATCTCGCTGGCGTTGGGCAGCATCTGCGCGAGGCACGACGCGACCACGGCCTGCTGGACCGCGCGGCCATCGAGCTTGTCCTTGCCTTCGGGAAAGCGCGGCGTCTCGGCCTTCACGGCCGGCACGACTTCGACCTTCGCCAGCAGCCGCGCGCCGCGCTCGGCCTTGGACACGGTGCTGAACCACAGCCCGTGCTGCTGCGACCACCGGCGCGCGAGCGCCACGAGCCCCTGAACGTCGCCGCGCTTGAGTTCGAGCTCCAGCTCGCACACGGGCGATTCAGACTGCTCAGGCGTGCCCGCGTAAGCCACGACCTTGCCGACATCCAGCGCCATCTCCACGACCGCGCCGCAGGGCCCCGTGACGCGCACGTCGCGCGTGAGCCGCACGATGTCGGTGGACTGCCGCTCCACCAGCGGCGCACCGCTCGCGGCCAGCACCTTGGCGAGCCGATCGCCCACGGGCGTGCCCTGGTGGCGCTGCGGGTCGACGCTCGGCGATGCGGCGGCGGTGCCGAGGTCGACGTTGTGCTCCAGCCGGTGCAGCGCGTTGTCGCCCGTCGCCTTGACGGTCTGCACCCAGCGCCGCCCTTCCTTGCGCAGCCGCAGCACGATGCCCTGGGCGGCAAGCGCCTGGTCGGCGGTGTCGAAATAGCGCGCCTGCAGACGGGTGCGCACGACGGTGCCGCGCCGCAGCGCCGCCTCGACGGCCTTCAGCCGGCCGGCCGGAATCTGAAACTTGAACTCGATTTCCATGGCGGCCATGATGCCCCGCCTTCTTGGGTCCCGGGCGCAATCCCCCGGGGGCCGGGCCGGGCAAAAACAGAGAGTCGAAAAATCATGTGGACGCCGTCCATTTTCTTTGGTATCTTTTGTGGACGGTGTACACAACACACCGGCAAACCTCCAGATCCAACCCTTCATCGACACAGGAAACACCATGGCCAACAAGCAGATCTTCGTGAACCTCCCCGTCAAGAACCTCGAGAAGACCAAGACGTTCTTCGCCGCGCTGGGCTACACCTTCAACGCGCAGTTCACCGATGCGAATGCCGCCTGCATGGTGATCGAGAAGGACAGCATCTTCGCGATGCTGCTGGTCGAGGACTTCTTCAAGACCTTCACGACCAAGAGCATCACCGACACCAGCAAGAGCACCGAGGTGCTGGTGTGCCTGTCGTGCGAGAGCCGCGCCGAGGTCGACGCGCTGGTCGCCAAGGCGGTGGCCGCCGGCGGCACCACGCCGCGCGAACCGCAGGACTACGGCTTCATGTACGGCCACGGCTTCCAGGACATCGACGGCCACCTCTGGGAGCTGATGTACATGGACCCCAACGCCGTCGTGACGCACCAGAACACCTGATGCGCTGAAGAACAGGCAAGAGCGATGCCCATCGTTCCATACGCGCTCTTCACTGTTGCAGGCAAGGCCCCTACCGGAAGGCGGCGGCGCCCCGATATTCCAACCATTGGCACGGCATCATCGGCCGAGCCCCCCATGGAAAGGAATATCAACATGTCCGACAACAACAACAAGGGCCCCGTCGTCCAGGTCAAGCCGCTCGGCTTTCCCTGGCAGACGATCGACCCGTTCCTGTTCTGCGTCTATCACGACGACGCCTATCCCAAGGCCAACGGCCAGATGGGTCCCGAGGCCTCGCTGGCCGGCCGCCAGATCGGCCAGGACTTCAGCCGCAAGGACGGCTGGAGCATGTACCACGGCGACACGGTGCCGGGCTTTCCCTCGCACCCGCACCGCGGCTTCGAGACGGTGACCATCGTGCGCAAGGGCCTGGTCGATCACTCCGATTCGCTGGGCGCCACCGCGCGCTTCGGCGGCGGCGACGTGCAGTGGCTCACGGCCGGCAAGGGCATCGTGCACTCCGAGATGTTCCCGCTGCTGGACGCGGGCGCGCCCAATCCGCTGGAGCTGTTCCAGATCTGGCTCAACCTGCCGGCCAGGAACAAGATGGCCGAGCCGCACTTCACGATGTTCTGGTCGGACGCGATTCCGCGCTTCGCCTCGGACGACGCCAAGGGCGGCCGCACCGAGGTGGCGGTCATCGCCGGCCGGCTCGGCGATGCGGTCAACGGCCAGGACCCGATCCAGCCGCTCGCGCCGCCGCCCGCGTCATGGGCCGCACAGGCCGATGCCGACGTGGCGATCTGGACGATCAAGATGACGCCCGGCGCGCAATGGACGCTGCCGGCCGCCACGGGCGAAGGCACGCGGCGGATGCTCTATTTCTTCAAGGGCGCGGTGGCGCAGATCGGCGGCCAGCGCGTCGAAGGCCCGGCGGCGGTCGAACTGCGCGCGGATGCGGCGGTCGAGCTGGTCAACGGCGACGACGAGAGCGAGTTCCTCGTGCTGCAGGGCCGCCCGATCGCCGAGCCGGTGGCGCAGTACGGCCCCTTCGTGATGAACACGCAGGCCGAGATCAGCCAGACCATGGCCGACTACCGTCGCACGCAATTCGGCGGCTGGCCGTGGGACGATTCGGCGCCGGTGCATGACGCCAAGGCCGAGCGCTTTGCGCGGCACCCGGGTGGGCGCGAGGAAGTGCCGGCAGCGAAATAAGACCCTACGGTCTTCTTCGAGAAACACCGCGGAACCGGCTCTGCCGGGCCGGAGGTGTTGCCCCCGGCAGGGGTTGGCGAAGCGACACGAAGTGCGCGTAGCCTGGGGGCGAGCCCGATCAGAACGTCTTGAGAACTTCGATGCTGGGGGCGGTCATGCTGGGGACGAACTCGGTCACGTCCATCCGCGCCACGCCGCCCTGCACGAAGGGGTCGCGCGCCAGCAGCGCTTCCAGCGCCTCGCGGTCGCCCGACCGCGCGAGGATCACGCCACCCGTGCGCGGCACCTGCCGGCCCGACGCCACGAACAGGCCGCTCTCGTAATGCTTCTTGAGCCAGACCATGTGCGGGTCCATCAGCGCATCGACTTCTTCCAGGGGGCGGGTGTAGGTGAGGGTGACGATGAACATGGGCAGGATGGCGGTGAAGACGAAAGCCCCAATCCTATGCCTTGGCAGGGTACCCAACGCACGAGAGTGTGCACGCGCGTAACCAAGGCCCTGTGCCCTATTCGATCGCCACGCCGCCTTCTTTCACCAACTTCGCGAATCTGTCCGTTTCCTCGCGGATCTGTCGCGCCATGTCGTCCGGCGATCCACCCAGCGGCTCGGCGCCGATGGCCTGCATGCGCTGCACGAAATCGGGCGACTTGATGATCTTCACCATCTCGGCGTTGAGCCGCGCGACGATCTCCCTGGGCGTCGCGGCCGGCGCGAGCACGCCGAACCAGGTGCCGATGTCGAAGCCCTTCAGGCCCGCCTCTTCCAGCGTGGGCACGTCGGGCAGCACCGACGAGCGGCGCGCCGTGGTCACGGCCAGCGCACGCAGCTTGCCGCCCTTGATGTGCTGCAGCACCGGTGTGATGGTGTCGAACGACATCGCCACCTGCCCGCCGAGGAGGTCGGTGGTGAGCGGGCCGCTGCCCTTGTAGGGCACGTGCAGCAGCGTGGTGCCGGTGCTGGCCTGGAACTGCGTGCCGATCAGGTGCTGCGCGGTGCCGTTGCCGTTGGAGCCGTAGGCGAGCTTCTCGGGCGCGGCCTTGGCGAGCGCGACCAGTTCGGCCACGTTCCTGGCCGGCGTATTTGCCGGATTCACGACCAGGACGTTCGGCACCATCGCCACGACGGTGATGGGCGCCAGGTCTTTCTGGAAGTCGTAGGGCAGCTTCTTGTAGACGCTGGTGGCGATGGTGTGGTGCACCGCGCCCATCAGCAGCGTGTAGCCGTCGGGCCTGGCCTTGGCGACGTAGTCGGCGCCGAGCGTGGCGCCGGCACCCGGCTTGCTCTCGACCACCACGGGCTGGCCGAGCGACTGCGAGAGCTTGTCGGCCAGCGCGCGCGCCAGCACGTCGGTCGTACCGCCCGCGGGAAACGGCACGACGAGGCTGATCGGTCGCGTGGGCCATGCGGCCGGCTGCGCGAAGGCCAGCCCGGCGACGCCGAGGCCCAACGCCATCGCGCCGGCCTGCAGCATCGTGCGACGGCGACGCGCGCCCCGGGTGAAAGTGAAAGCTGTCATGGTCTTGTCTCCGGCTCGTTGTGGTGGTGCCCGCGCGCATCGAGGCGCGCTGTGGCTGCGGAAGGAAATCAGGCCGCGAGGGGCTGCCGCGCGCTCGCGATGTGTTCGCACACGGCGCGCGTCACTTGCGCGGTGGTGGCGCTGCCGCCGAGGTCGCGCGTGTGCAGCGAGGGGTTGGCGGTGACGTGCTCCACCGCCTCCATCACGCGGCGCGCCGCCTCCGCTTCGCCGAGGTGCTCCAACAGCATCACGACCGACCAGAAGGTGCCGACCGGGTTGGCCAGGCCCTTGCCCATGATGTCGAAGGCCGAGCCGTGGATGGGCTCGAACATCGAGGGGTAGCGGCGCTCCGGATCGATGTTGCCGGTGGGCGCGATGCCCAGGCTCCCGGCCAGCGCGGCCGCGAGGTCGCTCAGGATGTCCGCGTGCAGGTTGGTCGCGACGATGGTGTCGAGCGAGGCGGGCCGGTTGACCATGCGCGCGGTGCAGGCGTCGACCAGTTCCTTGTCCCAGGTCACGTCCGGAAATTCCTTGGCGATCTGCAGCGCGATCTCGTCCCACATCACCATCGCGTGGCGCTGCGCATTGCTCTTGGTGACCACGGTGAGCAGCTTGCGCGGCCGCGAGCGGGCCAGCTGGAAGGCGAAACGCATGATCCGCTCGACACCCGCGCGGGTCATCATGCTCACGTCGGTCGCGGCCTCGATCGGGTGGCCCTGGTGCACGCGGCCGCCGACGCCGGCGTATTCGCCCTCGGAGTTCTCGCGCACGATCACCCAGTCGAGCTGTCCCGGCGCGCAGCGCTTGAGCGGGCCGTCGATGCCCGGCAGGATGCGCGTGGGCCGCACGTTGGCGTACTGGTCGAAGCCCTGGCAGATCTTCAGGCGCAGGCCCCAGAGCGTGATGTGGTCGGGAATGTGCGGATCGCCCGCGGAGCCGAATAGGATGGCGTCTTTTGCGCGCAGCGCGTCGAGGCCGTCGGCCGGCATCATCTCGCCGTGCGCGCGGTACCAGTCGCCGCCCCAGCCGAAGTCTTCGAACGTGAAGTGCAGCGCGCCGCCGGAGGCCGCGGCCAGCGCCTGCATCACTTCGCGCCCGGCCGGGATCACTTCCTTGCCGATGCCGTCGCCGGGAATGGTGGCAATGCTGTAGCTGCTCATCGTCGTCCGTCCTTCAATGGAATGCTTCCGGGTTCTGGAAGGTGCCACTGTAGGATTCGAAGCATCGAACGATTCGCCCCCGAAGTGAATCCATCCTTAACCTGAATTCAACAATCGGATCGCCCCATGGTTTCTCCGATACAGCCCGCCGAACTCGGCTTCTTCTCCACGCTCGCGGCTTGCGGCAGCCTGAGCGCGGCGGCGCGCGAGCTGGGCATCAGCACGCCGGCCGTGAGCAAGCGGCTCGCGCAGATGGAGGCGCGCATCGGCGTGACGCTGGTGAATCGCACCACGCGGCGCATGAGCCTCTCGCCCGAGGGCGAACTCTATGTGGCGCATGCGCGCGGCATCCTCGGCGCGATCGACGACATGGCGCAGCTGCTGGGCGAGGCGAAGGCCGAGCCGCGTGGCCTCTTGCGCGTGAACGCGACGCTGGGCTTCGGCCGCAGCCACGTGGCGCCGCTGATTTCGAAGTTCGCGCGCAAGCACCCGGAGGTAGAGGTGCAACTGCAGCTCTCGGTCAACCCGCCGCCGCTCACGGACGACGCCTTCGACGTCTGCATCCGCTTCGGCGCACCGCCCGAGGCACGCGTGATCGCGCGGCGCATCGCATCGAACCGGCGCCTCTTGTGCGCCTCGCCCGCGTATCTCGCGCGCGCCGGGCAGCCCAAGGTGCCCAACGACCTCACACGCCACCGCTGCATCGGCATCCGACAAGGCGACGAAGCGTATGGCGTGTGGCGCCTGAGCTCGGGCCGCGGCGCCGCGCAGCACACCGAGGCCGTGAAGACGCGCGGCGCGCTCAGCACCAACGACGGCGAGATCGCGGTCAACTGGGCGCTCGATGGCCACGGCATCCTGATGCGCGCGGAATGGGACATCGCGCGGTACCTGCGCAGCGGCCGGCTGGTGCAGGTGCTGGCCAACTACCGCACGCCCGATGCCGACATCTACGCGGTGTACCCCCAACGTCATCAGCTGTCGGCGCGCGTGAGAGCTTTCGTTGACTTCATTGCGGCGGCGCTGGCGGCGGGCAGCATCCGGTGACATCTGCAAAGGGACTTGCGCGGCTCGGTTCGCGGCTTTCTGCTACCGTATTTTTCATCGCTGACCGCTCACCGGAGACCTGCTCATGCCGCTTCGCCCGCCACCGATCCTGCCGCCCGGCTTCGTACCGCCGTACCTGCTGGACCGGCTCGCGGCGCACGCCGATGCGCCGGTCAGCGCGCGCGCGGCCAACACGCTGATGATCGACCGCGAGCACCGCGGGCTGCGCGAATTCCTCGCGCCCAAGGTGTCGTCGAGCCCCGCGCCGCAGTACGCGAAACGCGGCTCGCCCGAACGCAAGATCCATGACGCGGGCAACACCACGCAACTGCCCGGCAAGCTGATCCGCAGCGAAGGCCAGGCCGCCAGCAAGGACCTCGCGGTCGACGAGGCCTACGACGCCCTGGGCGCCACCTGGCGCCTGTACCGCGACATCTACGCGCGCGACTCCATCGACGCCGCGGGCATGCCGCTCACGGGCAGCGTGCACTACGGCAACGACTACGACAACGCCTTCTGGAACGGCACGCAGATGGTGTTCGGCGATGGCGACGGCGAGGTGTTCAACCGCTTCACCATCGCCGTGGACATCATCGGCCACGAGCTCACGCACGGCGTGATCGATCACGAGTCGGGGCTGGTCTACCAGGGCCAATCGGGCGCGCTCAACGAATCGATCTGCGACGTGTTCGGCGCGCTCGTCAAGCAGCACGTGCTCAAGCAGACGGCGCAGCAGGCCGACTGGCTGGTGGGCGCGGGGCTTTTCAAGGAAACGGTGAAGGCGCGCGCCCTGCGCTCGATGGCCGAACCGGGCACCGCCTACGACGACCCGGTGCTCGGCAAGGACCCGCAGCCCGCGCACATGAAAGACATCGTCGTCACGCGGCAGGACAATGGCGGGGTGCACATCAACTCCGGCATTCCGAACCGCGCTTTCCATCTCGCCGCGACCGCCATCGAAGGCCCGGCGTGGGAGACGGCCGGGCGCATCTGGTACGACACCGTGTGCGACCGCCGGTTGAAGCAGGACGCCGATTTCGCCGCCTTCGCCGAACTGACCGTGAGCGCCGCCGCCAAGCGCTTCGGCCCCGGCAGCGCCGCGCACAAGGCGGTCATCGCCGCATGGAACACCGTGGGAGTCACCGCATCATGATCCGCCTGCCGCCCCTGACCGAAGCCACCGTGGTGCGCGTGACGCGCGAGGGCGGCATTGCCTACATGCCGGGCCTTGCGCGCCCGCGCAGTTTTCAGCTGGGCGACTGCACCGCGGAGTTGCGCCAGCAGATCGACGACGCGCTGCAAAGCGCCGCGCCGCACGCCGAGGAAAGCGATGCGGCCTCGCCAGGCGGCGACCAGCGCGTCTACCGCGTGGAAGTGGTGATGGAGAACACGGCCACCGCCAGCTCGGTCAGCTTCGACGTGCCCGAGACCGACGCGCCCGAGGCGCTGGTGCATCTCTGGAAGGACGCCGGCAAGCGGCGTTGACGCTCATCCGTTTCCGAAGACCACCGAGGCGATCAACCACACGTTGGCCGCGCTGATCACGCCGAACAGGCCCCAGGCCAGCAGCTTCACCACGGCGCCGTTCGCAAAGCCGCCCATCATTTCGCGGCTGCTCGTGAAGCGGATCAACGGCCACATCGCAAAAGGCAGCTGGAAGCTCAGCACCACCTGGCTGAGCACCAGCATCTTGCCCACGCCGCCATCGCCGAACCACCAGACGCCGAAGAACGCCGGCCCGAGCGCCAGCGCGCGCGTGAGGAAGCGCCGCTGCCAGCACGGGATCTTCAGGTCGAGAAAACCTTCCATGATGATCTGGCCCGCGATGGTGCCGGTGAAGGTCGAGCTCTGCCCCGAGGCCAGCAGCGCGATGCCGAACAGCGTGGCCGCGAACGCGCTGCCGACGATGGGTTCGATGAGCCGGTAGGCATCGTCGATCTCGGTCACGTCCTGGTGGCCGGTGGCGTGGAAGGCGCTGGCCGCCAGCACCATGATGGCCGCGTTGACCAGGAGCGCGAGCGACAGCGACACCACCGCGTCGAGCGTGCAGAAGCGCACCGCCTCGCGCCGCGCCGCATCGGTGTCGGCGATGAGCCGCGTCTGCACGATGGACGAGTGCAGGTACAGGTTGTGCGGCATCACGGTGGCGCCGACCACGCCGATCGCAAGGTACAGCGCGCCGGGCTGCTGCAGCCGCTCGAAGCTGGGCGCAAAGCCCATCGCCACGCCGAACCAGTTGGGCTGCGACATCGCGAGCTCGACCACGAAGCAGCCCGCGATGGTGCCCACCAGCCCGAGCACGATGGCCTCCACGCGCCGGAAGCCCGCGCCCTGCAGGCCCAGCACGAGCAGCGTGTCGAAGGCCGTGATCGCGATGCCCACCGGAATCGACACGCCGAACAGCAGGTGCAATGCAAGCGCGCTGCCCAGCACCTCGGCCAGGTCGCAGGCCACGATGGCCAGCTCGGCGCCGAGCCAGAGGAAGCGGTTCACGCGCGGCGAATAGTGCTCGCGGCAGGCGCGCGCGAGGTCTTTCTGCGCGACCAGCCCGAGCCGCACGCACAGCGTCTGCAGCAACATCGCCGCCAGGCTCGCGAGCAGCACCACGAAGAGCAGGCCGTAGCCGAAGCGCGATCCCGCCTCGATGTCGGTCGCCCAGTTGCCCGGGTCCATGTAGCCCACCGATACGAGGAGGCCCGGGCCCGCGTAGCGCAAGAGCTTCTTGCCGAAGGGCAGGTCCTGCGGGACCGCCACGCTGCCCTTGACTTCGGAGGGGCAGAAGGGCGCGGTGGCCGTGCGGGGGAGCGGGAAGAACATGCGCGCGATGATAGGGTGGGGCACCGGGTCTCGCGCGGGACCTGCGCCGAGGCGCCGGATCTTTTAGATTCGACGCTCGCCATCCACAACCCTTACAACCACACCGGAGCCATTCCAATGATTCACGTAGTCGCTGTCATCAACGCCAAGCCGGGCCAGCGCGCCCAACTGCTCGAAGCCTTTGCCGCCAACCGCGCGGCCGTGCTGGCCGAAGAGGGCTGCATCGAGTACGGCGCGACGATCGACGCGCAAGGCGTTCCCCCCTCGAAGGCGAGCTTCGGGGCCGACAGCTTTGTCGTGATCGAGAAGTGGGAAACGCTGGCCCATCTGCAGGCCCACGCCGTCGCGCCGCACATGAAAGCCCATGGCGAGAAGACCAAGGAACTGGTCGAGAGCAAGCTGATCCACGTGCTCGAACCAGTCTGAGGTTCTTCCCTTAGCGGCCTTCGCGCACGGCGCGAGGCGTGCTACCTTCGCGCCGGGAGCACAAGACATCTCGGACGAGGGGACTCGAGACATGGCGATCGTTTTCAGACCGCATGGTTTCCGCCTGCACGCTTTCGCCGCGAGGCTAGGCGCATGCGCCGCGGTGCTGCTCGCGGCTGGTTGCGCACAGCTCGGCGCACCGCCTTACGCCGCCGACTACGAGGCGCTCGATCGCCTCGAGGCCAACAACCCCGGCAAGGTGGCGGTCGCCAAGGTGCAGCCGACCGACCCCAATGACAAGATCAACACGCTGAGCCTGCGCCGCGCCAAGTTGGTGTCGCCCAGCGGCACCTTCGCGCAGTACCTGGAGGACGCGCTGATGCGCGACCTGAGCGAGATCGCGGTCTACGACCCGAAGGCGCCGACACGCATCGCAGCGCGCATCGTCGTCAACGAACTCGACCTCGGCGTGGTCAACGGCACCGGCCGCATGGACGTGGAGGTCACCGTCACGCGCGACGCGGCGCAGAAGCTGCGCAAGACCTACCGCGGCGAGATCGCCTTCGATTCGAGCTACGCGAACATCGTGGCCGTGCCCGCCGGGCAAGCGGCATATCCGCGGCTGGTGCGTGCGCTGCTGCGGCAGGTGTATGCCGATCCGCAATTCGTTGCGGCCATCGCCTCGTCAGCGCCATAAAGCCGGAGAAGCACCATGTCGTTTCTTCTTTCTTCTCCGATGCCCCGCCTGGCTGCCGCGCTGGCAACCGCCGCCCTGCTGGCCGGCTGCTCCCATCCGATCACGATGATCACGGAGACCGCGCCGCCGCGCTCCGTCGCCCATCTCATCCCGAAGAAGGTCGCCTATGTGATGACCGATGCGCAGCGCGACCTGCAGGTCACGACCGCCGGCGGCAGCGGCGACCGGGTGAGCTACTACCCGTACCGCGACCTGGAGAAGTCCATTCGCGATGCGCTGCGCGGGGTCTACCGCAACGTGATCGTCCTGCGCACCGCCGGCGATGCGAAGGCCAATGAAGCAGCGGGCGTGTCGCTGGTGTTCACGCCGCAGATCAAGACGGATTCGAGCTCGTCGTCCTGGGTCACCTGGCCGCCCACTTCGTTCACGGCCGAGGTGTCCTGCGTGGTGAGCGACGCCGCGGGAGCCGAGGTCACGCGCGTGCGTGCAACCGGCAGCGGTGCGGCGGAGTTCGGCGAGTTCAATGGCGATTACGGGCTGGCGGCCCGGCGTGCGGCCAGGCAGATGACTTCGCAGCTGAGCAGCGAGATCCGCAGGAACGCGAAGCTGCAGTGAGCGCGTTGTCGCCGAACCGGCGAGCCCCAAGAAAAAACGCGCCCTCGGGCGCGTTTTTCGTTGAAGCGCGAAGCCTTACTTCGACACGACCTTCACCATCTCCAGGCACTTGTTCGAATAGCCCCATTCATTGTCGTACCAGCTCACGAGCTTCACGAAGGTGCTGTCCAGCGCAATGCCGGCTTCGGCGTCGAAGATCGAGGTGCGCGGGTCGCCGCGGAAATCGGTGGCCACCACCTTGTCTTCGGTGTAGCCCAGCACGCCCTTGAGCGCGCCTTCGCTCTGTGCCTTCATTTCGGCGCAGATTTCCTTGTACGTGGCTTCCTTCTCGAGCTCGACCACGAGATCGACCACCGACACGTCGGAGGTCGGCACGCGAAAGCTCATGCCCGTGAGCTTCTTGTTGAGTTCGGGGATCACCACGCCCACGGCCTTGGCTGCGCCAGTGCTCGAGGGAATGATGTTTTCCAGGATGCCGCGGCCGCCGCGCCAGTCCTTGTTGCTCGGGCCATCGACGGTCTTCTGCGTGGCGGTGGCGGCGTGCACGGTGGTCATGAGGCCGCGCTTGATGCCCCACTTGTCGTGCAGCACCTTGGCCAGCGGAGCCAGACAGTTGGTGGTGCAGCTGGCGTTGCTGATGATGGCTTCGCCGGCGTACTTCTTGTCGTTCACGCCGTAGACGAACATGGGGGTGTCGTCCTTCGAGGGTGCCGACAGGATCACCTTCCTGGCGCCCGCGTCGATGTGCTTTTGCGCCGTTTCCTTCGTGAGGAAGAGGCCGGTCGATTCGAGCACGATGTCGGCGCCGACGTCGTTCCACTTCAGCTGCGACGGGTCGCGCTCCTGCGTGAGGCGGATCTTCTTGCCGTTGACGATCAGCGTGTTGCCTTCGACCGTCACTTCACCCTTGAAGCGGCCATGCACCGAGTCGTACTGGAGCATGTAGGCCAGGTAGTCGGGCTCGAGCAAGTCGTTGATGGCAACGATCTCGATGTCGTTCTTGAAGTTCTGCACCGCTGCGCGCAGCACGTTGCGACCGATGCGGCCGAAGCCGTTGATACCGAGTTTGATAGCCATCTGACTTGCTCCTAAGGTTGAAAAACTTGTGATCGGACGGAAAGAAGTACCGGGAGACGATCAGTCCCGCAGCGCCGCTTCCACGGTGGCGGCAACGTTTTCCGCCGTGAACCCGAAATACTTGAACAGCTCCGGCGCCGGTGCCGATTCGCCGTAGGTGTCGATGCCCACGACGGCCGCGCAGCCGTACTTCCACCAGCCGCCGGTGCAGCCCATCTCCACGGCGATGCGCGGAATCTTCTTGGGCAGCACGGCCTTCTTGTAGGCGACGTCCTGGCGATCGAAGGTGGTGGTCGAGGGCATCGACACCACGCGCACCGCGATCTTCTTTTCGGCCAGGAGCTTCTGGGCGGCCAGCGCGAGCGGCACTTCGGAGCCAGTGGCGATGATGACCGCCGCGGTCTTCTTGCTCTTGAGGCCCACGGTTTCCGGCTCGGACAGCACGTAGGCACCACGGCTGATGTCGCCCAGTTCCTTCTTCGGTGCGTAGGCGATGTTCTGGCGGCTCAGCAGCAGCGCGGTCGGGCGCGACTGGTTCTGCAGCGCCACGGCCCAGGCCACCGCCGTTTCGGCCGTGTCGCCCGGACGCCAGACGTCCAGGTTCGGAATCAGGCGCAGCGACGCGGCGTGCTCGATCGACTGGTGGGTCGGGCCGTCTTCGCCCAGGCCGATGGAGTCGTGCGTGAACACGTGGATCACGCGGCGCTTCATCAGCGCGGCCATGCGGATGGCGTTGCGGCTGTAGTCGCTGAAGGTGAGGAAGGTGCCGCCGTAGGGGATGTAGCCGCCATGCAGCGCCACGCCGTTCATGATGGCCGCCATGCCGAACTCGCGCACGCCGTAGTTGATGTGGCGGCCGATGGTGCCGTGCGGCACTTCGGCGGGGGCTTCGGGCTTGGCTTCGTCTTCGGCGCCCTGCTTGGCTTCCACCGCCGGCACGTTCATGACCACGGCGCCCGTCTTCGGGTCGAAGCGCAGGGCCGCAGTGCTCTTGGTGTTGGTGAGGTTGGAGCCGGTCAGGTCGGCGCTGCCGCCGAGCATTTCGGGCAGCGCGGCCGTGAAGGCTTCCAGCGCGAGCTGGCTGGCCTTGCGGCTGGCGACGGTCTCGCCCTTGGTGTGGGCGGCCACCACGGTGTCGAACGCGACCTGGTGGAAGTTCTTGGGCAGCTCGCCCTTCATGCGGCGGGTGAACTCGGCGGCCAGTTCGGGGAAGGCGGCGGCGTAGGCGGCGAACTTGTCGTTCCAGGCGGCTTCGATCTTCGCGCCTTCGGCCTTGTGGTCCCAGTCGGCGTACACCTCGGCCGGGATTTCGAAGGGCGGGTAGTGCCAGTCGATCGCGTCGCGGGTGAGCTTGATTTCTTCGGCGCCCAGCGCCTCGCCGTGCGCCTTGGCGGTGCCGGCGCGGTTCGGGCTGCCCTTGCCGATGACGGTCTTGCAGTTGATGAGCGTGGGCTTGTCGGTCGACTGCTTGGCCTTGGCGATGGCCTTCGAGACCGCCTTGGCGTCGTTGCCGTCGATCGGACCGATCACGTGCCAGCCATAGGCGTGGAAGCGTTCGGCGACGTTGTCGATGTACCAGGGCTTGACCTGGCCGTCGATGCTGATGCCGTTGTCGTCGTACAGCGCGATCAGCTTGTTGAGCTTCCAGGCGCCGGCGAGCGCGCTGGCTTCGTGGCTGATGCCTTCCATCATGCAACCGTCGCCGAGGAAGGCGTAGGTGTGGTGGTCGACGATGTCGTGGTTCACCTTGCCGACCTGGCGGTTGAACTCGGCGGCGAGCAGCTTTTCAGCCAGCGCGAAGCCGACCGCGTTGGTGATGCCCTGGCCCAGCGGGCCGGTGGTGGTTTCCACGCCGGGGGTCACGTCGATCTCGGGGTGGCCGGCGGTCTTGCTGTGCAGCTGGCGGAAGTGCTTGAGCTCTTCCATCGGCAGGTTGTAGCCCGTGAGGTGCAGCACCGAGTACAGCAGCATCGAGGCGTGGCCGTTGGAGAGCACGAAGCGGTCGCGGTCGAACCAGTGCGGGTTGGCCGGGTTGTAGCGCAGGTGCTCGCCCCACAGTGCGACGGCCATGTCGGCCATGCCCATCGGTGCACCGGGATGCCCGGAATTTGCTTGTTGGACGGCATCCATAGCCAGAGCGCGGATTGCGTTGGCCATCAGGGCGTGGTTTGCCATGTGCGGTGGACTTTCGGAGGGAAAAGGAAAGGGTTGGGGTCGGGAGAACCCGCGATTTTACCGGGCGAGCCCCAACCGCCCCCGATACGGCCTGAACACCCTGCTGATGTTCTTGTGCGGCGGGCTGGCTGCTAGAGTTGCCACCCATGCACGGGCTGCACCTCACCGCCGATCTCCACGACTGCCGATGCGGTCTCCAATGGCTCACCGACGGGCCCGCCCTGGGCGCCGTCTGCATCAAGGCAGTGTCGGCCGCGGGGCTGCAGGCGGTGGGCAAGCTGATCCATGCCTTTCCCGCCACGTCCGAAGGGCCGGGCGGCGTGACGGCCACGGTGCTGCTGGCCGAATCGCACCTGTGCATCCACACCTGGCCCGAGCAGCGCGGCGTGACGCTCGATGTGTACGTCTGCAATTTCGGCGGCGACCATTCGGCCAAGGCGCATGCGCTGATGGAATGCCTGGTCTCGCTGTTCCAGCCCTCCCACAGCGAACGCAACGAGCTGCAGCGCGGCCGAATCGCGGCGTGAGCACCCCGGCTTCCGTGCGGGCGATGATCCTGGCCGCAGGCCGCGGCGAACGCATGCGGCCGCTGACCGATGCGACGCCCAAGCCCCTGCTCGAAGTGCGCGGCAAGCCGCTCATGCAATGGCCGATGGAGGCGCTGGCCGACGGCGGCTTCACCGAACTGGTCGTCAATACGGACTGGCTGGGCGCGAAGATTTCGGCCCGGTTCGGCGCAAGCCCCTTGCTGGACGCGCACGGCGCGCTATCAATTTCATATTCCGACGAGGGCCGCGACTTCGGTGGCGCCCTCGAAACGGCAGGCGGCATCGTGCGCGCACTGCCGCTGCTGGGCGAAGTTTTCTGGGTCGCGGCCGGCGATGTGTTCGCGCCCGATTTCCGCTTCGCGCAAGCCTCGGTCGACCGCTTCCTGGCCGGCGGCAAGCTGGCGCACCTGTGGCTGGTGCCGAACCCGGCGCACAACCCGAAGGGCGATTTCGGCCTGTCCGCCGAGGGGCTCGCGCTGAACCAGGCCGCCGAGAAGCACACCTTCTCGACCATCGGCCTCTACCGCGCCGCCCTGTTCGCGCCGCCGTACTGCAGCATCCCGCCCGGCAACCCTGCCGGCGTCAAGGCCCCATTGGCCCCGATCCTGCGGGCCGCGATGGACAATGAACTCGTGAGCGCCGAGCTCTACACCGGCCCCTGGACCGATGTGGGAACCCCCGAACGGCTTGCCCAACTGAACACCACGCCAAGATGACCTCAGCAGACACCACCACGATCTACGCCGAGCGCCGCGCGCGCCTCGCCTCGCACCTCGGCAAGGACGGCATCGCCATCATCCCGACCGCGCCCGAGCGCCCGCGCAACCGCGACACCGATTTCCTGTACCGGCACGACAGCTACTTCTATTACCTGACCGGCTTCACCGAACCGAACGCCTGGCTGGTGCTGGCCGGCGACGGCCGCGCCACGCTGTTCTGCGCACCGAAAGACCTGGAGCGCGAGATCTGGGACGGCTACCGCCTGGGCCCCGAAGCGGCGCCCGCCGCGCTCGGCGTCGACGAGGCCTTCTCGGTCACCGACCTCGACGCCAAGCTGCCCAAGCTGCTGGAGAACCGCTCGACCGTGTGGTTTCCGTTCGCCATCCACAAGGGCCTGGAGACCCGCATCGACGGCTGGCTGCAGTCGGTGCGCGCCCGCGTGCGCTACGGCGCGCTGTGCCCCGAAGAGCAGCGCGACCTGTGCGGCCCGCTCGACGAGATGCGCCTCGTCAAGGACGCGCACGAGCAGGACATCATGCGCCGCGCCGCGCAGATCAGCGCCCGCGCCCACGTGCGCGCGATGCAGCTTTCATCTCGCATGCTGCGCGAGGGCAAGGACGTGCGCGAGTACCACCTGGACGCCGAGCTGCTGCACGAGTTCCGCTTCGGCGGCTCGCAGTATCCGGCGTACTACTCCATCGTCGCGGCCGGCGCCAACGCCTGCGTGCTGCACTACCGCGCCGACGCGGCGCCGCTGCGCTCAGGCGAACTGGTGCTGATCGACGCGGGCTGCGAGCTGGACGGCTACGCGAGCGACATCACCCGCACCTTCCCGGCCGACGGCAAGTTCACCGGACCGCAGCGCGCGCTGTACGACCTGGTGCTCGCGAGCCAGGACGCATCGGCCGCGGCCACCAAGGCCGGCAACCGCTTCACCGACCCGCACGACGCCGCGGTGCGGGTGCTGGCGCAGGGCATGCTCGACTTCGGGCTGCTGGACGCCAACAAGGTGGGCAGCCTCGACGACGTGATCGACTCGCGCGCCTACTTCCAGTTCTACATGCACCGCACCGGCCACTGGCTGGGCATGGACGTGCACGACTGCGGCAGCTACGTGGAGCCCACGCAGGTCGGCGAAGTGAGCGAACGAAAAGATCCGCTGTCCAACGAGGTCATCAAGAACCGGCCGAGCCGCATCCTGCATCCCGGCATGGTGCTGACGCTGGAGCCCGGCATCTACGTGCGGCCCGCCGACGGCGTGCCAGAGCAGTTCCACAACATCGGCATCCGCATCGAGGACGACGCGATCGTCACGGCCACCGGCTGCGAACTCATTTCGCGCGGCGTGCCGGTGAAGGCGGACGAGATCGAGGCGCTGATGCGGGCCTGACCGCCCGCTGCGACACCGGCGGCGGCGCGTGCCGCGCCTGCAGGAAGTCGATGAACACCCGCAGCTTGCGCGGCATCTGCGCGCGGCTCGGGTGGTAGAGGTAGAAGCCCGGAAAGGTCGGCCACCACGGCTGGAGCAGCGGCACGAGGCGGCCGCTTTCGAAGTCGGCGCGCACCGATTCCTCGAACGCCACCATGATGCCCGCGCCGTTGCGCGCGGCCGCCAGCAGCACGTCGCTGTCGTTGCTGACCAGCGGGCCGGCCACCTCTACATCGAGCACGCGGCCGTCCTGCGCGTATTCCCAGCGGTAGAGCCCGCCCGTGGTCAGGCGGTAGTTCAGGCAGTGGTGCGCGCGCAGGTCCTCGGGCGTCTGGGGCGGCGTGCGGCCCTGGAGGTAGCGCGGCGATGCGAAGGTCACCATGCGCAGCGGCCCGCCCACGGGCACGGCCACCACGTCCTGCGCCAGGCTTTCGCCGAGCCGGATGCCGGCGTCGAAGCCGCCTTCCACCAGGTCGACCATGCGGTTGTCGCAGACCAGCTCGAGCGTGATGTCGGGGTAGGCCTGCGCGAAATCGCCGAAATGCGGAAAGAGCAGCAGCTCGGCCGACACCCGCGCCGCGTTCAGGCGCAGCAGGCCGGCGGTCTTGTCGCGCGCCTCGTCGATGCCCTCGACCGCCTGCGCCAGGGCATCGAGCCCCGGCCGCGCGCCCGCGAGGAATTGCTGGCCCAGCTCGGTGACGCCGACGCGCCGCGTGGTGCGGTCGAGCAGGCGCACGCCCAGGCGCTGTTCGAGCGTGCGCACGGTCTGCGACAGGGCGGAGGGCGACACGCCCAGTTCTTCCGCGGCGCGCGTGAAGCTGGCGTGGTGGGCCACCCGTGCAAAGGCGGCAATGGCCGGAAGGAGTTCAGGCGACATGCGCTCATTATGAAGACCAGCTTCACAAAGCATCAAGCCGAACGGGCTTTTTCCGAATCAATGCCGGAACTACCTTCGAGGCCATGGCGATGCAGCCGCACCGCCGCCCCCCTCGAAAGGACATTCACCATGAAGCTGGACAACTACCTCACCCTCGGCCGCTCGGGCCTGCGCGTCAGCCCCATGTCGCTGGGCACCATGACCTTCGGCCAGGAGTGGGGCTGGGGCGCCGATGCCAGCGAGTCGCGCCGCATGTTCGACGCGTACGTGGAACGCGGCGGCAACTTCATCGACACCGCCAACTTCTATACCAACGGCAGCTCGGAGCGCATGCTGGGCCAGTTCATCGCCCAGAAGCGCGAGTCGGTGGTGCTGGCCACCAAGTACTCGCTCAACATGCAGCCGGGCAACCCCAACGCCGGCGGCAACCACCGCCGCAACATGGTCCGCTCGGTCGAGGCGAGCCTGAAGCGCCTGGGCACCGACTACATCGACCTGCTGTACCTGCACATCTGGGACAACCTCACGCCCTTCGAGGAAGTGATGCGCGCCTTCGACGACCTCGTGCGCTCGGGCAAGGTGCTGTATGCCGGCATCTCCGACACACCGGCCTGGCAGGTCGCGCGCATGCAGACGCTGGCCGATCTGCGCGGCTGGGCGCCGCTGGTGGCGCTGCAGATCGAGTACAGCCTGATCGAGCGCACCGTGGAGCGCGAGCTGCTGCCGATGGCACACGAACTCGGCCTGGGCGTGATGGCGTGGTCGCCGCTCGGCAGCGGTGTGCTGACCGGCAAGTACACGCGCGCCGACCTCGACCACGCGAACAACCCCGGCGCCGGCGTGACGGGTTCGCGCAAGGACGTGGCGGCCGGCAACGGCGCGCTGCAGCCCCGCTCGCTTGACATCGCGGATGTGGTGGCGCAGATCGCGAAGGAACAGGACCGCTCACCGGCGCAGGTCGCGCTGGCCTGGCTGCTGCATCGCAACGCGCCGACGGTGATGCCGATCATCGGCGCGCGCACCTTCGCGCAGTTCGAGGACAACCTGGGCGCGCTGGATGTGGCGCTCGACGGCGATGCGATGCAGCGCCTCGATGCGGTCAGCGCGATCAAGCTCGGCTTTCCGCACGACTTCATGGCGCTGCCGATGACGCAGGGCGTGCTGTCGGGCGGCTCCTCGGTGCGGCGGCCGGCATGAAGCTGCTGCGGCTCAAGGTCGTGGTGATCGGCGGGGGCGGCATGCTCGGCCGCGCGCGAAGTCACGCGGCTCTACGCGCTCTGGCCGTGGAAGGCGCGATGAGCGGACAGGCGCTGCGCATCACGCCGCCGATGCGGCAAGCAGCAGGCAGAGCAGTGCAATAACCGCAGCAGCGGACGCGATCCGGTGAAAGCGGTGCGGCGCGCATCCCAGCAATCCCACGGTCGCCAGCGCGGGTGCCGTGAGCGCGCCCAGCCAGAGCACCCAGCCGATACGAGACCGCGCAGGCGCACCACGCACTGGAGAGCCAGCGCACATCCGGCAAGGTGGTGCTGGTGCCCTGACCGCTTTTGCTTTTTTTACTTCGCCTGCAGCAACGCGCCCACTTCGAGCAGCACCAGCTCGTTGTCGTCCGCCTTGTTCGGCTCGCGGCTGCTCGAGAAGGGCAGGTTGTTGTCGTTGCCGACCACGATGTGCGTCGCATCGACCACGTCGACGTTCTCGATCGTGAAGAACGGGAACTTGAGCACGCCGTCGTTCAGCGGCTTGCGCGCGAGCTTGTCTGGATCGGCGATGTTCAGCAGGTCGATGTAGCCGATCTTGCGCGCCGGGCCGCCCGCGTTCGCATCGCCCAGCTCGACCTTGTAGACGCGCTTGAACTTCGCGATGTCGTGAAAGCAGTCGGTGCGCTTCTGGCCTTCGGGGCAGGCCTTGTCGTTCGTGCCTTCGCCGTTGTCGCGCTCGATGACGAGGCCCGTGGTGCCGTCGATCATGTTGAAGTCGCCGATGGCGTTGCCGTTGGCTTCGAGCACGTACTTCCAGTGGCGGCCCGTCCATTTTTCGGTGGCCACGTCGAACTCCAGCACGCGCAGCGCTTCCTTGCCGTCGACGCGTTCGTAGTCCTTGGCCTCGGCGTTCCACACCGGGCCTTCGAGCAGCGCGTAGAGCTTGCTGCCGTCCTTGGACGAGGCCATGCCCTCGAAGCCCTTGGAGCGCTTGACCTGGAAATCGACCGCGCCGCCGGGAACGCCCGGCGTGGTGACCGCGGGGTGATCGGGCGAGCGCACGACCTTGCCGTCGACCTGCGTGTCGAACACCGCGAGCACCTTGCCCTTGAGGTCGGCCTTGATCAGGAAGGGACCGAACTCTTCGCCGATCCAGAGCGCGCCGCCGGCGAACTGGAAGCTCTCGGGATCGAAATCGGAGCCCGTCAGGTAGCGCTGCTTCGTGCCTTCGTGGACGATGCGAAACGGCACCTTCTTTTCCGGGTCGTGCAGGAAGATCGTGTTCAGGCGGTTGAACTTGCCGCTCTTGAAATCCACCTTGTAGTGGTTCAGGTAGAGCATGAAGTCGGGCGAGTTGGCCTTGGCGCCGGCACCGTTGTCGGTGAGGATCCAGAACGTGCCGTCGTCCATCTTCTTGATGCCCGAGTGGCCCTGCAGCGGCTGGCCCTTGAAGGGCACCGAGACCCCGGTGCCACGGCCACCCGAGAGACCTTCCACCGTACCCAGCGCCTCGACGCGCTTGCCCGAGGTGAACTTGCCGCTGGCCTGCAGGTCGGCGGGCGCATCCTTGGGCGCGGCGACGAAGCTTTGCGCGGGCAGCACGGCGTGGCCGGCGAGCGTGGCGGGAAAGGCGGTCTGTGCGGCCGCGCTGCCGCAGGCGAGCGCGGTGGCAAGGGCGACGAAGGAGAGGGAGGCAAGACGCGTCATGAGCAAGAAGAAAGGTTTCAGTCGAAACGCGAGACCATGCCGATTTCGCGTGACGCCGCCATGACATCCGTTCGTTGCGGGCGCCGCTGGGCCTCCCAAGGCGCCCGCGCCTCATCTCGGGGGTGGTGAATCACACGAAGCGCAGCGCAGTGAAAAGCCGGGGGCTCGCAAGCTACGGTGCGATGTCCACCGTGACCTCGCGCGACTCCGCGCGGCCCTGGTCATCGATTGCGCGCAGCACGTAGCGCCGGCCTGAATCGGCCATGTCGGGCATCCAGGTGATGCCTTCGCCGGGCGCGGCCTTGCCGATCAGCGCGTCGTCCGCGAACCAATAGATCGCCTGCGTTCCTGCGGCCGCTTCGGCGCGCAGCACCAGCGGCTCCGGCTTCTTCACGCGCAGCGTGTGCCGCACGCCGCGCAAGGGCGAGGTGATGAGCGGCGCCGTTTCCGAGGCCTCGCCCTTCTCGCAGCCATCGGCCGGCAGGCTCGCGCGCGGCAGGCCGGCCTGGCGGAACAGCCGCCGCATGTCGCTGCCCCATTGCTCGACCACCTGCTGCCGCGCATTGGGCTGCGGCCCGCACACCACCTTGCCGGTCGTCTCGTCGACCCACACGGCGCGGTGCAGGTTGCTCACCTGGATCGGCGACTTGCCGGCGATGAACCAGGTCGTGGCACGCACCGGGCACAGCCCATCGGGCAGCCCGCCCGTCGCTGCGCAGACTTCGATCTGGCGAAGGTCGGGCGGCTGACGCGTCGCGATCTCGCCAGGGTCCAGCCGCTCGGCGCGCAGTGCATCGACCATGCGCAGGAAGAGCGGCGCGGCCGCATCCACGCCCACGAGCGCGGGGTTGCTGGTGCCGTCGAAATTGCCGACCCACACCACGAGCACATGGCGGCCGAACACGCCCGCGGTCCATGCATCGCGAAAGCCCCAGGAGGTGCCCGTCTTCCACGCGATGGCGGGGCGTGCGGGCAACGTGGTGTCGGGGCGCGGCGTGTGGCGCAGCATGTCGAGCGTGATGAACGAGGCCTCCTCGCTCAACAGGCGCAGCGGCTGCGCCGGGCGCTCGTCGGGCGTGGGTTGCGTGTAGCGCAGCGGCTGCGAGATGCCGCCATTCGCCAGCGTGGCGTAGAGACCCGCAAGCTCCTCGGGCGTGACCTCGCCACCGCCCAGCACCAGCGCCAGGCCGTAGTGCGATTCGCTCTGCAGCTTCTGCACGCCCGCGAGCCGCATGAAGTCGTAGAGCCCGGGTTTCGAGAGCTTCGCTGCGACGGCCACCGCCGGAATGTTGCGGCTGCGGATCAACGCCTCCTGCGCGGACAACGGGCCGGCGAAGCGGTGGTCGAAGTTCTCGGGCGTGTAGGGGCCGAAGGAAGTCGGCGCATCTTTCAGCATCGTCTTCGGATGCAGCAGCCCCTGGTCGAGCGCGAGTGCATAGATGAAGGGCTTGAGCGTGGACCCCGGCGAGCGCTTGGCCTGCGTGCCGTTGACCTGCCCCGCGATCGCGTCGTTGTGCCAGTCGGCCGAGCCGATGAGCGCCCGCACCCGCATGGTCGAGGCGTCGAGCAGCAGCGCGCTCGCGTTGGCCATGCCGACGTCGGCGTGCGTGCGCAGGTACTGGCCCATCACGCGTTCGAGCGTGGCCTGCATGCGCAGGTCGAGCGTGGTACGGATCTCTTGCACGCCACGCTCCTGCGCGAGCAGCATGTCGGTGGCGTGCGGCGCGAGAAAGGGAAGGCTCCCGCGCGACTGGGCGGAGAGCGCAAGCTGCGCATCGGGCGCGTGCTGCTTCGCGGTCGGATCGCGCTCGGCCCACAGCGCCCACAGCCGTTCGCGCGCCGACTGCAGCTCGGCATTGCGGCCGCGCTCGGCGATGCGCTTGACGGGGTTCTGCGGAATCACCGCGAGCGTCAGCGCCTCGGGCAGGCTGAGCTTGGCGGCGTCCTTGCGGAAGTAGATGAGGCTGGCGGCCTGCACGCCTTCGATGTTGCCGCCGTAGGGCGCGGTGTTGAGGTACGCCTCGAGGATCTCGCGCTTGCCGAAGCGCGCCTCCAGCCAGAGCGCCGCGCCGATCTGCGCGACCTTGCCCATGGCCGTGCGGCTGTCGATGCCGTAGATGCGCCGTGTAAGCTGCATCGTGAGCGTCGAGCCGCCTTGCCTGCGCTCGCCACTGGCGATGCGCCAGGCGCTGCGCGCCAGCGCGGCGGGGTTGACGCCGGGGTGCGCGTAGAAGCGGCGGTCTTCGTAGAGCAGCACGGCATCGACCAGCGTCGGGGAGATGCGGTCGAGCGGCACCCAGAGGCGGTATTGCTCGTCGCCCGCGAGCGTGAGGCGCAAGAGCTCGCCGCCCTGGGCATACACGGCGCGCGAGCTGCCGACGGTTTCGCTGAGCGGGGCGTGCGGCCAGAGGCGCAGCAGCGCCAGCAGGAAGGCGGCCGCCAGCGCCCACAGCGCGGGCTTGCGGAGCCTTTCCAACTTCACGCTCAAGCGCATGGCGGCCTCGCTGCGCCTGCGTCAGTTGGCGACGACCTGGAAGCGCGCACCGGCCGAGCGCGAATACACGCGCCGGTCGTACATCGCCTCGCCATACGCGGCCGGCACCACGAAGTCGCCCACGTTGGTAGCGCGCGCCTTGTAGGTCACTTCGAGCAGGTCCTTGTTGACGGCGCCGTAGAACACCACGCGGTCTTCGCGGATGTCTGCGTACTGCACCTTCCAGGAGCCACCGCCGCCCAGGCGCTTCTTCCAGATCGGCGCATCGGCATTGGCGTCATCGTCGTCGCCCACGGCCTGCAGCACCGGCTCCAGCCCGCCGGGCAACAGGTCGACCAGCGCCACGTCGTTGAGCTGCGCGCGCTCCAGGCTGCGCACGCGCACCCGCACCGTGACCTCTTCGCCGAGCCTGGCCTTGGTGATCGGGTTGCCCTTGGCATCGAGCACCTCGTGGAAGATTTCCAGGCCCTGGTTCACCGGCGTGGCGGGCACGTTGCGCTCGAAGCCCTGCTCGGCCCAGCTGTAGTACAGGTTGAAGTCGCTGTCGTTCGACAGCTTCAGCCTGGCGGTGCCGATGGGAACCGGCGCGCGCGTGATCGGGTTCACCGAGCCCAGCGCGAGCGCCGCGGCCTGCCCTTGCGCGTTGACCGTCTGCGCCGTGAGCTTGCCCTCGACGTTCTGCGCCACGGCTTCGAAGTAGGCATCGACCGCCAGCAGCATCGAGGCCGACGACAGGCTGTTGTACCAGCCGTCGCGCACCATCGCGCCCATGCCTTCCCACACCTCGGGCTTGAGCGTCTTCAGGCGCGAGGGGAAGTGGCGGCCCACCAGGTGCAGCGTCATGCTGTCGTGCACCAGCGGGTCGTAGTAGGCGCCCCACACGTTGCGGCGCTGCTTCTTCTCGGTGCGTGCGAGCAGGTCGGACCACACGGGGTTGAGCAGCTCGTTGGCCACCTGCTCCTGCTTCACGAGCTGGTAGCTCGCGGCCAGGTACACGGCGCCGAGGTCGTCGCTCCAGCCCTGCGTCTGCTTGCTGCGCCAGGCTTCGCGCAGGTTGGCCAGAGCGGCCGGCGCGATGATGCCCTGGCGTGTCAGCAGGTAGGCGGCCTGCGTGCGCTGGCGCCAGCCGTCCAGCGAGGTGTCGCCGCTGCCGAGCCAGCCCTGCAGGTAGGTGTTGGCCTTCTGCAGCAGGTCCTGCGGCACGGGCAGCTTGTGGTCCTTGGCTTCGATCAGCAGGTGCACCGCGTACAGCGTGGCGAAGGGACTGGCGTCGGCACCGGGCCACAACGCGAAACCGCCATCGGCCGTCTGCCGTGCGCGCAGCTGCACGAGGTAGCGCTCGAAGGTCTTGCGCGCGTCGGGCAACGGGCCTTGCTCGGCCGTGCGGCCGCGCGCCATTTCCTTGATCAGCTCGGGGCGCCCGGCCAGCAGCACGGCCGGGAAGGTCTGGCTGGTGATCTGCTCGGTGCAGCCGTGCGGATAGACCTCCAGGTACTGCATGAGCCCGGTCGCGAAGGCCCACGGCGCGGCAGACACCGCCACTTCGCTCTTGCGGAAGTTCGGATACAGGTCGGCCTTGCTGCTCAACTCGCCCGCGCGCTGGAAGCTGCCCGCCTGCACCAGCGTGACGAAGGGCGATGCGGGCCGCACGCTCACCTCGGTCGACAGGCGCGCGCTGAAGGTCTTGTGCGTCGAGGTGAACACCAGCGCCGAGGAACCCAGCACCGCCTGCTCGCCCGGCTTGGCGCGCACGTTGAACCTGGTGCTCGCTTCGCCGCGCTCGTTGACCTTGAGCGTCTGCGTGGCATCGCCCACCACTTCGAGTCCGCCTGAAGCGGTGAGCGTGAGCGCAATGGGCACTTCCTTGCCCGAACCCGCGATGTTGTTCGCAAGGCCCACGCCCACTTCGACGGTGTCGCCGGGCGCCATTGCGAGCGGCGCGTTCGGCAGGATCACCATGTCGCCGCGCACCACGGTGCGGGTGCTCTTGGCGGCGGTGGTCTCGTCGTTCACCGCGACGGCCATCACGCGAAGGCTGCCGTTGAAGCTCTCGGGCACGGTGTAGCTGAACTCGCGGCTGCCGTTCACATCGACCAGCCCCGACCAGTAAGCCACCGGCTTGTCGCGCTTGCGCTTGAACGGGTTCAGGTGCTTGCCCAGTTCGCCTTCGCCGTCACCACCGGGTGCGGCGCCCTGCATGAGCTTCTTGAACTCGGGCAGGATCAGGTCGAGCGTCTGCAAGGTGCCCACTTCGAGCGCGCGCTTCTGGAAGAAGTGCTTGAGCGGGTCGGGCGTCTTGTAACGCGCCACCTGCAGGATGCCTTCGTCCACCGCGAACAGCACGGCGCGCGTGGGCTTGTCGCTGGTGAGCTTCATCTTCACCGTCTGGCCGGGCTTCACGAGTTCGCTGCTGGTGAGCTGCAGGTTCGCGGTGCGCTTGGCCAGGCTGGTGGCGAAGGGAATGACGCCGTACGACAGCGGGCTCATGTAGACCTCGTCCGAGGCCGGGTCGCGCACGAAGTGCACGTTGATGTAGCCGGTGCCCTCGAAGTCCTTGGGCAGCGTGATCTTCTGCACCGAGGCGGTCTTGTCAGTCTTGAACCATGCGTGGGCGTAGACCTTGTCGCGCTCGATGGTGATGAGGCCCGCGCCCACATACGGCGCGCGGATGCTCACCTCGATCTCCTGGCCCGGCTCGTAGTCCTTGCGGTCCAGCGTGAGCTGCAGCTCGGCGTTGCGGTCCAGCGAGCGCGAGACGTTCGCGTTGCCCGCCACGCTGTACTCGACGCGGTTCAACTCCAGCCCGCCGGCATTGCGCACCACGTAGGCAAAGTTGCCCGGCGTGGACGTGTTCAGCGCGATGGTGTTGCCGGCCGCGACGATGGCCAGCGGCTTCTCGTCGATCACGATTTCCTTCTTGCGCGACTCGTAGCGGTAGAGGCCGCTGTCCTGCTTCACGAGCACCGACAGCACCTTGCGCTCCACGCGCTCGATCTTCAGGTCGGCCACGGCCGTCTTCCTGGCCTGCGGGTCGATCGCGATCACGGTGGCGTTGCGCGCGGCGCCCTTGCTCACGTAGCTGGTGTCGCCATCGACCTTCACGCCCACGAGGTAGGGCATGTCGCTCACCAGCGTCTGGGCCTCGGCCGAGACGCTGCGCCCGCCCTCGGGCTCGAAGGCCTTGGCGAGCACGTGCACCTGGTAGGTGGCGGCATCGAAGCGCGAGAGGCGCAGGTCGAACTCGGCCTTGCCTTCGGCGCTGGTCTGCGTGCTGCCCAGGTCGTCGACCTGCTTTTCGGCGGCGCGCTGCGGATCGAAGAAGGCGTAGTCGGCAAACGCGCGGAACACCGGGAAGGCCGGGCTCAGCGTGAGCGTGCCTTCGACCTTGCGGTCGGGCGCGGGCGTGCCGAAGAGGTTCTGCACATCGATGAGTGCCTTCAGGTCCTTCGGCTTGACCCAGCCTTCGGCGACTTCGCTGCTGAGCTTGGCGACGACCTTGGTGCGGTCGGGCAGGAACTCCTGCACCTTCACCGTGGTGCTGCCGATCAGGAGGCCCTGCACCTCGGGGTTGCCCGGCGACGATTCGCGCGGCAGGTAGAGATTGACGGTGTAGTTGCCGGTGGGCGAGCTGTCCTGCGTGGTGTGCGCGATTTCCGCCGCGCCGCCGGGGCCGAGCTTGAGCTTTTCGCGGCGCACGCTGAGGCCGCGCGCATCGATGATCTCGGCTTCCAGCGGCAGGTCGCGCAGCGACGTGGCCCAGTTGCCGGCCTTGACCATCATCGCGATGTGCATGGTGTCGCCCGGGCGGTAGATGCCGCGGTCGCTGAACACGTAGGCGGTCATCTGGTTCGGCACGCCGGCCGCGCGCAGGCCGCCGACGTCGAAGCGAGAGATGTCCAGCGTGCGGTCGCTGCGGTTGAAGGGCAGGAAGCTCAGGTCGCCGTCCTTGCGCACCACCAGCACCACGGGTGCTTTCTCCCGCTGGTAGCCGGCGAGGTTGGGCAGCTTGGCGGCGCCCGTGGCGTCGGTGGATTGCGACGCCACGATCATGCCGTTGCGGCCCCACACCTCGACCAAAGCGCCAGCGACCGGCTGGCCGTTGGCGATGCTCTGCACGAACACGTCGCGCGTGCCGTCGAGCGATTTCTTCGCGACGATGCCAAGGTCTGTGACCAACACCAGGCGCTGGTCTTTCTGGTCTTCGGGGTTGCCGCTTTCGGGATTGCCTTCGCCCTCGTACTGCTGTTGCTCTTCCTGCTGTTCTTCTTCGGGCTGCGCCTGGGTGGCATCGCCTTCGGGCTTCTTCCTGGCCTTGGGATCGAAGCCCTGCACCTTGAGCAGGAACACGCCGCGGCGGTCGGCCACGTCGCTGCGCAGGTACTCGGCGAAGTCGACGGTTTCGTAGTGCGCCTTGCCGGCGGGAATGCTGAGCGGAATTTCCTTCTGGAAGCGATCGACGAGGTTGTCCGACTGCAGGCCGCTGTTGAACTGCGGATGCGCGAAGTCGCCGTTGGTCTGCGTGACAAGGTGCTGCAGCTGCTGCGGCAGGAGGCGGCCGATTTCCAGGCGGATGCCGGGCAGGTCGCGCACCAGGATCGGCAGCTTGCGTTCACCGGAGAGCGCGAGCAGCGAGCCCTGGCTCATGATGGTGAGCTCCGGCGCGAAGGTCTTGAGCAAACGCACATCCTGCCGCGCGGCGCCGAGCTGGTAGCCGCCCGGCGTCTTCAGGCCCTTGGCCACGCGCACCAGCAGGTAGCGGCCGCCCTCGGCCTGCGGCAGGCGGAAGCTGACCATCTCGGTCACCTCGCGCTCGCTGGCGATGGGCTGCAGGCTGATCTTCTTCGCGCGGCGCAGCACGGCGTCGGTGACCTTCGACGGATCGGCGGACCAGTCGAACTTTTCTTCCGGGTCGCCCTTGGCTTCTTCCGTGGCGGGCAAGAGCCAGGCCTGCACCACGCGCGCCATTTCGCGCTCGTGCACCGGCATCGAGGCGGTGACGTGCATCACGTGCTCAGGCTCGCCGTTCTCGCCGGTGACGATGGTGGGGTCGACGCTGGAGATGTCCAGGCTGAAGAGGCCGGGAATGTCGACTGCGCGCGAGATGTCGTTGCGCTGGCCAGGGCCGCCCTTCTGTGCGACCGCGCCGGCCGCAAGGCTCAGCACGACGGGGCGGGTCTTCTCGGGAATGGGCAGCGGCTCGGACTGGAGCGTGGCGGTGAGGCGCAGCTTGTCGTAGCTGACGGTGAACTTCTCGCTCGCGCACTTGCCCACGCTGAAGATCGAGGTGCCGCAAGCCTGGTCATAGGTCAGCACCAGTCGCTTTTCGAATTCGGCGGTGTTGACCGGGTGCGAGAAGCGCACCTGGAAAAGTGCACGCCGCACGTTGGCCTGCACGGGGTCTTGATAGAACTCCGCGCCCGCGATGCGCGCGCTGAATTCGGGCGAGGCGAACTCGTACTTGCGCTGCTCGATCTCGATGTGCGGCGCGAGCGCATCCTTCGAGAGCTGCACCTTGTAGGGCTGGCCGACCGGCCAATCCTGCGCGGGAAGGAATTCGAGCTTCTTCTGGCTGCTCCACGACCAGCGTCCGGCAATGGCGGGCTCGATGGTGACGCCGGTCGCCTCCTGGCCGATGCGCGCGATCGGCGCGACCGAGGCGGAGAAGTTGATGACGACCGGGTTCGGTCCCTTGTCGTTCTCGATCTGCGTGCGCGGCGGCGGCACGATCTGCGCGGTGGAAACGACAGGCTCGACGCGATCGGGCGTGAGGCCGTGCCACCACTTCAGCACATGCGGGCTGGCGAACCAGCCGGCCAGCACCAGCAACGCCAGCACGACCAGCCAGGCCAGCCGTTGCTGCAGCCACTGCAGCCCGAAAAGAAGAAAAGCGCCCACGATGCGCAGCCACCCTGGGGGTCGCCAGGAACCGATGAGTCCGCGTGCCAGCGGACGCAGAAAACCGAGCGCACGGCCCAGTCCGGTGAAGAGCACGTCGCTGAGCGACGCGAGTTTTCGATTGGCGATTTGAAGCATGGAAGCTCCCCCGGTGTTTTTGTTGGCGCCTGGCAGTCTCCCGACTGCCTGTGAAGCAATGGCGCTGTGTGTGAAGTCTGCGTGAAAACCGCACAGGCCCGCGCACCGGCCCGTCTCGAATCAAAGCGAAAGCGCGGGCTTGTTCACCATGAGCCAGAAGACGGCGGCCATGGCCACGAAAGCCGGGTAGCCGAGCAGTTCCCAATAGCGTTGGTAGCGCGCGTACAGCGGCGGCAGCGGCATGGCGTCGCGATGTGCTTGCCCGGCCATCGCGGCCATGCGGATCTGCAGCCACACCACCGGCAGCCAGCAGATCCCCGCGAACAGGAAGAGGCCCAGCGATACCGCGAGCCACGGCGTCGAGAGCGGCCAGCCCGCCATGTGCGCCAGCGCGAAACCGGTGGCTGGCTGCAGGATGACCGTGGGCGTGGTGAACCACCAGTCCGCGCGCACCACCAGCCGGCTCACCACCGCCTGCGCCGGCACGCTGCCGCTGCGGTTGGCAAAGAACATGTAGAAGGCCGAGCCCAGCCCCGTGCCGACCATCAGCACGCTGGAGACGATGTGCAGCCACTTGAGGACGAGGTAGGTGTTCATGGCTTGGTGCGCCGGTACAGGTGCCAGAGCAGTGCGGCGATGGGCAGGTTCTTGAGCAGCGGGCCCAGCGGATGCAGCCACAGGGCGGGCTGAAGAAAGGTCGCCGCCGCGGTCATGAGCAGCATCAGGCCGAGGGCCGCGAGATAGCTGGTGCGACCGGGCCGCCACCAGAGCGCCAGGCCGATGGCGAGGTCGGCCGCCGCGCCACCGAGGATCAGCAATTGCACCAGCCACGGCGGCGATGCGATGCCGGCATCGGCCAGCACCTGGCGGCTCTGCCCGTTCAGTTCGACGAGGCTGGCAAAGGCCGTGAACAGCCAGACCGCCACGAGGCTCAGGCGCAGCAGGCGATCGTCGTCGGCCGGCTGGGTCATGGGGTGGGCGAGGTCTCGTCGATCAGGTCGGTCACCATGCCCCAGCGCGCGAACTCGGGCTCGAATTCCGGCAGCGTGAGCAGCCCGGCGCAGGCGTGCGCGCCGACGGGAAGCGCATCGCCGCGCGCGAGCCGGCGTGCCAGCAGGATCGCGGCCATGCAGGGAATCTCGGGGCCATGGTTGTCGTCGGCGGCGATGTGCCAGGCGTGGCGCGCGACCGCGCCCTGCGCATCGATGCCTTCGCCCCGCACCACCATGCCGCCCAGCGCAGTGCCGAGCACATCGAACACGCCACCCGCCGAATGCAGCAGCGGCGCCAGCTTCCGCGGCGCGCGCAGCAGGCCCACGCGATGCATGAACGCCATGAAGGCGAAGGCTTGCTGCGCGATACCGACTTCGAGCGCCGCGCGGAACATGACTGACTGCACGCCCGCATAGCGCGACGGAAAAAGTTCGAGATCGGGGATGTCGCACAAGGCACCCCGGCGTGGCCGCATGCGCGCGAACTGCACCTTCACGGGATTCGCCCAGCCGGGCTGCTCGATCCACTGACCGTCCTGCCAGACGCGGATCGGCTCACCGCAGTAAGCGAGCACGCCCGCGAGCGTCGCCTCGCCGCGCGGCGCGCCTTGCGCAGGCGCGATGCAGATGTCGATGCTGCGGATGCCTTGCCAGCCGGCCGCGAGATGGTCGACCACCGCCGACGAGAGCGCCGGCACGGTGCTGGCGCCTGCAACGGCAGTTCGCCCCGCATCGCGGAAGGCGGCGTCCATCGCGGCGGGAAAGTCGCAGACGAAGCGGCGCCCATCGGCCAGGTCGATGTAGTGCGCGCCGGCGGCGGCCACGGCCTGCGGCACGCGGTAGTCCTGGTTCTGGAACGGGCCGGCGGTGTGGATGACGAGCTCGACGCCCAGGTACCCCAGGCCCTGCGCGAGATCGGGCGCCTCCGCATCGACGCGAATGCCGCGCGCATTGCCGCCCAGCGATTGCGCAAACGCCGTCGCACGCTCCAGGTCGCGCCCGCCGACCAGCAACTCGATGCCGGCATCCGCCGCCAGCGCACGACAGATGCGCGCGCCGAAATTGCCGTAGCCGCCGAGCACCAGCGTCTTCATGCCAGGCTCGCGCCCGCGACGTGGCCGCGCGTGAACGCTTCCTCGAAGATCGAATAGCCCGACCAGTCGGCGTGCGCGAACGACAGGCGCCCCGCGATGACGCTGCCGCGGTGCGCATCGTCCGGCGCGGTGCGTTGCGAGCCGATCTCGGCCAGCAGCCCGGGCCGGGGGATCGACATGGCGTGGCCGTAGCGCGTGATCTCGATGCGCGTGGCGAGCGAAGGCAGGTCCGGGTGCGGCACCGACAGCTCGGCGAGCAGGTCGTCGCGCCAGCCGGTCCACGGGCGCTCCAGCAGCAGCTTGCGGCCGTCGGCGGTGTCGTAGCTGCTCGGGCCCAGCGGGCGGTACCAGCTCAGCACGGTGCCGCGTGGCGTGGGGTCCAGCGTCTGGTGGCGCGCATCGACATAGCCGAGGCCGCGCGTGCCGTAGATGACGTTGTCCCAGCTGGGCGCGGCGCCGACGCGGTCGGCCAGCGGGCCGCGCAGGTGCACGTTGGCCACCAGCCACGGCGCGTAGCGCACGTGCGCGGCGGCGTGCTTCAGCACCTCGGGCGCGTTCTCGACCACGCGCGCGGCGATGAACACCGGCAACGCGACGATGCAACGCTCGGCCTGCCAGCGCACCAGCGATTTCGACGCGGTATCCCACGCATCGACCTCGACGCCGCCGCGCAACTCGGCGATGCGCGTGACGACCTGGCCCGTGCGCAGGCGCTCGCCGAGCGGCGCGGCCAGTTGCTTCGTGAGCCAGCCGTTGCCTTCGGGCCAGGTGAGCACGCCGTCGCGCTCAGGGTTCGCATCGTTGGCGCTGCCGCTCGGATCGCCGGGCGCATGGAAGCCGTGCCGGCTCGCGAAGTAGTGGATGCCGGCCCAGGCCGAGACCTGTTCGATGCCCGCGCCGTAGTCGTCGCGGCAGCAGTAATCGAGGTACCAGCGCAGCTGCACGTCGCTGAAGCCTTCGCTGTCGAGCCAGCGCGAGAAGGCGATGGCATCGAGCGCCAGCAGTTCGGGCGTGACCGCGACCTTGAGCGTCGGAATGGCGAAGTGCGCCGCGTGCTGCAGTGCGTCGATGCGCTGCGCGAACTTGCGGTACTGCGCCATCGTGTCGACGCCCACGCCGTGCACGGGCAACAGGCCGTCCTGCCACTCGCCGTGGAAGAACAAACGCTCCTGCGGGCTGTGGCAGAGGGTGCGCTCGTCGTATTCCCAGCGGCCCGCGACGCGCTGGCGCAGGCCCAGTTCTTCGAGCAAATCCTGCACCTCGCGTGCATCGTCGCCGGGCACCGGCAGGTAGTGGGCACCCAGCGGGCAGGCAATGCCGTTGACCATGCCGCCGCGCGCGTTGCCGCCGGCGGTGTCTTCGAGTTCGAGCAGGGTGAAGTCCTCGATGCCCGCGAGCCGCAGCGCACGCGCGGCCGCAAGGCCCGCGACACCGCCGCCGGCGATCACCACGCGCGTGCGTTTCACGGTCGCGGGCGCCTGGCTCTTGAGCGTGCCGTCGCGCATCGCATGGCCGCGCGCGACGTCGATGCCGGTGAAGCCGCCTTCGATGGGCGGCGGCACCTCGCACCCGGCCAGCGCCAGGGCGCCCGCCGCGCCCGCTACGCCGAGGAAATCGCGCCGCTGCATGGTGTCGAAGCTAGTGCGCCATGACCTTGCCCCACTCTTGCTCGTAAGTGGTGACCAAGGTTTGATTCGACAGGCGGTTCACCTCGGCCGGCACGCGCGCCATGTCGAGCGGAAAGTCGAACATCAGGGGCAGCGTCGACGGCGAGAGGAATCGCAGCCCCGAGGGCAGCGCATCGGGCATCCGATAGGGCCGGCGGCTCGCGATGATGTAGCCCCATTCGCCGAAGCTCGGCACATGTGCGTGATACGGCGTCGCGCGCAGGCCCACCGACTCGATGGTGGTCGCCACGGTCCAGTAGCTCTTGCGCGCCACCAGCGGCGAGGTGGTCTGGATCACCGCGTAGCCACTGGCCGACAGGCGCTTCTCGAGCAGCGAATAGAAGCTGTTGGTGTAGAGCTTGCCGATCGCGAAGTTGGTCGGATCGGGAAAATCAACCACGATCACGTCGAACATGTCGCCCGGCTGCTGCAGCCACTGGAAGGCATCGGTGTTGACGATCTTCACCTTGGGCGACGACAGCGAATGCGCGTTGAGCGCGGCCAGCGTCTCGTGCTCGGTGAAGAGCTTCGTCATGTTCGGATCGAGCTCCACGAGCGTGACCGATTCGACCGAGGGGTACTTCAGGATCTCGCGCACCGCCATGCCGTCGCCGCCGCCGAGCACGGCGACCTTTTTCGGCGCGCCCTGCGCGGCCATCACCGGATGCACGAGCGCCTCGTGGTAGCGGTACTCGTCGCGCTCGGCGAACTGCAGGTTGCCGTTCAGGAAGAGGCGGTGCCCGAGCTGCCCGCGCGTGACCACGATGCGCTGGTAAGGCGAGGTGGCACTGAACACGATGCGGTCCTGATAGAACTTGTCTTCGGCCAGCGTGGTGATGTGGTCGGCCCAGACGAAAGCGGCCAGCAGCGCGGCCAGTGCGAGAAAGCACGCCACCGCATGCGCGCCGATGCGCCGCAGCTCATGGCGGAACAGCCACAGCGCCCACACCGCCACCGCCGCGTTCATGAAGCCGAACAAGAGGCCGGTGCGGATCATGCCCAGCTGCGGCACGAGGATCAGCGGAAACGCCACCGACACCGCGAGCGCGCCCAGGTAGTCGAAGGTCAGCACCTGCGACACCAGGTTCTTGAGCACGATGTTGCGCTTGAGGATGCGCATGACCAGCGGGATCTCGAGCCCGACCAGCGTGCCGACGACCATCACGAGACCGTAGAGCAAGAGCCGGAAGGCGCTCGGCACATAGGCGTTGGCAAGGAACAGGATCGCCGGCAGCGCGCCGCCGATCAGCGCCACCAGCAGCTCGATGCGAAGGAAGTGCGCCGGCAGCTGGCGGTCGAAATAGCGCGAGAGCCAGGAGCCCACGCCCATCGCGAACAGGTAGGTGCCGATGATGGTGCTGAACTGCAGCACCGAATCGCCGAGCAGGTAGGAGCTGAGCGCCGCCGCGCTCAGTTCGTAGACAAGCCCGCAGGCTGCGACCACGAACACGCTGGCGAGCAGGGCGATCTCGACGGGCTGCGGCCCTTTGGCCGGCAGCGCCGGACTGGCTGGAGCGTTCATGGATCAGGCGGTCGCCGCCGGGCCGCCAGCGCGGCAACGTCCGCGCTTTGCCCGGACGGGCGAGCCGCGCCTCCCCCTCGGGGGCTGGCGAATGACGCGTAGCGAAGCGAAGTGCAAAACCGGGGGGCTAATGAATCGCTGCGGCGACGATGATGCAGATGCCCAGGCTCATCGCGGCCACGACCAGGCCGAGCGCCACGTTCTGCTTCTCGACGATCTCGCCCCACAGGTCATAGGGCGTGATCTTGTCGATGATGAGAAAGCACAGCCAGAAGATGATCACGCCGATCAGCGCATACACGAGCGATCCGAGGACCACGCCCGGTTTCAGCCATTCAAATCCCATGGGGACCTCCAGTCGTAGCAGTAGTAAGAAGTGAAATTGCGATGGGCGAAAGCATCTTCGTCATTTGTGGCCGCCACCGCTCGAATACCCCCCGTACGAGCCGCCCGAACTGCGGTAGCCGCTCGAGGAGCCGCCACGGCCGCTGCAGGTGCTCAGGATGATCAGCAGGATGATGATGACGACGATGATGAGGATGATCGTGCCGCAGCCCATGCCCGAGGCGGCGCTCACGGGCAGCGCGTCGCCGCGCTTGAACATGTCCTTCTTGGCATCGAGCTTGAAGGCGGTCGCGACCACGCCGCTGTCCAGCTTGATGCCCGACGACCAGGTGAGCTCGTTGGTCGAGCGCTCCATCGACAGCAGTGCCGGGCCGCTGGCGAAGTCGCGGTTGAAGGTCTTCTGCCCGCGCTCGACCTGCCAGTAGAACTCTCCCGCCACGTAGGTGGTCTCGGCGTTGTAGGCGTACTGCTGCTGGTAGCGCTTGCTCAGATATGTGGCGGTGCTGCCGTTCTCGGCCATCACCGGCGCGCCGGTGGTCGGCTTGACCATGCTCCAGCCGTCCTCGGCATCGACCAGGAAGCTGAAGCCGCGCTTCTGGTTGTAGAGCAGGTACTCGTCCCAGCCGAACATCTCGTCGTCGCCCGGCTCCACGCCCATGCGGTGCTGGAAGCCCACCACCTGCCACTGGGCGCCCTGCAACTGGCCCATGGCACCCAGCGCGATGAGCGGGCGCACCGGCTCGTCCTGCGCCGCGTGCTTGAGCTCGCCGCCGATGCCCTGCGACAGATCGATGATGCTGTTGCACGAACGGCAGGTGATGCTCTTGCTGTCGGCCAGGTTGACGGTGACCGGCGAGCCGCAGTTCGGGCAGTTGAAGCTGCGGCCCTTTTCGTCCTTGGCCGACTCCTCGCGCAGGCCGGAGAGCTGCAGATCCTCGAGTTGCACCGAGCGGCCGAGGTAGGCGCTGGGCTTGGCGGTGCCGTAGTCGATGCTGAGCACCAGCCCCTTGTCGTTGCGCAGCTCGACCATCGCGAACGGCCGGCCGAGATCGGGCAGGTGCGGCAGCTCGCCCTGCGCGGAGGTGAGCGCAACCTGCTCGTTCGAGGTGACGGTGTAGCTCTGGCCGGCGAAGGCGCTGGTGGCGCCCACGCGCAGGTCGACCGACGGCGGCGCGGTGCGCTGCAGATCGAAGGGCAGCGCGAAGACGTAGGCGCCGTTGTCCTCGCTGAGGATCGCGGTGCGGTCGTCGTCGAGCGCGGCGATCCATTCGGTCCAGCGGCCACCGGGGTAGGTGTATTGCAGCCGGCCGATCAGCGTGAAGGGCTTGTCCTGGATGCGGCCCGAGGCGAACAGCTGCAGCGGGCTGAAGTCGTCGAACAGCTCGGCCATCTTGCCGGTGCGCGCGAGCGTCTCGCCCTGGCGCACGACGGTGCTCTGGCAGTAGGGACAGACCGCGTGCGTCGACTGCGCCGAGCGGAATTCGACCGGCGCGCCGCAGCCGGGGCAGGGGGCGCGGTAATAGCGCTGGTTGCCGGTTTCCTCAGCCATGGCAATCCACGGCAACGGCAACAGCGGCGGCAGCGACTGCAGCTATGGGGAATGCCGTGGAACCGGCTGCGCCAGGCCACGGGCATTGCCCCCTGCAAGGGGGAAGGAGAAGCGACACGAAGTGCGCGAAGCCTGGGGGTTAGACCAACTTCTTGAGCAGGTCTGCCTTCTTGGCGTCGAACTCTTCTTGCGTGAGGATGCCCTTGGTCTTGAGCTCGCCGAGCTTCTCGAGCGTGGTCATCACGTCGGCGGGGCTCACCACGGCCACGGCGGGCTGGGACGCTGCCGTGGCGGTGGCCGCAGCGGCTGCGGCCGCGTTCGGGCTCAGGCCCTGTGCGAGGTTCTGCGCCAGCACCTGGCCGAGCGCCACGCCGGCGCCCAGGCCCATCGCATCGCCCGCGATGCCGCCGCCGTTGGCCGCGCCTTCGGCGAACTTGGGGATCGCCTGCGCCGTCTGGTACTGCATGAACTTGCCCATGTCGTTGCCGACCATGCCCATGCCGATCTTCTGGTCGAGGATCTTCTGCAGCTCTTCGGGCAGCGAGACGTTCTGGACGGTGATGTTCTCCAGCTTGATGCCGATCTTCTCGAACTCGGGCACGAGCTGCGCGGCGAGCGCCTGCGCGAACTGGATCTGGTTGGCCGCGAGGTCCAGGAAGGGAACGCCGCTGGACGCGATGGCGTTGCTGATGTTCTGCAGCACCAGGCCGCGCAGCTGGCCGTCCAGGTCGGCCACGCTGTAGATGTCGCGCGTGCCGGAGATCTCGGTATGGAACAGCTTGGCATCGCCGATGCGGAAGCTGTAGTTGCCGAAGGCCCGCAGGCGCACGGCGCCGAAATCCTTGTCGCGGATCGTGATCGGCTGGGGCGTGCCCCACTTCTGGTCGACCTGCTGGCGGGTGCTGAAGAAGTAGACGTCGCTCTTGAAGGGCGATTCGAAGAGCTTGTCCCAGTTCTTCAGGTACGTGAGCACGGGCAGCGTCTGCGTCGTGAGCTTGTACATGCCGGGGCCGAAGACGTCGGCCACCTTGCCTTCGTTGACGAAGACGGCCACCTGCGATTCGCGAACGGTGAGCGAGGCGCCGTTCTGGATTTCCATCTCGGCCATCGGGAACCGCCAGGCCAGCGTGCCATCGCCGGTCTCGGTCCACTGGATGATGTCGATGAACTGTTTCTTGATGAAATCCATCAGGGCCATGGTTGCTCCTCTACAGGTTTTTTCAGGTTTTGTCCGAGCCGTGCATATTGCCACATCGCCTTGACAGCGCCCCGTGCTTTTGGTCATGCCTCGCACCGGCCATGCGGCGTATGGCTTTACGAACCGAGGTCTACAATCGGCGCCCCCAGAAGAAGCGCCACCAGGAGCTACAGGCACATGTCCGATTCGACCCCTTCGACTTCATCGACTCCCACGCCCGAAGACAAACGCGCCGAGTTGCGCCGTGCCGCCCTCGAGTACCACGAGTTTCCCGTCCCCGGCAAGATCGCCATCGCGGCGACCAAGCAGATGGTCAACCAGCGCGACCTGTCGCTGGCCTACTCGCCCGGCGTGGCGGCGCCCTGCGAGGAAATCGTCAAGGACCCGCTGAACGCCTTCAAGTACACCTCGCGCGGCAACCTCGTGGGCGTCATCAGCAACGGCACCGCGGTGCTCGGCCTGGGCGACATCGGCGCGCTGGCTTCCAAGCCGGTGATGGAAGGCAAGGGCGTTCTCTTCAAGAAGTTTGCCGGCGTCGACGTGTTCGACATCGAGATCGACGAGAAGGACCCGGTCAAGCTGGTGGAGATCATCGCTTCGCTGGAGCCCACCTTCGGCGCCATCAACCTGGAAGACATCAAGGCCCCGGACTGCTTCTACGTGGAGCGCGAACTGCGCAAGCGCATGAAGATCCCGGTGTTCCACGACGACCAGCACGGCACGGCGATCACCGTGGCGGCAGCCATGGTCAACGGCCTGAAGGTGGCCGGAAAGAACATCGCCGACATCAAGCTGGTCACCTCGGGCGCGGGCGCCGCGGCGCTGGCCTGCCTGAACCTGCTGCTCAAGGTGGGCCTCAAACGCGAGAACGTGTTCGTCACCGACCTGGCCGGCGTGGTCTACGAAGGCCGCGAAGAGCTGATGGACGACGACAAGCGCCAGTACATGCAAAAGACAGAGCTGCGCAAGCTCGCGCAAGTGATCGTCGGTGCCGACGTGTTCCTGGGCCTGTCGGCCGGCGGCGTGCTCAAGCCCGAGATGGTCGCCAGCATGGCGGCCAAGCCGGTGATCTTCGCGCTGGCCAACCCGAACCCCGAGATCGCCCCCGAAGACGCGCACGCAGTGCGCCCCGACGTGATCATGGCCACGGGCCGCACCGATTATCCGAACCAGGTCAACAACGTCCTGTGCTTCCCGTACATCTTCCGCGGCGCGCTCGATTCGGGCGCGACCACGATCACCGACGAGATGGAAATCGCCGCGGTGCACGCGATTGCCGACCTGGCCCAGGCCGAACAGAGCGAGCGCGTTGCCGCCGCCTACGTCGGTGAAAAACTGTCGTTCGGCCCCGAATACCTCATTCCGAAGCCCTTCGATCCGCGTCTCATGATGAAGATCGCGCCGGCGGTGGCCAAGGCGGCCGAGGAAAGCGGTGTGGCGACGCGTCCGATCAAGGACATGGACGCCTACCGCGACAAGCTGCAGAACTTCGTCTATGCCTCGGGCACGACGATGAAGCCGATCTTCGAAGCGGCCCGCCGGGCGCAGAAAAAGCGCGTGGCGTACTGCGAAGGCGAGGAAGAACGCGTGCTGCGCGCCGCGCAGATCGTGGTCGACGAAGGCATCGCGCGCCCGACGCTGATCGGCCGCCCGGCCGTCATCGCGCAGCGCATCGAGAAATTCGGCCTGCGCCTGAAGGAAGAGCTGGACTACGACATCGTCAACGTCGAGCAGGACCACCGCTACCGCGACTTCTGGCAGACCTACCACCGCATGACCGAGCGCAAGGGCCAGACGGTGCAGACCGCCAAGATCGAGATGCGCCGCCGCCTCACGCTGATCGGCGCGATGCTGCTGCACAAGGACGAGGTCGACGGCATGATCTGCGGCACCTGGGGCACCACGCTGATCCACCTGCACTACATCGACCAGGTGATCGGCAAGCGCCCCGGCGGCTGCGAGAGCACCCCGCAGGACGTGCCGGTGTACGCCTGCATGAACGGCCTCCTGCTGCCCGACCGCCAGGTGTTCCTGGTCGACACGCACGTCAACTACGACCCCTCGCCCGAGGAGCTGGCCGAGATCACGACGATGGCGGCCGAGGAAATGATGCGTTTCGGCCTGAAGCCCAAGGCGGCGCTGCTGTCGCATTCGAACTTCGGCACCAGCAACGAACCCAGCGCCATCAAGATGCGCAAGACGCTCGACCTCTTGCGCGTGCAGGCGCCCTGGCTCGAAGTGGACGGCGAAATGCACGGCGACGTGGCCCTGGACAGCAAGCAGCGTGCGGTCGTCATGCCGCACAGCGCGCTGGCGGGCGACGCCAATCTGTTGGTTTTTCCGAACATCGACGCCGCCAATATTTCGTACAACCTGCTCAAAACTGCAGCAGGCGGCAACATCGCCATCGGCCCTGTCCTGCTCGGTGCGGCCAAACCTGTGCACATTCTCACGGCCAGCGCGACTGTTCGGCGCATCGTGAACATGACAGCCTTGACAGTGGCTGACGCAAACGCAGAGAGATAGGCCATTCGGCGAAAGTGGACGCTGACTTAGTGGGCCACTTCCGCCTCTCGCGACTGCTCAAACTTTGGGCAGTCGCTTGCTATTTTCGCCAGCGTGGTGCACACTCGCGGGCTTGAATTTGCGGGTTAACCCCGAGGTTGAGCGCAATTCGAACCCCCCGCTCTTTTCTCTTGTGGTGTCCCATGGCGGCTTACGCCTCGATCACGTCCTCTGTCTCCAAGTTTGCGCTCACCAGCCTGATGCTGTTGGCGTTGACGACCGGGGCCGAGGCTCGCGGATGGTTCGGCGCAGGAAAAACGTCCGTTGAGGAATCGATTGCACTGACCGATCTTCCGGTCCAGGGCCAGCGAACCTATCAGGCCATCTTGAACGGTGGTCCCTTCCGGTACGAAAAGGACGGCACTGTATTTGGCAATCGCGAGCGTCTCCTGCCGCCGGCACGGCGCGGCCACTACCGCGAGTACACGGTGACGACACCGGGCGCTCGCAACCGGGGTGCCCAGCGAATCATCTGCGGTGGCGAGCAGCGCACGACCCCCGAGGCCTGCTGGTACACGGCAGACCACTATGCAAGTTTCAGACGGATTGCGCCATGAGCGATGAAAACGACCTGAGCGGCGCCCCCAAGCGCCCCGAAGAAATGATGATGACTATGGAAAGACCAGCGGAGATGACCTTATCCCTTCGTGCCGTACGCCCGAACATCGTGCAATCGATCCGCGCGTTCCGCGTGAACGACCTGCAGGACGCCGCCAACGCGGCCGGCCAGCACTTCCTGTACGCAAACCTGGGCAACGCCCAGACCAAGCAGGACGTGCTCGACCTGATCGCCCAGCAGTTCACCTTCCCGGCGCACTTCGGCAAGAACTTCGACGCGCTGTACGACTGCATGACCGACCCGTTGCATAAATCGGGCCCGCAGCCAGGTTTTGTCATCGTGCTCGAACAGATCCCGGCCAACGCCAAGTTCGACAAGGAAGCGCGCGAGCAGCTGCTCGACATCTTCCGGGACGCTTCGGATTACTGGGGCGACCGCAAGGTCCCCTTCCGGTGCTTCTATTCTTTTCTGTAGCCCGTTCTGCATCTACCAGCCAAGCAGAACGGGCGAACGAGGCTCAGCCGAACGCTGAAACCCTCGATGGCATCGAAGTGAACCCCAACGCCGCCGCAACGGCCGCCGCCAGCACCGAGCCGGCGGGCGAAAAAATGCCGACCGACAAACTGGTCGACGTGTCGCCCCTGGCATTGCGCATGAGCAGCCCCTTCAACGCGGGGTACTGGCTGGCCGCCGCGTAATCGCAGCAACCCGCCCCCATGAAAAAAGCCCGTCGTCGACGGGCTTTTTTCATGGGGGAACGGCCTGGGCCAGTGCAACGTATTCGGCCACCGGCACTTCCTCGGCGCGCCGCTGGGGATCGAACTCTCCCTGGAAGCCGTGCGTCTCCAGCCATTTGCCCAGCGTATGCCGCAGGATCTTGCGGCGCTGGCTGAAGGCCACCTGCACGATCTCGCCCAGCCGCGCCGCATCCACTGCCGGCGGCTGCGCCAGCGGCACCATGCGGACCACGGCGCTGTCCACGCGCGGCGGCGGCTCGAAGCTCTCGGGCGGCACGAACAGCACGTTCTGCATCTCGTAGCGCCACTGCAGCATCACGCTCAGGCGGCTGTAGTCCGAGGTGGCGGGCCTGGCCACCATGCGGTCGATCACTTCCTTTTGCAGCATGAAGTGCTGGTCCGCGATCAGGTGGGCAAAGCCCAGCAGATGGAACAGGATCGGCGTGGAGATGTTGTAGGGCAGGTTGCCCACCACGCGCAGCGGCTTCGGCTCGGCCTTGGCCGCGAGCTCTGCGAAGTCCACCTTCAGCACATCGGACTCGATGACCTCCAGCTGCGGGTGCTCGCGCAGCCGCTTGGCCAGGTCCCGGTCGAGCTCGATGACCGTCAGGCGTCCGAGCCGTTCGACCAGCGGCTGCGTCAGCGCCGCGAGCCCTGGCCCGATCTCGACCATCGCATCGCCGGGCTGCGGCGCGATCTCCTGCACGATCGCATCGATGATTCCGCCGTCGGACAGGAAATGCTGCCCGAACCGCTTCCTGGCGATGTGTGCCATCGGATCAGGACTGCGGCGGGTCGCGGTATTCCACGTAGGCGCGTGCGCGCACTTCCTGCACCCAGGTGGTGAAGGCTTCCTCGACGCGCTGTTCGCGCAGCACGTTGCGCGCGGCTTCGCGCTGCTCGGTCTGGGTCAGCTTGGAATCGCGGCGGCCGACCACCTGGATCAGGTGCACGCCGAAGCGCGACACGACAGGGTCGCTGATCTGGCCTGGCGACAGCCGGTCCATGGCTTCCTCGAACTCGGGCACGAACTGGCCGGGGCGCGACCAGCCGAGGTCGCCGCCTTCCTTGGCACTCGCGTCCTGCGAGTTGTCTCGCGCAAGACCCGCGAAGTCGGCCGTGCCGGCCTGCACGCGGCGCTTGAATTCCGCCAGTTGCGCCACCGCCTGCGCCGTGGTGCGCTTGGGGTCGTTGAGCAGCAGGATGTGGCGCACCTGGGTCTGCGTGACGGTCGCGTCCAGCGATCCGATCTGCGCCTTGGCCAGCACCTTGAGCACATGGAAGCCGGCGCTGGAGCGAACCGGCCCGGCGATGCCGTTCAGCCCCGTCGATTGCACGGCGTCCACGAACAGCGGCGGGTAGCGGTCGGAGGAGCGCATGCCGATGGCGCCGCCGTTTTCGCGGTCGGGCGAATCGGAGTTCTCGCGCACCAGCTTGGCGAAGTCCTCGCCCGAACGGGCGCGCTCGGCGATGCCCTGCGCCTTCTTCTGCGCGGCGGCCACCTGGGCGTCCGTGGCGTTCTCGGGCAGGGCGACGAGCACCTGCGCGAGATTGAGGTTCTGAAAGGCCGCATTCTTGGTGGTCGAGTTGCGCTGGTCGCGCAGGTACTCGTCGGCCTCGGTGTCGCTGATCTTGACCTTCGACTCGACTTCGCGGTCGCGCAGGCGCGTGAGCAGGAGCTGGTCGCGCAGGTCGCTGCGGAAATCGGCCAGCGCGATGCCTTCGGCAGCCACGCGGCGGCGCAGCTCGACCAGGCTGATTTCGTTCTGGCGTGCCACGGTCTGCTCGGCCTGGTCGATCGCCACGTCGTCGACCTTGATGCCGCCTTCCTTGGCCAGCTGCAGCTGGGCGCGCTCGACGATCAGGCGCTCGAGCACCAGGCGCGCGAGCTCGCCGCGCGGCACGCGTTCCGCATCGGGGTTCTCCTTGAGCAGGCGCGTCACCCGCGACTGCACGTCGGTGTTGGTGATCGGCTCGGAGTTGACCAGCGCGACGATGAATTCAGCCGCCCGCTGCACGGGTGCCGCCGACGGCGCGGCAGGGGCCCGCTGCACCGGCGGAGGACCCAGGCGCGGACCGGCGCGCATGATGTCCGTGATGCCGCTGCCAGAGCGAAAGCCCTGCGCACCCGACGTTGCGGCCATTGCCGCGAGGCAGCCCAGGGTGATGATGGAACGGATGTGTTTCATGGCGTTGCTCAGTCAGTCGTCTCAGTCGTAGTTGGTGAAGCGGCTCGGCGCCTCGCCAGGTTGGCGCAGGGGTTCGTAGCGCTGGATGTTCTGCCGCAGCGCCTGCATCGGGCTCGAGCCGATGCTGGAGAAGCCGACAAATTCGAGCTGGAACATGATGCGGGTGTTGGCCGTCACCTGGCCGGTGGTGATGCGCTGCAGCACCACGCGCCCGATCCAGCAGCAGCCGTCGTACTCGAAACCGAGCACGCCGTCCGTGAGTTTCTTGTCCTGCAGGTCGTAGTTGAGACGGCCCACCGCGTACCAGCGGCCACCGCCCTGGCCCTTGCCCGGGCCCAGGTTCTTGCCCTTGTCGCCCCACAGGTCGTTGAGCGGCCATTGCCAGCCCACGTCGATCGACTTGTTGCCGTCGTTGACCGCGGTGGTGTTCGGATTGGCCAGCAGCGCCGCCTGGTACGCCGCGCTCGGGGCCTGGTAGCGGAACGCCACGCTCAGGTTGTGGTACGGCTCGGGGTTGTAGCGCGCGCTCAGCGCCGCGCGGGTCGAGCGGCGCGTGTCGGGGTTGTACTGCACGAGCGCGTCGGTGCTCCACTTGGGCGTCCAGTTGATCTGGCCGCCGACGAGGAAGTCGCTCGCGCGGTCGGTCACCGGCAGGCCGCCAGGGAGCACGACCTTCTGGTCCGCAAAGCGCAGCCGCTGCGCGATGCCGATGCGTGCCGCCTCGACGCCGGTCGAGGGGTCGATCAGGCGGGAGGTCACGCCCATCGTGAGCGCGTTGGTGTCCGAGATGCGGTCGCTGCCCGAGAAGGCGTTCTCGGTGTAGATGGTCGCAAAGCTGAAGTCGTTGGCCGCCGAGTCGTAGTTCGGCAGCATGCTCTGGTTGCGGTACGGCGTGTAGACGTAGTACGCGCGCGGCTCCAGCGTCTGGCGGAAGGCGCGCCCGAAGTAGCTCGCGTCGCGCTCGAAGATCAGGCCGCTGTCCAGGCTGAAGGTCGGCACCGTCCGGTTGGACGAGGTTGGGAAAAAGTACAGCGAATTCGGGTTGTACGGCACGCCGTTGACGTACTGGACACCGTTGATCGTGAGCTTGGGGATGTCCGCCTGCGGCTGGTAGTAGCTGTAGCTGGCAGTGTTCAGCTGCAGTTTTGGAATGACGAACGAACTCGGCGTGATGAACGGCCGGCTGATCGCAAGGTTCGCCATGGCGCGATCGCCATCGGGCTGCGACTGCTGGATGAGGTCGAAGCCGGGCTGGCCGCTCAGGATCGTGTTGACCCGAAAGCGCGTGTAGTCGAGGTTCAGCGCAACGTCGAAGCCGTGCCAGTCGTACTTGTTGTAGTTGGCCGTGATCTGCGGCATGCGGTCGTACGAGGGCACGATCGGCGACAGGTTGTACTGCAGCGTCTGGTAGCGCAGCGTGCGGATCGCGCCGCTCCAGTCGTCCTTGCTCCAGTTGAGCGAGGCCTCGTTGGGCAGCTGGCGCTGCGCCAGCGTGGGCGTGCGCGTGAAGTCGCGCCAGTAGTCGTTGTCGCTGACGCGGTTGATGTTGATGTTGGCCGACAGCGAATCCAGGCCGAGCGCCTTGGCGTCGAAATCCTGGTGGTGGTTCGCCCAGATGCCCCAGCGCTTGGTGCTGCCGGGCGGCGCGGTCAGGTCCTTGGCCTGGATTTCTCCATTGGCCAACTGCTGCAGTTGCGAGGCGCGCAATTCGTTGTAGCGCTGGCCCACCAGGCGGTCGGCGCCCATCAGGTCCAGGCGGATGCTGCCGGTGTATTCCTTCTCCATGTACCGGAACTCGGTGCCCAGGTTCAGGCCGCGCTTGCTCATGATCGTGGGCGTGATCGTGGCGTCGCGGTTGGGCGCGATGTTCCAGTAGTACGGCTGCGAGATCTCGATGCCGTTGGTGTTGTCCACGCCGATGGTGGGCGGCAGGAGGCCGCTCTTGCGCGCGTTGGACAGCGGGAAACTCACGCTCGGGATCGGCGGCGTGCTGATGCCCATGAAGCTCAGGCGCGCGTTGGTGGCGACGCCCTCATTCTCTTCGGTGTCGGTGGTGATCGTGGCCGCGGTCAGCAGCCACGCCGGCATCCAGCCCGGGAAGTCTTCGCGGCGGCAGGTGGTGTAGGTGGCGCGCCGGGCGATCGAGACGTTGGCGTCGACGAAATCGATGCGCTCCGCATCGCCGTGGCCGCCGTTCGCCAGGAACCGGTAGCGCACGTTGTTGAAGAAGCCCTCGAAGGTCTCCAGCTTGAGCTCGAGCTCGGGCCCCTCGTACACGTTGCCGGCCTGGTTGACCCGCACGTTGCCCTTGGCCTTGGCGCGGTCGTCGGGCTGGTAGTACTCCAGGCGGTCGGCGGTGATGGCGACCGGGCCGCGCCTGAGCGTCGCATTGCCTTCGACCACCGTCTCCAGGTCGGGGCGGCCGGACATGCGGTCGCCGGTGACCAGGCTGGGCAGTTGGCCGCGCTCGGTGGGCGGGATGATTTCGGTGAGCAGCGGCGTGCGCTTGAGCGTGAGCGGGCCATCAAGGCCGCCCGCGGGCTGCGCGAAGGCGCCGTGCGCCTGGAGCAGCGCCAGCGACAGCATGGCCAGCTTCAGCGGCGGGCTGGCGCGTCGCAGGGCAACACGTCGGCTCATCAAGCCTCCTGCCAGGCCGTTCCGAGGAAGGCCCGCGGCCCCCCCGAGGAGAGCAGCGAGCGCACAAGGTGCCAAGCGTGAGGGCTTTGGGTCGTAGGCATCGGTTCGGAACGAAAGATCGTCGGGGAGACGGCGCGGCAGGCCGGCGGGTTGCAGGGGCCGGCAGCAACCTCTGTTCGATCGGTGGCCGACCGGAAGGGGTTGCCGCGCCAGGCGGATTTGTAGAATCGATTATCCATGACAGCACCCCCGCCCCCGGCCTCATTGGCCCCACGCCCCGCCGAGGCCCTTCTCTGGACAGATCCGCAGCGCGCCGAAGTGTTCCGGGGCTGGCTGTCGGGCATTGCCGTCGCACAGCATCTTCTGCCCGACACCGTGCGCCTGGCCTCGGCCGATGCGAGCTTTCGCCGCTACTTGCGCGTGGACACCCGCATCCCCGGCACGCCGACGCGCATCGTGATGGACGCCCCACCGGACAAGGAGAACAGCGACCCCTTCGTGCAGGTGGCCGGGCTCATGGCCGAGGCCGGCGTCACCGCGCCTCAGGTGCTCGAATGGGACCGCCTGAATGGCTTCATGCTGCTGGACGACCTGGGCCGCCAGACCATGCTCGATGTGATCGACCCCGCCCAGCCCGATGCCAGCCGCCCGCTCTACGACCAGGCCATCGACGCGCTCATCCGCTGGCAGCTGGCCTCCAAACCCGGCGTGCTGCCGCCCTACGACCGGGCGCTCCTGGAGCGCGAACTGGCGCTCTTTCCCGAGTGGTACATCGGCCGCCACCGCGGCGTGGCCATCGACGGCAAGCTGAAGGAGCGGCTCGAACGCAGCTTCAAGCTGATCGTCCAGAGCAACCTGGCGTCGCCCAGCGTCTACGTGCACCGCGACTTCATGCCGCGCAACTTGATGATGAGTGTGGCCCCCACGCTCGGCACTGGCGTGTCCTCGCTGCCCCCCGAGGGGGCGCTCGCCGCCTTGGGGCGGCCCGGTGACGGCTCGGGCACCACGCTGGGCGTGCTCGACTTCCAAGACGCCGTCTACGGCCCGATCACCTACGACATCGCCAGCCTGATGCGCGACGCCTTCCTCAGCTGGGACGAGGAATTCGTGCTCGACGTCACCGTGCGCTACTGGCAGGCGGCGCGCAAGGCGGGGCTTCCGGTGGACGAGGATTTCGGCGCTTTCTATCGCGCCGTCGAATGGATGGGCTTGCAGCGCCACCTGAAGGTCGCCGGCATCTTCGCGCGCCTCACGCTGCGCGACGGCAAGCCCCGGTATCTGGCCGACACGCCGCGCTTCATCGCCTACATCCGCGCCACCGCCAGCCGCTACATGGAGCTCACGCCGCTCGTGCGGGTGATCGACGAGGTCGAGGGCACCTCCGCGCTCACGGGCTTTGCCTACGGCCGGGTCTGAAGCGAAATTCATAAAAAACCGCCCGGGATGCCCGCACCACAGCTGCGTTCCTTGCTCCATATTTCATAGCATGCCCCGTTTCCACTGCTCCGTGCCGCTGAGCGCCGGCGCCGCTTTCGCGTTGCCGCCCGGTGCCGCGCGCCACGTGCAGGTGCTGCGGATGCAGCCCGGCGACGCGCTCACCCTGTTCGACGGCGCGGGCGGCCAGTACGAGGCCACGATCGAGCGCATGGGCCGCAGCGACGTCTCGGTGACGGTCGGCGCCCATCACCCGGTCGAGCGCGAGGCGGCGCGCGCGGTGCACCTGGCCGTCGGCATGCCGGCCAACGAGCGCATGGACTGGCTGGTCGAGAAGGCCACCGAGCTGGGCGTCGCGAGCATCCAGCCGCTGGCGACGGCCCACGGCGTGCTGCGTCTTTCGGGCGAGCGCGCCGAGAAGAAACGGGCGCACTGGGAGGCCATCGCCATCGCGGCGTGCGAGCAGTGCGGCCGCAATCGCGTGCCGGTGATTCACCCGGTGCGGTCGTTCTCGGGCAATTCGGGATGGATCGATGCGCAGGGCGAAGGCGGCGCTGCGGCGCGCTTCGTGCTGAGCCTGGCCGAGGGCACGCAGGGCATTGCCGCAGCCGTTGCGGCACACGCCCCCGACCACCGCGACGTGCGCGTGCTGAGCGGCCCCGAAGGCGGCCTCAGCGCGGCCGAGGAGCAGGAGGCCATCGCCTGCGGCTTCGCGCCGGTCACGCTCGGCTCGCGCGTGCTGCGCGCCGAGACCGCGGCGCTCGCGGCCCTGGTGTTGCTCGGCGGCGCCTAGGGGGTGTTTTCCGCGACGCGCGCGCGGGCAGGCTGCGGAAGAATGGGTACCTCACCCGTTCATCACGACAAAGAAGGACCCTCCGCCCATGTCCCGTTCGCTGCGTCTCGCGCCTTTTGCCCCTCTCTTTCTCGCCGCGCTGTGCGCCGCCCACGGCGTCCATGCCCAGAGCAACGCCGTCGCGCCCACGCCGGCGCAGGTCAGCCCTGAAGTCGACAGGACCTACACCCAGCTGATGGCATCGCCCGCGATCCAGAAGCTGCTGGACGCGGTCAAGGCCGACCACGAGCGCGCCGTCGAAGACCTGAGGATGCTGACCGAGATCGAAGCCCCGCCCTTCAAGGAGCAAAAGCGTGCCGAAGCCTTCCTCGCACGCATGAAGGCCCTGGGCCTGGCCGACGCGAAGATCGACGCCGAAGGCAACGTCGTCGGCCTCCGCAAGGGCGTGGGCAATGGCCCGAAGCTCTTGATCTCCGCGCACCTGGATACGGTGTTCCCCGCCGGCACCGACGTGAAGGTGAAGGAGCGCGACGGCCGGCTCCACGCGCCGGGCATCGCGGACGACACGCGCGGCCTCACGGTGCTGCTGTCGTGGCTCAAGGTGCTCAACGACAACAAGGTGCAGACGGCGGGCGACCTCCTGATCGTCGGCAACGTCGGCGAGGAAGAACTGGGCAACCTGCGCGGCATCAAGGCGATCTTTCGCGATCACCTGGACATCGACGGCATGGTCGGGCTGGAGCCTTCGCCCGACGGCCACGTGCTGGTGCTGGGCACCGCGAGCCATCGCTACGAGGTCAACTTCAAGGGCCCGGGCGGCCACAGCTTCGGTGCGTTCGGGCAGGTGCCCAGCGCCATCCACGGCATGGGCCGCGCGATCGCCAAGATCGCCGACGTGCGCACGCCGGGCTTTCCCAAGACCACCTTCACCGTCGGCACCGTGGGCGGCGGCACCTCGGTCAACACCATCGCGCCGGATGCGCGCATGGCCGTCGACATCCGCTCGGACGACATGGCCTCGCTGCTGGAGACCGAGAAGAAGATCCTCGCGGCCATCGACGAAGCGGTGGTGGAAGAGAACAAGCGCTGGAACGTCGCCACGCTGAGCGCGAGCCACAAGCTGATCGGCGACCGGCCCGGCGGACGCACCCCGACCGACTCGGTGATCGTCGAGGCCGCCACGCGCTCGAACACCGCCTTCGGCCACAAGACGCTGCTGCGCGGTGGCAGCACCGATGCCAACGTGCCGATCTCACTGGGCATTCCGGCCATCATCATCGGGGGCGGCGGCAAGTCCTCCGGTTCCCATGCGTTGAGTGAGTCGATCGACGTGACAGATGCATGGAAAGGCGCGCAGAATTCGCTCGTGACCGTGCTCGGGCTCGTGGGCGTGCAGGGGGTCACCCCCGCATTGCTGCCCAAACGCCCGGCACGTACCAAGTAATTTGTCACGTTGCAAGTTCGAAAGTGGGCGCTTCACTTACGGCTTGCGGTCCGTCACACGGAAAATGCGACGGTTCTGTCACACACCAAGGAAATGACCATGGGATTGCTCGATTCGGTGCTCGGTCAAGTGCTCGGAGGCGCTGGCCAACAGCAGCAACCGCAAGGCGGAGGCATCGGGGGATTGGGAGATCTCGGCGGCCTGGCCGGCGCGCTGGGTGGCCTGCTCGCCAACAACGGCGGTCAAGGCGGCCTGGGAGGCCTGGTCTCGAAGTTCGAACAGGCCGGCATGGGCGATGTCATCGGCTCGTGGATCGGCAAGGGGGACAACCAGCCGGTGTCGGGCGACCAGCTGCAAAACGCGCTCGGTGGCGACACCATCGCGAACATTGCGGCCAAGCTCGGCATCAATGCGCAAACGCTGCTGCCCATGCTTGCCACCATGCTGCCGGCCCTCATCGACCAGCTCACGCCCCACGGCAAGGTGCCGGACCAGGGCCTGGGCAACCATGACGACCTGCTGGGTTCGCTCAGCGGCTTGCTGCAAGGCAAGCAGTCCTGAACGAGGCCTGCCTCATCAGAATTCCGGCGCCCGCGAGGGCGCTTTTTTTTTGCCCCGGCCAGCCTTGTGTCAGTTCAGCGGAAAGCGCTCGTCCAGCCAGTGCTGCAGCGCGGCGAACACCGGCTCGGCGTCCAGCTCGTTGAAGATCTCGTGGTACAGAGTCTCGAAGCACTGCGCCTCGACCATGCCGCTGGGCGCCGCGGCAGCAGCGAATGCGCGGCTCGCGGCAGGCTTCACGAGCCGGTCGTCGCCCGCGTAGATCAGCAGCGTGGGCACCGGCCAGCGCGCCGCCGCCTGCTGCACCATGGCGCCTTCGTAGGCGAGGAAGCGCGCGAGCCGGCTGCCAACGCGGTCGTGCGTGAGCGGATCGTCGCGGTAGGCCTGCACCACGGCGCGGTCGTGCGAAAGAAAGTTGTCGTCCAGCCCGTTGCCCACGCGCAGGTTCGGCGCGATGCGCGGCAGCACCGCGAGGAGGGCCTTCTGAAACCCACTCAAGCCCGGATCGAGCCCCGGCGACGAGAGCACCAGGCCATCGACAGGCCGCACACCGCGCGCCACCAAGCTGGCCGCGACCAGCCCACCGAGGCTGTGCCCCAGCAGCACGACCGGCACGCCGGGGTTCTCGCGGCGCGCATCGTCGATCACCAGCGAGAGGTCGTCGACCAGCCGCAGTTCGCTGGGCAGGCCGCCCCGTGCGCCGGAGGATTCACCATGGCCGTGATGGTCGTGCGCCCAGACCGCGAAGCCCCATTCGTGCAGCCGCTTGGCAAGCCCGTGGTAGCGCCCCGCATGCTCGCCCAGCCCGTGCACCACGACCACGACGGCGCGGGGCGTCCCGGCAACGGGCAGCCGGCGCAGGGCCAGCGTCTGGCCGTCCGGGGTGGACAGCGGCACGCGCTGCGGCAACGGCAGCGCGGCGCTCATTGGCGCACCCTTGGCGCTGCGCGCCTTCCCGCCAGGCGGGAGCGAGCTTGCTTGGGGCGGCCCGGCGCGGCGTTCATTGGTGCACCCTTGGCGCTGCGCGCCTTCCCGCCAGGCGGGAGCGAGCTTGCTTGGGGCGGCCCGGCGCGGCGTTCATTGGTGCACCCTTGGCGCTGCGCGCCTTCCCGCCAAGCGGGAGCGAGCTTGCTTGGGGCGGCCCGGCGCGGCGCTCATTGGTACACCCTTGGCGCTGCGCGCCTTCCCGCCACGCGGGAGCGAGCTTGCTTGGGGCGGCCTGGCGCGACGCTCAAGCGGCCGCCGGCTCCGCAGAGGCGGCGCGGTGCGCGACCGGCAAAGCCGCAATCACCTCGGCCACGGCGGCCGTGAGCTTCTTGGCGTAGGGCACGTGCAGGAACTCGTTGGGCCCGTGCGCATTGCTCTTCGGGCCCAGGACGCCGCAGACCATCATCTGCGCCTTGGGGAAGCCGGCGCTCAACATGTTCATGAGCGGGATCGTGCCGCCCTGGCCGATGTAGCCGCAGGACGCGCCGAAGTGCGCCTGCGAGGCCTTGTTGAGCGCGTCTTCGAACCAGGGCGTGATCGTCGGTGCGTTCCAGCCGGTGGCGCCGCCGTTGCTCTCGAAGGTGACGCGCGCCTGGTAGGGCGCGTTGTCTTCCAGCAGCGCCTTGAGCTTCTGCACCGACTCGGCCGCATCGACCAGCGGCGGCAGGCGCAGCGAGAGCTTGAAGGCGGTGTAGGGGCGCAGCACGTTGCCCGCGTCCTTCAGTGCCGGAAAGCCTTCGGCGCCGGTGACCGACAGCGTGGGCTTCCAGGTGCGGTTGAGCAGCGCCTCCACCGGATCGGTGGTGGTCGGCAGCGCGAACATGGTCGAGCCGCCGCAGTCGTAGTGCGCCCACGGGAAGCGCTTGTAGACCTCTTCGCCGAGGATCGCGGCGGTGGCCTTGGCTTGCGCGAGGCGGTCGGCCGGCACTTCGCAGTGGAAGCTCGCGGGCAAGAGGCGCCCGGTGGCGCTGTCTTCGAGACGGTCGAGCACCTGCCGCATGATGCGAAAGCTGGAGGGCACGAGGCCGGAGGCGTCGCCCGAGTGGATGCCTTCGGTCAGCACCTCGACCTTGAGCGTGCCGCTGGCCATGCCGCGCAGCGACGTGGTGAGCCACAGCTGGTCGTAGTTGCCGGCGCCGGAGTCCAGGCAGATCACCAGCTCGACGTTGCCCAGGCGCGGACGCAGCGCATCGACATACGGCAGCAGGTCGTAGGAGCCGCTTTCCTCGCAGGTCTCGATCAGCCCGACGATGCGCGGATGCGCCACGCCTTGTGCCTTGAGCGCCTGCAGCGCGGCAACGCTCGCGTACACCGCATAGCCGTCGTCGGCGCCGCCGCGGCCGTAGAGCAGGCCGTTCTCGTACTTGGGCGTCCAGGGGCCGAGGTCGTTGCGCCAGCCGGTGAATTCGGGTTGCTTGTCCAGGTGGCCGTACATCAGCACGGTCTCGCCCATGTCGGTGCCGGTGGCCGGCACTTCGAAGAACAGCACCGGGGTGCGGCCATCCAGGCGAACGATCTCCAGCTTCAGGCCTTCGACCTTCTGGGCCTCGACCCAGGCGGCCGCGTTGCGCAGCACGGTCTCCAGGTGGCCGTGGGCCGACCAGTCCTTGTCGAAGCCGGGCGACTTGGCCGGGATGGCGATGTAGTCGGTGAGTTGCCTGACGATGTCGCCGTCCCACTGGGCGGTGACATCGGAGAGGGCGCGCGTCGCGTCGAGCGTGCCGGCAGGCATTTCGCGGTGCAGGGGGGCGTTCATCGGTGGGTTCTCCGCGTGGGACGAAAAATCGCATTTTGCGCCTCGCGGCGAGCGCGCGTAGAGTGCGGGCGATCTCAACCCGGAGCGCAATGTGAGCAAGGCAACATCGACTCGGACCAAGGTGAATATCAAGGTGGGCATAGGCGGCTGGACCTACGAGCCCTGGCGCGACAACTTCTATCCCAAGGGGCTCGCGCAGGCCAAGGAACTGAACTACGCGAGCCGCCACGTGAGCGCCATCGAGATCAACGGCACCTACTACAGCACCTTCAAGCCCGAGACCTTCCGCAAGTGGCACGACGAGGCGCCGGAAGAGTTCGTGTTTTCGATGAAGGCTTCGCGCTTCACCACCAACCGCAAGGTGCTGGCGACCGCGGGCGAGTCGATCCAGCGCTTCATCGACAGCGGCGTCGGCGAACTGGGCGACAAGCTCGGGCCGATCGTCTGGCAGTTCATGCCGACCAAGCAGTTCGATGCGGAAGACTTCGAGGCGTTTCTGGAACTGCTGCCGAAGAAGGACGGCAGCCGCGTGCTGCGCCATGTGATGGACGTGCGGCACGAGAGCTTCATCACGCCCGCGTACAAGGCGCTCGCCAGGAAGCACAAGGTGTCGACCGTGTTCACCGACGCGGACAAATTCCCGTCGTTCGAGGAGCCCGAGGGCGACGTCGCCTATGCGCGGCTCATGATGGCCGACGCGAAGCTCAAGACGGGTTACGGACCGAAGGCGCTCGATACCTGGGCCGAGCGGGCCGAGGGCTGGACCGAATCGCCGAAGAAGCGTGACGTGTTCGTCTACTTCATCAATGGCGCCAAGGAAAGAGCACCGGCCGCGGCCGGTGCATTGCTGGAGCGCCTGGGGTGGAAGCCCCCCGTGGAGGCTTAGGCCGCGGCCTGGAGCGACGGCTTGGCGCCGAAGCTGATCTCGCCGGAAAGCTGGCCGCCTTCCTCGATCACGATCTTGCCGTAGCGGATCTTGCCGGTGACCTTGCCGGTCGAATGGATCACGAGCTTCTCGCGCACCGTGAGGTTGCCGTCGAAGATGCCGCGGATCTCGGCGATGTCGATTTCGGCCGAGCCCTTGAACTCGCCCTGCTCGGCGATCTGCATCAGGCGCGAGTCCATGGTCGCTTCGACCAGGCCTTCGACCACGAGCGTGTCGCAATCGGTGATCTCGACACCCTTCAACTTGATGTTGGGGCCGACGGTGAGCTTGCTGCCGCCTTCCTTGACGGCGGGTGCTGCCGCCGCGGCGGCCAGGCCGCCTTGCTGCGCGGTCAACGAGGAGGGATTGACGGGCGTGCCCGACAGATTGGTGCCCGAACCAACGAGCGGTGCGGGGCGGGATGTCAACGAGTCGGTCTCACGATCGCGCTTGCCGAAGAATGGGGACTGTGTAGCCAATGGGGAGCTCCTCAAGAAAGGGACTATCGTAAGAACGCACTTACGGCGTGCCGCACTTCATTGCGCAAGAGGCGTAACCGAATAAGACGATGCGCCTCGACAATGGCACGACAGTAGACCCTAATCCACGGAAGATGACGACCCCCTTGCAAAGCACCGCCGCATCCATGGTCCATTCGGTGGCTGATCCGGCCGTCGGCGACGCCCGCTTCGGCAAGCCTGCAAAAGGCTGGCGGCGCGCGCTGTTCTCGGTGATCTTCGAATCGGAGTCGCGGCTGGGCCGCCTGTTCGACCTGATCCTCATCGCGGTGATCGTGACCAGCGTGGTGGTCGTGATCCTGGACAGCGTGCAGTCGATCCACCAGCAGGCAGGCCATGTGTTCGGCGTGCTCGAGTGGGTCTTCACCGGGCTCTTCACGCTGGAGTACATCGGGCGCCTGGCCTGCGTGAAGCGACCCTTGCGCTATGCCACCAGCTTCTACGGCGTGATCGACCTGCTCGCGCTGCTGCCGACATTTCTGGTGGCGCTCGCGCCGGAGTTCGCCTACCTGATCGACGTGCGCATCCTGCGGCTCCTGCGCGTGTTCCGCATCTTCAAGCTGTCGCGCTACTCGGTGGAGTACCGCGCGCTGGTGTCGGCCGTGGCGGCGAGCCGGCGCAAGATCACCGTGTTCGTGGGCTTCGTGATGCTGGTGGTGCTGGTGATGGGCACGCTGATGTATGTGGTCGAGGGGCCGGTGCACGGCTTCACGAGCATTCCGGTGGCGATCTACTGGGCCATCTCGACGATGGCCACGGTGGGCTTCGGCGACCTCGTGCCCAAGACCGACCTGGGCCGCGCGATCGCCTCGGTGATGATGCTGCTGGGCTGGGGCGTGCTGGCCGTGCCCACGGGCATCGTGACCGCCGAGATGGCGAGGCGCGGGCCCGACGACGAGGTGGTGCCGGTGGCCGCGCGCGGCATTCTCTCGATGACGCCCCCGCCGCCCGCCGTACCGCCGCGGCGGCTTACTCCCGCTGCCAGACGACGCGCCCTTGCGCAGCATCGTCGAGACGGGCGATGAAGGCATTCGCCTCGGGGTCGGGCAGCGTGAAGGCGAAGCGCACGTCGTCGGCGTGCTGTACCGAATCGAGCACCGCGCCCACTGCGGCCATCTCGCGCCGCACCAGGCCTTCGAGCGCGTAGGGCACGGCGCACCGGAGGCTCCGCTGCCGCACCAGCGGCACGAGCGTGGCGCCGAGCAGCGCCTGCGCGATGGCATCGGTGTAGGCGCGCACCAGGCCGCCTGCGCCCAGCTTCACGCCGCCGAAGTAGCGCACCACGGTCGCGAGCGCGCCTTCGATCTCTTGATGGCGCAGCACCTCCAGCATGGGACGGCCCGCAGTGCCGCCTGGCTCGCCGTCGTCGTTGGCGGCCGACTGTCCGCCGGCCATCAGCGCCCAGCACACATGCGCGGCCGCAGGGTGTTCTGCGCGCAGCGAGGCGACGACGGCCAGAGCTGCGGCCCGGTCGGCCACCGGCTGCACGCAGCCGATGAAGCGGCTCTTCTTGATGACCAGCTCGCTGCGAACCGGCGCTGCCAGCGTGAAGCTCATCCGGTTGCGCTCCGGCGCGGTGTTCAGCCGCCCCGCTCGAACTTGAAGACCGCGGTGCTGGCGCGCGCGTTGGGCAGCCAGCGCACATCGCGCCCATCCTGCAGGCCGAACGCGTCGAGCACGCGCAGGTTGTTCTTGCCGGCCAGCACCTCGAAGTCCTTGAAGGTGCCCACGCGGATGTTGGGCGTGTCGTACCACTGGTAGGGCAGGCGGCGCGTCACGGGCATGCGGCCGCGCGCCACGCTCAGGCGGTTGGGCCAGTGCGCAAAATTGGGGAAGGCCACGATGCCGATGCGGCCGACGCGGGCGGTCTCGCGCAGCATCACCTCGGCATTGCGCAGGTGCTGCAGGGTGTCGATCTGCAGCACCACGTCGAACGAGGCGTCGTCGAACATCGCGAGGCCTTCGTCCAGGTTCAGCTGGATCACATCGACGCCGCGGCGGATGCACTGCAGCACGTTGCCGTCGGCGATCTCCACGCCGTAGCCGCTGCAGCCGCGCTCGCGCTGCAGGAGGTCGAGCAGGGCGCCGTCGCCGCAGCCCAGGTCGAGCACACGCGCGCCTTCGGGCACCAGTGCGGCGATCAATTTCTGGTTGTCGAGGTCGCTCATTGGATTTCCTTCGCGACGCGTTCGAAGTAGGAGCGCACCACGCCGATGTAGCGCACGTCGTCCAGCAGGAAGGCGTCGTGGCCGTGCGGTGCGTCGATCTCGGCGTAGCTCACGTTGCGGCGGTTGTCCAGCAGCGCCTTCACCAACTCGCGGCTGCGTGCGGGCGAGAAACGCCAGTCGGTCTTGAAGCTCACGAGCAGGAACTTGGCGGTCGCCTTCGCGAGCGCTGTGCTCAGTTGGCCGCCGTGGCTGCGCGCGGGGTCGAAGTAGTCGAGCGCGCGGGTGATCAGGAGGTAGGTGTTGGCGTCGAAGTACTCGCTGAACTTGTCGCCCTGGTAGCGCAGGTAGCTCTCGATCTGGAACTCGACGTCCTGCGTGGAATAGCGGTAGTCGAGGCTTGCCGCTTCGCCTTCGACGGCGCTGCGCAGGATGCGCCCGAACTTCTCGTTCATCACGTCGTCGCTCAGGTACGTGATGTGACCGATCATCCGCGCGATGCGCAGGCCCCGCTTGGGGATCACGCCGTGTTCGTAGAAGTGGCCGCCGTGGAAGTCGGGGTCGGTCACGATGGCGCGGCGCGCCACTTCGTTGAAGGCGATGTTCTCGGCCGTGAGGTTGGGCGCGCTGGCCACCACCACGGCGTGGCGCACGCGGTCGGGGTATTGCAGCGTCCACGACAGCGCCTGCATGCCGCCGAGGCTGCCGCCCATCACGGCGGCGAGCGTCCGGATGCCCAGCGCATCGAGCAGCACGGCCTGCGCATCGACCCAGTCTTCGACGGTGACCACCGGGAAGTCGGCGCCGTAGACGCGGCCGGTGGCGGCGTTGACGTGCATCGGGCCGGTCGAGCCGAAGCAGGAGCCCAGGTTGTTGACGCCGATCACGAAGAAGCGGTCGGTGTCGACGGGCTTGCCCGGGCCGACCATGTTGTCCCACCAGCCCTCGGAGCGGGCCTGGCCCTCGTAGACGCCCGCCACGTGGTGCGAGGCGTTCAGCGCGTGGCAGACCAGCACCGCGTTGCTGCGGTCGGCATTGAGCGTGCCGTAGGTTTCGTAGGCGAGCGTGTAGTCGCTGATCGACGCGCCGCTGCGCAGGGCCAGCGGGCCTGCGAACTGCATCGACTGCGGACTGACGACCAAAGGAGGTGACGACATGAATGAAAAAACCCGGCCTCGCCAAAAACGAGCCGGGTTCGGCAGCCGTCTTTAGCAGAATTTATAAAGCGCCCGCAAGCTGAAGCAAATCGGCGCAGGCGGCAGTATATCGCCCTGTCGGATTCCTACCAGCCAACGATCATCACGATGCCTAGCACCAGGAAGATCGCGGCCGAGATGCCGTGCACGAGCTTGATCGGCACGCGCTTGACGATCTTCTCGCCCAGCCAGACGACCGGCGCATTGGCCAGCATCATCCCGAGCGTGGTGCCGGCGACGACCCAGAAATAGTCCTGCGTGAAGCGAGCGGCGAGCATGACGGTGGCGATCTGGGTCTTATCGCCCATCTCGGCCAGGAAGAACGCGACGAGCGTGGTGCCGAAGACGCCGAAGTGCGAGGCGCCGGGGGCGTCGTCATCGTCGAGCTTGTCGGGAATCAGCATCCAGGCGGCCATCGCGATGAAGGAGCCGCCAAGAATCCAGCGCAGCATCTCGGGGCCGAGCCAGCGCGTGATGTAGTTGCCTACCGCCCCTGCCAGGGCGTGGTTGACGATGGTGGCGGCGAAGATGCCGAGGACGATCGGCCAGGGTTTCCTGAAACGGGCCGCGAGAAGAAGGGCCAGGAGTTGGGTCTTGTCGCCCATTTCGGCGAGCGCAACGACGCCCGTTGCTACGAGAAAAGCTTCCATGATGACGTGGGGTTCCTTGGGCCGAAGGACGCAATTGACCGTGCAACACCTTCGGCCATATTCCCGAAGTTGCACGGTCAAAGGTCTCGCCAGGTGTGTTCACTGCACGCGCCATGTCCTGTGTGGGGCAGGACAAGTCTGTTGACGCGGGCCCTTCTCGAAAACGGAAGGCGGCTACTCCCCAATGACGGGGCGAATTCTACCTGTAACGCCAACCGCCTCATTCCATTCTTGTAAGCGTGCGCTAGCTTTCTCGGGCTTTGACAAGTGCTACGCCAAGAAGCAATTTCCCGCTTGCTTTTTGCATATTTCACCCATAATGCACGAGCCTCCCTCTTCATTTTTGGTCGGGAGGTAGTTCGGTGATCGGCCAGTTTCGCGCGACTCGACGGCTCTCGTTTGAGTGATGCTTTCGGGACTCCATCGCTTTTCTTGATGTGTTTATAGGAGTCCCTTGATGGGCAACAAACTGTACGTCGGCAACCTGCCTTACTCGGTGCGCGACGGTGATCTCGAACAGGCATTCGGGCAGTTCGGCGCAGTGACCAGCGCCAAAGTCATGATGGAACGCGACACCGGTCGCTCGAAGGGCTTCGGCTTCGTCGAGATGGGCAGTGACGCCGAAGCGCAAGCTGCCATCAACGGCATGAATGGCCAGCCCCTGGGCGGCCGCAGCGTCGTCGTCAACGAAGCACGTCCCATGGAAGCACGTCCCCCGCGCAGCGGTGGTGGCGGCGGCTACGGTGGCGGCGGTGGTGGTTATGGCGGTGGTGGCGGTGGCTACGGCGGTGGCGGTGGTGGCGGCTACGGTGGTGGCGGCGGCGGCGATCGCAGCGGTGGCGGTGGCGGCCGTTCCGGTGGTGGTGGCGGCTACGGCGGCGGCGGTGGCCGCAGTGGTGGCGGCGGCGGTGGCGGCGATGGCGGTTTCCGCAGCCCCTACGGCGCAGGCCCCCGTGGCGGTGGCGGCGGTGGTCGCTCCGGCGGTGGTGGCGGCGGCTACGGCGGTGGCGGCAACAGCGGCTACTGAGCTCTCAGGCTCCGGCACACAAAGACAAAAGGCTCCTTCGGGAGCCTTTTTCGTTGGCGTTGGCGTTGGCCTGGGCTTTGGGCATTGGCGCGAAGGACTCAGCCTTCGCTGCTGCGCTTCTTGCGCCCGCGGCCCTGCACCACGCGGTCGAGCAGGGCATTCGGCAGCATGCGCATGATCTTGGCGATCACGCCCATCTGCCAGGGAATCACGCGGTAGCTGGTGCCGGCCTCGATGGCGCGCAGCGCCTGGTCGGCAAAGTCCTCGGCCTTCATGAGAAAGGGCATGCCGTAGCGGTTGCCCTGCGTGAGCGGCGTGTCGATGTAGCCCGGGCACAGCGTCACCACCTTGACGCCGCTTTTGTGCAGTTCGCCGCGCACGCTCTCGCAGTAGGCGACCACGCCGGCCTTGCTCGCGCAGTAGGCGCCGTGTCCCGGCAAACCGCGAATGGACGCGACGCTCGCGATGCCCACCAGCCGGCCGCTGCCGCGCTTTTGCATCGCCGCGATGAAGGGATGAAAGGTCGCCATCAGGCCGACGTTGTTGGTCGCGAAGGTGCGGGCCATCACGTCGATGTCCGCGCGCTCGGCCGTGTCGACGCCCACGCTGATGCCGGCGTTGGCAATCACCACGTCGGGCAGGCCCTGGCGTTCGATGCAGGCGGCGCCGGCGGCGACGATGCTGTCCGTCTGTGCCACGTCGGCGCTGTAGATCTGGTAGCGGCCGGCGTCCAGCTGGCGCCCCGCCGCCCACGATTCGATCTCCGCCGTGCGCCGGGCGACCAGCGCCAGCCTGTAGCCCGCGTCGTAGAAACTCGCGGCCAGCGCCTGGCCGATGCCGCTCGAGGCGCCGGTGATGAAGACCAGCGGGGACGACGTGGTGGTCATGCGTGAATGTTCTTTTTTCTTCTTCAGCGCGGCTTGCCGCCCGGGGTGGCCGCCGACGGCACCAGGAGGCCCTTCACCCGGCCGGTCAGGTTGGCCACGCCGCTCAGGTTGTCGTAGTCCAGGTTGTCGGCCGTGAACTGATCGGTGCCGCGAATCAGCGTGACCGGCTTGTTCGAGGTGACGCGTTCGGTGTCCAGGAAGGCGTGCAGGAAGTCGCCGCGAAATTCCAGGCGCGGCGTCGGCTTGCCGTTGGCGCCCACCGAAGGATCGCGGATGACGATCGCGTTGCCGAACAACTGGATCTCGCTGCCGTCCGAATTGGAGAGCCCGCGGTTGGCCGTGGAGCGGGTCGTGTAGCCCTGCGGCGAGACCGAGCGCATGTTCACGTCGTCGACCTCGATGGTGTCGGTGTCCGGATAGTGCCGGCCTTCCTTGCCGTGCAGTTCGCTGCGCAGGTCGCCGTTGGGCAGGAAGTTCTTGATCACGAAGTCGCGCATGAAGTAGTCGGGCTCGTGCGTGGGCGCTGCCTTGGCGGTGGGCTCCAGCAGCTTGGGGGCGTTGCGCACCAGCCAGTAGGTGCCCAGCGCCACGGCCGCCGTCAGGATGATCGGCAGGTAGATCGTCGCGCGGTCGAGCACGTCGCGCACCAGGCCCCATGCGCTTTTCAGGTTGTTCATGGGTTCGGGCCTCGCGCGGCGTCGAGCAGGTGCCGGTACTGGCCGCAGGCCGTGAGCAGCAGGTCGCAGAATTCGCGCGCCGCGCCTTCGCCGCCCCGCGCCTGGGTGACGTAGCGCGCGATGCCGCGCACTTCGGCATGCGCATTGGCCGGTGCCGCGGCGAAGCCCACGCGCGTGAGCACCGGCAGGTCGGGCCAGTCGTCGCCGATGGCCGCGGCCTGCGCCCAGGTGAAGCCGAGTTGTTCGAGCATGGTTTCGGCCGCGGGCAATTTGTCTTCCGTGCCGTAGCGCACGTGTTCGATGCCCAGCGCCTCGAGCCGCACGCGCAGCGGCTTGGAATCGCGCCCCGTGATCACGGCCGGCACGATGCCCGCCAGCCGCAGCAGCTTCAGGCCATAGCCATCCAGGATGCTGAAGCGCTTGAGTGTTTCGCCGTGCTCGGTGAAGTAGACGCCGCCGTCGGTCAGCACGCCGTCGATGTCGAAGAAGACGATGCGGACATCCTGCGCGGCGAGCAATGTTTCGGCCTGGAACGCGAGCGGCATCAGATGACTTTCGCGCGCATCAGGTCGTTGGTGTTGATCGCGCCGACGATCACACCCGCGTTGTCGATCACGAACAGGCGGGTGATGCCGCACTGCTCCATCAGTTCGGCCGCCTCGACCGCCAGCGCATCGACGCGGATGGTCCGCGGATCGCGATGCATGATGTCGGCCGCCTTCGGCGAGCGCAGGTCGGCGCCCGCTTCGATCAGGCGGCGCAGGTCGCCATCGGTGAAGATGCCCAGCGCGCGGCCGTCGGGCTCGACCACCGCGGCGGCGCCGAAGCCCTTGATGCTCATCGCGCGCATCAGTTCGCTGACAGTGGCTGACGGCGGCACGCGGGGCACTTCATCGCCCGAGCGCATCACATCGCTCAGGTGCGTGAGCAGCTTGCGCCCGAGCGCGCCGCCGGGGTGCGAGCGCGCGAAGTCTTCGGAGCCGAAGCCGCGCGCATCGAGCAGCGCCACGGCCAGCGCATCGCCCATCGCCATCTGGGCGGTGGTGCTCGCGGTGGGGGCGAGGTTCAGCGGGCAGGCTTCCTTGGACACACCGGCGTCGATCACGATGTCGGCGTGGCGCGCAAGTGTGGATTCGAGGCCGCCGGTCATGGCGATCAGCGGCACGCCCTGGCGCTTGACGACCGGCAGGATGACGGTGAGTTCGTCGACCTCGCCGCTGTTGGAGATGGCCAGTACCAGGTCGACCGACTTGATCATGCCGAGATCCCCATGACTGGCCTCGGCCGGGTGCACGAACATCGCCGGCGTGCCGGTGGAGGCGAGGGTGGCGGCGATCTTGCGGCCGACGTGGCCGCTCTTGCCCATGCCCATCACGACCACGCGGCCGCGCACTTCGAGGATCTTGCGCACGGCGTCCACGAAGCTGGGACCGACACGGTCCTTCAGGCCGAGGACGGCTTCGGCTTCGATGTCGAAGGTCAGGCGTGCCCGAGCGAGGATGGCTTCGGGGTCGACCACTGGGGCCGGGGCGGGGCGGGAGCTCATTGCCGGATTTTACGGGCCACCCAATGCCGCGAGACGGCATGCCCCGGGCAAGCCCCGGGGCACGGACATTGCTCTAGCATCCGCACCCATGTCTTCGTTCGATCTCACGCTGTTGTACTTGCTGGCCGCGGTGATCGGCGTGGTGGTCTGCCGGTCGCTCAAGCTGCCGCCGATGCTGGGGTATCTCTCGGCGGGCGTCTTGATCGGGCCGCATGCGTTCGCATTGGCGCAGAACTCCGAGGGCATCCGGCACCTGGGCGAATTCGGCGTGGTGTTCCTCATGTTCGTGATCGGGCTCGAATTCAGCCTGCCCAAGCTGCGGGCGATGCGCAAGCACGTGTTCGGGCTAGGCCTCCTGCAGGTGCTGCTGACGATGGCCCTCGCCACGGCCGGCGCCCTGGTCATCGCCACGCAGTTGCCGCCGGCCTGGCGCCTGGGCTGGCAGACGGCGCTCGCGCTCTCGGGCGCACTCACCATGAGCAGCACCGCCATCGTGGTCAAGCTCATGTCCGAGCGGCTCGAGCTGGAGAGCGAACACGGCAAGCGCGTGATGGGTGTGCTGCTGTTCCAGGATCTGGCCGTGGTGCCGCTGCTGGTGCTGATTCCCGCGCTCGGCGCGCCGCCCGAAGCGCTGGCCAAGGCGCTGGGCCTTGCGCTGGTGAAGGCGACGGTGCTGATCGGCCTCCTGCTCTACGGCGGCCCGCGCGTGATGCGCTGGTGGCTCACCCTCGTTGCGCGGCGGCGCAGCGAAGAGCTCTTCATCCTGAACGTGTTGCTGATCACGCTGGGGCTCGCGTGGCTCACCGAGCTGGCCGGCCTGAGCCTGGCGCTGGGCGCGTTCATCGCCGGCATGCTGGTGTCGGAGACCGAATACAAGCACCAGGTCGAGACCGACATCCGCCCCTTCCACGACGTGCTGCTGGGGCTCTTCTTCATCACGGTCGGCATGTCGCTCGACTGGCACATCGTGGTCGATCGCTGGCTGCTGGTGGCCGTGCTGCTCCTGGTGCCGCTCTTCTTCAAGCTGGCGCTGGTGACGGTGCTGGCGCGGGTGCTGGGTGCGACCTCGGGCGTGTCGCTGCGCACCGGCCTCTATCTCGCGCAGGCCGGCGAGTTCGGCTTCGTGCTGCTGACGCTCGCGCAGGAGCGCAGCCTCCTGCCGCCCTGGCTCGCGAACCCGGTGCTGGCCTCGATGGTGCTGTCGATGCTCGCCACGCCGTTCATCATCATGTACAGCAACGCCATCGTGCGAAAGCTGGTGGCCAGCGACTGGCTGCAGCAATCGCTGCAGATGACGAGCATCGCGCGCAAGACCATCAACACCGCGAAGCACGTGATCATCTGCGGCTACGGGCGCTGCGGGCAGAACCTGGCGCGCATCCTGGAGCGCGAGGGCATTCCGTACATGGCGCTCGACCTGGACCCCGACCGCGTGCGCCAGGCCGCCGCCGCCGGCGACTCGGTGGTGTTCGGCGACGCGGCGCGGCTGCAGGCGCTGATGGCCGCGGGCCTGGCGCGCGCCAGCGCTGTGGTGGTGACCTACCTCGACGTGCCGGGCGCGATGAAGGTGCTGGCCAACACGCGCGCCCACGCAGCCCACGTGCCGGTGATCGTGCGCACGCAGGACGACCACGACCTGGAGAAGCTGCAGGCCGCCGGCGCGACCGAGGTCGTGCCCGAGGCCATCGAAGGCTCGCTGATGCTCGCGAGCCATGCGCTGGCGCTGGTCGGCGTGCCGATGCGGCGCGTGATCCGCGTGGTGCAGGACCAGCGCGACGCGCGCTACAACCTGCTGCGCGGCTACTTCCACGGCGCCGACGACGACAACGCCGACGAGATCGATCACGAGCGGCTCAACAGCTTCACCCTGAATCCCGGCGCCCGCGCCATCGGCCACACCCTGGAGCAGCTGGCGCTGGACACCCTGGGCGTGCGCGTCGCCACCCTGCGCCGCCAGGACGGCCAGGCCCGCGTGCCTACCGGCGAGACCGTGCTGACGGATGGCGACACGCTGGTGCTCTCAGGCAAACCCACCGCGCTGGCCATCGCGATCGAACGCCTGCAAAAAGGCTGACGTCCCCTTCGGGAATACCGAGGAACCGGCTTTGCCGGGCCTCAGGCATTGCCCCCGGTAGGGGGTTGGCGCAGCGACACGAAGTGCGCGCAGCCTGGGGGTGAGCTAGTTGACCAGGGTGGGGTTGCGCTTTTCTTCTTCGAGCCGCTGCTGGCGCCGCACCGCTTCGCACTGCGCATGCGCCTTGAACTCGGGCTTGAGGCACTGCGTCGCCATGCACTGGGCCTTGGCGATGAAGTTGCGGTCACCGCACAGGGCCTGCGGTTCGGCGGGAGCGGCCGGGGCCGCTGGCGGCGGTGCCGTCGCGGTGGCAGCTGCCGGGGCTTCGGGCGCTGCGGACGGCGGCGTGGCCGTCGCCTGCTTGCGCGGCGGCTTGGCCGCAGGCTTGGGCGTTGCCACCGGCGCGGCGGGAGCCGCCTCTGCCGCGGGCGCCTCGACGGCCGGCGTTTCGGGTGGCGCAGCGGATTCGGCGGGCGGCGGCTCGGCGACCGCCGGTGCGGCAGCAGGCACCGGGGCGGGCGCGGCAACGGGCGGCGGCGGGGCCTCGGCCCGTTCGGCGGCCTTGCGGGTGCCATAGCCGTACCAGCCGGCGACCACCATCACCACCGCGACCGCCAGCAGGCCCAGCCAGAGAACCAGGCCACGCCGGCGCAGCGGCGGTTCGGGAGGTTCGGGTGTGCGCGGCACCTTGACCCGCGCGCGCTTGCGCTCGGAGCGCTCGCTGCCGGAGGACGACACCGGCGCGGGTGGCTGGCCGGGCGCCAGGATCACGGTTGGCTCGCCGCCCGGCGCGGCGGCCGGCGCCCTGCCGAAAAAGCTGCGCGAGGACGGCGCGGGCTCGGGGAGATCGAAGAGCGGCGCCGGGATCGTCGGCGCGCGCAACTGGGCGGGCGCGGTCGTGGCCCACTCGCGGTCGGCCTGACTCCCCGAACCGAGGGGGCTGGGGGCAGGAGGCATACGGGCGGTCGTCGCGGACAGCGTCGTGCCGCAACTCTTGCAGAAATTCGCGCCGTCACGGTTTTCCGTGCTGCAGACCGGACAGATCGAGGCCATGGCTTACTTACTGACTACTCTCGGAATCCAAAAGAACAAGAACTTTGCTGCGCGCGGGGCCTGCTGATCGGTCTGGCTGTGCGCCCGAGACGCCTCAGGTCACTGCCACGCGCTTGGAGCGGTGCGCCATGCGCTTGGCGATCACGGCGCCGAGCGCCATTGCGATCTCCAGCGCCATGTTGGGCTGGCGGTTCGACATTTCCGCGAAGCGGATCGCGGTGAGGCGCCAGACGCGTCCCGCGCCGGTGACGACCACGTTGGCCGAGTGCGGCTGGCGCGAGAAGAAAGCGCCTTCGCCCACCACGGCGCCGGGCGTCAGGACCGCCAGGCGCATCTGTTCCTTGCTGCTGACGCGGTGCACGCTGATGGCGCCGCTCTCCACGAAGAACACCGAGCGGTCCGGTGTGTTCTGCTCAATCAGCACGTCGCCCACGCCGGTGTCGATGGGCTGCAGGTAACCGGCCACCGTGTCCCATTGCTGGACGGTGAAGGTCAACGCAAACGCGTCGATGCTCGTGTTTTCCGCGATGGCGCGGCTCAGGTTCTGGATGGACATTTTTTCTTCGGCCCCCGCATGTGAGTCGAAGTATCCGCGAAGGCCACGAGTTTCGGCTACAAGTGTTTACGTTTCGCCGGGCGCCGCGTCGCCATGTGTCGCTATTTCCCGATACAGAAGCGCGAAAAGATGACACCCAGCAGGTCGTCGGCGCCGAACTCCCCGGTGATCTCGTTGAGCGCGTTCTGCGCCAGCCGCAGTTCCTCGGCCAGCAGGTCCAGCAGCTGGGCTTGGGCCGCCAGGTGGCTCGCGGCCAGCGCCAAGTGGGTCTCGACCTTGCCGAGCGCCTGCACATGGCGCGCCCGCGCGAGGTAGACGCCCTCGGGCACGGACTGCCAGCCGGCCATCGCCAGCAGCTGATCACGCAGGGCCTCGATGCCAAGGCCGGTCTTGGCGGACAGCGCGATGCCACGAGCGGGAGCGGCGGTCGGCGCGGCATCCTGCTTGTTCCAGACATCGAGCACCGGCACGCTCGCGGGCAGCTTGCCCTGGAGCCCGCGCAGGATCTGCGCATCGGCGGCGGCGTAGTCCGGCTGCTCGGCGCGCGTCAGGTCGTGCAGGAACAGCACGGCGTCGGCGCTTTCGATCTGCCCCCAGGCGCGCGCCACGCCGATCTGCTCGACCTCGTCGCTGCTGTCGCGCAGGCCCGCAGTGTCGGCCACATGCAGCGGCACGCCGTGGATCTGGATGGTCTGGGAGACCACGTCGCGCGTGGTGCCCGCCACCGCGCTCACGATGGCCAGCTCGGCGCCGGCCAGGGCGTTGAGCAGCGAACTCTTGCCCGCGTTCGGCTGGCCCGCGATGACCACCTTGATGCCTTCGCGCAGCAGGGCACCCTGCCTGGCGCGCTGCTGTACCGCGGCGAGTTGCGACTGCAGCTTCGTGAGTTGCCCGGCCGCATCGGCCTTTTGCAGGAAGTCGATTTCCTCTTCCGGGAAGTCGAGCGTCGCCTCGACCAGCATGCGCAGGTGGATCAGCGCATCGCGCAGCGTGTGGATCTCGCGCGAGAACGCGCCCGACAGCGAGCGCCCGGCGCTGCGCGCGGCCGCCTCGGTGCTGGCGTCGATCAGATCGGCGATCGCCTCGGCCTGCGCCAGGTCGATCTTGCCGTTGAGGAAGGCGCGCTGGCTGAACTCGCCGGGCTCCGCCACGCGCAGGCCGGGCAGGCGCGGGCGGCCGGTGACCGGGTCGGCTTCGGCCGCGGCTTCGAGGCAGCGCGCCAGCAGCAGCTGCAGCACGACCGTGCCGCCGTGCGCCTGCAGCTCGAGCACGTCTTCGCCGGTGAACGAGTTCGGCGAAGGAAAGTGGATCGCCAGGCCGTGATCGACCGGCTCGCCAACGGCGTCCCGGAACGGCAGGTACGTTGCCTCGCGCGGCTTGAGGGCGCGTCCGCAGACCGCCTCGATCAGCGGTGCCAGCCGGGCGCCGGACACCCGCACGATGCCCACCGCCCCGCGCCCCGAGGCGGTGGCGATGGCGACGATGGGGTCTGTGGTGCGGGCGAACGTCATGGCAGGCGCGATTCTTTCAGCAAAAAGGAAAAGGGCCGCGGATGCGGCCCTTTGCGCTAACGGAGGTCGTGCGGCTTACTTGCCCAGCACGCCCAGCCGCTTGTTGATGAACCACTGCTGCGCGATCGACAGCACGTTGTTCGTGATCCAGTACAGCACCAGGCCGGCCGGGAAGAAGATGAACATCACGCTGAACGCGAGCGGCATGATCCACATCAGCTTGGCCTGCATCGGATCGGGCGGCGTCGGGTTGAGCCAGGTCTGGAACAGCGACGTGGCCGTCATCACGACCGGCAGGATGTACCAGGGGTCCGGTGCCGAGAGGTCGGTGATCCAGAGAATCCACGGGGCGTGGCGCATTTCGACCGACGACAGCAGCACCCAGTAGAGCGCGATGAACACCGGGATCTGGATCACGATGGGGAAGCAGCCGCCCATCGGATTGACCTTCTCGGTCTTGTAGATCCGCATCATTTCTTGCTGCATCTCTTGCGGCTTGTCCTTCAGCCGCTCGCGCATTTCCATGATCTTGGGGTTGATGGCCTTCATCTTGGCCATGCTGGCGTAGGCCTTGGCGTTGAGCCAGTAGAAGGCCGCCTTCAGCAGCACCACCAGCGCCACGATCGACCAGCCCCAGTTGCCCAGGATGCCGTGCAGCTGGGTGAGCAGCCAGTACAGCGGCTTGGAGATGATCGCGAAGATGCCGTAGTCCTTCACCAGGTCCAGGCCCGGGGCGATGGCTTCGAGCTTCTTTTCTTCTTCGGGACCTGCGAACAGCGCGCTGTTCACGACCTGCGTGGCACCCGGGGCGATCTTTGGCAGCGTGGCCACCATGGCCACGGTGAAGAGGTTGTCGCCCAGGTCCTTCACGCGGAACTCGCGGCGCAGCTGTTCGCTGGCCGGGTCGCCCTTGAGCAGCCACGCCGACGCGAAGTAATGCTGAACCATCGCGATCCAGCCGTCGTTGGCCGGCGGCGGCGGTTCGATCTTGCCTTTGGCGATGTCCTTGAAGTCGAGCTTGTGGAACTTCTTCTCGTTGGTGTACGCGGCGGGACCGGTGAAGGTGTTGGTGCCGAACATGGTGCCGGCGGCCACGGTGCCGTGACGCAGCAGCTGTAGGTACAGCTGCGCCTCGCGCGGCTGGTCGCTCACGTTGACCACCTCGTGGCGCACGCCGATGACGTAGTCGCCGCGGTGGAACACGTAGGTCTTGATGTACTTCAGGCCACCGACGGGCGCGCTCTCGAAGCCCACTTCCAGCGTGTTCTGGCCATCGGCCATTTCGCGCGGGCCGGCCTTCGCCGTCATCGGCGTCAGGTGGTTGGGGAAGCGGTCGCCCGAGTCGACCTGGTTCAGGAGGCCGGTCTGCGCCACGTAGCGGGTGGCCGGCGAGCCGTTCTCGAACAGCACGACGCGCTTGGTGCGGTCAGCTTCGTCGTACTTCTGCAGCTCGAGGTTGTTGACCGTGCCGCCTTCGCTGTCGATCGTGGCCTTGAACAGGTCGGTGGTCACGATGACCTGCTCGCGGGGCGCAACCGCCGCAGCCTGCGTGGGCACGGCGCCTGCGTTGCCGCTGGTGCCGGATGCCGTCGGCACGCCGTTGCCGGCTGCGGGCGCGGTGCCAGCCGGGGCAGCGGCCACGGCCGCCGGCTTGCTCGAGGGCAGGAAGGTCGGCTTGTTGCCGTTGAAGACCTGCCATTGGTCCCACAACAGCACCAGCGAGAACCCAAAAATCACCCACAGGATCGTGCGGCGGATATCGTTCATGACGAAGACTTCTTGTCGGAGGAGAGAAGAGACGAAAACAGCGAGCCTGACTTGTCAGTGCGACACGGTGATTTCGGTGGAACCGGATCGTGGCCGCCCTGGCACCAGGGCTGGCAGCGCGCGATGCGGTGCAGAGTGAGGTAGCTGCCCTTGAGCGCGCCGTGCACTTCCAGCGCCTCGATCGAATACACCGAGCAGGTCGGCGTGAAGCGGCACGACTGGCCGAGCCAGGGGCTCAGCAGCAGGCGGTAGCCCTTCACGAGGCCGATCAGCAGGCGTTTCATGGGGAGGAGGGGGAAGAGGAAGGCGGTGCCGGCGAGCGCGCGGCCCGCGCCAGCAGTTGCTGGAGTTCGGCGCGCACGGCGCCCTTGAGCTTGTCCGAGGACGCGCTCACGAACTCCTTGCGATCGAAACCCGCCCGCAGCCGCACCACGTGCGCAGCACGAGGCAGGCCGACGTCGGGCGCGGCGCTCACGGTATAGATCTGGCGCTTGATGGCGTTGCGCGTGACTGCGCGACGCGCCCAGCGCTTGGGCACCATGGCGCCCAGCCAGACATCGTCGGACGCGAACAGCGGAGCCGCGCTCGATGCGAGATCGAGCGCACAGCGATGCAATGCGAAATGAGCAGTGCGCGCCACGGTGGCACCTGCGAGGACGGCCTGGAATTGCGCGCGGGTCTTGAGCCGCTGCATGGAAGCCGAGCCGGACACGTCAGTAGCGCTAGCTGAAAGAGCTGGCGCTGACGGGTCGGCTGCTGGCAACGGCAGGTGGGCTGCCGTCAGACAGCCAGGCGCTTGCGGCCCTTGGCGCGGCGTGCGTTGATGACGGCACGGCCGCCACGGGTCTTCATGCGGACCAGAAAGCCGTGGGTACGGGCGCGGCGGACTTTGGATGCTTGGTATGTGCGTTTCATGATGGTTCCAGATTCCCTGATTTCCGCATGCGAAAAAGCCGCGGGCGCTGGGGAGCGTGTTTCGGATGGCCCCCGAAAGACGCAATGAGGTTTTCAGGGAAACCCGCAATTATCGCAAACATTCGGCCCGGGAACAATCTTCGACTGGATTTGCGGGCCTTTCGCAGCCGTCCACAGCGTGTGGATAAGGTTTTGACAAGTTAGAATGCCGGGCGCCTTCCAGCAGAGAATATCCACAATACCTATACCAAGAAATGCCCGAGGGATTCACCACTTTTCAAAGCGCCCATGTCGACTGACGGCATCGGCGAAAGCCTCTGGCAGGCCTGCGTCGACCAGCTCGCGCAGGAGCTGTCCGAGCAGCAGTTCAACACCTGGATCAAGCCCCTGACAGCGCAGGTCGCCGACGATCTTTCGCGCATGACGGTGTTCGTGGCGAACCGCTTCAAGCTGGACTGGATCCGCGCCCAGTACGCCGGCAAGATCGCCGCCATGGCCGAGAAGATGTACGGCCAGCCAGTGGCCGTCGAGTTAGCGCTTGCTCCTCGCGAAGCGCCCGTGCGCTCTACGCCCGTGGCCGTGATGACCGAGACCGATGTGCCGCGCGACGTGGCCGGTCCGGGCGAGGAACCCGCCGCCGCCGGTTTCAAGAACCGCCTGAATTCGGGCCTCACTTTCGACACCCTGGTCGAAGGCACGGCCAACCGCATGGCGCGCGCCGCCGCGATGCACGTGGCCGGCATGCCGGGCCATCTGTACAACCCGCTTTTCATCTACGGCGGCGTCGGCCTGGGCAAGACCCACCTGATGCACGCCGTGGGTAACCGGCTCCTGGCCGATCGCCCTGATTCCAAAGTTCTCTACATCCACGCCGAGCAATTCGTCTCGGATGTGGTCAAAGCCTATCAGCGCAAGACTTTCGATGAGTTCAAGGAGCGGTATCACTCGCTCGATCTGTTGCTGATCGACGATGTGCAGTTCTTCGCCAACAAGGACCGGACGCAGGAAGAGTTCTTCAACGCGTTCGAGGCCCTGCTCGCCAAGAAGTCGCACATCGTGATGACCAGCGACACCTATCCCAAGGGGTTGGCCGACATCCACGAGCGCCTGGTTTCGCGCTTCGATTCGGGCCTCACGGTGGCCATCGAGCCGCCCGAGCTCGAGATGCGCGTGGCCATTCTGATCAACAAGGCGCGCGCCGAATCGGCCGAAATGCCCGAGGAAGTGGCCTTCTTCGTCGCCAAGAACGTGCGCTCCAACGTGCGCGAGCTCGAAGGAGCGCTGCGCAAGATCCTGGCCTATTCGCGCTTCAACCAGAAGGAGATCTCAATCGCCCTGGCGCGCGAGGCGCTGCGCGACCTGCTGTCGATCCAGAATCGCCAGATCTCGGTCGAGAATATCCAGAAGACGGTGGCCGACTACTACAAGATCAAAGTCGCCGACATGTACAGCAAGAAACGCCCGGCCAGCATTGCGCGGCCGCGGCAGATCGCGATGTACCTGGCCAAGGAGCTCACCCAGAAGAGCCTGCCGGAAATCGGCGAGCTGTTCGGCGGGCGCGACCACACGACGGTGCTGCACGCGGTGCGCAAGATCTCGGGCGAGCGCCAGCAGCTCACCGAGCTCAACCAGCAGTTGCACGTCCTCGAACAGACGCTCAAGGGCTGAAGCCGGATGCCATCCGAAATGCCCCTCGCGACAGCGGAGAATGGCGTCTTACAAGCTGATTCAAAGAGATAAGAGAAGAGGAAGAAGACATGATCGTTTTGAAGGCAACCCAAGACAAGGTTCTTGCAGCGCTGCAGTCGGTGGCGGGCATCGTCGAGCGGCGCCACACGCTGCCGATCCTGGCGAACGTGCTGATCCGCAAGACCGGCGGCCAGCTGCAGCTGACCACCAGCGACCTGGAGATCCAGATCCGCACCACGGCCGAACTGGGCGGCGACGAAGGCAACTTCACCACCACCATCGGTGCGCGCAAGCTGATCGACATCCTGCGCACCATGCCGGCCGACCAGACCGTGAGCCTCGAATCGAGCGCGAGCAAGCTGGTGCTCAAGGGCGGCAAGAGCCGTTTCACGCTGCAGTCGCTGCCCGCCGAAGACTTTCCGCTGGTGCAGGAAGCGGCCAATTTCGGCCCCGTGTTCAGCGTGCCGCAAAAGACGCTGAAGGACCTGCTCTCGCAGGTCTCGTTCGCGATGGCCGTGCATGACATCCGCTACTACCTGAACGGCATCCTGTTCGTCGCCGAAGGCAAGCAGCTGAGCCTGGTGGCCACCGACGGCCACCGCCTGGCGTTTTCGTCGGCCATGCTGGACGTCGAGGTGCCACGGCAAGAAGTCATTCTTCCGCGCAAGACCGTGCTCGAAATGCAGCGCCTGCTGTCGGACGCCGAAGGCGCCATCGAGATGCAGTTCGCCAACAACCAGGCCAAGTTCAGCTTCGGCGGCATGGAATTCGTCACCAAGCTGGTCGAGGGCAAGTTCCCCGACTACAACCGCGTGATTCCCAAGACCCACAAGAACACCGTCACGCTCGGCCGCGCGCCGCTGCTGGCCAGCCTGCAGCGCACCGCCATCCTGACCAGCGAGAAGTTCAAGGGCGTGCGCCTGAACATCGAGCCCGGCACGCTGCGCATCGCATCGAACAATGCCGAGCAGGAAGAAGCCCAGGACGAGCTGGACATCGACTACGGCGGCGACGCCATCGAGATCGGCTTCAACGTCACCTACCTGATCGACGCGCTGTCCAACATGGACCAGGACATGGTCAAGCTGGACCTTGCCGACTCCAACAGCTCCGCGTTACTGACCATCCCCGAGAACGCATCCTTCAAATACGTCGTGATGCCGATGCGGATTTAACAAGTTAGACAACAAAGCGCCTTGCGCAGACAACCCGCGGCCCTCCGCGGGTTTGCGCTTTCAAGAGGCGGCGAATTGAGTTCTCGAGAGCCCGAAAAATCACGTCGATGCCGTGAGAGAGATAGAGGAATATCCGAATGAGTGCAGAAGAAAACAAGCCCGAAGTCCCGCACACCGAGCCGGTCTACACGCCTGAAGTCCAGGTCGTCGCGCCTGAAGTCATCCTGGCCGACACCAGCTACGGCGAAGGCTCGATCACGATCCTGGAAGGGCTTGAAGCCGTGCGCAAGCGCCCCGGCATGTACATCGGCGATACCTCCGACGGCACGGGCCTGCACCACCTGGTGTTCGAAGTGGTGGACAACTCCATCGACGAGGCGCTCGCGGGCCATTGCGACGACATCGTCGTCACGATCCACAGCGACAACTCGATCTCCGTCACCGACAACGGCCGCGGCATCCCCACCGGCGTGAAGATGGACGACAAGCACGAGCCCAAGCGCTCGGCCGCTGAAATTGCGCTCACCGAACTGCACGCGGGCGGCAAGTTCAACCAGAACAGCTACAAGGTCTCGGGCGGCCTGCACGGCGTGGGCGTGTCCTGCGTGAACGCACTGAGCATCAAGCTGCGCCTGATCGTGCGCCGCGAAGGCAAGATCCACGAACTCGAATTCAGCCGCGGCTTCGTGCAGAACCGCCTGCTCGAAACGGTGAACGGCTTCGAGGTCTCGCCCATGAAGATCATCGGCGACACCGACAAGCGCGGCACCGAGGTGCACTTCCTGCCCGACACCGAGATCTTCAAAGAGAACGCCGACTTCCACTATGAAATTCTCAGCAAGCGCCTGCGCGAGCTGAGCTTCCTGAACAACGGCGTGCGCATCCGCCTCCTGGACGAACGCACCGGCAAGGCAGACGACTTCTCGGGCGCCGGCGGCGTGCGCGGCTTCGTGGAATTCATCAACAAGGGCAAGACCGTCCTGCATCCGAATTCGTTCTATGCAGCGGGCGAGAAGCCGGCCGACACCTACGGCGGCATTCCCGGCACGCACATCGGCGTGGAAGTGGCGATGCAGTGGAACAGCGGCTACAACGAGCAGGTGCTGTGCTTCACCAACAACATCCCGCAGCGTGACGGCGGCACCCACTTGACGGGCCTGCGCGCCGCGATGACCCGCGTCATCAACAAGTACATCGAAGAGAACGAGTTCGCGAAAAAGGCGAAGGTCGAAGTCACCGGCGACGACATGCGCGAAGGCCTGTGCTGCGTGCTGAGCGTGAAGGTGCCCGAGCCCAAGTTCTCCAGCCAGACCAAGGACAAGCTGGTCTCCAGCGAAGTGCGCGCGCCGGTGGAAGACATCGTCGGCCGCCTGCTCACCGACTACCTGCAGGAGCGCCCGAACGACGCCAAGATCATCTGCGGCAAGATCGTGGAGGCCGCCCGCGCCCGCGAAGCGGCCCGCAAGGCCCGCGAAATGACGCGCCGCAAGGGCGTGCTCGACGGCATGGGCCTGCCCGGCAAGCTGGCCGACTGCCAGGAAAAAGATCCCGCCCTGTGCGAGGTCTACCTGGTGGAGGGCGACTCCGCCGGCGGCTCCGCCAAGCAGGGCCGCGACCGGAAGTTCCAGGCCATCCTGCCGCTGCGCGGCAAGATCCTGAACGTGGAGAAAGCGCGCTACGAGAAGCTGCTCACCAGCAACGAAATCCTGACGATGATCACCGCGCTGGGCACGGGCATCGGCCGCGCGGGCGCCACGACCTCGGGCGGTGGCGCGGACGACTTCAACGTCGCCAAGCTGCGCTACCACCGCATCATCATCATGACCGACGCCGACGTGGACGGCGCCCACATCCGCACGCTGCTGCTCACGTTCTTCTACCGGCAGATGCCCGAGCTGGTCGAGCGCGGCCACATCTACATCGCGCAGCCGCCCCTCTACAAGGTGAAGGTCGGCAAGGAAGAGCAGTACCTGAAGGACGGCCCCGCGCTGGACGCGTTCCTCCTGAAGGTCGCGCTGAAGGATGCGCGCATCGAGACCGGCGGCGCCACATCGACCACGCTCACCGGCGACACCCTGGCCGAACTGGCGCGCAAGCACCAGGTGGCCGAAGCCGTGATTGCGCGCCTGCGCAACTTCATGGACGCCGAGGCCCTGCGCGCCATCGCCGACGGCGTGGCGCTCGACCTGGACACCACGCCTGCCGCCGAAGCCTCGGCCGTGGCGCTGCAGGCCAAGCTGCGCGAGCTCAACACCACCGGCATCCCGGCCGAGGTGAGCAGCGAATTCGACGCCCGCACCGACAAGCCGCTGCTGCGCATCAGCCGCCGCCACCACGGCAACATCAAGAGCAGCGTGCTCACGCAGGACTTCGTGCACGGCGCCGACTACGCGGCGCTGGCCGAAGCGGCCAACACCTTCCGCGGCCTCCTGAGCACCGAAGGCGCGCTGGTCAAGCGTGGCGAAGGCGAACGCGCCAAGGAAGAAAAGGTCGACGACTTCCGCCAGGCCATGAAGTGGCTGATCAGCGAAGCCGAACGCGCCACCTCGCGCCAGCGCTACAAGGGCCTGGGCGAAATGAACCCCGAGCAGCTGTGGGAAACCACGATGGACCCCGCCGTGCGGCGCCTCTTGCGCGTGCAGATCGACGACGCGATCGAAGCGGACCGCGTGTTCACGATGCTGATGGGCGACGAGGTGGAGCCGCGGCGCGAGTTCATCGAGCAGAACGCGCTGCGGGCGGCGAATATCGACGTGTAGAAGAGGAGAGGGGGAAACCGCCGAGCCCCCGGGTTTCGGTTTCTCCGTCCACGTTCGGATTCACGGCCGACCGGCCATCACGCGCCGATCGGCGCCGTGCTTTGCCCCAGCTTTCGCAACGTCGACAGGTCGAGAATGATCATCCCGTTGTACTCGGAGCGAATCAATGCCATGTCTTCGAGCGCCCGCATCTCCTTGTTGATGGACCTGCGGGTCACCTGCAGCATGGCGGCCAGATCATCCTGCGAGAGCCGCAGGCGAAGGCGTTGCGTGCTCTCTTCCAGGCCGTAGATCTGCACAAGTCCACCGATGGCCGCCGCCAGGCGCTGGCGGGTGTTGCCCGTGAGGTGGTCCAGCACCGTCGTGAAGATCTGGCGGTGCTGCCTGGACAACGTGCGAGCCATGCTCTTCCACAACAGCGCCTCGGCGCCCAGCGTCCGAAAGACAACCGGCGCCGGCAGATGAATCACGGTGGCATCGCCATGTGCGCGATAGCCGTGCAACGGCGCGTCGTTCGGAACAAGGCCGCGCGAAATTCCGGCGACCAGGCCCGATCCGAGGATGGCGATGGGCGCATGCGAGCCGTCCGGGTAGATGCGTTCCACCATGACGTGACCCGCCACCACGATCAGCACCTCCGCCTCACCGCTCGCTTCGCTGTGCACCAGGTCGCCACGCACATACCGGCGCAGCCGCGAAGCCGGCAGCAACCGCTCCAGAAGTTCGTCCGGCCACGATGAAAAAACCTCCGACAAGGCAAAGCCTTGCCGGATCAGCGCCGGATCTCCCGGCTTGCCGTCCGGCGGATTCAGCAAAACCTTCTCCTTTCCGATCGAGGTCTTGCCCGCCGAACGCCTACGACTCCCCCGCGACCTCGATCTCCACGCGCCGATTGGGCTGCAGACAGGCCACCAGCACCGCTCTGGGGACGCCGCCCGGACAAGCGACCAGCGGACGCCGGCTGCCCTCGCCGTGCACCTGCATCACGCCCTCGGGAACGCCCGACCGAACGAACAACGCTCGCACGGTGCGGGCTCGCGAGACCGACAGCGCGTCGTTCCCGGCGATGGTGCCGAGCCTGTCGGCATGTCCGGTGATGCGCACGCTGCGCACCGACCTGAAATCGCGTTGCACCTGCGCGGCCAGCGCGGCGATGCGGCGCCGGCCTTCGGGCAGCAGGTCTTCAGGTGCGTGCTTGCCGAAGCGAAACAGGCCGTCGGTGCCGATCGATGACTTCGTCACCGATCCGGAAGAAGGCTCCGGTTGCGGGCTCGGCACCATTGCCGGTGGAGCCGCCATTGCCATTGCAGGCGCGTCCAGAAACGCGGCGCAGCCTGCAGGCTTCCAGTGGAAGGTGCGCGCCAGGCTGTTCTTGTCGAAAAGCACCTTGTACTGGCAGGTGGTCACGCGGGTGCCGGGGACGGCGCGGAACTGGAAGAGGTAGTCCCACTCGCGCACCGCGCCGATGCCTTCCGCAAAATGCGGTGCGCCCAGCAGGTCGTGCAACTGATCCTTCGTCACGCCGGCACCCACTTGCCGCAGGTTGTCGACGTTGGGAAAGATGCCGCCTTTCGCCCAAGCGCTCGACGGCTCCGGAAAAACGATCTCGCCGACGGTGCCGTCGCCCATGACATCTTTGCTCACCGTCGAGGTTCCGCAGCCTGCGAGAAGTACCGCCGCGCTGAATGCGGCGGCCGCCATCGCGCCCGGGGTCCTGCGCGCCGGTGCGCGATTTTTCATGCTCATGTTCATTTTTTCTGTTCGATGTTCTTCGTTGCGTTGTGCGTCGTGTGGGCCGATCAATCCCAGACACCGCTGATGCCGGCGCGCACGCCGACGGTGCCGGCCGATGTCGCAGTCACCCCGCCGCTCACGCTCCAGCGGCCGCTTTCGGCCGTCTTGCGCAGCGACGCGCCCACGGCTGTCTGCCCCTGGTAGTGCCCCATGCCGGCTGCGTACGAGACCTTGCCCGCCACGTAGGGCGCGCTCTCCAGCGCCATCGCAGCGGCCGTGCCGGCGTACGACTTCTTCTCGATGTCCTTCATCGCGCTGCCCAGCTGGTTGACGCGTGCGTCGGTGTAGTTCATCGACGCGGCGGCGGCGCTGTTGAGCTGGTTCACGTTGACCGCATCGTTCCCCAGCACCCCCGGCGCCACGTTGGAAATGCGCGTGCCGTCGGGCGCCTGCCCGTTGCCCATCGTGATCTGCCCGTAGTTGACGGTGCCGTTCGCGTTGGTGTCGTACTGCACGCTGCCGGCCTTGACCGCGCTGGCCGAGGCCTTCAACTGCGCCACGTTGGCCGCGTCGCTGTCGGCCGTGCCCGCAGCCACGCCGGTGATCTGGCGGAACTGGCCGTTGCCTGCATCTCCCACGGACACGGCGCCCTGCGTGCCCTTGGTCGCCCGCACGGCCGACGCCTGCGGTGCGGCTGCGCCTTCGGGCACATAGCCGGCCACGCCCGCCGCCGTCGAGGCGACCGAGCCCGCGCCCAGCGCCACGCCGCCTGTCTGCTGCACCACCGCGTTGAAGCCGATGGCCGTACCGCTGGCCGAGGTGGCCTGCGCGCCCGCGCCCAGGGCGACGGACGAAGCACCACTGGCCACCGCCTGCGGGCCCACGGCCACCGCATCGGTTCCGCTGGCCGTCGCGTCAGTCAACGTCGAGTTGGTGCGGAAGTACTTGATGCCCCCGCCGTTGATCGCGTTGTTGACCGTGGTGAGGTTGTCGTTCACCGAGCCCAGCGCGCCGCCCACGTTGTCGTAGGTGTTGCCCTGGACGGTGTAGCTCGGTCCCTTGCCTTCCTTCAGGTTCGCGCCGCCGCCCAGGTAGTTCGACACGGCCGTGTTCGTGGCATCGAGCTGCGCGCCGTTGACCGCATCGGTCGACTTGTCGTTGACCGCGCCTTGTGCCACGTTGGTGAGCCTCGTGCCGCCGGTCTTGCCGCCGTCCGTGGAGGTTGTGCCGCCCATCGTCGCCGCAATCTTGTCGGCACCGTCGTACCGGACCGCGTTGCTCGGCGTGCCCACCGCTTCCTTCAGCTGGCCCAGGTTGACGGCATCGCCGTCGCCCGTGCCGTTGGCCACGTTGGTCACGCGCTGCGCCGCGCCGGGGTTGGCGGCCGTTCCATCCTTGCCCACCAGCACCAGTTCGTCGGTGTTGCCGGTGCGCTGGAGCGGGCCGACCTTGCCATCGTTGATGGTGGTGGTCAGGTTCTTCAGGTCATCGCCCAGGTTGGTGACGTTCTGGTTCGTGGTGTTCAGCTGGCCGCCGTTGACCGCGTCCTTCGAGCCCGCGGCCAGGTTGCCGTCGGCGACGTTGCCCAGCTTCACGGGGTCGGTCGATGGCGTCTTGCCGTCTGCGCCCATGCCGCCCAGCGTGATGCTGGACTTGCCCGGCGTGCCGTCCGCGCCCTTGTCGTACTGCACCGAGTTGCCCGCCTTCGTGCCGGCCGCCGCGACCGCTTCGCTGACCGCATGCAGCTGGCTGCCGTTGACCGCGTCGGTCGACGTGCTGGACAACTCGCCGTTCTTCACGTTGGTGAGCTGCTGGGGAGCGCCGGGGGCAGCGCCCGTGGCGCCGGGAGCCACCAGTGCGAGCTGGTCACGATTGCCGGTTTGCCGGACCGGACCGACCGCGCCGTTGGTGACCGCGGTGCCGAGGTTGTCGAGCGCCCCCTGCACCGTCGTCGCGGTGCCGCCACCGATCGTGGTGAAGGTCGAGGGCGTGTAGAGGCCGCCGATATAGGTGCCGCCAAGCACGTTGGCGATGCCGGTGCCCAGCGTGTTCAGCTGCCCGCCGTTGATCGCGTCCTTCGAGTCGACGGCCACATTGCCGTCGGCCACGTTGGTCAGCTTCACGGCTGCAGTGGCCGGCGTGCCGTCTGCCTTGAGGTCACCCAGCGTGACCGTGCTCCGGCCCGGCGTGCCGTCCGCGTTCTTGTCGTATTGAACTGCGTTGAATGCTTTCTCGCTGGCGACAGTGGCCAGTATGTTGACCTTGTTCAACTGGCTTCCGTTGACCGCGTCCTTCGACGAGGCGGACAGCTCGCCATCCTGCACGTTGGTCAGCACCTGTGCGTTGCCAGGCGCAGCGCCGGTCGCGCCCGACGCCACCAGCGTCAGCCGATCGGTCTTGCCCGGGACCGTCTGCACCGGGCCGATGGCGCCGTTGCGGATGTTGTCGCCCAGGTTGGTGACGTTCTGGTTCGTGGTGTTCAGCTGGCCGCCGTTGACCGCGTCCTTCGAGTCCACGGCCACCTCGCCGTCGGCCACGTTGGCCAGCTTCACGGGTGCCGTCGCCGGCGTGCCGTCGGCGTTCGTGCCGCCGAGCGTCACCGCGCTCTTGCCCGGCGTGCCGTCCGCGTTCTTGTCGTACTGCACGGCGTTGGCAGCCTTGGCTTCCACTGCTTTCACCTGGTCCACGTTGGCCGCATCGGTGCCGTTCGTACCTGCACCGACGTTGGTGATTGGCTTGCCGCCTGCGTCGATGCCGGCCGTGGTCACGCTCGGGCCCGCCTTGCCGTCTGCGCCGGTGGTCGTCAGGCCGTTGGCGCCCAGCGTCGTGCTGGCACCGGGGTTGCCCGGCGTGCCGTCCGTCGTCAGGGTCACCGACTCGAAGGTCGGCGTCTTCGACACATCCACCTTGATCTGGTTGCCGCTGCGTGAGACCGTCGTGTTGCTGCCGTTGACGAAGTCCACTGCGCCACCCGGTGCAATGTTCAGCGGCGAGGCTTCACCGTTGGCGCTGAGGTTCCAGCCCTTGTTGGCCGTCTCGCGAACCGCGTTCAACTGGCCACCGTTGACCGCGTCCTTCGAGCCCGCAGCCACGTTGCCGTCGGCCACGTTGCCCAGCTTCACGGGGGTCGTTGCCGGCGTACCGTCGGCGTTCGTGCCGCCGAGCGTCACCGCGTTCTTGCCAGGCGTGCCGTCCGCTTTCTTGTCGTACTGCACGGCGTTGCCGGCCTTGGCTTCCACTGCTTTCACCTGGTCCACGTTGGCCGCGTCCGTGCCTTTCGTACCGGCACCCACGTTGGTGATCGGCTTGCCGCCTGCGTCGATACCGGCCGTGGTCACACTCGGCCCCGCCTTGCCGTCTGCGCCGGTGGTCGTCAGGCCGTTGGCGCCCAGCGTCGCGCTGGCACCAGGGTTACCCGGTGTCCCGTTGGTTGCGGTCACCGTCTCGAAGACCGGCGTCTTCGACACGTCCACCTTGATCTGGTTGCCGGTGCGCGAGACCGTCGTGTTGCTGCCGTTGACGAAGTCCACTGCGCCACCCGGTGCAATGTTCAGCGGCGAGGCTTCACCGTTGGCGCTGAGGTTCCAGCCCTTGTTGGCCGTCGCGCTCACCGTATCGAGCTGGCCGCGGTTGACCGCGTCGTTCGGGGCCGTGCCATCGGCGACATTGGCCACCTTCACAGGCGCCGTGGCCGGCGTGCCGCCCAGCGTCACCGCGCTCTTGCCTGGCGTGCCGTCAGCGTTCTTGTCGTACTGCACGGCGCTGCCGGCAAGTGCGTCGAGTTGGCCCACGTTGGCCGCGTCGGTCGGCGCCTTGCCTGCAGCCACGTTGCTCAACACCTGTGCGTTGCCAGGTGCGGCACCGGTCGCGCCCGGTGCCACCAGCGTCAGTTGGTTGGTCTTGCCAGGGACAGCCTGCACCGGGCCGATCGTGCCCGCCGCAATGTTGTCGCCCAGCTTCGTGATGTTCTGGTTCGTGGTGTTCAGCTGGCCGCCGTTGACCGCGTCCTTCGAACCCGCACCCACATTGCCGTCGGCCACGTTGGCCAGCTTCACTGGCGCCGTCGCTGGCGTGCCGTCGGTGTTCGTGCCGCCCAAGGTCACGCCCGACTTGCCCGGCGTGCCGTCGGCGTTCCTGTCGTACTGCACGGCGTTGTCGGCCTTGGCTTGCGCCGCCTTCACCTGGTCCACGTTGGCCGCGTCCGTGCCGTTCGTGCCGGCACCCACATTGGTGATCGGCTTGCCGCCTGCGTCGATCCCCGCCGTGGTCACGCTCGGTCCCGCCTTGCCATCCGCTCCGGTGGTCGTCAGGCCGTTGGCGCCCAGCGTCGTGCTGGTGCTTCCGGGCGTTCCAGGCGTTCCGTTTGCCACGGTCACCGTGTCGAAGACCGGCGTCTTCGACACGTCCACCTTGATCTGGTTACCGGTGCGCGTGACCGTCGTGTTGCGGCCGTCGATGAAGTCAACGGTGCCGCCAAGCGCAATGTTCTGCGGCGAGGCTTCGCCGTTGGCGCTGAGATTCCAGCCCTTGTTCGCCGTCGCGCTCACCGTGTCGAGTTGGCCGCGATTGACCGCGTCGTTCGGCGCCGTGCCGTCGGCTACGTTGCCCAGCACCTGTGCGTTGCCAGGTGCGGCGCCGGTCGCGCCCGGTGCCACCAGCGTCAGTTGGTCGGTCTTGGCAGGGACAGCCTGCACCGGGCCGATTGCGCCCGCCGCAATGTTGTCGCCAAGCTTGGTGATGGTTTCGTTCGTGGTGTTCAGCTGGCCGCCGTTGACCGCATCCTTCGACCCTGCAGCCACGTTGCCATCAGCAACGTTGCCCAGCTTCACGGGCGCCGTTGCCCGCGTGCCGTCGGCGTTGAGGCCGCCCAGCGTGATGCGCTCCTTGCCTGGCGCTCCATTCTTCGCGTCGTACTGCACCGCGTTGTCAGCCTTGGCTTGCACCGCCTTCACCTGATCCACGTTGGCCGCATCGGTGCCGTTCGTACCTGCACCGACATTGGCAACTGGCTTGCCGCCCGCGTCGATGCCGGCCGTGGTCACGCTCGGGCCCGCCTTGCCGTCCGCTCCGGTGGTCGTCAGGCCGTTGGCGCCCAGCGTCGCGCTGGCACCGGAGTTGCCCGGCGTGCCGTCCGTCGTCAGGGTCACCGACTCGAAGGTCGGCGTCTTCGACACGTCCACCTTGATCTGGTTACCCGTGCGCGACACGGCCGTGTTGCTGCCGTTGATGAAATCCACTGCACCACCCGGCGCAATGTTCAGCGGTGAGGCTTCACCGTTGGCGCTGAGGTTCCAGCCCTTGTTGGCCGTCTCGTTCACCGCGTTCAACTGGCCACCGTTGACGGCATCCTTGGAGCCTGCAGCCATGTTGCCGTCAGCGACGTTGCCCAGCTTCACGGGGGTCGTTGCCGGCGTACCGTCTGCGTTCGTGCCGCCGAGCGTCACCGCGTTCTTGCCAGGCGTGCCGTCCGCGTTCTTGTCGTACTGCACGGCGCTGCCGGCAAGTGCGTTGAGTTGACTCACGTTGGCGGCGTCGGTCGGCGCCTTGCCTGCAGCCACGTTGCTCAACACCTGTGCGTTGCCAGGTGCGGCACCGCTCGCGCCCGGTGCCACCAGCGTCAGTTGGTTGGTCTTGCCAGGAACAGCCTGCACCAGGCCGATCGTGCCCGCCGCAATGCTGTCGCCCAGCTTCGTGATGTTCTGGTTCGTGGTGTTCAGTTGGCCGCCGTTGACCGCGTCCTTCGAACCCGCACCCACATTGCCGTCCGCCACGTTGGTCAGCTTCATGGGTGCAGTGGCCGGCGTGCCGTCTGCCTTGAGGTCACCCAGCGTGACCGTGCTCCTGCCTGGCGTGCCGTCCGCGTTCTTGTCGTATTGAACTGCGTTGAATGCTTTCTCGCTGGCGACAGTGGCCAATGTGTTGACCCTGTTCAGCTGGCCACCGTTGACCGCGTCCTTCGAGCCTGCAGCCACGTTGCCATCAGCCACGTTGCCCAGCTTCACGGGCGCCGTGGCCGGCGTGCCGCCCAGCGTCACGCTGCCCTTGTTCAGCGTGCCGTCCGCGTTCTTGTCGTACTGCACGGCTGCCGTGGATGCCGCCTGCAGTTGGCTGACATTGACCGCATCGGTGCCGGCGCCGCCAGCAGCCACGTTGGTGACCCGGCGTTCGCTGCCGCTCGACCCCACGGAGACCTCGCCGGCCGGCGTGGCGCCCGCAATGGCGGCGCCCTTGAAGGGCGTGTGGGCCGCGGTGGACTGAAGGGCGCCAAGCGTGGCCGAGGTCTTGCTCGACGAGCCCAGTGCAACGCTGTCGTCGTAGATCGCGTTGGCACCGGTACCCAGCGCCGTGGCGCGAGCACCGGAAGCAGTGGCCTCGTGGCCCAGCGCTGCGCCGAGGTCACCCGTTGCCAAAGCGCCAGAGCCGACGGCAACAGAGCGATCCCCGCTGGCTACGCTGGAAGTTCCCTGAGCGATCGAGTTGACACCGCTGGCCGTGGCCGAGTTGCCCATCGCCATGGAATCGACGCCGCTGGCATTGCTTGCGTTGCCAATTGCAACGGCTTGGCTTGCCGTTGCGGCCGTCTCGGCGCGTTCGCCGATCGCAATCGAATTGAGTCCCCTCGCTTTGCTGGCGTCGCCCACGGCAATGGCATTGGCGTCCGACGCGACGGCGTTGGCGCCTATGCCGATGGCATTCGCTCCGGATACTGCTGCGCCGTCACCCTGCGCGATGCCGAAGGCGCCGCTCGTCGTTGCCCCACGGCCAACGGCAATGCCGGATGTGGCCGCTTCAGCAACGCTGGACTGACCTCCGATGGCGATTGCATCCGCCGCAGCGGCGGATGCGCCTGATGCGGTATTGGCGCCAAGCGCGGTCGCGCCGGCCCCGCTCGCCTGCGATTTCCAACCGAGCGCCGTGGCTTTTACGGCGGAAGCCTCGGATCGGTCGCCGATGGCAACCGAACTCACGCCCGAAGCATTCGCGTCGTTGCCCATGGCAATGGCGTTCTCGCCAGTCGTCGTCGCGCCGCCGATGGCTGTCGAGAAATTGGCATTCGCAGTCGAAAAGGCGCCAACGGCCGTCGCCATGGCTCCGGATGCCTTTGCCACCGCACCGAAGGCTGAGGCCGATGCGCCTATGGCGTTCGTGGCATAGCCGTTTGCGAGGGCGCCGTTTCCATCTGCATAAGAAATCGTGCCGAATGCGAGGCCACCGCTCCCAAGCGCTGTTGCCTTAAAACCAAACGCCGCTGACGGGCCTTCACTTTCGCCGTGAGCTTTTGCGCGCAAACCCACAGCAATGTCGTTGGCGGACTCGGCCTTTGCACTGGTGCCAAGTGCCATTGCATAGGCCGCGGATGCGTTGGAACCCGCACCCAAAGCTATCGAGCTTCCGGCACTGGCGGTGGCCCCCTCTCCTTGACCTGTGCCACCGCCAATTGCAATGGTGGCCGGCCCACTGGCAACACCGCCACTACCAGCGGGAGCGAATTGAGCAAATGCAGGGAATGAACCCGCGGCTGTGCCCAGGATTGCCAAGGAGATCGCGCCCGCCCATCGTCGGCCACGGCCAAGCGCTCGTTCAGGAGCCACTGCCAGCGGCACCCGCGCCGCATTTCCAGCCTTGCTGCGCTTGCCGCGCCCCTTGGTGACTTCAGAAGCGGCGACCCACGCGCCGAGCGATTCGTTCCAGATGGATTTGTATGACGTGTTCATTGCATTTGCAGCCGTGCTGCGAGAAGAAAAAGGAAAAGGAAAAAGGAAAAGGAGGAAAAGCAATCGACGAGGCGCGTCGCCCCGTCGGCACGTCCGGTGCCGACGCAGGCGCGAGAACCTCGGTGACTCAGTGCGGCGGCGCAGAGCTCGCCTGATCGGGAGGAGCGACGGAATTGGCCGGCCAGCCAACGACGATTCGGGTGGCGGCGTCCAGTTCGGGCCTGGACACCCTGAGCGGGGTGATCGCCAGAAGCTGGTAGCCGCGCCCATAGACCGACTTCAGCGTGAATCCGTTTTCCGGAGAAAGCTGCAGCCTCTTGCGGATATTGGCCACGCAGACGTCGAGCGTTCTCACGCCTTTCGAAGGAAATGGCGTGGCCCACAGCAGGGACCACAGCCGGTTTCGCTCCAGCACGCGGCCCAGGTTGCGAAACAATTCGAGCGCCAATTGGAATTGACGGGGTTGCAAATAAATTTCGGATTCGCGATGCAGAACGGAGCCCTTCGCTTCGTCGAATTTGTAATTGCCAAATGCCGTCTCCTTGATTCTGGAGAATTGAACCTGGTGCGCTTCGCCGTGATGGAGCAGCCGGGAAATGCGTTGATTCAATTCGGCATCCTCGCAATCCTCGAATGCGAAATCGAATAGCGGAGAAACGGGAAACTTTTCGAGCCATTGGGCGCCTTGCTCGAAACCGGATTTCCGTGCGAGCACCAGGACCGGCATGCCGAGCACGCCGCACACCGTCACCAGCTGGTGCCACATCGAAGTGCCGTCTTCGACGATCAGCAAGAGGTCAAACCGCCGGCCACCGCACAGCAGAGACAGGAGCTCCAATGAATCCTCGAACACCACGGGGGCGCCGCCGCCCTCTGCCAGCCGCCCGCACAGTCGAGCGCGCCGGGTGGCAAGACCATCGATCAATGCCACATGGCGTGGCGCCCATTTGCCGTTCATTTTTTAATCTCGAAAATTACCAAGGCCATTTCGGCCCACGTATGAATCAATTGCCCATTCCGAATCAATTCAAATTGCGAAGAATCGTTTGATTTGTGAATGTGTGAAGGCGACTGTAAATAGCACTTGGTCGATCGAGCAGCCGGTCATCTCGCCAAAAGTAACCTTCTTCTCGTTTCCAGCGGTGGGCATTAATAAAGCGCGACAAACATCACACTCCAAATGCATGCGCTGTCTTTTTTTCAGTTCTTTAAAAGTAATTTTTTTCCCATTTCCGCACCGCTTGGCTTTGGCGCGCCCCATCGCACTGCCTCACGCACAGGGGGCAAAGAAAGCGGGAAGAACGCCGGACAGGAAAGTCAGGGCGGTTCGAGGAAGGTGACGGCGCCCGCACCAGCGCGCGTGTCTGGGCGGGGCAAGGCGAGGCGGGCCGCCGGACACCCTGGGACCGGGTGAAGCCGCAATGGGCGGCGGTCGGATCAGTTCACGCCGAGGCGTTGCAACGCGTCCTGGCGCAATTCACACGGATTTGCCGCGTCGCAGGCAGGTGAAGCGCCGGGATGTCCGGCGAGTCAGGCATCGCCATGCAGGCTGCGCAGCGCCTGCAGGTCGAGCACGGTCACGGCGTTGTATTCGGAGCGGACCAGCCCCTGGGCTTCGAGCGCGCGCATTTCCCCGTTGATGGACCGGCGGGTGACTTGCAGCATCGCAGCCAGGTCGTCCTGCGAAAGCCGCAGGCGCAGATTCCGGGTGTCGTCGTCCACGCCATAGATCCTTGCGAGCCGGGAGATCGTCGCTGCAAGCCGCTGGCGCGTGTTGCCGCTCTGAAAGTTCAGGAGCGTGCTGGCAATCGAGCGATGCTGCTTCACGACCACTTTGGCCATCGCCTTCCAGAGGAACGGCGTCGCATCGAGCCGCTCGACAACCAACTGTGCCGACAGGTGCAGTACCGAAGTGCTGTCGTGCGCCTCGTAGGCGTAGATCGCATGCTTCTCGTTGTCCAGCCGTGCCTGGATGCTGGCCACGTTGCCGGGGTTGAATATGAAAACCGGCACGCGGGAATCGTCCGGATAGAGCCGGCTCGCCAGCATGTGTCCCGAGAGCACGAGCAGGACCTCGGGCGCGCCGTCGTCTTCGCGCTTGACCATTTCTCCGCGCTCATAGCGGCCCAGCCGTGCGGTGGGCAGCAGGCCCTCGATGGCGGAAGGCGACCACCCCGCGAAGCTCTCCGCGGCCATCAGTTCGCTCCTGATGAGTCCCTCGTCTGCGGGCGAATGGGGCGGATGGGGCGGATGGGTCACGTCTGCACCTCGTCCTGCCCGGGCTCTTCGACAGCGCCGGCCAGCTTGCGCAGCGCAGGCAGGTCCAGAACGATCAACGTCCCGTACTCGGCACGAATGAGGCCCTGCGCCTCGAACACGCCCAGTTCCCTGTTGAGTGCGCCGCGCGACGCCTGCAGCATGGCGGCCAGGTCCTCCTGCGAAAGACGAAGCCGAAGACTCTTCTGGCTGCTGTCGACGCCATACACCTGCGCGAGCCGTGCGATGGTGGCCGCGAGCCGCCTGCTCAGGTTGCCGGCGAGCTGGTCCACCACCGTCGTGAGCATCTGGCGGTGCTGCTTCAGGAGCATGTGCGCCATGGCTTTCCAGAGAAAGGCTTCGGAGTCGAGTGTCTGGAACACGATGCGCGCGGGCACATGGACGATCACGGCGTCGTCGTTGGCGCGGTAGTCGTAGAGTGCCTCGTCGTCCGGGTTCATCCCCCGCGGGATGCCGATGACCAGGCCCGGGCCGAGAACGGAGATGGGTGCCCGGGAGCCGTCGACTTTCACCCGGCTGACCATCAGATGGCCGGACACCACCGTCAGGATCTCGGGCTCCGTCTGCGCTTCGCTGTGCACCAGGGCGCCGCGCGAATGACGACCCAGGCGCGACGCCGGCAGCAGCCTGTCCAGGAGCGCGGCCGGCCAGGACGAGAAAGCCTCGGTCAGGCCCAGTGCCTGCCGGATCAATGCCAAGTCGGCAGGACTGCTTGTCGGCACGTTCATGACGCCCCTCGTATCACGAGCCAGCTCCCTGGTGCGTGCTTTTTCTTTTGCTGGACGGCAGATGATTGCAGAAATCCGCGGGTCGATGCGACACCCGTTTCCGCAGGCCTGTCGCGTCTGATCGCCGTGGCGCGAGGACATTCGGCTCGCAGATGGATGGCGATATGGAAATGCGTGTGCCATTTCTCGCGACTGTGTTCATGCCCTTTCCTTGATAGCCGGCGCATCCATGCACCGCTGTAGGCGCACCTCATGCACCCTCGCGGCCCGGCCCCCCAACCGTTGCGCCTCAGGGTTTCCGTGAGGTCGGGGTCCGAAAACGCCCACGACGCCCGTCACACTGACGTCATCAGCTATTAAAACAATAGCGTTCAATTCGAATTCGAGCATCGTTCCTCGTAAACGCTATATCTAGCCCGACTCTTGCTAAGCAAAATCCTCCACGGATTTCACGTCATGCAAGATCGAGGACAACAAGCAATGAACCCTACGCGTCTCCGGCGGCCCCTGGCCGCTTTGGTACTGGGCGGTACAGCAGCATTCCTCGGCGCCGTTTTGCCGGCCCACGCTTTCTCGAACCCGCCCATCCAGGTGGCGCAGGGCATCGAGTACATGTGCGGCGGCGCAGTCAAGGGCGAGGCCGAGTTCATGGAAATGGTGGCGCCGCGCTGGGCCGCGACCATCGAACTGGGCGTGAGCGACGGCAAGGGTGCGCAGCTGGCCGGCTTCCCGGCCAAGGCCTCGGTTCAGATCCGCCAGAAATACACCGGCCAGGCGGTGATGGACGTGGAAACCCGGGCGCCCTACATGCTGGCGCGCCTGAACCCAGGCGCCTACGACGTGAACGTCACGCTGGGCGGGCTCACGCTCACCCAGTCGCTGATCGTGATTGCCGGTTCGCCGGCCCGCGCGTCGTTCCTCTGGCCGTCGAATTTCGACATGGCCTCGGTCACGCCGCCGATGCCGCAAACGCAGGCGCTGGCGCAGACCTCCGCCGCCCGCTGAGCATCAGCGGTGACCACCCGGGCTGCGCAGCGCCGCGGCCGGTGGTCAGCCTTTTCTAAGTCGTGCGCCGCACATTGGCGGCGTGGCTTCTCGCCACCACGACCAGGAAAGGATCCAAGACCATGACCTCCCGTTTTTCTTCTTCACGCATGCGGCCGCTGGCGGCTGCCATGTTGTGCGGCGCCGTCCTGCTCGGCGCGCTTTCGTCGGCCCAGGCGGCGGTGAATCCGCCGATCTACATGACGCACGGCGTCGAATACATGAGCGGCGGCATCGGCAGCGATGAAGCGCAGCTGATGGAGACGGTGTCGCCACGCTGGCCCGCGACCTTCGAATTCGCGGTCAAGGACCACAAGGGCAGCGCCGATTTCGCCGCCGGCGTGCACGTCACGGTGCGCGACAGCAGCGGCACCGCGCTGCTGGACAACGTGGTGTCGGGCGGTCCGTTCATGGTGGCGCGGCTGGAGCCGGGCACCTACGAAGTCGAGGCGCGGATCGGCGGCCAGGTGCTCAAGCAGCCGCTGCATGTGCTGCAGGGCGCGGCGGCAAAGGCCGTCTTCGAATGGCCGGCGGGCACCGACATGGCCTCGGCCGGCACGCGCACGGTGCAGTGACGCGGCGGCCCCGGTGGCCGGCGCGGCTCCCGGGGCACCCTGAAGCTGCGAAATCCTGACGGTCGTCAAGCCGCAGCGCCCGCTATCCGGGCGTCGTGCGCTATAGAAAAAATAGCGAAAGCGGCCTCTTCGCGCATCTTGAATGCGCGGCATGCGCCTTGCAGGTGGTGTATCCCGGGCAATGCCCGAACCCATTGCCCCGATGCCGATCCGCCCCCTGAGCGCCCTGACCGCGCTGCTGCACGTCTACATAGCGCTGCGCCTCGTGCCCGCGTTGGCCATGCTCACGCCGGCGTGGCCGCTGGCGCTGGTGCTGCTGGTGGTGTCGGCGTTCACGATCCCGCTGCCTTTCGTCTCGCGCCGCATTGCGCCCGATGCCTCGGTGGGCGAGGTGCTCAAGTGGGTCGGGCTGATCAGCATGGGCTGGTTCTCCTCGATGTTCGTGCTGACGCTGCTGCGCGATGCCGGCCTGCTGCTCACCTGGCTGGCCGGCGCGCTGGGCCTGGCGCAGGCGAACTGGAATGCGCTCTTGCCGTGGAGCGCGCTGGCGGTGCTGGCGATGGCCACGGGCACGTCGCTCGTGGGCTTCCTCAACGCGCGCCGCACGGCGGGCGTAAAGCGCGTGGACATTCCGATCCGCGGGCTGCCGACGGCGCTGGAGGGCTTCACGATCGCGCAGTTGAGCGACATCCACGTCGGCCCGACGATTCGCAGCGCCTATATCCAGCGCATCGTCGATGCGGTCAACCGGCTCGGCGCCGACGCCATCGCGATCACCGGCGACCTGGTGGACGGCACGGTGCCCGAACTGCGCGAGCACATCGCGCCGCTGGCGGGGCTGCGCGCGCGCCACGGCACTTTCGTGGTCACGGGCAACCACGAGTACTACGCAGGCGCCCATGCCTGGATCGACGAGCTGCGCCGGCTCGGCCTGAAGGTGCTGCTCAACGAGCATGTGGTGCTGCAGACGCGCAATGTGCGCGGCGCCCAGACCGATGAGGAACTGTTCGAAAGCGCGCTGGTGCTGGCCGGCGTGACCGACTTCACCGCCGGGCATTTCGACGCGGCGCATGCGAGCGATCCGCACCTGGCGCTGTTCGATGCGCCGCCGCTGGTGCACACGCGCGTGCTGCTGGCGCACCAGCCGCGCAGCGCGGCAGTGGCCGCCGCGGCCGGCTACCAGCTGCAGCTGTCGGGCCACACGCACGGCGGCCAGTTCTTTCCGTGGAACCTGTTCGTGCCGATGCAGCAGCCTTTCACGGCAGGCCTGCACCGGCTGCACGACATGTGGATCTATGTGAGCCGTGGCACCGGCTATTGGGGCCCGCCGAAGCGCTTCGGTGCGCCTTCGGAAATCACGCTGCTGACGCTGGTGCCCGCGCGGACCTGAGCGGCCGCGCTTCTTTTCTCAGGATTGCAGCTGGGCCAGCCGCCGCGCATTCGACGTGGCCGCGGCATGAATGGGCTTGAGCCCTTCGCGGGCGATGCGGGCGGCAACGCCGGAGAGCTGGCTGGCCGTGGTCGCCGTGCGGGTCGCGGTCTGCACGAAGGCATCGCTGCGCGCGGCCGCCTGTGCGGGGGTGACGCTGCCGGCCATCGAGAAAAAGGCCGTCGTGCCCTGGAGCCACTGCTGCAGCGCCTTGTTGGCCAGCGAGAAATGGCTGCTGTGCCACTGCTTGGCCATCGCGATGCCCGATTCGCTCGCCGCGGCGAGCTTCTCGTGCCCCATGAGCTGGAACTCCGCCAGGTCGGCCGCGGTGGGCGTGAGCCCGGCCTTGGCGATGCGCTCGGTCCGCATGCGGATCACCGAGCCGGAGGACAGCAGCATCTCGTTGGTCTTGAAGGCCAGGTCGAGCCACTGCATGAGCGGATTGGCCAGACGGGCGGTGGAACTGAGAGATGACATGTGGGGCCGATGCGTGAGGGAGGAGAACCCACTATAGGCCTCGACCGTTTCGATTGCTGCAGCGCAGCAATATCAATCCGCATTCTTGGTGAACAAGTCCTACCTTCGGATGTGGAAATTACGTGCTGTCTCCACCGCGGGCGCCATGGAAAGTAAATATGCAGACTTTTTCTCACCATCCGCACTGGAGATTCACAACATGAAATCAAATCCTTGCGCGCCCCTCCGGGCCGCCGTGTTCGCAGGCCTTTTCGGCTTGCTGGGCACGGCGGCCCACGCTTTTGCAGACGACACCCGCGGCTTCTATATCGACGGCGGCCACGCACGGCACGGAGAAAGGGGCGACACCAACTCGGTCAGCGTCGGCATGACGGTGCCGTGGTCGATCGGCGAGAGGCCGCAGGGGAGTCCGTTCACCTCGTACCTCGACTTTTTCGTGAGCAACTGGCATGCGCGCGCGCTCGACGACGGCCCGCGCAATTTCGTCCAGATCGGCGCGATCTACACCTTGCGCTATCGCTTCGGCGACGGTGCGTCGCCCTGGTTCGCCGAAGGCGGCGTCGGCGCGACCTTGATGGACCACGTCTATCGCACGCCCGATCGCAGCTTCAGCACGGCCTTCCAGTTCACCGAGGTGCTCGGCATCGGGCGCAGCTTCGGCGACAACGGGGCGCACGAAGTCGCGCTGCGGGTGCAGCATGTCTCGAACGGGGGCATCAAGAAGCCCAATCCGGGCGAGACGTTCCTGCGCCTGCGCTACACCTACCACTTCTAGGATCTAGGGCAGGCGCCGACGACGGCGGCGCACGCGCATCTCCATGACCAGGTAGGCGCCCAGCGCAACGGCCAGCGGCAGCAGGTAGTACAGCCCCCGGTAAGCCAGCAGCGCTCCCAGCAGCGTGGCCTCGGGCACCTGGTAGGACAGCAGCGCGACGAACACCGCCTCGAGCACGCCGAGTCCCGCCGGCACATGCGTGACGACACCCGCCACCGCGGCCACCAGGAGCACCGCGAGCACGTGCGGATAGCCGACCTGGCCCTGCAGCAAGAGCCAGATCACGCCGCCCATCAGCGACCAGTTCAGGCACGACATCGCCAGCTGCAGCAGCGCCATCGCGAGCCCCGGCGTCTTGAACGTGTGGCCGCGCACGCGCCAGACGCGCCCGGCCGAGAAAGTGCACAGCGCCAGGTACCCCGCCGACAGCGCCAGCAGCACCGCCCCGAGCACGCGAAGGCCCCCGCTGCCGATCTTCCATTCGGGCGGCAGCGTCATCGGCCAGAAAGAGAAGGCCGCGCCGGCCACCACCAGGTAGCCGAGCCAGTTGGTCAGCATGCTGAAGCCCAGCACGCGGGTGATGGCCGCGTTGCCCAGGCCCAGTCGCGAATAGAGCCGGTAGCGAAAGGCCACGCCGCCGATCAGCGAGCCGAAGTTCAGGTTGAAGGCGTAGCTGATGAAGGTCACGCCCATCACGGAGCCGGCGCCCAGCGGGTGTCGCGTCAAGTGCCGGCCCAGCAGGTCGTAGGTGCTGTAGAGCGCGAAGCTGCACGCGGCCAGCGCGCCGGCCGCCAGGAGCGTTGTCGCGGGCAGCGCGCGGATCGCCTGGAGCACCTCGCCCCAGTCGATGACGCGCGCCTGGTTTACCAGCAGCCAGGCAACGAGCCCGAAGAAACCCCACACGACCACCCGGCGGGCCCAGGGCCACCAGGACTGGCGAGCGAGGGCCGTCGTGCTCATGCGCATGCCCATGGGCTCATGCCGCTTCCGTCTGCGTGGCGCCGCCGGTGTGTTCGTTGTTCTTCTCGTTCTTCTGCCTTTCGGCCAGATCGGTTGCCTCGGCGGGCGTCAGGCGCGGCACGTGGCGCGGCAGGCGGTCCAGCCACGCGGGATACCAGCGCAGGAAGTGGAAGATGAAGAAGCTGCGCACCAGCCGCCACCCGCTCCATTCGCTCGCCAGGTCCGCCGTGTCGATCTGCTTGCAGCTGTGCTGCATCAGCTGGTCCATGCGCTGCCACAGCACCTCGTTGAAGGCCTTGTCGCGCACGACCACGTTGGCCTCCAGGTTGAGCGACAGGCTCAGCGGATCGAGGTTGCTGGAGCCCACCGTGCTCCAGCGGTCGTCCATCAGCGCGATCTTGCCGTGCAGCGGCCGGTCGCAGTACTCGTAGATGCGCACGCCCGCGTGCAGCAGGTGGTGATACAGCATGCTGGCGGCCGTCTTGACGATCGGCATGTCGGGCTCGCCCTGCAGGATGAGCCGCACGTCCACGCCGCGGCGCGCGGCGCGACGCAGTTCCTTGATGAGCCGGTAGCCCGGAAAGAAATACGCATTGGCGATCACGATGCGCTCGCGCGCCGAGCGGATCGCGGCGCGGTAGTGGCGCTCGATGTCGTTGGTGTGGCGGCGGTTGTCGCGCGTCACGAAGATCGCGTCGGCTTCGCCGGCCACGGTCTGGCGCACCGGCGGCGCCTGCTTGAGCCGGCGGCGGAACCACCCCGCGCCCTTGCCGCCGACGGCAATGGCGCGCAGCACGAACTGGTGGATCTCCGCCACGATCGGGCCCGCGAGTTCGACCGCGTAGTCCTGCTTGGCCTTGGGGCCGAAATCGAGCAGGTGGTCGGCCGAGTAGTTGATGCCGCCGACGAAAGCGCGTTCGCCATCGACCACCACGATCTTGCGGTGCATGCGGCGGAACACGTTCAGCCGCTGCCCCATGAAGCGATGGCCGGGGTCGAACACCCGCACCTTCACGCCGACCGAAGTGAGCCCCTCGATGAATTCGCGCGAGAGATCGGGCGAGCCGAAGCCGTCGATCATCAGGTCGACCTTGGCGCCGCGCTGTGCCGCCTCGCGCAGGGCCGCGTGCAACGCCAAGCCCACCTTGTCCTCGAACAGGATGAAGGTCTCGACGATCACTTCGCGCTGCGCCGCGCGGATCGCGTCGAACACGCGCGGAAAGAATTCCTCGCCGTTCTCGAGCAGCTCGATGCGGTTCCCGCCGACCCAATGGTTGCCGTGGCTCATGGTGCAGCCCGCTTCAGAGATCGATGTCCGCCACCAGCGGCGCGTGGTCCGACAGGTGCGACCAGGGCCTGCGCGGCAGCACGACCGGCGCGTGCACGCCGGCATTGCGCACGTAGATGCGGTCCAGCGGCAGCACCGGGAAGCGCGACGGAAAGGTCCTGGCGGCGCGCCCGTTGGCGTGCACGAACACCTCGCGCAGCGACGCGCCTTGCGCCAGCACCTCGTGCGCGCGGCCGCGCCAGTCGTTGAAGTCGCCCGCGACGATCAGCGGCGCATCGGCCGGCACTTCGTCGCGCACGATGTGGCAGAGCAGTTCAAGTTGCTGCTGGCGGTGCGCCTCGGCCAGCCCCAGGTGCGCGCAGATCACATGCACGTCGACCGTGCGGCCGGGCAGGCGCAGCACGCAGTGCAGCAGGCCGCGCTTCTCGGGGCCGCTCACCGACACGTCGTGGTTGCGGAAATGCACGATCGGAAATTTCGACAGCACCGCATTGCCGTGGTGGCCCTTCGGGTACACGGCGTTGCGGCCGTAGGCGAACTGCGGCCACATCGTGTCGGCGAGGAATTCGTAGTGCGGCGCCTCCGGCCAGTTGCTCACCTTGCGGGAGTGCCGCGAGTGCGTGCCCAGCACCTCCTGCAGGAACACCACATCCGCGCCCACCGTGCGCACGGCATCGCGCAACTCGGGGAGGATGAACTTGCGGTTGAGCGCAGTGAAGCCCTTGTGGGTGTTCACCGTCATGACCTTGAGCGAGGTCGGCGCGGGCGCTGCATCGGCTGCATCGGGAATTGGCGAAGAAGACATCGACTTGGTTGTACGTTGCCGCACCGGCCGCGCCTGTAGGAACGCGCCACCTTCTTGCGTGCCGTTCTCCGCGCCTTTCCACGCCTTTCGCCACGCCTTCGCGTTCGGGAGGCCGGCTCCTACAGGCGAGCCTGCCGCACCCTCACAGGCAGGCCTGCCGCACCCCGACACGGGCCGCCTCCAGGGCCTCCTACGGTGATTTCAGGGCTGGCGACAAGGCGGCCCAAGGTTCTCCATTCCATGACTCATCCCCTCATCCGAGACAAGCAAAGGAACACACCATGAAGCAGCAGACAACTGTTATTTTTCGAAGTACGGTGCTCGCCGTGCTGATGGCCGCGGCCGGCGGCGCCATGGCCCAGGCCACGTCGATTCCCGCGCAGCCCGACCCGTCCGTGGGCGGCGAGGCCAGCACGATGACGCCGGCCGGCGTGGCCAATCCGCCGCAGCGCCCCGACAACTCGATGCCCGCCTCCCGCGAGGCCGTGAAGGCCGAGGCGCGTGCGCAGAACCGCAACAACGCCAACAGCATGGTGCCCAAGGGCGAGGCCACGACCACCGTCAACCACCAGCCCAACGCCATGCCGCAGCCGACCGGCGAGATGTCGCGCGCGGAAGTGAGCCAGCAGGCGCGCAAGGTGAAGCCGCGCTTCGGCGAGAAGGGCGAGCGGCCGACCGTGCCGACCAATCCAACCGACAAGACCGGTACGCCTCAGTAAGCACGGGCACCGCGCCTGACAACGAAAGAGCCCGCAGCGCCTTGTGCGCTGCGGGCTCTTTTCACGGACCACCGTCGCCGGTGGCCGGTTGCTCAGCTCTTGACGGGCGCCGCGTTGCGCTGGCCGCCATGGCCGTCTTGGCCGCGGTGGAAGCGATGGCCGTGGCCACCGGCATGCACCGTTTCAGCATCGAAGGTCTTCTGCTGCTCGGGCGTCAGCGCGGCATAGAAGGTCTTCGTGGCGTCGGCACGCTTGGCGAACATCGCGCTGCGCTCGGCCTGGCGGGTCTGCATGCGTTCCAGGCGCTCGGGCGTGGTCAGCTTGGCGAACTCGGCGCGGTCCATGCGCTGCGGCCGGGCACCGGCGGGCGGCTGGTTGGCCGTGGTGTAGGTGCTCCACGCGCCTTCCTGGGCGGCGGTCAGCTTGAGCTTGTCCTTCAGCGCGGCCATGCGCTTGGCACGGTGCTCCTTCATGCGCTCCATGCGCTGGGCCGGGTCCATGCGCTTGTGCTGCGCCTTGGGGGCGGCGGTGGTGTCGGCCTGGGCCACGGCAGCGGTTGGCGCTGTCGTGGTGGTTGCGGCCGGCGCTTGAGCGAAGGCACCCGAAGAGGCGAGGGCGGCGGAGCCCAGGAGGCTCGCCCAGACGATGCGTTGGCGAAGAGAAATCATGAGAAGTGCTTCCTTTCGAAGAAGCCCGCCACCGAGGGGCAGCAGGTGAAGCGAAGTGTGGAAGACCTCTGTATCGCCTCCGTTAGCCTGGAGTGAGCTTGCGTAAAGAATGATGAATCGCGCGAATCGCCCGATGGACCGCGCCTTTGCGGTGTGACTTATTTGGGCCGTGGCTGCTTCAGGCCCCGGTCCGGGACCTGCAGTTTGCCGGCGCGCAATTCGCCCACGGCGCGAGCGACGGCACGCGCCACGTTGCGGACCTCTTCCTGCACGTCGGCATCGGCGTCCAGCGCATCGTGGCTGGTGGCGTAGGGCTCGTAGTAGCCGATGTAGCGGTCCAGGCGCGCCTGCGCGCCGGCATCGATCAGGCCCATCCAGTCGAGCCAGTCGGTGAGGTTGCGGCGCAGGCTCTCGGTGCCGGCCACGTCGCCGTGCACCACCACGCCGTAGACGCGGCCCTCGAGGTGCTTGGGGTAGCCCCAGCCCTCCAGTTCGAGCGCCTTGGCTTCCTCGGGCTTCTTGCCGTGCGTGCTCGTAGGGTCGGGGTTGCCGCCGTCGGCGCAGACGAGCCGGTCGATCATGAGCTTCAACGGGCTCGCGGCCTGGTACCAGTGCGTGGGCGTCAGCAGGATCACGCCATGCGCGGCGACCCAGCGCTCGTAGATCTCGTTCATCCAGTCGCCGGTCTGGCGCAGCGAATGGTTGGGGTAGCAGCTGCAGGGCCAGTGGCACAACGGCATGGCGGTGGAGACGCAGCCCTTGCAGGGGTGGATCTGCCGGCCGTATTCCGACGTGAGGAGGCTCAGGTCGAGCACGTCGGTTTCGATGCCGCCGCCTTCGAGCACTTCACGCGCCAGTTCGGTGAGGCGCCAGGTCTTGGAAATCTCGCTGGGGCAGGTGCCGTCGTTGCGCGGCGAGCCGTTGACCAGCAGCACGCGCGAGCGCGTCTCCCGCTGGCCCCAGGCGGCCTGCGCCGCATCGAGGCGCGCCTTGGCTTCCAGCCAGTCGACCGACAGGTCGTAGCCGGGGTCCGCATACCCGGGCCCTGCCTTGCGCGTGACGGGCGACTTGCGGCCTTCCTGGTAGGCCTCCCAGGCGATCAGTTCGATGCGCTGGAGCGAATCGGTCTCGGCCTTGAAGGCCGGGTCTTGGAAGGGCTGCATGAAGCGGTCATGGAACTGGGCGCGCTGCAGCGTGTCGGGCGCCTGTCCTTTGCGGATCGTGGGGGGCATGAGCGCAATCTATGCGCCGCGTGCCACGGTGCGGCCTGCATCGCGATGCCGACTTTCGGTAGGCCCGCGACTACAGCAACCGCAGTTGCTCGCTCAGCCGAGCTGGCCGTTCTGGAAGTCGTGCACGGCCTGCTTCACTTCTTCCTGCGTGTTCATCACGAACGGGCCGTACTGCGCGATGGGTTCGTGCAGCGGCCGGCCCGCGATCAGCAAGGCGCGCGCCGGGCTGTGGTTGGTGGCGCCGGCACGCAGCACCACGCCGTCGCTGCCGGCGTCGTTGGCGAGGATGGCCATGCGGCGCGTCGGCACTTCGCTGCCCGCGATCCAGAGCGACTCGCGGAACACGTAGACCAGCACGTTGTGGTCCGCGGGCAGCGGCTGCGCGAACTCGGCGCCCGGCGGCAGCGTGATGTCCAGGTAGAGCGGCTCGGTGTGCTCGCGCCGCACCGCGCCCTCGATGCCGTGGCTCGCGCCCGCGATCACGCGCACGTGCACGCCTTCGGTGGTGGTGTATTCGGGGATCTCTTCGCTCTGGATGTCGCGATACCAGGGGTCGCGCATCTTGTCCTTGGCGGGCAGGTTGAGCCAGAGCTGAAAGCCTTCCATGAGGCCTTCTTCCTGCTCGGGCAGTTCGCTGTGCACGAGGCCGCGGCCGGCCGTCATCCACTGCACGCCGCCGTTTTCGAGGAGCCCCTCGTGGCCTGCGCTGTCGCGGTGGCGCATGCGGCCCGCGATCATGTAGGTGACGGTTTCGAAGCCCCGGTGCGGATGGTTCGGAAAGCCGCCGATGTAGTCGCCCGGGTTGTCGCTGCCGAAGGCGTCGAGCATCAGGTAGGGATCGAGCCGTTTCTGCAGTGGCTGCTGCAGCACGCGGGTGAGTTTGACGCCGTCGCCGTCGCTGGTGGAGACACCGGCCACGATGTGGTCCAGGCCTCGCGGCGTGGTGACGGGTTCGGTGGGGTGGTTGGCATTCTTCTTCATCGGCCCATGGTGTCACTAACCCCCCGACCGCGCCACCGGTGGGGACGAGCGCATCCGTGTCAGCCGGCGGCCCGCAATTTCGCCCGCATGCGCTGCGGATACCACTGGGTGAAGCGGATCGCACCGACGATGGCCGCGACCGTCACCGCAATGCCCACCCACAGGGGCAGCGCGGGCATGTAGATCATGGCCACATCCGCCAGCACCATGAGCGCGAAGGCGACGGCCCACGCGGCGGTGATGACATTGTTGATCCGCCTGAAGCCCGGTTGCGTCCATACCTCGGGCGGCGTCTGCTCCTTGGCGTATTGCAGCGTGAAAGGCTGGCCGATGAGCATCGAGGCCAGCACCACGACAAGAAGGCCGGCGTCCACGCGCAGGCGCACGCCCAGCAGCGACCACTCCGTGTGCGCCGCGAGGGCAAAGACGGCGAGGCCGCCGAACAGCAGCACGGTGCCGATCTCCAGCACCTTGACCGTGCGCCCGGGGCTCAGCCAGTCGCGCACCAGGAAGGCGGCCGAGAGCAGCGCAGCGGCGCACAGCGCGGGCACGACGCCCAGGATGCGGTCGAACACCGCGAAGACGATGAAGGGCACGAAGGCCAGCAGCATGCTCATGCGCGTTCTCCAAACCAGTTGCCGTGAAAACCGACCGGCACGCGGTGCGGCAGCGACGCCGTGCAGACCGGGCCTTTGGCCAGCGCGCGGGCATCGAAGATGACGAGATCGCTGGTGTTCGTCGCGCCGCGCCACACGGTGGCCAGCAGCCAGCCGTCGCCTTCTTCGGCATCGGGCGAGCGGGGAACGAAGACGCCTTCGGACACCACGTCGGGCGCGGGGAACAGGTACATGTCGTGCCCGGCCGTGGCGTGATCGACGTGGCGCAGGCCCGCATAGAGCCGCTGCGGTTCGCCCGGCTGCGCCTCGGCCCGGCACACGTACCAGCCATGACGGTACGGCAGGCCCGCGAAGCGATCGTCGATGCGGGGAAATTCGCCCGAAATATCCTCCAGCCGCGTCTGCGTGAATTCGCGCGTCGGGTCCGACAGGTCGAACTGCCAGCGCGCCAGCCAGCTCGGCGGCGTGGTCTCGCTCGCGGGCGAGCCGTCGGGCTTCGGAAAGAGCGGCGGCGTGGCGAACTGGATCACGTCGGCGAACAGGCGGCCGTCGGCCTCCCAGGCGTTCATGACGTGGAACATGTAGCAACTCGCACCGCGCCACCAGACGATGTCGGCGGTGCTGCCATGGCGCGGCATCACGCCCACGCGGGTGCCGTATTCGGGCTCCCAGGCGTAGGGCGGGCGGCCGCTCTGGGCGCGCTCCATGCTGGCCGTGAGCGGCATGATGGGGAACATCACGTAGCGCTCGGTCACCATGAAGTCGTGGACCATGCTGGCGTAGGGCGCCTCGAAATGCTCCAGGCGCGTGACGCGGCCCTCGGGCGAGATCACGCCGAAGCTCATGCCGCTGGACAGCCGCGCCGGCGTGCCGTAGCCGAAGAACAGCAGCTCGCCGGTGCGCGGATCGGTCTTGGGATGGGCGGTGAAGCTGCCCTGCAGGGCGCCGTCGAAATCGGTCGCGCCCAGGGTGGCGAGGGTGGGCAGGTCGACTTCGATCGGCAGGTGCGCCTCCTCCAGCGCGAGCATGTGGCCGGCATGGCCGATCACGTTGGTGTTGGCCGTGCCGTCGGTCGGCTGGGGTGCGTGGCTGGAGGGCGCCTTCTGGAAGCCGCTCGCCAGGTCCCGCCCTTCGGTGGCGGCCCGCCAGAGCTCGGTGCGCACCCAGCGGTTGCGGTAGTGCACCTGGCCATCGGCCAGCGTGAACGAATGCAGCATGCCGTCGCCGGCGAACCAGTGCGCCTTGGGATCGGACACCACCGGGTTCGGGCCGTTGCGCACGAGCGTGCCGCGCAGGCCCTCGGGCAGCGTGCCGCGCAGGGGCAGCGGGCCGAGCTCCGTCTCGAAGTCGATCGGTCCCATGTTGGGCGGCGGGGCATTGCGGGGAAGGGTGACATCGTTCATCGGGGCTCCTGGGGGTTCGATTGAGGTCGTCCGGATATCTTTCCAGTGGAAATATCAACGAGCCCGCCTGCGAAGTCAAGTAATTTTTCCAGTGGTAAGATTTTTGACCTCCTTGCCGCTGCGCCTCGCCCTTTCCTTTTTCCTCCTCCTTCTCCTTCCCCCGATGACCACCGAAGCCCCGCCCAAGCGCTACCACCACGGCTCGCTGCCCGAGGCCCTGCTCGCCGCGGCCGAGGCGGTGCTGCTGCGCGACGGCATTCCCGGCCTGGGCCTGCGGGCCATCGCCCGGGAGGCGGGGGTGTCGCACACGGCGCCCAAGCACCATTTCGGCGACACGACGGGGCTGGTGAGCGAGCTGGCCGCGGTCGGTTTCCGGCGCCTGACCGAGGCCATGCGCGCCGCCGCGCCCGGCACGGCGGACGTGCGCGGGCGCCGCAATGCGATCGCACGCGCCTACGTGCACTTCGCCCATGACAACGCGGCGATGTTCGGCCTGATGTTCCGCAACGAGATGATCGACATCCGGCGTCCCGCGCTGCACGAGGCCGCCCGCGAGGCGATGCGCGTGATGGCCGCCATCATCGGCGGCAGGCCGGAAACCTCGGGGGAAACGCCGGTGTCACTGGGCGACACCGAGGCGGTGCGGATGACGGCCGCCTGGGGCTACGTGCACGGCCTGGCGATCCTGCTGATCGACCAGCGCCTGGGCGGCATCCTCCAGGTGACGCCCGGATTCGGCAGCCCGATCGACCTGGTCGATGCGACGCTGCGGGACGCGCGCTTCGGCTTCGAAGCCGGCGAAACGCTCGAAAAAAAGCCCTGAGGAGTCCCTTCGTGAAACACCGAGGAACCGGCTTCGCCGGGCCTCAGGTGTTGCCCCCGGTAGGGAGCAGGAGAAGCGACACGAAGTGCGCGCAGCCTGGGGGCGAGCCCTTATCCGGGCCACTGCTGGCGTTGCCAGTAGCGGTATTGCCAGTGCGTCGTGAAACCGGCGCGGCGGTAGAGCGACAACGCCGGATGGTTCTGCGCATCGACCTGCAGGAACACGCGTTCGAAGCCCGCCGTCAGCGCCGCTTGCGCAAGCCCCGCCAGCACGCGCCCCGCCAGTCCCCGGCCGCGGTGCGCCTTGTCGGTGCGCATGCCGTGCACACTGGCCCAGCCATGCCCGAAGGCCATGGCGCCCGCGGCCACGGTGCGCCCGTTCTCGCGCACGCTCGCGTAGAGCGAGCCCTTGGCGCGGGCCAGCGAGCGCACCCGGTGGGCGCCGTCCACCGGATCGAACCCCTCGCCGAGAAACAGCGCGGCCCAGGCGTCGTCGGGTGCGCGGTCCACATCGGCCATCGAACCGGCGCCGGTCGCCACCTGCCGCAGTTGCAGCATTTGCCGCGCCGTTCCGATCTGCACGCAGGTGGGGTTGTCCTGCACGTAGTGCCGGCGCTCGAGTTCGGCGCGCAGGCTGTCGAAGCAGTCGGCATCGGCCAACCGGAGCGCGGGCACGACCTGGCGGCTGTCGTAGCGGTCCTCGATGCGGTCCAGCGTGGCCGCGTCCACCGCGCTGCGGTGGAGCGGAACCGCCGACTTGGCGCGCTTGACGGTCCCGCCGTCGAAAGGCAGCAGCCAGCCGTCGAGCTCCTCGCAGGCCTCGGGCGACACCGCGGCGACGGTGGCGCGTTCGATGGCTTCGATGTCGGCGATGTTCTGCGCTGTCGTCAATGGAATATCTCCGTGCTTCGCGCTGCGCTCATGGCGTGTTGGCTTCCGGTGCGGTGTATTTGGCTGCCGCCACGCTCTTGAGCAGCACCTCGCGCTGGTTGCGGCTGATGCCGCGCACGCTTTCTGCAACCCACTTGGTGCGGTCTGCATCGATGCGTCCGTCGCGCCGCCATTGTTCGAGCACGGCCTGCGGCTTGTGCAGCATCGCGGCGAGCCACACGGCCTGCGCGGGCTCCAGCGTGCGCGCGCTGCGCTTGAAGTAGCGCCGCGCCGCCGCCTCGGCGCCGCATATGTTGCCGCCCCAGGGCGCGTTGTCCAGATAGAGCTGCAGGATGCGGGCCTTGCCCAGCGTCTGCTCCATCTCGACCGCGTAGAGCATTTCGCGCAGCTTGCGCTCGGCCGTGCGGTCGCTGCCGGTCACCAGCAGCTTGGCCAGTTGCTGGGTGAGCGTGCTGCCGCCGCGCTTGGTCTGGCCTTCCTTCTGGTTGTTGTCGATCGAGGCGAGGATCTCGGTGATGTCGTAGCCCGCGTGCGTGAAGAAGCGCTGGTCTTCGGCCGCGATGACGGCGCGCGCCAGCCAGCTGTCGTTGGCCAGCTTGGCGGACGGGCCGCAGCTGGTGCGCGCGCCGAGCATCGCCTCGGTGCCGAGCCCCTCGACCGTGAACTGGCTGATGACGGGCTGCACGGCGAAGGTGGCTTCGGGCAGCACCAGCTGGCCGCTCAGTGTGAGCGTGCCGCCGATGCGCGCGCGCTGCAGCTCGGGCAGCGTGGGCACCAGCACCGCGTACCAGCGGGCGATGGGCGCGTCCTGGACCTTGGCGCTCAGATGCAGGTTCTTGGGCGCCAGGCGGCCTTCCCATTGGCCCTGGAGCATGTCCGTCTCGGCGGTCCTGGGGGTGGCTTCGAAAGTGCCTGTCAGGGTGTTGCCGTCGCGGCGCACCGTAGCGACCAGGCGTTCGACCTTGATCGGCTGCGTGCCGAGCGCGGGCACCTCGACGCTGCAGGGCTCGCAACGCAGCTCCTGCAAGCCGGCGGCGTCTTTCCAGCTGAAACGAACGGTACCGAAACGGGTGTCGAGCGAGTGGCCGTCAAGGCGCGGCGCGAACCACGGCGAAGTGGCCAGCCGCACGGCCGTGGGCACGCCGATCTCGAAATCCAGCGGGCCGGCTTTCACCGACGTGCTCCACTCACCCGCCACAGGTGCCAGCGCGAATTTCACTATCAAAAAGATAGCTACAAGCGCTGTCAACACAAGGGCCAGCAGCCCGAAAAGCACAAATCGCAAGGTCTTCTTCACAAACACGCTCTCACATCGGTCTCGCCACGGTGACGGCTTGCCACGGACCGGTCGACTGCCCGCTGGCCGCCGACCAATACCAGGCTGAAGTGTCGGTGAAAGCGGTGCCTTGGGCATCGACGATGCGCTCGCAAACGCGGAACTTTTGCGCGCCGTGCCGTTGCGCAACAAAACAGCGCCACAAACGCGCCTGCGCATCGCGTTCCAGCCGCGCCTGTTCGATGCGATAGCCGAGCGCGCGGTAACAGTCCGCGGCCGGATGGAGCATGCGGGTGGGCTGCTTCACCTCGCGCATCACAAGGGTCTGGGTGCCGTCGGTCATGCGGCCGATGGCACCGGGAAAGCGGTCGGCGAAACGCTGCTCGACCTCGCTCAACGCGAGCGGCCGCAACGCAACGCCGTCCCATTGACTGGGCCATTCGTGCGACAGGGCCGTCTCGGCAAGCGCAACCGGCGCGCGCAGCGCCGCCGCGGTCGACCAGAGCATGCACAGCAGCATCGCCAGCGCGAAGGCGGTCTTGTGGCCGATGCGGTTGATGAAATGGTTGGCGAACCAGCGTTCAAAGAACGGTGTCGACATGGCGGCCTCCTTGCGTGGTGATCAGGCCCGGGATCGGGTGGTCGGCCGGTTCCGGCACGGCGCGCGCGGGCACCATCAGGCGTGCGATGGCGCCGCACACGGCCGCCAGCACGACCAGCCCGAGCGCGTTGTGCGCCCACGGCGCCAATGCGTGGCCCGCGCCCTCGAAAGCAATCAGCACGCTGTTGCGCACGATGTTGCCGCCCAGCACCAGCAGGCCGACCATCGGCAGGCGCCGCAGGAAGGCCTTGTCGCTGCGGCGCGCCCACAGCGCGACGGCGCAGGCGGTGAAGTAGCCCAGCCACACCATCTGCACGCCGGAGCAGGGCGCATCGACGATCACCAGACGGCCATCGACCACCAGGCTCGTGCCTTCGCGCGCCACGTCGAAGCCCGGCGCGAGCAGCCAGCGGCTGGCCTCGGCCGTCACCACGCGCAGCGGATAGCCCGCATAGAACTGCAGCGACGACAGCAGCGGCAGTGCGAGCACTGCCAACCCCGCTACCGGCAACGCAGCCACGCGTCTCGGCAGGAATGCCAGCAGGCCGCAGGCCAGCGCCAGCACGGCCACCAATCCCGCCGCCAGCGGGGGCAGCGCGGGCACGACGCCGAGCCCCGAACGCAGCAGCGTGGCGAGCACGGTGCCGGCACCCGCCAAGGCCAACCAACCCAGGCGCGGGGACGCTCGCAGCTCGCGCCGGCATTGCCACGCCAATGCTGCGAGTGCGACCAGCGCCACCAGGCCCAGCGGATCGTCCGAACCGTCGCGCATGCGCTGGACCATCCATGCCCACGTGGGGGTCAGCGCGGCGAACTGCAGCGCGAGCCAGCCGGCGGCCGGCGTGCGGTCGATGTGAATGCCCCAATCCACGACGCGCGGATGACGGTGGGCGAGCGTTGCCAAGGACATGTTTCTTCTCGATCGTTCAGGAGGTGAAGCGGCGTGCGTCGTTGCGGCGCGCGCGGCGGCGCAGCATGGCGAGCATCGACAGCACGACGGCGATGGCACCCAGCGACTCGGGTTCGGGCGTGCTGGGCACTTCGGCGCCCAGCGCCTGGTTGCTCACGCCCTGCGGCATCGGCAGCGGCTGGTTCACGTCGACGCTGTTCTGCGGCGCCGCGTTGCGCACCACCTTGTCGACCGCGATGAAGCTCGTGTACTGCGTGAGCAGGCTGTACTTCAGGCCCAGCTCGGTGATGCGCTCCTTGAAGGCCGCGCTGCCTTCGAGCGTTTCCTGGTCGCTCAGGCTCTGGATGCGATGGCGCGCCCACAGCGTACGCAGTGCCGCGGTGTCCAGGCGGGTGCGATCGTCGATGCGCACTTCCTGGCGGTAAGGGCCGCTGGCGCTCTGGCCTTCGATGATCACGCGGCCCTTGGGCTCGCCACGCCATTTGCCGAACACGATCACCGGGCGTTCGCCGAGCACGTCGGGCAGGGCCTGCGGTTCCACGTCATACACATCGAGGCCGCCGAAGGTGGCCCTCACGCTGGTGAGCACCGGCGACTCCACCATGCGGCGAAAACGCGCGGCCTGCTCGGGCGCCTGCACCGGGTCGGTGATGATGAACGGCTCGCCCATGCCGGCGCGTGCAATGCCTTCCATCAGGCTGCGATTCACGGAAGAGCCGATGCCGAAAGCGAACACGTTGGCTTTGGAGAGGTTGCTGCGCACCAGGTCGAAGGCTTCGCGCTCGACCGTCACGTAGCCGTCGGTCACCACGACCACGGTGCGCGACACGTTCTCTTCCTTCGGCTCGGCGTAGACGCGCTTCAACGCCGGAATCAGTTCGGTGCTGCCGCTGCCGCTGTAGTTCTTGATCGTCGCGAGCGCCTGCTCGATATTGGCGCGCGTAGCCGGCACGGATTTGGGCGAGAGCATCTTGTTGCTGCCCGAGAACAGCAGCACGTTGAAGGTGTCGCTCGGGCGCAGCCCGCCGATCAGGCGTTCGAGCACCGTCTTGGCGGTGTCCAGCGGAAAGCCGTGCATCGAACCCGAGATATCGACCACGAAGATGTAGTCGCGCGGCGAGATGGCGCTGGCGGCCACGGCCTTGGGCGGCTCGATCATCGCGAGGAAGAAGTTTTCGGCGCTTCCATCCGGGTTTTGGCCTTGGCCTTTGTAGAGCATCAGGCCCGACTCGATCTTCTCGCCCGCCAGGCGGTAGTCGAGCACGAAGTCGCGGTTGTCGGCGGGGCGTCCATCGGCGGTGAGCGTGATGTCGGCGTGCTGGTCTTGGTCGCTCTTCTTCACCTCGATGGCGTGGGTGGTCGAACGAACTTCCTTCAGGCCCATCGGCGTGTCGATGGTGGCCTTCAGCCTGAAGCTGGTGCTCGGCGCAACGCCTGCCTGCAGCGTGGGTTGCGCGACCCACCTGGCTTGCGCGTTCTCCGACTGCGGGCTGTTGTAGCGTGGGCCGACCACGGTCGGGAACACGAACTCGTAGTTGCCCGATTGCGGCACCAGCAGTTCGGTGTAGCGCAGCTCCACCTTCACATCGTCGCCGGGCAGGATGTTGGCGACGTTCATCTGGAACACGTTGGGCAGGTGCTGCTCGAGCAGCGCGGCGGTCTTGCCTTCTTTCTTGGCGGTGTCGTATTCGATCTGCGCCTGCTGCTTCTCGCGGATCTGCGCGGTGATCAGGCGGTCGGCCAGCCGAACGTTCAGACCGCTCACGGCAGCCTTGATCGAACCGGGGAATACGTACTTGGCTTCGATGGCGCGCTGGCCTTCGTTGCGATAGGTCTGCGTGACCGTGACATCGGCGATCACGCCCGAGATCTTCACGGCGACTTCCGTGCCCTTGAGCGGCAGGCGATCGACCGAGGGGTCGTCGCTCTTGACGAAGAAGTAGGGGCTCTCCGTCTTCAGCCGCGGGCCGGCGGGGGCTTCCTGCGCATGCGCCGGGCGCACGCCCATGGCGATGAAGCCCGCGGTCGCCAGGCTCACGGTGGCGAGCCAGAGCCAGCAGCCGGGACGTGGGGTGGTGGTGGCATCCATGGCGGGGGTCCTTGTCCGTGCGAACTTGCACGGCCGCAACTTTCGGCACCGCACGAGAAGGCAGTTGGAAGGCTCTTTGAAGTTGCCGGCCCCGAGCGCCGCGCTGTGTGAAGCCTGTGTGAAGTGGCACTGCCCGGGTGCTTCACACAACCTTCGGATCTCGCAGAGAGCATCGCCGCTCCGCTACAGACGAGGAGAAAAAAACATGCTTCAGTTCCTGAAGGCCCTTCAGGCGTCCGTGCTGGCCAAGGTGGCCGGCCTGTTCTTCCTGGTGCTGCTGCTCTGCATTCCGCTGGCAGAAATCGATTCGATCAACCGCGAGCGCGGCGAGAGCCAGCGCGAAGCGGCCCAGGAACTTGCCGCCACCTATGCCAGCCGCCAGACCATGGTCGGTCCGCTGCTGCTGGTTCCGTATGTCGAGCGCTGGATGGAGCCGCTGCGCGATGCGCAAGGCAAGGTGATCGGCCAGGAGCAACGCAGCAAGGAAATGGCCCACGTGGTGTTTCCCGACACGCTGCACATCGAAGGCTCGATGACGCCGCAGGCGCGTTATCGCGGCATCTTCAAGATTCCGTTCTACACGCTCAATGCCACGCTGAGCGGTGGTTTCGCAGCCTTCGACCCCAGGGCCCTGCCCCACAGCGAAGCCGATTCGAAGATCGAGTTCAAGGCGCCTTTCATCGCCTTCAACGTGAGCGACCTGCGCGGCCTCGACGGTTCGCCGGCGTTGGTGATGGGCGGCGAGGCACTGCGTTTCAAGCAGCGAGTGCCAGGCATTGCCGACAACGCCTGGTCCGCCGACGGCATCCATGCGCCAGTCACCGGTGCCGCGCTCACCGCATGGCAGGCCAACGCGCCCTTGACCTTCGAGATGAAACTCGGCCTGGTCGGCCAGGACACCCTCGCAATCGCGCCCATCGCCGAAGACACCACCGCACACCTCACCTCGCCCTGGGCGCACCCCAGCTTCGGGGGCCGCTTTCTCGCCGCACAGCGCCATGTGACGCCGCAGGGTTTCGATGCGAAATGGCGCATCTCGTCGCTCGTGACCTCGGCGCGCGAGCAGGTGCGCGCCGGACTCTCCGGCCACGTCGATGCCAACGACGCTGCGGCCGCAACGGCAGGCAGCGCCCATCCGCAACGCAACCTCGGTCCGCTGCAGACGTTCGACGTGTCGCTTGCGCAACCCATCAACGTCTATTCGATGAGCACGCGCGCCGGCAAGTACGGGATGCTCTTCATCGGCCTGGTGCTGATGGCCGCCTTCATGTTCGAGCTCTTCCGCAAGTTGCGGCTGCATCCGATCCAGTACGGCCTGGTCGGTCTTTCGATCGCGCTGTTCTTCCTGTTGCTGCTCGCGCTGTCGGAAAAGTTCGCGTTCTGGGTGGCCTATGCGAGCGCGGCCAGCGCGAGCGTTGCACTGCTCGCCGTGTACTTCAGCGCGGTGCTCGGCGGCTGGCGGCGCGGCCTGTCGTTCGGGGCTTTCATCGCACTGCTGTACGGCGCGCTCTACGGGCTGCTCGCCTCCGAAAGCAATGCGCTGCTGCTGGGCGCACTGCTGATCTTCGGCATGCTGGCCACGTTGATGCTGGTGACGCGCAAGGTCGACTGGTACGCACTGTCGCGACGCGTTGGTCCCACTGTGCCCGCTGCGCCCATCGCACAAGGCGCATGAAACTCCTGCGATTCGCACTAGGCGCCCTGGGCTGGCTGACCTTGGCCGCGCTGTGGTTCTGGGCCTGGCACCTGAAGGACCCGCATCTGCGCTTCATGCGTGCGTGGGAGTTGCCGATGTTGCTGGGTGCGTTGTGCGCAAGCGCGGCGACCGCATGGCGTTTCGGGCGCCGCATGCTGCGCCCGGTGTCGCTGGGCCTGGTGTTCGCGGCGCTGCTCACGGCCCTCGGCAACGAAGCGGCGAGCCTGCGACACCGTGCCGAAGTGCCGGCTTCGTCCGGGCCGGTGGCGCAGACGCTCGGCGCGCATTTCATGATCGGCTACGACGATGCGAAGGACCTGCACGAACTCGCACGCAAGGGCTTGATCGGCGGCGTGTTCATCACAGGCCGCAACGTGAAGGGGTGCACTGCCGCCGATCTGCGCAAGGAGATCGGCGACCTGCAGGCGCTGCGTCGCGAAGCCGGGCTGCCTGCGCTGATCGTCGCGACGGACCAGGAGGGCGGCGCGGTGTCTCGCCTCTCGCCCTTGATCGAACGCCAGCCCGGCCTCTTCACGCTGCTGGACGCCGACGTGCCCGAAGCCGAACTCGCGCAGCGTGCCCATGCCTACGGCGCGCAACAAGGCCGTTCGCTCGCCGCGCTCGGCATCACGCTCAACTTCAGCCCCGTGGTCGATCTGCGCACCGGCCGCGCACCGGGCCGATGGGACTTGCACACCCGCATCGACGAGCGCGCCATCTCGGCCGACCCCGCGCTCACCGCGCAGGTGGCGCTCGCTTACGAGCAAGGCCTCGAATCGGCTGGCGTGCGCGGCACCCTCAAGCACTTTCCCGGGCTCGCGGACGTGACCGAAGACACGCACCACTTCGCCGCGACCCTGCGCACGCCCGTCGCCAGACTTGCAACACATGACTGGAAGCCGTTTCAAGACGTGTCGAGAAACTCGAACGCCGCGATCATGCTCGGCCATGTGGTCGTTCCGGAACTCGATGCGGTCTATCCGGCCTCTTTCTCGCGCAAAATCGTGCAGCAGCTGATTCGCGGCGAGTGGGGCTTTGAGGGCCTCCTCGTCACCGACGATCTGACGATGGGCGCGGCCTACAACCGGGGGCTCTGCGACACCACGGTCCGCGCCCTCGATGCCGGTGTGGACCTGTTGTTGATCGCCTTCGACCACGACAAGTATTTCGACGCCATGCATTGCGCGCAGCAGGCCGCGCAGCGCGGTGCACTCGACCTGCCGATGCTGGAACGCAGCGGCACCCGCCGGCTCCAACCCTTTCGCTAGCAGCCCCTTCTTATGTTCAAACGTTCAAGCTCCTCCCCACCCGAAGACGGCGCCACGCCGGATGACCGCAACGCCCGCTGGCGATTCATCGGCAAATGGAGCGCCATCGTGGTGGGCTCCGGCGCACTGGTGGTGCTGGTCGCATCCATCGTCGCGGTGGTCGCCATCTATCCGAAGCTGCCCGACATTTCCGAGCTCGCCGACTACCGGCCCAAGCTGCCGCTGCGCGTGTACTCCACCGAAGGCACGCTGATCGGCGAATTCGGCGAAGAGCGCCGCAACCTCACGCCTTTCGCAAGCATTCCCAAGATCATGAAAGACGCCGTGCTCGCCGTGGAAGACGCGCGCTTCTACGACCACGGCGGCGTCGACTACAAGGGCTTCATGCGCGCCGCGGTAGCCAGCCTGAAGGGTGGACGGAAACAAGGCGCCTCGACCATCACGATGCAGGTGGCTCGCAACGTCTACCTGAGTTCGGAGCGCACGCTCAGCCGCAAGACCTACGAGATCATGCTGGCCTTCCGGCTCGAGCAGCAGCTCACGAAGGACCAGATCCTGGAGATCTACCTGAACCAGATCTACCTGGGCAATCGCGCCTACGGTTTCGCCGCCGCGTCCGAGGCGTATTTCGGCAAGCCCCTGCAGAACGTGACCGTCGCCGAAGCCGCCATGCTCGCAGGCTTGCCGAAGGCACCGGGCGCGAACAACCCGGTGGCCAACCCGCGCCGTGCACGGGCGCGCCAGCTCTATGTGATCGATCGCATGCAGGAAACCGGCTTCATCACCGCCGAGCAGGCGGCCGAAGCGAAGAAGGAAGAATTGCACCTGCGCGACGCAGCCGATCCCAACCGCCTGCACGCCGAGTACGTCGCCGAAACCGTGCGCCAGATGATGTACATGCAGTACGGCGACAGCATCTACACCAGCGGCATGAAGGTCTACACCTCGCTGGTCGCGGCCGACCAGGCGGCGGCCTACAAGTCGCTGCGCAAGGGCATCATGGATTACGAGCGGCGCCAGGTCTATCGCGGGCCCGAGAAGTTCGTCGACCTGCCGACCGAGCAGAAGGAAGTCGACGAGGCCGTGGACGACGCGCTTGCCGAACATCCCGACAACGGCGATGTGATCGCCGCCGTGGTGCTCGATGCCAACGCGAAGGAAATCGGCGCCGTGCGCGCCAACGGCGAAGCGATCCAGATCACCGGCGAAGGTCTCAAGCCCGCGCAGTCGGGCCTCGCGGCCAAGGCGCCACCCAACATCAAGATCCGCCGCGGCGCGGTGATCCGCGTGGCGAAGACGCCCAAGGGCACCTGGGAGATCACCCAGTTGCCGGAGGTCGAAGGCGCCTTCATCGCCATGGACCCACGCAGCGGCGCGATCAAGGCATTGGTCGGCGGTTTCGATTTCGGCAAGAACAAGTTCAACCACGTGACGCAGGCGTGGCGCCAGCCGGGTTCCAGCTTCAAGCCGTTCATCTATTCGGCTGCGCTCGAGAAGGGCTTCACCCCGGCCACCGTGGTGAACGACGCGCCGCTTTATTTCGACGCCAGCGCCAACGGCGGCCAGCCGTGGGAGCCGAAGAATTTCGAAGGCACCTACGAAGGCCCGATGCCGTTGCGCACCGCGTTGATGAAATCCAAGAACCTGGTGACGCTGCGCGTGCTGCAGTCGATCGGCGCGCCCTATGCGCAGGACTGGGTCACCAAGTTCGGTTTCGACAAGGACAAGCAACCCGCCAACCTGCCAATGGGCCTGGGCGCCGGCTCGGTCACGCCGATGCAGATGGCCGTGGGCTATTCGGTGTTCGCCAACGGCGGCTATCGCGTCAATCCGTACCTGGTCACCCGCGTCACCGACATGAAGGACAAGGTCATCATGGAGACCGAACCGCCGGTGCTCGACGAAGCACGGCGCGCCATTCCGGAGCGCAATGCCTTCATCATGGATTCGCTGCTGCAAAGCGTGGTGAAGGGCGGCACCGCGTTCAAGGCGCACCAGGCCTTGAAGCGCGACGACCTCTATGGCAAGACCGGCACCACCAACGACTCCTTCGACACCTGGTTCGCGGGCTTCCAGCCCACGCGCGTGGGCATCGCATGGATCGGCTACGACACGCCGCGCCAGCTCGGCGTGCGCGGCGAAACCGGCGGCAGCCTGAGCCTGCCGATCTGGATCGGCTACATGCAATCGGCGCTGCAGGGCGTGCCGGTGACGCAGCCGGCCGAACCGCCCGGCGTGGTGAACATCGATGGCGAGTGGTACTTCGACGACTTCACGCCGGGGCACAACGTGGCCAGCCTGGGCCTGGAGAATGCCGAGCAGGCGCCGCCGCCAGTGGAAGAACTCACGGGCGCGCCGATCGGTGCACCGCCGCCGCCCGAAGAGCGCAACCGCATCCTCGATTTCTTCAGGTAGCGTCAATAGCGGCCAGCAAAAAAAGGGGAGTCACCGGGTCTCTACACTCGGTGCCGTCCCCTTTTTTTCCTTTGGCCGAACGCATTCATGGAAATTCTTACGCTGGTGGCGCTGCTCCTTGTCGGCGCCTACATCCTCAAGTCCAGAGACCAGCGCCAGCGCATTGCGCTGCTGGGAAGTCATCTGGGCAAATACCAGATCGAGAAGCTGATGGAGAGCCTGACCCAGGGCTACCTGCGCTGCCTGGGCGAAGACGACCCCGAACGCCGCCAGCAGATCTGGAGCCTGCTCGATACCACCGAGGAAACGCTCTCGGCGCAGTTCGACAGTTTCGCGGCCGAGTTCGCACGCCTTCCCGAGGCGGAGACACGCGTGAGCAAGCTGCCCATTGCCATTCCCTACGCGCACAAGCTCTTTGCGTCCGCGACTTTCGATCTGCGCGAGGCGTTGAACATCCACGCGCGCGGCATTGCCGGCGTAATGAAGAACGCATCGGGCCGGCCGGCCAAGTCCAAGGCCTTCACCATGTCGGCCGAGCTGTTCCTGATGCAGCACACCTGCCACTGGTTCTGCAAATCGAAGACGGTGGCGTCGGCGCGCATGCTGGCGCGGCACCAGACCTCGTACGAGCAATTGCTCGATGCGGTGAGCCCCGAGACGCGCCGCGCCTACGGCACCCTCACAGGTCAGTGATGTGACAGCAGCGGCAGCGTGAGCGTCGCCACCGCGCCGCCGCGCGCCGCATTGCCCAGCTCGATGCGCCCGCGGTGCAGCGCCGCAATCTCCTTCACGAACGCCAACCCCAGCCCCGTGCTTTTCTTCTGGTTGTGCGGCCGCGCGAGCGAATAGAACTTCTGGAAGACCTTCTCCTGCGCGTACGCCGGGATGCCGGGTCCGTGGTCGCGCACGCTCACGCGGGCGAGCTTCGCTGTGGTCTCCAGCGTCAGCAGCACTTCGCTGTCGGGCGGTGAGAAGTCGATCGCGTTGTCCAGCAGGTTGCTGATCGCGCGGCGCAGCAGGAACGGATCGCCCTCGGTGCTGGCTTCGGCCCGGATGTTCACCAGGAGGCGGATGTTCCGCTTGGCCGCCGCGGGCTGCGCGCTGATGGCGATGTCGTCGATCAGCGAAGCCAGCGGCACCGGCTCGGTGCGCTCCAGCGCGCGCCGCGTTTCGAGCGCAGTGAGCTCCATCATGCGGTCGACGATTTCCTGGATGCGCTGCGTCTCGCGTTCGATGTTCTTCAGGAACCGCTCGCGCTCCGCGTGCGGCATCGACGGCTCCTGCAGCAGCTCGGCCGCGCCGCGAATTGCCGAGAGCGGGCTCTTCACTTCGTGCGTGAAGGTCTGCACGTAGTCGGCCACGTAATTTCGGCCCGTCAACGCATCGCGCATTTCGCTGAAACCCGTGCGCACCGCATCGACCGCGCGCCGCGCCATGCGCGAGAAGCTCAGGCTTCGCTGTGCGCGCACCCAGGTCCAGTAATCGGAAATCAGCCCGAACGGCCGAACCAGCCAGACCGAGACGATCAGCGCGAGCAACAACAACGCCAGGCCTGAGCCCACGCCGACCCACAGCGTGCGGGCCCGCGCGTCTTCCACGAACTGGCCGAAGCTCTGCACCGGCTTGCCGACGCTGACCATGCCGACGATCTCGTTGTTCCAGCGGATCGGCGCGCCCACGTACATCACCGAGGTGCGCGGATCGCCATCGACATCGCGCGACGTGCGTGCGCCGTAAAGACCTGCGAGCGTGCGGCTCACGTCGCTCCACTGCGAGTAGTCGGCGCCCAGGTGCCTGCCGAGCGAATCGAACATGATCCGGCCGCTGCGGTCGGTCACGTAGACGCGCAGCTCGACGCGGTTCTTGTGCAGGTTGTAGATCTGCGCAGAGAACTCGCGCGCATAGACCGTGCGGAACAGCGGCTCGAGCCGCGCGGTGTTGATCGCGCCCGCAATCACGTCCTGCTCGACCAGGCTGGCCATGAGCTGGGAGGTCTCGACCAGCGATTCCTCGGCCGATTCGCGGTAGCGCGGATCGATGTCCGACACCACGCGGTAGAGCAGGAAGGCGATGCCCGCCGTGTAGATCAGCAGGATGCCGATGAAGATCCGCGTGCGCCGGCTCAAGGCTTGGCGCTCCCGCAGGCTTGCCCATTTCGCGTGGCCGCCAACCCCCTCGCCGGGGGCAATACCAGCGGTCCGGCAAAGCCGGCTCCGCGGTATTGCGCGAAAAGGCAGGCCGGGGCCGGTGTCATGCCTTGGATGGAAGTTCTTCGTTCAGCGCGTAGCCCGTGCCGCGCAGCGTGCGGATCGGCTCGACGTCGGGTGCCACCGTCTTGAGCTTGGCGCGCAGCGTCTTGATGTGCGCATCGACCGTGCGGTCGAAGCTGTCGCTCGCGTCGTCCCAGACGTGTTCCAGCAATTCGTCGCGCGTGAAGACACGCCCCGGCCGCTGCACGAGCAGCCGCAGGAGCCCGTATTCGTAGCGCGAGAGTTCCAGGAGCCGGCCGTAGTACCGGATCTGCATCCGCTCGTTGTCGACCGCGAAGGGCATTGGAGGGGTCTGTGGCGCCGCTGGAGGCGCCGCGGGCGGATTTTGAGGGGATACCCCGGTTCCGGGCGCTGCGGTCGTTCCGGGGCCTGCGGGGCTGTTGCGCGTGCTGCGCCGCAGGATCGTGCGGACCCGGGCGACCAGTTCGCGCGGGGAAAACGGCTTGGCGATGTAGTCGTCGGCGCCCAGTTCCAGCCCCACCACGCGGTCGATTTCGTCGCTGCGTGCCGTGAGAAACAGCATCGGTATCTCGGGCCCGCCCTGCGACTGGTTCAGGGCCCTCAGGCGCTTGAAGAGCTCGAAGCCGTTGAGGTCGGGCAGCCCGATGTCCAGGATGGCCAGCGCCGGCGGCTCCTGCGCGAACTGCGCGATCGCTTCTTCGGCGGTGGCGCACCAGACCGGCGTGAAGCCGTCGCTCTTCAGGACGTATTGCAGCGTGTCGGCGATGCCCGATTCGTCTTCGGCGATCAGGATCCGGGGTTTGAAACTCATGCGCGGATGTTAGCGAGGGGAAGGAAGGCGGCGATGCCGGTTTTTCGTCCGAGGCGCCGGGGACCGGCGCGGCCTTTCGCGGCCTTTTTTTTGGCGCGGCGCTCTTTGTGTCTTCTATTTCTTATTCTTCTTATTCAAATTAGTAGTAGTAGATAAGGGAAGCCCTCTTCTGTGGACAGGGCACTTTTTTCGTTATGTGACAAGGACTTGTCACAGCTGCGTCACTGTGCGCAGCCGTGCTTCCGGGATGTACCCGCAAAAGGGACAACATCGGGCAACCCGCCCGCCCTGTGGATAACCCATGGCTTGTGCCAAAACTCTCCCCAGAGTTGTCCTTTGACAGTCCCTGACAAATCTGCGAAAGACGGTTTTGGGCGCGAGAAATTCATTGCCTCTTATTTGGGCAATATGTAGATTTCCTTTTGAAATCAAACACTTGCCGCACCCCTACACAGAAGTGCCGACGTTATCCACAGAGTTGCCCAAGTTTTGCGGGGACAACGCGAGAAGGAACCTTCGAGCCCGTCGGCAACCCAACGCCGTCCTTCACATTGCGAAAAATTTCGAACATGACACCCTCAGAAACCAAGGCCATCGTGACCCTGAGCCTGCTGGCTGCCTTTGTCGACGGCGAGAAACACGAGCGCGAACGCGCCGAGATCAAGCGCATTGCGGAGGGCCTGTCGCAAGCCGACGGGTTGAACCTGCCGACGCTCTACCAGGACGTGCTGATGAAGCGCGTGTCGCTCGCCTCGGTGGCCGGCGAACTGGCCAGCAACGAATCCAGGCAGCTCGCCTATGAAATGGCGGTGTGCGTGTGCGATGCCGACGGCGCGCAATCGGAAGCGGAGCGCATGTTCCTCGCGGACGTGCGCACCTCGCTCGGCCTGGATGCCTCGGCGGCGCGGTTCTCGCAGCAGGCCGAAGAGATTGCCGCAGTGCCCGTGGCCGCGGCGGCAGGAACTGCCGTCAACACGGTTGCCGCTCCCCACACGCCCGACAGCGCCGAGCTCGACAAGTCGATCCTCAACGCGGCCATCCTCAACGGCGCGCTCGAACTGCTGCCCGAGACGCTCTCGACCATGGCGATCATTCCGCTGCAGATGAAACTGGTCTATCGCATCGGCCAGGCGCACGGCTATCAACTCGACAGCGGCCACATCAAGGATTTCCTGGCCACGGTCGGCGTGGGCTTGACCTCGCAATACCTGGAGCAGGCTGGGCGCAAGCTGCTGGGTGGTTTGCTCGGAAAGGTCGGCGGCGGCTTGCTGCGTGGCCTGGGCAACCAGGCCGTGAGCTCGGGCATGAGCTTCGCCTCGACCTATGCGCTCGGCCACGTGGCCAAGCGTTACTACGCCGGCGGCCGCACGCTCTCGACGCAGATGCTCAAGGACGCGTTCTCCGGCGTGGTGAAGGAAGGGCAGAGCCTGCAGACGCAGTATCTGCCGGCCATCCAGGAGAAGGCCCGCACGCTGGATGCGGGCAATGTGCTGTCGCTCGTGCGCGGCGCCTGACCCTTCGAGAGACACCGTGGAACCGGCTTTGCCGGGCCACCGGTGTCGCCCCCGGCGAGGGGGAAGGCGAAGCGACACGAAGTGCGCGCAGCCTGGGGGAGTACCTAGTTCGCTAGATCGTCCAGGATCGGGCAGTCGGGCCGCGCATCGCCGTGACAGCAATGCACCAGGTGCGCGAGCGTGTTGCGCATCGACTGCATGTCCGCGATGCGCTGCTCCAGTTCGCCCAGGTGCTTCTGTGCGATCCGCTTGACGCTCGAACTCGCGCGCCGGCGGTTGTGCCAGAGGCCCACCAGTTCGGCGATTTCTTCCATCGAGAAACCCAGGTCGCGCGAGCGCTTGATGAAGCGCAGCGTGTGCACGTCGGCCTCGCCGTACTGCCGGTAGCCGCTGTCGGTTCGCGCCACGGCCGGCAAGAGGCCCAGCCCCTCGTAGTGCCGGACCATGCGTGCCGACACGCCAGAGAGGCGCGCGGCTTCGCCGATGGCGACCTGGCCCGTCATTGAACGCCGTAGCCCGCGTTCTCGATCGCGGCCACGAGGTCCTTGCGCGGCTGCTCGCTCAGCACGTCGACATGGCCCGTCTCGAGGTCCACGGTGACCTGCGCTTCGGGATCGACCGCCTGCACCGCGTTCTGCACCGCGCTCACGCAGTGGCCGCAACTCATGCCCGAGACCTGGAATTTCTGGCTCATCGTTCTGACTCCTTGTTTGGTGGATGAATGAATAAAATGAGCCGCCAGTCTGAACCCTCTCACGATGTCAATGTCCAGCGAAGGGGCACTTCGGATACGGCCTTGACCTTGCCATGGTGTGAGGCTTTAGTCTCCAGCCTATGGAAACCTTGCAGCAACATCCCTCGGCCGCCACCGCCACGCTGGACCTCTCGGTGGGCGGCATGACCTGCGCTTCGTGCGTGATGCGCGTGGAGCGCGCCTTGAAGAACGTGCCCGGCGTGCAGGACGTCAGCGTGAACCTCGCGACCGAATCGGCCCGCGTGGTGACCACCGATGCCGAAGACATGGACGCGCGCCTGCGCCGCGCCGTGCGGGCCGCAGGCTACGAACCGCGCGCGGCGAGCAGCGCGGCCGACGAGGCGGCGGCCTTGTCGCCCTGGCACGGCTTCGGCCCGGTGGCCATCGGCCTCGCGCTGTCGATCCCGCTGCTGGCGCCGATGCTGGGCGATCCGTTCGGACAAGACTGGATGCTGCCGCCCTGGCTGCAGCTGCTGCTCGCCGCGCCGGTGCAGTTCTGGCTGGGCGCGCGTTTCTACCGCGCCGGCTGGCATGCGGCCAAGGCCCGCACCGGCAACATGGACCTGCTGGTGGCGCTGGGCACCAGCGCGGCCTTCGGGCTGTCGTTGTGGCTGTGGTGGCGCGCGGCCACTGGCGAACATGCGGGCCATGGCGAAATGCCGCACCTCTATTTCGAAGCCGCCGCCGTGGTGATCACGCTGGTTCTGCTCGGCAAGTGGCTCGAGGCGCGCGCCAAGCGCCAGGCGACTTCCGCGATCCGCGCGCTGCAACAGCTGCGGCCCGAAGTGGCGCACCTGGTCGGCGCGCGTGGCGAGAGCGATGTGCCGCTTGCCGAGGTGATGGTGGGAGACCGCCTCGCCGTGCGGCCCGGCGAGCGCGTGCCGGCCGATGCGCGCGTGGTCGAAGGGCAGTCCGAAGTCGACGAATCGATGCTCACGGGCGAACCCCTGCCGGTGGCCAAGGGACCGGGTGATGCGCTCACGGGCGGCGCAGTCAACGGCTATGGCCGGATGGTGATCGAGGTGCGCGCGATCGGTGCCGAGAGCGTGCTGGCACGCATCATCCGCCTGGTCGAGGACGCACAGGCAGCCAAGGCGCCGATCCAGCGGCTGGTGGACAAGGTCGCTGCCGTGTTCGTGCCCGTGGTGCTGGTGATTGCGCTGGTCACATTGGTGGGTTGGCTGATTGCGGGCGTGGGCATCGAAACCGCGCTGATCCACGCGGTCGCGGTGCTGGTGATTGCATGCCCCTGTGCGCTGGGCCTTGCAACGCCGGTCGCTGTGATGGCGGGAACTGGCGTGGCCGCGCGGCACGGCATCCTGATCAAGGATGCGCGCTCGCTGGAGATCGCGCACCGCGTCGATACCGTCGCGTTCGACAAGACCGGCACGCTGACATTGGGCCGACCGGTGCTCACTGCATTGCTGCCGGTTGCAGGCATCGAGGCCACGGAAGACCAGCTGCTGGCAACAGCCGCCAGCCTGCAAGGCGGCAGCGAACATCCGCTCGCACGCGCGGTGCTCGCGGCCGCTGCGCAACGCGGCGTGCAGGCGCCGCCTCTGGGCGCGATGCAGGCCCTGCCGGGCCGCGGTGTTCGCGGCGAAGTGAACGGTGCCGCCTGGGCGATCGCAAGCCTGCGCTGGTGCAGGGAGCTCGATGCGATGCCCGCGGAAGCCGAAATCGAAAACCTGCAGGCGCAAGGCGCCACGGTGTCGGCGCTGTTGCGTTTCGATGAAGCAGGTGCCGCGCATGTGCAGGCCCTGCTGGCCTTCGCCGACGAGCCCAAGCCGCAGGCCGCCGAAGCCATTCGCACGTTGCGTGCGAGGGGCCTGCGCGTGGTGATGATCTCGGGCGACAACCTGCGCGCGGCACAGGCCATGGCGGCGCGGCTCGGCATCGCGATCGAGGACGTGCGCGCCGATGTGCTGCCGGCCGACAAGGCAGCGCAGGTCAGCGCTCTGCGGCGCGACGGCCATGTGGTGGCGATGGTCGGCGACGGCGCCAACGACGCGCCCGCGCTTGCCGCGGCCGACGTGGGCATCGCGATGGCACCCTCGGGCGGCGGTACCGACGTGGCGATGGAAGCAGCCGGCATCACGCTGATGCGCGGCGATCTCGCACTGGTGGCTCAGGCGTTCGAGCTCTCTGCCCGCACCGTGGCGAAGATCCGGCAGAACCTGTTCTGGGCCTTCGCCTACAACGTGGCCGGCATCCCGCTCGCAGCCTTCGGCTTGCTGAGCCCGGTGGTCGCTGGCGCGGCGATGGCGCTGTCGAGCGTGAGCGTGATGGCGAACGCGCTGCTGCTGCGCCGCTGGAAGCCTTGATCGGCTGTGTTCAATCGAGCAGCAGCGCCATCATGTGGTCGTCGATGGCCTCTGCGTCATCGGCTCGTTTGTAGAACTTGCGCAGCGTGCCCTCGCGCTGGAAGCCCAGCTTCTCGTAGAAGCGCAGGCCCGGCGCGTTGTCGCTTTCGACGCAGAGTTCGATGCGGTTGACGCCGGCGGCCTTCAGTTCGTCGATCGCCTGGCTCACCATCGCGAGCGCCACGCCTTGGCCGTGCAGCGCAGGATCGACGGCCAGCGTGCCGAGGCTGGCCACATGCTGCACCCGACCCGGGTAGCGCGTCGCGCGATAGAAACCGGCGATCCGCCCGTTCCGTTCGTAGACGAAGAAGCGTCCGCTCTCGACCATCTCCTGGTAGATGGGACGAAAGTCCTCGAGCGGCATCGGGTCGTAGCCGAGATAGGGCACGACCTTCTCGTGCATGTAGAGCGTGAAGACGGCGTGGAGGTCTTCGGGCGTGGCGAGCCTGCGCATGGCGAAAGTCCTGGAGCGATGGAAGCGCCGAGCTTAGCGACTGCGTTTCAGGCCATCAGCACCATCGAGAACGCCAGCAACGCGCATTGAATGCACCAGGCCCATCGCAGGCGAATGCGCGAATCCAGCACCGCGCCGATGGTCCAGAAACCTGCGACGGCCAGCGCAAGAATTTCAAGCCCGGCCCGGAACGCGATATCGTCAGCGCCCCACAGAAAGGCAAGCGTCACACCGATCCATCCGATGAAGTGGACCGATGCCGAGACGACCTGCGCGCGGGTCAGCGCCGGATCGTGGATGTGCATCGCCTCGTCGAGCGAGAACTGCGCTTGCGGAAAGCGCGCCGCCACATCGGCCGGCCGCCAGCCCGGCGGCTTGAACCACACCGCGAGCTTGTCGCGCCATTGGCGCGTGTGCCAGCTGTCGCGCAGCAGCGGCGCATACGGCCCGAGGATCGCCCGCAGCGGATCGAAGCTCGCGAGCGCCTTGCGCGTGCCGTAGATGCAGCGCTCGTTCTCTTCGGCAAAGGTGCCGAACATGCGGTCCCACACCACGAGCATGCCGCCGTAGTTGCGGTCCACATAGCCGTCGTTCACCGCGTGGTGCACGCGATGGTTCGAGGGCGAGGAAAACACGCGGTCGAACCAGCCGAGCTTGCCGATGTGCTCGGTGTGGATCCAGAACTGGTAGACCAGCACGATGAGCCCTGCGATGCCGAACTGCTCGGGCGGCACGCCGACGACTGCCATCGGCAGGTAGAAGGCCCAGCCCAGGAAGGCGACCATGCTCTCCTGCCGCAGTGCGGTGGAGAAGTTGAACTGCTGGCTCTGGTGGTGCACCGAGTGCGCGGCCCAGAACACCGCCGACTCGTGGCCCGCGCGGTGCAGCCAGTAGTCGCAGAAGTCGAACAGCAGCACCGCGACGATCCAGCCGATGGCGCTGTCCCAGAAGGTGGGCCGCGTCCAGATCGCGACGACCGGACAGACCATCGCGTAGAGGCCGATCTGGAAGAGCTGCGTGCACACTGCGAGCGCCTGGCTCAGCAGTCCCTGGCTCAAGCTGCCGAGCGTGTCGCTGAAGCGGTAGGTGTTGCGGCGCTTGAACCAGCCCCACGCGAACTCGCACGCCATGAGCAATGCGAACACGGGCACGACGAGAACGACCAGCCGATGCACCGCGTTCTTTTTTCAGCAAGCCTTCAGCGAATCTTCAGCGACCAGTCGCATCCGAAGAAAGGCCGGCCACGATCACCGCGTTGGTGCCGCCGAAAGCGAATGAGTTGGAGAGCGCGTAGCGGATGCCCTTGGCACTGCGCGCTTCGCCGCGCACGAAGTCGAGATCGAAAGCGGCATCGGGCGTTTGCAGGTTCGCGATGGGTGGCAAGGCTTCGCGCGCCAGTGCACGCAATGCGACAATGAGCTCGATGGCGCCGCCGCCGCCAAGCACGTGGCCGTGGATCGCCTTGGTGGCGCTCACGGGCGTGGCATTGCCGAACACCTCGCGGATCGATGCGGCTTCGGCCGCATCGCCGGCCGACGTGGCAGTGCCGTGCGCGTTGATGTGGCCGATGTCCGAGGCCTCGATGCCAGCATCGCGCAACGCTGCGCGCATGGCGCGCACCTGGCCGGCGCTGTCGGGGTTGGTGATGTGCGTGCCGTCGCAGTTGGTGGCGTAGCCAGCGAGCACGAAGGGCGTTCCCCCATTTCCGGTGACGCCGCGCGCCTGCGCGTGCGCTTCGGATTCGATCACCAGCGCCGCTGCGCCCTCGCCGATGGCAAAGCCCGCGCGGTCGCCGGAGAAAGGCCGGCAGGCGGACGACGGCGCATCGGCCGGTGGCGGTGCCATCACGCGCATCGCGTGCCAGCTGGCCATCACGCCGGGCGTGAGCATGGCGTCGTGGCCGCCGACGATGGCAACGTCGATCCAGCCGCCGCGGATGGCGCGCATCGCCTCGCCGATGGCCACGGCTGAGGAGGCGCAGGCACATGCATAGGCAATGGCCGAACCGCGCGCGCCGAAGTGCAGCGCGAGCTCTGCCACTGCCGCGTTCGGCATCACGGTGAGCACGGTCGTCGGGCGCATGCGCTTCTGCTCGCCATAGAGCGCGCTGGTCGTGGTGTCGAAGGCGCCCGCGCCCGCGAGGCCGCTGCCCCAGAAGATGCCAAGGCGTTCGGGGTCGACGCTGTCGGCACCGAGCCCGGCCTGTGCGGCCGCGTCCTGCGCGGCGGCGAGCGCCATCGCCGTGCCGCGGTCCAGCGGCAGGCGCGAGGTGCTGCGCACGCCGTTCGAATCGAAATCGCACGCGGCCACGGCCAGCGACATCGGGTCCATGCCCTTGATCTCGAGCGTCTGCGCGCGCACCGCCGAACGGCCGGCGAAGAGCGCCTCGTCGAAGGCCTCCACGGTGCGGCCGATGGGCGTGACGAAGCCCATGCCGCTCACGCGAACGGGGGCCGATGCGGCACGCGCCGCGGAGGCGGCCAGCACGGCGTGCGCGGCGCCGCTGCTCATTGGTGCACCCTTGGCGCTGCGCGCCTTCCCGCCAAGCGGGAGCGAGCTTGCTTGGGGCGGCCCGGCACGGCGCTCATGCGTGGGCCGCTTCGGCGGAAGGCGCGGCCACGCCGCTGCTCTCGGTGTCGATCACCTCGCACAGGCGCTGCAGCGTGATGCCGGCCTCGCGCGGATCGAGCCGGTCCTCGGGAATGCGCAGGTGAAAGGCGTCCTCCACCGCGAAGACGAACTCCATCAACGCGAGCGAATCGAGACCGAGGTCGGTCAGCACGGTGGCCGGCGAGATGGCGCTGCGATCGAGCTTGAAGTCGGTCTCCAGGATCGTCGCGATGCTGTTGAAGGTGGGCGAGGACATGGGCGGTGTTCCTTTCAGGTGTGTTCGTCGTTCTTGCGAACTCATGCGTACAGGGGATGCTCGGGCATCGTCCCATGCGCGACCGCGTCGGCGAACGACACGGTTTCGCGCACGACCTGCTGGCGGTCGTTGTCGATCGTGATCATGTGGTAGCTGTTGGCCACGACCACGGTGCGGAATGCGCGGCAGCGCAGGCCCCGCGCGAGGATGTCCAGGTTGGCCACGCTGGCCACCTCGTCCTGCTGGGCATGCAGCGCGAGCACGTTGTCGCATTGCACGGCGTTCAGGTTGCGCCGCACGTGGCGGATCAGACGGTCGTGTTCGCGCAGGTGGCCCACGCCGATCACCGAGCTGCCGGCGCGCGAGATCTTGCGGTGGCGCAGCTCGCGCTCGATCCAGGCGCGCACGCGTTCGTTCTTCACGCCGTAGGGCGGGCGTTCGCGGTATTGCCAGAGGCGCCCGAGCGGCGTGTAGAAGGCCAGCGGCAAAAGGAACTGCGTGCGCGGAATCGCCCAGCCATCGAAGCGCAGCGTGGTCGACATGAGCACCAGCGCATCGACGTCGCGCCCGCAGCGGATGGCCGCGCCCAGCGCGAGCGAGGAGCCGGCCGAGATGCCGACCAGCATCACCCGGTCGTGCTGCGCGCGCAGCGCCTTGACCTCGGCCTGGATGGCATCGAGCCAGCGCTCGTACGGCGCGGCATGCTGCAGCGGCGCATTGGCATCGAACGAGTAGCCATCGATCGACAGCGGGTGCACCGCATACCCCCGGGCGCGCAACGCCGATTGCACGGTCAGCAACTCGTCAGGCGTGCTGCATAAACCATGCAGCAGGACCACCGCGGTGCGTTGCACCTCGCGCGGCACCATGCTCAGCTGATCGGAGGAATCGCGTGCGCTCATCGTGTGGCGCCGGCCATGAAAATGGCCCTGGTTTCATGCTGCTGTCGTATGCTCATGCAACGACTATCGTGTGGAGCTACTGACCGGCCCCTGACCCATTCATTCAGCAACTCTTCACACTTCCACCCCCCCACCATCATGCGAATCCTGCTTGTCGAAGATGACGCCGTCCTGCGCGATGTGATGCTGCGCAGCCTGGCGGACGCGGGCCACCGGGTCGACGTGTCGACCAACGTCGAAGACGCCGACCACCTCTGGCGCGTGCAACCCTTCGACGCGGTGCTGCTCGACCTCAACCTGCCGGCCACCGCGAGCCCCACCAGTGGATTGGCGAGCGGCCTCACTGCGCTGCGACAGGCACGCGCGCGCGGCGACCGCACGCCGGTGCTCGTGCTCACCGCGCGCGGCCGCACCGAGGAGCGCATCGCAGGCCTGGATGCGGGTGCCGACGACTACCTGGGCAAGCCCTTCGATCTCGCCGAAGTCGAGGCGCGCCTGCGTGCCCTCGTGCGACGCGCCAAGGGCACCGAAGACATCGTGCTGCTCGGCCAGTTGAAGCTGGACCGCAAGGCGCGCCGCTTCTCAACCGCGGGCGGTCCGCTCGACCTGCCCGCGCGCGAGTTCGAGGTGCTGTGGGAACTGATGAGCCCGCCGGGCCGCACGGTCAGCAAGCGGGCGCTGTCGGACAAGCTCTCCAGCTTCGACGAGTCGCTGGGCGACAACGCGCTCGAGGCCTTCATCTCGCGCCTGCGCAAGAAGCTGCTGGGCACGGGCGCGAGCATCCGCACGCTGCGCGGCATCGGCTACCTGCTCGAAGCCGAGGTGTGACGGAAGGCACCGTTCCCCCGATCGCACCGTCGCTCACGCGGCGGGTCCTGCGCAACGTGCTGGTGCCGCTGGCACTCACGTGGATGCTCGGCGCGGTGATCGCGCTGGTCATCGCCAACTACTTTTCCGAACAGGCTTTCGATCGCGGCATGCTCGACGATGCGTATGCGCTGTCGGCCAACGTGCAGGCGGGCGAGCGCGGCATCGAGCTCCTGCTCACGCCGCGCGAAGTGGCCACGGTGCTCTTCGACCAGATCGACAAGGTCCACTTCTCGGTGCAGCGGCTCGACGGTTCGCTCATCTCGGGCGAATCGGAGTTGCAGGCGCCGCTGCCTGCGGGTGGCGCGCGCTATCGGTTCTCCGACGTGACCTACCAGGGCAAGTCCATGCGCGCGGTGACGCTCGAACACGACGCGGAACCTGGCATCGCCATGCCCTACCGCGTGGTGATTGCACAGACCACGCTCAGCCGCACGGCGCTCGTGCGGCAGCTGCTGGGCTTTGCACTGGCGCCGCAGATCCTGCTCCTGGTGCTGCTGGCCGTGTGGCTCTGGTACGGCATCCGCAGCGACCTGCGGCCGCTGGGCGACCTGCAGCGCGCGCTCGACCGGCGCGACGTGCGCGATCTCTCGCCGGTGGCGGTGGCGCAGACCTCGCGCGAGCTGCAACGCCTGGGCAACGCGGTCAATTCGCTGTTCGAGCGGCTGGGCCACAGCGTGCAGGCGCAACGCGAGTTCGTGGGCAACGTGGCGCATGAATTGCGCACGCCGCTCGCGGGCATCCGCGCGCTGGCCGAGTACGGCCTGGCGCAGCACGACACCGCGGTCTGGCGCGAGCAGCTGGAGCGCGTGTCGGAGCGCCAGGCGCGCGCGAGCCACCTGATCGACCAGCTGCTCGCACTCGCGCTGGCCGAGGAAGCGCGCACGAGCCTGGCACGTGCGCCGGTGCACCTGGATGCATTGGCCGAGCAGACGGTGCTGCGCCACCTGGCGCGCGCGGATGCGCGGGGCGTGGACCTCGGCGCGCGAGGCCTGGATGACGGCGTGGTCGTGATGGCCAACGAAGCGCTGGTCGAAGGCATCCTGGACAACCTCATCGACAACGCGCTGCGCTATGGTGGCCGCACGATCACGGTGGAGCTCGCAGGGCGCACGCTGAGCGTGATCGACGACGGGCCCGGCATTCCGATCGAGGCGCAGCGCGACCTGATGCAGCGCTGGGCGCAGGGCCCTGCCGGGCAGAAGCTGGGGCAGGGCTCGGGACTGGGGCTGTCGATCGTGTCGCGCTATGCCGAGTTGCTGGGGGCCGAGCTGCGGCTCGAAGCGGCCGAGCCCACGGGCCTGCGCGTGAGCGTCGCGTTCGGCGAGGTCGCCTAGGGCTGTGTCGGCAGCGGCGTGCCCTGGTGGAGCGCCATGCGCCATCTGCCGCGCCGCAGTCGCCACAGCGAACTGCGAAGCGAATCGGCAGCGGGGCGCTCGGGTGTCGCGGCACGGTGTGCGCGGTAGGTGACCAGCGCCACATCGGGCGCCATGCGTTGCACGCGGAAGTCCGAGATCGTTCGCTCCGAGAAGGCTTCGCCGCGCAGTGCCTCGACGATCGCGGGCCGCGTCCATTCGATCCCCGACACACCGAGTTCGTGAAAGTCGTCATCGAGCAATTCCTCCAGCTGCGCGGCACTGGATCGCACCTCGCGCAGATGCAGCGCGCCTTCGAGTTTCAGCAGCAGCGCGTCGAGGTCTTCGGAAGGCTCGGCTTCGTAGAGTTCGAGCGGAAGGCCGTCGGGGTCGGCAAAGAAAGTGAAGCGCCGGCCCGTGTATTCGTCGATGCGCAGCGGCTCCACCGCGACGCCTTGCGCCGCGAGTTCATCGGCTGCGGCCTGCACGTCATGCACCTCGAAGGACAGGTGCCGCAACCCCTGCGCCTCGGGCCGCGTGGGACGCGCGGGCGCTTCGGGAAACGAGAACAGCTCGATCTGCGAACCGTCCGGCAGAGCGAGATCGAGCTTGTACGAAGCGCGCGCGGCGCGGTAGTTCTCGGCGACCACACGCAGGCCGAGCACCTCGGTGTAGAAGCGCTTCGACCTGGCGTAGTCGGCGCAGATGATGGCGACGTGGTGAATGCGGGCGAGCTGCATGGCGGTCACTTCTTCTTGTTCTTCAAGGGCTTGCGCAGGAAGACGCGGGTGCGCCCGGCGAGGGCGAGGCGCTTGTATTCGACATAGCCGATGCGTTCGTAGAGCGCGCGGTTCTCGGTCATCTTCTCGTTGGTGAAGAGGTAGATCGAATCGTGGCCCTGCCGCAGTGCCTCGTGCTCGGCGAGCTCGAGCAGGGCGCGGCCGACGCCGGTGCCCTGGTGCTGCGGCATCACCGCGATCACGTCGATCAGGAAGCCTTCGTCGGTGACATCGAGCACCAGCGCGGCGATGGTTTCGTGCTGCTGCGTGGCGACCCAGACCTGCGCATCGGCGATGGCGGCGCCGTAGTCCCTGGTCATCGGAATCGGCGTGAGGCCCAGGCGCGGAATGTAGTGGCGAAAGGCCTCGGCGGCGCAGGCGGTGATGGATGCCGCATCGCCCGCGTCGGCCCGTTTCAGCACCCACGGTGCGGCGGCGCTCACGCGTCGAACTCCACCTCGCCCTCGATCTCGACCGGGATGTTGAACGGCAGCTCCGCCATGCCCACGGCACTGCGCGCGTGCGCGCCGATGTCGGGCCCGAAGAGTTCGAGGATGAGGTCCGAGAAGCCGTTGATCACCGCCGGCTGCTTGTCGAAGCCGGGCGCCGAGGCGACCATGCCGAACACGCGCGTCCAGGCGGCGATGCGGTCGAGGTCGCCGAGGGCGCGCTGCAGGCTGCCGAGCATCGCCAATGCGGTGAGACGTGCCGCCGCATAGCCTTGCTCGACGCTCACTTCGCGCCCCAGCTTGCCCAGCGGCGCAGCGATGGTGCCGTCGGCGTTGAGCGGGCCGTGGCCCGAGACGATCGCGCGGCGGCCGACGAGCCGCACGAACCGGAAAGGCAGCACGACACCGGGCGGCGGCGTCACCGTCGGGGGAAGAACGAGGCCGAGCGCGGCCAGTCGTTGCTCGATGCGGGCCATGGCGTTTCTCTCCTGTGGCGGACTGGAAATGTCCGCCGCATCTTGCCATGGCCCCGGACGTCAGCCGAGCGCCGGATAGTCCGTGTAGCCCTTCGCGCCACCGCCGTACATCGTGGCCTTGTCGAGCTCGTTCAGCGGCGCGTTCTCGCGCAGGCGCCGCACCAGGTCGGGGTTCGAGATGAAGGGCTTGCCGAAGGCCACGAGGTCGTCGCCTTCCTTGACGGCTTCATCGGCCAGCGGCTTGTCGTAGCCGTTGTTGACCATCCATGCGCCCTTGCCGCCGGCTTCGCGGTACGCGGCCTTGAGGGCTTCGTAGTCGAAGGGGCGGTCCTCGATTTCGCGCGGGCCACCGGTGGCGCCCTCGATGATGTGGACGTAGGCCAGGTTCAGTTGCGCGAGCTGCTTGACCACGTAGGTGAAGAGCGGCTGCGGGTTGCTGTCGTGCACGTCGTTGGCGGGCGTCACGGGCGACAGGCGGATGCCGGTCTTGCCGCCACCGACCGCATCGACCACGGCGCGGGTGGCTTCGAGCAGCAGGCGCGCGCGGTTCTCGATGCGGCCGCCGTAGTCGTCGGTGCGCTTGTTGCTGCCGTCCTTCAGGAACTGGTCGAGCAGGTAGCCGTTGGCGCCGTGCACCTCGACGCCGTCGAAGCCGGCGGTTTCCACTGCGCTGCGTGCCGCGATGGCATAGGCATGAACGATGCCCGGCAGTTCACCGGCATCGAGTGCGCGCGGCTCGGAGGTCTCCACGAAGGTCGGCACGCCGCCCTTGATGAGCACGGTCTTGGTCTTGGCGGTGATGGCCGAGGGGGCGACGGGCTTTCCGCCATCGGGTTGCAGTTCGGTGTGCGAGACGCGGCCCACGTGCCAGAGCTGCACGACGATCTTGCCGTCCTTGGCGTGCACCGCGTCGGTCACGCGCTTCCAGGCGTCCAGCTGTTCGGCGCCGTAGAGGCCGGGCACGTCGGCATAGCCCTGGCCCTGGTGGCTGATGGCGGTGGCTTCGGTGATCAGGAGGCCCGCGGTGGCGCGCTGCGCGTAGTAGGTGGCGGCGAGCTCGGGGGGCACGGCGTTGGGCGAGCGGTTGCGCGTCAGCGGCGCCATCACGATGCGGTTGGCGAGCTTCAGGTCGCCGGCCTGTACGGGGTCGAAAAGGGTGGACATCGTGGAGGAGGGAGCAGAGTTGAAACAGCGGCAAGGCTAAGCGCCCCGTCTCAACCCTGCTGTCGCACGGTTGTCCCGATTGGTGCTATGGCGCTTTTCAGCAGAGCAGGGCCAGCAGCGCGGCGCTCACGCGCACCGGCACCGCGAGCAGGATCTGCCCCATGCCCTTGCCGAGCGGGTCGTTGCGCAACGACGCCATGCCGCCCCCGCCGAGCGCTTCTTCGCAGACGAAATTGAAGGCGTCGATGCCGGGCACCTCGTAGCGCGTGACGCGGCCCTTGGCGAGATGCGCGAGCCAGTGGGCCACGCGGGCCTCGGTGAGTTGCTCGCGCAGCAGCGGCAGCAGGGCAGGGTGGCGCGCGATGACGCCGATGTTCGAGGTGTCGCCCTTGTCGCCGCTGCGGGCCCAGGCCAGGCGAAGGAGGGGCACTTCGATGGTGTCAGGGGCCTCGGGTGTGGCTTCGTGTTGCGCGGCGCTGGCAGTTCGGTGCGGGGGCGCATCGACGACAGCAGGTGCGAGAGTGCGCGGCACATCGATGCGCTGTCCATCGACGCTCACGCTGGCCTCCACTTGCGACTTGTCGAGCAGAAAAGCGTACTGCCGGATCGATGGCGACACGGAAGCGCGCCCGCCGCCCGCGCCCGTGGTGCCTGGAGACCACGAGGTGCCGGCCGGCGCCACCTCTCGCGCGAACAATTCGAGCGCCTCCTTGCGCGGATGCGTCACCGCGAGCCGCAGCACCACCTCGCGCGTCTGCAGTGCCTGTGCGTTCGCGCGCGGGCCGTAGCAGGACTCGGCGCCGAGCATCTCGATGTGCGTGGCGCTGTAAGGGCCGAAGCCAGACTGCGCGAAGAGCTCGCAGGTGCGCGCGAGGATCGCATCGCCCGTGCGGCGTGCCTTCGCGGCTGCATCGAAGCCCACGATGGTGAGCTGCGCGGCGGTCTTGAAGCCGTCGACATACGTGGCACTGACCTTGTAGCTCGCGGTCGGCGCACGGCCGCGCGCACCGTGTACGCGCACGCGGTGCGGGCCGGCCTGCGCGATGCGCACCTGCGTGAAGTCGGCCGTCACGTCGGGCAGCAGGTAGGCCGCGGGGTCGCCGATCTCGTAGAGCATCTGCTCGCCCACGACCGCCGGCGTGAGCTTGCCGCCGGTGCCCGCGGGCTTGGTGACGACGAAGCTGCCGTCGGCGCTGCACTCGACGATCGGGTAGCCGATGTGGGGCCAGTCGGGCACGGTGTCCCAGTCGGTGTGCAGGCCGCCGGTGGCCTGGCAGCCGCATTCGATGATGTGGCCCGCGAGGCTGCCGGCGGCGAGCAGGTCGTGATCGCCGGGCTGCCACTTGAACTCGTGCATCAGCACGCCGAGCGTGACGGCCGAGTCGACGCAGCGGCCGGTGATGACGACCTGCGCGCCCGCATCGAGCGCCGCCTGGATGGGCCGCGCGCCGAGGTACGCATTGGCGGTGAGCACGCGTTCGGGGAGCGCCGCGCCGCTCTGCAGCTCGCGCACGGGCGGCTGTGCCTGGCGCAGGTGCGGCAGCAGCGGGGACACGTCGTCGCCGCTCACCACGGCGATCTTCAATGCGATGCCTTGCTCCTTGGCGAGTGCGGCCAATGCATCGGCGCAGCCCTGGGGATTCACGCCGCCCGCATTGCTCACGACGCGGATGCCTTGTTTCACGACGTCCTTCAGCACCGACTTCATCGCGACCGAAACGAAGTCGGTGGCGTAGCCGAGCTCCGGTTTCTTGAGCCGCGCGCCCGCGAGGATCGACATGGTGAGTTCGGCGAGGTAGTCGAACACGAGGTAGTCGATCTGCCCGCTGGCCACGAGCTGCGGCGCGCCCACGCTGCTGTCGCCCCAGAAGCCCGAGGCGCCGCCGATGCGGACGATGCGTTCGTTGTTGCCGGCGTTGCTGCTGTCGCTCATCGGCCGCTCCATTGCGGCTTGCGCTTCTCGCGGAAGGCGAGCTGGCCCTCGGCCGCATCTTCGGTGAGCGCGAAGAGACCGATCTGGCTTTCGGTGAAGGCCATCGATTCCTCGAAGGCCATCGCCTGGATCTTCTTCATCGTGTAGAGGCCGCGGCGGATGGCGGCGGGCGACTTGTCGAGCATGCGGCCGAGCAGCCCCTCGACGCTCTGGTCCACGTCGTCGCTCACGCGGTTGATCAATCCATGTTCGAGCGCCTCTGCGGCGCTGATGGGTTCGCCGGTGATGCACATCTCGGCCAGCACGCGGCGCGGCAGCAGGCCGTCGAGGACGCTGAGCACCTGCGCGGGAAAGAGGCCGACCTTCACCTCGGGCAGGCCGAACACGGCGCTGCTGCTGGCCACCGCCATGTCGCACATCGCCATGATCCCCATGCCGCCCGCCATGCATGCGCCGTTGACGCGCGCGATCAGCGGCACGGTCGATAGGCGCGCCTGGCGAAAGAGGTTGGCGAAGCCCTGGTAGGGCTGGGCGTAATCGAACTTGAAGGAGGTGCCGCTCTGCAGGTCCGCGCCCGCGCAGAAGGCGCGCGTGCCGGCGCCGGTGATGACGACGGCGCGCACGGCGGGATCGTCGTTCGCGCGTCGCAGCGCATCGCCGAGGCCGGCGAGCACGGCGCCGTTGATCGCGTTGCGCCGCCCCTCGCGGTCGATGGTGAGCCACATGACGGGCCCGCGCATCTCTTCGCGCAGTTCGACGGTGGGAGGGGTTTCGGCCATGGCGCTGGGTTCCTTCGCTGTCTGGAGTGCTGCCCGTAGCGTGACGCGAAAAAAAAGCCGCATCGTGCGGCTTGTGGCTGAAGCGGTCCGGGTTTTCCCGTAGAGGGCCCGGCCGCTTCGCTGCTTGCTTCTGAACGCCACCGGGGCGCGCCCAGCCCGCCCCGGTGTGTGATCAAGTCAAGTGGCAAAGCCACGTTGACTTGAGCGCTTCGGTCTACTTCAGCAGGCCTTCGGCCTTCATTGCTTCCTGCACGGCCGGACGGGCTGCCACGCGCGCATGCCAGGCCTGCACGTTGGCGAAAGCCGAGATGTCGACGCCGGTCGGCTTGGTCCAGTTGGTCACGGTGAAGAGGTAGCCATCGGCCACGCTGAAGTGCTCGCCCATCAGGTACTGCTTGTCGGCGAGCTGGCTGTCCAGCCATTCGTAGCGCGACTTGAGCTTGTCCTTGAAGATGGTCTTGGCTTCCTCGGGCATGTTCGGGTTGAACAGCGGGCTGTAGCCCTTGTGGATCTCGGTGCCGATGAAGGTGAGCCACTCCTGCAGGCGGTAGCGCTGCAGCGTGCCGGCGGCGGGCGCGAGGTTCTTGGTGGGTGCGAGGTCGGCGATGTATTGCACGATGGCCGGGCCTTCGCGCAGGCGCGTGCCGTCGTCCAGTTCGAGCATCGGCACGTAGCCCAGCGGGTTGATGCCGTAGTAGTCGGTGCCGTCCTGCAGCTTGTGGCTCTTGGTGCTGGCCATCACGGGTTCGAAGGCGAGGCCGGCTTCGTGCAGCGCGATGTGGGGCGAGAGGGAACAGGCACCGGGCGAGTAATACAGCTTCATGCGAAATGGCTCCAGGGAAATGGATGGGATGACGAGGTTGATCTTTATGGGAAACCGACGCGGATGCTAGCGGGTTTGGCGTCGTCGCGTTTCTGTCCTACGGCCGCTTGGGGCTCGTGACTATCGGGCAGGCGTGGCGCCCTTCCTAAGCTCTCGGCACGGTGGGCGAGGCCCGCTGCAAGGAGTATCGGATGTTGAAGTACGCGATCATTTTTGCGGTCATTTCACTGGTGGCCGGCTTGCTCGGCTTCGGTGGCGTGGCGGCGGGAGCGGCCGGCATTGCCAAGCTGTTGTTCGGCCTGTTCCTCGTGCTGGCCGTGCTGTTCGTGGTGCTCGCCGCCCTCGGTGTAGGCGCGGTGAAGAAGGCGCTGGACTGATGCAGCGCTCGAAGACGAAGTGGCCGCAGGCGCGGTCGCTCGGCATGCTGCTGCAGAGCCCCGCGCACCGCGTGCTGCGGGTGCTGCGCGTGACGCAGGCTCAATGGCAGGTCATGCAATGGCCCGAACACCGCTCGCGGCGACGACGGGCCTGAAGAAAACACCCATGCACATTTCCCATGTCGACGCGCAACTCGACTACGAGGTGGCCGCGCCCGCGCACATGCTGCTCAACATCGAGGCCGCGCGCTCCGGCGCGCAGGCAGTGGTAGAGGAGACATTGACCATCGAACCGCCGACCGAGATGCAGGTGTTCTGCGACGAGGGCAGCGGCAATCGCTTCATCCGCTTCGATGCGAAGCCGGGGCCGCTGAAGATCGGCTACAGGGCGACGGTGCAGCGCTCGCACGTCCACGTGCCGCCGGACCTGCGCGAGGTGCCCGTCAGCGAAGTGCCCGACGAGGTGCTGCATTACATGATGCCGACGCGCTACTGCGAGTCGGACCTGATGTCGCGCTGCGCGCAGCAACTCTTCGGCGAATTGCCGCCGGGCATCGGCCGCGTGCAGGCGATCGTCGACTGGATCCACGAAAGCATCGCCTACGAACCCGGCAGCAGCGACTCGACCACCACCGCGCGCGAAGTATTCGTGGAACGCGCGGGGGTGTGCCGCGACTTTGCGCACCTGGGCATCACCTTCTGCCGCGCGCTGAACATCCCCGCGCGGCTGGTGGTGGGCTATGTATGGTTCGACGAACCGCCGCAGGACTTTCACGCGGTGTTCGAAGCCTGGCTCGGCGGGCAATGGGTGCTGTTCGACGCGACGCGCATGGCGCCCGTCGATCGGCTGGTGCGCGTGGGCACGGGGCGCGATGCCAAGGACGTGGCCTTCTGCACGATCTTCGGCGCGGTGCGCATGACTGACAAGAAGCTCGTGGTGCGCGAGCTGCAGGACGAAAGCGTCGCCCCACCGGCCGCGCCAGCTCCGAGCGGCGCGCTGGTAGGCATCGAAAAGCCGGTGCCGGTGACGCAACTGGTGGAAAGCGCCGGCTGACAACGATAGTTTGCTATTAAATATATAGCAAACTATCCAATAACCACGGGCTGGCACGGGCGGTTTGGCTTTGTCCCCTAGCTTGCCCACACAACAGGCGCAAGACGGCATCGCCGATTAAAATCGGTGCCCCTTTGCGCAGCGCACGCGTCTCAAGTAGTGCGCCCCTCATTCAAATGCTGTACCCCGAAGAATTCGATGTGATCGTCGTCGGCGGTGGCCATGCCGGCACCGAAGCCGCGCTCGCCGCCGCGCGCATGGGCGCCAAGACGCTGCTGCTCTCCCACAACATCGAGACGCTGGGGCAGATGAGCTGCAACCCGTCGATCGGCGGCATCGGCAAGGGGCACCTGGTGAAAGAGGTGGATGCGCTCGGCGGTGCGATGGCCATTGCCACCGACGAAGCGGGCATCCAGTTCCGCATTCTCAATTCGAGCAAGGGGCCGGCCGTGCGCGCGACGCGCGCCCAAGCAGACCGCGTGCTGTACAAGGCGGCGATCCGCCATCGCCTGGAAAACCAGCCGAACCTGAGCCTGTTCCAGCAAGCGGTCGACGACCTGATGGTGGAGGGCGATCGCGTGGTCGGCGCCGTCACGCAGGTGGGCATCGCTTTCCGCGCGCGCACCGTGGTGCTGACCGCGGGCACTTTCCTGGACGGCCGCATCCATGTCGGCCTCGACAACTACCAAGCCGGACGCGCCGGCGACCCACCGGCGATCAGCCTGTCGGCCCGCCTGAAAGAACTGAAGCTGCCGCAAGGCCGGCTCAAGACCGGCACGCCGCCGCGGCTCGACGGTCGCAGCATCGACTTTTCGAAGTGCACCGAACAACCCGGCGACGGCATGCCCGGCGGGGCGGGGCCGATGCCCGTGTTCAGCTTCATGGGTCGCACCGACATGCACCCGCGGCAGATGGCTTGCTGGATCACGCACACCAACGCGCGCACGCACGACATCATTCGCTCGGGTTTCGACCGCAGCCCCATGTTCACCGGCAAGATCGACGGCATCGGTCCGCGCTACTGCCCGAGCGTCGAAGACAAGATCAATCGCTTCGCCGACAAGGAAAGCCACCAGATCTTTCTCGAACCCGAAGGCCTGACGACCAACGAGTACTACCCGAACGGAATTTCGACCAGCCTGCCGTTCGATATCCAGTACCAGCTCGTGCGCTCGATGCCGGGTTTGGAGAACGCCCACATCCTGCGGCCGGGCTACGCGATCGAGTACGACTACTTCGATCCGCGCGAACTCAAGAGCAGCTTCGAGACCCGTTCGGTCAAGGGCCTGTTCTTCGCCGGGCAGATCAATGGCACGACCGGCTACGAAGAGGCGGCGGCCCAAGGCTTGTTCGCCGGCATCAATGCCGCGCTGCAATGCCGCGGCGAAGAAGCCTGGCTGCCGCGCCGGGACGAAGCCTATTTGGGCGTGCTGGTCGACGACCTCATCTCCAAGGGCGTGACCGAGCCGTACCGCATGTTCACCAGCCGTGCCGAGTTCCGACTGCAACTGCGTGAGGACAACGCCGACATGCGCCTGACCGAGGCAGGGCGCAAGCTGGGCTTGGTAGACGACGCGCGCTGGGACGCTTTCAGCCGGAAGCGCGATGCTGTTTCACGTGAAACAGAGCGGCTCAAGTCGATCTGGGTGAACCCCCGCAACCTGCCGGTTGCCGAGTCGGAGCGCGTGCTGGGCAAGGCGATCGAACATGAATACAACCTGGCCGACCTCCTGCGCCGGCCCGATGTGAACTACGAAACGCTGATGTCGCTGGATGGCGGAAAGTACAGCGCCCGATCGGCGCTGACCGACATCGAGATCGAACAGATCGAAATCTCCGCCAAATATTCCGGCTACATCGAGCGCCAGCATGACGAAGTGGAGCGCGCCGCGCACTTCGAGAATCTGCGTCTGCCGGCCGATTTCGACTACGGGCAGGTCAAGGCCCTGAGCTTTGAAGTACGCCAGAAGCTGGACAAGCACCGGCCTGAAACCCTGGGTCTGGCTTCGCGCATCTCTGGTGTGACGCCTGCGGCCATTTCGCTTTTGATGATCCATCTGCGCAAGGGCGGGCACAAGGCCTTCGCCCGCGATGCCGCCACGGAAGCAGCCACCGAGCCGCAGTCCGCAGAATGAGCGCGCCCATCGATACGCTGCGCGAAGGCGCCGCGGCGCTCGGCGCTGCCTTGTCCGACCGGCAGAGCGAGCAACTGCTGGCCTACGGCACGCTGATGCTCAAGTGGAACAAGGTCTACAACCTGACGGCGGTGCGCGATCCGGCCGGCGTGATGACGCATCACCTGCTCGACAGCCTGGCCGTCATCGCACCGCTGCAGCGGCAATATCCGGAGAAGGGCAGGCTGCTCGATGTGGGTTCGGGCGCCGGGTTGCCGGGCGTCATCATTGCGATCATGCGACCGGACATCGACGTGAGTTGCCTGGATGCGGTGGCCAAGAAGGCCGCTTTTGTCCAGCAGGTGGCTGCCGAGTTGGAGTTGCCCAATCTGCGCGGACTGCACGCGCGGGTCGAATTGCTGGAGGGCAGCTACAACGTCATCAGTTCGCGTGCCTTCGCTTCGCTGCCGGATTTCTTCAACGGCTCGAAGCATTTGCTCGCGACGGATGGTGTTTGGCTCGCGATGAAGGGCAAGATGCCCGGCGATGAACTCGCCGTTCTTCCGCCAGAAGTGGCTGTGTTTCACGTGGAACAACTGAGGGTTCCGGGCCTCGATGCCGAGCGATGCATCGTCTGGGCGCGAAAAGAGCCCGCCTGATTCCCTAAAAGATGCGCCGCCGCCGGCAAAAGCCGGCGGCCGAACGGCCCTCCGCGCGCTGGCCTCGCTTAGACTCGACGCCTCCCCTTGGCTCTCTTCTTCGAGGCAAATTCCATGTTTGGCATCGCTGACTACGGCGCGTTTGTCGCCGCCATCATCCTGTTCCTCCTGATTCCCGGTCCGGGCAATCTGGCGCTGATCACCTCGACCAGCAAAGGTGGAATTCGTGGTGGATTGGCAGCGACGTCCGGCGTGATCGTTGGCGACCAGTGCCTGTTGTGGGCTGCGGTGGCTGGTGTGTCGGCCATCCTGGCTGCGTACCCGACCGCATTCAAGGCGGTGCAATGGCTGGGCGCGGTTTACCTGGCGTGGCTTGGCATCAAGATGCTGCTCGCCAAGCCCGGCTCGGCGCCCATCCTCAACATCAAGCCGAGCCATTTCTTCCGCCAGGCATTCACGATCACCTTGCTGAACCCGAAGGCCATCGTGTTCTACATGGCCTTTTTCCCGCTGTTCGTCGACCCGGCCCGTCACCAGGGGCTGATCACTTTCGGTGCGATGGCCGTGACGATCGCGGCGCTGACTTTTCTCTACGGCCTGACCTCGACGCTGCTCACGCACTTCCTTGCCGAGCGCATCCGTGCCAATCGCCGTATTTCCGGCACGCTCGAAAAGCTGGCTGGCGTTTTCCTGATCGCCTTCGGCGTCAAGCTCGCGATCTCGCGCTGATCGATCTTCTGAACTGACATGGCCAAGATTTTCTGTATTGCCAACCAAAAGGGCGGCGTCGGCAAGACCACCACCACCGTCAACCTCGCCGCCGGCCTGGCCAAGGTAGGGCAGCGGGTGCTGATGATCGACCTCGATCCCCAAGGCAATGCGACCATGGGCTCGGGCATCGACAAGCGCGAGCTGGAACTGACGGTGTACGACGTGCTGCTCGAATCGGCCTCCGTTGCCGAGGCGCGCGTCCAGTCGGACAAGCTTATCGAAGGTGGCTGCAGCTACGACGTACTGGGTGCCAATCGCGAACTGGCCGGCGCCGAGGTCGAAATGGTGGCGCTCGACCGTCGCGAAAAGCGCCTCCGCACCGCGCTGGCAGCCGTCGGCGCCGAGTACGACTTCGTGCTGATCGACTGCCCGCCGAGCCTGAGCCTGCTCACGCTCAATGGCCTGTGCGCCGCCCATGGCGTGATCGTGCCGATGCAGTGCGAGTACTTTGCGCTCGAAGGGCTGACCGACCTGGTCAACACCATCAAGCAGGTGCACGCCAATCTCAACAAGAACCTGCAGATCATCGGCCTCTTGCGCGTGATGTTCGATCCGCGCATCACGCTGCAGCAGCAGGTGAGCGAGCAGCTCAAGTCCCACTTCGGCGACAAGGTGTTCGACACCGTGATCCCGCGCAATGTGCGGTTGGCCGAGGCGCCGAGCTATGGCCTGCCGGGCGTGGTGTTCGATCCGGCCGCCCGGGGCAGCCAGGCGTTCATTGCCTTTGCGCAGGAACTGGTCGAGAAGCTGCCGCCTGCGAGCGCTTTCGCCTCCGGCGCCGTCGCACCGCCGATTGCGCCGGTCGAACGCATCGCGCCGGACCTAGCCATTCCCGAGGACGTGCTGGCGCCTGCGCCCGCCTCCGATTCTGCCCCCGAAAAAAGCCTCTGACGCCTGCCCCGAATCGGCACGGCGCTATCAAGTTCGTAGCAAATGACAGTTTCCCGCATCCTGCTGTTGCCGGGTTGGCAGAACAGCGGTCCCGGCCATTGGCAGACCCTCTGGGAATCGCTGTACGGCGATCGCCGCGTCGATCAGCATGAATGGATGCGCCCGTTGCGCGGCGACTGGTCCGCGCGGCTCGAGGAAGAAGTGCTGGCTGCACCCGGCCCGGTGGCCTTCGCCGCGCACAGCCTCGGCTGCATCCTTGTCGCCGCCTGGGCCGCGCATTCGCGCAACACGCACAAGGTGCGCGGTGCATTGCTGGTGGCGCCCGGCGACCTGGAGCGCGACGATCTTCGGCAACTGATTCCCGGCTGGGCACCGATCGTGCGCCAGCCGCTGCCGTTCCCCTCGGTGCTGATCGCCGCAAACGACGACCCTTATTGCGAGGCTTCGCGCTCGCAGCAGATGGCAAAGGACTGGGGCGCGCGCTTCGTCGACGCCGGCAAGGGCGGCCACCTGAACGCTGAATCCGGCTTGGGCGACTGGCCCGAAGGCCGGCAACTCCTGAACGATATTTCGAAAGACAAGAACTGATGGCGACCAAGAAACCCAAGGGCCTCGGCCGCGGACTCGAAGCGCTGCTCGGCCCGACGGCCGCGCCCGCCGCCGATCACAACGGTGCCGGCACGGAAGAGGGCGGCGTGCCGCCGAATCCGACCACGCTGATGCTCGACCAGATGGTGGCCGGCGTCTACCAGCCGCGCACGCGCATGGACGAGGGCGCGCTCTACGAGCTGGCCGAGAGCATCAAGGTGCAGGGCATCATGCAGCCGATCCTGGTGCGCCGGCTCGATGCCGAATCGGCAGCCGCCAAGAACGCCGAATACGAAATCATCGCGGGCGAACGGCGATTCCGTGCCGCCAGGCTCGCGGGCCTGGACAGCGTGCCGGTGCTGGTGCGCGACGTGCCCAACGAGGCCGCGGCGGCGATGTCGCTGATCGAGAACATCCAGCGCGAAGACCTCAACCCGCTCGAAGAGGCCCAAGGCCTGCAACGCCTGGTCGCCGAGTTTGGGCTCACTCACGAAATGGCGGCGCAGGCCGTGGGCCGTTCGCGCAGCGCGGCCAGCAACCTGCTGCGCCTGCTGAACCTGGCCGAGCCCGCGCAGCTGATGCTGATGGCCGGCGACATCGACATGGGCCACGCCCGCGCGCTGCTCTCGCTGGACCGCGGCACGCAGATCACCGCGGCCAACCAGATCGCCGCCAGGAAGATGTCGGTGCGGGAAGCCGAGGCGCTGGTGAAGAAGCTCGCGGCCGAGTTCACCTTGACGCCGTCCCGCCGCGGCAACGCCGGCGAGAAGTCGCGCGACCTGCAGCGCGTGGAAGAAGAGCTGGCCGACCTGCTCACCGCCGAGGTCGAAGTGCGCATCAAGAAGCGCACGAAGCGCGGCGAAAGCGGCGAGCTCGCGATCCATTTCGGCTCCATCGAAGCACTCAACGGATTGATCGAGCGCATCCGCCGAACGGCCTAGTTTTGAAATCGGGATGCGGCATTCGTTTGATTGATTCCTGTAATCCTTTGCGCGTATCCTCGACCGCTGGTTTTTTCCAACCCCAGATCTGAAAACAGAGGGAGTCCCTGTCATGACGTTCACCAAGTTCCCGCTTGCGGCCATTGCCGTGGGCGCTCTTCTACTCACCGGCTGCGCGGCCACCGACATGCAGATGGGCAGCCAGTCGGCCAAGACCATGGCCACCGGCAGCGCCGCCGGTTCGTCCACTGCCGGCGAAAGCAGCCAGCTGGAGCGCTGCGAATCGCCGCTGGGCACGGTGTCGCTGATCGAGAACCAGAGCGCGGGTTGGTACACCATCCTCACCGGCGAATATCGCCTGCCACCTACTGCAAACCTGTTGCGTTTGCTGGTGCAACAGTCGAACTGTTTCATCGTGGTCGAGCGCGGTGCGGCCGGCATGAACGCCATGACGCGCGAGCGCGCGCTGCAGCAGTCGGGTGAAATGCGCGGCGGCAGCAACTTCGGCCGCGGCCAGATGGTCGCCTCCGACTACGGCCTGTCGCCCGAAATCGTGTTCAGCAACAGCGATGCCGGCGGCATCGGCGGCGCGCTCGGCGGCCTCGTGGGTGGCGGCCGTGGCCGCGCGCTCGCAGCCATCGGCGGCAGCATGCAGACCAAGGAGGCCAGCGCGCTCCTGACCCTCATCGACAACCGCTCGGGCGTGCAGGTCGCTGCGTCCGAAGGCAGCGCCTCCAAGACCGACTTCGGCGCCTTCGGCGGCCTGGCCGGCCGCAGCGGCGCCGGTGGCCTCGGCGGCTACACCAACACGGCGCAGGGCAAGGTGATTGCGGCGGCCTTCATGGACGCCTTCAACCAGATGGTCCGCTCGCTGCGCAACTACAAGGCGCAGACCGTGCGCGGCCAGGGCCTCGGTGGTGGCGGCCGGCTTGGGGTGGATGGCGGCGCTGCGCCGTCGCAGACCTACGTGCCGCCGGAGCAGGCACCGGCACGTCGCCGCAAGTAAAAACGCTGGCCTTCGGGCCACAAAAAAGCCCGGCGCTCTCGCGAGCCGCCGGGCTTTTTTACGTGTGACGCAGGTGAATCAGAGGCTGAAGATCTTGCCCGGATTCATGATGTTCTTCGGATCGAGTGCGCGCTTGATCGTGCGCATCATGTCGATCGCGCCTACACCCGCCTCGGTCACCAGGAAGTCCATCTTGTGCAGTCCCACGCCGTGCTCGCCGGTGCAAGTGCCTTCGAGCGCCAGCGCGCGGCTCACGAGCGCGTGGTTCAGTGCCTCGGCCTTCACGCGCTCTTCGGGGACGTTCGGATCGAGCAGGTAGCCGAAGTGGAAATTGCCATCGCCCACGTGGCCGACGAGGAAGTAGGGGATGCCGCTCGCGTCGGCCTCCGCCACCGAGTCGAGCAGGCAATCGGCCAGGCGCGAGATCGGCACGCAGGTGTCGGTGGAGATCACGCGGCAGCCCGGGCGCGACTGCACCGCCGCGAAGTAGCTGTTGTGCCGCGCCGTCCAAAGCCGCGTGCGTTCCTCCGGCGTGCTGGCCCATTCGAAGGCATTGCCGCCATGGCCGCTCGCGAGCTCCTGCACCGTCTCGGCCTGCTCCTTCACGCCGGCGGGTGAGCCGTGGAATTCCATCAGCAGCATCGGCTCTTCGCGCAGGTTCAGCTTGGCGTAGGCGTTCACCATGCGCACCGTGTTCACGTCGATCAGTTCCACGCGCGCGATCGGCACGCCCAGCTGGATCGTCTCGATGGTGGTGCGCACTGCGGCCTCGATGCTCGGGAACGAGCAGATGGCTGCCGACACCGCCTCGGGCAGCGGATAGATGCGCAGCGTGACTTCGGTGACCACGCCCAGCGTGCCCTCGCTGCCCACCATCAGGCGCGTGAGGTCGTAGCCTGCGGACGACTTCTTCGCGCGCGTGCCGGTGCGAATGACTTCGCCCGCAGCCGTCACCACTTCGAGCGCCAGCACGTTCTCGCGCATCGTGCCGTAGCGCACCGCGTTCGTGCCGCTCGCACGCGTGGCCGTCATGCCGCCGATGGACGCGTCCGCGCCCGGGTCGATGGGGAAGAACAGGCCCGTGCTCTTGATCTCTTCGTTGAGCTGCTTCCTCGTCACGCCCGGCTGCACCGTCACCGTGAGGTCGTCGGCGTTGATCGACAGCACCTTGTTCATGCGCGACACGTCGATGCTGATGCCGCCCTGTACCGCCAGCAGGTGGCCTTCGAGCGAGGAGCCGACGCCGAAGGGAATGACCGGCACGCTGTGCTCACCGGCGAGCTTCACCGCATCGGCCACGTCCTGCGTGCTTTCGGCGAACACCACGGCCGAGGGCGGCGGTGCGTCGAACGAGGATTCGTCGCGCCCGTGCTGGGTGCGCACCGCCATCGCCGTGGAACAGTTGGCGCCGAAGCGCGCCTTCAGCCCGTCGATCAGGCTGGCCGGGACGTCGCGCAGATGAAGCTCCGGCATCAGGTGCGAGGTTTGGGTGGGGGCGTTCATCGGACTTCTCCAAAGGGGGCGGTATGGGCGGGGGCTGCGGTCATTTTACGGAGCGAGCACCATAATGCGCTTCGGAAAAAATGATGAACCCCACGACCCTCAGCGCCCTCGCGGCCTTCCCCTTGCAGCTGGAGGCCCACTACGCGGCCATTCCCGAGGCCTTCAGGCATTGGGCGCCGCCCTCGTGGGAGGGCGTGCCCAGCGAGGCCTTCACCGCCATCGAGCAACTGTGCCATGTGCGCGACATCGAGATCGAGGGCTACCACGTGCGCTTCAGGCGCACCCTCGCGGAGAACCGCCCGACGCTGGCCTCGATCGACAGCGAACCGCTCGCCGTCGAGCGCAACTACGGCGCCGCCGACGCGAAGCAGGTGCTGGCCGATTTCCGCCTCGCGCGCGTGCAGACGATGGAGATCGTCTCGTCCCTGACCGATGCGCAACTCGCGCGCACGGCCGTGTTCGAAGGCTACGGCCCGCTCACGATGCGCAGCCTCATCCACTACCTCTGCAGCCACGACCAGCAGCATCTTGCAGGCCTGCAGTGGCTGGCCGGCAAGATCGACGCATCGACCGTCCCCGCATAACCAGGAGCGCCCATGGGCAACCGACTTTCCCAGATCGCCACCCGCACCGGCGACGACGGCACCACCGGCCTTGGCGACAACACCCGCGTGCCCAAGGACCACCTGCGCGTGCACGCGATGGGCGACGTGGACGAGCTCAACTCGCAGATCGGCGTGCTGCTCTGCGAGCCCATGCCCGAGGCCGTGCGCGAGCTGCTGGTCGACGTGCAGCACCAGCTTTTCAACCTCGGCGGCGAGCTCTCGATGCCTGGCTTCACGCTGCTCAAGCCCGAGGCGCTGCTGCAGCTGGACAACGCGCTGGCCGACCACAACGCCGCCTTGCCGCGCCTGGCCGAATTCATCCTGCCGGCCGGCACGCGCGCCGCTTCGCTCGCGCACGTGTGCCGCACGGTGGCGCGGCGGGCCGAGCGCGCGGTGGTGGCGCTCGGCGCCACCGCGGAACTCAACGACGCATTGCGCCAGTACCTGAACCGGCTCAGCGATTTGCTCTTCGTGCTCGCGCGTGTGCTCAATCGCATGGATGGCGGCGATGACGTTTATTGGAAGAGCGAGCGCATGGCCCGCGCGGCAGCCGCCGATGCCGCCGACGATGAAGGAAGCCCATCATGAAAATACCCACGCATACCTTTGCACTTGCAGCAGCGTTTCTGCTGTTGCTGCCAACTGCGGCCGTCCACGCGCAGAGCGCCGACAACCCACCCAAGGCACAGCGCGCCCACACGCTCAAGGCGCCGCCACGCGACAGCACGGTGGTGAGCGGCGTGCAGCGCGGCACCAACGCAGCAGGCCGCGGCATCGACCGCGCCGACAGCGCCACGCGGCGCGGTGTCGACAATGTGTCGGCCCGTGCCAGCCGGCCGGTGCGCAACGTGGGCGAAGCCTTCGGCCGCAAGCTCGCGCCGGGCTCCAGCGGCCGCGCCGCGCCGCCGCCTGTGGGACCGCAGGGCAACGCGCCCTGATCGACGGGGCCTCTCTGTTCAGGGCGGCGATCACGTCGACGGTGGGCCCTGTTTCGCGAATGTCCCCCGGCTTCGCCTCCTCCTTTATTTCGCGAAACAGGGCCCACCGCCGGCGCGATCTTCCAGAGCACTTGCTGATCGGCCCGCACAAGCAGAGCGCCCATCGTGCGCAGGGCATCGGGTGCTCCCCGCAGCGAAATAAAGGAGGAGGCCGAAGGCCGGGGGACATTCGCGGAGGGGAGCACCCGATGCCCTGCGCACACGCCCTGAACAAGAACGCAACGCGACAACCGAGATGGCAAGAAACATAGAGATCAAGGCCCGCATCGACAGCGTGGAACGCGTGGCACTCATCGCTGCAACGCTCGCCGATTCAGGCCCCGTCGAAATCGCGCAGGACGACACTTTCTTCCGCTGCGAGAACGGTGCCGATCGCCTCAAGCTGCGCACCTTCGCGCCCGACCGCGCCGAGCTGATCTTCTATCGCCGCGCGAACAGCAGCGGCCCGAAGGAGTCGTTTTACCTGATCACGCCGACCACCACGCCCGATGCCTTGCGCGAATCGCTCACGCTCGCCTGGGGTCAGGCAGGACGCGTGCGCAAGCAGCGAAGGTTGTTCCTCGTGGGCCGCACGCGCGTGCACCTGGACCGCGTCGAAGGACTTGGCGAATTCCTCGAGCTCGAAGTGGTGCTGAAAGAGGGCGAGTCCCCCGAGGCCGGTGTGGCCGAGGCCCACGCGCTCATGGCGCAGTTAGGCATCGGTGCCGACCAGCTCGTGCAAGGCGCCTACGTCGACCTGCTGCAGGCCGCCGCGTGAGCGTCAGCGCCAGCCCGCGGCCTTGAACTGGTCCGCGAGCAGCTGCGCGACCTTCGCGTAGCCCTCCGCATTGGCGTGGATGCGGTCCGAGCGCAGCGACGCGTCCGACAGCACGCTCGAATACACATTGGCGACGAGCAGCGCCTGCCCCGACTTCGCAATCTCTTCGTAGAACGGCGCATCGCTGAGCGAGCCGACGAACGCGCGCATCGCGTCGGGCGCCGGCGTGGCCAGCAGCGCGACATGCGGCGTGTGCTCGCGTGCCTGGCTCACCAGCGCTGCGATGTTGTCGCGCGTGGCCGAGGCCGACACGCCGCGCAGCATGTCGTTGCCGCCGATGCCGATCAGCACCGCGTCGTAGCTGCCCGCAGCCAGCAGCGACGGCAGGCGCTGCAGCGCGCCGGCCGAGGTGTCGCCGTTGACGCCCGCGTTCTCGATCTGCCAGCCGGTCAGCTCGCCCAGTTTCACGGGCCACGACGCATCGGGCGGCGCGCCGTAGCCGAAGGTGAGGCTGTCGCCGATGGCCAGCACATGCGCATCGGGTTTCAGCGCGGCGGCGGAAGACTTGCGCTTGCCGCAGGCGGCCAGGATGGCCGCAGCCGGCCCGCCGCACATCAGTTGGAGGAGGTGTCGTCGCTTCATGGAGCGCGCAGCTTAAACGCGGGGCGCCCGCCCGCCGGCATTGACCCTTTGCTTGCTCGGAAAGCGCATAAGCCTCCCCGTTTTTGTTCGTTCCCCGGTCGGGGGCCGGGGCGAAGAATCGTTGCCCTGCACGCTCATTCATCACTGGACCCGACACCATGCCGCTGCTCACTCGCCATCGCTTCCTGCGCCATGTGGTCGCACTCTCCGCTGTGCTCCTGGCCACGCCCCTTGCGGCGCTTGCCGCGCCCGCCTCAGGCGAGCCGGTGTGGTTCGGCGTGAGCGGCCCGCTCACCGGGCAGAACGCGCAGTACGGCGCGCAGTGGAAGGCCGGCTTCGACCTTGCGCTCGATCACATCAATGCGCAGGGCGGCATCCACGGCCGGCCGCTGGCCTACAACTTCGAGGACAGCCAGAGCGATCCGCGCCAGTCGGTGGCCATCGCGCAGAAGCTGGTGAACGACAAGCGCGTGCTCATCGAGCTGGGCGATTTCTCCAGCCCCGCCTCGATGGCCGCCTCACCGATCTACCAGCGCGCGGGCCTGGTGCAACTGGGCTTCACCAACTCGCACCCCGATTTCACCAAGGGCGGCGACTACATCTGGAGCCCATCGATCAGCCAGGCCGATGCGCAGCCGCTGCTGGCCGACCTCGCGGTGAAGACGCTGGGCTTCAAGCGCATCGCGGTGCTCTACCTGAACACCGACTGGGGCCGCACCAGCAAGGACGTGCTGGTGAAGGCCGCGCAGGAACGCGGCGCGCAACTGGCCATCGCCGAGGGCTACCAGCCCGACGAGAAGGACTTCCGCTCGACGCTGGTGCGCGTGCGCGACGCCAACCCCGACGGGCTGGTGCTCATCTCCTACTACCCCGACGGCGCGCTCATCGCGGGCCAGGTGCGCAGCGTGGGTTTGAAGCAGCCGATCGCGGCCGTGGGCTCGGTGTATTCACCGAAGTTCATCGAGCTCGGCGGCGCGGCCGTCAACGGCATCCACACCAACACCGCGTTCTTTCCGGAAGAGCCGCGCGCCGAGGTGCAGGACTTCGTGAAGAGCTTCCGCGCGAAGTACAGCAAGGAGCCGGACGCCTTCAACGCCTACGCCTATGACGCCGTGGTGTATGCCGCCGCCGCGCTGCGCCAGGCCGGCCCCAAGGCCGACCGCAAGGCGGTGCGCGATGCGTTCTACAAGATCAAGGACGTGCCCAGCGTGATCTTCGGCAAGGCCAGCTTCGACGCGCAGACGCGCCGCGTGGTCGGCGTGAAGAGCGTGAACCTGGTGGTCAAGGACGGCAAGTGGGCGCAGATCGACGAGAAGGCAGGGGCGGTGGCGTTGGCCAAATAAATGAGCTTCACCTCGTTCTTCGACTACACGGTCAATGGCCTGATCATCGGCAACATCTATGCGTTGCTGGCGGTCGGGCTCGCGCTGATCTTCGGGGTCTCGCACCTGATCAACTTCGCGCACGGCTCGGTCTACACCGTCGGCGCCTACATCGGCTGGGCCAGCATCACCTACCTGCACACGCCGCTGCCCGTGACCATCGCGCTCGTGGTGCTGGGCTCGGGCGCGCTGGGCATGCTGATCGAGCGCGTGGGCCTTCGGCCGCTGCAGGGCGCCGCGCGCATCGCGCCGCTGCTGGCCACCATCGGCATCAGCTTCGTGCTCGACATCCTCGTGCAGCTGGTCTTCAGCCCCGACCCGCGCTCGCTGCCCACGCAGCTGCCCGACTGGCGGCTGCAGATCGGCACCGGCACCATCGGCGCGCTCGACCTCCTGATCGCGGGCATCGGCATCGCAAGCGCGGCGGTGCTGTTCGTCTTCCTGCGTTTCACGAAGCTCGGCTGGGCCGTGCGCGCCACCGCGCAGGACCGCGATGCGGCGCAGCAGATGGGCGTGGACGTCGACCGCGTGAACCAGACGGTGTTCGCCATCGCCGCCGCGCTGGGCGGGCTCTCGGGCCTCCTGGTGGGCATGTACTACAACAACATCAGCCCGGCGATGAGCTTCCAGGCGACGCTCAAGGGCGTGGTGGCCACGGTCGTCGGCGGCGTGGGCAATGTGCCGGGCGCCATCGTCGGCAGCCTGCTGCTGGGATTGATCGAGAGCTACGGCGTGGCGATCCTCGGTACGCCCTACCGCAACCTCTTTGCGTTTGCGCTGCTGCTGGTGATCCTGGTGTGGAAGCCCAACGGCCTCTTCGGCCGCAAGCGCGCGCTGCCGCCCGAGCCGCTGACCGGCACCTTCATCGCGCCAAGCAAGCCGTGGCGCGTGCCGCCTCGCTTGCTCGTTGCGCTCATCGCCGCGGCGGTCGCATTGCCGCTCTTCGATCCATCGCCGTATCTCTTGCAGACGCTCACCAACGCGTGGCTCTACGGCGCACTCGCGTTGAGCCTCACGCTCGTGGCCGGCACCATCGGGCAGATCTCGCTCGGCCATGCGGGGCTGCTGGCCATCGGCGCGTATGCCTCGTCGCTGCTGGTGCTCGACCTGCACCTGCCGGTGGGCACGGGCATCGTGCTCGCGGGCATCCTCACTTCGCTGATCGGCACCGCGCTGATCTTTCCGGCGTTCCGGCTGCGCGGGCACTACGTGTCGATTGCCACGCTGGGCATCGGCGAGATCGTGGCGCTCACCATCCTCAACTGGGAAAGCCTCACGCGCGGGCCCATCGGCGTCTCGGGCATTCCGCCGCTCTCGCTGTTCGGCCGCGATGCATCATCGAACGAAGCCATCTACTGGGCCTCGTTCGGCGCGATGGTGCTGCTGGCCTTGCTGCAGTGGCGCCTGTTGCGCTCGCACCTGGGCCGCACCTTCCGCGCCGTGCGCGAAGACGAAGTGGCTGCGCGCGCCTACGGCGTGAGCCCCGACCGCTACAAGGCGCTGGCCTTCGGCTTCGGCGGCTTCGCGGCCGGCGTGAGCGGCGCCTTCACCGCGCACATGTACTCGTACATCAACCACGAGACCTTCGGCTCGCAGATCTCGATCCTCGCGCTCACGATGGTGATCCTCGGCGGCCTGGGGAACATCAGCGGCGCGCTGCTGGGCGCGGTCGCGCTCGTGAGCCTGCCCGAGTTGTTCCGCGTGACGGCCGAATACCGCATGTTGATCTACGGCATCGCATTGCTTTTGCTGATTCGTTTCCGCCCGCAAGGTCTGCTGGGCACCGTCTGAAAGAACACAAACCATGAGCCACCTGAACGACTACCTCGCCGAGAAACGCGCCGCCGTGCTGGCACGCAATGCCGCCGTCGAAGCGGGCACCGCGCAACCGGTGCAACTCAAGGCCAGCGTGAAGGCCGAGGGCCGAAGCGGCGTGCGGCGCCTGCGCATCCGCGAGCACCAGGTCATCAGCGACAGCCCGCCCGATTTCGCGGGCTACAACCTCGGTCCGAGTTCGCCCGAACTGCAGCTGGGCGTGCTCGGCACCTGCGTCACGCACATCTTCCTGATCCAGGCGGCCGAGCGCCAGGTGCCGCTCGAAAGCCTGGAGGTCGAAGTGACCGGCCTCATCGATCCGCGCGGCGGCAAGCCGGGCCACGAGAAGACGCCGATCTGGCCGCACGAGATCGGCTACACGGTGCACATCGATTCGCCCGCGAGCCGCGAGGAGATCGACGCGCTGTTCGAGGCGGTGGAGCGCAACTGCCCGATCCTGAACCTGCTGCGCAACCCGCAGGTCATTCGCGCCGAGGTGAAGCTCATCAACTCGAAGGCGGAAGCGGCCAACGCACCGCAGGAAGCGGGCGATGCCATCGCTGCTTGAGGTCAAGGGCCTCACGCGCCGCTTCGGTGGGCTCACCGCGGTGAACGCGGTCGACCTGCAGGTGGGCGAGGGCGAGCTGCTCAGCGTGATCGGGCCGAACGGGGCAGGGAAGACCACGCTCTTCAACCTCGTGACTGGCCTCGACCGGCCCGATGCGGGGCAGGTGCGGTTCGACGGGCAGGACATCACCGGCCTGCCCGCGCAGCAACTCGCGCAACGCGGCCTCGCGCGCACCTTCCAGCATGGCCGCGTGTTCGCGAATCTCTCGGTGCTCGACAACGTGCTGGTCGGCGCGCACACGCGGCTGCGTGCCGTGAAACCGCGCGTCGGCGGCGTGCCGGGCCTGGGCGCGCTGGCCGAGCTTGCGCTTGCGCTGCTGCAGCCTTCCGCCGTGCGGCACGAAGAAGAGGCGCTGCGCCAGGACGCGCTCGACATCATTGCGCTCTTCGGCGAACGGCTCGCGCCGCGCATCGACCATCCCGCGTACAGCCTCTCGTATGCGAACCGCCGCCGCGTCGAGATCGCACGTGCGCTCGCGCTCCGGCCGCGCCTGCTGCTGCTGGACGAACCCACGGCCGGCATGAACGAAAGCGAGACCGCGGAGATGCTGGAGATCATTCGCGGCCTCAAGTCGCGTGGCCAGACCATCCTGCTGATCGAGCACAAGCTGGACCTGGTGATGCAGCTGTCCGACCGCGTGGCGGTGCTCGACGACGGCCGCAAGATCGCTGAAGGATTGCCGGATGAGGTGCGCAACGATCCGGCCGTGATCGAGGCCTACCTCGGCCATCGCCACGTCGGTCAAACACAGGCAGAGGCGGTGCCCGCATGATCGCCACCGTCGCCCGCACGGGCCTTCCGCCTTCGTCGCTCTGGAGCGAAGGCCGCGACGAGGGGTTGCCCGAACGCACCACGGCACCACTTGCATCCATCGATGCGAAGCAACCACTGCTCCAGCTGCGCAAGGTCAACAGCTTCTACGGCCCCGTGCAGGCCCACTTCGACCTCGACATCGAAGTGCGCAAGGGCCAGATCGTGAGCCTGCTCGGCGGCAACGCCAGCGGCAAGTCGACGACGATGAAGATCGTGCTTGGCCTGCTCAAGCCGCGCTCGGGCGAAGTGAACTTCAATGGCGAATCGATGCTCGGCCTCGGCACGCCGCAGATCATCCGCAAGGGCATCGGCTCGGTGCCCGAGGCGCGTCGCCTGTTCCCCGCGATGACCGTGCGCGAGAACCTCTTGATGGGCGCTTATGCGCGCAGCGACCACAGGGCCGTCGCCGAAGACCTCGAACGCATGCTCGCGCTGTTCCCGCGCGTGGCCGAGCGCATCGGGTTCCAGGCCGGCACGCTCTCGGGCGGCGAGCAGCAGATGGTGGCGATGGCGCGCGCGCTCATGGGCCGGCCGCAGCTCATCTGCATGGACGAGCCGACGATGGGCCTGTCGCCGCTGTATGTCGACAAGGTGCTCGAGCTCATCGCGCGCATCAACGCGCAAGGCGTCTCGGTTTTCATGGTCGAGCAGAACGCGAGCCTCGCGCTGCAGATCGCGCACCACGGCTACGTGCTGCAGACCGGGCGCATCGTGCTCTCGGGGCCGGCGCGCGAGCTGCTGGCGGACGCGCGCATCCGCGATGCCTACCTGGGCGGCGAGGGCGCCGCCCGCACCGCCTCCTGAACGAACGAACGAACGCACACAGGGACTCACACACCATGGCATTGAAGCTCGACCACATCGTCATCGCGGTGCACGACCTCGAACGCACCATCGCCGACTATGGCGCGCTCGGCTTTCACGTGGTGCGCGGTGGCGACCATCCGGGCCGCGCCACGCACAACGCGCTGGTGGTGTTCGAGGACGGCAGCTACTTCGAGCTGATCGCCTGGCGCGAGCCGTCGCCCTCGGAGCGCTGGTGGCAACTGCTGCAGCGCCACGGCGAAGGCATCGTCGATTTCGCACTGCTGCCGCGCGACACGGCGATCGCCGTGGCCGATGCGAAGGCGCGCGGCCTCGCACTCGACGGCCCGCTCGACGGCGGCCGCGTGCGCCCCGACGGCGAACGCCTGCGCTGGCAGACGGCGCGCGCGCCGTCTGCCGACCTGCCTTTCCTGTGCGGCGATCTCACGCCGCGCAACCTGCGCGTGCCCGAAGGCGAGGTGCGCGTGCACGCCAACGGCACGCTCGGCGTGGCGAGCCTGGCGGTCGCGGTGCGCGACCTGGATGCCACGCTGGCGCGCTACCGCGCCCTGCTCGGAACGGTGCCCGACGATGCCGCCACGCACATCGGCGAACCCGTGGCCGTGCCCGGCAGCAACGTGCGCGTGGCGGTCGTCGCGCTGGGCGGCAGCGTGCTGGTGCTGTCGTCGCCGCGCGAGAACGCCGCCGCCGAGAAGCAGGGCGGCGACGCGCTCGCGCAGCGGCTCGTGGCGCGCGGCGAAGGACCCTATGCGGTGGTGCTGCACACCGAGGAGCCCAAGTCCACGGGCGTGCTCGACCTGGCGGGCACGCATGGCGCGTTGATCGAGCTGGACCTGCCGCCGGTGGACCTGCACGTGAAACACGGCGCGCGCAGCTACCGGGTCAACAGCATGGTCGGGGGCTGAGCCGCTCAGGCCACTCAGGCTGTGTCCGCGCGGCCCAGGTGCGCCTTGCGTAACGAAGCCCGCATCTTCTTCTGCAACGGCGGCCCGCCTTTTTCGAGCGCCGCCGCGGGCGCGCCACTCGCCTTGGTCGCGGCCGTGTGCTTGCGCCCCCAGATGCCGATCTGCGTCACCACCGGCAGCAGGTCGATGCCCATCGGCGTGAGGCTGTAGATGGCCTTCTGCTTGTGGGTCGGATCGTCGGTCTTGCCGAGCACGCCGCACTCGACGAGCTTGCCCAGGCGCTCGGTCAGGATGTTCGAGGAGATGCCTTCCTCGGACTGCAGGAACTCCCTGAAATGCCGCTTGCCGGCAAACATCATGTCGCGAACGATCAAGAGGCTCCAGCGATCGCCGAAGACTTCGAGCGCGAGGTTGATCGGGCAGAGCGATTTCTGTTGGGTGGCCATCGGGGATTTCCGGTGCGTTTGAAAAACTGCTTGCATTTTTGCACCGGTTTCCGAATACTGCAGACTGATTGCATTTCAAGAGCAGTTATTCGATCCAGCCGCAAGGAGAGCCACCATGCGAAAGCTCGTACTGCAGATGCAGATGTCCGTCGATGGCTACGTCTCGCCTGCCAATGGCAACCTCGACTGGCAGGTCTGGGGATGGGGCGATCGCTGGGCCTGGGACGACGAGCTGAAGGCTTATTTCAACGCCGTGTTCGAGGGCGTGGACACGATTCTCTTGAGCCGCAAGATCGTGCAAGAGGGCTACCTGGACCACTGGGGCCGCGCGGCGAAGAACCATCCGGCCAACCCGCAGTTCGCCTTCGCGAAGAAGGTGGTCGATGCGCAGAAGGTGGTGCTCACCGACAAGCTGAAGGCGTCGCGCTGGGAGCGCACCGTCATCGCGCGCGGTGGCCTGGTCCAAGAGGTGAACGCGCTCAAGCGAGAGGAGGGCAAGGACATCCTGGTCATCGGCGGTGTTGGCTTCGCGTCGTCGCTCGTGACCGAGGGGCTGGTCGACGAGTTCCAGTTCTTCGTGAACCCCACGGCCGTCGGCGGCGGGCGCTCGGTGTTTCACGACCAACGCGAGGGGCACGCGCTGCGCCTGCTCGGATCGACCGGCTACGAATGCGGCGTCGTGGTCAACCGCTACGCCCCGCGGTGAAGGACAACGCGCCGCGCCGATACCAGCGCTTACCTGATTTCACCTGACGGCGACCTCATGTGCGCCGGGCAGACACAACCGCGGCACACAATGGACTCGTCATCAACGCATGAAGGAGTTCCAGATGATCATCAATTCAAAGCGCATGGCCGTCGCCGCTACGGCGCTCGCGATGTGCATGGCAGCGGGAAGCGCCTTCGCGCAAGACCGCCGCTTCGACGGACGGCCCGGCGATGGGCGTCCCGGCGTCGAGCAACGGCACGACAACCGCAACGTCGACCGCCGTGGTCCGAACCGCGACTATCGCGGCAACCAGGACTTCCGCGACGGCCGCCAGTTCGATCGCCGTGGCTTCCCGCAGCCGCACGCCGAATGGCGCCGTGGTGGCCGCGTGCCGGCCGAGTACCGTGGCCGCAACTACGTGGTGAACGACTACCGCGCCTATCGCCTGCAGGCGCCGCCCCGTGGTTACCAGTGGGTCGGCGTGGGTGGTGACTACGTGCTTGCCGCCATTGCCACCGGCCTGATCGCGCAGATCATCGCGGGCCAGTAACCCGCCCCACCCGGCCTGGCCGGGTCACATGCGAAACCGCCACAGGTCACTGTGGCGGTTTTTCTTTTTCTGGACGCTGGTCAGGCCAGCGCGGTGGATGCCGACTGGGCGCACACGTTGCGCCCGGTGATGGTGAGGCGCAAGCCCCCGCCGTGCCATTCGAGCCAGTTCAGGCCCACATACGCTTCGATGTCGTTGTCGTCGATGCGGTCGGCCTGGCGGCTCTGCAGGAGCTCCACCGTGGCGGGCAGCGCCCGTTTCAACCGTTCTCGTCGCTCCGCTGCATCGGCCGCCTTTTGGGCGGCCCTGGTTTGCTGTTGCTGCTGCTGCTGCGGGGTCGATGCCATTGCTGATCCGTTCCGGAAGCCAAGGAATTAACCCGAATGTACGCCCCTTGTGTGAAGCCGCACGCTTTCTTTTGAACCCCGCCGTTTTCGCAGTGCCCGCCACGCAACAGCGCCCTGAACGGCCCTCGCGGCGGGGCTAGATTTCGTAGTGGGACGCCTTGGCCTCGTCGCCCAGCGCCTTCTCGACGATGGCCCGCGTCAGCGTTGGCGCGAACGACTCGATGAAGGCGTAGACGTACTTGCGCAGGTAGTTGCCGCGGCGCACCGCGAGCTTGGTGAGGTTGATGCCGAACAGGCGCCCCGCATCGATCGCGCGCAGCTGCGTGTCGCGCTCCGCTTCGTACGCCACGCCGGCCACGATGCCCACGCCAAGGCCCAGGTGCACGTAGGTCTTGATCACGTCGGCATCCATCGCGGCGAGCACGATGTTGGGCGCGAGCCCGCGCTGCTCGAAGGCTTCGTCGATGCGCGAGCGGCCGGTAAAGCCCGTGTCGTAGGTGATCAGCGGATAGCGCGTGAGCGCCTCCAGCGACAGCGGCGCATCGAGCAGCGGATGCCCCGGCGGCACGATCACCGAATGCGTCCAGCGGTAGCAGGGCAGGGCGACCAGCTGCGGGTAGTCGCCCAGCGCCTCGGTGGCGATGCCCACGTCGGCCTCGCCGTCGATCAGCATCTGCGCGATCTGCTTGGGCGAGCCCTGGTGCAGGTGCAGTTTCACGTTCGGAAACTGTGCGCGGAATTCCTGCACGGCCACCGGCATCGCATAGCGCGCCTGCGAGTGCGTGGCCGCGATCGAGAGCAGCCCGCTTTGCTGCGCGACGAACTCCTGTCCCGCGTGCCGCAGGTTGCTGCTCTCCAGCAGCATGCGCTCGATGATCGGCAGCACGTGCCCGCCCGGCTCGGTAAGGCCCGTGAGCCGCTTGCCGGCGCGCACGAAGAGCTCGATGCCGAGCTCCTCCTCGAGTTCGCGGATCTGCCGGCTCACGCCGGGCTGCGAGGTGTGAAGGGTGTGAGCGACTTCGGTCAGGTTGAAGCCGCAACGAACGGCCTCGCGTACCGAGCGCAGTTGTTGGAAGTTCATCTGGCGCCGAGGTGTCATCAGGACCCCGGAGTGGGGCCCGACCGGCGATTCTCTGCACAAGCGCTTATGCAGGGAACGATGCGTTTGTTGGTTCCACATGAGCAAAACATCTTTACGGCGTACTCTCGCTCTGTGCTTGAAATTTCGCACGACTGTGCTAAAGTTCACCGCATGGACGCCAAGACCCAGAAAAGCGAACTCACCCGCGCCGCCATCGTCGGCGCGGCGATGGACCTCGCGCTGGCCGAAGGCCTGGAGGCGATCTCGCTGCAGGTCATCGCGAGCCGCCTGGGGCTTTCCAAGAGCGGCGTGTTTTCCCGCGTGGGCTCGCGCGAGGCGCTGCAGAAGGCGGTCATCGAGGAGTACGGCCGCGGCTTCCTGGCCGATGTGTTCGTGCCGGCCATGCAGAAGCCCAAGGGCCTCGCGCGCCTGAACGACATCGTGGCCCGCTGGATCGCCCGCACCCGCGATGTCGAGGCCCAGACCGGGTGCCTGTACGTGGCCGGCGCCTTCGAGTTCGACGACCGTGAAGGCGAGTTGCGCGACGTGCTCCTGGAGGAGATCACGCGCTGGCGCGCCGCCTTGCGCCGCACCGTGACGCTCGCCATCGAAGCCGGCGAACTCAAGGCCGACACCGAACCCGCACAGCTGGTCAGCGAGATCAACGGAATCATGATGAACCAGCTGCACGACGCGCGCTTCCTGCGCGACCCGCACACCGCCGACCGGGCCGCGCAGACCTGGCAGCGGCTCCTTTCCAGCTACCTCGCCTGAGCCATCGGGCAGATGGATTTGCCTCGTCTTTGTTTGTCAGAATTTCGCACAGTCGTGCGATAAATAGGAGAAGCGTCATGCTGATCATCGCCCTTTGCCTCGCCATCTATGCCGTCGCCCTTGGCGTCGAAGCCGCCCGCGACACGCTGCGCAGCCTGCCCCGCAGCAACCAGGACTGGGTCTGGTACTGAGAGGAATCCCCGCACATGACGAGCACCCCCGCTCCCACCAACTACTACGGCGCCAGCCGCCTGATGCGTGCGATGCGCTTCGGCCTCGGCGCATCGCAACGCCTCTGGCCCGCGCTCGGCGTGCGCGCGGCCTACCGGGTGTTCGGCACGCCGCTGCCGCCCAAGTGGCTGTACCGCGGGCAGCACCCCGGCGCCGACTGGCGCCACGAGGCCTGGTCCTTCGAGGACGCGAGCGTCGGCATCTACCACCTGGCGGCGCAGGACTCGGGAGCCGAGTCGGCGCCGGTCGTTTTGCTGGTGCATGGCTGGGGCGGCCACGCGGGCCAGATGCTGCCGCTTGCGCAGGCGATCGCCGCGGCGGGCCTTCGGCCGGTGCTGCTCGAGCTGCCGGCCCACGGCCGCAGCGAAGGCACGGCGACCAACGGCGCGCAGTTCGCGCGCGCCATCGACTACGTCACGGCCCGGCTCGCTGCCGACGGCCGTGCGTTGCGCGCCGTGGTCGCGCATTCGCTGGGCGCCAACGCGCTGGCCTACGCCGCGGGACGCGGGCTGCCGGCCGAGCGCATCGTGCTGCTCGCGCCGCCCGCCTCGCCGCGCGAATACACGCGCTACTTCGCGCACGCCTTCGGCCTCAGCGAGCAGACGCGCGCCGCGATGCAGCGGATGTTCGAGGCGCGTGAAGGCGTGCTGATGCCGCAGTTCGAACCCGCGCTTGCCGGCCCGCGCATCGCGCAGCCGACGCTGATCGTGCATGACCGCGACGACCGCGTGAACCGCTTTGCCGATGCCGAGGCCTACCGCGATGCCATTGCCCGCGCGCAGCTCGTCGCCACGCAGGGCTGGGGCCACCGCCGCATCCTCAAGGAAGGGGATGTGCTGGACCGGGTGACGCGCTTCCTGGCAGAAGCCTGAGCGCGGCCCTCACCACGTCGGATGCACCGGCGTGAACACCGGCCTGAACAGGTGCCGCCGCACGATCTCGCCGTAGCCCCGGTAGTAGAAATTGCCGTTCGCCGCCAGCACCGCCGCGCGGTGGCGCCGGAAGTACACCGGGATCTCGTACCACGGCATCGTCGGCGCGCGGTGGTGCACGTGGTGCAGGTTGTTGAAGAGGTACAGCAGCCCGAAGACGACGTTCGATTCCACGATGGCCACGCGCTCGTGCGGCGTGTCGGCCCAGCGGTGCTCGGTGAAGGTGCGCAGCGACCCCAGCATCATTCCCGGATAGACGAAATACAGCAGGTACTCGCCCAGGCCCATGCCGCAGACCACCGTGACGAAGTACAGCACCGGCGCCACGCTCAGCGCATGCCAGCCCCAGGTCGGCAGCCGCGAGAAATTGCCCGCGAGCACCTGCTGCGATTCGAAGCGCACCAGCTTCCACAGCCGGAGGAACGGCCCGAGCACCACGCGGAACGCGATCGTCTGGTTCGCCATGTAGATCCACCGCCAGACCGGCCCGTAGCCCGCCCACGCGGGCGCCGAGTGGTAGGCGCTCTCGTTGTCGCGCTCCGGGTGCGTGAGGTGGAAATTGACGTGGTGCGCGCTGTGCCCGCGGTTGTAGAACGGGTACGGCAGCCACAGGTTGAGCGGCGGCCACACCACCGCATGGCGCAGCCACTGCGGCAGGTGGCGCATCGCGTGGATGCTCTCGTGCTGCAGCGAGAAATGCAGTTGCGCGAGAAAACCGCCCAAAAGGAACAGCGCCCAGCCCGGCAGCGCCGCATGCCACCACAGCAACGCGGCCCACGAGACGTAGAGCGCGGCGGCGAGCAGCAGCGTCGGCACTTCGTAGTGCCACCACCAATGCGCCCGGCGCGTGCCGGACGGGACGCGCGTCGGTGCGGTGGACGGTTTGGCAGTCGATGTCATGGGCGGACGACTCAAAGGACTGCGATCCTAGGTATGAAGAAGCCGTCTGCATGCGCGCTTTTCGCATAAGCAAGGTCGCGAAATTTCGTTCCCGCGCCGGCCCGCAGCGGCCTACGCTTGGCGGCTTTGCCGTGCCGGTTCTCTTGCCTGTCTCCATGAACGCCCCTTTTTCTCGTCGTGCCGTGCTGTGCTGGGCGCTGTCGGCGTCTGCGCTGGCGGGTGTCCCCCAGGTCCACGCAGCGGATGTGGACGACTACCCGACCAGGACGATCCGCGTGGTCGTCCCGTATCCGGCCGGCGGCATTGCCGACAAGATCGCCCGCGAGGTCGCCGAGCAGCTGCAGCAGCGGCTCAAGCAGGCGGTGGTGGTGGAGAACCGCAGCGGCGCGGCGGGCAACATCGGCTTCGATTTCGTGGCGCGCCAGCCGGCCGATGGCTACACGCTGCTGCTTGCGCCCGCGTCCAACCTCACGGTGCAGCCCGTGCTCTTCAAGCAGCTGATCTACGACCTCGCGCGCGACTTCACGCCGGTCTCGCTGCTGGTGCAGACGCCGCAGGTGCTGCTGGTGAACCCCAAGCTGCCGGTCGGCAATCCGCGGGAGCTGGTCGCGTATTCGAAGAAGCACCCCGGCAAGGTCAACTACGGCATCAGCGTGGGCGCGTACTCGCACCTCGCGGGCGAGTTGCTCAGGGCGCGGACCGGTGCCGACTTCACCGCCATCCCCTACCAGGGCAGCGCACCGGCCATCAACGACCTGATCGCGGGGCAGACGCAGTTCATCTTCAACGAGGTGATCACCGCCATTCCCTTCGTGAAGGCCGGCACGCTCAGGCCGCTGGCCGTGGCCTACCGGACGCGCGCACCGTGGCTGCCCGACGTGCCCACGACCGCCGAGGCCGGCCTGCCCGATTTCGAGGTCACGTCCTGGTACGGCGTGGTCGTGCGCAGCGGCACGCCGGCGCCGCTGGTGCAGCGGCTCTCGCGCGAGCTGCGTGCCATCGCGCAGTCGCCCGATTTCAAAAAGCGCTACGACGACATCGGCGCCTTCACCGTGGGCAACACGCCCGAGGAGTTCGGCCGCTTCATCCAGAGCGAAACCGTCAAGTGGACGGCCGTCGTGAAGCAAGCAGGCATCCTGCCCGACTGACATGAGCTGGACACCGAAGAAACCCATCGTTCCTGCAGAGCTGCAAGCCCTGCTGCTGGCCGAGCCCGTTGCCGAGCTTGCGCTGCTCGACGTGCGCGAAACCCGCTGGTTCGTGCAGCGCCACCCCAACCTCGCGCGCAACGCGCCGCTCAGCGGGCTCGAACTGCAGGTCGGCGCACTCGTGCCGCGACGTTCCACGCCCGTGGTGCTCTACGACGACTACAACGCGCCCGATGGCGCCGCGCAGGCCGCGTCGGCCCTGCTCGCGCGCCTGGGCTACACCGACGTGCGCACGCTCGACGGGGGCCTGCAGCGCTGGGTGACCGAGGGCCTGCCCGCCATCGACGGCTACGGCACGCTGGTGAAGGCCTTCGGCGACCGCGCGCGGCTGCACTACGGCACGCCGGCCCTGCCCATCGACACCCTGCGCGCGCGCCAGCGCGAAGGCCTGCCGACCACGCTGGTCGATGCGCGGCCGCGCGCGGAATTCGCGTTTCTTTCGCTGCCCGGCGCGCGCAACCACGCCGGCACCGAGCTCGCGCTGCGCCGCTTCGAGGCGGGCGATGCGGAACACGTCTGGGCGATCAACTGCTTCAGCCGCACGCGCGGCATCATCGGCGCCACCACGCTGCGGCTGCTCGGCCGCGCGCCCGACGCGGTGTTCGTCGAGGACGGCGTGATGGCCTGGGGCCTGCAGGGCGCGCCGACCGTACAGAACGCGGCGCCCGACGACGAGTTGCCGCCCGAATCGCCCGAGGTCCTGCGCCGCATCGCCGACGAACTGCTCGAACGCTTCGCCCTTCCCGTGGCCGATGCTGCGCAGCTGGCCGGCTGGCGAGCCGACGAAGCCCGCAGCCTCTACCTCTTCGACGTGCGCCCCGCCGCCGACCCGGCCTTCGCCGGCACGGCGGTGCAGCAGGTCCCCGGTGGCCAGCTGTTCATGCACTTCGAGAACCTCGTCGGCACGCGCGGCGCCCGCATCGTGCTGCTCGACGATCCCGCGCACCGCCTGCGCGCCGCGGTCACCAGCTTCTGGCTCACGCAGCTCAACCAGGCCGAGGTGTACGTCTACGACGGCGCGCTGTCACCCGACCAGGCGCCTTGCGCGCCGGCCGCGGCCGTAGCGGATGCGCCCCCGCCGCTGGACCCCGAAGCACTCGCACAGCTGCGCAGGAACGGCGCGGTGACGGTGATCGACGTGGGCGCCAGCCTCGACTACGAACGCGGCCACCTGCCCGGCGCGCTCTACATGCTGCCGGCCTCGCTGGGCCCGCTGGCCTCGCACGCCGCGGCCGGGCGCACGCTGGTCTTCACCTCGCCCGACGGCGCGGCCGCACGCCGCGTCGCGCGCGATGCGCAACAGCGCTGGCCGGGTTCGGGGGCGGTGTTCACCTGGCTCCAGGGCGGAACGCAGGCCTGGAAGGCGTCAGGGCGGCCGCTGTCGACCGCTTTCGTGCCGGCCCAGCTGCTCACCCCCTTCGACGACGACTGGGGCTCGGTCATGCGCGTGTTCGGCCCGCGCCGCGATGCGGCCTGGGCCGATTACCTCGCCTGGGAGCGGGCGCTGGCCGCGCGGGTCCTGCAGGACCCGTCGGTGCGCTTTCGCTTCTTTCCTGCCGGGCAGGAAACCGGGCCCGCTAGCGCGCAGGCGCCGGGTCGGGCAGCTCGATCTTGATGTCGAGCACTTCGAGGTTGTCCTGGGTCTCCAGGTGCACCTTGATGTCGTCGGGATTGATCGACACGTACTTGGAAATCACCGCCACCAGCTCGCGCTGGAGTTCGGGCAGGTAGTCGGGGCGCTTCTTGCCGCTGAGGCTGGAGCGCTCGTGCGCGAGGATGATCTGCAGGCGCTCTTTTGCGACGCTTGCAGTCTTCTTCTTCTCGCCAAGCAGGAACGAGAGAAACGACATGCCTACTTGCCTCCGAAGATCCGCTTGAAGAAGCCCGGCTTCTCGGCGTCGACGAAGCGCATGGGCTTCTCCTCGCCGAGAAAGCGCGCCACCACGTCGCTGTAGGCCTGCGCCACGTCGGTGTCCTTGTCGTGGATCGCGGGCACGCCCTGGTTGGAGGCATGCAGCACGCTTTCCGACTCGGGGATCACACCGATGAGCTTGATGCGCAGGATGTCCTGGATGTCCTCCAGCGAGAGCATCTGGCCGCCCGCCACCCGGTTGGGGTTGTAGCGGGTGATCAAGAGGTGCTCCTTGATCGGCTCGCTGCCGTCCTTGGCGCGCTTGGTCTTGCTGCTGAGCATGCCCAGGATGCGGTCCGAGTCGCGCACCGAGGAGACCTCGGGGTTGGTCACCACCAGCGCCTCGTCGGCGAAGTGCATGGCCATCATGGCGCCGGTCTCGATGCCCGCGGGCGAGTCGCAGACGATGTATTCGAAGTCCATCGCGGCCAGGTCGTTCAGGATCTTCTCGACGCCCTCTTGCGTGAGCGCCTCCTTGTCGCGCGTCTGCGAGGCGGCCAGCACGAACAGGTTGTCGCACTGCTTGTCCTTGATGAGCGCCTGGCTCAGGTTGGCCTCGCCCTGGATGACGTTGATGAGGTCGTACACCACGCGGCGTTCGCAGCCCATGATGAGGTCGAGGTTGCGCAGGCCCACGTCGAAGTCGATCACGGCCGTCTTCTTGCCCGCAAGCGCGAGGCCGGATGCGAAGCTGGCGCTCGTGGTCGTCTTGCCGACGCCACCCTTGCCCGAGGTCACCACCACAATTTTGGCCATGGCCATTCCTTCTTGTTTCGATTCTGTTGTTGGTTTCAGATGCGCCGCGTTCCGTCAGGAAACACGGTCGCCGCCGGGCCGCCCCAAGGCGGACCGTGCCTCCCCCCCGGGGGGTGGCGAATTACACGCAGCGAAGCGGAGTGAAAAGCCGGGGGGCACATCAGATGGCGTCGATCACGAGTTTCTTGCCGTCCAGCCGCACCTGGGCCGACTTGCCGAGCACCGGGTCCGGCAGCGGCACTTCGTTGGTGCGATAGATGCCGGCGATGGCCACCAGTTGCGCTTCCATGCAGGTCGAGAAGATCCGCGCCTCGGTATTGCCGCGCGCGCCCGCGATCGCCTTGCCACGCAATGGCGCGTAAACGTGCACGTTGCCGTCGGCGATGACCTCGGCGCCGAAGCTCACCACGGCCGTCACCACCACGTCGCCGCCACGGGCGTAGACCTGCTGGCCCGAGCGCAGCGGCTTGTCGATCAGGAGCGTGCCGTTGGCCGGCACCGGCACTTCGCGAACGATCTGGGGGGCTTCGGCCGGCGCCTCGGCGGGCGGGGCTGGCGGCCGGGGCGCGGGGGCCGAGGGCATGGCCGCCAGCGAGAGGCCGGCGGCGCGGGCCGCGGCGTTGTGGGCGGCGTTGCCGCCACGCACCGCGATCGGCTGGGTCTGGTGGCGCGCCAGGAGGCTGCGCAGGGCCGCGAAATCGAGCTGGGCAGCGGCTTCGCCGTCCTCGTCCTGCTCGGGCAGCTGCGAGAGGTCGATCACCACCGGCTCCTGCTCGAAGAAATCGGGCGAGTCGGCCAGCTGGGCGTCGAGCGCCTCGGCCAGCACGTCCAGGTCGGACGTCTTGAGGATCACTGCAATCAGCGGCAGCGTGGCGCTCTTGAATTCGAAAACCGCCTTGGTGCGCGCGGCGGAGACATCGGCCATTGGGAAAACGTCGGTGCGAAAAGCGTTCGAGTCTAACGGGCGCGGGCTTCCGGCCGGTGACCGGGCTTGGCCCGATCCGCTCCAGACAACACTTCTTGCACGACGTTACGAGGTAAACGCCCGGGGTTGCGCGCACTTCGCGCTGCGCCGCCAACCCCTCAGTTCTTCGTCTTGCCCAGCAGTGCGTAGAGGATGATCGCGCCGAAGGTCGCGGTCCCGATGCCGCCCAGCGCGAAGTCGCCGAACTTCAGCGTGAAGTCGCCCGTGCCGATGATCAGCGTGATCGCCGCCACGATCAGGTTCTTGTTCTGCGAGAAGTCGACCTTGTTGTCGACCCAGATCTTGGCGCCCGCGATGGCGATCAGCCCGAACACCACGATGCTCACGCCGCCCATCACCGGCAGCGGAATCGCCTGGATCAGCGCGCCGAACTTGGGGCTGAAGCCCAGGATGAGCGCGATGACCGCCGCCACCACGAACACCGCCGTCGAGTAGATGCGCGTGGCCGCCATCACGCCGATGTTCTCGGCATAGGTGGTCACGCCCGTGCCGCCCGCCGCGCCGCTCACCACCGTGGCGATGCCGTCGCCGATGAAGGCGCGGCCCATGTAGGCGTCCAGGTTGCGGCCGGTCATGGCGGTCACCGCCTTCAGGTGGCCGAGGTTTTCCGCCACCAGGATGATCGCCACGGGCGCGATCAAGAGCATCGCGTTGGTGGTGAACACCGGCGTGGTGAAGGTCGGCAGGCCGAACCAGGCCGCGTTGGCGATGCCGCTCAGGTCCACCGGCTTGCCCATGCCCAGGACGTTGGTCAGCACCGCATAGACCACTGTGGCCAGGATCAGCCCGACCAGGATCAGGAGGCGCTGCAGCATGCCCCGCGCGAACACCGCCACCAGTCCGACGCACAGGAAGGTCACGGCCTGCATCCACGAATCGAAATTGCTGGCCGCCATGTTCTTGATCGGCACGGCCGCCAGGTTCAGGCCGATCACCGCCACCACCGCGCCGGTGACCACGGGCGGCATGAAGCGCTCGATCCAGCCCGTGCCGATGGCCTGCACCAGCGCCCCGATGAGGATGTAGACCACCCCGCAGGCCACGATGCCGCCCAGCGCCACCGCGATGTTGGCATTCGGCCCCTTGCCCGCATAGCCGCTGGCCGCGATCACCACGCCGATGAACGCGAAGCTCGAGCCCAGGTAGCTGGGCACCTTGCCGCCCGTGACGAAATAGAAGATCAGCGTGCCGATGCCGCTCATCAGGATCGCGATGTTGGGACTGAAGCCCATGAGGATGGGCGCCAGCACCGTGGCGCCGAACATCGCGATCACGTGCTGTATGCCCATCGCGCCGGTCTGCAGCCAGGGCAGCCGCTCGTCGGGGCCGATGACGGCACCGTTGGCCAGTGTGGACACCGGCTTTTCAGTCCAGTTGAACATTTCTTGTCTCCTCTTGTTGGTTGTGGCGGTGCGCCCCTGCGCGCTCCGGGGCGTGATTGTGGTCGATGAACCTCGTGCTGAACACACCCGCAAGACAAGGGAGCCAGAAGGGACTGGCCCGCCGCACCCGGCTCAGCGCGGCTGCAGCACCGCCATCGTGATCCGCGACACGCAGGTCAGCTCGCCCGCCTCGTTGGTCAGCTCGATCTGCCAGACCTGCGTGGTGCGCCCCCGGTGCACCGGCCGCGCGGTGCCGATGACCCAGCCGCTGGTGACCGAGCGGATGTGGTTCGCGTTGATGTCCAGGCCCACGGCGCGGTCGCCTTCGGGGGCCGAGTAGTGTGCGCCGCAGGAGCCCAGCGTCTCGGCCAGCACCACCGACACGCCGCCGTGCAGGATGCCGTAGGGCTGGCGGGTGCGCTCGTCGACCGGCACGCGGGCGCGGATGAAGTCGTCGCCCACCTCCAGGAACTCCATGCCCAGCGTGGACACGGCCGTGCCCACGTGGTTGCGGGTCAGTTCCTCGATCGAGATGTCTTTTTTCCAGATACGCATTCGGTTCTTTCGGGGACAGGGTTTCGGAAACTATAGCGACGGTGGCTGACAACCACAGTCGCCTTTGCGTGCTAAGTTGGACCGATGAAGCACCCCCTCCGACGCTGGCTCATCGGCATCGCTGCAGTCTTGCTGATCGGCATCGGCGCGCTGGTGTGGTTCGTGAGCTCGCGGTTGCCGAGCGACGAGGAGGTGGCGGCCCGTATATCCGAGGGCTTCGAAAAACGCTTCGGCGTCGGCCTCAAGATCGGCGGCGCCCATTGGGCCCTGCTGCCGACGCCGGTGCTCGTGCTCTCCGATATCGCCACCGACCAGCCGCGCCCGGTCACCCTGCGCCGCGTCACGGCGCAGCTCAAGCTCTCGGAACTGCTGCACCGCGTCATCGCCGTGGACGAGCTGGAGATCGAGAGCCTGGTGCTGCCGCGCGAGTCGGTGCGCGCCTTCCGCGGCAAGGGCCCCAAGCCCCACGAAGGCGGCAATGTCATCGCGCTGCCCGCGCCCTGGACGCTCGCGCCCATTCCGCTGGAACAGGTGCGCTGGCGCGACGTGGTCTGGATCGACCGGCGCGACATCGCGCTCGCCTACGACGGCGAGATCGCCTTCGACACCCACTGGCGCCCGCGCCAGGCCCGCGTGGAGCGCGCAGGTGCGACGCCGCTCGCGCGCCTGCGCCTGGACCGCGAAGCCGGGCAGGACCGCTGGCGCACCCGCATCGACGTGGGCGGCGGCACGTGGAACGGCGTCACGCTGTTCGAGACGCCGGCCGACGGCAAGCTGCGCCTGTCGGCCGAGCTCGATCCGCGCCAGGTCGACATCGAGGGCCTGGTGCAGGCCTTCGGGCGCCGCACCTCGGTGGCGGGCAAGGTCAACGGCCACTCCACGCTCGTGGCGGAGGCCGACGAGGCCAACGAGTTGGGCGCGCTGATGCGCAGCCTGCACACCCGCACCACCTTCTCGGTCCAGCCGGCCACGCTCACCAGGCTGGACATCGCCAAGGCCGTGAGCACCGCCGGCATCAGCCGCGGTGGCACCACGCCGCTGGACGAGCTCACCGGCACGCTGGACACCCAGGGCACCGAGGACGGCATCGTGATGCGCTACACCAACCTCAAGGCGCGCTCGGGCGTGCTCACCGCGAGCGGCAACCTGCGGCTGTTCAACCGCAAGATGGAGGGCGACATCGCGGTGGACCTGGTCGACGGCGTGGTCGGCGTGCCGCTGAAGATCGGCGGCAGCGTGAGCGATCCCGAGGTGTCGCTGACCGGCGGCGCGCTCGCGGGCGCGGCGGTCGGCAGCGCGGTGCTGCCGGGCGTGGGCACGGCCATCGGCGCGCGCGTGGGGCAGCAGGTCGAAAAGCTGTTCGGCGGCGGCGAGCCCGAGAAGAAGCCGGCGCCCAAGCCGCGCAAGCCGCCGGCATCGCAGCGTTGATCGGCCACGGTCAGGCGCAGTCAGGCGCGGTCGGCCTCGCCAGGCGGCTCGGTCGCCGCAACCGCTTGGGCTTCCTGCGTGCGCGGCACCGGCCGCTCGCCAATCTGCTGGCGCCACATCGCGTAGTACAGCCCCTTGCCTTCGAGCAGCGCCGCATGCGTGCCGCTCTCGACGATGCGGCCTTTTTCCAGCACGTGGATCGTGCCCGCATGCATGATCGTGGAGAGCCGGTGCGCGATGAGGATGGTGATCTGCGTGCTGCGCGCCGAAATCTCGCGCACCGTGGCGGTGATCTGCTCTTCGGTCAGCGAGTCGAGCGCCGAGGTGGCCTCGTCGAAGATCAGAAGGCGCGGCGCCCGCACCAGCGCCCGCGCGATCGACAGCCGCTGCTTCTCGCCGCCCGAGAGCTTCATGCCGCGCTCGCCGATGGGCGTGTCCAGGCCCTCGGGCGACTTCTCGGCCAGGTACGCGCACGAGGCCTGCCGCATGGCTTCGAGGATCTCTTCGTCAGTGGCATCGGGCTTCACCAGCTGCAGGTTCTCGCGGATCGTGCCCGCGAAGAGGTGCGTCTCCTGCGTCACGAAGCCGATCTGCCGGCGTGCCTGGTTGTAGCGCAGGTCGCGCGTGGAGATGTCGTTGTAGAACACCTCGCCGCTCGCGGGCGTGTACAGGCCCACCAGCAGTTTCACGAGTGTCGACTTGCCCGATCCCGAAGGGCCGACGAAGGCGATGGTGTCTCCGAGCCCCGCCTCGAACGACACGTCGTCCAGCGCGTTGTCCGTCGCGCCCTTGTGGCGAAAGCTCACGTCCGCAAACCGCAGGTGCGTGACCGGCCCGATGCTGATCGGCGACTCGGGCCGCCGCTCGATCGGTTTCTGCATCAGCGCCTCGAAGTTCAACAGCGACGCCTCGGCCTCGCGCCAGGCCAGGATGATGTTGCCCAACTCCTGCAGCGGCGCAAAGATCGCCACCGAGATGAACTGCATCGCGATCAGCTCGCCCGTGCTCAGCACGTCGCGAAAGATCAGCCACAAGAGCGCGAACAGCACCGCCAGCTTCAAGAGGCTCAGCGTCGTGCCCTGCAAGAACGACAAGAGCCGGATGCGCTTCACTTTCTGCATCTCCAGCGCGAAGATGCGCGTGGTCTGCGCCTGCAGCCGCCGTATCTCCGGAAAGGTCAGGCCCAGGCTCTTGATGAGTTCGATGTTGCGCAGCGACTCGGTGATGAAGCCCGAGTTGCGATTCGTCTCGCGCGTGATCGAGCGCTGCTGGCTCTTGATCTCGCGGCTCAAGAGGCCGGTGAGCCCGCCCAGCACCAGCACGCCGATCAGGAACACCGGCACCAGCAGCCAGTGCTTGGTCACCGCGTACCAGACCAGAAAGGCGATGCCCACGATGGCCGCGAACGCGGTGTTGATGAAGGCGTTGATGAAGCGCTCGCTGTCCGCGCGCACCTTCTGCAGCATCGAGAGCGTCTCGCCGCTGCGCAGGTCCTCGAACTCGGGGAACTTCAGGCGCAGCACTTGCCGCAGGCCGTCGTTGAAGATCTGCGTGCCGAACTTCTGCACCACCAGCCGCGTGATGTATTCCTGCAGCGCCTTCGCAAGCCGCGACGCGATCGCCACGCCCACCGCGAGCGCCAGCAGGCGCAGCACGCCGGAGACCAGTTCTTCTTCGGTCTTGCCATCGCGGTGAATGGCGTACCGGTCGATGATCTTGCCGAAGATGATCGGGTCGACCAGCGCCAACACCTGGCTGATGCCCGCCAGCAAGAGAGCGAGCAGTGCGAGGCGCGCGTGCGGCCTCAGGTAGGTCCAGAGGATGTGCATCGCGCCAGTATGCGACGGCAGTCTTCAGGGCGTGTGCACAGGCCACCGGGTGCTCCCCTCCGCGAATGTCCCCAGCCTTCGGCGCCTCCTTTATTTCGCTGCGGGGAGCACCCGATGCCCTGCGCACTTGGGCACGCTATTGGTGTATCGCCGATCAACGACTGCTCTGAAAACGAGCGCGCCGATGGGGTGCCTTGCGCAGCGAAATCAAGGAGGAGGGCGAAGCCCGGGGGACATTCGCGGAGCAAGGTACCCCGTCGGCGTGATCGTCGCCCTGAACACGCCAGACCAGGACTACGAAAACGCCTTGATCACCGCCGGCACCGTCAGCACCGCCGTGTAGTAGCCCATGAACTGCACGCCGGTGTTGAACCCGATGGCGCGCGACAGCAGGCCGCCCAGCAGGCCCATCGTGAGGATCACCAGCAGGCCGAGCAGCTGGCCTTCCCACACGCTGATCACCACGATCAATCCGACGAAGGTCGCGATGATCGCCTCGTGGCTCACCTTGCGCGAGACGAACAGCGCCGCGCGGCGCGCGAAGTTCATGGTGAACGGATAGGCCACCAGCGCCGCGAGCACCACGGCCAGCATGCCGTAGCCCAGGAATTCCCAGTGGTTCAAGAGGTTGTGCAGGTTGTGCGTCTGTCCGGTGGCCGAGTCGATGGTGTACACCGGCGGTGCGTTGAAGAGCGGTGCGGCAGGGCCCGCTGCCACCGGGCTCAGCGGCAGGCCGATGGCGATCAGCGGGATCAGCGCCTCGGCGATGTAGGTGGCCTCGGTCACGCCGTTGCGTGCGGCCAGCGTGGTGGTGAGGCGGTGGTACGCATGCTTGATGCGCGAGCCCACCAGCTCGCCCAGCACCACCGTCATCGCGACCGGGCTGAACACGAAGGTGGCGCTGGAGATCGTGGCGGTCGCGAGGGTCCATTTCACCTGCGTGCGGTCGAGCACCTTGAACGGATTCGGGAAGTAGCCCGTCCAGCCCTTCACGTCGGGCGCGAGCGAGAAGGTGCGGACCTTCTCGCGCTTCATGCGCGCACGCGCCGCAGGCGAGATCACCGAGAACAGGTCGGCCACCAGCGGCCCGATGGCAATGCCCAGGAAGTAGCTGATGCTGAGCTTCACGCCGTACTTGCCGGTGAGCGCCTGCAGCGCCACGATCACCATCACGAACGGCACCAGCGTGGCCACCGAGGCCCAGCGTCCGCTGGAGAAGTACGCAATGGCCACGGCCGCCACCACGAAGATCCACGGCGCCGCCTTGGTGATGGCCGCGCCGTAGGGCGCCAGCAGCACCGCGAACAGCACGGCCAGCGGCACGGCGATGAAGGCCGCGATGATCGCGCCCGACACCATCTTGCGCAGCGCGATGTGCGGAACGCCCAGGTTGCGCAGCACGTTGGCGTCCTGCAGCAGCGGCGTGGCCATGGTGTCGCCCGGAATGCCCAGGAGCGCGGTGGGCACCGCGTGCGTCATGTGCTTGGCGACGGCGGCCGCCAGGAAGAAGGTGAACACGCCTTCGGGCGGCACGCCCAGCAGCACCACGAGCAGCGTGAGCGGCGCGAGCGTGGTGGTTTCGTCAGTGCCCGAGACGAGGCCGATGGCCGCGAACACGATGGCGCCCACCAGGCCCATGCCCGTGGCCACGAGGATCTGGTTCAGGAGTGCGGCTTCGATCACGGTGCGGCTCCTTCAGCGCTGCGAGCGCGGGGCTTGTACGACGCGAACAGGTCGTAGATTTCGAGCTCCTTCATCTCGCGCACCACCGACGGCGGCAGGTCGTCCACCGAGCCCAGGTCGCCGTGCTCGCCGGCCAGCTCGGCCAGCACTTCTTCGCGCCAGCGCGGATCGGGGTCCGTGCCCTCGACCACCTCGCGCTTCGGTGCGAAGAGCTTGGCGCAGATCACGCCCGAGACGACGCAGCCACCGAGGCCCGCGAGCATCGCGTAGGCGCGCGCCAGCTCGGGCGTGCTCACGGCGCTTGCGAGCACGCGGCTTGCCACGAGATAGCCCGTGAGGCTCACGGCGACGCCGATGACGATCGACCACGCGAGGTGGCCCAGGTCGGCGGTGTCGCCCCATATCTCCACCAGCCGCCAACGGGCGGGCGTTGCACTATCTGCGTTCATTTCCTGATGTCTCCGTCTTTGGTTATGTAACGGCCGCCTGCGCGGCCGCCGCGGTTTCGGCCGCGGTCCGTCTGCGGGGCGCTCCCGCCTTGCCTGCTTACTTCTTGCGCAGCGCTTCGAGCAGCGCCACCGCGCGGTCGGTGCGCACGTCGTGCTCCGCGGCCATCTGTTTGGCGATGCTGTCGATCTCGTCGCCGGTGGCGCCCGCGACCAGCGCGATGTTGCGGGCGTGCAGCGCCATGTGGCCGCGCTGGATGCCTTCGGTGGCGAGCGCGCGCAGGGCGCCCAGGTTCTGCGCGAGGCCCACGGCCACCGCGACTTCGCCGAGCTCTTGCGCCGACTTCACATCGAGGATCTTCAAGGCGAGCCGCGCGAGCGGATGCGTCTTCGTCGCGCCGCCGACCAGGCCCACCGGCATCGGCATCTCGATGGTGCCGACCAGCGCGCCCGTCGCGTCCTTCTCCCACGTGGTGAGCGAGGTGTAGCGCCCGCTGCGGCAGGCATAGGCATGCGCGCCGGCTTCCACCGCGCGCCAGTCGTTGCCGGTCGCGACGATCACCGGATCGACGCCGTTCATGATGCCCTTGTTGTGCGTCGCCGCGCGGTAGGGGTCGATGGCCGCGAAGGTGTACGCATCGATCACGCCCTCGACCACTTCCTCGCCGCTGCGCTCGCGCGTGGCCAGCACCGCGGGCGCCAGCCGCACGCGGGCGCGCGCCAGCCGCAGGTCCGCCAGGTTCGACAGGATGCGCAGGCGCACCGTGCCGCCCGTGAGCTTTTCGACCAGCGGCGACACCGCCTCGGCCATGGTGTTGACGGTGTTCGCGCCCATGGCATCGCGCACGTCGACGATGAGGTGCATCACCACCATCGCGCCGCGCGGCGTGTCGCCGAACACATGCACCTCGATGTCGCGGCAGCCGCCGCCCAGGCCGATCAGCACCTTGTCGCGGCTGTTCGCCACGGCCAGGATTTCTTCGCGCGCACGCAGCAGCGCGAGCCGCGCACCGTAGGGGTCGGTGATGCCGATCACCTGCACCTGCGCGCGCATCAGCGGCCCGGTGCTCGAGGCCTCGAAGCCGCCGCCCTCGCGCGCCAGCTTGGCCATGAACGATGCGGCTGCGACCACCGAAGGCTCTTCCACCGCCATCGGCACGAGGTAGTCACGCCCGTTCACGGTGAAGTTGCCGGCCACGCCCAGCGGCAGCTCGAAGGTGCCGATCACGTTCTCGACCATGCCGTTGGCGCGCTCCACGCTGAGGGCCCCGGGCCGGGCGAGCAACGCCACCTCGTCGTCGGTGAGCGATGCGGCCTCGGCGATATGGGCAAAGCGCTGTGCGGGTGTCAACGCGCGGAAATTGGGAATGCGGGAGTCGGCGACCATCGTTGCGTGTCTCTTCGGAAGATGAATTCGGGAGCAGGCAATTTAGGCCGGCTGTACCGCCAGCGGAAGGCACAGTTTGGCGGGACAGTGCGGACAGTGGTGCGCCGCAGCGGTTCGCTGTGTCACAGTCTCGGCCCATGACCACGATCGCCGATTCGCTCGCCGACACCCTCGCGCGCCAGATCGCGAGCGGCGCCTACAAGGCCGGCGACAAGCTGCCGTCCCTTCGTGAACTGGCGCAGTTGCATGGCTATGCCAAGAACACCGTGGTGGCCGCGTTCGAGCTGCTGGTGTCGCGCGGCCTTGTCGAGCCGCGGCGCGGTTCGGGCTACTTCGTGCTCGCGCAGTCCAGCCCCAAGCCGCCCGAGGAAGACGCGGGGAGCCTCGGCCGCGCGATGGACATCGTGTGGCTCATGCGGGAGCAACTCAAGACGCAGCCCGATGCGGTCGCGGTGGGCGATGGCTTTCCGCCCGTCGAATGGCTCGCCGATGTGCGCCTGGACAAATACCACCCCAAGGTCGTCCGCACGGGGCTCGGCGCGCTGTTCCGCTACGGCAGCCGCTTCGGCTATGCGCCGCTGCGCGACCACCTCGTGCGCAAGCTCGCGGACTTCGGCATCGGCGCGGAGCCGCGGCAGATCGTGCTCACGCACGGCGCCAACGAGGCGATGGACATCGTCATCCGCTACTTCGTGCCGCCCGGCGGGAAGGTGCTGGTCGATGACCCGGGCTACTACCCGCTCTTTGGCAAGCTCAAGCTCGCGGGTGCGCAGATGCTGGCCGTGCCGCGCCTGGCGGACGGGCCCGACCTGGACGTGCTGGAGCAGCTGCTCATCGCCGAGCGGCCGCGCCTTTTCTTCACGCAGTCGCTCGCGCACAACCCCACGGGCTCCGACATCTCGCCGGCCAAGGCCTTTCGCGTGCTGCAGCTCGCGCAGAAATACAACCTGCTGATCGTGGAGAACGACCCGCTGGCCGACTTCAAGCCGACCGCATTGCCGCGGCTCTCGGCGCTCGACCAGCTGGAGCGCACGATCTACATCGGCAGCTTTTCGAAGTCGTTCTCCGCGGCGCTGCGCGTGGGCTTCATCGCCTGCGGTGCGGATCTCGCGAGCGACCTCGCGGACCTGAAGGCGCTGATCCACGTGAGCAGCTCGGAGTACAGCGAGCGCACGGTCGACGTGATCCTGAGCGAGGGCCACTACCAGCGGCACCTGAACCGCCTGCAGACGCGCCTGGGCGAGGCCACGCGCAAGGCGTTGCAGCTGTTCGATTCGGTCGATGCGGAGGTCTTTGCGCGCACCCCGCAGTCGCTCTACATCTGGGCGGCGCTCCCCGGCGTGGCCGACTCGCTGGCCTTTGCCAAGGAACTGCTGCCGCGCAAGATCGTGATGGCGCCGGGGCGCATCTTCAGCGTCGATTCGACGCAGGTCTCGCGCTGGTCGCGCTTCAACGTCGGCGCCATGGCCGACGCACGTTTCGCGAAGGCGCTGCGCACCGCGCTGCGGCGGCGGTCCGGTCCTTGAGTCTCTGAGTCCCTGAGTCGTTGACTCAGCCCTTGAAGGTGCCGTGCCGCCCCGAGCCGCCGGCAAAGCGCGCGGCGCCGGCTTCGCCTTCGGCAAAGACGATGGGCACGCCCTGCGCGCCTTCGCGCCGCAGGGCGTCGGCCAGCGGCAGGTCCCACTGCGCGTAGGCGGAGCGGCGGTCGGCGAGCATGCATTGCTGCGGGAACGCGGCGATCTGCAGGGCCAGCTCCCGCGCCGCGGCGAGTGCGCCGCCCGGCGGCGTGACGCGGTTGACCAGGCCCATCGCCAGTGCCTCCGTCGCGGAGACCGGACGTCCGGTGAGGATCATGTCCAGCGCGCGCCCCATGCCCACGATGCGTGGCAGCCGCACCGTGCCACCGTCGATCAGCGGCACGCCCCAGCGGCGGCAGAACACGCCGAACACCGCGTCGTCGTCGGCCACGCGCAGGTCCGCGAGCAGCGCCAGTTCGAGGCCACCGGCCACCGCATAGCCATTCACTGCCGCAATGAGTGGCTTGGACAACGCCATGCGCGTCGGCCCCATCGGCCCGCTGCCCCCGCCCTCGGGGTCGAGCTCGTTGCGCTCGTCCGGGTTGCCGACGGCCCCCAGGTCGGCACCGGCGCAGAAGTGGCCGCCCGCACCGGTGAGGATCGCCACGCGCAGCGCGTCGTCGGCTTCGAAGCGCTCGAAGGCTTGGCGCAACTCGGCCGCCACGATGCCGTTGACGGCATTGCGCTTGTCGGGGCGGTTCAGCGTGAGGGTGCAGACCGCCCGATCCGTGTCATAGGTCACGTATTCCATGGTCATGGCGCATTCCCTTGGAGGCAAAATTACTTACTCAACAGCTCTCGGTCATCGTAGGAAATATTTCTCCGATGTGCAAACGTGGAAAAAATATGCAATGTCCAGGTCGCCATTCCGAGCGCACCGGAACTGATCCTCGACCTGCTCGTCGCCCACAGCGGCATGCTGGGCGCACAGTCGCTGTGCCGCGCCGGCGCGCTGATGGGCATCGGCGAATCCACGCTGCGCGTGGCCCTCACGCGGCTTGCGAGCGACGGCAAGATCGAACGCAGCGAGCGCGGCAGCTATGCGCTCAACCGCGCGGGGCCCGCGCTGTCGCGCGCGGTCGACGGCTGGCGGCAGCGCGACGCGCAGGCTGTCGCATGGCGCAACGACTGGCTCGCCGTGCACGACGCGGGCGTGCCGCGTTCGGACAAGACGGCCTGGCGCCACCATGGCCTGGCGCTGTCGCTGCGCGGCTTCGCCCCGTTGCAGACCGGCCTGCACATCCGGCCCGACAACCTGAAGGGCGGACTGGCGACTGAACGCGAACAGCTGCAGGGCCTGGGCCTGTCCTCGAAGGCGCTGGTGTTCCGCCTTGCCGACATGGACGAAGCCACGCAGGCGGCTGCGCGCAAGCTGTGGAGCGTGCGAGCGCTGGCGGCCGGCTACCAGCGCCTGCAGACCGGCATCGAGCGCAGCGAGAAGCGGCTGGACAAGCTGCCGCTCGAAGCGGCCGTGCGCGAGTCGCTGCTGTTGGGGCGCGCCGTCATCGCGCACCTCATCCGCGATCCGCTGCTGCCGGCCGAGCTCATGTCGCCGGCGCCGCGCATCGCGCTGCAGGCCGTCACGCGCCGCTACCAGGACAAGGCGCGCAAGCTGTGGCGCGAGTGGTTCGCAGGGGCCTGACCGCCAAGACCGCGACCCGGGACTTCACGCCAGCGCGTCGAACTGGACCACGCCTTCCTTCATGACCAGCGGAATGCGCTCGCCCTGTCCCAGCAGGCATTCGACATCGCGCAGCGGATTGCCATCGACCACGAGGATGTCGGCCAGCGCACCCGGCACGAGGCGACCGAGGCGATCCGGCATGCCCAGCACCTCGGCACCGACCACGGTGGCGCTGGCAATCGCCTCGGCCGGCGACAGCACCTCGGCGCGCAGGCGGAACTCGTCACTCTGCAGGCGCTGCGACTCGCCCAGCAGGTCGGAGCCGAAGCCCATCTTCACGCCGGCCTTCCTGTAGATCTCCAGCGAGCGCAGGCCCGCTTCGCGCACGTCCGCCACCTTGGCGACGCTGTCCTTGGGCAGGCCGAAGCGCTCGCCCTCGTTGGCCAGCGCGTCGTAGGTGACCAGCGTCGGCACCGCGTAGGCGCCCAGCTCGGCCATCAGCGCGGCCGTGGGCGCGTCCACGAGGTTGCCGTGCTCGATGGTGCGCACGCCGCAGCGCACGGCGCGCGCGATGGCCGCGGCGGTGTAGGCATGCGCCATCACATAGGTGCCGCGCCCCGCGGCTTCTTCCACGATGGCGCGGATCTCGTCCTCGCTGTAGCCGAAGGCGCCCACCGGGTCGGTCGGCGAGGCCACGCCGCCGGAGGCCATGATCTTGATCTGGTCGGCGCCCATCTGCAGTTCTTCGCGCACGGCGCGGCGCACCGCGTCGACGCCGTCGACCACGCGCGCCAGCGCGCCGACCCGCACGCAGGTCGAGCAGGTCGCGGCCGGATCGAGGAAGTCGGAGCGCCCGCGCATGTCGCCATGCCCGCCCGTCTGGCTGAGCGCGCGGCCCGAGACGAAGAGGCGCGGCCCCTGCGCGAGGCCGGCGTCCACCGCCTGCTTGAACGCGAAGCCCGCGCCGCCCGCATCGCGCACCGTGGTGAAGCCGCGGCGCAGCATGCCGCGCAGCATCGGCACGCTGCGCAGCGTGATGAGCACGTTGGGCATGTGCACCTGGCGCGAGAGGTTCAGCTCCACCGCGATCACGTGCACGTGCAGGTCGATGAGGCCGGGCATCACCGTCCTGCCCTTCACGTCGATGACGCGTGCCGTCTTGCTCTGCAGCGGCTTGTCGGAGACCTCGCGGACCACGCCGCCTTCGACCAGGATGTCATGGCCTTCGAGCAGGTCTTTCCTCAGCGGATCGAGCAGGTTCGCGTTCCTGAAAAGAAAGGTGTTCGTCGTCGTCATGCCTGGGACTCCTTCGCCTGTTGCGCCATCACGGCCGGCACCGCCAGCTGCGCGAACACGCGCGCGAGCTCGACGTGGCCGTCGCCATACCAGTTCTCCTCGTGCAGCATGTTGAGCGTGCCGAGCGTCTCGCCCTGCCAGCGCAGCGGAATGTTCAGCACGCTGCGGCAGCCGAGCGACACGATGAGTTCGTGGTCGTAGAACACGTCGCGCAGGTCCTCGGCGTTGCGGCCGATGTAGGGCAGGCCGCGCTGCATCACCTGCTGCATCCACGGCGAATCGGTGATGGGCTTGCGCCCGCCCACCGGGTAGGCCTCGCGCATGTTGGTGTACACGCGCTCCGATTCGCGCGCCTCGCGGTGGTGGACCAGGATGGTGAAGAGCCGGTGGCCGATGGTCGATGCGACCGCCTTGTCGATGGCGTCGAACGTGGCGTGCGGCTGGGTGGTGTCGGCATGGGCGAGCGCCACGGCCGAAAGGGAATCTTCGAGAGAGTTGGGCTGCATGGTTGTCGAAGGATCAGGAAAGTTCGCTGGCCGCGATGTCTTCGAGCGAGCGGCCGCGCGTGGGAATGCCCATGAACGTGACGGCCGCCGCACCGAGCAGCAACACCGCCGTCGTCATGCCGAACACGCCCGCAAAGCCGGCCGTCGGGTAGATGAAGCCCACCAGGATCGGCGCCGTGATGCCGCCGATGCGCCCGATGGCCGAGGCCAGGCCCGAGCCGGTCGCCCGCACCTGCGTCGGAAACACCTCGGGCGTGTAGGCGTAGACGCCTGCGTACGTGCCGTTCATGAAGAAGGACAGCAGCACGCCCGCGACCATGATCTGCCCGTCGCTGTGCGTGAATGCGAGGCCCAGCGCGCAGAGCCCGCCCAGCAGCATGTAGCTCACGATGGTGGCCTGCCGGCCGATGCGCTCGTTGAACCAGGCGGCCGAAAAGTAGCCGGGGATCTGCGCGATGTACATCACCAGCGAATAGCCGAAGCTCTTGGTGATCGTCATGCCGTTCTGGATCAGGAGGCTCGGAATCCAGGTGAAGAACGAGTAGTAGCTGAAGGTGATCGAGAGCCACATCAGCCAGGTCATGGTGCTGATGCGGATGAGCTTGCTGGAGACGAGCGTCGCGTAGTTCTTCAAGAGGCTGCCGCGGCTCGTGCTGGGCGGCGGGGCGGCGACGTCTTCGGCGTTGAGCGCGGGCAGCGCGCGGCCGCTGCGCACGTGGTTGTCTTCCATCGCGTCCATGATGGCGAGCGCCTCGTTCTCGCGCCCCTGGCTTTCGAGCCAGCGCGGCGACTCCGGCAGCGCGCGGCGCCACCACAAGAGCAGCACCACCGGCAGCGCCGTGATGAAGATGACGATGCGCCAGCCCTGCGGATGCGCCGGCACGATGAAGTAGCCCAGGAGCGCCGCGGCGACGAAGCCGAACGAGAAGAAGCCCGCCAGCGCGCCCGTGAAGGTGCCGCGGTAGCGCCGCGCCACGAACTCCGACAGGTAGGGCGCGATGATCGCGCTCTCGGCGCCGGCGCCGAAGCCCGCCACGATGCGCAGCCCGAGGAAGACCGTCCAGTCGTTCACCATGCCGCTGAAGAGCGAGGCGACGCAGTAGATCGCCAGCGCCGACATCATCACCTTGCGTCGCCCGATCAGGTCGCCGCAGGAGCCGGCCGCCAGCGCGCCGAAGAAGAAGCCGATGAAGTTCGCGCTGGCCAGCACGCCGATCTGCACGCTGCTGAGCCCCCATTCGGTGCGCAGCACAGGCAGCACGAAGGCGATCACCGCGGCGTCCATCGCATCGAAGGTGTAGCCCAGGCCCCCCATCAACAACAGCCGGCGGTGAAAGCCGGAGAAGGGCAGGCGCTCGATGCGGGCCGACAGCATGGTCATGGGAATCCCTCAACTCCGGATGCAAGACGAAATGGCGATGACGCGCCAAATCGTAGGGTCGAGGGGATATAACGGCAAATTTATACGCGTGATTGTGTTTATAGAGGCCGTGAATGACCTACCGCACCGCTGACCTCAACCTGCTCAAGGTGTTCGAGGCCTTGATGACCGAAGGCAACGTCACCCGCGCCGCCCGCAAGCTCTCGCTGACCCAGCCCACCGTCAGCAATGCGTTGCGGCGGCTGCGCGAGACTTTCGACGATCCGCTGTTCGTGCGCAGCGGTGCGGGCGTGAACCCGACGCGGCGCGCCATCGACCTGTGGGAGCCGTTGTCGCAGTCGCTGCATGCCATTCGCGGCACGCTCGATGTCGAGAGCTTCGATGCCTTGCGCAGCACCGCGAGCCTGAGCATCGCGATGTCCGACTACGTCTCCAGCATCGTGGTGCCGCGCCTGGCCGGCAAGCTCAGCAAGGCGGCGCCCTCGATGCTGATCCACGCCATTCCCAACACGCTGGTGGACTTCGACAAGGTGCTGGCCGACAACAAGGCCGACTTCGCGATCAGCGTCTACAACGAAGAGGTGCAGCGGCCGGCCTTCCTCAAGTCGCGGGCGCTGTGGTCACCTGACTTCGTCTGCGTGATGCGCACGGGGCACCCGCTGGCGCGCACGGAAAAAATCCCGCTGAAGAAATTCCTGGCCGCGCGCCACATCGACGTGAGCCTGCTCGGCAAGACCACGCCGACCTACGACCTCTTCCTGCACAGCCGGGGGCTGCAGCGCAACCTGGTCGCGACGGTGAACCACTACGCCGCCGCCTACGAGGTGGTGCGCCGCTCCGACCTGATCGCGGTGCTGCCGTGGTCCGAGAAATTCGAGCCCGCGCGCCGGGCGGGCCTGCGCCTGATGCCCGTGCCGCTGGAGGCGCCGCCGCGCGTGATCGAGCTGTTCTGGCACCAGCGGCACGAGACTTCGGCGCTGCACCAGTGGCTCAAGAACACACTGCTGGCGCTGTTCGAGCAGCCGTCGTGATCGACTGACTAATTGCGCAGGCGCACCACCTGAGGGTCTTGGTCTGCCGCATGCAGCCGCGCCACATCGGCCGCGCGACGCGTGAGCACCGCGCGCTGGTTGATGTAGCCCTTGTCGGTGATCTCGCCCGCGTCGAGGCTGGGCGGCTCGGCCAGCACCAGCGCGCACGCCGGGCATTGCGACGAGCCCGCGCCTTCGTCGCGCAGCGAACGCAGCACGCTGGCGATGCGTTCGGCCAGCGCCTCGGGTGCGAGCGCCGCGGCCTGCGGACTGGCAAACACCAGCATGCCGATCTCGTCGCGGTCGTGGCCGGTGAGCACCACGTCCTGCACGTGCGGCGCGAGCAGCGACACCAGCTTCACGCGCAGCGTACCCACCGACACCCAGGTGCCGGTCGAGAGCTTGAAGTCCTCGGCCACGCGGCCGTTGAAGATCACGCCGTGCGCGGGCTCCGCGGCGTTCGCGAGAAAGCCGGCGTCGCCGATGCGGTAGTAGCCCTCTTCGTCGAAAGCCTCCGCCGTTTCACGTGGCGCATCGCGGTAGCCGGGGAACACCGAGACGCCCTTGACCCGCATCTCCAGCTTCTGGCCGTTGGGCACGAACTTGAGTTCGAGCCCCGGCAGCGGCGCACCGATGCAGCCGGCGCCGTCGAGTTGCCAATGCGCCGAGGTGATGGCGGGCGAGGTTTCCGTCGCACCCCATGACGTGGTGAGCCACAGCGGGCGCGAAGGACGCACGCGCTTTGCCACCGCTTCGAGCCGTTGCCATGTCGAGGGCGCGAGCGCCGCTGCCGCATAGAAGGCCAGCCGCAGCCGGGAAAACACTTCGGTGGCGAGCGCATCGTCGGCTTCGAGAAAGGGCAGCAGCATGTCGAAGCCGCGCGGCACGTTGAACAGCAGCGTGGGCTTCACCTCGCGCAGGTTGCGCACCGTCTTCTCGATCAGGCCCGGCGCGGGCCGGCCTTCGTCGATGTAGAGCGCGCCGCCGTGGCACAGCACCATGTGCAGATCGTGATTGCCCCCGAAGGTATGGCTCCAGGGCAGCCAGTCGACCAGCACCGGTTTCTCCTGCGTGAGGAAGCGCCAGGTCTGCGCCATCATCTGCTGGTTGGCGCACAGCATGCGGTGCGTGTTGATCACCACCTTGGGCTTGCCGGTGGAGCCGGAAGTCAGCAGGTATTTGGCGTGCGTGTCGGGGAGGACGGATGCGAAGGCCTCCATCACGGCCGGCGTTTCGCTGGCTGCGAGCAACTGGTCGAAGGCCATCGCCCCCGGATGCGCATCCGCATTGCGGCTGAACACCGTGACGGCCTCGACACCGCAGCCCACGAGGGCGCCGCCGTACACCCTGGCATCGGACGCGTAGATCAGCGAGGGCCCGAGCGCCTTCAGCATGCCGTGCAGCCGCGACGGGTCCTTCGCCATCCGCGAGTACGCGCTCGACAGCGAGCAGGCGGTGCGGCCGATGTGCATCGCCGCGAGCATGAGCACCGCGTGGTCGATCGCGTTGTCCGAGAGGATCACGAGGGGCCTGTCCACCGGCAGCTTCAGGTCGAGCAGGCCTTGCGCGACCGCACCGACGGCATGGCGCAGCGCGCGGTAGTCGAGCTTGCGCCAGCCTTCGCCGCTCTCGTCGCGTTCCGCGAATGCCAGCGCATCGGGTGTCTCGCGCGCCCAGCGTTCGATCCATTCGCCGAGGCAGCGCGCATAAGGCTTCAGCGCCTGCGGCGAGCGCAGCGCGAAGGAGCCATCGTCGAAGTCGATGCGCACCGTGCGGGGTGGGGCGATCAGGCTTTCATCGAGGAGGAAGTCGGTCATGTCAGTCGAGTTTGCCGGTGTCGGCCTTGGCACGAATCAGGTCCAACAGCAGGGTGTCGCGTGCGGCTTCGAGGTCGGCGGTGCGGCGCGCACCCAGTTCCTCCGCGACGCCTTCGGTCACCTTCTGCTTGAGCGCGGCCGTCATCGACGGCGCGCCCAGGTCCTTCCACCAATCCTCGATCGGCCCGCCCAGGTGCGCGAGCACATGTTCGATGCCACCCGCGCCGCCCGAGAGATGCAGGTTCATGAACGGCCCCATCACCGCCCAGCGCAGGCCGGGGCCGTGCGCAATCGCCGTATCGATGTCCGCCACGCTCGCCACGCCTTCGTCGACAAGGTGGAAGGCCTCGCGCCACAGCGCAGCCTGCAGCCGGTTCGCGATGTGGCCCTTGACCTCGCGCTTCACGTGGATCGGCCGCTTGCCGATGGCCGCGTAGAACGCCATCGTGCGGTCGATCGCTTCGGCCGAAGTCTTCTCGCCGCCAATAACTTCCACCAGGGGAATCAGGTGCGGCGGATTGAACGGATGCCCGAGCACCACGCGTTGCGGGTGCGCGCAGCCCGCCTGCACGCCACTGATCGCGAGCCCCGACGAACTCGACGCGAGGATGGTTTCCGGCGGCGCGGCCGCGTCCATGCGGCGGAACAGCTCGATCTTGAAGTCCATGCGCTCGGGGCCGTTGTCCTGCACGAAGTCGGCCACGGACACCGCGTCTTCCAGGCTGTCGTGAAAGCGCAGCCGATCCACCGAGGCGCCTTCCGCGAGGCCGAAGCGCACCAGCGTCGGCCAGTGCTGCGCGACCGCATCGCGCAGCCGGTCTTCGGCGCCGGGCGACGGATCGGTCGCGTTCACGTCGAGCCCGTGCGCGAGGAAGTACGCGGCCCAGCTCGCACCGATCACGCCGGTGCCGACGACCGCGACGCGCTTCACATCCAGTGATCCATTGCTCATGATTTCCACCGCGCGCAGCGGCTCTCTGCCTTCGTCGTCCATGCGGCCTCGCCGCGGATCGGCTCGACCACCTTGTAGTAGTCCCACGGCTCTTTCGATTCGTCGGGCGTCTTCACCTGCATCAGCTGCATGTCGTGCACCATGAGGCCGTCGTCGCGCAACCAGCCGCCCTTGACGAACATGTCGTTGAACTTCGTTTTGCGCAGTTGCGCCATCACCTTGTCGGCATCGTCGCTGCCCGCCGCCTTCACCGCCTGCAGGTACTGCAGTGCGGCCGAGTAGTCGCCGGCATGGAAGGAGGAGGGCATGCGCTTGTGCTTGTCGAAGAAGCGCCGCGCCCAGGTGCGCGACTCGGGGCTCTGGTTCCAGTACCAGCTGTCGGTGAGGTACATGCCCTGGGAGGTCTTCAAGCCCAGCGCATGCACGTCGTTGATGGTGATGATCATGCCGGCCAGTTTCATGTTCTTGCTGATGTCGAACTCGGCCGCCGACTTGATGGCGTTGACCGTATCGCCGCCCGCATTGGCGAGCGCGAGCACCTGCGCCTTGGAGCCCTGCGCCTGCAGCATGAACGACGAGAAATCGCTCGCGCCCAGCGGATGCTTCACCGAGCCCGCCACGGTGCCGCCGCTGGCGTTGATGATCTTGGCCGCATCGGTCTGCAGCGCGGCGCCGAAGGCGTAGTCGGCGGTCACGAAATACCAGCTCTTTCCGCCCGCCTTGACCACCGCGCTCGCGGTGCCGCGCGCCATGGCCACCGTGTCGTAGGCGTAGTGCACCGTGTAGGGCGAGCAGTATTCGTTGGTGAGGCTGGAGGCGCCCGAGCCCACCACGAAGTACGGCTTCTTCTTGTCTGCGGCCACACCCGCCATGGCGATCGCGGCGCCCGAATTGACGCCCGCGATCAGCATGTCGACCTTCTGCACGTCGAACCATTCGCGCGCCTTCGCGGCTGCGATGTCGGGCTTGTTCTGGTGGTCGGCGGTGACCAGCTCGATCTTCTTGCCGTCGATGGCGCCGCCCATGTCGGCAATCGCCATGCGGATGGCTTCCGCGCCGGCCGGGCCGTCGTAGTCGCGGTAGATGCCCGACATGTCGCTGATGAAGCCGATGCGGATCGTGTCGTCGGACACCTGCGCCGAGGCGCCGGTTGCAAAGGCGGTGCCGACTGCGATGGCGAGCGCGGTGCGCGAGAGGCGTGTGTTCATGGTCTTGTCTCCGGTCTTCCGTTGTATTTGTTCGATCAGCCGAGCGCGAACTCGGGCCGCGGCGTGCCGGTGCGGGGCAGTCCCATCATCTGCCGCGCCTCGGCCGGCGTGGCCACTTCCATGTCCAGCTCGCGGATCACCCGCACGATGCGCTCGGTGAGCTGCACGTTGGTGGCCAGTTCGCCCTGGCGGAAGTAGAGGTTGTCTTCGAGCCCGACGCGCGCATGGCCGCCCAGCAGCAGCGCCGCCACGTTGGCCTCCAGCTGCGAGGGGCCGATGCCGCTCACGCAGAAGATGCTGCCCTTGGGCAGCGTGTCGACCATCATCTGCAAAAAGCGCGGCGAGTACGGCATCGCGTTCTGGAAGTTGCGGTGCACGTTCATCACGAGATTGACGAAGTAGGGCTCCTCGTCGTGGTCCTCGCCGATCAGCGTGGTCACGTCCTGCAGGATGTGCGTGGGGCTGAACACCTCCCACTCGGGCTTGATGCCGCGCGCCTTCATGCCGGCTGCCAGTTCGCGGCCCTTGGTGATGGGCGTGTCCATCAGGATCTGCTTGCCCTCGAAGCTCAGGTTGAGCGTGGTCGCGTCCAGCGTGCACATCTCGGCACCGGCGTCCATGCCCTTGATGCGCTCTTCCCACGCGATCTCCCAGCGGTCGCCCGCGAGCGGCTTGACCATGTCGCCGTGCACGCCGCCGCCGGTGGAGTTGTTGATGACGATGTCGCTGCCGCCCGCGCGGATGCGGCTGTTGATGTCGCGGTACACGTTGGCATCGCAGGTGGCGCCGTCGTCGGGCCGGCGTGCGTGGATGGCCACCACGCTCGCGCCGGCATTCCAGCAGCGCAGCACGTCGGCGGCGATTTCGGCGGGTTGGGTGGGGGGGTGGGGGTTCTGCGATTTGTGCGCCATGCCACCCGTGGGTGCAATGGTCACAATCACCTTGCGCTTCGACATGAGGTTTCTCCTGTGGGAAGCGCGCTATTATTTTTGGCTGCCGCCGCCCGGGCAGTCATTGCGATGACATTTGAGGTCAGGGTTTACGAGGCGCGGCCCGTCTGCGCAGGAGCTTTCATTTCATGCCCACCCCGAAGCCGGCCATCAAGGCGGCATCGCTGACGATCCCGCAGTTGCTGCTCGGCTCGGCCTGGTTTCCGCTGCTCGACGAACCGGCGCGCGAGCGTGTGCTGGACGAGATGCGCGAAGTGGACATCGCGGCCGGCACCGCCTTGTGCCGGCGCGGCGATACGCCGGTGCACTGGTACGGCACCCTCGAAGGCCTGCTCAAGTGGTCGATCACCTCGAGCGACGGGCACTCCGTGACCCTGGGCGGGCTCTCGGTGGGCAGCTGGTTCGGCGAAGGCACGCTGCTTCGCGCGATGCCGCGATCGGCCGACATCATCGCGCTGCGCCCGAGCCGCGTGGCACTGCTGCCCCTGGAGACCTTCGAGTGGCTGCACCGCACGCAGCGCGGCTTCGATCATTTCCTGCTGCAGCAGATCAACGAGCGCCTGCACTGGTTCATGGGCTGCTACGCGGCGCACCGGCTGCTCGATGCGGACAGCCAGGTGGCACGCGCGCTGGCGGGGCTGTTCCACCCGTGGTTGCATCCGGGAAGCGAGCCCTATCTGCAGACTTCGCAGGAGGAGATCGCGAACCTGTCGGGCGTTTCGCGGCAGCGGTGCAATGCGGCTCTGAATCGGTTGAAGGAAGCGGGGTTCCTGCGGATCGAGTACGGGGGGATCACCGTGATCGATCTGGAAGGGCTGCGGCGGTTCATCGAATAGGCCGGCCGCGCCCGTCCGTCTTCATTCATTGCGCTTTCTTCGCGTCCTTCGCGAGGCGCTTCCTGTACTCGGTGGTCGTCACGCCCCCGAACCCCCAGTCATCGGTATCGATCTCCTCGATCACGATGTGCGTCCACTCCGGCGGCTTCTTCAGCACGCGCTCGAGGACTTCCGTGAACTCCGCGATGACCTGGGTTTTCTGCTCGCGCGTGACGCCGTCGCGGGTGATCTTCAGGTTGACGAAAGGCATGGTGTGCTCCTTGGCTGTGTGAACGGGCCGGTTACCAGGTGCCGGCGCTCGCGCCGCCGTCCACCGCCAGCACCACGCCCGACGTGAACCCGGCGCTGGTGAGGTAGAGCACCGCATCGGCAATCTCGCGCACGGTCGCGATGCGGCCGGCGGGCGCCAGGCCGCCCAGAAAGCCATGGTTCTCGGACGGGTGCATCGGCGTATCGACGATGCCGGGCGCCACCGCATTCACCTGGATGTTGTGCGGCGAGAGCTCCAGCGCCAGCGCGCGCGTCGCGGCGTTGATGCCGCCCTTGACCAGCACCGGCACCAAGGCCGGCACCTTCAGGTTCGGCTGCAGCGCAATGCCCGCGGTGATGTTCACGATGTGGCCCTTGCGGCGCGGGATCATGTGCTTCGCGGCGGCCTGCGAGGCGTAGACGAAACCCTTGAGGTTCGTGACGACCAGCTGGTCCAGCTCTTCCTCGGTGTAGTCGACAAAAGGCTTGGCGTTGAAGATGCCCGCGTTGTTGATGAGCACGTCGACCTGGCCGAAGCGCTGCACGGCGCGGGCGATGAGTTGCGCTGCGGTGTCGCGCTTGCCGATGTCGCCCGCGACGCCGAGAAAGCGCGCGGGGTTGCCCAGTTGCTTTGCCGCGGCGGCGAGTCGTTCGTCGGTGCGCGCATTGGCGACCACGTTGAAGCCGCGTTCGAGGTACGCCTCTGCAAGGCCCAGCCCGATGCCGCTCGAGGCGCCGGTGATGACGACGGTGGGGGAAGAAGTGCTGTCTTGCATGTCGGGTTCTCCAGAAGTTGATGACGTGAGGAGAACTGTATTGATGACGCAGCCATAGATAAATCACTAGACTCGCACTTCACTTGATACGCGAGGTAATCAATCCATGCAGCGGCAGTTCGGCGACATCCTCCTGGGCAGCATCGAACTCTTCTGCCTTGCGGCGGAGACGGGCGGCTTCACCTCGGCAGCGCTCGCTGCGGGGGTGACGCCGGCGGCCGTGAGCCGTTCGATCTCGCGGCTGGAAAAACGCCTGGGGCTTCGCCTGTTCGTGCGCACCACGCGCAGCGTGCGGCTCACCGATGCCGGCCGCGCCTACTTCGCGCAATGCCGCCAGGCGCTCGCGCAACTCGCAGAGGCCGAGCGCGAGGTGATGGGCCAGCAGGCGCAGCCCTCGGGCACGCTGCGCATCAGCGTGCCGACCACCTACGGCCACCACCGCATCCTGCCGATGCTGCCCGCGTTTCGCGAACGCTTTCCCGACATCCGGCTGCATGTGCACCTGAGCAACCGCAACATCGATTTCGTGGAAGAGGGCTACGACATGGCCGTGCGCGTGCGCGCCCAGCCCGACTCCACGCTGATCGCGCGGCACCTGGAGGATGCGGCGCTGGTGGTGGTCGCAACGCGCAGGTACCTCAGGAAGGCCGGCACGCCCCGCACGCTGGACGACCTGGCCGCGCACGAGTGCATCCAGTTCGAACTGCCCAGCAGCGGGCGCCGCATCTCGTGGCTCTTCAAGGAAAACGGCAAGGACCGCGAGCTCTTCGCGGACAGCGCCTACAGCTGCTCGGACGACGTGCTGGGCGGCGTCACGCTCGCCAAGAGCGACGCCGGGCTGTTCCAGACCTACCGCTTCGTGGTGGAGAAAGAACTTGCCGACGGCTCGCTCGTCGAAGTGCTCAAGCCGTTCGCGGGCCGCTCGCGGCCGTACACGCTGCTGTATCCGGACGGGCGGCATGTGCCGCTGCGCATGCGGGTGTTCATCGACTTCCTGATGGCGCAGCGGATCGGCTGAAGCTCAGCGGCAGGCGAAGCTGGCCGCTGCCTTCGCATCACCGCCGACATACGCAATCTTCTTCGGGTAGGTGCACAGCGGTCGCGCCAGCGACTTGTCCGCGTTCTGCAGCACGAGGTTGTCGGGCGCCACGCCTTTCTCGACCCAGTCGGTCAGTGCCGCGAACAACTGGTTCTGCGCCGGCAGCGGCGGGTTGGCCGCAGGACTCACGCCCGCAAGGCCGTTCACGGAGCCCACGCCCGCGCAATGCCCCATGGCCGGGATCTCGACATAGCGGTAGAACTTCTGCATTGCGTCGATGCCGCCCATCGCCTTGGCCGCGCGCTCGTAGTAGTTCGCCGTGCCCGAGTTCGCGATCAACTGGTCGGCCAGACCGTGATAGGCCAGCAGCTTGGCGCCACGGTCGCGGAATTTGCCCAGCTCGGGGTTGTCGGCGTTGATGTTCGCGAAGGCGGCTTGCAGCGCCTTGCCGCGATCGCTGGCGTTGGCCAACTGTGCGTACGACAGCCCCTTCCAGTTGTTCGCGCCGTTGCCTGTCGCATTGACGAAATCGGGCGTCGCGATCGTCGGGTCCTGCAGGTTTAGCGCGACTTGGTGCGCCGCGATCGGAAACGGATTGGGCACGCTGCCCGTGGAGTCCGCCAGCGAGAGCCCTGGTGCGCCCGGGCTGTTGAGCGAGGTGCCGCGCGTGAGGCCATACCAGAGCTGGCCCGAGGCCAGCGTGGCGCCGTAGCCAATGTCGCTTGCGGGTGCGGGCGCGCTGCCGTCTCGCGTCTGGCCGTACCAGATCTTGTTGACCGCCTGTGCCTGCACCGTGCTCAGGCAGGCCGCGGTGGCATTGGTGCCGCCGCTGCCCGTGCACAGCACGGCCTTGTCCTGTGCCGGGTCGTATTTGCAGGCGGCCGGGTCGCTGATGAAGCCATCGTGCTGGCCGGTCAGCGTGCTGTCGCAGGCGCTCACCGCGGCGGACGACACCAGTGTCATCTGGTCGGGCGTGAGCGGCGTGCCGCCGAGATCGCGCTGCATCACGACCTGCGGATACAGCTCGGAGGTGATGAAGGTGGTCCAGTTGATCGCGCTGTTGCCGGCCAGGATGCCGTCGAAATCGTCGGGACTCACCTGCGCCTGCATGTGGCCCTGGCGGCCGCCGGTGGAACAGCCGTCCCAGTACGCGTACTTCGCGTCGCGCTGATAGAAGCCGGCCGCGAGCGCCTTGGCCTTGACGGCCATCTCGTGGATGCCGCGGCTCGCGAAGTCGGTCCACAGCGTGGTGTTGATGGTGCCGTCGGGGTTCATCGCGAACGAGCCGTCCACCGAGGCAGCAGGCAGCTTCGAGGCATGGCCCGCATCGGTCACAGCGCTCACCGAGCCTTCGCTCGCGGCAATGGCGGCCGCGCCGGCGCCGCCGATCTGCGTCTTGGCGCCAATGCCCGCATCGCCCACGAAGCCGCCGCCGCCAAGCACGCGCACGCGGTTGTTCCACTTGGCCATCGTCGGCAGCCAGACCTCGATGCCGATTCCCGGCGAGGTCGATGGCGCGTCGGCGGGTCCCGCATGGCCCGGTCCGACGCTGAGCTTGACCATGCACACGTCGCTGGCCGCCACGGTGCCCGAGGCCTTGCCGTCGAGGTTCAGGTCATCGCCTTGCTTGAACTGCTTCACTACGGTGACAGTGGTGTTCGCATCGGGCTTGAACGCGGTCTTCAGGCTTTCGTCGCAGGCCAGTGCCGCGGGAGCAGCCGGACCGGCGGGCGGTGGCGATGTGGGGATGAAGGGCAGCACGGTCCCCGGGGAATCGCTGCCGCCGCACGCCGTGAGCGCTGCGGCGGCGGACAGGCTCATGCACAGGGCCGCCAGCGTCTTGGATCTGCTGCGCGATGGTTGGGGGCGATGGGGCGCGAGTGGCATCTTCTTGTCTCCTGTTGTGTGGACATCGAATTTGCCTTCGCCCTGTCGGATGGTCTATCGACAAGCGATCACCGCTTGCAGGATCCCTTCACCCTGCACAGGGACTTACCCGAGTCGTGCGCGCGCGGGCGTGGTGCCCACCAGTTGCTTGAACACCTGCGTGAAGTGCGCCTGGCTCGAAAATCCGACATCGTGTGCGATCTCGGCAAGCGACAGTCGCCCCTCCAGCAGCGACAGTGCGTGCCGCACTCGCTGCTCCATCACGTAACGGTACGGCGTCGAGCCCGTGCTGGCCCTGAAGAGGCGCGTGAAGTGCACGGCACTCATGTGCAGCTCGGCCGCGAGTTCGTCGATGCCGAAGTCTTCGCCCAGGTGCTGCATCACCCAGTCGTACACCTTGCGCAGATCTGCCTGCGAGAGGCGCCCCGGCGGCCGCTTCGCGTTGCCCGCGCTGCCATAGCGGCTCTGCAGATAGCTCACCAGCGCCATCGACAGACCTTGCGCGTGCACGCGGCCCGAGGTGCAGCCACGCTCCACCTCGTCGCGCATCGCGATGGCGAGCGATGACAGGGTGGCGTCGGTGGTCGAGAGATGCGTCTGCAGATGCAGTTCGCCGTTGCCCTCGGGCATCAGGCTGCGCAGGGTCTCGGGGCGGATTTCCAGCGCGATCATTTCCTCGACCTGGCCGGACCACGTCACGCGGTCGACTTCGTAGCCTTGCTCGAAGATGCACAGGCCACCGGGCCGGATCTCGACGTGGCTGGTGCGACGCCCCGTGGTCATGGCCGACTTCACGTGCCCGCGCATGCAGAAGGCGAGCAGCGGGTGGGGGTTGTAGCAGGCCGGGTTCTCGCCGTCGCCATGCATGGCGCGTACCTCCAGCGCAAAGCCCTGCCACGGCGTGGCGGCCGCGTTCATCAGCATCTTGGCGTCGATGCGCACGGGCTTGCCCGAGGGATCGAGGAGGCTGATTTCGCGTGTCACCGCCATGCCTTCCCGCAGGTCTACACGCCCAGCAGCTCCTCGAGCGCCTGCGGCTCCGCCAGCAGATCCGCCGATGCCCCATGCCGCACGATCTGCCCCTTCTCCATCACCACCGCAAGGTCGGTGTGCGCGAGCACCTTGCGGTAGTCGCGGTCCACGATCAGCGTGGCGATGCCGGTGCTGCGGATCTCGCCGATCACGCGCCAGATCTCGGCCACGATCAGTGGCGCGAGGCCTTCGGTGGCTTCGTCCAGGATGAGCAGGCGCGGGTTGGTCATCAGCGCGCGGCCAATGGAGAGCATCTGCTGCTCGCCGCCCGAGAGCTGCTGCCCGCCGTGCGAGAGCCGCTCGGACAGCCGCGGAAAGGTGGCCATCACGCGCTCGAAGGTCCAGGCGCGGCGGCCGTCGATGCCCGCGCGCTCGCTCATCACCAGGTTCTCGCGCACCGAGAGGTTCGGGAAGATGCCGCGGCCCTCGGGCACGTAGCCGATGCCAAGGCGCGCCATTTTTTCCGGCGGCCAACCGGTGACGGTGCGGCCGTCGACCTGCACTTCGCCGGAGGCCGGACGCACGTAGCCCATCATGCTGCGGATCAGCGTGGTCTTGCCCATGCCGTTGCGCCCGAGCAGGCCGACCGAGGTGGCCGTCGGAATGCCGGCATGCACGCCGCGCAGGATGTGGCTGTTGCCGTAGTAGGTGTTGAGGTCGCGGACGATGAGCATGTCAGTGGTCCTCTCCGAGATACGCGGTGCGCACTTCGGGGTTCTCGCGGATCGAGGTGGGGTCGCCGGTGGCGATGACCGTGCCGTTCACCATCACCGTGATGCGGTCGGCGATGCGGAAGACCGCGTCCATGTCGTGCTCCACCAGCAGGATCGCGTGCGTGGCCTTCAGCCGCGCGAGCAGCGTGAGCATGCGGTCGGTTTCCTCGGCGCCCATGCCGGCGAGCGGCTCGTCGAGCAGCAATACGCGCGGCTGCGTGGCCAGGCACATCGCCACTTCGAGCTGGCGCTGCGCGCCGTGGCTCATGGTGCCGGCGATGCGCAAGGCTTCGTTCGACAAGCCCGCGGCTTGGAGTGCCGCATCGGCCGCCGCGTTGCTGGCCGCGCAGCGCTGCGACGCCTGCCAGATCGCCCACGGGCGCGCGGTGGCGGCCTGCGCCGCGAGCCGGCAGTTCTCGTGCACGCTGAACTCCGGAAAGATCGTCGTGCGCTGGTAGCTGCGGCCCACGCCGTCGCGCGCGCGCCTGGATTGCGCACGCCGCGTGATGTCGATGCCGTCGAGTGCGATGCGGCCTTCGGAGGCCTCGATCTCGCCCGAGAGCATGTTGATGAGCGTGGACTTGCCCGCGCCGTTGGTGCCGATCACCGCGTGCACTTCGCCGACGTGCAGGTCGAGCGTGACGGCGTTCACGGCAGTGAGGCCGCCGAAGCGGCGCGTGAGGCCTTCGACCGAAAGAAGGGCGGTGGTGTTGCTCACGACGCGGCTCCTTCACCCTTGGGGGAGATGCGCTTCACCAGCCCGATCAGCCCCTTGGGCAGCCACGCCACGAACACGATGATCGCGATGCCCAGCGTGAGTTGCCAATGGTCCGCGAGCGGCCCCATCACGGCATGCGTCGAGAAGATCTCCTTGAGCAGCGTGAATGCAATGGCACCGATCACCGCGCCGCGCAGGTGGCCGAGGCCGCCCAGGATCACCATCAGCAGCACCTCGCCCGAGTTGTGCCAGGCCATCAGCTCGGGGTTGACCACGCCGTCGCGCGAGGCCAGCAGGAAACCTGCAAGGCCCGCGAGCGCCCCCGCCAGCACGAAGGCCGCGAGCTTGTAGCCGTACACCGGGAACCCCGCCGCGCGCATGCGCTGCTCGTTCACGCGGATGCCCGCGAGCGCGGCGCCGAAGCGCGAGCGGCGGATCAGCGCAAGGAGGCCGTAGGTGAACGCGAGCGACGCGAGCACCACGTAGAAAAGCACCGTGCGGTTTTCCATATCGAGCGCGCCGATGGCCGGCCGCACGTACATGTAGATGCCGTCGCTGCCGCCGCCGATCTTGGTGTCGTGGAACACGAAGAAGGCCATCTGCGCGAAGGCCAGCGTCACCATGATGAAGTACACGCCGCGCGTGCGCAGGCTCAAAGCGCCGACGAAGAGCGCATAGAGCGCCGCTGCACCCATCGCCGCAGGCAGCAGCAGCGCGAAGTTGCCGCCTTCGCTGCCCGACGCGAGCACCGTCACGTAGGCGCCGATGCCATAGAACGCCGCGTGGCCCAGGCTCACGAGGCCGGTCATGCCGACGAGCAGTTCCAGGCTCAACGCGAAGATCGACAGGATCATGATCTTCACGACGAAGTCCGAGGCGTAGTTGCCCATCAGCGGGCCGGCGATGCCGATGAGCACCGCGCAGGCCACGGGCAGGAGGAATGCGCTCGGCTTCATGACCGCTTCCCCATCAGCCCTTCAGGCTTCCAGATCAGCACGATGGCCATCAGGAGATAGATGCCGATGCCGCTCAGGTCCGCGAAGAACACCTTGCCGAAGGTGTCGACGAAGCCCACCAGCAGCGAGGCCAAGAGCGCGCCGGTGATCGAGCCGATGCCGCCGATCACCACCAGCACGAAGCAGATGATGAGCACGCTCGCACCCATGTTCGGATACACCGAGGACATCGGCGCCGCGATCATTCCGGCCAGCGCCGCGAGCGCCACGCCGGCCGCGAAGACGATGCGATAGAGCCGCTTCACGTCTATCCCCAAGCCCCGCACCATGTCGCGGTTGCTCGCGCCGGCGCGGATCATCATGCCCAGGCGCGTGCGGTTCACCACCCAGTACAACCCCACCGCGAGCACGATGCACGCGGCCGAGGCGAAGAGCCGGTACCACGGGTAGCTCATGACGTTGCCCAGCGCGAAGCTGCCGTCCAGCCACGCAGGCACCTTCACGCCGTGCACGTCGTTGCCCACGAGGATGGAGCGCAGCTCCTCGAACACCAGGATGAGCCCATAGGTCATCAGCACCTGCTGCAGGTGGTCGCGCTGGTAGAGGTAGCTGAAGAAGGCCCATTCGAGCAGGTAGCCGAAGATGGCTGCCAGCACCACGCCGGCCACCAGCATCAGCAGGAACTGGTCGCCGAACAGCGGCGCGAGCGCGAACGCCATGTACGCGCCGATCATGTAGAAGCTGCCGTGGGCGAGGTTGATCACGCCCATGATCCCGAAGATCAGCGTGAGGCCCGAGGCCACCAGGAAGAGCAGCAGTCCGTACTGAACGGAGTTCAGGCACTGGACGAGGAAGGTTCCGAAATCCACGTTGGAGGTTCTCTCTGGGCGGGATCGTTGAGGAAGAGACGCACTGCGGGAGACACCGCGGAACCGGCTTTGCCGGGCCGCAGGTGTCGCCCCCGGTGAGGGGGTTGGCGAAGCGACACGAAGTGCGCGAAGCCTGGGGGAGAGCCCAGTTACATCCGGCAGCCGCGTGCCGGATCTGCGAGACCCTTGATCGCGGTGCTGACCAGCTTGTTCTCTTTGCCATCCACCTTGCGCAGATAGATGTCCTGCACCGGGTTGTGCGACTTGCTCATCGTGAAGGTGCCGCGCGGGCTGTCGATCTTCGCCTTCTCGATGGCGGCCGTGAACTCGGCCTTCTTGCCGATGTCGCCCTTGGCGGCGGCAAGGCCCACGCCCAGCATCTGCGCCGCGTCGTAGCCCTGCACCGCATACACGTCGGGCTGCAGCTTGAACGACTTGGCATAGGCCACGCGGAACGCGTTGTCGCGCGCTGTGTTCAGGCCGTCCGCGTAGTGCAGCGTGGTCAGCATGCCTTGTGCCGATTCGCCCTGCGCGTCGAGCGTGCCGTCGGTCAAGAAGCCGGGGCCGTAGAGCGGAATGGTCTTGTTCAGGCCCGCCGCCTGGTAGTCCTTGACGAACTTCACAGCGCCGCCGCCCGCGAAGAAGGCGTACACCGCATCGGGCTTGGCCGCCGCGATCTCGGTCAGGAGCGCCTGGAATTCCACGTTCGGGAAGGCCAGCGTGAGCTGCTTGTCGACCTTGCCGCCGTTCTTCTCGAAGCCTTCCTTGAAGCCGTTGACCGACTCGTCACCGGCCGCGTACTTCCAGGTGATGGTCATCGCCTTCTTCTTGCCCTGCTGCTTGGCTGCGACCTCGCCCATGGCGTAGGCCGGCTGCCAGTTGCTGAACGAGCTGCGGAAGATGTTGGGCGCGCACATCGGGCCGGTCACCGCGTCGGCGCCGGCGTTCGGCACGATCAGCACGGTGCCGCTTTCCTTGGCGGCCTTGGCCATGGCCATCGCGACGCCCGAGTGCACGGTGCCCACGATCACGTCGACGTTGTCGCGCTTGATGAGCTTGTTGACGTTGTCGGTCGCCTTGGCGGGGTCGGACTCGTCGTCGACCTTGAAGTATTCGATCTCGCGGCCCGAGAGCTTGCCGCCTTGCTCGTCTACGTAGAGCTTGAAGCCGTTCTCGATGGCGACGCCCAGCGCGGTGTAGGTGCCGCTGTAGGGCAGCATCAGGCCGACCTTGAGTTTGCCGGTGCCCTGGGCGCCGGCAGCGGTCGCCAGGGCGGCGAAGGCGATCGCGGTGAGCGCAAGGCGCGCGGTGCGGGTGGTCGTCATGGTGTCTGTCTCCTGTTTTTGGTAATGAAAGAAGCGGTCGCGACGATGACACGATCCGGCTGATCGCGATGCGGGGAATGCCCGCATTCAGGGATTTCCAGCAGTTCGCATTCCCCGACGCGCGCCGCGATGCCGCGGATCTGCGCGAGCGTGCCGTACGCGTCGTCGATGCCCTGGATGGCGAGCACGGGGCAGCGGATCGTGTCGAGCTCGGCCTCGATGTTCCAGTCACGAAAGGGCGGGTGCAGCCAGATGCGGTTCCAGCCCCAGAAGGCGGAGTCGGCACTGTCGTGGTAGCGGCCGAGCTTCTTCGGCAGGTCGGTCGAGAGGTAGGCGGTGCGGGCCAGCTCGATGTTCGCGACGGTCACGTCTTCCACGAAGATGTGCGGGGCCAGCACCACGAGGCCGGCCACGCGGTCGGGGAAGCACGAGGCATAGAGCAGGGAGATCGAACCGCCGTCGCTGTGGCCGAAGAGCCAGGGCTTTTCGTTGTCGAGCTTCAGGGCGGTGAAGAGGGCGGGGAGCACTTCGTGCGCCTGGCGGTGCATGAAGTCGACGTCCCAGATCTCGTCGTCGCCGCGCGGGGTGGAGCGGCCGTAGGCGGGGCGCGAGAACACAAGGCCGCGTGCGCCGGCCGCTTCGCAGACTTGCGCGGGGAAATCCTTCCACATCGCGACGGAGCCGAGGCCTTCGTGGAGGAAGACGATGAGCGGAGCATCGGTGCGCTCGGGCGCGATCCATTCGCACTCGATCTGCACGGTGCGGCCGCGCCAGTCGATGGTGGCGAAGGCGGGCGTGTGCATCGCTGTGGTCACGCCTGCTTCTCGCGCTCGCGGAGGCGAAAGCGCTGGATCTTGCCGGTCGCGGTCTTCGGCAGTTCGCTCACGAATTCGAGGAAGCGCGGGTATTTGTAGGGCGCGAGGCGCTCCTTCACGAACGCCTTCAACTCTTCCTCGGTCGCCGTGCTGCCGTCCTTCAGAACGACGAAGGCCTTGGTCTTCGTGAGCCCTTCGGCGTCTTCCTTGCCGATCACCGCGGCTTCGAGCACCGCAGGGTGCTGCATCAGCGTGGCCTCGACCTCGAACGGCGAGACGTAGATGCCGCTCACCTTCAGCATGTCGTCGCTGCGGCCCGCGTAGGTGAAGTAGCCGTCGGTATCGCGCGTGTACTTGTCGCCGCTCTTGGTCCAGCCGCCCTGGAAGGTGTCGCGTGACTTCTCGCGGTTGGTCCAGTACATCAGTGCCGAGCTGGGCCCGCGGATGTAGAGATCGCCCACTTCACCATCGGGCACGGGCCGGCCGTCTTCACCGCGCAGCTCGACCTCGTAGCCTTCCACCGGCTTGCCCGTGGTGCCGTAGCGCACGTCGCCGGGGCGGTTGGAGATGAAGATGTGCAGCATCTCGGTGGAGCCGATGCCGTCGATGATCTCGCAGCCGTAGTGCGCCTTGAAGCGCTGTGCGATCTCCCCGGGCAATGCCTCGCCGGCGGACGAGCACATGCGCAGGGAAACCGTATCGCGCGCCGGCAGCTTCGGCGACGCGAGCATGCCCGCGAAGCCCGTGGGCGCACCGAAGAAGACCGTGGGCTTGTGCTCGGTCCAGCGGCGGAAGGTGGCGTCGGGCGTGGGGCGCTCGGCCATCAGCACGACCGTGGCGCCGACCGTCAGCGGGAATGTCAGCGCATTGCCCAGGCCGTACGCGAAGTACATCTTGGCGGCCGAGAAGCACACGTCGTCTTCGGTCAGCGCGAGCACCGGCTTGCCGTAGAGCTCGGCCGTCCACCAGAGGTTGGCGTGCGTGTGCACCGTGCCCTTGGGCTTGCCGGTGGAGCCGGAGGAATAGAGCCAGAAGCCGGGGTCGTCGGAGGCGGTGTTTACCGGCGCGGCCAGCGGCTCGACGCGGGCGAGCGCGGCATCGAACGTTTGCGCGTTGTCCGGCAGTGCATCGGTCGGCTGCGAGACGATCAACGTCTGCAGCTCGTGCGCGCCGCGCGCCATCGCATCCTGCAGCGTGGGCAGCAGCGCGCCCGACACCAGCGCGGCCTGCGCGCGGCTGTGGTCGAGCATGTAGGCGTAGTCCTCGGGCGTGAGCAGCGTGTTGACGGCGACGGGAACGATGCCGGCATAGAGGCAACCCAGAAAGCTCACGGGCCAGTCGCTGTTGTCGAGCATCAGCAGCAGCACGCGCTCTTCGCGCCGCACGCCGGCGGCTTTCAGCGCGGCGGCCAGGCGGCGTGCGCGGTCTTCGAGCTGGCCGTAGCTCAGCGTGCCGCGGTCGTCGATGTAGGCGATGCGCTCGGCGCGGCCGCGGTTGAGGGCGAACAGGTGTTCGGCGAAATTGAATCGTGCGGGCAGGCTCATCGTGTTGTCTCCTTGGGGCCTTCTTCTAAAGGCCGAGGGCGGCGAGCACACCGGGGCTCGCCTGCACCGCGCTCTTGCGGTGATAGAAATCGAGCGCGCGCAAGCCGCCCAACTCGGCGCCGCCTCCCGCGCGGCCGGGGCCGCCGTGCATCGACATCGGCATGACGTTGCCGTGGCCGGTGTGGGCTTGCGCGACCTCGCGCGTGATCACGTGGACGCGGCCGTGGCTCGGTGCGACGGCGAGCGCTGCCTGTGCGAGCGCCGCATCGTCGCTGCCATAAAGAGAGGTCACGAGCGAGCCTTGCCCGCGGTGTGCCAACGCAAGGCCATGGGCGAGATCGCGATACGGCAGCAGCGTGGCGACCGGGCCGAACACTTCCACGTCATGCACAAGCTGCGCCGCATCGGCGTCGCGCGCGCCCAGCAGCACCGGGCCGATGCAGGCGGCCACGGCCGGGTCGGCGTCGATCAGCGGCTTGTTGTGGCTGTCGTGCAGCACGGTGGTCTGCGCCGCGAGCGCGTCGAGCCCTTCGCGCACTGCGTTCAGTTGCGCGCGGCTCACCAGCGAGCCCATGCGCACGCTCTCGTTGCGCGGGTTGCCGACGGTGATGCCCGCGAGCTTTGCGCCGATGGCTTCGGCCGCGGCGTCGTACACCTCGGCCGGCACGAGGATGCGGCGGATGGCGGTGCATTTCTGGCCCGACTTGACCGTCATCTCGCGCACCACTTCGCGCACGAGCAGGTTGAACGCTTCGCTGCCGGGCGCGGCACCGGGCAGGAGCAGGGCGCTGTTGAGGCTGTCGGCCTCGATGTTCACGCGCACCGAGCGCTCGGCCACGGCGGGGTGCGAGCGGATCACCGCCGCCGTCTCCGCCGAACCGGTGAACGAGACCACGTCGAAGGGCTGCAGCGCATCCATCAGCCCGGCCGAACTGCCGCAGACGACCGAGAGCGCGCCGGCGGGCAGCACGCCCGCATCGACCACGTCCTTCACCATGCGCTGCGTGAGCCATGCGGTGGCCGTCGCGGGCTTCACGATCACGGGCACGCCCGAGAGCAGCGCGGGCGCGGCCTTTTCCCACAGGCCCCATGACGGGAAGTTGAAGGCGTTGATGAACAGCGCCACGCCGTGCGTCGGCACCTGCAGGTGCTGCGACTGGAACACCGGCTCCTTGGCGAGCTTGACCGCATCGCCGTCGCGCAGCGCGCGCACGTCGCCGAGCGCATCGCCCCACCTGGCGTACTGGCCGAGCGTGAAGATCGCGCCGTCGATGTCGACCGCCGAGTCGTTCTTCACCGTGCCGGAGTTCGCGGTGGCGATCTCGTAATACGCGTCGCGGTTCGCCTGCAGCACCTTGACGATCGCGGCGAGCAACCCGGCGCGCTGGCGGTAGGTGAGGGCGCGCAGCGCGTTGCCGCCCTGTTCGCGCGCAAAGGCAAAAGCAGCAGGCAGGTCGAGGCCGGTGGCATCGACGCGCGCGAGCTCGGTGCCCAGCACCGGATCGAAAAGGGGCGTGCCAGCGCCCGATCCGCTTTGCCAGCGGCCGGCGACATGGTTGGCGAGGAGTTCGGTCATGGGGTGAACTTGATCTGCCCTTCGGGCAGGAGATAGAGAACGAGCGCGCGGCCTTGCGCGACGGTCGGGCGGTGTGCGGTGCCGGGCCCGTAGACGCACCAGCCCGCGGGCCGTCCGTCGAAAGTGGCGCCGGCGCTGTCGTCGAGCGGCATGATCAGATCGATCTCGCCATTGGGATGGGTGTGGTGGGGGCCGGCGATGTCCTGCATGTCGACCACATCGACCGAGAAGCGGTGCAGCGCGTCTTCGGCCTTGAACACGCGGCCGTACCTGATGCCACCGCCTTCGCGATCGCAGAGCCATCCTTCGGCGACACCACCGATGCAGGCCTGGCGCAGCTGCTCGAAGCTCGCGCTGCCCGCGCCGTGGGTGGCGTTGAGCCACTGGTCGAGCTGGGCGTCGAGCGGCCGGCCTGCGATCTCGGCGGTCAGGCCGGCGATCAACTGGTGAAATGCTTCTTTGCCGGGGGCGGGGTCGCTGCTGTCGGACATCGTGGGGCCTCGAACTTTGGAACTACCTTGCAGGAATACCGTGTGTGCAGTATCTTGCTTGTGGCCGAACAATAAGCATCGAGACAATGAGTGTCAAGCAATATAGTGCATGTATGGTGTTTACCCTGAGCGCGCACAATCCCGGCCAAGAACGAGGAATGGCATGAACGAGCATGTAGACGCGGTGCTGGCCACCGCGCCAGAAAGCGGCAACCACGCCGCACCGGCCGGGGAGGCCAAGAATCCGCTGCTGGCCGCACTGGGCGATCGCGTGCGCAACCTGCGCGCGCAGCGCGGCCTCACGCGCAAGGCGGTGGCCATTTCGGCCGATGTGTCGGAGCGGCACCTGGCCAACCTGGAATACGGCATCGGCAATGCATCAATCCTGGTGCTGCAGCAGGTGGCCGGCGCGCTGCATTGCTCGCTGGCCGAGCTGGTCGGCGACGTGACCACCAGCTCGCCCGAGTGGCTGCTGATCCGCGAACTGCTCGAAAACCGCAGCGAAACCGACCTGCGCCGCGTGCGCGTGGCGCTCGGCGAACTGCTGGGCACGGCCTCGGTCGATCCGGCGCGGCACCGCCGCATCGCCCTCGTGGGACTGCGCGGCGCGGGCAAGTCGACGCTGGGCCAGATGCTGGCCGACGACCTCGACCTGCCCTTCGTGGAGTTGAGCCGCGAGATCGAAAAACTGGCCGGCTGCAGCGTGCGCGAGATCCACGATCTCTACGGCACCAGCGCCTACCGCCGCTACGAGCGCCGCGCGCTCGAAGAAGCGGTGCAGATCTACAGCGAAGTGGTGATCGCCACGCCGGGCGGCATCGTCTCCGACCCCGCCACCTTCAACGAACTGCTCGCGCACTGCACCACCGTGTGGCTGCAGGCCGCGCCCGAGGAGCACATGGGCCGCGTGGCCGCGCAGGGCGACACCCGCCCGATGGCGGCCAGCAAGGAAGCCATGGAAGACCTGCGCCGCATCCTGAACGGCCGCGCCGCCTTCTATTCGAAGGCCGATCTCTCGGTGGACACCAGCGGCAAGACCCTTGCGCAGAGCTTCCAGGCGCTGCGCGCGGTGGCTCGCCAGTCCATCGGCCTGGGCGCCTGACCTGAAGTTTGAAAAAAAGCGATTCAGGCATTGACTTGCCTATGCGCATGCAGCATGATGCATGTCATCGGAACCAGAAGATGCATTATTCTTCCGGTTTGCATCTGCCCCACAGGAGACTTCCGTATGACCGACACCACGACCCCGCTTCAGGCGCCCCCGCGCGTCGACTACCGCACCGAACCCGGCCAGTACCGCCACTGGTCGCTGAGCTTCGACGGCGCCATTGCGCGCCTCGTGCTCGACATCGCGGAAGACGGCGGCATCCGCCCCGGCTACAAGTTGAAGCTCAACAGCTACGACCTGGGCGTGGACATCGAACTGAACGACGCCCTGAACCGCGTGCGCTTCGAGCACCCCGAAGTGCGCAGCGTGATCGTCACCAGCGGCAAGGACCGCATCTTCTGTTCGGGCGCCAACATCTTCATGCTGGGCGTCTCGGGCCACGCCTGGAAGGTCAACTTCTGCAAGTTCACCAACGAAACGCGCAATGGCATCGAAGACACGTCCAAGCATTCGGGCCTGAAGTTCCTCGCGGCCGTGAACGGCGCCTGCGCCGGCGGCGGCTACGAGCTGGCGCTGGCATGCGACGAGATCCTGCTGGTGGACGACCGCTCTTCGGCCGTCTCGCTGCCCGAAGTGCCGCTGCTCGGCGTGCTGCCCGGCACCGGCGGCCTCACCCGCGTGACCGACAAGCGCCACGTGCGCCATGACCTCGCCGACATCTTCTGCACCAGCGTCGAAGGCGTGCGCGGCCAGCGCGCGGTCGAGTGGCGACTGGTCGATGCCGTGGCCAAGCCCGCGCAATTTGCCGCCGCCGTTCAGGACCGCGCTTCGCAACTCGCCGCGGGCAGCGACCGCCCCGCCGATGGCAAGGGCGTGGCGCTCACGCGCCTGGAACGCACCGACAGCGCCGACGGCATCAGCTACCCGCACGTCGACATCCAGATCGAGCGCAGCAAGCGCACCGCGACGATCACCGTGAAGGCGCCCACCGGCGCACAGCCGGCCGACATCGCCGCAATCGAAGCCGCGGGCGCCGCCTGGTGGCCGCTCGCGATGTGCCGTCAACTGGACGATGCGATCCTCAACCTGCGCACCAACGAGCTCGACGTGGGCACCTGGCTGCTGAAGACCGAAGGCGATGCCGCCGCCGTGCTCGCATCGGATGCCGTGATGTTCGCCAACAAGGACCACTGGCTGGTGCGCGAAACCATCGGCGCGCTGCGCCGCACGCTGGCGCGCCTGGATGTGTCGTCGCGCAGCCTGTTCGCGCTGGTCGAGGCGGGTTCGTGCTTCGCCGGCACGCTGGCCGAGCTGGCCTTTGCGGCCGACCGCACCTACATGCTCGCGCTGCCCGACGATGCCGAGCGCGCACCGAAGCTCACGCTCGACGAATTCAACTTCGGCTTCTTCCCGATGGTGAACGACCAGAGCCGCCTGCAACGCCGCTTCTATGAAGAAGCCGCGCCGCTCGAAGCCGCACGCGCCGCAGCCGGCAAGCCGCTGGACGCCGACGAGGCCCTGAAGCTCGGCCTGGTCACCGCGGCTCCCGACGACATCGACTGGGACGACGAGATCCGCATCGCCATCGAAGAACGCGCCGCCATGTCGCCCGACGCGCTCACCGGCCTGGAAGCCAACCTGCGCTTCGCGAGCAAGGAGAACATGGCCACCCGCATCTTCGGCCGGCTCACCGCCTGGCAGAACTGGATCTTCAACCGCCCCAACGCTGTCGGCGAAAAGGGCGCGCTGAAGGTCTACGGCACCGGCGAGAAGGCCGGCTTCGACATGAATCGCGTCTGATACCGCAGCCCGCACAACCCAAGGAACAACGATGAGCACGATCAACTACAGCGAGAAGATCCCCAACAACGTCAACCTCGGCGAAGACCGCACGCTGCAGCGCGCGCTCGAAGGCTGGCAGCCCAACTTCATCAACTGGTGGGACGACGTGGGCCCCGAAGGCTCGACCAACCACGACGTGTACCTGCGCACCGCAGTGAGCGTCGATCCGCAAGGCTGGGCGCAGTTCGGCCACGTGAAGATGCGCGACTACCGCTGGGGCATCTTCCTGAACCCGGGCGACGCCAACCGCGAGATCCATTTCGGCGACCACAAGGGCGAGAAGGCCTGGCAGGACGTGCCCGGCGAACACCGCGCCAACCTGCGCCGCATCATCGTGACGCAGGGCGACACCGAGCCCGCATCGGTCGAGCAGCAGCGCCACCTGGGCCTCACGGCGCCCTCGATGTACGACCTGCGCAACCTGTTCCAGATCAACGTGGAAGAAGGCCGCCACCTGTGGGCCATGGTCTACCTGCTGCAAAAGCACTTCGGCCGCGACGGCCGCGAAGAAGCCGATGCGCTGCTGCAGCGCACCTCGGGGGACGAGAACAATCCGCGCATCCTGGGCGCCTTCAACGAACGCACGCCCGACTGGCTCGCGTTCTTCATGTTCACCTACTTCACCGACCGCGACGGCAAGTTCCAGCTCTCGGCGCTGGCCGAAAGCGCGTTCGATCCGCTGGCACGGACCACCAAGTTCATGCTGACGGAAGAAGCGCACCACATGTTCGTGGGCGAGAGCGGCGTCTCGCGCGTCATCGCGCGCACCGCGCAGGTGATGAACGAGTTGAAGACCGACGACGTGCAGAAGATCCGCGCCGCGGGCTGCATCGACCTGGGCACCATCCAGCGCTACCTGAACTTCCACTACAGCGTGACCATCGACCTGTTCGGCGCCGACCAGTCGAGCAACGCGGCCATCTTCTACAGCTCGGGCCTGAAGGGCCGCTACGAAGAAGGCAAGCGCACGGACGACCATGTGCTCAAGGGCCAGACCTACAAGGTGCTCGAAGTGAAGGACGGCCAGCTCGTGGAGAAGGACGTGCCGATGCTCAACGCGCTCAACGAAGTGCTGCGCGACGACTTCATCAAGGACTCGGTGGCCGGTGTGGGCCGCTGGAACAAGGTGCTCGAGAAGGCTGGCATCCCGACCCGCCTCGTGGTGCCGCACAAGGCCTTCAACCGCCAGATCGGCGCGCTCGCCGGCATCAAGATGTCGCCCGAAGGCCGCGTGGTGAACGAGATCGAATGGGCTGCCAAGAAGGACGAATGGCTGCCCAGTTCCGAAGACTTCGCTTTCGTGGCATCGTTGATGGGCCGCGTGGTGGAGCCGGGCAAGTTTGCCGGCTGGATCTCGCCGCCGGTGATGGGCATCAACCGCCAGCCGGTGGATTTCGAATACGTGCGTTTCGGCTGAAAAATTAGGTACACCCCCAGGCTGCGCGCACTTCGTGTCGCTTCGCCAACCCCCTTGCAGGGGGCAGCACCTGCGGCCCGGCAAAGCCGGTTCCGCGGTGCTTCGCGAAAGGGCCCGGGGCGAAAAAGGAGAACACGATGGATATGGCTGCTGAAGCCGGGGTCATCAAGCAGCACCTGATCGACCCCGAGATCTGCATCCGCTGCAACACCTGCGAGGCCACCTGCCCCGTCAACGCGATCACGCACGACGACAACAACTACGTCGTGCGTGCCGACATCTGCAATGGCTGCATGGCCTGCATCTCGCCGTGCCCGACGGGCTCCATCGACAACTGGCGCACGATGCCTCTGGTGCGTGCGTACACGATCGAAGAACAGCTCACGTGGGAAGAACTGCCCGCGGAACTGACGCCCGAAGAACTCGAGGCCGCGGGCGTTTCCGCCGATGCGGGCGACGACGCGGGAGTGGCCGCCGCGACGGCCCCAACGCAGGTCGCCGCTGTCGAGTCGGTCGAAGCCGTCTTCAATTCCGCGCAGTACGGCGCCGCCGTGCCGCCCTGGTCGGCCGCGCACGCGTACACCAATCTCTTCCCACCGAAAACGCCGACGACCGCCACCGTGGTCGGTAACTTCAACTGCACCGAAGCGGGCTTCGACAGCGAGACGCACCACATCGTGCTGGACTTCGGCGTGGTGCCGTTCCCCGTGCTCGAAGGCCAGTCGATCGGCATCGTGCCGCCGGGCGTCGATGCCATCGGCAAGCGCCACCATGCGCGCCAGTATTCCGTGGCCAGCCCGCGCAACGGAGAGCGGCCGGGCTACAACAACGTCTCGCTCACGGTGAAGCGCGTGACCGAAGACCACCAGGGCGATCCGGTGCGCGGCGTGTGCTCCAACTACGTGTGCGACCTGAAGGTCGGCGACACGGTGCAGGTGGTGGGGCCCTTCGGCGCCTCGTTCCTGATGCCCAACCACCCCAGGTCGCACATCGTGATGATCTGCACCGGCACCGGCAGCGCACCCATGCGCGCGATGACCGAGTGGCGCCGTCGCCTGCGCAAGAGCGGCAAGTTCGAAGGCGGCAAGCTCATGCTGTTCTTCGGCGCGCGCACGCAGCAGGAGCTGCCGTACTTCGGCCCGCTGCAGTCGCTGCCCAAGGACTTCATCGACATCAATTTCGCGTTCTCGCGCACGCCAAGCCAACCCAAGCGCTACGTGCAGGACCTGATGCGCGAGCGCGCCGCCGACCTGGCCGCGCTGCTCAAGGACGGCAGCAGTCACTTCTACGTGTGTGGCTTGAAGAGCATGGAAGAGGGCGTGGTGCTCGCATTGCGCGACGTGGCAACGGAAGCCGGACTCGACTGGGACACGGTCGGCGCGTCGCTCAAACGCGAAGGCCGCCTGCACCTGGAAACCTACTAAGCTGCGGCGGATGAAGTTCGCCGACTTCCATGCAGGCCAGGTCATCGAGGCCGGCCCCTACGTGCTCACCGAAGCCGAACTGGTGCAGTTCGCCAGAGCGTACGACCCGCAGTGGTTCCACACCGACGCCGAGGCTGCGGCGGACAGCGCCTTCGGCGGGCTGATCGCGAGCGGCTGGCACACCTGCGCGATCGCGATGCGCCTCGTGGTCGAAGCGGCGCTCGAAGGCTCTGAATCGTTCGCTTCGCCGGGACTCGAACACGTGCGCTGGCCCAACCCCGTGCGGCCCGGCGATGCCTTGCGGCTCGTGGCCGATGTGATCGAGGTGCGGCGCTCCGAGAAGCGGCCCACGCTGGGCATCCTGCGCTGGCGCTGGCGGCTCTTCAACCAGCGGGAGTCGATGGTGCTCGACGTGGAAGTCACCAGTCTTTTCAGGCTCGACGCGCCCGGCTGACACGCGAAAGAAAAGCCCGCGGCGCGCGAGCGCCACGGGCCTGGCGGGAGCGAGCGGCGCGTTTACTTGTTCAGATCGACCGCGCCCGAGCCCTTGGCCTTGCCGCTGGCCTTCGCGCCCACGCCGGCACCCGACGGCTTCACCGCGCCGCCCGCCGAGCCCACGGCACCGGTCGCGCCGTTCAACGTGCCGCCCACGGTGTTCGTGAGGCCGCCTGCCGCCCCGGTCGCGCCGCCGACGGCGCCCGTGGCACCGCCGACCGTGCTGGTCGCGTTGCCCACGGCACCTGTCGTGCCGCCGACCACGCCACCGACCGTGTTGCCCAGTCCACCTGCTGCGTTGCCGGCACCGCCATTGGCGGACTTGGCGGACGCGCCTGCACCCGCTGCGGCGCCTGTGCTTGCGCCTGCGCTGCCTTGCGCCGGTGCGGCCTTGACCGTGCCCGATGTATTGACATCGGCATTCACGCCCACGCCGACCCCCACGCCTTGTGCCTGGGCGAAGCCGCTCACGGCAAGAAGGCCTGCGAGCAAGGCGCCGACGAAGATGGAGTTGTTTTGTTGTTGCTTCATGGGTGACTGTTCCTTTCGTTTGAATGGTCACTGACTGACGAGAACCGGCTTGAGGCCAGTTCGGTCGCTACCGTGACCACCTCGCACCCTGTCGCCGTGTGCGGGGCGTTCGCTCTCGCTTGTGGGACGTGTCCGTCGTCGGAAATGAGAGGTCGTGCGTTGCGGCGCGCCTTTGGTTCGAGAGGCGTTGCATGGCACAACCCTTTCAGCTGGCAGGGTCAAAGAGACCTTCTGCCGGCATCGATGATTTCATGCAACTAATAATGTTGCATGAAACGAGACAGCAAGCTTTCCGGCGTTCTCCACGTGCTGCTGCACATGGCCGAGATGGAGGGGCCCATCACCTCCGAGTCGCTCGCGGCCGCGATGCACACCAACCCGGTCGTGGTGCGCCGGCTCATGGCGGGCCTCAGGCAGGCCGGCTTCGTGAGTTCGGCCAAGGGGCATGGCGGCGGCTGGGTGCTGTCGTGCTCGCTGTCGCGCGTGACGCTGGGCGACATCCACAACGCCGTCGGCGCGCCCGCGCTGCTGGCCATGGGCAACCGCACCGAGAGTCCCGGCTGCATCGTCGAGCAGGCCGTGAATGCGGCGCTCGACGACGCCTTCGATGCAGCCGAGGCGCTGCTGCTCAAGCGTTTCAACAGCATCACGCTGGCCGATCTGTCGAATGATTTTCATCGCCGCATGACAGGCGGCGGCTTCACCAGGAAGGACATTGAACATGCGCTATGACGCTCTTGTCGTGGGCGGCAGCTTTGCCGGCCTCTCCGCTGCCATGCAGCTCGCGCGCGCTCGCAAGAACGTGTGCGTGGTCGATGCGGGCGCACCGCGCAACCGCTTCGCCGCCGCGGCGCACGGTTTCTTCGGCCAGGACGGCGTGCCGCCGCTGAAGATGATCGCCGACGCGCGCGCCAAGCTCCTGGCCTATCCGAACGTCACCTTCATCGAAGGCCGCGTCGCGAGCGCGCAGGCCGATGGTGCGAACGGGTTCGTCGCATCGCTCGATGGCGACCGGCAACTCTCGGCCGGCAAGCTCCTGCTGGCGTTCGGCGTGCAGGACGGTTTTCCGGACGGCATCGCCGGCGTGCGCGAGCGCTGGGGCACGAGCGTGCTGCACTGTCCCTATTGCCACGGCTATGAATTCAGCGGCCGCAGGCTCGGCGTCCTGGTCGAAGCTCCGCACCCGCCGGAGCATGCGATGCTGATCGCCGAATGGGGCCCGACCACGCTCTTCCTGAACGGGAACAACACGGTGGACGACGAGGTGCGGGGCAAGCTGAAGGCGCGCGGCGTGACGATCGAGCCGGGCCGCATCGCGGCGCTGGAGGGGCCGGCGAAGGACCTGTCCGGCGTTCGCCTCGAGGACGGCCGCATCGTGCCGCTGGAGGCGCTGTTCATGGTCCCGCGCACGCGTCCCGGCAGCCCCCTCGCGGAGCAACTGGGGTGCGCGTTCGATGAGGGCCACGCCGGCCCGGTGATCCGCATCGATGCGATGAAGATGACCACCGTGCCCGGCGTCTTCGCCGCAGGCGATGCGGCCATGCAGATGCACAACGCCACGCTGGCCTCTGCCGAGGGTGTGATGGCCGGCGTATCGCTGCACCGCGCCATGCTGTTGGACGCTTGACCCCACTTTTTTCTCGGGCTCGGGAAAATCGGGCTCCGAGCCCTCTATAATTCGACCCTCGAAATGCGGGAATAGCTCAGTTGGTAGAGCGCAACCTTGCCAAGGTTGAGGTCGAGAGTTCGAGACTCTTTTCCCGCTCCACATTTCATGCAAAAGGCCACCTCACCGGTGGCCTTTTCTTTTTTGGAATGCGCCGGACGCGTATTCAGCCCTTCGCCGGCAGCACCGTTCCGCGGCTCTCGCCGAACCCGATGCGCGCATGCCCCGGCTTCTCGCACCAGCCGCGCAGCAGCACGGCGTCGCCGTCTTCCAGGAATCCGCGCTGCTCGCCATTGGCCAGCGCCACGGGGCTCTGCCCCGCACGCGTCAACTCGATGATCGCGCCGGCCTCGCCCGGCCCGGGGCCCGAGATCGTGCCGCTGCCGAACAGGTCGCCCGCATTCAGCTGGCAGCCGCCCATGGTGTGGTGCGCCACCATCTGCGCCACGCTCCAGTACTGGTGCCTGAAGCTGGTGCGCGACAGGCGCGAGGGGCCGCTCTTGTCATCGCGCGCCTTCTCGCTTTCGAGCCACACCTCCAGACTGATGTCGATCGCGCCACTGTCGCGGTTCGCCTTGCTCTCCAGGTAGTCGAGCGGTTGCGGCTCGCCGGCCGCCCGTGTCCAGGCTTGGCGGTAGGGCGCGAGCGCCTCCATCGTCACGATCCACGGCGAGATGGTGGTCGCGAAGTTCTTCGCGAGGAACGGCCCGAGCGGCGCCATCTCCCAGAACTGGATGTCGCGCGCCGACCAGTCGTTGAGCAGGCAGATGCCGAAGATGTGTTCCTCGGCGCGCTCCAGCGGAATCGGCTCGCCGGCCGCGTTGCCTTCGCCGATCCACACGCCCAGTTCGAGTTCGTAGTCCAGCCGCGCGCACGCGTGGTACGTGGGCGTCTTCGCACCAGGCGCCAGCGTCTGCCCCATCGGCCGGTGAAAGCGCTGCCCGCTCACGCCGATGGTCGAGACGCGCCCGTGGTAGGCCGTCGGGATCCAGCGGAAGTTCGGCGTCACGTCGCCTTCGGGGTTGAACAGGCGTGTGATGTTCAGCGCATGGTCGATCGATGTGTAGAAGTCGGTGTAGTCGCCGATGCGCGCAGGCACGGTGTATTCGACCTCGGACTGCGGCACGAGGCACTTGCGCACGTCGTCCACGGTCGGGGCCGGCGCGTCGCTTCGCAGCAGCGAGAAGAGCAGATGGCGCAGCGCCCGCCAGGCGGTGGGACCCATCGCGAAGAAATCATTCAACGCGGGCAGTGCCGCCACCCGCGCCGCATCGAGCGCGAGCCCGTCGGCATGCTGGCCGGCAGCCAGCGCCGCGAGGTCGAGCACCTGGTCGCCGATGGCGATGCCACCGCGAAACGGCTCGGGACTTCCGATGCGGCGGAACTCCGCATACGGCAGGTTCTGTATCGGAAAGTCGGTGCCCGCGGCGTTCGCGCTTTCGACCCAGCTGCGGGCGTCGACGTCGTGCGTGTGGTTGAGTTCGATCATGGCGGTGGCCTTCCTTCGTTCAGACCGACGCCATCAGCGCGTCGTCGAAGATCGCCACCGCACGCGTCCAGCCCGCCGAGGCGCCCCGGATCTTGTGCGGGAAGCAGCTGATGAAAAAGCCCGTCGGCGGCAGCACCTCCAGGTTGTGCAGCTTCTCGATGTGGCAGTAGCCGATGTCGCGGCCGGCCTTGTGACCTTCCCAGATCAGCGAGGCGTCCTGCGTCTGGCCGTATTTCTTCGCGGTGTGCACGAAGGGCGCGTCCCAGCTCCAGGCGTCGGTGCCCGTGAGGCGCACGCCGCGCTCCAGCAGGTACATCGTGGCTTCGTAGCCCATGCCCGCGCCGGCCGAGACGTAGTCGTTGTTGCCGTAGCGCGAACCGGCGCGCGTGTTGACCACCACGATCTCCAGCGGGCTCAGCGTGTGGCCGATGCGCTTCAGCTCGGCCGCGACGTCGGCGGCCGTGACCACGTAGCCGTCGGCGAAGTGGCGAAAGTCCAGCTTCACGCCCGGCTGGAAGCACCACTCGAGCGGCACGTCGTGGATCGCGATGGCGGGCTTCTTCTCGCCGAGCGCCTTGTCCATGGTCGAGTGGAAGTGATAGGGCGCATCCAGGTGCGTGCCGTTGTGCGTGGACAGCTGCACCAGCTCCACGGCCCAGCCCTCGCCGTCGGGGAGGTCCTCCTTCTTCAGGCCGGGAAAGAAGGGCTCGATCTGCTCGTAGGTCTGCTCGTGCGTGAAGTACTGGATCTTCGGCGCGAAGGCGGGCGGATCGGAGAGCACATCGTTCTCCAGGAAGATCGAGAGGTCGACGAATTTGCGTGGCATGGCGGGGCTCCTTGCGGGGTGTTGGTGTTGGCTTGAAGGAATCGATCGGTCAGGGTTGCTGCCAGCGCAGCAGGCGCTTCTCGGCAAAGGCCAGCAGCGCATTGCTCGCGAAACCGATGAGCCCGAGCAGCACGATGCCGGCGAAGAGATCGCTGGCGCGAAAGGCGCGCGCGGCCAGAAGAATGGCCTGGCCCAGGCCGCTCTGCGAGGCGATCATTTCGCCCACCACCGCGACGATGAGCGCAATGGTCAGCGCCAGGCGCATGCCGGCCAGGATGTCGGGCATGGCGTTGGGCAGCCCCATCTTCCAGATGTACGCCGCGCGCGACATCTGCAGGCAGCGCGCCACTTCCGCCAGGCGCGGCTCCACGGCCGCGAAGCCGTGCACCGTGGCCAGCAGCACCGGCCACATCGCGCCGAAGGCGACCACGAAGAGCACCATGCCGGGGTTCAGCCCGAAGATCGAAATGGCGAGCGGCAGCAATGCCGATGCGGGCAGCGGGCGGATGAATTCGAGCGTGGGTTGAATCCACGCGCGCACCGCGGGCGACACCCCGATGGCCGCGCCCAGCACCACGCCGAACAGCGACGCCAGCAGCCAGCCTTCGACCATGCGGCCGATCGTGGCCCGCGTGAAGGCGAGCAACTCGCCATGGCCTGAATCGCCGGAGAGATTGAGCCCTTCCAGCAGGCTCGCGAAGGTGGCCTGCGGCGTCGGCAGGAACACGCGGCTCACCCAACCCGCGTTGCTCGCGACCCACCAGAGCGCGACGAGCGCGCACAGCACGGCGAACGAGCCGAGCCAGTTCAGGCCCGAGGGCGCACGGTCGTTGCCGGTCATGGCGCGACCCCCATGTGCCGCGCGACCGCGCGCTGCAGCAGCACCATGCCCGCATTGACCGCGAAGCCCACCACGCCGATCCAGGCCAGCCACGCGAGCATCAGCGCAGGGTCCAGGCTCTGCTGCGCGATCATCATCGCGTAGCCCATGCCATTGGGGTTGGCGGCGATCTCCACCGTCACGGCCACCACCAGTGCCACCGCCACGCCCAGCCGCAGCGCGACGAACAGGCGCGGCACGATCGCCGGCAGCACGATCTTGAACGCGCGCTCGCGCGCCGAGAGGCCGAGCACGCGGCTCACTTCGAGCAGGCGCGGCTCGATCTGCTGCACCGCCGATTGCACCAGCACCAGCAAAGGCCAGAAGGTGGCGAAGGCAACGATGGCCAGTTCCATGCGCACGCCGAAGCCGAAGGCCAGCATCGCGAGCGGAATCAGCGCGACCGAGGGCACGGGCCGCAGCATCTCGATGGAGACCGAGCCCAGTTGCGCCGCGCGGCGCGAAAGACCGAGGACCAGGCCCAGCGCGATGCCCAGCACCGCCCCGATCAGCAAGCCGAGCGCCGCGGTGCCGAGCGTGAACCCGGTGGCCTGCCAGAGCGAGCCGTCGAGCGCCGCGCCGACGAAGGCCTTGGCGGCCGCGCTCGGCGGTGCGAGCCCATCGCTGCCCAACGCCGCCGCGCGGCGCGCGTACCACTCGAAGGCGCCGACGAGCACCGCGGGAAACACCCACGGCCGCAGCCAGCGAAAGAGGCGGCGTTCAGTCATGGCCCTGCTCGATGAAAGCGAACAGCTCACGCCGCAACTGCAGGTATTCCGGATGCTCCTTGGTCGTGAGCTGGTCGCGCGGGCGCGGGATCTTCACGTCGATCATCCGCGCGAGGCTCGGCCGGCCGGGGCCGGGATTGGCCTGCAGCGCGATCACGCGGTCGCCGAGGTAGATGGCTTCTTCGAGGTCGTGCGTGACGAACAGCACCGTGAGCCCGTCGTCGCGCACCAGCCGCGCGAGCTCGTCCTGCAGGCCCTGGCGCGTGAGCGCATCGAGCGCGCCGAAGGGCTCGTCCATCATCATCAGCTCGGGCTTTTGCGCGAGGCAACGCGCGATCTGCGCGCGCTGCTGCATGCCGCCCGAAAGCTGCACCGGGAATTTCTGCGCATGCTTGGCGAGGCCGACCTTGCCAAGCACATCGGCAATGCGCGGCGCGCGCTCGGCCGAAGGCACGCCAGCCGCTTCGAGCGCGAGGCTCACGTTGCCTTCCACCGTGCGCCACGGCAGCAGCGCGCGGCCGTAGTCCTGGAACACGAAAGCCACCTCGCGCGAGGGCTCGGCCATCTTCACGCCGTTGCGGCGAACCTCGCCTGCGCTCGCGGTGACGAGGCCGCTGGCCGCGCGCAGCAGCGTGGTCTTGCCGCAGCCGCTCGGGCCGACGATGCAGACGAACTCGCCGCGCGCCACATCGAACGAAGTGGGCGAAAGAATCTCGCGGCCACCCAGGCGAATGGTGACGCCGTCGAAGCGCAGGAAGGGCGTGGCATGCATCGCGGGACTCGTCGGCGAACGCGCGGCGCTCACTGAGAGCGCCGCGCGCGCGGTGACGGGGGCGGGCGAGGAAATCATCTGGCGATCAGCTTCGCAACGTCGATGTTCGTCTTGAGCATGTCCTGCTCCTTCATGAGCCGGGTCCAGTAGCCCAGCTGCGTGTCCGTGACGACCGGGCCGGGCGGCGAGACCTGCACCTTGGCCAGCACCTCGGGCGGCAGCTTGATGAACTTGCCGATGGCCGCGCGCACCTTCTCGTCGTTCTTCGCCTGCTGCATGAAGCCGCCCGATTCGACCAGCGCCTCGCGGAAGGCGCGCGCCGTCGCGGGGTTCTTCGCCACCCATTCGCGCTTGGCCGCGTGCACGATCGTCTGGTTGTTCTCGGGCAGGAAGGTCGAGTAGTACGACGCCACGTAGCCCGCGCCGCTCTCGGTGATGCGGCTCATGAACGGATCGGCCGACACCACCGCATCCACCGAGCCGCCGCGCAGCAGGTCGGCGTGCTGGGGGAACGAGGCCTCGACGAAGTTGACCTTGCGCCAGTCCACGCCGGTGTCTTTCAGCCATGCACGGAAGGTCACGTGCAGGAACGCACCGAGCCCCGGCACGCCGATCTTCTTGCCCACGCAGTCCTGCGCGCTCTTGATGCCCGAGCCCGCGCGCGCCACCAGGCCGAAGCCGGTGATCGTCTTGGAGGTGAGCCCGCCGCCGGCCACCAGCACCAGGTCGAGCCCGCCGTCCACCGCCTGCAGGAAGACAGAGGGCGTGGGCCCGCCGATCTGCAGCGAATCGGACTGCAGCGCCGCCGGGATCGTGGAGTTGAGCGGAATGAACTTGAGCTCCACGTCCAGCCCGCGTTTCTTGAAGTAGCCCTCTTCGGCCGCCACGAAGACGGAGGCGAAGTCGGTCACGGCCGTGTAGCCGAACACGATCTTCGGATGGGACTGCTGCGCGCGCGAAGGCAGCGCGGCCGCAGCCGATGCGGCCGCGAGCGCCGACAGCAGGGTGCGTCGTTTCATCATGTCTTGTGTCTCCGGGTGGGGGTTTTCTGTGTGCGCGGGATCTTGGGCCTGGGCAGCGCGGCGCGCAGGCCGCCGACGATGAAGCTCACGAGCACGGGCGCCACCGCAGGGTCGGCGCGCTTGTTCTCGCCGTGCGAGAGCCGTTCGATGCGGCTGTCGTTCAGGTGGTGCAGCAGCGCGCCGAGCGCGAACTGGTAGCCCCATGCGACCTGGCCGCGCGTGGCGTGCGGCAGCGCGACGTGCAGCGCGTCGATGTACGCGGCGGCCAGCGGGTCGAAGTAGCCGCGCAGCACGCGGTCGGCTTCCTCGGTCGCGTGGTAGAGCTCGCGCGCCACCAGCAGCGCGTAGTACTCGCCCTCGGCGCTCGCGCGAAGGGCGAGCACGGGCGCGGTGAAGGCTTCGATGATGCGCGGCAGCGTGTGCGCGTCGTCGGGGTCGTTGTCCACCTCCGCGAGAAGCGTGAGCCGCTCCTCGATGGTGTGGCTCCAGTGCTCGAAGATGGCATGGAAGAGTTCGTGCTTCGGCCCGAAGTAGTAGCCCACCAGCGCGAGCGGCACGCCGGCTTCCTCGGCGATCTGCCGGATGGTCACCGCGTGGTAGCCGTGCTGCGCGAACAGCTTCTCGGCGGCCAGCAGGATGGCCTGGCGGCGGTCGGGGCGGCCGGCTTCGGCGGTGATGGCCGCGGCCCGGGGAGGGCTGCGCCGGGCGGTCGGGGTGCGGGTGCTCATGGGGGCGTATTGAACGCCTGTACAAAAATGTTGAACACACGTACAAACCCTGAGGTCAACCCCGATTGAGCACGCCCGTTCGCAGCGCTACGCTCGGGCCATGCCTGTTCCCAACGTTCCCAACATCCCCCAGATTCGTCTTTACCAGAACTGGCTGCGCGAGCAGCGCGGCCTCTCGTTCGACACCTACGACGCGCTGTGGCGCTGGTCGGTCACCGACCTGGATGCCTTCTGGCAGAGCATCTGGGACTACGCGGACCTGCAGTCGCCCACGCCGCACACCGCGGTGCTCGCCCAGGCGCGCATGCCCGGCGCGCGCTGGTTCCCCGGCGCACAGGTCAACTACGCGCGCGAGGTGCTGCGTCATGCCGATGCGGCCCATGCGGCCGGCATGCCCGCCATCGTGAGCGACAACGAACTGGGCGAAGTGCGCGAGCTGTCGTGGCCCGAGATGCGCCGCCAGGTCGCCGCGGTCGCGCTCACGCTCAAGTCGCTCGGCGTGCAACGCGGCGACCGCGTCGCGGCCTGCATGCCCAACGTGCCCGAGACCATGGTCGCGTTTCTCGCGTGCGCCAGCATCGGCGCGATCTGGAGCGTGTGTGCGCCCGACATGGGCACCGCTGCAGTGGCCGACCGTTTCCGCCAGATCGAACCGAAGGTGCTGATCGCCGTCGACGGCGTGCACTACGGCGGCAAGCCGCTCGACCGCAGCGCCGTGCTGCAGGAACTGCGCGGCCAGTTGCCGAGCGTGAAGAAGCTGCTGCTCGTGAAGACGCCCTTTGCCCGAAGCCCCGTCGCGCACGACGTCGACTGGGCCGAAGCCACCGCGCGCAACGACGCCGAGGTCGCCGCTTTCGAACCCGAGTGGCTGCCCTTCGACCATCCGATCTGGATCGTCTATTCGAGTGGCACCACGGGCTTGCCCAAGCCCATCGTGCATGGGCAGGGCGGCATCCTCTTGACCATGCACGCCTGCGGCCTGCACAACGACGTGGGCGCGAGCTACGGCGCCAACAATTTCGGCGAGCGCTACCACTGGTACAGCTCCACCGGCTGGGTGATGTGGAACTCGCAGCTCTCGGGTATGGCCTTCGGCGCGACCATCTGCATCTACGACGGCAACCCGGCGGGCAGCAAGGAAAAGCCCGACTGGGGCGTGCTGTGGCGCTTCGTCGCGCGGCACAAGGTCACCTTCTTCGGCGCGGGCGCGGCCTACTTCACCAACTGCATGAAGGCCGGCGTCGTCGCCAAGGAATGCGGCGATCTCTCGCGTGTGCGCGCGCTCGGCAGCACCGGCTCTCCGCTGCCCGACGAGGTGCAGCGCTGGGGCTCACAGCAGATCCTCGATGCGGGCTCCAGGGATGTCTGGTGGTGCAACATCTCCGGCGGCACCGATTTTTGCGGCGCCTTCGTCGGCGGCAACCGCGAACTGCCCGAGGTGCCGGGCCAGATGCAGTGCCGCGAGCTCGGCCATGCGGTCGAGGCGTGGAACGAGCAGGGCCAGCCGGTCATCGGCGAAGTCGGCGAACTGGTCTGCACGAAAGCCATTCCGTCGATGCCGCTCTACTTCTGGGGCGACGAGGGCAACGCGCGCTACGTGTCGAGCTACTTCGACACGTACCCCGGTGTGTGGCGCCACGGCGACTGGATAAAAATCGGCGAGGACGGCGGCTGCATCATCTACGGCCGCAGCGACGCCACCATCAACCGCCAGGGTTTGCGCATGGGCACGAGCGAGATCTACAGCGCGGTCGAAGGGCTGCCCGAGGTGCTCGATTCGATGGTGGTCGATCTCGAGTACCTGGGCCGCGACAGCTACATGCCGCTCTTCGTGGTGCTGCGCCCGGGCGTGGCGCTGGACGAGGCGATGCGCGCCCGCCTCAACAACGCGATCAAGACGTCGCTGTCGCCGCGCTTCGTGCCCAACGACATCTTCCAGGTGGCCGAGATCCCGCGCACGCTCTCGGGCAAGAAGCAGGAGCTGCCGATCAAGAAGCTGCTGCTGGGCCAGCCGATCGAGAAAGTGGTGAATCGCGAGGCGATGGCAAACCCCGCAAGCCTGGATTGGTATGTGGCTTTTGCCGCGCAGCGTGCCTCCGCATAATGGCCCGATGAAAAGACGTACCAGCCTCCTGATGCTTTCCGCCGCGGCCGGCGCTTCTGTGCTGAGCGCCTGCGCCTCTTCCACACCGGCATCGAAACCCAGCGCATCGCTGCGCGTGAGCGGCACGGTCGCCTACCGCGAACGCATCGCGCTCGACCCCGCGGCCGAGGTCGTGGTGCAGCTGCTCGATGTGTCGCGCATGGACGCGCCTTCGGTCACGCTTGCCGAGCAGCGCATCAAGGCCAACGGCAGGCAACCGCCCTTCGCCTACGAGTTGCAGGTCGATGCCGCGCGCATCGATCCGCGCATGCGCTACGCGGTGTCGGCGCGCATCGTGCGCGGCGAGCAGCTGCTGTTCATCAACGACACGCAGTACCCGGTGCTCACGCAGGGCGGCGGCACGGCTGCCAACCTGGTGCTGGTGCGCGTCACGCCCTCACCACCCTCACCGCGCTGAACACGCTGAACGACGCTCAAGGCGTCATCAGCTCGTGGAGCACCATGCGCGTCTGCCGGCCGCGCAACTCCACCAGCTCCTCGATGCGTCGCGTGCGCAGCCGCCCCTTCAGGCCCGCGAAGGTGTCTTCGGACACCAGCGTCTGCGTCCCCAGCTGCTTGTTGATGCCCTCGATGCGGCTGGCCACGTTGATGACGTCGCCGAATGCCGTGTACGAGAGCCGGTCGTTCGAGCCCAGCACGCCCGCGATCACCACGCCGGTGTGGATGCCGATGCGGGTGCGGAATTCGGGCAGCCCCTTGGCGTGCCACTTCCGGTTGAGTTCGTTCATCTGCGCGTGCAGCTGCAGCGCGGCCAGGCAGGCGCGGTACTCCGCGTCCTTCATGTCCGCGGGCGCGCCCCACAGCACCATGATGCCGTCGCCGATGAACTTGTCGACCACGCCGCCGTAGCGCGCGAACACACCCGTGGCAAGGTTGAAGTATTCGGTCAGCATGCCGACCAGCACGTCGATGGGGAGGGACTCCGAGATCGAGGTGAAGCCCTCCACGTCGGTGAACATCACCGTCACGCGGCGCGACGCGCCATTGGGCGCGAGCGAATGCCCTTCGGCCACGAGCTGGTTGATCACGTCCACCGGCACGAATTTGCTGAATGCCTTGAGGCTGCGTGCCGAGTCGTCCAGCGCCTGGTCCAGGTGCTGGATCTCCAGCACGCGGCTGGGTTCGCGCGGCAGGTTGTCCAGCTCCAGGAGGCCGATGCGGCGCGCGATGCGCGAGAGGTTCTCCACCGGCGAAGTCACCAGCTTGGAGAGCTTGAGCGACATGAACAGCGCCAGCGCCAGGAACACCAGCGCCAGCAAGAGCCCCCAGAGCACCGCGCGGCGCAGGTCGCCCAGCACCATGTCTTCGGGCACCCAGCTCACCAGCTCCCAGCCGGTGGCCGGGATGAGCGAGGTCTGCACCAGGTAGCGCCTTCCGTCGAAGTCGAACGAGAAGGTCGAGTCGTTGCCGCCGCCCGCGGTGCCGTCGGCCACCATGTGCGCGTGCAGCGCGCCCAGCACGCCCGTGGGTGGCTCCAGCTTGTGCAGCACGCCCGGCTGGTCGCTGCGCGCCAGCACCTTGTTGTCGGCGCTCAGGAGCGCGCTGTTGCCATAGCCGTTGCTGCTGAAGAGCCGCACGAACTCCGACAGGCGCCCGAGCGACACGTCGCCCGCCACCACCAGCGCCTTCGGGCTGCCCTCGGTGTAGCGGCGCTCGCTCGGCAGCGCGTAGGTCACGCCCAGTTCCTGGGCCGCGGCGAACACGTAGGGCTGCGTCCATATCGGCCCCTGCATCTTGCTGGCCTGCTGGAACCAGCCGCGCCGGGTCGGGTCGTAGCTGCTGCGAAATGACTCGATGCGTTGCGTGGCAAAGCGCTGCTGCGCATCCAGTTCCGCCCCGAGGGGCCGCTTGTACTGCCAGGTCTCGGTGGTGAACGCCGCGCCGAGCGCGATGTGCCGGATCGCGGGCACCGGGTAGCGCAGCGCCATCAGCATCTGGCCGCTTTCGTTGGCCACGTACACGCTGTCCAGCTCGGGCGATTGCTGCAGCAAGGTCCAGAGCAGTTCGGCGGTGCGGTCGGCGTACTCGCCCGCGGGGCTCAGGCTCGGCGCGCTGCCGATGGCACCGACCACCGACTCGGCCTTCGCCAGGAAGGCGAGCACCTTGTCCTCGATCCGGTCGTGGTTGGCCCTGTGCGCGGAGGTGCCGATGTTCGACACCAGCCGCTGCGAGCCCCAGTAGCCGAGCGAGACCAGCAACAGCGACTGGGCCAGCGCGACGGCACTGACGATGGTGCCTACGTCGACCCTGAAATGGCGCGAGCGCCGGGGTGGGGCCTCGGGGCCGGCCGCCGGCGGCATGCGCACGCCAGTGGATTCAAACGACGGCTTTCCCGCCACATCCGGAAACCCGGACGAGTTCATGTTCATACAGCTCCCTGTCGACCATCTCGAACGCATCCGCTGCGGGTCGGCCGCGGATCGGCACCAGGGTGGCCTGCCGTTCCGATCGTTGGGTGTCGGAAATTCTGGCGGGCGCGCCTGGCGCGACAGGGATTTTGCGCGACTTCGGCGTCTTCGTGAATCAGTGCACGGTCGTTCGGGCGCCCGGAGTTGTCAGCGCGCGTCGTGGAAGATGAGGCCCACCGTGTGCCGCCGCCCCGAGCGCAAGCGGCTCACGCCGTGGCGCATGGTCACGCGGTAGGTGCCGCGCGTGCCCGCCACGGGCCGCTGGTTGACCGCGAAGATCACGGCCTCGCCCTGCGCGAGCGACATCACTTCGGCGCGCGATTGCATGCGCGGCCGCTGCTCGGTCAGCACGAACTCGCCGCCGGTGAAGTCCGCGCCCGGCCGGCTCAGGAGCACCGTGAGCTGCAACGGAAACTGCAGGTCGCCGTACAGGTCCTGGTGCAGGCAGTTGTAGTCGCCCTCGTCGTAGCGCAGCAGCAGCGGGGTGGGGCGCAGCTGGCCCGCCGCGTGGCAGCGCGCGAGGTAGTCGGCGTGGCCGGGCGGGTAATCGGCCGGCTGGCCCATCGCGCTGGCCCAGGCATTGGCCAGCGGCGCGAGGCGCTCATAGAGTGCGCTGCGCCACGCGGCGACGACCGGCGGCAGCGGGTTCGCGAAGTACTGGTACTCGCCCTGCCCGAAGCCGTGGCGCTGCATGACCACGCGGCTGCGGAAATGGCCGCTCTGGTCGTACATCGCCGCAAGCTCGGCGCATTCGTCCGGGGTGAAGAGCTGGCCGGTGGTGGCGCAGCCGCGGGTGGCGAGATCGGTCTCGATGCGGGGCCAGTCGAGCGCATCGATGCGGGAAACATGGGTGGTCATGTCCGCAGTGTCTCGCCCCGCCGCGGGCATGGCTCGCCATTTTCGGACACCGGTATGCCGTTGCGGCCTTTGGCCCGGCGGCTGGTGGGCATCGGGTGTTTTGAGCGATCATCCAGCGATGGCAAGAGAAAAAACCGTCGCACGCGAAAGCACCGCCGCGCAACTGGTCCAGGGCCGGCCGGTTGCCACGCTGGGACGCGGCATGACCTTGATCAAGACCGGCAGGACCGCCCGCCCTGCCGTGCGCCCCGAGGACAACACGACGGTGCTGCTGAAGAAGGCGGCCCGCGCGCTCAACAAGCCCGGCATCGACCGGTCGGTCGTTTTCCACGGCCCCAACGCGGCGCGGATATTCGCCTACTACGCCGACCCGCAGGACCCGACCCGGGTCGTTCGCGAAGCGGCCGACGGCACCAAGGTCATCGGCAGCCTGGTCGAGGGAAAGTTTCGCGCGAGCAAGGCGTGAGCCGACGTCCTCCGACGCTGGAAAAGCTCCTGGACCAGACGCGGGGCCCGCGCCCGGTGGCCTTTGTCCTGGCCGGCCACAACGGCGCCGGCAAATCCACGCTCTGGTACTCGCGCCTGGCCGGGTCGCTGCGCATGCCGCTCATCAACGCCGACCGGATGATGATGTCCATCCTGCCCGACGCGGACGCCAGGACCGGCCACATCCCCGCCTGGGCCCAGCAGCTGCGCGACGACGACGAGAAATGGCAGGTGCTGTCGCAGGAAGGCGTGCGCGCCTTCAAGAGCCTGGTGATGGACCAGCGCATGCCCTTCGCGTTCGAGACGGTCTTCTCGCACTGGCAGCCGCTGCCGGGCGGCGGCCATGCGTCCAAAGCCGACGACATCCGCGCGATGCAGCAGGCGGGCTACTTCGTCGTGCTGCTTTTCGTCGGGCTGGTGTCGGTGGACATGTCCGTCTTTCGCGTGAGCACGCGCAAGCAGCAGGGCGGCCACGACGTGGACCGCAAGAAGCTCGTGGCGCGATTTCCGCGCACGCAGGCTGCGGTCGGGCACGCCACGCAAATTGCGAACATGACCCTCATGTTCGACAACAGCCGCTCCGAGAAGAACGCGTTCGCGCTGGTGCGGGCACAGGCCCGCAAGAAGATCCTGTTCGACGCGCGGGACCCGCAGTTCGACGTCGATCCGGAACTGCGCGCCGTCTGCGACCCGTGGCTCGGGAAAGTCACCGGGCCTTTCAAGGCGCGCCGAAAACCACCGGTGAAATCATCGGCGAAATCACCGGCGAAAAAGGCGATGCCACCGGTCCCATCAAGCATCAGGAAGTAATCCCATGACCACCCCTGCACACACGGCCGGCCAAGGCACCGACGACTGGCAACTCCCCTGGGACGGAGGCTGCCGCTGCGGCCAGGTGCGCCTGCGCATCACGGCGCCGCCGCTGCTGTCGATGGCTTGCCATTGCACCGGCTGCCAGCGCATGAGTGCGAGCGCCTTTTCGCTGTCGCTCGCCATCCCGGCGCCGGGCTTCGAAGTGGTCGCGGGCGAGCCCGTCATCGGCGGCCTGCACGGCGATTCGCACCACTACTGCTGCCCGCATTGCAAGAGCTGGATGTTCACGCGCACCGAGGGCATGGACGAGTTCGTGAACATCCGGCCCACGATGCTCGATCGCCACGAATGGTTCGTGCCCTTCATGGAAACCTGGACCGACGAGAAGCTGCCCTGGGCCACGACGCCCGCGGTGCACAGCTTCGGCAAGCTGCCCGACTTCGCTGCGTTCCCGGCGCTGATCCAGGCCTATGCGCAGGAGGGCGCGCGGCCCGCGAAAGCCTGAGGCAGGGCGTCGCTCAGAGCGGCGCGATCGGAATGCAGATGTCGCATTCGAAGGCGCCGGTCTTCTCGTCGAAGGCCATGCCGGGCCCGTAGTACTCGAACGCGGGCCGGCTGTCGAACTGGAAGCCGCTGGCGGGCAGCCAGTCGCGCATGAGGCGCGTCCATGCATCGTTGATCTCCGCGGGCAGGCCCTGGAACTTCAGCGAGGCATAGCGTCCGCCCGGCAGCACCGTCTTCTGGAAGCCGCCATCGGGCACGAAGTCTTCGGGTACTTCCACGCAGGCGTCGTAGCGCGAGTGCTCGGGCGCGGTGATGCTCGGGTCGTCGTGGCTGATGCCGTAGCGCGCATGCGACCACAGCTGGTGTGCGCAGATCCAGGGCGCGGCCTTCGTGGCCCAGAACTCGCCCACCGGCGCGCCGAACGGGCCGGTGTAGCGCAGGTACGCAATGGTGACGGGTGCACGGGTGATCAGTTCAACGTTCATGGGTGGCTCCTGATGCGCGGGATTGCGCGGCGTGGAGCCATTCTTCGTGAAGCCGTGCAAGGCGATCTGACCAGGATTGCTATCGCGCGCCGGGTCGTCGCAGGGCAGCACCCAGTCGTGCGACGCGCGCCATGCGGTGGGCGCGCTGCCGAAGTGCGCGCGGAACGCCCGCGAGAACGCCTCGCCCGAGCCGAACCCCACCGACACCGCCGCCTGGAGCACCGACAGGCGCGGCTGCGTCGCGAGCCGCAGCGCGCCCACTTCCACGCGGCGGCGGCGGATGTAGTCGCCCAGCGTCTCGCCGGCCCAGGCCGCGAAGAGGCGATGGAAGTGGTACGCCGAGAAGTGCGCCACGTCGGCCAGCGCCGCGAGCTCGAGCGCCTCGTCCAGGTGGTCGTCGATGTGCGTCAGCACCTTGTGCATGCGCCATTCGTATTCGGAGCGGCTGTCGCGCGTCATGGCGCGCATTCTCAACGTTGGCGCGCCTCTTCGAGCAGCCAGTCGCTGAAGAACTTGAGCAGCGGCCGCTGGTCGGCCCGCTCCGGCGTCACGAGGTAGTAGTTGCGCTCGCCCGAGAGCGGCCGCGCGCAGGCCACCACCAGCTCGCCGCGCGCGAGCTCGTCGGCCACCAGCATCGTCGGCATCAGCGCAACGCCCAGGCCGTGGGAGGCGGCCGCGGCGAGGATGGAGAACAGCTCGTAGCGCGGGCCGCCGCGCGCATTGGGCGCGTCGATCTGCTGCGCATCGAACCACTGGCGCCAGCCGTCGGGCCGCGTGCTCTGCTGCAGCAGCGGCATCTTCGCGACGACCGCTGGTGCCACGGCCTTGCCGCGCGGAAGCAGGGAAGGGCTGCACACCGGCACCACGTCCTCGTGCATCAGCAGCAGCGCGCGCGTGCCGGCCCAGTTCTCCACCTGCGCGGGTGTGCCGGCGTAGAGGGCCGCATCGAACTCCGCATCTGCGAAGAGAAAAGGGCGCGTGCGCGTCTCGATGTGCACCACCACGTCGGGCTGCAGCGCGGCGAACCCTTTCAGGCGAGGCATCAGCCAGCGCGTGGCGAAGGTGGGTACGGCCGCCAGCGAGAGCGAGCCGCCTTCGCCCTGATGGGCCATGGCGTCGAGCGTGTCGCGCTCCATCGCTTCGAGCCGCTTGGTGATCTGCCGCGCATAGGCCGCGCCGCTCGCGGTGAGCGCCACGCCGTGGCGCGTGCGGCGAAAGAGGGCCACGCCGAGGAAAGCCTCCAGCGTGCCGATCTGCCGCGACACCGCGCTCTGGGTGAGCGCGAGTTCCTGCGCGGCGCGCGTGTAGCTCTCGTGGCGCGCGGCGGCGTCGAAGCACACGAGGGTTTGCAGGGGTGGGATCTTGCGGCGCATGTATGCCTCGGGTGTATGTATGGAGACTAGGCCTCGCCAATGGCGAGGCCGCTCGAACATCTTGCAAGACATTCTACAAACGCATATCTAGGTGAGGATTCATCGTTTGCGCCCGGCCCCTCGCGTGGCTAGGATCGCTCTCATCCCCCCTTTTCTCTCTTTCCCTCTTTCCGGAGACAGCACATGGCCGCCAAAGCGCAATTCCACTGGGACGATCCCCTTCTTCTCGACCAGCAACTGACCGACGAAGAACGCATGATCCGCGACGCGGCCAATGCCTACTGCCAGGAGCGCCTGGCGCCCCGCGTCATCGAAGGTTTCCGCAGCGGCGAGACCGACCCCGCCATCTTTCGCGAAATGGGCGCGCTCGGCCTCCTGGGCCCCACGATCCCCGAGCAGTACGGCGGCCCCGGCCTCAACTACGTGGCCTACGGCCTGATCGCCCGCGAAGTCGAGCGCGTCGACTCGGGCTACCGCTCGATGGCCAGCGTGCAGAGCTCGCTGGTGATGGTGCCCATCTTCGAATTCGGCACCGAAGCGCAAAAGCAGAAGTTCCTGCCCAAGCTGGCCACCGGCGAATGGATCGGCTGCTTCGGCCTGACCGAACCCGACCACGGCTCGGACCCCGGCAGCATGGTCACGCGCGCCAAGAAGGTGCCGGGCGGCTACTCGCTCAGCGGCGCCAAGATGTGGATCAGCAATTCGCCCATCGCCGACGTGTTCGTCGTGTGGGCCAAGGAAGTCAGCGAAAGCGGCACGGTCGGCCCGATCCGCGGCTTCGTGCTCGAGAAGGGCATGAAGGGTCTCTCGGCCCCCGCGATCCACGGCAAGGTGGGCCTGCGCGCCAGCATCACCGGCGAAATCGTGATGGACGGCGTGTTCTGCCCCGAGGAAAACGCCTTCCCCGAAGTGCAGGGCCTGAAGGGCCCGTTCACTTGCCTGAACAGCGCCCGCTACGGCATCTCGTGGGGCGCCCTGGGTGCCGCCGAAGACTGCTGGCACCGCGCCCGCCAGTACACGCTGGACAGGAAGCAATTCGGCCGCCCGCTCGCCGCCAACCAGCTCATCCAGAAGAAGCTGGCCGACATGCAGACCGAGATCACGCTGGGCCTGCAGGGGAGCCTGCGCCTGGGCCGCATGAAGGACGAAGGCACGGCCTCGGTCGAGATCACCTCGATCATGAAGCGCAACAACTGCGGCAAGGCCCTGGACATCGCCCGCCTGGCGCGCGACATGATGGGCGGCAACGGCATCAGCGACGAGTTCGGCGTGGCCCGCCACCTGGTGAACCTGGAAGTGGTCAACACCTACGAAGGCACGCATGACATCCACGCGCTGATCCTGGGCCGTGCGATCACCGGCATTGCAGCTTTCGCGAACTAGGCACGAATGACCAAGCCCGCAGCCCTGGACGGCATCAAGGTCCTGGATCTGTCCCGCGTGCTCGCGGGCCCGTGGTGCACGCAGATCCTCGCGGACCTGGGTGCCGACGTCATCAAGATCGAGCGCCCCGGCGTGGGCGACGACACCCGCACCTGGGGCCCGCCGTTCATCAAGGACGCGGACGGCAACGACACCGACCAGGCCAGCTACTTCACCGCCTGCAATCGCAACAAGCGCTCGGTCACCATCGACATGGCCACGCCCGAGGGGCAGGCGCTGTTGAAGCAGATGGCGGCAGAGGCCGACATCGTGGTGGAGAACTTCAAGACCGGGGGCCTCGCGCAATACGGCCTCGACCAGGAGAGCCTCCGCGCGGCCAACCCGCGCCTCATCTACTGCAGCGTGACCGGCTTCGGCCACGACGGCCCTTACGCCGAGCGCGCGGGCTACGACCTGATGATCCAGGCCATGACCGGCATGATGAGCATCACCGGCCGTCCCGACGACGTGCCCGGCGGCGGCCCGCTGCGTGTGGGCGTGGCGCTCACCGACCTGTTCACCGGCGTGTACGCGAGCACCGCGATCCTCGCGGCGCTGCAGGTGCGCGACCGCACGGGCGAAGGCCAGCACATCGACATGGCGCTGCTCGACGTGGGCATGGCCATCCTGGCCAACCAGGCGAGCGCTTTTCTCAACACCGGCAAGGCGCCGCAGCGACAGGGCAATACGCACCCGAGCCTGGCGCCGTACCAGGACTTTCCGACGCTCGATGGCTCGATGCTGCTGGCCGTCGGCAACAACGGCCAGTTCTCGCGCTTCTGCGAAGCGGCCGGCCATGCGGCGTGGGCAGCCGACGCGCGTTTCGCGACCAACACGCTGCGCGTGAAGCACCGCGGCGTGCTGATCCCGATGATGGAAGAACTCACCCGCACCCGCAGCACCGCCGACTGGGTCACGCTGCTCGAAGACAAGGCCGTGCCCTGCGGCCCCATCAACGACATTGCGCAGGCCTTCGACGACGCGCAGGTCAAGGCACGGGGCCTTGCGGTCACGCTGCCGCGCGATGCGGGCGATGGCATTGCCAGCATCACCGGCGTGGCGAGTCCGCTGCGCCTGTCGGCCACGCCGCCCGTGCTGCGCCATGCGCCGCCGGCGCTCGGACAGCACACGCGCGAAGTGCTGGCCGAGTTCGGCATCGACGCGGCGCGGTTCGATGCGCTGCGTTCGGCGGGCGTGGTCTGAAGAAAGACAGCCGGCCATGACGCGTCCGATGCCCAGCCCACCGTTCGCGGTGCTGCGCATCGACCATGTCGTGCTGCGCGTGAAGGACATCGAACGCGCGATCGCCTTCTACCGCGACGTGCTGGGCTGCGCGGTCGAGAAGCGCCGCGACGACCTGGGGCTCGTGCACTTGCGTGCCGGCGCGAGTCTCATCGACCTGATCACACCCGATGGCCCCTTGGGCAAACAAGGCGGCGCATTGGCCGGCAGGGAAGGCCGCAACGTCGACCATCTCTGCCTGCGCATCGAGCCTTTCGATGAAGCGGCGATTCGCGCGTCGATGGCACAGCACGGCGTGCCGGTGCACGGCGACGTGCAGAACAACTTCGGTGCCGAGGGCAAAGGGCCTTCGATCTACATCACCGATCCCGACGGCAACAGCGTCGAGCTCAAGGGCGCGGCCGGCTGATCGCCGGCCCTTCGTCCACTCCTTTTTCCGAAGCGCAGCGCGGCCTGCGGGCCGATTTGTACGCCACTGTGTCCAGCCGGCGAAGCGCACACACGCGCATGCAAAACGGCCCGGATCTCGACACATCGCAGATACAGCCTGCCGATGTAATTCATTCATCGCCACACGGCACCCCGACGTAGCGATGAATGTCCCGATAGATCACTTACCGACTCACTCACTTCTTTTGAAAGATACCGCCATGAAGACCACCAAGCTCCTCCTCGCCGCCGCTGTTCTCTCCGCTTTCGCCGCTGGCGCGAGCGCCGAGGAATACCAGGGCGTGCTGCAGTTCCAGTCGACCGCCAGCCGCGCCGCGGTGCGCGCCGATGCGGTCGCTGCAGCCCACAGCGCAGACCAATACGCCGAAGGCGCATCGAGCGGCGTGCCCGTCGCGATCGCGAGCGCCACCGACCGCGCCACGGTCCGTACGCAAGCCGTGGCCGCCGCCCGCGCCGGCGACCTGTACGCCGAAGCCGCCTCGGCCGGCACGGCGCCGCGCCTGTCCGGCACGCTCGACCGCGCCACGGTGCGCGCCCAGGCCGTGGCCGTTGCGCACGGCATCGACACGCTCGGGCTGTAAGCCAATTGGCGTCATTGCGTCTCCGTGCAGAATCGGACGCGCGCCCCCAGAGGCGCGTCCGATTCACGAGGGAGTTCTCCAATGACCAACCATCCGCTTGCCGCGCGCATTGCCGCGCGGCTTTCCTTTGCGTCCCTTGCAATGGGCACCGCCGCATTGCTCGCCGCCTGCGGCACGCGCCAGCCGGCGCCTCCCGAGCCGCCGCCGCCCGAGGCGACCGCGCGCAACAGCGTGGTCATGTCCGCCGTCACCTATGGCACCACCGCCAAGGGCATCCAGCTCAAGAAGGCCGACGACGCGTGCGATGTTCCGGCCTCGCTCAAGCAGGCCGTGCAGGACCAGTTGCTCACCCCTTACGAATACCTTCTCGCGCCGCCGGCACCTCTCAACGCCGAGGGCGCACCCGTCCTTCGGATCGAGATCACCGACCTGCTGGCGAACGCAGGCGGCCTCTACGGCGGCCCGAAGATCGTGCAGCTGCGCGGCACGCTGGAGCGCAAGGGCGAGGCACCCGCGCGCTTCACCGCGGAGCGCCAGATGTTCATCTACTTCGGCATGCCGCGCAGCACCTGCAGCATGGTCGGCGTGGTGACCTATGCGCTGGGCGAAGACATCGCCAAGTGGCTGCAGAAGCCGGTCGACGGCGCCGTGCTCGGCGAATCGAGCGCCGCCGCCGGGAAGCGTTAACGGGCCTAGCCCGCGCGCCCGACGGTCGCCACGGCGAACACCACCACGCCGAGCGCGAGGTTCAGGCTCACCAGCTTGCGCACCGTGTTGAGCCGCGCGGCCGCCACCGGCCACGCGCTTTCTTCCACCGCGCGGCGCAGCGCCTTGAACACCCAGGCGCGGATGTAGACATAGATGCCGGCCATCACGATGGCGATGCTCATCATCGCCTCGATGCGCCAGTGCACGCCGCGAAAGCCGCCCGTCAGCAGGATCATCGCGACGCCGCTCACGAACAGCAGCGTCACGGACGCGTCCACGCCGACGAAGAAACGCCGCAGCGCCGCGGCCATCATGCGCAGGCGCAGCGGCGGCTCCAGCGTGGCGACGGCGGCCGGGCGCACCGCGAAATGCATCGTGGCCATGCCGCCGACCCAGAAGGCGGCAGCGACGAGATGAATGAAAAGCAGGAGGGCGTAGGGCATGGGTGCCGATCAGAACACCGAACGGTGCGGGCGCGCAATGTCGGCGTCATTGCGTTAAAACCCCATCCTTCGCACATTTCGCCATTTCACATACCCGAGAAAGATGAGGCCCCCATGACTCGCACCGTCGCCCAGAAACGCGCCGACTTCCGCGCGCTCCACGAACAGGGCTGCTTCGTCATCCCCAACCCCTGGGACACGGGCAGCGCGCGCTACCTGCAGGGCCTGGGCTTCAAGGCGCTGGCCACCACCAGCTCGGGCCATGCGTGGTCGCAGGGCCTGGCCGATGGCGCGCAGCCGCGCGATGTCGTGCTGGCCCACCTGCGCGACATCGTGGCGGCGACCGACCTGCCCGTGAACGCGGACTTCGAGAACGGTTTCGCATCCGACGCGCACGGCGTCGCCCAGAGCGTGCGGCTCGCGGTCGAGACCGGCGTGGCGGGCCTGTCGATCGAGGACTCGACGGGCGATGCGGCGAATCCGCTCTTTCCCATCGACGTTGCGGTGGAGCGCCTGCGCGCCGCGCGCAAGGCCATCGATGCGGCGGGCGGCGACACCTTGCTCGTGGGCCGCGCCGAAAACTTCTTCGCGGGCCGGCCCGACCTGGACGACACCATCGCGCGGCTCAAGGCCTATGCAGCGGCCGGTGCCGACTGCCTCTACGCGCCGGGCATCAAGACGCGCGAGCAGATTGCCGCAGTGGTCGCGGCCGTGGCGCCCAAGCCCGTCAACCTGCTGGTCGGCGGGGCGAGCGAACTCACGATGAAGGACATCGCCGAGCTGGGCGTGCGCCGCGTCAGCGTGGGCGGCGGGCTCGCGCGCGCGGCATGGGGCGGGTTCATCCACGCGGCGCGCACGCTGGCCGAGCAAGGGCGTTTCGTCGGGTTCGCCAACGCCGCAGCGGGCAATGAACTCAACGCGTTCTTCCGTCCGTTCGCCGAGTAGCGCGCGAGAGCCGTTCATGGATGTATTGCTGGCGGAAATCCGCAGTTGCCGCGCCTGTGCCGCGCACCTGCCGCTCGGACCGCGTCCCGTCGTGCAGGCCAGCGCCACGGCCCGCCTGCTGCTCGTGGGCCAGGCGCCGAGCATGACGGTGCACACCACCGGCGTGCCATGGAACGACAAGAGCGGCGAGCAGCTGCGCCGGTGGCTCGGCATCGACCGCGAGACGTTCTACGACGCCACGCGCATCGCGCTCATGCCGATGGGTTTCTGCTACCCGGGCCGGGGCACCAGCGGCGACCTGCCGCCGCGCAGGGAGTGCGCCGAACTCTGGCAGGCGCGCCTGCTCGCGGAGATGAAACAGGTCGAACTCACGCTGCTGATCGGCCAGTACGCGCAGCGCCACTTTCTCGGCGCGGCCCGCAAGGCCGGCGTCACCGAGACCGTCGAGGCCTTTGCAGAGTACGCGCCGCGCTTCATCCCGCTGCCGCATCCGTCGCCGCGCAACACGGGCTGGTTCAAGCACCATCCGTGGTTCGAAAGCGATGTGCTGCCGGTGCTGCGCGATCGCGTGCGGCGGGCGCTCACGCCATCCTTCGCTCCGTAGCGAAGCGAGCCGGTGCGGCGGCCGGCATCATCGAACGCATCCCTTTGCAGAAAGCCGCGTTCATGAAGAAGGAAGTCATCCGTGTCGAACCCCTGTCGACCTACCTGGAATACCTGAAGGCGCCCGCCTCGGTCGTCACGCGGCACAGCGATACGGTCTATGTGTCGGGCCTGCCGCCGCTCGACCCCGCCACCGGCCGGGTGGTCGAAGCAACGATCGAGCGGCAGACGGAAATCGTGCTCGAGCAGCTCAAGCTCTGCCTGGAAACGGCGGGCTCCTCGCTCGCGAACGTGCTCAAGTGCAATGTCTACTGCACATCGCCCGAGAAGTTCGCGGCCGTCAATGCAATCTACGCGCGGTACTTCCCGAAGGACCCGCCCGCGCGCATCTTCGTCTGCGTGCCCGCGTGGTTCGGGCCGTTCGACATCGAGATCGACTGCATCGCCGCCTGCGACTAAGGCGCCGTGGCCGCTGCGCCGAAGGGCCGTGCCGCGTAGACAACGCGCCCGCCCACCACCGTCATCAGCGACACCGTCTTGCCGATGCGCTCCACCGGCACCGAGAAGAAGTCCTGGTCGATGATCGCGAAGTCCGCGAGCTTGCCGACCTCGAGCGTGCCGCGCTTCGCCTCGTCGAAGCTGAACCATGCGCTGCCCGCCGTGTAGAGCCGCAGCGCCTGTTCGCGCGTGGGCGTTTCGTCGGGCCCGCGCATCGCCTTGCCGCTGACTGTCTTGCCATCGAGCATCCATTGCAATGCGACAAAGGGGTTGTACGAAGCCACGCGATGCGCGTCGGTGCCCGCACCCACGTTCACGCCGCTGCGCAACGCGGTGACCATGGGCGGCATGCGCCGCGCTGCCTCGCCGCGCGTCGCCAGCGCGCGGTCGCCCTGGAAGTACATCGCATCCTGCATCGTCCAGCCGATGCCCAGCGCCTTCATTCGCGCAAGCGTCTCGGGCGATGCGTCGTCCAGATGCGCGATCGACCAGCGCAAGCCGCGGATCGGCACCTCGGCATTCAGCCGCTCGTACAGCCCGAGCAGGTGATCGACCGAGCCGTTCTCCTGCCAGTGGATGGTGACCGCGAGTTTGCGCATCGCCGCCCACTTGATGAGCTCGTAGAACTTCTCCTTGGCCGTCGCATCGGGGAAATTGTTGTTGTACATCGCGAGCGTCACGCGTTCGCCCAGGCCATTGAACTTCAGCATGTCGTCGCCGAAGCCCATCGGCAGCATCTGCGTGAGGTCGCGAAACTCCTGCAGCTCGGCACCGGGTTTCTGCGCGAACACGCTGTAGGCCACGCGCAGCGTCAACGCCTTCTCGCGCCACAATTCGAACAGCGCCGCGTACTGCGACGGCGCGATGCTGAAGCCGCCCGGGTCCACCAGGCCGGTGATGCCCAAGCGGTTCAGTTCCGTGAAGAAAGCGCGCGTGCCGGCCACGTTGTCGTCGTAGGTCGGCTTGGGCAGCTTGTCGAAGAGCGCGGAGATACCGACGATGTCGCCGGTCATCCAGCCCGGCGCGCCATCGGGCGCGGACTTCATGCCGGCCGGCAGCGTGCCCGCGGGAACGCCGAGCGCTTCGAGCGCCTTGGGCGTCATCGCGACCGCTTCGTAGAAGAGCTGCACGTACACCGGGTTGTCCGGCGCAGCCTCCTGCAGTTCGGCCACGGTGGGGCGTCGGCGTTCGGCGAACTGCTGCTCGGTCCATCCGCCCGCCACGATCAGCCAGCCGCCGGGCCGCGCGCGGGCGGCCGCGGCGTGGATGCGCGCCATGGCTTCGGCGATGGAGCCGGCGCCGATCCAGTTGACCTCGGTCGAGTAGCTCAGCGCCGCGCGCACCGCATGCATGTGCGAGTCGATGAGTCCCGGTATCACCGTGCGGCCACCCGCATCGACCGTGCGGGTCATCGGGCCGGAAAGCGTGCGCATCTGCCCGGCATTGCCGACCGCCACGATGCGACCTTCGCGCACGGCAAGCGCCTGCGCGGTGATGCCGGTGGCGTCGAGCGTGGCGATCTTCGCGTTGATGACGATCAGGTCGGCCGGTTGCGCCTGCGCGGCGACGGGCAGCAGAAGAAAGACGGCGGCAAGGGCCGCCGCCGTGAACAGTGTGCGGGCCATGTCAGTCGACCTTGATGCTCGCGGCCTTGACCACCTGCTGGGCCTTGGCGGTCTCGTCGACGATGAACTTGTTGAACTGCGCCGACGGCATCGTGAACGGCTCGGCGCCGAGCTTCTCGAGGCGCTCCTTCAGTTCGGGCGACACCATGATCTTCGCCACCTCGGCCTGCAGCCGCTCGACCACAGGCTGCGGCGTCTTCGCAGGCGCGAAGAGTCCGACCCAGAACAGGTACTCCGAGCCCGGCACGCCGGCCTCCACCGTGGTGGGCGCATCGGGCAGCGCCGACGAGCGCTTTGCCGTGCCCACGGCCAGCGCCTGCAGCTTGCCGCTCTTGATGAGCGGCAGCGCCGAGACCATCGGCGCGAAGAACCAGTCGACACGGCCGGCCATCACCTCGGTCATCGCCTCGGGCGTGCCACGGAAGGGCACGTGCTGCGCATCGAGCCCGGCCGCGAGCCGGAACACCTCGGCGTTCATGTGCGTGGCCGAGCCGTTGCCGGCCGATCCGTAGTTCAAGCCGCCCGGCTTGGCCTTGGCCTTGGCGACCAGGTCCTGCACGTTCGCAAAGTGCGACGGCGCGGTGACCAGCACGTTGGGCAGGCTCGCCATCGGCGTGATGCCGGTGAAGTCCTTGATCGTGTCGTACGACAGGCCCTTGTAGATCCACGGGTTCACCAGGTGCCCCGCCGAATGCACGAGCAGCGTGTAGCCGTCGGCCGGCGCCTTGGCCGCGATGGCCGCGCCGAGCGTGCCGCCCGCGCCGGGCTTGTTGTCGACGATCACGCTCGTGCCGAGCGCGGGCCCGAGCTTCTCGGCCACCAGGCGCGCGACGATGTCGGTGCCGCTGCCTGCGGTGAAGGGCACCACCAGCTTGATGGGTTGCGTACCCGGCCACGTGCCCTGCGCGAATGCGCCACCACCGAGCGTGCAGGCCGCGAGCGCCGCGGCCACAGCGAGCGCCCGTCGGCGGCTCCAGGGAAATGTCTTCTTCATGCGTCTTGTCTCCGTTGATTTGTTTGTTCGAGCGATGAATGACTGGAAGGAGGGCGCTAGTCCGGCGGTGCGTTCGGCATCACCAGCGCCACCAGCACCGGCCGGTTGCTGCGGTTCTCCAGTTGGCGCTTTTCGCCGGGCGCGAAGCGGCAGCTGTCGTACTGCTCGAGCACGTCTTCCTGGTGCGCACCGTCGAATTCGCCCACCACATGCAGCTGGCCTTCGAGCACGAGGTACAGCTTTTCCATCGGGGAGTCGTCCAGGCCGGTGTGGCCACCGGGGAGGATCTGGCTCATGCCCATCCACATCTGCGTGGAGGGGCCGGCTTCCTTGCCCTGGAGGCGCAGGCACCGCATGTCGAAATGGTTGGGCGCCTCGTAGTGCGGCGCCTCGCTGAAACGGGTCACATGCATGGCGGTTGTCCTTCGTGGGTTCAGGGGCGCAGCACGACGCGGTCGGTGCTGCCCGAGAGCACCAGCCGGTAAGCGTCCATGGCTTCGTCGAGCGTGAAGCTGCGTGCAATGGGAAAGGGCTTCAGCGTGCCGCGCTCGAAGCCTTCGCGCATGGCGTCGAGCTGCGCGGTCGAGGCCACGCAATTCATCGCAAGCGAGTCGATGCCCACGAAGGTGTGCATGCCGCGGTAGAACGCGAAGATGTCGAAGGGCACCGCGCGCTCGTGCGTGGCGATGAAGATCTGCGTCGCGCCCTTGGCCATCGCTTTGTTGGCGGCCTCGAAATAGGCGCTGCCCACGGTGTTGTAGACGATGTGTGCGCCGCGCCCGTCGGTGAGTTCGCGCACCTGCGCGCCCACGTCGGTGTGGTGGCGCGCATCGATCACCTCGACCACGCCGTTTGCGAAGCCTTCGAAGGGCCCGGCGCGGCGCTGCACCGCGATCACGCGCGCACCGGCCTGCGAGGCCAGTTGCACTGCCGCCTGGCCGACCTTGCCGTTGGCGCCGAGCACCAGCACCGTCTGCCCCGCCTGCGGCATGCCGCTGCGGCGAAAGCCTTCGTACGCGGTGACGAAGGGCACGCCCACCGCGCCGGCCTCGTCCATCGAAATGCCCCGGGGCTTGGCGCGCAACGCGCCTTCGGGCAACACCAGGTAGCGCGCATGCGAGCCGTCGCGCGTGATGCCGATGTCGCCGCCCGAGCCGTAGACCTCGCGGCCGATCCATTCGGCCGGCCCGCTCACCACCGTGCCCGCGAAGTCGCGGCCCGGGGTGCGCGGCCATGCGGCCTGCGGCATGATGCCCAGCGTTGCCTTCACGTCGCTCGGGTTGACCGCGGCGGCCGCGACGCGCACCACGGCGTGGCCGGGCGGCGGCGTGGGTTCGGACTGCGGCGCGGCCTCCAGCTGCAGTGCATCGAGGTTGGCGGCCTTCTGGTTCACGCGCAACGCGCGGCAGGTGTGGGTCGTGTGCATGGCGGCGACGCTCATCGTTCAGCCCCTCGCATCCGGAAGGCCCAGCATGGCGCGCGCTTCGCGAGGGTTCGCGATCTCGCCGCCCAGGCTCAGCAGGATGTCGCGCGCCTTGGCCACGAGCTGTGCATTGCTCTGGGCGAGCACGCCCTTTTCAAGATAGATGTTGTCCTCCATGCCCACGCGCACATGGCCGCCCAGCAGCCAGGCCTGCGCGACGATCGGAAACTCCATGCGGCCGATGCCGAAGGCGCTCCAGAACGCGCCGCGCGGCAGCATGTTGCGGGCGTAGAGCAGCGTCTCGGGCGTGGGCGCGAAGCCGTATTTCACGCCGAGCACGAAGGTCCACATCGCGGGGCCGTCCAGCGTGCCGTCGGCGATCAGGTCGAGTGCGAGGTTGATGTCGCCCGAGTCGAAGATCTCCAGCTCGGGCTTCACGCCCGCCTCGCGAATCACCTTGGCCATGCGGCGCACGTTCTTCGGCGTATTCATCACCACGTCGGGTCCGGAGTTCATGGTGTTGAGGTCGAGCGAACACACGTCGGGCTTGATGAGCGCGATGTGCTCCACGCGCCTCTCGGGCGGCAGCAGCGTTGTGCCCGGCGCGGCGATCTTCGGGTCGTCCTCGCTCGGGATGTAGCGTCCGCCCGGGCCGGTCGTGAGGTTGACGATCAGCTCGCGATTGCCGCGGCGGATGCGGTCGACCACCTCGCGGTAGAGCTCGACGTCCATCGACGGCTTGCCCGTCTCGGGGTGGCGCACGTGGATGTGCACCTGCGCCGCGCCGGCCTCGGCGGCCGCCAGGCATTCGTCGGCGATCTGCACCGGCGTGATCGGCAGGTGCGGCGTCTGCTCGGGCTTCACGAGGTTGCCCGTGACGGCGCAGGTGATGAGGGTCTTCACGGTGCTCACAGGTGACGCCCTCCATCGACCACGATGCGCGTGCCGGTGACGAAGCGCAGCGTCGTCGCGAGTGCCTGGACCGTCGCGGCCACGTCGTCGGGCCTGCCGATGCGCCCGAGCGGCGTGGTGCTGGCCATCTTGTTCGCGAACTCCGCGCCGCGTCCCGGCACGAAGCCCGATTCGACCGCGCCCGGCGAGACCGACACCACGCGCACCGCCGGCGCAAGCGCCTTGGCCAGCGCATCGCCCACCACATCCAGGCCCGCCTTGGCCGCGACGTACGCGAGGTTGCTGCCCACGCCGGTGAACCCCGCGATGGACGAGATGTTCGCGACCAGGCCGTCGCCGCTTTCCTTCAGCATGGGCGCGAAGGCGCGGATGGTGGCGAACACGCCGCGGAAGTTGGCGCGCAGCAGGTCGTCGATGAGCTCGTCGGTGAGTGCATCCAGATCGCCGGCGGCGATGGGCTGCGTGTGCCCCGCGCTGTTGACCAGGATGTCGCAGCGGCCGTGCGTGGCCTTCACCTCGGCGGCCGCGGCCTGCAGGCTCGGCGTGTCGACGATGTCGGCGCGGATCGCCGTGTGGCGCTGGTCGTTGGGGGAGGGCAGCGCGGCGGCGCGCGCGGCGGCATCGTCGCCCCGGCGGTGCAGCAGCACGCAGGTGGCGCCGAGCGTGGCCAGGCGCGTGGCCGTTGCATAGCCGATGGCGCCGAGGCCGCCAGTGATGACGGCGACCTTGCCGTCGAGTCGGGAAACAGGATCGAAGCTCATGGCGTGAAGGGGAGTGGTGGGTTCAGGGGATCGGTGGACGGGGGAACTTCATCTCGCCAGGCTCGAGCTGGAAGTCGTATTGCAGGGTGGCTGTCTGGCCATCGGGCGCGAGCGCGAAGCGGCCGATCAGCCGGCGCGTCACGCCGAAGGTGGGATCGGTCTCCAGGTTCTCGTCGTCATCGGCGAACACCTGCGTGATCAGCACCTTGTGGTCCGGCTTGCTCACCATGAAGTGCAGGTGCGCGGGCCGGTTGGGATGGCGCCGCTGCGCGCGCAGCAGCACGCCGCAGGGCCCATCGGTCGGCACGGGATAGCCGGCCGGCCGCACGCTGCGGAAATGAAAACGCCCCTCGGCATCGGTGGCGAAGCGGCCGCGCAGGTTCATGTTCTCCTGCGTCGGGTCCTGGTTCTCGTAGAGGCCGATCGGCGAGGCCTGCCATACGTCGACCGTGGCGCCGGCCACCGGCTGGCCGCCGGCATTGCGCACCGTGCCCGTCACCGCGAGCGGAATACCCGGCGTGCCCGAGCGCGCGATGTTGTCGCCCGGTGCGCAGGCCGGCGAATTCGCGCGCCAGAACGGGCCGAGCAGCGCGGCGGGCGATTCGCCGTGCGGGTCCTGGTTGTTCTGCAGCGCGACCACGGAGGAGATGCCCAGGATGTCGGCCGCCAGCACCACCTCGTTCTTCTTGTCGCCCGTGGCGTGGCCGATGGCGACGATGAACTCGAGCGCCTGCTCGAACTCCTCTTCGGTCAGCTTCACCTCCTGGACGAAGGCATGCAGGTGGCGCGTGAGCGCATCCATCACGGTGCGCAGTCGCGCATCGGGCGTGTGTTTCATGGCCTCGAGCGCGAAGCCGAGCACCGAATGGGGAGAGGTGGCAATGTTCATGGCGGGTCTTTGCAATCGTTTGCACAATATTAGTCCAAATCGCCAAAAAGTAAAATGACCCTCTTCGTCAGACCAGGAATGAGGAAAAGCTGTCTGCAGCATCTGACTGGCACGACAATCGTTTGCACCAATCCATGAGCCGATGAGCACCAGCCCCACTTCTTCTCCCGTGACCATTCGTGACGTCGCCCGCGCCGCGGGCGTGCATGTGTCGACCGTGTCGCGCGCACTCAGCCCCGAGAAGCGTTCACTGATCAGCGACGAGGTGCTGCGCGTGGTGGAAGAAGCGGCGCAGCGCCTGGGCTACCGGCCCAATCGCGCCGCCTCGGCGCTGCGTACCGGGCGCACCCACACCATCGGCGTGCTGGTGCCCGACATCACCAATGCGGTGTTCCCGCCGATCCTGCAAGGCATCGAGGCCAGCGCGGCGGCGCGCGGGTACTTCGTGTTCGTCACCAATGTGGTCGACCCCGCACTCGCGCGGCCGGTGCTCGAACGCATGCTGGCCCAGCGCGTGGACGGCGTGATCCTCGCAACGGCCACGCGCGACGATCCACTGGTCGATTTCGTCACCAAGGCGGGAATGACCGCGGTGCTGGTCAACCGCGCCGACGAAACCGGCCGCCTGCCCGCGGTGGTGAGCGACGACCGGCTTGCGATGAAGCTCGCGGTCGATCACCTCGTGGGCCTGGGCCACAAGCGCATCGCGCACCTCGCGGGGCCGCAGCACATTCCCACGGGCGTGGGCCGGCGCCTGGGCGTGGAGCAGGCGCTGCGCGACCATCGCATGAAGCCATTCCGCGTGGTCGAGTGCGCAAGCTACAGCCGCGAGGCAGGGGCGATCGCGATGCAGCAGATGCTCGAGGCCGGCGCGGCCCCCCAGGCGGTGGTGTGTTGCAACGACCTCGTGGCGCTGGGCGCCTACGACGCGCTGCGCAAGGCGGGCCTGCGCGTGCCCAAGGACATCTCCATCACCGGCCACAACGACATGCCGCTGGTCGACATGGTCGACCCGCCGCTCACCACCATCCGCCTGCCGCACCGCGAGCTGGGCTGGCGCGCGGCGGAGATGCTGTTCGAGGAGATCGATGGGCATGCGATGTCGGCATCGACCGTGGTGCTGCGGCCCGAGCTGGTGGTGCGCAAGTCCACGGGTGCGCCAGCCGTACGCTGATCAGTCCCGAGGGAAGATATAGCCGGCAATCAGCCGTCCTGTTGCGTCCTGGAGCTGTACATAGAGCGTGTTGCTGCGCGTGCAGATGCCATCGCGCGTGTACTGGCTGATGCTCACGAAGCCGACGCCCTTCTTCACGCCGGTGAGCACGCAAGCCTTGTCTCCTGCCTTTGCTGCGTCGGCCACCGTGAAATCGAAGGCGATGCGATTCTTGGCAGAGCCAGGCTCTTGCAGGGCGGCCGAGCCGCTGAGCGTGCAGGCGCCCCCGAGGCTGCCCGACGGAGTCGAGCCGCTGAGGCTGCCGTCGGCTGCGATGTTCAGCGTGCCGTTGAATGCCCCGTAGAGCGCGCCCCATTCACCTCCGAGGAACGAAGGCGTCAGTGCGAGGGAGTTGGACAGTTCGTATGTCCAGGGACCGAAGGCCTTGGGGGCTGCGGCGTTGGCGGCATAGGTACCGGTCATGGAAGACTTCGCGCTGAAGGCTCCGCTGCCGCTCCATGGCGCCCAGTCGGTGAAATTGCGCACCTCGCCCGACGAGACTTGCCACGTGCCGCTTCCCGCGTCGAAGGAAAGCTTGCCGACGAAGTCGTCGTGCATGCCGGTCATGACATTGGGGTCGGGCATCTGGAAGCCTACGGTGGATCCGGCGGCATCGATGGACAACAGCCCGACGCTCGCCGCCTGGCCTCCAATGGTACCGGGCTGGCCCCACAAGCCCTCGAAGGCGTTGCCGACGTCCGCGGTCGAGCCTGTCTCGGGTGTGGTGATACACGCCTTCGGGTCGGAAGAAGGTGTCACGGACGCAGGGGCCGGCGCTGGCGGCGGGGCTGGTGCAGGCTCGGGTGTGGGTGTGGGTGTGGGCGATGCCGTTGATGTGGTCGGAAGAAGGGGCAGAAATCCGCCCCCCGAACCACCGCCTCCTCCGCATGCGGTCAGTCCCGCTGTCAGCGTGACGGTGAGTACGGCAGCCGTGAGCGGCCGCGGGCAATTGCGCAGCAAGTGCGAAGTCATGAATTCTCTCCCTGTGTTGATTTGAGCTCCCGGCGCAGGCGACTCCTGCGACCAGGCGCCGCGAATCATCCATGCCGCATGTGCCATCGCCAGCGTGCGCGATGCATGAAACTCAAACCAGTTCGGGCTTTCGTGAATTCGGCACGGCCAAAAAGCAGCGGTGCTCCGTATTTCGCAGTCCGACAGGACAAAGGAACTAGGTGCGGCGCACGGCCTTCTTGCGCGCCGCCGCTGGCCGCCGCGGCGGTTTCGCCTCGAGCACCAGCTCGGCCGGCAAGGTGTCATTCCACGACTCTGTGAAGTAGGCACGGTCGCTCGGCACCAGTTGCGGCAGTGCCTCGCGCAGAAACCCCAGCGACTGTTCGGCGGCGTGCAGATCGCCCGCATGCGCCGCATACCAGGCGTGTTCGAACAAGAGGCTGCAATGCTGCAGACCCGGGTAGCGCCGCCGCCCGGCCTGGTGATCGGCCAGCCGAGCCTGCGCCACGTCGACCCAGCGCGCCGGCCAGTGCGCGGCATCGAAGGCATCGGCGAGCGGGCCGGCGAGCTTGGAGATCGCGGCCGGGTCCAGCGGCTTCTGCGCTCGGAACTGCGCAAGCGTGGGTTGCTGCTCGGGCCGGCAGTGCCCGCGCGCGATGCGCATCAGGTAGATCGCATTCCACGCCGAGCGCCCTTGCCCGTCGGTGTGGCCGCAGAGCCATTCGCTGAAGGCGATCCACTGCACCGCGCGGCGCGTGGTGTCGGCGTGGCCGTCGTGCGCGAGCGCCGGAAGATCGGAGAGCCCGACGCGGTCGAACAGCCACGCGGCCATGCCCATGTTGGCGGCCACGTGCTGCGCCGCGTCGAACGAATGCGATTCGAAGGCCGCGGCCAGCGCCTCGCCGAAGCGCTGCAGCGACTCTTCGGCGAGCGCCGCAGCGGCCGGCTTGTCGTCCGTCGAGAGACCGAGCGCGCGCGAGCGGCACACCAGCGCCCAGAGGTTGCACCACTCGAAGCGCACGTCGGGGTGATGCCGCAAGACCAGCCCGCGCGCTGCATCCTCGGCCATGCCGCCGAGCAGCGACTGCGCGAGCGGCAGGTCGCGCGCGGTGTAGGCGCACCACGCCGAGACGATGCATTCCATCGCGCCCAGGTAGTCGTTGCCCGCCACGTGGTGGGCCAGGCGCTGCTTCTTGAGCGCCTGCAGCCGCCGGCGCGCCTGCTCGTTGTCGCCGAGGCGGCGCCACAGCATCGCCTCGTTGAGCGTGACCAGCGCGCGCTGGAAGTCGGTGGCGGCCAGCGTGCCGGCCAGGCGGATCGACTCCAGCGCGCTGGCCGGCAGCCCGGTCGCGCTGCCACCCGCCACGGGCGCCATGAGCCGGCCCTGCCGCGCGGCCTGCTGCGAGGCGACCAGCTGCTTCCAGAATGCGGCGTCCTGCAGATGCACCGCGTCGGGTGGCGGCGAGCCGGGTTCCGCCGTGCGGCGCTTGCGCGAGCGCAGGCCGAGAAAGGAGGCCACCTCCGCGGCGGTGGCCGTGCGGCCGCCCACCAGCATGCGCGCGCGCTTCGCCTCGGCGGCCGGCAGCCAGAACGGCCCTTGGCTGCGCCGTTCGGCATTGAGGAAGCGCGGTTCACGCTGCGTGTCCTCGCCCCAGCCGACTTCGATGTTCCAGGCCTTGAAGTCGCGGAACGCGCGGCTCACGACCATGCGCAGCGTGCTCGCGTCGGAGACTTCGCCGCGCAGGTCGGCCAGCCGCACCAGGCCGCTTTCGGCGTCGTGCGCATGCTGCATGCGCACCAGCAGCCAGAGCGACTGGAAGGCCGCGCGCTTGCCGTTGACCGACTGCGGCGAGGTGAGTTCGATGGAGAGCGGGGCGGGTGTCTTGGGTTGGGGCACGCCCCGGATTGAACCTCAGATTCCGGGGCAAAGGCTGAAGGCCGATGCCGCTTCTTTCGCCATGTCAGTACCTGTTGCGGTCGATCAGCTCGCGCACTTCGCTGCGCCCGATGCCCAGGTCGCGCAGGTCGTGGTCGCTCATGCCGGCCAGGTGCTGCGAGTCGGCGCGGCTGCGGCGGCGCTGCGCTGCGCGGCGGCGCCAGTCGTGCAGGGCATGCATCAGGCGTTGATGAAAGGTCGAGGGCTTGGGCGCTGTCACGGTGGGCTCCTTGGTGGGAGCATTCATCTTCCGGCGCTGCGTGCTATTGTGGAAGTTGAGATTCCTGAACCACACAATCAGCATTCCTGATGCGACAACTCAACCTGGATCAACTGCGAACGCTCATCGCCATCGCGGACCTCGGTACCTTTTCCGCAGCGGCCAAGGCACTGCACCTCGCGCAACCCACGGTGAGCCTGCACATCAGCGAACTCGAGTCACGCCTGGGTGCGCAGCTGGTGGTGCGCGGCAGCCGCAACGTCACGCCCACGGCCGCGGGCGCCGCGCTGGTGGAGCGCGGGCGCAGGCTGCTGCGCGACACCGACGAGGCCATCGATGCCGTCAAGCGCCAGACCGAAGGCCGCACGGGCCGCGTGCGGCTGGGCACATCGACCGGCGTGGTGGTCGACCTGTTGCCGCAGGTGCTCGAGGCGCTGGGCACGGTGCACGCGGGCATCGACGTGGAGGTGAGCATCCTCGGCTCCTCCGAGGCGATGGCGCGGCTGGCCGCGGGCACGCTGGACATCGGGCTGGTCGCGATGCCGCAGCCGCCGCTGCGCGACCTGGTCGTCACGCCATGGCGCGATCAGCCGATGATGGCCTTCGTGCCGCAGCGCTGGAAGGCGCCCCGGCGCGTGACGCCCGCGTGGCTCGCGGCGCAGCCGCTGATCTTCAACGACGCGACCACCCACATGTATCGCCTCACGATGGAGTGGTTCGCCGAGGCCGGCTTCGCGCCGCGCGCCCGCATCGAGCTCAACTACGACGCCGCGATCCAGAGCCTTGTCGCAGCCGGCTATGGCGCGGCGCTGCTGCCGCTGCAGCAGACGGTCGACGAGGTGCCCAACAAGCGCATGCAGGTGCTGCCGATCACCCCGAAGCTCACGCGCCGCCTGGGCATCGCGCATCGTCAGCCGAGCGTGCGCGACGGTGCGACGCAGAGCGTGCTGAAGGTGCTGACGACGTTTCGCCAGCTTTGATTCTTCAGCTCTGATTGGATTCGTTCGGAAGGCCCTCGATCGGACACTCGGCCGTGCCGATCGTGCGACGCGTGAATGACTCCACCTTCTCGCGTGCGCCCTCGGGGTCGTTGATCCACTGCGTGTAGAAGTCGAAGGGGCAGGCCGCCACGCCCTTGTCGCCATCGCCCGAGTTGATGACGCCGGTGTAGCCGCGGTGCATGAGCTTGAAGAGGTGGTTCTGCGACTGGCCGTTCCTGCGTGCATCGCGGATCAGGCTCATCGAGAGCTCGGCGTAGTTGATGCCCATCTCTTCCTCGCCGCATTCGCCGAGCGTGCGGCCGTCGAAGCCGATGAGCGCCGAATGGCCGAAGTACGAGTACACGCCGTCGAAGCCCGCCGCGTTGGCCACCGCCACGTAGGTGTTGTTCATGAAGGCCATGGCCTTGGACACCAGGATCTGCTGCTCCTTGGCCGGGTACATGTAGCCCTGGCAGCGGATGACGAGCTCGGCGCCGCGCATCGTGCAGTCGCGCCAGATCTCGGGGTAGTTGCCGTCGTCGCAGACGATCAGGCTGATCTTCATGCCCTTCGGGCCGTCGCTCACGTAGGTGCGGTCGCCCGGGTACCAGCCCTCGATGGGCACCCACGGCATGATCTTTCTGTACTTCTGGACGATCTCGCCCTCGTTGTTCATGAGGATCAGCGTGTTGTAGGGCGCTTTGTCCGGGTGCTGCTCGTGGCGCTCGCCGGTGAGCGAGAACACGCCCCACACGTTGGCGCGGCGGCAGGCGTCCGCGAAGATCGCGGTCTCCTCGCCGGGCACGGTGGCGGCGGTGTCGTACATCTCCTTGGCGTCGTACATGATCCCGTGCGTGGAGTACTCGGGAAAGATCACCAGGTCCATGCCCGGGAGGCCCCGCTTCATGCCGACCAGCATCTCGCCGATCTTGCGGGCGTTGTCCAGCACCTCGGCCTTGGTATGAAGGCGGGGCATCTTGTAGTTGACGACCGCGACGCCCACGCAATCGCTGCTGCTCGAAATATCACCATGTCGCATGACGCTGCTCCTGAAGTCCTGAAGGATGGTTGAGAAAAAACAAAAAGACCCGAGCCGGTGTTCCAACCGATTCGGGCCTGTTTGTCCTGTCCTGCAACGGGTTCGTGTCGTCGAAGCCGATTGTTCTCAACTCACCGCGGGCTGCCCATACGTCATTTCGCTGATTGCGGGCCGGGGCGGGCGGGTGCTCAGCGCGGGCGGGCGAAGTCCGCTTCGATCCAGGCGGTGGCGCTGCCCGAGGTGAGCCTGAAGGCCGGCGAGACGTTCACGCTCGCCAGCTCGCTGTCGTCTTCGTCGTCGTGTGCGCTCAGCGTGGCCGAGGGGTTGTCCTCGTCGGGCACGATCGCGAGCGCCACGCGAATGCGCCGGCCGTCCCGCGCCGTCACGGTCACGCTCTTGTTGAGCGTGGCGTGCAGCTGCTGCTCGTGGCGGCGGATCACTTCGGCGGCCGTTTTCACCAGCGTGGAAAAGGCGGGGCCGTCCAGCGGCTTGGGGTTCTTCTTGTCGCGGCCCATGGTCCAGGGGCCGACCAGCGCGGGCTCGGGGTCGCCGTGGCGGGTCATCTCGACGGCCCAGCCGTCGTCTTCCTCGTTCTTGATCACGCGGGCGGTCCAGAGGTCGTCGCGCCAGAGGCGGGGTTCCTGGAGGGGGAGGTTGTCTGTGTCGGTCGGTTCGGTCATTCGGAGGCTTGTGTTCGTGCGCGGCCTATTTTCCCCTGTGCCGGCGGATCGATGTATGCCTGCAGTCCGGCGACCAGTGCATCGAAGGCGGCACGGCAGCGCGGGCTGCTGCGCAGGTCTTCGTGCATCGTGATCCAGGTCTCCAGCTTCATCGAGAAAGTGCGCGGCATCAGGCGCACCAGTGCGGCGTCGCGCCGGGCCAGGCCCGCCTGGCAGATGCCGATGCCCGCGCCGGCGCGGATCAACGCCAGTTGCGCGAGGTCGCTGTCGGTGCGCAGCGAGAAAGCCTCGCGCCCGTAGCCCGGGAGCGCCTTGCCCGCGTTGCGCACGAACGCCGAAGGCTGGTCGTAGCCGATGACGGCATGCGCTGCGAGGTCTTGCACCTTGCGCGGCGTGCCGTGGCGGTCCAGGTAGTCCTTGCGCGCGTGAAACCCCAGCTCGATCTGCCCGACGCGGCGCGCGACCAGCTGCTCCTGCTTGGGCCGGACCATGCGCACGGCGATGTCGGCTTCGCGCCGCAGCAGGTCCTGCACGCGGTTGGTCAGCACCAGCTCGACCTTCAACGCGGGGTGCGCCTCGCGCAGCCGCGCGACGATGGGAGGCAGCACCTCGACGCCGATCACTTCGCTGGCCGAGACACGCACGACGCCGCGCACGCCCTCGCCCTGGCTGGTCGCGGCGCGCTCCAGCGAGGCGGCGGTGCTTTCCATGGCCTCGGCATGCGTCTGCAGCGCCAGCGCGACTTCCGTGGGCATGAGCCCCACCTGTGAGCGCGTGAACAGCGCCACGCCGAGCGCTTTCTCGAGCGCCGCCACATGGCGGCCGGCCGTCGGCTGCGTGATGCCCAGCGCACGCGCCGCGCCGGAGAGCGAGCCTTCCCGCAGGACGCCGAGGAACGAGCGATAGAGCTCCCAGCCGATGTTCGAAGTCATACACAAATGTATAGCTGCTGACCTGTGTTCGGCAATTCCAATGGAAGAGGCGCCGACCCAGAATCGAGCCATCGACAACGTTTCTGGAGCATTTCATGGCACACGACAACACGGTCCTGGTTCTGGGCGCGACGGGCGGCATCGGCGGCGAGGTGGCACGGCAACTCCGCCAGGCGGGGTGGACGGTGCGGGCGCTGCAGCGCGGCATGGCGCAGCCCGCGACGCAAAAGGACGGCATCACCTGGCTGCGCGGCGACGCGATGGACCGGCAGGCCGTGATGGACGCCGCGAAGGGCTGTTCGGTCATCGTGCATGCGGTCAACCCGCCCGGCTACCGCAACTGGGCGCAGCTGGTGCTGCCGATGCTGGACAACACCATCGCCGCCGCCACGGCCGAAGGCGCGACCATCGTGCTGCCCGGCACGGTCTACAACTACGGTCCCGATGCCTTCCCGGGACCGATCGGCGAAGACGCGCCGCAGCACCCCGTCACCCGCAAGGGCGCGATCCGGGTCGAGCTGGAGCGGCGCCTCGAAGCCGCCAGCCGCAACGGCGCCCGCGTGCTGATCGTGCGCGCCGGCGACTTCTTCGGTCCGAAGGCCGGCAACAACTGGTTCTCGCAAGGGCTGGTGAAGGCGGGGCTGCCGGTCAAGGCCGTGAGCTATCCGGGCCGCGTGGACACGGCGCACCAATGGTCGTACCTGCCGGACGTGGCGCGCACCATGGTCGCCTTGCTGGCGCGGCGCGACAGGCTGGAACCCTTTGCGCGCTTCCACATGGCCGGCCATCGGGATGCCGACGGCACCCGGATGAGCGGCGCCATCCGCAAGGTGGTGGCGCGCCGCACGGGCGCCGAGCCGCGCGTTTCGGCCTTCCCGTGGTGGCTGCTGACGCTGGCCTCGCCCTTCGTCACCACCCTGCGCGAAATGCGCGAGATGCGCTACCTGTGGCAGACGCCGGTGCTGATGGACAACGCAAAGCTGGCGGCCTTCCTCGGGCACGAACCGCATACGCCGCTGGAAGAGGCGGTCGAGGCCTCGCTGGAAGGCATGGGCTGCCTGGGCACGGCGCCGGCGGCCGTGGCCGCCTGATCGGCGAAGGTCAGAAGACCGAGAGCCCCGTGCGCGTCACGAACAGCTCCAGCGCCTTCATGCCCAGCAGCGAGTTGCCGGTGGCGTCCAGCGCCGGCGACCACACGCAGAGCGTGAGCTTGTCGGGCACGACCGCCACGATGCCGCCGCCCACGCCGCTCTTGCAGGGCAGGCCGATGGAGAACGCCACGTCGCCCGCGGCGTCGTAGGTGCCGCAGGTCAGCATCAGCGCGTTGATGCGCCGCGTCTGCCGTTCGCCGGTGATCTCGGGCTCGCCGTCGATCGGGTGGGCGCCGTCGCGGCACAGGAACGCCGCGGCGCGTGCCAGCTGGCGGCAGCTCATCCGCAACGAGCATTGGTGAAAGTAGGTGTCCAGCACCGTGCCGACGTCGTTGTCGATCTTGCCGAAGCTCTTCATGAAGTTCGCGAGCGCGACATTGCGGAAACCCGTGTCGGCTTCGGACTTGGCCACCTCTTCGTCGAACGCAATCGGCTCCCCGCACAGGCCGCTCATCAGCCGGAGGATGTCGGCTTTCGCGCTACCGCCATTGGCCATCGCCTGGCTCACCAGCCGGTCGGCCACCGCGATCGCGCCCGCATTGATGAACGGATTGCGCGGCTTGCCCTGCTCGTTTTCCAGCTGCACCAGCGAGTTGAACGGATTGCCCGAGGGCTCGCGCCCGATGCGCTCCCACAGCGTATCGCCCATGCGCTGCATCGCGAGCGTCAGCGTGAAGAGCTTGGAGACGCTCTGGATCGAGAACGGCACCTCGCCATCGCCCGCGAACGCCTCTTCGCCATCGCAGGTGCGCAGCGCGATGCCGAACTGCCGCGCATCGATGCGCGCGAGCGCGGGGATGTAGCTGGCGACGGTGCCCTCCTGGCCGAGCCTGGGGCGCAGCGTGGCGACGATGTCGTCGAGGACGTGCTGGAAATTCATGATGGCCGCGCTCATGCCGTGCGTTGCACCGCGGGGCGCCGGTTCACCAGCACGATGCCCAGGCCGACGCCCACGAGGGCCACCATCAGCTGCACCGTCAGCGGCTCGTTCAGCAGCACCACGCCGAAGATCAGCGCGAACAGCGGCGTGAGAAAGGTGAAGGAAGACATCTGCGTCGCCGGGTAGTGCCGCAGCAGCCACATCCAGGTGAGATAGCTCGCGAACGCGCCGATCACCGTCTGCAGGCCGATCGAGGTCCAGGCCCAGGCCGAGTACGAGAAACGCCAGGTCTCGCCGAGCGCGAGCGACAGCAGCGGGCACACCGCCGCAGTCACCGCCACCTGGTAGAAGAGCGTCTTCTCCGCACTGGCCGTGGCGAGCTTGGTGGTGCGCAGCGTCAACGTGGTCAGGCCCCAGAGCATGCCGGCCGCAAGCCCCATCGCATCGCCGATGAGTTGCGACGAACTCATGTGATTGAAGCCTTCGCTGAACGCGAGCACCACGCCCGAGAACGCGATGAAGAGCCCGAGCCACTGGAAGCCGCGCAGGCGTTCCGCCGGCACCCAGCGCGGCAGCAGCAGCGAGACCCAGAACGGCGCGGTGTAAAGGAACACCGTGAGCCGCGAGGCGCTGGTGTGCTGCAGGCCGAGGTAGATGCCGGCGAACTCGCCCGCGAAGAGGGCCCCGGCGAGCAGGCCGGGCCACAGCGTGCCGTCGCGGTCGAACAGCGGCACGCCGCGCGAGGCGCACCACAGCCACAGGAGCACGGTGGCGCCCACCATGCGGATCGAGGCCTGCCACATCGGCGGCACTTCGGCCACGGTGGTCTTGATGAGGATCTGCTGAAGCCCCCAGAACGCGCAGCACGCGATGAGAAGGCCGATGGCCAGGGAGTCGAGGTGGGTCTTGCGCTGGATCATTCGTGTCGTTGTCGTCGTTGATTCATCGGCCGGCCACCGGGTACACCGGGTAGGGCGGCTTGCCTCGTGTGCCGGTCATCAGGTCGGGCACCACGGTCTCCACGTCGGGCACCGCGCGCGCGGCGCGTTCGAGCCGCCTGGCCAACGCGGGCGTCGGCACGCAGCCCTGCAGGTAGACCCAGCGGCGCTGGATCATCACCCACACGCTGCCGCTGCGCACGCCCGGCACGGCCAGCAGTGCGGCGCGCACCTTGGGGGCGAGCGGCTTGTCGTAGCGGTAGGCGTTGCTGTCGGTGCACTTGCCGGCGAGCCAGCAGCTGGTGCCGCGCTCCAGGCGCGAGTGGGTCTGGGTGCGCCGTTCTTCGGCGGTATAGAACGGGCCTTCGGGCGTGGTGCAGGCCGCAAGGCCGGTGGACACCTGGAAGAACGGGTCGTCGAACCAGTTCTGCTTGAGCGCTCCCGCCACCTCCTGCGTCTGCTGCGCCATCGCGGCCTGCGCGGCCAGCAGCAGGACGGGCAGGAGCGCAGCGGCCCGCATCACAAGGGATGTTCCGTGTAGAAACGCCCGCCGTGGAACAGGAGCGGCGAGGCGCCCGCGTTGTGCGTGCAGCGCTCGACTTCGCCGACGAAGATCACATGGTCGCCCTCGTCGTAGCGGCTGCGGTTGAAGCACTCGAAGCTCGCCGCGGCGCCGACCAGCACCGGCGCGCCGCCGATGCCCCGGGTGAATTCCACGTCGGCCCAGCGGTCGATGTTCTTGGTGGCGAAGCGCTCGGCCAGCGGCTTCTGGTTCGCGGCCAGGATGTTGATGGCGTAGTGCGAGCCGGTGCTGAGCGCGGGCATCGAGCCCGCGGCACGGGCCAGGCTCCACAGCACCAGCGGCGGCGTGAGCGACACCGAATTGAAAGAGTTGGCCGTGAGGCCCACCAGCGTGCCGTCGGCCGCGCATGCGGTGACGATGGTCACGCCCGTGGCGAACATGCCTAGCGCTTCCCGGAACTCGTCGGGCGAAAAGGTGGGCGGCTGGGCCCGGCGGGGAGTGGTCACGAAGGAGGCTGGGCGGTGGTCGGCAGGAAGACCATTTTGGCTCAGAAGGTGTGAATGCACCCGGCGTGCCCGAGCAGCCCGCCCCGACGCGCCCGATGAAGGCGCAAAGCGCAGCCATGGCTCGGCCATGGCGAGCATCTGCAACGCAGAGCGGGGGTGCCTGGGTGGGATGAGCGCGCATGGCGGGTTCGTTCACACCTTTTCAACGCCCGGCGGACCGCTTGAGCGGCCCCATCAACTCTGTCACGAGGCGGGTATAGACGGTGGCGGCGGCGGAGGGCGTGCGACCCGCGAGCGTGACCAGGCTGTAGTGCGTCTGCATGCGCGCGAAGCCGGCGATCGGCAGGGGGACGAGGGCGTCGGTGTCGGTGTTCAGCGTGGGCGCGTGCGGCGCGAGGATCACCGCGTTGGCAGTCAGGGCAAGGTGGCGCAGCGTGCCCGCGTCGTCGCAGGTGACGCTGAACACGCCGCGGTCGTCGCGTTGGACCTGGCGCTCGAAATGCGCGGCCACTTCGGCGGGCAGGTTCGGGCCGGCCATGGGATAGGCCATGGCTTTTTCCAGCGTCACCTGTTTCAGCCGGCGCAGCGGGTGCTTCGGCTGCACGAAGAACGACACCGGCAGGTCGGGCAGGCGCGCCAGCTTCAGGCCGGGCTGCTTCTGCAGGTCGCGGGTGTCGGCGATGAACAGGTCCAGCTGCCGCCGATGCAGGCGCTCGCCGAGCGTGGCGGTGTCTGCCACTTCCATGCGCATGAGGAGTTCCGGATGGCGCTGCGCCATCAGCGACAGCGCCATGCGCCCGAGCGTGCTGGCCGCGAAGGGGCCGAGCCCCACGGCGAGGCTGCCGATGGCCAGGCCTTCCAGCTGCAGCACGTCGCGCTGGATCTGCTGCGCATCGGCGAGGAGCTCGCGGGCGCGCGCGAGCACCAGTTCGCCGGTCTGCGTGAAGCGCACGGTGCCGTAGGCCCGGTCGACCAGGCGGGCCTGCAGGTTGTCTTCAAGCGTGTCGATGCTGCGCGAGAGCGCGGGCTGCGACAGGTGCACTGCCTGCGCGGCGCGGCCGAAGCTGCCTTGCTCGGAAAGGGCGACGAGGTGCTGGAGCTGGCGCAATTGCATTTTGCGTTTTCCGTAAAAAGGATCGACACATTTTGCATTTGCCAATGCTTCGCGCGGTTCGGAAAATCGCGCCTTGTTCCTGCTTCACCGAAGACAAAGAGACACCGATGACCCCTTCTTCTTCCTTCGCCGTGGCCCTGGCCGCGCTGGCCTGCACGTTCGGCAGCGCACAGGCCTTCGCGCAGATCGCACCCAAGCCGCCCGAGGCCGCGACCCTGAAAGCCAACGCCGACATGGCCAGGACGCTGCCCTTCGCCAACCGGCAGGACTTCCAGGACGCGATGCGCGGCTTCATCGGCACGGTGCCCGATGCGCTGGTGCCCGGCCCTGGTCCGCGCCCGGCCTGGAGCATGAAGCCTTACGACTTCCTGAAGGCCGGCGAGCCCGCCGACACGGTCAACCCGAGCCTGTGGCGGCAGGCGCAGCTCAATGCGATCCATGGCCTCTTTCAGGTGACGGATCGCGTGTACCAGGTGCGCGGCTTCGACATCGCGAACATGACCATCGTCGAAGGCGACAGCTCGCTGATCGTCGTCGACCCGCTGCTCACCGCCGAGACCGCACGCGCTGCGCTGGCGCTGTACTACCAGCACCGGCCGAAGAAGCCGGTCGGCACCGTGATCTACACGCACGGCCACGCGGACCATTTCGGCGGCGTGAAGGGCGTGGCGAGCGAGGCCGATGTCGCAGCAGGCAAGGTGCAGGTGATCGCGCCTTCGGGCTTCATGGAAACCGCGGTGGCCGAGAACATCCTCGCGGGCAACGCGATGAGCCGGCGCTCGCAGTACCAGTTCGGCTCGCTCTTGCCGCCGGGCCCGCGCGGGCAGGTCGACACGGGCCTGGGCAAGGCGCTCGCGCGCGGCACCATCACGTTGATCGCGCCCACCTCGACCATCGACAAGGCGACCGAGGAGCGCACCATCGACGGCGTGCAGTTCGTCTTCCAGCTGGTGCCGGGCTCCGAGGCGCCGTCGGAAATGCTCATGTACCTGCCGCAGTTCCGCGTGCTGAACATGGCCGAGGACGTGACGCACACCATGCACAACCTCTACACGATCCGCGGCGCCGAGGTGCGCGACGGCAACCTGTGGGCCAAGTACATCGACCAGGCGCGCGTGGCCTTCGGCGACAGGACCGACGTGCTGATCGCGCAGCACCATTGGCCCACCACCGGGCAGGGGCGCATCGCCGACCTGCTGAAGAAGCAGCGCGACATGTACAAGTTCATCAACGACCAGTCGCTGCGCCTGCTCAACCAGGGCTACACCGCGGCCGACATCGCCGAGACGCTGCGCATGCCCGCGAGCCTGGAACAGGAATGGTCCACACGCGGCTACTACGGCACGCTGCGGCACAACGCCAAGGCGGTCTACCAGAAGTACCTGGGCTGGTACGACGCGAACCCCGCGAACCTGAACCCACTGCCGCCGGTGGACTACGCGAAGAAGACGGTGCAGTACATGGGCGGCGCGGATGCAGTGGTCGCGCGGGCGCGGGACGACTTCAAGAACGGCGAGTACCGCTGGGTCGCGAGCGCGATGAGCCAGGTCGTCTACGCAGACCCCACGAACCGTGCGGCGCGCGAACTCGGCGCCGATGCGCTCGAGCAGCTGGGCTACCAGTCGGAGGCCGGCACCTGGCGCAGCGCCTACCTGGTGGGCGCGATGGAACTGCGGGGCGGCGTGCCGAAGATCCCGGGCGGCAGCAGCTCGAACGCGGACACGCTCAAGGCGGTGAGCAACGACCTGTTCTTCGACTTCCTGGGCGTGCGGCTCGACGCGGCCAAGGCCGAGGGCAAGGCGATGGTCATCAACTGGAATTTCACCGATTCGAACCAGCAGTTCGTGCTGACGCTGGAGAACTCGGCGCTCACGCACATCGCCGGCCAGCAGCCAGGGGCCGACGCCACGGTGACGCTGAGCCGCGCCACGCTCGACGCGATCACGCTGAAGGAGACGAGCTTTCCCGCGGCGGTGCTCGCGGGCAAGGTGAAGATCGAGGGCAACCGCGCCAGGCTCGGCGAGCTGATGTCGATGCTCGATACCTTCGAGCCGATGTTCCCCGTGGTCGAGCCACGCAAGTGAGCGCTGGGGCCTAGCCGAAGAACCAGTAGCAGACCGTAATCGCCGCGACCACGCCCGCCAGTTCGGCCAGCAGCGCGCACGTCACCGCGTGCCGCGCGCGCTGGATGCCGACCGCACCGAAGTACACGGCCAGCACGTAGAAGGTGGTTTCGGTGCTGCCCTGGACGGTGGCGGCCACCAGCGCCGGGAAGCTGTCCACGCCCTGGCTCTTCATGGTCTCGATCAGCATCGCGCGCGCCGCGCTGCCCGAGAAGGGCTTGACCAGCGCGGTGGGCATGGCATCGACGAAGCGTGCGTCCCAGCCGCCCGTGGTGACCAGCCAGCGCAGGCCGCCGAGGATGAAGTCCAGCGCGCCCGAGGCCCGCAGCACGCCGACCGCGCACAGCATGGCGACCAGGTACGGCAGCAGGTTCTTCGCGATGTCGAAGCCTTCCTTGGCGCCCTCGATGAAGCACTCGTAGACCTTCACCCGCCGGATCGCGCCGGCCGCCAGGAACACGATGATCACGCTGAAGAGCGCCAGGTTGCCCATCAGCGACGAGAGCGAGGCGATCGCCGCGGCCGACAGCGTGCCCAGCAGCGCCATGAAGCCGCCCAGCACCAGCGCGCCCGGGACCAGGTAGGCCAGCACCACCGGGTCCCACAGCCGCAGGCGCTGCGCCACGGCCACGGTGAGCAGCCCGACCAGCGTGGATGCGCTCGTGGCCAGCAGGATCGGCAGGAACACCATCGTCGGATCGGGCGCGCCCTGCTGCGCGCGGTACATGAAGATGGTGACGGGCAGCAGCGTCAGCGACGAGGCATTGAGGACAAGGAAAAGTATCTGCGCGTTGGTGGCGGTCACCGGGTCGGGGTTCAGGCGCTGCAGTTCGCGCATGGCCTTCAGGCCGATGGGCGTGGCGGCGTTGTCCAGGCCGAGCGCATTGGCCGCGAAGTTCATCGTGATCAGTCCGAGCGCCGGATGCCCCGCGGGCACGCCCGGCATGAGCCGCCGGAACAGCGGGCCGAGCAGCCGCGCGAGCCAGCCGACCAGCCCCGCCGCCTCGGCGATGCGCAGGAACCCGAGCCACAGCGTGAGCGTGCCGAACAGAAGCACCATCACCTCGACCGCCAGCCGTGCCATGGCGAAGAGGCTTTCGACCAGCGCGGCGAACACCGTCGGATCGCCGCCGACGAGCCACCGCACGAGCGCCGCGAGCGTCGCCATCCCGAAGAAACCCAGCCACAAGCCGTTGAGCACGCTTTTTTCCTTTTGTCGGCGCGATCATAGGGCGCCGTGCAAGCGCGCCGCGCGCTACAGTTCGGCCCATGCGTGCCTCCCTTGTCCGCAGTTTCACCGCCCTCCTGGGGATGCTCGCGGCCGCGTGGCTGACCGGTTGCGTCAGCTTGCCGCCGTCCGAGGCGCGGGCGCCGGCCACGGCCTTCACCGACGTGGCGCAGACCGAACTCGGGCAGCTCGCGGCCAAGGGCGTGCCGGGCGAGTCCAGCGCGCTCTCGGGCTTCCGGCTGCTGCCCGAGGCGGCCTTCGCATTCGATGCGCGCATCTCGCTCGCGCGCCACGCCGAGAAATCGCTCGACGTGCAGTACTACCTCATCCAGAAGGACGACGTGGGCCTCCTGTTCCTGAAGGAGCTGCGCGAGGCCGCGGCGCGCGGTGTGCGGGTACGCCTCCTGGTGGACGACCTCTACACAGCCGGCGAGGACGAGGTGTTCAGCACCTTCTCGGCCTTTCCGAACGTGGAGGTGCGGCTCTTCAACCCGCTGCCTTCGCGCGCGAACTCGTTGACCACGCGCCTGTTGTTCTCGCTCACCGATTTCGGCCGCATCAACCACCGCATGCACAACAAGCTGCTGATCGCGGACAACAGCTTCGCGGTCTCGGGTGGACGCAACATCGGCAACGAGTACTTCATGCGCAGCACGGCCGCGAACTTCATCGACATGGACGTGATCTCCAGCGGGCCGATCGTGCGGCAGATGTCCGAGGGGTTCGACCGCTACTGGAACAGTTCGCACGCCTGGCCCATCGAGCGCATCGCGCCGCTGCGCTCGACGCCCGAGGCCGGGCAGCGGCGCTTCGACGAGATCGTGCGCACGGCTGTGCCCGACGTGCCGATTCGGCCGCGCGACGTGCTGAACAAGTCGCCCGTCGGCGAGCAGCTCATCACCGGCAAGATCGACCGCTACTGGGCGCCGGGCACGCTGTTCGTGGACGACCCCGAGAAGATCACGCGCAATGCCGAGGAAGCCTACGCCGGCAGCGTGACCGAGGGCGCGTTGAGCGTCATCAACTCGGCCCGCCGCGAGGTCAAGATCGGCTCGCCGTATTTCATTCCGGGCACGCGCGGCATGGCGATGATGAAGAAGGCCATCGAGAGCGGCGGGCGCATCACCGTGATCACCAATTCGCTGGGCGCCACCGATGAGCCGCTGGCCTATGCGGGCTACGAGCGCTACCGCGCCGACATGCTGAAGATCGGCGTTGCCATCTACGAGATCGCGCCCATGCTCAGCGGGCGCTCGGGCCAGTTCGGGGATTTCGGCAAGTCGATCAGCCGGCTGCACGCCAAGCTGGCGGTGGTCGACGACGAGCGCTTCTTCGTCGGCTCCATGAACCTGGACCACCGCTCGGCCGCTGTCAACACCGAAATGGGCCTGGTGATCGACAGCCCCGAACTCGTGGGCGACTACAACAAGCTCATGAACGGCCAGCGCATCAACCTGGGCTACCGGCTGCGCCTGGGGCCCGACGGCCGGCGCGTGCAGTGGCTCGAATACGACGACGCCGGCGGCGACATCGTCCACGAAGACGAGCCCGGCGAGTTCCTCTGGCTGCGCTTCAAGAACTGGCTGCTGCTGCCCATCGTGGGCGAGGAACTGCTCTAGAGGCGCTGCAGCGGCTGTCATCTCCGGCACGGTGACGTGCGTTACATTTCTTGTTGAAATGTGTACTTTTGTCACCGAATTCTGGAGACCCCGACCATGACCGTTCCCGAGCAGCGCGTGTTCCTCGCGCCGCCCACCACCAGCCGTCGCCGTGTGCTGACCGGGCTGGCCGCCACCGCCGCCGCGGGCCTGGGCATGCCGGCCTTCGCGCAGGGCAAGCCGATCCGCATCGGGACCACCTTCGACAACAGCAGCGTCGAGAAGGCCAACGGCCAGGGGCTCTTCCAGGGTTCGAGCGCCTTTTTCAACGCGCTGAACAAGTCGGGCGGCCTCAACGGCACCAAGGTCGAGCTGGTCATGGCCGACGACACCTTCAAGCCCGAAGTGGCCAAGGCCAACGCGCTGGCCTTCGAGAAGGACAGCTCGGTGCTCGCGCTGCTGCACCCGCTGGGCACGCGCCAGACCTCCGAAGTGATGGACGCCGTGCCCGGCATGGCCGTGGTGGGCCCGATCACCGGCACCGTCGCGCTGCGCAAGAAGACTGCGCCCAACACCTTCTGGGTGCGCGTGAACTACGACCAGGAAGTCGAAAAGCTGGTGACCACGGCGGCCGTCCTGGGCCAGAGCCGCATCGGCCTCGTGCACTCGAACGATCCGCTGGGCCAGTCGGTGCTGGCGGCCTTCAAGACCGCGCTCGCCAAGGCCAAGCTGGAGCCGGCCGTCATCGCGACCACGCCCAACACCACCAGCATGGAAGTCGGTCCCGCGGCCGACGCCATCGCCAAGGCCAAGCCACAGGTCGTGATCATCGGCCTGGCCGGCACGGCGCCGGTCTTCATGAAGGCGCTGCGCGATGCCGGCGGCAACAGCTCGGCCTACGGGCTGTCGATCACGGCCAGCGCGCTGGCCGCCATGGGCGATCTCGCGCGGGGCCTGGGCTTCGTGATCGTGGTGCCCTCGCCGTACTCGACCAAGTTCGAGATCGTGCGCCGCTACCAGGCCGACATGCTGGCCAACGGCACCAAGGATTTTTCGCTCACGAGCCTGGAGGGCTACATCAACGCCGCCGTGCTCGCCGAGGGCCTGCGCCGTGCGGGTGGCTCGCCCACGCGCGCCTCGGTGATGGCGGGCCTGGCCAGCATCGAGAACTTCGACCTGGGTGGAATGAAGCTGCACTACGGCCGCAACAACCGCGAAGGCGGCCAGTTCGTGGACGTGGCCGTGATCGGCAGCCGCGGGCAGATGCTGAGCTGATCCGCGCAGCGCGGCCGCGTACCGCGCGCCGTGGCCCGCGGTAGCGTCCACCGGTACTGCGGTGGACGCCGGCTTGTTTCCGGGGGATGGCACCTTACAGTGCGCGCATGGTCCTCGACTTCTGCATTTCCTTCGGCCTGGCCGCCCCCGTGGTGCTGAGCGTCGTCCTCTATCAGGTCGGCCACCGCGCCGTCGCCCAAGGACGCGTGGGCCCGGTGACCGCCAGCCTCGCCTATGGCCTCTGCGTGGCGGCGCTGCCGCTGGCCGTGTGGTGGGGCGTCCATGCCCTCGCGGAGTTCTACATCGTCGGCGAGGGCACCTCGTTCCTGAGGTCCGTGTTGCAGATCGGGCTGGCCTTCCTCATGTACGCATACCTGTGCATCTCATGGGCCCTGAGCTTCGTGGCCGCCTGCCTGGCCGCATGGCGGTTCTCGGTCTGCGCGAAACGGTTGAAGCAGGAGGCCGTGGCCTGACACCGGGCCCGCCGCTCAGCGCGCCAGATCCTCGGCGATCCCCACGCCCAGCAGCCCTTCGAGCAGCCCCCTGTCGGCCGCGAGCCCCGCGCTCGGGCCGGCATGCACCGCGGTGCCGCGCTCCAGCACGATGGCCTGGTGCGTCATCTCCAGCGCGAGCACCGGGTGCTGCTCGACCACGATCGACGCCAGCCCTTCCGATTCGCAGAGGCGCCGGATTGCCGCGGACAGCTCCTCCACGATGATCGGCGCGAGCCCCTCCATGGGCTCGTCGAGCAGCAGCAGCTTGGGGTTGGTCATCAGCGCACGGCCGATGGCCAGCATCTGCTGTTCGCCGCCCGAGAGCTGGTTGCCGTAGTTGCCGCGGCGTTCGCGCAGGCGCGGAAAGAAGTCGTAGACGCGCTTCAGGTTCCAGCCGCCCAGCCGCGCGATCACCGTGAGGTTCTCCTCGACGGTGAGCGAGGGGAACACCTCGCGCTCCTGCGGCACCCAGCCCAGGCCCGCGCGCACGCGCTGGTGCGAGGGCCAGCGCGTGATGTCCGCGCCCTGCCAGCGGATCGCGCCCTGCATCACGCGCGTGTTGCCCATCAGCGTTTCGAGGAGCGTGGTCTTGCCCACGCCGTTGCGCCCGAGGATCGCGAGGCTCTCGCCCCGCTGCAGCGAGAAGTCGAGGCGGTCGAGCACCACGGCGTTGCCGTAGCCGGCGGTGACGTGGTCGAAGGCCAGGACTTCTTCTTTTCTTGCTTCAGGCATGGTGGTGCGAACTCCCAAGGTAGACCTCGCGCACGCGCGGATCGGCGCCGATCTCGGCGGGCGTGCCCTCGGTGAGGATGCGTCCGCCCACCAGCACCGAGATGCGGCGGGAGAACCGGAACACCAGCTTCATGTCGTGCTCGATGAACAGCACGCTGATGTCGTCGGGCAGCGCCGCGATGGCCTCGAAGAGCTCGCCGCTTTCGTCCTCGGGCACGCCGGCCGCGGGTTCGTCGAGCAGGAGGATGCGGGGCTTGGCCGCGAGCGCGAGCGCGATCTCCAGCAGCCGCTGCTTGCCGTAGGCGAGCTCCGAGACCGGCACGTCCGCCAGGCTGTCCAGCTTCAGCGTGCCGAGCAGTGCATGCGCCTCGTCGAACACCGCGGTGCAGCCCCTGAGCGGCCGCCACCAGGTGGCGCCCAGCCCTTCGCGCTCGCTGATGGCCAGCACCACCGACAGGAGCGGCGTGAGGCTCGGGAACAGCGTGTTGATCTGGAAGGTGCGCGCGAGACCCATGCGGGCCCGCTTGTCGCCCGCCAGGCGCGTGATGTCGCGATCGCCCATGTGGATCGAGCCGCTCGTGGGCTTGAACACGCCGGTGAGCAGGTTGATGAGCGTGGTCTTGCCCGCGCCGTTGGGGCCGATCAGCGCCTGCCGCGCGCCGGGTTCGAGCGAGAGGTTCACCTCGCTCACCGCCTGGAAGGCGCCGAAGCGGATGCCCAGGTTGTGCGTGCGCAGGGTATGCGTGGGGCTCATCGCGCCTTCCCCGTCCGCACGAAGCGCGAGAGCGCGCCCATGATCCCGCCGCGCCCCAGCATGACCGCCGCGATCAGGAAGATGCCGAGCCAGAACATCCAGTACTGCGGGTTCATGTCCGCGAACCAGTCGTGCACCAGCATGTAGACGATGGCGCCGATCATCCCGCCGTACAGGCGCCCGGTGCCGCCGAGCACCAGGATGATCAGCACCTCGGCCGAGCGGTTGAAGCTGAGCGATTCGATGCCGACGAACTGCGTGGTCTGCGCGAGCAGCGCACCCGCCACGCCGGCCACCGCGGCCGAGAAGGCGTAGGCCATGCGCAGCCGTGCCTCGACGGGCGAGCCGATGGCCGTCATGCGCTTGCGGCTGTCGTGGATGCCGCGCAGCGCCAGGCCGAAGGGCGAGCGCAGCACCAGCCGCACCACGAGGAACATCGCGAGCACCACGCCGAAGGCGTAGCCGAACGCGGTCTTGCCGTAGAGATCGAACTCGAAGAGGCCGAGCACCGGCGCGATGACCACGCCCTGCAGGCCGTCGGTGCCGCCCGTGATGCCCGAGAGCCGGTTGGCCAGTTCGTACAGCAGCACGCACACGCCGATGGTGATCATCAGCCGCGTGAGGTCGGCGCCGCGCACCACCAGGTAACTGAGCAGGTAGCCCAGCAGGCCGCTCACGACCAGCGCGAACACGAGGCCGGTGAAGGGTTCGCTCCAGCCGTATTTCGCGAGCAGCCCGGCCGCATAGGCGCCCGCGCCGAAGAAGGCGGCGTGGCCGACGGTGAGGATGCCTGCGTAGCCGAGCGCCATGTCCAGCGACACGGCGAACAGGCCGAAGATCATGATCTGGCTCATCAGCGTGAGCTTGTCGGGCAAGAGGAAGAAGCTGGACGCAAGCGCGAGCCAGAAGGCGGCTTCGGCGATGCGCAACTGCGCGGGGGAGACGCTGATGCCTTTCATGCGAGCCCCTTCTTCGCGACGATGCCGTTGGGCCGCACCAGCAGCATGACGATCATGAAAACGTAGATGAGAAAGGCGCCCGCTTCAGGCCAGTAGTACTTGCCCGCCACGTCGACGATGCCCACCAGCAGCGCCGCGATGAACGGCCCGGTGACGGTGCCCGCACCGCCCACGCACACCACCATCAGGAAGTACACGAGGTACTTGAGCGGGAACGACGGCTCCAGCCCCAGCATGCCCAGGCTCAGCGCGCCGCCCAGCCCCGCGAGGCCGCAGCCCAGCGAGAAGGTCAAAAAGAAAAGGCGCTGCACGTGGATGCCGGTGCCACCGGCCACGCGCTGGTTGTCCACCGCCGCGCGCACCATCGCGCCGTAGCGCGTCTTGCCCAGCACCAGCAGCAACGCGGCCAGCACGGCCACGCCGCAGACGATCAGGAAGAGCCGGTAGCGGCCCACCTCGAGCCCGCCGATGGCCACCTGCCCGTCGAGCGCCGGCGGCAGCGTGAACGGCTGCATCGTCGGCCCGAAGAAATACGTGAACGCCGCGATCGACACGAACACCACGCCGATCGACAGCAGCACCTGGTCCAGCGGATGCGCGCGATACAGGCGCCGGTAGAACACGAACTCCAGCACCGCGCCCACCAGCGCCGCGGCCACGAAGGCGGCGGCCAGCGAGAGCCCGAAGCCCAGACCGAAGTGGTTCATCAGCACGCTCGCCGCATAGCCGCCCACCATCGCGAAACTGCCGTGCGCGAGGTTGACGAAATTCATCAGCCCCATCGTGATGGACAGGCCCACGCCGATGAGGAACAGGAGCATGCCGTAGGCCACCCCGTCGAAGATCACGATGCCCATGGGCCTCCTGTTGCTGGCTGCGCTGCTTGCCGGCGTGCTTAGTTCGAGCTTTCCTTGGCCGGGTCCTTCACGCGGTCGAACTTGTCGAACTCCACGTTCACCAGCTGGCCGTTCACGCGCTCGGTCTTGCGGATGTAGACCGTCTGCACGATGTCGCGGGTGAGCGGATCGACCTCGATCGGGCCGCGCGGGCTCTCGAAGCGCAGGCCGCGCAGCGCGTCCATGAACTTGTCGCCGCCGGCGTCGCCCTTGGTCTTTTGCAGCGTGAGGTCGATGGCGGCCATGGCGTCGTAGGCGGTCACGGCGAAGTAGCTGGGGCGCAGCTTGGTGCCGTTGTCGGCGGCGAAGTCGCGCGTGAACTTCTGGTTCTTCGGCGAATTGTGGGCGAACGAATAGTGGTGGCTGGTGACCAGGCCGAGCGCCACGTCGCCGGTGGCGTCCAGGTAGCTGTCGTCGGTGGCTTCACCGGTGGCGTAGAGCTTGATGCCGGCCTGCTCCATGCCGCGCTCCTTCCACACCTTGAGGAAGGCCGGCGGCATCACGCCGGAGGGGAAGAAGAAGAACACGGCCTGGGGCTTGGCGTCCTTGATGCGCTGCACGTAGGCCGAGAAGTCGGGGTTGTTCATCGGCGTGCGCACCTCGCCCGAGACCTTGCCGCCGCCGGCGGTGAAGGTCTTCTTGAACGCGGTTTCGGCATCGACGCCCGAGGCGTAGTCGGCGACCACGGTGTAGGCGTCCTTGATGCCTTCCTTCAGCATGAAGCGCGCCATCGGGTCGGTGACCTGCTGCACGGTGAACGACAGCCGCGCGATGTAGGGCGAGCTGTTGGTGATGGCCGAGGAGGCCGCGTTCATCACGAGGGTCGGGATCTTGGCCTGCGTGGCGATGGCGCCCACGGCATAGGCATTGGGGCTGAAGTCCAGGCCGGTGAGGATGCTCACCTTGTCGCGCACGACCAGTTCCTGCGCGATGCGCTTGGCGGCATCGGGCGCGGGGCCGGCGGTGTCTTTCTTGATGATCTCGACGGTGCGCCCGCCCACCTTGCCGCCGTGCTCCTTCAGATAGAGCGCGATGCCGGCATCGAACTGGCGGCCGTAGTCGGCGTAGGGGCCGGAGTAGGTGGCAATGAGGCCGATGCGCAGCGGCTCGTCGGCGGCCTGCGCGGCCACGGTGCCCAGCATGCCGAAGCCGGCGAGCAGGAGGGTCGAGAGAACGGTTCTCTTCGTCATCGTCGTCATGGAAAAACGCCTTTCAGGTGGAGTGGATGCAAAGCGGGCGAGTGTGCGTCAGACCTGTGTCTCTGGAATGCGCACCCTCAGGCCATCGAGGGCTGCTGTCACGTTGAGCTGGCAGCTCAGGCGCGAGGTGGGTTGGCGTTCGGACGCGACGATTTCGAGCAATGCGCTCTCCATGTCGTCGGGCGGCGGCAGCAGGGCGGCGAAGGCGTCGTCCACGTAGACATGGCAGGTGGCGCAGGAGCAGCAGCCGCCGCACTCGGCGTCGATGCCGCGCACGTTGCCGCGGATGGCGGTCTCCATGACGCTGGCGCCGATCTTGGCGTCGACCGCGCGGGTGGTGCCGTCCTTGAGGATGTAGTGGATCGTGGGCATTGAAGGTTCAGTCGAAGAGGCGGCCGCCGCCGGGCCGCCCCAAGGCGAGCCGCGCCTCCCCCTTGGGGGGTGGAGTTGCACGCAGCGAAGCGAAGTGAAAAGCCGGGGCGCGCATTTTCAGAACATGTCGAAGTACTCGCGGTGTTCCCACTCCGAGACTTCGAGGTTGAAGCGGGCGATTTCCGCTTCCTTGATGTGGCAGAGGTAGTCGATGAAGACCTTGCCCATCTGCGTGTTGAGCATTTCGTCGCGGCGCAGGCAGGCGAGGGCGTCGCCGAGCGAGCGCGGCAGGTGTTCGGCGGGCGTCTCGTAGGGCGCATCGGCCGAGGGGCCGGGGTCGGTCCTGTGGCGGATGCCGTCCAGGCCCGAGAACAGTTGCGATGCGAGATACAGGTACGGATTGGCCGTCGGCTCGCCCACGCGGTTCTCGATGCGCGAGGCGCTTTGGCCCACGCCGCCGAGCACACGCAGCATCGCGCCGCGGTTGTCCCTGGCCCAGATCGCGCGGTCGGGCGCGAGCGAGAAGGGGCGGTAGCGCCGGTAGCCGTTGATCGTGGGGCTCGCCAGCGCGGCCGCGCCGCAGGCGTGCGCCTTCAGGCCGCCGAGGTAGTGCATGCCGATCTCGCTCAGGTCCTGGCCTTGCGCCTCGGGCATGAACGCATTGACGCCGTCGCTCTTGCGGCGCAGCGACTGGTGCAGGTGCCAGCCGCTGGACATCACGTTCGGAATCTTCGGCCGGCACATGAAGCTGGCGTGCAGGCCGGCGCGCTGGCAGATCTGCTTGATGGCGCTGCGCAGCAGCACCATGGTGTCGGCGGGCATCACGCCGGCCGTGGGGCCGAAGGTCAGCTCGAACTGGCTCGGGCCGAATTCGATCTCCAGCGAGCGCAGCGGCAGGCCGAGCGCGATGAGGTTCGAGCGCAGCAGCTCCATCAGCCCGTCCACGCGGTCGTAGCGCAGCTCGGTGAGGTACTGGTGGCCGTGCGAGAGCAGCGACACGCGCGGCGGCTCGCCGGGCTGGCCCGAATCGGCCAGGCCCATGCGCGCGTCGTCCAGCTTGAAGACGTGGAACTCCACCTCCAGGCCGGCGATGAAGTCGAGCCCCAATTCGTCGAGCTGGCTTACCGCGCGCTGCAGGATCTGCCGCGTTGCGAAGGGGCAGGGCTTGCCGTCGGCCATGTAGGCGTCGCACAGGATCCAGCCGGTGCGCGGCGCCCAGGGCAGCACCTTGAAGGTGGCGGGGTCGGCCACGATGGTGAAGTCCGCGCCGCCCTGCAGGCCCTCGATGGCGAAGCCGCCGTTGGTGGTGAAGACCGGGAACACGGTCTTGTGCGAGGTGTCCTTGGCCAGCAGCGTGGAGGTGAGGTTCACGCCCTCCCACAGCGCCGAGCGCGCCTCGGTGGCGACCAGCGTCTTGCCGCGCAGGATGCCGTGCTGGTCGGGCCAGGCGAAGCGCACGAGGTCGACCTCGCCGCTGTCGATGCGGCGCACGAGTTCGCGCGCCTGTGCATGCTGGTCGTCGGACCAGAGACCGAAGCGGTCGACGAATGTGTTGGCGTTCATCGGGCGTGCGCTCAGGCGGCGAGCCGTGCGGAGGCCCAGTCGGACTTCAGGCGCCGCGCGCGGTCGGCCTCTTGCCAGTAGGTCTCGGTGGCGGCTTCGCCCGCGACGTGGCCGATGCCGTCGATGGAGGGCGGGCCGGTCATGGTGCTCGCTTGTGCCGCGTCGATCAGCATCGGCGCGGTCTCGCCGGCCAGCGTGGCTTCGATGGCCTTCACCAGCACGCGGCGGTAGGCAATGATTCCCTTGTCGGTGCTGCCCAGGTGCTCGCGCGTGCGGTCCTGGATGGCGCCCTGCGACTCCACCGCCCACTGGTCGTGCACGTTGATGTCGTCGCCCATGCCGGTGTAGGTCTCGGTGAGCTGCTCGTCGATGCTGTAGCCGTAGTTGTTGCGCTTGTTCTTGCGCGAGGTGTAGTCGGGCAGTTCGTAGAGCTTCAGGCGCTGGTCGCGCATCTGCTCTTTGTCGACCGGGCCGGTGAAGCTGGTGAAGATGGCGTACCAGTAGCAGTGCGTATCGTCCACCGGCACGTGCCACTGCGAGATGGTCATCTCCGCGCTCATCGGGATCACGAAGGCCTGCGGGAACACCACGTTGGTCACGCGCACGTGCGTGGTCGATTCGGTGAGCTGGCGCAGCGCCTTCAGGCGAAAGCCGTAGTCGGTCGGCTCGACGCTGATCTCGGGACGCTCGAACTCGCGCAGCACCTTGGTGATCGGCATGTCGGAGTCGGCCGAGGCGCCGCGGAACTGCTTGCCGTAGCTCTCGGAGGTGTCCGCGTCTTCGAAGAAGCGGTGCAGGTACGAGGCGTGCGCGGGGTCGATGCCCACCTCGAGCGCCTGCAGCCAGTTGCACTCGAAGAGGCCCTTGAACGCGAAGGTGTGGGTGTCGGGTGCGACGAAGCAGTCGAAGTCGGGAAAGGCCGGCGGCTCGCCCTCGCCGATGTACGCGAAGACGACGCCCGCCTTCTCGACCACCGGATAGGCCGACTGCTTGACGCGGCTGCACAGCTTGCTGGTGGCGGGCTCGGCGGGGGTCTCGAGGCAATTGCCCTTGGCGTCGAACAGCCAGCCGTGGAAGGCGCAGCGGATGCCGCCGTTCTCCAGCCGGCCGAAGGCGAGGTCGGCGCCGCGGTGCGGACAGTCGCGATCGAGCATGCCGAGCTGGCCGCTCTCGTCGCGGAACAGCACGAAGTCCTGGCCCATGAGCTTCACGGGCTTGACCGGGCGCGGGCCCGCCAGTTCGTCGGCCAGGGCCACCGGCTGCCAGTAGCGGCGCAGCAGCTTGCCGGCGGGGGCGTCGCGTCCGACGCGGGTGATGAGTTCGTTCTGCTCGGCGCTGATCATCGTGCGGGCTCCATCGTGGGTGCTTCGGAAAGAGGTCTGCAGGCATTGCATGCAACTGTATGCATTGTCTTGGTGAGCCTCGATCCGAGTCAAACTTTCATCTGCGATTCCGCCCCGTTTCGGGGCTCGATGCGCCACAAATCAGGGTTAACTCTAGGTGTGACGTGTGTTTTTGACACATGTTGTGCAGAAGTGCATGCAACAAATGAGCCAAGCCAAATAAGCTGCGTGCAATGGCGGCCCCGTCTCCTAGAATCCGCTCATTCCTGCTCCCGGCGCCTCCCGATGGACTCTCAACAATCCCGCGTGCTCGTGCAACTGCGCGACATGATCCTCAAGGGCGAATTCGTGCCCGGAGAGCGGCTGGCCGAGATTCCGCTCGCCGAGAAGCTCGAAGCCTCGCGCACCCCGGTGCGCCTGGCGCTCGCCAGCCTCGAGCACGAGGGCCTCATCGAACAATCGCCCAGCGGCGGCTACCAGATGCGCCGCTTCACCTCGCAGGAGGTGGCCGACGCCATTCGCGTGCGCGGCGTGATCGAAGGCTTTGCCGCGCGCCTCCTGGCCGAAGACGGCGCGCCGCGGCAACTGCTGCGCGACCTGAAGGACTGCCTGGACGCCGGCGACAGGGCGGTGAACAAGCCCACCATGGAAATCGACGACTACGCGGCCTACGTCGAGATGAACGACCGCTTCCACAAGCTGATCGTCGAGGGCTGCGGCAACCTCGCGCTCAAGCGGGTGATGGACATGCTCGGCGGCCAGCCCTTCGCCGCGCCCAGCGCGATGCTGCCGATGCAGTCGTCGATGGAAGAAGGCCAGCAGTGGATGCGCCAGGCGCACCGCACGCACCACGCCATCGTGCAGGCCATCGAGCGCGGGCAGGGCTCGCGCGCGCAGGCGCTGGGCGAGGAGCACGTGGAGATCGCGCGCATGAACCTCGACTACGCGCTGGAGCGGCCCGAGCTCGCGGCCGAACTGATGCCCGGCATCAAGCTGGTTTCCAAAGGGCGCAACGCCTGAGCGGAACTGGCCGGTCTGCAAAAGACTGGACGGTATTTCGGCAGCCGCGCCGTCTGGCCGGCGACGGCCAAGACTAGAATTTCCGCATGACCACCGCCGCCGTCCCCGCCAAGCCCTCGTTCAAGGAGCAGATGCTGCAGGCCCGCGAAGAGGCCATCGTGCAGACGGCCAACCGCCTGTTGGCCGAAAAGGGCTTCGAATCGATGACGGTCGACGAGGTCGCCGCCTCCGTCGGCATCGCCAAGGCCAGCCTCTACAAGCACTTTCCCAGCAAGGAAGACCTCGCGGCCGCGGCGATGGTGCGCCTCATGCAGCGCACGCAGGACGTGCTGGCGTCGGTGCCGGCCGAGCAGAAACCCATCGACAAGCTGCGCGCGGTGGTGCGCTGGGCCATGGAGGCGCAACTGGCCGGCGAGATGCCCTCGCTGCCGCACCAGAACTCCACCCTGCGCGCCGCGCTGATGAACAACCGCGGCTATCTCGACCGGCTGGTCGCGATCAGCGACACGCTCGGCGGCTGGATCCAGGCCGCGCAGGCCGATGGCACGCTGAACCCGAAGCTGCCCGCGATTGCCGTGCTCTACACGCTGTTCGCGCGCGCCTGCGATCCGGTGCTCGGGTTCCTCAAGGCCGGCGGGCTGCAGAGCGACGCGCAGATCGTCGAACTCGTGCTCGGCACCTGTTTCGACGGGCTGGCTTCGCGCTGATTGCGCCGAAGGCTGTGTCGAGTGTTGCGCCGAGCGCGCTTCAGCTGTTCAGGCTGCGCCGCGGCGTCACCACCGCTTCCACCGCCGCGCCGACCGCCAGCAGCCGGTGATCGGTGTTGCCGATGCCGGCCACCATCAGCCCGACCGGCGCGGTGCCCGCGTCGTGGCAGGGCACCGACAGCGCGCAGCCATCGAACAGGTTCACCACCGACGGGTTGCGCAGCATGCGGCCGTTGATGCGGTAGTAGGTGTCGTCGTCCTTCAGCACCTCGGCGATCGGCGGGGCGATGTCGGGCGTGGTGGGCATCAGCATCGCGTCGTAGCCGGCGGCCGCGGCGTTGATCGAGCGGATGAACTGGCGGCGCAGCGCCTGCAGCTGCAGGTAGTCGGGCGCGGTGATCGTCTCGCCGGTCTTGATGCGCGCCAGCACGCGCGGGTCGTACTTGGCGGCGCCCGTCCTGATGAATTCGCGGTGCCAGGCGTAGGCCTCCGAGGCGGTGATCATGCCGCGCGGGTTGATGGTCGGCGCCTTGGCAAACTCGGTCATCGGCAACTCGGTCACCGTCGCTCCGGCGGCCGAGAGCCTGGACAGCGCCGACGCAAAGGCCGCGGCGACGGGCGGCGAGAGGTCGTCCTGGAAGAAGGTCCTGGGCACCGCGAAGCGCAGGCCGCGCAGCGACAGCACCTTGGGAGCGCGCGGCATTTCGCCGGCCAGCACGGCATCGAGTAGGGCGCAGTCTTCCACCGTCCACGCCATCGGCCCGGCCGAGTCGAAGGAGGTCGACAGCGGCATCACGCCGTCGAGCGGAATGCGGCGCTGCGTGGGCTTGAAGCCCACCAGCCCGTTGAGCGCCGCCGGAATGCGCAGCGACCCGCCGGTGTCGGTGCCGATGGCGCCTGCCGCCATGCCGTCGGTCACCGAGATGGCGCCGCCCGAGGTCGAGCCGCCGGGAATGCGGCCGGTCGCGCGGTCGAAGATGTTCTTCGGCGTGCCGTAGTTCGGATTGATGCCCAGGCCCGTGTAGGCGAACTCGACCGTGTTGGTGCGCCCGATGACGATCGCGCCCGCGCGCCGCAGCCGCTCGACCACGATCGCATCGCGCTGCGCCGGCGGCTGGCCGAGCAGCACCACGGAACCGCCGAGCGTGGTGACGCCGGCTTCGTCGAACAGGTCCTTGAGCGAGATCGGGATGCCGGAGATCGGCGAGGCGGACTCGCGGCCGCTCTTGCGCTCGGCGTCCAGCCGCGCCGCGGTGCTGCGCGCCGACGCGGCGTGCACCTGGATGAAGGTGCGCGCGCCTTCGCCCGCAGGGTTCTGGATGGCGGCCAGCGCTTCTTCCACGAGTTGGCTGCTGCTGAGCGATCCGGCCGCGAGGCGGCGCGACATCTCGGCCATCGAGAGCTGGCCCATGGCCTTGCCGGCGGCGTCGGGTGCCTGGGCCAGCGCCTTCGGCAAGGCGGAGAGCAGGCCGACCGTTGCGGCGGCGCCGGCCGTGTGTTGAAGGAACGTGCGGCGCTGTTGTGGCTGTGTCATGTCTCTCTCCAGGATGGGCTCGAGGCAGTCTACACAGCGGATGCGGCGCGGCGGTAGCCGGCCGTTACAGCGATGCCGGGGTCAGCGCACGTCGATCAGCAGGTCGGGGCGATAGCCTTCCTGCTCGCCGTTGCGCTTGTAGCCCAGCGGGTTGGCCACCACGCGGCAGCCGTCCTTCACATAGTCGAAGGCGCAGTGCAGATGGCCGTGCAGCCAGAGCTGGGCAGATGGCAGCAGTTCGTCGAGGGAATTGCAGAAGCCCGCGGTGCCCGGCGTCAGGCCGTAGCGCGGATCGGCGCTGGCCAGCGTCGGCGCGAAATGCGTGATCGCGACGGTGGTGCCGTCGAAAGGCTCGGCCAGCGCCTGCCGCAGCCACGCCTGGCACACCAGCGCCTGCTCGCGCAGCGGGCCGGACAGGAAGATCTCGCCGTGACGCCGGGTGGCCATCTTTTCCAGGTAGAAGTCGGCGGCCCGCATCGCCTTGCCGCGCTTCTTGAGCGCCTCGGCCATGCCGTCGGTGGGTTCGACCAGCGCGTCGAAGTCGGCCCAGAGCGTGGTGCCGATGAAGCGGATGCCGTCGATGACGAGGGTCTCGCGCTCCAGCCACTGGATGTCGAGCTCGGTGCAGAGGGTGCGCAGCCGGTCGTGCGTCTCGTCGAAGTCGGCGTTGTCGTATTCGTGGTTGCCCGGTACATAGACCACCGGCACCGGCCAGCCGTTGCGGGGCGAAAAATGGCCCAGGCCGAAATCGGTGTCCGCGAGGCGGGAGCCTTCCTGATAGGAACCGATGTCGCCCGCCAGGACCAGCAGGTCGGCGCCCGGGATCGGCTCGGCGTGGAAGCGGGGGTGGGACTCCAGGTGCAGGTCGGAGAGCAGTTGCAGCTTCATCGTCGGGTCAGTCTAGGTGAATTGCCCCATGCACGAAGCGCATAAGGTCTGGGTTGTTTTCTTAGGGATAACCCTTAATCTTGGAACATCAACCACTCAGAGCACGGCCATAAGCCGCGCAACACCATGTTCAGCCTCCTCGCCCAAGTGGCCCGTTTCTTCCGTTCCTCCAGCGACAGCGCACCGGCCAGCCACGCCGCCGCGCTGATGGAAAGCGCCGACGTTCGCGCCGGCCGCGGCGCGCACCACGCGCAGGAACTGCGCGCAGCCGCATCCGCCTGGCTCAGCGTCGTCCGCTGAGCAACGTCGGTCAGTCGGGCACCTTCTGCCCGAGGATCGAACCCGCGAAGGCTGCCGCGGCCGACCGCAACAGCGCGGTCCGCAGCCACTCATGCGCATGCCCATGCTGGGCGCGCCGGTGCCAGATGGCATCCACGTGCACCGGCGGCTGGTCGAAGGGCAGGTCGCGCAGCACCAGCTGGTCGTCGATGCCCGTCACGGTCACGAAGTGACGGGGGAGCACGGTCAGGAGGTCTGAATTCGCGACCACCCGGCCCGCCGTGAAGAACTGGTTCACCGTCACCACGATGCGCCGCTCGCGCCCCATGGCGCCCAGCGTCTGGTCGATGAAGCCGTAGGGCCGCCCCGAAAAACTCACCAGCAGGTGCCGCGCGGCGCAGTAGTCGTCCAGCGTGAGCGGCGCATTCGCGAGCGGATGGCCGCGGCGCATCACGCACACATACTGGCCCAGATAAAGCCGCTGGGTCTCGAATGGCACCCCCACCCCCGACTGTCCCCGCGCCGCCAGGCTGGCGATCACGGCCGGGAAGTAGCCAATTGCCATGTCGACCTCCTCGTTCTCCAGCATCCGGCGCGGGTCGCGCGTGGTCAGCGGGAGCACGCGCAAGGAAATGGCGGGGGCTTCCTTTTCCGCGATCTGCACCAGGCCGGGGATCAGCTCCGCGGCGGTGGCGTCCGCCATGGCCAGGAGGAAGGTGGTGTCGGCGGTTGCTGCATCGAACTCGCCCGGTGCCAGGGTGTGTTGCAGCTGGCGCAGTGCGTCGCGCACCGTCGGCCAGAGCGCCAGCGCCCGCGGCGTGGGCTCCACGCCTGCGCCGGCGCGGCGTACCAGTTCGTCACCCAGCACCTCGCGCAGGCGCCGCAGCGCATTGCTCACCGCGGGCTGGGTAATAGAGAGGTTGCGGGCTGCGCGCGTGAGGTTGCGCTCTGCCATCACCTCATCGAAGACGCGGAGCAGGTTGAGGTCGAGCGTGCGAAAGTTGACGTCCATCAGCGCTGTGAATGATAAACATCAGAAAGATAAAGTGGCAAAGCATTAGGGTAACCCCTAATATCACGGCATCGGCACTCGTTGCCATTCATCCCCGGAGGGATCGCACCATGACCAGCTTTGTCCACGTTGACCAACCCACTGTCCACCCCGGCGTCCGTCGCGCCGAAGTTCTTTTCGAGCAGATCCAGGCTGCACGCGCCGGCACCGAAGGCGCCCGCCCGCTGATCGCCCTGTTCATCGTTGCCATCGCCGCAGCGGTGCTCGTGGTCGCCGACACACTCGTCTCCAACTGGAACGAAGGCGCACTGCTCGCCGCATGGACCATCTTCTGCCTGGCAGCGATCGCCCTGTTTGCGCTGTTCGCAAGCTCGGTGCGCAAGAGCAGCATCGCCGGCCTCTGGCAGGCAGCTGCTGAACGCCGTGCCTCAGCCCGCGCCGACGCGCGTTTCATGGAAACCGCGAAGAACGACCCGCGTGTGATGCAGGAACTGCAAGCCGCCGTGTGGCGCCAGCAATCGGAAGGCACGGTGCCCGCCGCTGCAGTTGCCAAGATCGACGCACTGGCCCGCATGAGCACCCGTTCGCAGGAAGCGCGCATGCCGACGCTCTATGAAGCAATGCGCCGCATGAACAGCTCGCGCTACTACTAAGCTGAGTTAACTTGCGTGAGATAGACAGCCGCCTTCGGGCGGCTTTTTTCATGTGTGGGTGGAATTCGCTGTCCAGAGAGCGGCATGCACATCTCTACATCTCTATTAGCAGAGCGCAGGCGTCGCCTCCATCTGTATGCGCAAGCTGAGCTGGTACTCAAGAACAAAATCTCACCGGGGGTAGCGTTAACCCGAAATATCGACGTATACTCGTGGGCTCGGCTGATGACGCTCTAGTAGTGATTCGGTGGTTGCCCTGGAAGGGGCGGTTGCTGATGAGTTGGCCGATAAAAAGATTCT
>NZ_FOXJ01000016.1 GCF_900115685.1 Variovorax sp. 770b2 | reverse complement strand
CCACATCTCTTCGCGTTTGACTGCTGCTGCTTGAAGCGACATCACTTGCCTCCACCAATGATCATATTGCCGATGATCCGATCAACACGGGGCACCACTCTTTCATGTGAAGCATCGATGAACGAAGCCCATTTATTGGGCGTGAGCGCACCATGCCCCGCTTCGTTATAGACCATTTGTAGTTCGCCGTATTCATGCGCCATCATTGCCACCGAGCCACGATCACTCATAAGCATGCTTTCGCGAATATGCACATTCACAAAGTTATCGCCGAATGCACCTTTCCATGTAACTGGCGTATTTGCAGCGAAGTTTGGAGCTTTGTACGCTGCCATCTTGTCTGTCCCATAAATGGCATCAAACTCCGCATCAGCCATCCCTCGATAGTGAACTTTCAATCCGCCACCATGGTCGACGACAACGCTGCCCGAGGGAGTGACCTTGTAGTCAACCATATTGCCATTGAAGGCATCGAATTTATCGGCTTGGTTTAGCGCGTCTTCCATCGTCATTGGCGTGGGGCGGTTGCGTGTGTACAGCCTCTCAGTGGCTTGCGGAGTTTTACCCCATTGAGCCGAGGTGCGCCCCACGGAGGCCGCGCCACCGATGACTTCTTCGCCGAACCCAGTTCTGGCAAGTATGGCTTGCGGCATAGCCGCTGCGCCCATTGCCAGAGTGTTGGGATACGCCTGAGCCGTAAGAGAACCTATGGCCCCAACTGTGCTCCAAGCCATGCGACGCTCGGCAACAGTCTGAGTACTGTAGTTGCCGTTGAGCGCACGCCAACCTGAGGGAGAGAAGGCTTGATTGGCAAGTGCCGTGGCTTGCTGGGCGCGCTGCAGAAAAGTGGTGCCGCCGCTGGAATTGAGTGCTCCCGTCCAATCATCACTGCTTAGGCGCAGCGCATTGGGGGCTAACACAGCTTGCACTTGAGCACCAGTTGCGTTGACCGACAGCACAGTGCGCAGCTGGTCGTACTCGGAATTGATGTTACCTGGAATGACAGGCGAAGCGTCGCCAGTCCCAACCAACCAGTTCGCCGCCGATGCGATACCGTAGGTCAGTGCGTTGTTGTGATAGTTTGGACTGTTGTAGTAGCTGGCATTGATGAAGTCCAGACGCTCTTGCGCCCTGCCGATCTGTGCATCGCTCAGCCCCATTGGCGTGCCAGATGTAAATTCACCTTTTGTCGATAGAGAGCCATCCGCAAAAAGTCCGACGCGATTGCGCACGCCCAATGGGTAGCCGTCACCACGTTGGAACATCAGGGGTTTGTCAGCCGTCCAGATATCCGCACTTGACGCGACGCGAATCTCTTCTAGCATCGGCGCATAAGGCACGCCGACTCCGGCGTCGATGGAAGTGTTGCCCAGGAAGCCAGACAGGGCGTAAGCCGAATTCATTGAGGTCGTGCGAAGCGCAGAGCCGCTGGCTCGATCGGCCATCGAGCTGCTTGCCTCGTCTGTGTCGTACCCAATGTTCTGTATGCCGGATCCGAAGTAGCGTCCGTAGCCTTGAGTCCGAGCCGCGGATGACGCTGCAGGTGCCGAAGCGATGGTGATGTCGTCCCCGATGAAGTTGCCGTTCAATTCCAAGAATGCGTCGAGCGTTGCGGCCTTCTGATCCGGAGCATAGGGATTACTCTTGTAGCGGCTGCTCCCCGCGCTACTGTTGGCCGCTGCGATGCTGTCTCCGATCACATTACCAAAGGCATCTGATGCCAGCGTTGCAGCACTGATCTTTCCGCCGCGCACAGCCTGCGCCGCGAGACTGCCGCCCAGACCCGAGGCCAGACTCTTGCCAATCTCGAAGCCATTGAGCGATGGGTTGTAGTCCATCGCTGCATTCAAACCTTGGCCTATGCCTGCGCTCACGGCACTGGCCGCGACGCTCTTCCAGTTGAACTTGTCCTGCAACCCTGTTGCTACCGCAATGCCCTGCGAAGCCGCATTGCCGATGGCGTTTCGCACGATGGCATTACCAATGACCCCTGCTGTGGTCCCGGCATCGAAGAGGTTGATGCCGCCAACAGCACCGGAGATGCCTCCACCGATGGCTGCGAGCGCCACGGCTTTCCAACTGAAGCTGTCCTGTACACCGATGGCGATGCCCACGACCTGCCCCGCGACGGAGCCTGCAGCCCCGGCTGCAGCGGCGCCCGCAATGCTCTCGACGCCGCCGATATAGACGCCCGTATAGACCGCCACGACCACGGCGACGATGGCCACAATGACCTGCCCAAGTCCCCCACACCCCTTGTCCTGCGCCGGCTGAGGCAGGTCCAGCATCGTGGGCGTGATGTCCCCCACGAGCCTGCTCGGGTCATAAGGCGTGAAGGTATTGAC
>NZ_FOXJ01000004.1:334984-487040 GCF_900115685.1 Variovorax sp. 770b2 | reverse complement strand
CTGCGGCCATAGCGCTCGCGGTAGTAGTCGCTGATGGTCAGCAGCGTCATGCGGTAGAGCTTGCCCGCGAAGAACAGGCCCACCAGGATGAGGCAGGTGCCCGCGCCGAACGGGTCCTCGACCACGCCGTTCAAGCCGCCTTCGATGAACTTGGCCGGAATGCCGAGCACCGTTTCGGACCCGAACCAGGTCGCGAAGGTGGTCGTCACGATCATGAAGAGCGGCAGGTGCCGCCCCGCGATGGCGAAGTCGGTGGTGTTCTTCACCCGCCTGGCGGCATAGAGCCCGATGGCGATGGTGACCAGCAGATAGACGATGACGAGTGTCAGAAGCACTGGGAAACCTTGATAAGTTCAGATCAGCAATGTCACGGCGAGTGCGCACCTCCCGTCATTGGATGCGCAAGACGAGTGATGCCGAAGCGCATTTCCAAAGTATGGAAGCGAGCGGCAACGCCACACCGTGCTGATTGTTAAGAAAAATAAGGAGCACTAGCAAACTGTTGAATACTCCCCACCAGTCGACGCGCGATGCACGAGCGTTGAGTTGATCGGCCGACGGTTGCAACGATGCGCAGAGCTGATACGTTCACAGAGAGCCCATTAACGGAATGAAATGGGGCTCGATAGCTAAGCATCAATCCGTACCACACAAGACCTACAGGATCAGCTTTTTACCAGTAGATCAGCGGAACCCAGCGGGCAATCCCTATCTCCGGCGTAGATTACGCTGCCAGCATCTTGCTATTCATATAAATTGGCTATTTATATTTTGCAGTTTCAACGAATTTTGTCGCACCCCAGCCGCATCGCGCAATAAGTTTCGCTTTATTCAAAGAATGGAGCGGCCCGATAGCCAACGCCTTATGGAATATCGAAATTCCCGTACTGCGGCGATTCGATATGGATAGGGCCATTCAGATTCAAGTTTCCGACAACAACAATCGCTGATTTGAAAATCGTGGCGCGGTCCGTCGACGTCTTCCAAGTATTGTCCGCAGCTAAAATGCGATACCTTATGTCTAGATAAGTCGACAGCCAACGGATCTCATCGGCCCCCTCCGCTGGCGAACTGCCAACGGTAAGATTTGTTTCCTTAATAATGGCGTTGACGCCATCAACGCCATGATTAATGTCGCTGTCATATAGCTCGGCGATTCCTGCGGCAGTTTTCAAACCTAGCTGGGCTGCCTGCTCCAGAGCGGGGTTGTAGTATTTCAAGTCGCTTTGCTGGTTTTGGGCCGCTTCAAAATCCTTCTTGAATTCGCCTTGGTCCGACGCAGCAACCGCCCGGATAAATCCGGCCTCGTCAGTGACGTTCTTGTTGCGGACCTGCTTCAGGAATGGTGTCAATGGGTTGTTGGGATGACGGCGCTCAAATTCTTCGACAACGGCAATTGCATCCCCATCGGCTGTAGTAAATCCAACCCACCCCCACGTTACCCCACGGCCGTCATCAATATTTTCAGCGTAGCCGTAAGCTTTGACAGGTTCGCCATTTTCCCAAATGGACATCAACGATTCGGCGCGGCGGCGCTGATCAGAGTTCAGGCTTGGGGCAGCAACTGTATCCTGTGCAAATTCTGCCGAGACCAGGCTTTGATCACTAGCTGAAGTACTGCCTGTGCTGCCTGTGCCAGCTGTGCCAGCTGTGCCACCGCTACCACTACCACCCCCACCGCATGCAGAAAAAAAACAGGCGGCCAGTCCAATTGCGAGGACTTGGCTAATTTTCGTTAGCATTTTTATTCCAGTGCTATGTTTAAAAATCATCATGAAGCCGATGTTTGACGCGAAACAATATTCGTGCAAAGTATTTTTATCCTCTTATTTTTAAATTAATTTTTCGATTGAAATAGCCAACGCATACTTGGATGCAGTCTGAATAATGCGGTACAGCGCGCTATTGCGGTGGTCGGCTCTCAGAACTCAGCATCTTGAATGGATTTGACCGTCCTGATCGAATGCATCGAGCGCTTCTATTTCCGCGGCGCTCGATGTCCTCCCGTACTCAGGTGTCCCTCGGCTAACGGCATCCATCGCCTTGATTTGCTACCGTTGTTGTCAGCGCCAGCAGCTTGCACAACTCCATTCACAGTTTCGGCAAAGCGAACAGCTTCACTAGTTGCGCCGTTGATCTTCTTCCGCCCCAATAGCGCGCCTTGACATGGCCGAATTGGCACCCGGAACGTGTCCTCGAACTTGCCCCGCACGCTGGCCTTCAGGTATTCGACCTTCTCGGCTAACGCAGCCACGGGGTCGAGCTTGTCCAGCGTCTTGCGCATGCCCGAGTGCAGCCCGATTCGCCCAGAACACGTACGCATTGACAGCCGGGCGCTTGCCCACGCCCTGGTAGACCGCATTCCGAGGGCTGCGTCCTCTTTACCTTGCAGCAAGGCGTTGCCGCCAACCACATCGTTAACGTTGATCAAGATGCCTTTGACGGTGCGCCGCCAATCCAAATCGGCATGCACATCAATGTGCGCCTTCGTATCAGAGTGCCACTGGTTCCTCTTCTGAGCCGAATGCATCTTGGATCGCGCCACTTGTTCCTGACCGAGTTCGCAGCCAGCAATCAGTGTGGCTTCCACCACAGTGCCTACCTTGAGCAACAGGCCGCTAACGATGACCAAGATCTGTTTGTGCTTCTCCATCCGGTCACGAAAACGAAGGATGGCGTTTGCATCAAGCAGATAAGCGACCTCCTGGAGTTGGAAGAACTCGCGGCGAATATGGGTTTCGAAGAAGGCTGCTTTCGTGGTCGGATCGCTTACCGTGGAGCACGGTTGCAGGAAACGATTGCGCAGCAGGGCTTCCGTTGCAAATGGTGCCCAACTGATATGACCCTCAATGTGGTATGGCGCGATAGGCTTGACCAACGCGGAACAGGGAGCGATTCCGTCGACCTGATCGAGAACGACTTGCTTGCAAGTCTGTTTGACAGTCGGCTTCAGGCCGAGCGAGGGTCTTTTCATGGCCCCAATGTGCAGCCAATCGCTTACGTGAACCATACAGCGCAGCGAGTTATGCAGTCATTCTTGCTTAGATCAACACAAGAGTTAGCTCAGACAAATTCGCATCATCCTACTTGTGAGCCATCCTCCTTACTGTCTCTAGCGCGCGGGCCTATTCGATTGTCATCCGACATGCTTTCAAGCGCCCACATACCCACCTGCAGAGCGTTAAGCCACATGTCAAACGGCTCCTTCGCAGCATCGATTTCTTTCCACTGTGATGCGTATTCGCCTCGCTCCATTAGCACCCAGAAAAACTGCCCTGGGTCTCGCTCGTCGACATGGGCGGATATGCGCCGGAGATGCTCGGTCTGCTTCAGGTCGTCTGCCATTGAAGGCCTCCTAGTGCGAGGGGGCCCATTGGCCAACTTGCTTGCGAGTTTGTTCGGTAGTCGGCTTCGGGACGAGCACCGCTTGTTTCATAGCTCCAATGTGCAGCCAGTGGCTTACATGAACCATACAGCGCAGAAAGCTAGACCCCTACATTCCGCCTGCAAAGCGTTGAATCGTCATGCGAGCCCTTCGCAGCGTCGATCTGCTTCGACTGTGATGCGCATTCGCCTCTCCCCCTTGGCACTCGGACGAATTGCCTCGATTTCGCTCGTCGACATGAGCCGAGATCCCCGGAGGTGCGCAGTCTGTTCAAACTCGTCGCTGTTAAGGGGCCCCTCGTGTGATAGGCCCGTCGGCCAAACTAATCAACGTGTCACAGTCATTGAGCCGCGCCTCAGGACATCTTCGCCTCCCGGGTGAAACAATCCTCCTAGGTGGACCGTCAACTGACGGCTCGTGCCAAAACCAAACCCAGAATGGCTACTCTTTGCCTTTTGCTACCCAAGCGATTGCAGGCAAGGCTGACGGCGTTGAACGGCCCGGCGGTACTGCACGGGCTGACATCGCTGAACACTTACTCGCGCCGACCGAGGCTTCGTACGAGCGCGCGCCAACAATCTTGCCGAGATATGCCCCACTCGATACCCCGCAGGAAGCCGTGTCGCATACCCGCTGAAATCGGCACCCAAGCTTGTCACTTTCGGTCGATCGCGTCAGTGTTGCAGCGAAGAAGTACCGTCCCCCGGTATTGCTGGGCCTGGAGTTCGAGTCAGGGTCGTTGCACAGTTCTGGCGATACGCAAATTGATGATGGTTCACCGTTGTGCGCTCAACTTTCAACGTGCGATCCGATAGCTACTGACTCACTACAGAGGTATGAGTTTTCGACGCGACGCTAGCGCTCAACGTCTCGCGCAACTTCTTCCTCAAGAACTTGCCGGAAGCGTTTCTTGGTAGCGGCTCGTTCGAAAACCACAGGTACTTTGGGACCTTGTACTGCGCAATGAATGCGGCTACGTGCTGGCGTAGATCATCTTCCCCAATGGAATGGCCTTCCCGGAGAACGACCACCGCCCCAACTTCCTCGCCCAATCGCTCGTCGGGGACGGAGAATGCACACGCTTCAGCAACTGCTGGGTGTCTGAAAATCGCAGCCTCGACCTCTGCGCAGTAGATGTTCTCACCACCGCGAAGAACCATATCTTTCTTTCGATCAAGGATATGCAAATATCCGTCTTCGTCCAGTTTGGCGATATCTCCCGTTCGAAGCCATCCATCCACGATGGCTTCGAGCGTGGCCTGCGGTTGATTCAAGTAGCCCTTGATGACGCCCGCGCCTTTGACCCACAGCTCCCCAGCAGTCCCGGGCGGAAGCGCAGAACCCTGATCGTCCACCAACTGGACTTCGAGCGTAGGCATAGGTCGGCCGCAAGAGGTTGGTCGCGCAACGAATAAGTCTCCAGCAATCGCCGCGATGATTCCGGACGCCTCTGTCATTCCATATCCGGTGGATGGACGTATACCAGGGCGTGCGTCGATCGCTGACACCAAATCTGGCGGGACCTGCCCGCCACCTCCGGAAATGACTCGGAGCGAAGACAAATCCCGATCCGAAGTGGCCGCTTGTCTGACCAACTCACGACCCATGGTCGGCACTCCACCCATGGTTGTGACACGTCTGGCCTCGATCAGGCGTAGCGCCTCGTTGGCATCCCACCGCCTCATCAAGACCAACGTAGCTCCAGCAGCACTGAATGGATGCATGAGGCAATTGTTGGCTGTGACGTGAAACAGGGGCGTCGTGATAAGCGCCACTGGCACCGCGACAGCATCGGGCAGTTCAATTTGACGCGCTCGCGCCTCCGCGACTGCATGAACGTCTACCGAGAACGACATGTTCATTGAATTTGTGACACAGCCGCGATGTGTAAGCTGCGCACCCTTTGGAAAACCGGTCGTTCCTGACGTGTAGAAGATGCACGCATCATCGTCGGGCGCAATCGTGACATCCAGCGAAGGACCGGACGTTCCAATAACGTCTTTCCAACTGACCGCATTCTCAAAGACCTCGGCCCGCACAGCGACGACAATCATGCGCCGGTCGGCCGGCTTGGGCAAACGATCGAGACGTTCCTGGTCACAGAATATGACCTTTGGTACCGCGTCGCGCAACGCAAAAGCCAACTCTTCATTGATCCACCACGCATTGACTCCAACGACTACCACCCCTATCGAGACACACGCCCAGTAGATGAGCGTCCATTCGGGATAGTTGCGCATGGCTATGGCGACCCGATCTCCTTTCCGCACACCCTGCCGAACTAGCCAAGCACAAACTGAAGACGTTATGGCATGCGCCTGAGCGTAGGTGATGCATTCCTCCTCATAGAGGAGATAGGGGCGGTCCGTGAACACGCAGGTGGATTTCCATACATCGCGCAGCGTGGCCGGCGCCTGCGGGTAGTACTTCACGACCACGCCATTCACAATGGTCATTCCTACCTCAAAACGCTCCCCTGGCGCAGTGAGTTCGTCCCAAGCACGAGTCAGCTGAGCATCCATCTCGGCCATCGAGGCCGTTGCCTTACTAGCGACCATGGAATGTCGGCTTGCGCTTTTCAAAAAATGCGCTCGCCTCCTCATGATGGTCCTCGGACTGACTGCAACGCATGCAATACGCTGCCTCGATTGCCGTGCAAGCAGGCAGGCTCGCATGGAGGGCACGGTTCAGGTTCTCTTTCATGTACCTCAGCGTCAACGACGGGTAGCCGGTCCATCGTTGCGCAATCTGCGCGAACTTCCGCTGCGGTTCGCCCGACTCGTATACCCAATTGGCAAAGCCCAGGTCCAGCTCCTGAGCGGAGATCACGCGATTCGGCAGACTCTCGCCCGAGACGAAAATGAAATTGAGCATAGGCTCCTTGTTTTTTGACTATCAACAACGAGACCCGTTGCTGAAGTTGTGCGCAGCAAATGGATGCCGTCAACATCGTGCTTTCGAATGGCCAAGCCTCGTGGCAGCGCCACTCGCACGACTTCGAACATGCCGCGACGGTGATACGGGTTCCGGCACCTCAAGCCGCATCTCTACTCTGCAAATTCGCAGTACACCTTGAGAAAACCGATCACCTTTTGCCAAGGTAAATGGGCAGTGACGTTTTGGGAATTGCTCCCGCTTAGTACACCAGCTCGGGCTGAGGGTCGTGGATACTTGCGTCACTCGCGGCCAGATTGAACGCGATTCTCGCCAGGCGCTCGGCGATCATGCTTTCAGCGCCATGCACGATCCTGTCCAGCAGTTCCTTGACCGATGGCACGTCGTCGATCAATCCTGCCACCATGCCACAGCTCCATGCACCGGCATCCATGTTGCCCTCGACCATCACCGCAGGATAGACACCTGCCACCTGATCCATGATGTCTTCGATACGCAGATCGGCTCCGCGATCTCGCTCGATCTGTAGCAGCCGCTCGACGCCGGCATTGTTCAACACGCGTTCGGTGTTGCGGAGAGGGCGCATTACAAGACGAGTATCCAGTTCCGTCGCATTTACGATCGCGCGCTTGACGTTCTCGTGAACCGGAGCTTCCTTGGTTGCGATGAAACGCGTTCCCATATTGATCCCCTCTGCACCCAGCGCGAGCGCCGCCACCAGACTGCGGGCATCCGCCATGCCCCCAGAAGCGATGAACGGAACCTTCAGCACGTTGGCTGCCATGGGAAGGAGGATGAAATTCGGCACATCGTCCTCTCCAGGATGCCCACCGCACTCAAAACCATCGACCGATATTGCATCGCAGCCAATGCGCTCAGCCTTGAGGGCGTGGCGCACGCTCGTGCACTTATGCAATACCTTTACGCCGCCAGCCTTGAGTTGAGGAATAAAGGCCTCTGGGCTCCTGCCTGCTGTCTCGACGATTCGCACACCGCCATCGATGATCGCTGCGATGTACTCGGCATAGGGCGGGGCACTGAAGGTGGGCAAAAAGGTCAGATTGACTCCGAACGGTTTGTCAGTCATATCACGGCAGCGGGCGATTTCCTTCGACAGCAATTCGGGCGTTTTTTGTGTAAGTCCGGTGATAAGCCCTAAACCACCCGCTGCAGACACGGACGCAGCCATCTGGGCAAAGCCTACATAGTGCATTCCGCCTTGCACGATGGGATGCTCAATTCCGAACAGTTCAGTGATGCGAGTGCGCATTGCATTCCTTTGATATATGAATGAGTCGTTCTTCTGCCAAGGCCGCCCCTTTCGCTGGTAAATGCGGAGGATCCGTTCTCACAGTGCCAGAATCGATTCTCAGAAGTTGCCGTATACGAATGCGGCTCACGAGACAACACACGAGGTAGCAGCTTTGCAGCCAATTTCCCGCGCGCGCCGTCACCTCATGGCGTTGCAGATCGGATCACCACTCATCCCTGCGCTGACTGGGGCTTTGGTGTCAGTTCCGCAGTCATCAACCGGAGGAGCAGTTGGCTCGCTTTGAGAGGGCGCACCATTACTTTGAAATGGGTGATTAAGGTTGCGTCATCATTGACGTCGACGATATCGACACCGTTGATAGTGATCCCCTCGATGCTCGTATAAAACTCAAGGACTGCACCTTTTTCGTTTCGCCATTCGTTCGTGTACTTGAAGCCAGGTATGGCAAGAACATTCAGCGCCGCCAAGAGATATTTGGCCGTCAACTCGGCGCCGTGTTGCGGTGTGTGGAGCAGGGGACTTTCGAATATGACATCGGGATGAAGCAGCTTTAGCAGGCTGCCGCGATCTCTTGATTTCACAAAATCGTGCCAACCATCCATGACTGGCATGCTTGTACTTTTTGAGGCACTGGCGTTGTTATCGAAGTTCATTTGGCATTCTCCAAGTAGCTTGGTATGTATGGACCTGACGGCAGCTTGAGCTGCCGCAGGATGTCAGCAAGGTTGTAGTAGTCCTGCACTTTTTCTATGCGTCCCTCGCGCATCTCAAAAATGGAAGCTGCGGGCACACTGAAGCGCTGACCGGTGCTCCGGACGGGCCCTAGAAAGGTCGGAGTCGCGGAAAATGTCCAACGTAAGGCGACTCGCTCACCGATCTGGAACGCGTCTGTGATGTCAACGCGTATGTCCGGCATGTGATCAGTTCCCACACTGATCCATCCAGCTATCGACTTGTGCCCAATTGAGGTCACCTGAAAAGCAAGGTCTTCGTAGATCCCGTCTTCTGTGAACAACGCAACCATTGCCTGAGGAGACTTTGAGTTCCAAGCGGTCATCCATCGCTCCGCGATAACGGGTATGGGATGGGGAAGAGTCATGAAGGGTTTCTCCTTGTCGTTAGGTGAAGAGGGCGAAGTTCACCCCCGCGTTCGTTTGAAGCCGATCGACGAGGGCGTCGCCCATAAGCGCCGCAGGGGTCCAGATACCCCCGGCACTTTGATCGTCTTCGGTCAAACACAGGGCCGCCTGCGAAAGCATTTTTGAAGTCGAGCCGTAGCCGGGATCTTGGTCTCCGGTGACGACCAATCGAAGAACCTCGCCAGTCGCGGTACGCCCCGCAAACAAGATGTCGTAGAAACCGCCACGGCGGGAGGCCAGGTTGGGCCCCTCTCCCGGCTTTGCCTGCGAACCGAGTTCATAGGCCTTACCACCACCTAGCCTTTGGGCCGCCTTTTTCCCGACATCCCCTGAGCCCATAACTAGCATCTCGTCGTACTGGAAATCGCTGCCGTAGGGATGGCCAAGTAGGTAGTTGGTGCGATGAATGTTCTTTGTGTTGATTGGCGCCATGACGAACGGCGCGACCCACGCGTCGATAGTCTCGTCGAAGTAAGGAGTTTCCCCGTCCGGTTGTTTGATGCCCCGGAATCCGGGTGTAAGTGCAAACGGATCTCCGAGCAATGCGCGAAGGCCTGGTTTCACCGCCGTTGCTTCCAGGCTGGCCTTGAGGCTGGCGACGGTGCCTCCGGAGTACTCGCCCTTCATTGCCATGACGCGTCCACGCACCCGTTGCGCCGGATGACCAAACTGCTCAACGTGGTGTTTCTGCAGCTGTTGGACGCCACAGTCGAAGGGCACCGAGTCAAAACCACCGGAGAAGACAATTCGAGCTCCACTGACCCGCGCTTCTTCATGGTGCGTATCAATGATTTCGCGCATCCAACCGAGTTCGCCACAGAGATCGATGTAATCCGTCCCAGTGCGAACACAAGCTTGGACAAGTTCCGTACCGTAGAACTGGTATGGCCCCACCGTCGTGACTACGACTCTAGAGCGCAAGGCCATAGCCTCCAAGCTAGACCCGCTGGTTGCATCTGCAGCGATGAGCGGAACGCTAGGAGACGCACCGATAAGGCTATGAACTTCCTCCAGCTTTCTCATGTTTCGCCCGGCCATCGCCCAACGCAGCGGCTCGCCCGCACGTGTAAGATTCAGAAAACACTCGGCTACCAGACGGCCGGTGAAACCGGTGGCGCCATACAGAACGATGTCAAACTCGCGAGCGCCACCCCGGGAGCTAAATCGATTGCTCGTCATATGTTCGGATGAGTTGGTCGTCACTGTTGAATGGCAGCGATCGAGCCAGCCGGCCTTTCCATCGCGCCATAGTGGAGGCTGCTGTACTTTCCGAGTTCAAGCTTGGCAATGGCGCTGCGGTGGACTTCGTCGGGGCCGTCCGCGAGTCGCAGAACGCGCGCCCCCGCATAGGCGAACGCCAACGGGAAGTCATCGCTGAGTCCACCGCCTCCGTGTACCTGAATCGCCCAGTCAATCACCTGGCAGGCCATTGCAGGCGCCACCACTTTGATCATCGCAATCTCGGCCTTTGCGACCTTGTTCCCAGCCACATCCATGAGCCAGGCGGCCTTCAGGGTCAACAGCCGCGCAGTCTCTATCTTGCAACGTGCTTCGGCGATGCGCTCCCGGGTCACCCCCTGCTGGGCCACTGCCTTTCCGAAGGCAACTCGTGTTAGGGCTCGCTTGCACATTAGCTCGAGAGCTCGTTCTGCAAGACCGATCAATCGCATGCAGTGATGAATGCGACCTGGGCCAAGCCGACCTTGAGCGATCTCAAATCCTCGGCCCTCGCCTAAAAGCATGTTCTCGGCCGCAACACGGACGTTCTCAAAATGGAGCTCCGCATGACCATGCGGAGCGTCGTCGTAGCCAAACACCTGCAGGGGTCGCACTATGCGGATACCCGGAGTATCGGCAGGCACCACGATCATGCTTTGCTGGGAATGCTTCGCCGCTTGCGGCTCGCTCTTTCCCATGACAATAAATACCGCGCAGCGCGGGTCACAGGCACCGGAGATCCACCATTTGTGCCCGTTGATGACGTAGTCGTCACCTTGCCTCTCTATGCGAGTAGAGATGTTGGTCGCGTCTGAGGAAGCGACCTCGGGTTCCGTCATTGCGAAAGCCGATCGAATCTCGCCGTCGAGCAACCGATTGAGCCAAAGCGCGCGAATCCGTTGAGAGCCATAGCGCGCGATGGTTTCCATGTTGCCCGTGTCCGGTGCCGAGCAATTGAATGCTTCACTAGCCCAGGGTACGCGACCCATTATTTCGGCCAGCGGGGCGTACTCCTGGTTGGAAAGACCTGCCCCCTCATACCCCGACGCGTCAGCCGTGTCTTTCGGCAAGAAGAGATTCCACAACCCCGCAGCGCGAGCCTTGACCTTGATATCTTCGATTGTTCTGAGCGGTGCCCATCGATTGCCAGCGAGAGTATTGACTTCAAGCTCTTGCGCGTGCGATTTCTCAGCAGGGTAAATGTGCTCGTCCATGAATCGCAATAGCCGGGCCTGATGGTCTTTGCTCTTGCCTGAAAATTCGAAGTCCATCTGACGGCCCTCACTTTGACGCAGTTTGCGAGCGGTCCCGTACGGACAGAATCACTTTGCCCACATGCTTACCTGCTTCGAGGTATTCATGCGCCAGATCGGCGTCTTCCAACCAAAATGTCCTGCTGACGCACGGAATGACGATGCCTGCGTCCAGCCAAGGCCAAGCTCCCGCCTCGACCTCCGCAGAGATCCTTGCCTTCTCGTCATCACTGCGAGGGCGCAGGGTCGAGCCTGTGACTGTCAGCCTCTTCTGCATGAGCTGGAAGATGTCCAACTCCACTCGAGCTCCTGCTAGCGCCGAGATAAACACCAAGCGCCCGCCGGGCTTCATGCACAGTACATTCGCCTCGAAGAATGCGCCGCCCACCATGTCAAGCACCACATCAGCTCCGCCTTCACGCCTGACGACGTCGGTGAAGTTTTGGCTTGAAGTGTCGATCACCACGTCGGCCCCCAACTCCTTCGCTTTGTTCGCCTTCTCCGCGCTCCGTGCGGACGCAATGACCTTTGCGCCAGCGGCCTTGGCCATCTGAATGGCCATCACTCCGATGCCGGAAGTCGCGCCATGGACCAGAAACGTATCGCCACTTTTGAGCTCACCATGCTCGAAGACGTTCGCCCAAACAGTAAAGGCTGTTTCTGGCAGCCCGGCCGCCTCTTCAAAACTCAAGCCGCGCGGAATACGCAAGGCATGCCGAGGATCACACACCGCGTACTCGGCATAGCCACCGCCTGGAACAAGCGCGCAGACTTTGTCCCCTACACGCCAGCGCCCCGCGGCGCCAACAACTTCGCCAGCGACTTCCAAGCCCAGCGTTTTGGACGCGCCAGTCGGTGCCGGATACAAGCCTGTGCGCTGCATGATGTCGGGCCTGTTGACGCCTGCGGCCTTCACTCGAATGAGGAGTTGTCCAACTGCGGGCACAACCATAGAGGTCGAGGCCACCCTCAGTGCGGACGCGTTGCCACTTCCGCCGTCTACGATCACGGAGTTCATCGACAACGACGGCAGGAAGCCCGTTGGGCTCGTAGCCGTTTCCAGATCCGAAGTGTTCATAAGCCTCCAAAAGCCGTTTGCAACAGCCGGGGCTAACTCCTTGGGCCGTGCAAGCCGAATCTATCGGTGGTTATTTACACTGTCAATTCTCGAACTGACGCCTAGGAGACTGAACGAGGCGTGCGAGCGGGCTGATCGGCGTATCTGCGGAACATGCTTTCCGCCGTCGCCAGACGGCACCCTTGATCACAACCGCGGCGCGGCCCCAGCAATGCGAGGGCGACTGGTTTGAGCCTGGGCCGCTCCGATTTGGAGCGACGGCTCTCCTCGCGGATTGACCTATACGGCGACGCGAACCGCGACTGGCGTCAGCGGGCCTCTGCCATTCGGCGTTTTGTTCCGGTTTGTGCGTTGGCCGGTGGCGCTGCGGCAGGTGTTCGCGAGAGCCGCTCTGGCGCTCTCGCAGGATGCAGGCCTCGTGCGATCCAAGAGAAATAGCTCTGGCACTTCTCGTCAACTCTTCTCGCGTTGTACGAGGGCGGCTGGTCATGCGCAGAACGATCAAGCCGTGAAGCTCCGCAAAGAACATGTAGCAAATTCCTGCTCGTTCCCCTCGAGTTAGCCCTGATCAATCAGCTTCTGCACGTATGCGCAATTTACGAGAGGGTCCCGGCGTTTGCTCGAACAAGTTCCGCGTGTTCTTCCTCGTCCGATTGGTACACATCGGGGGTCAGCCTGTAGTTACCTGCCCATCACAGGTAAGCCCGCTTGCGAAAGCGTGATTCACACCGTATGTCGTGCGGCTTCTGCTTGTCCCCCATGCGACCAAAATCCGACCTCTCGCCCAGTGTTTCGCATTCCGCCTATCGGAAACCCTGTAGTACACCGTAAATCAACACCGTAAAGTCAAATTTTGGGATGGCTGTAGTTGATGAAAGGCGAGGCGTATGAAGCGGCGAATTGTTGTGTGCGCACTGGGCGGTGCGAGCGTCTTCGGCATTCCGGCGATTGGCCGCAGTGCCTTGAAGGAGCCTAGAGAGTTGGTAATCGGTCAGTCAGCAATCTCATCCGGCATCGTTGGCGCGCAGGTACGCACATTCAATCAAGGCGCCGGGCTTGCAATTGCTGCAGCCAATGAGGGACATGGCATCAACGGTCAAAAGATCCGCCTGGTGTCGTTGGACGATGAATTCAATCCAGCCAAGACCGTTGCCAACACAGAAATTCTGTTGCGAGAGCATCGAGTCTCCGCGTTGTTCGGCTATATCGGTACCAGCAATGTGCTGGCGGTAGACAAGTTGCTACGTAATGCGGGGGTCCCCTTGATGGCAGTCCCTGCAATTACTGACGTCGCCCGGGAACAGACAGCAGGCTCGTCTTACTACATCAGAGCCACGTCACAGCAGGAAGCTGCGAAGATCGTGAGCCACTTGAGCGTTCTAGGACTGCACCGCATCGCGGTCGCTCATTTTGCGAGTCCTGGAGGAGAGGAGTTCAAGACTGCAGTGGTAGCCAAGCTGGCAGAACTCGGCATTGAACCGGTAAGAGTCGCGGCTCTGAAGATGAACGGCTCGAACACGTCCGAGGCGGCTGAGGGTTTGGCGAAAGCTCTGCCTCAGGCCCTGGTTCTCTATGCTGCCGGGGTCGTTCCTGCAGCGCTGATCAGCGAGATGGAGAAGCAAAAATCCTACCCCGCTTTCTACGGCATGTCCTTCGTCTCAGCGGAGGCCACTGCGGAGGCACTACAGGGGCGGCTGCGGGGCCTCGTGGTATCGCAGATCGTTCCCTACCCCTGGGCTGTAGCAGACCCAGCGATCGAGCAGTTTCGCAAGCGCGCAAATGCGGCGGGAGTTCCCGTCAACTACACCACGATGGAAGGATATGTGTCCGCCGCTGTGCTCATGGAAGCACTGAGGCGCACCACATCGAATGCGCCTGGTGCCGTGCACGCTGCTATCAAGACACTCAAAGGCACGATCGCGGGGTTACCAGTCGACTTCACGGGCGCAAGCAATACCGGAACGAACTTTGTCGATCTGACGCACATCAGCGCCACCGGGCGAATCTCGAGATGAATGCGCTCCCCACGGCACCGCATCCGCAACGCGCGCGTTGTGCAACCCGGCACCGCACAGCACAAGCCCCCCTGCATCGAGCGCGCACAAGGTATGGCAGATGCATCAATTTGACACTGGCATTTGCCGGTCCACACGAACAGATCGATTCATAGAGGCCGTATGGAGATTTTCCTTCAACAACTGCTAGCCGGCTTGACGCTTGGCAGCGTCTATTGCCTAGTTGCCCTCGGACTAACGCTGGTTTACGGCATCCTGCACGTTCCCAACTTCGCGCACGGCGCTTTTTACATGGCGGGCGCTTTCATTGCGTTCCATCTCGTTAAGACCTACCAAGTCGATTATTGGTTGGCCATGGCGGGTGCCGCATTCGTTGTAGCAGGCATGGCGACAGTTGCGGAGCGACTTGTGTTCAATCCGCTACGGGGCGCTACCGGCTTGCATCCCATGATCGCTGCTATCGGCGTCTTGCTTTTTCTGGAGGCGGGAGCGCAAGCCATCTGGGGGGCAGAGTTCCACCGCTTACAGACCCCATACGCTGGAATCATCGACTTAGGGGGCGTTGTCCTACCATCTCAACGCTTGTTGATCATTCTTTCGGCGTTCAGCCTGGTCGGAGCGTTGCACTTGTTTCTGACCAGAACGGCGCTTGGCTTGACGATCATCGCTACGGCGCAGAACCGCGAAGGAGCTTCACTCGTTGGTGTGAATCCGAACGTGGTATCCATGCTGACATTCGCCATCTCTGGCGCCTTGGCCGCGATCGCTGCCACTCTCTACGCGCCGATCAATCTGATCTACCCCGCCATGGGTCATCTCGTGATCACGAAGGCATTCGTGATCATCATTCTCGGGGGTATGGGTAGCGTACCAGGGGCAATCCTGGGCGGCCTTGTCATCGGGTTTGCGGAGAGCTTCGGAGGCTTCTATCTGTCTCCCGACTACCAGGACATCGTCGCATTCATCCTTCTCGTGGTCATCTTGTCGCTGCGGCCACAAGGACTGCTGAAGAGCGGAGGCCGTTGATATGCGCAAGGCAAACATGGGCTGGCTGTTGCTACTCTTGGTAGGGGCGGCGTTTCCATTCCTGGCGAAGAATGACTACCAACTCACTGTCATGTCCACGGCCTACGTGTTCGCAATCGCTACGTTGGGCCTGAACATCATCACGGGTTATACGGGGCAATTCAACCTTGCGCATGGCGCATTCATGGCCGTAGGCGCGTATACCGTCGGAATTTTGACAGTGGACTACAACGTGCCGTTCTGGGTGGCGTTTGTCTTGTCGGGTGTCGTTCCGACGGTACTCGGCCTCTTTGTCGGCGCCCTTTCTCTGCGCCTGAAGGGGCATTACTTCTCCATCTTCACCTTATGCATCGGCACCATCATCTCACTGGGGATCGAGAAGTGGGAGTCGCTTACTCATGGCTCCGTAGGAATTATCGGAATCCCGATACCGACGGGCTTTGCCGGTATCTCCTTCGATTCGCCCAGAGCCCTCTACTTCCTCACCTTTTTCTTTCTGGTGCTTGGGATCCTGGTCATGCGCAAGATCGTCAACTCTCTGGTCGGACGCACCTTCCTGGCCATCCGCAACGGGGAGGAGTTGGCTGAAGCTCTAGGCATCAATCTGATGCGTAACAAGCTTCTGGCCTTTCTTGTCTCCGTGTTCTACGCCGGCATTGCGGGGGGCCTATATGCGGGATTTGTTCGCTTCATTGGGCCCGGGCTGGCCGATGTGACGCATACGTTCGATATGACGATGTACATGCTGGTGGGTGGCTTGGGCACTTTGTTGGGGCCACTCCTTGGCGCGATCTCGGTGCCGTGGTTGACGCAGTATCTGCAGTTCCTTCAAGAGTACCGGTTCATCGTTTTCGGGCCCGTGCTCGTCGCACTGGTCATCTTTATGCCGGATGGCCTTGTAGGAACCTATAGCACTTGGAGAGCCAGGTGGTCGCAGGCGAACGACGACAAACGCAATCGGGGACTCGAGTCCACTGTCACTACGGGAGTAGACCGTGCTTGAGATCCGAAACCTCACGAAGGCATTTGGAGGCCTTACCGCGGTCAACAACGTGACCACCACAGTCGAGTACGGGAAAGTCAATGCAATCATCGGTCCGAACGGTGCCGGCAAGTCCACGTTCTTCAACTTGATCTCCGGGGCGATCCTTTCAACCTCTGGCCAGATTACTCTGAGGGGTCGGGACATTACGCGTCTCGGAGCCGCTCGCATTGCGACTCTTGGTCTAGCACGCACATTTCAGACCACAGCACTTTTTGACGCAGCCACGGTTGTGGACAACTTGATAGTGGGGCACAGGCTGCGGACCCGCTCTGGGCTGTTGGATGTTCTGTTGAACAGTGCCAGGCTTGTGAGAGAAGAGAAGCTGTGTCGCGAGAAGGCGCTCGAGGCGCTGGACTTTGTTGGACTCGCGCACATTCGCGACCGTCTCGCCGCCGACATAACCCAGGAGCAACGCAGACGGGTGGCTTTCGCTCTCGCGTACGCAACGCAACCGAGTCTCGCGTTGCTTGACGAACCGGCCGGTGGATTAAATCCTGAGGAGACAACTCGAATCGCCGAGTTGATCCGCAAGTTCGTTACCCATGGAATTACTGTGTGCCTTATCGAACACAAGATGAGCATGATCATGAATATCGCAGACAAGATCATGGTCCTGAACCATGGAGAACGAATCGCCGAAGGGACGCCACAGGAGATCAGAAGCAATCCAGCGGTGATCGACGCCTATCTAGGGAGTGATCATGTTGAAGCTTGAGGCCGTGTCGCAACACTACGGCTCATTCCGTGCGTTGACCGCCATCGATCTCGAAGTACTGCCGGGCGAGCTGGTTGTGTTGCTCGGTGCGAACGGCGCGGGAAAGAGCAGCATCTTCTTGAGCACGAGCGGCCTGAAGAAGCCGACGGGCGGTTCCATTTCGTGCTTCGGCAGCCTCCTAACGGGGCGCACCCCTTCGGAGATTGTGCGCAAGGGAGTGGTGCTCTGCCCCGAAGGACGCAAGCTCTTTCCACAGATGTCCGTGAGGCAGAACCTGACGCTCGGCGCCTATGTGCATAGAAGCGACAACTCAGGAAACAAGCGGAAGCTCGAAGAAGTATTTGACCTCTTTCCCATTCTTGCGGAACGAGAGTCGCAGGCGGCAGGGTCTCTTTCTGGCGGGCAGCAGCAGATGGTGGCGATCGGTCGTTCGCTCATGAGCAGGCCAAAAGTTCTTTTGCTGGATGAACCTTCATTGGGCTTGGCACCGCTTGTTGTCAAACAGGTGTTCGAGGCCATCAAGCGGATCAACAAGGCGGGGACATCTGTACTACTTGCCGAGCAGAACGCTTATGCGGCGCTCAAGATCGCCGACCGCGCTTATGTCCTCGAAAGCGGCCGCATTGTGATGCAGGGTTCCCCCGAATCGCTCATGCGTAATGAGCTGGTGCGCGAAGCCTACATCGGAGCGTGAATCGATCAACTTAACCACAAGGGGAATTCTATGAATCTCTGTTCAAGGGCCAAGCAAATTTCCATCACAGTCGCTTTTGGGATTGCATCGGTAACTTCCGCGTTCAGCCAGGAAATTGTAAAGATTGGCTATTCCGGTCCACTGTCTGGCGGTGCCGCCTTGTACGGCAAGAATGTGTTGGACGGCATGCAAATGGCGGCCAACGAAGTCAACAGCGCGGGCTTCGAAGTTGCGGGAAAAAAGTACAAGCTGGAAATCGTTGCTCTGGATGATAAGTACAACCCGAGCGAAACGGCAATCAATGCCCAACGCATGGTCCAGGAATACAAGACTCCGGTTATCTTGGTCGCCCACTCAGGCGGGACCTATGCGCTTCAGACAACCAATGAGCAGCAAAAATACATCGTAGTGGCGTACACAAGCTTGCCGCAGATCACGGAGCGGGGCAACAAGATGACTTTGCGCATCCCACCAGACTTCACCGCTTATGTTCAACCGTTCGTCAAGTACGCCATGACGCGATACGGAAAGAACTTGGCGATTTCCGCAGCCGACCATGACTATGCAAGGACGTGGATCGCAGCGTTCAAGCCGGCTTGGCTGGCCGCAGGTGGAAAAATCGTCTCGGACAACCCGATGTCCTATGTAAAGGCGACAGACTTCTACAGTGGCGTGAGTCGTGTACTCGCGACAAAACCCGATGTGATGTTCATTGGAGGCCCCTCTGAGCCCACGGCCCTCGTGGTCAAGCAGGCCAGGGAATTGGGGTTCAAAGGTGGATTCGTCATGCTGGATCAAGCTCGATTTGACGAGATGGCCAAAGTCTTGGGCGGATACTCCATGATGGAGGGCGCGATCGGAACGCTTCCATTCGCACAGGTACCTGCGCCTGCGGCGCAGGCATTCACGAAGCGCTTTTACAACGCGTATCCCGGCAGCATTCCCACGTGGGAAACCTCGCTGAACTATACGGCGGTCCAGTTGATTGTCGCGTCGATGAAGATGGCGGGCACTGTGACAGACGCCACGGCCATTCGGGCACAGCTTGACAAGGCCGCTAGGCAACTGCCAAGCAGCATAAATCCGGTTGAAGTGAGCGGCGTCGACGACAAAGGCGCCTCCACGCTGGGGATGTACATTGGAGCGATTGAAGGTGGCAAACCGGTCTCGAAGTCCGCACAAGATATCAAGTAAAAATATGCTCCTCCTGTAGCTCCCCGAAAAGTCTTTCAGGAGGAGGCCCATGGGAATGCACCAGATGCGCCAAGGCTTCATGAGAACTGACGTGGGAGGCCGGCCAGTCAGTTCCTTAATCTCTTGGCAGATTTGCTCTCAGCATTTCCCAAGGTATCGGCTATGTTGCTTCACGGGTCCCGGAGCTGATCGAGATGACGCGTCGAGAACGAGTTGGCTGTCTCACGCCGTGTGCTCATTGAACGACTGCTTGAGCATTCCAAATAACTTGCAGGCCGACGCCAAGAGCTGTCGCCCCCGACGTGCGTCCTATGCCGTCGCTCAGGGGGCGGGCGGCGCGACTCCCGGCGTCGAAGGCAGCCTAGCCCTGTGGTCGTGACCGCGACGAAACAGGGCAAGACCCCGTTCGAGATGGCCGGCAGCGTCAGCATGATCAACGGCCTGTCGGTGTAGCGCGGCAGGCGCCCAATGTCTACTTCACCGACCTCACCTGCAGCAATGCCTTGCTTAGGATCCGCGGCCTCGGATTTTCCGACGACGAGTCGAACAGCACGAGCACCAGCGTGCTGCTCGACGGCGCGCCGCCGGCGATGCCGGCATCAACAGCACTGAATATGAGCGGACGAAGTTGCTCTCGGTGCCCGGTCCTTGTCGAGCATGCAGCTCACGCTGGCGCTCATTGGCCTCCCTTGCGGCCCGGCGTCGGCAGCATCTTCTGCCGCTCTGCGGAGGAGGGATGAACCAACCCTTGACGCAGCTCTGCTCCTCGCCGGCTGGGTGCTGCGTTTCAGGCACCCCGCGCACAGGGCACGGTTTCCTGCCCGACTTTAGGCGGGACCGTGCACCACGTCTTGCATATTTCGGTCTCGCAATTGATGGGGAAACGATGAAAAAAAGAGTTTGAGATCTCGATCGAGAGGAACTTCAAGCCATTTCCCGTGCTTTGGCATGCATCCGCTTGTCTTCCCGATATTCGGGAGGCGGGTGGTGCGGGTAGCTACCGGGCCGGCCTGGGCGCGCTCGTAACTTTGGCATTCGCAATCGAGGGCTTCTGCCAAACTGAAGGACCACAGATTTTCAGCAGCGATTGGCTTGGTGGGAAAAACGTCGAACGCAAGCCTGCTTCTGAGAAGTTCAAGCTGATCGGCAGGGCGGTGGGGACGGACGTCAATTACGGGGCATTGCCATGGAGCGATGTCCGGCGAATTCTCAAGGCCCGCGATTCGTTGGCTCATCCAAGGCCGGCGATAAAGCGGGGATCGAAACGGTCGCCCATCGCTCCGGACGAAGATCCGATTGATGCGGTGGAGCTCCTTGTCATGGAGCCGTGGGAAACCCTTCTTGAACTGAAGTCGGCGCAGAAGATTGCCGACATTGTTGACCGGGCAATCAAGGAAATTTGGTCCCGCATGGGGCGCAAGCCACCGGCTCTTCACATGCAGGGGACCACGAGCTATGTCATGTCCACTACAAGGAGCGAATAGAGGAAGCTGAGGATCGCACGCCGGGTCCGACTAGGCTCAGGGCTGGCACGACGAGCTTTCGGCTCATCGACGGGGCGCGATTTAGCCCTCTGGCGCGCATCCGATTCGCGCGAGGGCGCTGTCTTGATTGCGTGAATCATCGCCATATAGACCTTCATGCTCTTCTTGCTGACCAAGAATGCTCAGCCGGGCTGAAAAGGACTCTCCGTAGTGCCCATCCACACTGCTTATGCGAACTGCGAGATCGCGCATGCCCTGCTGCAGCCTGCCACCGCGCTTATCTGCGCGACCCTTTTCAACCCATTCCTTCTATCCTCGACCTGGGCTCGAACCAGGGACCTACGGATCAAGAGTTTTTCTCTCGGGTCCAATGGCGTCGAGAAGGTTTGCAGTTCGATTACTGAGCGAGGCATCTGCGCGGAAATACCCCACCACGCTCGCGACGCTCTGATGTCCCGTCATCGCCATCGTTTCGGCCAACGGCATGTTCTGTCGCCCGGCTTCGGTAACGAACCCCGATCGCAGCGAGTGCGCAGAAAACTCCCCCTCGACACCAGCAAGCGCACACCGCTCCTTGACGATGTCGCGCACGGCGGCCGCGCTGAGCGCCTCGCCGAGATGACCACCTTTGCGGACTCGCCGAAACAGTGCGCCACTGGTGATCCCGCTGGCGGCCAGCCAGGCCTCCATCGCTTCGCCCGCGCTGCCAACCAGTGGCTTGGTGTCCTGCGGCCGTTCCACCCCGGCCTGGTTGGTCTTTGAATGCGTCAGTGTGTAGAGGAACACCGCAGGCTCGACGCGACGCAGGTTTTCGATGGCGGCTGCTGCTACCTCGGAGCGTCGACGCCCACCGGTGGCCCAAGCGAACAGCAGCAGGGCGCGGTCGCGGCGGCCGCGCAACATTTCGTCGCAGGTGGCGAGCAGGGCTTGGAAGGGCTCCTTGCTCAGCGCACGCTGCTTGCGGGGGAGGGCGCCGCGCTTGGCGTAGGCCCGCCGGGTCTTGGCCAGCAACTCACGCACCAGCGCGTCGCCGCAGGGGTTGACCTGGTGCGCCAGCTGGTGGGTCTTGGACAGCACCGCGATCCGGTGCACCACGGTGCTGAAGGCGGGGGCGCCCAGCTTGCCCTTGTAGCCGTTGTCCACCAGGGCGCTATCGACGGCGGCCGGCAACTGCGAGACCAGGCCCGTGGAGGTCGTTCGCTCGGCGTGGTCCACGATGAACTGCACAACTGCGGGGACTGGCACGGGCAGGCGTAGCTGCTGGCCATACCGAGCGGCAAACCAGGCGGCCCAGTAACGCAGGGCGGAGCGGTAAGCGGCCAGCGTGTTCGCGGATTCGCCTTCGCGCAGCAGGTCGCGCGCGGCGTCTTCCGCCATTTCCGACAACTTCGCCGGATCGAGCATGGGGTGGCGCTTGAGGCTGACTTCCATCGCCGAGACTTTCGCGGGCACGCTTTTCATATTATTTAATACATGGCATGTATGATGTATTACATATATGCTGAATTGCTCTCGATAAGTTTTCATTATCGAGGGTAAAAATCGAAGTTGGAGCAGGCAGATGGAAAGCAGAAGTTCGAGAGGCATTCAGGAGCCGCAGGTGTGGGCCGCGGCCGACCTGTTGCTGGCCGAAGGGCTGCGCCCGACCATCGAGCGGGTGCGGCAGAAGATCGGCAGCGGGTCGCCGAACACCGTGAGCCCCATGCTTGAGCGCTGGTTTGCCACCTTGGGGAAGCGGCTCGGCCATAGCTCAGGTGCTTCCGCACAAGGCGTGGCCGCGAACGGAATACCGCCGGCACTGCTGCAGGTTGCTCAACAGCTCTGGGAGGCTGCGCGCGTTGAGGCAGCGAAGACGCAGGCTCAGCAGGCTGAAGCGGTGCGCCGTGAAATCGAACTCAAGTCCGCCGCGTTGGATGATCAGCAAGCGCAACTGAGACAACGCGAAGTTGCGTTCGAGCACACCCGCGGCAGTCTCGAGAGTGCACTGGCGTCGTCGCGGCAGGCGCTCGAATCCGTGAAGGGGCAGCTATCGGAGGCGGCGCGTTTTCAGGATAGTGCCCAGGGTGAAATCCGACGCCTGCGTGAATCGCTTGCGCAAACCCAATCGCAATTGGACGCGCAGCGACTCGAGCACCGTGCGGCTATGGCCGCGCGAGAGGAAGGTCAGAGGGAAGTCGAAGCGCGACACACAGCACGCGAGCACAGGCTGTTGGGGGATATCGATAGGGAGCGCTTGGCAACTCACCAAGCGGCCGCGGAGCTTGCAAAAGAGCAGAAGCTGAGAACTCGCAACGAGGAGGAGGGCGCCTTGAAACTGGAGGCCGAGCGAGTCGCTACGCGCGCCGCAGAGAGACTTGCGGAGCAACTGCGCACTGACGTCTCCGAAAAAGCGGCCGAGCTTGAGCGGTTGCAGTCAGAGATTCGGTCGACCAAGCAAGCGAACAACGAAACTCGAGCCCGGCTTGCTGTGGAAGAGCGTGCGCATCAACTGACGCGCGACATGCTGACTAGCGCTCTCACGACGAATCCGAAGAAGCGCAAGCCGCCAGCGCCACCCCGCACCGTTTGATTCGCCAACTAGCGCGCAGCTCGGAGTAGTCGCTCTGGAGGTCGGTCCGGTCGCGGAAATAGTCTGCATCGGCCATGAGATACAGCCCCAGGATTGGCAGTGACAAGCTGATGATGAAGAGGCAACGCGGCCACTGGAGCGCGTGCAGCTTCGCTGCCCTGCGTGTCCACCGACCCCGCCTGGCACATACCGCCTCATCCACTGGTCAGGCAGCAGCGACTGGCAGGCCAGCACATCATGACGAGCCCATCGAGCAAAAACAGCACTTGGCTTCGCATTCTGCGACATCGGTGCGCAAGCAGGGCGGCACCAAGCGTCATGTCCTATGCATCATGCGTTGATAGGCAATGTCGCCAGTTGTCGATTGCTCGAAGATGATCGAAGATCTGATCGTGGTCGGCGGTGGACCGGCCGGTGTGGCCTGTGCTTTGTGGGCCCACCAATTAGGCCTGCGCGTGTTGCTGGTCGAAGCTGGTTCAGCAGTCGGTGGACTTCAGCTGAGAAGCCCGTACTGCAACCGATGGATACCGGGGCTGCACGGCAAGACAGGCCAGGAGGTGGCGGCGTCACTTCAAGCACACTTGAAAGCCGCCGCAGTGCCCCATTTGGTGAACTTCGCCGCGGCAAAGATTCAACTCAGCGCCGATCACGTCGGCTGGGAGGTGTCGAACGAGCGGGCCACTCACTCAGCGCTCTACGTCGTCATCGCGACGGGCGTCAAACCACGGAGTGAGGGGTTCCTCGAAAGCGGCCGCGTGGGCATCGGGCCCGGCATTTCGATGGAGCGTCTTGATGTCGTCGGCAAACGAGTAGCGATCCTGGGTGGCGGCGACAACGCCTTCGATCAGGCGGCCTTCGCCAAGCAAAAAGGTGCAAGCTGCGTTGACATTTATTGCCGCCATGCTCCGCGGGCACAACCGATTCTGATGCGCCAAGTTGAAGCACGGTTCGTTCACATTGGACCGTTCCGTGCGGACCAACTCAGTATGAGCGTCAACGGCACCCCTTACGATATCTTAGGCGTTCAGTTCGGCTTCCAAGTCTGCATTCCCGGTGGCTTGCGCCTGCCGCTGAAAGACGGATACCTCGACGTCGATCGTAACGGCGCGGTTCCGCACTTTCCACGCCTGTTCGCAGTTGGCGACGTAACGAACTACTGGCACCCCTGCGTCACGACGTCATATGCCCATGGCGTGCAGGTCGCAAAATCCATCCAGAACGAATTGCAGTTGGCTCAATCGATGACCAGCCTGCCTCCAGCGTCGCTCTTGGCGAATGCAGCCTGACCTCTACATCTGACTATCGGCAAGACGAAATTATTGGACGCCTGAAATCGGCTGATTTTGACCGAAGATCCTTTCGGTGCGGGAGGCGACGTTCAAGTATTCATACGAGAACAGCATTCAAGCGTTCGCTCCACATCAAGTTCCGCCCAATGCGTCAGGGCGTCCATTCGTCAGTTGGGTTCCCCCAACCAAGAATGCCTTGAAGGGCTGGCATCGCGAATACGAGCATTGCCTCGATTTGCCTGGGCGCTATGCGGATTGGGGTCCCAACTACTGGCAGGGACAAAGGGAAGCGGCCGTTGAGCACAATCTTGTTGAGCGAGATCGGTTACGCCGTGATGATGCGCAAGCCACAGGAGAAGCGCGCCTACTTCCACTAGGGCCTGACTGCGGCTTCCGCACGCTTTGGATGATGACGCCCGACACACAGGAGGCCGCAGTGGTGCTGGCCAGCAGCGCCGGTGCGCAGCCCGCCGGCGCAGTCTACGTGTTTGCTCGCGAGAAGGCGCCTTGGCCCGCGTGGACTTCACGCAGGGCGGTGGCCGCATGCAGGCCGTGCGCACCAACAAGACAGCACCAGCCCTGGCGGTCGTCGCCCCGACAAGGAAGCGGACGACGCAGGCCGCGATCACCTCGGCCGGATCTTGCAGCGCAATCTCGACTTCGACGTGAAGGTCGAGGGCGGCCAGCTTGGTCTGCGATCAGCCAACTGGGAGCGCAGGCGCGTCTTCCCCATGGTCGATAGGCCCGATCGCTTCGCCTACGATTACGGGCGCAGCCAACTGCAGTTCGAGCGCGACGCCGGCGGTAACGTGGTCGCCGTCGTGCTGTTCGAAGGGGGCGAGTTCCGCATGCAGCGGCGGCTTGCCGACTGAGTTTCGTAGCTTGCGGCGGACCTCTGTGGAAGGACGCGATCCGCGTTTTGGATCTGGAGGTTGAGCGATGGACGATCCGACACGCAGCGCTACGGCACGCTCGGCGCGCCCATCCGAAATGACCCAGCAAGGCAATCGTGATCATGCTGCGCGAACTCAAAATGCGCGTCATGGCACAGGCCGCGGCCGAGCTGGGAGAAATATTCCGAGTACTGGTGATGAACCACGATGGCGGGAACGCTATTGAAGACGTTCGATGAACATCCCCCAAAACAGCTCCGCGCCACCCTCCTGCGAAAGCTTCTCGGCGCGGTCTCCGCCGGAGAACATACCCATGGAGCGCAGGTACATGATCTGCGTGTCGGCATCCACCGTAAGAGATTCGTTCATGCTGTTGCCTCGCGACGAGGCGTTAAATGAGAAGGCAATACTTTCGCGCGAAAAGCCGTTTCCTCCGCAGTGCACAGAGCATTCGGCTACCTTATTGCCCTGCTTGTAGAGCATCGCGTTGAAGGTATGGGCGTCGATTTCGCCGAAGACGGCCTTGATGTCCTTGTTCCGCTTCTCGAGTTCTTCCATCGAGGCTTTGAAGAAGCGACGCACGTAGTTGAAGGAGTCTTTCAGGAAAGCGTCCTTGTCTAGGTCGCTGAATTCCTTGCGAAGTCCCAGATTGCTCGATCGGGGTTCTGAAGGGCATACGGTCGGCGCCGCTCCCAAAAATTCGCTGAAGACTTGCTCAGAGGTTCTGGTGCTTCGGCTGGACGCCGGCACCGGCTTTTCACCGGCCAGGCGCTCGGCTACCGTGCGCACCTGTCGCGCCACGTCCGCATAGGCTTCGTCGTAGTTGGGCCAGGTCGAGATCGCTTTTCCGTCCCTTGGAGCGGCCAGCAGTCCACCAAATGGTGCGGAGTGCCAGTCACAAGGCCGTACGATAACTGGGATGACCGCGGTTTCGCCGAGATTGTGCCGCTCGATCGCTCGCGCCATTTCCTTGGAGTAGCAATACGTGGACGCCAGAAAGCTCGCACTGATCAGCAGCAAAATGATGTCCGCTCTGTCTAACTCTGCTTGGATCGAGCCGTCAACCGAGGATCCTGCCTCGATCCGCCGGTCGTGCCAAGACTCGATCAGCTTCTGATTCTTGAGCATCGACAGATGCTTCTCCAACTGGTCGCGGTAGCTTTCGTCGTCGTGTGAGTAGGAGAAGAACAGTCTGGCCACGGGAAATCCTCGGCGGTGAACGTGAGGCAATTCTCGCTGACTAGTCGGCGGTTTGAATTGCCGAACGAACCGAGAAGGCGACAGTAGAAGAGTTACGGCATCCGAATCGCTACGTAGTCAATGCGGTGTCCAGGCAGGTCCCGTCCCGTCGACCGCATGCTTGTGGGGCCCAGTTCAAGCAACGCGAATTCCTGCGATGCCTCCTTCGGGATTGCTTTCTCCAAGCGCACGGGAGGCGCGCCAGCGGAGAAAGCGGCCAGATCGAGGTCGATATCGGCCTGGCCTGGCCGCCGCTTCACGGTCCTGACCGTCTGTAGGTCGGCCAAGGTGATGGCATATTTCTGGCCCTCGGCGTGCCACTTGCCAGCCGCGACCACCTTCGAGATGATCGAGGCGTCCGGTTCGAGCTTTGCCGTGTTTCGCAGCGTGAACTCACCGCTGAAGTTATAGACGCCGGATGGCAGGAATTCGGAATAGCCGCTAGAGGTGAGGTCCGCCCCCGGGACGTCATACCGGGACGTGCCTTGCCATCTGCCCACTAGTGGAGAAGCTATAGGTCCGGCGTCTGGTTCTCGGGCGGGCACGCGCGGGGTTTTATCGCTGGCGTTCTGGAAGTTCTGGATGTAGACGCCGTTTATCTGGTTGTGCCCTGAGATGACGAGACTTCCGTTCGTCGCGGTCACGCTCGTGGGCGGCGAAGCACTCGTGAGGGGCGGCTCGGTGCCGATAAACACTTTGACGATGGAGCCGATGGCCGCGACGGCGGCTGTGAAGAGAGCAAGTTTCTCGGAAGTCTTCATGATGAGTGGGCAATGGGCATGGTGGACGCGCGCACGCAGCGAGCGGCTCGTGCGTTTGAAGTATGCCGACGGCGATCGCAGTTGCGTGTTTTTTTTAGGGCTGAATCCGAGGGAGCGCTGCGATGGTGGGCGCAGCACGTGATCGGGTTCGAAGGCGATCGGCCGATCGGCCGATCGGCCGCGTAGTTGACGGACAGGCGCAGCGCGTGTTGAACATGGCCAAGTGGGTGCTTCATGATTTCAAGCCTAGGCTCCCGGCTGAATTGCTTCCTGAGTTTGGGCTAGTCATCGACTCGATGACTAGCCACGATCCGAATTCGATCAATGGGCTGTCACCCATGGCGAGCGCGACGCTTGAACTCGCCAAGGGCGCGCTGGTCGCGCAGATGCGAGAGGATCTAAAGGCTGGCCGCCTCGACGAACGCCGGATTGCCGAACTGATGGGCGAGGGGCCTGGCGCAGCGGTGGTGGGCAAGATCGTCCTCGCTCCAATCGCGCAGTCGCTTGGGGGTTGAGGGCTGCGCCGTCGTGGCGTTATTGATCAGGTTGCTCCTGGAGGGCGGGTGCCGAACCTGATTTCGAATACTTTTGCACGTCGGGCACTCGCGCCCGGTACATCCGTAGGTGACCGCTGCTGCAGCAGTCGAGAGTGCTCCTGACGATTGATCACCTGCCTGGTGAACGTAGGACCTTTGCGGCTGCGCAGCGAAGGCGTTGTTGACCCATCCAAAGATTTCGTTCTACGGCTTGCTTGACGGATATGTCACCTTGTCACCATCAATTGCCACTATGCCGCGCTTCTGTAAGTACGACACGGCTTTCGTGAGCGCTTCTTCGGACGCGTCCTTTCCGAGCGTGGACGAGACATGCCGGAGGAACGAGGCTCTCTTCTGTGGTCGCCGATGGGATCGAACCGAACGGCTTATGAACCCATGCCGTTTGGCCCCGATTTTCTGTGCAAGACCTGCTTGCTGAACGAGTGGGTGTGTTGCAGCCAGGGCTAGTGCAACGGCGGTCGCCATCCACGGGAGACGAAGAAAGACGTCGCGTCAGGCCCGAGGACCAGCTTAAGGCCAGCCAAAGGCGCCTCACTGCCCCCATGCTGACGGACTCCGCTTCGCCACAATAGGCGCATGCACCTGCTGCTCATCGAAGACGACCTGGACCTCGGCCGCGCCTTGCAGTCCGCATTGAAGGTCGAGGGCTTGTCCAGCGAGTGGCGACGACGTGCGGCCGATGCGCCGGATCTGCTCGACACCGAAGCCTTCGATTGCGTGTTGCTGGACCTGGGCCTGCCCGACGGCAGCGGATTCGACCTCTTGGCGCGGTGGCGCGAGCATGGCTGCACCGCACCCATCATCGTGATCACCGCGCACGGCGCCGTGGAAGACCGTCTGCGAGGACTCAACGGCGGCGCCGACGACTTCGTCCTCAAGCCCTTCGTCACCTCTGAGCTCATTGCCCGCATCCATGCCGTGCTGCGCCGTGCCGCACGCCAAGCCAGCGAAAGCTGGACCGTCGGCGACCTTGTCATCGAGCCGCGTCGACACAGCGTGCGGCGCGGCGGGCACCCGGTGGCGCTGTCGCCGCGCGAATTCCAGATTCTGCTCGAACTTGCGCGCGAGCCCGGCGTGGTGATGGCGAAGAACCTGCTGGCGCAGCGCATGACGCCATTGGGCGAAGCGCTCGACTCCAGCGCCCTTGAAGTCCATGTCTCCAACCTGCGCCGCAAGATCGGCGCCGACTGCATCCGCACCGTGCGCGGCGTCGGCTACCTGCTGGTGACCTCATGACCCAGGCCTTGTCCCCGCCATCCATGCTCGGTGGACTGCGCGAGCGCGTGACCGAACCCACGCTGCAGCGCCGCGGCGTGGCCTCGGTGCTCGTCGCCTTCCTGGTCATCTGGGCCGTGCTGTTGGGCTACCTCTACGTGCAGGCCCAGCGGATCGAGACCAATGCGCCAGGCCTCGACCGGTTCAGCGAGGACTTCAGCGAAGCGCTGGCGCCGATCGCCGACATTGGCCAGGCGCAGGCCGTGATGGCGGCCACCAGCCAATGGCTCAATGCACGGCGTCAGGCGGAGGGACGTTTTCCGGGCGTGCGGCTGTTTGAGTTACTGGACAACCAGGGCCGGCGCGTGTGGGCGTCGCCTGCGCTGCACGACACCGTGTTACCTGATGCGCCTCGCACTCTCGTGGCGGTGGAGGTAGGTGGTATCGCCCACAACGTGTACGAAGCGCGCTCGGGGCGCTGGACGCTGCGTGTCGTCGAGCCGTTGCGTACCGACGCTGCCTTCCTCGCCTACAACGGCCGCTCCCTGCTGCCCTACCTTGTGCTGGCGCTGCCAATTGTCCTTGGCGCTGTGTGGCTCTCAGTGCGCAACGGCCTCACGCCGCTGCAGCAGGTGGCCCGCACCATCGCCCAGCGTGCGCCAGACGATCTCACGCCGCTGGCAGTGCACGTGCGGCACCGCGAACTCAAGCCATTGGTGAAAGCGATTGACCATCTCCTTGCGCGGCTGAAGCAAAAGGTCGACCGTGAGCGCTTCTTCGTGCAGGATGCGGCGCACGAGATCCGCACGCCGATGGCCGTGATCACCACGCAGGCCCATGTGCTGGCACACGCCACCGACGCACAAGTGCGGGAGGAGGGCTTGCAGCACCTGAACCATGCCGTGGGGCGCGCCTCTCACTTGGCGCAGCAACTCTTGCTGCTGGCCTCGCTGGACGAAGGCCAACGTCCCGCGCTGCAGCGTGGCGGTGTGGCGCAGGCCGTGCGCCAGTGGCTGGCCCCGATGGCGGACGCGGCGATGGCGCGTGGCATCGAGCTCGAGTTGGAGGCGCCGGACGCGCTGCTGGCCTCAGTCGACCTGCCCGGGCTTGGCTCCATCGTCGACAACCTTGTCGACAACGCCATCCGTTACGGACGGACCAACGGGCGCGTCGTCGTGCATCTGCTCGACGAGGGCGAGCGGCTCACGCTGCTGGTGCGCGACGACGGTCCGGGCATCCCTGCGGCAGAGCAAGCGCGCGTGTTCGAGCGATTCTGGCGCGGCAACGGCCACATCGACGTTGCGGGTTCGGGCCTGGGGCTGTCCATCGTCCAACAAGCCGCGCGCGGCATGGGCGGCAACGCGGCGCTCATTGCAGGGCTGGACGATCGCGGGGTCGGATTTCTGGTGAGCGTGCCCAACGCGGATTTCCGAGCCGGCTGAAAATCAGGGATGCCCAATGGACAAATGCATGAAGAAGGCTCGTGACATCCTGCGGTCAAGACGGCGTCGCGGCGCGCTGCTGCTGTCGGGTCTGCTGGCCTTCAGCGCGTCCTGGGCGCAGCCACCCAGCTTTTCCAGCGACCCCGCAGAACCGGCGCGGATGGCGCTGCGAGATGAACGCGGCTCGGTCTCGGTTGGCGTGCTGCATGCGGGGTAGGCGCGCTTCGCTTTCATGCAGAACGACGAGGCGGCCGCCGCGCGCGATACCGCGCCGGCCGAGGCAAGCGACACAGACGCCCAGCCGCTCTACGAGATCGGCTCGATCAGCAAGGTCTTCACGGGCCTCCTGCTGGCGCAGAGCGTGGAGCGCGGCGACCTGGCGCTGGACGACAACCTGGGCGCGTTGCTCCGGGGCAAGGCCGCGCTGTCGCCCGAGGTGTCTGCCATCACGCTGCGTCGGCTCATCACGCACAGTGCCTGCCTGCCATGGGACCCGCCGGATTTCGAGCGCTACGCCTCCGCCGATCCCTTTTCGAGATTCAGCCGCCGCCGCTTGCTGGCGGCGTTGTCCAACCAACCCATGGCCAAGGCGCCGCCCTGCGTGGCTGGCTACAGCAATTTCGGCCTCGGCGTGGTGGGTTTGGTGCTCTCCGAGCGCTACGGCAAGCCCTGGCAGGAGCTGGTGCGAGAGAGCATCACCGGTCCTCTCGGCATGCAGGACACGGTGCAGGACCTCGGCGACAAGGCGGCGCGCATGGCGCCGGCCTTCAACAACACGGTCGCCGCGCCGTTGTGGGACTTTGATGCCCTGGCCAGCGCAGGCGCGTTATTCACTGAGCCCGATCTTCCCTTACGGCGCTGGGATGTGGCTACGCTTCAACGCGCCAGAATATCTGATAACACAATGTGTGTTATGTTAAATCTAACGGTCTGAGTTCGATTTTGTGCGCCCATAGGGCTCACACGTCTTAACTTGCCCTTTTCCTCCTTTTCCGTAAAATACGGATACTACGGAGATATCTGATGATCACTGTTGCTGCCAGCGAATTTGCCAAGAACTTCGGTCATTACCGTGAGATTGTCCAAGCCGAGTCCGTGGCTGTGACTAGCCACAATCGTGTTACTGGCTACTTTATCTCGAGGAAAGAATTTGACGAGTTTGAGCGCCTGAAGGCTCGTGCGGTCAAGGCCTATGCGATCCAAGATTTCCCCTTGGAGGTCATTGAGGCTCTATCAAAAAGCCGTATGGATTCGAGTCACGATGCATTGAACGCATTGCTGGGCGACTAGGCGAATGGCGTTTCCAAAGCCGGAGGTCGGTCTTGTCATCTCATTCGCATATCTTTGGAGTCACGAACAGCAACAAGGCCAGACGGAAGGTGTAAGGAACCGACCCTGCGTCATCGTGACAGCGGTCGAAGAGGTCGAGAAGCAGGTGGTCGTTACGGTCTCACCGATCACTCATTCACCTCCCGAAGGTGGGGACCTGGGGATTGAGATTCCGCTGCGGGTGAAGGCTCATCTGGGTCTCGACATTGAAAGATCCTGGGTGATCTTGACGGAGGTAAATCGCTTCACCTGGCCCGGGTATGACCTCCGACCCATTTCCACACAGAATCCTCGAATTGACTACGGGTTCATCCCACCTGCGCTGTTTGAGAGTATCAGGCGGGGAATCTTGGCTCTGATCCACAGCGGAAGTCGAGTCAGTACGCGAAGGGACTAGCCTGCTTCTGCAAGGGCGCACTCGCGACGTCGACGACTGGAAATTAAATCTCGCTGTGAAGTTGCTGAACCCATGAGAATTCCGAATTAATGACAAGGGACCTTACGCCAGTTCGTTGCCAGCGATTCATAGCAAAAATGTTTACCAAAGCAAATCAGACCTTCGGGAACTCGTCAAGCTCACCGAAAAGATCGCGAGCTATGACGCCACACTCGCGGCGGATAGTTCCATAAAGCCAGAGGCAACAGCCATCGAGAAGCGATGCGGGGATTTTCTCAGAAGAGAGAAAGTGCCGGATGCAGGCACGCCCGCCTGCTCTCTTCTGCTGCCGGGGTGCGTCGCCGACTTCGTCTGCCGCTATGTCGTGCCGTGCATCGAGCTTGCTTGTCTCGACCCTGTGGGCTTATGTCGCTGACGCCTTCGCACCTAGGGTGCTGCGCTGCGGTTGCCTGCCGGAAAGGGACTGAGGCCGATACGCAGGACAGCGACAAAGCGGAGCCCTGACCCCAATAGGCAACCTGATCAGCGTCAGGTCGGCTGCAGCCGTTCGTTCATCTGAAGCGATATAGCTGCGAGCCGCCCATGATAGGCAATGCTGAGCCCAATAGTCAGACCTTCGGCACGTCGTTCCCCGTCTGAAGTGAAGGCGCGCACCCATCGAGGCAATGAACGCGGCGATCTGATCGTCGGCCGACGCGCCGTCCGCCGAGACGAATCCCGGCGATAGCCCCATTCGGCATCGATACAACAATCTGTGCTTCGGCAAGAAGCGCTTCGGACGCGCCGAAGGTGGGGATGGTTCTCTTTTCTCCGCACCGCCGATCGATCAATTTCTATCCACCGAAGGCACCGTTAATTCCTGACAAAGTCATGCTCGGCGTTATGGCCTCCGGATCAACACGCAACTCGATCAAAGCGGGTTTTCCAGAGTTTCGCGCGCGTTCGTACGCCGGCGCGAATTCTTGAGTGCGTTCCACCGTTTCGCCATGAGCCCCGAATGCGCGTGCATACGCGGCAAAATCCGGGTTGTGTAACGCTGTGCCGATAGCCCGGCCAGGATAGTGCCTTTCCTGGTGCATCCGAATGCTCCCATAGAGTCCGTTGTTCACGACCAACGCGACAAACTGGGCACCGTGTTGAACTGCGGTCGCGATTTCCTGCCCATTCATGAGGAAGTCGCCATCACCGCACACTGCCACGACCGTCCGCTCGGGGGCAAGCAACTTGGCAGCCAGGGCGGAACAGTAGCTGTAGCCCATCGATCCGTTTGTAGGAGCGAGCTGCGAGCGAGATCCGGTGAAGGCGAAATGACGATGCACCCATCCAGTGAAGTTTCCAGCACCGGTTGTGAGCACCGCGTCGTCAGGAAGCTGGTCACTCAGCCATCGAACAATCTCGCCATACTGAACATCACCCGGCATGCGTCGAGGCACGCTCCACTCGAGATAGTCCGCGCGAGCCGCGGCCGTTTGCCCCCCCCATTGCGCATTGGCGCGCAACGAAGTCGACTCCAATGCCGCTATGAATTCGGGATACCCGGAATTGATGGCAAGCTCAGGAAAATAGACCTTCCCGATTTCCTCGGCCCCCACGTGAACATGCACCAAGCGTTGCCGAGGATGGGGAACTTCGAGAAGCGTGTAGCCCTGGGTCGTCATCTCGCCTAGACGAGCACCGATGACCAATAGAACATCGGCTTCCTTGATGCGCTGCGCGAGTTGGGGATTGATGGCGATCCCCATGTCTCCAACATAGCAAGGACTATCGTTGTCCACCAAATCCTGGCAACGGAACGACGTACAGATTGGCAGACCGTTTGCCTCGGCCCAGGTTTGCAGGCGCCTTCGAGCCGGGCGATCCCACCCGCTGCCTCCGACGATCAGCAGTGGGCGCTGAGCGGATTCCAGAATCGTCGCCAACTGGCCCATCGCCTGCGCTGTCGGAGCGGCTCGGACCACGTGATGATGGCCGACATCGGCGACAGATGCCTCGGAAAAAAGAACGTCCTCCGGAAGAGCTAAAACCACAGGTCCCGGCCGGCCCGCCATTGCTGTGTGAAACGCCCGGCTGACGAATTCCGGGATCCTGTCGATGCGGTCGATCTGTGCGACCCACTTAGCCATCGGTCCGAACATGCGCCGGTAATCGATCTCCTGAAACGCCTCGCGCTCGGCCATCGCATTGCCGACCTGGCCCACCAGCACCACCATGGGGGTGGAGTCCTGGAAAGCGGTGTGCACACCAACGGCGCCGTTCGTTGCCCCCGGCCCCCGTGTGACCAACAAGACACCTGGCCGACCGGTGAGCTTGCCGTAAGCCTCGGCCATGTAGGCCGCCCCACCCTCGTGGCGACATGAGACAAATGCAAGCCGATCTCGCACGTCGTGCAGGCCGTCCAACAGCGGGAGATAACTTTCGCCGGGAACACCAAACGCCATCGTGACCCCTTGGCCTACCAAGGCATCGGCCAGGATTCGCCCCCCGTGACGCATCCCCAGTTCTGGTTTTTTCATGGCATCAAACCGGCGTCAGCCAGCCAAATCTATCTTCAACGCGACCTTGCTGGATGTCCACCAACTGCGAGCGGAGATTTTGCGTTATCGGTCCGACTGCGCCATCGCCAACGCGATGTTCTTCTTCGCCATGAATCAGCGTTCCAACACCCGCAAGAACGGCCGCCGTGCCCGCCAGAGCCGCCTCGCCCGTCGACACCCACGCCAACATCTCGGCGACGTCGAAGTTTCGCTCCTCCACCCGGTAGCCTTCATCGCGAGCGATGGTCAGCAGGGAGTCGCGGGTCACGCCATGCAGGAAGGTGCTGTCCAAGCTGCGGGTGAGCAGATGCCTGTCCCTGAGCAGCACGAAATTGGCTGCTCCCGTTTCCTGCACCTGCCCTTGCGGGCAGAACAGCACCTGGTCCGCACCATGCTGCTGCCGTGCGATCACGGTCTGCCCGATTGCCGCGGCGTAGTTCGCACCGGCCTTCACCTCGCCCAAGTGAGGCGCCGTACGTTGATGTTGATCGTCGACAAAGATACGCAATGGCTTGGCCCCGCCTTCGAAATAGTCCCACACGGGACTCGCAATCACGATCAGGAGCGCCTCCGTGGGCGGCGTGGCGGCGCCTCCGATGGCGGCCATGGTGCCGAACAGCAGCGGTCGAAGATAGAGCGCGCCCGGCGCATCGGGCACGCTCCTGCGAGTTCGATCGATCAAGGCACGGATCATCTGGTCGAGCTGCTCCGTGCCCGGAACCGGTAGCGCAAGCGCTCGTGCGCTCTGGCGAAGCCTCTCGATATGACGGTCCATCCGGAAGACATTCACCTGTCCATCCGGACCGCGATAAGCCTTGAAGCCCTCGAAGCAACTGCTAGCGTAGTGCAGCACATGAGCGCCCGGATGCATCGGGATCGCCTCGGTCGGGCGTATTTCAAATGGGGCCCATGCCCCGGTACCATAGGCCGCGACAGCCATGTGATCGACGAGCACAGCACCAAAGGCGGGGCGCGCAGCATCTTCTTTTGTACTTGCGTTCATTTACCTGGTCTTTCTCCATATGTCATCTGAATGGCGTTGCGCCCCGCAATGCGCCCGAATACAAGCGCCCGCATCACGGCCACGGCGTTCGGTGCCCGGGCATAGAAATGTCCGGTGATCTCGCCAGCCGCGTAGAGCCCGGAAATGGGGCCACCTTGGCCTCTCACGCGTGCGCCGAGATCGGTGGACAGGCCGCCAAACGTGTAGACGATGGCTCCTGCCACCGGAAAGGCAAGAAAAGGAGGCTTGCGCAATGCGAATGCCCAGTTTGATTTTTTCGGCGTGACGTCCAGGGCGGTGGAAAGGCCATCTACCCGCGAGGCATCGAACTGCGTCGGCATGCCAATGCAGGCCGCGTTGTACTGCGACACGGTGTCCGCGAGCGTATCGGGATCGATCCCGGCAAGCACTGCCAACTCCTCCATGGTGTCAGCCTTCAACGGCGGCACCTCGGACCGCACTGCACTCTCGTAGTCCGGGATGTCCAACACCCGGGAATCGACGATGGTCCAGGCGACGCTTCCCGGAAGGTCGAAGTGGATGACGCGAGAAAGCTCTTCCCACGTCTCGTGGACCAACGCGCCCCCCTCGTCAAAGAACCGCCGTCCATCGCGATCGACCAGAATTCCATAGGGATACACCAGAACAAGTGCCGCAGGATTTTGGCTCCTCGGATCAACAGGTTCAATGTGCATGCCCTCCCAATCGCCCGAGGCCAGAGCGCCGGCGGCCAACGCCATACGGATGCCCTCGCCGTCGTTGTGTGCCGTCCCCGGAGAGATGGGTCGCAGTGTTTCGGCGCGATCGCCAAACTCCTCACGCATCATCTGCGGGTTGCCCTGAAAGCCTCCGCATGCGAGTACAACGGCTTTGGAGAGAAGCCTACGACCGTCGGCTGTCGCTATGCCTTCAACGGCATTGTTCGAATCGGTGAGAAGGCTGGCGGCCTGACACTCATAGAGAAACTCGACGCCCTTTTCCTTTGCCGATTTCACAAAGGCATCGATGATTCCTGCCCCTTTCCCCACAGGTTGAATGCGTGTAGGCCACGCTTTCAGAAAGTAGTCCATCGTCTGGAACTGCAGACCTTGCTGCTGGGCCCAGTGCAGCGTATCAGGGGCGCAGACAGCCAATTCGTGAAAATATGCTTGGTCGCCGCGTCCCATGCTCGCAGTCATCATGTCTGCTTCGAAATTGGGCGACACCTCATGCAGGGACTTCATCCGCATGTTCGACGGACTCCAGCGCGTGTTTCCCCCCGCCTGCGCCGCGGGCATGCGGTCGATCACTGCGACGCGTGCCTGGGGTGCAAGCTCGATCGCACTGATGGCGGCGGCAAGGCCCGCGGCCCCCTGTCCAACAATCAATACGTCGTACATTTCAGTTTTCCTTGATGTTTGCGGCTCTCACAAGCGCCGCGTTGGATGTCATCTCGTCACGCAGACGAGCACTGAACAGTTCGGGAGTCGAGATCTGCATTTCTTGTCCCAGCGCATCCCAGCGCGCCTTCACTTCTGGCCGGTTCAAGGCCCGCACGGTCTCCGCATGCAGCCGCTGGACCACGGACTGTGGCGTCTTGGCCGGCACAGCGAGCCCGATCCAGAAGTTGTAGGCGGAATTCGGAAAGCCGGCTTCCTCGGTTGTTGGCACATCCGGCAGCGCAGACGAGCGGCGACTGGATCCCACGGCCAGAGGAACGAGCCTTCCGTCCTTGATCATCGGCAAGACATTCGAGGTCGGGCAGAAGCAGAAATCCACTTGCCCGCCTATCAAATCGGTCAGGACCTCTGGCGACCCCTTGTAGGGTACTTGGACTGCGTCGATGCCTGCACTGATCTGAAAACGCGCGGCATTGAGATGCATCGCACTTCCAGTGCCTACGGTTGCATAGTTGAGCTTGCCAGGTCGTGACCTGGCCAAGGCCACGAGTTCAGCGACAGAAGAAATCTTGGCGGCCGGACTGACGACGAGAACGTTTGGAATCTGCGCAAGGATGGTGATGCCGGTGAAGTCCTTCAGGGGATCGAAAGACAGATGCGGGATGGTCGCCGGCACGACTGTCCAGGAGGAGGACGCAATCAGAATGGTGTGTCCATCGGGCTCGGCCTTGGCCGCGATTGCTTGTCCGATAGTTCCACTCGCGCCCGGGCGGTTTTCGACGATGAAGGGTTGACCCAGTTGCTGTGCCAGCAGCGCCGCAACAGCGCGCCCCGTGACGTCGGCTGACGTGCCAGCAGGAAATGGGACGATGACGCGCACCGGCTTGCTGGGCCAGGAGTCGTCCGCTTGCGCCCCGCCCATCAATCCCGTCGCCATGGCGATGGTGCAAATCCACATTACCGCTTTTTTCATATTGTCTCTTTCGTCTTCCGAAGTGTTGCGCCAAGCGCCGCGATGCCGCGGGCCCCTCATGAGCTCCAACGGTGATTGATCGGGAGTGGATGCGACATCTACAGGCGCGCTTTCACAAGGACATGATGGATACGGACTTGCTCACGAGATAGGACTCCATGGCTTCAGGGCCGCCTTCCGAGCCATAGCCCGAATCCTTGACGCCGCCGAACGGCATCTCGGGCACAGCCAGCGCGGGCTGGTTGATCCACAACATGCCCACTTCGAGCTCGTTGCCCAGACGGTGCGCATTGCGAATGGAGCGCGTATAGCCAAAGCTGGCCAATCCGTAGGGCAGGCGGTTGGCCTCCGCGATCGCCTCGTCCAGGTCGTCGAAACCGCGGATCGCGGCCACAGGACCGAAAGGTTCGTTGCTGAAGACTTCCGCGTCCAGCGAAACGTTGCCGAGCACGGTCGGCGCATAGAAGTTGCCCACTTCACCAATGCGCCTGCCGCCAAGCTCCAGCGTGGCACCGCGGGCCAGCGCATCTTTGGTGAAGTGCGCCATGGCGGTCAACCGCCGCTCATTCGCAAGCGGGCCCATCTGCGTGTCCACCGCAAGTCCGTCGCCCACGGAAATGCCCTTGGTGTGTTCGACGAAGGCTTGCGTGAATTCGTTGCGGATGCTGTTGTGGACCAGGAAGCGCGTCGGCGCAATGCAGACCTGGCCCGCGTTGCGGAACTTTGCGGCAGCCGTGGCCCGGATCGCATTGCCGATGTCGGCGTCTTCGCAAACGATGACCGGCGCGTGGCCACCCAGTTCCATCGTCACGCGCTTCATGTGCTGGCCGGCCAGCGACGCCAGCTGTTTGCCGACTGGCGTCGAACCCGTGAATGTGACCTTGCGGATTGCCGGATGCCGAATCAGGTAGTTGGAGATCTCGGACGGCTCGCCGTAGGCCAGTCCGACCACGCCGGCAGGCACGCCAGCATCGACAAAAGACCTTAACAGTTCGGCTGGCGAAGCCGGCGTTTCCTCCGGCGCTTTCACCACGATCGAGCAGCCCGTGGCCAAGGCTGCGGAGATCTTGCGGACCGCCTGGTTGATCGGGAAGTTCCAGGGTGTGAAGGCCGCCACTGGACCTACCGGCTCTTTCAACACCAGTTGCTGCACGGAGAGATTGCGCGGCGCAACGACCCTGCCATAAGTGCGCAGCCCCTCGTCGGCGAACCATTCGATCGTGTCGGCACCGCTCATGACTTCAACTCGGGCCTCGGCGAGCGGCTTACCCTGCTCCAGCGTCATCAGGCGCGCGATGATTTCCACGCGCTCGCGCAGCAACACCGCCGCCTTGCGCATCAAGTTTGCGCGTTCAATGGCCGTCGTATGACGCCACATGCGGAATCCACTGGCCGCGGCGTCGGCAAGCTGCGCGAGGTCCTGTTCATCGGCATAGGCGACCGTTCCGACCACCGCGCCGGTGGCAGGATTGACAACGTCTCGCCTGCGGCCGGATGCACCGTCGGTCCAGCGACCATCGATCAGCAGTTGCGTGTGAGTGAGCGAAGTCTGCACTTGTCTTCCTTGAAGAATGAAACGTGCCGCGCTGTCTGCAGCGCGGTCTTCCAAATTCTGTTGGACTGCCCTCGAGCGCACAAACGATGGAATCTGTTGCTGTGTCAGCTTTATTCACGCCGGAGGACTTCCCCCCTACGGAAAGATCGTTCAAGCGTGTTGTCGCCGTGTCGCAAGGCTTGAGTTCGCGATGTCATGCTTGCCCCTCTCTCCAAATCCTGGATTTGTGGACTACCGCGCCACAACGATGCCGGCCAGCGAAGTCACGGCACCGAGCAACATCGCTACGGCGAGCCACCATGCCGGGACCATTGCGACGGGCGCAGTTTGCGGCGCTTGCGCGATCAGCGCTCCCGGGTTCTGCTTGGCCATCGACATTCCCGCATGCGCTGCAGGCGACGAGACAGTCGTCAAAGGCGACGCGCCAGCGGCGAACTCCGGCGCGGGCGACGTCGGCAACACCGCAGCAGACTCGATGGGCAGATCGACAGGCACGAGCTGTCGACGTAAGGCGGTGAAGAAATCGTCAGCCATCTTGCGCGCCACGTTATCAATCAGCCGCGAGCCGACCTGCGCGAGCTTGCCTCCCACCTGCGCGTTGGCGGTGTAGTTGAGCGTGGTGCCGTCGACCGTCTCGGCCAGCGACACCGACGAAGAACCCTTGCCGAAGCCCACCACACCGCCCTGCCCCTCGAACGTCATCAGGCACGATTCGGGCGGCCTGGACTCGGTCATGCGCAGCTTGCCGTTGAAGCGCGCCCGCAGCGGGCCGATTGCCGCGGCCATGAGCACGCGGAATTCGTCGGAGCTGACGCGCTCGACCGACTCACACCCCGGAAGACACAACTTCAAGATGACCGGATCGTTGAGCGCATTCCACACCTGCTGGCGCGGTGCACCGATGCTCTGGGTGCCATTAATTTGCATGATGCGCTCAGTGCCTCTTCTTCATGGCCGCCGAGGTGTTCACCATCGAATGGAGGCTGCGGGCATAGTCGATTGCAGCCTGCTCGTCCATCCGTGGTGCGACGCGCAGGTATTCCTTCAAGCCGAGGATCGCGGGGCGTGGTCGGCTCAGGAGCACCCGGCAGAAGCGGTCGACTTCGGCGTTCAGTGCCGCCGCTGGTACGACGTTGCTGACGATGCCGTACGCCATCGCGCGCTCGGCATCGATAAAGTCGGTCGAATAGGCCATCCAAAGGATGGCGTTTCGGTTCATGCGGTCATAGACGGCCGACATCACCATGGTCGGCATCACGTTGTGGCCGATCTCGGGGATATTGAAGTTCGCGGCGTCGCTGGCAAAACTCACGTCGCACAACGCCGCAATCGCAGTGCCAAAGCCCATGCAGCGCCCCTCGATTACGCCGATCACCGGCACCTTGGCGCTGCGCATCGCGTGGTAACTGCCGAAGATGCCGTCGTATTCATCTCGGCGCGTATAGGCCTCGCTGGCCGCCGGCGTCGGCCCGGCATCGCGGATGCGGCCGGTGCAGAAGTCAGGGCCCGCGCTGCGCAGGAGCACCGCGTCCGAAGTCTCGTGCGCCGAGAGCAGCACGACCGACAGTGCGGACGCCATGCTGTCGGACACACCGTTGTCCTCGGTGCGGTTCAGCGTGACGCGCAGCAGTCGGCCGTCTTGTTCGATCTTCAATTGGGGGTGCATGGTCTCTCTCCAGAAATATGGGTGATGTCAGTTGCCGAGGCGCTCGAAGTGCCGCAGCAACGCGGCGTTGAAAAGTTCGGGCCGGTCGATGTTCGGCAGGTGGCCCGCATCGGCAATCACCTCCAGCACGGCGCCGGGCAGCAACGTCTGGATGTCTCGCAATGCACCGGGCAGCGGGCCATCGTTGGCGCCGACAATCAGGGTCGTGGGTGCGGCGATCCGCGGCACGCTGCCCAGATAGTCCAGCTGCTGGATGGCACGCGCGCAGCCGACGAAGCCCTCTACCGAGGTCGCCGCAGCGGTGGCGCGAAACCGGTCCGCCACTGCCGGATGGCGGTCGAGAAAAGGAACTCCGAACCAACGCTCGATGGTCGACTGCGCCAACGGCGCGCAACTGGTGTGCTGCAGCGCCGTTGTGACGCGTTCGTCCCACGGCGCCGCAAAGGCGGCGGGCGCATCGGCCCGGCAATCGCACAGCACCAGGCTCAGCAAGCGGTCTGCATGGTGGATGCCGAGGCCGAAGCCGCTCATGCCGCCAAGCGACAGGCCGATGCAGTGCGCCTTGTCGATGCGCAATGCATCCAGCACCGCCACGGTGTCGGCGGCCAAGTCGTCCAGCGTGCAGGGGCCCACCGGTGCTGCCGATGCACCGTGGCCCCGGGTATCGGCCCGCACTACGTGAAAGCCGCGCACGGCCAGAAGCGCTGCCTGCACTTCCCACATCATCGACGACGACAGCACCGAATGCGCCATGACCACTGCCGGTCCGGTCGGATCGCCCTGCACAAACACGGCCAGTTCGCCGGCCGCGCCGGCGACGCTGCGTTGCTCGACGGCATTCATCTTCCTGTCTCCGTAGCGGGTGCCTGAAGGGCGCGCCAGATGGCCTGCGGTGTCATAGGCAGGAAGTCGATCGACGCACCGCGGGGCGCGAGCGCATCGTTGACCGCGCTGGCGATGGCGGCGGGACTGCCCAGGTAACCGGCTTCGCCCGAGCCCTTCTGTCCGAACTCGGTAAGCGGCGACGGCGTGCAGTGGTCGACGATAGTGATGGCCGGCACCTCTTCGGAACTCGGCAGCAGGTAATCCATGAAGGTGCCGGACAAGAGCTGGCCTTCTTCCGAGAACGCGAACTTCTCCATCAACGCCGCGCCAAGCCCGTGGGCAATGCCACCGTAGGTCATGCCGTGCACCACATCCGGGCTGATCATCACGCCGCAGTCATGGCCGCACACATAGCGGTGGATGCCGACCTTGCCGGTTTCCGGATCGATGCTGGCCAGCACCACATGCGACTCGAACGAGTGGCAGGGGTACATCTGGATCCGGCCGTCCTTGGTCGGCAGCCCGCCGCCCGTGGGCACTTCCCATACGAACTTCTCCTGCAAACCCGGCTCCATGCCTTGGGGCATGCGGTGGTAATGGCGGTGGGCAATTTCCACCAGCGAATCCCAACTCAGGCGCTTGTCCGGCTGCGCCGTCGCGAATACGTCGCCATCCTCGTAGGTCAACTCGCCCTCGGGCAACTGCAGGTCGTGCGCGGCAATGCGCAGGAACTTGGCGCGCAGCTTCTTGGCTGCGCCGGCGGCCGCACCACCCAGCATGATGGCCATGCGGCTGCCTACCGGGCTGTTGGACGGCAACGCGTTGAGCGAGTCGGCATGCAGCACGCGGATGCTGTCGGGCTCGCGCCGCAACACCTCTCCCACTACCGTGGACACCAGCGTCTCGTGCGCCTGTCCCGAAGTCGAGGTGCCCATCAGCGCAGTGATAGAGCCATTGAGGTCGATGCGCACCAGGCACGAGTCCATCCAGGTGGTGGTCTTGTTTTTGGGGTTGAACAGCGGCTCGAAAGCCGAGTTGCCACCCGAAGGCTCAAGGCAGGTCGAGACGCCGATGCCGGCCAGCAGGCCCTGGGCGCGCATGGCATCGCGCTGAGCCACGATGGCCTCGTACGGCGCGGCGTCCAGTGACTTGCCGAACACGGTGGCGTAGTCGCCCGAGTCGTAGTACGTGCCACTGGGAATCAGGTAAGGAAACTCGTCCTTGCCGATCATGTTGCGGCGGCGTAGCTCGATGCGGTCCATGCCCAGGAAGCGTGCCACCTTGTCGATGCCGGTTTCCAGGGCGTAGTTGGTCGGCGCCTGGCCGAAGCCGCGCACTGCCTCCTGCGGGGTCTTGTTGGTCAGCACCGAGATCGCGTCGTACTCGACGCTAGCGATGCGGTATGGACCGACGATCGCACCCACCGGCTTGCCCAGTTGCAGCGGCGAGCGGCCCGAGTACGCACCGATGTCGTCGAGCGCGCGCATGCGCATCGAGCGAATCGTGCCATCGCCCTCGAAGGCCAGCGTCACGTCAAAGATGCGGTCGGGGCCCTGCATGTCGCCCCCGCGCATGTTCTCCAGCCGGTCTTCAAGAAAGCGAACTGGCCGCCCCAGCTTGCGCGCGAGATAGCCGACCAGGATGGTGTGCTTGATTCCGCGCTTGACGCCATAGCTACCCCCCACGTCCACGTCGTAGTGCACCCGCACGCCGTTGCCCGGCAGGCGCAGCGCCCTGGCCAGCAGGTCGGGGTACTTGGGCATCTGGATCGAGGCCCAAACGTCGAGAATCTGGGTGGCGTCGTTCCAGGAGCAGGTGGCGACGAAGGTCTCGATCGGCACGGTGGAGCTGCGGGCCCAACGCGCGCGGTAGCTGACCTGGTGCTGCGCGGCCGCAAAATGTGCGTCCACTTCGCCCCAGGTGAACTTGCGCCGCCAGATCACATTGGAGCCGTGCGCCGGATGCACCTGCGGACCGTTGTCGTCCATCGCGGCCTCGGGGTCGACCACATGAGCGGTCTGCTCGTATTCGATCATGACAAGCTCGCTGGCGTCTTCGGCCAACGCGCGCGTCTCGGCGACCACGGCCACCACCCATTCGCCTGCATAGCGCACCACACCGCGCGCCAGCGGGTAGCGGGTCACACGTGGCGCATCGACACCGGGCAGCATGGGCTCGACGGCCGGCGTCAGCTCCTCGCCGTCCAGCACCGCATGCACGCCGGGCAATGCCAGCGCGGCGGATGCGTCGATGGACACGATGCGCGCGCTGGCATAGGGGCTGGCGACGATGGCCACGTGCAGCAGACCAGGCAGTTGCACGTCGGCCGCGAAATGCCCCTGGCCGGTGACGAACCGGCGGTGCTCCACCGCCCGGCGGCGACGGCCGATGTAGCGGAAGGCCTGATACGCCTCACCTTTCGGATCAGCCATTGGCGACTCCCGGAATGCCCGTGTGGCCCGGCGGCAGGCCTTGGGCCTCGGAGTTGCCCCTGACTTCGTAGCCGGGACTGGTCGCGAGTTTCACCGCATCCACAATCTGCTGGTAACCGGTACACCGACACAGGTTGCCGCCGATGGCATCGCGGATCTGTGCCTCGTCGGGATGCGGCGTCCTGTCGACCAGCGCGTGGCAGGCCACCAACATGCCGGGGGTGCAATAGCCACATTGCAGCGCATGCGTTTCGCAGAAGGCGTCCTGGATCCTGGACAGGCAGCCGCGCTGCGGCGCCAGTCCTTCGACCGTGGTCACAGACAGGCCATCGGCCTGCACCGCGAACATGCAGCACGAGCGCACCGGATCGCCCTCGAGCAACACCGAGCAGGCGCCGCAGATGCCGTGTTCGCAACCCACGTGGGTTCCGGTCAGGCCCAGGTGTTCGCGCAGAAAATCGACCAGCGTGGTGCGCGGCTCGACCACGCGCGGCTGGATGACACCATTGACCTTGATCTCGACCGTGGCGAGGGAGGATGACATGAGGCGCAACGTTCCTTCTTTGTTCAATGCGTTGCGGCCGGTCCCGCTGCCGCGCGCAGCAGCACGCGCGTCATCAGCACTGCGGCCAGGTGGCGGCGATAGGTGGCATCGGCAAACAGGTCGGAACCGGGCTCGGTGTGCTCGGTACAGGCATGGGCTACGTCGCGTGCCAAGGCCACATCGATGCGCTGGCCCACCAGCCGCTCGGCCTGTGCGGGGAACGCTAGTGGCGTGCCGTCCACGCCCCCCATGCCGATGGCAGCGCGGCTGCAAATTCCGTCCGGCCCCAGCTGCAGCTGGCAGGCGGCCGAGGCCATGGCAAAGTCACCGTGGCGCATGGCTGTTTCTTCGAAGGCCGTGCCGACGCCGCCTCCCGACCACACGGGCCAGTCGATGCCGACCAGGCATTCGGTCTCGCCCACGGCGGTGAACATCGGGCCTAGGAAGAAGACTTGCGCCGGCACCGCGCGCACACCGTCGGCCTCGCTGCGCAGATGCATGGTGGCGCCCAGCACAGCAGCCGCCAGCGGCAGTTCGGCGGACGGGTCGGCATGCACGAGGCTGCCGCCCACGGTGCCGCGGTTGCGGGTCTGAATATGGCCCACCCACCGCAGTGCATCGCGCACGAGCGGCAGAAAAGTGTGCAGTGCCTTGTCGTCTTCCACATCGCGCTGCCGGGTGGCTGCGCCCATGTGCACGCTCTCGGCGCCGATGGCGACCTGCTTGAGTTCGGCCAGGCGGTTGATGTCGACCAGCACAGCGGGGCGCGCCAAGCGCATAGCCATCATCGGCACCAGGCTCTGACCGCCGGCGATGGGCTTGCAGTCGCTGCCGTGGCGAGCCAGCAGCTCGACCGCGTGGTCGGTGCTTTCGGCGCGGATGTAGTCAAACGGTGCGGCCTTCATGTGTCTGGTCTTGCGGTGCGCAAACGCGCCCGTGCTGTGGATTGATGCAGAGTGTCGGCATGGCACCGTGGAGCAGCAACGCAAGAAAGCTCACGTAGCGTCAAATAAACTCACTGACATTCCCACGCCGCCACGGCACCATCTGGCCCTCCATGACTCGCAAACTCCCGCCGATGAATGCGGTCCGCGCTTTTGAAGCTGCGGCACGCCACGTGAGCTTTACGAAAGCTGCGGACGAACTGCACGTGACGCACGGCGCGGTAAGCCGCCAGGTGGCCTTGCTCGAAAGCTGGCTAGGCACCGCGCTTTTCCGTCGCTCGGCTTCGCAGTTGACGCTGACCGATGCCGGGCGCAGCTATGCGGCCGAGGTGACTTCCATGCTCGACCGGCTCGCCGTCGCCTCGATGCACCTGGTGCAGCATGCCGCGCCGACCACGCTGAGCGTGAACGCGCCGCCCACCTTCACTATGCGCTGGCTGATCGCGCGCATGTCGGGCTTTCAGCGCATGCGGCCGGATGTGGAGATACGACTCACCACTTCGCTGTTGCCGGTCAATTTTCAGGAGCACGGCTACAGCGTGGCCATTCGCGGTGCGCACGCGCCGCTGGCTGGCTGCAGATCGCTGCGCTTCATGACCGAGTTGATCGTCCCGGTGTGCCACACGGACCTCGTGGAGAGCGGCGGCCTGCACACGCCCGACGATCTGCACCGCCACACCCTCATCGGCTATGCAACAGCACCCTACACTTGGCCGGAATGGCTGGCGGCCGCGGACGTGCCCAGCCTGCAGAGCGCCAACACGCTGCAGTTCGAGCAGATGTACTTTGCGCTGCAGGCCGCATCCGAAGGGCTTGGTGTTGTATTGGTGCCGCTGTTCCTTGTGGTGGACGACATCGTGTCAGGCAAGCTGTGCGCCCCCTTCGGGCCGCTGGCCGCAATGCAGCGCAGCTACTTCGCCAATATGGCAACGGGCGGAGCCCGCAATCCGATCGTCGACAGCTTCTTCGAGTGGTTGCTGCGCGAGGGGCGCGATACCGAGGACTCGATCAACAGTTGGGCGCGCACCATGACCTGGCAACTGCCGCCACCGCCATGAGGCCGGACTGACGCGCCTGCCGACGAACTGCTGTGACCCGTCATCGCCGATCTTGCCCGACATCCTCGCCGCAGCGCGCCGCCAGCGTCAGGTTTCACAGATTCAGTGCGCGCTCCGCCGTTCCTCGTTATGAATGGGACGGCAGCACGGGGCCGTCATGCCGAGGCCACGGAGGCTCTCAGATGTACGCTCGACACGGCGAGCATGCGAAGCCCAACGGAGCGCCCCGTTAGCTCGTCACCAAGCCAATATACAACTTGACCAGAGCTTTCCTAGCCTTCCAAGCAAGCTGATAAGTCATCTCATTGAATCACCCAACCGGCTCAATAATGATGTCGTCCGGACCCAAGGTTAGAGGCACAGCCCAATTGGCATCTCGCAAAGAGCGCTGGACCAATCCATCAACTCCCAATAGGGTCGCGAATATTGCCATTCGAATTGGCACTCCATTATCTGTTTGTCGAAATATCGCCAAACGTGAATCGCCATCGAGGTCCGTATTTAGATCAAAGGCTCCATCGCGACTGTCACGCGGAAGTGGGTGCAGTACGACGATGTCCGGCCTGCATAGCTCATTCACCCTCTTTTTATTTATCTCATAGGAAGAAAGAAACTCTGGAACAGCCTCGCCGGTGAACCGTTCTTTCTGAATTCTTGTGGTGTATAGGACATCAGCCTCCGTGATGGCCTCCGAAAGCGAGTGAGATACGTCCACGTTATGCCCGCGCTGCGCGATTAGGTGGCAGATTTCCTCTGGCATCTCCAGAGAAGGCGGAGAAACCAAAGAAAAACGCATACGTTTGTACAGCGACAAAAGCTTGATCAGCGAATGAGTTGTGCGTCCATACTTCAAATCTCCAACAATTGCAATGTGAGCGCCATCGATGAGCTTTCCGAGTCGAGAAAACTCTTGTTGGACAGTGTATAAATCTATTAAGGCTTGAGTGGGATGTTCTCCTGCGCCGTCGCCTCCATTGATGACCGGAATGTTTGTCGCGGCAGCGAACTGCCGAACCGATCCTTGGTCGGGGTGTCTGACTACCATGACGTCCGCATAGCCGCTAACGGTTCGACTTGTATCGTGGATCGATTCACCCTTGGCCATGGATGAATATGTAAATCCGGTTGTATCGGAAACTGAACCGCCGAGGCGATTGAAGGCCGAGGCAAAGCTAAGGCGGGTTCTGGTACTTGCCTCAAAAAACAGATTCGCCAAGACCGCACCCTCTAGAACTCGGCAGGTCTTGCGACGGCGTGCAACAGGTTGCATGGCATCCGCCAACGCACAGAGAGCGTCCGCTGATTCCCGCGAAAACTGATCGACGGACAGCAGGTGGCTTAGTACCCCAAATTCTTTATTCGGGACAGTTTCGTCTTGCGTTAAACCGTGATGAGCAGCTGCGGCCGAAACGGCAACGCCTCTCGCGTTGGCCAAAATTTCGGTGATGAATTTCCTGGCAACTTCTGGCATCGCACGAAATTCCTTTGATTCATCAGGAAGCAACCACGTGTCGAGGGCTCGCTTCGTACATCCCAAGCGCAGGGCAAAGGACTCTCTTGTCATGCGCAATGTACGCATTGCGTCGCGTAAAAATGTTTGCTGGGGTGGGTTCATGCACCAAGGATACGCGCTTTGCGTAGTGTTCATGGAAACACATACGCTCAGCGTCCTATGATTCGCTATCGCCGCACTCTCTATTCAGGCGCTAGGTCGCAGGTTGGCGGTGACGCCGACCTTCCAAGAGCACCTGGTGGATTGCGTCGGACCCTGGATCAAGTGCAAGGGCGCGGGCATTGGCCTCCAGAACCCGGCTTTCCGCTGAGATCCACCGCAGCGCGCCTCTGGCCGCTAGCTTTCTGCTCTCAGAGGTATAGCTAACTCAACTAACGCAAACAGTGTGGCAGAAGGTCGTCAATCTGGCTTTGCTGGTGCTTAGGAAGCGGAGTGAAAACGTCTTTCAGATACGCGTAATGATTCATGGCCGTTGAGCTTTTCCGATTGGATCAAGCGCGTGATCGCGGCCGCGCGTGGCAGGCGAATTGCGTTCCGGCGAAGAACTACTTGCGACGTCCCCGTCGCCCAGATTCTGATTTTCTGCTCATCGTGATGATGCTGGATTGTCTAGGTAGCGCATCGGCGCTGCTCAACGCTTCAGGCTGTAGTCGATGGCACTACTGCGGCGCCACGTTCCACAACTTTTTGCGCCGGGCGGTGCAACGTCGCTGTGATCTACCGGGCAAGGCGTTGACGTTGTTCAAGCCGTTGCCCTGGCGTCCCGTTTTTCACCTCGCGCTCAATGGCGTACAACTGGCCAATGAACTCGACCACCGTCGCAGCAATGGTGCTTTTTGCTGTCGCCCACGCCATTGCAGCGCATCCCAATGCGAGCGTTTATCGGTCTGTTCGCACGCGCGTCGAGCAATGGTCGTGACCACCCTCGCTGGAGCGAACCCGCCACTGCCGATGCCTTGTACGTCGGCCACCCTGGAAATCTTGTTGCGCTCGGCGTGGCCCCCGTTCGCTCGGTTAGCATTCCGCGCGGATCTATCTTCTCTGTGATCCATCCAAAATCTCGTATGCCCGCCAAAAAAATAAGCGCGACAAGCAAGTCCGCCCTACCCTTTACTGCGTCTCACGCTAGTCTGCTTGTCGGCGGAACTGACCAGACGCTGCGCAGAGTGACACTGGGCCTGGCCGTACTGGGCTGGGTGCTAGCGGATATTCGCGCGGGCTTTGGCAAATTGGTACACGTGTCGCCGTTCCAGTACGTCGCATTGCAGGCGATCGCACGCGTGACGACCGACGACCCATGGACGACGCAATCCGTGGCCAGGCATTTCCGGGTTACCAAGGCATTCGTGAGCATGGAGCTGAAGCCGTTGATTGCCAAAGATCTGATCCGTGCGGACCCCACCGCGAACGACAAGCGCTCCAAGATTTTCTCGCTGACGGAGCACGGAACCCATGCGCTCGTCGCGCTTGCACCTGTGCAGCAGAAGATCAACGACCTCCTTTACTCCCAGTTCGATTCCGCGGGCCTCGTACAACTGGGTGAGACGATCGAGCGCATGCTGACCGACGCCGAACAGGCGAGCGAGTACCTCAAGCAACTTCTCGCAAGCCGTAAGTTCGAGATCGAGTAAGGCTCAAAAAACCTTGACAGCCCGGAAATTCGATCATATAGTTAAGTCACTTAACTAACTTGATGAGGCCTTGATGCTACGCACTGGAGACGATTACCTGAAGGCGCTTCGAGACGGCCGGCGTATCTACATCGGAAGCGAACTGGTCACCGACGTGACCACCCATCCCGCCTTCAGAAACGCAGCACACAGCTATGCGAGGCTGTTCGACTTCAAGCGCGAGACCGAAGGCATGTCCTTCGAGGAGAACGGCGAACGGCACAGCTTCTACTACAAGCAGGCTCGCACGATCGAGGACTTGGTCTTTCGCAAAAACGGCCACAAATTGCTGGCCGATTTCAGCTACGGCCTGCTAGGGCGCTCGCCCGATCACGTGTCGTCGTTCGTCACCGGCATGACGATGAAGCCCGAGGTCTTCGACGTGCCTGGCCACGGCTTTCCGGACCACCTTCTCGCCTACTACAAGCATCTGCGCGACAACGATTTGTACGTCACCTACGCGGTACACCCGCCGGCCGGCGCCAAGAACTGGAGCCAGGATGCGAAGGCGCACCTCTTCGATTCGCCATCGCTGCAGGTGGTGGCCTCCGACGAGCACGGCATCACGATTCACGGCATGAAGATGCTAGCCACCGGCGGTGCGTTCGTCGACGAAATCTGGATCGGCAACTTGACGCCCATCGCACCCGGCCGCGAGAAGGAAGCGGTGACCTGCGCGATTCCCGTGGCGACGCCGGGCGTGACGCTCTGGTCGCGCAAGTCCATGGAGCGCATGGCCGAGAGCACTTTCGACAACCCGTTGTCTTCGCGCTTCGACGAATCGGATGTCATGCTGTTCTGCGACCACGTCAAGGTGCCCTGGCAGCGTGTCTTCACGATCGGGCACGTGGACCTCAGCCGCGCGATCTACCTGGACACGGCCGGGCACTGCCTGGGCAACCACCAGTCGAACACCCGCTTCTGGGCGAAGCTGCAGTTCATCGTCGGCCTTGCCAACAAGATCGCGCAATCGGGCGGCGTGCGCGGCATCGCCGCGGTGCAGGACACGCTCGGTCGCCTGTCCGCACTGGAGGCGACGCTGGCCGGCATGCTCGACGGCCAGGTGCTGGCGCACGAGGCCATCGGCAATGGCTTCGTCATGCCGAACCGGCGCTACATGTATGCGGCGCTGAACTGGTGCCAGGAGAACTACGTGCACATCTGCACGGCCGTGCGCGAGTTGATGGGCGGCGCCGTCTTCCAGATGCCGGCCAATGTCACGGTGACGCAGGACGAGGCGCTCAGCGATATCTTCGAGAGCTTCTGGTCGACCGAGAAGGAAAGCGCGCTCGACCGTATGAAGCTGTACAAGCTGGCCTGGGACATGCTCGGCTCGGAGTTCGCAAGCCGCCATCTGCAGTACGAGAACTTCTATGCAGGACCGTCGTTCGTGGTGCGCGCCTACAGCATGCGGCTGGCGCCGTGGGCCGCTTTCGACGGCATCGTCGACAAGCTGATGGCCGGCTACGGTCCTGGCACTGGGCGTGAGCCATCGGGTGCACCCCTCACCGATTTCTCCGCGGCCGAAGCCGTCGCTGGCTGAGGAGGGACGCCATGACCACCAAGCGTCCTTGGGATGATCTGATTTCCGGTTCGGACCGCGCGGCGTATGCCGCTGCGGGGTTCGGCGGCGCCGGCGGAATCGGCCGGCGCCCTGCCCTGCTGATCATCGACATGCAGTACCGCACCACCGGCACCGCGCGCGTGTCGATCGAGGATGCCATGCGCGAGTTTCCGACGTCGTGTGGCGAGCGAGCCTGGGCCGCCGCCGACAGGATCGGCCCCCTGCTCGATCTCTTTCGCGACAAAGGCTGGCCTGTTCTCTACCCGCATGTCGCGCCAAAGACCGCCAGCGAAACAGGCCGGCTCGCGGCCAAGGTGCCCAGCATGTGGGGCGTGCCCGCCCAAGGCTACGAGTTCTTCGCGCCGCTGGCGCCGCGCGACGGCGACATCCTCGTGCCCAAAAAACACCCGAGTGCCTTCTTCGGCACCTCGCTGGTCAGCCATCTGGTGGACCTGGGGGCCGACACGCTGGTGATGGTGGGTTGCACCACTTCGGGCTGCGTGCGGGCGAGCGTGGTCGATGCGTTTTCGTATAACTACCACGTGGTGGTGCCCGAAGACTGCGTCTACGACAGAGGTGTCGCGCCGCATCTGATCAATCTCTTCGACATGTCCCAGAAGTATGCGGACGTGATGCCCTGCGAAGACCTCCTGGCCGCGCTGCACGCCGTGCCTGCGCGTCACGACATACCACTGGACAAGAGAACCCCATGACACACAAGTTCGACACCGGGCTGGACCGCTATCCGTTTTCCGCCATCGTGGACCGCCCGGGTTACCGGTGGAAAAACGGCACTGGCCTGGCCGTGTACTTCGCGCTGAACATCGAGGCCTTCGAGTTCGGCCGCAATCCAGGCAACGATTTCACGTCGATGCCGTCGGCGCCTTACCACCGTGGCTACGCCTACCGCGATTTCGGCAACCGCGTGGGGGTCTGGCGGATCAAGCAACTGTTCGACGAGTTCAACATGCCGCTGGCGGTGCTGGCCAACTCGTCGGTGTATGACGCCTACCCTCGCGTGCTGGACGCCTTTCGCGAGCGCGGCGACGAGTTCGTGGGCCATGGCCGGACCAACTCCGAACGCCAGATCGATATGGACGAGGCGCAAGAGCGCCACATGATTTCGCAAGTCGTGAGCAACATGCGCACAGCCGAAGGCCGCGCGCCGGCCGGCTGGCTGGGTCCCTTCATCTCGCAGAGCGCCCGCACGCCCGAGCTCCTGAAGGAGCAGGGGTTCACCTACATGCTCGACTGGTTCTTCGACGAGCAACCGGTCTGGTTCCGCACGGATAACGGCCCCATCCTAGCGGTGCCGTACCCGTCGATGGAACTCAACGACCTGCCGGCCTACGTGAACCGCGGCGCCAGCGACAGCGACTTCACGCGCATGCTGATCGATGCGTTCGACGAACAGCTGGAGCAGTCGAAGACCACGCCGCTGGTCTACTGCGTGTCGCTGCACACGTTCCTGAGCGGACAGCCGCAGCGCATCCGCCAATTGCGCACCGTGCTGGCACACATCCAGTCCAAGCGAGACGGGGTGTGGTTTACCACGCCGGGCGAAATCGCAGGGCATGTGGCTGCCCTGCCCGTGGGCACCGTGCCGGGAGACGAACGCTCATGAGCGCGATCGCATCGATCGGCACCGCCGATCGCACCGAGCGCGAATACAGCGCGCGAGCCCTGTTGGGCGTGGCCGTTCCCCAGGCTAACCCGATCGTCGAGCCGGAGTTTTCCGCGTTGATGCCGGCAGGCGTCGGAGTGATCGCCACGCGCCTGCAGGGCAGCCGCACCGATTCCGGCAATCGCCTAGTGCAGTACCTGGACAACCTCGGCGACAGCCTGGATGCCTTCGATACCGCGCGGCCCGACGCGCTGGGCTATGCCTGCACCGGCACCAGCTACCTCATCGGCCGCGACGAAGAGCTCCGGCGGATCGACGCCTTCTCGGCTGCAAGGGGCTACCCGATCGTCACTTCCGCCGACGCGATCCTTCGTGCGCTCAAATTCCTGGGCGCCTCGCGCATCGCCCTGCTGGCGCCCTACCCCCAGTGGGTGGTCGACGCGAGCCATATCTACTGGGAGCGTGCCGGGCTAACCGTCTCGGGCGCGGCTCGCACGCTGCTGGACACACAAGACACGCGCAACGTGTACCGGGTGCGGACCCGCATGGTGATCGACGCCGCCGCCACGCTGGACACCTCCGGGGCGGATGTGATCCTGATGTCCGGTACCGGTATGCCGACCTTGCGGGCGATCCCCGAGATCGCCCGCATGACCGGCAAGCCCGTACTGTCCTCCAACCTCTGCCTGGCTTGGGCATTGCTCAAGGCCGCAGGTGTCACGCCACCCGCGCCACGCCCCTACATGGGCGAGACGCTGATGGGTCATTGGGTCGAGCGGGCCGGGCTTCTCTAGCCACCGCATCTGTTCACTTCGGAAGGAATCCAGTCATGTCCGCATCCGCAATTCCGCAAACCGTCATATCCAGAGCACTGCGCCGCACCCTGGGCGTATTTCCGACCGGCGTCACGGTGGTGACGGCACTCGGCACCGACGGCCACGCCTTCGGCGTCACGGTCAACTCCTTTGCGTCCGTCTCTCTCGATCCGCCACTGGTGCTGTGGAGTCAGGCCAAGAGCAGCCCCAGCCACGACGAGTTCTCGCGCGCCGGAACGATGGTCATCAACATCCTGTCGGAAAACCAGCGCGACGTGTCGACGCGCTTCGCGCACCCGCATCCCGACAAGTTCGAGGGGGTCGCAAGAAGCGCTGCGCCATGCGGTACACCCGTGCTCATGGGCTGCGCGGCCACGCTGGTTTGCCGCGTCGTCAACCACTACGACGGCGGCGACCACACGATCCACTTGTGCGAGATCGAATCGTTCGAAGATCACTGCCGCCATCCGCTGATTTTCTGCAAGGGCGCTTACGCCGAACTGGCGTCAGCCTGACCTCTCATCCCCGCTCACCTCCGCGCACCCCCTCTCATCCCGCACAAGGACATCGGAAATGATCTATCGTTCCAGCAGCAAAGCACTCAGCGTGCTGCGCGTTCTGCTCCTCACCGTCGTCACCTCAGCAACGACGCTCGCGGCCGCCCAAGGCTATCCGCAGAAGCCCGTCGAACTGATCGTTCCCTACGCTCCGGGCGGCACCAACGACGTGGTAGCGCGGCTCGTGGCTGAAGGCCTTACCACGGAACTCGGCCAGCCGGTGATCATCCTGAACAAGCCGGGCGCCAGCGCGTCGCTGGGCAGCGCCTACGTGGCGCGCGCCCGGCCCGACGGCCATACCCTGCTGCTCGGCAGCCAGGGGAGCCATTCGGCCAATCCGTACCTGTTGCGTAACCTGCCCTACGACGCGTTGAAGGACTTCTCGCCCGTGGCGCTGATTGGGAAGGTCAACAACGTGCTGGTCGTTCCGGCGGCCATGCCGGTGCGCTCGATGGAAGAGTTTCTTGCGTACGCCAGAAAGAACCCGGGCGCGGTGAACTTCTCGCATGCGGGTACCGGCACGTCGATGAGCCTCGCGGGCGAACTATTCAAGCTCAAGACGGGAGTCGACATGGTGTCCATACCCTATCAGGGCTCGGCGCCGGCCACGCTGGCCGTGGTGTCGGGTGAAGTCCAGTCGATGTTCGCCAATACCACCTCCGTCATGCAGCATATACAAAGCGGCAAGCTGCGCCCGCTGGGTGTGACCAGCGGTGTGCGCGACCCGTTGCTGCCGACCGTAAAGACCATCGCCGAGCAAGGCGTTCCGGGCTTCGATATCCAGTCGTGGTTCGGTATCTTCGCGCCGGCGCAGACGCCTCAACCGATCGTCGACAAGTTGAACGGCGTGATCCGCAAGATCCTGGCTCGCCCGGAGACGATGCGGCGTTTTGCGGAGCTGGGTGTGACCGAGGGCTCGATGACCGCCGTGGAGTTCCGCAGCTTCGTGGCCGCCGACAATGCCACGATCCATGCCCTGGTTCAGCAGGCGGGTCTCAAGCCTGAGTGAACCCCCTGGCCTCGCTTACCGCATAGGCATTCAGCCTGCGCACCGTCTCTCGGATGTCGTCTTCGGTGGCGTCGGGATGAATGGCGCAGATTCGCAGAACCGTTCGCCCGTGCAGTTCGGTGGTCAGCACCGTTGCAAATCCATCCCGCAGCGCCCTCTGCGCAACGGCCTTGTTCAAAGCGTCGATCTTCGCTTCGGACAACCCACCTGGCGCATACCGGAAATTGACAATCGCGAGTTGCGCCGAAGTCACGATTTCCCAGTGCTGGTGCTGCCTCAGTTCCTCTTCGGCCCACTGCGCCAATTGAAATCCGTGCTCGATGGCGTGGGCCATGGCATCGGAGCCCGCGACTTGAAGGGTCAGCCAGAGTTTGAGCCCACGCGCGGGCCGCGTGAGTTCGATGCCAAGATCCCAGAAATTGACTTGCCCCTCATCCGTCTCGGTGTCCCGGAGGTACTCGGGCCGCGTATGAAAGGATGCCGACAGAAGAGATCCGTCGCGCACCAGAACCATGCCGCAGCCATAGGTCTGGAATAGCCACTTGTGGGCATCCCAGCTGATGCTGTCGGCCTCCTCGATACCCTTGAGCAGATGGCGATAGAGTGGCGAAACCGCGATGGATGCGCCATATGCCCCGTCCACATGCATCCACAGCTTTTCTCGATCGCACAGGCTACGGATCTCGGGCAAGGGATCGATGCTCCCCGTATTTGTTGTGCCTGCACTCGCGATCACAGCAAAAGGCAGCCGGCCGCCCTTCTTGTCTTCAGCCACCGCCGCAGCCAGCGCATCCACGTCGAGGCGAAACTTGCTATCGCACTTGATGCGGCGGATCTGGTCCGGCAGAAATCCGATGATCTTGAGCCCCTTTGCCACCGAAGAGTGCGTCTGCTCGGAAACATACGCGACCCCCTTCGCACGCTCCTGCGCCGGTAAGCGCTGGTCTCGCGCAGCCACCAGTGCAGTCAGATTTGCCATGGAGCCTCCCGACACGAACAGGCCCCCGGATGATTCGGGCAAGCCCAATTGATCCGCCAGCCACTTGACCAGTTGCTGCTCGATGCAACTGGGCCCGGAGCTCTCGAGCCAGTTGCCAGCATGGGGGTTGTAGACGGCCGTCAGCAAATCGCCGATTGCGGACAACGCAGACGCCGGGCCCGGCACGAAAGCAAAGAAGCGCGGATGGTCTGCCTGTGCTCTGTGGTGGTAAACCTTCTCCACCATCTCATCGATCACTGCGTCGAGCGGTCGCCCTTGCCGTGGCACTCGCATCGCCCTTAGCTCGGAAATGGCCTGCTCATCGGCCAATCGCACAACGTGAGGTTGCGGATTGGCGCGAGATCGCAATACCTGTACGACGGCCGCTTCCAGTTCCCGGGAGCCGACGCACGTGGGGGACTTTATGATATTTTCCATAAATTACAAATCCGCCGAACAGTCATAGTGAATATATTCATTTGACAGAATCACATTCATAAAAGAAAGCGAATTCTTCTGCATGGCTAAAAGTACGAACCCTGTTCAGGAGGAGCACCGCTCTGCTGCGAAGCTGGACGCCGTGGACCGAACGCTGTTAAGCCTCCTGGCCAGCGACTGCGCACAAAGCTATGCGCAGTTGGGGGCACAGCTTCATCTGTCTGCGCCTGCCGTACACGAGCGTGTGAAGCGACTCAAGCGAGACAGGGTGATCCTGGCCTCGGTGGCCAAACTGGACGCCGTCTCCCTGGGCCGACCCTTGCTGTGCTTTGTTCAGGTCATGACGAACACCATTGCTCGCACGCGCCAGATTGCCGCGCTCACGGACCTTCCCGATGTCGAAGAAGTGCACACGGTGACGGGAGACTGCGGACTGCTCATGAAGGTACGCACGCGCGACATGAAGTCATTGGAGGCGCTGTTGGCAACCATCCATGACGTCGATGGCGTCGCGGGCACCCGTACGCAAATGGTGCTGTCTACATTGATGGAGCGCGGGCCTAGTGCTTCGCTGGTCTAGCTGGCGCGGTCGGACGGCGGGGCGCTTCCCGTCAAGGATGCGGAAATTGTGCCGCCGCACGCCGGGCATCGAGGTTTGCCACCTGCTGAAAGCGCAACAGGCTGCGCCAACCCTCCGTCGTCAAATCGCGAGCGCGCTCGCCCACGATCAGCATGAGCGGTCGCCAAGTCGAGCGCATCAACAGAACCTTGTCGATCGATTGCGATGCCCTGGCGATCTCATCAGGAGCGCCACGCTGCGAAGCCAGTTCGGCTAACGCGCGGTAGCCGTCAGCGCTCGCCCCGCCTCGGCGCGCATCGAATAGTTGAAGCTGGAATGGCAGAAGTTGCTCTTGTCGCCGAGCTTCGTGATGTCTTGCTCAAATTCTTCAAGCAAGCTCGGTCGCGCGCAGCCGATTCGCGGCATGGTCTTTTTCTCCTGTGGCATCGGGCTCGAATGTTTCGATTCACCGCATTGGCCAAAGCTCCCAATCGCCCGAGATCAACAGCCCAAAAGGACCGCGCCGCGGCGGTGCCGAACGCGCGGCCGTCATGCGTCTATGCACGGCATTGCCGCCGACCTCATCAAGCTCGCCATGCTCGCAGTGCAACGCACCATCGACGAGTGGGACTGGCCACTGCATGTAATGCAGATGCACGACGAACCGGTTTTCGAGATGCCCGAGACGGAGGTCGACTGGGCGCGCGGCAAGGTGCCGAAGTTGATGGCCCGTGTGGCGTCGCTGAAAGTGCCGTTGGTGGCCGAGGTCGGCATGGGTCCGAACTGGGATAAAGCGCACCGAATACACGGAAGGCATCGCGCCCGGGGGCCCGCGCACGGGTCTCGGCTCACTGCCCCGCCGCTTCGCTTAGACATCGGTCGCATCGTTCGCGAGGACATGCGCGCAGCGCATCCGGGATACGCTGCCGTCAACCTCCGGGAGCCTGACCATGTCAGCAAAACTGAAACCCTTCGAGATGTTGCCTGCCGCGCTTCGAGCGGGCGTTGCACCTGCGCACACATCGGTGCCGACCGGAGTGCGTCCGGGCTTGCCAACGGTGATCCGGCCGACCATGCCCAACATGGGCCCGACCAGTCGGATCTCCACGCAGCCTGGGAATCCGTCAATGGCACCCCGCGTGGCCAACACGAGACTGGATCAACTGTCCCAACGGCACGGGAAGCCGCCGAACGTGTCGTCGACGCTCTACGAGACGCCCCAGCACCTGCGGGCAGACACTGGCCGGCCGACGAAACCAGCCCCTCCAGCCGATGGGAACCCCGACTTCCTCAGACCGGGATTTCGGCGTGCGAACAACCAGCCAGCGCAGTCGGCGAGCGACGGAATTCCCGATAGCCTCAGGCCCGGTAGCCAGCGCGCCACCATGCCGACCCACTCGCACGTATCGATGCCAGAGCCCCAACCTCAGCGCCCCTGGCCGTCGTACGAGTCCATGCGGTCATCGCTTTCAAGCACCGTGCCGGCGCATCAGTTCGTACCGGACGCGGTGAGCATGCCCGATCCCAGGCATTTTCAGGGGGCAAGTTCCACCGGTGTCGGGCCAGGGGGGCGCATGCCTCCACCGCCGCTCTATGAGCAGCCGCAGAAGCAAGACAATGGATGGCCGCGACCGTCGGTCCGGCCACAAGGACGTCCGTACTCGCAGCCACAGACGACCATCTACAACAGCGGAAACTCTGCGGCGGCCTCCTCCCATTCCCACCGCCCGACCGCGGCTGCATCGACCCGCCCATCATCGTCGCTGCACGTGGGGGCCGTACAAAGCAGGCCGACGTCGATACCGACCACCGCGCCTTTGCACCCGACCCACGCTCAGTTCGCAGCATCGCAGCAATCCGAAACCGAGACGAGGGAGGTCCGTGACGAATTCAAGTTCCGTAGGGAAATTGGGAACATGAAGCAACAGCTAAACGGAATGTACAAGCAGAAGAAGGGATTTCTAGGTCGTCTGTCCGATGTGGACAAGGCTCACAATACCCGCATTGCACAATGCTTGACGGTCCTCGATAGGCACATGGTCGGGAACAGGAACTTCATAATTCATGTCGACGGAAAACCTGCGGGCATGATGTCCATGTCCGTGCCGCCAGATGGCACTCCTGGCGACGATGGCGTCAAGCTTCACGGACTCATGTCGCTTCCCGGTACAAAGGGTGTGGGTAGAAAGGCCATCGAGCAGGCAGTGCAGCTTGCGATGCGCGAGGGCCGAGAAGGCCGGGTTGACCTGGAGTTCCTTGAATTCTCCAACTCGCATGATGTCTATAAAAACTTCGGATTCCGACGCAATGGAAACTGGGACAGTAATAGCATGTATCTCTCACCTCCTGATGCAAAGGACTTCCTGAGAAAGTCCGCTGGGAGGTCACCTAGTTTCGTGTCCACTGGCAATTGATAGGCCTTATCTTGAGCTCCATCATGGCCGTGGCGCTGAGCGTCGGCCCGGGCGGGTCCGTCTTGTTTCGCAGTTGCCGCTACTTGAAGTCTCTTGTTGTCTTGGAGAATGCCTTGCCGCCCTCGATAACGGCGATGTAGACGCCGGCCGTCGATGCGCCTCTATCGTCAACGCAAGCAACTTCGGCGGGGTTCGCAACGCCGAGAATTTGTTCTGCGGCCGGGTCCAGGTGAGCGCGAATGGCCGTTGCGTCGCTCATGGTGGCTGCCAGTTTCTATGGCACCAGCGATGAGTTGGACTGCGGTGCAGTTCAAAGATGCCTCCCACGTTGCGATGCCCGCTGAATGGGCCTTCTTGAAGCGCTGCGTGAGCGTTTGCGCAGCGCGCGTAGCAACATCCTGGAAGGAAGCGCGCCAATGGCGCCTTCCATCGAGCCGCGGCCGTCCAGGACTTTTTGCCATCGCGTCGAACCATGCCTGGTCAAGACGAACAAAGCCACCCTTGAAGCACAGCTCTCGTGCCTGCTTGACTACCAGCGCCGTCAGGTCCGAAGGAGCTGCCGATGAACATCGCATTTGACTTCGGTGCGAGCGCACGACTCACCCCGCGGTAGAAGTCTGTCACCTTCACATAGAACAGCGGATCAGGCTTGATTGAACAATAAAATTGTAAATATTCAGTGAATTCTTGCTTACCCTGAAGCGTTCGAGAGTGAGTCGGCGCATTCGAGGCCACACCTAGCGTTGCAGGGTTTTCGCTCACAGCATGTCCGGAGGACGGCGAACTTCTATCGCCTCATGACCGCTCGCGCTTCAGCTAACAAAACAAGTCCCGGGGCCGGATGAAGCGTTGCTGTCTTACAATGTGTATCATGCGGCGCACAGGCCGCCCGAGCCTTCTGAATATCCTCATCATGCCTACTCCGCTATCGGAAGCCGAGATTCACAACTTCCGTGCCAGGCTGTGCGCAGAGGCGGAACGTCAGTTTCTTCGCAGTGGCGTCGATGCCGTTTCAATGCGCTCTCTCGCCAAGGCGCTCGGCTGCAGTCCGACCACGCCATACACGTACTTCAAGAACAAGGGAGAGATCCTTGCCCTGGTTCGCGCATCCATACTGAACCGACTCTGCGAAAAGCTGGAGAAAACGGAATGCGAGGATGCGCGCCTTTGGACCGGAGCCCACCTGAAAGCGTGCGTCGACTTCGCCTTCAACGAGCCGGAGTCCTATCGGCTGATCTTCGACATGTACCAGTCCGATGAAGATGAGTACCCGGAGCTTGTTCGCGCCAACGCTAGAACATTGCACGTCAACTATGCCTACGTGGAAAAGCTCATCGAACAGGGCCATTTGGAGGGTGACGCGCAAGAACTCGGCTACATGTTCTTTGCGGAGCTTCACGGCCTGATCGTATTGCGCATGACCGGGCGTCCTCGCACAACGAGGGAGCAATTCGACAAGAAGTGTCAAGACTACTTCTCCTGGATCACGCGCGGGCTTCGGCCGGCACGCGCGACATCGGCGACCCCAAAGAGGACGGCCGCCAACGCGGCGGTCGAACCGCTCTCCTCCAAACGTCGAGATACACCGGCTGCACGGTAACGCGCGACAGCAACCGGAACTCGTCCGCTCGTCACGACGCTTCGCCGACCCGGCGGCCCCATCGCTCGCCAACCGCTCCCTGCGGGTTCCAGTTGCATGCGCGACCATTAGATTGACAGTGTAAATAATAGCGGATAGATTTCGCGCTCTGCGTCAATCTGGCGGCGTCGGGCCTCCTGCGCGATGAAGCCAACCGGAGGCCACCTGAACTCATTGGATATCCAAGCGGCGGCGCGGTCATGGCTTGAGACTGATGCAGTCAAGCCGTGCGTTGACAAGACTTTCTGGCTGGACGCCGCCGCCCTCGTGCACAAATACCTGGAAGCCGGCAAGCATGTCGGAAAGATCATCCTGTGCATCCGACAAGAACGGCAGCAATGACTCTGTCCCAATCGACGCGGCCTGCAGGAACTCGCTGGCAACGGCAAGGTTCCGAACCTTATGTGAAAACCGCGATGAACGATGCTTTGGATGCTTGGCATGCGTACGTGGAGTCCAAGGACTCCGCGCGCCTGCTTCGACTGCTTCACCCCGAGTCGTGTTCGAAAGTCCGGTGCTACATACGCCGTAGCATGGGAGCGAAATTGCGTTCAGGTACTTGGACAGCGCCATTTCGATATTGACGCAGCCTAGCTTTCGCTACATGAATGAATGAATGAATGGCAAGGCGGAAGATCTGCCGTCCTCGAATTCGAAACCGAGATCGAAGGCATCAAGATCAATGGGGTTGACATCATGAACTTCTGCTCCGAGGGCACACAGATCATTAGGTTCAAAGTGATGGTGAGGCCATTAAAAGCGATTCAGTTGCTGCAGCGGCTGAAGTTCGAGAGGATGTCCAATGGCTGAACCGGACACCTTTGATGCTTCTGAGACCTCCCCAGTTCGCATGAAACTGCTTCACGCACACAAAACATTTTTTTCAAGCGGTCCGCCTCGATTCAATCGTCCAACGAGGCTCGAGGTTATTCAAGGCAAGACAATGAGACATTGCAAGAGCACCCAACGCCGTGTCCATTGCCGGACCTCAAGTCGATCGTCATCAACCGGCTGGCCTGAATCATCGAGGGACGACAAGTTCCATGTCGGAAACAAAGACCGCCATCGTGACCGGTGCCAGCCGTGGCATACGGCACGCCGCTGCCCAGCGATTTCGGCAGCTTGGCTGGCGAGTGATCGCGGTCTCGCGCACAGTTCCGCCCAGCGAGTGCCCATGGAGCGCGAGCGGCAACACCCACATTTCGCTGGACTTGGTCGATCCGCAGCAGATTCTCAAGACCGTGGAAGCCTCGCGGCCGTTGCCGGCGAGCACCAAGCTGCATGCGTCGATCAAGAATGCCGACACTTCGCCCACAGGCCCAAGCGGCACTCGCGTCAATCGCTCACTACCGGTCTTGGTGCTCGGCAATCGATGTACAACACCAATTTCTATGCGCCCTTGGTGCTGACCAGAGGATGCGCTCAAGAACTGTCCAACGCACGTGGTGCCGCGGTCAACTTGTGCTTGATCGCGGGCCATTGCGTTCACCGTTTTGCAGGTTCGGCATATGCCACTTCAAAATCGGCATTGGCCGCGTTGACGCGAGAGATGGCCAATGACCTGGCACTCTTGAATGCGCGAGTGAATGCCGATCCGATCCAGCTTGACCTGCCGGCGGGACACGTCGTTCGACATCCTGAAATGCTTTCATAGCCGCGCAGCAGACCTGCTGCGCAACATGATGCATGCACCAGACGGAATTCGGCACAAGCAAGCGTCTTTCGGCGCCTCTATCGAGCGACTCACTTCAGAAGACCACCGCCATTTCGCAGACGATGAGCAGATTGCAAACCTCGAGAAAGAGATCATTCATGTCCGCTACCACCATCTTCGATCGAATCTGCAGGCCTTACGACGGTTTCTCGCAGGTCGTCGAACAGCTCGATCTCCCTGCGCAGGAAGGCGAGTATCCATCTCTGCTCCGTCCCGCTGGATCGGACAAGACAACGGCACTGATGCTGCAGGCGGGGATCGAGACGCCCGCCGGCGCGGAAATTCGTCTGATCGGGGGCTCGCTGCGAACAGCTTCCACGCACACACGAGGCCTGCCCAATGCGGCGCCTAACGCATCACCGCGCTTTTTCGAAGACACGAGTCCGACTTTGCTCCCGAAGTTCGTGAGTTGGCCCTTTGAATGAAAGAGTACCGGGCTAGTGCCCGGTACGTTCCTAGGGCCCTGCCGAAACGGCTTGATGCCGAACGGGAGCGCGCGCTGCAAGTGAATTGCCCCACCCGTCCGGGCCGCACAACATCGGCTCTTCGCCAGTCTTGACGTGGCTTCGTCGCAGATCACCTGAGCGCAAGCCACATCGAAGACGATGCATGCGATCGCACCACGACCGACGTGGTCGTCTGCACCAACCAGCGCATGGCGCTTTGCATCGTCCCGCATGCCACTCCCTTCATCGCCGATATTGCAGAGGCTGCTGCCTGAGATAGAAATCGAACCATCGCGCCTTCCGGCAATGGGCTACGAATTGCAAGAAGATGTGGGACCGGTGACATGCCTCGAACACGGATTTCCTACACCGCTCGTCCGATGGCATTCCCACGAGGAGTTCGAACTGCATCTGATCGTCGCGACCTCTGGAACTGCTTTCGTCGGCGACTGGATCGGGCCGTTCGAGCCAGGCCATCTCGTGTTTTGTGGCGCAAGGCTGCCGCATAACTGGATCTCGCTGGATGCACCGCTGGCGGGAGTGATGCTTCGTGATCGGGTGATCCAGTTTCTGCCCGAGGCGACCCTCGAAGCCGCACTGAAATTCCCGGAGATGCATGAGGCTGCGCGCATGCTCAGGCGGGCGCGCCACGGCATCGAGTTTTTCGGCATGGGACCGATGGCCGAGCGGCACTGGCTCAAGATCAAGGCGGCACGCGGGCTCAAACGCCTCTGGCTATTGTGCGAGTTTCTGGCGGAACTCTCGCAATGCGCCACCTATCGTCTGCTGTCGAACACACGCACAGAAGAAAGCGGAATTGACGAACTGCATGCGATTCATGAACTGATCGCCCGGATCGCCAATGACCCTGCCATGCCCCTTACCGCTGCGGGCATCGCTGCCCAACTGGGCATGAGCATCGGTCGTTTCGGACGACTCTTCAGGCGCTGCACGGGCTGCAGCTTTCCCGGCTACCTGAATCAGGCGCGCGTGACCCGCGCCAGCTATTTGCTGATGGAATCGGGCGAGATCGTCCAGGTGATCTGCCGTGCGGCCGGCTTCAGCAACCTTGCCAACTTTAATCGGCAGTTTCTGCGCATCAAGGGAATGACGCCGACGGAATTCCGCAGGCAGAGTCGTCTGCGACTCGGCAGCTTTGAGGCAACTTCCCCAACTCCTCCCCAGGACGTCGATGCGCAATGAATTCTCGGGGGATCGAGGGCGAAGTCCTTATCACTTGTGGCTCAGGTCACGCTAGCGCATTTCCTGCTGGAACTCAGCGTGTGAATCCAGTTGTCGTCGGTCGATGTATCGCCGGCCACCGAGGCGCGGGCCTGAAGGGTTTGTTTCATGGTTTCGGACAGGCACAGAGGCGGCGCGGCAACCATCTCTCAGTGCCCGATTTTATCGACTTACCCCGGTACGGAGGACTTCATGTTTCCAGATGCAGCCGCCATGCTTTCAAGCTGGTAGCCTCTTGCGTAGACGTTGCGCAGCGTGACGTCGGCGCCCGCGCAGAGCCTGATCTTTCGCCGCAACTGGTATATGTGCTGCTCTATGGATCGACTCGCGAGGTCTTCCTCCATCTCCCAGATACGGGCCAGCGCGCGGCGTGAAACGACTCCACCCACCGACTGAAACATCATCCGGGCGAGCGCGGTCTCGCGGCCCGTGAGTTCAACTGACCGGCTCGCAGTCACCAGCTTGCGCCCCGCCACGTCCAGCCTGCAGCACCCGCAGGTCAGTGTCATGCTCTGCCGATGCGGGCCGTCGGCACGGCGCAGCGCGGCGTGCACGCGCGCAGACAGTTCGGCCGCAATCCAGGGTCTGGACACGAACTCATCCGCACCGGCATCCAGGGCAATGGATGCCGACTTCGGTGTTTCTCCTGTACCGACGATGACCGAGAGGCCTGGCAACTGCTGGCGCAATTGACTCATTACCTGCTTCCAATCGTCGCAGAGGCCGTCGACGTCGATGAGCATCAGGCGGCTCTCCACTCGGCGCCAGCCGCGCATCAATTGCGTGAGGTCTGGGAAACCAACTGCGTCGAACCCCACCGAAGCCAAAGTGGTTTGAAGACGCTCGCGGCCCGCGCTATCCGCCATCAAGATACTCGCTCTTTCCAAAAGATGTCCTCCCACTAACCAATATTTGCCTTAGCAGCTATCAGTCGTTCAGACGCCAGCAGGCATCCATAACGCAACTGCTTTACGAGAAGCTTAAGGCAGCAATCTGGTAGCGACAACAGTTCGGCGCGTGTAAATCTTGAGATTTGATTTAAAAAATACGCCGTCGCAAATCAACTTTCTCTCGATCGAGAATTCATGAGTTGGAGCATCTCATCCGTGAGATTTTGGGCTTGCGCACCCCATGTTCTTCGGCAGTTTCAGGCGGCTTCGCCTCCGCCCTCGCGCTTGTATTCGTCCAGGTCGATGTTCAACGTCTTGGTCTTGCGATATGCCGTGGCGAGGTTCAGGCTCAAAGCCGCAGCCATCGATCGCACGGAACCGCCATGACGCCGCAGCGCAGCCTGCAGCAGGCTGCGTTCGATCATCTTCATCGACTCCTCGAAAGAGCGGGTCGGCGAGCCCGCGTTACGGCCGTCGACGAAGAGAGGCAATCCGAGCACGAGGCGATCAGCGCAGCTCTTGAGCTCGCGCACGTTACCTGGCCAAGCGGAGCCGAGCAACATCTCGTGATGCTCGGCCGTCAACGACGGCATCGGCATCTCGTAAAGGGTGGCCGCCCGATGCAGGAACACTTCGAGCAGGGAAATCACGTCGCCGAGCCGGTCGCGCAGCGGCGCGATGCGTAGCGAGACCACATTGAGTCGGTAGAACAGCTCAGCCCGAAAGAGGTTGCGGTTGCTGAGGTCGCCGAGGTCGGCTCGGGTCGCCGCCACGATGCGGAAGTTGACCGGGATGGGTTTGTTGCTGCCAAGCCGCTCGATCTCGCGCTCCTGCAGCACCCGCAACACCTTGCCCTGCATCGCCAGCGGCATGGCTTCGATCTCGTCGAGAAACAGGGTGCCATCCTTTGCATGCTCGATCTTTCCGATGCGCGGCTTGTCGGCGCCGTTGAACGCGCCTGACTCTTGGCCGAACAATTCCACCTCGAACAGGCTCTCCGGAATAGCGGCACAGTTGACTGCAACGAAATTCCCCATGCGGCGGGAAAAATCGTGCAGGCAACGCGCGACCAGTTCCTTGCCGGTGCCGGTCTCGCCCTGCACCAGCACGTCCGCGGGCGTGGGGGCCACTCGCAGCACGAGGTCGCGCAGTTCGCGCATCGGCGCACTCTCGCCCCGGATGATCTTGCCGATGCCCGAAGCCGCTGCAAGCTGTCGTTTGAGTTGGCGATTCTCGAGCACCAGCGTATGGCGGTCTGCCGCCCGGGTGATCACGGCCAGCAAGCGCTCGCGGCTGAACGGCTTTTCCAGAAACTCATACGCACCCGAGCGGATCGCGTGAATTGCCGTCGGAATATCTCCATGCGCCGTCATCAGCAGTACGGGCAACTCCGAATCGATGGCCTTGACCTTGTCTAGGACGAACAGGCCATCGCCCCCCTCGGGCAGCCGCAGGTCTGTGAGCACGGCCGACACGGGTTCTGCGCCCAGATAGTCGATGGCGGTCGTCGCATTGCCGAAGGGAATCACCTCGAAGCCGGCCAGTTCGAGGGAGCGTTGGACCGCCTGGCGGAATGGCGGGTCATCCTCGATGATCAGCACGCGCCGGGACTCGCGGGCCGATGGCTGAGCCTCGACAGGAGAGGGGGTCAAGTTCAAGTTCAAATCGGTTCTCGGGCGGGTCGCACGCCATCGCATGAGAGGGAACGGGCACCGCGGCGACGCTGGATACTCATGGGTACGGCACATGCGGCAGCGTGATGTCGAAGAAGGCGCCGGACGAGTATCCGTTCCTAGCCTTGAGATCGCCGCCCATCGCGCGCAATGCGTCACGCGAAAGCGCCAGGCCCAGGCCAAGTCCCTGCCCAGCCGGTTTTGTCGAGAAGAACGGATGAAACAGGCGACCGTGGATATCCGAGGGAATGCCCGGGCCATTGTCGCTGATCGTCAGTGTCAACGTGCTTATACCCGCTACGCATGTGAAGCGGATGACACGAGAGTCCTGCACCGCCATCGCATCGATGGCGTTGTTGACCAGGTTCACGACCACGTGCAGGACTTGTTCCTCATGAGCCTTCGCATACACCTCTTCGCGCAATCCCTGTACCTCGCACGGTGTCTGTGCGAACCGCGACTGCAGAAGCGCCAGGGCCTCTTCCACCACGGCACGCAGTCCCAACGTTTGCAGCGGCGAGTTCTCTCTCACAGGAAAGGCCGCGAGCTTCGAGGTCACGTCGGTCAGGCGGCCGCAGATCTGGTGCATAGACCGCAGGTTCTGGTGGACCTCGTCAACATGCCCGTGGGTCGCGAGTTCCATAGTCGTCTCGGCCAGCAAGCGTATCGATGCCAGCGGCTGGTTGAGTTCATGGTTCACACTCGCCACGAGATACCCCACATTGGAAAATCGCTGCGCGTAGGCAAGGGTCTGTTCCGACTCGCGCAGTTGCTGTTCGGACTTGTCGTGCAAGGCGAGCAGGGCAAGACGCGCAGACAAGCTGTGAGAAGCCCGCGTGGCTTCATGCCGCAATGCCGCGCAGAAAGCCTCGTAGGCGCCGCGGCTGTCGGCGGTTCGCTCGAGAATGCGCGCCACTAGGCGCTGGGCCTGCGGCAGCTTGGGAGAGCGCAGGCCTTGCGAAAGCCAGCGGACGGCGCGCCTCGCCTCGCTGAGGGCTGCGCCGAAACGCCGCTGCTCGAACTGCAACTGCGCAGACCGCAGCCACGCCAAGCCTGTTGTGCCAGGATCACAGAGCCGCCGGGCAAGCGCCAGCATGTGCGCGAGCGCCGTTCGCCGCGCTGCACTGTTGCCGCGTTCCCGTGCGATCTTCGCCTTCAAGTCCAGCACCAAGGCTGCCTGCGGCCCTTCGGAGGAATCGACCTCATCGACCGTTGGCAATATCGCCGATGCGATATCCAACTCTGCCATCGAAAGGGCGATGGCACCGTTTCCGGAAAGTCGACGCGAGAGTTGCAGCCGCGCTGAGGCCTCGACCGCATCGAGGCGTTGGCCGAGTGGTGCAGGCGCGGCACGGCGCTCGGCGCGAGCACGCTTGGCGACGTGGACCGCCGCGAGATAATTGCCCTCGCACTGATAGGATGTCGCAAGCAGCGATCGGCAGCTGGCCGATTCGACAACGCGCCCCATCCGGTCGAAGCGGTCCACCGCCTCGCTCAACAGAGCCTGCGCCAGATCGTGTTCGCCGACTTCCATGCAGCAGCGGCCGCGCAGCTTCAGCACATGCGTGGCCCCCCAACGGTCGTCCAGGCGTTCGAGCATGGGCTGAGCCTTCAGGCACATCGCATACGCGCTGCAGGCATCGCCCAGCTTCAGCAGAATCTCCGCAGCACGCTGCAGGCACAGCAGCAGCGTCGTTTCGACCATATCTTCCGTAGCCCGAATCGCCTGCGCCACGAGGCGCCGCGCCCGGTCTGCATCGATCCTGGCGCAAGCGCTCGCCATCGAAAGGCACGCGTCCACACTCGCGGGCAATCCCTCCTTCAGCGGAAGGTAGGGCCAAAGGGACGGACGGTCCTTCTTGTCCCCAAGGGGCGCGAACACTGATGTCACGGTGAGAGGGCAAGACCGCGATGGCTGCACAAGAGCGCATCTGGCGCATCGCCGAAGAAAATGATCCCGAGCCTAGCAAACTTTCATGCTCGAAGCCACGCATACTCGCCCGATGCGATGCCCTCGAAGACGTCATCGATCGCGCTGCTCATGTGATCGCGCCAGTAGCGCCCGTGCTCAGCGTAGTGCACAAGCGTGTCCGCGAACCATGCGCCATCGATGTCCTCCGTCATCGGCACTCGCAGGATGAGCAACACGCCCCCGGTTTCCGGATTCACGCCCAGTTGCGCTTGGTCTTGTGCGTAGACCAACAAGTTCGATTCGAGCATCATGCGAAAAATGCGCAACGTTCGTCCGGCTGTCACGATCCCGTAATCGAACTGCATATAGATTGCGTCGGGATCGTCCTCGAAGTGATCGATCAGGACTGTGAATCCCTCGACTTCCAACGTCTTCGTTTCCAGTACGACCCTTGGGTCACCGAGCTCCGTGGTCGTGCAGAACTCGTTCACAAGTTCTTCATACCGTTCGTACGTCATGCCGTCCCTTCGCCCAGCGGGTTGTGTCGGACCAACATGGCCAAGCGTATCAGTAAGTCCCGGCGCTGCGAGGTGGTGCGCGGGCGCTGCAGGTCGAACAGGACCAACGGCAGCAAACAGAAGAAGGTCTGACGCATTGCATTGGCGGACGCCCGGTGAGGTGGCATCTGCGCCGTGAGAGTCACCAGCAGGTCGCGCACCCCCGCGAACCCGTTCGCCTCGAACAACGCGGCGCTTGATGCGGCATGCATCTGTCTCACCGTGCCAAGCCAGGGGCGCCGCCAGCCCTTCGTGCCCGGCCCCCAGGCTACCTGCAGCAACCTGAAGGCACCCGCCCGGCATAACGCCGGGGCGCCACCGGCTGCGAGTGCTGCCACTGCCCAGTCGGTCTCATGCGTGCCAGCGGGCCCGATGCCCGACAACGCACGCACCGCCGTGACGGGACGCACGCGTCCCTTCATGCGCCGCGGCGCCGCGCCGTCGCGGTCGCCATCGCCGCTTTCTTCGCTGGAGCCACCATCGGAGGAATCGTCCTGAGGCGCGGCGTCTTTGTCGTGCCCTGCGCCAGCGTCTGGTCCCTCCTCTTCCGCGACGTCGTCGTGCGCGCTTGCGCCTCTTTCCTCGTCGCCATCCACCCCGCCTGCCTCCTTATTCCCCGCCAGCACGGCACTGGCGCCGCGCAAGTCGCTCCCGCCCCGACGTGCGAGGGGACGGGGTTTCAAACGCGCGAGCATCGCACTCGCCATGCCCCCTGGACGAACCATCGCGAGAGTGGTGCGGATCGTCGCGCCCTTGTAGCGCGTCATCAGTTCCCCCATGGACCTCGCATGCTCCTGGGCCTGCCGTGCGGAGTTCTGCTGTGCATGCACGAGAGCGGCTGCACGCATCGCCTTCATCGAGGATGCACTCATGTCGCAAGCATCCCGGTCAGGCCATGGCCAGGCGCATCATGGACTGCGCGAACTCGAGCACCAGACGCGCACCCCAGGGGGCCGCAACCAGCAGGGTGATCACGACCGCGATCATCTTGGCCCCCTGCCCGATCGCCTGTTCCTGCAGCGATGTCACCGCCTGCACGAACGCGATCAGCAATCCGACCGTTGCGGCCACAATCACGGCCGGCAGCGATACGAGCAGGCAAAGGAGCATCGCCTCGGAGGTTACGCGTGCAAGGTCTTCCGTTCCCATTGCAGGGCTCCTAGCGATAGGTGAGCACGAGCCCGTGCAGAAGCATTGACCAGCCGTCCATCACGACGAACAGCAAAAGCTTGAAAGGAATGGCGACCTGCGTAGGCGTCACCTGCGACAGGCCCAACGCCAGCAGCACATTGGCGATGACCAGGTCCACGACGATAAAGGCCAGGTAGATCAGGAACCCGATCTTGAAGGCCTCCGTCAACTCGGACAGAGTGAAGGCCGGCGCAAGGATCATGAGGTCGTCGGGCTTCACCTGCCTGGCTCGCTCAGGTGTCCAGATCGCTGACACCGACTTCAGGAAGAACGCCTTCTCTCGCTCGTGCGCGTGCTTGCTCAGAAAACGGCGCACCGGTTCGCGCGCGGACTCCAGCACCTGCGCCATCTGGCGGCCCCCGCCGGCGGGCTCGTTCTGCTGGCGCTGCAGCGCATCGAACGAATCCATGAACATCGGCGCGACGATGTAGACGGACATGATCATCGCAATGCCATTGAGCACCATATTGGGCGGCACCTGCTGCACACCGAGTGCATTGCGCACCAAGCCCAGTACGACCACGATCTTGGTGTAGGAGGTGACCATCATCGCGGCGAACGGCAACAAGCCGATCGCGAACACGAGCACCAGCAGCGGGACGACTTCAAGCTGAGCGCCGGGCTGCATTGTGGGTGTTCATGTGAGTGATGCGGGCGCCCAGGCGGTCGCCAACGGATACCAGTTCGGCGGTACCGATCACGCGGCCGCAGGAAACCAGCTTGACGACGGCGTTGGACAACGGCGCCGCAAGCTCGATCACGTAGCCTTGTGCCATCGCTTCGATCTCTGACAGCGGCAGCGCCACCGTGTCGATCTCGAAGCGCACGGGCACATCGAGATCGTGCGGCAACGACACTCCTGCCGCTTCGCCACGCTCGTCGCCTTCATGGGCGAGCGCATCGTCTTCGTCGATCATCTTTCCTGCTCCTTGAATCGTTAGAAATGAGTCGTCCACTGTCGCGCCCGCACGCCAACGCCTTCCAGCACGAGCCCCGAAGGCCACACTGCACGCGGCGCTGGCGTCTTCGAGCCCCCAATTCAGCAGCAGCACATCGCCCAGGCACAGCGTGGCCAGCAGGGAGCGACGCAGGTCCCGGCTGGACAACGTCACGCGCCCCGGCATCGACAATACGGGCGCCAGACGCGAGAAGAAGCGCGCGGGGGCCAAGCGCGTCTGTAACTGCAGGCAAACGGATTGCGGCAATCGCGTGAAGATGAATCCAGCGATGGCCCGCCCCTCGCGGTGCAGGCTCACCCACCCTGCGGACGGAAGCTCTTCGTGGCGGTCGCGCATAGAGACGAACGCGACCACGCGAACGCCGCGCATTCCGATCGCTTCCAGTGCCTCGACAAGTGGCTGCAATAGTGCTTCGGCCGCCAGTTGCTGAAGAGCGGGCGTGATTGCCATGACGCCGGGCGCCGCCACCGCGAGCGAAGGAAAGGCGGGTGCGCTCAGGTACGCCTCCACGGTGCCATCCAGAGTCTCCAGCGATAGGCGATACACAGCGAAGACGGGCCGATGAGCCATCGGCTCGAAATCCACCCCCGCGACTTCGAGCCGCCAGCCGCTGCGCAGCCGACGGTTGTGCACCAGTTGCGACGCGGCCGCGGCCGCCGCGTCCACGCGGGCCAGACGATCGGCGATCGGGGCGATGACGGCACTGGATAGATTCATGAGGGGTCGAAGCTGATGGATATCTCGCGCTTGCGCGAAAGGGACGTCTCGAGAAAGTCGATCAGGTCCCGCCGCCCATCGGACAATAGGGCGAGAACTTTCGCGTCCTGCGAACAAAAGCGAAGAACCAACCAATGCGACGAAAGCGACAGATGCAGCGTCGTGCCGGCAACAACGTCGGCGCGCAGTAGCATCTGCACCTGCCAGTCGCCGGTTTGCGCGACCGCGCGGTCGTTGCAGAACGTCGCAACGGTTTGTGCGACGTCACGTACCAGCGCTGTCCACGGCGCATCGGCCGGCGGTTGCGGCGCGAGCAGCGGTTGCGGCGCGAGCAACGGGTCCGGGGGGGCCGTCTCGGGCGCGGCGACGTCAGGCTCGGCATCGTCGACTTCGGGAGAGCCGCCCGAACTCTGCGTGGGCGGTGGCTGCGGCGGTATCGCGGCAAGTTCCTCGGCCGGCTCTTCCTGCGCATCGAGGTCCGGCGGCAACCCGAGCACGCGGCGCTGTCGCAGTAGATCGGAGAATCTCTGCGTCACGCCCCCCGGGCCCGCGGGACGCGCGGTCTGGCCGACCAGGGGCGCCGGTATGGGTGCGGGGCGGTGCGTGCGCGTCGACATGCCAGGCGAAGTTTCAGACCGACACGCGGCCGACCGGCTCCAGCCTCACGCGCGAGCCGAGTTCTTGGAACGAGTACACCGACAGCCACCTCATGTCGGTTTCGATGATGCGGCGTACGTAGCGCCTGATGTCCATCGACGTCACCACCGCCACTCCCGCCTGGGGCTGCGTGCCTACGAGGTCCGCGATGTTCTTTGCAATTGCTCCCATGGTATCGGGCGGCAGCGCTAGGTAGTTGCCGGCTGGGGTTGGCTTGATCGCCTCACGAATCATTTTCTCGGTCGCCGGGTCCAGTAGCACGGCCGACAGCACGCCGGTTCCGCCCGTGGCATGGTGCGTCAGGTAACGGCCCAGGTCGCCTCGAACGTACTCTGTGAGCATGAGGATGTCCTTTTCCTTCGGCCCCCAGACGATGAGGCTTTCGCAAATGGCGCGCATGTTGCGGATCGGCACTTGTTCCTCGAGCAGGCGCCTGAGCACTTCGGAGATGCGCTGCAGCGGAAGCACTTTCTGCGCCTCGGCGACCAGGCCCGGATAGTCCGCCCCGACCCGCTCCAGCACCCACTGCACCTCCTGGATGCCAAGGAAGAGATGCGCCTGGTCATGCAGGACCATCACAGCATGACGGGCAACGGCCTGCTCGTGCGACAGCACCGTGTCGCCGGCGGCCTGTAATGCCTCTGTATCCGCAAGCCAGTGGCTCACGGCCTCTCCCCCCGCAGGTCCCGCGGGCTCGCAGCGCTCCTGTATTTCGGCCGAGGGGTTCACGACCAGGCGCTTTCCCGGCAACAACACCCCTTCTGCCGTGGGAACGTCATGCACCAGAACGCCATACCCATCCTCGGCCATGCCGGGTAGCCGCCACAGCCGGATGCCTGGAAACGGGAGGCCGAGTTGCTCCTGCAACGAGTTGCGTTCCTTCTCGAAGGCGGAGCCCAGAAGCTCGGAATCGAGCGAGTCCGCGAGCGATCCCGACAAGGTCACAGCGAGCGGACAACTGAACGCGGCCGGGGCGTCCTCGATGCCACTGGCCTCGCCCTTGGCGCCTTCGCGCTGCAGCCCCTTGAACGGGCTGGCCTCAGGGTCGGATTGCCGGCGCATCTGCACCTTGCGGCCGACAAACGCCAGCACCGCGGCGAGTATGAGGAACACGAACCACGGAAACCCCGGCACCACCGCAAAACCGCAAAGCAACGCAGCAGCCAGGTACAGGGCCTGCGGGTTCGACGTCATCTGGCTCGCTATCTCGGCGCCCAACGCCTTGGGCTTCTTCGAGTCGTCGGCCACACGCGTGATGATCACGCCCGCAGCGACGCAGATCAGCAGCGACGGGATCTGCGACACCATAGCATCGCCGATCGAAAGCACCGCGAACACATTGGCAGCTTCCGCCGCCGGCATATGGTGGTACGTGATGCCGATTACGATCCCTGCCAGCAAATTGATCGCGGTGATCACCAGGCCCGCGATGGCATCGCCCTTAACGAACTTCATGGCACCGTCCATGCCGCCATGCAACTGGCTTTCCATCGCTAGGTGGGCGCGTTTAAGGCGAGCTTCATCGCCTGTCAAATGCCCGGCACGCAGATCGGCGTCGATGCTCATCTGCTTGCCCGGCATCGCATCGAGCGTGAACCGGGCACCCACCTCGGCTACCCGCTCGGAACCCTTCGCGATCACGATGAACTGGACGATCGCAATGATCAGGAATACCACGACCCCCACCACGAGGTTACCCCCGACGACAAGGTTGCCGAAAGCCTCGATCAGATGCCCCGCGTCCGCATTGAGCAGGATGAGCTTGGTGGAAGCAATGTTCAGCGCCAGCCGAAACAACGTCGTGAAGAGCAGCAGCGAAGGAAACGAACTCAGTGCCACCGCATTCGGGATGTATAGCGCCACCATCAGCAAGAGCACGCTGACCGTGATATTCACCCCGAGCAGGATGTCGATCATGAGGGTCGGCAGGGGGAACACTATCAGCGCGAGGATGGCCACGATGGCCAGCAACGTGCCCAGTTCTTCTCCGTACCCTTTCTTCTTGCGAGCGGGTCGGACCGCGGCTCGACTCATGATGCGCCTCCCTTCGTGCCGCGATCACCTGGCGTGCCGCCCAGGCGGTCGACCCAGCGCAACACCGCGGCCACGGCCTCGAATAGCTCCGCGGGAATGGCCGCGCCCGTGTTCAGCTTGTGCAGCGCGCGAGCGAGCGGCGGATTTGCGAATACGGGCACGCCGAACTCTTCCGCGAACTTCCTGATCATCAGCGCACTCTCGTCGACCCCCTTGGCCACGACGATCGGCAGTCCGTTTTCATTGGCCGCATAGCGGATCGCCACGGCGAAATGCGTCGGGTTGACCACCACCGCACTGGCAGTTGCCACCGCTTTCTTCGCGGGCGGCCCCTGGGCGTCTTCGCGCTGCAATTGCTTTCGCTGCCCCTTCAGCTGGGGATCGCCTTCCTGTCCTTTGTACTCGCGCTTGATTTCGTCCTTGGACATGCGCTGGTCCTTCATGAAGAGCCAGCGCTGTATCGCGAAATCCACCGGTGCCAGTGCGATGAACAGGACGAGCCCGATCATCAGCATCTTGGTCAGTGCGGACCACGCAATGGTGCCGATGCCGGCAACAGACTGATAGGTCGAGCCGCCGATCAGCGGCAACAAAATCAGGATCACCTGCCAGACGGCGGTGCCGATGATCACCGCCTTCGTCAGCATCATCAGGAACGTCAGCAGCGACTTCACTGAAAAGAGCTTCTTGGTCCCCGCGACCGGATCGAGCTTCTCCGGCTTGGGCGCCACGGCTTCCATCGATATGCGCAGGCCGATGTGCGACATCAGCCCGAGCGCCGCAAATATGGCGGCAGCTATAACCAGCGGCATGATGGCGATGAGCAGCTGCAGTGCCATGTCCTGCATCCGGCGGAATATCTCGTAGATCGGCAGGTCGCCGTTGCCGAAGTCCAGCGCCAGCCGCAGCACCATATGCAGCCGCTCGACGATGGAATCGGCCGTTGCATCCAGGACAATCACCACGCCCAGCATCGATGCGGCAACCGCTACGTCCTGGCTCTTGGCAACCTCGCCTTTTTCGCGGGCCTTTTCCAGCTTGTGCTCAGTTGGCTTTTCGGTTTTCTCGTCGGACATTGGGATCGGTGCGCAGCTGGTGCTCATGAAAGAACAGGCGGGCGGCCTTCGCTTTCGCGCCGAACCTCATCGCTGCCCGAGCCTAGGGCGCACCGTATCGAGACAAGGCTGCGGCAGCGAAGCCACGTGCGGTAACGCGATGCACACCGCTGATCGGCCGCGCCTTGACAAGCTCCGCGTCGGGCTCCAACCTTGCTCGCCCGGTATCACCTCATGACGTTTTCTCACTCCGATCCGCCCTGCGTCGACACTTCGATAGATTTGCTGGCATCGGCCGCTGCCGGCGGCCGCGACCTGCTCGAAGGCATGCGACTCTCGTCGGAGGCAGTCATCTGCGCCCGCCACGAGGAAGCCGGCGACGCCGTGCTCGGGCAAGCGCTGCTGTTGCAGGCGCACTACGCGTACAGGCGCTTCGACTACACCCTCGCATACGAGTCGGCTCTGGAGGCGAGCGCTGTCCTTCGGCGTTGCGACGACGTGCGGCGGCTGGGACAAGCTCTCAACTACTGCGTCATCACATGCATCGAGACAGGCGACGTGGTCCATGGCCTGAAGCATTCAATCCGTGCCCTCGCCCTCGCCGAAGCAGATAACAACCTCGGCCAGCAGGCTAAGCTGGTGCACAACCAAGCCGTCATCTTCGAGATGCTTGCAGACCACAGGACCGCACTCGAACACCTGGAAAGAGCCGCCCGGCTGTTCGAACGTGTGCCGAACGGCCAAGCCGGCGCCTTCTCTGCGCGGGTCAACGCAGCCGGCATCCACCTGACCCTCGCGGAGAGTCCCACCCCAAAGGGAATGCCGCAGCGAGAAGCCGAGGCGTCCGTTCTGTCCCGTCGTGCCGCCGCGGCCCAAGAGCTTCCCGATCTGCTGCCACAAGCCGATCCGGCAGCACTCCAGATGTGGCTCGCCATCCAGATGCGGCTTGGCAACATGGACGCGGCGCGACTAGCCGCGGTGATCGGCATCGGTGCGGCACGCCGCAACCGCTGGAGCGAACGGTATCGCACGCACGCCATGCTGGGGCTGGCCGACTATCACCTGGGGCATGGCCGCGCCCACCGCAGTGTGCTGTGCCTCAAGAGCGCCGTGAGTAAGCTGCGCGCGGCGCAAAACCAGTCTCATCTGGCAGCGACCGAACGCCGTCTGGCCGCTGTTTACGCGCACATCGGCGACCATCAGCAAGCCTTGTGGTGGATGCGCCAGGCCGAGCACGACAACGCGCGCGTGCAAACCGAATTCGACCAGCTGCGGCGCCACATCGGCGAGTCCCAACGCCAAGCGGAACGCCGCCGCAGCCTTCGCGAGGACGTGCCGGTGCACGTCCAGAGGCTGGACGTCATCGGCCGGCTGATCTCGGAGGTCCATCACGCGCTCGCCCAGCCCATCGGGGCCGCACGCACCACGCTGCGGCGGCTGATCGACGCCGCCGATCCAGCCACCTCGCCACTGCATCTGGGCGGGGATCTGCGGGAAGTCGTCGAACAGATCGACACCGCATCCTCGCTGGTACGTCAACTCAAGATGTTCTCATACCGCGCAGCCCCTCAACCCAGCGAGGTAGATCTCGAACGGGCCATCGCCCAATCATGGGAGGACGCTTCCCTCTGGCGGCATGGCCTTGGACGCAAACTGACGGTCATTGCGTCCCAGCGCACCGTGGTCCACGTCGATGCGCAGCGGCTGGCCGTGCTGCTGAATATCCTGTTGATCGAGGCCAACCGGATGACAACACCCAATGAACTAATGTCCGCGCATATCGCCAGGGACGCGACGACCTGCTGCATGAAGCTGAGCCTGGGCGACGCTTCGCTCGACGTGAAGCTGGTCCGCGCCCGAGTCGGCATCACGCTCTGCGCCGAAATTGCCAACGAGGTGGGCGGCCGGCTGACGTGCAAGACAGAGCCTGGACCAAGTGTCGCCCTGCTTCTGAAGCTCCCCCTCATGAGCAGCGCGTGATCGAGCGCCGCTCGCGCACCGCGCCGGAATCCTGATAGACACCGTACCAACTCAGCACCGATTCGACATAGCGGCGCGTTTCCGGATAAGGCGGTACGCCCGACCATCTCTGCACGGCCCCCTCACCCGCGTTGTAGGCCGCGAGCGCCAAGTCCAGCCGTTGCGGATAGCGGTCGCGAAGTGTCCGCAGGTGGCGCGCCCCGGCTCTCAGGTTGACGCCCGGCTCGAGCAGGCGGATCGCCGGATCCGCGACGCCTAGCCCAGAGGCGGTGGCCGGCATAACCTGCATCAGCCCCACCGCGCCCTTGCGGGACACGGCGCGCACATCGAAGTTCGACTCCACGCGCACGATGGCCTTCATCAACGGCGCCTCGTGACCATACAGCGCAGCCACCTCGTCAATCAGCCGGGACACCCCATCGTCGCCCCGGGCCGATCCGACATCGGGCATCGGCGCCGCGTCCGGAGGGATCACCCGGGCAGGAGGCCACACCTCGAGAACCATCCGCCCGCAGGTCGACACAATGTCCAATTGGCCTCGCGGCGACGGCCAGCCCGTTTCGAGCATGAGACCTCCACGCTGCTGCTGCGCATCCGCGTGCGAGAAGAGACAGTGCCACGACAGGATCAGCCCGCCGATCCGGCGCATGTGCGATCGCATGTCCGAACCGCCGATCAAGCCTGTACCGGAACCGCAATGTCACGGCGGGCCAGCGTGTCTGCGGGCGTTTCGCGAAAGTGCTTGCGGTACGAGGACACCAGCGTGGAGCGGTTGCGAATACCCCACCGCGCTGCGGTCTCGATGACGGTCTGGCTGCAGACTTCGGCGTTCAGCAGGTCGCGGCGAATACGTTCGACACGGGTGCGCCGCAGCACCTCGATAGGCGTCATGCCAAGGTGGGTGCGAAAGGCCGACTGAACGGCGCGTTCGCTGACCCCGACGTGCTCGGCGATCTCGCGCACGCTGAGGTCGGCCCGGTCCATATGCGCGAGCAGGTAGCGGTAGCCGCGGCGGTACTTCGCGGGCAGCGCAAGCTCCATTTCATCGCGCGTCTCGATCGTCCGACCGTTCATCGCCGCACGGGGCAAAAGTCCCTGCATTTCATTGCGTAGGCACATCGCCGACTCGAGCGCATACCGCTGATAGTGCCGAAGACCCTCCTCGCTCTGTCCGGTCATTTCGCAAAGCTTGGCGCGGCAGTAGGAAAGTTCGAAGTTCCATCGCTGCGGAGCCTCTCCATGTCGCCCGGACAAGGGCTCGAGCAGGCTACGTGTCAGTTCCGCGTTGCGGTTGGCAACGGCGACGAGCGCTGTCTCGAGTCGGCACTGCCGCTCCGGCCCGGCCAAGTGCATCTTGCGTAACCTTGCTAGATGGCCGTGCGCGGCATCGAGCGCGCCTGCATCGCCCATGCCTGCGCGCACCAGCGATATCAGATGTTCCAGGCGCTGCACCAGCAAAGGCCGACCTGCGGCCGCGACCGCGCAGGCATTCAGGTCGACAAGCAGTTCCACCTCGTCCGGGCGTGCACCGGCGTACGCGGACTCCGATTGCCAGAAGATGTGGTCGGCAAGCGCTGCATTCGTGCGAATCGCATATTGCGCCGCCAACTCCACGCGCACGATCCGCAGAAAAAGATGCAGCGATTCGACCACCTGCGCATCGCAAGAGCCGGCCTTGGCAAGCCGCTGCGCTGCGTCGTCGAGCGCTTGGCAGGCCACGTCGTTGCGGCCGAGCGCATGGTGCGTGAGACTCAGGCCGGCAAGCGCCTCGATCTGCTGCGGCAACGTTGCGGCATCGTCCTCCGCCACTCGCTGGAAGCTGTTGGCAGCGGCGCCATAGCGGCGCTGGTAAAGGCTCACGAATCCGATATTGCGGCAGGAGACGACACGCACTTGGCCGCGCTGAGTCGAGATGGCGGCCGTCAGCGCCAATCGGTAGATATCCTCAGCCTCCTCGGCACGATCCTGTGCCAGCATCAGGTCAGCTGCAAGCGTGGCGTGCTCCATCGCCGACTCGCCTACATGCACGCCTCCTGTCGCCTCCAGGGATTCGAGCGCGAGGGAGGCGGCATCCTGCGCCGCTCCGTCGAGGACCATGGTCCGCAGTGTGGTGGAAACACAAGCGCGGGTCATCGCGCTGAACATGAAGAAAAACATCGACACTCTTTCTTTGTGTGTTTATGAATGCAAAGGCCATCGTAGAAGTGCTGCCTCTCGAACAATTTCATGAATGCTCAGCCTTGTTTCGTTACGGAGCGTGCGACGCCGAAAAGGCAAAAAATCTCATCTTTGAGAGCAGGCGGTACCGCGGTCACATGGCGTGTCGCGGCGAGGTCCGCCGGGCCGTGCGAACACGCAAGCGAGCGCAACCGAAAAACGGCATTCGTCAGGTGAGGATCGGAAGAAGCGGGCATGCGCCCCGCTGTGCACGTCAGCGGGCGGGTAGCAATTTGTGGAGACGCGGCATCAGGTCCATCGGGATCAGGAACTGGCGTGCTTCCGCGATGAACACGCCCGACAGCAATGCAAGCAGCAGCATCGTTACGGCGCCCTTGACCGGCTGGGACAGGGAGTTGGGTTGCAACTTGTCGGCCGCGCGCGTCACGAGGCCGAAACCGATGTCAATGAGCACCAGCACCAACAACACCGGCGCGGCGAACTTCACGGTCGTAGCCATCAGATTGTCGACCTCATTGAGGAAGAAGACCTCGGACAACCCCTTCATCGAAGGAAGCGGCGACAGTAACGGCCAGATCTGAAACGACTCGAACATCGCCTTGAGCACCACTAGCATGCCGCCCATCGAGAAAAATGCGGCAATGACAAGCTGCAAGAGCGTGTCGGACACCGGCGTGCTCTGCTGCCCGCTCAGCGGATTGGTCAATTGAACATTGTTGTAGCCGGCCTGCGTGTCGATGAGCGCGCCCACGCACTCGGCGGCCCAGAACACCGTAGAGGCCGCAAAGCCGAGCATCAGTCCGATGATGGCCTCCTTGATAGTCAGCATCGTCCACATCGTCGGCGTCAGCATGTCGACACCTTGCCAGGAAGCACCGAAGGCAATGAACATTCCGAACAACACCACCACGCCGTTGCGAACCATGCCCTGCAGCGCTTCTCCCGCTGTGGCCGGCAAGACCATGAAGACCACATAGAGCCGAATGCTGCAGAGCGCGACCGTCTTGAGCACGTCGCCGAACGCCGAGCCCATGTGCGCGAGATCCAACTCAGGCATGTTCGCCAGCCCCTCCCGGCACGGAACTCCGCCTGCCGATGCGGGCGCTCGCCATTTCCTCTGCTTCTTCATCGGCCGCTTCGTCTTCCGCCTGCAGCTTTTCGGACAAAGCCCGCGCGATGCGGGCGTCGAAGCGGTCGATGCGCTCGGCATTGGCGCGAACCGCCGCCTGCGCCGCCACCACCTGCCGCTGCTGCCACTGCTCGCTCGACTCGCATCGCTTGAGCACTTTCTCGGCCTCGGCCTTGCGAACCGCTCCGACGTCCATCGCGTGATCTGCCGCTCTCACACCCTCTGGCGTGAAGGCCGTGTCATAGAGCTGCGAGCGCTGCACCGCAGCCTGCGAGAGTGCCTCCTCGCACTCGGCGAGTTTTTGCCGAGTAGCCTGGGACTCCTCCGAGCAGCGCGTCAATTCGGCTCGTTGCGTCGCAAGCGCTTTCTCCAGCTCGTCGCCGCGCCGACGGCGAATGCCCGCAAGCACGCGCAGGCTGCGGATCTGAGGATCTACCATGCGCGCCTCATTGCACCAGCGACGCGAGGTGCGCCAAGGTATCGTCGAATGGCCGCAAGTCGCTGGTGGCCTGGTTCAGAAACGCGCGGATGCCCTCGATGCGCTCGACGGCCATGTCGGCCTGCGCATCATTGCCGGGCTTGTATTCGCCGACCTGCAACAGCATCTCGACCTCGTCGTACTTGGCCATCAGGCTGCGCAACGTCGATGCCATTGCCACGTGCTGCCCGGGAACGACCTGGGTCATCACCCGGCTGAGGCTGCCGAGCACATCGATCGCCGGGTACTGGTTCTTTGCTGCGATGCGGCGCGACAGGATCATGTGGCCGTCGAGAATGCCGCGCACTTCCTCCGCGATCGGGTCGCCGCCGCTCTCGTCCTCTGCAAGCACCGTGTACAGCGCCGTGATCGACCCGCGCTCGCCCATGCCCGTGCGCTCCAGAAGTCGCGGCAGTTCTGCGAACACCGAGGGCGGAAATCCCCTTCGCGCTGGCGGTTCGCCGGCGGCCAGGCCGATCTCGCGCTGGGCGCGGGCAAAACGGGTGAGCGAGTCCATCATCAGCAACACCTTCTGCCCCTGGTCCCGGAAATACTCCGCAACGGCGGTGGCCACATACGCCGCCTTGGCGCGCTCTATCGAGGAACGGTCGGACGTTGCGCACACCACCACGGAGCGCGCCATCCCCTCGGCGCCCAGAATGAACTCGATGAATTCACGGACCTCGCGGCCCCGCTCGCCGATCAGCCCGATCACGCTGACGTCGCACTGGGCACCCCGCGCCAGCATGCCCATCAACGTGCTCTTGCCGGCGCCGGCCGGCGCAAAGATGCCCATGCGCTGGCCTTCGCCCAGAGTCATCAGTCCGTCGATGATGCGCACGCCCGTGGGCAATGGGTGCTCGATCATCGCGCGGCGCATCGGATTCGGAGGATCGGCAAACACTGGACGATCTTCGCCGCCGACGATGGGGCCCTTGCCGTCGATAGGGTCGCCAAGGCCGCTGATGACGCGGCCCAGCAGCTGCGGCCCCACGCGCACCGACAACGGCTTGCCGGTGCCCACGACGCGCGTCGTGTCGCTGACGCCCGTCAGGCCACCGAAAGGAGACAGTACCGCGCCGCCCTTGCCGAACCCGACCACCTCCGCACGCTGGAAACGGCGGCCGCGCTGATCCTCGAGATCGCACAGCTCACCCACGCGGACGTCGAGTCCGCTTGCGCGGATGAGCGTGCCCACCACCTCGAAGACCTTGCCCGTGCGCTTGAGCACTGACTCGTATTTCAATTCGGCTTCGAGTGCCTTGGCGAAATGCAGGAGATCGGTTGGAGGAGGCACCATGCCTCGAACTATGAAGACTCTCGGCTCGCGGAGCACCGCGCTTGGCGAAGCAGGCAACGCCAAACCGAACGAAAGGCGTCTAAGCCTCGTCCAGAATCGCGAAGTTCGAACTGTCGGACGACTGCGCTTCGCCGTCGCCGGCGAGTCGCTCTCCCTGCATCTGGAGCACCATGTGCTGCGCGGCCCGGTCCATCGCGCGCTGGATCGCTTCCAACTGGGTCTGCAAGCCCGCGTCGATCAGGCCCTGGTCGGACTCGAAAAGACAGCTGCCGGGCGCTAGATCGGAGTCGGGCTTGACCTCGATCTGCAACCTGCCGGACGTACAAGGCGCGAACACCGAAACCGCCGCAAGCGCATTTTCGAGTTCCGCGGGGCACACACGAAGTGTTGCCATCGGCACATCCTGCACGAGCCTGGAGATCGCATTGAGCGAGCGGCTGAACAGCGTCACGCGGTCCTCCTGTTCGAAAATGTGCTCCAGCGCCAGAGAGACGATCCGGCTCAGGCGCTCTGTCTGGCGCACCAGGGTTCGCTGGGTCGATGCAGCTTCAAGCAACGCGCCCTCCGTCCATTGCTCGGCGGCACGTTCAAGCCCTTGTGCCAGTCCTTCCCCGTACGCACGCTCCCGCTCGGTCTGCGCCGCCGACAACTGCGCCTGAACCTCTGCGATGGCTTCGGAGCGCAGCTGTGCGACTTCCTGCTCCGCGTCCTCGAGTAGACGGCCATGCACGTCCTGCACCGTTCGCATCGCATCGATCAACTCCGTCAGCTGGGTGAAATCGGCAGCGCGGACGATGCCGTCCTCTACGCCGACAGTGCACGATCCATATCTGAACCAAACAACCATTCGAGCTCCGGAAAATATTGAGGAAGACCTTCGATCACGCGAACGATGGATCGGCTCGCCGGCTCCGGGGCAGCCCCGTCAAGCCGCAAAGGGGCCTCGGGCAGGGTCAACGGCAGGCTCAGCCTGGCCATCCGCGTGAGCACCGGGTGATGCCACACCCCCTCGTCGCGCATTAGGCGAAAACCTTCTGCCGCCAGCCGTTCCTGCGCGACATCCGGCACCGCAAGCGGGTTAGACACCTGGAGGCCGCGCATCGTCGTACTCGTCAGTTTCTCGTAGGCGCTTTCACCCACGCCATCGATCAGGAGCTTGCGCACCGCGCGCCCGACGGAGCGGCGAATGCTCTCGCGCCGCGTGTCGAGCGCGAACACGGCAAGCACCTTCAGCAAACTGTCCCGGTCCAGCAACACCAACCGGTGCACCGGATCGCGAAATTCTGCGAGCGATGGCCAGGCAAGGCCGAAGATGGCCTCGAGCAGAGCAGCCTGCCGGCCTGGCGGCAGACGCGCGGACGAAGCCGCTGCCTGATCGCCGAGGTGTCCAAACGCTTTGTCGACCCAGGCTGGATGCAGATCGACCTGCCACGATGCCGCCTTGCGGTCCACTGCTTGCAGCAACCGCGCCAGCGACGTCTTCATGATGCGGGCTTTCGCACATCAGGGGATGCCCCGCGCGGCTTGACGAACCGCTCGCGCCACGCCGGGGGAAACCAGGCCGGGCGTAGCAACGCGGTCACCAGGAGCGCCAGGAGCGCGCCCGCCAGGGCGAGCGCCAGAACCCAGACGACAGGCACGGGTCGGATTTTCTCGACACGATGCCGCGCGGCCATCTCCATCGGCGCTGCCGCGACGACAGTCACATTGACATTGTCGTAAGACAGCCCCTCCACGCTGCGCATCACTAGGTTCTTCACCACCGGCGTGAGCGTGGAGACATTGACGTCGGGCCGATGCTTGATAAACACCGACGCGCTCGACGGCTTCACGTCCTTGGCCAACGGATCGTTGTTGGGCAGCACGACGTGCACGCGCGCAGTGATCACGCCGTCGATCGATGTCAACGTGGCAGCCAGTTCCTGCGAAACGCCGTGGATGAACCGCACGCGTTCTTCGGTCGGCGTGGAGATCAGCCCGTCCTTCTTGAACACGTCGCCCAGGCTCTGGTGGGCCTGCGCGGGCAGCCCGTTGGCGCGCAGCACCAGAAGCGCTTCGCCAAGTTGCTCGCCCTCGACCGAGATCGTCCAGGTCTTGCCGTCGGGAGACTTCTTTGCCGCGGTGATCTCGGCATTTAACAGCACGCCGAGCATCTCGTTGGCGTCCGCCTCGGCGAGCTTCGAGTAAAGGTCTTCCTTGCACCCCACCAGCGCGAGCGCGGTACATGCCCACAGAAGCGCTGCGCAAGACGACTGCCGTACAGACGCGCACAACTTAAGACCCGTGAACTCACGCATGGCTAGAATTTTTTTCACTGATTCTTCAACAGAGACTGCAAGCTCTTGTTTGCGCCGGAAGCTATTGAAGTGGCTGCCTGCATGCGAAACGTATCGATTGAAACCGAATTGCTGAGTTCGATTGTTGCCATCGTCAGTTCGGATGGAGTCATGAAAGGGGCCTGCTCTCGCAAACTCACTATTTTTTGTTCGGCGTGTTTCATAGGATCATTGCCGTCGGCCATCATGTACGTCAATGCACTGTCTTGAGGTGTCGGCGGTGCGGCATTCACTGCATGAGGCGATTCCATCATCGTTCGAAAACGGCTCGTCAACTCCTCCACGGAAGGGCTGTTGGGCGAGGAAGGCGCTGTTTGCACCAACGACGGACTGACTGTGGCCGATAGCGTTACGTTCGCAGCAGCAACGGCGGAAAGTGGTTCGACGGGAGACATGGCAAAGTCCTACGTGAGATAGCTGATTGAAAACCGAAGTCGGAGCGGATACGGTCTGGTCAACACCGCGTCCCCATGTAGTGCGACATGGCGAATGGGCTGCAATCCTCCGGGGCCTCGACCTTGGAGACCTCGAAAGGGTCTCCACGTTCGAGGCGATCAAGGCAATCGAGAATAGCGTTTGCCTTCTCATCGGCTGGCAGTTCGCGAGCTTCCTTGACGTAGGCCTGCCAGAGGCCATTGCGCTGCTGACGCAACACGAATGCAAGCACGGCTTTCACAATGGGCGTGTCGGGATTCTTCGCATCCGTTTCTTCGAGCAACACGCGAGCCGACTGAAGGTCGTTGCACTCGCTCAGCTGTTGAGCTTCTGCGACGGCGAGCAACGGCAAACCCGGGCGTAGTTTCCGAATCCCCCGCAGCACCGGCAGAGTGTGTTCACTTACCTCTAACTCAATTCCTACATAGAACACTCCAACTAGCGCGTCTACGAGCTGCTGGTCGGCGGATGCTGAATTCATACGGTTCCCCGGTTCTTTTCCCGAACTCTTGAAAATGTTGGATATCCGTCGCAATGGTCACGTGCCGTCGACGACGGGACGTGACCGAGAGCGGGCTTCAGACCGTCGGCTTTAACTCCGAATTTTCGGAGCCTTGGCCTTGGCCTTGACCTTGGCTTTGCATTGCTTTAAGCAGTTCCACGAGCTTCGAGAGCAAATCCAGCAAGCTGTCTTGCGCTTTCTGCGCGCCACCCGGAGGCCCACTTTGATCGGGTCCTTGACTGCCCTCTGGGCCTTGGCTGGCGCCAGCCCCTTGACTGCCCTCCGCCCCTTGGCCGGCACCAGCCCCTTGGCTGCCCCCCGAGCCTTGGCCAGCACCGGCACCTTGGCTGCCGCCCGAGCCTTGGCCAGCACCGGCACCTTCGGAATCCCCTTGACCGAAGAGCTTACGGATTAGGTCGTCGAGCGAAAATCCAGGCGGTGAATTTTGCGTGTCTTGACTTGCCGATCTGGCCTCATCGCACGCTTTTTTCAGTTTTCCCAGTAGTTCCTCTAGGCCGTCTAGGGCTTTTGACGTGGGACTTCCGGTATGGCCGCCATGCGGCTTTAGAAAGGCGAGGTTCGGACCTGTCGCATTTATCATTTTGGCTCTCTTGATAGTTGAACAATGCTTGCTGATTACGCCTGCGAGGTGGCCTTGAGCAAATTGATGCTGGCCTTACGAAGATTGAAGACCGCTTCCATCGTCCCCATTGCCTCAATATCCTCGAGATTCTTGTTGGCGTCTGCGAGTCGTGTGTTCACCACGGAATGGGCGCCAGCCATTCCCGTAGCGGAGGTGACCTCGGCGCCGGCGGCGCCCTTGACACTGTTGGCGTTGACGTTGGTGGACGGGCTAAGAAGATGGCTCATGATGAAAAAACTTTCGGGTTGATGAAAATACAGCCATTCGGCGCGCGTGCTCGATGAGCACATGCCCCACAAGCGCCGGCTGTGAAAGGCGCTTAGGTTCTTGAATCAGCTTGATCCAGCAGCTGTCGCGCAAAGCGCCGCGCGTCGCCGTCGTTACTGACGGCCAAGGTCTCCTCGCACAGGCGAATCCACTCTGGGTCTCCGGCAATCTTCAATGCCAGAGCCACGGAGATCTTGGCGCTCTCTGCGCCCGGCCAATCGTCCATGCCCTCAGTGAGCAGTTCACGCGCCGGTTGCGTCTCGCCACCGATAGCGCTCGCGAGCGCCAAGGTGATGCGCAGATGCCTGTTGTCCCCCAGCATCGTCGAGAGCGTGCGAAAAAGGTATGCAACATCGTCGAACTGCGCGTGCATCTGGCCGACCATCATGGTGGAAACCAGCCTGCGCACCAGTTCGACTTGGTACGCGGCGGAACTGCGCTGTGGCTGCGCCGGCAGTGGCGCGGGCGAGAGAGGAAGACCGTACTGGGCTGCGACATTCATCGTGAAATTCCTGGTGTGTTCGTCGGTGAAAGGCCTGGCGTTCAGACGTGCAACTCCGCGCCGTGGGCCTTGCGCCAAGCCATCAGAAGAATCCGCGATGAGGCCGCGAATGCGTCGCACAGCAATTGGGCATGCTGTTTCTGGCCATAGTCGACCGTGCGCAGTTGCATTTCGCGGCTCTTCAATTCCGCCTGGCCGAAGTACTCGACGAGTTCACGCGTCTTGCTTCCCTCAATGTCCTGAAGGATGGTTGTCTGCAGATCCTTGAAGTCGTCGATAAGGCTGGCTGGTGGGTTCAATGCTTCGGTGGTGGTCATGGTGTCTTTCCTTTGCGGGGGAGGGCTGGGGAGTCACTCGTCGTCCCGGGTCGGGCCGATGCGGCGAGTGCAGCCGGTATTTCGGAAACAGGTGCGGAATCGTTCAGGTCGACCTCCAGCAAGGCGCCAGCCATTGCAATGTGCTTGACGCCGTCGCGGGTCTGGACGACCGACAGGCGGTCCTGGTCCATGCGAGAGAGGATCGGACCCATCGGATCGTTGCCGAGGGTCTTCGACAAGCTCGCGTTGATCGTCTTCACCACAGGTGAAAGGTCGGCACCGATGCGATCGATGGATGCACGTGCGGCGCGCTCGTCGGTCACGTCGGCCACCACGCTGAATACGCCTCCGCCGTTGTGACGCACGCTTGCATTCATCAGCCCCGCCGCGCCGCGAATGGTTTCAGCAATGTCGGTGGCCACGGCAAAACGGGACACGACCGTGTAGGGAACACGCGCGGCGGCTAGCGTTGCGCGCGCCGCCGCGGCGTGCTGGCCATCTTCGACAAGGCCATTCACATAGATGGTTCGAAGCTCGATCGACGCAGTCAGCTCGCCCGGCGATACCTTGTCGAGGGCGCGCTGAAGAATGACCCTCGCCTCCTCGAGTGTCGGCTCGGGAACCGATTGCGACCTTGCCTCGAATCCGGGCCACAGGAGCCCGATGGAAGCCGCCATCGCCGCGGTGAAGAGCCAAGGCAGGAGTCTTGCGAATGGCCCCTCCCGAACCCAGCGCACCACACTCTTTCGAGGTGGTGAAAACACGGCCGAGAGCAATTGCACGTCATTGGGCCAGGGCCTCTTGCGCGGACCCACGCACAACACGATTCCATCGAATTCCCGCGGCGCGAGCTCGGCGAGAACCATGCTTCGCTCGACCGGCTTGCGCCCGGCGCCTTCGGCATCGGCCGGCGGTGTCTCCTGCCAGCTGGCGGTGACGGATTCGCCGGACACGCACAGCAAGACCGGTGCGAATGACCAATCGGTGATCACGACGTCGGCGTCGCTGTGGGCGCCGATGACATGGGACCCCTGGGAGAGATCCAGATGCGCGCCGACGTGCTGGCCGGTCAGGATGCGCAGGCGTTTCATCGCGCGCTCCATTCGACTGCGGAATCCAGGTCGGCGACGTACTGCGCTAGGGACAGCGCATTGCCGGGCATTGCGGCCTCCAGAAGAACGAGAGCGGGCGGCTCTACAGCTGCCTGGTCCGACTGCGCCGTATGCGTGCTCTTGCCGGAGGCTCGGGGTTGCGGCGCGACCGGTGCGGGAACCTCCACCGGCAGCACGGCAGAGGGTTGCGACGAGACTGGCGCAGGCACCTCTACAGGCAGCACAACAGAGGATTGCGGAGCGACCGGCGCAGGCACGGCTACAGCTGGCGCGGCCGGGGGCTGCGCTGAAACCGGCGCAGCCCCCCCCACAGACGGCAGCGACGAGGTCTCTGAAGGCCGCAATTCCACCGCCGGCTTCAGGCTCACGAGTTTCGGCGTGATCAGAAAGAGTCGTTCACGCCTGGACTTGACGCCCTCGTCATGACGGAACAACCCTCCGACCAGCGGCACCTTCGACAGGCCCGGCAGGCCACTGCGCCCGGTGGTGTCAGTCTCGACGGAGATGCCTCCGATGAGCAAGCTCTCACCTTCCAACAAGGCTGCATCAGTACGGATCTCGGTCTTCTTGATGATCGGGATGGAATCGACAAGCGCGCCCTCGAAGCTGCCGTCCTCGATATATAGCGACAGCCGAACCTCTCTGCGGCCGCCATTGAGCACGATCTGAGGCATGACCTGCAACGTGGTGCCTGCCTCCACGGTGTACAGGCCGACATCCAGATTTCCAGCGACACGAACCGACGCCTGTCGCTTGTCGATCATGCTGGCCATGCGGTTGGCGGTGCCTAGCACCTTGGGATGCGCAATGATGCGTGCATTGCCCGTGCTCTCCAGTGCACGGATACGTGCGAGCAACGAGCGTCCCGCATTGGAGATCAGCGTAGTCACGTTCGGTAGGCCAATGTTCACCGCAGGACCATTGCTCGTTCCCACGCTCGGACTGCCCGACGACACGGCAAGACTGCCGCCCGCGGACCGCGAGAACTCCCACTCGATACCGAGCGAATCGTAGGATTCGCTGCTCACGTCGATGATCGTCGCCTCTATCTCCACGAGCGCCTGCGGCACGTCGAGTTGGCGAATGAGCTCCTGGTACTGGTTCATCCGCTCAGGCACGCCGCGCACGATGATCGAATTCGATGCTTCGTCCGCCTGAAAGAAAGGCACGTCATCCTGCGAGACCTCGCCGCCGACTTCAGGCACGATCAGCCGCCCCGCCGCATCGCGCACGCCGTCCTTGCGGGCAGATCCGCCCTGAGGGTCCGCGGCACGCGCACCGTAAGCCATCTCCATCGCGCGGCGCTTGCTCGGATTTCCATTCGAAGACGTGTCGGCGCCCCCCGCCGAGTTGGCCTCCGGCGCCCCCCCTGCAGCTCGCGCCCCCCGAGTGAACAGGTTGTTGAGCGTGGTCGCCAAGCCCGGGACCCGGACGTTGCCCGACACCCGGTCTGACGCCGTGACGTTGGTCAGCGGGAACACCCGAATGGCAGCGCCCACGCGATCCCGGGCGGTGCCGTCTAGCGTATCGATGACGGTCTGCACGAGTTCGATATGCCGAGGCGGGCCATACGCGAGTAGAGTCTGCTCCGCATCGTTGAAGCGCAGTGGAAAGCGCGGGTCGCCCAGCCCCATCGAAGAAAGCATGTGGCTTACGCTGTCGCGAGAGTAGCCGCGCATGCGGAAAAGGCGGCTCTGCATCATGCGCGATGGGTACACGAACAAGGTCACACCGTCGTAGTACCAGATGATTCCGTAGCTCTTGCCGAGCGCATCGAGGAACGCCGCAGGCTTGGCGTCGAACTGCCCGTTGACGGAGCCATCGACGCCCGCATCGATGACTATTGAGATAGTCTGCGAGGCGGCAAAATCCTGCAGCACCTCCGTGAGTCGCTTGCCATCAGCGCGATAGGTGAAGCGCGTGCTTGGCAGTTCCGCGTGCGCGGCGAAAGCCTGAGTCATCAGCGCAATAGCCAGGATTAATGCGGATCGCATGACAGGTTGAACTCCAGTTTTTCGTCATCGGTGCAGCAGGTGCGCCGCACTCTCAGGTCACTACGGTAAGTCGTAGATCGGACTGTCATTGCGCAACAAGCGAAGAGGCAAGCTGTAACGCGAATCTGTGCGCAACTCGCCTGCTCAGATCATGTGGAGCTGCTGCCAGACGGGTTGATGCAGCGCGAGGATTTCCCCCACTTGGCGGCGGATCTCCGGCAGCTCGGCATTGCCGACTGGCAATGGCTCCGCACCCGCTGCGACTGGCACACCCTGGGGAGAACGCTGGTCGGCAATCGCCTGGCAGCTCCAATGCGCGATCGCCTCGATGTTCACCGAATATGGATCGTGCCGAAGCGCGTGATACACGAGCCGCTGCAGCGGGCTCGCAGCCACACCGGTTCCGAGCAAGGGCGAGGCCAGCACCCGATAACGGTCATTCAACATGGCGTCCAGCGCTATCTCGGCGTTCAGGCGCCACGACGCGGCCTTGCGGATCGGATCGGGATTCAATAGGAATGGCGCACCCTGGCTGTGCCACTCGAGCAGGATGATGATGTTGAAGATCGTTTTTGGCGCGCAGCCGATGTGCTCGACGATATCCAGGACAGACATCGGTCCGCGCTCGAGCAGATCGAGAATCGGACCGATGAAACCGCCGGCCGCATTCGCATCCTTCACCAACTCGCCCAGCGTCGCATGCTGGCGCGGCACCGTCAGCGCGATGCCGATCTGCCCCAACCATTGGCGGCGCCGCGCCGCACTCGTGCGGCGTGCACCTTTGATGAAAATGTCGCTTCGAAAAGCAGTGTTCTGCAAGTAGTCGAGCAAGGTCTCCCGCATCACCGGGTCGTCGACGGATTCGATGATCTCGCGCTGCGCCGGCGGCAACTCGCTGGGATCTACGTTGGTGCTCAGCTCCGCGGAGACCGCGAATTCGAGCTTGGCTTCAGCCATGTCGCGCACGACATCGGCGTGATAGAGCGCCTGCCACGATTCATTGAGGTATTCGTGGGCCAGGTATGTCGGTTTTTCCCTTGCCCACGACTCGAGCCTGTGATGCAGGATCGGGTTCGCGTGACTGGATGAAAAGTACAACGCCTCGGCTCGGGACAACCGGTCGATCAGGTCCTTTGCCCCCGCGACCTGCGTGCCCGGGCTCCCGGGCCGAACACGCGCGTGTTCGAGCACCAGACGCTGCAGCGGCGCCGCAATCGACCATCCCGGCAGCGCGTTGTAGCTCACATAGACGATGCCACCGGGCTTGAGGTAGCGCGCGATAAAGTCGACGATATGACGACGGTTCACGGCATTGATCCATGAGTAGACGCCGTGCATGGTGATGAAATCGAGGCCCGGAAGGTCGACCTCGCCGGCCGCCAGTTGCGCAAAGCTTTTCTCTAGGTGCGTCACGTTCCTCAATCGGGCGGCGGTTGCAAGTTCTCGGCCCGTCGCCACATGCTCCGGCATGAAATCGGCCGCAAAGAATTGCGCGTGCGGGTTGCTCGCCGCGATGACGTTCGAGGTAAAACCCTGTCCCGAGCCGAGTTCGAAATACGTGAAGGGCTTGCGCGTATCCACAGGCTCGAAACCGTTGAGCGCGCATGCCGCGCTCAGGTAGACGGGGCTCTGCCTACGGTAGTAGCCGCTGGTGTACGCCTCTTTCACGACGTAACCTTCGTTCCAAGCCATCGCTTCACTCCTGGTTTTACTGATGATCAAATTCAGGTTAGTCAGGTGATTTCGATAGCAACGGTGGGCTGGCGAAGTGCCCGCAGTAATAACGAACACGCGCCCGCTATGTGCGGCCCTCCCTTCTTCGCGGTTTCTGACAATTGGCTACTGCCGCCCTCGTCGGAGAAGGGTTTCGAAGATTCTTTTTTGGGACTTCTCAACGCGTTCCAGAATATCCAACGAACGTCGCCCGCTCAATTGCGAGCGATCGTGAATTGCTGGTATCGAAGCGGAACTCGTTGGTGCGATACGGAAGAAAATCCACCAAGCCTCGCTGGCCAGGCGCACTACGATGGGCCTGAATGATCGACATCTATACCCGAGCGGAAAGCAGGTGCGTGATCGACGACCGCTTAAACAACTCGAGGCCGCAGTGACGATGCCCTTTCAACAAACATAAGGCACGTCGCTATCCGCCGATCTGTTCATGGAGGCTGCACGGCGCCCGCCCGTGCGCCGACGGTCATTTGCATTTATACAGGTGCGAGTTTCCCTTGTTTCATGCGATATCCGGGAACTGCTGGAGCGATTCTCCTGACTTTGATCCAGTGCGTTAGGCCCACCATACATGCAGAACGAAACGCCGCCGCGCCCCTTCTCCTTCGCGTAGCGGTCTACGCCATCAAGAAGGGCCTGATTGCACTCGGTGCTCATTCGCCATTTGAGGTACTTTCCGCCGCTTTCGGACCCTTGAGGTGTTGGGACTTCGATCCCGCGAATTTCAATGCCATGTTGAGACGCCCAAGATATCTGTTTTTACGAAGAAGCACTCCTCCATCATCGCGAGCAGGCGAAGAGAAGACCTGTTACGCGAAGCATCTTTCGATACGCATGAATTTCGAGTTGAGCGAAGAAGGCCCGCCGTGAAAGCGAAGTTATGGGCGAAGAGCCAAGGCCTACACAATCACTCTGGTCCCTCGATTCGGCACTCCCAAACGCTACCCAAGGGAATGGGCGAGGCAGCTGAACCTGCACAGGCAGCCGAGCCCCGACGAAGTTCGGGGGACGGTCAGTCATAGAGTTCTCCGAACCTTCAAGATCATGAGCATATTTCGGCGCATCTATGCAATCGGTCCGGGAATCTGTCGGCCGGCCGTGCTTAGGGCCGCCAAAACCCATAGCTCACCTCAATGCTCGCTTCACGACTCCGCCCGCTCCGGGTTCGAAGTTTTTCGGCAGAGTACATGTCTTCGCAAAACGCGACATACCTTCGCATCGATCGGCGCGAATCCACCCGGGGTGGCTCAGACTGGATGCTCCACGGCGAACCTCCCCCCCTTGCAAGAAATCAGCGAGAAACAAACTTGACGACGCCTCGCTTCATTGCCATTGGTCCCCCTTCTATCGCGGGAGCCTGCAAGGCAATGACCCGTTGCGACAGAGGTCGGCAGCGACGGAACGGGCACGGGTTTTCGCTGCTGGAGGTTCTGGTTTCCATCGCGGTGCTGATGCTGGGTTTGCTCGGGGCTGCCGGCATGTTGTTGCAGGCCATGCGCACCACCACGGAATCGGGCAACTTCACTGCCGCTGTGAATTTCTCACGCGAGTTCTCCGAAAAAGTTCGGACCAACAAGACGGTTGCCGTTTCCACCGACGCGGCCAAGAACAAATACCTGCTCAGGCGCAACCCGGGTGATGCGACCCCCGCTTCCACCGGAAAGAACTGCAGCAGCATCGCATGCGAGCCGCAGGAGCTTGCCGCATGGGATGCGCGTGAGTGGGTGGCACGCATCGATAAGGCGCTGCCGGGCGCTAAGGTGGCTGTGTGTTTTGACAACGCCGCACTCAAGGCCGATGGCTCCTACGACTGGGAGTGCAGCAACGCCGGCATCTTGGTCGTCAAGATCGGCTGGACGCCTCGCGACAATAGTCGCGCGGAGCAATCGACGATAGACAAGGGGGCGGATCTCGCTCCACGCATCGTATTTCCGCTGGCTCCCGGCCAGAGTTATGCCGGCACCAGTCCGCCGAGTTGAGACGCATGAAAAGCATCGAACGCATATCGCGGGCTCAGCGAGGCCTGACATTGGTCGAACTGATGGTCTCCATGGCCTTGGGACTGCTGGTTGTGCTGGTGGCAAGTGCGGGCTTCATTGCAAGCAAGCAGCTTTTCACCACCGACTCCCAGTCCCAGGCCTTGCAGGACTCCTCGCGCTTTGCGAGCTATCTGGTAAGGACTATCGTCCAGCAGTCGGCGTATACCGACTACACGCCCGACGTGGACACGCGCGCTGTAGCGAGCGCACTCACCTTGGCACCAACCGGCAGCATCTACGACCTGAGCTTGGCCGGCGCAACGCGTGTAGGCAGTGCAGTGCCGGCGTCAGCAATCGGCTATGGCACGAACGACAGCGCGCCCAGAGGAGATCTGGGCAACGATTCGTTGATGGTCCGCTTCTTCGCTCGTGCCGACTGGGAGGTCGGCGACAGTGACCAGTCGGACGGAACCATGATCAATTGTGCGGGCTTACAGCCCGAGCCTCCGGGCGCATCACCTTCTCTGGACGATCGGGCCTGGAGTGTTTTCTATGTTGCGCAGGGAACTGCGGGCGAACCGGAACTGTTCTGCAAGTACCGCGACAACAGCGGCGCATTCAAATCTGTCTCCGTGGTACGCGGGGTCGAGGTGTTCAAGGTCGTGTATGGCGTGGACACGGACAACGACGCAGACATGACGCCGAACGCATGGATGGATGCCGGACAGATCAAGGATGCGGAGATCGCCGGCGCCAGGACCGAGATCGAGAAGTGGCGCAGGGTGACGGCAGTTCGCATCGGCATGGTGATTCGCAGCGCCTCCGGCGCAGCTCGCACGGGGAGCGCGCCGGAGACCATCAAGCCCTTGGGTGCCGAGTTCGACGACGTGAGCTTCACGCCAACCGACGACGGGCGACTGCGCCGCGCGGTGACGCAGACCGTGGTCATCCGCAATCCGCTGAGGGCGCCCGCATGAGGTGCACAGGCGTTCCCGCGAAGGCCATGCGGCGTCAGCGGGGCATGTCCCTCATCGTCGTGTTGTTGCTGCTGATCATCACCACGGTGCTCGGCGTCGGGGCGGCCTCACTGTCCCTCGTCAACGAAAAAGGAGCTCGCAACGATCGCGATCTCGAAGTCGCGTTCCAAGCCGCGGAGGCCGCCTTGCAGGACGCCGAACTCGATATCACCGGCCCGAATCGGTCCAGGAAGGCGCGGCTGTGTGCGTTCAGCGAGAAAGGCGACGTCTCGGCCTTCAAGGCGGGCTGCGGGGAGGATGCGGCGAGCCGCGGCCTGTGCCTGGGCAGTCCTGCAGGCGACGCCCCGGCTTGGCTGGGCGTGTCATTTTCAAGTGACGACGCGAGATCGGTCGAACTGGGCACCTTCACCGACCAGACCTACTTAGCCGCCGACAAGGACAACCCGCGCGGGGTTTCGACCGCGCGAAGGCCGCGATACGTGATCGAGGCCTTGCCGAACAACGGGGGCTATGCCCCAAATGAGTTGGTCGGAGCGGGCGCTGATCAGCGCACATACCTTTTCCGTGTCACGGCCATCGGCTATGGCGTGCGCGCGGAGACGCAAGTGGTGCTGCAGGGCATCGTCAGGAAGTTCAACGCCAGCCCCGGCTGCTAAGCCGGGGGAGAAAAAATGAAGATGCGGATTCAACAGAAATTTCGGTGGTTTGCGGCCGCACTGTGTGTCATGACCGCACAGGGACTTGCCATTGCGGCGCCTCCCATGGCCGACATCGCCCAGGGCCCGCTGTTCGCTGCTGGTGCGCTGGTGAGCCCGAACCTGGCGCTCGCACTCTCAGTGGAGTATCCGACCACGGGAGAGGCCTACAAGCAGGCGTTCTCACCAAGCGAGACTTATCTGGGCTATTGGGATCCGATGGGGTGCTACGACTATCGCTACGTGAACGATAGCAGCGGCTATTTCGTGCGTGTTGCGGATGCAAGCAAGACTGCAAGCGCCATCGAATGCAGCAACAAGTGGAGCGGAAATCTGCTGAATTGGTCCGCGTCGTCAGCCATCGACATGATGCGCTACGCACTGACCGGCGGCGATAGGATCGTGGACGCCACGACTCAGACGGTATTGCAGCGCGCAGTGCTTCGGCCCGACGACTACAAGGCAGGCAACTTCCCGCGCAAGAGCATCGCCGGCAACCTGGACAAGTTCATTCCGTTGACCAAGTTCAAGGGCCTCCAGGCCAACGGCACGGTCGAGTTCGGTAGTTGCTACGAGAAGCTATACGTCGGCGTGGCGGGCCCGGGGGGACAGAGTTGCGCTGCACGTGCCGACGGCGAGAGGTACGGTCCTCAAAGCTCGGCTTCCACCAATGTGGCAGGGGCCTACTTCGCGCGCGTGGAGGTGTGCGCCACTGTCCAGGAGGCAAACCAGAGACCCGAGTTGTGCCAAAGATATCCAAACGGGCAATTCAAACCGGCAGGCACAATTCAACGGTATGCGGAAAAGATCCGTGTCGGCGCTTTCGGGTACCTGCTCGACTCGGCCCCCAGCCGCTATGGCGGTGTTCTGCGTGCGCCCATGCACTATGCCGGGCCCAAGACAGTCGACGCCTCATTCATGAAGGTGGCCAACCCCAACGCCGAATGGGACGCCCAGACAGGCATCTTCGCAATCAACCCGTTCGGCGGCGAAGAAGGCAGAAGCGGCGCCATCAACTATCTCAATCAGTTTGGGCGCACAGGGGCTCCCGGAAACTACAAAGCCGCAGACCCCGTGGGTGAGCTCTACTACGAGACGATGCGTTACCTGCAAGGGCTTCAACCGACCCCACAGGCAACCCAGGGCATAACGGCAGGCATGAAGGACGGCTTCCCCGTCTACAACAACACGGCCTTCTGGGGCCAGGGGGCCAGGAAAAACTGGGATCCGGTCGTGGCAAGTTGCCAGCGCAACTACATCCTCGCCATCGGCGACCAAGAGACGCATCGCGATCGGTCATTCCCGGGCTTTCCGATCGGTGTGGCCCGGGGGCGGTCCGATGGGGACTTCTCCCGCAACGCCAATCCGGATGATTTCGAGCCGGACATCTCGCGCTGGACCGCTCTGCTCGGTGCATTCGAAAACAGGGAAGCCATTCCATATACGCATCCGTCCGGCAAGACCGGACTGACAACGGCGGGGAATCTGGGGCCGGTCACCTGGCAAAGGGGCGAGAACTCCCGCCAGCTGTCGGCGTCGATCATGGCGAACGCGGAGACCGGTTCTGCCTTCGGCTCCTATGGAATGGCGGGCTTGGCCTATTGGGCCAATACACAGCAGATTCGCGCCGACTATCCCGACGCCCGGATCAAGACCTACATGATCGACGTCGACCAATACGGCGATGGCTCCTCCAGGGGCGCGCGCCAGTCCGACGGCTTCACCAACATGCGCGGAAGCCAGATGTATCTGGCCGCCAAGTACGGCGGCTTCGACGACTCGAACAACGATGGCAATCCGTTCAAATCGTCCGACGGCAACTATCGTTCGGAATGGGCCGACGGCGTCGACGACGACGGCAATCCGAAGCCGGCCAATTTCTTCCTCGCATCGACGCCGTCTCGAATGATCGCGGCGATTCAGAGGATCTTCAGGGAGGCGAGCAACAGCAGCGGCACCGTCATGGGGGGCGCGACCAGCGGTTCGCGCGTCGCAAGTCCCGTATCGGTCTATGTGCCGGAATTCGATCCGGAGAGATGGTCAGGATCGCTGCTGGCCTACGCGTTGATGCTCGACCCCTCTTCCGAGGAGATCGTGCAGGCCCCCGATCCAAGCTGGAATGCAGGAATGTTGCTGACCACAGGAAGCTCGACGGGCGTCGCTGGCAGCAAACCGCCCGCGCAGACTGCCAGAAAGATCTTCTCGCTCCTGGGCAATGGCAGTGCCGTCCCCTTTCTCTGGACCTCGCTCGACGATTCGGCCAAACGACTTCTCAACACCGCCCCCTATGCCAGCCCGCCCGAGCAGGATGCGCGCGGCCAGGAACGGCTCAACTACCTGCGTGGCGATCGCAGCGCGGAGGCCGACGTAGCCGGCACGGCCACCCCGCTGCGCAGGCGAAGCTCGATCATGGGCGATGTGCTGAACTCCGCCCCGATTTTCGTGGGCGCGCCGGGCGGCAAACACTCGGGGGCCCTCTATGCGGCTTTCGTGAGTACCCACAAGAGCCGCAAGCACGCCGTCTACGTCGGCGCGAACGACGGCATGCTGCATGCCTTCGACGCCCAGACTGGCGTAGAACTCTTCGCTTATGTACCGCGGATGGTCTTTCCCGCGTTGGCGGCCTACACGAGTCCGAGCTACGAGCATCGCCCTTACGTCGATGCACCGCCCGTCGCAGAAGAAGCGAAGGTCGGTAGCGCTTGGAAAACCGTGCTGGTGTCCGGCGTGGGCGGCGGTGGGCGCGGCGCGTTTGCGCTTGACGTGACCGACCCGAGTGCCTTCGACTCGGATCATGTGATGTGGGAGTTCAGCGGCACCGACGACGCCGACATGGGCTACGTCACGCAGTCGCCCAAGATCCTGAGCTTCAAGACCCGGGCTGCGGAGGGATCGAACGCTGCCGTCTACAGGTCATTTGCCGTAGTGCCCTCGGGCTACAACAACGGCAACAGTACACGGCGGGCCGCATTGTTCCTGCTTGCACTCGACAAGCCCACTTCCCAAGCCTGGCAGCTCGGCACCAACTATTACAAGATCCTTCTGCCAGATCCGGTCGACGGCATGGTCAATGCGTTGTCTACACCCAGCGAATACGCGACCAGCGATGGCACGGTCAGGTTCATGTACGGCGGCGATACGCAGGGCAATCTCTGGAAATTCGACTTCACGCAGAACGCGCCATGGTCCGATGCCAACGCACTCGCGTTCGAGAAGAAGCCGCTGTTCGTTGCACAGGACGCCAACAGCAAGCGGCAGCCCATTACGGTCGCGCCTCAGGTGGCCCTTGGGGCGGGCGGCGGTGCCGTTGTGCTATTCGGCACCGGCAAGTACATCGAAGCCGATGATGCACGGGCCGCGAGTTACGTGCCGCAGTCAATCTACGGTGTCTTCGACAACGGCACGCGGATCACGAACGGTCGCGCGAGCCTCATGGTCCGGACGGCGGCGCCCGGTGATGACAAGAGCAAGCTCACCGTGACCGGCGGCACCTTTGCCTACGGCGCCTACGACGCCAACAAACCCGAATCGACGCCGCGGCGTGGCTGGTATTTCGATCTGGCGGATGCGACCTCGCACGGCGAGCGCCAGGTGACGGCCATGCAGTTGGTGGACGGCCGCCTGATCTTCAACACGCTGATGCCAAACCCAAATGTGTGCGGTGCCGGCGGCGGTGGACGTACCTGCCTGGTCAATGCGGCCACGGGGTTGACAGAGGGCCAGTCCTGCAATATCTCGAGCATCGGCATTCTTTCGTCGCCCATCGTCATGCAAGAGGGCTATGGAACGTTCACCGGCACCAACTCGCTTGGCGCACGCACGGAATCCAAGCGGCTGCGCACCCTGAACCTGGGCACCGGCTCAGGCGATGGCAAAGCTGGCCAGAAGATCGAAGACCTTGGAAAGATCAGCGCGCTGGCAGCGCGCATAAGCTGGCGGCAGGTGCCCAACTACAAGGACGTCAAGACTCGGCTCGATGGTGCGAAAGCGCAACCCGGGAAGGGAGGAAGCGCACCATGACCAAGCGACGGATGTCTGGCGGCTTCACCCTGATCGAACTGATGGTGACAGTGGCCATCGTGGCGATCCTTGCAGCGGTGGCCTACCCTACTTACCTTGATTATCTTCGGCGGGGCTGGCGCGCGGAAGGAAGGGCCGCGCTGATGCGGGAAATGCAGCAGCAGGAACGTTTTTTCACGCAATTCAATACGTATAGCGTTTCGCTGTTGACCAAGGAGAGCTCGAATCCCGATGCTGGAGTGGGGCACTACACCCTCAAGGCAACGGGCTGCAAAGTCGCAAGCGATGTTCGCGATTGCGTCAAGCTGACTGCTGCCTTAAACCCCGGATTCGAAGATCGTGTCGTGGCCAATATCTGGCTGCAGAGCTCGGGTGAAAAAATAAGAGGCTGCACCGGGACCGACTCCGACACCCCCACATCGAGGTGCTGGAAGTGAAGCGGACGCGGCTACTGCCCAGCCAGAGACTGCGCGGTTTCACGCTCACCGAGTTGCTGACAGTCATCACGATCGTCGCCGTGCTTGCCGCCGTGGCAGTACCGTCGTTCAGAAGCCTGTTGCTCAACCAGCGCCTGGCGTCTGCCGCGAGTGCCATGGTTTCTGCGCTGAACCTGGCGCGGAGCGAGGCGATCAAGCGTTCGTCTCGCGTCAGCGTGCTCCCAGCTCGCGCTGCCTGGGGCACGGGATGGGACGTCAAGGTGGATGCCATCGATGAACCGCTTCTCGGCTTTCCCGGACTCGAAGATGGCATCGCAGTGGATGCCACGACGGGCAACGGTTTTTCCGGAAAAGTCACCTATGACCCGAACGGGTTTGCGCGCGATGCACTGGGGCGCTTCGGCGCGGGATGCCTGGCATTCAAAGCTGCAACGCAGAGGCGCGTCGCGGTGATCGTGTCGGACACCGGGCGCCCCCGTACCTGCGATCCCGATCGGTCGGGAGACTGCGGATCCAATGAGTGCGGCGCCGCTTCGCCCTCCTCCGCTCCTTCGTCTGCGCGGGGACCTTGACGGTGTCAGTCATCTGACTCAGATGACCCTCTGAAATCAACGCGCACCCGGCAAGACGCGCCCGCCTCTTCGCAAAAATATCCGCCCCTTCGCGGCACACGATGTCGCCGCCACGTCGAGCCATCAAACTGCCTCGAACGCGAAGGATCTCATGCCTCCAGGCCCCCCCCTATCCGTCGGCCCGAAGTCCCAGCCAACCGGGCCAGGTGACATCGAACTCAGCCGCATTCCGATACCGACGACTTCCGCCCGCTCCAGAGCCAGCAGCTACCACACTGCTCCCGAGGGGCTGACGCGCCAGGCAAGCCCGGCGGGCAGTTCCGGCTCATCGGCGCCGCGTCGATCACCCCCGCCCCGCCGATCCGCCTCCGAGGAGTCGCTCGACCCGAGCTTCTTCTCTGCGCGCGCGTCCATCGAGGAATCTCCGCCGACACCGCCGCCTGCGCACCTCGACGAAACCCGCGAACTCACAGAGGCCGTACCGGGCTCCTTCCCCGCCCTGCCTCATCGGCTGCTCGCCCATCCGACCATTCATCGTGCCCCGCCGGGACTCGCCTCGCTGGATGCGCCAATTGTCCCGAGCCATCGAGACGTCAATCCGCGCATGGACATGAGCACGCTGTCTCAGAAGCTCCCCGAGGACGTGACTGGATGCGTCGCCTACATGCTGAGCTCGATGCGCAAGTCGCCCGGGGACATCCCTGCGCTCAAAGAACTGGCGACCCAACAGGCCGAAGTCCTCGGCACACACAACATCCGCACGAGAGAACAGTTCGTCTCAATGCTCAAGCAGGTGCAATGGCGCGATATCGGCACAGGCACACTGCACGGTATGGCGTCATCGAACGGGTTTACCGTGGGCAGCGCACTCGTCGATTTCAAGCTCGCCGACCTGACCCTGTCGGGCCTGTCCAAGGCGATGCCCGAGCTGCCTGCGGCGCTGCCTGGCCTCGTGGCCGGTGCCGCGCTCGGCTTGGGCCTGTCCATCATGGATGTGGCGGCTGGCGCCTCCACATCCAAGACCTTTGGCGACGCCTATTTCACGCGACCGCCGGACGACAAGCTTCCCGCGCCGCTTCACGGCGCCAATCCCCCGACCAAGACCAGCATGGCGCGGGACGCGACCATTGCCGCTGGCCTCAGCTACGGCGCCGCGCGCAATGGAGGCTTGCGGGCTCCGATGATGCTCGCGTTCGAAACCGCCGGGCAGCCGGCCGACCGAGCCCTTGCGGACAACATAGCGGATACGGTGGGCGGATCGATCATCGGCGGCGGCGGCATGCGCACGATCCTCAATGACCGTGACGTCAGCGCGGGCCGCGCGGGCTTGCAGTACTTCCTGGCCCGCAGCGATCTGGGCGAGTGCATCGATCATCTGCGCAAGCCCGCTCTCGAGCAGATCGAAAGCGGCCTGCGCCGCACGGTGAATTACATGAAGAGCGTCGGGACGACACTTCCTGAAGCGATCGAGAACGCGTTCGCCAGCAAGCTCGGGTGGACTTCGCACGCCATCCTCTCACCCGGATTCGGCGCGCTGTTTTCGATGCTAACCACCATGCCTAATCAGCTGCAGGAAAGGGGCTGGCCAGAGAAGGACGCGAACATCGCGACGCAACTGTGCAAGTTCGCGGTGCTGCAGGTGCTGTATCACGCGTGGGGCGGCGCGCTTGGGGCCGTCAGGGGACCAAGAGCGCAGACGCCTGAGGCGAACTCGGCAGTCTAGAGTGCTGTCCTGTCAATTCGCCCGCGTGGTCTGGTGCTGTGGCAGTCCAAGAAACGCTCGACTTGATTGAGCCCACTTCAGTTGGTTGGCACGAAGTGCATGCGCCAGCGAGGCCGCCCGGCCAATCATGGCCCTGCCTTGATTCAACGTACAGAGAGTCACGCAGCCAGAGAGGTGGACTCCCTTGTGACGGGGCGAGGTATCCGTTGTCGGAGTCAATTCGCACAGGGTTGTAGAAGCCCTCGTTCCAGTTAACTCTCGCAGGCCAGCCGACTCCCGCATCGCACATCGCCGCGCGCACCGCCGCGCCGCCGCCCGCGCACGCCCCCCGGGGTCTTCTACCGACGTTTTTCCCAGTTTGCGCAAGCGAGGCCGGCTGCGGCTGCGCTCCCCCTTGTGCGCTCCTGCCATCCATAAGTCGGCGTCCCGTGCGGGCGCTAGAGAGAAAACACGTTCATGAACATACACGACTTCAGGCGCTCGTGACGAGGCTCGCCAGTATCGGCGGCGCGCAATGGGCCCCGCGAGAAGGGCGATGACAATGAACCGTCCCATCTTCCGCGAGTAACCGGTTCTTGCGGTTTGTAGCGCAGAACTGGATTTGCTGCTTGTCGAAGTTGTTGTCAATGGGAAGCGCTGGGTTCTCCAGGTAGCGCATGAGCGTGACCAACGCTTCTTCACGCTGTAGTTGATCGCCCTGGCCTTGCCAGTACCGTGATTCTGGTTCGTAGCGCCTTCGCGTCGATTGCCAACGACGTGCTGCCTCTGTTAATTCATACCGCTTGGTAGCCTGACGGGTTGTTGAAATTTCTCGGGTCTATAACCGGCAGTTGTCGACCGCGACCATTGCTTCAATGGAAAAGCTCTCCCCCACCGCGCGTTCAAGCAGGCAGTCGCAGTTTCTGGAAAAACTCAGATGCCCCCGGACCTCGTCGGCGGCGATTCGGAATCGGCACCCCCATCATCCGAATCCTCGTCGACAGCCCGGCACTGCGCGACGCACTTGTGTTTTCGTAGCCGCATCTTCGGCAGAACGGGGCTTCAACAGAATCGGCGCCAACACATCACAGCCTCGCAATTTGAACGCGCACTTCGCGCGCCGCCTGTCGCGACATGGCGCGTCGGGCTTACCGTCATTGGCATCGCAACACAGCCATCACCCCCTCTCAATCCGGTGAGTTTGATCATGCCCGTAGCCATACTTTCCGTGACGGCCCATCCCTTGAACGACGCATCGTGGAGCGAGCCGGCGGCCATCGGCGCCGGCCCCACCGCACCGGTACTTGCATCACAGGGGCAGCAAGAACTGGACTTGATGATGTCGTCCTACCTGAAGCAGTTGTTGATCGCCACGCACACCGACGCGCGGTTTGCAACTGAAGGCTTCGACAAAGATGCCTCGCAGAAACACGATGACCGAGCGACCGACCCGATCAGGACGATCAACGACCATCTGAATGCAACCCACAGCCTGAGCCACCCCAACCTCAAGGGCATCCGGGAGCCCCGGATGCGGTCGGATGGCAGCGCTCGGGACGACTTCTCCGTCTACCTGGAGCGCGCCGGCATGGTCCTGTCCTTCGTCATTCCCGCGGTCGGCAATGTGCTCAAAGGCGCGGGTGCCGCAGACCAAGACCAAAAGGCCAGCGTCAGTGAAGTTCTGCGCGGCGGGGTCAACGGCTATTTGAACCACTTGAGGAACCTGGAGAAAGGCGCCGTGAACACCATCAAGTCGGGCCGATTGACGCCCTTCAATCTGGCATTCAACCTGATCCAGGAGTCGGTAAAAGACAACCTCAAGGACATCGCCAGGTATGCCGAGGAATAAAACCTTCCGATACCGCAGGCCACGCCATGTGCGCGGCCGGCGGACGCCCCCCGATGCTCAACTTTCCATCGGCGAAAGCTCGCTCCCGGGTACGGCGTAGGCATTGGGCTTTGCAAGCGTCGTACCCAGATCGGGCGGCTTGATTCCGAACGCATCAAGATCGGTCCTGATGCCGTCGTACCAACTGTTGATCGCCTTGTCCTTCTTCTCGTCGGCCTTGATGCCCGAGACGATCGAATAGATCATGCCGCCGAGGGCGGCAACGCCGCCGACGGCACCGGCGACCGTACCCGCCAGGCCACTCACCAGGGTGGCAGCGTCGGCTACCGATGGAATGACCCGTCCGACCACGTAGGACGCCACTTCGGCGCCGCTCACCACCGCGCTCAGCCCGTTGAGCGCCGCGAAGGTACCCTGGAAGCCCGCGCCGACCTTGTCCCCGCGCGCGGCCGCATCCTTGGCGCCTATGGCTCCGGTGATCAGGCCTATCGCGTTGCCGACGACGCCGCCCAGCCCCTTGCCCACGTTCTCCGCGTCCTTGAGCCAGTTCGTCAGCGAGTCCGGCGGAACGGCGGTCTGGCCCGGCACGTTGCCGCGGTTGAACTGGTCAAGCAGGAACTTGGAGCCGCCCTCCACCAACAGACCAGCCGTCTGGAAGGATTGTCCCGTCACCACAGCGGGACCCGACTGCGATCCCGTGGCGCCGCCGGCGGCCAGCGCACCGGCGAGCAGCACGCCAGAGGCTGCGTGCATCACACCGGACTTGAAGGCCTCCGACATCCCGGGCTGCGCCTTCCAGCTTTCCTTGACCTTGGTCATCGCGTCATCGAATTTGGCCCCGCCGCGGCCGATGTCGTCGACACCACGTAGGAAGGACACGATGTCCCGGGAAGACGGGCTGTTCGGGCCCGGGGGCACAATCTTGTCCAGATTCTTCTCGACCAACTGCTCCAGCGCCGGATCGTTGGCGTCCTTGACGCCCAGGCCCTTGTAGAGGTCCGGCAGGCTCTTGCCTTGGAGCAACTGATCGCGGCCGATGCGGGCGCTGGTCTCGTTGAACTTGTCGGTGCCGGCCGCGACCGCCTTGTCGTCCAGCACGTTGTCCAACACGGCCTTGTCAACGCCCGACTGGATCAGCGCCTTGTCCGGCGGCATACCTGCGGCAATCAGGCCCTGAATCTCCTTGCCTGAGGTGATGTTGTCGTAGTCTGCCTTGACCTTGTCCTGAAGTTCCTTGGGCGCTTTCTTCAAGGCCTCCTGCAGATTGGGCTTGATGCCGAGTGCCTGTGCATAGAAGTTCGGTGCCTTGACGAAATCTCCGAGCGCCTGTGCCGTGCCGACGACCTTTCCGCTCGGATCCTTCCGGTCGAACGCGACCTGCAGCGCACGCGGGCTCGAGGTGTCGTCGAAACGCCGCTGCAGTTCGGCCTTGAGCTTCGGGTCGGCTTCGACACGCGCGTGCAAGGCATCGGGCACCTTCTCGTTGACGAACTGCTGCACATCGGGGTCCTTGGCCAGCTGATCGACTTTGGCCTGCGCGTCCTTGTAGAACGCTGCGCGCTGCTGGCCCGGTGAGGGGCCTTCGCCGTGGTATGGGCCCTCGTCACCGGGGCCGGTGGTCTGGTAGGCCTCCTGCCCCACCTTGTACTTGGCCACCGTCTCGCTCAGCTTGATAAGCGCAGCCGTCTTGTCAGCACCGTTGGCCGAGGTCTGGCCGTTGGCGAAGTAGTCCTTGCCGAGCTTGGACGCATCGCCGCCGGCCGCTTTGACGGCATCGGCGGTGGCATCGCCGTTCAGGCGCGTGATCTGGTCGTCGGCGCTCTTGTTGTCGATGCCCTTGAGCGAGTCGTAACCGTACTTTCCGAAGTCCTGCAGCCGGCCCGCCTCGGTACCGTGGTTGGCAACCTCTTTGCCGCCATCCCTGGAGAAACCGTCGATGCGGTCGTTGGTCGGGTCGTTGCCGCTCGACTTTTTCGTGATGGGCTGACCCTTTTCATCGACGTTTTTGATGTAGTCGATGACCTGCGACGCCCGGTAAGCGGCGTCGGCGTCGTGCTCGTAGTCGCCGACTTGCTTCTTCAGGTTGTCCTTCAAGCCACCCTGGTTGCCCAGGTTCCTGAGCGTCGGATTGGCCTCCACGATCTGCTGAGCGCTGCGCTTGTCGTTGTCCGGGCGCCCCTGGTTGTTCATCGGCAGCGAGGGAATGACCGGAGGCGGAGGTGGCGCTGGCGGTGCTTTGACATCGCCGCCCTTGAGCGACGAGTAGCCGAATTTGCCGAAGTCCTGCAGCCGACCGGCCTCCGTGCCGTGCTTTGCGTCGCCTTTGCTGCTGAAGCCGTCGACGGTGCTGTTGCCGACGGCGTCTATCGCAGGCGCACCCCGGGTGCCGGGGCGATTCTTGATTTCCTTGCCGTTCTCGTCGAAGTGCTCGATGTGTTCGAGCACCTGCGCGGCGCGGTAGGCCGCATCGGCATCGTGTTCGAAATCACCGACCTGATTCTTCAGAGCCTGCTTCAGGCTCGGGCCGCCCTTGTCGCCATGTTGGTCGCCCAGGTTCTTCAGCAAGGGGCTGCTGTTGATGATGTCCTGGGCGCTGCGGTAGTCGCCTTCAGGGCGCGTCTGCTGAGGGCCAAAGGTGTTATTCGCGGGGTCGGGGGCGGCGCCCGGATCCTTGAGCGCGCGCTGAACGACGTCCAGCATGATCGTTTGCACGTCCGGCACGGCGCTGGCGCCCTGCTCTTGGTTCACGGGAGGGGCGACGCGGGTCACCGGAGCGATGGTCATGGGTTCTCCATAAGAAAAGTAGAGGGCTTGCGTTCGCGGCCAAAGCGCGGCGTGGCCGGCAGACAGCATTGCGCTAGTACGGTCCACAGCGCCGTGGGCGATGCCGCCGCGCCGCCATTGCTTTGGCGTGAATTCGTAACTGGCTTCATCGTCTGCCTCGTTGATCGCGATGCGCCGATATTGCGCAGGACCATGGACTCATCGGCCGATGCTGAAGCGATCGTCAGGAAGTCTTCAGGCTGCGGCGCGGCGCGCGCGCCGGTGCTCGCTCGAAAATCGACGCATCGATCAACCGGCGCTGTACTCGGCCTGCCGCATCAACCATCCCTTGAAACGAGAGAGGCCCTTGGATATGTACTCGTCCTCAGGTCAGAAGGACCAGGGTCCACAAACCCATTCCGCGCAACTGCGGGCAGACAGGTCCGGCGAAGTTTTCAGAGCATTGGAAGAGAGCCTGCGGGAAGCCATCGACCTCGTGAAGAAAACAGATCCGGACGGCCGGCCCGAAGCAGCGATACAACAACTGGACGTCGCGTTCGAGGCGGCCCAGCGGATTCTGGCGAAAGCCCGATCCATTGCTGTGTCCCGGGCTTGAAATCCGGCAGCACACCTCAAAGCGAATCATCTCGCTTCGCGAGCATGAACCTGTTGCTTACAAACTTGAAGCCCAGCGCGGTATTCATAACGTTTGGTTTTTTCTTTCCGAGGTATGTCGATGAAAGACGCTCCCGCTTCCCAACGCTCCCCGGAGGGAACGGTGCCAGGCACGGTCTATCGCTCGCTCTTGCAGATTGCCGCGCTGGGCAGCGAGTTGGGCGAATACCTGGCCGCGAGCCAGATCGCCGGCGTGCTCCAGGGCCTTCGCCCAGGCCTGCCGCAGGCAGGCATCGTGCGGGCGATGAACACCTTCTGCGGCGGCGACACGGGCGCGGGCATTGCCGAGTTCGGTGAGGTGCTGGCGCAGTTTCCCGACAGCCATCTCGCCAAGGCGCTGCTAGCGGTCTGTATGAAGATCGACAATCGCGCCGGGTGGCCCCAGATGCTCGAAGCGGTGATCGACGACGGTCGCGACAATTACGCCGTTGGCCTGGCCTGCACCATCCTCGGACGTTCGCAGGTCGTGGACGAGCGGCCGTACGAACAAGCCATCGGTGCCTTGCCTGCTCACGTTATGTGGGCATGAACGTGCATCGAACAGACTCGCCGGCGTCGGCGCGACCGCCTCCGGCCGCAGCAGCTACGGCGCAGTGAAAGCATGGTGGTGCGCCACGGCAACTGCCAGCGCGCCGTCGGGGAACAAAACAATGCCCCCCGTTCGCGTACCCCAATAGCGGAAATGGACGTTATGTCATGTTCGCTGCAGAGAATAAGAAAACGAGGTTTTCTGCACACCCAGTGCGGCCTCGAACTTCTCCGCAGAGAAACAGAATGAACAATAGCAGCAGCTCTCTCCATGCAATGCTTGCCGACATCCGCAACCTGAGCACCGCAACCGACTGTTGCACGTCCGAACTCCAGACTCTTGCTGAAGAGGCCATCGGACATGCGCGCGCCACAGGCGATGCGCGACTCATCGTTCATGCGCTCCAAGCCGCGTCCTCGGTCTGTGAACTCGCCGGGGATACGGCCGAATCGTACAGACTCGCGCTCGAGGCCGAGCAATTGGCCACCGCGCAAGGGTTGCGTCTGGAGGCAGGATGGTCCCAGATCCAACTCGGCAAATGCTTGGCCGTCGCGGGGCAACTCGATCGCGCAATCGCGCGGATGCGTACGGGCCTGCAGTTGTTCCGGATGCTGGGCGACCTCCGAGGCAAGATCTCCGCCTTGCAGATGCTCGCTCGGCTGCACATGGACCACGGACAATACAAGAGCATGCTCATCTACCAGCAAGCGGTGCAGCACTTGCTTCGCCCCGACAGGTCGACGCCGCAGAGCAGCGACGCGTATGTGCACATTGCCGAGGGACAGGCCAGCTACGCTACCGCGCTCACGGCACACGGCCTGCATCTCGAGGCGAAGAATCTGTCCCTTCGCGCTCTCGACCTGCTGGCGCAATACAACGAGGCGGACGTCGAGAAGTTGACAAGCAATGCACGGTTTCGCCTGATCGACACGACAGCGCGACTACACCTTCTGCAGGGAAAAGACGCATTGGCTCTGCGTTGCGCCAGCACCTTGCTGCGCGGCGGGCGCCGCCGGGGCGCGGTTCGGCTGGTTGCCGCGGCATGTGACCGCTTCGCGGACGTTCGGCTCGCTCAAGGGCGGTGGATCCAGGGAATTGCCTGGCTCCAACGGGCTCGCACGCATTGGGCGCAGATCAATCAGCATCGCGAGTTGATCAAGGTGCTCGACAAGCTCTCCGATGCCCATGAAGGATTCGATCAACACGCCCAGGCGCTCGTCCACTACAAGGAAGCCCGCCGCATCGAAGAGCGGGGCCGCTGCGAGCAAGCGGCCCTGCGTTCAGCGCTGACGGCCATCGACGTGAAAGCCGCTGCGCGCAACGACGAACAGGAAGCAGTCAGCCATAATCATCGGCTAGCCGCGCTGGGACACATGGTGGCCTGCATCGCACACGAGGTCACGCAGCCCCTGGCTGCCATGCGGCTCGTGGCCGAGAACGCTGCAGTCGATCCCGCGCATGCACAAGAGAGTCTTTCGAGCATCGTGACGCGCGTCGACCAATTGATGGTCTATGTGGCCCATCTGCAGCGGTTCAGCCGACGCGAGCCGGTCCGGATGCAGGCCGTGCACCTGTCGACCATCGTGGAAGCAGCACTCGCGATCGTGGAGCCAAAGAAGAAGTGCTGCGGCGTCGCGCTCAGTGTCGAGCGGAATGCGGCAATGGAAAGCATCGTCCTGACCGACCCAGCGTGCGCCACGGGTGCCCTGGTGAATCTACTGAGCAACGCCTTCGATGCCGTGGCTGGAGCGCGCGAGGCCAAGGTGGTTTTGAGCACGCGGGTTCGCGGCGAGCGCGCCGTTCTTTCGGTACGCGATCACGGCCATGGCTTGAGCGCTCAAGCCATGGCGCATCTGTTCGAGCCATTTCATTCAACAAAGCCTCTGGACAAGGGCTGCGGCCTTGGCCTTTCGTTGTCTTCGGAATTGACCCGCCACATTGGAGCGCGTCTCAGGGGCATGAACCACCCTGGGGGCGGAGCGCTGTTCACATTGGACGTGGCCCTGGCATCCGAGGTCCCTCAGCACAAGACTGCGGTGCATGATCCGATTTGCCCCGCATGTACGTCGGCAGCGTTTGACCTGGACGCGTATTTTTTGCCGGTCCCGGCGATCATGCCCCGATCCGCCACCGTGTACGCCTTGGCCTCCTGAATTCATCGAATCTTCGGGGCCGGACACGATGGCAAGAATTCTGGTGGTCGAGGACGACCCTTTGATCGGTGCGGTCCTGCAAAACGCATTGCGGCGCGCAGGCCACGAAACAACCCTCTGCGCCAATGGCGAAGAAGGCTTCTTTCTCGTCATGACCTCGGCATTCGATCTGCTGATACTCGACGTGGTTCTGCCAGGCCGCAACGGCCTGGATATTCTGGCCGGCGTGCGAAGGTCCAATGCGGCTATTCCGGTACTGATGTTATCGACGCTCGACGAGGTCAGCGACAGAGTGCGCGCGTTATCCCTGCATGCGGACGACTACCTCGGCAAGCCGTTCGCGCTGGAAGAGCTCCTTGCACGGGCCGGCGCCCTGTTGCGCCGGGTACGGCCAATCGAGGAGACCCGACTCAGGGTGGCGGATCTGAATCTGGATCTTCTGACCCGCAACGTCACGCGTGGCGGCCATTCCTTGAAGCTCACGCTGCGCGAGTTCGAACTGCTCACGTATCTGATGAAACATTCGGGGCGAGTGGTCTCGAAAAACATGCTCGCGCAAGACATTTGGGAAAACATCGATCGGGCTACGCCCATTGACAACATCATCGACGTCCACATATCGAGACTTCGACGCAAGCTAGATGCAGCCGGTCGAACGGAACTGTTGCGAACCGTCAGAGGCATTGGTTTTTGCCTAGACGGGCACGAGGTGAACAACCTCTAGCCAATACGACGCCGATACGTCTAGCCGGACGTTGGCAAGTGAGCGGCGGCTCGATCGGGTAAGTGATCTTGCGCGGTCAGGGGTTCGTCCGCTGCTCTTAAGTGATCCCATGACCGAACCGCCGAGGTCGACAGAACCAAGTCGCCTGCTGAGCGCAGTTAGGATTCGAATTCGTCGGGTGCTCGGTAGCCGAGCGCCGAGCGGATCCGCTCGGCGTTGTGGCCCTCCTCGATGAACCACGGCAGCCGCGTTGCCATGTCTCGTGCAGGTCTCGCAGACTGACTCCTTCAGTGCGCATCGGTACGTTTCGCTTGCGTATTGACCGCCTCCGTCCGTGTGATGAGTAGAACCGGGGCGCAGGGTCAAATTGGTTCGCTTCGAGCGCGCCGCCCGAGGACTTGGCGGTGCCGGCGCGGCCGTCCGTGGCGGTGACGATGTAGAGGAAGCCGGACCGAGAACGGCATCCCCCGCTTTTTGCAACGACAGCCCCGGCTTCGTATGTGGATCCGCCCGCGACGGCGCATTTCCGAAGAATGCAACCCAGCATCGGAACGCAACCGGATCGACGGCTTCGTCGATCCCCATTGCGTTGCTGGACGCTTTGTTCAAACTTTCAATCTGAGATCACGTATGGAATCGACACGACTTCTTCGACCAGCACTAGCCCTCGTTTGCAGGCTCTCGACAACCCGCCGAGGCACAAGGGCGCTCGGCTTCGTCAAAGCAACCGGTTACGCCGTCCGGCGCGCAATGGAGCGGCCCGCAAGGCCGCGCCAGCCCCTCGGGCGCCGCGAAACGATCATGAAGACGTCATCCGACAGGAGTGGGCATAGCGAAGCCCGCAACAGAAATGCGCAGGGCCGCCAGTGACTCATTTGGTCAGTACATCAATGGTTGAGAAATCTCAGCTATCTGAGAGTCGCAGGATCTCTGAGTGCATCAATCAACACGCATCCACCAGAGCGCTGCCGGTTCGCATTTCGCGCCTGTTTTACGCGTTGACGTCGCCTAGGGAACCCGGCGCAGCGCACATTGTTCGTTCGTCCCCTTCAACGAAATGCCATCGACCCGTCGGCACTCACGTAACGTTGAGCCGTACAGTAAAAAATGGGAATAGCAGCGCTATGGATATCAACCGAAATAACTCGCCGACTGCACGATCTACGACGCCTGAGCTTGCTTCAGCAATACATCCTATTCAGTCCCGTGTGGGTACAGAGTCCGCGCGGTCGCGGGCGGGTCCCTCATCACTGCATGGGTCGATGCTTGACTCAACCCGAACAAGCAGGAGCGGATCGATGGCACCGCGCTTGGCCTTGTCGCGCAGCGAAATTCCGGTGCCAGAGCAACAGGGCGTGCGTCGCCTCTACAAAAGCTACTACGAAGACGGCCGGTACTATCAGGGCACAACAAGCACGCTCGCAGAAAAGCGTCAGCGCGAAGGCATGGATCCTTCGAAGAAGACCTCTACTTCCGTGGACGCCGCCCACCAACTGGGCATCCTCGATGACCACGGCATCTCTGACTTTCGAGACACCGCTCTGAGGCACATGTATCACTCCAAGCTAAAGCACGGCAATGACCTCGCTATGGGAGCGAACGACTACGCGAGACTTGCGACCACAAATGGTGGAGAACCAAAGATCGTCAGATCGATCATTCCGGATGACGTTGCGCAAGGTATTAACTTGCATCCAGATCCGGACACGGGGGCCGTCTACCTGCAATCCGGCAAACCGTACAACCCCGCCGTCAGGCACGACGGGAAGTTGGACCCGGGATTTGTTCTCGGTAGTCAGAGCGGTCCAGCAGACCCTCCGCAGCCAGCGATGCCCTCATGAACAGGTTCAATAATGACGAGCGCGCTCGAAAGGCCTTGAGGATCAACACGCAGATCGGCCCGGAGCTTTCGGCAGAATTGCTGAAGGAAGTTCAAACCCCGTCTCCCAGCGACTTCAAGTAGGCGAAAACTTCTTGTCGTGATTCGGACGCTTCCGCGCAGCCAATCAACCGATCTGTGCGCACTGTCCAAGCCATGCGCTTCGAGCGAGCCGGCTTCGGCGACTCACGCACCTCCCACCCGGCAACTGAACTGTCAGAGCAACGCAATTGCGTCTTGATTCAAACCGCAGTCATTGCCACCGGCGCCAACGACCTTCGTACAACCCCATGCCGCGGAATTGACGCTCCATCAAGTGTGCTTGATCCTGCAATTCGCGGATTCGGTCGTGGACCATGCGCTGAATCTGCGGCGAGCCATACCGATCCGCCAGTTTCCCGATCGGGATCCCCCTGGAGTCCAGCATTGGGTTCGCTCCCGCGTCGAGCAGCGCCTTGACCACCTCCGGCCGACCGTCAACGATCGCTTGGCCCAATGGGCTGCTCGCGTCAGGCGCGCGAGAGCCGTCGACGTCGGCACCGTTCCTGTGCTTTGCCAGCAGACGAATGGCAGGCACGTTGGCATATTCAACCGCGATCTCCATGGCTGTGCGGCAACCTTGCACTCCGGTCATCGACATGTCGGCCCCGGCATCCATCAGCACCTTCAAACCCTCCAATGCCGTCGGATGCATGGTCTTGGCGGCGTATATGGCAGCGGTTTCGCCCCGGCGATCCCGAGCGTTCAGCCTTGCGCCGCCCTGCAGCAGAAGCGACAGCGATTTCGACGACCATGTTGCAGCGGCCATCAACGGCGTGCGGCCGCTGCCAGGATCGCCGACGTTGCAATTCGCGCCGTAGTGCAACAATACTCCGGTACAGTCCGGTTTGTCCGCGCAGATCGCTCGCTGCAGTGGAGACACCCCCATGCGGTCAGTCAACTCCACGTTGGCCCCGACTTCGATCAGTCGCTCGATCACGGTCCGGTTTCCGCGACTGGCCGCGTATGCGAGCGGAGTGACACCATGGCTATCCTGAGCATCCACGGCTGCGCCGGCCTCGATCAAAGCCCCTGCGGCACCAGCATGGCCAAAATGGGCGGCGTAGCACAACGGGGGCAACTGTGCGAAGTCTCGCGGGAGTTCGTGCGCGTCGCCGATCTCGACAGTCGCATCGGCCTGCGCCAACGAACGGATCACATCTGCCTTCCCGGCGATCGCCGCATAGTCGATGGCTCGCCTGCCGTCCAGGCGATTTCGCGTGCCAGTAGCCGCCCCCGCAGCGAGAAGCAGTGGAACGGCGTTCGAGGCCTTCTTCGACGCATGCATGAGCACCGTCTTCCCCTCGTCGTCGGGAATCTCCAAGTTCAGGCGCCGCGAGCTGGACAGGATGGCATCGATTGCCTCCACATGGCCCTTTTCGGCGGCGATGTGCAACGGCGAGCGGCCGTAGACATCGGGCGTTGTGAAGTCCGCCCCATTGGCAACGAGGAAGCGCACCGCATCGGCTTTGCCACTTGCCGCTGCGTGAAAAACCGCTGAACGCCCGAATCGATCCAGCTGGTTGATCTTCGCGCCGAGTTCTAGAAAGCTATCAATAACGCCGATGCTGCCTCCCTTGGCCGCGCTCAACAGGGGTGTCAAGCCTGAATTGTTCGCCATGCTCATCCATTGGCTCACGATGTCTCGGCGGACATCGGCTGCGGGCTGACCACGCCCCACGCGGCACCGTTCGAAATCCGTCTGCACCACGATCTCCATCAGGTCGTCGACGATCGATGCCATGCCGTGTTCGGCGGCTGCGTGAAGCGCCGTCATGCCATCAGATGGCCTTTGGAGCAAGACATTGAGACTGCCAACGCGATTGAGGATGTGCTTGGCGATCTCACTGTCGTTGTGGGTGATCGCGGAGACCAGCGCAATGCCTCGCTGGGTCGCATTCTTCATGCCTTGGACGCGTTCGATCGCACGATCGACAAGCCCCGCGTTGTTGTACGAGCCCGCGGCGCGGTACCTTTGCAGGCCCGGCGACGACATGTGATCCATCAAGCCATCGAAGCTGCCGATGTTGATGGCGCGCCAGACGTCGGGGTACTCCACCTTGGATAGAAGCATTTCGTCGAACGTGTTGTCCAGCGCAGAGAACATCATGCCGTCCTCGACACGTCGAAGGCCCTTGGCTTGCTTCAGCTCCAGCATTTCACGAACCGTGAACGGATAGCGAATCTCGGCACCGTCGCTCGAGTCTTCCTTTACGTAGAGCGAATCCGGTCCAACGGACTTGATGCGCCGCGCCCCGGCACCTCCTTCGCCGTTCCTGCCTGGGGCGAGTTCCGGCAGGCTCGAAACGACCTCGAGCTTCTCGTGCTGAAGCGCCTCTTGCGAACGCAGATTCCTGGCGATGTCGCGCATCAACAGCACCTTGCTGTCGATCAGGCGATAAGACTCTCCATCCCTTGCGGCGTTGTAGTACTCGTTGACGACAGTGGCGAAGGGTATGCCGCCGTAGAGACTTTTGAACGAATCCTCGAGATCCTTCTCGTAGAGCTTCTGCATCTCATAGACTTGGTGCTCGCCGAAACTGCCTTCTCGAGCCTGAATGTCTTTGTACTCCCCGAAGACGCGGTTGATGTCTTTGAAGCAGTCGTCGGCCAGCCCTCCGATAAGAGAGTTGGGCGTCAGCAGCGGTGAGATCTTCTCCAGACATTTGGTGGCTTCGGCCTCGCCGATATGCGGGACCTTGAAGTCGTCATCGATCGCCTTCAGGCCGAACAGCGGACCAAGGAAGCTGCGGTATTGGTTGACATAGTGAATTTCTTCGCCGTCGTAGCCCGGCTCTCGGCCATGTTCCTTTGTGCAGTAACTCAACACCGCGTTGGTGAACATCGTTTCCCATCGGCCGCGCGCATGGTTCACGAGCCCCGCAGCCGCGAATTGAAGTGCTTGCGCGTGCATGATGAGATTGGCGCCCACGCCTGGCCCACAGACCACCAGCCCCCGGGCCAGTTCACCGATCTCTTCAAGCTTGCGATCGAGCGGGATGTCGGGCAATTCAAGCGCCTGCAAAATACTGTCCATGGCCACCTTGCCGTCCCCGAGCAGCATGCCGATTTGCGTCGAATAGAAACCGCCCGTCCCCTCCTCCAAGCCTGATTCCAGCCTGCCGATGAAGGTGTCGAGATCCGTCTCCACATCAATCGATTTCTCTGGGGCGTTGGCAGCAATGAACTGCTTCAGCTTGTCAATGCCCATGCGGTATTGCCGGCCTACCGCCTGGCGCTTGGCCACAACACTCTCCGAGCGGGCCTGGAGAAAACCCTGGATCGGTAGATCGACTTCCTTTTCGTAGGAGACCGGCGCTTCCTTTTTCTTGGCCGTGTCGTAGGGAGAGCTCTTTAATCTGGCGTCAACGGGAGGCGTGTAGAACTTCGGAGTAAAACTGACCAATGATGGGCGTTCCAGTTGGTTATGGTTCTCGGCTCTCCCGACCAGTCCCATGCGGCCAATGCCTCCGGAGGCGAGGGAGCCACTTGGACGCCGAGGGCAAGACAACCCTCCGCTACTTTATCTACGGGAGCCGGCGCCGCCCCTTCCACCTCCAGTCAGCCCCCGGCCGAGGACTTCATTTCCCTGGCGCTGGCGAGGACCTTTGCCGCATATTCCTCCGGATGGATCACACGGCCATAGATATCCGTCGCGCCTGGCTTCCAGTTGGGGCCGCCGTTATATTTTTGCAGCATGTTGGTCGCGCTGCCGCCGTGGTCGGCAAGGATGACGCCGGCCAAAGCGATCTGGTCTTTCACATTGCTGTGGTCATACGCGTGGCCCATCTTCGCTTGGAACTTCGCCGCGTAGTCCTGGCGGGTGCCGGGTTCGATCTGCATCACACCATCGCCTGCGCTGTCGCTGCCCGCCAATTTCGTGCCGAACTGGCTTTCCTGTTTCGCCTGTGCGGCCAGGATGTAAGGGTCGATCCCCGTCTTCTTGCCTGCTTCGACGCAGCCCTGCCATTGCGCGGCCGGCATGCCCGCAGGGGCCTTGCCCGTACCTGCCGTGGCAGTAGCTGGTGCCGCCTGTTGCAACTTGCTCACAGGCTGGGGAGGGGCGCCTGTTGTCGGCACCTCTAACGGATCCGCATCCTGAGCGGCGCCCTCCCCGCTCCCTTGCATGCCCGTGCCTTGTGGAACTCCAGCGCCTTGCGGAGCGCCCGTGCCTTGCGGGGCGCCAGCGCTTTGTGGCTCCCCGCCGCCCTGCGGGCCGTTGTAGCCGGTCGGCTTGCTGCCTAAGAATGCGTTGTCGTCCCCGGTAGACTCTGCGCCTTCCTGCTCTTTCAGTTTTTGCAGCGCAGCTTGCAAAAGCATCTCCACCAATTCGATGAGTACCCGCCTCGCCTGCGGGTTCTTCAGCGCGTCGGCCAACGAATGATGCGAAGGCGACGACAGCGCCGTGTGGCCGTGGAGTTGATGAGGGGCAACCGATTGAGTTTGCATAGCGACAGCTGGCATGACGAAAGCTCCGGGTTACGAACAAGTGCCTTGATGTTGGGGGGCTTTGCGGGCCATCTGCGGACATCCAGCGAAGCAACGTACAAGAAGGCGAATACATGCCACTCCTTCCTCAGTAGCACTACGGATTCGCATGGTGCAACACCGCTTCGCATCTCCGTCCACAGGCACAGGTGCCCCCATGCGACACTGCAAGAGCACGCAATGAACAACGCATTTCTTCATCCACATCAGCGGCCGTCACTCGAGCAGCTGCAGTCGCCCGAGTTTCGGAACCTGGCGGCGTGCCTCATGCTGGGCTGCCAGTTCGACATCGCCGAAGAGACGGCACCCATCGCTGCGGTGCTTGAGCACTGGCTCGGCGATGCCCGCACCGTCAAGATGCTGGTGGCAATCGGGGCGCTGTTGAACGGAGATCCTTCCGTTGCACAAGCCGAACTCGTACGTGAGCGCAACTCAGGCCAAGCCGATGCCGGCGCCCTGGTGCTTGCGATGGCAGACAAGCTGGCCGGCAACAGCGACGACTGGAAGACACCTGTGGAGCGCGTGCTCGCGACCAGCGTCGACCCGGCGTTGCGCTCGATGGCCTACCAGATCCAGATGCTCGACTAGAGGCACCACGTAGAGGCATCACGCCCGCCAGCGCGGCCTTGATGCTGCGCGCCTGCCGTGCCTTATGACGCCGCTTCGCCGTGCAGTTCGGCCAGCAGGGCGCGACCCAAGTCGTTCTGGGTAGCGCGTTCCGCCTCGAACGCCAGCAGCCGCCATGCCGGGTCTTTCTGCGCATGCAGCGTGTATGCGAGCAGGACTCCGAGGAGGGGTATACCGTTCGCATGCCGCTGCGCGGCTTCCAGTACGTCGCGCGCCGGCTGCAGATCCCCGGCCACCAGGTGGCGCTGGGCCAGCGCGATCGACAGCTCCGGAAGGTCCGGCCGCGCCGCCTGCAGGAGTTGCAGGGTGGCGACAACGTCGTCGGTGGTGCTGTCGTCGGTGACGATCGACAGCACCCCTGCCAACATCTCGAACAACTCGCGCGACACCACGGAACGAGGCAAGGAAGAAGCGGACATGAGAGTGGACTCCACGATGCGTCAGATGCGTTGCGGGTACACGCGGCCCTGGCTGATCGCCTGCCCGGTCACAAGTTCGACTCGGCGTATGCCGTTCTTGCTGTGTTTGCCCCGGTCGTGACCGTCGAGTTCACAGCGGAATTGACCGTTTCCGACTCGGCGTACACCGTGCTCGCCGTGGTCGTGGCAATGCTCTTCGCAGCGGCCTTGCCCGCTTCCTTGGCGACCTGACCGTTCGTGATACTGGTCGAGGCGTTCACGGCGTGCTGCGACCACGTCCTCGCGCTGCCATTGGCCGCAAACTTGCCGGCCTCGCCGACGATCTTTCCGCCACCAGGGATGAGCATGCCCGCGGCCGTCGTGCCAACGCCGATACCGGCCTTGACCGCCGCGCCCTTCACATCGCCTTGCTCCAAAGCTGCGGAGCCGACTTTGGCGAGCCCTGAGGCGGTCTTGGCGCCCACGGCGCCCGCAGCGGCCAGCCAGCTCACGCCCGGTATCTTCAACGAGGCAACGGCTGCGAGCACCGACGAAAGGACGTTGGTAATGGCCGAATAGGCCTTCAGGAAAAAGTTTGCGACATCACGCAACTGGCCGCCCTTCTTGGACTTGTTGTCTGGCTGGTTGTATGTGCCATCGGACATATCCTGCGCGGCCTGGGTCTGCGCCTTGCCGGCGGCAGGGCCGGCCTGTGTTGTCCCGGACGCCTTCGCCCCAGCGGCCCCATCGGGCGCCGCGGTCTTCTCGGCGGTGGCGATCGTCTTGTTGCGTCCCTGAAGCACACGGTCGAGATCGCCCTGCCCGATGCTGCGGTCGTCTGCAGCATTGGCGAGGTTGCCGCCAAAACCGTGCTTGCCGTTGTCGAGCATCGAGAAAACCAGCGAGCCCTTCTTGTCCTGCAGCGCACGCGCCGCGTCGCGCACCTCGGGCTTGGCCGCCGGGTCTTCGGCGATCCGCTTGAGCTTGGTGTCAGTGAGGTTGCCCTTATCGAAGAAAACATCGCGGTTCTGGTCGAGCACCTCGAGCGTCTTGTCCTCGTCGGCCGTCAGTTCCACCGATTTCGCGACGTGGGCGCAAAGACCATCCTTGCGAATGCCCTCGTCCGCGCCCTTGCCCATGTCCTTCTGCCACGCGTCGGGGTTGTCGACGTAGAACTTCGCTGCGGCAACCAATTGCGGCGGGCACTTGCCCTGCTCGGCGGTGCCGTCGACGATCTTTTGCAGGCTCTCCCGGGACACGTTTTTTGGCAGATGGTCCGAGTAGCGGAACAGCTCGCGTTGCGCGTCGTTGTTCGTGATGGGGCGCGGCTTCGCGTTTGGCTCCTTGCAGTCGGACGGGATGTAGGTCTGCTCGAAATCCTCGGCCTTCTGCTCGGCGAAGGCCCTGTTGCTCGAGTTCGACTGCAGAATATTGATGTCCTTGGCGCTGAACTTGCCATCGCTCTTGCCAGTCCTGGCTTCGTCGAGTGCCCCCATCATCTCGGGGTCGTCCTTGAGGTTCTGGATCGCCCGCTTGAGGTCGGGCGGGGTGTTCTTGTCGGCGAGCATCTTGTCGAGCCCCTTGCCATCGACGGCCTTCTTGAACTTGCCCTCGTGACGCCCGAGGATTGCGACAGTCTCCATGCGCTTCTGCTCGACCGCGGGGTCGGCGGCTTCGCCCTCAGCGCCCGCTTGCGGAATGGACGGATCGCTATCCGACTGCACTGGGTCGGAGTTCACCGACGAATCCCCTCCTGACACGAGATTGCACAGTTGCTGCACGAGTTCGGCAAACTTCGCGAAGTCGAATGCGCCTTCGTGGCCAGCTTCGGCCTGCTTGTTCGCCACATGCTCGAGAGCCGGTGACGAAGGCTGCTTGTCGGGGGCCCCTTCGGATGCATTGGCGTTACCGCCAGCCCCTTGAAGCGCAGACTTGAGCATGGTGAGGGCTTCGCTCCAGACCCCCGCAGCGAGCATCGAGGGCAACGCGGATCCTTTGGGAGACGCCGGCTGGCGTGCGCCCGCGGTTGCGGTGCCAGGCGCGCCAAACAGCGATGACTGCGGCTGCCGCGATACGGTTGTCTGCATGGTAGGTCCTTCGAAGGTGGAGGGAGGGGGGCGCGCCGGTATGGATCGCCGTTCGACAGTAGCGGCAGTAGCCGGCGCGGGCCGGTGCAATCACGAAGCGGCGTTACGCGGTCCGAAGGAGGCGCCACGCGGATGGCATCCACGATGCTTCCATGTGAAAAGGATATCCAGAACGAGAGTCAGGGAATGACTGAGCAAGTCCACAGATGACGATCTAAGCTTTGATCGCACGTGTTGAAACGTGCGCCAACGACGAGGCAGATCAGTTGTCCGGACGCCTAGCTAGTACATGCGATCGGTGAGGCACACACCCCGATCGATGGCTCCCACGCATACGTCGAGTTGATGGTTTGAGCCGCCAAAACGCGGCTAAACACGTTTTCTTCATATGCCGCGGTAGGTTATCTCTATTCTCACGCTACTGCCCGTGAGGCAACCGCGTGCGTTAGTCGTCCGTGAAATCCCTTCGCCGGCAAGGTCAAAAAAATCCAACAAAACACCGATCCTTGTACGCAGGAAGGTGCAGCCTGGCTCCAAAGCGAAAGGACCAAGGTGTGCGATCGTGTGAAGGCCCCGGCATCGAAGCCCGCACCAAGAGGTGATGGGCTGGATCATCACGGGCGATTTTCCGGAGAAGACTTCGCGCACCGGACAAGACGCGGTGGCGCCTTCCTGCCGCTCGATCTGGGGCGCAACTACTTCAAGGATCTCCGTTGGGCTTACATCGGTGAATGGAACGCCAGCGGAAAAGGTCATCCTGCAATTCATACGTCGGCAACACTGCTCAACGACAAGCTAACCGAAACGGGCTACGACGTCTATGACACGAAGTTCTTGCCTGTCGGCAATCGCCTCTGCGTGACCGAGTTGTGGGGCTGACCGGGCCTGTTTATTCGTAAGGCTCTCTTCGGCAATTTTTATGACAAAACAACGAGTCTATCTCCACGGTAGTTGCCTCTTGCAATAAAATTCTGCTTCGATACCGCGTGTCAAAGTGGCCGCTATTTTGCAAATGCAAGATTTCTTATCAATTCCCGATGGAAATTCCAGTGCAAAAATCGATGAATCAAGAGGCTAAAAATTCGTATCCGACCTCGCGGCCGGGTCAGGTGCCAGTTGTTTACCATCGAATTCATCGTATTTTCCGATGAAGTATGAATGCACAGAACCCGTCGCGCCGCCCAGCGAGTTGAAATCCCTGTATTTGATGATTTTCTTAGAATGCGCCTGTTGGAATTCGACTTCCCAGTTGCCAAGCGTGTCCACCATCGGATAAAAATTCGGAAATTGATGGCCGGTTGGGTCGATTGCGATTTTTTTCCCCTCAACGTTCGCGACGATGACGAAATGGGTCATCGGGATTTCGTCGATCTTGGTATTCCATATGTACATCGCTCGGGCTGAATTCGGAATACGCTTGTTGTTGAGAAAACGTTGAACGCGGCCTGCACATTCGTGGCATTTCCCAATCGGCCGTTGCATGTCAACGTATGCCGCGATTAAATTGCTTGACATGATTAAATCCTCCATTTCTGCCGGATCACCGTATTGTGAAATCGATTTGCCGTAGGGGAGCCCGTTTACGCGCGGCACCCTCCCAGTACCTTTCGTGGCGGTGAAAGAGATGGGCTCATGGCCTTCCGGGAGGTTCCCGCGCTCGAACGCGCCATGTTGAGGAATGCTCTTTTCCACATTGGACGAGCTTCGCTTCCGGGCGGACAGTTCACTCAACACCGGCGACCCGGGTCTAGTCGCAACAATCTTCGATTGGGAGTCTGTCTTGTGCGTTTCTATCTCGCCGGACTTGATCAATGGAACTGAGATATTGGGCTTGACGTGCATGTAATTTTATGTTCCAAATTAATTTATTCATCGAAATTTCTTTTTATTTCCTTTTGCCTCTCCGTTTTTCCATCAGTTGACACTTTCGGGTGCCAATTGGCAAAATTTGCAGCGAACCGAGTTGCATCCGGCATGGCACAAAATGATCATCGGGATTGCATCATGGAAGTTCCGCTATTGCGAATTTTGGTCTTGGTAGCCGAAGCCACAGAAGATTAAACAATCACTAGGCAGATTGCGTAAAAGAGTCACCTAGGCCCTCGAACATACGAGATGCAGATGCAATGCGCCTGCCAACGCAGCAGATGAATGCGCATCGCTCGCCATCGAACCATTCATGACTTGACCAGACGGCCGCTGGATGCGGACCCGATCGGCGATGCGCTCGACGAGGGGGTTCTCATGCATACAGCTTCGCTCATGTGTCATTCACTTCGCATTACTGAGGCACGCATTCCCATTGCCGCTTGTACGCTTGGAGCGCGCCGCGCAACTTCATGCAAGGGTAGTCATGCCGATCATCAATCCAGCCACTGTTAGAGCAGGCTTCGCCGCAGCCCAAAAGCTGGCAGGAGCGATACCGACTGAAACGAAGCAAAAAATTGCAACGGCGGTTATCGACGTGGCTGTCGATGCCCTCTCGTCGAAGTTGTCGCAGAAGATGGGCTCACTTTCGGGGCTGTCAAGGAAGCAAGCCGGACCGGTCTTTGGCACATCGCCCTCACCCGGACGGGTTCCCATTTCGAACCTCGCCAGCGCATTCTCAAAGTTGCGAAGTGCCGGAAGGGAGCCCGCAGCGTCGCCGGGGGAACGCCTTCCTTACGGCCAAGGAATGGGCGCTGACGGGCGCGTCAATCCGGCTCACCAAGTACCCAGCGGATTTCCCCGCCCCACGGCGTGGGCTCCGGCGAGCGAGCCCGGGATCGGGCGTCCAGCACCGGCAGAGCGCCACCGCACGCCTTACGCGGCCCCCCCCGACAGCACAAGGCCGGCGACCACCGAGACGTCGCAGATGCCCACGGGCGACGCAGGCGGCATGTCCGACTCGTCGCCCTGGCGCGACGGAAGTGCGGATCCCGCCTCTCAAGCAGCGCAGCACAACATCGATGGCGGCGCACCGTCCGAATTCTCCGCGCCCACCACCACATCAACCTCCAACGCTTCCACGACGCCGACCGAACACGGCACGAGCGGCCAAGCCAAGCCTGCGAACAGCGTCGATCGACCGGCGGGTGCAACCGTATCGCCCTGGCATGAGATGCTCGGCATCAAAAGCAAAGTCGGTGTCCCCGATCTGAAAGCGAAGGCCGGCGCAGCTCACTCCATGCCCGAGGCACGCGAAGTACTGCAGGAATTTGCGGCGCTGCGACGTCAAGTCGTCAGCAGGGCGGGTGGCCTGTTGATCGAACACCGAGACGATCCGCAAGCTCAGGAAGAAATCCGGTCAATGCGAAGCTCGGCCTACGCGGAGATCGATGCGGCCGTCGCCGAGATCAAGGCGAAAATTGCCGGCGAGAGCGATGAAGACACCTACATCGCGCCGAGAGACACCCGTGGCACACAGGTCAGCAACAAGGCGGCTGACATGGAAGCCTATGAGGCAATGGGGACGATGGAAGCGGCCTTCAATCTTCGAAAGGCCAGCATCGATTTGCTCAAGGCCACATCGAAGGCGTAATCGGCGTATGAAAATCGACCCGGCACATCTCGAAGATGCGAGTGCAACTGGTCGAACGATGCATCTACTCGGCCACCTTGACCTCGAGCGCGACATCCAGACCCTGGACATCGGGCAGTTCGAGGCACTGACGAGCGACATCAAGACACGCCAGAAGCAAGCGGCGCCCCTCTTTCATCCGGACAAGAATCCGAACGACGCCGTCGCCGCCAGGTCGATGGCCCTGATCAACAATGCAGTCGGGCTGTTCAATGACGAGATCGCGGCGCGCGCCGAGGCTCTCGTGCGATGAGCCTGTCGCAGGACTTCATAACCCGTCATCGGGTATCGAACTTGGCTCAAGGTCGCTGGGATACCAGGGATAGATGCCCACCAGGGAGCCCGATCTGCTCAACCTCTATCGCCTTGCGCGGAGATTTATCTGTTCGTATTTCTGAACATTGTTTCGACGATTCGCGCACGCCCCGAAGCCCAGCGATTTCTCCAATACCTGATGCAGTCATCAGTTCCCCACCCTCTCTCGGTCACGCAGTGCGTTTCACTGAGACCGATGCCTCGCGCGTGCCTAATCGCGTGTTCAGTTCGCAAGAGGTATGACCACGAACAGGAGCGCATCTACCGCGGCTCCCCCTGAAGCTGTCTCGGCCTGGAAGCCGAGATTCTCAAGGTTCACGACTTCAAGAGCACCTTCGTGGGCGACACCCCCATGGTCGTCACCCGTACCGCAGACGGCCTAGCCGCTGGGTTAACCATTGCACCCATCGAGGCGCGATGGCCTACGCGACAAGCGTGGCAACGCCGCCTCGCAAACCGGCGTGTACCACCGGTGGAGCTATAGCTGCGAAGGCGACCTTCAGCGCATGCCCTTCCGCCGCGGCCGGAACGGCCAGGCAGGGATGCCAGAGCTTCACGCTCGAAGGCAATGGCCTGCGCAAGCTGTGAGTGGACAGCTACAAGGGCCTGATGCCCGCAACCTTCGGGGACGAGGCTTCGTCCCTGTCCGGTACCTCGGCCAGGAGATGCAAAACATCCGCTCGATGGACGACGGCTTCCGTCTGGAAGATGCCGAACTGCTGGGCCAGCTCAAGGAGTTCGACGAACTCACGACCAACCACATCCAGCCGATCTTCGCGCGTTGGTGGTCCAGCAGATCCACGACACACTGGTGGCACAACAGCAGCTGCTGTCCGAGGGGTCAACCCACTTCGAGCCGATGTTCCACTTCTTCGGCTACACCGACGACACCGCCCCGAGTTGCGCGAACTGCGCTTGCTGCAGGCCAACCTAGTGGGCCCGGCCTGCTTCATCTCGATGGAGACCACCGAGCTGGTGCAGCGCGGGACCCTGCGCGCCTGCGACGCGCTGTCGGTGCTCGACAACATGGGCCGCGACGCGCCCGACCAGCGTGAAACCATGATCACCGAAAACCTCATCCGGCGCTTCTGGATGGGTTACCAGAAGCTGATGGGGTACTGAGCGCATGAACTCATCAATGATCGCTACGGTCTGGTCGTGACCTCCAACAACGGCGAAGCAATCGCTACGACGTCCAGCTAGGTGGTCGTGATCACGGTCCAAAACGGCGACTCCAATGTCTACTAGGCCGGCATCGACCAAGACGAGTTGGCCCGGGTGAGCGGGAACTTCGATACCGCAAGAAACGCGTGGTGTTCTCATCCTGCGGTGCAACCTTGGTGGCCACGCCGATCTGAAGGAGTTGCTCCCATGAGCATCGCAACGCTACATGCCGATTGGCACGATGTGGATATTGCCAACAACTTCGTGAAAGTGGCCGCTTGGCCGCTTGGCCGGTGATGGCCGGCGGCAAGGCCATCGCCATGTTCAGGCTGGGCGAAGAGGTCTTTGCGCTGCACGACCTGCGCACCCACCGCGCGGCAAGACTCTCCCACAGACGGGTCGAAAAACGGTCAGGTGGAGCGCCCGCTGCACCAGGGCACTCTCGACATCCGCACCGGTACAGTCTCCAAGGCGCCATGCACCAAACCTGTCCGGACTTTTCCGGTGCGAGTGGTGGCCAGCCGCGTTCGGGTACGAGCCCGAGAATGACTCGAGACGGAACTCTTTGGAAGCAACCGCTACTGCAGGGGCTGGGGATCGATCGGTGGTCCACCCGCACCGATCGGCACGGCACGCGCGTCGCCTTTATCTTCGGTAACGTTGAGTCATGTACGCGAGGTAGCCATTCAGGTTCTGCCCTGGCTTGACCGCCACACTCATCCGGTCGCGTTCTGCCATGGCCGTCGACATGCCACTGCACCAAGCTTCGCGAGCGGCTGCCATATCCTGAACCATGCCACCGATGGCGAATTCAACTTTCGCGCCTGCGCGCAGCATGCCTGTGAGCGTCTGCACGGCGACAACCTTGCCGCCGATATTGACGGTGGCGTGATCCGCGGTCTCGCGCATCATCGCGTCGGCCACGATCCCGACCCGAGATGTCTGGCTGTAGCGCAGTACCTCTGGCGACGGAAACATCAAATCGCCATTGCGCCCTGCGCCTGGAAGACCGGTAATGACGAGACTACCCTGCTTGAGCTGCCGCCCGCCGTCCTTCAAGTACTCCTTGACGTGACTGAGCCCCAGGACACCGCACCCAGGTGTTTCCCCTCCGGCCTGCGGATGAATGGGCACCGCCGAGTCCGTGAAGGTAGTCAGGTTCATCGACGCATACGGAATCTTGCGGTCCATCAGCTCGTTGCGAACCAGTGCATTGCTCGCCATGTCGTAGCCGACTACATTGAGCACCCGGCCGTTGGGCAATGCGATGTAGGCGTCGCTGTGCCCAGCCCCCTTGTTGACGCCTTGCGCGCTCAGGATGTTTCCCTTGTCCAGCTTCGTGACGTTAATGAAGGCGAGAGGGCGACCCTCATTCTGGGCACGTGCACTCAAATCTTGTAGCTCGTCTGCCGCTTGGCTCGGTGTTAGGCCGATTCTCTCGGCGATTTCGTTTTCGACGATTGGCCGCAGCAGCGGATGATTCCGAATTGCGGCGGCATATTCCTGCCGCTTGGCCGGATTGCTAATGCTCAAGTTCTTTCGGCTACCGCCTGCTGCTTGGCTGAGTTGCTCGGCGAAAATCGCCTCGAGCTTGTCTTCATCAGCGAGACGACCGGCTGCGTCGAGAATGTCCGAGTTCGAAGCGTTGGCGATTCCGCCAGCACCCCGCCAAGCCGCTTGTGACTGCGACACCCGGTTCCCGTCCCCATTGACAAGAATCTGGGAACCGAGCTTGGCGCTTACCCGGTTTGCCGCACCACGCAATTTTTCGACGGGAACCCGAAGCCCCAGCTGCTGCTCATTGCTCTTGGATAGAAACTTTTTCTTGTCCGCGGACAGCGGCTTCAGATCGGACATCGCGGCCGAGTGGGACGTCGCTGCTCCCGCGCCAGAAGGTGTCGGCCTTGCGTCCAGCGGGCCCGAGCGTCCAAATGGAGCACACACATCCAGCGGGGTCGATCCTTGTATCTTGGGCACGTTCAGTTCCCCTCGTAGCTCAAAGCAAACTTGTAGAAAGGCCCTGTACCGGTGACTCGCTGAAACACGAAGAGCGCTGCGTCAACCCGGAGGCGGGTGACTGGCGAGGTCGCGCGTCATAATGGGCCGGAGCGCGAGGAATTGACGCGTTTATCGTTCGCCAGCGATCCGGCTCAGGCCGCGACGTCAGGACGGGGATCTTGCCGATGGATGCCATGCGAGCGACTGTAGACGTTGTCCAGGCGGCTGCATCGCCTGGAACGAACCCACATCTCTTCGCGAAGTTTTGCGACTGCGATGCAGAGAACGTTCTCAGAAAGCTGCAAGCGGTGGATGAAGCCATCATCAAGAAAGTCGATGTGCGGCAGCCGGAGGCCCGCTTGGTCGAACTTCCCGACGATACGCCACACTGGTTGCACGCCGACGAACCTTGGCGCCCGATGCAATGCAGCGTCTCAGGCAACGAGCGTCTGCACCTCGTAGCCCAACTCGGAGATAGACCTGAGCGTCGTGTCCAGCAACGCCTGCCCCGAAGCGTTCTGGTCCAGCGCGTAGCGAAAGCTCAGAAAGATGTTGTGCGTCGTGGGATGCATGCAAACCATCAGACGCCCCCCCGTGCTCAAGAGGAAATTCAGCTCCATCAGGTTGCGCAAGCCATCGGCGGCATCGCCCACCAGCGGTCCCATGTCGACGTACACACGCACGGTGTCTGCGGCGTCGCCGAGGCCAGGGATGAAGCTGACGACATGGTCCTCGATCTTGAGCTTCGCGCCTTGCGCGAGTGCATCGAAATCCTCGAAGCCGATGAGTTGGCTGAATTCCTTCAACACGGTGGCAAATTTCTTGGAGTCCATGCTGTTCTCTTTCGGATAGTTCATTGAAGGCGTTGCGCCGTCTCCGGCGACGAGGCGGTTGTTTGCGGGCGAATGCCGGCCATGGGCGCGTTGTCCTCGGCACGGCTACCGACCCCTGCTGCACCTTCGTCCTGCGGAAAGAGAATCGACGTCAGCAGACTCACGTTGATGTCTGCGCCGAACGACTTCAAGCCGAGGACGTTGACGTTCAACTTCTCCGCATCGGGGTTGCGATTGCGAAGGATGCCCTCCGCCGCGACCTTCACCTTGTTCAGGTCCGTCGCAGTCGTCACCACGATCTGGTCATTGGTGACCGTGCGCTTCGTCCGGTCGATCTCGGCATCGATCTCATCGAGCTTTTCCTTCACTGCTTTGGCGTACGATTCGATCTGGTCGAGCACCTGCACATCGCCCATCCCTTGCGCCTTCAGCTCTTTCTTGATGTGCGGCGTGAGCTTGGGGTAGTGTGTGCAGCAGAGCCACACGGAAGTCAACTCGCCGATGTCGCGCATCTTCTTCAGCTCGCCGACGATGTTGCGCACCGACTTCTCTACGTAGGCCTTGTCCTCGGGCTTTTCGCTCTCGTGCAGACCGCCGTTCACGAGCGGCGCCCACTCGGGGCACGCCATCAGGCCGGGCTCCACCTTGCCACCGGAGTACTCGCTGATCTTCTTGGGATACGCGCCGCTGTCTTTGGTGAATTGGGTACACAGCAGCACCGGGTGCTTGTCGCCCGACTTGGCGACGGTACGCGCCGTCGCGTCGACCAAGTCTACGATGTATTGTTCGCGATGGGCCGCGCCTGCATCACCGGGCGCGTTGGGTGGAATGTGCAGCGACTCGGGCAACGTGGTGGCCTGCGTATTGCACATGGTGACGACCAAGTCGGCGATGAGCAGCGCCGTCTGCTGCATCCTCCCCGAATACACGACCAGATTGGCGCGCGTATGGTCCCCGTATGGGGCGTTGGCATGATCGAGCACAGGCACAAGCACAGCCGGTACGTTGTAGCGATACCGCAGGAAGCCCGCCAGGTTCTTGGCGCCGATCATCCCGCCATCGCTGGAGTCGGTGACGGAAATGACGAAGGGATTGCCCTTTTCGACGTGCACCACGCCGGCGGGAACATCGCGCGCAATGGCTGCCATGAGCTTGCGCAGATCGCCCGCGTGGGTCTCCAGATGAAACCCGTCGACGCCGGAATTGTTTTCGCCGATCTTCTCGTTGGGAATGCGGCCGCGGGTTACGCCATCCACCGCCCCGGCCTTCATGGTCGCCCCCATGGCGCGCACGTAGGAGTCGGGCGTGGGCATCTTGTCGAGCTTGCCGTGCCGCTGGAGTACCGCGGCGCCAATCGCCGCCGCGCCCAGATTGGAGTTCCACGCAGTGAGCATGACGTCGGACTTGACCGTATTGGCCATGTTGCTGCCGTCCAGTGCCTGCGGAATGCCTTTGCCGGTGACGCCGGCCTCGTTGCCGCCGTCACCAACGCCCGCTGTGAACACGCCCTGCCTCTTGTTCGCCTCGACGAGCACCTGGTCCACCGGCCCGTTGAAGGGGCTGATGTCCAACCCGCGCATGTTCCGGTAGACGTGCGTGCCGTCGGCCTTGACGTCTTTCGAGCGGCCTGGCAATTCGACCGCGATCACCGCATCGGGCTTTAGCTCGTTCAGCAATTGATTGGCTTCGACCTCTGCTTCGGCGCCATGTGCAGGATCGAACTCGACGACTTGCGTGTAGCTGGCCATCTCGGCGTCGATCTCCTGCATGGCGGCGAGCAGGATCGGTCGGTTGTTCTTGTCCGTGACGAAAGTGACAAGTTTGCCCGCCTCATCGAGTGCCTTGCCCAGCACCGCCGTTGCCATGCCGTCCGTCTCGGGCATCTGTGGCGCGACCGAGAAGCCCGTGAGCAACATGACATGCTTTTTGTGGTCGAGTTCTGCGGCAATCGTCGCGGTGGCTCCCTCGGCCTTGAACTTGTCGATACCCCGGCCCACGAACGAATGCAGCAATGCGTCGACATTGGGCGATTTCAGCGACAGCGCGCCGGTGCTGCGCGGCGCTCTGGAGCCGCCGGCCGACACGCGCAGCGCCGCGGGCTTTTCCGGAACCTCGGGCCGCCCCGCCGCGCGTGACCGCTGGGGTACTGCGGCGCGTGGATCGCCAGCGAGGTTCGGCGCATTCGCCTTCTCGAATTTGCTGACGGCGGCGGCAACATTGGGGCCCATTGGAGGGGCTTTACCTATTGGGGGCATGGTCGATCTTTGTCCGTTGATGACCCGATTCATGCTATTTGGCGCACCCTCTTCGACCCACCCCAAAGTGCGAAGTGGGTATTGGGCAAACGAAGCGTCGCGCGACTGTTACTGGGTGCTCGCCAACCGGGGCGTATCGCTCTGCAGCACGCCTGAAGGGACTTGCGCCGGATGCTCGTACTGAAGGGGCTGGCAGGGACGGGCCAGCAGGCCCGAGGGCCGGCGGCTCGTCCTTGCCGCTGGTCCATGGGATGCGTCGCCCAGCATCGCTTCGAGAGTTGGCGGTTCGCATTTCTGGACACTACTTCGGGTTTTTCAGAGCTCGCTGACCATGGATGGCGTGTACTTAAGTCATCACCATATGCCGGGGCGTCAACGATGCTGCCGAACCATCCACCGACGACCCCATATGCCGCCTCAACGCCTACGTCGCGCTCGCGCGGGACCTTGCCAAGGCCGCAGTTGGCCCGATGCATCGAAGTCGGTGCTCCAGTGGAGGGCTCCGCCTCGGAGGTCTCGAGTTCAGCGCCACCGCATCCACGCCCGGCATCGAGTTGGACAAGCTGCGCGAGCGAACAGCCGCACCCATTTGAGCGAGGGTCTGCTAGACCCTCGCTCGGGCAGCCCGATCGCATTCCACGACGGCTCAACCGAGAACACGCACAACCAGCGACCAGTCCCCGATTCGAGCCTGATGTGCAAATTGCCGGTCGCGACGGGGCAGATATTTGAGTTGTAGCCGGTCGCGCGCTGGACCCCTTATCACCGCCGATGCCGCCTGCAAAGATCAGGTGGCAAGCCCTTTTTGACACAAGTGAACCCCCTCGTGAAAGACCCTGCCCGATGAAGAAGATTTTCACGTCCTGCGCCGCCGCGCTCGTGCTGGCGGCGGCGGCCGTTCCCGGGGCATCGGCCCAGATCGTGGTCGGCCAATCGGCCGACCTCTCAGGCCTCGTGTCCGCCAGCGTCAAGGAAGCGGTGCTGGGCTCACAACTCATCATCGATCAGGTCAACGCCCAAGGCGGCATCAACGGCGAGCGCATTGAAGTAATCCGCATGGACGACGGCTTCGACCCCAAGCGTTCGGTGGAGAACACGCGCATCCTGATCGAGGACACGAAGGTCGTTGCACTGCTGCTCAACCGCGGAACTCCCAACGCACTGGCGGTGATTCCCCTGCTCGATAAATACGGCGTGCCGCTGGTCGGTCCATCCTCCGGCGCGATGGCGCTGCACACGCCGGTGCAAAAGCACATCTTCAATGTGCGCTCAACCTATCAGCGCGAGGCCGAGAAGGCCGTGCAGCATCTGCACACCATCGGCATCCAGCGCATCGGCGTGGTGGAGGAGCAGGATTCCGCCTTTGCCACAGATGCCATGATGGGCATCACCAGAGGCTTCGAGAAAGCGGGCACCAAGCCCACTGTGCTCGTCATGGCGGACCGCCGCAAGCCCGACTACAGCACCATCGTTCCGCCGTTGACCCAGGCGAACGTACAGGCCGTTCTGTGGATCGCTTCAGGCACCGCAGTCTCCGAAGGTGTGAAGGCGCTGCGCGCGGCCGGCTCGGCCGCGCAGGTGATCACGCTGTCGAACAACGCGGCCTCGGGCTTCATCAAAGAGCTCGGCGCTTCAAGCGGGGGCGTGGTCGTCACACAGGTGTTGCCCTACGAGCGCTCGTTCGGTCATCCGCTGATCCAGGAAGCCATGGCACTCGCAAAGGCCAAGGGGCAGAACGAGCTGTCGCCTGCGCTGCTCGAAGGTTTTGTCGCCACCAAGGTGCTGGTGGAAGCGCTGCGCCGCTCGGGACCTAAGGCCACGCGCGCCAAGCTGGTCGCCACGCTCAACCACTTCCAGTACGACGTGGGTGGCGGGCTCGACGTGAGCTACTCTCCAACGGACCACACAGGCATCGACTTTGTCGACCTATCGATAGTCAGCCATGGCCACTTCAAGCGCTGACGATCCTTACGCTCAGAACTTGAATTTCTGCAGGTTCTACCGCGTCACGCTCTTCGCGTCGCCCAGCACGATCTCGCCGTTGTCCAGGACGGTGTGGCCGCCCAGGCGGCCCGCGGTGAAGCTCTCGCCCTTCTTACGCCTGTGATCATGCACTGGGCCAGCGCCTGCGCTTCGTGGTCGGTCAGGCAGTCCAGGTCGCTCACGTTCCAGCAGCTGTCCCGCGCGTGCCCAATTCGATGTACTTCTTCATGACGGTCGCGAGTGCCAAGCCGGCGAATTTGACCGATGCCAGGATTTTCCGAGCGCGCACGCCGCCGCTAGCTCGATATCGGCCGGCACGATGAAGGCCTTGAAGTTCGGAAAGGCCTCGGACAACCAGTGCCGCCTGCTGGCTGATCTGCTCGCTCTTCGCCGTCGAGCATCTGCACCCGCTTCATCTTCGCGAATTCGGGGTTGCTCGCAAGCTGCGTCTTCATCAGCGCGATTCATGCATTCTGGTTGGTGACCGTGGGTATGCTCGACAGCACCGCGAACTTTCCGCTGTAGCCGATCAGCGCACCCATGCCCCCGCATCTGCAGCGAGACGGTGTCGGACTGCGCCTGGTTGACGAAGAGCATGTGCGCTTCCTTGGTCGCACCGGAATCGTAGGCCATCACCCGCACGCCCTGGGCCCCGGCACGTTTGAGCGCATGCGCGTCGGCGCTCGAGTTCGTCAGGACGTTGACCTTCTGCGCCACCAGCGCAGCGGTACGGCTTGGCCCTTGATATGCCCATCGCCCAGGGCGGGCTGGTGCACGCCGCCGAGCAGCCTCACGCAGGTACTCTCGCCTGCGCCGTTTTCGCCCAGCAGCGCCAGCACCTCGTTGGGCATCAGCTCGAAGGTCGCGCCGCTCGGTGCCACGGTGCCGCCGAACTGGGGGATGAATGGATTTCCATAAGGGCTTTCCGGACTAGGCGCCGGGTGAACGCCGGAACGCCTTGTCGCTGCGGTACTCGACGGGCGTCATGCCCCTGATCCGACGGAAGTGACGGTTAAAGTTCGAGATATTGTTGAACCCGACTAGGTAGCAGATGCTCGTGACCTGGTGGTCGGTCTGGCGCAGCAGGTGGCAGGCCCTGGTGATGCGCGTGCGCGCCACGAACTCGGTGAAGGTGCTGCCGGTGACGCGGCGAAAGGACCGGGAGAAGGAGTGCATCCCCATGCCCGCGAGCGCGCTCACGCGCGGCAGCGACAGATCGTCCGCGTAGTTCTCGCAGATATGGTCGACCGCCTTGTCGATCCGGCTCAAGAGACTTTCGCGCTTGTCTCGAAGGTGGGGCGCGCGGCCGCGGACCGCCGACAGCAGGCGGCATGCAGGCCACTGCGCCAGTTGCGTGAGCAGCGCCGCCAAGTCGGCGAAGCGTGCCAAGCCGGTTCGGGTCCGGATGCGGTGAAAGTGTTCGTGGATTTCCGCCTCCATCCCGGCGAATTCGATGGCGTGGGTCGCCCTTTCCAGCAGGCCCACGGCGGCGCGCAGATCGGGGAAGAGCCCCTCCGTCTGGCGCAGGAACTCGTCGTTGAACTGGATCACCAGGCTGCGCGTAACTACGCCGCCCGCCGGTGCATCGAGGGAGACGAAGTTGTGCGGCACGCGCGGCCCGATCAGCACCAGAAAGCCGGGCTCGAAGTCCACTATGTCGTCGCCGATATAGGCCTTTCCCCTGGTCTCGACCACCAGATGCAGCTCGTACTCATCGTGATAGTGCCAGCGGTCCAGGCGCGAAGGCACGCCCTGAACCAGGCAGCCGATGCCGCTGGACGGCGCCGTTTCGAACCCGAGCGCGGGATCGCGCAGCAGCACGTGCTCGTATTCAGCGCCGAGCAAAGTATGGCGAGCGCGCGATGCGCTCGCTGGCGCGGGCGGGGCATGGGTGGAGCGCGTCGCAGTGTTCATTGCACGGGCTCCGTGAGGCTCTGTGACAGCGCCTTCGCCCTCGCGCCGAACAGGGGCGCCAGCGCGCGGTACATCTCGCGGAAGTGGCCGTAGCGGGTATCCAGTACCGGAACCAATGCAGGGTCCGGCAGGTGGCGCGACACCACGCGCGCCTGCATGCACACGCTGAGCGGGCTGCGGCCCAGCGCCAGCCAGCCCAGTCTTGCAGCGCCAAGCGCCGCGCTCAGATCGCCGCCTGCCGCGCGGTGCACCGGCTTTCCAAGCACGCTCGCGAGCAAGCCTGTCCAGTAGGCGCTGCGGGCGCCTCCGCCCACCACGACCAGCGAGCCGATGCAGGTGCCGGTCGACTCGATCGCGGCCATTGCATCGCGCAGGCCGAAGCACACGCCTTCGAGCACCGAGTGGCCGAGCAGCGCCGCGTTCGTGTCGTGCGACAGCCCGAAGAAAACTCCTCGTGCATCCACGTCATTGTGCGGCGTGCGCTCGCCCGAGAGGTACGGCAGGAAGATCGGTGCCTGTTGCGCCAGGCCCAGCCAGCCGGGGTTTCGCGCCATGTCCTCCTCGATCACGCGAAGCAGCGCGTCTTCATCCTGCGCACCGGCAACGCGGCTTATCCAGCGCAGGCAGCTTGCGCCTGAAAGCATGGCGCCCATCTGGTACCAGCGCCCGGGCAACGCATGGCATAGCGCATGGATCGACGCCGCCTCGTCGATGTCAGGCCGGTCGGTCACGACTACGAGGGATGCGCTGGTGCTCAGATTGATGAATGCGTCGCCCACCTCGACCGCGCCGATGCCCAAGCCTGACACCGGCGTGTCGCCGCCGCCGGTGGCCACCACGGCATCGAGCGGCAGGCCCAGCGCATTCGCGATCTGTGGCAGCAGCGGCGCGCCCGGCTCGCCGGACTCGCGCACGCGTGGCAGCTGCGAAAGCGAGAGCCCGCAGGCCGCGACCAGCAGCTCGCTCCAGCATCGCTGTGTCACGTCGAACCACAGCGTGCCCGCCGCGTCCGACACATCGGTCGCGCGCTCGCCGGTCAAGCGCAGCCGCAGGTAGTCCTTGGGCGAGAGCACGCAGTCGATGGTGGCAAAAGCCTCGGGCTCGTGCCGTGCTATCCACAGCAGCTTGGGCGCGGTGAGGCCGGCCATCGGCCGGCTGCCGGCGAGCGCCGCGGCCTGCGGCACCCTGGCCTCGATCCAGCGGCTTTCCTCGGCGGCACGTCCGTCGTTGTGCAGAATCGCCGGACCAATGGGCTGGTCGGCACGGTCCAGCACGACCGCGCCGTGCATCTGACCCGCGAGCCCGATGCAGGCAATGTGCGGCCACGCATGCGGAAACGCGGCACGAAGGCTGATCAGCGCTTCGCAGGTGGCTGCCCACCACTCTGAGGGATGCTGCTCCGACCAGCCGGGCTGCGGGCGGGAGATCGGCAGGCGCTTGTCGACATGGCCGAGCACTGCACCGCCCTCGTCCAGCAGCAGGACCTTCACCGCGGAGGTGCCGAGATCGATGCCCAGCGAAACGGGCTTGCTCATGCGGAGCACGCTCCCCGCATCGCATGCCACTCAGCGCTGCCTAGGCGCAGCCGCAGGAACGGCGCACGACGAAGGTCGGCGCTAGGCGAACGGTCTGCCGGGCTCCATCGGGCGTCTTGATGCGCTTGTTCAGCAGCTTCATCGCGCGCAGGCCGATGTCCTTCACAGGCTGTGCCATGACCGTGAGCCGGGGCTCGAAATAGTCGGCCCAGTCGAAATCGTCGAAGCCCACCAGCGCCATCGCAGCGGGGATATCGAGACGCGCATCGCGCAACGCGCTGGCTGCGCCGATGGTCATCAGGTTGTTGGCCGAGACGATGGCCGTCGGCGGCCTGCGCAGGGCCAACAACTCGGCTACGGCCGCGCGTGCCGGTTCGATCATCGATTGGCCGTCGCGCACAAGCGATGCGTCCCAGGGCAGGCCCGCCTGCACCAGCGCATCGCGGTAGCCCTGCAGACGCTCCGCAGTGGTCGAGAGCCCCTGCGCACCGGCAATGAAACCGATGCGCCGGTGTCCGTGACCGATCAGGTGCGCAACCATCTGCGCGGTCGATGCCACGTTCTCCACCCCGATCTGGTCGAAGTTCTTCGACATGAGCCGGTCGACCAGCACGGTCGGCAAATTGGCCGCCTGCAGGTAGTTCAGCGCCCGCCGTTCGGGGTCGGCCGTGGGCGCCAGCAGGATGCCGTCCACGCGACGCTGGTGCAGCGTCTTGACCGCTCGTAGCTCCTGTGCCGGATCGTCGTGGGTGTCCACGAACAGCATCGCCAGGCCCAGCCGGCTGCACTCGGCCTCGATCGCATGCACCGTGCCGGCAAAGTAGTGGTTCGACACCGCCGCGATCGCTACACCGATCGTGCTCGACGCCGAGCGCGCCAGCGAGCGCGCCAGGATATTGGGTGTGTAGCCGACCTTGGCGATGGCCTCGTTGACGGCACGCACCGTGTCTGGATGGACCACGCGGGTGCCGTTCAGGACATGCGAGACGGTCGCTGTGGAGACCTTCGCCGCCAGCGCGACGTCGTTCATTGTTGGCAAGGGGGAGCTGCTCCTGTTGGCCGACCGGCAGCAAAAGCCGGGCGGACACGATTATTCCCTCGATTGGGGCGGTGCCGCGACGCGTCTTGCTCAAGCCAGCGCCTCCGCGGGAAGATCCTCGGGCCGCTTGGCGCCCGTCATGACCGCCACGACGTCGCTCATGCCGATGGCCTTGGGGTTGACCACCGCGGCGCGGCGGCCGAGCCGCGCGATGTGGATGCGGTCGGCAATCTCGAACACGTGAGGCATGTTGTGGCTGATCAGGATGACCGGCAGCCCCTTGTCGCGCACGCGGCGGATCAGCTCGAGCACCATGTTGCCTTCCTTCACGCCGAGCGCGGCCGTGGGCTCATCCAGGATCACCACGTGCCGCGCGAAGGCTGCGCTGCGTGCCACCGCCACGCCCTGGCGCTGGCCGCCCGATAGCGTTTCGACCGCCTGCACCATCGAGCGGATGCCGATCTGCAGCAGCTTCATGTGCGCCTCGGCTTCGGCCAGCATGCGCTTCTTGTCGACGATGCGGAACAGGCGGCCGAGCAGACTGTCGCGCAGCAGCTCGCGGCCGAGGAACAGGTTTTCGGCGATCGTCATTGCGGGTGCCACAGCAAGGTCCTGGTACACCGTCTCGATGCCTTCGCGGCGAGCATCCATCGGCGACTTGAAATGAACGGGCCGGCCATCGAGCAGGATCTCGCCCTCGTCGGGAATAGTGGCGCCCGAGAGCGCCTTGATGAGCGACGACTTGCCCGCGCCGTTGTCGCCGATCACCGCGAGAATCTCGCCTGCGCGCAGCTCGAAGTCAGCGCCGTCGAGTGCAGTGACTTGGCCGTATCGCTTGACCAGACCGCGCGCCTGCATCACCAATTTGGGAGCTGTGGGGGCGTTCATGCTCAGCCCTTCTTGCGCGAGAGTTCGTCGGTGGCCACCGCCAAAATCACCAGCGCGCCGGTGATCAGCACCTGGTAGACCGAGGACACACCCATCAGCGTGAGCCCGTTGCGAAACACGCCCACGATCAACGCACCGAGCAAGGTGCCCACGATGACGCCGCGCCCGCCGAACAGGCTGGTGCCGCCGAGCACCACGGCCGTGATCGCATCGAGGTTCTCGGTCTGGCCCGCGTTGGGATCTCCCACGCCGGTGCGCGCCACCGACAGCAGCGCCGCGATGCCGTAGAAAAGGCCGGCGACCACGTACACGCCGAGCAGCACCTTGTCGGTGGCTATGCCGGTGAGACGCGTGGCCTCGGGATTGTTGCCCACCGCATAGACATGGCGGCCGGGCCGCGTGTCGCGCAGCCCCCACCACATGAAGGTATATAGACCGAGCATGAGCACGGTGCCGTAGTTGATCTCAACATCACCGACCGACACCGTGCTGCCGAACCACGTCATCGCCGAAGGCAGGTCGGTCACGGTCTGCGCGTTGGAATAGAGCTGCGTGATCGCGAACGCGATGTTCATCGTGCCCAACGTGACAATGAAGGCAGGCAGTCGTACCCGCGTCACGAGCAGCCCGTTCAGCAGGCCGAATACCATGCACGCCGCTATGCCGCAGGCAATGGCAAGGTACGGGTTCATGCCACCTGCCGTCGCGAGCTTGGTCATGACGATGCCGCCCAGCGCCATCACCATGCCGCACGACAGATCGATGCCGGCCGTGAGGATCACCATCGTCTGGCCAATCGCGATGGTGCCGACCACCATCACCTGCTGCAACACCAGCGAGAAGTTCTCGATGCTGAGAAAGCGGTCGCTCTGGAACGAAAAGAAGATGCAGGCCAGCAGCAGCGCGATGACCGGGCCGAGCGAGGACGGCTTCGGCAAGCGGTGCCGCAAGCCCAGTCCAGCCGATGCGCTCGATGTGCTCACTATGGCCGCCGCAGCGGGAGAGAGAGGCGTTGCGTCGCTCATGGCGGCGTTCCTACCCTTACTTCGCGCCCCAGCACAGGTCGAGGCCCACGGTGCTGTCTTTGCTGTCGATACCGGACATGGGCTTGTCGGTGATCAGTGTGACACCGGTGTCGGTGTAGCCGCTCGCCTTCTTGCCGGTCTTGGCGAAGGCGATGCCGGCCTCGACCCCCAGGCTGGCCATGCGCAGTGGGTACTGCTGCGAGGTCGCGGCGATCAGGCCAGCCTTGAGGTTCTTCACGCCAGTGCAGCCGCCGTCGACCGCGACGATGACCACGCCCTTCTCCTTGCCGGCCTTCTTGAGCGCTTGGTAGGCACCGGCTGCGGCGGGCTCGTTGATCGCGTAGACGAGGTTGATGTCGGGCGACTTCTGCAGGCAGTTCTCCATCGCGGTCTGGCCGCGCGGCTGGTCTCCGTAGCTGTCGGCCATGCAGACCACCTCGGGCGCGGTCGACAGCTGGTTGCTCTTGGCATCGGCCACGCCCGCGAGACCGAAGCCCGCCAAGAAGCCGTTGTGCCGCTGCGCGCCGACTGGGTGACCGGGGAACAGGTCGATGGTGGCGATCTTCGGCAGCTTGCCCGCGAGCGCGGCCTTGGCATACCGGCCGATCAGTTCGCCAGCCGTGTAGTTGTTGGTGGCGAAGAGCGCGTCACTCGCCTCGATGGGGTCTGTCGGGCTGTCGAGCGCGATCACCATCACGCCCTTGGCTTGCACCCGCTTAATGGTCGGCACGATGGCCTTCGAGTCACTGGGTGTGATCAGCAAGGTGGTGGCACCGGCTGCGAGCATGTTCTCGATGGCCGTGACCTGGCCCGCGTTGTCGTTGTCGAACTTGCCCGCGCCCGTGAGCAGCTTGGCACCCCCGGCATCTGCGGCCTGCTTGGCGCCTTCCTTCATTTTCACGAAGTAAGGATTGGTGTCGGCCTTCGTGACCAGCCCGATGACGGGCTGCGCGGCGAAGGAGGGAGGTGCCGCTGCAAGGGCGACCACGGCGGGCATGCACGCCAAGGCGTGACGAATCTTCAGCATTTCTTGTCTCCGTATAACCGACGCCGAAGTGGTCGGGGTACCGCTTTTTAACCGCACGTAAGCGTTTGCGCAAGCGCTTGCTTTTTCGAACGAACGAAGAATAACGAAAATACAGAGCGTCCTCCTTGACTCTCAAGGTTCGCGTTTACGCGCGTAAAACCGACTCGCTTAGAGGGCGGCGCGCATCTCCGGCCCTCCATCCAACGCATCAGCCCCGGATGCCGGCACGCCCTGCCGCACTCCGTTTGGCCCAGCCCCGACAAACAGACCTCGAAGGTTCCGCTTGCCGTGGCATCTTTGGCTTGCCAATCCGGCTAAGGAAAATCTACTCGACGGCCTCATCTTCCTCTTCGTCTTCTTCAGCGCGGCGAACCGTCACAAAGTTTGTAGCGTCTTCCACGAACGCCATGAGCTTTTCGTCGGGCGCCATCCCGCGCACTTCGGTCTGGAAGCCGTCGCCATTTTGGTAGTCGACTTGCACAAGCGCAAAACAGGCCAGCGGTTCTTCAATTTCTCCCTCATCGCCGCCGTCGTACACAGCGACCCACCCTTCAGCGGGCATGATCTGAAGGATCTTCACGTCTTCCATCGATTCACTCCAAGTTCAAAGATTGCGTTGCGCCGCGCAGCATATCCCATGGAAAAGAGGCTCGAGCGACGAAAAATCTAGCAGGAGCCGGCGTGCGATGACGCTCGATCTCGCCACTTGGCGGGCGTAGAGCGAAACGCACCGCAACGGCTTCGCCCTCGCACACGACGCTTCGCTTGTGCGTCGACGCCGCCAGCGAGGCATCTCGAAAATGGCGTCGTCGCGCATCGCGTACACCGAAGGGTCAAGCCATGACGTTCAAAGCGAAGCTCTCGGAGCCGGGCATCCAGATGAAGGCGCTGTTCAACGCCGGCGCGCAACCATCCACAGCTGCGCCGCAGTCCACACGGTCCGGCGAACGCCCCGCGTCACTCCAATCGCTGTCGCAGGTTCAGCGAGAAGACGCGTCACAAGGCGGTGGCTCCACCGCGCCCCAACACTCCACCGCGCCGAGCCGCTACGACCTCTCGGATAAGCTCGCAACGCTGACGCAACTGCACAAACCCGCCGTGCTGAAGCAGGAGCTTTACGACCGGGGCATCGGCGGCGCCGCGCACGCCAGCACAAGGTTCTTCAACCCATTGCGCCGCACCGACGTCTCCGCGCAGCCCACCATGGGTCAGCATGCGCGGTTGGATGGGCAGGCAGTACCGACAATGCCGGCGAAGATGCGCGATGCCGCGCCCATCCCGACGGGCGCGGCAGTCGAGGGCCCGCGGCTGAAATCGCTCAAACGGGCCCCTGCTCTTTCGGTCATGCTGCAAGACGCCTATCCCCTTGCTGCGGGCAGCGCCCGCACCGCCCTCGCCGAGGCGCTCGTCGACACCGCAGCGGTGAGCGCGCTGACGCATGAAGAACTTCATCTTTTGACCGGAGCGCTCACCCAGGCGCATCCGCAAGACATCGCCCGGGCCACGGCCTGCCTGACCGGCTTACGGGAGATGCGCCTGGTCGACGAACTGGCGCATCCGCAATCCTCGCCCGTCACAGCGCAGGTGCGACGGGCGTGGACGTTCGCCGTGGCGCTGGATACGCTCATCCCCGGCAAGTCCATCGACATACTCGACAAGATCACCGACCGTGCCTCAAGCGGCGACGCCAGCTCGCGCCGTCCGCAGTTGGATACCGACCAGCGCGACGCCGTGCTCTGCTATCTGATCGCGGCGAAGAAGGTCGGTGGCACATCTGTCGATCCGTACAGCATCTACACGACCGGAAAGCTTGCTAAATGCATCGACGCATCGCGCAAGCAATCGCATCGCAACGGTGCATCCGCGCAGGACTTCTGGCCGGGGCGATCGGGCGCCGCTCTGCCCACGCGCGAGAGCCTGACGGGGCCTTCCGTGCGCTTGAACCTGCACGAGAAGGCCTTGCTCGCGATACACGACATCATCGACCCGAATATTAATGAAGTTCACGGCTGCAGATTCACTGCTTACCGCGTGCTCAATGGCCTTGCGAGCGGAAAGGCAAGAAAGGCCGACGGTTCACCGAGCGACGAGCGCTACATCATGGACCGCACGCTCAAGGGCCGTACTTGGATGGACCGAGCCCGGGCGCCCCGAAGCGGGCGCGCCGCGTTCAAGCTCGCACTGACCCATCATGGCAAGAGCCCGTTTCTGGTCGTGAACAAGGTGGCATCGGAGGCGGGCATGACCCTCTCTCACAACGGCGGCATTCACCACGGCCACGCCACCAAGGAAATGATCGAGACACTCGAGCAGGCGCTCGAACAACAAGGCGGGACGCACAATTCGCCCCTGCCCAGTCGCGACAGCCCGATCCATCCCTCGGCCGTTCGGCCTACGGATCCGGAGGGCTTGAAGACTCTGCGCAACATGGTGCGCAAATCGTTGCTCGATGGTGCCAAGGCAGAAGTCGGCCCCCTGTTTCCGCGCTATAACCTCTCGCGCCCCGTGCTGCCCGATGCGATCGTCAACGCGCGCGCATCGGTGCTGGCCTGCATCCGGCAAACCGACGGATCCGACGGCGCATCAACGGTTTGGCCCAAGGACATCCTCGACGCCGTCGACGCCCTCCTCGCCGACGCCACGCCGGCTCCCACCGATCCGGCACAGCTCGAAGACTGGGCTCGGTCAATGCGCACTGGCACCGAGCAAAACCGGCCGCTGACGCCCCAGTGCCTGCTCGATTGGGCTGCGGACGTGGGCGGGCCGCGCGATGCGGATGCCGCAATGGCACTGCAGCCAAGTCCGGCCGCGCCCGGGGAGCCTGACTGGGCGAGGTTCGCCTCCCACTACGCGCGTGTGGCAATGAACGAGGCGCCAGAGCCGGAGATCGTGTCGCTGGAAGGCAAGTCGCATGAAGAGGCTTGCCTCGTCATCGCCGAAATGATCCGCGGCAAGGTGGCGGGCGACAGCACCGGCGAAGAACTCGCGTCCGGCTTCACGCTGGAGCATGGCGGCAACTCGGGCTTCAACACCCGGAGCGTTTCGCAGAAGGTGTCCGGCGCCCTGAAACTGGGTGCTGCGCGCGCCTACCTGGAGGCCGGGGTGCAATACACGCGCCGCGTGAGCTTCGAATCGAGAAGCGCGGCAGAGCGCAGCGGCCTCGTCATGCGCGTGCAGACATTCCTCCGCATGCCGGTGGGGGTCGGTGCCGCCGTCGGGCCTTCCGGGGGCACCGATGAGATCGGCGCTTCGCTGGCTGCAGGGGGTGGTGTGTCGTATGCATGGAAACTGATCGACGAAGAGGGTGTGAACTGGAACTTTCCGCGCGACCGCTCGGGTGGCCTCGCCAACGACTTGAAGCTCGCGGACAAGAAGGCGCGCCTGTTTTTATTGCTCAACGGCGTCGCCGATCCGCAAGGTGCGCCCTACCTCAAGCCCAGCAATGCGCAAGACCGAAGCTCCGGCGGCGTGCCCGAACTCATCAACCTCGCGCTGCAGGAATTCGGCCCGGCACTGTCGATCAACCGCTACGAGATCGAACACTCGGTCGAGAATGGTCCGACGTACGAATTCACGGTCGGCGCCGGGGCTCACATCGGCCCTGTGCCGATCGGCTTGGCGCCTACGAAGATCCAGCATGAAGTGCGGATGAACACCACGCGCCAGCAAGACCTGACCGGCGCGCTGCGGGTGGACAAGGAGACGCGAAACGAACACGTCGTGGACCGCGCAACGGGCGCTGTGGCCGCAACGGTCTTCGATCGGCATGAAGCCGATATCGGTGATGCATCGACACTGGACGCGCATGCGGATGTCATGCTGGTGGCGCCTCGTTCTGTCGACTTCCGGCGCAAGGGAGAAGCCGAAACGATGGTGCGCATCCACCGCAACGACAAGACACTGCCTACGAGTTACTTCTCCACGGCCCAGGACCGTCCCAACGACTTCTACAAGGCCTATGGCGCACGCATTGAAGGCAATTCCCAGGACATGAACAGGAAGTTCTATCCGGCCAGGCAAGCGGTGGATGCCGTGCGCGAGAGCGGCAAGCAGGTGGCTGCGGTGAGCCAGTTCGTCGGGCGGCACGCGCAGCGGCAAGACATGACGATGAAGTTCGCGGACTGGTACGAGCTCGGCGACCTCGACGATAGCGACACCGCATTGCGGGCTCAGGCCAGTCTCGAGGCGGCGCGCGGCGACGACGATCAGGCGAGGGCAACGCGCGCGGAAGCCGATCAACTGCTGCGCGAGCCGGCCAACCAGCAAGCCCGTTACGTCATAGCGGCCAACACCCGCAGCGTGGGGACCACGCTCGGCCCCAACGGCCATCTGGGTGCGACCTACAACGAGCAGTACACCTTCACCGAACGCTCAGTGGACTTCATCTGATCCCGCCGCAACCAGGGCAGTCGAGGACGCTCGCAGGATTTTTCAGCTCTTCGCGGGCACAGATGCCTCTTCGCTGGCGTGACGCCATGCCGTTGGCTGTTGCCGCACGCTGTGATCCTTAGAGATGGAATCAAAAATGTTCAACCGCAAGCCAGCACTGCGTGTTTCCGGTAGTCACTCTCCCGTGCGCTCACTTGTATCCGTGAGGTGACCGAATGAGCATGCTCGGCAAAATTCGGCGTCTGATCGAACCGCAGCAGGGTGTTCAGGTACCCCTACCGCAAGAGCGCACAAACAATCCTAGGCCGACAACGCCGAACGTGCTCGGTCTCCGGCGCTCGAATGCGACCAAAGGCACACCCGTAGGCATGGCACCCCGCAACGGGCAGTTGCCCAAGGTCCAAGGGCTGGCGCCTGGCCCCGGCAAAGAGCAGGTATGGCAGAACCGGCGGCACCAGCTTCCTGCGGCGCTGACACCTGGGCGTCCCGAACAGCAACATCGGCGAGAAGAACAACGGCTCACGCCTCAAGAAGCGGCGATGTTTCAGGCAGCGATACCCGCGGCGCACTACGGCGAGCAGCCTGCACCACACGCTGCAGGAAACCTCCTGCCGCGTCAACGACAACCACAAGCGGCGCCGCAGCGACCAGCACAGGCGCCGCATCCAAGGGTCAGCCCGGCAGAAGTTCGACCGCCGAGCACAGGGCGGCCGTCCATGCATCCGCAGCAGCGGTACGCCACAAATGTGCCAATGGCAAAGCTGCCGCCCAACATTGCCCGCCTTTACCACCAGCAGAATCTCAAGTTCTCGCCCGAAACCCACCCGGCCTTCACCAATGCCAACTTGATGAACCGGCCTTTCAAGGTCGGCTCAGGCGCTTTCAACACTGTGTACGCAGTGCAGTTGAAGAAGCCCGATGGTGGCGTGCTCGACGGCGTCTTCAAGCCGTTGAGCATTACAGAAAATGGTTGGGTTGCCGCGGCGACGGGCATCCCTCGGAATGATCCGCAGATCGCGATGCGCAATATTGCGACGCTGTCGTATGCGAAAAAGCTCGACGTTGACGTCATTCCCGACACTCACGTCGCGGCGCTCGAAGTCGGACCCGGGGCTCAGATCGAGGGGCCCAAATTGGGCCTCGTGATGGAAAAAGCTCTCGGCATGGAGGCTGGAAAGGCCCCGATTGAGATGCTTGAACGCCGGGATGTGTGCGCGGAGGTCACGAAGCTGCAACTTCTGGATCACCTGACCGGTCAGGGTGACCGTCACTCCGGCAACTACTTCATCGACGTCATCAAACCGAGCGACGAGGTAAAGGTCATGGGAATCGACAATGACCAGTGCTTCGGGCACCGGTTGACCAATCCGAACGAAATTCAGTTCATCAACAACCGAACTAACTATGGATTTCGCGGAACCTCACTGCCGCCTGTTGTGGATTTCGAGATGGCAATAAAGATCAGCTCTCTCACGCCCAGCGACATCCAAGTGATGCTCGGCGACAAGTTGAGCGAAGCGGAAGTGCGGGCCGCTGTCGCGCGCCTTGAAGGCGTCAAGAAACATATCGTGCAACTCGAAGCTCAGGGACGCGTCATCGATCCAAAGGACTGGGACCATTTTGATGTGCGACAACTCCTCACTGCCGAAAATTCATACATCGGTCGTGAGCGCGAACGTGCGCTTGCGAAGCAGGCACAAGCACTAGACCCTCAGCGGCCAAACGCCGGCTGGTAAGGTGCGCTTCCCATGACCATATCGCTTCACGATTTCGATGGCAGCGCGGCTGCCGTCTCACCGGCCCAAGCGCTATATGCCGCCGAGAATCTACCATTTCCACCGATACCCGAGCAGTTGGTGACTTCGCTGAAGGCGCAAGGCCCAAGCTGGTATGCCACGCGGCTGGTAACGTCGACACCGTACGACCTTGAGCATTTTTCGTTGGAGGTGGAAACGCAGCCAGACCTGCCGGACTACGCCGTCGTAGGCTTCGACGGCTTCGGCACAAACAGCTGGGCGGCACACTACTACGTCGTCAACAAGTCGCTCGCATTGTTTATCCAGTTGCCGTGGGGCGGGGCATACACCGAGCCCGTGCAAGCCCGGCAGGACATTGCCGCAATGGTCGACTGGGCGGCGAAATTGCAATCCAAGCTGGAACAGGCCGAGCTTCTGCACAGGATTCCACAAGGTGTGCGGCTCGAGGTCATCGCGAGCAGATTCGGCCGGGCCGGGTGGCGCTGGATCGGCGGCGGGCTGGACGCGGCCACGATCCCATGGAATTCGCCAGCGGGCATGTTGGACGCGATGCTTTCGGAGGTCGACGAACTCGCTGACGGTCGTCGTTCGTTCCAAGCCAAGCCTGAAGCGTCTTGAACGCTCGACGGATGCGCTGAGTTGCTCAAGCTCTCATGACACATTGCCACACGAACGCGTCGAACATCGCGTGGCGTGCGCTCACTGGGCGGCCATAAGCGCTGACACGTCAACGTCTGAAACACAGCAATGGGTCGGGCCACGCAACCTGATGGCAAAGTCCGTCGACCTCATTCACAAGAGCCAGCTCACGAATTTGGGCGGTGCGGCCGGATGCTTTTCCCAGGTACTAGCCCGAAGTTTTGGTGGCAACCAAGACATAGCTATGCGTATGCCAGCGTCTTCAACGTCCATCTTTGTATCGTTGTATTGGATCCTTGCGAAATGAAAAGACGATGAAGCTTCACGTACGAACCTCCGGCAGAACTATTGTCGTGCTCGCGGTTATCGCGGTTGCCGGGCTCCTGGGCGCATGCAGGACGGTGTACCAGCCCAAGGGCGCCACCGGCGGCTATGCCGAAATCCGCCTCACCCATAACAGCTACATCGTTGAGTTCTCCGGCAACGGAAACACCTCGAAGGACGCAGTCTGGAACTACTGGCTCTATCGGTGCGCAGAACTCGCGGTGCAAAAGAACTACTCGTACTTCGCCGTGCTGCCAAAGGCGAGCGCGGCCGCGCCCGATGACCAGCAGCCACCGGTCTTTCGCCCCGCGCAGAATGAGACGAACGAACCGGAATGGATCGAGCCCAATGGAGACGGTGGTCAAGACGGCAGCGGCAGTGCCCGCGCGCCCACCTACATCTTCGTGCCTGAGGGTGGTGGTAGACCCATCACCACCTGGACCAGCAAGGCCACGATCCTGATGTTCAAGACTTCGAGTGAGCCCGGCGCGCGGTACTCCTTACGCGCCAGCGCGGTGATGGAAGCGCTCAAACCCTTCGTCACCAGTCGAGGGCGCAGCGCCACGCTGAGCTCGGAAGAAATTGCCAGGCGCGCCATGACTTTTCCCGCTCCGGTGACGGTGGTGCCGCCGACCTCGGTGCCGGGGGCCGGCGGCAGCGTGGGCCGTGTCGAGATGAAGGATCTCGCCGGCCTGTTGCCAAAGTAGAGCGCTCATCTTTCTCGCGGAGTTCCCATTGAAAAAGACCATAACAACAGTCTTGGCCGCGGCCACGATTTTCTGCACCCTGCTGCCGGGGCTTGCGAGCGCGCTGACGCCCGAGGAGCTTTTCCTGAAGGTTTCGCCCGCCGTGTGGGTGGTAATTCCGCGCGACGAGCAAGGGCGCGTGCTCGGTAGCGGCAGTGCCGTCGTCGTGAGCCCCGGGCGCCTCATCACCAATTGCCATGTGCTTCGAAAGGCCACATCGCTCACGCTGCGGCGCGAGCGCGAGGAACTGCCCGCGAGGCTCGACTATCCGGACCCGGAGCGTGACCTTTGTCAACTCAGGACTGACAACCTGCCGACTTCGGCACCGGCCACCGTGGCCACGACCATTCCGCGGGTCGGGCAGAAGGCCTTTGCAATTGGCGCGCCCCGGGGCCTGGAACAGAGCCTGAGTGATGGCCTGATTTCAGCGCTGCGGCGCAATGCCGCCGGTGAGTTGGAGTACATCCAGGTGACGGCGCCGATCTCTCCCGGTTCCAGCGGCGGCGGGCTCTTCGACGAGCAGGGGCGCCTGATTGGCATCACCACCGCCGCCGTCGGAGGCAGCGCGCAGAACCTGAACTTCGCGCGGCCTGCCCAGTGGATTGCCGAAGTGCCCGCGCGCGGCCGCGTGGCCATGGCCGAATACAGGCGCACCGAGAAGCCCTCCGCAACAGCTACGCCGCCGCTGGCGCCCATGGTCGTGCAATCGAGCGAGGCGGCGCGGCCTCTTGCGTCGGCTGCACCTATTGTGTCGGCTGTGCCCGTTACGTCAGTTTCGCCGGTTGCGTCATTCACGTCGGCATCAAAGGACGATGCGCGCCCGGCCGGGCAGAACGCCAGCGACGCGGAGCAGCTGGCCAAAGCGCAGCGCTGCAGCACGGAACCGCGCGCCTCGCTGGTCGGCAAGAATCCCGGCGTGGAGACCTACACCGTCGCCTGCGCGGACGGCTATGCCCTACTCGTGAAGTGCGAAGCCGGCAGTTGCCAGGAACTCAAGTAGTGTCCGCGCCGTGCGGTAGCGCCGCCGGTTCGCGAGGCTGGCCAGCGCATCAGGCCTGCCAGCGGATTTTGAGCGGGTGCGCGGGGACGTCGGCGTTCATCGCACGGCCAGCTAGGATGGTCTAGCCCGGTGAATGAGTCTGTAGTTGATTGCCTTGGCCGTCGCGACGCCGACCCCGAACGTCAGGATCGCCCCCGAGCGTAAGCACGCCAAGTGCGCGTTGATCACTTCCTACCGGTAGTACGGCGAGTGATCGATGAAGCGGCTGGCAGGGGTGTGGTCCAGCAGGTCCGACGGACGCCATGCTCTTGCCACTGGCCCACGGATGTGCGGCGCGCACCATCGCTTCGAGAGTTGCCTCTTCGTATTTCTGGACACCGCCTCGGATTTCTTCGGCCGCACAGGTCGTGAATGGGGTGTACTTATGCCGTCCCTGCCTGCTGGGGCGTCAACGAAGTTGCCGGACAAAACGTCCCGCTCCAAGAACTCGCTATCGAGGTGCGAGGTCTTTGGAAGCGCTGGACTGCGCGCGACCCGCGACAACCGCTGGCTCGCCGCCTGGCGGGGCGGTAACACGACAACGAAAAAAGGCACGCGCCGCAGCGCCTCTTCGAAATGCTTTTCAACTCCTATTCATTCGTCTTCGTCTATTTCCCGCTGGTCTTGCTCGGGTTCTTCCTAATCGGCAGGTTCAACATCCGAGCCGCCGCTGGCTACCTTGCGCTGGCGTCGCTGTTTTTCTACGGCTGGTGGAGCGTCCAGGCCCTGCCACTGCTGGTGGCGTCGATCTGCGTCAACTACTGGTTCGGCCTGCGCCTGTCGCCCGCGCCGGGCCGCGACGACCGCAAGCGCAAGACGCTCCTGATCACCGCGCTGGTGGTCAACCTGGGTGTGCTGGCCGTCTTCAAGTACGCCAACTTCTTCCTGGAAAACGTCGATGCCGGGCTGGTCGCGGCGGGTCTCACGCCGATCGATCTGGTGCACATCGTGCTGCCCATCGGCATCTCGTTCTATACCTTCACGCAGATCGCCTTCCTGGTCGACTGCTGGCAGGGCAAGGTGCACGAGCGCAGCTTCATCCACTACCTGCTGTTCGTGACCTACTTCCCGCACCTGATCGCGGGCCCCGTGCTGCATCACGCGCAGATGATGCCGCAGTTCGCGAATCCGGCGACCTACCGCGCCGACGGCAACAAGATCGCGCTCGGCTTGGCCATGTTCACCTTCGGTCTGGCCAAAAAGTTGCTGATCGCCGACCCATTGGGGCAATACGCCGACCTCCTCTTCAACGGCGTGCACAACGGCGTGCAGCCCACGCTATAC
>NZ_FOXJ01000004.1:3255-334974 GCF_900115685.1 Variovorax sp. 770b2 | reverse complement strand
CCCGCGAAGAACAGGCCCACCAGGATGAGGCAGGTGCCCGCGCCGAACGGGTCCTCGACCACGCCGTTCAGGCCGCCTTCGATGAACTTGGCCGGGATGCCGAGCACCGTTTCGGACCCGAACCAGGTCGCGAAGGTGGTCGTCACGATCATGAAGAGCGGCAGGTGCCGCCCCGCGATGGCGAAGTCGGTGGTGTTCTTCACCCGCCTGGCGGCATAGAGCCCGATGGCGATGGTGACCAGCAGATAGACGACAACCAACGTCAGCAGCACGGGGAATCTCCTCTAGAACAACTTCACACGCACCAGCAACTGCATGGCGAGCAACCCCAATACAAAACCTATGCCACCGTAGATGATGGTCTGCAGCAGCTTGTTGGTGCGTTTTTGCGCGGCCAGCAACTCCAGCAGCTCGCGGCGGTGATCGGGTGGCCGATTCTCAAGGAAATCGTGCAGCAATCGAGGCAGTTGCGGCAGCAATTTTGCGTAGCGCGGCGCTTCGGCCTTGAGCTGCTGGAACAGCTTCTTGGGCCCGATCTGGTCGACCATCCACTTCTCGAGGAAGGGCTTGGCGGTGTGCCAGAGGTCCAGCTCGGGATCGAGCTGGCGGCCCAGGCCCTCGATGTTGAGCAGCGTCTTCTGCAGCAGCACCAGCTGCGGCTGGATCTCGACGTGGAAGCGCCGCGAGGTCTGGAACAGGCGCATGAGCACCATGCCGAGCGAGATCTCCTTCAGCGGCCGGTCGAAGTACGGCTCGCAGACGGTGCGGATCGCCGCCTCCAGCTCGTCGATGCGCGTGCCCTCGGGCACCCAGCCGCTTTCCAGGTGCAGCTCGGCCACGCGCTTGTAGTCGCGCCGGAAGAAGGCCACGAAGTTCTGCGCGAGGTACTCCTTGTCCGACTCGGTGAGCGTGCCGATGATCCCGAAATCCAGCGAGATGTAGCGCCCGAAGGTCTCGGGCGCCAGGCTCACCTGGATGTTGCCCGGGTGCATGTCGGCATGGAAGAAACCGTCGCGGAACACCTGGGTGAAGAAGATCGTGACGCCGTCGCGTGCGAGCTTGGGAATGTCGACGCCGGCCGCGCGCAGGCGCTCGAGCTGGGCGATGGGCACGCCGTTCATGCGCTCCATCACGATCACCTCGGGGTGGCAGAAGTCCCAGAACATCTCGGGGATCAGCACCAGGTCGAGCTCGGCCATGTTGCGGCGCAACTGGGCCGCGTTGGCCGCCTCGCGCACCAGGTCGAGCTCGTCGTGCAGGTACTTGTCGAACTCGCCGACCACCTCGCGCGGCTTCAGGCGCTTGCCGTCGGGCGAGAGCTTCTCGACCCAGCCGGCCATCATGGCCATGAGCGCCAGGTCTTTCTCGATCACGCCGCGCATGTTGGGGCGCAGCACCTTGACCGCGACGTCGCGGATCTCGCCCTGGTTGGTGCGGATGGTCGCGAAGTGCACCTGCGCGATCGAGGCGCTGGCAATGGGCGTCTCGTCGAACTGCACGAACACATCGCCCACCGGCCGGCGGAACGAGCGCTCGATGGTCGCGATGGCCACCGCCGAGGGAAACGGCGGCACGCGGTCCTGCAGGAAGGCGAGCTCGTCGGCGATGTCGGGCGGCAGCAGGTCGCGCCGGGTCGACAGCACCTGGCCGAACTTCACGAAGATGGGGCCCAGCCGCTCGAGCGCCTCGCGCAGCCGCTGGCCGCGCGGCGCATCGAGGTTGCGGCCGACGGACACGACGCGGGCCACCACGCGCAGCCAGGGCTTCTGGAAGCTCGTGAGCACGAGCTCGTCCAGGCCATAGCGCAGCGCGACCCAGACGATGAACAGGCCCCGGTAGAAGCGCCTCATTCGGCCTGGCCCGCCGAACCGCCGGCCTTGGCCGTGCGGTCGCCGACGAACTGGCGAAGCGCGGTCGCCACGCGCCGCACGCCATTGCCCAGGGTGTGCGCGGGCACATCGCCGATCACGCGTGCGAGGTCGTCCTCGACGTCCCAGCGCACGTGGTCGACCAGCCAGTTGACCTCGGCGGCCAGCTGCACGTCGCCGACGATCTGCACCGAGGGCTTGTCGCCGCGCAGCGTGGCGCGGGCGATCTCGAACGGGGAATCGTCGGTGACGGTGAGAGTGAGTTCAGGCACGGAGCCGGGCGGTGCCAGGTCGAGCAGGCCGGCCGGCGTGGCCACCAGTTCCATGGTCACGAAGCGCCACTGGAAACGCACCACCCTGCCCTGCTGGCGCAGCAGCCGCTGCTGGGCCTCGGGTTCCTGCTGCAGCACGTGGTTGAGGAACAGGACCGCGCGGTGCTGGATCTCGTGGACCGCCCAGTCCGGCGGCTGCAGGCGCTCGCCGATGCGGTTGAAGAGGTCGCCGAGAAAAGAAAAAGGGGACGATGGTGTGGCCATGTCCCCATTATCGTTTCTGTACGCGGCCCGGCGGCCGCGAACGTCGGTCGTTTACTGCAGCGCTTGCACGCCGGCAACCAGCCAGCCGCCACCACCGCTGGTCGGCTTGGTCATGTTCCACACTTCGCGGAACGGACCCGGGCCTGCCGAGGCGTCCTCGCGGATCATGCCGGAGAACTCCACGCTCGCCATGTAGGCGTCGGGCAGCTCTTCGATGCCCAGCAGCTTGGCGTCGAGCATCACGACCTCGGTCTTGTTCGATGCACCACCGGTGTGGCTCGCACGGTCGGCCAGCTGCGTGCGGATTTCCTCGACCATCTCGTCGGTCATCATCGAGCGCAGCATCGACACGTCGGCGCGGTCCCACGCATCCTGCAGCGTCACGAAGTTGCGCTTGGCGGCGCCAAGGAAGCCGTCCACGTCGAAGCCCGTGGGGATGCCCCAGGACTGCGAACCGCCCAGCGCTGAACCGATCATGCTGCCGCCCGCTGCGGCACCCGCTGCCGAGAGGCTGCTGCCATGGCGGTCACCATCGGCCGGCGTGGCGTCGAAGGCCGTGGCCGAACGCTCCCATGGCCGTGCCGACGCATCGTTGCCCACATTGGCCGGGCTGTACTGCACCGGTGCGCTGGCGTTGGCGGGGTTGCCGCCGGCGCCCTGGAAGGCAAAGCCGCCTTGGCCATTGGCACCACCCGAAGCAGCCGAGCGTGCCTTGAAGATGCGCCACACCGCGAAGGCGGCGAACACCAGCAGGCCGATCAAGAGGATGTTGCCGAAGCCGGCACCCAGGCCCAGCGAATGTGCGAGCCATGCGAGGCCGAGGCCGGCGGCGAGGCCACCGAGCATCGCGCCCCACGGACGCTTCGGCGCGGCGGCGGCGGGCGCGGCAGTCGCGGGCTTGGCGGCCGAGTTGGTCGCGTTCTGCTGCGCAGGTGCGGCGGGCGGCGTGGACTGGCGCTGCGTCACGTTGGACGACTGGCGGCCGAAGGACTTGCCGCCACCCACACGGGCGGCGTCTGCCTGCACGCTCACGAGCACCAACGCAGCTGCCAGGAACAAAGAACTCAAACTTTTCATGTCGTCTCCTCTAGAGCGAAAAATTCGCCTCATCAACACTTGATTCCAACATGCAAGGCAGCGATGCCACCCGTCATGTTGTGATAGTCCACATGTCCGAAACCGCCCTCTTTCATGAGGGTCTTGAGCTCCTCTTGCGAGGGATGCATGCGGATCGATTCGGCCAGGTAGCGATAGCTCGCGTCGTCGCCGGCCACGAGCTTGCCAAGGCGCGGCAGCACGTTGAAGGAGTACCAGTCGTAGGCCTTGGTGAGCGGCTTGGCGATCTTGGAGAACTCGAGCACCAGGAGCTTGCCGCGCGGCTTGAGCACGCGGTTCATTTCCTTGAGCGCGATGTCCTTGTGCGTCATGTTGCGCAGGCCGAAGGCCACCGTCACGACGTCGAAATGGTCATCGGGAAACGGCAGCTTCTCGGCATCGCAGACCAGCGTGGGGAGCGCAACGCCGGCATCGAGCAGGCGGTCGCGGCCGGTGCTCAGCATGGCTTCGTTGATGTCGGTGTGGACCACCTGGCCGGTGGCGCCGACCTTCTTGGAGAAGGCGAGCGCGAGGTCGCCGGTGCCGCCCGCGATGTCGAGCACGCGCGAGCCTTCGCCCACGTTCGCCACCATCACGGTGTAGGCCTTCCAGGCGCGGTGCAGGCCCACCGACATCAGGTCGTTCATGACGTCGTAGCGCGAGGCCACCGAATCGAAGACGCCGCGGACACGCTGCGCCTTCTCGCTTTCGTCGACTTTCTCGAAGCCGAAGTGGGTTGTACTCATGCGACCGATGTTAGGCCGGAAGCCCACACATCAAGGCGACGACCCCGCACCCACGGCGGGCATTTGTTGCTTTTTCTTCAAATGAAGAGACGCTGCAACGCGCGTCCTTGCTGCCTGCGGGGCTATCGTTTCAATAGCACCGGGAGATTCGAAAGCATCAGTGGCTGCTGCACGAAGGTCCGCTCTTGTCGATCATCGGTGCATCGCGATCGATGCCCGCCTCGGCGAGCCGGCGCTCGTACTGCGCCCACAGGTCGGCCTGGTTCGCACCGAGTTCGTAGAGCAGGTCCCACGAGTAGATGCCGGTGTTGTGGCCATCGCTGAAGGTCGGCTGCACGGCGTAGTTGCCGACCGGTTCGAGGTCGGCCAGTTCGACATCGCGCTTGCCCGTCTGCAGCACTTCCTGGCCCGGGCCGTGGCCCTGCACCTCGGCCGAGGGCGAGTAGATGCGCATCAGCTCGAAGGGAATGCGGAAGGTCGCCCCGTCCGAGAAGCCCACCTCGAGCACGCGCGACTGGCCGTGCACGGTGATCGATTGCGGCGTCGGTGCGCCCGGTTTCAAGCCTGCCATAGCGGTATTCCATTCGGAAAAATTCTCGGAGGCGCGCAGTATGCCGCGCGGCTGCGCCTGCATGCGCATCGCTGCGCGAATACCAGCGCTTAGCATCGCGGCATGCAGACACGTCAACGCCATCGATCGTCGCGCCCGAACTGGGCCGCCCTTGCCCTCTGCGCCGTGCTGGCGGCCGGCTCCGTCATGCCGGCGCATGCCTTCTGGGGCCTGCTCGGAAAGGCGGCAGGCAAGGCCGCAACCGCGGGCAAGGCAGCGGGAACCGCCGGCAAGGGTGCGGCTGTCGGCGCGGGTGCTGTCGCAGCCGAGAGCGCAACGGGCGTGGCAGGCGTTGCCGGCAAAGGCGCGGCAGCCCTCGGTGACGATGCGGCGCATGCCGCGCAGTTCGGGACGCGGGCCTCGGGGCCCGAATTCAGCGCAGTGAACGCCGCGCTGCCACCCGAGGTCGCCGCCTATCTCGCCAAGCCGGCGAAGGACCTGACGCCCAGGGACACTTCGCGAATGATGGACAGCTACCGCCAGATGGTCGAACGCGCAGGCAAGAGCGGCGACTTCACGACGGTGGAGCGCCTGCCCACTTCGGCGGGCACAGGCCGCACATTGCCGGTGAACGAGACGGCCAGGCCGGCCACATCCGCGCCCAAGACCGAAGCTGCAGCCTCATCGACGGGCGTGCCGTCCGCCTTGCCCATCCACGCACTGCGCGTGCTGGCCCATGCGTCGCACGCGGGCAACCGCGAGGCGCAGACCGAACTGGATCGTGTGTGCCGCGACGGCAGCGTCGCATCGAAGCGCTTCTCCAAGGAGATGCGCGCCACCCCGGAATTCAAGGAGGCATGCGCGAACCGCAAGTTGGCGGCAACCCGCACGGCCTCCGCGCGCTGAGCGCGGGCGGCCTCGCGTTCAGCCCTGCAGCAGCGCCAGCCGGCGGACCATCTCGGCCTCCACCTTCGGCAGCAATGCCTGCAGATCCACCACGCGATCGACCGGCGCCGCGCGCTGCGCGGCAGCCCAGAACGGCGCGGGAAAGTGACTGTCCCACTCGAAGCGCGCGATCACGTGCCAATGCAGGTGCGGCACCATGTTGCCGAGCGCGGCGAGGTTGACCTTCGTGGGCTTCAACTGCTCGCGCAGGCACTGCTCGACCGCCGTCACCGCTTCCATGCACAGCACGCGGTCCGCGGCGTCGAGATCGGAAAACTCCGGCGCATGGTCGCGCCAGATCACGCGGTAGAAAGCCGGAAAGCCCGCCTCCTCCGCATGGATCACGCGCACCTTGGCGCCCTCGAACACCACGCGGCCACCCGGGCCTTCGCAGAAGGGGCAGCCTGGATGCACCCTCATACCAGCACCCGCTCGATCCCGCCCTGGTTGGCTGCGGCCACGTATTTCGGCATCCAGTCCTCGCCCAGGATCTTGTTGGCCATCTCGACCACGATGTAGTCGGCTTCGAGCAGGCCGTTGTTCAGGTCGTTGCCGTAGCGCGAGAGGCCTTGCAGGCAGCTCGGGCAGCTGGTGAGGATCTTCACGTTGTCCTTGGCGCCGACAGCACCGCTCTCGCGCAATTCGGCCTCGCCCTTCTTGAGCTCCTCTTCCTTGCGAAAGCGGATCTGCGTGGAGATGTCGGGCCGCGACACGCCCAGCGTGCCCGACTCGCCGCAGCAGCGGTCGTTCTTGAGCACGTTGTCGCCGACCAGCGCCTTCACCGTCTTCATCGGGTCCTGCAGCTTCATCGGCGAATGGCAGGGGTCGTGATAGAGGTAGCCGCCACCGCCTGCGTCAGCCAGCGTGATGCCCTTCTCGAGCAGGTACTCGTGGATGTCGATGATCCGGCAGCCCGGGAAGATCTTGTCGAACTGGTAGCCCTGCAGCTGGTCGTAGCAGGTGCCGCAGCTCACCACCACGGTCTTGATGTCCAGGTAGTTGAGCGTGTTGGCCACGCGATGGAAGAGCACGCGGTTGTCCGTGATCATCTTCTCGGCCTTGTCGAACTGGCCGCTGCCGCGCTGCGGATAACCGCAGCACAGGTAGCCCGGCGGCAGCACCGTCTGCACGCCCGCATGCCAGAGCATCGCCTGCGTGGCCAGGCCCACTTGCGAGAAGAGGCGCTCCGATCCGCACCCCGGGAAGTAGAAGACCGCCTCGGTTTCCGAGGTCGTCGCCTTCGGGTCGCGGATGATCGGCACGTAGTCCGCGTCCTCGATGTCCAGCAGCGCGCGCGCCGTCTTCTTCGGCAGGTTGCCGGGCATCTTCTTGTTGATGAAGTGGATCACCTGCTCCTTGAGCGGCGCCACGCCCAGCGTGGCCGGCGGGGCGGCGGTCTGCTTCTTCGCCAGGCCGCGCAGCAGGTCGTTGGCCAGGCGCTGCGCCTTGAAGCCGATGCCCACCATGCCCGCGCGCACCGCCTTGATGGTCTGCGGGTTGGTCGCGTTCAGGAAGAACATCGCGGCCGCGTTGCCGGGGCGGAAGCTCTTCTGGCCCATCTTGCGCAGCAGGTTGCGCATGTTCATCGACACGTCGCCGAAGTCGATCTTCACCGGGCACGGCGTCAGGCACTTGTGGCACACGGTGCAGTGGTCGGCCACGTCCTCGAACTCTTCCCAGTGCTTGATGCTGATGCCGCGCCGCGTCTGCTCTTCATAGAGGAACGCCTCCACCAGCAGCGAGGTCGCCAGGATCTTGTTGCGCGGGCTGTACAGCAGGTTGGCGCGCGGCACGTGCGTGGCGCACACCGGCTTGCACTTGCCGCAGCGCAGGCAGTCCTTCACGCTGTCGGCGATGGCGCCGATGTCGCTCTGCTGCATGATCAGCGACTCGTGCCCCATGAGGCCGAAGCTGGGCGTGTAGGCGTTGGTCAGGTCGGCATGCAGCGTGACGGTTTCGCCCGCAGGCGCCCGCAGCAGCTTGCCCTTGTTGAAGCGGCCTTCGGGGTCGACGCGGGCCTTGTATTCGGTGAACGGGCGCAGCTCTTCGTCGCTCAGGAATTCGAGCTTGGTGATGCCGATGCCGTGCTCGCCCGAGATCACGCCGTCCAGGCTGCGTGCCAGCGCCATGATGCGCACCACCGCGGCATGCGCGGTCTGCAGCATGTCGTAGTTGTCGCTGTTCACGGGGATGTTGGTGTGCACGTTGCCATCGCCCGCGTGCATGTGCAGCGCGACCCACACGCGGCCCTTGAGCACGCGCTTGTGGATGGCGGTGCACTCGGCCAGGATCGGCGCGAACTCGGCGCCCGAAAAAATCTCCTGCAGCGGCTGGCGCAGCTGCGTCTTCCAGCTCGCGCGCAGGGTGTGGTCCTGCAGCTGCGGGAACAACTCATCCACGTTCTGCAGCCAGCCGGCCCAGAGCGCGCGCACCTCGTGCACCAGCGCCACGGCCTGCGCCACGCGGTCTTCGAGCAGCTCTGCCGCCGGGATCTCGTGCGCGTCGTCGGTCTTGCCCAGCGGCAGGTTGCCGCGCGCAAGGAACACTTCGAGCTCATCGGTGAGCGCGAGCTTGTTCTGCAACGACAGCTCGATGTTGATGCGCTCGATGCCGTCGCTGTACTCGGCCATGCGCGGCAGCGGGATCACCACGTCTTCGTTGATCTTGAAGGCGTTGGTGTGCTTGCTGATGGCGGCCGTGCGCTTGCGGTCGAGCCAGAATTTCTTGCGCGCCTCGGGGCTGATGGCGATGAAGCCTTCGCCGCTGCGCGAGTTGGCGATGCGCACCACCTCGGAGGTGACGCGTGCCACCGCATCGGCGTCGTCGCCCGCGATGTCGCCGAACAGCACCATCTTCGGCAGGCCGCCGTGCTTCTTCGATTTCGTGGCGTAGCCCACGGCCTTCAGATACCGATCGTCCAGATGCTCGAGGCCGGCCAGCAGCACGCCCGAGCGCTTCTGCTCGGCGAACATGAAGTCCTTGATCTCGACGATGCTGGGCACCGCGTCCTTCGCGTTGCCGAAGAATTCGAGGCACACGGTGCGCGTATGCGAGGGCATCTTGTGCACCACCCAGCGGCAGCTGGTGATGAGGCCGTCGCAGCCCTCCTTCTGGATGCCCGGCAGGCCCGAGAGGAACTTGTCGGTCACGTCCTTGCCCAGGCCCTCCTTGCGGAAGGTGCGGCCGGGGATGTCGAGACGCTCGGTGCGCAGTTTCGTCTTGCCGTCGGCCGCGTAGTACTGCAGCTCGAACAGCGCGCTTTCGGCGTCGTGGATCTTTCCCAGGTTGTGGCCGATGCGCGTGACTTCGAGCCACTCGGCCTGCGGCGTCACCATGCGCCACGAGGCGAGGTTGTCCAGCGCCGTGCCCCAGAGCACGGCCTTCTTGCCGCCGGCATTCATGGCGACGTTGCCGCCGACGCACGAGGCTTCGGCCGAGGTGGGATCGACCGCGAACACGAAGCCCGAGCGCTCGGCCGCATCGGCCACGCGCTGGGTGACCACGCCCGCTTCGGTCCAGATGGTCGGCACGGGGTTGTCGAGGCCGGGCAGCGAGATGTGCTCGACCTCGGTCATCGCCTCGAGCTTCTCGGTGTTGATGACGACGCTGTTCCAGGTCAGCGGAATCGCCCCGCCGGTGTAGCCGGTGCCGCCCCCGCGCGGGATGATGGTCAGGCCCAGCTCGATGCAGCCCTTCACCAGGAGCGCCATCTCGGCCTCGGTGTCGGGGCACAGCACGACGAAGGGGTACTCCACGCGCCAGTCGGTCGCATCGGTCACGTGCGATACGCGGGAGAGCCCGTCGAACTTGATGTTGTCCTTGGCGGTGAGCCGGCCCAGCACGCGCGTGGCCTTGCGGCGCAGGGCCGCGACGTCGCGGAACTTGGTGTCGAAGGCTGCCACCGCATCGCCGACCAGAGCGGTGAGCTCACCGACCAGTTGGTCGCGCGGCATGTCGCTGTCGGGGGTGCGGCGCTTCTGGACTTCGGTCAGCCGGTGCTTGAGTGCCTCGACCAGCTGGCCGCGGCGGCGCGGGTTGTCCAGCAGGTCGTCCACGAGGTAGGGATTGCGCTGCACCACCCAGATGTCGCCCAGCACTTCGTAGAGCATGCGCGCCGACCGGCCGGTGCGGCGCTCGGCGCGCAGGGTCTGCAGCAGTTCCCAGCCACGTTCGCCCAAGAGGCGAATCACGATCTCGCGATCGGAGAAGCTGGTGTAGTTGTACGGGATCTCGCGCAGTCGGACAGGCTCTGCGGCCTGTGCCAACAGCGTGTTCAACGCGGTCGGAGCATTCATCGGGTGGGGCCCTTGGCCAGGCGCTGCGCGCCCATGTAGCCGGGGGGTCGATTTTAGGGCAGGGCTTGGGGTCTTGCCTCGTGACCTTGGCCTTGCCCTTGTGCTATGGGCACCAGCCCGTCCCCGCCCGGCGCCCGAGCGCCCGGGCTCAGATGCTCAGAACAGCACGCGGCTGCGGATCGTGCCGTTCACCTTCGCCAGCTTCTCCAGCGCCAGGTCCGAGGAGGAGGCGTCGATGTCCGTCACCACGTACCCGACCTTCTCGTTCGTCTGCAGGAACTGGGAAGAGATATTGATGTTGTTGTCCGAGAAGATCTTGTTGATCTCGGACAGCACGCCCGGCACGTTCCGGTGGATGTGCAGCAGCCGGTGCTTGCCCGGGTGCGCGGGCAGCGCCACCTCGGGGAAATTGACCGACGAGGTCGAGGTGCCGTTGTCGCTGTACTTCACCAGCTTCTCGGCCACTTCGAGTCCGATGTTGGCCTGCGCCTCCATCGTCGAGCCGCCGATGTGCGGCGTCAGGATCACGTTGTCCAGGCCCCGCAGGGGCGACTGGAACTCGTCCTTGTTGCTGCGCGGCTCCACCGGGAACACGTCGATCGCGGCGCCCAGCAGCTTCTTTTCCTTCAGCGCGCCGGCCAGCGCCTCGATTTTGACCACGGTGCCGCGCGAGGCATTGATGAGGATCGACCCCGGCTTCATCGCGGCGATCTCGGCCGCGCCGATCATCCATTGCGTGGCCTGCGTCTCGGGCACGTGCAGCGTGACGATGTCGCTCTGAGCCAGCAGCTGGTGCAGCTCTCGCACCTGGCGCGCATTGCCCAGCGGCAGCTTGGTGACCACGTCGAAGAACGCCACGTGCATGCCCAGCGCCTCGGCCAGCACCGACAGCTGCGCGCCGATCGAGCCGTAGCCCACGATGCCCAGGGTCTTGCCGCGGATTTCGAACGCGTTGTCGGCCGACTTGAGCCAGCCGCCGCGATGCGCCACCGCGCTCTTCTCGGGCACGCCGCGCAAGAGCAGGATCGCTTCGGCCAGCACCAGCTCGGCCACCGAGCGGGTGTTGGAATAAGGCGCGTTGAACACCGCCACGCCATGCTCGCGGGCCGCATCGAGGTCGACCTGATTCGTGCCGATGCAGAAGCACCCGGCGGCCACCAGCTTGTGGGCCGCGGCAAACACCTCGGCCGTCAGCTGCGTGCGCGAGCGGATGCCCAGGAAATGAACGTCGGCGATCTTCGCCTTGAGTTCGGCATCGGGCAGTGCGCCCGGCAGCGACTCGATGTTGGTGTAGCCGGCGGCGCGCAGCACCTCCACGGCCGAGGGGTGGATGCCCTCGAGCAAGAGGAACTTGATCCTGCTTTTATCGAGGGAGGTTTTGCTGCTCATGGCGGTCTCGCAAAGGGCCCTGGCCGTGGCGAAAAGCTGGGCCGAAAAAGGGAGGGCGATGCTAGCATGGTGCAACGCAACATGCAGGCCCGCACCCCGCGCCGGGCTTGGCGCCAAAGGGGTTTCCCCGATTGGAAGATGACAGCGGTCCGTGCGCCAATGTGACGCGGCTGTGTCATCCACATGCCCTAGCATCCGCGCTTTCATTTTCCCTTCAGGAGTCTTCATGCGATTCAAGACGCTCGCGCTGGCCTCGACGCTGGCCGCGACCACGCTGTTCAACGTGGCGCAGGCCCAGACCGAGATCCAGTGGTGGCATTCCATGACCGCCGTCAACAACGAGTGGGTCAACGACCTGGCCAAGCAGTTCAACGAGAGCCAGAAGGAATACAAGATCGTGCCGACCTTCAAGGGCACGTACGACGAATCGATGACGGCTTCCATCGCGGCCTACCGCTCGGGCAACGCACCGCACATCCTGCAGGTGTTCGAAGTGGGCACCGCCACCATGATGGCCAGCAAGGGCGCGATCATTCCGGTGGGCCAGGTCATGAAGGACGCGGGCGAGAAGTTCGACCCGGCCGCCTACATCCCCGCCGTGGCCGGCTACTACACCGCCCCCAACGGCCAGATGCTGAGCTTCCCGTTCAACAGCTCGACCACCATCTTCTATTTCAACAAGGACGCCTTCAAGGCCGCGGGCCTGCCCACCGACAAGGCACCCTCGACCTGGCCCGAAGTGGTCGCGGCAGCGGCCAAGCTGAAGGCGAGCGGCCACAAGTGCCCGTTCACCACGGCCTGGCAGAACTGGACGCAGGTGGAGAGCTTCTCGGCCTGGCACAACGTGGAGTTCGCGAGCAAGGCCAACGGGCTGCAGGGCCTGGACGCGCGCCTGAAGGTGAACTCGCCGCTGCACCAGCGCCACATCGAGAACCTCGCCAGCATGGCCAAGCAGGGCCTGTTCATCTACAAGGGCCGCGGCAACGTGCCCGAGGCCTCGTTCGTCTCGGGCGAGTGCGCCATGATCAACACCTCGTCGGGCTTCTACGGCAACGTGGCCAAGAACGCCAAGTTCGCCTACGGCCTGGCGCCCCTGCCCTACTACCCGGACGTGCCGGGCGCACCGCAGAACACGGTGATCGGCGGCGCGAGCCTGTGGGTCATGTCGGGCAAGAAGCCGGCCGAGTACAAGGGCGTGGCCAAGTTCTTCAGCTTCATCTCGACGCCTGAAGTGCAGTCCGCCAGCCACAAGCGCACGGGCTACCTGCCGGTGACCACCGCCTCGTACAAGCTCACCGAGGAATCGGGCTTCTACAAGCAGAACCCCGGCACCGACGTGGCCGTGACGCAGATGATCCGCAAGGTCACCGACAAGAGCCGCGGCATCCGCCTGGGCAACTACGTGCAGATCCGCGCCATCGAGGACGAAGAGCTCGAACAGGTCTGGAACGGCAAGAAGACCGCCAAGGAGGCGCTGGACGCGATCGTCACGCGCGGCAACGAGCAACTGGAACGCTTCCAGAAGGCGAACAAGAGCTAACGATTGACGGCCGGGCCTGCGCGTCCGGCTAATATCGCCCGCCCCCGTTCGCTCTTGCACAAGGGCGGGCCGGGCGGGATTTTTTATTCAGAGGGATCATGGAAAAACGCGTTTTCTTTCGCTCGGGCTGGTTGCCCTGGCTGCTGTTGACGCCGCAGATGGCGGTGATCCTCGTGTTTTTCTTCTGGCCGGCGGGGCAGGCCATCCTGCAGTCGCTGCAGCAGCAGGACGCCTTCGGCACCTCGGTCGAATACGTCGGTCTGCAGAACTTCAAGGAACTGTTCCACGACCCGAGCTATGCCGAGTCGTTCAAGACCACGGCGTTCTTCTCGGTGCTGGTGGCCGGCATCGGCATCAGCCTGTCGCTCATGCTCGCCGTGTTCGCCGACCGCATCGTGCGCGGCGGCATGTTCTACAAGACCATGCTCATCCTGCCCTACGCCGTGGCGCCCGCGGTGGCGGCCGTGCTGTGGGTCTTCATGTTCTCGCCCTCGCTGGGCGTGGTGGCCTATGCGCTGGGCAAGGTCGGCATCAACTGGAACCACCTGCTCGACTCGGGCCACGCCATGACGCTGATCGTGATGGCCTCGGTGTGGAAGCAGATCTCCTACAACTTCCTGTTCTTCCTGGCCGGGCTGCAGTCCATTCCGAAGTCGCTGATCGAGGCCGCGGCCATCGACGGCGCGCGCCCGTGGCGCCGCTTCTGGACGGTGCAGTTCCCGCTGCTGTCGCCCACCACGTTCTTCCTCCTGGTGATCAACGTGGTCTACGCCTTCTTCGACACCTTCGCGATCGTCGATGCGGCCACGCAAGGCGGCCCGGGCAAGGACACCACGATCCTGGTCTACAAGGTCTACCACGACGGCTTCAAGGGCCTGGACCTGGGCGGCTCGGCCGCGCAGTCGGTGGTGCTGATGGTGATCGTGGTGGCGCTGACCGTCATCCAGTTCCGCTACGTCGAGAAGAAAGTGCAGTACTGATGAAGCAACAAGAAAAACCCGAACCCATCGGAGCGCAGCATGGTTGAGAAGCGCGGCACCCACGGCATCCTGGCCCACGTCATCATGATCCTGGGCGTGCTCATCGTCGCCTTCCCGCTCTACCTGGCGTTCGTGGCCTCCACGCACACCGCGCAGGAGATCGTGCAGGCGCCGATGCCGCTGCTGCCCGGCTCGAACATCGTGGACAGCTACAAGGGCGCGCTCTTCGGTCGCGAGAACAGCGCAGGCTCCAACGCCCCGGTGGCGCACATGATGTGGGTGAGCTTCGTGACGGCGATGGTGATCGCCATCGGCAAGATCTCCATCTCGCTGCTGTCGGCCTTTGCCATCGTCTACTTCCGCTTTCCGTTCAAGAAGATCTGCTTCTGGGCCATCTTCGTGACGCTGATGCTGCCGGTGGAGGTGCGCATCCTGCCCACCTACAAGGTGCTGTCGGACCTGAACATGCTGAACACCTACGCGGGCCTCACGGTGCCGCTGATCGCCTCGGCCACGGCGACTTTCCTGTTCCGCCAGTTCTTCCTCACGGTGCCGGACGAGCTCACCGAGGCCTCGCGCATGGACGGCGCAAGCCCGATGCGCTTTTTCTTCGACGTGCTGCTGCCGCTCTCCAAGACCTCGATTGCGGCGCTGTTCGTGATCCAGTTCATCTACGGCTGGAACCAGTACCTCTGGCCGCTGCTGGCGACCACGAGCGAAGACATGTACCCGGTGGTGGTCGGCATCAAGCGGATGATCGCCGGCGGCGACGGGCAGAACGAATGGAACGTCGTGATGGCCACCGCCATCCTGGCGATGCTGCCGCCCGCGCTGGTGGTGGTCCTGATGCAAAAGTGGTTCGTCAAGGGCCTTGTGGACACCGAGAAATAGGCTCGCCCCCAGGCTGCGCGCACATCGCGCCGCTTCGCCACCCCCTACCCGGGGGCACCACCAGCGGCACGGCAAAGCCGGTTCCGCGGTGGTTCTGGAAATAACAGTGCCTCGCGATAGAGGCCGAAATCGAGAAGAACATGGCTGCACTTTCCCTACGCAACGTCATCAAGCGCTACGGCCACGGGCCCAAAGCCAACCAGGTCATCCACGGCGTGAGCGCCGAGATCGCCGACCATGAGTTCATCGTGATCGTGGGCCCCTCGGGCTGCGGCAAGTCGACGCTGCTGCGCATGGTGGCCGGGCTGGAAGAAATCTCGGCCGGCGAAATCTCCATCGGCGGGCGCGTGGTGAACGAGCTCGAACCCTCCGAGCGCGACATCGCGATGGTGTTCCAGAACTACGCGCTCTACCCGCACATGAGCGTGTTCGCGAACATGGCCTACGGCCTGAAGATCGCCAAGGTGCCGGTGCCCGAGATCAAGGTGCGCGTGGACAAGGCCGCCAAGATCCTCGAACTGGGCCACCTGCTCGAGCGCAAGCCCCGCGAGCTCTCCGGCGGCCAGCGCCAGCGCGTGGCCATGGGCCGCGCGATCGTGCGGCAGCCGCAGGTGTTTCTGTTCGACGAACCGCTGTCGAACCTGGACGCCAAGCTGCGCGCGCAGACGCGCCTGGAAATCCAGAAGCTGCACCGCGAGCTGGGCATCACCTCCCTCTTCGTCACGCACGACCAGGTCGAGGCGATGACGCTCGCCCAGCGCATCATCGTGATGAACGGCGGCGTGATGGACCAGTTCGCGTCGCCCGAAGAGGTGTACTCGCGCCCGGCCACCACCTTCGTGGCGAGCTTCATCGGCTCGCCGCCGATGAACCTTCTGAGGCATGCACCGGGCGTGCGCGCGGGCCAGATCCTGGGCATTCGCCCCGAGCACATGAAGCTGGACGAAAGCGGCTGGACGGTGCAGGTCGAGCAGGTCGAACTGCTGGGCGCCGAGCGCCTGGTGTACGGCCGCATCGGCGACGAGCAGATCATCATGCGCACCGACGAAGGCGATCACCCGCCGGTCGCCGGCGACACGGTGAAGATCGCGGCGCGCGAAGACAAGCTGCACTGGTTCGACGCCGGATCGGGCAAGCGGGCAGATTGAGCGATGGCGGAACGAAGCCCCTGGCCCTACCCCCGTTGGGTCGCACACCGCGGCGCCGGCAAGCTGGCGCCTGAAAACACGCTCGCGGCCTTCCGTTTCGGCGCTTCGCACGGCTACCGCATGTTCGAGTGCGATGCCAAGCTGAGCGCGGACGGCGTGCCCTTCCTCATGCACGACGCCACGCTGGAGCGCACCACCAACGGCCACGGCGTCGGCGGCGAGCAACCGTGGAGCGCGCTGTCGCAGCTCGATGCGGGCGGCTGGCATTCGCGCAGCTTCGCAGGCGAGCCTCTGCCCACGCTGGAAAACCTGGCCCGCTTCTGCCTGGCCAACGATTACCTCCTCAACATCGAGATCAAGCCGACGCCCGGCACCGAACGCGAGACCGGCGAAGTGGTGGCGCGCGAAGCGGCGCGCCTCTGGCAGGGTGCGGCGACTCCTCCGCTGCTCACCTCCTTCCAGGTCGATTCGCTCCAGGGCGCCGCCGCCACGCAGCCCGAGCTGCCGCGCGGCCTGCTGCTCGACACGCTGTGGAACGGCTGGCTGGAGACCGCGCTGGACCTGGACTGCAAAGCCATCGTCTGCAACCACGCGCTGTGGAACACCGCCACCGTCGAACAGGTGCACGGCGCGGGCCTGCGCTCGCTCAGCTACACGGTCAACGACGACTGGGCCGCGCAGCGGCTCATCGCGCTGGGCACCGACGGCATCATCACCGACAGGGTCGACCTCTTCAGCCCTGCCGGTTGAGGCTGCATTTCTTACCGGTTCTTACGAGATGGCGGCTTCTATGATGCGGCCATGAAACGGACCTCTCGCCTGGCGGGCTTCTGCCTTCCCGCCATCCTGGCTCTGCTGGCCCTGTTGACCTGCGGCGGCGCCCTCGCGCAGCCGGACGCCAGCATGAACGCCGGCAACGGCAACCCCAACAACAGCGCCAACACCGCCGCCGCAGCAGCAGCGCCGGCGCCCACCATCGCCGAGTTGCGCGCGCAGTTCGCCAAGGCTGCGCCCGCGCCCAGTGCCGGTGCCGCCGCCGGCCCCGCCACCGGGGGCGGGGGCGCGGACGATGCGCGCAAGCAGCTCGTGCAGATCAACGAGATCGGCGTGCAGGCCGACAAGTTCGTCGCCGCCCGCACCGGCGACCTGGCCGACCTGAACGCGCGCCTGGGCGAACTGGGCAACCCGCCCGCCGCCGGTGCCACCGAAGACCCCAACATCACGCGCCAGCGCGCACAACTGACCAAGGAGCGCAACGCGCTGGACGCCGACATCCGGCTGGCCAAGCTGCTGTCGATCGACGTGCGCCAGCGCGGCACCGACCTGGTGTCGCAGCGGCGCCAGCAGTTCGAGGCCGAGCTCACCAGCCGCGCCGCCTCGCCGCTCAGCGGCGCGTTCTGGAACGACCTGCGCGAGGCCTGGCCCGACGACCTGGCAAGGCTGCAGGCGATAGGCGCGGCGCTCGACGACGGCTTCCAGCAGGCGCTGCAGCCCGAGAGCCGCACGCTGGTGATCGCCGCGCTGATCGGCGCCCTGCTGCTGTCGTGGCTCGGTGTCTGGGCCGCCGAGCGCGGGCTGACCCGGCTGGCGATGCGCGTGCTTCCCGCCGGGCGGCTGCGCCGCTCGCTGCTGGTGATCGCCATCGTCGGGGCCCACGTGCTGCTGGTGGCCGTGGCCGCGCACGGTTTCGTGGAGGTGCTCAAGGCCCATGCCACCTGGGATGCGCAGGCGCGCAAGGCGCTGCAATCGACGGCACAGGCGCTGACCTTCATGGCGTTCGTCATCGGGCTGGGGCGCGCGCTGCTGGCCGCGGCCCGGCCGTCCTGGCGCCTGCCGCCCATTCCCGACGCCACGGCCAGTCGCCTGTCGGCGTTGCCATGGCTGGTGGCGCTGGTGGCCGCGCTCGCATGGACGCCCGCCGAGATCAACGCGCTCATCGACGCGAGCTTTGCCGCCGTGGTGAGCACGCACGTGCTGACGGCGCTGCTTCTCACCGCGCTGGTCGGCACCGTCGTCTACCGGCTGAAGGCCCTGCGCGCCGACGCGCCCGACGCGGGCCTGCCGGAGCGGCCGATGTGGGTCGGCCTCCTGGTCGCGCTGATCGGCGTGCTGGTCATCGCGATCTGGGTGCTGGTGGCCGTGGGCTACGTGGCGCTCGCGAGCTTCCTGGCCTCGCAGCTCACCTGGAGCGGCATCGTGGCCGCGGCCTTCTACGTGCTGTTCAAGTTCGCCGACGACGTGTTCATGGCGCTGGTGTCGTCGCGCAGCACCTTCGGCCAGCGGCTGCAGAAGAGCTTCAACCTGGCGCCGCAGACGCTGGACCAGGCCGCCACCGTGCTCTCGGGGCTGAGCCGGGTCGGGCTGTTCTTCTACATGCTGATCGCGCTCGCCGCGCCGCTGGGCACCGGGCCGGGCGAGGTGTTCCAGCGCAGCGGCAAGTTCGGCACCGGCGTGAAGGTGGGCGAGTTCCAGCTGGTGCCGGGCGCGATCCTGAGCGCCATCGCGGTGGCGGTGGTCGGCTTCATCGTGCTGCGGGTGTTCAAGCGCTGGCTGGAGCGCAGCTACCTGCCCAACACGAAGCTGGAGCCGGGCATGCAGAGCTCGCTCACCACGCTCCTGGGCTACGTGGGCGGCATCCTGGTGATCGCGTTCGCGCTCTCGGCCATGGGCATCGGCATCGAGCGCATCGCGTGGGTGGCCAGCGCGCTGTCGGTGGGCATCGGCTTCGGGCTGCAGGCGATCGTGCAGAACTTCATCTCGGGGCTGATCCTCCTGGCCGAGCAGCCGGTGAAGGTGGGCGACTGGGTGGTGCTGGGCACGGCCGAGGGCGACGTGCGGCGCATCAACGTGCGCGCCACCGAGATCCAGCTGGGCGACCGCTCGACGCTGATCGTGCCGAACTCGGAATTCATCACCAAGACGGTCCGCAACATGACGCTGGCCAACGCCGAGGGCCGCGTGCTGATCCGCCTGCCGATGCCGCTGACCACCGACGCGCAGCGCGTGCGCGAACTGATCCTGGAAGCCTGCCGCGCGCACGAAGGGGTGCTGGAAACGCCCGCGCCATCGCTCACGCTGGAAGGCATCGAGAACGGGCTCTTGATCTTCCAGGCCATCGCCTATGTGGCGAGCCCGCGCCTGGCGGGCGGCGTGCGCAGCGACCTGTTGTTCGTGATCCTCGACGAGCTGAGGAAGGCCGCGCTGCCGATGGCGACACCGACCACCTTCATGATGGCGCCCACCGAGCCGGCCGCAGCCGCGCCGGCCCCCGCGACGCAGAACTCGCCGATCCCGGGCATGCCGACCTGAGCCGCTTTTCCTGTTCCTATTCCAGCGGCAGCGCCGTGGTGCACTTGATCTCATTGAGGCACACGCTGGACCGCACGGCCGACACCCCGGGCATGTGCATCAGCGTGTGCATCAGGAACTGCGAGAGCGACTCCAGGTCGCGCGCGACCACCTTGAGCACGTAGTCGAAGTCGCCGGTCACCGAATAGCACTCCAGGATCTGCTTCAGGTCGGCGATCAGGTCCTGGAACTTGGGCAGCTCGTCGACATGGCCCCGCGCCATCGTCACGTGGATGAAGGCGATCACGCCCAGCCCGACGTGCCGCGCATTCAGGTGCGCCGCGTAGCCGTTGATGAAGCCCAGCTCTTCCAGTCGCCGGTGGCGCCTCATGCACTGCGCGGGCGACAGGTTGGCCACCTCCGACAGTTCGAGGTTGGTTGCGCGGCCGTGCACCTGCAAGTGCTCAAGAATCCGCCGGTCGATCCGGTCGAGTTCGATCTCATGCAATTTCATCTCTTACATCCTTCAATGGATGCAATTATGTTTCTTAAAGCGGGGTAAGCCCGATAAGGGCATGCACCTTAATTGTGCAAAGTACGATCTAGACTTCGAAGCTGCCGGGATTGCACGCGCAATTGCTGGCCCGCTGAATTTCCGCCCCGGCGCACGCCGGCGGCCTCATCCCCGACGCATTCATCCCCATCCGGAGACCCCTCACGTGAAAAACGCCCTGCTTCGCACCCCTTTCAGCGCCGTCGCCCTGGCCCTCGGCATGCTGGCGGCCGCGCCGTCGTCCTTTGCGGCCGACACCAAGTCGGTGGCCGTGACCGCCATCGTCGAACACCCGGCCCTCGATGCCGTGCGCGACGGCGTGAAGGCGGAGCTCAAGGCGGCGGGCTACGAAGAAGGCAAGAACCTCAAGTTCACCTACCAGAGCGCGCAGGGCAACGTGGGCACCGCCGCCCAGATCGCCCGCAAGTACGTGGGCGATGCGCCCGACGTGATCGTCGCCATCGCCACGCCGTCGGCGCAGGCCGTGGTGGCTTCCACCAAGACGATTCCGGTCGTGTACTCGGCCATCACCGATCCGGTGGCCGCCAGGCTGGTGAAGAACTGGGACGCCACGGGCACCAACGTGACGGGTGTGTCGGACCTCTCGCCGCTGGACAAGCACATCGGCCTCATCAAGCAGGTGGTGCCCAACGCCAAGCGCATCGGCGTGATCTACAGCCCCGGCGAAGCGAACTCGGTGGCCATCGTCGCTTCGCTGAAGAAGGCGGCTGCCGACGCCGGCATGACCGTCGTCGAAGCCGCGGCCGCCCGCACCGTGGACGTGCCGACCGCCGCCCAGAGCCTGGTGGGCAAGGCCGACGTGATCTACACGCCGACCGACAACAACGTGGTCTCGGCCTTCGAAGGCATCGTGAAAGTGGCGCAGCAGGCCAAGCTGCCGGTGGTGGCGGCCGACACGGCCACCGTCGAGCGCGGCGCCGTGGCTGCCCTGGGCCTGAACTACAGCGACATCGGCCGCCAGACCGGCAAGATCGTCGTGCGCATCCTGAAGGGCGAGAAGCCCGGCACCATCGCCTCGCAGACCAGCACCAACTTCGAATTGGTGGTGAACCCCGGTGCGGCCAAGCTGCAGGGCGTGACGCTGTCCGAATCGCTCCTGAAGACCGCCAAGGTCGTGGCCACGAAGTAAGAAGCCAGCTTCTTTATGTCGCTCATCGCTTCGCTGGGCGCCATCGAGATCGGTCTGATATTCGGACTGGTCGCGTTGGGCGTCTTCATGTCGTTTCGCATCATCAACTTTCCCGACCTCACGGTGGACGGCAGCTTTCCGCTGGGCGCCGCCGTGGCCGCGACGCTGATCGTCCTCGGCTGGAACCCGGTGGCGGCCACCGCGGTGGCCTGCGTGGCCGGCGCGGCCGCGGGCTGGGTCACGGCCTGGCTGAACGTCAAGCTCAAGATCATGCAGTTGCTGGCGAGCATCCTGGTGATGATCGCGCTCTACTCGGTCAACCTGCGCGTGATGGGCAAGCCCAACGTGGCGCTCATCACCGAGCCGACCGTGTTCACCATGGTCGACTTCGGCGGCATGCCCGAGCAATGGGCCAAGCCGCTGTTGCTGCTGCTGATCGTGATCGCCGCGAAGATCCTGGTCGACATGTTCTTCGCCTCCGAGGCGGGCCTGGCGATGCGCGCCACCGGCGGCAACGCGCGCATGGCGCGGGCCCAGGGCATTTCGACCGACTTCCACACGATGGCGGGCCTGGCGCTCTCCAACGCGCTGGTGGCGCTGGCCGGCGCGCTTTTCGCGCAGAGCCAGGGCACGGCCGACATCTCGATGGGCGTGGGCACGATCGTGATCGGCCTGGCCGCGGTGATCATCGGCGAGACGCTCCTGCCCGCGCGCAGCATGGTGATCACCACGCTGGCCTGCGTGCTCGGCGCGCTGCTCTACCGCTTTTTCATCGCGATGGCGCTCAACACCGACTTCATGGGCCTGCAGGCGCAGGACCTGAACCTGGTCACCGCCGTGCTGGTCGCGGTCGCGCTGCTGATCCCCGCCTACAAGCGCAAGCTGCGCGGACTCTTCAAGGGGAAGAACTGATGCTGCGCGCCCAACAACTGGAGATGACTTTCAACCCGGGCACGCCGATCGAGAACCGCGTGCTGCGCGGCCTCGGCCTGGAAATTCCGACCGGCCAGTTCGTCACCGTGATCGGCTCGAACGGCGCGGGCAAGTCGACCTTTCTCAATGCGGTGAGCGGCGACCTGATCGTGGACAAGGGCAGCATCGAGATCGACGGCAAGGACGTGACGCGCATGAACGCCTGGCAGCGCTCGGGCATGGTGGCCCGCGTGTTCCAGGACCCGATGGCCGGCACCTGCGAGGCGCTGACCATCGAGGAGAACATGGCACTGGCGTACAAGCGCGGCGAGCGGCGGGGCTTCGGCTTCGCGCTCAACCGGGGCCTTCGCGAGCTGTTCCGCGAGAAGCTGTCGATCCTGAAGCTGGGGCTGGAAAACCGCCTGGCCGACCGCATCGGCCTGCTCTCGGGCGGTCAGCGGCAGGCGGTGAGCTTGCTGATGGCGTCGCTCAAGCCTTCGCGCATCCTGCTGCTGGACGAGCACACGGCCGCGCTGGACCCGAAGACCGCCGCCTTCGTGCTGGAGCTGACCGCCAAGATCGTCGAGGGCAGCCAGCTCACTGCGATGATGGTGACGCACAGCATGCGGCAGGCGTTGGACTACGGTTCGCGCACCGTGATGCTGCACGAGGGGCAGGTGATCCTGGACGTGGCCGGGCCGGAGCGCTCGGGCCTCGATGTGCCCGACCTGCTGCGCATGTTCGAGCAGACGCGCGGCGAAAAGCTCGACGACGACAAGCTGCTGCTGGCCTGATGGCGGCAGGCGCCGTCTTCCTGCGTGCGATGCGCGCGGACGATCTGGAGGCGGTGCTCGCCATCCAGCTCGCCTGCTACGGCGCGGGCTTCGTGGAAGACGGTGCGCTGATCGCGCGGCGATTGGCTTCGGCGCCGGAGACGGGCTGGGTGGCGGTGCATGCGGGTGCCGTCAGCGCCTATCTGGCGGCCTACCCCTCGATGACCGGCAAGCTCACGCCGCTGCATGGCGAATTCGAGGTCGCGCCAGTGCCGGATGCGCTGTACCTGCACGACCTGGCCGTGCATCCGAGTGCCTCGGGGCTGGGCCTCGGGCCGCGGCTGGTGCGGCATGCGTGGGACCACGCGGTGCGGGCCGGCTGGCGGCACTCGACGCTGGTGTCGGTGCAGTCTTCGGCGGGTTTCTGGGAGCGGCAGCGTTATGCCGCGACGCAGCCGGCAGACCCGGCGCAGCAGGCCCGGCTGGCGACCTATCCAGCTACGTCGGTCTACATGGCCCGCCGGCTGGACTGACCCGGGATCAGCGCCGCCAGCCGCGCATCGCGAGCCACTGCACGGTGCCGCAGACGGCCACGAGCGCGGCGTAGGTCGTCATCACCCCGTCGCGCCCGAAGACCACCAGGCCGACGACCAGAACCCCCACGCCGGCGCCGAAGGTGATCGCCCATTGCACCCACCAGCGCGCAACGCCCGTGCGTCGCCCGCCCAGGAAGCGGCCCGCGAGGACCAGCACCAGCGCGATGAACGCCGCGGGTGCCACAAAATTAAGCAGGTGATCGAGGAGGGCCAGCAGGTCCATCGGGCAGTCGGAGAGGGAGGCCGCTCACATGCGGTGAAGGTTATGGCTGTTATAGGGAAAGCCATTTGTCCTTCGGCAAGCCTGGTGCGGCTGCTGATTTTATAATCACGCCCATGTCAGTCTGGGCTCTTGGCTTGAACCACACGACCGCGCCGCTCGATCTGCGCGGTCGTTTTGCGTTCGCGCTCGATCAGATCGCCCCGACCCTGCAGAGCCTGCGCAGCTCCTTTGCCAGCGGCCGCCACCCCCAGGTCGAGGCCGCGATCATCTCGACCTGCAACCGCACCGAGATCTATTGCGCCTCCGAGCACATCGCCCTGGACCACACGGTCGGCTGGCTTGCAGAGAGCGGCGGCGTGGCCCCCGCCCTGCTGCGCTCCCATGCCTACACCCTGCACGACGACGAAGCTGCGCGCCATGTCTTTCGCGTCGCCAGCGGACTGGATTCGATGGTGCTCGGCGAAGCCCAGATCCTCGGCCAGATGAAAGACGCGGTGCGCGCGGCCGAGACCGTCGGCGCCCTGGGGACCACGCTCAACCAACTGTTCCAGCGCTCGTTCGCGGTCGCCAAGGAAGTGCGGACGTCCACCGAGATCGGCGCGCATTCGATCAGCATGGCAGCCGCGGCCGTGCGGCTGGCCGGACAACTCTTCGAAGACCTGCGCAAGACGCGCGTGCTGTTCGTCGGCGCGGGCGAAATGATCGACCTGGCGGCCACGCACTTCGCGGCCAAGGAGCCCAAGTCCATCGCCATTGCCAACCGCACGCTGGAGCGCGGCGAAAAGTTGTCCTCGCGCTTCGGCGGTGAAGCCATGCGGCTGGCCGACCTGCCGGCACGGCTGGCCGAATTCGACATCGTCGTCAGCTGCACCGCGAGCACGCTGCCGATCATCGGCCTGGGTGCCGTCGAGCGCGCGCTCAAGGCGCGCAGGCACCGCCCGATGTTCATGGTCGACCTGGCCGTGCCGCGCGACATCGAGCCCGAAGTGAAGGCGCTCGAGGACGTCTACCTCTACACCGTGGACGACCTCGCGCAGGTCGTGCAGCAGGGCCAGGCCAACCGGCAGGCCGCGGTGGCGCAGGCCGAAGTGATCATCGACGCGGGCGTGCAGAGCTTCATGCACTGGCTGGGCCAGCGCGGCGCCGTGCCGCTGATCCAGCAGCTCAATGCGCAGGCCGACGAATGGCGCGCCGCCGAGATGGCCCGCGCCCGCAAGCTCCTGGCCAAGGGCGAATCGGTCGATGCGGTGCTCGAGGCGATGTCGCGCGGGCTCACGCAGAAGATGATGCACGGCGCGATGGCCGAGCTGCATTCGGGCGATGCCGCATCGCGCGAGCAGACCGCGCAGACCCTCTCGCGCCTGTTCCTGCGCAAAGAGCGTTAGCGACGCTCGTCAGCGGCCCGGCCTGCGTGCCGCGGCCCCTTGCGCCATGCCGCTGCACGCGGCATTCATCCCCCATTTTTTCGAGCCTCTTCTTCCGTGAAATCCTTTCTTCGCCATCAACTCGAACGCTACGTCCAGCGCCTGGGCGAGCTCGACTTCCTGCTCTCGCGCGAAGACATCATGAGCGACATGGCGCAGTACCGCACCATCTCGCGCGAGCACGCCGAGGTCACGCAGATCGCCGGGCGCTACGAGCGCTACAAGCAACGCGAGGCCGACATCGCCGGCGCGAATGAAATGCTCGGCGACCCGGACATGGCCGAGATGGCGCGCGAGGAAATCGCCGGCGCCCAGGCCGAGCTGGTGCAGCTCGAAGAAGACCTGCAGCGCCTGCTGCTGCCCAAGGACCCCGACGACGCGCGCAACGCCTTCATGGAAATCCGCGCCGGCACGGGCGGCGACGAGTCGGCGCTTTTCGCGGGCGACCTGCTGCGCATGTACACGCGCTACTGCGAACGCGCCGGCCTGCGCTGCGAGATCGTGAGCGAGAGCGCGAGCGAACTGGGCGGCTACAAGGAAGTGGTGATCCGCATCGTGGGCGACGACGTCTTCGGCAAGCTGCGCTTCGAATCGGGCGGCCATCGCGTGCAGCGCGTGCCGGCCACCGAGACCCAGGGCCGCATCCACACCAGCGCCTGCACGGTCGCGGTGCTGGCCGAGCCCGACGAGGCCGTGGCGGTGCAGATCAACCCGGCCGACCTGCGCATCGACACCTACCGCGCGAGCGGCGCCGGCGGCCAGCACATCAACAAGACCGACTCGGCCGTGCGCATCACGCACATCCCGACCGGCATCGTGGCCGAGTGCCAGGACGACCGCAGCCAGCACCGCAACAAGGCCAAGGCGCTGCAGGTGCTGTCGGCGCGCATCCAGGAAAAAGACCGCAGCGAGCGCGCCGCCAAGGACGCGGCGATGCGCAAGGGCCTCGTCGGCAGCGGCGACCGCTCGGACCGCATCCGCACCTACAACTTCCCGCAGGGGCGGCTCACCGACCACCGGATCAACCTGACGCTCTACAAGCTGCTGGCGATCATGGAAGGCGACCTCGGCGACGTGCTGGAAGCGCTGCGCGCCGCGCGCGAGGCCGAGCAACTGGCCGAGCTGGAAGCTGGCCTGCCGGCGTGATGACCGAAGTCACCAAGCCCTCCACCGTGGCGCAGGCACTGACAGCGGCCGTGGCCCTGGGCGTCGATCGGCTCGACGCCCAGTTGCTGCTGCTGCACGCGCTGGGCCGCGCGCCGCACGACCGCGCCTGGCTGCTCGCGCACGACACCGATGCCCTTTCCGATGCGTCATGGGTCGCGCTCGCGCTGCAGCTGTCGCGCCGGCTGACGGGCGAGCCCGTGGCCTACCTGCTCGGTGAAAAGGAATTCCACGGCCTCAGCCTGCAAGTGGACGCACGGGTGCTGGTGCCGCGACCGGACACCGAAACGCTGGTCGACTGGGCCCTGCAATGCCTCGAAGGCAGCGCCGCTCCGCGCGTGCTCGACCTCGGCACGGGCAGCGGCGCGATCGCGCTGGCGCTGCAGCATGCGCGCCCGGATGCGCAGGTCGATGCGGTCGATGCCAGTGCCGACGCGCTGGCCGTCGCAGAGGCCAACGCCCGGCGCCTGGGCCTGCCGGTGCGCTTTGCCCAGGCCCATTGGCTCGATGGCGCCGCCGACGGCTACAGGGTCATCGCCAGCAATCCGCCGTACATCGCCGTCAACGACCCACATCTGCCCGCGCTGCAGCACGAGCCCTCGGCCGCGCTGGTCGCGGGCGCCGACGGCCTCGACGACATCCGCCAGATCGTCCGGAACGCCCCTGTCCACCTCGCAGAAGGCGGCTGGCTGCTGCTCGAACACGGCCATGACCAGGCCGTGGCCGTGCGCCAGTTGCTCGAAACCCGCGGCTTCGCCGAAGTCCAAAGCCGGGACGACCTGGCAGGCATCCAGCGCTGCTCGGGCGGAATCTGGCGCGCGGTGAAATAATCCCTTCAGCCCCCACTTTTCAGGAGTCCCCATGTCCGACGCCCAGCAACGCATCGACGACCTCGTCAAAACCAACGAACTCGTGCTCTTCATGAAGGGCAATGCCAGCTTCCCGATGTGCGGTTTCTCCGGCCGCGCGATCCAGATCCTCAAGGCCGTGGGCGTCGACACCAAGACGCTCAAGACCGTCAACGTGCTCGAAGACGACGGCATCCGCCAGGGCATCAAGGAATACAGCAACTGGCCCACGATTCCCCAGCTCTACGTGAAGGGCGAATTCGTCGGCGGCTCGGACATCATGATGGAGATGTACGAGTCGGGCGAGCTGCAGCAGGTGGTGAACGGCAGCCCCGCCTGATTCCGCAAGGCTTGCCATGAGCCACGATCACGCGGACCACGGCCACGCGCACGAGGGTGACGACGCCGCTCCGGCCTGGAAGCACGACGGCGTGCGCGTGATCGGGGCCAACCAGCTCGACGTCAACACGGCGCAGACGCCCGGCATGAACCGGGCCGCCGCCATCAACTTCGCCCGCGTGGGCGCTCAGAAACTCTGGGCCGGCACGGTGACCATCCATGCCGATGCCAAGACCGGCGCCCATCACCACGGGCACCTCGAATCGGTGATCTACGTCGTGCGCGGCCGGGCCCGCATGCGATGGGGCGAGAAGCTCGAGTTCACCGCCGAGGCCGGGCCGGGCGACTTCATCTACGTGCCGCCCTATGTGCCGCACCAGGAAATCAACGCGAGCGCGACCGAGACGCTCGAATGCGTGCTGTGCCGCAGCGATGGCGAGGCCGTGGCGGTCAATCTCGATATCGAGCCTGTAGAGAAACCCGAATCGGTCCTGTGGGTCGACCCGACCCACCCGCACGGCGGGGTATAGCCTTCTCCCCCAGGCTGCGCGCACTTCGTGCCGCTTCGCCAACGCCCTTCCGGGGGCAACACCTGCGGCCCGGTGAAGCCGGTTCCGCTGCGTTGCTGGAATCGCCACCCAGTCATGGCACCATGGCGCTCTTCGCTGTGCCACCATGAACCTCACCCAAAGCCTGCTCGTCATCGTCTTGCTGATCGCGATGAGCGCGTTCTTCTCCCTCGCCGAAATCACCCTGGCCGCCTCGCGGCGCCTTCGCCTGCGCCAGATGGCCGACGAGGGCGACGCGCGCGCCGAACGCGTGCTGCGCGTGCAGGAGCAGCCCGGCCATTACTTCACCGTCGTGCAGATCGGCCTCAACGCGGTGGCGATCCTCGGCGGCGTCGTGGGTGAGGGCTCGCTCAGTCCGTATTTCGCGCGTTTCTTCGAGAACTGGCTGAGCGTGGAAGCGTCCGCGAGCGTGGCGTTCCTGTGCTCCTTCGTGATCGTGATCGCTGTCTTCCTGGTGTTCGCCGACCTGTTCCCCAAGCGCCTGGGCATGAGCGATCCGGAGCGCATCGCGGTGCGCATGGTCGGGCCGATGCTGGTGCTGATCACCACCTTCAAGCCGCTGGTGTGGTTCTTCACGCGCTGCACCGACCTGCTGTTCAAGGTGCTCGGCATGCCGATGGCACGCGACGACAAGATCACCTCGGCCGACATCCTCGCGATGACCGAGGCCGGTGCGCGGGCCGGCGTGCTCGCGGTGCGCGAACAGCAGGTGATCGCCAACGTGTTCGAGCTCGACACGCGCCTCGTGAGCAGCGTGATGACGGCGCGCGAGAGCATCGCCTGGTTCCTGCACGACGACCCCGAGTCGGTGCTGCGCGCCCGCATCGTGGCCGAGCCCTTCTCGGCCTATCCGGTGTGCGACGGCGACATCGACCACGTGCTCGGTTATGTCGATGCCAAGGAGATGTTCCAGCGCGTGCTCAGCGGCCAGCCGCTGGCCTTCGACCAGGGCCTCACGCTGCACAAGGCGCTGGTGATTCCCGACCGGCTCTCGCTGACCGAGGTGCTCGAGCAGTTCCAGCAGGCGCACGAAGACTTCGCGATCATCGTCAACGAGTACAGCCTGGTGGTGGGCGTGATCACGCTCAACGACGTGATGAGCACGGTGATGGGCGACCTCGTCTCGATGCCCGACGAGGAGCAGATCGTCAAGCGCGACGAGAACTCGTGGCTGATCGATGGCGTGACGCCGATCCAGGACGTGCAGCGCGCGCTGCACATCGACGAGCTGCCGCATGCGGACGAATACGAGACGCTCGCGGGCTTCCTGATGGTGATGCTGCGCCGCGTGCCCAAGCGGACCGACAGCGTCACCTGGGGCGGCTACACCTTCGAAGTCATGGACGTCGACAGCTATCGCATCGACCAGGTGATGGTCACAAAAACCTAGGCTCGCCCCTGGGCTGCGCACCTCGTATCGCTTCGCCTCCCCCTACCGGGGGCAATACCCGCGGCCCAGCGAAGCCGGTTCCGCGGTATTCCTGAAACAGAGATTCAAGCTGCCGAACGGTCCTTTTCGCGTTCGCGATCCCTGTCGCGTTCGCGCGCCTTGTCGTCGTAGGCCCAGAGCCGCTGGTTCGCGAACACGGCGTTCGGGTACGGCGACTTGCCGCGGCTGCCGTTGTAGCGACCCAGCGTCATATACAGGTCGCCGTTCTCACGATCGAGGTAGTGGCGCAGGATCACGCAGCCGAAGCGCAGGTTGGTCTGCATGTGGAAGAGCTTGGCCGAATCGCTGTCGCCGATCACACGGGTCCAGAACGGCATGACCTGCATGTAGCCGCGCGCACCGGCGCTGGACACGGCGAACTTGCGGAAGTTGCTCTCGACCTGCACCAGCCCGAGCACCAGGCTCACATCGAGCCCCGAGCGCTTGGCCTCGTACCAGATGGTCTGCAGGAATTCCTTGCGCGAGGGCCAGTCGGCGATCTTCTTCTTGAGCCGCTCGCTCATTTCGCCGAGCCAGCGCAAGTAGGCCAGGCGCGCCTCGGTGGTCGTGAATTCCGGCACCGGCGGCGCCTTGTTGTGGATGGCCGAGCTCAGCGCGGTGCGCACCGAGTCGATCAGGGGCTCTTCGATCTGGGCACCGGCAAAGGCGGTCTGCGGCAGCGCGGCCAGCGACAGCACGCCCGAAGCAGCAGCGACACCGATGCACCTGCGCCGGGAGATGGCCATGCCACCCGCCTCGGCAGTTGCCCCTGGGTCGTCGCTGCAACGGCCGGTGAAGCTCATGCGGCGAGCTTGCCGGCGATGAAGTCGGCGATGCCGGCCGACGGCACCTTCGTCGCCGCGGTATCGCGGCGGTGCTGGTATTCGAGCTGGCCCTCTTTCAGGCCACGGTCGGAGATGACCACGCGGTGCGGCACGCCGATCAGTTCCCAGTCGGCGAACATCGCGCCGGGGCGCTCGCCGCGGTCGTCCAGCAGCACGTCGACGCCCTTGGCGAGCAATTCTTCGTAGAGCGCCTCGGCGGCCGCCTTGACCTCGGGGCTGCGGTCCATGCCGATCGGGCAGACCACCACGGTGAACGGTGCCAGCGCGTCGGGCCAGATGATCCCGCGCTCGTCGTGGTTCTGCTCGATGGCCGCGGCCGGCAGGCGGGTGATGCCGATGCCGTAGCAGCCCATTTCGAGGAACTGCGGCTTGCCGCCTTCGTCCAGGTACGTGGCGTTCATGTCCTTGCTGTACTTGGTGCCGAGCACGAACACGTGGCCCACTTCGATGCCCCGCTCGATGGCCAGCACGCCCTTGCCGTCGGGCGAGGCGTCGCCGGCGACGACGTTGCGAATGTCTGCCACAAGAGTGGGCTCGGGCAGGTCGCGGCCCCAATTAATGCCGACCACGTGATAGCCGGCTTCATTCGCGCCCGCGATCCAATCAGCCATCGCAGCAACGTCGCGGTCGGCAACGATGATGACCGGCAATAGAGGCTTGATTGGTCCAAGGTAGCCTGGCCGCGAGCCGAAATGTGCCTCGATTTCAGCTGGAGTAGCGAAGCGAAAACCGCCATCTAATCCTGGCAACTTACTGACCTTGATCTCATTCATGTCATGGTCACCGCGCAGAAGCAGCATCCATATCTTGACGCCCATGAGACCACCAGCTGCATCCAAGACGTCGGTGGCGAGCACCAACGATTTGACTGTCGTCGAGAGGGGAACGCCGAGAAACTCCGCCACGTCGGCACAGGTGCTCTTGCCGGGAGTCGGCGTCTTCTCGAGCGCCCTGGCGGCCGCAGGGCGCGGGCCGGCCGGGGCGAGCGCCTCGGCCTTTTCCATGTTGGCGGCGTAATTGCTCTCGGGGCAATAGACGATGGCGTCTTCGCCCGTGGCGGCGATCACCTGGAACTCTTCGCTCAGGTCGCCCCCGATGGCGCCGCTGTCGGCCGCCACGGCGCGGTAGCGCAAGCCGAAGCGATCGAAGATGTTGCGGTACGCCTGTGCCATGACCTGGTAGCTGGCCTTGGCCGCATCGAGGTCGCGGTCGAAGCTGTAGGCGTCCTTCATGATGAATTCGCGCCCGCGCATCAGGCCGAAGCGCGGACGGCGCTCGTCGCGGAACTTGGTCTGGATCTGGTAGAAATTCTTCGGCAGCTGCTTGTAGCTGCGGATCTCCTGGCGGGCGATGTCGGTCACCACTTCTTCGCTGGTGGGCTGGATCACGAAGTCGCGGTCATGCCGGTCCTTGATGCGCAGGAGCTCGGGGCCCATCTTCTCGAAGCGGCCGGTCTCCTGCCAGAACTCGGCCGGCTGCACGACCGGCATGGCGAGCTCGACGGCGCCGGCACGGTTCATTTCTTCGCGCACGATCGCCTCGACCTTGCGGATCACGCGCAGCCCCATCGGCATGTAGGTGTAGATGCCCGTGCCGAGCTTCTTGATCATGCCGGCGCGCATCATGAGCCGGTGGCTCGCGACCTCTGCGTCAGCGGGCGCTTCCTTGAGGGTGGAGACAAAAAATCGGGAAGCTTTCATCGGGATCGTGGTGATGGAATCGCTGAATTCGAGGTTCGGAAGTGGGGGACTGCTCCCCCGGAGAGACCCTGAGAGACTGGCATCGCGGCTTGCCGAGGGCAACCCGGCATGCATAATCGACTCAGTTCAAAAATTGGGGTTTGATTATGCTCGACCGGGACGGCTTCAGGCCCAACGTCGGCATCATCCTGCTCAACCAGAGAAACCAGGTTTTCTGGGGCAAGCGCATACGCACGCATTCCTGGCAGTTTCCGCAAGGCGGCATAGACCGCGGCGAAAGTCCCGAGCAAGCCATGTTCCGGGAACTGCACGAGGAAGTGGGGCTCCATCCGGAGCATGTGCGCATCGTGGCCCGTACCCGCGACTGGTTGCGCTACGAGGTGCCGGATCGGTTCATCCGCCGTGACGCACGGGGCCACTACAAGGGCCAGAAACAAATCTGGTATTTGCTGCAACTCACCGGCCACGACTGGGATCTGAACCTGCGTGCAACCGACCATCCCGAATTCGACGCCTGGCGCTGGCATGACTACTGGGTGCCGCTCGATGTCGTCGTCGAGTTCAAGCGCGGCGTCTACGAGATGGCGCTCACCGAGCTTGCTCGCTACCTGCCTCGGCAGGATTTCCGCAACCGCTTCCTGCGCAGCAACGTGCGCGCCCGAGAATTCGAGCGCCATCCGCTGGACGCCGGAGCGCCCGCGGGTCTGGACCTGCCGCCCGGCGGCAGTTTCGATCCGCATCCCGACATTCCTTCTGCGAGCGATGAACCTCCCTCTCCCAACAACAGCACGCCCTTCTTTCCGACGCCACGCTGAGCGCGTACTTCTTCTCGCCTGCTTCGGCATCCTCGCCGGCTGCGGAACAGGCAAGTACGACACCGACAACCCCGACTGGGCGCAGGTGGGTTCAGCCCCTGCACCCAAGCGTTCCGAGACGGACAAGGAATGGGAAGAATCCGCGGCCCCGCCGCCGCCGGCCTTCAGCGAAAGCCGCCTGCTGCCGATCGCGATGCCACCGTACATGAGCCTGAAGTTCGGCATCGATCCGGGAACGATCACGATCACGCCCGACGGCATCGTGCGCTACGTGGTGGTGGCCAGCAACCGCAGCGGCGGCGCGCTCAACGCCTTCTACGAAGGCGTGCGCTGCTCGACCGCCGAGATGAAGAGCTATGCGCGCTACAACAACGGCGCATGGCAGGAAGTGACCAAGCAGGAATGGAAGCGCATCATCGACCTGAATTCGCGCTACACGGTGGCGCTGTCCGACCAAGGCATCTGCCGTGGCAACGCGCCGCGCAGCTCGGTCGGGGAGATGGTGCAGAACATCCGCAATCCGGTTCGCGAAGTGCAATAGGCAAAGGCGACGCCGAGATGAAGAAACGGGGCCTTGGCCCCGTTTTTCTTTGGCCGATCTGCCGATCAGCTGGGCATCAGCACCATGTTGTCGCGATGGACCATTTCCGGCTCCGCGACGTAGCCCAGCAGGCGCTCGAACTCGCTGGACGGCTTGCGGCACAGCAGCCGCGCCTCCACGCTCGAGTAGTTGGCCAGGCCCCGGGCCAGTTCGATGCCTTGCGCATCGCGCACCGCGATCACGTCGCCGCGCGAGAACTCGCCAGAGACGCCCGTCATGCCGATGGGCAGCAGGCTCTTGCCTTCGGCGCGCACCTTGGCCGCAGCACCCGCATCGACGATGACGGCGCCGCGAAGCTGCAAGTGGTCGGCCATCCAGCGCTTGCGCGCCTGGTGCTTGGCGGTCTGCGCCACCAGCAGCGTGCCGATGGATTCGCCGCGCGTCAGGCGCAGCAGGGCGTCGGCCTCGCGGCCCCAGGCGATCACGGTCGACGCGCCCGAGCCGGCCGCGCGCTTGGCGGCCAGGATCTTGGTGATCATCCCGCCGCGTCCGAGGCTGGAGCCGGCGCCGCCCGCCATGGCCTCGAGCGCCGGGTCGCCAGCCGCCGCTTCGTGCACGAACCTGGCGTCCGGGTCCTTGCGCGGATCGGCTGTGAAGAGGCCCTTCTGGTCCGTCAGGATGATCAACGCGTCGGCTTCGACCAGATTGGCCACGAGCGCGCCTAGCGTGTCGTTGTCGCCGAACTTGATCTCGTCGTTGACGACGGTGTCGTTCTCGTTGATGACCGGCACCACGCCCAGGCGCAGCAGCGTGACGAGGGTCGAGCGCGCATTGAGATAGCGCTCGCGGTCGGCCAGGTCGGCGTGGGTCAGCAAGACCTGGGCGCTGCCCATTTCGTTCTCGCGCAGCTTGGTCTCGTACATCTGGGCCAGGCCCATCTGCCCGACGGCCGCAGCGGCCTGGAGCTCATGAATCTCGCGCGGGCGGGTGCGCCAGCCAAGGCGCTTCATGCCTTCGGCAATGGCGCCGCTGGACACCATCACGACCTCGCGTCCTTCGCGCACCAGCGCCGCGAGCTGCCGGCACCACTCGCCGATGGCCGCCTCGTCCAGACCGCGCCCCTCGTTGGTCACGAGGCTGGAGCCCACCTTGACGACGATACGGCGGGCATCCCGCAAGGCAGTGGATCCGGAATTCGAGGTCATTGAGGCGTGTGGCGGTCGTGAATGCTGCTGATTTTGCTATCTGTGAAGTCGCATCGATCTCGATGCCATGCCGCACTCAGGCCGGATCGGGCGGCAGCTGGACAAAGCGCGGATCGACCTCGACCGGCTCCTGCTCCGCCACCTGCTGGGCCTTGACCTGCTGGTAGACGGCTTGCACCAGATGCTCGCAGCCCTCGCGCGTGAGCGCCGATATCTCGAACACCGGGCCCTTGAAGCGCAGCCGCTTGACGAAGTCCTTCACCAGCGCCGCGCGCTCGTCGCCGGGCACCATGTCCAGCTTGTTCAGCACCAGCCAGCGCGGCTTGTCGTACAGCGTTGCGTCGTATTTCTTCAGCTCGCCCACGATGGCCTTGGCCTGGGCGACCGGGTCGACGGCATCGTCGAATGGCGCCATGTCGATCACATGCAGCAGCAGCCGGGTGCGCTGCAGGTGGCGCAGGAAGAGATGGCCGAGGCCGGCGCCTTCAGACGCACCTTCGATCAACCCAGGCAGATCGGCCACCACGAAGCTTTGCTCCGGGCCGACGCGCACGACGCCCAGATTCGGATGCAGGGTGGTGAAGGGATAGTCCGCGATGCGCGGCCGCGCGTTCGAGATGGCGCTGATCAGCGTCGACTTGCCCGCATTCGGCATGCCGAGCAGGCCGACGTCGGCAAGCACCTTCAGTTCGAGCTTCAGGCTCTTCTTTTCGCCGGGCCAGCCGGGCGTCTTCTGGCGCGGTGCGCGGTTGATGGCGCTCTTGAAGCGCATGTTGCCGAAGCCGCCGTCGCCGCCCTTGGCGATGGTGATGACCTCGCCTTCGGTCAGCAGTTCGTACAGCACTTCGCCCGTTTCGACGTCGCTGATGATCGTGCCGACCGGCACCTTGAGCGTGATGTCGTCGCCCGCGGCGCCGAACATGTCGGAGCCCATGCCGTGTTCGCCGCGCCTGGCTTCGTGCCGGCGCGAATAGCGGAAATCGACGAGCGTGTTCAGATTCGAGTCGGCCACCGCGAAGACGTGGCCGCCACGGCCGCCGTCGCCGCCGTTGGGGCCGCCGAATTCCTTGTACTTCTCATGACGGAACGACACGCAGCCGTTGCCGCCATCGCCGGCGGCGATGTCGATGAAGGCTTCGTCGACGAACTTCATGGGATGTCCAGTTTACAAATGAAGAAGCCCCGGCAAAGCGGGGCCTCGGGCTGATCGAAGTGACGCGAGGCTTACGCCGCGGGGGTCACGTTGACCATATGCTTGTTGAGCGCACCCTTGTGGCCGAACGACACGTGGCCGTCGACCAGGGCGAACAGCGTGTGGTCCTTGCCCACGCCGACATTCACGCCGGGGTGGAACTGGGTGCCGCGCTGGCGCACGATGATCGAGCCTGCGCTGATCAGTTCGCCGCCGAACGCCTTCACGCCGAGCATCTTGGGCTTGGAATCGCGCCCGTTTCGCGTTGAGCCGCCGCCTTTTTTCTGTGCCATGGAATGTGCTCCTTAGCCGGCGATCGCGCCGATTTGCAGTTCGGTGAACTGCTGGCGATGGCCTTGACGTTTCTGATAATGCTTGCGACGGCGCATCTTGAAGATGCCGACCTTGTCGTGCTTGCCGTGCGACAGTACCGTGACTGTCACCGTTGCGCCGGACACCAGGGGCGTGCCAACCTTGATTTCAGCGCCGTTTCCGACGGCCAGAACCTGGTCGATCACGATTTCCTGGCCTACGTCCGCAGCAATCTGTTCTACTTTAATTTTTTCGCCGGAAGCAACGCGATACTGCTTGCCGCCGGTTTTTATGACCGCGTACATGTAAGACCTCTTAGAAATGAGTCTCCGCAGCGAATTCCGCAGAGCCCAAGATTATAGCGCGGTTTGTGTCCACCAACACCCATAGCCGCGCCCGAGCCCCAGTGGGCGGGTGACGCTCCCTATAATTTGCGCCTCCCGGCCCCTGGGCCGCCTTCATCTTCAGCAGCGCCCCGCGCCTCCGCTTTGCCAGTCCCCGCCGCCGACACCTCCCCCACCGCCACCGTGCTGGACCTGATTGCCGGCGACATGGTCGAAGTCGACCGCGTGATCGCGCGCCGCCTCGACACGGGCGTGCCACTGGTCAGCCAAGTCTCCCAATACATCATCTCCGCCGGCGGCAAGCGCCTGCGGCCCGCACTGCTGCTGCTGATGTCGGGCGCATTGGGTTACACGGGCGAACAACGCTTCAACCTGGCGGCCGTCGTGGAGTTCATCCACACCGCCACCTTGCTGCACGACGACGTGGTCGACGAATCAACGTTGCGACGCGGGCGCGCGACCGCCAATGAATCGTTCGGCAACCCGGCCAGCGTGCTGGTCGGCGACTTCCTGTACTCGCGCGCATTCCAGATGATGTTGGATGCAAACAACATCCGGGTGATGGAAATCCTGGCCGAAGCGACCAACGTGATCGCGGAGGGCGAGGTGCTTCAGCTGATGAACATGCATGACGCATCGCTGGACGAGGCTGCGTACCTGCGCGTGATCCGCTCGAAGACCGCCAAGCTTTTCGAGGCCAGCACCCGGCTTGCAGCCGTGCTGGCCGGCGTCGCACCCGAAGTCGAGGAAGCCTGCGCCACCTACGGACAGGCACTCGGCACTGCGTTCCAGGTGATCGACGATGTTCTGGACTACGCTGGCGACGCCCAGGAAACAGGAAAGAACGTCGGCGACGACCTGCGCGAAGGCAAGACCACACTCCCCCTGATTTTTGCCATGCAGCGCGGCACCCCGGCCCAGAGCGGACTGGTGCGCGCGGCCATCGAGGCCGGTGACACGGCCCAATTGGGCAAGATCGTGGAGATCGTCCGCGAAACCGGCGCACTGGATGCGTCGCGAGCGGCTGCTGCTGCCGAAGCTAAACGCGCAATCGATGCATTGCGCGACTTTCCGTCCAATTCGCATGCCGCCGGTTTGCTACAATTGGCGGCTCAGTTGCTTGAGCGACGTGCCTGAAACACCTCACCAGAGTTGGCATCTAGGACGACTTTCTTTTTTCTTGCAACCAATCGGGGTGTAGCTTAGCCTGGTAGAGCGCTACGTTCGGGACGTAGAGGCCGGAGGTTCGAATCCTCTCACCCCGACCAGCCGTTTGGCTGGCACAAATAATGGCCATGCCTGTTGCTGTGTAGCGATTTACAGCACAGGGGCGATGAGCGATGATCGTGAAGCACTTTCTCACATCTTTTGCATTCGCTGAATGGCCGCTGCCGAACTTCCAGTTAAAGAACTCTCGCAAATCGCCCTCCCGGGTTTGGCGCGCGCTCTCGTTTCGGCCGGCAAACTGCCTGCAAAGATCGCAGAGGACATCTACCAGAAGTCCCTGAGCGGCCGTACCAGCTTCATTGCAGAGTTGACCGGCACGGGTGCAGTGTCCGCCGCAGACCTCGCGCACACGCTCTCCACTGCCTTCGGCGCCCCGCTGCTCGATCTCGATGCCATCGATCACCAGCGCCTCCCCAAGGATCTGCTCGACCCGAAGCTGTGCCACGCGTACCGCATCGTTGTCCTCAGCAAGCGCAACAACCGTCTCATTGTTGCCACAGCAGACCCCTCGGATCAGCAAGCGGCCGAGAAGATCAAGTTCGCATCCCAGATGGGTGTCGACTGGGTCATCGCGGAGTACGACAAGCTCTCGCGAATGATCGAAGCTGCCGCAGCGAGCGCGGCAGAGACCATCAACAGCATCGTCGGCTCCGAGTTCGAGTTCGACGATGTGAGCGCCGAAACCGCGGGCGAAGTCAGCGAACAGGCCATCGCCGAAGTCGAAGACGCGCCCGTCGTGCGCTTTCTTCACAAGATGCTGCTCGACGCAGTCAGCATGCGCGCCTCCGACATTCACTTCGAGCCCTACGAGCACCACTACCGCGTGCGCTTCCGGGTCGACGGCGAACTGCGCGAAATTGCCAGTCCGCCCACCGTCATCAAGGACAAGCTGGCGTCCCGCATCAAGGTCATCTCCCGGCTCGACATTTCCGAAAAACGCGTGCCGCAGGACGGCCGCATGAAGCTCAAGATCGGGCCGGACCGTGTGATCGACTTTCGCGTGAGCACGCTGCCCACGCTGTTCGGGGAAAAGATCGTTGTGCGGATCCTGGATCCGAGCAGTGCACGGCTGGGTATCGATGCGCTCGGCTACGACGCCGTCGAAAAAGAGCGCCTTCTTCATGCCATCGGTCGACCCTACGGCATGGTGCTCGTCACCGGGCCTACGGGCTCGGGCAAGACGGTGTCGCTCTACACCTGTTTGAATCTGTTGAATCAACCAGGCGTCAACATCGCGACGGCGGAAGATCCGTCCGAAATCAACCTGCCGGGCGTCAACCAGGTCAATGTCAACGAACGGGCCGGCCTCACTTTCGCCACCGCATTGCGCGCGTTCCTGCGCCAAGATCCGGACATCATCATGGTCGGCGAAATCCGCGACCTCGAAACCGCCGACATCTCGATCAAGGCCGCGCAAACGGGCCACCTGGTGCTCTCGACGCTGCACACCAACGATGCGCCCACCACGCTCACGCGGATGCGCAACATGGGCATCGCGCCGTTCAACATCGCGTCGAGCGTGATCCTGATTACCGCGCAGCGTCTCGCGCGACGGCTTTGCACGGTATGCCGTGTGCCAGTGGATATCCCGCGAGAAGCATTGCTCGATGCGGGATTCAAAGACGCGGAACTGGACGGCACGTGGAAACCTTACCGCCCGGTCGGGTGCTCCGCATGCAGCGGCGGCTACAAGGGCCGGGTCGGCATCTACCAGGTGATGCCGATCACTGAAGCCATCCAGGAAATCATCCTGCGCGATGGCAGCGCACTCGACATTGCGCAGCAATCCGAAGCCGAGGGCGTGCGTTCGTTGCGCCAGTCAGGCCTCGGGAAAGTCAAGCAAGGTCTCACTTCGCTCGAAGAAGTGGTGGCCTGCACCAATGAATAACGAACACTGAATACCGGAGATCGAATGGCAACAGTGGCATCCCCCCGCTCCTCCCGGATCACGCACAAGGAATTTGTCTTCGAGTGGGAAGGCAAGGACCGCAACGGCAAGCTCGTGCGCGGCGAACTTCGGGCCGCCGGCGAAAACCAGGTGCAAGCGGCCCTGCGACGCCAGGGCGTGCTCGCCAGCAAGATCAAGAAGCGCCGCATGCGCTCGGGCAAGGCCATCAAGCCGAAGGACATCGCGATCTTCACGCGCCAGCTCGCCACCATGATGAAGGCTGGCGTGCCGTTGATGCAGTCCTTCGACATCGTCGGCCGCGGCAATGCGAATGCGAGCGTTGCCAAGCTGCTCAACGACATCCGCAGCGACGTGGAGACCGGCACTTCGCTGTCGGCCGCCTTTCGCAAGTTTCCGAAGTACTTCGACAACCTGTACTGCAACCTGGTGGAAGCCGGCGAAGCGGCCGGTATTCTCGAAGAGTTGCTCGACCGTCTTGCCACCTACATGGAGAAGACCGAGGCGATCAAGTCGAAGATCAAGTCGGCGTTGATGTACCCGATCTCGGTGGTCGTGGTCGCGTTCGTGGTGATCGCGATCATCATGATCTTCGTCATTCCAGCCTTCAAGCAGGTGTTCAGCTCGTTCGGCGCAGATCTGCCTGCGCCGACGCTGATCGTCATTGGCATCAGCGAGTTCTTCGTGTCGTACTGGTGGCTGATCTTTGGCGGAATCGGCGGCGGAGTCTACTTCTTCATGCAAGCGTGGAAGCGCAACGAACGCGTGCAAAAGGTCATGGACCGTCTGCTGCTGCGTATTCCAATTTTCGGCACCTTGATCGAGAAATCCTGCGTAGCGCGATGGACACGAACGCTTGCCACCATGTTCGCCGCTGGCGTTCCGCTGGTCGAAGCACTCGACTCGGTCGGCGGCGCTTCGGGCAACACCGTCTACGGCGATGCCACCGCCAAGATCCAGCAGGAAGTCTCGACCGGCACCAGCCTCACCGCAGCCATGACCAACGTCAATCTCTTCCCCTCGATGGTGATCCAGATGACCGCCATCGGCGAAGAGTCCGGCTCCATCGACCACATGCTGGGCAAGGCGGCCGACTTCTACGAATCCGAAGTCGACGACATGGTCGCAGGCCTCTCCAGCCTGATGGAACCCATCATCATCGTGTTCCTCGGCACCATCATCGGCGGCATCGTGGTCTCGATGTACCTGCCCATCTTCAAGCTCGGCCAAGTCGTTTGATGCCGGTTTCGCAAGGGTTCGACGCCGTCCTGGCCGGCGTGCTGGGGCTATTGATCGGCAGTTTCCTGAATGTCGTGATCTACCGGATCCCGGTCATGATGTACCGCGACTGGCTCTCCGACGCCGTCGCCAACCTGATGACGTCGAAGGACGTGCCCTCGCTGTGGTCGCTGGTCTTCGGCCCCAAGGCCGTGCCGCCTGCCGGACTCGAGGCGGCGGCGGAAAAGGCAGCAGCGGCGATCGAGAACCTTGCGCCCTTCGACCTCACCCGCCCCGCGTCACGCTGCGGCGCCTGCGGCCACAAGATCCGCTGGTACCAGAACATCCCCGTCCTGAGCTACCTGTTCCTGCGCGGCCGCTGCGCGTCATGCAAGACCTCGATCAGCGCGCGCTATCCATTGGTCGAGCTGGTCACGGGCGCCCTCTTCGCCCTCTGCGGCTGGCGTTTCGGCCTCACGCCCGCCGGCGCGTTGTGGGCAGCGTTCGCCGCGCTGCTGATCTGCCAGTTCCTGATCGATTTCGACACCCAGTTCCTGCCCGATTCGCTGAACTACACACTCCTCTGGCTCGGCCTCATCGGCGCGGCCATGGGCTGGACCGGCGTGCCCCTGAGCTCGGCCGTGTGGGGCGCGGTGTTCGGCTACCTGAGCCTCTGGCTTGTGTACCATGCCTATCGCCTGGTCACGGGCAAGGAGGGCATGGGCTATGGAGACTTCAAACTGCTCGCGGCATTGGGCGTCTGGCTCGGCGCCGACTACCTCATCGCCATCATCCTCGTCTCTTCGCTGGTGGGTGCCGTGATCGGTCTCACCCTGCGTGTCGTCGGCAAGCTGGCGCACAAGGACATCCCCATCGCATTCGGCCCTTTCCTGGCCGGCGCGGGCCTCGTCTGCCTCGTGATCGGTCCCGAACTCGTGCGGCAATGGGTTCCCTTCGCCTTTCCGCTCGGCGCGCTGATCCGTTGAGAAACCGGCCATGGTTCGGCGCATAGGCCTTACGGGCGGCATCGGCAGCGGCAAGAGCACCGTTGCCGGGCTGCTGGTTGCCCAGGGCGCCGTGCTGGTCGACACCGATGCAATCGCACGCAGCATCGCGCAGGCAGGCGGCATCGCGATGCCGGCGCTCGAAGCCGCCTTTGGCCGCAGCGTCATTGCCCCGGACGGCGGCCTCGACAGGGCCGCCATGCGCCAGATCGTGTTTGCCGATGCGGGTGCCAAGCTACGGCTCGAATCCATCCTGCACCCGCTGATCGGCACGGAAACCCAGCGCCAGGCTGTGGCCGCAGGCGAAGACGCCGTCGTGGTGTTCGATGTGCCGCTTCTCGTCGAATCCGGACGCTGGCGCGCCATCGTGGACCGGGTGCTGGTGGTCGACGCCACCGAAGCCACGCAGCTCGAGCGCGTCGTCGCGCGCTCGGGCTGGACGCCCGAAGCCGTCGACGCGGTGATCGCCCAGCAGGCCCCGCGCCAGGCGCGCCGGGCCGCCGCCGATGCGGTCATTTTCAACGAGTCGTTGACGCTCGCGGAACTCGAAACCGAAGTGCAGGGTCTCTGGAAGCAGTGGGCTGCGGCCACCACGCGATAATCCGAGACCTGCCGCTGCCGCGGCTGCATAACGATTACGACAAAAAGGCGCTCGCCGCAGTGCCCTCCCCGAGATGCTTTTCAACTCGTATCCCTTCATTTTTGTCTTTTTCCCGCTGGTCCTGATCGGGTTCTTTCTGATCGGCAAGCGCAATGCCCGCGCCGCCGCCGGCTTTCTCGCACTGGCTTCGCTTTTCTTCTACGGCTGGTGGAGCGTCCAGGCCCTGCCGCTGCTGCTGGGCTCGATCTGCGTGAACTACTGGTTCGGCCTGCGCCTGTCGCCCGCGCCGGGCCGCGACGACCGCAAACGCAAGACGCTGCTGATCTGTGCATTGGTGGTCAACCTGGGCGTGCTGGCCGTCTTCAAGTACGCCAACTTCTTCCTGGAAAACGTCGATGCGGGGCTGGTCGCGGCGGGTCTCTCGCCGATCGATCTGGTGCACATCGTGCTGCCGATCGGCATCTCGTTCTACACCTTCACGCAGATCGCCTTCCTGGTCGACTGCTGGCAGGGCAAGGTGCACGAGCGCAGCTTCATCCACTACCTGCTGTTCGTGACCTACTTCCCGCACCTGATCGCGGGCCCCGTGCTGCATCACGCGCAGATGATGCCGCAGTTCGCGAGCCCCTCCACCTACCGGCTCGACCCGAACAAGGTGGCGATCGGCATCGCGATCTTCGTCTTCGGCCTGGCCAAGAAGCTCCTGATTGCCGACCCCCTGGGCCAGTACGCCGACATGATGTTCAACGGCGTGCACAAGGGCATCGAGCCCACGCTCTACACCGCGTGGTTCGGCGCGCTGGCCTACACGCTGCAGATCTATTTCGATTTCTCGGGCTACTCGGACATGGCGGTGGGCCTCTCGCTGTGCCTGGGCGTGCAGCTGCCGCTCAACTTCCGCTCGCCCTACAAGTCGACCAACATCATCGAGTTCTGGCGCCGCTGGCACATCTCGCTGTCGAACTTCCTTCGCGACTACCTCTACGTACCGCTGGGCGGCAACCGCAAGGGCCCGGCCCGGCGCTACCTGAACCTGTTCCTCACGATGCTGCTGGGCGGCCTCTGGCACGGCGCTGCCTGGACCTTCGTGATCTGGGGTGCCCTGCACGGCATCTTCCTGATGATCAACCACCTCTGGAACGCCAAGGTGCGGCGCAACGCCACGCCCGGCCGCATCGCCCGCTTGCTGGGCTGGCTCCTGACCTTCCTCTGCGTGGTGGTGGCCTGGATCGTCTTCCGCGCCGATGGCATGCACACGGCCATGGCGATCTACAAGGGCATGCTCGGCCTGCACGGCGCACCGCCGTCGGCGTTCAGCGAGCTGGGCCCGGTGCCGTTCCGCAAGCCCGAGTTCTTCCAGACCCTGCTGGTGGGCATCGTCATCTGCCTGGCGCTGCCGCCCACCATCACGCTGGAGCGCTGGATTCCGCATCCGAAGGCCGTCGCAGGTCGCCCGGTCATGGCCTGGCTCTCCACCGCGGTCCTGGCCATCGGCACCTTCGCGCTGTTCGCCTGGTGCGTCTCGAAGCTGGGCAACTACAGCCCGTTCCTCTACTTCCAATTCTGATTCGACATGACGATGCCCGCGAAAGTCTGGCTGCGGTTCTTCTTCATCGGCTACATCGTGCTGATGGGGCTGTGGATCGTTTCGCTGACCAGCCCCATTCCCTACGGCGACCTCACGCGGATCGGGCGCCTGTCCGAGCGCGAGTTCGGCTGGACCGCGCCCCCGCCCAAGGTCGACCCCGCATTGCTCAAGGGCACGCCGGTCGATCAGGCCGACATCATGGTCATCGGCGACAGCTTCTCCATGACCTTCCGCTGGCAGTCCAAGCTCGTCGCGGCCGGCTACCGCGTCTCCACCAGCTACTGGGGCCAGTACGAGAACGCGCTGTGCGGCGACTTCGACCAGTGGGTCCAGCGTTCGGGCTTCAAGGGCAAGCTGATCATCATCGAGAGCGTCGAGCGCCTCTTGGGCGACCGCACCAAGGACAGCGCGAAGTGCCAGAAGATGCGCATGCCCTACGACGCCATGCCGCACCCCCTGGTCAAGCCGGACGAGACCGTGCCCGACCCCTCGCCCAACTGGAACGTCCAGTTCATGACCGGCATCACCACGTACTACAACACGTGGAAAGCGAAAAAGTCTGCAACCGACACCTACTTCGACTGGAACACCTGGGTGCGCCCGGTGCCGGACGGCTGCAAGTACTTCTCGCACCATGCGTGCGACAAGATGCCTTTCTTCGCCGAAGACGAGGACAACGGCCCGCTGACCCTCGCGCACCTGGAGTGGATGAAGAATTTCACGCAGGCGCACACCGCCATCCCGATCATGTGGATGGTGATCCCCAACAAGACCACGGTGTACCTGAAGCCCGACTACTCGAAGGATTTCGAAACGGGCTTCCGCGAATCGAAGCTCACGGGCCCCGACCTCTACGCTTTTACACGCGAGAAACACACCCAGGTTCGCGACTTCTATTTCTCGAACGACACTCACATGTCGATGCACGGACAGCTCCTGCTCGGCGACCGCATGCTTGCGGCCGTGCGCCAGGTGCTGCCGACGCCCCCTTCCAAATCACCCTGAAGTTATGATCCCGCGACAGGAAACCGATAAAAACGCGTGATCCTTTACGAGTACCCCTTCAACGAGCGCATCCGCACCTACCTGAGGCTGGAACACCTGTTCCGTCGCCTCGGCGAACTGGTGCCCTCGGAATCCCCGCTCTCCCACCACTACGCCCTGATCACGATCTTCGAGATCATGGACGTGGCCGCGCGCGCCGATCTCAAGGCCGACGTGCTGCGCGACCTGGACAAGCACAAGAACGTCTTCAACAGCTACCGGGGCAATCCGGCCATTGCCGAAACGGTGCTGGACCAGGTGGTCGGCCAGCTCGAAGGCAACTTCGCAGCCCTGAACGGCGTGGCGGGCAAGGCCGGCCAGTCGCTGACGGAAAACGAGTGGCTCATGAGCATTCGCAGCCGCGCCGGCATTCCGGGCGGCACCTGCGAGTTCGACCTGCCCGCCTACTACGCCTGGCAGCACCGCACCCCGGCCAGCCGCCGCGCGGACCTGGAGCGCTGGTCGAACACGCTCTCGCCGCTGGCCTCTTCCATCTACCTCTTGCTCAAGCTGCTGCGCGACGCCGATGTGCCCTACAAGGTCATCGCCACGAACGGGCAGTTCCAGCAGAACCTGCCGCAGGGGCGCAGCTTCCAGTTGCTGCGGCTGCGCATCGATCCCCGGCTGGGGCTGGTCCCCGAAATCAGCGGCAACCGCCTCATGGTTTCGGTCCGGCTCATGCGGCACGAGGCCGACGACCGTTTGCACCAGAGCACGGAAGACGCGCCCTTCGAACTGACGCTCTGCGCATGACGAGCCGGGTGAACGACAAAGGCGAGCGGATCGTCCGTTGCCCCGCATGCGGCGGCGACAGCATCTACGCGCCCTCCAACCCCTATCGGCCCTTCTGCAGCGCGCGCTGCAAGGGAATCGATCTCGGCGCCTGGGCCAGCGAGGAGTTCCGGATGCCGGCCGAGGCGCCGCCCGACGACGATCCGTTCGGCGATCCCAAGCTCCAGTAGGCCGGCGGCGCCCGTCTAGCGGCCGCCGTCCCCGAGGAACACCTTGTCCAGATAGCCCGCGTGCTCCCGCACGTAGAAGGGCCGCAGGTGCTCGCGGTCCTTGTAGACCGGCGTGCCGTCGGGCATGGACCGCACGCATTCGCCCGATTTGCAGAGTTGCGCCAGCACGTCGATGGCCTCCGCGCCGCTCGATGCGGCAATGCGCTTCAACCGCTCGTCGAGCTGCGCCTGCTCGGGCGGCAAGGGGCCCGTGGTGGTGCTGGTCAGCGCTGTCATCCGGCCCATGCGGCTGCCCTCGATCAGGCGGCGCGGCTCGAACTCCACGCTGCGCGCGTTGTCCAGCAGCAGATAGACCTTCTTCTTGCTCTGGACCAGCGTCGTCAGCAGCTTTTCGAGCGCATCGAGCGAGCGCCCGAGCCCCGGGCCGCCGTTGTTGATCGGATAGGCCGATGCGCCGTCCTGGAAATAGAAGGCCAGCGGAAAATTTCCGATGAAGTAGCAGTTCCAGCAAGCGCCGACCACGACCGTGTCGATCTGCGGATCGAGCGCCAACTCGAGCATGCCGGTGCGCGCCTTGTCGCAGCCCTCATTGCCATCGGACAGCACACCGGGCACGGGCGGGCAGGCGCCATAGGTAGCAAAGTACGTCGTGGCCATCTGCCCGGGCGCGCTGCGTGCGAGCGCCAGCGCGCGCGGTGCGTACTGCTGCACATGGCTGTCGCCGATCAGCAGCACCTTGCGCGCGCCGCTGCCGGTGCGCTCGACCTTGTGCGCTCCCAGCTTCTCCTGCTTGAAGCCGCCGTAGTAGTTGTCGTCCACCGTGGCGTCGGTCACCTTGCGCAGCAGGTCGCTGCCGTTGCGCGGAGGCATGCCGCCCAGTGCCAGCACACCGACCAGCGCGACCGCCACGCCCGAACCGGCCAGAGCGCGCAGCATGCCGACGCTCGTGCGCGCCCGGGTGAAGCGCTCCAGAAAACGGTAGGTGGCCCACGCCAGCAAGACGCTCGCGGCCACCGCGCCCGCTCGCACCCACGCCGACGGATTGCCCTCCGCCACGATTCGCGCGTACACCAGCAGCGGCCAGTGCCACAGGTAGAGCGGATAGCTGATGAGGCCGATCCACACCATCACCCGGTTCGAGAGCAGGTACCTGTTCAGCACCCCGGCGGGGCCGGCCGCGATGCAGCTCACCGCCCCCAGCGTCGGCAGCAGCGCCCACCAGCCCGGGAAGGCCTTGTCGCTGCGCGTCATCACGAGCCCCAGCACGATCAGCCCCACGCCCAGCACCGACTGGACATGGCTGCGCCACGCGCTCGGCGCGACGGGCTTGAGCCGCATGCACGCCAGGATGCCGCCGACCATCAGCTCCCAGAAGCGCGACAGCGGCGAGTAGAACGCCGCCTCGCGGAATGGATGCACCGTCATCACGTTGACCAGGAACGACGCCACGGCGATCACCCACAGCAGCCGCACGACCGGCCAGCGTCGCCGCCACGCCACGCCCAGCAGCAGGGGCCAGAAAATATAGAACTGCTCCTCGATGCCGAGCGACCACAGGTGCAGCAGCGGCTTGGTTTCGGCCGCGGTGTCGAAGTAGCCCGACTCGCCCCAGAAGATGAAATTGGCCACGAAGGCGGCGCCGCCCGCTGCCTGCTTGCCGAGCTCGGCGAACTCCCGCGGAAGCAGCGCATACCAGCCGAAGGCCAGCGTCGCTGCCAGCACCAGCATCAGCGCAGGAAAGATCCGCCGGATGCGGCGTGCATAGAAGTCGCGGTAGCTGAAGTCGCTCGCCGCGTGGCTCTGCATGATGATCGTCGTGATCAGGAAGCCCGAGATCACGAAGAAGATGTCGACCCCGATGAAGCCGCCCGGCAGCGCATCGGGAAACGCGTGAAAGGCCAGCACCGACGCCACGGCGACGGCGCGCAGGCCGTCGATGTCGGGGCGGTACTTGGGATGCATCTTCGGGTTCAGGCCTCGGGCGATGTGCGGCCGTCGTGCCGGCCGGTCGCCCACATCAGGCCAGGGTCGAGACAGCCAGCGCCGCCGATGCGGGCAGGCCGCGCTCCTGCACCAGCCATTCGAGCACCGGCAGCGCGCCCGGCAGCACCGGCGCCACGTCCAGCGGCAGTTGCTGCCATGCCATCGCCTGGCCTTCGCGCATCTCGAACTCGCCGGTCCAGGCCGTCACCTTGCACCAGTGCAGGCGCACCAGCGCATGCGGATAGTCGTGCTCGGTGACCTTCCAGACCGAGGCGCCTTCGATGGTGATGCCGAGCTCTTCCTGCAGTTCGCGCCGCAGGGCCTCTTCGACCGTTTCGCCGGCTTCGATCTTGCCGCCCGGAAACTCCCAGTAGCCCGCATAGGCCTTGCCTTCGGGCCGGGTCGAGAGCAACAGGGCGTCGTCGGCCAGGCGGATCAGCACGCCGACCGCGACCTCGGTGTGCTTGCGCGCGCCGTTCTCTGCTGCGCTCACGCGTTGCTCCGCCCCGCGTAATCGCGGGCGAACTGGTAGGCCACGCGGCCGCTGCGGGAGCCGCGCTCCAGCGCCCAGACCAGCGCTTCGGGCCTTGCCGCCGCAATGGCGGCCGCATCGACGCCGAACGACGAGAGCCACTGGCCCACGATCGTGAGGTATTCGTTCTGGCTGAAGGGATAGAAGCTCACCCAGAGGCCAAAGCGCTCGGACAGCGAAATCTTCTCCTCGATCACCTCGCCCGGATGCACCTCGCCATCGTCGGTGTGGGTGTACGTGAGGTTTTCCTTCATGTACTCGGGGAGCAGGTGGCGCCGGTTGCTGGTCGCGTAGATCAGCACGTTGGGCGTCGACGCGGCGATCGACCCGTCCAGGATCGACTTGAGCGCCTTGTACCCCGGCTCGCCCTCGTCGAAGCTCAGGTCGTCGCTGAAGACGATGAACTTCTCCGGACGCTGCGACACCACCTCGACGATGTCGGGCAGGTCGACCAGCTCGGCCTTGTCCACTTCGATGAGGCGCAGGCCCTGCGGCGCATAGGCCTGCAGGCAGGCGCGGATCAGCGACGACTTGCCCGTGCCGCGCGCACCCGTCAGCAGCACGTTGTTGGCCGGCTTGCCTTCGACGAACTGGCGCGTGTTGCGCTCGATCTTTTCCTTCTGGACGTCGATTTCCTTGAGCGAATCGAGCGCCATCGTGGCCACGTGCTTCACCGGCTCCAGCACGCCGTGGCCGGAGTTGCGGCGGCGGTAGCGCCAGGCGATGGAGGCGTTCCAGTCCGCTGGCGCTGACAGCGGCTGCGGCAGGATCGATTCGATGCGGGTAATGAGCTGCTCGGCGCGCTCGATCAGCTTCTGGAACTGCTCGTTCATGACCGGTAGTCGGCGTTGATGGTCACGTATTCGTGGCTGAAGTCACAGGTCCACACCGTTTCGCTGGCATTGCCGCGGCCAAGGGCCACGCGCACCGTGATCTCGCTCTGCTTCATCACGCGCTGGCCGTCTTCCTCGCGGTACGCCGGGTTGCGACCGCCCTTGATCGCCACGTGCACGTCGTCCAGGAACAGGTCGATGCCGGTCTGGTCGAGGTCGGCAATGCCCGCATAGCCGACGGCGGCCAGGATGCGGCCCAGGTTCGGATCGCTGGCGTAGAACGCGGTCTTCACCAGCGGCGAATGGGCGATCGCGTAGGCCACCTGCTTGCACTCGGCGGCATCGCGCCCGCCTTCGACCTGGATGGTGATGAACTTCGTCGCGCCTTCGCCGTCGCGCACGATGGCCTGCGCCAGGAGGCGCGCCACGTCCTGCATGGCCGCCACGAGCGCCTGCCCGTCGGCCGAGTCCAGCGAGGTGATGGTCGCGTGCGCCGCCTTCTGCGTGGCGATGACGACGAACGAATCGTTGGTCGAGGTGTCGCCGTCGATGGTCACGCGGTTGAACGAGCCATCGGCCAGGCGTTTCGCGAGCGGCTGGATCAGCGACGGATCGATCTTCGCGTCGGTCGCCATGAAGCCCAGCATGGTCGCCATGTTCGGGCGGATCATGCCGGCGCCCTTGCTGATGCCGGTGATGGTGAGGGTGGCGCCGCCGATCTGGACCCGCTGGCTGAACGCCTTGGGGATCGTGTCGGTGGTCATGATGCCTTCGGCGGCACGTGCCCAATGATTTTCGGAAGCGTCGGCCAGTGCGGCGGGGAGGCCCGCTTCGATGCGGTCCACCGGCAGCGGCTCCATGATCACGCCCGTGGAGAACGGCAGGATCTGCTCGGGCGCGATGTCCAGCTTGCGCGCGAGCGCGATGCAGGTGGAGCGCGTGCGCATCAGCCCGTCTTCGCCGGTGCCCGCATTGGCGTTGCCGGTGTTGATCACCATCGCGCGGATGCCGTAGTTGGCGGCCAGGTGGTCGCGGCAGACCTGCACCGGCGCCGCGCAGAAGCGGTTCTGGGTGAACACGCCGCCGACCGCCGAGCCTTCGTCGATCAGCACGACGGTCAGGTCCTTGCGGTTGGCCTTTCGCACGCCCGCTTCGGCCACGCCGATGCGAACGCCGGACACCGCGAACAAGGCGGCGGGATCAGGGGCGGACAGGTTCACGGGCATGGGGTTCTCTCAATGAAAGGTTCGGGACGTCAGCTCAGCTTGCCGTGGCACTGCTTGTACTTCTTGCCGCTGCCGCAAGGGCATGGGTCGTTGCGGCCGACGCGGGCAAAGGCGGCAGCCTCGGCGCTCAGCGCACCCAGCCCGGCAGCGGCGATGCGGCGCTGGTTTTCCTCGTCGACACGCACTTCCACTTCGCCCGTTTCGGTCGGCGCGCTGTAGGTGATGTTGGCCACGTTCTCGCCGCGGCTTTCCATCGCTTCGGCGGCTTCCTCGAGCTGCTCGCCCGACTGCACGCGCACCGTCATGAGCTGGCGCGTGACTTCGTTCTTCACCGAGTCCAGCAACTGGCCGAAGAGCTCGAAGGCCTCGCGCTTGTATTCCTGCTTGGGCTGCTTTTGCGCATAGCCGCGCAGGTGGATGCCCTGGCGCAGGTAGTCGAGCGAAGCCAGGTGTTCGCGCCAGTGGGTGTCGATGCTCTGCAGCAGCACCATGCGCTCGAACTGGGTGAAGTTCTCCTGGCCGATCAGCGCCAGCTTGGCGTCGAAGGTCTCGTTGGCGGCCTTGACCACCTTCTCCAGCACGTCCTCGTCGGAGATCGCGTCGGACGCCTCGACCTCCTTCTTGAGCGGCATGTCCAGGCCCCACTCGGTGAAGAGCGTCTTCTCCAGGCCTTCCAGGTCCCACTGCTCCTCGACCGATTCGGTGGGCACGTACTGGCGCACCAGGTCCATGAAGCAGCCTTCGCGCAGCGCGGCGATCTGCGCCGTGAGGTCGCCCGCGTCCAGGATGTCGTTGCGCTGCTGGTAGATCACCTTGCGCTGGTCGTTCGAGACGTCGTCGTACTCGAGCAACTGCTTGCGAATATCGAAGTTGCGCGCCTCGACCTTGCGCTGCGCGCTCTCGATGCTGCGGGTGACGATGCCGGCCTCGATGGCCTCGCCGTCGGGCATCTTCAGGCGGTCCATGATCGCCTTGACGCGGTCGCCCGCGAAGATGCGCATCAGCGGATCGTCCAGGCTCAGGTAGAAGCGCGAGGAGCCCGGGTCGCCCTGGCGGCCCGAACGGCCGCGCAGCTGGTTGTCGATCCGGCGCGATTCGTGGCGTTCGGTGGCGATGATGCGCAGGCCGCCGAGCGACTTGACGAATTCATGGTCCTTGGTCCATTCCTCCCGCACATGCGCGATGTCGACCTGCTTGGTCGCTTCGTCGCGGCCTTCGTCGGTCTCGATCGCCTCGATCATCTTCTCGATGTTGCCGCCCAGCACGATGTCGGTGCCGCGGCCGGCCATGTTGGTCGCGATGGTGATCATCTTCGTGCGGCCGGCCTGCGCCACGATGTCGGCTTCGCGCGCGTGTTGCTTCGCGTTGAGCACCTGGTGCGGCAGGCCCGCCTGCGTGAGCAGGCCGTCGATGATTTCGGAGTTCTCGATGGACGAGGTGCCCACCAGCACCGGCTGGCCGCGCTCGTAGCACTCGCGGATATCCTGGATGGCGGCCTCGTACTTCTCGCGCGTCGTCTTGTAGACGCGGTCCAGCTGGTCTTCGCGCTTGCTGATGCGGTTGGGCGGGATGATGACCGTCTCGAGGCCGTAGATTTCCTGGAACTCGTAGGCCTCGGTGTCGGCCGTGCCGGTCATGCCGGCCAGCTTGCCGTACAGGCGGAAGTAGTTCTGGAAGGTGATCGAGGCCATCGTCTGGTTCTCGGCCTGGATCTCGACGCCTTCCTTGGCTTCCACGGCCTGGTGCAGGCCGTCGCTCCAGCGGCGGCCCGTCATGAGGCGGCCGGTGAACTCGTCCACGATGGTGACTTCGCCCTCTTGCACCACGTAATGCTGGTCGCGGTGGTAGAGATGGCGTGCGCGCAGCGCCGCCGTCAGGTGGTGCATCAGCGTGATGTTGGCCGGATCGTAGAGCGACGCGCCATCGGGCAGCAGCTTGAACTCGCCCAGGATGCGCTCGGCGTTCTCGTGGCCGTCTTCGGTCAGGAACACCTGGTGCGTCTTCTCGTCGACCGTGAAGTCGCCCGGCACCGTGACGCCCTCGCCCGTGCGGGGGTCGGCTTCGCCTTCCTGCTTGGTCAGGAGGGGCACCACCTTGTTGATGGCCAGATAAAGGTCGGTGTGGTCTTCGGCCTGGCCGCTGATGATCAGCGGGGTGCGGGCCTCGTCGATCAGAATCGAATCGACCTCGTCGACGATCGCGAAGTTCAGCACGCGCTGGACCCGGTCGCCCGGCTCGTACACCATGTTGTCGCGCAGGTAGTCGAAGCCGTATTCGTTGTTGGTGCCGTACGTGATGTCGCTGCCGTAGGCTTCCTGCTTTTCCTCGCGCGGCATCTGCGGCAGGTTGATGCCCACCGTGAGGCCCAGGAAGTTGTAGAGCCGGCCCATCCACTTGGCGTCGCGGCTGGCGAGGTAGTCGTTCACCGTGACCACGTGCACGCCCTTGCCGGACAGCGCATTCAGGTACACCGGCAGCGTGGCGGTCAGCGTCTTGCCTTCGCCGGTGCGCATTTCGGAGATCTTGCCGTTGTGCAGCGCCATGCCGCCCAGGAGCTGGACGTCGAAGTGGCGCATCTTCATGATGCGCTTGGAGCCTTCGCGCACCGTGGCGAAGGCCTCCGGCAGCAGGGCGTCGAGGGTCTCTCCCTTGGCCACCCGGTCCTTGAACTCCTGCGTCTTGGCGCGCAGCGCGTCGTCGCTGAGCTTCTCGAACTCGGGTTCGAGCGCATTGATGCGTTCCACCGTCTTGCGATACTGCTTGAGGAGCCGGTCGTTGCGACTGCCGAAGATCTGGGTCAGGAAGTTGGTTGCCATTGGGTGGAGATGGGCGGGCACCTGACACGACAGGCACTGCGACCGGATTCCCTAAGATATGGTGAAAGCAGTTGGGCGCGCTCGTTTCGAAATCAAGTTCGACGTTGAGCAGCCTTTTTTCCGGCGCGAACGCCGGCAAACCGGGCATTTTAGCTGTCTTGTTACGACCTACCGGATTACCCATGTATCGCCGCCTCGCCCCCGCCATCAGCCTGCACCAGGCTGCAGAAGGCTCGCCCACGCTGGGCGGCCTGATGGCACGCGCGCGCGACAGCGCCGAGCGCCTGAAAGCCGTGGAAGGGTTGATTCCGCCGGCCATGCGCGGCGCCGTGCAGGCCGGGCCCGCCGAGGGCGACGTGTGGTGCCTGCTGGTCAAGGGCAGCGCCGCGGCCGCCAAGCTGCGCCAGCTCGCGCCCATGCTCGTCACGCGGCTCAAGAACCGCGGCTGGGACGTGGCGACCATCCGCATCAAGGTGCACACGGGGCGCTGATCCGGCCTGCCGTCTCGTTCGATTGATTTTTTGTCTGGAAATAGATAATATTTCCAGATGACACCATCGACGTCGCCTGCCGACGCACTTCTCCTGCTGCTCGACAAGCACCAGGTCAGCGCCCTCCTCTCCCCCGACGACGTGCGCCAGGCCGTGCGCGAGGCCTTCGTTCTCCACAGCGACCGCGAGGGCCGCGTGTTCCCCGTCGTGCGGGAGCCCCTCTCCACGGGCGGCGTGTTCGGCATCAAGTCGGGCGACGTGCAGGCGCAGGGGCTGCTCGGCTTCAAGGCCGCCGGCTTCTGGCCCGCCAACCGGCAGCGCGGCGGCGAGCCGCACCAGGCGACGATCCTCTTGATCGACCCCGCCACGGGCCGGCCGCTGTGCGTGATCGACGGCAACGCGATCACGACCGTGCGCACCGGCGCAGCGGGCGGGCTCGGCCTGCAGCAGCTCGCACGGCCCGACAGCACGCGGCTTTGCATCTTCGGCACCGGCGTGCAGGCGCGCATCCAGCTCGACTTCGCGCTGCGCCTGCTGCCCTCGCTGCGCGAAGTTCTCTACATCGGCGCCGATGGCGGCCGCAACGCCGCGTTCGAAGACAACTTCGCGGCCCGCTGCAGCATCGCGCCCGCCACCGACCGCAACGCCGCGGTCGCGCAGAGCGACATCGTGATCACTGCCACGCCGGGTGGCGGCGCGCTGTTCGATCTGCAAGCCGTCCAACCCGGCACGCACCTGAACTGCGTCGGCGCCGACACGCGCGGCAAGCGCGAACTCCCCGAAGGCCTGCTGGCGCGCGCCCGCCTCTTCGTCGACGACCGCACGCAGGCCCAACAGATCGGCGAAACCCAATGGGCGCCCGATACCGCGAGCACCGAACTGGGCGACCTCTTGAGCGGCAAGACTTCATTCGAGCGCGCACCGGGCGACATCACCGTGTTCGACATGACCGGCCTCGCCCTCCAGGACCTGACCGTCGCTCGCCTGCTTCACGAACGCGCGGCCGCCACAGGCACAGGCACGCGCCTCGCCTGGCCCTGGTAGATCGACAGATCAGGCGGCAGCGCCGCCGAAGAGCTCGGTCATGAACTGCGTCGACTTCAAGCCGGTGCCCGTCAGCAGCACGACCGTGGTTTCGCTGGCCCGGATGTCGCCCCGTTGCGCCAGCACCTCGATGGCCGCAGCGGCCGTTGCGGATGTCGGCTCGGCATAGAGGCCCGTCGAAGCCAGCCTGCGCACCGCCGCGGCAATCTGCTCTTCGGTCAGCGCCACCGTCTTGCCGCTCGTCTCGCGCAGCGCCTGAAGAATCTCCTGCAGCCGCACAGGCCGCTTGATGGCCGTGCCTTCGGCGATCGTCGGCTTCACGATGCGGTCGACCGGCGTGTCCACGCCGGCCACGAAACTCGCATCGACCGGCGAACAATTCAGCGGCTGCGCCACGAAGATCCGCGGCAGCTTCGCGATCTGCCCCGCGGCCAGCAGCTCCTTGAAGCCGATCCAGCACCCCAGCACATTGCTGCCCGCGCCCGCCGGAATCACCACGTTGTCGGGCGCGACGAAGCCCAGGTCTTCCCACAATTCATAGGCCAGCGTCTTCGTGCCCTGCAGGAAGAACGGATGCCAGTTGTGGCTCGCGTAGAAGATCGATTCGGACTGGCGCACCGCCTCGTATTCGGACTCCTCGCGCGGCCCCGGCACCAGTTGCACCTCGGCGCCGAAGGCCCGGATCTGCGCCACCTTGGGCGCCGGCGTGTAGCTGGGCGCGAGCACCTTGACCCTGACGCCCGCCGCCGCGCCTGCCGCGGCGATGGCCGCGCCGCCGTTGCCCGAGCTGTCCTCCAGCACCGCGTCGATGCCCTGCTGGCGCAGGAACGACACCATCACGGCCGCGCCGCGGTCCTTGAAGCTGCAGGTCGGGTTGAACCATTCGAGCTTGAAGTGCGGCTCGAACGCGCCCCAGCGCTTCTGCACCAGCGGCGTACAGCCTTCGCCCAAACTCACCGGCTTGTCGATCGCCACGGGCAGCGCCGCGCGATAGCGCCACACCGAGCGCTCGCGCGCATCGATGTCGTCACGGGTGATGCCGGCCAGCGGCGTCACCATCATCGGATTGCCGTCGTCGGAGCGCCAGCGGCGTTCGGTGAGCTCGTGGTACCGGCCGGTGCGGGGATCGATATAGCGTGCGGGTTCCTGGCGTGTCATGCGCGGTTCTCCTGGAGGATCTTTCCGATATTGGATAATATATCCAAACATGTACTTTTTGTACAGTTTGGATTCTTCGTCCAGAACTGGATACATTTCCCGCCATGAAGAAGAAGTCCAACAAGCAGGTCCTGGAGATGCTGCGCAACATGGCCGAGGGCCTCGGCGAGACCTTCGCGCCCTTCTGCGAAGTCGTGGTGCACGACCTGAGCAATCCGAAGAACGCGATCTACGCGATCGAGAACAACCTGAGCGGGCGGCAGGTGGGGCAGTCGGTCACCGAACTGGGCCTCGCACGCATCCGCGACCCCGAATACCCGGCGGTGATCGCGAACTACGCCAACACCTTCGCCGACGGCCGCAAGGTCAAGAGCACCTCCATCGGCGTGAAGGACGACAGCGGCGAGTACGTGGCCGCGCTGTGCCTGAACGTCGACCTCACGCTGTTCCAGAGCTTCCAGGGCGCGATCTCGCAGTTCACGCGCATCGACGACCGCGAAGTGCACGAGCACCTGGACACGGGCGCCAACCATTCGGACCGCATCCATTCGCGCATCGACGAATTCGCCGCCTCGCGCGCGACCACCTCGCGGTCGCTCAAGCCCGCGGACCGCAAGCAACTCGTGCAGGAACTGAAGAAAGCCGGCTTTCTCGAAATACGCCGTGGCGCCGAGATTGCCGCAGCGCACATGGGCGTCTCGCGCGCCACCGTGTACAGCGACGCGAAGTAGCGGCGAGCCGGGGCTTACTGCGGCTGCAGGCCGACCTCGCGTGCGACCTTCTGCCAGCGCTCGGCCTCCGAGCGCAGGAACGCGCGCAGCTCACCGGGCGTCGAGCCCTTCATCTGCACGCCCAGCACCGCCATCCGCTCCTTCACCGAGGGATGCTCGAGCGCCGCGATGGCCTCGCGGCGCAGCTTCTCGATCACGTCCAGCGGCGTGGTGGCCGGCGCCACCATGGCCCACCACTGGTCGATCTCCATGCCCTTGAGGTTGTTCTCCGCGAGCGCGGGCACGTTCTGCAGGCCAGCGATGTTCACGCGCTGCGTGCTGGTGACCAGCAGCGGACGGATCCTGTTGCCGCCCGCCAGGCTGGAGCCGCTGGCCAGCGTCGCGAAGTGACCGGCCACCGTGCCGGCCGCCACGTCGGTCAGCGCCGGCGCGGAGCCCTTGTACGGCACCATGTTGAAACGGATGTTCGTGCGGCTCGCGAGCATCTCGGCGGCCAGATGGCTCACGGTGCCCGCGCCGCTGTGCGCGATGGCCGGTGGCGACGGCTTGGCCGCAGCCGTCTTCAGGAAGGTCTTGAAATCCTTGCTGTCCTCGTCCATGCCCGCGAAGAACACCAGCGGCGAGGTGCCGATCATGGTCACGGGCGTGAAGTCGCGCAGCAGGTCGTAGGGGAGCCTGGCCGTCACCGCCGGCGCAATCGCATGCGGCAGCTCGACGATGGCGATGGTGTAGCCATCGGGCGCGGCCTTGGCGGCCGCGTCGGTGCCGATCATCCCGGCCGCGCCGGGGCGGTTGTCCACGATCACCGGGCTGCCGATGGTCTGGCCCATGCGCTGCGCCATGGCGCGTGCGATGGCATCGGTGCTGCCGCCCGCGGCCCAGGGCACGACGAGCTTGATGGGCCGCTCGGGGTAGGCCGCCCACGCGGGTCGTGCTGCAGCGAGCAGGGCTGTAGAGCCGGCGGCCAGAAAGGCCCGGCGATGCATCGTCGGCATGGGGGTTCCTTGGGGTTTAGACGGCCGGGTCGGGCCAGCTCGGATCGCTCGACGCGTTGGCGGTGAGCATCAGCACGACATGCGCATCGGCAGCGACGGCATTCGTCTCGCGCAGCTGCCGCAACGCGGCCAGGCCGCCGGCCGCGCACAGCTCGGCGCTCACGCCGGCGGCCGTGAGGAGCCGCCGCGCCGCGCGCGCCTCGTCGTCGCCCACCACCACCGCGCCGCCGCCCGTGGCCGCCGCGGCTTGCCACTGCAGGTAGGTCACGGTGGCGCCCGCGGTCGAGAACTGCGCGGTGTGGCCGGGATAGCTGCCGTTGATCGCGCCGCCCGCGAACACGCGCGCCAGACGCGGGAACGGCTCCACCAGCCAGAGCCGCGGCAGGCGCGGAATGCGCCCCGCGGCCAGCAAGTCGCGAAAGCCCGCGTAGATGCCCCAGGCGAGATCGCCGCGCGCGGTGGGAATCACGATGTGGTCCGGCAGGCCCGCGTCGGCCACGCATTCGGGGGCGATGGTCTTGTAGCCCTCGATGGCCAGCGGCGCGCTGCCCAGCGCGGGCAGGCGGTAGTTCGTCAATGCGAAGTAGCCGGGGTACTGCGAACGCTCGCGCACGAACGCCCACCGGCCGGCGTTGTCGGCGAACTCATAGCGCCGCGCGCCCAATGCATCGAGCTGCCGCGCATAGGTGGCCGGCATGCCTTCATAGGTGGCCACCTCGCAGCGCAGGCCTGCCGCCCACGCGTAGTGCGCCGCCGACACCGCCGCATTGCCCGACGACGCGAGCACCAGCGTGTGGGCACCGAAGTCCAGCGCCTGCGCCACGCCCACCGCCGTCATCCGGTCCTTGTGGGAGCCGGTGGGGTTGCTCGATTCGTCCTTCAGGCCGAGCCGTGCGACGTCGAAATGCCGGGCCAGCTCCGGCAGCTCCTGCATCGGCGTGTGGCCCTCGCCGAGGGTGAAACCCGGCGCGTAAGGCATGGGGATCGCATCGGGCTTCTCGGTCAAGTCGGGCAGGTAGCTCGCGCGGAGGGCGACGTGAAAGCCGGCGCGCTTGCAGGCGGGGCAGCCGTCGTGCGTCAGCGTGACCGGGTAGAGCGCATCGCAGCGCAGGCACTGCAAACCCCGCAAGCGCGGATTGCGCACCGGCTTGAGCGTCCGGGCGAGGGCGGAGGCCGTGGCGTTCCCCGGAGGGTGGGCCGGGGGGTCCGCGGGCAAGGCGGCGAACTTGAAGTCCAGAACTGGCGAGGGCGTCACGGGGAGGGAGGTTGGAAGTTGTGCCCAAATCTTATGCATTCGGAAATAAAATTACGCACCTCCAGATACTCAATCGATAAATAAACTTATCGATGGCCATCGATGCGATTCGCCGAAATCGAGACGTTCCGGGCCCTGATGCGGGGCAGCTCCACCCGCAAGGCTGCAGCCTTGCTGCACGTGACGCAGCCCGCCATCAGCCAGTCGCTCAAGCGGCTCGAGGCGCAGGCCGGCATGCTGCTGTTCCAGCGCACGGGCGGGCGGCTGGTGCCCACGCCCGAGGCGCGCGCGCTGTGGATCGAGGTGGAGCGCGTGTTCATCGGCATGGACGCCATCGAGCACCGCGTGAAGAGCCTGCGCGACTTCGGCGTCACCCAGCTGGAGCTCAGCTGCTTTCCGGCCTACGGCCTGGGCTTCATGCCGCGCGCCCTCGCCCGCCTGAAGGCGCACCGCGGCGCGAGCCCCTGGCCGCAGGTGTCGCTGCAGGTGCTCAGTTCCAAGGACGTGCGCGACCGGGTGGCCATGGGCATCTCCGACTTCGGGCTCATGGCCGACGAACTCTCGCTCGAAGGCATCGACCACTCGACCTTCTCGCGCCTTCCCGGTGTGGTCGTCATGCCCGAGGGCCACGCGCTGGCGCGCTTCAAGACCGTCAAGCCGGAGCAGCTGGCGGAGGCGCCCTTTCTCGCGCTCAACCCCGAGGACCCCTCGCACCAGCGGCTGGAGGCCGCGCTCGCGCCGTACGGCGTGGCGCCGCGCGTGCTGGTGCAGACGCCCTATGCGGCCAGCGTGTGCGAGATGGCGCTGCGCGGCCTGGGCGTGGGCCTGGTCAATCCGATCACCGCGCTGGACTACGTGGAGCGCGGGCTGGTGGTGCGGCGGCTGTCGATCGATGTGCACTTCACCTGCATCCTGGCGCTGCCTGCGGGCAAGGTGCTCTCGGCGACGGCGCGCGACTTTCTCTCGCTCATGCGCCTGCAGCTGGCGGAAGACGAGAAGCGCATGCAGCGCCACCTGCGCTAGGCAGGCCGGCTCACTTCCAGGTGAATTCGTGATTCAGGCCGACCACGAAGCCGGTCACGCCGCGCCCGCCAGGCGGCCGGGTGCGCGAGGCGCTGATGTCCACGCTGATCAGCGGCGTGAGGCTGAAGCGGCCGCCGATGCGCGATGTCCAGGCGCCCGACGCGCGATTGCGCTCCGCGATCACGGACACGGCATCGTCGAGGGCCCATTCGGCGGCCAGGCCACCGCGCGGGGTGCGCAGGCCGGTGCCGAGCGCCCAGTCGGCGCCGAGGTTCGCGTGGATCTGCAGGTTGGCGGCCAGCCGCCAGGTCACCGGCACCACGAACTGCCCGCCCATGCGGCCGCCGCGCCGCAGGTCGGAGACAGTGCCCATCGACACGGCGGCGCTGAGCGGTGCGTCTGCGGCTTGTCCGAGGAAAGTCCACTTGAGCTGCGGACCGGCGGTGATCGAATGCACGCCCTGCACGGAGAGCCGGTCGACGTTCAGCCCCAGCTCGACGGGCCCCACCCGGCACGACGGCCCGATGTGAAACCCCGTGACCGGCTCGACGCCGGTGCGACCCCACCAGGTCTCGTACTGGCACTGGCCGGGATCGAGCGTGCCGGCATCGTCCACGTCGAAATGGCCAGCGGCACGCGCACCCGTGCTCGCCAGCGTGCACACCGTGCACAACGTGCAAGACGCCCCCAGCCGCCAGCCGTGACGCAGTCGTCGGATTGTTGTTCTCTGCCTGTTCTTCATCGCGCGCATCCCCGAGGCCCTTGGACCATTCTAGGGAGGCGGAAAGTCGGCGCGGTGACGCGCTGCAACAAGGCGCAGCAGGCGCAGAAAGCGCTCTCGGCCTCCTAGATCTCGAACTGGGGCTGCAGCTCGCGGATGCGCTTGATGGCCACGCCGGCCGCGGCCGTCCGCGTCTCCACGCCCAGCTTCACGTACACCCGCTCCAGGTGCTTCTTGGCCGTGGCCGGGCTGCTGCCCAGGATCTCGCCGATGTCCTTGTTGGTCTTGCCCTTGACCACCCAGTACAGCACCTGGGCCTCGCGCGCGGTGAGCTTCAGGCTCAGGCTCATCGCCTCGATCACGCCGGTGTCGGACACCTCGCGCATGATGATCATCCACTCGTCGCCGTCGTCGTCCTGCCCGGTCTGCTGGTGCAGGCGCAGCGTGAGGCTGTTCGCGCCCTGGGCGATGGAAAGCGCCGGCGGCTCGATGCCGCGCTGGCGCGCATCGGGCGTGTGGCGCAGCAGCCATTCGAGCACCGCGGGCGGCGTCTCGGGGGCGCGCGTCTCGCAATACCGGTGCAGCAGATCGCGCGCCAGCGCGGTCTGCCAGATCAGCCGGCCTTCGGGCAGCCGCACGGTGATGCTCGCGTAGCCGAAGGCATCGAGCGCGTTGCGCGCCTGGCCGGCCTGCCGTGCGTCCTGCCGGGCGCGGCGCGCGCCCTGCAGGTGCACGTTCATGCGCGCCAGCACTTCCTTGGGCTTGATGGGCTTGGTGACGTAGTCGACGCCGCCCGCCTCGAGCGCGGCCACGAGGTGCTCGGTTTCGGTCAGGCCCGTCATGAAAACGATGGGAATGTGCGCGGTGGCGGCATCGGCCTTGAGCCGGCGCGCGACCTCGAAGCCGTCGATGCCCGGCATCATCGCGTCCAGCAGCACGATGTCGGGCCGCGCCTGCGCGGCGCGCTGCAGCGCCTGCTCGCCGCTGGTGGCGATGAGCACGGTGTAGCCCGACTCGTCGAGCGCGTCGTGCAGCACCGCGAGGTTGTCGGGCACGTCGTCCACGATCAGCACGAGGTCGCTGTTGACGCCTTCGTCGCGCAGCGCCCGGGCGAGGGGGGACGGTTCCATGGGAAGGGGTGGTGTCGAGGTCATGGCGCACTCACTGCTTGGGCCAGCGCGCGGCCCATGGCTTCGAACTGGAACTGGCGCGCCAGCACGCGCTGCGCCTCGGTCCAGGCCATGCACTCGGGCTGTTCGGTGTCGATGTCGTCCAGCTGGTTCATGATGCCGCGAAAGTAGCCCAGGCTCACCGCTTCGTCGAGTGCGCGCAGGCGCTCCCGCGAGGGCGGCTGCATCGTCCTGGGCGCGGCGGGCGGCGGCAATGCGGCGGCGGTGTCGGTCCACTTCAGGCCGAGCCGGCGCTCCAGCCAGTCGAGCAGCTCGGTGTGGCGCACGGGCTTCACGAAAAAATCTTCGGACGCGATGCCCACGTCGTTGTCCAGCCCCTTGTCGAAGGCGTTGGCCGAGACGATGGCCACGGCCGCATCGACGAGGCCCAATTTGCGCGCGCGGCGGATGGTTTCCCAGCCGTCGATGCCGGGCATCGCGAGGTCCACGAACATCGCATCGGGCCGGTAGCCGGCGGCGACGAGGTCCAGCGCATCGTGGCCGCTGGCCGCCGTGCGCAGCTCGAAGCCCAGCGGCGCGAGCACATGGTCGAGCAGGCCGCGGTCGGCCTCTTCGTTGTCCACCACCAGGAGGCGCCGGCGCACGCCTTCGTAGCCGCGGCGCGCACGCGCGACCTGCACCGGCCTGGTCGCGCCCACCACCGTGTCGTGCACGCGCGGCAGGAAGAGCCGCACGCAGAACAGCGACCCCACGCCCGGCGTGCTCTGCACCTTCATCTCGCCGCCCATCAGGTCGGTGAGCATCTTGGCGATGGTCAGGCCCAGGCCCGCGCCCGGCGCCGACGAGGCGGCCGCATTGCCGCGCGCGAAGGGCTCGAAGATGCGCTCGATGTCCTCGGCCGTCATGCCCGGGCCGGTGTCCTCGATCTCGATGGCCGCGAACTCGCGCGCATAGGCGAGCCGCAATGTCACCTGCCCCGTGGCGGTGAACTTGATCGCGTTGCCCAGCAGGTTGATGAGGATCTGGCCCACGCGCTTCTCGTCGGCGCGCACCACCTCGGGCAAAGCACCTCCCGCCTCGAAGCGGAACTCCAGCCCCTTCTCGGCCGCCTGCAGCTCGAACATGTCGGCCAGCTCCCGCATGGTGTCGGCAAAGCGCATCGGCCGCGCATGCAGCGTGAGCTTGCCGGCCTCGATGTGCGCGATGGCCAGCGTGCCTTCGATGAGCGAGAGCAGGTGCTCGCCGCCGCGCTTGATGACCGCGACCGCCTGCTGGCGGTGCGGCGGCACGGAGTGGTCTTCGCCCATCAGCTGCGCGTAGCCCAGGATGCTGTTGAGCGGCGTGCGCAGCTCGTGGCTGATGGCGCTGATGTAGCGGCTCTTGGCCTGGTTGGCCTGGTCGGCGGCGCGCTGGGCCTGCTCGGCCGCGAGCTTGGCTTGCTCGGCGACCTCCCTGGCCTCTTCGGCGGTCTGCTTGGCGGCCTGCAGGGCGCGGTCGGTTTCGCGGTGCAGCTCGATCTCGCGCACCAGCAAATGGGTCTGGCGGTTCGATTCCTCCTGCGCCACCTTGCGGCTCTGGTGCGCGAGCACCAGCCACCAGGCCACGATGCCCGCGATGACTAGGAGCGCCATGTAGGCCTTGAGAAAACCCGAGCGCAACGCCGACTGCTGCACACCCGACCAGACCTCGGACGCACCGGCCTGCGCCGCGAGTTCGAGCGCGCTTTCGGCAAGCGCACGCAGCTCCTGTTGATAGAGCACGCCGAACACCACCGCCAGCAGCGGCACGATGACCAGCATCAGCAGCAGGAAGTGCCCCAGGCCCGTGTCCAGGTAGCGCCAGCTGCGGCGCGGCAGCAGCCAGCGCAGCACGGCCGACCACTGCGACGACAGGCTCGCATGCGGCTTGCACAGGTCGCCGCAGCGCGCATCGAGCGTGCAGCACAGCGAGCAGATCGCGCCCTGGTATGCGGGGCAATGCGCCATGTCCGGCCCTTCGTACTCGCGCTCGCAGATCACGCAGTGCTGCACCTTCAGGCGCTGGTAGCTGCCGCTTTCCTCCGACTCGACGCGCGCCCAGCGCACGGCGCGCCCGCCCGCCGCCGGCGCGAAGGGCACGGCACCGGTCGCATCCGATGCCCGCGCCAGGTAGTACTTGCCGCCGGTCGCCCACGCCAGCAGCGGCGAGGCGACGAGCGCGGTGCCCAGCGCGATCAGCGCCGAGAACGCCTGCGCCAGCGGCCCGAACACGCCCAGGTGCGCGGTGATCGACAGCACCGAGGCCAGCGCCATGGCGCCCACGCCCACCGGGTTGATGTCCCACAGGTGCGCGCGCTTGAACTCGATGCCCGGCGGCGACAGCCCCAGCGGCTTGTTGATGACCAGGTCGGCCACCACCGACATCATCCAGGCGATGGCGATGTTGGCGAAGAGCCCGAGCACGTCGCCCAGCGCCTCGAACACGTTCATCTCCATCAGCATGAAGGCGATGAGCGCGTTGAACACCACCCACACCACCCGCCCGGGATGGCTGTGCGCCACGCGCGAGAAGAAATTGCTCCAGGCCAGCGACCCCGCATAGGCGTTGGTCACGTTGATCTTGAGCTGCGAGATCACCACGAAGAGCGCCGTCGCGGCCACCGCCCAGCCGTAGTTCGGAAACACGTACTCGTAGGCCGCGAGGTACATCTGGTTCGGATCGACCGCGCGCTCCACCGGCACCATGTGCGTGATGGCCAGGTAGGCCAGCAGCGCCCCGCCCAGCATCTTGAACACGCCCAGCACCACCCAGCCCGGCCCGCCCGCCAGCACGCCGGACCACCAGCGCCCGCGCGTGGTCGCGGTGCGCGCGGGCATGAACCGAAGGTAGTCGGCCTGCTCCCCCATCTGGGTGATCAGCGCGATGCCGACCGTCAAGGCAGCGCCAAACAGGTGCAGATCGAAGCCCTTGGTGCCGGACTTGACCCCGTTGTAGTGCACGATGCCCGCAAACGCACCAGGATCGCGCACAAGCACGAACACAAAGGGCACCACCAGCATCAGCAGCCAGAGCGGCTGCGTCCAGAGTTGCAGCCGGCTGATGGCCGACACCCCATGCGTGACCAGCGGAATGACCACCAGCGCGCACACCAGGTAGCCCCAGACCGGCGGGATGCCCAGCGCCAGTTCCAGCGCATAGGCCATCACGGCCGCCTCGAGCGCGAAGAAGATGAAGGTGAAGCTCGCGTAGATCAGCGAGGTGAGCGTGGAGCCGATGTAGCCGAAGCCGGCGCCGCGCGTGAGCAGGTCCATGTCGATGCCGTAGCGCGCCGCGTACACGCTGATCGGCAACCCCGCCAGGAAGATGATGAGCCCGGTGACCAGAATCGCCCAGAAGGCGTTGGCGAAGCCGTACTGCACCAGCAGCGTGGCGCCCACCGCCTCCAGGATGAGGAACGATGCCGCCCCGAAGGCCGTGTTGGCCACCCGCCATTCGGACCACTTGCGAAAGCGCTGCGGCGTGTAGCGCAGCGCGTAGTCTTCGAGCGTTTCGCTCGCGACCCAGCTGTTGTAGTCGCGCCGGACCTTGACGATGCGCTGGGGCGCGTCGTCGGGGGTCGTGGTCGTGGCGTCTGGATTCACACCGTTTCGGTGCATCTTTCGTGCCATCCGTACGACTTTTGGCGAACAGGGCACGACTGTTGCAAAGAAGAAGGCTTGCCCATAATGGCCGACTCTTCTTCCAGCCACCCGATGCCGCTCCCATGGAACTGACCCCGCGCGAAAAAGACAAGCTGCTGATCTTCACCGCGGCGCTGCTGGCCGAACGGCGCAAGGCCCGCGGCCTGAAGCTCAACTACCCCGAAGCCATCGCCCTGATCTCCGCCGCCGTGATGGAAGGCGCGCGCGACGGCAAGAGCGTCGCCGAACTCATGAGCGAGGGCCGCAGTGTCCTCACCCGCGCCGACGTGATGGACGGCATCGCCGAGATGATCCCGGACATCCAGGTCGAAGCCACCTTTCCGGACGGCACCAAGCTGGTCACCGTCCACCAGCCGATCGTCTGACCCACTCGAAAAAAAGAACTGTCATGCGCCACACCACTTCCAAGACCCTCGCCCTTCTTGCTCTCCTGCTACCGCTTGCGGCCAGCGCCCATACCGGCGTGGACGGCGGCCTGCACCACGGCTTCACCACCGGTTTCCTGCATCCGCTGACCGGCGCGGATCACCTGGCCGCCATGGTCGCGGTCGGCCTCTGGAGCGCGCTGGCCGCGCGCCGCGCCTGGCCCGACCTGCTATGGGCACCGCTGGCCTTCGCCGGCATGCTGCTCGTGGGCGCGCTGATGGGGCTGGCCGGCGTGCAGTTGCCCGCAGTCGAACCGATGATCGCGGCCTCGCTGCTGGTGCTGGGGCTGCTGGTGGTCACGCGCGTTCATCTGCCGGCCGTCGTCGCCATGGCCGTGGTCGGCGTGTTCGCCGTCTTCCACGGCGTGGCCCACGGCCACGAACTCGCGAGCGAGGAAGGCGCTGCGCTCACGCTGGCCGGCATGGTCGGCGCGACCGTGTTGCTGCACCTCGCGGGCATCGCGCTCGGCTGGGCCCTGCGCCACGCCAACGCCTGGCTGCCGCGCGTAGCCGGTGCCGCCGTGGTGGTGCTCGGCGCAACGCTGCTGGCACAGGCGGTCTGATTGCCATGACGCCCGGCGAACTCCTCATCGACGACGGCGAGCACACGCTCAACCCCGGTCGCCGCACCCTCACGCTGGTGGTGCAGAACACCGCCGACCGGCCGATCCAGGTCGGCTCGCACTACCACTTCGCCGAGACCAACGGCGCCCTGGGCTTCGACCGGGAGGCCGCGCGCGGCATGCGGCTGAACATCGCCTCGGGCGCCGCGGTGCGCTTCGAGCCGGGTCAGCAGCGCACGGTCGAGCTGGTCGATTACTCGGGCGATCGCATCGTCTACGGCTTTCGTGGCCTGGTTCAAGGGAAGCTCTAAAACATGGCCACCATCGGGCGACGCGCCTACGCAGAAATCTTCGGCCCCACCGTGGGCGACCGGGTCCGTCTTGCAGACACCGAACTGCTGGTCGAAGTCGAGGCCGACTACACGCTGCGTGCCGGCGGCTATGGCGAAGAGGTGAAGTTCGGCGGCGGCAAGACCATCCGCGACGGCATGGCGCAATCGCAGCGCACGCGCGCGCAAGGCGCGGTCGACACCGTGCTCACCAACGCGCTCATCCTGGACCACTGGGGCATCGTGAAGGCCGACATCGGCCTGAAGGACGGCCGCATCGCCGCCATCGGCAAGGCCGGCAATCCCGACGTGCAACCGGGTGTCGATATCGTCATCGGCCCCGGCACCGAGATCATCAGCTGCGAGGGCAACATCGTCACCGCGGGCGGCATCGACAGCCACATCCACTTCATCTGCCCGCAGCAGATCGAGGAGGCGCTGTCCTCGGGCGTCACCACCATGCTCGGCGGCGGCACCGGCCCCGCCACCGGCACCTTCGCGACCACCGCCACGCCTGGCCCCTGGCACATCGAGCGCATGCTGCAGGCCGCCGATGCGTTCCCGATGAACCTGGGCTTCCTCGGCAAGGGCAACGCGAGCCTGCCCGATGCGCTGCACGAGCAGATCGAGGCCGGCGTCATCGGCCTGAAGCTGCACGAAGACTGGGGCACCACGCCCGCGGCCATCAGCAATTGCCTGGACGTGGCCGACGCCACCGACACGCAGGTGGCGATCCACAGCGACACGCTCAACGAATCGGGCTTCGTCGAGAACACCATCGCGGCCGTGGGCGGCCGCGCCATCTGCGCCTTCCACACCGAAGGCGCGGGCGGCGGCCATGCGCCGGACATCCTGCGCGTGGTGGGCGAGGCCAACTTCTTGCCCTCCTCCACCAACCCCACGATGCCCTACACCGTGAACACGCTCGACGAGCACGTCGACATGCTCATGGTGTGCCACCACCTGGACGCCGGCATCGCCGAGGACCTGGCCTTCGCCGAGTCGCGCATCCGCAAGGAAACCATCGCCGCCGAGGACGTGCTCCACGACCTGGGCGCGATCAGCATGTTCAGCTCCGACAGCCAGGCCATGGGGCGCGTGGGCGAGGTGATCATCCGCACCTGGCAGACCGCGCACAAGATGAAGGTGCAGCGCGGCACGCTGCCCGAAGACAGCGAACGCAACGACAACTTCCGCGCCAAGCGCTACGTCGCCAAGTACACGATCAACCCGGCGATCGCGCACGGCATCGCGCACGAGGTCGGCTCGCTCGAGGTCGGCAAGTGGGCCGACATCGTGATCTGGAAGCCCGCCTTCTTCGGCGTGAAGCCCTTCACCATCCTGAAGGGCGGCACGATCGCGATGGCGGCGATGGGCGACCCGAGCGCGTCGATCCCGACACCGCAGCCGGTGCACTTCCGGCCGATGTTCGGCGCGTATGGCGGCTCGCTCGCGAAGAGCTCGCTCACTTTCGTCTCGCAGGCCGGGCTGGCTTCGGGCATCAGGGAGCGCTACGGTCTGGCCAAGAACCTCAGCGCGGTGAAGAACATCCGCAACGTGCGAAAGAAAGACCTGATCCACAACGGCTACGCGCCGAAGATGGAGATCGATGCGCAGACCTATGCGGTGCGCGCCGATGGGCACCTGCTGACCTGCGAGCCGGCGAAGCTGTTGCCGATGGCGCAGCGGTATTTCCTGTTCTAGACGCCGCGGTCAGCCAGAACGAGCCTTCAGGTGATCGCGAATCCAGGCAGCAAAGCCGCTTTCGTCGCTGGCACTGGCTGCGACGTCGAGCACCACGAGGGTAGCTTCGGTTTGCGTGACAACCAGTCGTTGGCCGTTCAAGGCCAGGAACAAACCCACGGCAAGAAAGGCGGCGCGCTTGTTGCCGTCGACGAAGGGATGATTCTTGGCGAGGCCGATGCCATAGGCGGCTGCAAGATCCGCGATGTCAGGCGAACCATAAGCCACGAGATTCAGCGGCCGCGCCAAGGCCGATTGGAGCAGCCCTTCGTCGCGCAGGCCCGGTGCACCGCCATGCTCGGCCAGGCTCTCGTCATGCAGCAGAACGAGCGCACGCCGGTCGATCCAACGCCACTCGCTCACTTGGCAAGCTGGTGGAAGGTATCGCGGTACTCGCGCATGAATTCGCGACCCAGCTTGAGTTGCTCATCCACGTCAGGGTCGTATGGCGTGAGGGTCACGCCGTTGGCCGCTTCGGTCATGAAGACGGTGTCGCCCTTTTCCAGCTTCAGGCGTGCCAGGACTTCCTTGGGCAGGATCACGCCCACGGAGTTGCCGATCTGGGTCAGTTTGAGCGCCGACATTGGGACTCCCAAGTTATAACGATTGTTATATTATCGGCAACTTGCCGCTGAAATCAAGCACACCATGCTCACCGCCAACAAACTCATGCCGCAGGGCCGCGGCCTCGCGCCCGTGCTGCTCAAGCGCGCCGCCACCATCGAACTCGACTGGGACGTGCGCCAGAAAAGCCGCTTCGACGCCACCGACTCGCAGGGCCGCCAGATCGGCATCTTCCTGCCGCGCGGCACCGCGGTGCGAGGCGGCGACGTGCTGGTGGCCGAAGACGGCTCGCTCATCCGCGTCATCGCGGCGCCGCAGCCCGTGCTTCGCATCACGCACTGCACGGCCCACGGCACGCCGTTCGACCTGACGCGCGCGGCCTATCACCTGGGCAACCGGCACGTGCCGATCGAGTTGAAGCCCGATCACCTGAAGATCGAACCCGACCACGTGCTGGCCGACATGCTGCGCGCGATGCACCTGATCGTCGTCGCGGCGGAAGAAGCCTTCGAGCCCGAGGGCGGCGCCTATGGCTCGCACGAACACGGCCACGGCAGTCATGACCATCACGGCCATGACCACAGCCACGACCACGGCCATTCCGGTCATTCGCACGCGAAGGGCCCCAAGCCCCTCGTGCTCGCACCCGAACTGCTCGACGACCATGACCATGCCTGATCCGGCGCGCGCGGCCGAAAGCTGACATGCCCGACCCGGCCAGCGCCCACAGCCTGCTGCAGCTCATCTGGCTCGCCTCCCCGGCCTTGCCCGTGGGCGGCTTCTCGTACTCCGAAGGCGTCGAGGCGGCAGTCGAATGGGCCGGCATCGACTCGGAGGCCAAGGCCGCCGAGTGGCTCGCCGACCAGCTGCACCTGAGCTTCGCGCGCGGCGACCTCGCGCTGATTGCGCAGGCCATCCCCGCCTGGCGTGCGAACGACACGGCGCGCATCCGCCAGCTCAACGAGTGGGTCATGACCACCCGCGAATCGGCCGAGTTCTTCCTGCAAACGGAGCAGATGGGCCGATCCTTCGTCGAGTGGCTCAAGCTGCACCACGCGGACACGGCCGAGGTCTTCAAGGACCTTCCCGCGACTTATCCCGTGGCCTTTGCCTTCGCGCTCAGCCGCACCGGCGCCACGGCGCACGACGGGTGCCTCGCCTTCGCCTTCGGCTGGGCCGAGAACATGGTGGCGGCGGCCGTGAAGGCCGTGCCGCTCGGGCAGAGCGCAGGCCAGCGCATCCTTGCACGGCTCGCCAACGAAATCCCCCCGGCCGTCGACCGTGCGATGAAGCTGGGCGACGACGAGCGCCAAGCCTTCGCGCCCCTCCTGGCCGTGCTGTCGGCCCGCCATGAAACACAATATTCCCGCCTCTTTCGAAGCTGACCGAACCGGACAACGCCCATGACTTCCGCCCTGCACCACATCCCCCATCGCACCAAGAGACTGCCGCCGCTGCGCGTGGGCATCGGCGGTCCGGTCGGCTCGGGCAAGACCACGCTGCTGGAGATGCTCTGCAAGGCGATGCGCGACAAGTACGACCTCATCGCCATCACCAACGACATCTACACCAAGGAAGACCAGCGCCTCCTGACCGTGGCCGGCGCGCTGCCCGCCGAACGCATCATGGGCGTGGAGACCGGCGGCTGCCCGCACACCGCGATCCGCGAAGACGCCTCGATCAACCTCGAGGCCATCGACCGCATGCTCGAGGACTTTCCGGACGCCGACGTGGTGTTCGTCGAGTCGGGCGGCGACAACCTCGCGGCCACCTTCAGCCCGGAGCTCTCGGACCTCACGATCTACGTGATCGACGTGGCGGCCGGCGAAAAGATCCCGCGCAAGGGCGGCCCCGGCATCACCAAGAGCGACCTGTTCGTGATCAACAAGATCGACCTGGCGCCCTACGTGGGCGCGAGCCTGGAAGTGATGGAGCAGGACACGCAGCGCATGCGCCGCCAGCGGCCCTACGTGATGACGAACCTGAAGACCCACACCGGCGTGGCCGAGGTGGTGGCCTTCATCGAGCAGCGCGGCATGCTCACCGAAGGCTGACAGGCCTTCTGGCGCTCAGAGCTCGCTGCCGTCCCGCAGCTGCCGCGCCTTGTAGACCAGGCGCACGCTCGCGCGGCGCGGGTCGCTGACCTGCTGCACATAGACATCGGTGTCGCCGCTCGTCCACGCGGCATAGGCGCTGCCCGGATCGCGCGACGCGAGTTCGTTGCCGAACACACCACGCCCCCATTGCACGAGTTGGCCGAACGCCGATGCGCCGCTGTCGGGCGCGGCCTGCGCAGTGGCCACGTATTCGACGCGCCGCAGCTCCGAAGCCGCGAAGAAGAAGGTCGGCTCGAACATCAACCCCGCCATCTCGACAGGCGCGGCGCGCCAGCTTCCGAGCAGGCCGCCGGTCAGCCGTTGCGGGCGCTGCACGCGCTCTGCGGCGGGCAATGCAGACTGCAGTTCATCGGCCGTCATGCCGAGCCGCACGCCCGGCGGCAAGGCTTGCGCATGCAGTGCGCCGGCGGCAAAGAAGATCGCGCACGCAGCGAGCGCACGGACAAGGATCGGGGAGGCTGTGAATCGCACGTTCGGCATCGAAAGGAAAAGCGGCGGCACCGTGGGACCGCGAGTATGCCGCGGAGTTCCACGGCGCAGCGGCCCGTGCCTCTCAAGACCCGGCGTTGGACTCGTGCAATGGCAGCCGCAGCGTCAGCCCCAGCGCGCCGTCGGCATGCGGTGCCGAATAGATGCGTCCGCCATGGCGGCTGGCAATGCGCTCGCAGACCCGCGCACTGGCTTGCGAGGCCGCGTCGAGCGCATCAAAGAACCGCGCGAGCGGCGGCCGCACCTCTTCCGCATCGAGATCGCGCCAGTGAACGACCGCATGCCCGCGTTCCACGCGCGCTGAGACCTGCAGCGTCGCTCCAGCGAACATCACGCTCGCCGCATGCGCCGCGACCTTGGAAAGCAGGTCGCGCAGCTCCGCCTCGATGGCGAAGACGGGCACGGCATCAGGCGGAAGCCGGACATCGAAGCGAATGCCCGATGCATCCGGCGTCGCACCGAGCAACGGCCGCAGGTCCTGCACGCTGCTAGCGCGCATCTTCTGCCGCGCATCGTCGCGTGCCTGTTCCGCCAAGCCGCGCGCCTGTGCGCCGGCCCGCATGTTCGCGATCAGCAAGGCGCCCATCATCGCGACCACGCCAGCGAGTCCGAGCAGGATGGCAGCCGCAATGACAAGCCCGAGATTGCCGGAGTACATGCCTGCAATCCTTCTCTTCAGCGCGGCCCGGGCCCGCGGTATTCCAGTGCACCCGAAGCACCGCGCTCGCAGGTGCCCGACAGCGCATCCGCGCGCGGCCCCGGCAGCGCAGGCCGCGCGCCCTCGGGTTGGCCCTCGCACACATCCCACCGCGCCATCGGCGGGCTGCGATGCTCGAACGACATCGGAAATGGCGGCCCGCCACGGAACGCCGGCGGCGGCCTCGCAGGCATGGGTGGCGGCAGCATGATGCAACCCGACAGGCCGGCTGCCGCCAGCACGCCCGCCAGGTGATGGATTCTTCGCGTCATCTTTGAAAGCAACTCACGACGTTGAAAAAAAGGCCGCCCGCGTGCGACAGGGCAAGCGCCCTGCCGCAACGGCCGGGCGTGTCGTCAGAACGCGTGGCGGATGCCGAAGTCGTAGCCCGTCGACGAACGCGGCAGACCCGTGAAGCCCACGCCGCTGCTGCCGTAGCCGGTGGTGGCCGCGGCCGCCAGGCTGCCGGTGTAGGCCGCGTCGTTGCGGTTGTTCACGCGCGCGACGGTGGCATACAGCGCGGTGCGCTTGGAGAGGTTGTGCACATAGCCGATCGCGAACTTGTTCACGCGCGGGTCTTCGCCCGTGATGCCGATGGCGCCTTCGTTGTAGCGCACCGTGGAGTACGACGCGCGGATCAGGCCCGCGCCCACCGGCATGCTCGCGCCGATCAGGTAGCCGTTGTAGCTGTCGTGGCTGTTGCCCACCGCGAGCGCGAACTTGTTCTGCACGTTCGAGAGTTCGCCGAAGAGCTTGACCGGGCCGAAATCGTACGACGCGCCGAGATTGACGGTCTGCACCTTGCGCGTGAGCGTGGTGGTGTCGACCGCAACGCTCTGGCCCACCGCCAGCGCAATGTCGAGCGGCCCGTTCGCGTAGCCGAAACGACCGCCGACATAGCGGCCCGCGCTGCTGCTGATCTCGGCAGTCGTGTCGGTCGCGCTGGTCTTGGTGTTCTCGTTCAGGCTGTACTGCACCTGGCCATAGAAGCCACCGAGGTTCGGCGGCAGGAAGTAGCCGACCATGTTGCTCGCGCGCGCATAGTTCGAGTTGGCAAGGCCCGCGCCGCCGCTCACCGAGTAGATCGCGCTGGAGCCCGAGCCGTTGGTGCCGAACGGATCGAACACCGTGTCGTTCCAGAAGGTGGCCGTGTAGTCGCGGCCCAGCCGCACTTCACCGAAGCCGCCGGAGAGGCTGACGGTGGAGCGGCGGTTGAAGTTGGCGATGCCGGTGGCGCCGTCGTCGTTGCCGATCGGCGCTTCGAGCCAGAAGCTCGCGGCCAGGCCGCCGCCCAGGTCTTCGGTGCCGCGAAAGCCGATGCGGCTGGAGTTGTAGCCGGAGTTGGCAAGACTCCATTGGCTCTGCTTGCTGCTCGCACCGGTGACCGGGTCGCGCGACGTGGCGCTCTGGTAGGTCACGCCGGCATCGATGACGCCGAACAAGGTAACGGACGATTGGGCAGAGGCCAGGCCGGTGACGGCCAGCGCGGCGAGTGCCGTGAGGGATTTCTTCATTCAGGTTTCTCCGGGTTTTCAGCTGCTCTTCATCGAGCGGCTGAACGGATGGTCTCGTTCAAATTTGGAGGAATCTGGTGGACGCCGCGTGCTTTGCACACGGTGTTGTTTTGAGCGCACTCGCCGCGACGCGAGCGGCACAGTGAGGCCCGCAGCGCCGCAGTGCAGACCGCGCACCCCCTTCAAAGCGCACGTACCAGAAGTCTCCCAAAAGCCAAGCAATGCTTCGGCCTTCCGAAGGAGTCCACATGACCATTGTTTTGCAAAGCACCGTCGCCGCATCGCTGGGCATCCAGCAGTTGGCGAATGCATTCACACCCGCCTTCTCCCACCTGCGCATTCTTCGCAACCTCATCATTCCAATGCCCTCGGGGTGCGCGGTTCCCACGGCGCGCATCGATGCCGTCATCGTGTGCGAGACCGGTGTCTACCTGTTCGAGATCAAGGCGTGGCGCAACGCCTTCGTCTACCGCAAGAAGTCCGGCGAGGCCCCGCCGCGCTGGTTTCTCCGGCTCCACGGATGCACGCGCGCACGCGAAGTGAAAGACCCCGCATGGCAAGGCGGCCGCAAGACGACGCAGCTGCGCAGCCTGCTGCCCGACGACCTGCGCCTGCAGTACTTCGTTCTCTTGCCGTGCGAGGGCGTCGAGCTCGAAGGCGTCATGCCCGCCGCCGTCATCACGCAGCAAGACCTGCCCTACATCGCGCGGCTCGTGCGCAACAACGGGCGCACCGCGCGCACCTATCCGCTGCTCGATGCCCATGCGGTCGAACGCACCGTGCAGCGCCTGCTCGACATCCAGGGCGATCTCTCCATGGAGGCGCATCTGCAGAACTGCCGCGACAGAAGCGAGCATCCGATCTCCATGCGATGGCCCGCCATGAGCATCATGGGATTGCAGTAACGCTCTTTACCGAAGGCCCTGGGGAGCGTCCCATATTTCTCCGACATTGGCGAAGACCATGCGGCGATGCATCTCCCCAAGTCCCTCGCGGCCATCGCTGCACTGTTCATCTGGATGGCCGCTGCGCCCGCATGGGCCGCCGACCCGTTCACCGTGCGCGACATCCGGCTCGAAGGCCTGCAACGCGTCGAGCCCGGCACGGTCTTCTCCACCCTCGGCCTCAAGGCCGGCGACAACTACAGCGACGAACGCGGCAGCGTGGCCATCCGCGCGCTGTTCGAACTCGGTTTGTTCAAGGACGTGCGCATCGACGTCGATGGCAACGTGCTCGTCGTCATCGTGGAAGAACGGCCCACCGTCGCCGATGTCGACTTCGCCGGCACCAAGGAATTCGACAAGGCGGCGCTCCAGAAGGCCTTGCGCGAAATCGGCGTTGCCGAAGGCCGCCCCTTCGACAAGGCGCTTGCCGACCGCGCCGAGCAGGAGCTCAAGCGCCAGTACGTGAGCCGCAGCCTCTACAACGCCGAGGTCGTGACCACCGTCACGCCGCTCGAACGCAACCGCGTCAACGTCACGTTCACCGTCGTCGAAGGCGAGTCCGCGCGCATCAAGAGCGTGCGCGTCGTCGGCAGCAAGGCCTTCAGCGAGAGCACGCTGCTCGACCTGTTCGACCAGGACAGCGGCGGCTGGCTCGCCTGGTACACCAAGTCGAACCAGTACTCCCGCAGCAAGCTCGCCGCCGACCAGGAAACGCTGCGCTCCTACTACCTCACGCGCGGCTACCTGGAGTTCCGGATCGACTCCACGCAGGTCGCCATCTCGCCGGACCGGCAGTCGCTGGACCTCACGCTCAACATCACCGAGGGCGAGAAGTTCGCCGTCGCCGGCGTGCGGCTGGAGGGCAACTACCTCGGCCGCGAAGACGAGTTCAAGACCCTCGTGACGGTGCGCCCCGGCGCGCCCTACAACGGCGAGGACGTGGCCGCCACCACCAAGGCCTTCACCGACTACTTCGGCACCTTCGGCTACGCGTTCGCGCGGGTGAAGGCCGAGCCCGACATCGATCGCACCAACAACCGCGTCACGATGGTGCTGAAGGCCGAGCCCGCGCGGCGCGTGTACGTGCGGCGCCTGAACATCGGCGGCAACGCGCGCACGCGCGACGAGGTGATCCGTCGCGAGTTCCGCCAGTTCGAAGGCGCCTGGTACGACGGCAACAAGATCAAGCTCTCGCGCGATCGCGTCGACCGGCTGGGCTACTTCACCGAAGTGAACGTGGAGACCGCCGAGGTGCCCGGCAGCAACGACCAGATCGACCTCACGGTCAACGTGGCCGAGAAGCCCACCGGCTCGCTGCAGCTGGGCGCTGGCTACTCGTCGACCGACAAGATCTCGCTCACTTTCGGCATCACGCAGGAGAACGTGTTCGGCTCGGGCAACTACCTCGGGCTGCAGGTGAACACCAGTTCGTACAACCGCTCGATCTCGCTCACCGCCACCGATCCGTACTTCACCAAGGACGGCATCTCGCGCACGATCAACGTCTTTCACACCACCACGCGGCCCTACTACGAGGCCGACGGCAACTACAAGCTGGCGAGCGACGGCGGCTCGGTGCGCTTCGGGCTGCCGGTGGGCGAGCTGGACACCGTGTTCCTGGGCATCGGCGTGGAGCGCTATTCGTTCACGCCCGGCACCAACGGTTCGTACACGCTGGTCGACGGTTCCTACGTCTACACCGGCACGCCGCAGGCCTACCTGGACTACTTCAAGTGCACCGGCACCGCGCCCAGCGTGGTGTGCACCGGCAGCAATGTCGTGGGCATTCCCGCGACGCTGGGGTGGTCGCGCGACGACCGCGACAGCGCGCTGGTGCCGACCACCGGCCGCCTGCAGCGCGCGAACCTGGAGGTGGGCGTGGGCAGCGCGCTGCGTTATCTCAAGACCGACTACCAGTACCAGCAGTACTTCGCGCTCTCCAAGCAGTACACGCTGGCCATCAACGGCCAACTCGGCTATGCGAAGGCATTGGGCGGCAGCACCTTCCCGATCTTCAAGAACTTCTATGCGGGCGGGCTCGGCTCGATCCGCGGCTTCGAGCAGAACTCGCTCGGGCCGGTCGATGCGATCACGGGCGGCTCGCTGGGCGGCACGCGCAAGGCGATCTTCAACATGGAGTTCAGCACGCCCTTCCCCGGCGCGGGCAACGACCGGTCGCTCAGGCTCTACACCTTTTTCGATGCGGGCAACGTGTTCGCCGACCGCACCGCGAGCATGACCGATGCGCAGTGGAAGGCGCAGAACCGCATCCGCGCCTCGGCGGGCCTGGGCATCAGCTGGATCTCGCCGCTGGGGCCGTTGCGGCTGGCGTACGCGGTGCCGCTCGCCTACCAGAAGGCGGACACCGCCAACGGCATCGCGGCGGACCGCACGCAGCGCTTCCAGTTCCAGATCGGAACCTCCTTCTAAAGCAAAGGAAGACGCCATGAGCCGCATCCTGATGGTCGAAGACGGTCGCGACAGCGCCTCGGCGCTGCTGGACCACCTGTACAACGCCGGCCACGAGGTCGAGCACATCGGGGACGGCGCCGCGGCGCTGGACCGCATCCTGAGTTCGCCGCCCGCGCTCACGCTGCTGGACGTGGTGCTGCCGCAGATCGACGGCCTGCAGGTGCTGCAGAAGGTGCGCTCGCACAGCGACCATCCGATCATCATGCTGACGGCGCGCACGCGCGAGGTCGACCGCCTGCGCGGGCTCGACCTGGGCGCCGACGACTATGTCTGCAAGCCGTTCTCGCCGCGCGAAGTGGTGGCACGCGTGCACACGGTGCTGCGCCGCCATGCGCAGCGCGATGGCGCCGCTGCGGCGCCGTCGAAGTCGGTGTCCTTCCGGGATGCGCACGGCGGCGCGCAGCTGGAGGGGCACGCGCTCGATCTCACGCGCCGAGAGCTCCTGCTGCTGCGCACGCTCTCGCGCGATCCGGGGCGGGTGTTCACGCGCTCCAAGCTGCTGGAGGCGGCGTTTCCGGAAGCGCTCGACGTGAACGAGCGCGCGGTCGATGGGCACATCAAGAACCTGCGCAAGAAGCTCACGGCCGCGGCGCCTTTGCACGGCTGGATCCGCTCGATCTACGGCGTGGGCTTCAGCTTCGCGGAGCGGCCTGCCTGAGCGAGTGAGCGCGGCACGCTGTGTCGCGCCGCACGGCGTCGAGCGGCGCGACAGGGCCGGTGCGCATGATGGGCGCGAGGGTCGAGAGACCCGCGTTGCGCTCCTCGGCCGGATGGCGCTCGCCGCATCCTCCGCGCGCGGCGATGAGAATGCCCAGCGCGAGGCCGCTGAATGCCAGCAGGCCCACGAGGCGCCGCGCCAGCGGCAGCACGCCGGCTGACGGTGTCGCCACGGGATGCAGCCAGGCGGTTTCGCTGTGAGACGGCATCGCGGTCCGCAACGCTCAGCCTTCGGTGAATTGCGCGTTGCCGTTCATGCGCTTTCCTCCTCGGCTTCGCCGACCGGCTCTTCGGCACGCGTGGCGCGCGCCTCCGCCCAGACGACCAAGAGCGTCCATGCATGCGTGACCACCCAGAAGATCGCCGTCAGCCACAGCAGGACAAGGTCCATGCCGGGGGCGGACCAGACGTCCGCCCACGACCAGGTGGAACGCGCCGGCGTGCAATGCCCCGGGCTGGCCCAGGCCAGCACGGCGGCAGCGAAGGCGTGAAGGAACTTTTTCGGTGAGCGAAGAATGACCGGGTTCATGGGCACGCATCGTGCGTTTCGAATCGGTAGAAATGTGGGAGGGCCGCCCGCGCCCGATTCCCCCCACGCCCTCCCAGGTTCCTCCCAGATTTCTCCCCATTTGCCCGCCAAGATCCGCCGCTTGCCTATGACGCCCCCTGCCCGAAACGCATGTCGCAGAATGCGGCCATGCCTGCCCTGAGCCCATGCCGCGTCTGACACTCTCCCGCAAGATCTTCCTGGCGCTGGCCGCCTTGCTCATCGTGCTGCTGCTCAGTTTCGTGGGCTTCTCCATCGTCGCGCTGCAACGGGGCCTGGGCGCCTATGTCGCCGAGATCGAGATCCGGCGCATGGACTGGCTCTCCCAGCTCCTCTTGAAGCACTACGTTGCCAACGGCGACTGGAAGAAGCTGCGCGACAACGACGAGGCCTGGCACCGCCTGCGCATGGGCCAGCTGGCGATCGTGCTCGACGGCGCGGCCAGCCCCGACGACCGGCGGCTTCCGCCCTGGTACGAGCGCCGCAGCACACGTCCCGACGGCGACCCGGACAACGGTTCGCCGCCGCCGCTGCCTCCCGCCTCGTCTTCGTCCGCATCGCCGCAGCTGGACCTCTTGCCCCGGCGCTTCTCGATGCCGCCCCCGCCCTGGTTCTTTCCCGACCCGCGCTCGGCAGCCGATTCGATCTACCAGCGCCTGGCCGTGCTCGACGCGCAGGGCGCACCGGTGGTCGGCGCCACCATCGACCTGGAGAACGCCGCGCGCATGCCGATCCGGCGCGGGCGCTCCGTCGTCGGCTACCTTGCGCTCGCGCCCGCGCAAGGCTTCGAGAGCGAAGCCGACCGCGCCTTCCTCGCGCGCCAGTCCGGCGTGATCGCCCTCACCGGCATGTGCGGCCTGGCCTTTGCGCTGGTGCTGTCGTGGCTGCTGGCGCGCCGCTGGTTCAAGCCCATCGACGAACTGACGCAGGCGGCGCAGGACGTGGCGCGCGGGCGGCTCTCCACGCGCGTGGCCGTGCACGGCTCGGACGAGCTCGCGCTGCTGGGCAAGACCTTCAACGACATGGCGCAGCGCCTGGACAAGGTCGAGGCCTCGCGGCGCGCCTGGCTGGCCGACGCGGCGCACGAGCTACGCACGCCGCTCGCGGCCATGCGCGCGGAAATCGAAGCGCTGCAGGACGGCGTGCGCACCTTCGACGAACGCACCGCGCTGCGCATGCACCGGCAGGTGATTCGCCTCGGCCAGCTGGTCGACGACCTGCGCAGCAGCATGCGCGAGCCGCAGAACGACCTGCTCGCCACTTCGGTGTTTCCGCTCACGCTGCTCAAGGAGGCGCTGGACCACACGCGCGACCGCTTCGTGCAGCGCGGCATCGCGGTCGACCGGGAGGCGATCGACCGCATCGCCGCATCGGCCCAGCCGGTGATCGACGGCGACGCGCACCGGCTGCACCAGGTCTTCATGAACCTGCTGGAGAACACGCTGGCCTACACGGATGCCGGCGGCCAGTTGCGCATCGATGTGATCGTCGAAGGCGCGTGGACCGGAAACTGCCTCACGCTGCTGTTCGACGACAGCGCGCCGGGCGTGTCCGACGAAGAAATTCCGCGGCTCTTCGACCGCCTTTTCCGCGGCGAGACCTCGCGCAGCCGCGCGCTGGGCGGCTCGGGCCTGGGCCTGTCGATCTGCCGCGCGACCATCGAGGCGCATGGCGGCAGCATCGAGGCGGCGGCCTCGCCGCTGGGGGGCCTGCGCATGACCCTGACCCTTCCGCTGGCGGCATCCGCATGACACGCATCGTCATCGTCGAGGACGAGATCGACATCGCCTCGGTGGTGCAGGACTACCTGCGCCACACCGGCTACGAAACCGAGCACTTCACCGACGGACAGAGCGCGCTCGAAAGCATCGTCGCCGCGCCGCCCGACCTGACGCTGCTGGACATCATGCTGCCGCGGCTGGACGGCATCGAGGTGCTGCGCCGCGCGCGCGAGCACACGGCGCATCCGATCATCATGCTCACCGCGCGCATCGAGGAGGTCGACCGCCTGCTCGGCCTGGAACTGGGCGCGGACGACTACGTGTGCAAGCCCTTTTCGCCGCGCGAGCTGGTGGCGCGGGTGCGCGCGGTGCTACGGCGCACGGCGCCCGGGAATGTGCCCGGGCAAGCGCCGCAAGGCGATGCACCGGGCCTCGTGCTGGACGACGTGCACTGGCGCGCCTCGCTCGAAGGCACGCCGCTGAACCTCACGCGCCGCGAGTTCGGTCTGCTGCAGGTGCTGTCGCGGCACCCGGGGCGCATCTTCTCGCGCGCGCGGCTGCTGGAGCTGGCCTACGACGACACGGTGGACGTGACCGAGCGCGCCATCGACAGCCACGTGAAGAACCTGCGCCGCAAGCTGGGCGCGGTGTCGCCTTCGCATGACTGGATTCGTTCCGTGTACGGTGTCGGCTTCGCGTGGGAGGCGCCGCCGCACGCCTGACGGCGCCGTGGCATGCATCGTGCAAGATTGCGGCCATGCTCCCCCTGTTTCCCGATTCACTGCGCCAACGCCTGCGCTCCTTTGCCTCCCGCGCGCAGCCGCTGCGCATTCTTCTCACGCTCGGCAGCCTGATGGCGGTGTGCGGCTACACCGGCCATCCCGATGCGGTGATCCCGCTGTTCCTGGGCGCCATTGCCAGCGCGCTCGCCGAGACCGACGACAGCTGGCGCGGCCGCCTTCGCGCGCAGCTGGTGACGCTCGCATGCTTCGCGGTGGTGGCCTTCTCGGTCGAGGCGCTGTTCGGCCGGCCGGTGCTCTTCATCGCGGGGCTGGCGTTCGCAGCCTTCTGGCTCACGATGCTGGGCGCGGTGGAGGCGCGCTACAAGGCCATCGCCTACGCGACGCTGATCCTGGCGATGTACGCGACGCTCGGCGTCGAGAACCAGGCCACGCACGGTCATGACGGCGGACGCGAGCCGTTGCTGCTGCTGGCCGGTGCCGCGTGGTATGGCGTCTTCTCGGTGCTCTGGTGCGCGGCCTTTCCGGCGCAGCCTGTGCAGGCGCGGCTGGTCACGCTCTTCACGGTACTGGGCAACTTCGTGCGCTTCAAGGCGTCGCTGTTCGAGCCGCTGCGGGGCATCGACATCGCGCAGAAGCGCCTGTCGCTCGCGCAGCTCAACGCCCAGGTGGTGAGCGAGCTGAATGCCGCCAAGGAAAGCATCTTTCGCCGCATCGGCGCGCGGGCGCCGACCGGGCGCATCTCGCGCTACCGCGGGCTCTACCTGATTGCGCAGGACGTGCACGAGCGCGCGAGCTCCTCGCACGACGACTACAACGCGCTGGCCGACGCCTTCTTCCACAGCGACCTTTTGTACCGCTGCCAGCGTGTGCTCGGGCTGCAGGGGCTGGCCTGCCAGCGCCTGGCCGTCTCGATCGCGCGGCGCGAGCCCTTCGAGGTGGGCGGGGAAACCGTGCAGGCGCTGGCCGACCTGCGCGGCGCCATCGCGCACGAGCGCTCGCGAGCGACCACGCCGGAGCGGCTCGCATTGCTCGCCTCGGTGGAGGCGCTCGCGCGCAACCTTGCGCAGCTCGACGGGCAGCTCGCCGGTGCGAGCCAGCCGTCGGCGCGTGCCGGGCGGACCGAGATGGGTCTCTTCAATCGCTCGCCGCGCTCCTGGCGCGATGCGGCCGAGCGCGTAAGGCGGCAGCTCACGCCGCGCTCGCCGCTGTTTCGCCACGCGCTGCGGCTGGCGATTGCGCTCGCCGCGGGCTACGGCGTGATGCACCTGATCCACCCCGCGCAGGGCTACTGGATCCTGCTGACCACGCTGTTCGTCTGCCAGCAGACCTTCGGCGACACGGTCTCCCGCATGGGCCAGCGCATCGCGGGCACGGCCCTCGGCGTGGTCGCGGGCTGGGCGCTGCTGCAGCTTTTTCCGCAGCCGCTGGTGCAGTCGGTGATCGCGGTGGCGGCCGGGGTGCTGTTCTTCGCGACGCGCGCCACGCGCTACCTGCTCGCGACGGCCGCGATGACGCTGCTGGTGCTGATGTGCTTCAACCAGGTGGGCGACAGCGGCCTCCTGCTCGTGCCGCGGCTGGTCGACACCGCCATCGGCAGCGCCATCGCCGGCCTCGCGGTGCTGCTGGTGCTGCCGCACTGGCAGGCGCGCCGCATCAACGAGTTGGCGGCCACGGCGATGCGCAGCCACGCGGGGTATCTCCGCCGGATCGTCGAGCAGTACGGCACGGGCCCGAGCGACCATCTCGACTACCGCCTCGCGCGGCGCAACGACCACAACGCCGATGCGGCGCTCTCCACCGCGGTGTCGGACATGTTCCGCGAGCCGGGCTATGTGCGGCCGCGCGCGGGCACCGCGCTGCGCTTTCTCATCCGCTCGCACACGCTCCTGAGCTACCTGTCGGCGCTGGGCGCGCACCGCGCCGCGCTGCCCGATTCGCCGCACATGGCGGTGCTGCGCGAGGCGGCCGAGGGCGCGGCGTCGGCGCTCGATGCGTTGGCCGGCGGGCTGCAGGGCGGTGCGATCGCGGTCGCAGACGAGCCCGCCACCGAAGCCGCCGTGCGCGCGGCCCTGGCGGCCGCCGTGGCGCCCGCCAGCGATGCCAGCGATGCCGGCGCGGCGGAACGCACCATCCACACCGAACTGGCGCTGGTCTGGCTGCAGATCGACGCGCTGCGCACCCATGCGCGCGAGTGGCTGCAGCCCGGGGACGACGCCACGCCCGCCACCCTGGAAGCCTGAAACATCCGACTGCCCGGGTGGGAGAAACAACCCGCAAAACACCCGAAAAATACCCGCAAAGGGGTCCGGCGGGGCGCGCCGGGTAAAATCGCGGCTTCATGTCACGCTGGTTCGCCGCTACTGTCCTCACCCTCATGTTGTCCTGCTACGGCCTTGCCGTGTTCGCGCAGGGCCTGATGGGCGCCGGGCATCCCGCGCATGCGGGCGCCGACATGCAGGCCTGCGCAACAACCAGCATGTCGCTCTCCGATGCCTTCGTGAGCGACGCCATGGACCTGGCGGACGAACTCCCCTCCCATGACGAGGCGGGCTCCGAACACGTCGAACTGGTCGACGCCCGGCACCCCGTGCCGGCCGTGCTCTTTCTCTCGGAACAACCGCGCGGCCTCGCCCTGACGCCCGCGCTCTCGCCGCTCCTGGATCGGCCCAAGCGGCCACCCCGCGGCACCGCCCTGGTCGCTTAAGGCTCCGCCGCGACCTGGAGCCTTTGCGGCTCCCGCCTTTGTCGATCCGACCGGATCGCCGCATTCCGGCATCCGCGCGCATCGCGAACACACCGCTCCCCTCGTGCCATACCGCGTTCCCGCCTTGCCGGGACGCCCGATCAAGGAATCAGAGAATGAACAACGGTCAACCCACCTACCACCCCGGCTTCGACGCACCGATCGCGTCGGCCCAGGAACGCAACCGCGTCCTTCGCAACACCTACTGGCTGCTCGCGCTGTCGATGGTGCCCACCGTGCTGGGCGCCTGGATCGGCGTCTCCACGGGCCTGGCACGCGCCATGTCGCCGGGCATCGGCCTCATGGTGTTCCTCGGCGGCGCCTTCGGCTTCATGTACGCCATCGAGAAGACCAAGAACTCGGCCGCCGGCGTGCCGGTGCTGCTGGCCTTCACCTTCTTCATGGGGCTGATGCTCTCGCGCCTCGTGGGCTCGGTGCTCGGCTTGTCCAACGGCGCGAACCTGGTGATGACGGCCTTCGCCGGCACCGGCGCGATCTTCCTGGGCATGGCCACGCTGTCGTCGGTCATCAAGCGCGACCTGTCGTCCATGGGCAAGTGGCTCTTCATCGGCGCCATCCTGCTGCTGGTGGCCGGCATCGCCAACTTCTTCATCCAGTCGAGCGCGCTGATGATGACGCTGGCGGTTGCCGCCATCGGCATCTTCTCGGCCTTCATCCTGCACGACCTGAAGCGCGTGAAGGACGGCCTGGAGACCAACTACATCTCCGCCACGCTGGGTGTCTATCTCAGCATCTACAACGTGTTCCAGGCACTGCTGGCCCTCTTGGGCCTCGGCGGCGGCCGGGACGAGTAACGCTCAAGAAGGGAGCCTTCCATGCGCCTCACCACCAAGGGCCGCTTCGCGGTCACCGCGATGATCGACATCGCACTTCACGGCCGCTCGGGCCCGGTCACGCTGGCCTCGATCAGCCTGCGCCAGCGGGTCTCGCTGTCGTACCTGGAACTGCTGTTCGCCAAGCTGCGCCGCAACGACCTGGTCGAATCCACGCGCGGCCCGGGCGGCGGCTACTCGCTCAGCCGCAAGGCCGCGCTCATCAGCGTGGCCGACATCGTGCTCTCCATCGAGGACCACGGCACCGAGACCACCCGCCGCCGCGCCGGCGACGGGGCGGACGACACCGGCCGCTGCGAGGTCGACGAGCTCTGGGCCTCGGTCAACCTGCGGGCGGTCGAGTTCCTGAAATCGATCTCGCTGCAAAGCCTGGTCGACGAGCAGAAGGCCAAGGGCGTGCAGGCCGCCACAAGCGTGGCCGGCAGCCGGCGCACGACCGTGGTCGGCACGCCTGTGCGCAAGCCGTTCGTCGTGGACGCGCCGAACTCGGTGTTCGCACTGGGCCGGCGCCAGCAACGCGCCGGCTAGGTCGGCGAACCGGCACCCACGCGAGTGGGCAGCCAACGATTCGGAGCGGCCCCGGGGGCCGCTTCGATCGTTGGCTTTTTTTGCGCCTTTTTTACGCGCGCTTCGATAGTCTTGCTGCTCCGGTCCGCTGCTTGAACCCGTTCGCAGCGCGGCCGTCGGAGCATCGAAATGCAAGCAAGAACAAACCTCTGGTCCCGCTTCGCGGGCTGGGCGAACGCGGCGCGGCAGCCGCAAGACATGACACTGGAATGGACCTGCTGCGGCACGCCCGGGCGCGACCCCACCGAGGCCTACCTCGGCCGTGTCGATGCGTACGAACTCACGATCCATTCGTGCCTCCACTGCGGCGCGCTCTGGCTGCAAGTGCAGTCCGTGGCGACCACCGTGGCGCGGTCCGAGCCGCTGTCCAGGGCGGATGCGGAGGCCTTTCTCGCGGCCGCCCCCGGCACCGAACGGCGCACGATGATGCGGACCTGGCTGCAGCGGCACCTGCAGCCGGCGGCATCGGGCGCTTCGCGCGCTTCGTGAGCCGTCGGCCCTTGCGCGCCGCCGGCGTCCATCGCTGGCCGAAGGCCACGAAGTCCACGCCGATTGCCACCAGCGGATAGGCGATCGCATCGCGGCGAAGGCGAAGACTCTCCCTCGATCGTGAAGGCGCACACGGTCCCGCGGCGGCTGCCGCCGTTGCGACTGGCCTGGTTCTCTAGGGCCAGAGCTGGCGCAGGATTTCCGGCAGCATGCGGTCGACGAAATCCCGCGTGCCTTCGGCACCGGCCGGCGCTCCGAACTTCTCGTCGAGCGCGAGGTGCGCGAAGCCGTGCACCGTGGACCAGGCCGCCAGCACGGTCGCCTGCGTCGCGCGGTTCAGCGCCTTCTCGCGGCCCCAACCGGTGTAGTCGCGCACCACCATCTCCAGTTCGGCATAGGCGGCGTCGCCGGCCTCCTTCAGGCGCGGCTCCTGCATCAGCCGGTCCTTGCGGAACATGAGCTGGAAGCGGCCGGGGTAGGCCAGCGCGAATTGCACATAGCCCATGCCCTGCCCGCACAACCGGCGCGCAGGGTCCTTGCCGCCGGTGGCAGTGCCGGCGCGCAGCGAGCGCGTGAGTTCCTCGTACCCCAGGATGGACACCTCGGTCAGCAGGCCGGCCGCGCTGCCGAAGTGATGCAGCGGCGCGGCCGGCGACACGCCCGCGCGGCGCGCCACCTCGCGCAGCGTGAAGCCCTCGATGCCGCGTTCGGCGAGCAGGCCTTCCGTGGCCTCGATGAGCGCCGCGCGCAGGTCGCCGTGGTGGTAGGGCGCGGGGGCTTCGGCTTTTTTTCTCGTTGCCATGACTGCTGGGTTCCCGGGTGTCTTCGATGCCGCAACTTTACATTGTTTAAATTTCGATGGATTTTTAATTTAAACACTGTCAAGATAAAGCCTCCAGTTCCTGTTTGAACCCTTTTGAATGCGAGGTCACCCATGTTCGATTCGCTCTTCAGCGCAGGCGGCACCATCGCCCTTCCCGCCTGGGCGGCCCTCGGCGCGGCGCCGTGGCTCGGCCGCGCCAAGCCCGCCATCTGGGCACTGACCGGCATCGTCATTCCGGTCGGCCTGGGCCTGGTCTACTGGTGGTTGATGGCAACGTACTGGTCGTCGGCCGAGGGCGGCGGCTACAGCTCGCTGTCGGCGGTGCATGCGCTGTTCCAGCATCCGGGCCTGCTCACGGCGGGGTGGTTCCACTACCTGGCCTTCGATCTCTTCGTGGGCACCTGGATCGCGCGCGAAGGCGAGCGCGCCGGCATCGCGCCGGTGCTGCTGATTCCCTGCTTCGCGCTCACCTTCCTGTTCGGGCCGGTCGGGCTGCTGGCCTTTCTTGCGCTGCGGGTGGCGCCAGCCTGCGCGCGGCTGGCGCGTGCGTTGTATGCGCGACAGCCGCAGCTCGCGGAGTTCGGCGGCCTGCTGCTCGCGATCATGGTGCCCGCGCTGGTGGCGAACTACCTGGACCCGCGCACGCTGAATGGCGTCGGCGTGTGGGTCAAGCCGCTGAAGTTCATGGCCTCCGTGAGCCTCTACACGCTGACCACGGCCTGGCTCATCGGCGACCTGCCGCGCGAGCGCCGCGACTCGCCCGTGGTGCGTGCCATCGTCGCGGTCATCATCGCCGCGGGCACTTTCGAGGTCGGCTACATCACGCTGCAGGGTGCGCTCGGGCAGGCCTCGCATTTCAACAACGACTCGACCTTCCACGTGGTCATGTATGCGCTGATGGGCCTGGGCGCGTTGGCGCTCAACGCCACGGCATTGCCGCTCGCGTGGCAGTTCGCGCGCCATGGCGACGCGCTGCCCCCGGCCTACCGGCTGGCGACGGTGATCGGCCTGGTGCTGACCTTCGTGGCCGGCGCCGGCGCGGGCATTGCGATCAGCCAGCACGAGGGCTCGACCTTCGGCGCGCTCGCGGGTGGCGCGATGCTGCCCGTGGTCGGCTGGTCGGCCACCGGCGGCGATCTGCGCATCCCGCATTTCCTCGGGGTCCATGCGCAGCAGGTGCTGCCGCTGGCCGGCGCGCTGATCGCGATGTGGCGCGTGCCGTTCGGGCGCGCGGCGGTCTGGCTGCTGACCGCCGGCTATGCGGCGGCCATCGTCTACGCGTTCAGACTGGCGTATGCGGGCGTGCCGCTGCTGCGGCTGCCGCTCGGCAACTGAGTTGCATCAGGGCGCGAAGCCCGAGCGGCGCACCACCGGCTCCCATTGCTGGCGGTAGGCCTTGAGCATCTGCGCGGTCTCCGCGGCGGTGCTCACGACCGGCGTGATGTAGAGCGCATCGGCCGCCTTCTGCAGCCCCGGGTCCTGCATGACTTCGCGGATCTTCGTGGCCAGCAGCTGCACCTTCGGCTGCGGCATGCTGCTCGGCGCGAAGAAGGTGTTCCAGCCATCGGCATCGATCTTCATGCCGGCCTCGCGGAAGGTCGGCACCGAAGGCGCGAAGCTCGCGCGCTTCTTGCCCGACACCGCCAGGATGCGGATCTTGCCGGCCACGTGCTGCGCATAGAGCGAGTCGAGTGTGTCGATCGCGATCGGCAGCGAGCCGCCGCTCAGGTCCGCCGCGAGCGGCGCGGAGCCGCCGTAGCCCTTGATCTGCGGCTGCACGCTGAGCGCATCGCCCACCATGAGCCCGAAGAAGTGCGGCAGGCTGCCGGTCGCGGGCACGCCGAAGATCGCTTCTTCCGGATGCGCCCAGAGCCGGCCCACCAGGAACATCGCGCGGTCCAGCTGCAGCTTGTTGCCCACGGCCAGCGCGAAGTCGTAGCTGCTGACCTGGGAGACGGGCACGAAGTCCTTGTCGGGGTCGTAGCCCGCGTCCTTGATGACGAGGGGCGCGATCAGCATCACCGCGGGGTTGCCGAGCATCAGGATGTTTTCTGCAGCGGTCGCGCGCTTGATCTGCTTGGCCGCGAGCCGGCCGCCTTCGCCGGGGCGGTTCTCCACGGTCACGGGCACGCCGAGCTTCGGACTCAGCCGCTCGGCGATGAGCCGCGCCATGCGGTCGGTGCTGCCGCCGGGCGCATAGCCAACGACGAGCGTGAGCGGGCCGTCCAGGTTCTGCGCTTGAGCGGACGCGACGGCGGCAAAACCCGCAAAGGCGGCGATGCACCATGCGGTGAGTTTTCGCCGGGAAAAGACAATGGCCACGAGATCTCCTGCTTCCGGCGATAGGCCGGCTTTTGTTACTTTGTTTATACGTAGGTAACAAATAGTTGATCTAATCCATCATCGGCTGCCGAGGCGGCGCAGCCACAACCCCTTGTCATTTCCATGCCAGCTTTTCCCGATGCGGGCGCCTTGCGCGCTCCCCGTTCCCTGGACGACCTGCTTCTGTATCGCCTCTCGCGCGCGGCACGTGCCGGCAGCGGCATGGCAACGCGCATGGTCGAAGGCGGCTTCGGCATCACGCGCCGCGAATGGGGAATGATCGGCACGCTCGCGGAGGTCGGCGAGATCACGCCCTCGGCGCTCGCCGAGCGGCTCGACCTGGACCGCGTGCGCACCTCGCGGGGCCTGCGCAGCCTCACCGACAAGAAGCTGGTGGAGCGCCGCCAGGACGCCGAGGACCGCCGCGAAGTGCATGTGCGCCTGAGTCCCTCGGGCCGGCAGCTTTTCGGCGAGCTGTTCCCCCGCATCGCGCGCCTGAACACCGAGCTGCTCGACGGCATGGATGCCGCGCACATCGAGATCTTTCTCCAATGCCTGCGCCGCCTCGAATCGCGTGGCACCGAATTGAGCGCGCAGGGCGTGGTGCCGGAAAAGGCCGACCGCCGCTCGGGCGGCACGCGCCACCACTGGCCCAAGCGCGGCGCCTGAGCGCCGCGTTTTCAGAGGCGGCAGCCCACGCGCGCCGCTTGAAGGCCCGCCCTCGCGAACCAGACTGGATGGCGAGGGCACCCGCTGCACGTGCTCACGCACTCGCACATCCCTGTGCTGGTGCTGCGCTAGCCCCTAGGCCGCGGCCTTTCCGAGCGCCGCCACCACCGCATCGCCCATCTCCCCGGTGCCCACGCGGGTGCAGCCGGGCTGGAAGATGTCGCCGGTGCGCAGGCCGTCGGCCAGCACGCGGCGCACGGCGCCTTCCACGCGCTGCGCATTGCCCGCCTGGTCGAACGAGAAGCGCAGCATCATCGCCATCGACAGGATCGAGGCCAGCGGGTTCGCCAGGTTCTTGCCCGCGATGTCGGGCGCGGTGCCGTGCACCGGCTCGTACAGCCCGAAGCTGCCCGCCGCCATCGAGGCCGAGGGCAGCATGCCGATGGAGCCGGTGAGCATCGCGGCGGCGTCCGAGAGGATGTCGCCGAAGATGTTGCCGGTGACGATCACGTCGAACTGCTTCGGTGCACGCATCAGCTGCATCGCGGCCGCATCGACGAACAGGTGCGAGAGCTCGACGTCCGGATAGTCCTTGCCCACGCGCGTGACCACCTCGCGCCACAGCTGCATCACCTCCAGCACGTTGGCCTTGTCGACCGAGCAGAGCTTGCGGCTGCGCGCGCGTGCCGTGCGGAACGCGACGTGCGCGATGCGCTCCACCTCGGGCTCCGAGTAGCGCATCGTGTTGAAGGCTTCGCGCTCGCCGTTGGCGTTGAGGCCGCTGCCGCGCGGCTCGCCGAAGTACACGTCGCCGGTGAGCTCGCGCAGGATCATGAGGTCGAGCCCGTCGACCACCTCGGGCTTGAGCGTCGAGGCGCCGATCAGCTCGGGGAACAGGAAGGCCGGACGGAAGTTGGCGAAGAGGCCCAGTTCCTTGCGCAGGCGCAAGAGACTCGCGCCCGGCCGCATCATGAACGGGATCTCCTCGTCGCCGGGCATGCCGGCCGAGCCGAACAGGATGGCGTCGGCCTTGCGCGCGATCTCGCTCGTGGCCGGGGGCAGCGGGTCGCCGGCGGCGTCGATGCCGGCCTGCCCGATCGCCGCTTCCACCAGCTCCAGCGGTTGGCCATGGCCCACCACGGCCTTGAGCACCTTCACGGCCTGCGCCGTGACCTCGCGGCCAATGCCGTCGCCCGGCATCACTGCAATCTTCATTTCAAACCTTTCAGGTCACACTTCAAAGAGGAGCCGCGCCGCGCGTGCGGCCTTGCTCGAATGCGTCGATGGCCGCGTGCTGCGCCAGCGTGTAGTCGATCTCGTCCAGGCCTTCGAGCAGGCACTGGCGCGGGAACGGGTCGATGCGGAAGGGCTCGACGCGGCCATGCGGGCCGGTGACGGTCTGCGTGCGCAGATCGACCGTCATGCGCGTGCCCGGTGCCGCGAGCAGGTCGTCCAGCATCTGCTGCACCACGGCCTCGGGCAGGCGCACCGGCAAGAGGCCGTTCTTCAATGCATTGCTGAAGAAGATGTCGCCGAAGCTCGGCGCGATCACCGCGCGAAAGCCCCCGTCGTACAGCGCCCAGACCGCGTGCTCGCGCGACGAGCCGCAGCCGAAGTTGGGTCCGGCCACCAGGATGCGCGCATCGGCATACACCGGCGCGTTGAGCACGAATTCATCGCGGCGCCGGCCCTGCACGTCATGCCGCACGTCGTGAAAAAGATAGTCGCCGAAGTTGTCCGAGCGCGGCTTCTGCAGGTACAGCGCGGGCACGATCTGGTCGGTGTCGATGTTGGCGCGGGCCAGCGGCACCGCGAGTGCATCGAGTCGTGTGAAGGCTTCCATGGGATGGCTCTGTTCAGGGGGTGTCTGTCAATGCGCGGCAAGCAGGCTGCGCACGTCGGTCAGCCGTCCGGTGATGGCGGCGGCCGCGGCCATCGCCGGGCTCATGAGGTGCGTGCGCGAACCCGGTCCCTGGCGGCCGACGAAGTTGCGGTTGGAGGTCGAGGCGCAGCGCTGGCCCGCGGCCACCTGGTCGCCGTTGGTGCCCAGGCACATCGAGCAGCCGGCATGGCGCCACTGCAGGCCCGCCGCACGGAACACGGCGTCGAGCCCCTCGGCTTCTGCCTGCTGCTTCACGAGGCCCGAACCGGGCACGACCCAGGCCTCCACGCCCTCGGCCACGCGCCGGCCGCGCACCACCTCGGCGGCGCTGCGCATGTCTTCGATGCGGCCGTTCGTGCAGGAGCCGATGAAGACGCGGTCGACCGCCACCTCGTCGAGCATCTGCCCCGCCTCCAGGCCCATGTAGGCCAGCGTGCGCTGCATCGACGCGCGGCGCTCCGCCGTGGTGGCTTCCGCGGGGTCGGGCACGCGGCCGGTGATCGGCAAGGCGTCCTCGGGGCTGTTGCCCCAGGTGACCATCGGTGCGATGTCGCCCGCGAAGAGGCGCAGCTCGGCGTCGAACACCGCGCCGTCGTCGCTGGGCAGCTGGCGCCAGCGCGCGACCGCTTCGTCCCACGCGGCGCCCTGCGGCGCCTCGGGCCGGCCGGCGAGCCATTCGAAGGTGGTGTCGTCGGGCGCCACCATGCCCGCGCGCGCGCCGGCCTCGATGGACATGTTGCACACCGTCATGCGCCCCGCCATCGAGAGCGCGCGGATCGCCTCGCCCGCGTACTCGATGACATGGCCCGTGCCGCCCGCGGCGCCGAGCCGCGCGATGACCGCAAGGATGATGTCCTTGGCCGAGACGCCTTCGGACAGCCGCCCGTCGATCGTCACGCGCAGCGTGCGGGGCTTGCGCTGCCACAGCGTCTGCGTGGCGAGCACGTGCGCCACTTCCGAGGCGCCGATGCCGAAGGCCAGCGCGCCGAGCGCGCCGTGCGTGGCGGTGTGGCTGTCGCCGCAGACGATCACGCTGCCCGGCAGGCTCAGGCCCTGCTCCGGGCCCACCACGTGCACGATGCCTTGGCGCAGATCGTCCAGGCCGAAGAAGCGGATGCCCGCGGCCGCGCTGTCGTCCTCAAGCGCCTGCGCCATCGCGCGCTTCTCTGGATCGGCGATGTCGGCGAGCGCGCGCGAACCGGTGGGCACGTAGTGGTCGGGCGTGGCGAAAGCGCGCTCCGGGCGGCGCACCGCAAGGCCGCGCTGGCGCAGCATCTCGAAGGCCGGCGCGGAGCCGTCCTGCACCAGGTGGCGATCGACGTACAGCAGGCTCTGGCCGTCGTCGCGCTGCGTCACCACGTGCGGCTGCCAGATCTTGTCGAAGAGGGTGCGGGGAGCGAGGGACATGGAGAAAGGAAGAGAAAGAAAGGTGATCAGTCGAGCTTCACGCCGGAGATGCGCACGATCTCCGCATAGCGCTTGGTCTCGCTCGCCATGAAGCGCCCGAAGTCCTCGGGCGTGCCGCCACCGACCTCCGCGCCGAACGCGGCCATGCGCTTCTGCAGCTCGGGCGACTTGAGCACCGCGTTGGCCTCGGCGTTGAGCTTGTCGATGAGGGGACGCGGCGTGCCGGCCGGCGCCGAGAGGCCGTACCACGACGAGGCGTAGACGCCCTTCAGGCCCACCTCGTCGAAGGTCGGCACGTCGGGCAGCGCCGGGTTGCGCACCTTGGAGGCCACGGCCAGCGCGCGCATGCGGCCGCCGGCGATGAAGGGCAGGCAGGTCGTGGTGTCGAGCATCAGCGAGACGTGGCCCGCGGCGAGGTCGGCCTCGGCCGGCGCGGTGCCCTTGTAGGGCACGTGCACGATGTCGATCTTCGCGGCGGCGGCGAACTGCACCGCCGCCAGATGCTGCGAGGAGCCGATGCCGCCCGAGCCGTAGTTGAGCTTGCCTGGGTTCGCGCGCGCCGCGTCGATCACGTCCTTGACCGTCTTGAACGGCGAACTGGCCGGCACCACGAGGATGTTGGGCACGGCCGAGACGTACACGATCGGCTCGAAGTCCTTCACCGGATCGAAGCCCAGCTTGGTGTACAGGCTGATGTTCACCGCGTTCGGGCTGATCGAGGACATCAACAGGTTGTAGCCATCGGGCCTCTGTCGCGCCGCGAGCTCGGTGCCGATGTTGCCGCCCGCGCCCGCGCGGTTGTCCACCACGAAGGGCTGGCCCAGGCGATGGCCGAGCAGCTCGGAGACGATGCGCGCGGTGGTGTCCACGCCGCCGCCGGCCGGCCACGGCACCATCAGCTTGATGGGCTGCGACGGATAGCCCTTGGCCGCCGAGTCGTCGGCCGATGCGGCACCGTGGGCGCCAAGCAGCACGGCGGCCATCAGGCACGAGTGCAGGCAGGAATGCATGCAGGCATGCAGTTTCTTCATCGTCATCGCGTGTCTCCTGTCTTTGTAATGAGCGCATGCTATGCCTCGACCCGCACGCTTCGCAATCACAATAAAGGCATGCAGGCATGAGTAAACTTCATACCCCATGACACGCAAGCTGCCCCCGCTCAACGCCCTGCGCGCCTTCGAGGCGGCCGCCCGCTGCGGCAACTTCACGCGCGCCGCGCAGGAGCTGTTCGTGACGCAGGGCGCCGTCAGCCGGCACATCGCCACGCTGGAGGACTGGCTTGGGGTGCAGCTCTTCGAGCGCGGGCGGCACGGCATCCGCCTCACGCCCGCCGGCGAGCGCTACTTCGCGAGCATGCGGGTGGCGCTCGACCAGATCGAGCACGGCACCCGCCAGCTGCAGCAGCAAAGCCCCGACGAATGGCTGCTGCGCATCAAGCTGCCGCCGACCTTCGCGATCCGCTGGCTGATTCCGCGGCTCGCGCGCTTTCATGCGCTGCATCCGCGCATCGACGTGCAGATCACCACCTCGCACAAGCCGACCGACTTCGAGCGCGACGACATCGACGTGAGCATCCATTCGGAGCCGAGCCCGCCGGTCGGCCCCGGCTACCGGCTGCTGTTCCGCGAAACGCTGCTGCCGGTGTGCGCGCCGGCGCTGCTGCGGCGGGAGCCCCCGCTCAAAGCGCCGGCCGATCTCGCGCACCAGGCGCTGCTCAGCTCGCTCAACCGGCCGCACGACTGGCAGACCTGGCTCGCGGCGGCCGGCGCGCCCGGCATCGACACGCGGCGCGGCCTGCAGTTCGAGAACGCCGCCATGGCCTACCAGGCGGCGGCCGAGGAGCTGGGCGTGATGGTAGGGCTGCTGGCCTTCGTGCGCGACGACCTGGCCAGCGGCCGGCTGGTGGCGCCCTTCGACCTGCGCGTGCCCACCGAGGGCGGCTACTTCATGGCCTGGCGCGCGGACCGGCCGGTGCCCCAGCGGGTGCGCGATTTCGAGAGCTGGATCGCCGCCGAAGCCGCGACCAGCGAGGCCTGAGCGAGGCCTGAGGGGGCCTGCTCGAGGCGTGCGCTACGACGTGATGCCCGGCGCCTTCATGTCGTAGGAGATCCGCCCCGCCGGCAGGTAGAACAGCGCGATGACCGCGCCGCCCTTGGCCTCCGGATAGTGATGGCTCCCCGGCGCGGGCGCGGTCCACCCGCCGTAGCACCACCCGTTGGGGCCCGCCAGCGCGGCGCCGTCGTTCAACGGCACCACCATGTTGAATTCGCCGTAGGGGTGCGCGTGGTAATCGCCACGAAAGCTCCCCTCGGGGTTGCCCTGCGTGTTGTCCGTGCTGTCCATGTAGACCGCGGTGATGCTGAAGTTGAACGTGCGCGCCGACGGGTCGCACAGCCGCGCGCGCCGGTACTTGCGCCCCTGGATCTCGACGTTGGCGGCCCAGCCGTCGCGCACGCCCGCCTTCACCAGCGTGGCCAGTTCGTCGTAGAGCGGCGAGCCCGGCGGGTACGTGGCGTTGAGCCACTGCTCCACCTGGGTGCCGGTGGTCATGTTCTGGATTTCCGCGAGAAACGGGAGGCTCGTCTCGATCAGTTTTTCCTGGTCGGTCATGGGGTAGTTTTTCCTTTGCTTTGAGGATCGGGTTCTTCCTGCTTACTCGTCGGCCCTGAAGCCGGAGGCCGCGACCACCGGCTTCCATCGCTCGCGCTCGGTGGCGATGAGGCGCGTGCAGTCGGCCGGCCCGAGGTAGGCCACTTCCAGGCCGATCTGCGAGAGGCCCGCAATGAGCGTGCTGTCGCGCGATGCGGCCTGCGTGGCTTCGGCGAGCAAGGCCGCCGTCTTCTCCGGCGTGGCGGCCGGCGCGTAGACGCCGTAGCTCTCGAGCCCGGTCACGGTCTCGAAGCCCTGCTCGGCGAAGGTCGGCACGTTCTTCAGGAAGCGCGAGCGGCGTTCGCTGGTCACGGCCAGGAGGCGCAGCTTGCCGCCCTCCAGGTACTGCAGGAAGTCGCCCACGAAGCCGAGGTAGGCCGGAATCTGGCCGCCCAGCAGGTCCTGCACCGCGGGCGCGGAACCGCGATAGGCCACGTGCGTGAGCGGCACGCCCGCCGCCTGCGAGAAGCGATAGCCCAAAAACTGCGCGAGCGAGCCCGCCGCGGGCGATGCGTAGGTGCGCCCGGTCTCGGTGCGCTTGAGCCAGCGCACGTAGTCGGCCAGCGTCTTCACATCGGGCGGCACGGCGCTGCTCACGGCCAGCACGCAGGCCGCGGAGGACAGCAACGCGACGGGCCTGAAATCCTTCGCGGGGTCGTAGGCGAGGTTGGCGTAGACGTGCGGGTAGATCGTCATGGCCGAGGTGTGCGTGCACAAGAGCACGCTGCCGTCCGGCTTCTCGCGCTTGAGCTGCGCATTGGCAATGCGCCCGGCGGCGCCCGGCCGGTTGTCCACGAGGTACGGCCGGCCCTGCGTGCGCCATGATTCGGTCAGGCGGCGCGCCGTCTGGTCGAGCGTGCCGCCGGGCGGATAGCCCACGATGAGCCGCCCCATCGCCGCATCGGCCTCTGCGAATGCGAGCGTAGGCAACAGCGCCGCGCCCGGCACGAGACATGCGACGCGCTTTGCGAAAGACCGCCTTGAAATGTGATGCACCATTGAAAGCTCCAGTTGAATGTCCCGCCAGGAACGCATGGGGCGAACGGTGCCACCGGGCATCCGCCACTGGAAGCGATGAATCTGCAACACGACAATGCAGCGCGTGCAACATGAGGAGAACAAGATGGCGGTGAACCCCAGCCGGATGGACCTGAACCTGCTTCGCGTCTTCGATGCCGTCTTCGAGGACCAGAACCTGCTGCGCGCGGGCAAGCGCCTGCACCTGAGCCAGTCCGCGATCAGCCATGCGCTGTCGCGCCTGCGGGAGGCCCTGCAGGACGAACTCTTCATCCGCACCGCGCGCGGCATGGAGCCCACCGCGCGTGCGCTGGCCATGGCCGCGCCGCTGCGGGAGGCCCTGCGCAGCATCCACGACACGCTCGGCGTGCAGCCCTTCGATCCCGCGACCGCCTCGCGCACCTTCGTGCTGGCCGCCAACGACTACGTGACCTCGGTGCTGCTGGTGGGCCTCGGCCACCGCGTGAACGCCCTCGCGCCGGCGGTGGACCTGGTCGTGCGGCCGTCCACGCGACTGGACCTGGCCGAGCAGATCGACGTGGGCCGCATCGACCTGGCGATCGGCATCTTCGCGGAGGTGCCGCCGCGCTTCCAGAGCGGCCCCGTGTGGACGCAGGAGGACGTGCTCGTCATGCGCAAGGGCCATCCGCTGCGCCGACGCAGCTTGCGCGTCGACGACCTGGCGGAATTTCCGCTGGTGACCGTTTCGCTCGGCGGCCAGGAGGAAGGCGCGGTGAGCGGCTACATCGTGGAGCGCGGGCTGGCGCGCCAGTCGGAGATGTTCGACCGGCAGGCGCTGGAAGATGCGCTCGCGGCCATCGGCCAGCGCCCGCGCTACCGCATCACGGTGCCGCACTCGCTCGCCGTGCCCGATCTGCTGCTGGGCACCGACATGGTCTCCATCGTGCCCGCGCCGCTCGCGCAGGCCTTCGTGCGCCGCGGCGACCTGCATGCCAAGCCGCTGCCCTACGAGGTGGCGAACGCGAGCCTGCGCGCGATATGGCACCGGCGGCACGAGCACGACCCGGCCCACGTCTGGCTCCGGGAGCAGCTCACGGAACTCGCGGAATCCACACGTGACGAAGGCGCCTTGCGCAGCGTGAGGTAAGGGGTAACCCACCCAAATCCGATGGCGTGCATACCCATGCTGTGCAAGTTTCAATGGGCAGCCGCGCACCTGCGTGCGAGCATCGCGCCATGACGAAAGCTCTCCCCAAGGATGACGCGGCGCGAGGCGTTGTCGACGAGGTCATCCGCTCGCGCGCGGCGGTTCGCGCCTTCCAGCCCACACCGGTTCCCAAGGCGCTGGTGGTGGAAATCCTCGAGGTCGCGCGCTGCGCGCCGAGCAACTCGAACACGCAGCCGTGGTCGGTGCATGTGCTCGAAGGAAACGCCAAGCGCCGGTTCAGCGAGGCGCTGCTGCGCTCGCACGAGCGCGACGACCTGCCGGCCTCGCGGCACTTTCCCGACGAGTTGCCCGCGTCGTGCAAGTCACGGCAATCGGATTTCGGCGCGCGCTACTACACGACGCTGGGCATCGATCGCGCGGATGCGGCCGCGCGCTACACGCAGACGGGGCGCAACTACCTGTTCTTCGATGCGCCCATCGGCCTCATCTTCACGATCGACGAGCGGCTGATGCCGCACAGCTGGGCCGACTACGGCATGTTCCTGCAGACCTTCATGCTCGCGGCCAAGGCACGCGGGCTCGACACCTGCCCGCAGGTGTCGTTCGTGCGGCACGAACCGGTGGTCCGCGAATGCCTGCAGCTGCCCGCGGGCCAGACAGTGGTGTGCGGCATGTCGCTGGGCTACGCGCAGACTGGTGCGGCGCTGCACCGCCTTGCAATGCCGAGGGAACCGGTGCACGCGTTCGCGGTCTTCCACGGCTTCGATGGCGGGACCTGAATACGCGCATTCGTTCTTTCGTATGCCTCGCGCGCTCAAAGGCGTTCGGGCCCTACGGATGAAGTTGTGAACCGCCATGGAATGAACGTAGAGTGGCACCGCCTTCATCCCCAAAAGACGGACACCCATGACCAATCCCACCGATGACTCCAGGAAGACCCCGCTGACCACCGCCTTCGGCGCCCCCGTGGTCGACAACCAGAACAGCCTCACCGCCGGCCCGCGCGGCCCTGTGCTGATGCAGGATGTGTGGCTGCTCGAGAAGCTGGCCAACCTGAACCGCGAGATCATTCCCGAGCGCCGCATGCACGCCAAGGGCTCCGGCGCCTTCGGCACCTTCACCGTCACGCACGACATCACCAGGTTCACCCGCGCCAGGCTCTTCAGTGCCGTGGGCAAGAAGACCGAGATGTTCGCCCGCTTCACCACCGTGGCCGGCGAACGCGGCGCGGCCGATGCCGAGCGCGACATCCGCGGCTTCGCGCTCAAGTTCTACACCGAGGAAGGCAATTGGGACCTGGTGGGCAACAACACGCCCGTGTTCTTCCTGCGCGACCCGCGCAAGTTTCCGGACCTGAACAAGGCCGTGAAGCGCGACCCCAAGACCAACATGCGCAGCGCCACCAACAACTGGGACTTCTGGACGCTGCTGCCCGAGGCGCTGCACCAGGTCACCATCGTGATGAGCGACCGCGGCATTCCGGCCAGCTACCGCCACATGCACGGCTTCGGCTCGCACACCTACAGCTTCGTGAACGCGGGCAACGAGCGCTTCTGGGTCAAGTTCCACTTCAAGACGCAGCAGGGCATCAAGAACCTCACCGACGCCGAGGCCTCGGCCCTGGTGGGCGGCGACCGCGAGAGCCACCAGCGCGACCTGTTCGACTCGATCGGGAGCGGCGACTTCCCCAAGTGGACGCTGTACGTGCAGGTGATGGCCGAAGCAGATGCAGAGAAGGTGCCCTACCACCCGTTCGACCTCACGAAGATCTGGCCCAAGAAGGACTACCCGCTGATCGAGGTGGGCGTGATGGAGCTGAACCGCAACCCCGAGAACTTCTTCGCCGATGTGGAGCAGAGCGCCTTCGCACCCAACAACCTGGTGCCCGGCATCAGCGTGTCGCCGGACAAGATGCTGCAGGCGCGCCTCTTTGCGTACTCGGATGCGCAGCGCTACCGCCTGGGCGTGAACCATCACCAGATCCCGGTGAACGCCGCGCGCTGCCCGGTGCACAGCAACCACCGCGACGGCACGATGCGCGTGGACGGCAACTACGGCGGCACGCTGCACTACGAGCCCAACAGCTTCGGCCAGTGGCAAGAGCAACCCGACTACCGCGAGCCGCCGCTCAAGCTGCGCGGCGATGCGGACTTCTGGAACTTTCGCGAGGACGACGCCGACTACTACAAGCAGCCGGGCGACCTGTTCCGCCTGATGAAGCCCGAGCAGCAAGAGGCGTTGTTCGGCAACACGGCGCGTGCGATGGGCGATGCGCCGGAGTTCATCAAGCGCCGGCACATCGACAACTGCACCAAGGCCGATCCGGCCTATGGCGCGGGGGTGGCGAAGGCGCTGGGTCTTTGAGCTGAGCGCAGCCCCGGCGCAGATGCCGGGGTGTCCTCTCTCTTTTCGCTACGTTCCGCGAACGGCCGTCGCGATCGCCTTGTCGAGCAGCTCCAGGCCGAGGTCGATCTCGCTGTCGCTGATCGTCAGCGGCGGCGCGATCCGGAAGACGCCGCCCATCGAGGGCAGCTTCACGATGTTCATGCTCAGCCCGAGCTTCATGCACTCGCGTGTGACGGCCTCGCCGAGCTCGAAGGCCGGCTCGCGCGTCTCGCGGCTGGCGACGACTTCCAGCCCGAGCAGCAGGCCGCGGCCGCGCACATCGCCGATGCATTCATGGCGCGACTGCAGTTCCCGCAGTCCCTTTTCAAGACGCGCGCCGGCGATGCGCGCGCGCTCGACCAGCCCGTCGCGCTCCACGACCTGCAGCACCTTCAACCCGACCGCGGCCGGCAGCGGGTCGGAGACATGCGTCGTGTAGAAAAGGAAACCGCGCGCGTGAGCCTCTTCCTCGATCGCGGCGGTCGTCACCATCGCCGCCAGCGGCAGGCCCGCGCCCAGCGTCTTGGAGAGCGTCAGGATGTCGGGCGCGACGCCGTCGCGCTCGCACGCGAACATGAGGCCTGTGCGGCCGACGCCGGTCTGCGCCTCATCGAGGATCAGCAGCATGCCGCGCTCCTGGCACTTCTGCTTGAGCGCCGCCATGTAGCCGGGCGGCAGTTCGAGGATGCCGCCGCTGCTGAGGATGGGCTCGGCGATGAAGGCGGCGAGCGCGCCGGTGGATTGCCGGTCGACCTGCTCGAAGCCGTCGTCCAGTTCGCGGCGCCAGTCGAGCGCGCCGTCCGGCGTCGTGAAGCGCGGCCGGTAGGCGTTGGGCGCCGGAATGGCCAGCGAGCCCGCCGCGGCCGGCCCGTAGCCCTTGCGGCCGGCGCTGTAGGTGGCCGCGGCCGCGCTGCCCGTCATGCCGTGCCAGGACTGCGTGAAGGCCACCACCTCGTGCCGGCCCGTCACCAGCTTGGCCATGCGCAGCGCCGCCTCGTTCGACTCCGCGCCGGTGCTCAAGAGCAGGCAGCGTTCCAGCCCCGGCGGCGCGTGCCGCGCGATTTCCGCGGCGAGCGCCACCACCGGCCGCGACAGCATGCCGCTGAAGAGATGGTCGAGCGAGCGGATCTGCTCGGTGACCACCGCGACGATGTCCGGGTGCGAATGGCCCAGCAGCGCGCTCATCTGGCCCGAGGTGAAGTCCAGGATGCCGCGGCCATCGGCGTCGTAGACGAAGCAGCCTTGTGCGCGCTCGATGATCAACGGCTCGAAGGTGCCGCCATAGCGCACCAGATGCTGCCGGGCCTGCTGCCAGAACTTGGGGTCGTCGTTGCTGCTCATGGGGATGGTGCCGATCAAAATGACGCACATTACGCAGGGGCGCCCCCGCCGGGAAGCGAATTGTTTTGACATCAGCTATCAGGAGAATTCATGCCGTGAGCCAGTCGCTGGACATCGACCTCTTGCGCAGCTTCGTGGCCATCGCCGAGACCGGCGTGCTGGGCCAGGCGGCCCTGCGCGTGGGGCGCACGCAGTCGGCGCTCAGCATGCAGATGCAAAGGCTCGAAGGCATCGTCGAGCAACCGCTCTTGCACCGCACCGGGCGGGGCGTCACGCTCACCGCGACCGGCGAGCGGCTCCTCGTGCGCGCGGGCGAACTGCTGCGCAAGCACGACGAAGCGCTGGCCGAGCTGCGCGGCGAGCACCTGTCCGGCGTGCTGCGCTTCAGCTGCCCCGACGACTATGCGGTCGTCTTCCTGCCCTACCTGCTGCAGAGTTTTGCGAGCCTGCATCCACGCGTGCAGCTGGAAGTGATGTGCGCACCGACACCGCGGCTGCACGAGCTCCTGGCCCGGCACGCGGTCGACCTGGCGCTGGTGTCGGTGGCCGCCGATGCGGCCGGCGACGTGATCCGCCACGAGCCACTCGTGTGGGTGGCGCACCGCGACGGCGCCGCCGCGTCGCTGGACCCGCTGCCGCTGGCGCTGGGCGCACCGGATGCGCTGGACCACCGGCTGCCCAGGCAGGCGCTGGAAGCCGCGGGCCGCGCCTACCGGCTCGCCTACGCCAGCAGCAGCCTCTCGGGCCTGGTCGGCATGGCGCGCTCGGGCCAGGCCGTCATCGTGCTCACGCGCACGGCCGTTCCCGACGATCTGCAGATCCTCACGCCCGAGCAGGGGTTTCCCGACCTGCCGAGCGTCGGGGTCACGCTGGCGTTCGACCGCGAGGCGCCGACGGCGTTGACGGCGGCATTCGCGGCGCATGTCAGGAAGTTTCTTCCTGCGGCCTGAACTGCGTTGCCGGAGATCGGGCTGCCGCCTCGGGAAGCCTCAACCCATCTCGACGCTTCAGCTTCTTCTCTACAACCGCATCAAGGTGTTCGAGGGCAGCGTCTCGTCCAGCAGCTTGCGCGCCGTCTCGATGCCCGCCACCGGCAGCAGCTTCGCATCGAGCAGGCCCACCTGCACCAGCACGCTGGCCTGGTCCCAGTAGATGTGCTCGTGATAGAGCTTGTCGCCGCGGAACTTGATGACCGCGAGCAGCGGAATCTCCACGCGCTTGCCGGTCGGTGCCACGCCCGGGAGCATCCATGGGATTTCGGTGGTGTGCGTGAAGCAGAACAGCATCTCGTCGACCACCTGCGAGGCGCCCACGGTGCGCGAGATCGGCACCAGCGAGGTGTCGGGCGGGTTGCTGTTGACGAAGTGGTTCGTATAGAAGGCGTGCAGCGCCTTGTAGCCCACGCCGCCGGTCATGGTCGGGATGTGGTTCACATACGGCTCGGCGACCATGGTGCCCATGGTGTCGTCGACGTTGCGCGTGCCGAACTCGTACTCGCAGTGCTTGTCCCAGAGCGCCGAGAGGTCGTAGTTCGGGCCGATCGCACCCTTGAGCGCCGCGATGCTGCGCTCGTGCGCCATCAACGCCGAGGGCTTGTGGAAGTGCTCGCCACCGTTGCGTGCGAAGGCATGGTCCATGCCGGGGTACACGTACAGCGAAACGCCGGGCCGGCCCGACAGCGTCTGCACGATGCGGTCGCGCGCCTCGGGCGGGCAGAACTTGTCGAGCTCGGCGATGTGCAGCGTGAGCGGGCGCTTGATGTGCTCGGCCTCATCGAGCGCGGCGTCGATGCCCACGCCGTAGTAGCCGACGGCCACGTCCGCATCGGTGCGGCACGCAGCCAGGTAGGCGAGCTTGCCGCCGAGGCAGAAGCCGAGCACGCCAACTTTTTTCTGCTGCACTTCGGGCCGCTGGCGCAATGCGGTGATCGCGGCCTGCATGTCTTCCATGCCCTTGGCCTCGTCGAAGCCGCCATAGAGCGCGAAGGCGCGCTGCCAGTCTTCCGGCGAATAGCCGAGTTCGACATCGGGCTCCTGGCGCCAGAAGAGGTCGGGCACCAGCACGACGTAGCCTTCTTCCGCGTAGTAGTCGGCCACCTCGCGCATGGTGTGGTTGATGCCGAAGATTTCCTGCGCGATCACCAGGCCCGGGCCGCTGCCGGCCTTGGGCAGTGCGAGGTAGCCGTTGAAACTGCCGCTGCCGTCGGTGGCCTGGATGCGGATTTTTTGCTGCATGTGAACTGCTCCGTGGATGAGGTGGGGTGGTGCTGCGGGCGGCGTGCTCACTGCATGCATTCGGGGTGTCGCGTCGTCACCTGGTAGTAGCCCGAATGAAAGACCAGCGGCTCGCCGTCCAAGCGATCGTAGCGCTCGACCTCGCCGATGAAGATGAGATGGTCGCCGCCGTCGTACTGCTTCACGTTGCGGCAGACGAAGCGGGCGATGGCGCCGTCCAGCAGCGGCACGCCGGCCGTGCCTTCGCAGCAGCCGACGCTGGCGAACTTGTCCGCCTGCGGCGTGGAGAACTGCCGCGACAGGTGATGCTGGTTCGCCGCGAGCACATTGATCGCGAAGTGGCTGGCGCCGGTGAAATCGTCCACGCTCGGCGCCTGCCGCGCCAGGCTCCACAGCACCAGCGGCGGATCGAGCGAGACCGAGGAGAACGAGTTGGCGGTCATGCCCACGCGGCGGCCGTCGATGGCACGGGTGGTGATGACGGTCACGCCGGTGCTGAACTGGCCGAGCGCCTTGCGGAAGTCGCGCCGGTCGAAGCGGTCCACGACTGCCTCGCGCGCCCGGGCTTCGAGAAAGCGATCGGCCTCGGCGGCATCGAACCACCACGGCGCGAAGATGCGCGGATCGTCGAAGCCGTTGACGATGGTGCTCGCCACCGCGGGCATGTGGGTCGCGCTTTGCAGCAGCTTTTGCAGGTGCGGCTTCGGCGGCGCGAGCAGGCTGTTCGTCCAGTCGGTGGCCCAGCGTGCATAGCCCTCCCAGTAGCGGTCGAAGGTCTCCTGCATCCATGCGGCATCGAACGGCGCGTCGCCACGCTCGAGGATGCGCTTCAAGTAGATGTCTGCGCACTTGGCCGCGTTGTTGGCGCCCTGCCCGGTGATCGGGTCGTTGAGCACCAGCGCATCGGCCAGGCCCAGCACCTTGCGGCCCGAGGGCAGCGTCGCCACGGGCTTGCGCACCGTCGGCGTGAAGCGGCCCGCGAGGATGCCGTGGTCGTCGGTCAGTTCGATGTGGGTGCAGCGCTCGGCCTCCCACGGCAGGAAGGTTTCGAGAATCTGCTTGCTGCGCGCGAGATGTTCCCCGGGCGTCTTCACGTCGGCCCAGCAGTCCATCGGGCCGCCGGGCACGCCTTCGAACACCATGATCTCGCACGGCCCTGTCGTCGTCAGCGCGGGGAACACGAAGTACTCGCCCACGCCGGGAATCAGGTTGAAGCACACGCGCGCATACGGCTCGGCCGGCTTCATGCCTTTCACGTAGGTGAGCGCCAGCGCGCGCTGCGGCTGGTCGCAAGGGGAGCGCGCGTCGTCGCGCTCGAAGAGTTTCGAGATCTCGCCCTTGCCGCTCGCCACGACCACGAGGTCGTGCGTCTGCGCGCAGGTTTCCAGGTCGTCGAGCCCCACGTCCTGCAGCACCAGCCGGCCGCCACGATCTTCGAACCCGGCCATCCACGCGGGGATCTTGAGGCGCTGGTCGACCGACTGCGCCGGCCCATCGAGTCGCGCGCACCATTCGATGGCCTTGCCGCCCTCGGGGTTGCGCACCGCGATGCCGATGCCGTCGATCGCGGGGCATTCGTCCGCCCACCAGTCCAGTTCCAACTCGCGCTCGGTCTGCAGCGCGGTCTCGAACATGCATTGGCTGGACATCACCGGTCCTTCGAGAATCTCCCGCGCCGAACGGTTCGAGAAAACCGTCACCTCATGCCCCGCACGCTGCAGGCCGAGCGCCAGCTGCATGCCGGACTGCCCGGCGCCGACGATGGCCACGCGTCGCTTCATGCGTTCGCTCCGGGTTATGCGACAGCCGCGCAGGTGGCGATGTAGCGCTCCGATTCCGCGGCGTCCGCGAACCACGGGAAGAAGGTGCGCGGATCGTCGAAGCCGTTGGCAAACGCGCTCGCCAGCGGCGGCACCGCGCCGGCACTGCCGAGCAGGTTGAGCACATGGGGCGGTGGCGGCGCGAGCAGCATGTTGGTCCACTGCGTGACCCATTGCGCATAGCCGAACCAGTAGCGGTCGAAGGTCTGCTGCATCCAGGCCGCATCGGCCGCGCCGTCGCCGCGCGCGAGGATGCTCTTGAGGTACGTGTCGGCGCACTTGGCCGCGTTGTTGGAGCCCTGCCCCGTGATCGGGTCGTTGAGCACCACCACGTCGGCCAGGCCCAGCACCTTGCGCCCGGAAGGCAGCGTTGCCACGGGCTTGCGCACCGTCGGCGCGAAGCGGCCTGCCAGGATGCCGTTGTCGTCGGTGAGTTCGATGTCCTTGCAGCGCTCGGCCTCCCACGGTGTGAAGGTATCGAGGATCCACTTGCTGCGCGCGAGGTGTTCCTCGGGCGTCTTCACGTCGGCCCAGCAATCCATCGGACCGCCGGGCACGCCTTCGAACACCATGATCTCGCAGGGCCCTGTGGTCGTCAGCGCGGGGAACACGAAGTACTCGCCCACGCCGGGAATGAGGTTGAAGCACACCGCCGAGAACGGCGCGCGCGGCGCCATGCCCTTCACGTAGGTCAGCGCCAATGCACGCTGCGGCTTGTCGTAGGGCGACTTGTGCGCATCGCGCTCGAAGAGCCTGGAGATCTCGCCCTTGCCGCTCGCGAGCAGCGTGAGGTCGTGGCTCTGCGTGCAGGCCTCCAGCTCGTCGATGCCCGCGTCCTTGAAGACGAGCTCGCCGCCTTTCTTCTGGAATTCATCCATCCACGCCGGGATCTTCACGCGCTGGTCGACCGACTGCGCGCTCGCGTTCAGGCGCGCGGCCCAGTCGATGGCCTTGGCGCCCTTCTGCTCAGGGTGCGGCACGGCCAGGCCGATGCCGTCCACCGTGGGGCAGATGCTCGCCCAGTGGTCCAGGCCCAGGTCGCGCTCGATCTGCAGCGAGGTGTCGAACATGCACTGGCTCGACATCACCTTGCCGCGGCGGATGTCCTCGCCCGTGCGGTTGCTGAACATCGTGACCTCGTAGCCTGCAGCGAGCAGGCCCAGCCCCAATTGCAGGCCCGACTGGCCCGCGCCGACGATGGCAATTCGCTTCATTTCATCTGCTCCTTCTTGCTCCGCTAAGAGCTCTGTTCAATCCATCAACAGGGGAATGGCTGGCACGGCCTGCTCGGGGCCCATGGCGGAATAGCCGCCGTCCACCGCGTAGTCGGCACCGGTCACGAAGCTCGCGTGGTCCGAGCACAGGAACAGCACCACCTGCGCCACCTCGTCCGGATCGCCGACGCGCCCGAGCAGGTGAAAGGGCGCGGCCACGCGATCGGTCTTGGCGCGGTCGCCGCCGCTCAGGCGCTCCATCACGGCCGACCAGGTCCAGCCCGGCGAGACGCTGTTCACCCGGATGTTGTCCTGTGCGAGATCCATCGCCATGTTGCGCGTGAGCTGCGCCATCGCGGCCTTGCTCACCGGATAGAGCCAGCGCCCCGTCTGCGCCACGCGCGAGGAAATGCTCGTGAAATTGACCACCGCCCCGCCCCCGGCGGCCACCATGTGCGGATGCGCGGCCTGAAGCATCGCCACCGCGCTCGCCACGTTCACGTTGAACGAGGTGAGCCAGTCGGCGCGCGGCGACTTGAAGCCGTCGTCCACATACGAGCACGCGAGGTTGACCAGAAAGTGCACCCCGCCGTGCTGCGCCGCCGCCTCGGCCACGCAGGCCTGCACCTGCGCGTCGTCGGTGATGTCGGTGCGCACGAAGCGCACGCCGGCGCCCAGCGAATCGGCCAGCGCCTGGCCGTTGTCGGCATCGATGTCGGCGACCACGACCTTCACGCCGGCCGCATGCAGCGCGCGCACCAGCCCCACGCCTATCAATGTGGCGCCGCCGGTGACGATGGCGCTCTTGCCTGCGAGTCCCTTGAACATGACGCTTGCTCTCCTCGGTGGGTCGATCGGCTGATCGGTCGATGGATCGATCAGGCAGGCCTGGCTGGCCTGTGGAGCGAACGTTACGAGGGGGTGGGCCGCTGGAGCGTCCCGCAAACGCAGGCGATGTCCCTGGCGCGCAGGTTTTTGCCGAGGGGTGGCCCGAATTGTGGGTGGGGATGGTTTTTGCTAGGGTGCCTTCGCCCCATGGAAACCGTCACGACCCCCACGTTGCCTCTGCCGCTGCAGCGCTATCGGCTGTTCGAGAGCCACGACATGGACGAGGCACGCGAAAGCGTGGCCCGCGTGTTCTGCCCGCACGGGCTGGTCATGCTGCGGCCGCGCACCGAACTGGATGCCTGCCACCACAGCGCGCGGCTGCACCGGGACGTAAGCCTCAACTACGTGCAGTACGGGCCCGGCGTACAGATCGACCCCGGCTACCTGCAGGACTTTTTCCTGCTGCAGATTCCGCTGCGCGGCGGCGCCGAGATCCGCTGCGGCGCGCAGCAGGTGGACGCCACGCCCCGCCTCGCTTCGCTGCCCTCGCCCACCGAACCGCTCTCGATGCGCTGGGCCGACGACAGCCCGCACCTGATCGTGCAGCTGTCCCGCCCGGCATTGCTCTCGCGGCTCGAATCATTGCTTCAGGCGCCCGTCGGGCAGGCACTGGTGTTCGACCTCGGCGTGCCGCTGGACAACCCGGCACTGGCGCCGCTGGTGCATTTCATCGACTACCTGCGGCTCACGCTCGACGCGGGAAATGCGCTGCAGGCTGGCAGCGCGTTGGCTGAGCATGCGGAGGCGTATCTGATGTCCAGCCTGTTGATGTCGGCGGGGCATAACCACTCGCGGACTCTTGCCGGGGACGCCCAACGCCGCTTGCTGCCGCGCGTGGTGCGCCGGGCACAGGAGTACATGGCGGCGCATGCCGAGGAACCGCTGTCGCTGGCCGATGTGTGCCGGGAGGTCGGGTGCAGTGCGCGTGCGCTGCAGTTGGCGTTTCGCCAGCACGCGGGGCAAGGGCCGATGGAGTTTCTGCGGGAGACGCGACTCGACCGGGTGCGGGCCGAGTTGCAGGCGTCGGCTGGTGTTGGTGGGAGCGGCGTGCGTGAGGTGGCGCAGAAATATGGCTTTCTTCACCTGGGGCACTTTGCGGCGCAATACCGGGCGCGGTTTGGGGAGCGGCCGTCCGAGACGCGGGGATTGCGCCCCCTTTGATCTCCGCCGGGCCGAGGCACGTCGGCTCCCCGATGTCTCCCGCGCGGCGGCAAGGGCTCAGGCACCACGCTCTCGCTTTCGATGCCGCTCTTCACCTTCGGCGATATTCATGGGGAGTCTTTCCCGTCCAGCGCAAAAAGGCATGCCTGAAGTTCGCCGCGTCGCTGTAGCCGAGGCGGCTGGAGATCTCCTCGGTGCTCATGCGGGTCTTGCGCAGATATTCGATTGCCAATCCCCGACGCACGTCTGCAAGCAGATCCCGATAGCTCGTGCTTTCAGCCTCGAGCTTGCGGCGCAAGGTGCGCGGGTGCATGGCAAGCTCCCTGGCAATCGAATCGATATTCGGAAAACGCCATGGCAACTGTTCGATCAGGACGCGGCGCACCGTGGATGCAACGCCGTCGGACTGCACGAGGTCTCGCAGGAACTGCTGGCACATCTCGCGCGTGATGGCATGGGTGACCGAGTCGGGTAGCCGGGGGATGCGGTGGATCGCCGCGATGTCCAGCTGAAGCTCGTTGACGGGCTGGTCGAACTGCACCGGGCAATGCAGCACCTCCCGGTAGGCATCCGCGTGCGCAGGCATCGGATAGGCCACGCGTATCGCCGAGTAGCCATACAGCTCGCCGTACACATCGCGCGATACCGTCAGGTGCGCCGCGAAAGTGAACTCGATGGAAAAACGATAGAGCGCATCGGCCGGATCCGGCGTGAGGAGCACCTCGAAGCTGTAGGTCTCCGTGACGCCGTCCTGGGTGTAGCCGATATCTGTGACCGGCCCCATGGCGCGGCTGTTCTTGACGGTGAAGTCGATGGCGTCGGCACGCGTCGGGCTGCTGAGCAGCGCGTAGCCGTAGATGCCGAAGGCGGTGACGTGCATGCGCGTGCCGGCACGCAGTGCAATGGCCGGGTCGGGCGCCAGCCGCAGCGCGTTGCGAAACACCGTGGCTATCTGGCGGTACGAGACACGCGTCTCCTGCAGATGGAGCGCCTGCTCGTCCAGGCCGCTGCCAGCCAGCGCCTCCGATGCCGCGATGCCGTCTTCGGACAGCACACCGACCACGGCGATGATCCGCTGGGGCGTGTATACGCGGGACTCCAGGTCGGGCGGCTGGCAATGCACCATGGGATGTTTTCCTTCTGCAGACGACGTGCAATGAACCGGCGCCTTTCGCTTCGGGCGCCCCGGCACTTGTGCAGCGACAGCGGCCGGCCGCAGCGCGGACACGCCGAACGATCTTGCAGGTGTTCGCCACGGTAGTGGCCAACCCCTGGGCTGCCTATGCGGACTGTCCCTAAATCACCGCCAGACGGCCCCAACGAACCTGTTCCCATCGCCGCGGTTGCGAAACGATCGGGAACGGGAACCTCAAGCGTAGCGCTCTCCTGTCGCAACGGCGTGGAGGCGCCGCGCCCGGTTGTGTCCCGTCGCTGGAGTTGATGGGCGCCCCGGCGCCGATCGCCTGCGACTGGTGCCTTGACCGAAGGGAGGAGATTTTTCCTCCCGGCTTTTGTATGACAAGAAGATCACAAGGAGACAAATCGATGAGCAAGCCATGCGCACACTTCATCCGCCGGGGCCTGTGGGCCGCGGCATTTTTCCTGGCCGGCGCGACGCAGGCACAGACTTACCCGGTCAGGACGATCACGCTGGTCGTGCCCTATCCAGCCGGTGGCGGGACCGACACGGTGGCGCGCATCGTGGCCGAGAAGATGCGCCCGGCGCTCGGCCAGAACATCGTCATCGACAACAGGGGCGGCGCCAGCGGCATCGTGGGCACCGACATGGTGGCGAAGGCAGCACCCGATGGCCATACGCTGGTGGTGTCGCTTTCGACGTCGCTGCTGATCAACAAGTTTCTGTTCAAGAAACTGCCGTACGACCCCCAGAAGGACCTGATGATGGTGTCGCAGATCGCGTTGGCGCCCATCATGCTGGTCGTGAACGAGAAAGTACCGGTCAGGAATGTCGCCGAGCTGAAGACGTACCTTGCCGCCAACAAGGGCAAGCTCTCGTACGGCTCGTGGGGCATCGGATCGTCGGCCCATCTGACCGGCGCGCACCTGAGCAAGGTCCTCGATGCGGACATGACCCATGTGCCCTACAAGGGCGGAGCGCCGCTGATCCAGGACCTGGTTGGCGGGCAGATCCCGCTCTCGTTCGTGGGCATCGCGGAGGCCAAGCCGTTCATCGATGCCGGCAAGTTGCGGCCGATCGGCATCACTGGCGAAACGCGGGTGAATTTCTTTCCGAACGTGCCGACATTGGCCGAACAGGGGCTGCAGGACGATGTGTTCCGGATCGTCGGCTGGATCGGTCTCGCGGCGCCTGCGGCGACGCCGAAGGCCATACAGCAACGTATCGCCGACGAGGTGCGCGCGGCGGTGAGATTGCCCGACGTCAGGGCCAGGTTCGAATCCTTCGGCATGGATCCCGTGGCGCGCGGTCCGGAGGAGTTCGCGGCCGCCTACAGGAAGGATATGCCGGTGTGGCAGCAAGTGGTCAAGGCCAGCGGCGCGACACTCGATTGATCGCGCCACATGGATAGGTTGCGCGTGCCGCGATCGAGGGCATGCGCGACGGGAAGCCTGGGCTGCATGCCGGTGCGGAAATGCCTCGCACAGCAGTTCGGCCTCCCCTTGCCGGCGAGAGGCGCCGCTGGATGCGAGCGACTGCCGCGGTGAAGGCAAGCGCCGCATCGAAGCGCGGCCCTTGGCCGCTTTCTTCCTCCTTGTTCCTTCCCCGTTCCTCGCCATTTCCCGTTGAAGCATCCCTTCTCCCAAGGTACTTCATGCGCCTGCGGTGTGACAGCCGATGGCCCGGAGTGTAGGCAGGCCTTACTTCGCTGCGAAGGTGCGAATGGGTCATTTCGATGTGCTTTCGGGCCACGGCGAATCGACCCGGCTTTCGCATGCGCTGCCAGTCCTGAACTCACCGAAAAGCGGTCTGTCCGCACCTTTTCTTGCCAGGACGCACGCGCAAAGATCGGCAGCAATCAAGCACCTCTTCACGACCGCGTAAATCCAAGGATCGACCCACCTCATGCACGCCTCTGTTCAAGAAGCGATGGAACGCGATTTCTGCAGCGTCGCCGACCTGATTCGCCTCCATGCGCAACACACGCCCGACACCGCCGCGCTGGCGAACGCGCAGCAGACGATGAGCTACCGCGCACTCGACGCGCTGATGGACCGCGTCGCGGCCGGCCTGCAACGCGACGGCCTGGAGGCGGGCGATGCGATCGCCATCTGCGCGTCGTCGTCACTGGACTACGCGGCGGTATTCCTGGGTGCACTGCGCGCGGGCGTGGTGGTCGCGCCGCTGGCCCCCGGCGCCACGCCGGCAAGCCTGTCGCGCATGGTCGGGGATGCCGATGCACGCATCCTCTTCACCGATGCGTCGACTGCCGAGGTGGCCGGTCCCGCCAAGGACGGGGGGATTGCGCGTGTCGCGCTCGATGGGTCTTCGATCTGCTGCAGCCTCGCGCACTGGCTTGCACCGGAAGGTGTGCGGCCCAGGCCCGTGGAAATACGGCCCTCCTGGCCCTTCAACATCATCTATTCCTCCGGCACCACCGGCGAACCCAAGGGCGTCGTGCAGGGCCACGGCATGCGCTGGGCCCACGTGAAGCGCGGTGCCAGGTACGAGTTCGACTCCGACGCCGTCACGCTGCTGTCGACCCCGCTCTATTCGAACACCACGCTGGTGGTGTTTTTCCAGGCGGTCGCGTTCGGAGGCTGCGCGGTGCTGATGCCCAGGTTCGACGTGGAAGGCTACCTGCAGCTGGCCGGGCGGCGCCACGTGACGCACACCATGCTCGTGCCGGTGCAGTACCAGCGCCTGATGGCGAACCCGCGCTTCAGCGCGCATGACCTCTCCTCGTTTCGTTTCAAGTTCAGCACCAGCGCCCCCTTCGACGCCGAGCTCAAGGCCGACGTGCTCAGGCGCTGGCCGGGAGGGCTGGTCGAGTACTACGGCATGACCGAGGGCGGCGGGACCTGCATCCTGGAGGCCCACCTGCACCCGGCCAAGCTGCACACGGTCGGCCAGCCCGCGCCGGGCAGCGACATCCGGCTGATCGACGAGGAAGGCAACGAGCTGCCGCGCAACGGCGGGGAGACGGCCGGCGAGGTCGTGGGCCGTTCGGCGGGCATGATGACCGGCTACCACCGCCAGCCCGAGAAGACGCGCGAAGCCGAGTGGTTCGATGCCGCGGGCCAGCGCTTCATCCGCACCGGCGATATCGGTCGCTTCGATGCCGACGGCTTCCTGATCCTGGTGGACCGCAGGAAGGACATGATCATCAGCGGCGGCTTCAACATCTACCCGAGCGATCTGGAGACCGTGCTGCGCGGCCACGCGGCGGTGGTGGACGTGGCGGTGGTCGGCGTGCCGTCCCCGCAATGGGGCGAGACGCCGGAGGCCTTCGTGGTGCGCCGCGCGGACGACACCACCACGGAGGATGCGCTGCTGCAATGGACCAACGGCCAGTTGGGAAAGACGCAGCGCCTGTCACGCCTGCACTTCATCGACGAACTCCCGCGCAGCGCCATCGGCAAGGTTCTCAAGCGCGAGCTGCGGGCTTCGGAGAAAACGCCGAGACGGGATACCCGATCTGCCGTCGGCTCGGTGCAGGCGTGAAATGATGAAGAACGACACGCATCGAATGGACGATGAGGCGCACGGCCGTCCTGGCAATGCGGCAGTGCTCGGTATCGAATACTTTTTCTCCCGGCACCGCTGCATGCTGGGCGACCTCGGCTATGGCAGCACGGGGTTCGAACGACCTCAGGAACTCGCGGCGGCACTGCGCCATGGCAGTCGATTCGACCTGCTCATGCTCACATTCGACGGGGATTGGCGCCATGTGGTCGGAGAGATGCGTGCGCTGGCGGCGTTTTTCCCGCGCGATGTCGCCACCCTGCTGGTTCTGCACCCCCATCAGATCTCTGCGGCACCGAGCATCCTCATGACCGGTCGAAGCGACTTCGTGATGTCGTCGATCGGCGATGTCGAATTGACCGCCCGGCTGGAGATCCTGTGCCGGCGTTCGCCCCGGATCGCCATGGCCGCGAGCGGATGCAGGATGCCGCCCGTGCAGAAGGCTCGCAACGAACCTCGACAGGCAGCGCACGACCTCGGCCCGATGCTTTCGTTGGAAATCCGCTGATGTCGCCGTCACCGCATGTCATTCGTCTTGAAGGCAAGAACATCACCGTGAAGAAGCAGATGTCGATGGGTCGGACTGGACATCTCCTTGCGCTGCCCGACCAGGCCTGACGCCTCGGACCGCCCGATTGCCGCCGCCCTTGCTGCGACCCAGGTTCAGGTTCGGGTTCAGCCATGAGGCGTCTTCTGATCGCGAACCGTGGCGCCATCGCCGCACGGATCCTGCGCGCGGCGAAAGCACTTGGCATGGAATCGATCGCCGTGTATTCCGATGCGGACCGCGATCTCCCCTACCTTGCGCAGGCGGATCATCGAATGGCCCTCAAAGGCTGCGACGTCCTGGCAACCTACCTCAACCAGAACGCGATCCTGGACATTGCCCGGCTCACCGGCGCCCACGCGATCCACCCGGGCTGCGGAGCCCTTGCCGAGAACGCGGTTTTCGCGCGGCGCGTCGAGGCGGCCGGCATGCGCTTCATAGGGCCGTCGTCCCGATGGATCGATGCGCTTCATGGAACGCAGGCCCGCGCGCTCGTGGCCGGTCATGGAATGCCGATGGGCCCGAGTTCGTCGCTTCTGGGAAGCGACCTGGGTGCGGTCCGCGTGGCCGCCGAGCGCATCGGCTATCCGGTGCTCGTCAAGGCAGCGGGCGGCAACGGCATCGACATACTGCCGATCCGCAGCCGCGAAGACGTGCAGCGCACCTGGAGACAGGCCGGCTCGATCGCTGCCCGCAGTTTCGGCCACCGCGAGCTCTATCTTGAAAAACTCCTGGTCAGGCCGCGCCACATCGAACTCCAGTATCTTGCCGATCGCCATGGCGGCGTGCGCTTTCTCTACGAGCGGGACTGCTCGGTCCAGCGCCGCCACCAGAAGATCATCGAGGAGGCCCGCGCGCCGCGGCTGGACGCAGCCGAGCTTGCTCACACAGGCAGCAAGATCACCGGCCTGCTGTCGACCATGGGCTACGACGGCATCGGCACCGTCGAGATGCGCTACACGCCCGAGTCGGGGTTCGTGTTCCTGCAGCTCAACACGGGTCTTCAGATCCAGCATGCCGTGACCGAGGAAGTCACGGGCATCGACATCGTGCAGGCTCAGATCCGCCTGGCATGCGGCGAGCGGATCGACACCGTTGCGCCGCTGCCCATCGCGTCTGAAGGCCATTCGATCGAGGCGCGCGTGTATGCAGAAGACCCCCTGCGCTTCCTGCCATCGACCGGGTTCCTGAACGTGTTTGCGCCACCGCACCTTGTGCCCGGAATCCGGGTGGAAACCGGGTATGCGCAAGGGTGCACCGTATCGAGGCACTACGACACGATGCTGGCCACGGTGACCGCGAGCGCGCCCACGCGAGAAGCTGCGATCGCCAGCTTGCAAGGTGCGCTGGCGGCCTTCGAGATACGCGGCGTCGAGACCAATCTGTCTTTCGTCGACGCAGTGCTCGGCGACCCCGCGTTCAAGGCGGGACACATCGACACCTCGCTGGGCATCGACCTCGCGGCGACACGTCTCTCGGGTGCGAAGCTTCTGTAGGCGGTCTCCGGGGCGAGGGTCTCGCCGCTCCACGTCGCGACGGAAGCCTTGCAGCACATTGTCCAATCGGCCTTGGAAGCCGTCGCAGACTTGTTTCAAGACGCCCTCCTCCCGACCACGTTGCAGCCTCTGCTCTTGGTGCGCTGCTCGTCCAGTCATGGACAAAAGAAAACCCGCCGAAGCGGGTTGAAGTTGCCGTTGCGCGCGTATTGCTGCGTCAGGGCGTGCAGACCAGCGACACGAACCCCATCGTCGAGCCGGCAACCAGGTCCTGAGTACCGGTCATCTGCATGTAGATGATGTCGCCGGTAGCCGCGACGTTGGATGCATTGAAGGTGCAACTGGTGCCGCCCTGGGCCACCGTGCAAGCCAGTGCCGTAGGCGAGGTGACGGCGTACGACGGCGCCGATTTCTTGACCAACTGGAACGTGTAGTTGCCGGGTGCTCCACCCGTGAAGCCAACATTCAGCTTGCCCTGGTTGCAATCGCTGGGAAGCAGCACGCCGAAGCCTTCGAAGTTGCTTGAGCCGGCCGCAGTCAGGCCCACGCCGCTCGGATTGAGGCGGTAGACGGTGTTGGCGGTCGCCGCGGTGGCGGAGTAGTTGGCGTTGTAGCCTCCGGCGCCGTTGGCACCTGTCGCCCCGGTGGGCCCCGTCGCGCCGGTCGGACCGGTTGCCCCCGTCGGACCCGTTGCGCCCGTGGCACCGGTCGCACCAGTGCCGCCCGTAGCGCCTGTTGCTCCGGTGGAACCCGTGGGACCGGCCGCGCCCGTCGCTCCGGTGAGACCCGTGGCGCCTGTCACCCCTGTTGCTCCCGTCGAACCTGTCGGGCCCTGAACGCCCGTGGCGCCGGTCACTCCTGTCGCCCCGGTCGAACCCGTCGGGCCCTGGACGCCTGTGGCGCCGGTCACACCTGTTGCTCCGGTCGAACCTGTCGGACCTTGGGCTCCCGTGGCACCGGTCACCCCCGTTGCTCCGGTCGTACCCGTCGGGCCTTGAACGCCCGTGGCACCAGTCGCCCCCGTCGCCCCGGTCGAACCCGTCGGGCCCTGAGTACCCGTCGCTCCGGTTGCCCCTGTCGCACCCGTTGCACCCGTCGAACCGGTCGGGCCTGTGGCGCCGGTCGGCCCGATCAGCGGCACGCCGGGCAGCGGCCACGCGCCGGCCGTCTTGGGACCGAACAGGATGCTGGTGGTGGTGTTCAGGTAGAAATCGCCCTCCGAACCCACGGCGGCCAGCGGGTCGGTGGTGCCGTAGCGAACCATGGCGCCCGCCGGGCCCGCAGGACCCGCCGCGCCGTCCGCGCCGCGCAAGTTCACGCCCGCCGGCCACGCGCCGCCGGCTTTGGGACCGAACAGCGAGACGGTCGTGTAGTTCAGATAGAAATCTCCATCCGACCCGATGTCCGCGGTCGGATCACCGGCGCCTGCGAGGACCGAGCTTTTCGGATTGCTGGTGGTGGGAGCCCCGCCGGTGTTGGTCGGCGTCGTCGCCAATGGCAAAAAGGGGAACGACGGTCCGTCGTTCCCCCCTCCGCCGCACCCGGCAAGACCCAGACAAAGGGCCGCAGCTGCAGCGCTGACGGCTGCATGGGAAGGTAATTTCATCGCTCTTCTCCTGGTGGTTGGGAGCGCCGATTGTTACCAACGATTACTTAATCCAAGTATTACAAATCCGTCAGAAAGGAGTTTTTACAACGCTCGAGGCGGCTCGCAGCGCCGGGCCTCATCCAACGCATTCGCCATGAGCGATCGGGAACCAGGCGGCGACGGGGTTCGGACTTGCAGATCCCGCCCGCCGGGGGCCTTCAAAGCCCGTAGAACGTCCGGTTGGCCTCGATGCGCGCCTGCTCGGAGAGCGGGAACTTCCGTTCGTCCAGCAGGCGCTTCACCGCCGCCCCGCCCTGCTCGCGCGCGTTTGCGAAATACGCGCTCACGGCCAGTTCGTCGAGCGCGCGCCACGTGTACACGGCACTATCCACGAACAGCGAATCCGCCGGAAGGGAAATGGCCGCCGCCTGCTGCGCATAGAGATGCGCCAGCGCGAACTCGTCGCGCAAACGGTGATAGCGCGCCAGCGCGCACAACGGCTCCGCCCGCGTAGGGCGCATCTGGTAGGCCGCGAGGTAGGCATCGCGCACCGCCGCGGGCGCCGCGCCGAGGCGCTCGTCGACGACCGCCACCTGGAACACGGAGAACCAGACCTCCTCCTCCCAGCCGCCCATGGTGGCCCGCTGCGCGTAGCGCTCGCGGCTTTCCTCCAGCCGCCCCGCGTCGCGGTAGCTCTGCGCAAGGTAGAAGCAGTAGCGCGTGTTGCCGGGCTCGTCGCGCAGTGCGCGTTCCAGCACCTCGATGTCACGCAGGTACGTGTCGGCGCTACGCGCACGCGCACCGTCGTGCGACACCTGGATGGACGGCGCCGGCAGGCTGTCCCACGCGTGCGGATGGTCGCAGGTGAGGTACTCGTGCAGCACGCCTTCCCAGCGCCAAGGCAGGCGCGTGGCCACGATGCTGTTGCGAAAGTAGCGCCAGTCGTTGATCTCGCAACGCAGTTGGTAGCCATCGGCCGGCAGCGCGGGCCAGGCGAAGCCTTCGGGCACCGCGAGCGTCTCGTCGGCATCGATGAAGAGGATGTGGTCGCCATGCGCGCGCGCCAGGTCCAGTGCCTGGTTGCGGTTGAACGCGAAATCGCGCCATGGCCGCTCGTGCAGCTCGCCGGGCACGTCTTTCAGGAATTCGCGGATGCGCTCCTGCGTGCCGTCGGTCGAGCCGGTGTCGACGATCACCCAGTGGTCGATCCACGGTCGCACCGAAGCCAGGCATCGCTCGATCACGGGCGATTCGTTCTTGACGATCATGTTCAGGCAGATGCGCGGCATGGCGTGGCGGTCTCAGGGCTGGTCGATGGGGATGGCAGCGCCGCACTATATATAGCCAGCCGCGCCTGCGCTGTGAAAGAGCGCGAAGTCGCGCCTCGCGGAACAGCAGATCGGGCAGCTTGCGGCACCACCGCGCTGACATCGACCTCCACGAGGTAACCCGCTCGCAGCCCGGCCCTCCAGTTGCCCCCAATCGTTCAGGGTGCAGCCGGCAATCACCACGATCGTTCGCACTAGAGGCGCTTTGCCTCCCGAATGCTGCGCAGAAACGAACGGGTCCGGTCCCGCTGCGACTCGGCAAAGATCTGTTCCGGAGGCCCCTCCCCACAGACGACCCCATCGCACAAGAGACACACCTTCGACGAAACTGCGCTTCGCGTGCGCCAGCTTCCCCATGAGCAACTCGCGCGCACACGCAGGGCCACGAGCATCTGCAGCCAGCCGATGCCCGATGCGCCCTGCGCGAAGCCGACCAGCTTGTGCAGCGAGGCCCCAGGCCTCGAACGCATTTCGGCCTCGATCACCAACACGCCATTGCGTCTGCACACCAGAGCTGCCGTGACGGCCACGACCAGATGTTCACTGCGCCAGCAAACGCATGCTCGAAAGGGCATTTCGTCCCTGTTCCTGACCCATCACGCGATGGCAGGCACAGGCGTATTGAGCAACTGCTGCTCCCATAGGAAAGCGATGCCGCTGCCTCCCGCATGTTGCGTGATCACCTTCGTCAACTCGGCGGCGCTCTCGGTCCGGGCCCAGTCTCGCTGCCATTCGGAGGCGACTGCGAGCCAGGTCAGCATGTTCGCGCCCGCCGCGATCATCCGCTGGATCGCGACCTCATGAGCCTCGACGGAAACGCCGCCGGATGCATCGGTGACGACGGTGACGTCCCAACCCTCGCCCAGAGCCTGGATCGTCGGCATCGCGACGCACACCTCGGTCCACAGGCCAGCGATGATCAGTTGCTTGCGGCCCGTTGCCTTGACGGCGTCTACCGTCTTCTTGTCTTGCCAGGTGTTGATGAACGTACGGTCGATGACCTCCTGCCCGGGGAACACGTCGGTGATCTGAGGAAAAAGGAGCCCGCCCCGTTCCGCAATCACGCTGGTCAGGATGGTGGGAACGCCGAAGGCCTTGGCCGCCTTGGCCAGTCCCACGGTGTTGTTGATGACCATCTGCGGCTCGTGACTGTTCAAGTTGGCAAGTTGGTAGGGCTGGTGGTCGATGAGAACGAGGACCGAATCTTCGGGACGAAGAAGCGAAGAGAGGCCGTTGCGGAGCGTCATTGGTGGTTCCTGTGTTGCCGCTGTAAGCGGGATGGGTTGCTGGCGGCGATACGCCCTTGGCGATGCCTCCTGCAAGCAGTATTGCGTTCCTGATCCCGGTGCGGTAGTACCATTTCCTGGCGAGCTGTGTCGCGATTCAAGGAACGCCAGATTGGACATCGAAGACCTGCGTACATTCGTCGAGGTTGCGCATGCGGGGGGTATTTCGCCTGCTGCAGTTCGGCTCGGCATCTCCAAGTCGATGGTGAGCCGACGGCTGATCCGGCTGGAAGAGGAACTTGGTGTCCAGCTTCTTGCGCGTTCCACGCGCGGGGCCGCTCTCACGGAAGCGGGCGCCACGTTCCGGGACCATGCAGCCAGGATCTGCGCCGAGATCGATGTGGCAAAGGAAACGATCCTGCCTACGGGCGACCTGCGCGGGCGCCTGAGAATCGCTGTGCCCGTGACCTTCGGGCCCACGCACTTCGCTCCCATGCTCGCGGAGCTGGCGCGCCGCCACCCTCAGTTGCAGATCCAGACGTGCTACAGCGATCGCTTCGTGGATCTCATCGCGGAAGGGTATGACTGTGCAATACGGGTCGGCTATCTTGAGGATTCAAACCTGGTCGCAAGGCGCGTCGGCCCCATCCACGGCAAGCTCGTCGCGAGTCCGGGTTATGTTGCCGCGCACGGGTCGCCCGAAACACCGGAGGAGCTTGGTGGCCATGAAGCCTTGATGCAGGGGACCGAGGCCTGGCAGTTGATGGATGGCGACCGGATCGTGACTGTTCGGCCGCAGGGGCGCTTCAAGGCCGACAACGGTTTGGCGTTGCTTGCCGCCGCGGTGGCAGGACTCGGGATCGCCTATCTGCCCGATTGGCTCACGCATGAATACGTGGCCGCGGGAGCACTCGTGCAGGTCATGAAGCGCTATCCGCCGCCGCCGGCAGGCGCCTATGTCATCCGTCCTCCCGGCCAGCACCCCGCGAGAAAGATACGCGTCCTGATCGAGCTCCTGATCGAGTTCTGCAATAAGCCGCCGGATGGCGGGGCCGTCTCTGCCTGAGGATGCAATGACGGCGTTCCTCGGTGAACACGAGGGGGAAGCCTGTGCCCTAGTTGTCGCTCGTAATTTTCGAGCGCCTTGCGCACGACTTCATGGAAATCACTGGACGGGCGATACGTAGCCCTCTCGTAATGACCGGTGTCTTGCGTCGAGTTGACGGGGTCCGCGCTCGAAACTTCTGAGCCGTCGTATCCGTAAGGATGAAGAACTACGTCAAGAAGGTTTATATGAAGGACAGAACTGCATGCGCTTGCGATGGCTCTGCGTTCAGATGCGTTACCGGCGGGGGCTGGGTGAGCTTGTGCAAAGCAGGCTAAAGCAGCCCAGTTGAGCGCAACAAAAAAGGGGGATAAAACACCTGTACCCCCGCAAACCCGCATGGATACTGGGTTTTCAGCGGGAACGCATCTGGCTTCCGAGCGCGGCGAGCCACGCGAAGCTGGCGCTTGTGTTTTCGCTAGGAAAGTATTCGCAGCCGACCCATTCCTTCCATTCAAGCTGCTCTAAGGTCCGAAGGACCATTACAAAGTTGATCTCGCCTGTGCCTGGCTCATGGCGGCCAGGAACGTCAGCGATCTGAACGTGCGCCGCGTGGGGAAGGCTTTCTCGCAACCGCTCGATGAGGTTCCCCTCGCCGCGCTGCAAATGAAAGACGTCCAGCATGATCTTCAGGTTCTCGCGATCCAGCTGTTCGATGAGGTCGATGGCCTGGGATTGCCGGGTGAGCAGGAAGGTCGGCCGGTCGATCTCGTTGAGCGGCTCGATCATGAGGGTAAGGTTCCGGCGCGCGGCGACGGTGCAGGCGTCGTCGATGTTCCTCGCGAAGACGTCCCACGAGGCCTCCCTGGTCTTGTCTGGCGGCAGCGTGCCCGACATTGCGTGGATCCGCGGGCATCCGATGGCGGCCGCGTAGTCAGCGGCGACCTCCACCGACTCCAAAAACTCGGTTCTTCGTTTGGCATCGACAGCCAGTCCCCAATCGCCTTTTTCGACGTTGCCGGGCTGCGTGTTGATCATCACGCACTCGACATCGTGGCTTTCGAGTTCCGTGCGCAGAACCCTGGCATCCAGCTCGTAGGGAAACCAGATCTCGACACCCTTGAAGCCATGGGACGCGGCGGCTCCCACGCGCGACAGCAGCGGCAACTCCGTGAACAGCGTCGACAGGTTGGCGGAGAACTTCATGTGGGCTGCCGATCCGCCGCGAGGCAGTCCGGGTCGTTGCGCAGCACGCGGCGTGCAAAGTAGAGAAACGCCATGTCGATGACCTGGGGCTTCAGCAGGAAGTCGCGCGCTTCACGCGCCAGGTGATCCGGAACCGGACGGATGGTCCCCGCCGCGGACGCGCGCAACTGGTTTGACGCCTGATGCTCCATCCAGATGGCGAGGGTGGTCGCTTCGGCGATGCTTGTCCCGGCAGTCAGCAGGCCGTGGTGGGCCAGCAGCAGCGCCTTGCGTCCCGCCAGCGCCTTCGAGATGATCCGCCCCTCCTCGTCGGCAATCGGGAGGCCGGGCCATTCCTCCAGATAGCTGCAGTTGTCGTAGAACGCCGTGGCGTCCATGTTCGCGACGATCAGCGGCTGCCCGATCATCGCCAGCGTCTGGACGGCCGGCGGGTGCGTGTGGATGATGCATTTCACGTCGGGGTTGGCGCGATACACCCAGGTATGGAATCGCGTGGCCGGGTTGGGCAGCGAGCGGCCGTCCAGCGCCTCGAGCGCATCGTTGGTCACCATGAAGCCATCCGGCGTGGCTTCGTCGGCACCGATGCCGAACTTGAGCGTGTAGTAGGTGCCCGGCGCCTCGGCGCGCGCGGTGATCTGTCCCGCGATGCCGTTTGCCCAATGGCCTTCCGCTGCCAGCATGCGCGCGGCCAGGACGAGTTGCTCCAGCTCGGTGTAGGTGATCCCCGGGGCCTTGGCGCGCATCTCGCGGTAGTAGGCTTCCTTGATTTCCTGCTCCGAACGCTGTGTCTCTGTATTCATTTTTTCTGTGGTGGATGATGGGCCGCCCCAATGGAAGGCGGCGCCTGTGGATGTGATGGGTGGCGCGGCGGCGTCAGTCGATGCGAATGTTGAATTGCCGGATGACTTCGCCCCACCTTGCGTAGTCGGCGCGAAAGTAGTCCCTGAATTCGTTGCTCGTTCCGCCGCCTGGCTGTAGCCCGAGGTCGGCGAGCCGGGTCCTGATCTCGCTGGTCTGCAGGACACGGTTCATCTCGGTGTTCACGCGCTGGACGATGGCGTCGGGCGTTCCGCGCGGGGCGAAGAGACCATGCCAGTTGTCGCCTTCGAAACCCGGGAAGAACTCGGCCAGGGCGGGAACATCCGGAAGCTGCGGATTACGCGCCTTGCTGCCGATGGCCAGCGCCCGCACCTTGCCGCTCTTGATCAGCGGTATCGCCGTTGTCGTCGGCTCGAAGCCGATGGCGACCTGGCCGCCCATGAGGTCGGACAGGAAGGGCGACTTGTAGGGAATGTGCGTCAGCTTCACATCGGCAAGGCTGGCGAGCATCTCCATCAGGACGTGAGGCGCGGTGCCCACGCCGACCGAGGCGTAGTCGACGGAGGTCGGCTTGGCCCGCGCCAGGCTCAGCAGCTCCGGCAGCGTCTTGTAGGGCTGGGCCAGTCCGGCCAGCAGCACGAAGGAGAAGTTCGCCGTTCTCACGATGGGCGTGAAGTCCTGCAAGGCCTGGTAGGGCATCTTGGCGTACACGTGCGGGCTCATGCTCATCACCGACGTCACGCCCGCGAGAAGCGTGTAGCCGTCGGGGGCGCTTCGTGCCGCGTCCGCAGTGCCGATGAGGCCCGCCGCGCCGGGCTTGTTGTCGACGATCACCGCCTGTCCCAGCGATTTGCCCAACCCGTCACCCAGCAGTCGGGCCAGCGCGTCGACGGACATGCCGGCACCGAAAGGCACCACCACCCGGATCGACTTGGACGGCCATTCGTTCTGCGCGAATGCAAGCTGGGGCGCCGCGCCCGCGGCGGCGGTGAGCAAAGTGAACCTTCGGCGATTGATCTCGAACATGCCTTCTCTCCGGTTGCTGGCGAAATTGCCTTCACGAATACGGTGCGGTGAACGGGCAGATGTTGCCGTCGAATTTGCGCGAGTATTAAACACAGGGTGTCTACTAGTCAACAAGTTGACCAAAAACGATATTCTTCGTTTTGAAAGGTCCTCCGGTGGGAGGACGGTTGTCTGCAGCAAGGAGAACTGCTTTGGAAAATTCACGCAACGCAAGAGATGACGCAGCGCCGAAGGTCGCGGTCGTGACGGGCGCCGGGAGCGGCATCGGCAAGGCGGTGGCGCTTGCCATGCTGGAGGCCGGGTATCGCGTCGTGCTCGTGGGGCGCCGCGAGAACGCCCTGCAGGACGTCGCTTCCGAGTCGACGGCAGACGGGCGCGCGCTCGTCGTCCCGACGGATGTGACGGACGCCGATGCCGTCGGCCGGATGTTCGCCAGGGCCGTGTCGACGTGGGGCCGGGTCGATGTCCTTTTCAACAACGCCGGCATCTCCGCGCCATCGATCCCATGGCACGCCATGAGCGCGCGGCAATGGCGGGATGTCGTCGACGTGAACCTGAACGGCATGTTTTTCTGCCTGCAGCAGGCGTTCAGGGTGATGAAGGACCAGAGCCCCATGGGCGGGCGCATCATCAACAACGGCTCGATCGCCGCCCACGCGCCCCGGCCGAACGCGATCGCCTACACGGCGACCAAGCATGCGGTGAGCGGCATGACGAAGGCCGTCTCCCTGGACGGTCGGCCCTACGACATCGCCTGCGGGCAGATCGACATCGGCAATGCGGCCACCGACATGGCGGACGCCTTCGCGCAGGGCATCTTGCAGGCCAACGGCCAGGTGGCGAGCGAGCCGCTGATGGACGTGCGCATCGTCGCCAGGGCCGTGCTGCACATGGCCAGCCTGCCGCTGGAGGCGAACATCCTGTTCCAGACCATCCTCGCCACGAAGATGCCGTACATAGGCAGGGGCTAGCCCCTGCGCCGACCCACGCCGCTAAGTCGAGGACATCACGAGCAGCGCGCTGGCCTTGGCGCGGCCGACGCGGACGATCCGATGCGTGAGGTAGCCGGGGAAATGAATGCAGTCGCCTGCGCGGAGTCGCTCGACGCGATCCTGGAAATGGATGTCCACGCTGCCCGTGAGCACGTAGAGCAGCTCGTGGCCCTCGTGCTGCGCCTGGATCGGCCCGTCGGAAATTCCGGGGTAGAGGATGAACGCGCCGAAGCTGCTCGAGTGGGCATCCTGGAACAAGGTGGCGAACTCGTGCTGTTCGTCGGCGGTGAAGCGCGGATGCAGGTCCTGCCCGCGGTTCACGACGATCGCTTCCTCGTGGATCACCTCGCCCACCAAGTGCCCGATGCCGCAGTCGAGTGCGCGTGCCAGCTTGGAGATCATGGTCAGCGAAGGCGCCTTCAGGCCTCGCTCGATCCGCGACAGATGCGTCTTGTGGACGCCGACCAGTTCACCAAGGGCTTCGACGGTCAGTTGCTTGCTCTTGCGCAGGGCGCGGATGCGCAGTCCCAGCGCAGCGGGCGACAGCGGCGCGCTTTCGCCCTTGCTCTTTTTCGGTTTGCGGGATGAGCCGGGGGGAGGCGGGGTCGACGTTTCCAGATCCATGGCCTGATCTTGTCACAGTGCCTTCGGCGCGCTTCTTGCGTCTTTGATGTCCCGGAGCGGTTTCACATGGAAATTCGACAGTTGCGCTACTTTGTGGCGGTCGCCGACGACCTCAGCTTTCGTAGGGCCGCGGACAAGCTGCACGTGGCCCAGCCCGCGCTGAGCCGACAGATCCAGCAACTCGAGGCCCTGCTCGGCGTGCTGCTCATCGAGCGCGACAAGCGGCACGTGGCGCTCACGCCCGCGGGAGATGCCGTGCTGAAGCAGGCACGCACCGTCCTGACACAGATGCAGCAGTTGCCGCTGCTTGCGCAGCGTGCGGCCGCCGGCCACACCGGCCACTTGAGGGTGGGGTTCATCAGCCTGGTGGCCTACGAGTTTCTGCCCATGCTCGTGCGCGGCTTCCGGAGCGAATTTCCGAATGTCGACGTGAAGCTCAACGAGTTTCAGGTGCTCCAGCAATTCGAACCCTTGATGCGCGAAGACATCGACGTCGCGATCCTGCGGCTCCTGAAACCTGATGCAGCCATCGCGAGCTATGTGATTCAGCGGCAGAGATTCGTCGTGGCCCTGCCCAAGGGGCATCCGCTGTGCCAATGCGAATCCGTCGCCGTCGGCGATCTGGCGCGGGAAGAATTCGTCTCGTTGCCGGCGGGTCCGGGCAGGACCTTCGGCGGACTCACGCTGAAATTCTGCAGGGATGCCGGCTTCGAGCCCAAGGCCATGCACGATGTCGGCGACTCGCAGGCCATGATGGGGATGGTGGGCGCGGGCGTGGGTGTCGCCATCGTGCCCGAAGCCATCCGGCATCTGCACACGGACGGTGTCGAATACCGCCCGTTGAGCGACCTCGAGGAGCGCGCCGAGATCGCGATCGCCTGGCGGGCGCGCGACACCAATCCCCTTGTCAGCGGCTTCGTCGGCGCCGCGCGCCGCATCTTTCCCGCGCAGTGCGTCGCGGTGCCCTGATGCCGCGGCGGCATCACGGCCGCCTCCATAGGTATTGGTTGAGAAGCGCGATGCCTCGCACACTGGCTGCATGTCGCGCGGCGGCATCGCCGGACGGCACCCGTTCACCCGCAAGCAGGAGCACACCCATGCAATCTCCCCTCGATGCACGCATCCTTTCATCAGGGAGCCGCCGCCGCTTCCTCGGCGGCGTCGCCGGCGCGTCGATCTCGCCGTTCCTTCCGCTGGGCACGGCCTTCGCGCAATCGGCGAAGCTGGGCGCCGCAGACTATGGCGTGGCGAGCATCGATCCGCTCTACTCGATGGTCTACGTCGCCGCGAAGAAAGGGTACTTCGCCGAGGCCGGCCTCGATGCCCGGCCGTTGAACGCGCAGAGCGGACCGCGCGCCAAGCAGATGCTCGCCGCCGGGCAATTGTTCGCGGCGACTTCCGGCGTCAACGATCCGGTCTCGCTCACCATCGCCGGCAAGCAGGCGGTGCTGGTCGCGGGCTTCGACAACCGGATCGCCTTCGCCAACATCCTCACCACGAAGAAGCTGTACGACGCCGGCCTCAAGGACGTCAAGTCGCTGGCGGGGCGTTCGATCGGCGTGACCCAGCCCCAATCGGCCACATGGCTCATGGCCGTCTACCTGGCGGATCGCGCGGGCATCAAGGACAAGGTGCAGGTCCGGCCGCTCGGCGATTTCTCGACCATGCTCGGCGCCGTCAAGAGCGGCTCCGTCGACTGCTGCACGGCCACGTACTCGATGCTCAACAAGGCGAAGGAGGAAGGCTGGGGCGTTCCCCTGTTCGACGTGACCGACGACGCCACCTGGAACTCCGCATTCGGCGGCGATGTGCCGGGCGTCGGCGTCTACGTGATGCAGGACAGCATCGACAAGCGCCCCGAGGCCGTGCAGGCGCTGGTGACGGGCATCGTCAAGGCATCGGATTTCATTCGCCAGACCTCGCCGTCCGACATCGTCGCGCTGATCGGCGGGCAGTACCTGCAGGGCTACGGCAAGCAGCTCTCTATTGATTCCGTGTCGGTATTCAAGAAGATCTGGAGCGCCGACAACCTCATCACGCCGCAGCACTACGCGCGCCTGATGGACGTGATGGGAGGGCGGCAGATCACGCCGGAGGAGATGAAGCAGGTTCCCTACGAGAAGATGGTGAACATGAGCTTCGTCAAGCGCGCAAGGAAGCTCGCATGATCGACATCCGGCATGTGAGCAAGGCCTATCTGAGTTCGACACGCGAGACCTGGGCGATCGGGGATGTCTCGTTCTCCGTGGCCAAGGGAGAGTTCGTGTCAGTCGTGGGACCCAGCGGCTGCGGAAAAAGCACGCTGCTGAACATGATGGGCAGCTTCATGGCCCCAAGCGCGGGAACGATCGAGATCGGCGGCCGCGCCGTGCGGCACGGAACGATCCCCGACAAGCTGGGCTACATCTTCCAGAAGGACACGGTGCTGCCCTGGTACACCGTGGGCCGCAACATCGCGCTCGGCCTGAAGTTTCGCGGCCTTCCGGAGCGCGACATCCGCGAGACGGTCGGCAGGCTGCTGGGGCTCGCGAATCTGGCGGGGTGCGAAGACATGCTTCCTCACCAGCTGTCGGGCGGCATGCGGCAGCGGGTTGCGCTCTTGATGACGCTCGCGTGCGAGCCCGAGGTGTTGCTGCTCGATGAGCCCTTCGGCGCGCTCGACAGCAACACCAAGATGACGCTGCATCGGGAACTGCTGGAGATCTGGCAGAAGCTGGGACAGACGGTCGTGATGGTGACGCACGACCTGGACGAAGCGGTGACGCTGTCCGATCGCGTGATCGTCCTGTCGGCGCCACCCAGCCGCGTGGTGCTCGACCATCGCGTCGATCTTCCCCGGCCGAGGGACGTGTTCGCGCTGCGGGACTCCGACGACTTCGGCCAGAACGTGCGTGCCATCTGGGCCGTGCTGGGGCGCGAATTCCAGGCGGCTCAAGCGCGTGCGAAGGGGGCAGAAAATGTCGCCTGAACCCGGTGCTGCCGGCGCGTTGAAAGGCGCTCACGACGATGCCGCCGCCATGCGCATCCGGGACTTCGCGGCCGCCTCGCGCAAGGCCGCACGCAAGGATGCGCTGCTGGTACTCGGCTGGCAGGTCGCGATCTTTGCCGGGTTCCTGGGATTGTGGGAAGGGCTGACCCGCGTGCCCTGGTTCGTGAGCAACACCTTCCTGGACCCGTTCTTCATCAGCCGGCCTTCGCTGGTCGCGCAGCGGATCTACGAATGGACGCTGGGGAGCCAGGCGGGATTCATCTGGCCGCACCTGGCATCCACGGTGCTGGCCACGGCGATCGGTCTTGTCGTCTCGGTCGTCACGGGGTTCGTCGCGGGACTGGGGCTGTCGCAAAGCCCGAGGCTCGCGCGCGTGCTGGCGCCGTTTATCACCGGCGCCAACTCTCTGCCCCGGATCGCCTTCGTCCCGCTGATCACCATGATCTTCGGATTGGGGCTGGTGTCGAAGGTGGTGACGGCCTGGTTCATCGTCTTCTTCCTGGTCTTCTTCAACACCTTCAAGGGCGGCCAGAGCATCGAGCCGCATGTGATCAATTTCTGCCGGACGCTGGGCGCATCCCGCTCGAACCTGCTCTGGAACGTGCGCATTCCGTTCGTGCTGGGCTGGATGTTTGCCGCACTGCCCAACGCTGTGGCTTTCTCGCTGATCGGGGTCGTGATCTCGGAGTTCGTGGGCTCGGACAAGGGGATGGGCTATCTGATCATCACGTCCCTGTCGACACTGAACGCCACCGACATGTTCGCCACCATCACGATCCTTTCAGCACTGGGCATCGTGCTCGTCTCCGCCATTCGCCATGTCGAAGGCCGGATGATGAAGTGGTCCCCCGAGTTTCGCGACGCGCACTGAACGGTGCCGCAACTTCACTTTTTCGAAGGAGATATTCCATGAACGCCATCGCCAAGAAGCCGCACAAGCTGGAACCCACGATCGGGGGATCGGTCTACGTGCAACCGGGCAGCCTGGAGTGGAAGCCGACGCGCTTCGACAAGGTCATGATCAAGGTCCTGTACGAAAACCTCGAAGAGGGCGAGATGACGTGTCTTCTCAAGCTGGACCCGGGGGCGTACATCCCTTTTCACAAGCACCCGGAGCTGGAGCAGACCCTGGTGCTCGAGGGTTCCGTCGAAGACCATGACGGCAAGGCCGGGGCCGGCGACTACATCTGGCGCAAGCCCGGATCCTTTCACGACAACAGCTCGCAGACCGGTGCCGTCGTGTTCGCTGTCTACCGCAAACCCAACATCTTTTTTCACGCAGCATCCGGAGAGACCAAGGGCTTTTGACAGCGACATGTCGTTGTTGGACCTCTTGGTCGAGGTTCACTTTCTTGGTCGTTTCGTGGCGATGCGGAGGAAATAGCGCTACGGGAGAAGGCCTGAATTCTTGACTGATTCAACAGAGGCACCGACAGCGGCAACGGATGCTGGGCTGGGCTGGGGATTTGCTCGACAGGCAACACAAGCGGTTCCAGCGAAATGCCATTGGGTGCGCGTATTCAGCCTCGGCCGGCTTGGGCAATCGGAACAGCCGACGTCGACGCGATACTTTCTGCAGGGCGAGCAGCCAAGGTGTCAACACGAGATTTTTCCGACTTCATCGCTCTACAGGTAGAGGAAATATAGACACCCGCCCAACCAAACGACGTCGAGCGAAATACCCGCCACGTTTCGAGCGCATCCCGCGCCTGACCAGCAAGTTCGAGGACGTCAGCAACCAAGAAAGTCGATCGCGCATTGGGCGGAAAACCTTCAACGTTCGGATTCCCACAAGCACATGGAACGTGTGAATCGGCTTAATGATGCCTGGCTGCAGCAGCCCTCGGATCTTCAACTCAGGAAGACGCGGGCCGAAACCCCGGTAGCGCGTGCATGCGCGCACGCAGTGCCTCGATGAACGCCGTGACGCGCGCCGGCCGGTACAGCCCCGGCGGTAGCGCCACGGAGATGCCGATCGGTTCCAGCCACCAGTTCGGCAGCACGCGCTTGAGCCGCCCGGCCTGCATGTCTTCGTGGCACATCCAGGGCGCGGCGGCGCCGATGCCCGCGCCGTTGAGCACCGCGCGGTAGCTCGCGAGCAGGTTGTCGGTGCGCGTCGGCGTGTCGAGCGCCACGATGCGCGAGTGCCCACCGCGGTCAATCAGGCGCACATTGCCCGTCACATACGGCACCAGTCCGACGCAGGGCAGCTGCGGCAGCCGAGCCAGCGTGACGGGGCCGATGCGCTTGAGCAACTCGGGCGTGGCGATCAGCACGCGCTCCATGCGCCCCAGCGGCCGGCTGACCAAGGCCGGGTCGCGCACCTCGCCCACGCACACCCAGCATTCGGCGCCGGAGGCTGCGAGATCGACCACGCGGTCGGTCAGCGTGAGTTCCACCCGCACCTGCGGATGCGCGGCGCGCAGGTCGGTCACCGCGTCGGTCAGGAAGCCGGTGCCATAGCCCGATGGACCGATCACGCGCAGCGTTCCCTCGGGCCGGCTCTGTCCGCCCAGTAGCCGCTGCGACAGGCCCGACCAGCGATCGGTCAGGTCGTGCGCCTCGGCCAGCAGCGAGCGACCCTCGTCGGTGAGCGAGAAGTTGGCGGTGTTGCGGATCGCCAGTTTGCAGCCCAGCAGGCGCTCCAGCTCCAGCAGGCGGCGGCTCACCGTGGGCTGCGTGGTGCCCAGCAGCCGGGCCGCCTTGCTGAGCGATCCGCTCTCGCCGATCTTGATGAAGGTGCCGAGCAGGTCGAGTCGATCGTGGGTGTTCTTCATGCGGCAGACGTATATCACTTCATCGCTCCATACGTCTACCCATATCGCGCGGTCGTGCCTATCGTCGGGGCCGTTCAAGACATGCGAATGGAAATTCCCCGATGAGCGCTACGATCGAAGACACCGCCCGCACCGTGGGCGACACGCCGCAGGGCGGCTCCGTGCTCGGCTTCTATGCCGCCAAGGGCACGCCCCGGCCGCCGCGCATCGCGCGCGGCGAAGGCATCTACCTGTGGGACGCCGGCGGACGCCGCTTCCTCGACGCGACGGCCGGCGCGGTGGTCGCCAACATCGGCCATGGCAATCCGCGCGTGCTGGCGGCCATGCAGGCGCAGGCGGCGCAGGTGACTTTCGCCTACCCGCGCTTCTTCGAGAGCGAGCACAGCATCGAGCTGGCGGACCGCGTGTGCAAGCTGGCCGGCGAGGGCTTCGACCGTGCCTTCTTCGTCTCGGGTGGCTCGGAGGCCAACGAATCGGCCCTCAAGCTGGCGCGGCAGTACGCCGTGGTCACCGGCCAGCCGCGCCGCGCCAAGGTCATCTCGCGCAACCCCAGCTACCACGGCTCCACCTTGGGCGCGCTGGCAGTGACGGGCGACGCGCACACGCAATCCCTCTACGGCCCGATGGTGCGCGAGATGCCGAAGGTGCCCGCGCCGCTGTCGTACCGCGTGCCCGACGGCCACACCGCCGGGTCGCATGCCATGGCCTGCACAGACGAGCTCGAAGCCGCCATCGTGCGGGAGGGGCCTGACACCGTGCTGGCCTTCATCCTGGAGCCCATCGGCGGGCTGTCGACCGGCGCGGTGGTGTCGGGCGCAGCCTACTTCGAGCGCGTGCGCCAGATCTGCGACCGCCACGGCGTGCTGCTGATCTACGACGAGATCATGAGCGGCGCGGGCCGCACCGGCGCCTTCCTGGCGGCGCACCACTGGGCCGGCGCGCGGCCCGACATCGTCACGCTGGCCAAGGGGCTGGCCGCGGGCTACACACCCCTGGGCGCCATGCTCGCGCCCAACCGCATCGTCGACGCCATCGCCGACAGCGGCGGCTTCGTGCACGGCCACACCTACTTCACCAACCCGCTGTCGTGCGCGGTGGCCAACGCGGTGGTGGGCGAGGTGATCGCGCAGGACCTGGTGACCCGCGCGCGCGACATGGGCGAGCTGCTGATGGCCCGCCTGCGCGAGGTGGCCGAGCGCTCGCCCATCGTGGGCGACGTGCGCGGCAAGGGGCTCTTCACCGCCATCGAGATCGTGGCCGACAAGGCCACGAAGCGGCAGTTGCCGGCCAGCTTCAACGCGCCGGCGCGGCTCACCGAGCACGGACTGAAGCACGGCATTGCGCTGTACAACCGGCGCGCCAACCTGGGTGCCTTCGGCGACTTCCAGATGATCACGCCGCCGTTGACCATCACGTCCGCGGAGATCGACGAGCTGGTCGATCTGCTGGAGCGTTCGCTGCGCGACCTGGCCGACGAGATCGCGGCCGCGGGCCTGGCCGTTTCGGCGTGATGCGGGACGCCCACATGCCGCAGACCCTGCCGCCCCACCGCAGCCTGCACGTGCCCGGCGTGCACGGCTACACCGACCGCAAGAGCGTGGCCGCCGGCGAGGTGGTGCGCTTCCATCTGAGCAGCGACGTGCCCTACGCGCTCTCGGTGTGCCAGCTCGGCCCCGACGTCGATGGCCGTTCGGCCGACACCGTGTTGCATGCCTTTGAGCCCTCGCCCGCGCGAGCGCAGCCGATCCATCCGGGCTCCTACGTGCAGGTGGCGCGCGGACTCGACCAGCCACTGCATGCGCTCACGCTGGAGTGTTGGGTGCAGGTGTGGAGCATCGGCGCGCGCCAGAGCATCATCGGCCAGTACGACCTGCCGGGCGCCTGCGGCTACGGACTCTTCGTCGACGAAGACGGGCGTGCGGTCTTCTATCTCGGTGACGGCGGCGCGCTCCGCGCGCAAGGCGAGCTCGCGGGCGGCGCGCTGCGCCCCAAGTGCTGGCACCACATCGTCGCCACATGGGACGGGCGCGAGACGGTGCTCTGGATCGACGGCGAAGCGGCTGCGCGCGGCAAGTGGAGCGGCGCCATGCAACCGGGCCGCGCCCCGCTGCGCCTGGGCGCCAGCGGCATCGACGGCCTGGCGGATGCGTTCCTCGAAGGCGACATCGTCATGCCCGCGATCTACGCGCATGCGTTGTCGCCCGACGAAGTGCGCGCGCGTTTCGCCGACCGCGGCCTGCACACACCGCGCGGGCGCACCGTGCTGGCCTGCTGGCCGCTGCGGGAGGAGCGCGGCGACACGGTGGCCGATGCCAGCGGCCACCAGCGCACCGGCCGCATCGTCAACCACGGCACCTGGATGATCGTCGGCCCGGCCTTCGAGCCCAGGCGCGTGAACGAGTTTTCCGACGACGGCTACGACCCGCTGGCCGACCCCACGCGCGGCCACGGCTTGCGTTTGGCGAGCGACGATCTCTACGACTGCCGCTGGCCCGAGAGCCATGCCTTTCGCATTCCCGCGAATGCTCGGTCAGGTGTCTACGTGGGCCGCGTGCGGTTCCTGCTCGACGGCCGGCCCGCCGACTACGACATCACCTTCATCGTGCGCCGCGCCGCGCACCGAGCACCCGCGCCGGTGCTGGTGCTGTGCGCCACCAACAGCTGGCTGGCCTATGCGAGCACGCCGTTCGCGAAGAACGTGGCGAGCGACCCGGTCTGGCCGCGGCGTTCGGCCGGCCTGGAGAACAGCCATCCCGATGCGCCCGCCTACAGCAGCTACACCTATCACCGCGGCGGCCAGCCGAGCTACCAGGTCGGGCTTCGCATGCCGTGGCCCAACGCCAGCCCCAATGCGCTGTACGACCCGGCCGATGCGGGTTTTTGCCAGTGGACCCGGCTGGAACGGCGCCTGCACGTGTGGCTCGAGCAGGCCGGCTACGACTACGACGTGGTGAGCGACCTCGACCTGCACCGCGACCCGGGCCTGCTGAAGGCCTACAGGACCGTGATCGTCAACGGCCACAGCGAGTACTGGTCGCTGCCGGCCTGCGACGGGCTCGACGACTATCTGTCCAACGGCGGCACGGCCGTGGTGTTGTCGGGCAACACCATGTACCTGCGCGTGAGCTACAACGAAGAGGGCACGGTGATGGAGCAGCGCAAGGTGCTCGGGCCGAACGACGAAGACAGCGAGGAGGCCGCCAAGGTCCGCCCGCCCGCCGGTCCCTACGGCGAGCAGTACCACGCGCAGGACTGGGCGCGCGGCGGCCAGTTCCGCCAGGCCGGGCGGTCGTGCGCCGAGCTTATCGGGCTGGAGTCCGCGGGCTGGGCCTTTGCCGACGGCGACGACTTCGGCGTGTACCACGCGACGCTGCCCGATCACTTCCTGTTCACGCAGCCGCACGCGCTGGGGCTGGCCGAGGGTACGACCTTCGGCCATGCGCCGGGCGGCGGTCTGCCGCGTGCCATCGGTCACGAGTGGGACCTGAGCGTGACCACGCTGCGCCGCATGACGCATGCGTTGCCGGCCGGTGAGCGCCTACCCGAACCGCAACAGGGCATAGAGGTCATCGCCCAGGGGCGCCGGGCCCGGTCGGGCCGCCTCGATGCGTACCTGGACTACTTCTCGAGCGTGACCGAGTCGCTGGACGGGCTCTCGGCCGAGATGATCTATTGGGAGCGCCCGCAGGGTGGCCGCGTGTTCAACGCCGGTGCCGTCGGTGCCAGCTGGGTGCTCGGCGTCGATCCCTGTTTCGAAGGGGTGCTGCGCAACGTGCTGCATCACTTCGGGGTCCGGCCCGCCGCGGGCGCGGACCGTCCGGTTCAACCATCCCTGGAGCATGCAGCACCATGAGCACACTCGCCCCACGCACCGCCACCCCGTCCGAGCCCGCCGAGCCCACGGTGACGCGGCAGAGCACCGTGCGCGTCATCACCGCCATCTCCATCGGCAACGCGCTGGAGTGGTTCGAGATCGTGATCTACGGCTTTCTCGCCGTGACCATCTCCAAGCTGTTCTTTCCGGCCGAGAACGAGTCCGTGTCGCTGCTCATCACGCTGGGCACCTTCGGCGTGACCTTCGTGATGCGCCCGGTCGGCTCGCTGGTGCTCGGCGCGTACGCCGATGCGCGGGGGCGCAAGAACGCCTTGACGCTGTCGATGGCGATCATGCTGTGCGGCACGCTGCTGATCGCGGTGTCGCCGACCTATGCGCAGATCGGGCTGTGGGCGCCCGTGCTCATCATCGCCGCGCGGCTGCTGCAGGGCTTTGCCGCGGGCGGCGAGTTCGGCAGCGCCACCGCGCTGCTGGCCGAGCAGGACCCCCGGCGCCGCGGCTTCTTCGCGAGCTGGCAATTCGCGAGCCAGGGTATCACCACCTTCCTGGCGGCCGGCTTCGGCATGGGGCTGAACGCACTGCTCACGCCCGAGCAGCTGCTGGCGTGGGGCTGGCGCATTCCGTTCTTCTTCGGCCTGCTGATCGGGCCGGCCGGCCTCTACATCCGCCGCCACCTGGACGAAGGCCTGGAGTTCAAGCGCGCGGCGCAGGAGGCATCGCCCGTGCGCACCACGCTGGTCGACCAGCGGGGGCGCACGCTCACCGCGATGGGCCTCATCATCCTGGCGACCGTAGTGGCCTACACGGGCCTGTTCATGCCCACCTTCGCGGTGCGCCAGCTGGGCCTGCCGGCCTCGATGGCGTTCGCGGGCACCTTCTGGTTCGGCGTGCTGCAGTTCGCGTTGGTGCCGGTGTTCGGCGGCCTGTCGGACCGGGTGGGGCGCGTGGCCATCATGCGCGGCGCGGCGCTGGTCATGGGGGTGATGATCGTGCCGTTGTTCTACCTGCTGGTGAACCATCCGTCGGTGCCGATGCTGATGGTGGCGCTCACCGCCATGGGCGTGGTGGCCTCGGCCTACTGGGGGCCAATCTCGGCGGCGATGTCGGAGCTGTTCCCGGCGGCCACGCGCGGCACCGGTCTGTCGGTGAGCTACAGCCTGGGCGTGGCGATCTTCGGCGGCTTTGCGCCTTTCATCAGCGCCTGGCTCATCACGGCCACGGGCAGCAAGATCGCGCCGTCGTTCTACGTGGCCTTCGGCGTGTTGGTGAGCTTGGCGGCGCTGCGGCCGGCCCGGCGGTACGGGGTGAAGTGAGAGCGCGGACCGCAGTTTTCTCCAAGTCCTGTGGGACGTGCAAAGCCTGCGTTGCGCCTATCCCAATTTGCGGCAAAACCGGCTCTGTAGGCGTTCGCTCCTATTGAATTGGAAGCATCTGAGCGAAGAACGAGATGAGCAGCGCGCTGTTGGTTGCCGCCGAAAATTGACCCTCTAGTGAGGTCAGAGATCAGCGGAACTCAACAGCATCGACTGGATCACCTCGTTTAATGCACTCACGTTGCCCTCTTTCGTGTAGACCACGAACCATACCAACTAAGAGCTATTGCCTGAAAGCAAAAAAGCCGCGACGGTTTCGCTGCGGCTTTTGATAGTAGCTTCGACAGTTCAAGCGTGATGAAGCTAAAAAGCTTTTATTAATCAACAGCTTGCAAGCATTTTGGCGGAGAGTGTGGAATCAAAAATCTCAATAAAAACAACGATCTATCCGAACAGTACCACGATCAATACCATGATTCCTCTATTGCTATCGGGGCGGAGGGCATTCAAAGGACTTCATCATCCCAGTCGTCCTCATATTTTTTCAGCCGTCGACTTTCGAAATGGAATGTATACATAGCGCCATCAATTACGACGCCACATAGCATGTCGAACTCTCGCCGGTACGACGATGATTGAGAGTCTTGCACCGGATCGACGACTGGATCGATAAATACATCCAGGACGATGGCTGGCCAACCTGGCTCTGGGTGTAGCCGATCACGCAACCCTTCCTTCCAAGTTACCAAATCTCCTTTGATAAAGGAATGAAGGTCATCATAAGCAATAGTCGCCTTCTTCAAAAATCTGGCGTGCTCAACTGGCGTACCACCGCCGAGCTTAGATCTAGCTTTCTGCAGCGCTAACGCCATTTTCCCCAGGTTCTCGGGCGATGATCCAGCCCACGCTTCAACAAGATTTGTGATATTCGGTTCGTCGGCCATAAATACCTTCAGTGAATTGGAGTTGAAGCTTGCGAAATTGCTCTTGCTACTTGGGCTGCAATCTCTTCATTGAAGCTGTTTTCGGCTTGAGTGCCAATCGGCGAATTATCGACAAATTCTTGACGAGGCAAACTCGAGTTCTGCAAAATTCGCTGATGCGCGGCAACTAACACCTCCGTTTGATTTTTTATCCGAGCTTGATTTAAGACGACGAGATCCAGATTAAAAGCGCCCACGCTCGCCCTCCGAACAACTCTCGGATTACCCCTTGAAGTATCTTCCAAATTTTTCATGCGCTCCGATAACTCGGAAAGCGTTTGAGACATATGAAGCAACATGTCCCGCTGCTTTTCTTCACGAGACTGTTTAGCATCAATTACTTGACTTTCAAGACCAACTTTTTCCAGCAATGCAGATCTCAATGCCCAAAAAAAACCAATCAAGGCAAGGAGTGAAGCAATAGCAACGAGATACATCATTTCATTCTTTATAAAGATAGGCTTTCGTTCCAATGGAATAAGCTATCGACAAAACAGAAAGCGATGCGTTTATAAGGATAAAAAAATCAACTTGAGCAGGAGGGATTTCTTTTCGAGTCATCCCATATGCGATGAATGCAAGAATCATGACCATAAACGGAATGGCCAAAAACATTAGGCGCTTAATGAAATTGGTATTGGAACTCTTTTTTTGATCCATATGGAAATCAATCGCAATCCCCATCACAACGCCGGTGACAAAGAATAAAATTGCCCCATCTTTAATTACAGAAAAAAGAGAAAGCTCCGGAGTACCTAGACGCGCGCCAACGTCTAGCCATAATTGCAGCAACCCAAATAGCAGCGACAAAAATGTCCACTCTATTCCTTTCCCAAGCAGCTTAGGAATTGAACTGGTTGCAGGGGGAGCCCCTCCGGTCGCCATAATTTATCTAGCCTCTCGGTCTCGCTGATTACTTGTTGTTGCACTGTGTCAGCACGATGAGTGTAGTAGTCCACGCGGGCGAACGTTCAATTAGTCTTCTTTTCCGTCAGCGACCCATCATTCCTTGACGGTACTCACGCAGCCAGCTTGCGCTCGTAGCACGGACGCTCCTTGGCCTCAGGTATCTCGTCAAGCTGCTCAAGCGTGCGCCCCTGAGGCGTCAGCCACACCTCGGCGTTCTCGTGTCGCAACTGTAAAACCCTACCCTGCTGATTTTTAATGCAGGGGATCCTAGGAGTGATAGACGTGGCGACATTGAGTGTCATCAGACGCTGGGCCCTGCGCGAGCAGATGTCCATACGCGAGATAGCCAGGCGTACAGGCCTGTCTCGCAACACCGTAAAGAAGTACCTGCGTGCGGGCGAAGAAATGCCGCGCTACGCCAAGCGGGAGAGCTCAAGCAAGCTCGATCCCTATGCCGAGAAACTCGCGACCTGGCTCGCGATCGAGGCAACCAAATCGCGCAAACAGCGGCGCAATCTGCGGCAGATCCACACAACCACCGCGCTGTTGGACAGGCTGACACATCGGTGCCACATCCTGGAGACTGGGAACGACAGCTTCAGGTTCAAAAACAGTTCTGCGCACCCTCAACCTAAAAAGGAGAACACCAAGCACTTATCCACACCGTGAAGCCTTCAGGCTCACAAAGCGGGTGGGTCAGTATTCGATGGAAATCTAGGGTCAGAGATCGGCGGAATCCAACACATAGGTCTTCGTCTTTTGCTTTCCGCCCGCGGTGTAGTTCGCTCGCCAGCTCTTCGCGCCAGTCGTTGTGACGAACAAATAGAGGCCTTGCGCATCGGTGAGCTTGTAGGCCTTCTCGCGCGGTTTGGCAGCGTCAACAGCTTTAACAGTAAGGGTCATGGTATCGGCTAGAAAATACCATGACTGATGCCATGTTTGGTGCTCGGCTAGGGGCAGCTTGCCGCAGATCACGCTGGACTCAAAAAGACGCATCCCCCAATGAAAAAGTCCCGATGCATGGACTGCACGGGACTTTCAAAAACTGCCAAGGATCGATTCTGGCGGAGAGTGTGAGATTCGAACTCACGGACGCTTTCACGTCGGCAGTTTTCAAGACTGCTGGTTTAAACCACTCACCCAACTCTCCGGAACCGCCGATTTTATGCCGACGGCGAAGCCTCGATCCCCTCAATCCCCATCCGGCAGGAACAGCGTCTGCAGATCGCTCAGAAAATCCAGCCCGCGCTCGGTCGGCCACACGCGGAACAGGTCGCGCGCCACGAGCCCCTTGCGTTCGGCCTCTTCCAGCCCGCGCTGGATCGAGGTCATCGCCAGCCCCGTGCGCTCGCTGAACTGCGGCAGCGTGAACCCCGCCTTCAGCCGCAACGCATTGAGCATGAACTCGAACGGCAGGTCGGCCAACGACACCTCGTCGCTCTGCGACACGGCCGCGCCCGCGCGCGCGTTCTCCATGTACAGCCGCGGCTCGCGGTAGCGCACCTGCCGCACGATGCGGTGCGCAAAGCTCAGCTTGCTGTGCGCGCCGGCGCCGATGCCCAGGTAGTCGCCGAACTGCCAGTAGTTGAGGTTGTGCGCGCACTGGTGCCCCTCGCGCGCATAGGCCGACACCTCGTAGCGCGACATGCCGCGCTCGCCGGTCCGCTCGGTGATGCGGTCGAGCATCGCGTAGGCGATGTCGTCTTCGGGCAGCGTCGGCGGAAACTTCGCGAACCAGGTGTTGGGCTCGATGGTGAGGTGATAGACCGAGAGGTGCGGCGGCGCGAGCGCCAGCGCCTGCGACAGGTCGGCCTCCAGGTGCTCCAGCGTCTGGCCGGGGAGCGCATACATCAGGTCGAGGTTGAAGGTGTCGAAGGCGCTCGCGGCCTCCTCCACCGCGGCGATGGCCTGTGCGCGGTCGTGCACGCGGCCGAGCGCGGTGAGGTGCTCGTCGTTGAAGCTCTGCACGCCCACCGACAGGCGCGTGACGCCCGCCGAACGGAACGCGCGGAAGCGGTTGCGCTCGAAGGTGCCGGGGTTGGCCTCGAGCGTGATCTCGCAATCGGGCGCGAGCTTCAGGCGCGCGCGCACGTCACCCAACAAGCGGTCGATGGCTTGCGGCGAGAAGAGGCTGGGCGTGCCCCCGCCGATGAAGATGGTGTGGACCGTGCGGCCCCAGATGAGCGGCAGCGCCGCGTCCAGGTCGGCCACGAGCGCATCGATGTACGCCGCCTCGGGGATGCCCTCCGCGTCGGCCGCGCTCGTGGCGCGCCATTCGTGCGAGTTGAAATCGCAGTACGGGCACTTGCGCAGGCACCACGGCAGGTGGATGTAGAGCGAGAGCGGCGGCAGCGCCGCGAGTTGCAGCGGGCCTGGCCGCATCCAGTGCAGCACGTCGTTGGCCTGCGGCGCACCTGTGGGCTGCGCCGGCTGAATCGGAAAGACGGTGGCCATCTGCAGCCTACAGCCAGCGCTCGCGCATCAGCGCGAGCATCGCCTGTGCCGCGCGGCCGCGGTGGCTGTTGGCATTCTTGACCTCGGGCGTGAGCTGCGCGAAGGTCTTGCCGAAGGCGGGCAGGTACATGACCGGGTCGAACCCGAAGCCGTTGTCGCCCACGGGTGCCAGCGCGATCTCGCCGACCACGCGGCCGACCGCGATGAGCGGCTCGGGGTCGTCGTGGCTGCGCAGCGCTACCAGCGTGCTGACCAGCGCGGCGCGGCGGTTGACCACGCCGTCGAGCTGTTCGAGCAGCGCCTTGACGTTGTTGGCATCGCCCTTGGCGTAGCCGAATTGCGTGGCGTAGTAAGCCGTGTCGACGCCTGGCAGGCCGCCGAAGGCATCGACGCACAGGCCCGCGTCGTCGGCGATGGCCGGCAGGCCGGTGGCGGCGCTCGCGTGGCGCGCCTTGGTGAGCGCGTTTTCCACAAAGGTGCGGAAGGGTTCTTCAGCCTCGCCTACGCCCAGCGCCGACTGCGGCACCAGGGTGACGGACAACGCCGCGAACAGTTGCTGGAGTTCGGCGAGCTTGCCTTGGTTGTTGGAGGCCAGGACCAGTTTCATGGATCGATCAAAAGTGGCTGTGACGCCCGGCGGGCGGACGTCAGTCGCTGGGGAATTTCAGTTCGAGAGCAGTGCTTGCTGTTGCAGCGTCACGAGTTCGCCGATGCCCTTCTCGGCCAGGCCGAGCAGGAGGTTCATTTCTTCGCGCGTGAACGCCACGCCTTCGGCAGTTCCCTGCACTTCGACGAAGTGGCCGGCGCCGGTCATGACGACGTTCATGTCGGTGTCGCAGCTCGAGTCTTCGGTGTATTCCAGGTCCAGCAGCGGCGTGCCGCCGACGATGCCCACCGAGATGGCGGCCACGTGGCCCTTGATCGGCGAGGCCTTCAGCGTGCCGGCCGCCAGGAGCTTGTTGACAGCGTCTTGTGCGGCAACGAACGCGCCGGTGATGGCCGCGGTGCGGGTGCCGCCGTCGGCCTGCAGCACGTCGCAGTCCAGGTGGATGGTGCGTTCGCCGAGCGCGGCCAGGTCGAACACGGCGCGCATCGAGCGGCCGATGAGGCGCTGGATTTCCTGCGTGCGGCCGGTCTGCTTGCCCTTGGCCGCCTCGCGGCTGCTGCGGGTGTGGGTGGCGCGCGGCAGCATGCCGTATTCGGCCGTGACCCAGCCTTCGCCGCTGCCCTTCTTGTGCGGGGGCACGCGCTCTTCGACCGAGGCGGTGCACAGCACGCGGGTCTGGCCGAACTCGATGAGCACCGAGCCCTCGGCGTGGATGGTGAAGCCGCGGGTCATGCGAACCGGGCGCAGCTGGTCGGCGGCACGGCCGCCGCTTCGGGTGAAAGCAGTCATTGTTGAAACTCGAAAAGGGAAAAAAAAGCCAGCCGCTCCTCAGCGGCATGTTCGGGGAACACCGCGGAACCGGCTTTGCCGGGCCGCTGGTGTTGTCCCCTGGAAGGGGGTTGGCGCAGCGACACGAAGTGCGCGAAGACTGGGGGTCATCTAGCTTTTGCGCGCAGCTGAACGGCGGATGGCTTCGTTGATTTCGGCGATGGAGCGCTCGATGGCGTCCTCGTCCATGTCGTCGATCTCGCTGTCCGAGGGCATGCCGGCCTGGATGGTCGAGGCGAACACGCCGTCGTCGATGGTCTCGGTGGAAATGCCGCGGTCCTCGCCCGGGGTCTCGGACATCTCCCATTCGAGCGCGATGAGCGTCACGTTGTCGCTGTGGGCGCCGCCCTTGCGCAGCGCCATCTCGGCAAGGTCTGGAGCGGCATCGGACACCGGCTTGCCGGAGGAGAGCGTGTGCACGATGAGCGCATCGTCCAGCACGCCCCACACGCCGTCGGAGCACAGCATGATGCGGTCGCCGCGCTGCAGTTGCAGCGGGGGCGAGATGTCGAACAGCGGCGTGGTGGGCGAGCCGAGGCAGGTCAGCAGCAGGTTGCGGTTGACCGGCATGTCCGAGCCATGGGGCTTGGGGCGCTCGGCGTGCGAGTGGTCGCGCGTGCGGGTCAGCAGGCGGCCGTCGCGCACGACGTACAGGCGCGAGTCGCCGCAGTGCATCCAGGTGGCGCTGGTGCCCTGGAGCAGCGCCGCGACAACCGTGGTGCGGGGCGTGTCGAGCATGGCCTTGTGGCTCGCGTACCGCATGATCTGCTGGTGCGCGGCCATGGCCGATTCGGCCAGGAAGCTCTTCACGTCCTTCACCGTCGGGCGGGCCTCGCGCTGGTAGAGCGCCGCGATGGTCTGCAGGGCCAGCTGGGCCGCCACTTCGCCTTCGGGGTGACCGCCCATGCCGTCGGCCAGCACGAACAGGCCCGACTCCCGCGTGTAGCAATAGCCCATGCGGTCTTCGTTCTTGAGACGTCCGCCTTTGCGGCTGACCTGGAAGACAGAGAATTTCATGTCATGCGGGGCGCGTGGTGGGGGCCGCAGCCCGGGGCAGACTCTTCTTGTCGAAGGAGCGGATGTTATCGATCGACAGCCGCACCTTCTCGCCGACGGTGAGCTTGGTGTAGCGGCGCTCGCCTTCGCGGCTGAGTTCCTTTTGCAGCGCGAAGACCGACTGGGGGCGCGAGAGCGGATCGAGCGACATGCACCACTCGACCACCTCGATCAGGTTGTCGGAATACACGCCGCGAAGGCGCGAGAGCGACAGGCTCAGGCGGTCTTTCTCGATGCGGCGCGGCGCGTCGTTGGGCGGGTAGCCCTGCATGCAGGCGTAGATGCAGGCGCCGATGGCGTAGATGTCGGTCCAGGGGCCCATCGACGAATCGCGGCGGTACATCTCGGGGGCGGCGAAGCCCGGGGTGTACATGGGACGGATGAAGATGCCTTCCTTGCTGAGCACTTCGCGCGCGGCGCCGAAGTCGATCAGCACGGCGCGGTCTTCGTCGGTGACGAAGATGTTGGCCGGCTTGATGTCCAGGTGCAGCATCTTGTACTGGTGCACGATGCGCAGGCCGCGCAGGATCTCGTCGAAGAGCGAACGGATGGTCGATTCGCGGAAGACCTTCTGGCGCTTCAGGTCGCGCGCGGTGACCACGAAATCCTGCAGGGTCGCGCCCTCCAGGTAGTTCATGACCATGTAGACCGTTTCGTTCTCGCGAAAGAAATTGAGCACGCTCACGACCGAGGCGTGCGAGATCTGCGCGAGGGAGCGGCCCTCTTCGAAGAAGCTCTTCAACCCCAGGCGGTAGAGGGACAGTTTTTCGGGTGGCACCTGCGGATGCAACTCGCCGGGCCCGCGGGTGGCCAGCGAAGAAGGCAGGTATTCCTTGATGGCCACTTGCTGTCCGCTGGGGTCGATGGCGAGATAGACAACGCCAAAACCACCCGCCGAAAGCCGGCGAACAACGCGGTAACCGCCAATGACCGTATCGGGCAACAGGGGCGAAGGCTTGACCTTTGACATAATCCGGGAGTTTCGCCCGAAGGCGATGGTGCGGCAAGCGAACGCTGTACCGACGCCTCGGTGCATGCAAGCAAAACCACAGTGAGGCGCAATGCCAGTTTACAGCATGACCGGCTACGCCAGCGGCCAGAACGGGTCCGCAGGCAGCCACTCCGAAGCCGAAGCACGGCCTTCCGCCGCAGGCCGACTCGGGGTAGAAATCCGCTCGGTCAACAGCCGTTTCCTCGACCTCACCTTCAAGTTGCCCGAGGAGTTGCGCCAGCATGAGACGGCGCTGCGCGAGCTGCTCACGGGCAAGCTCAAGCGCGGCAAGGTCGAGGTGCGCGCGGCCATCGAGAACACCGCCCAGGCGGGCGTCGTCGAGCCTTCCGTCAAGCTGCTCCAGCGGCTCAACGGGGTGCAGGACGGCATCAAGGCCTGGCTGCCCGGAGCCCGCGAACTGAGCGTGGCCGACGTGATCCGCCTTGCCGGCGGCGACGGTGCCACCCGCGGCGACTGGGGCCCCGACCTGCTCGAGGTGGCCGGCAAGGCGCTCGAGGCGCTGATGTCGGCCCGCCAGCGCGAAGGCGCCCGGCTCGCCAAGATGCTCGAGGCCCATCTGGGCCAACTGCGCACCCTGGTGCTGCAGGCCGGTCCGCTGGTGCCCCAGCTGGTCGAGCAGCAGCGCAACCGCTTCCTGGAGCGCTGGCAGGAGGCCATGGGCCTGACTGCCGGCACGGGCGGCACGCTACCCGAAGCCGCCCAGGACCGCGCGCTGACCGAGGCCACCGCCTTTGCGATCCGCATCGACGTGGCGGAAGAGCTCACCCGGCTGAATTCGCACCTCGACGAGATCGAGCGGCTGCTCAAGAAGGGCGGCGAGATCGGCAAGCGCCTGGACTTCCTGATCCAGGAACTGCACCGCGAGGCCAACACCCTGGGCTCCAAGTCGGCAGCCCTGGAACTCACGCGCATCGGCGTGGACATGAAGGTCCTGATCGAGCAGATGCGCGAACAAGTCCAGAACATCGAATGACGACGAGCGAAAGAATGGACTACCCCGGCAACATCTTCGTGGTCGCCGCGCCCAGCGGGGCGGGCAAATCGAGCCTGGTCAAGGCGCTCATGGAGCTCGACTCGGCGGTTCAACCGTCGGTGTCGCACACCACGCGGCCGCCGCGCGGACAGGAAAAGCACGGCCGCGAGTACTTCTTTGCCTCGCCCCCCGAATTCGACGCGCTGATCGCGGCCGACGGCTTCGTGGAATGGGCCCATGTGCACGGCCACCGGTACGGCACTTCCAAGAGGGCCATCGAGGAGCGGATCGCCCAGGGGGCCGACGTGATCCTGGAAATCGACTTCCAGGGCGCGCTCCAGATCCGCAAGACCTTCGCCAATGCGGTGATGATCTTCATCCTGCCGCCCAGTTGGGAAGAATTGCGCTCCCGGCTCGAGCGGCGCGGCGAAGACAGCGCCTCGGTCATCGAATTGCGCCTGAAAAATGCCGCCGAAGAGATGGCCCGGGCCGGGGAATTCGACTTCGTTATAATCAACGAGTTATTTGAGCGGGCGCTTTTTGATCTCAAGGCGATTGTCCACGCTCAGCGGCTCCGGTATTCCGCACAGCGCCGTGCACGTGCCGACACCTTTGCCGCACTGAACATCCCCTGATCTCCCGCTCACCGACCGAAAGATACTCATCATGGCCCGCATCACCGTCGAAGACTGTCTGCTTCAGATCCCCAACCGCTTCCAGCTCGTGCTGGCCGCCACGTACCGTGCGCGCATGCTGAGCCAGGGCCACGCGCCCAAGATCGAGAGCAAGAACAAGCCCGCCGTGACCGCCCTGCGCGAAATCGCCGAAGGCAAGATCGGCATCGAAATGCTCAAGAAGGTGCCGGGCTGATCTGACGCAGCCCTGCAACGAAAAGGCACCGCAAAGCGGTGCTTTTTTTATGTCTGGACGCGCCCATGGAACGGTCACGCTAAAGTGGTAGCCATGAGCGCGGTTGCCAAACATCAGTCCCAAGCCCCCACGGGCGTGCCGAAGCCGAGCCCGGCGGCACTGAATGCGGCTGCGGCAAGCTTCGCTGCATTGACGGCGCGCCTGGACTACCTGGGCCCCGAAGACACCGAACTGGTACGCCGAGCCTACCGCTTTGCCGACGAGGCCCACCTGGGCCAGCTGCGCAACAGCGGCGAACCGTACATCACCCATCCCATCGCCGTGGCGGCGCAATGCGCCGAGTGGAAGCTCGATGCCCAGGCGCTGATGGCAGCACTGCTGCACGACGCCATCGAAGACTGCGGCGTGACCAAGCCCGAGCTGATCGAACGCTTCGGCGCCCCGGTCGCCGAACTGGTCGACGGGCTCACCAAGCTCGACAAGCTGCAGTTCAACACCCGCGAAGAAAACCAGGCCGAATCGTTTCGCAAGATGCTTCTGGCCATGGCGCGCGATGTGCGCGTCATCCTGGTCAAGCTGGCCGACCGCACGCACAACATGCGCACGCTGGCCGATGCGCCGCGCGAAAAGTGGGCCCGCATCTCGCGCGAAACGCTCGAGATCTACGCGCCTATCGCGCACCGCCTCGGCTTGAACCAGACCTACCGCGAGCTGCAGGAACTGTCGTTCCGACACCTCAAGCCATGGCGCTACGCGACGCTATCGAAAGCGGTGGCGAAGGCACGCGGGCGACGACGAGACTTGATCCAGAAAGTGCAGAAAGAAGTCGAAGCCGCCTTCTCCTCTGCCGGCATGACGCTGCGAATCGCGGGGCGCGAGAAAACGCTGTATTCCATCTACCGCAAGATGGAAGAAAAACACCTGAGCTTCGCCCAGGTGACCGACATCTACGGCTTTCGCCTGATCGTGCCGAACGTGACCGCCTGCTATACCGGCCTCGGCATCCTTCACCAGATGTACAAGCCGCTGCCCGGCAAATTCAAGGACCACATCGCGATCGCCAAGCTCAACGGCTACCAGTCGCTGCACACGACGCTGGTCGGTCCGGCCGGTGTGAGCGTCGAGTTCCAGCTGCGTACCGAGGCAATGCACGTGGTGGCCGAGTCTGGCGTGGCTGCGCACTGGCTCTACAAGGCCGCCGAGCCGAACGGGGCGAGCAACGACCGGCTGGGCACGAAATGGCTGCAGTCGCTCCTCGACATCCAGGACGAGACGCGCGATGCCGCGGAGTTCTGGGACCACGTCAAGGTCGACCTGTTCCCCGATGCCGTTTATGTCTTCACGCCGAAAAGCCAGATCATGGCGCTGCCGCGCGGCGCGACGGTGGTCGACTTCGCCTACGCCATCCACAGCAACATCGGCGACCACACCTCGGCCGCGCGCATCAACGGCGACCAGGTGCCGCTGCGCACCGAACTCAAGAACGGCGACGTGGTCGAGGTGATCACGGCGCCGGTGTCGACCCCCAATCCTGCATGGCTCGGCTTCGTTCGAACCGGCCGGGCTCGCTCCAAGATTCGCCACTACCTCAAGACGCTGGCGCATGCCGAATCCGAAGGTCTCGGCGAAAAGCTGCTCGCCCAGGCGCTGCGCGCCGAAGGCCTCGGCAAGCTGCCCGAAGAGGACGACGAGCACCAGGCCTTGTGGGAAAAGCTGCTGCGCTTCACCGGCAACCGCAACCGCGCGGAATTGCTGACCGACATCGGCCTGGGCAAGCGCATCGCGAGCATCGTCGCCAAGCGGCTCATGGCGCTTCTCGCCGAGCTGGGCGAGCGGCCCGACGCCCTGCTGCTGAGCCGTGAACGCTTCATCTCGCACGAGACCGTGTCGCAGGGCGCGGTCACGCTCGACGGCAGCGAGAACTCGTCGGTGCGCTTCGCCCTGTGCTGCCGCCCCATTCCGGGCGACCAGATCGTGGGGTATCTCGGGCACGGCGAGGGTCTGGTGGTGCACACCGAGGATTGCGGTGTCGGCCAACGGTTGCGCCACAAAGACAGCGAGCGATTCTTTGCGGTCGAATGGGCGGACGAACCGACGCGCGCCTTCGAGACCGGCGTGGTGATCACCGTGCGCAATGACAAGGGCGTGCTGGCGCGCGTAGCCGCCACGCTGGCGGACGCGGAAGCAGACATCACGCATGTGGAAATGGCCGACGAGACGCCGCAGGATTCGACGGACCTTCGGTTCGTGATCGCGGTACGCGATCGCACGCATCTGGACGCCGTGCTGCGCGCCGCCCGGCGGACCGCATCGGTGCTGACCGCGGCGCGGACCGTTCCGGTGCCCTGACGACAGGCGGGCCGCGCCTCGCCTCGCGTCGATCAGTCCGCGGCCGGACGCGGCGCCGGATAACTCACCGACAGTATTTCCACCTCGTGCACCCCGCCCGGCGTCACGAGCTTCACCACGTCGCCTTCGCGTGACTTCAGAAGGGCACGCGCGATCGGGGAGATCCAGCTGACCTGCGACCGGGCACTGTCCGCCTCGTCGATGCCCAGGATCGTGATGGTGCGTTCGTCGTCGCCGGTCTCGTCGACATAACGGACGGTGGCACCGAAGAAGATCTGGTCGCTGCCATGGTGCACCGATGGATCCGTGATCTCGGCGATTTCCAGGCGCTTGGTGAGAAAGCGAATGCGCCGGTCGATCTCGCGCAGCCGCTTCTTGCCATAGAGATAGTCGCCATTTTCCGAACGATCGCCGTTCTTGGCGGCCCAGTGCACAGCCTCGACGACCTTCGGTCGCTCCTCGTCCATCAGCTGGAGCAGCTCGTCGCGCAACCGAGCGTAGCCCTCCGGCGTCACGTAGTTCTTGCTGCCGGCCGGCAGCGCAGGCGCTGCACCGTCGGCGCCGTCGTCGTCCGCGTCGTTGTCGGTTTCCTTGGTGAATGCCTTGTTCAACGAAGAGCCCTTTGCCTTTGAATAGGAGCAGGTTTGTCAGTGCGACGTCAACCCAGGTCCGAGCGCTTGCAGTCGAACGACATGGTCGGCTCGACGCCTCGCAAGGCGGGCACCTTGTTGACGAAGACGACCCCCACCCTGGCCAGTTGCCATTCGCCGGACTTGAACAGCTTGAAGAGGTTCGTGACCTCGTCTCCGGCAGCGGGAATGGAGTTGAAGAGATAGACGGGCTCGCCGGAGGAAGTCCCCTCCATGTTCACCAGTTCGGCGCGCATCTTGCCCATGGTCTCGGTGTCCTTCGTCCTGGAGCGCACGATGTCCATGTTGACGGTTCGCGAGTGCTCGTCGATGGCGATTCGGCGAATCCAATGGAAAGAGCCGGCTGCACCGCCCGGGCTCGGCACACATGCAATGGTTCCCGCAGACACCGAGCCCGCGGCCGAGAGCAGCAAGAGCAGTTGGCACGCCCGCCGTATGGTTCGAATGTTCATGGTCGCCCTGATCCGTTTTGACTTGAACGGACTTTAGCGTCCAGGCGCCAGGACAGCAGCCATCGTTCGAACGGCGGCTTCTGATTCACGTCGCCCAAAAGAAAATGGCCTAGAAGGAGTAAACCTTCTAGGCCATCGAGAGAGTGGTGCGGCTGGCAGGAATTGAACCCACGACCCCTTGGTTCGTAGCCAAGTACTCTATCCAACTGAGCTACAGCCGCACAGCTTGCAATTATAGCATGCGTTTTTTGACCTTCCGGCCCCGCATGATCAAAAGTTGAAAATGCAGTTGGTAGGCCGTGATGGGCTTGAACCATCGACCAACGGATTATGAGTCCGCTGCTCTAACCAACTGAGCTAACGGCCCACTGGGCCATGATTCTATTCGCCGCAGCGGCCTACTTGCGATGGCTCAGCGCATTGCTCACCAGCCTCGACGTGATGTCGACGATCTGGATCATGCGTTCATAAGGCATGCGGGTAGGCCCGATCACCCCCAGCGTACCCACCACCTGCCCGTCCACTTCATAGTTGGCGCTGACGATGGAGAGCTCCTCGAACGGCACCACCTGGCTTTCGCCGCCGATGAAGATGCGCACGCCCTCGGCCTTGCTCGACACATCGAGCAATCGCATCAGTTGCGCCTTCTGCTCGAAGAGCTCGAAGGCGCGGCGCAGCTGGCCCATGTCGCTGGAGAAGTCGGTCACAGCGAGCAGGTTGCGTTCGCCGGAGATCACGACGTCGTCTTCCTGCGCCTCGGTCAGCACTTCGGAACTCACCTGGACCGCTGCCTGCATGAGCGCGGCAATTTCGCCGCGCAGTTTCTCGACCTCGGACTGCAGGCGATCGCGCACCTGCTCTATGGTGAGACCCGCGTAGTGCGCGTTGATGTAGTTGGAAGCCTCGACCAGTTGCGACTGCGAGTAGTCGGCCTCCGGAAAGATCACCCGGTTCTGCACGTCGCCGTCGGGCGAGACGATGATCACCAGCAGCCGGTTCTCGGACAACCGCAGGAATTCGATCTGCTTGAACACCGATGCGCGGCGCGGCGCCATCACCACCCCGACGAACTGCGACAGGTTCGACAGGATATTCGCCGCATTGGCGATCACCTTCTGCGGCTGGTCGGGCGCCAGGCTCGGCGTGCTCATCTGCTCGCGCTGGGCGGTCAGCATGGTGTCCACGAACAGGCGATAGCCGCGATGGGTCGGGATGCGGCCGGCCGAGGTGTGCGGGCTGGCAATCAGCCCCAGCGCCTCCAGGTCGGACATGACGTTGCGGATGGTCGCGGGCGACAGATCCAGCCCCGGTGCGCGCGACAACGTGCGTGACCCGACGGGTTGCCCGTCGGCGATGTAGCGCTCGACGAGCGTCTTGAGCAGCAACTTGGCACGGTCGTCCAGCATTGAAAGATTTTAGTGTTGTAATTTGTGAGATATGACCTCCCGCTTCCGTCACGTCGCCCTGATCGGCAAATACCAGGCTTCCGGCGCCAGAGCGCAGGCCGATGCGCGCGACGGCGTCATGGAGACCATCGGCACCTTCCTGGAGTCGCAGGGATGCAAGGTCTTCGTCGAGCGCTCGACCTGCGAGGAGGAAGACGCCGGCGCCCCCGCCCATCCGCGCTACGAAGCCCTGTCGGTCGAGGAAATCGGCCAGCGCTGCGACCTCGGACTGGTGGTCGGCGGCGACGGCACCATGCTGGGCATCGGCCGGCAGCTTGCCAGCTACGGCATCCCGCTGATCGGCATCAACCGCGGACGGCTCGGCTTCATCACCGACATCCCGCTGGACAACTACCAGGCCACGCTCATCCCCATGCTAGCCGGCGAATACGAAGAAGACCACCGCAGCCTGATGCACGCGCAGGTCATGCGCGACGGCGCCTGTGTGTTCGATGCGCTCGCCATGAACGACGTGGTGGTCAACCGCGGTGCCACCTCGGGCATGGTCGAGCTGCGCGTGTCGGTGGGCAGCCATTTCGTGGCCAACCAGCGCGCCGACGGCCTGATCATCGCCACGCCCACCGGATCGACCGCCTATGCGCTGTCGGCCGGCGGACCCTTGCTTCATCCGGCAGTGCCCGGATGGGTGCTGGTGCCGATCGCGCCGCACACGCTCTCGAACCGCCCGGTGCTGCTGCCCGATGCCGACGAGATCGTGATCGAGCTGGTCGGCGGGCGCGACGCCAGCGCCAATTTCGACATGCAGTCACTGGCCTCGCTCGCGATCGGCGATCGCGTGGTGGTGCGCCGCTCCGACTTCCGGGTGCGCTTCCTGCACCCGCGCGGCTGGAGCTACTTCGACACGCTGCGCAAGAAACTTCATTGGAACGAAGGGGGCTCCTGACATGGCGCTGCGACGCATCGCACTGCGCGACTTCGTGATCGTGCGATCACTCGAACTGGACCTGTCCGGCGGCTTCACGGTGTTGACCGGCGAAACCGGCGCGGGCAAGTCCATCCTGATCGACGCGCTGCAACTGGCGCTGGGCAACCGGGCCGACGCAGGCGCCGTGCGCGAAGGCGCCGAGCGCCTGGACGTGAGCGCCGAATTCGATGCCGACCCGGCCCTGGACGCCTGGCTGGACGAAGGCGGCTTCGAGGCCGGCGACGCACTCCTGCTGCGCCGCACCGTCGACCTGCAGGGCCGCAGCCGCGGCTGGATCAATGGCAGCCCGGCCACCGCCACGCAACTGCGCGACCTGGGCGACCGCCTGCTCGACATCCACGGCCAGCACGCCTGGCAGAGCCTCACGCGCCCCGAGGCCGTGCGCGGCCTGCTGGACGCCTACGCGGGCGTGCGCACCGATGCGCTCGACGCCGCCTGGCAAGGCTGGCGGCTGGCGCTCTCCGCGCTGGAGCACGCACGCTCGGCCCAAGACTCGCTGCAGCGCGAACGCGAGCGGCTGCAGTGGCAGATCTCCGAGGTCGCCAAGCTCGCGCCCGGCGCCGACGAATGGGAAGAGCTGTCGACCAACCACTCGCGCATCTCCAACGCCCAGGCGCTGATCGACGCGGCGCAGGGCGCAAGCCAGGCGCTCGAGGACGACGACAACGGCGCGCTTTCCGCGCTCTCGCGCGCGGCCACGCTGCTGCAGAACTGCGAGCACATCGAGCCCGAATTCCGCTCGCTGGGCGAGGTGCTGGCCTCCTGCGTGGCGCAGGCATCCGACGCCGCCCACACCCTGCACGGCTACCTGCGCGACGCCGAGGCCGATCCGCAAAGCCTGGCCGAGCTGGACGAACGCATGGGCCTGTGGATGTCGCTCGCGCGCCGCTACAAGCGCACGCCGGGCGAACTGCCCGCACTGCTGGCCGGCTGGCAAGCCGAGTTGCAGGCGCTGGACGCGCAAAGCGATCTCGAGAGCCTGGAGCGCGCCGAGCAGAACGCCCAGCAGGCCTACCTGAAAGAAGCCAAGGCTCTCGGCAAGGCCCGCAAGCAGGCCGCCCCGCGCCTGGCCCAGGCCGTGACGCAAGCCATGCAGGGTCTGGGCATGCAGGGCGGGCGCTTCGAGATCGAACTGCAGCCGCTGGCACAGCCCGGCCGCGCAGGCCTGGAAGACATCGCCTTCCTCGTGGCCGGCCATACCGGCAGCACCCCGCGCGCGATCGGCAAGGTGGCTTCGGGCGGCGAGCTCTCGCGCATTGCGCTGGCCATCGCGGTGACGACGAGCCAGCTCGGCACCGCCCAGACGCTGATCTTCGACGAGGTCGATGCAGGCGTCGGCGGCGCGGTTGCCGAAACCGTCGGCCGCCTCATGAGGCAACTCGGCCGCGACCGCCAGGTGCTGGCCGTGACCCACCTGCCGCAGGTGGCCGCCTGCGCCGACCATCACCTGGTCGTGGCCAAGCGCCAGACGGCGGGCGCCGGCAAGGACGGCCCGCGCACCGAGAGCGGCGTGTCGCGGCTGGACGACGACACCCGCGCCAACGAAATCGCCCGCATGCTGGGCGGCGAGAAGGTCTCGCAGACCTCGCTCGCGCATGCCCGCGAGATGCTCGGCCACAAGACCTCGGCGGCCACGTCATGAACCTGGACCTGGTGCTCATCACCGGCATGTCGGGCTCCGGCAAGTCGGTGGCGCTGCACGCGCTGGAAGACGCCGGCTACTACTGCGTGGACAACCTGCCGCCCGAACTCCTGACCTCGTTCATCGCCTTGCAGCACGAGCAGCAGGCCACCCGCGTGGCCATCGCGATGGACGTGCGCAGCGGCGTGTCGCTGCCGATCGTTCCGCAGCAGCTCGAAGCGCTGCGCCGCGACGGCGTGTCGCTGCGATCGCTCTTCCTCGATGCGACCACCGACGCGCTGCTGCGCCGCTATTCGGAAACCCGCCGGCGCCACCCGCTCTCGCGCCAGGAAGGCCGCACCGACGTGCCCGAGCAGCACCGCGTGCTCGCGCAGGCCATCGAGCTCGAACGCGAACTGCTGGCCGACCTGCGCGACGGCGCCGACGTGATCGACACCAGCCTCATCCGCCCCGCGCAACTGCAGAGCTACATCAAGGCGCTGATCTCCGCGCCGCAGAGCGCGCTCACGCTGGTGTTCGAGTCGTTCGCCTTCAAGCGCGGCGTGCCGCTCGATGCCGACTACGTGTTCGACGTGCGCATGCTGCCCAACCCGCACTACGTGCCCGCGCTGCGCCCGCTCACGGGCCGCGACACGCCGGTGATCGAGTGGCTGCGGGAGCATGAAGACGTGGCGCGCATGTACGACGACATCGAGCAGTTTCTGTCGCACTGGCTCGACGCACTCGCGCGCGACCATCGCAGCTACGTCACGGTGGCCATCGGCTGCACGGGCGGGCAGCACCGCTCGGTGTTTCTGGTCGAACAGCTGGCGCATACGTTCGGCGCCCGCTGGGGTTCGCTCAAGCGGCACCGCGAGCTCGACGCCAACTAGAACCTAGGCCGCGCTGCGGCTCTCCAGCAGCTTGCGCACCGGCGCGGGCAGTCCCAACCGGGCCCATTCCTGCGCTTCGACCCAGCGCGCAACGTCGCCCTGCGGTTGCACGCCTTCCAGCAGCACCGGGTGCAGGTGCAGGTCCTTGTGGGTGAGCACATGCACGAAGGGTGGGAGGTCGTGCGCGCCGCGCTGCGCGGCGGATGGCAGCGCCGCGAGCAGGTCGTCGCGGCTGTCGAACACCGGCAGGCAATGCAGCCCCGCCCAGATGCCTTTCGCCGGCCGCTTTTCCAACCAGATGCGGCCCTGTGCATCGCGCGCCAGCAGCACCCAGAGCGACTGCGCACTGCGCTTGAGCTTGCGGGTCTTGACGGGATAGCGCTCCGGCGATCCCTCGCGCAAACCCACGCAGGTCTTGTTGACCGGGCAGATCATGCAGCTGGGCTTGCGCGGCAGGCAGACCGTGGCGCCGAGGTCCATCAGGCCCTGTGTGTAGCTGGCGATCGCTTCGCGTTCTTCGGCGGGCGGGAGCAGTTGCGTCGCCAGGTCCCACAGTGCGCGCTCCTGCGCGGACGAAGACATGTCGCCGCCGAAACCGAGCACGCGCGTCAGCACGCGCTTCACATTGCCGTCGAGGATGGCCACGCGCTCGCCGAAGCAGAACGCCGCGATCGCCGCCGCGGTGGAGCGGCCGATGCCGGGCAAGGTCACCAGCTCCGCCGCGGTGTGTGGAAATTCGCCGCCGAATCGCTCGACGATGTCCTGCGCGCAGCGATGCATGTTGCGCGCGCGGCTGTAGTAGCCCAGGCCGCTCCAGAGACCGAACACCTCGTCCTCGGTGCCTGCGGCCAGCGCCTTCACATCGGGAAAACGTTCGAGAAAGCGCGCGAAGTAGCCCAGCACCGTCGTGACCTGCGTCTGCTGGAGCATCACCTCCGACAGCCAGACGCGGTACGGGTCGCGGGTGTTCTGCCAGGGCAGCTCGCTGCGCCCGTGGCTGCGCTGCCAGCCGACGATCTGCGCGGCGAAATCCGGCGGCATCTGCTGCGAACCGGCTGCCGCCGCCAAAGCGGAACGCTCAGGCCGCACGCAACTCGCTGACGGGGGCCGCAGCAACGGCCTGCGGCTTGCCCTGCTGCGTGATCAGTGAAGTGAACTCGCGCAGGCGGGCGTGCAGTTCGGCCAGGTTGGTCTCCTGCGCGGCCAACTCGAGCAGCCGTTCGTCCAGGTTGCCCGCCGCGTTCTGGATGCGCTCGATCGCCTCGATGCGCTTGCTGAAGTTGCGGCGGCGCTCCTTGAGCTGCGCATCGATCTGCGCGCTCGCGCCCTTGCTCCAGCGCTCGACCTCGGTCATCGCGGCCTCGTTGACCAGGCGCAGGCGGCTGGCCAGCGCGCGAACCAGCTTGTCGCAGAAATCGGCCTGCGCGAGCTTGAGCAGGTTGCCCACGCCCAGGTAATGGATGTGGCTGCGTTCGATCTGGCTCAACTCCTGCTCGAAGCCCGTGAGATCGGGCTCGGCCGGCGCCTGCAGGGTGAAGCCCTGCTCGGCATTGAGCTGTCGGAAGGTGGCGTGCAGCATCGACTGGATCTCGGCCGTCGTCGCCTGCACTTCGCGCAGGTTGTTGCGCAGCGAATCGAAGGTCTCGCCGTACACCTTGCGCACATTGAGCTTGATGCCGGGGCGCTTGAGCGCGGCCGACAGCCGCACCATGTCGGCCTTGAGCGCGGTGCGGCCCAGCACGGCGTACACCTCGCGCAACAGCTTGCCCTGCACCGAGCGCAGCGCCAGGATGCGCGTGTTGCTGCCCTCGAACTCGGCATGCTCCTGGTCGATGCGCGAGCGCATGTGGCGGATCACCGAGACGTTCTTGCCGCGCAGCCCCTGCAGTTCGAGCGCCTGCTCCGACAGGTCGCGCTGGCGCACCTTCAGGATGCGTTCGGCCTCGGTGCGCAGCGCGGTCATGCCCGCATCGACGGCCAGGCGCAGCATGGTCTCGCGCTTGCCGAGCACGCCTTCGCCCAGCAGGGCTTCGAGCGCGGGCAGGCGGCTGGCTTCCAGCAGGCGCGGGTCGTGCTGGATCTTGGCCTGCAGGCCCTTCTGCGCGGACACCGGCAGCACCTGCGCGAGCGGCACGTCGAGCAGCCGGGCCGCGCTGTCGCGCTGGCGTTCGATCTGCAATTCGATCTGCGCGTGGGTGCTCAGCGAGTCCCACATGGTGTCGATCTTGTTGAGCACGACGAAGCGCGTGTCGCCCCCGTCGTCCTCGGTGATCAGGTGTTCGCGCCAGATCGAGAGGTCGGAACGCGTCACGCCGGTTTCGGCGCCCAGGATGAAGACCACGGCGTGCGCCTGCGGGATCAGGCTCACCGTCAGCTCGGGCTCGGCGCCGATCGCGTTCAGGCCGGGCGTATCGAGAATGACCAGCCCCTGCTCCAGCAAGGGGTGCGGCATGTTGAGCACGGCATGGCGCCAGCGCGGGATTTCAACGCGGCCTTCGGCGTCCTGCACGGGGTTGTCGTCGGGCGTCTCGGGGTTCCAGAAGCCGAGCGCGCGGGCCTCGTCCTTGCTCACCCAGCGCACTTCGGCCACCTTGCCCATGGCCTGGGCCAACTGCTCGGCGTTGCCGACCTCGATCGGGATCTCGGTCCAGCGGGTCGACTTCTCGCGCCAATGGGTCAGCGAATGCGGCTCCAGGCGGGTTTCGATCGGCAGCAGCCGCAGCTTGGGCGCGAGGGCGGGGTCGTAGCCCAGCTCGGTCGGACACATCGTGGTCCGCCCCGCGCTCGCGGGCATGATGCGGCGCCCGTAGTCGGCAAAGAAGATCGCGTTGATCAGCTCCGACTTGCCGCGTGAGAACTCGGCCACGAACGCGACCATCACCTTGCTGGTGCGGATCTGCAGTTCGAGGCCCCGCAGGCGCTCGGCCACGGCCTGGTCGAGCAGCTCGTTCTCGGTCAGCCAGCGGGACAGCCACTGCAGCCGATGGGCGAAATTGCTCCGCCACGCACCGTGCTGATCGAGTTGTTGGTTGAAAGAGCGGCTCAAGGGAAATATGTAAGAAAGAACTTACAAATATAGCATCGCAAACCGCGCAGCGGCCGTTTGCAGGGTATTCATTCGACGCCGCGACACGCTACTTTTGACAATTAGGACAAAAATAAGTGGAGCGCTGCCCCTGGCGAAGCTGCCGGATCGGCGTTGCGCAAACCCGACACGGTTCGCCGGCCCGGCCATAAACGGTGGCTTCGAGCTGGAAATAACCGTTCTGCCCGTCCACGTTGGAGAAGTCGCGCAGCGTGCTGCCGCCCTTTTCCACTGCCCTGGCCAGTATTTCGCGCACCGCCGCATGGAGCTTGGCCGCTCGCGGCCGGCTGATGCGCGCGGCCGACAGCGTCGGGCGAATGCCGGCCTGGAACAGCGCCTCCGATGCATAGATGTTGCCGACCCCCACCACCACGTCGCCCGCCAGCAGCACCTGCTTGACGGCCGTTTTGCGCTTGCGCAGGCCTGCATGGAAGGCATCGAGGTCGAAGGCGTCCCCCAGCGGCTCCATGCCCAGGCCGCCGAGCAGCTTGATGGCCCAGGGCGCAGCCTCGTCGTCCACGTAGACCACGGCGCCGAAACGGCGCGGATCGTTCAGCCGCAGGGTGCCGCGGTCGGTGACGAGGTCGAAGTGATCGTGCGTGCCGGGCGGCGGCAGCGCCGCATCGAAGCGCAGGCTGCCCGACATGCCCAGGTGCAGCAGCAGCAGGCCCCGGTCCAGGTCGATCAGCAGGTACTTGCCGCGCCGCCGCACCTGGCGCACATGCCGCCCGACCAGCGCCTCGGGCACGACCATCAGGGCCCAGCGCAACGGTTTTCCGATGCGCACGGCATCGATGCGCGCGCCGGCAATGCGGTCGGCAAAACCGCGGCGGGTGACTTCGACTTCGGGTAGCTCAGGCATGAAAGTAAAACTCCGGCGAAGTCGTAGCCCCACGCGACGTTCGTTCAAAAGCCTCGATTATCATGATTCGATGATTCCATCGCCCCGCCGACACCGCCTTGCGGCGGCTGCATCTCTCGTGCTGCTGGCTTGCGCGGTGCACGCGCAAACCTCCGATCCCGCCGCCCCCAACAGCCCGGCGCCCATCATCGAGCGCAACGCGCCGCCCAGGCCCGCGGTCCGGCCCCGGGTCACCCCTCCGAAGCCCGCCAGTGAACCCGCTGCGCAACCCTCGGCGCTGACGGGCGATCTGTTCTACGAGATCCTGCTGGGCGAATTGGCGTTCCGCTCCGGCGACCCCGGCTCAGGCTATTCGCGGGTGCTGGACGCCGCCCGACGGCTGCGCGACGGCAAGCTGTTCGAACGGGCTGTGGCGATCGCCTTGCAATCGAATTCCTACGATGCCGCGCTGGCCGCAGCACAAGCCTGGCAGGTGTCGCTGCCGGCGTCGCGCGACGCCAGGCGCATCGAGCTGCAGATTCTGATTCGGCTCAATCGCATCGGCGAGACGGTCGAGCTCCTGCGCGCCGAGGTGGCGGCCACCTCGCAGATCGAGCGTCCGCTCCTGATGGCGGTGATTGCACGCAACTACTCGCGTGCCACCGACAAGAAGCTGGCTGCCTCGGTGGTCGAGCGGGCCCTGGTCGACGAACTCAAGAGTCCCACGAGCGGCGGGCTGGCCTGGGCGACCGTGGGCCAGCTGCGCCTCAATGCAGGGGACAACTCCGGCGCGCTGGAAGCTGCGCGCAAGGGTCAGGAGGTCGACCCCGTCTCCGACGCGCCGGCCGCGCTGGCGCTCGAGTTGATCGATCCCAGCCAGCCGCTGGCCGAGCCGATCGTGACGCGCTATCTCGCCAGCAACACCAAGGCCACGCCCGAACTGCGCATCGCCTATGCGCGCGTGCTGGTCGAGAACCGGCGCTACAGCGACGCTCAGACCCAACTGCAGGCACTCACCACATCGCGGCCCGAGCTCGCAGAGCCCTGGCTGCTGCTCGGCAGCCTGCAGATGCAGGCCAAGCAGGACGGTGCAGCGGAGACGTCCCTCAAGCGCTTCATCGAACTGTCGGCGAACCAGAACAAGGACAAGGACGCCGATGCGACCGATCGCGGCCGCAGCCTGACCCAGGCCTACCTCGCCCTTTCGCAGCTGGCGGAGCGTCGAAAGGATCTCGCTGGCGCGGAGCGCTGGCTCGCGCGCATCGACAGCACCGACGATCTCACCATCGCCCAGACCCGCCGCGCGGGCCTGCTGGCGCGCCAGGGCAAGCTGCCCCAGGCACGCGAGGTCATCCGCGGCCTGCCCGAGCGCACGCCGGAGGACAAGAAGCAGAAATTCCTCGCCGAAGTGCAACTGCTGCGCGACGCCAAGCAATACCAGGCCGCCTACGACATGCTGGCGCAAGCCTCCGCCGCCGCACCGGATGACGCCGACCTGGTCTACGACCAGGCGATGGTGGCCGAGAAGCTGAATCGCCTGGACGACATGGAGCGGCTGCTGCGCCGGCTGATCCAGCTCAAGCCCGAGAGCCAGAACGCCTACAACGCCCTGGGCTACTCGTTCGCGGATCGCAAGATCCGGCTGGACGAAGCCCGCACGCTGATCCAGAAAGCGGTGCAGCTGGCGCCGGAAGACCCGTTCATCGCCGACAGCCTGGGCTGGGTCGAGTTCCGGCTCGGCAACACGGCCGAAGCCATCCGCATCCTGGAGACCGCCTACAAGACCCGGCCCGATCCCGAGATCGGCGCGCACTTCGGCGAAGTGCTGTGGAGCATCGGCCAGAAGGATCGCGCAGTGACGATCTGGAAGGAAGCGTTGCTGAGCGATGCCGAGAACGAAACCCTGCAGGAAACGCTCAGGCGCCTGCGCGTCAAGCCGTGAGCATGCCCGCCCCCGGGCCGCACGCAAGCCGCCGCGCCGTTCTGATGGCAGGCGGGGCGACTCTTCTTTTGATAGCAGGCTGCGCCCAATTGACGGGCGGCTCCTCCACCCCCCGAGGCTCGGACAGCTGGAGCGGCCGCATGTCGCTGCGCATCGACAGCGAACCGGTCCAGACCTTTGCCGCGCTCTTCGAGTTGCGCGGCTCGCCCGATGCGGGCGATCTCACGCTGACGACGCCGATCGGCAGCACCTTGGCCCAGCTGCACTGGTCGCCGGGCGAAGCCTTGCTGAAGAACGGCAGCGACACCCGCCATTTCGACTCCCTCGACGCGCTGATCGAAGCCGCGACCGGCGCGGCGATCCCCGTCGGCGCGCTGTTCGGCTGGCTCGCCGGGCGCAACGAAAGCGTGCCCGGCTGGCGCCCCGACCTGGGCCAGCTCGCAAACGGCCGCCTGCAGGCCACCCGCGAATCCCCGAGCCCCCGGGCGGACCTGCGCATCGTGTTCGAGCGGCCATGAAGGCGCTCTACGACCTTCCCGCACCGGCCAAGCTCAACCTGTTCCTGCACATCACCGGCCGGCGCGACGACGGCTACCACCTGCTGCAATCGGTCTTCATGCTGATCGACTGGTGCGACACGCTGCACGTCGAGTTGCGGCGCGACGGCCAGCTGACCCGCGAAGACCTCACGACCGAACTGCCCGCCGACGACCTCGTCCTGCGCGCCGCCCGTGCGCTGCAGGCACACGCCGCGCACGGCCAGGGCGCGCACATCGGCGTCGCAAAGCATGTGCCGGCCCAGGCGGGGATGGGCGGCGGATCGTCCGATGCAGCCACCTGCCTGCTGGCGCTCAACCGCCTGTGGAACCTGAACCTGCCCTTGTCCCGGCTCGCGCAGATCGGCCTGAAACTGGGCGCCGACGTGCCGTTCTTCCTCGGCGGACACCATGCGTGGGTCGAAGGCATCGGGGAGGAAATCACGCCCGTCACCCTGCCGTCGGCGCGCTTCGCCGTGGTCAAGCCGACCGAAGGATTGGATACCCGTCTGATTTTTTCAGCAGATGATCTTGAACGCTCGACTCCTGTTGCTATAATCACAGGCTTTGCTGCAGATAGCGAACAGCTTGAAGCCCCAAACCTCGCGAACTTCGGTCACAAGGTTTTCGACTTCGGCCACAACGACCTGCAGCCGGTTGCCCAGCGACTTTGCCCCGCGGTCACCGACGCCATCGAATGGCTCGGCGATCAAGGATTGAAGGCCCGGATGACCGGCTCCGGAAGTTCGGTGTTCGCAAAATTGCCGCAAGGGCCGCATGAAGCGGAACTGGTCGAAGCCCCCGCGGGCTGGCAGGTTCGTCAGTGCAGCAATTTGGCTGTTCATCCTCTGGTAGGTTGGGCAGCCTGAGATGGTCGGATCGTTTGTGCGGTCCGACGCGACATATATCGGTTGATGGTGCAAACCATCGACCCGTGTAGGGGAGTCGCCAAGCTGGTTAAGGCACTGGATTTTGATTCCAGCATGCAAAGGTTCGAATCCTTTCTCCCCTGCCAAATCTTTAAAACTGCGGCCTAACGGCCGCAGTGTTTCTTCTGCAGCCCACCCGCTGCAATAATCGGCAGCCCACGGGCCGCCACGACTCAAAACCTTTGGCGGCTTCCTCAAAGCCAATTTCGCACTGCCGGGACGCGCTCATGCAGGCTAATCACCCTGATTTCATGGTTTTCACCGGCAATGCCAATCCTGGCCTCGCCGCAGAAATCGCGCACAACCTCGGCACCTCGCTGGGCGCCGCACGCGTCGGTCGCTTCTCCGATGGAGAGGTCACTGTCGAGATCAACCAGAACGTCCGCGCACGCGACGTGTTCGTGGTGCAGTCCACCTGCGCACCGACCAACGAAAACCTGATGGAACTGCTGATCATGGTCGACGCGCTCAAGCGCGCATCGGCCGAGCGGATCAGCGCCGTGATTCCCTACTTCGGCTATGCCCGCCAGGACCGTCGCCCGCGTTCGAGCCGCGTGCCGATCTCGGCCAAGGTCGTGGCCAACCTGCTGGAAACCGTCGGCGTCGAGCGCGTGCTCACGATGGACCTGCACGCCGACCAGATCCAGGGCTTCTTCGACATCCCGGTCGACAACATCTACGCGTCGCCCGTGCTGCTGGGCGATCTGCGCGCCAAGAACTACGAAGACCTGATCGTGGTCTCGCCCGACGTCGGCGGCGTGGTTCGCGCCCGTGCGCTGGCCAAGCAGCTGAACTGCGACCTCGCCATCATCGACAAGCGCCGCCCGAAGGCCAACGTCAGCGAAGTCATGAACGTGATCGGCGAGATCGACGGCCGCAACTGCGTGATCATGGACGACATGATCGACACGGCCGGCACGCTGGTCAAGGCAGCCGAAGTGCTGAAAGAGCGCGGCGCCAAGAGCGTCTACGCCTACTGCACGCACCCGATCTTCTCGGGCCCGGCCATCGAGCGCATCACCAAGGGCTCGGCCCTGGATGAAGTGGTCGTGACCAACACCATTCCCCTTTCCGATGCGGCCCTCGCATGCGGAAAGATCCGCCAGCTCTCCGTGGCACCGCTGATCGCCGAAACGATCCAGCGCATTGCCAAGGGCGAGTCGGTGATGAGTTTGTTCTCGGACCAGGACAACCTGTTCTGACCTGAGAGCCAAAGAGCGGGCTTCTTTTCGAAGAAGCCTTTTTGAATCGGAGTCGCACTGGTCGCGGTGGACTCTCACAGGAGCTAGTTATGAAATTCGTCGCTTTTGAGCGCGCCAAGCAGGGTACGGGTGCGAGCCGCCGTCTCCGCATTTCGGGCAAGACGCCCGGTATCGTCTACGGTGGTGAAGGCCAGCCCCAGCTGATCGAAATCGATCACAACGCGCTGTGGCACGCCCTGAAGAAGGAAGCCTTCCACTCGTCGATCCTGGAAATGGAACTCGGCGACGCCACCAGCAAAGTGCTGCTGCGCGACGTGCAGTACCACCCGTTCCGCCAGCTGGTGCAGCACATCGACTTCCAGCGCGTCGATGCCAAGACCCGCCTGCACATGAAGGTGCCGCTGCACTTCAAGGGTGAAGAAGAGTCCGAAGCCGTCAAGACCGCGCACAACCTGGTGAACCACGTGATCACCGAGCTGGAAATCAGCTGCCTGCCGACCGACCTGCCCGAGTTCATCGAAGTGGACCTCTCCGGTCTCACCAAGAACGCCACGCTGCACGTCAACGACATCAAGCTGCCCAAGGGCGTGAAGTACGTGAGCCACGGCAAGAACAACCCGGTCATCGTGTCGGCCGTGCCGCCGCTGGTCGCCGAAGAGCCGGCACCCGCTGCCGAAGGTGCAGCTGCCGAAGGCGCCGCACCGGCTGCCGGTGGCAAGCCTGCCGCCAAGACGGCCAAGCCCGCCGCGAAGAAGTAATTTTCTTCCCGTCCCCTGCAAAAGGCCCGCCTCGTGCGGGCCTTTTGCTTTGGGGGCGGCGAGATAATTCCCGCCATGATCAAGCTGTTCGTCGGCCTCGGAAACCCGGGCCCTGAGTACGAAGCCACGCGCCACAACGCGGGCTTCTGGTGGATCGACGCCCTCGCGCGCGACTGGAAACTCAACCTCGTGCCCGAGCGCGGCTACCACGGCCTCGCGGCGCGCGCCAGCATCGGCGGCCAGAGCGTCTGGCTGCTGGAGCCGCAGACCTTCATGAACCTCTCGGGCAAGTCGGTGGCGGCGCTCGCGCGCTTCTTCAAGATCGCGCCCGAAGAAATCCTCGTGGTGCACGACGAGCTCGACGTGGTGCCCGGCCAGGCCAAGCTCAAGTTCGGTGGCAGCCATGCCGGCCACAACGGCCTGCGCGATATCCACTCGCAACTGGGCACCGGCGACTACTGGCGGCTGCGCCTAGGCATCGGGCATCCCGGCGTGAAGTCGGAGGTCGTCAACTGGGTGCTCAAGAAGCCTCTGAAGGAACAGCGTGAGCTGATCGAGGACGCCATCGTCCGCACGCTGCATGCCGCGCCCGCGCTCGTGGCCGGCGAGATGGAAAAAGCGACATTGATCATTCACACGAGCAAACCGCCCCGGCCCAAACCGCCGCGGCGGGAGCCCGGCGACGGGGGCACGCCTGCCGCCACCTAGCCGGCAACCGGAGCGCAGGAGGGAGAGAAATAAAAATGAAGATGAGAAGAAGAGAAACGAGGGCGGGGAAATTCGGGATCGCTCTGCTTTTATTGGCATCCTGGGCCTATTGCGCCCACGCGAGCGCCCAGGGTCCCGCAAAGACCTGGCGATGCGGCAGCACCTACTCGGATCGCCCTTGCGAAGGCGGCAAATCGGTGAAGGTCGATGACCCGCGCAGCAATGAGGATCGGCGCGCTGCCGAAGCCGGCGCCAAGAGCAACAGCGCGCAGGCCGACAAGCTGGAGCACTCCCGCGTGTCGCTGGAAAAAGCGGCCTATGACCGCGATCGCCAGGCAGCGCGGGAGGCCAGGAGCGCGGCGCTGGCCGAACGGCGCATGGCCCTGTCCGAGCAGCAAGCCCGCGAGCGCGCCACCAAGGCAGCCGGTGACCCACGCAAATCCACCATGAGCTTCAACAGCGGCGGGTCGGGCAGCAAGTCGGCCGGCGACGCCCCGGCGAAGAAAAAGAAGCGGAAGTCCCGCGACTCAGACGCCGGCTGAAGACGAGGGTGAAACCGCCGTCACCTTGATCGCCGTGAGGCGCTGGTACTTCTGCATCAGCGTCTCGCGGCTTTCCACGTGCTCGGGGTTCAGGGGAATGCAGGCCACCGGGCAGATCTGCACGCACTGCGGCTCGTCGAAGTGGCCGACGCACTCGGTGCACTTGTGCGGATCGATCTCGTAGTACTCCGCGCCCATATAGATCGCATCGTTCGGGCACTCGGGCTCGCAGACATCGCAGTTGATGCATTCGTCGGTGATCATGAGGGCCATCCCCCGATTATCGGCGGACCGGCAGGGGCGCCCGCCCGCGAATGGCAAAGGCCACATTCACGGCACATTTGTTGCAGTAGTCAGTTATGCTGCGCCCCGCCCCATGAGCCTGTTTCTATTCAAGCGCCTCGCCACGTTGATCGGCACGTTGATCGGCGCTTCGGTCATCGTCTTCCTCGTCCTGGAAATCCTGCCCGGCAACGCCGCCCAGATGCTCATGGGCCCCGACGCGTCGCCCGACGCCGTGGCCGCCCTGGCCACCAAGCTGGGCCTGGACCAGCCGGCCTGGACACGCTACTGGCACTGGATCGGCGGCCTCCTCACCGGCAACCTGGGCGACAGCTACGCCTACAGCTCGCCCGTGCTCGACCTGATCCTCGAACGTCTTGCGCTCACCGTGCCGCTCGCGCTGCTGGCGATGGCCTTCACCGTGGTCATCGCGCTGCTGGTGGGCGTGACCGCCGCCGCGCGCCACAACAAGCTGGGCGACGTGGGCCTCATGGGCATGGCGCAGGTCGGCATCGCGATCCCCAATTTCTGGTTCGCGATCATGCTGATCCTGGTGTTCTCGGTGCAGCTGCAATGGTTCTCGGCCGGCGGCTTCGAGGGCTGGGGCGAGGGCATCTTCGCGGGCCTCAAGTCGCTGCTGCTGCCTGCGCTGTCGCTGGCGGTGGTGCAGGCGGCGATCCTCGCGCGCATCACGCGCTCGGCCGTGCTGGAGGTGATGCGCGAAGACTTCGTGCGCACCGCGCGCGCCAAGGGCGTGTCGCAGCGCATGGTGCTGTGGACCCACGTGCTGCGCAACGCGATGATCCCCGTCATCACGGTGATGGGCATGCAGTTCTCCGAGCTGCTCGCCGGCACCATCGTGGTGGAGAACGTGTTCTACCTGCCGGGCCTGGGCCGCCTGATCTTCCAGGCCATCAGCAACCGCGACCTCATCGTCGTGCGCAACTGCGTGATGCTGCTCGCGGCGCTGGTGGTCATCGTGAACTTCGTGGTCGACGTGCTCTATGCCGTGATCGATCCGCGCATCAAGGCGAGCGACATATGAGCAGCGTCGCCGTTCCGAGTGCGGCCGCGCTCAAGGTGCCGGGCTTCTGGCGCCGCGCACTGCACCACCGCAGCTTCGCGATCGGCGGCGTACTCACGCTGCTGCTCCTGGTGGCCGCCGCTGTCTCGCTGGTCTGGACGCCCTGGTCGCCCTACGACATGGACATGGCCAACAAGCTCAAGCCCCCGACCGGCTCGCACTGGCTGGGCACCGACACCTACGGCCGCGACGTGGCCTCGCTGCTGCTGGTGGGCGCGCGCGCGTCCATCCTCGTGGGCGTGATCGCCGTGGGCATCGGCCTCGTGGTCGGCACAGCGCTCGGCCTGCTGGCCGCCGCCAGGCGCGGCTGGGTCGAGGAAGCCATCATGCGGCTCACCGACTTCTCGCTCGCATTCCCCGCCATCCTCTCGGCGATCATGATGACGGCCGTGTTCGGCGCGGGCATCGTCAACGCCATCGTCGCGATCGGCATCTACAACATCCCCACCTTCGCGCGCATCACGCGCGCCTCGGCCAACGCGATCTGGTCGCGCGAGTACATCGCGGCGGCACGCGCCTGCGGCAAGGGTTCGTTCTCGATCACGATGCAGCACGTGCTGCCGAACATCTCGGCGGTGCTGATCGTGCAGATCACCATCCGCTTCGCCATCGCGATCCTTGCGGAAGCGGCGCTGTCTTACCTCGGCCTCGGCACGCAGCCGCCGCAGCCGTCGTGGGGCCGCATGCTCAGCGAGGCGCAGACGATGATGTTCCAGTCGCCGCTGCTCGCGGTGTTCCCCGGCATGGCCATCGCGATGGCGGTGCTGGGCCTGAACCTCTTGGGCGACGGCCTGCGCGACCTGCTCGACCCCCGCCTCGCGCGCGCCCGCTGAACGCCCGCACGAACGCCATGCCCCTCCTCCAAGTCAAGGACCTGCACATCGAACTGCAGACGCAGCGCGGCCCGGCCGAGGCCGTGCGCGGCATCGACTTCACGCTGGAGCGCGGCGAAACGCTGGGCATCGTGGGCGAATCGGGCTGCGGAAAGTCGATCACCGTGATGTCGCTCATGGGCCTCCTGCCCTCGAACGCCAAGGTCACCGGCAGCATCCGCTTCGACGACACCGAGCTCGTCGGCCGCGACGAAAAGAACATGTGCCAGATCCGCGGCAACCGCATCGGCATGATTTTCCAGGAGCCGATGACGGCGCTCAACCCGGTGCACACCATCGTGCGCCAGGTCGGCGAGCCGCTGCGGCTGCACCGCGGGCTCTCCAAGGCCCAGGCGCGGCAGGAGGTGCTGGGCTTGCTGGAGCGCGTGGGCATTCCGGATGCGGCTTCGCGGCTCGATGCGTATCCGCACCAGTTCTCGGGCGGGCAACGCCAGCGCATCGGCATCGCGATGGCGCTGGCCTGCGGCCCCGACCTGCTGATCGCCGACGAGCCCACCACCGCGCTCGACGTCACGATCCAGAAGCAGATCCTCGAGCTCATCCAGGGCCTGGTGCAAGAGCGCGGCATGGCGCTGATCCTGATCTCGCACGACCTGGGCGTGATCGCGCAGACCGTCTCGAAGATGCTCGTGATGTACGGCGGCAGCGTGGTCGAGAGCGGCCCGACCGAGGCCGTGTTCGCGCGCCGCGCCCACCCCTACACGCAGGGCCTGTTCGCTGCAAGACCCGCGCTCGGCGCGCCACGCGGCGTGCGCCTGGCGACCATTCGCGGCAGCGTGCCCGAGCTGGTCGACCTGCCACCGGGCTGCCCCTTCGCGGGCCGCTGCAGCTACACCATCGACGCCTGCCAGACCACGCGGCCACCACCCACGGTGCTGCCGCAGGATCACGCGGTGCGCTGCATCCGGCTGGAAGAAATCGCGACGAAGGTCGCCGTTGCCTCATGAGTGAATCCGCCCTCGCCTCGCCGCTGCTGGAGGTGACCGATCTCGTGCGGCACTACGACCTGCCGCGCGAAAAACTCTTCGGCCCGCCGCCCACCGTCAAGGCGCTCAATGGCGTGAGCTTCAAGGTCGAAGCCGGCCGCAGCCTGGGCATCGTCGGCGAATCGGGTTCGGGCAAGTCGACCATTGCGCGTCTGGTGATGGCGCTCGATGCGCCGACCTCGGGCAGCGTGAAGTTGCTCGGACGCGACCTGCACACGCTGCCCAGGAGCGAGCTGCGCGCCGCACGACGCGACTTCCAGATGGTCTTTCAAGACCCTTATGGCTCGCTCGATCCGCGCCAGACCGTTGCACGCATCGTCGCCGAGCCGCTCGAAGCGTTGGCGGAAGCGTCGCGCAAGGAGCAGCGCGAACGCGCCGCCGAATCGCTCGCCGCCGTGGGCCTCCGCACCACCGACATGGACAAGTACCCGCACGAGTTCTCGGGCGGGCAGAGACAACGCATCGCGATCGCGCGCGCTTTGATCACGCGCCCCAAGCTCATCGTCGCCGACGAACCCGTCAGCGCGCTCGACGTGTCGGTGCAGGCCCAGGTGCTCAACCTCATGCAGGACCTGCAGCAGCAGTTCGGCGTGAGCTACCTCCTGATCAGCCACGACCTCGCGGTGGTCAACCACCTGTGCGACGACGTGTGCGTGGTGTGGAAGGGCCTGATCGTCGAGCAGGGCCCGCCGGGCGAGCTGTTCCGCAACGCGCAGCATCCCTACACGCGCACGCTGCTCGATGCGGTGCCGCGCACCCCCACCGGCGGCACGCTGCTCGTGGCCTGACGCCGAAGCGTCGCCGACGCTTCGTAGGATGAGTGCGTCATAAGCATCTGGTTGCGCGGAGGCCCCCGTCTCGCGGATGATGCTTGCCCCGCTCTCGAGGACACCGCTTCATGCTCAACCGACGCACCCTGCTCGCCACCGCCGCAGCCCTGACACCGCTCGCACTGCCGACAGGCGCCTTCGCGCAAAAGAAAAAAGACACGCTGGTGATCGGCCTCACGCTCGAACCCACGGGCCTCGATCCCACCGCCAAAGCGGGCGCCGAGATTTCCGAGGTGGTGCTCTACAACATCTTCGAGACGCTCACCAAGATCAATTCCGACGGCAGCGTGACGCCGCTGCTGGCCGACAGCTGGGAGGTCTCGCCCGACCTGAAGACCTACACCTTCAAGCTCAAGCGCGGCGTGAAGTTCCAGAACGGCGAGCCCTTCAACGCGCAGAGCGTGAAGTTCTCGTTCGACCGCGCGGCCGCGGCCAACAGCACCAACAAGGACAAGCGCACCTTCGCCAACATCGCCGCGCAGGCGGTCGACGAGCACACCGTGGTGCTGATCACCAGGGAGATCGAGCCCGACCTGCTGTTCCTGCTCGGGCAGGCGTCGGCCATCCTGGTGGAGCCCAGGACGGTGGAGACCAACGCCACCAAGCCGGTCGGCACCGGCCCCTACCGCCTGGACAACTGGGCCAAGGGCTCGACCATCGTGCTGGCCAGGTGGGACGGTTATCGCCATGCCTATGCGGCGCAGATCCGCAAGGTGAGCTTCCGCTTCATCTCGGAGCCGGCCGCGCAGACCACCGCGCTGCTCTCGGGCGACGTGGACCTCTTCCCGCATGCCTCGGTATCGCGCAGCCTTCCGCAGTTCCAGAACGACAAGCGCTTCCAGGTGGTGTTCAACGCCTCGCGCGGCAAGGCCATCCTGGCCATCAACAACAAGCGCAAGCCCCTGGACGACGTGCGCGTGCGCCGCGCCATCTCCGCGGCCATCGACCGCAAGGCCGTCATCGAAGCGGCGGTGGACGGGCGCGGCGTTCCAATCGGCAGCCACTATGTGCCGGGCGCGCCGGGCTACATCGACACCACCGGCATCAATGCCTACGACGTGGAAAAGGCGAAGAAGCTCCTGGCCGAAGCCGGCGTGAAGACGCCGCTCGAACTCGACCTCGTGCTGCCGCCTCCGCCCTATGCGCGGCAGGGCGGCGAGCTCATCGCCGCGCAGCTGGCCAAGGTGGGCATCGTCGCGAAGATCCAGAACGTCGAGTGGGCGCAGTGGATGAGCGGCACCTACGGCAACAGGAACTACGACCTCTCGCTCATCCTGCACGTGGAGCCCTTCGACCTGGTGAACTACACCAAGCCCGAGTACTACTGGGGCTACCAGTCGGCCAGGTTCAACGAGGCCTTCGACAAGGCGCGCAATGCGCCGCGCGCGGCCGACCGGCTGCGCTACCTGGGCGATGCGCAGCGGCTGCTGGCCGAGGACGCGGCCAACGTGTTCCTGTTCCAGCCGCAGTTCATCACCGTGGCGGGGCGCAACCTGCGGGGGCTCTGGAAGGACTTGCCGATCTTCGCGAACGACATCGCCGCCCTCTACTGGGCCTAGCGCAAGCGCCTTCGCAGGCACCTGGCATCCGGGTACGTCCCGAGGAAAAACCGCTCCAGGAGCCATTCGCCGGGCCACCCGCTGCGAGAGAATGATCCGCTGCGCAGGTGGCATCTTTCGTGCTGCGTGCCTTGTCTTTCGTGGCGCCGCGCCTCCCTTCGGGGCACGGTGGGCGCCGAACCAGTCATTCGACCCTGGCCGTTTTCCGGAGATACCCAAGTATGTTGAACCGTCGCACCCTCCTCACCACCGCCGGCGCCACCGTCGCGCTGGCCACGCCGCTCGCCGGCATGGCCCAGGGGCGCAAGGACGCCATCGTGATCGGCATGGCGCTGGAGCCGCCGGGCCTGGACCCGACGGCCGGCGCCGCCGCCGCGATCGCCGAAATCGTGCAATACAACATCCTGGAGACGCTCACCAAGATCAACGCCGACGGCAGCGTCACGCCGCTCCTGGCCGAGAGCTGGGAGGTCTCGCCTGATCTCAAGACCTACACCTTCAAGCTCAAGCGCGGCGTGAAGTTCCAGAACGGCGAGCCCTTCAACGCGGCCACGGTCAAGTTCTCGTTCGACCGCGCCGGCGGCGAGAAGAGCACCAACAAGGACAAGCGCACCTTCGCCAACCTGGCCACGCAGGCGGTGGACGACTACACGGTGGTGGTCATCAACAAGGAGATCGACCCCGACCTGCCCTTCGTGCTGGGCCAGGCCACGGCCGTGATCGTCGAGCCCAAGAGCGCCGAGACCAACGCGAACAAGCCGGTCGGCACAGGCCCCTACAAGCTGGACAGCTGGGCCAAGGGCTCGTCGCTCACGCTGAGCAAGTGGGAGGGCTTCCGCAGCCCTGCCACCGCCAAGATCAACAAGGTGACCTTCCGCTTCATCGCCGACACCGCCGCGCAAGCCGCCGCGCTGATGGCGGGCGACGTCGATGTGTTCACCCGCATCGGCACGCGCGTGGTGCCGCAGTTCAAGGCCAACCCGCAGTTCCAGGTGATCCTGGCGGGCTCGCGCGCCAAGACCATCCTCTCGATCAACAACCAGAAGAAGCCGCTGGACGACGTGCGCGTGCGCCGCGCCATCCTCGCGGCCATCGACCGCAAGGCCGTGATCGAGGGCGCCGCCGACGGCCTGGGCGTGGCCATCGGCAGCCACTACGTGCCGGGCGCGGCGGGCTTCGTCGACACCACGGGCGTCAACCCCTTCGACATCGAGAAGGCCAAGAAGCTGCTCGCCGAAGCCGGCGTGAAGACGCCGCTCGAACTGAAGATGACGCTGCCGCCGCCGCCCTATGCACGCCAGGGCGGCGAGGTGATCGTGGCGCAGCTCGCCAAGATCGGCATCGTGGTGAAGGTGCAGAACGTCGAGTGGGCGCAGTGGTTGAGCGGCACCTACGGCAACAAGGACTACGACCTGTCGATCATTTCGCACGTCGAGCCCTTCGACCTGGGCAACTACGCCAAGTCGGACTACTACTGGGGCTACCAGTCGAAGGCCTTCAACACGCTGTTCGACAAGATCAAGTCCACGGCCAACGCCACCGAGCGCAACAAGCTCCTGGGCGACGCGCAGAAGATGCTGGCCACCGACGCGGCCAACGGCTTCCTGTACCAGCCGCAGTTCCCGACGATCGCCAAGAAGAACGTGAAGGGCCTCTGGAAGGAGAACCCGATCTTCGTGAACGACCTGTCGGCCCTGTCCTGGGGATGAGCGCCACCGTGTCCGACGCCCCCTTGTTGAGCGACCTGTCCGCCCAGGAACTCTCGGCCGCCTACCGGGACAAGCGCCTGTCGCCGGTGGAGGTCACAGAGGCCGTGATCGCCCAGATCGAGCGCTGGGAGCCGCACCTGCAGGCCACCTGGCTCTTCCGCCCCGAGGCCGCGCTCGAGCAGGCGCGCGCATCGGAGGCGCGCTGGCAGCGCGGCGATGCGCTCGGCCCACTCGACGGCGTGCCGGCCACCATCAAGGAAAACATCGCCACGCGCGGCGACCCGATGCCCGCCGGCACGGCCGCCGTCGACCTGAAGCCCGCGACCACCGATGCGCCGCCCGCCGCGCGCCTGAAGGAAGCCGGCGCAGTGATCGTGAGCAAGACCACCATGCCGGACTACGGCATGTTGTCCTCGGGCCTTTCGAGCTTTCACACGCTGGCACGCAACCCCTGGGACCTGGGCAAGACGCCCGGTGGCTCCAGTGCCGGCGCAGGTGCCGCAACCGCGGCAGGCTACGGCCCGCTGCACCTGGGCACCGACATCGGTGGGTCGCTGCGGCTGCCCGCGAGCTGGTGCGGCATCTTCACGCTCAAGCCGAGCCTGGGCCGCATTCCGATCGATCCGCCCTACATGGGCCGCGCCGCCGGGCCGATGACCCGCACTGTCGGCGATGCCGCGCTGATGATGCAGGCGCTCTCGAGGCCCGATGCGCGCGACAGCATGAGCCTGCCGGCGCAGGACATCGACTGGGCGGCTTTCGACGTGTCGCCCGACCATCTGCGCGGGCTGCGCATCGGGCTGCTGCTCGACGCGGGCTGCGGCCTGGCGGTCGAGCCGGAGATCCAGACGGCGGTCGAACACGCCGCGCGCCTGTTCGAGAAAGCCGGCGCGGTCGTCGAGACCATGCAGCCCTTCATGTCGCAGGCCATGCTCGACGGCATGGACCACCTGTGGCGCATGCGCTCGCTCGTGGACATGAAGGCCCTTCGCGCCGACCAGCGCGCCAAGGTGCTGCCCTACATCCGCGAGTGGGCCGAGAGCGCGGCCGAATTCAGCGGCGAGCACGTGTTCCGCAGCTTCAGCCAGTTCCACGCAACGCGCGTGGCGGCGGTGCAGGCCTGCGCGCGCTTCGACTACGTGATCTCGCCCGTATCGCCGAACATGCCCGCGGCGGCGGAGGCGCCGTCGCCGACCAACGATCCGCTGCGTCCGCTGGAGCACATCGGGTTCACGGTGCCGTTCAACATGTCGGAGCAGCCGGCGTCTTCGGTGAACTGCGGGTACGCGGCGAGCGGGTTGCCGATCGGACTGCAGATCGCGGGGAACCGGTTCGACGACCTCGGCGTGCTGCGCGTGTCGCGCGCGTTCGAGCAGATTCGCGAAGCGCAGCGGCCTTGGCCGGTGGTGCCTCGGGGCTAGGGCATCGCATTGTTCAGGGCTGCACTCGCGCCGACGGTGGGCCCTGTTTCGCGAATGTCCTCCGGCCTGCGGCCTCCCCCTTGATTTCGCGAAACAGAGCCCACCATCGGCGCGAGCGCTTCAGAGCAGTCGTTGATCGCCGATCACTCACAGCGTGCCCCAGTGCGCAGGGCATCGGGTGCTCCCCGCAGCGAAATCAAGGAGAAGGGCGAAGCCCCGGGGGACATTCGCGGAGGGGAGTACCCGGTGGCCTGCGCACAGGCCCCCGAACCAGAGCACCCCGAACTCAAGTCGCCGCGTAGCGCCCCGGCTTGTGGTTGATCCACAGGAAGAGCCCCATCACCACGGCGGCGAGCACCGACCACCCCACGCGCTGCGGCGGAATCACGAACAGCGCGAGCAGCACCACCGTGCAGTCGATGCCGATCTGCACCTTGCCGGCCGGCCAGCCGCGCTTTTCCTGCAGGTACAGCGTCAGCACCGTCGCGCCGCCGAGGCTCGCCCGGTGGCGTGCGAGGAACAGGCACCCCGTGCCCAGCAGCAGGCCGCCGAGCACCGCGGCAAAAGCCGGATGCAGTGAACCGATCGACAGGTAGCGCGGCGCCCAGTCGGTCATCACCGAGAGCAGTGCGATCGCCGAGAAGGTCTTGAGCGTGAAGGCCCGCCCCATGTGGCGCCAGGCGAACCAGTAGAACGGCAGGTTCACCAGGAAGAACAGCTTGCCGAAGCTCACGCCGGTCGCGTAGTGCAGGATGAACGCGACGCCCGCCGTGCCGCCCGTGAGCAGGCCCGCCTGGCCGAACAGCATCATCGCGATGGCGACGAACAAGGTGCCCGAAAAGATCGCCTGCGCGTCATCGAAACGGGAATGGCGCAGCAGATCCGGCAGGTTGGTGGGTTGTGGCGCGTCCATGGCGGGAGCGACGCAAATCCCGCGCCACCCCGGCGGCCTCACACCAGGTGCGTGGCCAGCATCTCGCGGGCGCGGGTCACGAACGCCGTCTCGCCCCGGCGTCCGGGCAGGAACTGGAACGCGACCTTGGGCAGGGCCGGCAGGCCGTGCGGCGCCGCCAGCCGGGCCACGCCTTCGCACACCGCGGATTCGTTCAGGCACGCGACCCCCAGCCCCGCGGCCAGTGCCGACTGCAACCCGGCCACGCCCGATGCCACGTGCGCGAGCACATACGGCACGCGCCGCCGCCGCAGCAGCGCCACGGTGAACTGGTGCAGCGAGCAGGTGTCCGGCAGCGCCAGCAGCCGCACCGGTTCGCCCCGCGCCACCCGCAGGCCGGTGGCGCCCAGCCACGCGAGCGATTCGCGCCGGATCAGCGAGGCCTTGGCGCCCTGCGCCGAGGATGACGACGACGCGCCCGCGATGTCCATCGCCAGGCCGACGTCGAAGTCGCCGTGCGCATAGGCGGCCCGCAACGCGTCGCTCTTCAGGATGCTCACGTTCAGGCGCACCTGCGGATAGCTCTCGCCCAGGCGCCCCAGCAGTTGCGTGAGATCGCCGGGACGGAAGTAGTCGGTCACGGCCAGCCGCAGCTCGCCCTGCAGCGTTTCGCCGTGCAGGTCGCGAAACGCCTCGTCGCTGAGCGCGAGGATGCGCCGCGCATACGCCAGCAGCCGCGTGCCCGCCTCGGTGGGCGCGACGCCGGCCTTGCTGCGCGTGAGCAGCGACTGCCCCGCGCGCTCCTCGAGCTTGCGCATCTGCTCGCTGACGGACGACTGGGAGAGGAACACGCGGGGCGCAGCGGCCGTGAGGCTGCCCGCGTCGATCACCGCGGCCAGGGTGCGAAGTTGTTCCAGGTCGAAGCTCTGCATGATTTCATCCGTCCGTTTAACCGATGGATTCCATCATATCTTCCCGCTTTTCCGATGACCATCGGAATCCCACAATCACCCCATCGTTCATTCATTCCACAGGAGTCCACCATGCCCCACATCGTTGTCCACCTCTCCGGCGAACCCGACGCAACCCTTACCCGCAAGACCGTCGACACCGTCGCCGAACTCACCCAGAGCGTGCTCGGCAAGCAGTTGCCGGTGATCGCCATCACGGTGCAGTACATCGCCGCCGATACCTGGTTCATCGGGGGCCAGACGCTGGCGTCGCTGGGCAAATCGGCCTTTCACCTGGACATCAGCATCACCGACGAGACCAACACCAAGGCCGAGAAGGCGCGCTACCTGCGCGAGGTGCACGCGGCCATGGCGAAGCTCCGGCCGGACCTGCACGAGGTGTCGTACATCCACGTGATCGACGCGCGCGGCGCGGCCTACGGCTACGGCGGAAAGACCCAGGAGTACCGCCACCAGCAAGCCGGGGTCTGAAGCCCTTCCCGGTGTCCCGGGGGCATGGCACCATGCCGCCATGCCCTCCGGAAACTCGCACGCCGCCGACAGCCTCGGCAATCCGCTCACCCTGGACGATGCCGCCAGCCTCGCGCTGGTCGACGACTTCGTCATGGGTTTCATCTCGACCGAGTCGCGCGCCGCCAACCTCATCGCACTGGCCGACACCGATGCAAGCCCCCTCGTGCAGGCGTACTGCGCGACGCTGCACCTGTTCGCCGAATCGCGCGACGCCGTAGCGAATGCGCGGCCGTTTCTCGCGAAGGCCCGGGCCGGTGCCGCGCGCGCCACGCCGCGCGAGCAGCGCTACATCGCGGCCATCCAGGCGTGGGCCGACGGCGACATCGCCCGCGCCATCGCGCTGCACGCAGAGCAGGCGCGCGAATTTCCGCGCGACCTGGTATCGGTCAAGCTGGGCCAGTACCACTGCTTCAACACCGGCGACTGCCCCGGCATGCTGCGGCTCGCGCTCGCGGTGCTGCCTTCGGCGGCCGACGTGCCCTACCTGCACGGCATGGCCGCCTTCGGCTACGAGCAATGCCACCTGATGCGCGAGGCCGAGGCCAGCGCGCGCCTGGCCATCGCCATGTGCCGGAAGGAGCCGTGGGCGCACCACGCGCTCGCGCACGTGATGCTCACCGAAGGCCGGCTCGCCGAGGGGCTCGCGTTCATGGAGAGCGTGAGCGACACCTGGATCGGCCTGAACTCCTTCATGGTCACGCACAACTGGTGGCACGTGGCGCTGTTCCTGATCGACCTGGGCCGCGACGCCCAGGCGCTCGCGGTGTACGACGAGCACGCCTGGGGCGTGGTCAAGGACTACTCGCAGGACCAGATCGGCGCGGTGTCGCTGCTCGCACGGCTGGAGCTCGCGGGCATCGACGTGGGTGCGCGCTGGAACGACGTGGCGGGGTATTTGCTGCAGCGGCAGGCGGACCACGTGCTGCCCTTTCTCGACCTGCAATACCTCTATGGCCTCGCGCGTGCCGGACGGCCCGAGGCCGATGCGCTGCTGCACAACATCGAGGCCTTTGCGCCCGGTGCACCGCCCTCGACGCGCGCCGCATGGCAGCGCGTCTGCGTGCCGGCCGCGCACGGGCTCGCGGCCCATGCGCGCGGCGATTTCGCGGGCGCGATCGAAGGGCTGGGCGTGGCGCTGCCGCGCATGATCGAGATCGGCGGCAGCCATGCGCAGCGCGATCTGTTCGAACAGGTGTACCTGGATGCGTTGGTGCGCATGGGCAGCGAGTCCACGCTCGCCGCGGCGCAAGGCATCCTGCAGCAGCAACTCAATGGCCAGCCTGAATCGCTGAGGCTGCGACGGCAGGCGGGGGCCGTCTACGCGCGGCTCGGCCTCGGGCAGCTCGCCGCCGGCGTCATTCCGGCAAGGGCCTGAGCGCGCGGGGCCTCAGCCTTTGCTCTTCAGGTGCCGCGTCTGGTCGTAGGTCGGCTGCGGCGGCAGGTCGGCCATGTGACGCGTGTCGGCCCAGTCGACGATCTCGATCGCTTCAGGTGCAGCCGGGTCGGCGATGCGGATGCGATTGAAGCCCGCGTTGGGAATGTCGCTCTGGCGCGGGCCGCTCAGGCTCAGGCCCTTGGCGGTGCGCCACACCATGTCGAGCACGCCGCCATGGGTGACGACGATCAGGTGCTGTCCCTTGTGGGCGGTGGCGATGGTGCCCAGCGCCGCGACGATGCGCGCGTGGAATTCACGCGCCGTCTCGCCCTCGGGCATCGCGTGGTCTTCGCGGAACTCCAGCCACTCTTCCCATGCGCGCGGATGCAGGCTCTGGATCTCGTCGGAGCGCATGCCCTCGACGATGCCGAAGTACTGCTCCCGCAACGCCGCCGAGGTGACCACCGGCAGCGACAGCTGCAGCGCCGCCGGAGCGGCCGTTTGCTGCGCGCGCATGAGGTCGCTGCTGAGGAGGTGTTGTGCCGTTTCGCCCGCCAGGCGCAGGCCGATGCGGCGCGCCTGCTCGTGGCCGATGTCGTTGAGCGGCACATCCGCATGCCCCTGGAAGCGCAGCTCGCGGTTCCAGGCGGTTTCGCCGTGACGGATCAGGATGATGTCGGTGGTGGTGTCGGGTTTGGGCGTTGGCATTGCCGCCCATTTTCCACCGTGCGCGTGACGCTCAGGTTTTTGCGGCAGCCAGCTGTTGCACAACTGCCACCGCTTCGCTTGCGAAGCCCATGCCTGTGCCCATGCCGACGCGCGCGGGCGACGGCGTGAGCAGCGCCAGCACCCAGGCGATGACGAAGCCGCCGACGATGGCGCAGACCACCACCACCGCGGTGTACGCGATGGCCTTGTCGACCGGGCACTTCATCAGCACCGGCAGGCCCAGGTAGAGCAGGTAGATGCCATAGAGCGCGGCCACCGCGCCCAGCACCGACAGCGAGGGCAGCAGGCTGAAGATGCCGCCGACGAAGGCCGCGGTGCTCGAATAGGCCGAGAGCTTGAGCGCGCTGATCTGGCTCTTGGTGCCCTCGAAGGTCGGCGCCATCGCATCGATGATGAGAGCGAGCACGAACACCATGACCAGCGACAGCACATAGCCCACGACCATGTTGGCCAGCCCCGCGACGACCGGCACGCGGAAGTTGACGCCGAAGACGCCGAGGCCGACCACCGAGAGGCCGATGAAGCTCGCCACCGCCGGGATGAGCGCCAGGATCATCACGTAGTTCTTGTAGAGCGAAGCGGCATCGGCCGACTCCGCGTCGATCACGGGCCAGGTGGTCTTGGGCTTGAGCAGGATGTCCTGCACACGTTGAACCAGGTTCATTTGTTGTCCTCGACAGGGGCGCCAAAACGCGCGCGCACCGTGCGCGCGCAGCGACCGCGAGTATGCCGGTGCGCGCCCGGCGCGGGTGCCGGCCATCAAGCCTATGCCGTTCGCGGGCTTGCCGCGATCGCGCAAAATCGCCTCATGCCCCACCTTGTCCTGCTGCCCGGCCTCGCCTGCGACGAGCGCCTCTGGGAGGCCCAGCGGCCTGCCCTTCCCCCCGCCTTCGACGCCCGCGTGAGCGACGTCCAGACGCGCAACGACACGATCGAAGCCATGGCCGCGGCCGTGCTGCGCGAGCACGCGGGGCCGCTGATGCTCTGCGGCGCGTCCATGGGCGGCATGGTCGCGATGGAGGCGGCCCGCCAGGCGCCCGAACGCATCGCCGGGCTCGCCCTGCTGGGCACCAGCGCGCGGCCCGAGCCGCCCGACATGTTCACGATGCGCGAGGCGGCCATCGAACTCTTCGAACGCGGCGAAGCGCGCGACGTGATCGAAGCGAATGTCTACTTCGCCTTTCATCCCACGCAAGCCGGCGACCCCGTGCTGGTGCAGCGTTACCTGGACATCGTGCTCGATGCCGGCACGGCCCAGCTCATCGCTCAGAACCGCGCCGTGATGCGACGCCCCGATGCGCGCACCCACCTGGCCTCGCTGCAGGCGCCGGTGCTGCTGATGTGCGGCGACGACGACAAGCTCGCGCCGCCCGAGCACACCCGCGAGATGGCCGCGCTGCTGCCGCAGGCCGAGGTGGTGTGGGTGCCGCAGTGCGGCCACATGCTGACGATGGAGAAGCCCGAGTTCGTCAACGCGGCGCTGAATGCGTGGCTCGCGAAGACGTTTCCGCCGGCCTGAAAAGGCTCAGTGCATCAATGCAGCTGGCCGCCGGTCTCGGCCACGTCCTGCTTCACCGCGAGCGCGGTGGCGACCGCGATGCGCAGCGCCTCGGTCATCGTGGCCAGCGACATGCTCGGCGCACCCGGAAAACGTGCCGCCTGCTCGGGCAGGTACGGAATGTGGATGAAGCCACCGCGCAGGTCCGGCAAGTCCGATGACCCCGCAATGGGGTGCGTCGCGATGCGGTGCATCAGCCCGTAGAAGATGTGGTTGCACACGAAGGTGCCCGCGCTGTTCGACACCGAAGCCGGAATGCCGGCCGCGCGCAGGTCGCGCGCGATAGCCTTGATCGGCAGCGTCGAGAAATACGCGGCCGGTGCATCCGCCACCACCGGCAGGTCGATCGGTTGGTGACCCGCGTTGTCGGCGATGCGCCCGTCGTCGATGTTGATCGCGATGCGCTCGGGCGTGATCTCCGAGCGTCCGCCGGCCTGGCCGACGCAGAGCACCAGCTGGGGCTTCAGTTCGTCCATCGCGTTGACCAGCGCCTCGATGGCGTCGCCGAAGACGCAGGGCATCTGGCGGGCGTGCACCGTGGCGCGGCCGATCTTCGCGCCGTCGAGTGCGCGCACAGCCTCCCATGACGGGTTGATGGCTTCGCGGTCGAACGGATCGAAGCCGGTGAGCAGGACGCGCAACGGCGGGGAGGATCTGGGTGACTTCGGTTGGGTCATGCACCCGAAGTTACCGCAGAAAACCTTCCCGGCGAGTGCCGCTATTTCTTGGGCGCCAGGTCGAGCGGGCTTGCGGGGAGGTCGCTGCGCCGTGTCTTCGGCTTCTCTTCGATCTTGCAGTCGCTGTCCTGGAACGGGCCGGACAGCCGCTCCCAGTCGGCGTTGATGACCTGCTGGTAACACACGACCTTGCCGCTCTCCTTGTGCTTGAACAGATAGAACCCGCCAACCGGTTGGGCCAGCGCGGTGCTGCAGGCGGCGACCCCACCGAGAATGAATACGAGGGCTGCGAATTTCATGGTCTTCCTCCTGGAAATCAAGGTGCGGGCGACGTCGCCAGGCTCTTCGCGAGCGCAAAGATCAGATTGCGGGACTGCGCGACGATTCTTTCGCGATTGGCCTCGAAGCCCGCACTGGTGACTCCGCTTGGCGTCTGCATGGTCGGCGTGTGAATGTGGCCTGCCGGAATGGTGAGCCCGAAAATGTCGCGCATCAAGGTGTTGCGGTAGGCGCTGGCATTGGACAGGTAGTTGCCCCCACCTCCATTCAACGCGCAATTCGTTTCTTGCGGATTCAGCGGGTTCGCGGCCAGCAATGCCGCCGCCGCATCGATCTTTTTCTGTGCATCCGCTTCTTCTGCAGAACCGGACGGAGCGGCAAACCAGGCCGCTCTTGCGGCATCGTAATCCGCCTTGGCCCTGGTCGCGTCTGCAGCAGCTTGGGTGCACGGGGTGACGTCGTAGTCGTCATTCCTGGCCACAGCCCATCCGCCCCCATCCAGGCCCGCTGCGGTGTTGGCATCGATCAGCTTCTGGAACGGCAGGCTTGCGGCAACGAATTGCGGCGGCGTATCCCTTTTCCATGGCGTGGCCGCATACCCCAACCATCGTTGCGGCGGATTGATGTCGCACTCGAGCGTCGCAGGGAAAAATCCGCCATCGCAGGGCGGATTCAGGTTGTCGTTGCCCTCGAAGTTCGCGAAGTGATAGCGCCCGTTGTAGTGCTCCAGGTCGAAACTGGAACGGCCTTGGCTCATGGTGACGGACGCATCGACGCGCTTGCTGCCGGGCTTGAACCAGGGCCCCAGCGTGTCTTCCTGCATACCGGCGATGAAGGGCCCGTAGTTGACGGGCAGGATGAAGGTGCGGATCACCGCCGTGGTGCCGTCGGCCAGCGCCACGGTATTGCCGTCCAGTGACAGGATGGTCGCCCCCGAAGGATTGCCCTTGAGCATCCCCAGCTGTCCGTCCCTGCCTGCGGCGCCCAGCGTGAACGGATCGAAGCCACTCACAAGAATGCGCTTGTACTGCGGCCCCTCGGGGAAATCGATGGCGTACTGGCCGCGGGAGGCACGTTCGAACTCGTTCTGCAGTGCGGCGCGCTGGTCGTCCGAGAGGGGGAAGTCGGGCTTCCACTGGCGCAGCGCCAACGTCATGGTGAGGCGCGCCCAATACAGCATGCGGTCGTCGCTCCTGGACAAGGTGCCCTGCACGACACGCCCCTGGACGCGGTCCAGTGCGGCCTGCCAGAGCTTCACGCCCTCGCTCCTGAGCAGCGTCACCGCCTCGTCGTAGCTCGATGCGCCGGCCATGCCGTTGTTGCACAGCTTCGCGGCGAAATCGGGACCGAACTTGTCGAACCCGCTGGCCTGCAGGAGCTGCTGCGAGAAGCTCAGGGCATCGCTGCCGGAGAGCTTGTTGGGCAGGCGCTGCTCCTCGTAGGACGCCGTCACGGTGGTGTCCATCGCGCACTTGGCCTGGACCGGCGGCGGTGCGGGTGCGGGTGCGGGTGGAGGTGGAGGTGGCGGTGGATTCGTCGCCGGCGGCGGTGCGGGTGGCGGTGGCGGTGACGGTGGATTCGTTGCCGGTGGCGTCCCGCCGGCAGCAGCCGCCGCAGCCGCTGCCAGGGCCGCGAGCGTGGCCGGATCGGCCCCGCCGCCTCCGCCTCCACCGCCGCAACTGGCAAGCGCCAGGGCGCAGGCACCGAGCGCGGCGCCCGCCGTGAGCCGCCGTGTGGTCATCGTTTTTTTCATCTCTTCCCTTCCCTGCTCGGGTGACGTGAAAGCCGGGTGCGCCCACTGGCACGACTTCTGCAACCGCCGATGCGAAGGCAGCGGTTGCAGAGGGCGGGTTGCACCTCTCTGTATGTGTGACGGCTTTATGAAAACATGGCGCCTCGGTGGCTGTCGAACGAGTTTTTGTTGAAGAGGCCGATAACAAAAATTCGCCAGGCGCCCGGACGCAGGGAGAGACTCATCCATGAACACACGATTCCTAGAGACGCTCGTGATGCTCGACCGCCTCAAGAGCTTTCGCGAGACCGCGCAGATGCTCTGCACGACGCAGGCGGCCGTGTCCAAGCGCATCGAGGCGCTGGAAGAAGAACTGGGCGTGATGCTGGTCGACCGCACGCAGCGCACGCTCAAGCTCACGATCCTCGGCGAGCAGGTGGTGCGCCAGGCCGAGCAGATGCTCGCGCTCGAAAAACAGCTCAAGCTCTCGGTCCGGCCCGATGCGCCGCCCTCCGGGCGGGTGCGCATCGGCGTCATCGAGACGGTGGTCCACACCTGGCTCACGCCGCTGATCCACATGCTGAGCGAGCGGTTGCCGGCCATCGAGCCCGACATCACGGTGGACACGGCGCACAACCTGCGCGACCAATTCCGGCGCCGCAAGTTCGACCTGATGATCCAGAACGACGACATCGCGGACGTGGCGAACGACGGTGAGTCGACCGTCACCTCGCTGTGCCGCTTCCCGATGCTGTGGGTGGCGCGCCCCGCCGTGCTGCCGAAGGCCCGCACCCTGCGGCTGGAAGACCTGGAGCGGGTGCCGGTCCTCACCTTCTCCCGCACCTCGGGGCCGCGCGCGCATGTCAGCGCGCTGTTCGTCGGGCGCGCCACCGAGCCGCGCGTGTGCAGCTTTCCTTCGGTGCAGTCGATCATCCAGCTCACGAAAGGCGGCTTCGGCGTGGCGGCGATCCCGCCGATCTTCGTGAGGAAAGAGCTGGCCGAGGGCTATCTCGAAATTCGCGACGGGCCCGCGCTGCCGCCGATGGTGATCACGCTGGCGCATGTGCGCGACACGGCCCCGGCAGTGCATGCGGTCGCCAAGCTCACGCGCGCCATCGTGGCCGACTACTGCGCCGAAGCGGGAGAAGAATGGGTGAGCGCGCTGTCGCCCGACCCGTTGCCTTGAAGACGGCGCCGGTCAGGCGCGGACCGCGATGCCCTCAGCCTGCAGGCGCTCCCGGATGCGGCGCGCGAAGGCCAGCGCATGTGCGCCATCGCCATGCAGGCATACGGTCTGCGCGTTGACGGCGACCGTGCTGCCATCGATGGCAGTCACGCGGTGGTCGCGCACCAGCGAGAGGGTCTGCGCGATCGACTGCTCCTCGCTCTCGATCAGCGCGCCGGGCTGGCTGCGCGGCACGAGGCTGCCGTCGGGCATGTAGCCGCGGTCGGCGAACACTTCTTCCACCGGCGTGAGGCCGGCGCGGCGTGCGGCGTCGATCATGTTGCTGCCCGCGAGGCCGAAGAACCTGAGCGAAGGATCGAAGCGGCGCACCGCCTCGCAGAGCGCATCGGCGAGCTCGGGCTCCTTCACCGCCTGGTTGTAGAGCTGGCCGTGCGCCTTCACGTGCGCGAGCTGCCCGCCTTCGGCCTTGACGATCGCGGCGAGTGCGCCGACCTGGTAGAGCACGTTGGAGACGATCTCGTCGGGCGGCAGGTGCATGGTGCTGCGGCCGAAGTTCTCGCGATCGGGGAAGCTGGGGTGCGCGCCGATGGCCACGCCGTGTTCGATGGCCCAGCGCACGCACTGGCGCATGGTCTTGGCGTCGCCCGCGTGCCAGCCGCAGGCGATGTTGGCGGAGCTCACGAGGCCCAGCAGCGCTTCGTCGCTGCCCGCGCCTTCGCCGAGGTCGGCATTGAGGTCGATGTGCATGGGGAGGTTCCTTCTTCTTCAGCGGGACTGCACCGGCGCAGCCCGCTGGCGGTGCGCGCACAGTCTATGCCGCGCCCGGCCAGCCTGCCACGGCGAGGCCTTGTGCCACCTGCGCGAGGTAGCGCTGCTGGTCGGCCCACGCGGCGAGCGCCCCCGCCATGTCGGCCTGCACGAGGCGCAGCTTGCCGTTGAGCGGCGCCTGCGCGAGCTTCCACAGGTCGGCGCGGATCACCACGCCGATGCGCGGATAGCCGCCCGTGGTCTGCGCATCGCCCATCAGGATGATCGGCTGGCCCGAAGGCGGCACCTGGATCGTGCCGGGGATCACGCCCGAGGAGAGCATGTCGCCCGCGCGCTTGCGCTTGAGTTCGGTGCCGGCCAGCCGGCTGCCCATGCGGTTGCTTTGCGAGGTGATGCGCCAGCGCTCGCCCCACAGCACGTCGCGCGCGGCGAGCGTGAACTGTTCGAACTCGGGGCCGGGCAGCACGCGCAGGGCGATGGCGCCGTCTGGCTCTTCCGCGCCCCAGTCGGGGCCGCGCAGGCCGAAAGGCTTGCGTGCGCGTTGTGCGGCATCGAGTTGCGATGGGCCCAGCTGCAGCTTGTCGCCCTTGCGGAGGGCTCGGCCTTCGTGGCCGCCGAAGCCGGCCTTGAGGTCGGTGCTGCGCGAGCCGAGCACGGGCGCCACGTCGATGCCGCCCGCGACGGCGAGCCAGCTGCGAAGCCCGGCTTTCTTCACTCCCGATGCATTCGCGCCCTGGAGCTTGAGGACCTGGCCCGCGGCCACCGGCACGCTCCAGCAGGGCCAGAGCGGCACGCCGTCGAGCCGCGCGCCGAAGTCGTCACCGGCGAGCGCAATGCGCGTGTCGGCTTCGAAGCGCAGTTCGCAGCCGCCCATCGTGAGTTCCAGGCCCGCGGCGCCGTCGGCATTGCCGACCAGCCGGTTAGCGAGCGTGAGGGCCAGCACATCGAGCGCGCCGCCGGGACAGATGCCCAACTGGCGATGGCCGTGCCGCCCCAGGTCCTGCACCGAGGCGAGCAGGCCGGGTTTCTGGACGACGATCATGTCTCTACGCTCTCGACGACGAAGCGCACGCGGTCGCCCGGGCGCAGCAGGGTGGGCGGCTCGGCGGCCGGATCGAACATCTCGAGCGAGGTGCGCCCGATGAGCTGCCAGCCGCCCGGCGACACCAGCGGGTAGATGCCGGTCTGCTCGCCGCCGATGCCGACCGAGCGCGCGGGCACCGCCGTGCGCGGCTCGGCGCGGCGCGGCGTGGCCAGTTCGGGTGCGAGGCCGCCCATGAAGGCGAAGCCCGGGAGAAAGCCGAGCAGGTAGACCACGTACTCGCCCGCGCTGTGGCGCCGCACCACCTCGGCCGGCGTGAGGCCGGTGTGGGCCGCGACATCGCCCAGGTCGGGGCCGTGTTCGCCGCCATAGGCGACCGGAACCTCGACCAGCCGGCCTTCGACGGCCTTGGCCGAGAGCTTCGGCCACGCGGCGAGCACCTGCGCCATGAGCGCATCGAGCGCGATCGCGGTCGGATCGAAAGTCAGCGTGAGGTTGTTCATGCCCGGCAGCACTTCGCCGACGCCGGGCCATTCGCGGGCCTGCGCGGCGAGCGCCCAGATGCGCTGCTGCTGCACCAGCGTGGCCGGTGCCGGCAGCTCGCACAGGAGCGCTGCATCCCCCAGCAGATGCAGGCGGGGTGGCGGCGAACCGCTCATCGCGGGTTATTCACGGCCGAGGCTGCGGACCTTGGCGGCCAGCATGTGCTCGACGTTGGGCGAGACGAACTTGTTGACCTCGCCGCCGAGCATCGCGATCTCGCGCACGAAGGTGCTGGAGATGAACTGGTATTTGTCGCTGGGCGTGAGGAACACGGTCTCCACGTCGGGCATCAGCGAACGGTTCATGCCCGCGAGCTGGAACTCGTAGTCGAAGTCGGTCACGGCGCGCAGGCCCCGCACCATGGCCTTGCCGCCGCGCGCCACCACGAAGTCGCGCAGGAGCCCCGAGAAGCTCTCGACCGTGACCTGGTCGCTGTAGGGCTTGACGGCTTCGCGCGCCATGTCCATGCGTTCCTGCAGGGTGAACAGCGCCTTCTTGTGGTGGCCCGCCGCGACGGCGACGATCACCTTGGAGAAAAGCTGGGTCGCACGTCGCACCACGTCCTCGTGGCCGAGGGTGATGGGATCGAATGTGCCCGGATAAACCGCGATGACGTTGCTGGCCATGGTTGCTTGTTCCTCATGCAGCCGGTGCGGCTTGTTCGGCGGATTATGCAGTCCCCTCCGAGGCCAGCCGCAACAGGTGGGCATGCACGGCGCCGGCCTTCAGGTAACGAAAGCTGGCGAGCCCGAAAGCGGCCAGTTCCTCGTCGTTCCACTGGCGGGGGGCTTCCAGATACGCGACGCCGCCGGGACGCAGGGCGCGCGCCGCGGCGCGCAGGGCTGGTTCGTAGAGCGCGACGCTTTCGAAGGGCGGATCGAGAAAGACGGCATGCAGGCTGCCGGCCGTCGTGCGCTCCAGCGCCGTGACGCCGTTGCCGCGCTCGATGCGCACGGCCTCGGCCGAGAGCTTGGTCCTGGCGGCCTGCAGCTTCGCGACCAGGTCGCCATCCTGCTCGCACATCAGTACGTTCGCCGCACCGCGCGAGGCGGCTTCCAGGCCCAGCGCGCCGGTGCCCGCAAAGGCGTCGACGCAATGCCAGCCCGGCAGTTCGCCGCCGCCCGCGCCGGCCAGGCTCGCGAGCCAGTTGAACAGCGTCTCGCGCACGCGGTCGGGCGTGGGGCGCAGGCCCGGCTTGTCGGCCACCGCGAGGCGGGTGCGCTTCCATTGGCCGCCGATGATGCGGACCTCGCTGGGGCGTGTGGATCGCGCGGGGCTCTTGGGGCTCTTGGGGCTTTTTGGGTTTTTGGCAGACGGCGAACGCGGGGCTGCGGCGGGTTTCTTGGGCATGCGGGGAGCTTAACGCCGCCGCACCGGGCCGATCAGAAGCCCGTCAGCGCACGCCGGGCCAGCATGGCGGCCAGCACGAGCATGGTGCCGCCGATCAGCGCATCGAGCATCTGCCAGGCGCGCGGACGCGCGAACACCGGCGCGAGCAGCCGTGCGCCGAAGCCCAGCGAGGTGAACCACAGCACGCTCGCCACCGAGGCGCCCGCGACGAACCACACCTTGAGCGAGCCCGCGTACTGCGCGCCCGCGCTGCCCACCAGCAGCACCGTGTCCAGGTAGACATGCGGGTTCAGCAGCGTGAAGCCCGCCGCCTGCGCCACCACGGCCGCGCGCGAGAGCGAGCCCCCCTGCGCCGCCGCCTGCAGGGCGCCGGGCTGGCGCGAACGCCACAGCGCACGCAGGCCGTAGGCGCACAGGAACGCCGCGCCGAGCCCCGCGAGCACCGTCGCCAGCATCGGCCGCCCCTTCAGCGCCTGTGCCATGCCGGCCACGCCGGCGCCGATCAGCACGGCGTCGCTGGCCGCGCAGAACAGCACCACGGCAGCGACGTGCTCGCGCCGCAATCCCTGGCGCAGCACATAGGCGTTCTGGGCGCCGATGGCGACGATGAGCACCAGGCTCATGAAGAGCCCGTTCAGGAAGGCGGTGGTGGCGAATTCGGCAGACATGGTGCGAGCTTGCCGTGCGCTGCGGATTAATTCAAACTAAACCTCCTAACTTCAATTCAGTTTGGCTAAACACCGATGCTCGACTACGCCGCCCTCAACGCCCTGGCCGCTGTCGTGCGCGAAGGCAGCTTCGAGCGCGCCGCGCGCGCCTTGAACGTCACGCCCTCGGCCGTCTCGCAGCGCGTGAAGCTGCTGGAGGAGCGCACGGGCGGCGCGCTGCTGGTGCGCGGCCAGCCCTGCGTCGCCACGGAAGCGGGCCTGCAGCTGTGCCGGCACGTGGAGCGCGTGGGCATGCTGGAGCACGAACTGCGAGAAGCCCTCCCCGCCCTCGGCATGGGCGGCGGCGAGGCGGACGAGCGCGTCACGGTGCGCGTGGCCGTCAACGCCGACAGCCTGGCCACATGGTTCATGGCCGCCGCAGCCGCCTTCGCCGCGCAGGAGGAAGCCGCGCTGCTCGACCTCACGGTGGACGACCAGGACCACACCGCCGAACGCCTGCGCAGCGGCGCCGTGCTCGCGGCGGTGACCGCGCTGGCCCAGCCGGTCGCCGGCTGCAACAGCGAGGCGCTGGGCACGATGCATTACGTGGCGGCCGCAAGCCCCGGATTCGTGAAGCGGCATTTCGCCAAGGGCGTCGGCGCGCGAACGCTGGCCAGCGCGCCCAGCCTGGTGTTCGACCGCAAGGACCGCCTGCAGGCGCGCTGGGTGCGCCGCGTCTGCCACCGCAACGTGGAGACGCCGCGGCACTGGATTCCATCGCCCAACGCGTTCGTCGAGGCGGCGTGCGCGGGCATGGGCTGGGGCATGCATCCGGCCAGCATGGTGGCCGAAGCGATCCGCGAGGGGACGCTGGTGGCGCTGGTGCCGGGCTCGACGCTGCCGGTGCCGCTCTACTGGCAGCAGGCGCGTGCGGCGCCGCAGTTGCTCAGGCGGCTGGGCGCGGCGGTGCGTGCGGCCGCGACCGGCGGCCCGCACGCGCTGGCATAGCGGCTACGGCTACTTCCCGCCCACCACCACCGTCACCATCCGCTCCGGCTGCAGCTTGCGCGCAAACGCCGCCTTGACTTCAGCCGCCGTGACGGCATTCATGCGCGTGGTCCAGGTGTCCAGGTAATCCAGCGGCAGGTCGTGCCAGGCGATGTTCGCGACGTTGCCGATGAGCTTGCGGTTGCTGTCCAGCAGCAGCGGAAAGCCGCCGATCAGGTTGTCCTTCGCGGCCTTCAATTCGCTCTCGGTCGGGCCTTCGGCCACGAACCTGGCGAGCACTTCGCGCGACATCTTCACCGCCTCTTCGGCTTGGTCGGGCCGGGTCTGGAAGCCGATGCGGAACGCGCCCGCGTCCAGCCCCGGCGCAAAGCCGCTGTAGATGCTGTAGGTCAGGCCCCGCTTCTCGCGCACCTCGTTGGTCAGGCGCGAGACGAAACCGCCGCCGCCCAGCACGTAGTTGCCCAGGTTGAGCGCGAAGTGGTCGGGGTCCTTGCGCGGGTAGCCGGGCTGGCCGATGAAGACGTGGGCCTGGGCCGAGTCGAACGGAATGCGCTCGTCCTTCGGCGCAGTAAGCGCGGCCACCGGCGCAATGGCGGGCAGCGGCGCGCAGCTGTCGGCTGCGGGGAGGCGCGACAGCAGCGTGGTCGCCACCGACTCGGCCTCGGCGCGCGTGACCGCGCCCACGATGCTGAGCTTGGCGCGGCACGGCACGATGAGCGCCTGGTAGCGCTGGCGCATGGTGGCCGTGTCGATGCGCGCGAGCGTTTCCTCGGTGACCTCCTGCCCATAGGGATGCACGCCGTAGACGTCCTGCCCGAACGTGCGGCCCGCGATGGTCGCGGGCTTGGTGTTGGCTTCCTTGATGGCGGCGTTGATGCGTTCGCGCTCGCGCAGCCACACGTCGTCGGGGAACGAGGGCTCGCCGATCTCGCGCGAGGCCAGCGCGACGGCCTTGCCGAGCAGCGCCGGGTCGGAGAGCGTGCGCAGCGAATAGCTCATGCGGTCGGTGCCCGCGCTCACGTCGAAGCTCGCGCCCAGGTCGGCCCAGGCTTCGCCCAGGGCATTCTGGTCGAGCGCCGGCTCGCCATTCTTGCCGGCGCGCACGCCCTTCTCGACCATCGCCGAAGTCACGCTGGCCAGGCCCGCCTGCGGCGCCGGGTCGCGCCGGCTGCCGGCGTCGAAGTCGACCTGCACGTCGACGATCGGCAGCGCGTTGGTGGCGACGAGATAGATCTTGGCGCCGTTGGCAAGCGTCCAGTGCTGGATGGGCAGCGCGGCCTGCGCGGTGCCGAGGCCGAGCGTGGCGGTGCCCGCGAGCACGGCGCGCAGCGCCAGTTTCTTGAGAGTGTTCATGGTGGTTTCGGACCTGTCTTTCAACGCAGCTCGCCTGCGGGTGCCGCGAAGCCGCGGCCGCGGGGCTTGGCTTCGGGCGGCAAGGGACGCAGCGTGGCCACCGTGAGCTGGTCGTCGCCGAAGTACCTGGCGGCCACGGCCTGCACCTGGGCGGCGGTGACGGCCTGCAGCCGGGCGACGATGCGCTCGCTCGCGTCCAGGGGCAGGCCCTGGACCCAGTTGCTGCCGAGCTCGCGCGCCTGCGCCATCACCGAGTCGCGCTTGTAGGTTTCGCTGGCCACCCATTGGGTCTTGACGCGGGCCAGTTCGGCCTCGCCCACGCCGTCCTTCGCAACGCGCGCGACCTGGGCGCGCAGCGCGGCTTCGACCACTTCGGCGCTCTTGCCGGCGGCGGGCACGCCGTCGAGCACGAAGAGCTGCGGGCCGCGGCCGACGAAGCCCGAATAGGCGCCGGCGGAATCGGCCACCCGGTCGGGGCCCTGCGTCAGCGCGCGGTCCAGGCGCGCACCGGCGTAGCCGTCGAGCACCGCCGAGAGCACCACCAGCGCCCACGAATCGCTGTTCGTGTCGTCGATGTTCGCCAGCTGCGGCACGCGGTAGGCCAGCGACACGTAGGCCTGCTCGGCGGGTGCCTTGAATTCGAGGCGGCGGATGCCGCGCTGCGCCGGCTCGACGCGCGGCTTGCGCGCGGGCACCGCGCCGGACGGAATGCGGCCGTAGTACTTCTCGGCGAGCGCGCGGACCTTGGCGACATCGACGTCGCCGGCCACCACGAGCACCGCGTTGGCCGGCACGTACCAGCGCTTGTGGAAATCGCGCACGTCGGCGGGCGTCATCGCGTCCAGGTCGCTCATCCAGCCGACCACCGGGCGGTGGTAGGGCGAGGCGGTGAAGACGGCGGCGTTCTGCTGCTCGCCCAGCAGCGCGCGGGGCTGGTCTTCGGTGCGCAGGCGCCGCTCTTCCTTGACGACCTCGATCTCGCGCTTGAACTCGTCGTCGGGCCACTGGTTGTTGGCGAAGCGGTCGGATTCGAGCTTCATCACCTGCTCCAGGCTGCCGACCGGAATCTGCTGGTAGTAGCCGGTGTAGTCGCGCGTGGTGAAGGCGTTTTCCTGCCCGCCCAGCTGCGCCACGCGGCGCGAGAACTCGCCGGGCTTGATGTCCTTCGTGCCCTTGAACATCATGTGCTCGAGCGCATGTGCCACGCCGGAGGTGCCGTCGACCTCGTCCATGGAGCCGACGCGGACCCAGACCATCTGCACCGCGGTCGGCGCGCGCCGGTCGGGCTGGACGATCAGCGTCATGCCGTTCGCGAGGGTGAATTGCTGAGGGCCCGGTGCGGCCGCGGTGGCGGCGGAAGATGCAGCGGGGGCCGGTGTGGACTGGGCCTGCGCAGGCATGGCCCCGGACGCCATCAGCGCCACCGCCAGCACCGCACCAGACGCAGCACTGCGTGGCGAGAGGTGTTTCATAGAATGGGTCGGATTGTAAAAAGCTCCTGATGTTCAGTTTCTTCAAGAAAAAACCGCCTGCCGAAACCCCGGTCGCGCCGGCGCCGACGCCCCCGGTCGCTCCGCCCGCCGCCCCCGCACCCGTTGCCGAGCCCGCTCCCGCACGTTCGGTGTTCTCGCCTTCGAGCTGGTTTGGCGGGAAGCCGGCCGCCGAAGAGGCGACGACCGCACCGGTCGAAGCGCCTGCGGTGGTGGTTCCTGCGCCGGCCCCGGTGGCATCGCCAGCGCCCGCGCCGGCCCCGGCCCCGATTCCAGCGCCCGTGCCAACGCCGGTTGCAGCGCCTGCCCCGGTCCCGGTTCCGCCCCCTGCGCCCGTCCCTGCCCCGAAACCCGCCGTCGTCGAAGCGGCAGCGCCCCCCGAGCGCAAAGGCTGGTTCGACAAGCTCAAGACCGGCCTGCGCAAGACCGGCACCGGCATCCAGGCCGTGTTCGTCAATGCGCAGATCGACGATGCGCTGTACGAAGAGCTCGAATCCGCCCTGCTGATGGCCGACACCGGCGTCAGGGCCACCGAGTACCTGCTCGACGACCTGAAGGGCCGCGTCAAGCGCCAGATGGCCACCGACGCGGCGCAGGTCAAGGTGCTGCTGGCCGAAGCCATCGCCGACCTGCTGCGCCCGCTCGAGAAACCGCTGGTCATCGGCCAGTACACGCCCACCGTGATCATGGTGGCCGGCGTCAACGGCGCGGGCAAGACCACCTCCATCGGCAAGCTCACCAAGCACCTGGCCACCGAAGGCGCCTCGGTGCTGCTGGCCGCGGCCGACACCTTCCGGGCGGCGGCGCGAGAGCAACTGCTGGTCTGGGCCGACCGCAACACGGTGGAGATCGTGAGCAACGAGGGCGGCGACCCGTCGGCCGTGAGCTTCGACGCGGTGCACGCCGGCAAGGCGCGCGGCAAGGACGTGGTGCTGGTCGACACCGCCGGCCGCCTGCCGACGCAACTGCACCTGATGGACGAGCTCAGGAAGATCAAGCGCGTGGTCACCAAGGCCGACGCCACCGCGCCGCACGAGGTGCTGCTGGTGATCGACGGCAACACGGGGCAGAACGCGCTCGCGCAGGTCAAGGCCTTCGACGAGACGCTGGGCCTCACGGGCCTCATCGTGACCAAGCTGGACGGCACGGCCAAGGGCGGGGTGCTGTGCGCCATTGCGCGCGAGCGGCCGATTCCGGTCTACTTCATCGGCGTGGGGGAGAAGCTCGAAGACCTGGAGACCTTCGACGCGCGCGAATTCGCGCAGGCACTCCTGGGCTGATTTCGGTTGACCTCGGCCGATTTCAGATAAAAAAAGCGGCCCCCGCTTGCGCCGGGGCCGCTTCTCACTTTCTTCTTCTCTCCCTTCCCCCTGTTATTTGCTCCGTGTGCAAAGCACGCGCCGCACCATGTCGTCGGCGCTGCAGGCGTAGCGGCCGCTGGGCGCAACGGCTTGCCACTTGACGCTGGTGGCGCCGCGATCGATGTTCGACACCGTGACCTGCTCGGGCGTGACGTTGCCGCCGATCGAGCGTGCCGTCTCGCGCTGCAGGTTGTTGTCGGTGCTGGCGCAACCGGCAACGGCAAACACCGCGGCGGTGATCCAGCCCGTGCGTTTCAGCGAATTTTTCAGCATGTTGCTCCCTGTGTCGGAGACGGGTGACAGCCCTGAGGCCCCATCGGCATGCAGTGAAGATATTCGGCGCAGCGACTGCTCACCAGTGCCGAAAGTCATGCCGTTCGCCGATAGATCCGGTGATCGATCAGGCGATGCGCACTCAATGACTACCAATGTTTTCAAGCACCGATGGCTGCAGCGGAGAAGCCGGCTTCGGCGCGGCCAGTTCGGCCATCGCCTGAAACAGCGCGGCCGCCACGACCGGCTTGAACAGCACCGGCACCTGCGATTCCCGCACGCGCTGCAGGCGGGCGGGTGAGGTCTCGCCGGTGATCAGCAGCAGCGGGATTTCGGCGGCGCCCTCGCCCTCGCCCTCCCCCCTACCCGCCCCCTGGCTCAGGCGAAGCCCGGCGTCCAGCCCGTCGGCGCCGTCGGCCAGGCGGTAGTCGCACAGCAGCAGGTCGAAGGGGCGCCCCTCGCGGCGGGCCCATTGCAGGGCCGCGGCGGCACCGGCCTCGTCGGCCACGGCGTGCGCATCGATCGAATGGGAGCGCAGCAGGCCGGTCATGGCCTCGCGGATCTCCAGCTCGTCGTCCAGCAGCAGCACGCGGCCCGGCAGCGCCAGCGCGGCCTTGGGCTGCGATGCCTGCACCTCGCCGGTGTCGGACGGAAAAGCCGGCACCAGCCCGCCGGCCATGGCACGCGCGGCCGGCAGCACGACGCGAAAGTGGGTGCCCCGGCCCGGGCGCGAATGCATCTGCACCGGATGCCCGAGCAGCCGCGAGAGCCGCTGCACGATCGACAGGCCGATGCCCAGCCCCCGCGAGCGGTCGCGGCCGGGATTGTTGATCTGGTAGAACTCCTCGAAGATGCGGCCCGACTGCTCGGGGGCGATGCCCACGCCCGTGTCGCGCACCTCCACCCACACCGAATCGCCGCGCTCGCGCGCCATCACCGTCACGCCGCCGTGCGCGGTGTACTTGAGCGCGTTGTCCATCAGGTTGGAGAGCATGCGGTGCAGCAGCTGCGGATCGCTGTGCACCCACAGGCCGCTGGCGCGCACGCGCAGCTGCAGCTGCTTGTGCTCGGCGCGGGCCGAGAAGGTGTGGTTGAGCGGCAGGAACAGCGCATCCAGCTGCACCGGCTGCGGCACCGCGGTGATCACGCCCGCATCCAGCCGCGAGACGTCCAGCATGGTGTCCAGCGAGGCGCCCAGCGCGTTCACCGCGCGCATCAGGCGCTGGGCGTTGCGGCCTTCGGGGCGGTCGCGCAGTTCGTTCTCCAGCGCGGCGCCGAAGAGCGCGATGGCGTGCAGCGGCTGGCGCAGGTCGTGGCTGGCGGTGCCGAGGAAGCGGGTTTTCTCTTCGCTCGCGCGCTCGGTGGCGGCGATCTGCTCGCCCAGGCGGGCGGCCAGCGCCTCGTTCTCGAAGCGCAGCATGAGGGATTCGGTCAAGAGCTTGTGCTGCCCGATGCCCGCGCGCAGCGTCAGCAGCAGGTAGGCCGCGCCGGCGGCCGCCAGGAAAAGATGCAGGCCATCGCCCTGCCAGGCCAGCGCGGTGATGAGCCCCAGCGACATCGGCAGCGTGTAGCCGAACAGCGCCGACTTCAGCGGCCAGAGCGACTGCGCCGCCCGGGCGCAGCTGCCCACGATCACCGCCATCAGCAGCGAGGTCATCGGCAGGTTGTCGTACGGCACGATGAGCCAGGGCACCACCGCCGTGATCATGCTGACCAGCGTGACCATGCGCGAGATCTTTCGCGCCCAGTACGCGCTTTCCCGCGCGGGCCGCAAGGGGGTCCAGCGCGGCGTGAAGTAGACGTAGATGTCGGCGCCCAGCAGGCCGGCCAGCCAGAACAGCAGGCTCGGGTTCTTCAGCTGCGAATAGATGATGCTGCCGAACACGACCACGAAGGTCATGTGGGTCAGCGTCGAGATGCGGTAGGTGTCGTAGACCGAGGCGACGTGCTCGCGCAGGACCCGCTGGCCGAGGGTGTGGTCGGCGGACGGGTCGCTCACGGCTTCTCAGTGCAGCGTGCTGATCAACTGGGCGCGCGAGCGCATGCCGAACAGCAGGAGGATGGTGGAGACGTGGTTCTTCACCGTGCCCTCGCTCAGGTTGGCGAGTTGGGCGATTTCCTTGTTGGCCTTGCCCTCGAGCACCCACTGCAGCACCTGCATCTGGCGCGGCGTGAGCTCCTGCCAGGCGCTGGCGTGGGCAAACTCGGCGTAGCCGCTGAGCGCCTTCGGCACGGCGGGCGGCGGGTTGCCGGCGGCTTCGGGGTCGAGCAGGCCGCAGGCGCGGATGAAGCTCACCACCTCCTTCAGGTCGGCCGACTTGGGGAGAAAAGCGCTGGCCCCCAGGGCGAGCACGCCCTGCGCCAGCGTGCTGTTGCCGGTGCCCGACAGCACCACGATGCGCGCCGCCGGAAAGCGCAGCCGGAACTCGGCCAGGCCGCTCAGGCCGTGGGTATCGGGCAGCGCCAGGTCGAGCAGCACGAGGCCGATGGCCGCCTGGTGGGTGTCGTACAGCGCGAGGGCATCGGCCACATTGGCGGCCTCGAAGACCTCGATGCGCGCGCCGGACGAACTGGCCTGCGCCTGCACCAGCGCGCAGACCCCCAGGCGCAGCAGATCGTGGTCGTCCACGACCAGGATCGCGGTCGGCGCGCGAACTGGAAGACCCGCCCCCGCGGTCTCGGGCGCAGGCGTGGAAGAGGAATCGAAGGGAGCCACGCGTTTGATCTTAGCTGCGCAATCCGCGGGCGACAGTGCCCTAAGTCATGACACGGCGCGCCCACCGGAGCGGAATTGCTACTTTTTCAGTAGCAAAACCGCACTTGCCTGGCTGGCCGCGCTTGCTCTCTGCTTGTCATTGCCGGGCGCCGTGGGCACCATCGGACTTCCGCCGCACCGAACGGCGCCCTTGCCCTGGAGACTCACCATGATGCACACCGCCGCCGCCCCGCTGGCCACGAGCGACCGCAAGGTCGACCGGCTGCTCGCGCACTACGACGAAAGCCACCGCCATCCGACCAACGAGTTGGTCCACTACATCGCCATTCCCGCGATCATGCTGAGCATCGTCGGGCTGCTGTTTGCGATTCATCCGTGGGTGGCCTACGTTTTCGTCGCTGCCAGCCTCGTCTATTACGCGCTGCTGCGCGCGCCGGCTTTCCTGCTGACCATGCTGGTGCTCACCGCGCTGGCCCTGGCGCTGGTGCATGCGATGGGCGGGCTTGTTTTGCCGATTTCAGCCGCCATCTTCGTGGTGGCGTGGATATTTCAGTTCGTGGGCCACAAGATCGAAGGCAAGAAACCTTCGTTCTTCGAAGACATCCAATACCTCTGGGTCGGCCCGCTGTTCGTCTTGTCGAAGCCGTTCTTGAAGCTGGGGATCCGTTGGTAGCCTTTGGCTATCAAAACGATAGGAACTCAAGGGAACCCTTGATTTAGCACTCCCTCTAACCGAGTGCTAATATGCCCAATACAAAGGAGTTTCCCCTGATGACATCGCTGTCTGGAGTCTCTGCCAACCAGCTGGCCGTCGCCAACCCATGGTCGATGGTCCCCCCGCTGGGCAACCTGGATGCTTACATCTCGGCCGCCAACCGCCTGCCGCTGCTCACGCTCGAAGAAGAGCAGGGCTTCGCACGCAAGCTGCGCGACCAGAACGACCTGGACGCCGCCGGCGCGCTGATCCTGTCGCACCTGCGCCTCGTGGTTTCCATTTCCCGCCAATACCTGGGCTACGGGCTGCCGCACGGCGACCTGATCCAGGAAGGCAACGTCGGCCTCATGAAAGCCGTGAAGCGCTTCGACCCCGACCAGGGCGTACGGCTGGTGAGCTACGCCATGCACTGGATCAAGGCCGAGATTCACGAGTACATCCTGAAGAACTGGCGCATGGTCAAGGTCGCGACGACCAAGGCCCAGCGCAAGCTGTTCTTCAACCTGCGCTCGATGAAGCAGGGCTTCAAGGCCGACTCGGCGGCGTCCGACAACGGCACGCACCGCGAAACGCTCAGCCCCGACGAGGTGTCGCAGATGGCGACCCGGCTGAACGTCAAGCCCGAGGAAGTGCTCGAGATGGAAACCCGCCTGTCGGGCGGCGACGTGCTGCTCGATCCGGGTCCGTCCGATGACGGCGACGAAGCCTTCGGCCCCATCGCCTACTTGGCCGACGCCACGCAGGAACCGACCGCCCTGCTCGAATCGCAGCAGCGCGACCGCCTGTCGAGCGACGGCATCGCGACCGCGCTCGAAGCGCTGGACGACCGCAGCCGCCGCATCGTCGAAGAGCGCTGGCTCAAGGTGAACGACGACGGTTCGGGCGGCATGACGCTGCACGACCTGGCCGCGGTGTACGGCGTGAGCGCCGAGCGCATCCGCCAGATCGAAGTCGCCGCGATGAAGAAGATGAAGAAGGCACTGGCGGACTACGCGTAAGCCACCCTCTCCCAGCAAAAAGCCCGGCACTGCCGGGCTTTTTTCATGGGCCTTTGGAGAGCGTCCGCAGCGCCCGTTTGGCGATGTACCTCGTGGCGTCGGTGTCCGACTCCGCAATCCAGCGCTTGCACAGCTTCTCGACCCACTCTCCCTGCGTCTTGCTCGCATCGTTGAGCCAGTTCGCCACCGAGTTCTGCACATAGCGGCTGCCGTCCGCCCGCAGCGGCTCGATCAGCGGCAGCGCGCGCCAGGGCTCGGCCTTGAGCGCCTCGATCTGCGCGCACCACACGCCGCGCGGCCGCGTGAGTTCGCTGGCGAAGCGGCGGATGTTCGGGTCGGCGTCGAACACCCACGGCTGCAGCAGCGCGAGCGCCTCGTCCATCGAAGCAATGACCGCGTCGCGCACCGCCATCCAGGCGATCTCGCGCACGCCGAAATGCGGATCGGCGGCGAAGCGGCGCACCGCCTCCAGTTGCGCCGGCAAGGGCAGTCCAGAGAGCGTCACCCACTGCGCCGCCCAGCATCGAGCCACGTCGCTCGCGTGCGTGGCCAGCCGGTGCGCGACAGCATCGCGCTCGGCGTGAAGCGCGGTCAGGTCGTAGAGCGCACGGGCGATGTGGGTGTGCCGCTGCATCGGCTTGAAGGCGCCGAGCATGGCGATGGTGTCGACCAAGCGTTCGCTTGCCGCATCGAGCCCGACATGGCCCGCCACGCTGCGAGCAAGTTGCGGCAGCTCGAGCGCCATGAACTCATTGAGGTTGACGGTTTCGAGCAGCCCGTCGTTGAGGGCGCGCAGCACCTCGGGCGGAATGAGCGCAATGCGGAAGGCGCCCTTGCGCGTCTTCAAATGATCGACCGATGCGACAACTGCAACCGCGGCGTCCATGGGCCTGCCCCTCTCAGGAACCGAGCAGCGTCTTCAGGTCCGACACCATGGCCGGCACGCCCGCGCCGTAGCGCGCATAGAGCCGCAGCCGGCCCTGCGGGTCGTAGAGGAAGCTCGCGGCCGAGTGGTCCATCGAGTAGCTGGTGGGCGTCTTGCCGTCGACCTTCTTGTAGTAGACCTTGAAGTCCTTGGCGGTCGCGGTGAGCTCGTCGGCCGTCGGAATCAGCGCGACGAAGCTCGGGTCGAACGCGCCCATGTAGGCCTTCATCACCTCGGGCGTGTCGCGCGCCGGATCGACGGTGACGAACAGCACCTGCAGCTTGTCGCCGTCCTTGCCCAGTTGCTGCTTGACCTGCGCCATCTCGGTCATCGTGGTCGGGCAGACGTCGGGGCACTGCGCGTAGCCGAAGAACAGCACGACCGCTTTGCCCTTGAAGTCGGCCATGGTGCGGACCTTGCCGTCCGCGTCCTTCAGCGAGAAGTCCTTGGCGTAGTCGGCGCCGGTGATGTCGACCGCATTGAAGCTCTGCTTGGTTTCGCTGCAGGCCGCAAGGCCCACACCCAGCGCCGCCACGGCCATGCTGCCGGCGATCAGTTGGAGAGCGTTGCGCTTGTTCATGGGACGAGGGGGGGTTCTATTCAATGGAGGTAGTGATCCACGAGCAGCGCCAGGAACAGCACGCTCAGGTGGATCAGCGAAAAGCGGAAGGTCTTGCGCGCGAGCGTGTCGGAGTAGTTGCGCCAGAGCGCAAAGGCATAGCCCGTGAAACCGATGCTCACGGCCACCGCGACCGCCAGGTACAGCCAGCCGCTCATGCCGTAGATGAAGGGCATCAGGCACGCCGCGAAAAGAATGAAGGTGTAGAGCAGCACCTGCAGCCGCGTGAACTCGTTGCCGTGCGTGACCGGCAGCATCGGGAGGCCCGCCTTGCGGTAGTCCTCGACGCGGTAGAGCGCGAGCGCCCAGAAATGCGGCGGCGTCCACAGAAAGATGATGAGAAAGAGGATCAGCGCCTCGGGCCCCACGTCGCCCGTCATCGCGGCCCAGCCCAGCACCGGCGGCATCGCGCCCGAGGCGCCGCCGATCACGATGTTCTGCGGCGTCAGCGGCTTGAGGATCACGGTGTAGATCACCGCATAGCCGACAAAAGTGGCGAAGGTCAACCACATGGTGAGCGGGTTGACCGTGAACCACAGCAGCGCCGAACCCGCCGCGCACAGCAGCGCAGAGAACACCAGCGCCTGCATGTCGCTGAGTTGCCCGCGCGCGGTGGGGCGCCAGGCGGTGCGCTTCATCTTGGCATCGATGCCCTTCTCGACCAGGCAGTTGAACGCCGCCGCCGCGCCGGCCACCAGCCAGATGCCGATGCAGGCGAGCACGGCGCGCCGCACGTCGAACCACGAGGGCAGCCCGGGCACGGCCAGCACCATGCCGATCAGCGCGCAGAACACGATCAGCTGCACCACGCGCGGCTTGGTGAGCGCGTAGAACTGGCGCAGCACGTTCGCGGTGCTGGTGTGCTGAACGGGAATCGGGGTGCTCACGCGGGGGCTTTCTTCGAGGTGGAGGTCGTGGGGGTACCGCGTGCATTGTCGTCGGCACGCGCCGGGGCGGTCGCAACGGCTTCGCGGCGGCTCTCGCACAGCGCCCAGGTCAGCACCACGGCAAGCGCCGCGGCGCCGCCGGTGTGCAGCACGGCGGCGGCCAGCGGCCAGCCGAGCAGCACGTTGCCCAGGCCCGTGGCGAGCTGGAGCAGCGCCAAGCCGGCCAGCCAATGGGCCTGCGGGCGCAGCGCGTCGATGCGGCGCAGGCGCCAGGCGAGCACGCCCAGTGCGGCGAACACCGCGTACGCCATCAAGCGGTGCGCGTAGTGGATCGCCGTGAGCGCCGAGAAATCGAGCGGCTGGCCGTCGCCGGTCACGCCCAGGTGGCGCCAGATCTCGAAGCCCTGCGCGAAATTCATCGGCGGCCACCAACTGCCCTGGCAGGTCGGGAACTGGGTGCAGGCGAGCACCGCGTAGTTGGTGCTGACCCAGCCGCCGAGCGCGATCTGCAGCAGGAGCAAGACGGTGGTCGCGATCAACCCGTTGCGCAGGGCCGGCGACACCAGGGTCGGCAAGCGGTCTGCGGCAACCTGCCGATAGCGAACCGCCTGGATGCACAACAGCGCAAGCAGCACGATGGCGCCGAGCAGGTGCAGCGTGACGATCGCGGGGAAGAGTTTCCAGGTGACGGTCATGGCGCCGAAGGCCCCCTGAAGACACACCCAGACCAGCGTCGCTGCCGGCCACCATGCGCTGAGCGTGGCGTGGTCACCGTCAGCCGGCGCCGCGGGCTGGCGCGACTGGCGCCGCCGCACGATCCAGGTTGCACCGGCCAGCGTCAGGATCAACACGCCCACGCCCGTCGCCAGATAGCGATGGACCATCTCCACCCACGCCTTGCTGTGCGTCACCGGCCCGCTCGGCTGGGCCGACTGCGCCATCGCGATCTCGTGCCGCGCGCCGACCGGGCTGGCATTGCCGTAGCAGCCGGGCCAGTCGGGGCAGCCAAGGCCCGAATCGGTCAGTCGCGTGAAGGCGCCGAACAGCGTGAGGTCGAAGGTGAGGAACAGCGTGAGCACCGTCAACGCATGCAGCCGCCGCGCCGGGCCGTGCCCCGCATTGCGGCGCCACACCCAGATGAGCGGCCCGAGCGCGATCAGCACGCCGGCCGCCATCAGCCAGGCGATCGGTGCGAGGTCGTACAGGGAGCTCGTGTCCGTCATGGGCAGGTCAGCGGCCGGGTTCGTCCCACGAGGACGAGGCGCGCAGCAGGCGATCGATGTCGCGCTTGGCGCGGCTCGCGCCCGCGGCGTCCATGCGCGCGGGGAAACGCATCATCCAGTTGCCCATCGGATCGACCACGAAGAGGTGCTCGCCGAGGGTGTGGCCCGAAATGGGCGCCAGCCACTTGGCCAGCTGGTCGGCCGGCACGCGCAGCACCGTCGCGCCATGCAGGCCGTTGTTCAGGCGCTCGGGTATCGGCGCGGCATCGCTCACGAGCCAGACGCGGTCCATGCGGTCCTTCTCGCGGCCCAGGCTCTCGCGCAATTGCCGCTGCAGGTAGAGCTGCTGTTCGCACAGCGCGTCGCAGGCCGCATCGGCCACCGCGACCAGGAGCCACTGGCCCTTGAGCGTGGCGACATCGACCGGCGCGCCGTTGCGGTCGGTGGCGGTCAGCCGGGGCAGTTCGCGCTGCGGGTTGATCAGTTCGCCGTAGACGCTGCGGCCCTCGGGGCGGATCACGTAGTAGGTGAAGTACGACGCGATGACCGGCGCCGCGCACATCAGCAGCACCGCGATCATCTTCCAGCGCCCGACGGACGTGCGCCGGCCCTCGGCGCCGTCGAGCGCCTGGTTGGGCGAGGGCATCGAGTGCACCGTCAGGCCCAGCGGTTCGTCAGAGGCGGCGTTCATCGCGTGCGCGGCGCCGCGAGCGGCGGAAGGGGGTGATGAATTGGAACCAGACATAGAGGATGACGACGAGGGCCGAGAGGCCGAACCACTGGAATGCGTAACCGTAGTGCCTCTCCAAGCCCAGCGCCGGGGCCGGCCAGTCGCGCTGCAGGCCCTCGGAGGCCGGCCCGGTCTGCTGCAGCGACACATCGGTTCGCAGCGGCAGCTTGGTCTCGGCACGGAACGCCTCCAGGTCGAGATTTTGCCGGATGGACGAAGACCCCTCGGCGGCGGGTGCCTGCAGGGGCGCGGAAGCAGCCGGAGCGGGTGCCGACGCGGGCGCGGCGGCGGCCGGTGTGCCCAGTTCGAGCAGATGGCTCGGCGGCGGCTCGATCAGGCCCGTGACCTCGACGATGCCGGCGGGCGTGTCGACCGCCCCCAGCTTCGTGCGGTCGACGAAATTGCGCTGCACCCAGCCGCGCTGGACCATCACCGTCTGCTCGGTGCCTTCGAGGGCGAAGGGCGTGAGCACATAGAAGCCGGGCACGCCGTGCATCTGGCGGTTGTCCAGGTACACCGTCTGCGGCGTGAGCCAGAGGCCGCGCAGGCGCACCGGGCGGTGCAGCGAATCGGTCGCCATCTCGAGCGCCAGGAACTCGGCCTGATCGAGCGCGGGCTTCTGCTTCTGGGCGTCGATGCTGGCCTGCAGCGCTTCTTTCTGCGCGGCGCGCGAGAGCTGCCAGCGGCCCAGCGAGACGGTGGCGGCCACCGTCAGGATGGCCGCGATGGTGATGAGCCAGAAGCGGCCGGGGCGGGGCGGCGCTTCGCTGTTCAGGGGTTCGGGGATCACTGGAGAGGACGGGGCGTGCGGCCGATAATGCGGGTCATGAAATATTTCGTCGTCCTGGTGTTCCTGGGCATCTTCGCGAGCCTCGGATTTGCGCTGTACTTCATGCTGAAGGACGGGCGCAATGGGCGCGCCAAGAGCGGCGGCATGGCGCGCGCGCTCACCTTTCGGATCGGCCTGTCGGTGTTTTTGTTCCTCTGCATGCTGCTCGCCTGGAAACTCGGCTACATCCAGCCCACCGGGCTCCCGCTCGGCAAGTAGATGGTGCTCGTTCCAGGAGAACCATGAAAAAGGCGCCTTACGGCGCCTTTTTTCTGGAATGCCGCGAGGTTCTTCGCTCAAAGCCAATAGACCAGCATGTAGAGACCCAGCCACACGACGTCCACGAAGTGCCAGTACCAGGCCGCGCCTTCGAAGCCGAAGTGGCGCTCGGGCGTGAAGTGGCCCTTCTGCAGGCGCAGCGTGATGAACAGCAGCATCAGCATGCCGATGAACACGTGCAGGCCGTGGAAGCCGGTCAGCATGAAGAACGTGGAGCCGTAGGTGCCCGAGCTGAGCTTCAGGTTCAGCTCGGTGTACAGGTGGTGGTACTCGTAGCCCTGCACGCCCAGGAAGACGATGCCCAGCAGCACGGTGAGCCACATGAAGCGGATGGTCTGCGCACGATGGCCGGCACGCAGCGCGTGGTGGGCAATGGTGAGCGTCACGCCCGAACTCAGCAGCAGCGCGGTGTTGATGGTGGGCAGCCAGAACGGACCCACGGTCTGGAACGGCTCGACGATGTCGGCCGGCGAAGCGGTCGCACCGGCAGCCACGCTGGGCCACACGGCCTTGAAGTCGGGCCAGAGGATCGCGTTGTCCAGGCTCCCGAGCGCCGGCAGCGAGTGGGTGCGGGCCCACCACAGCGCAGTGAAGAAGGCGCCGAAGAACATCACTTCGGAGAAGATGAACCAGCTCATGCTCCAGCGGAACGAGAGATCGACCTTGTGGCCGTACTGGCCGCCTTCGCTTTCGCCGATGGCCGCGCGGAACCACACGAAGAGCGTGCCGAGCCAGCCGAGCATGCCGGCCGCGAGCGACCAGGCGCCCCACTCGTGGCCGTTGATCCATTGCGCCGCCCCGAGGATCACGAAGAACAGGCCGGTCGCCGCCATGACCGGATAGGCCGATGGTCCGGGCACGAAGTAGTAGGGCGTGGTGCCGTGGGTGGTTGAACTCATATCAGCTCCTGGCTTTCTTTCTTCTCTCGATTCAATGGATTCTGCTTGTCGTGGGTTTCTTCGTCAGGCCGTGGCAACCACATGCCGCACCAGCAGCACCAGCCCGACGACGAAGACGATCACTGCGACGAACGCCACCGCAATGATGTGCAACGGATTCAGCTTGCCCAGGTCTTCCTGGTAGGCGCTGTTCTTGCGGACACCGAAGAACGACCAGCCGACCGCCTTGATGGTGTCCCAAAGCGAAGCCTTCTTGCTGCCTGGCGAGGTCACGAGCGCGGCTCATTGGCGGGGCTCGAAACGGCGGCTACGGGCGCTGGCGGCGTCTTGCCGCCCACCTCGAAGAAGGTGTACGACAGCGTGATGGTCTTCACGTCCTTGGAGATCTTTGGGTCGATCACGAATGCGACCGGCCACTGCTTCTTCTCGCCCGGATCGAGCGTGTACTGGTTGAAGCAGAAGCACTCCAGCTTGTTGAAATAGGGCGCCGCCTGCTGCGGCGCGTAGCTGGGAATGGCCTGCGCGGCCATGCGGCGGTTCTGCACGTTCTGGAACTCGTACATCACCGTGTTGAGCTGGCCCGGGTGCACCTCGATGGTCCGCTCGGCGGGCTTGAAGTCCCAGAGGCCGCCGCGCACGTTGGAATCGAACTCGACCTTGATCGTGCGGGTCATGTCGACCTGCGTGTTGTCGGGCACGCGCACGTTCTTGCCGCCGCTCGCTCCGCCCGGCACCTCGAGCTCGGAGAGCGCAAGGATGTTGATGCCGGTCATCTCGCAGATCGCGCGGTACATCGGCACCAGCGCGTAGCCGAAGGCGAACATGCCGCAGGTCACGACGGCGAGCTTGCCGACCATGCGCACATTGGCGCGGCGGATGCGTTGGCCGAGACTCATGGGTGCTGCTCCCGTTCGGTGGGCGGTCAGCGACCGCTGAAGAAGACCATGCGCACGATGAAACCGATGAAGAAGATCACCGCGATGGAGGCCAGCGTGAGCCCCATGCGACGGTTGTTCTTTCTTTGCTCGGGTGTCGTCATCGTCGTGCGGTCGATCAACCGATCACCTTGGTGGCGGTCGGATCGAGCTTGGGCGGGTTCTCGAAGGTGTGGAACGGCGCCGGCGACGGCACTTCCCACTCCAGGCCTTCAGCTGCTTCCCAAGGCTTCTGCGAAGCCTTCTCGCCCTTGCCGCGCATGGTCGGCAGCACGACGAAGAGGAAGAAGTACACCTGCGCGAAACCGAAGAAGAAGGCACCGACCGACGCCAGGGCGTTGAAGTCGGCGAACTGCATCGGGTAGTCGGCGTAGCGTCGCGGCATGCCGGCCAGGCCCAGGAAGTGCATCGGGAAGAAGGTCACGTTGAACGAGATCAGCGACCACCAGAAGTGCACCTTGCCGCGCGTTTCGTTGTACATCACGCCGGTCCACTTGGGCACCCAATAGTAGAACCCCGAGAACATGGCGAACAGCGAGCCGGCCACCAGCACGTAGTGGAAGTGGGCCACCACGTAGTAGGTGTCCTGCAGCTGCGTGTCGATCGGTGCGACCGCGAGGATGAGGCCGGTGAAGCCGCCCATCGTGAACACGAAGATGAAGCCGACCGCGAACAGCATGGGCGTCTCGAAGGTCATCGAGCCCTGCCACATCGTGGCGATCCAGTTGAAGATCTTCACGGCCGTGGGCACCGCGATCAGCATGGTCGCGTACATGAAGAACAGCTGGCCGGTGAGCGGCATGCCGGTCGTGAACATGTGGTGGGCCCACACGATGAACGACAGGATGGCGATCGACGAGGTGGCGTACACCATCGAGGCGTAGCCGAAGAGCTTCTTGCGGGCGAAGGCCGGCACCACCTGGCTGATGATGCCGAAGGCCGGCAAGATCATGATGTAGACCTCGGGGTGGCCGAAGAACCAGAAGATGTGCTGGTACATCACCGGGTCGCCGCCGCCGGCGGGGTTGAAGAAGCTGGTGCCGAAGTGGCGGTCGGTCAGCGTCATCGTGATGGCGCCTGCGAGCACGGGCATCACGGCGATCAGCAGGTAGGCGGTGATGAGCCAGGTCCAGCAGAACATCGGCATCTTCATCAGCGTCATGCCGGGGGCGCGCATGTTCAGGATGGTCACGATGATGTTGATCGAGCCCATGATCGAGGAGGCGCCCATGATGTGCATCGCGAAGATGCCGGCGTCCATCGAGGGGCCCATCTGCAGCGTGAGCGGCGCGTAGAGCGTCCAGCCTGCAGCCGGCGCGCCGCCGGGCATGAAGAACGAACCCACCAGCATCAGCGCCGCGGGAATCAGCAGCCAGAAGCTGAAGTTGTTCATGCGCGCGAACGCCATGTCGGAGGCACCCACCTGCAGCGGGATCATCCAGTTCGCAAAGCCCACGAAGGCCGGCATGATGGCGCCGAACACCATGATCAGGCCGTGCATGGTGGTGAACTGGTTGAAGAGCTCGGGGTTCACCAGTTGCAGGCCCGGCTGGAACAGCTCGGCGCGGATCAGGAGAGCCAGGATGCCGCCCACCATCAGCATCGTGAAGCTGAACAGCAGGTAGAGCGTGCCGATGTCCTTGTGGTTGGTCGCGAAGACCCAGCGGCGCCAGCCGGTCGGTGCCGCATGATGCTCGTCGTGGCCGTCGTGTGCGTGGTCGCCGTGGGCGTGACCGTGGGGGTCGAGGACTGCACTCATTTCGTTGTTCCTTGCAATTTCTTCTTCGCGGGGCGCTGCTGCTGCCGTATCACTTGCCGCGCAGGGCCAGCACTTCGGCCGGCTGCACCAGCTGGCCCGTCTTGTTCGACCAGCTGTTCTTGGTGTACGTGGCCACTGCCGCGAGATCGGTGTCGCTCAGTTGCTTCCAGGAAGGCATCGCGCCGTTGTTCTGGCCGTTGAGCAGCACGTGCAGTTGCACCGAGTGGTCGGCGTCCAGCACCTTCGGGTCGCCGTCGAGCGCCTTGATCGGGCCCGCGCCCTTGCCGTTGGCCTGGTGGCAGGCCGCGCAGTTGGCGGCATAGACCTTCTCGCCGCGCACCAACATGTCGGGCAGCGTCCAGACCTTGGTCGGGTCGTCCAGCTTGGCGGCGGCTTCCTTGCGCTTGGCGGCAACCCACGTCGTGTAGTCGCCGGCCGAGACCACCTTCACGTGGATCGGCATGTAGGCGTGTTCCTTGCCGCACAGTTCCTGGCACTGGCCGTAGTAGTCGCCCACGGTCTCGGCGCGGAACCAGGTGTCGCGCACGAAGCCGGGAATCGCGTCCTGCTTCAAGCCCAGCTGCGGCACTGCGAACGCGTGGATCACGTCGTTGGCGGTGGTGATGATGCGGACCTTCTTGTTGACCGGCACCACCATCGGGTTGTCGACCTTGAACAGGTAGTCGTCGGGCATCGCGCCCTTGGCGCCTGCGTCGGACATCGCGCGCTGCGAGCTGTCCAGCGTGGAGATGAAGGCCACGCCCTCGCCTTCGCCGTTCAGGTAGTCGTAGCCCCACTTCCACTGGTAGCCCGTGGTCTTGATCGTGAGGTCGGCGTTGGTGGTGTCCTTCTGGGCCACCAGCACCTTGGTGGCGGGCAGCGCCATCACGATCACGATGAGGAAGGGCACGATGGTCCAGATGACCTCGACCACCACCGATTCATGGAAGTTGGCCGCCTTGTGGCCCACCGACTTGCGGTGCTTCCAGATCGAATAGAACATGACCGCGAACACCGCGATAAAGATGACCGTGCACAGAATCATCATGATCGTGTGGAGCAGATGCTGCTCCTGCGCGATCTTGGTCACACCGACCGGAAGATTCAACTGGCGAACCGAGGGGCCGCCGGGCAGATCGTTGACTGCGTGCGCCGCGCTGCTGAAAGCCGCGCCGGCCGCCAGCAACAGATTCGCCGGCCTGTACTTATTGCGCCAAATGCTCTTCATCGTGTTCACGTTTCTTCAATTTTTTCGACAAACCCAACCGTGCAACGCTGCGCAAGCCGCTTCAAGCGCCACGCAACGCCATGCGAATCTCGCGCGCCAGTGCCGCACGCAACTCCGGGCGTACATAGCGCCCCACCCTGACTGATCGACCCTGCCCCGAGACCTCGATCAGCGAGCGATCGCTGGTCTGCGGTTCGATCCGCACCTGGTGCGGAAGAAATTCCGTGCGTTCGTAGCGCCCACCGTCCTCGAGCTCCACGACCAGCCGTCCGCCCTGCAACGCGATCCGTTCTCCATCGGTCGCATGCCGCGCGTACAGCATGAATGCGAAACCCACCGCGGCCAGCTCGAGCCAGGCGAATGGCAGCACCAGCGGCGCACCGTGCAGCCAGAACACCGTACCGATACCGAGCGATACCACGCACAGCGACGCGTAGAGCCAGCCCAGCTGGCTCGGGGTCACCGAGCAGTTCCGCTTCAGGAACCAGTGAATGCTCTGGCCTGAAACGGTGGCAAAACGAAACACGGAATTCGACACGGGCGAGTTCAGCAAATCGGTGCGTCGATGGTAGCCAAACCCCTCGTACGCCCTCGTACAAACGGGATCCAACAGGCCCTCGATCGCGGGACAATACCCGCGAGTTTCACGCAACGGCGGATTGTAGCGGGTAGATACCGGCGCTCGCAGGCCCTGTGGGACGCCTACGGGTCACTACTACTAGGCAATCAGGCACCCGGCCGACCTCGTTGCAGCATCGAGCGCATCTCGCGCAGCGACACCGCGCTTTCGGCCGCGAGCGACACGCGCGGCGCCGGCTTGAAGGCATGGCCGTAGATGACCTCGAAGGTCAGCGCGATGTGGCCATTGCCACCCTCGGCCGGCGCCAGTTCGGGCAACGCGCTCTTCAGCGCCTTGTGCCAGGCCTTGCCGCGCAGCGCCGGGAAACGCCCCGGGTGCAGGTTGCGCCCGAGCGTGCGCAGCTCGGCCAGCGCGGCCTCGGGCGTGGCCCAGGTGAGCACGATGCGCTCCATGTCCATCACGGGCTCGGCGAAACCGGCGTGCACCAGCATGTCGCCCCAGTCGTGCATGTCGGTGTATTCGTGGCCGGCCGCGGGCCAGCCCAGGCGTGCATGCAGCGCGCGCAGTTCGCGCACGGTGTCCGGGCCCAGGCACGAGAACATCAGGAAGCCGTCGGTCGCGACGAGCCGGTGCCATTGGGAGATCAGCGCCTCGGGGTCGGCGGCCATGTGCAGCGACATGTTGGCCCAGAGCAGGTCCACGCCGTCCTCGGGCGGCGCGTCGAAGCGGGCCTTGCCGCCCTGCCAGCGGCGTGCGCTCCACCAGGGCGCGGCCAGCGCCTCGCCGGTCTTGCCGGCCAGGGCCGGTTCGGGCTCGATCACATGAGAGGCGGCATCGCGATAACGGCGCGCCACCAATTCGTGCGCCTCCAGACCGCCACGCAGCGGCGCCCAGTCGGCCCAGGTGCGGGGCTGCGCCTTGATCCATTGCAGCCGGTCTTCCATGCGCCGGCCGATTTCTTCATGCAGCCATGGCGAGCCCTCGGCAGGCGCAAGCCGGCGCCAGCGCGCGGCCGCCGTGGGGTCGATGGTCGGCGGTCTTCTTGCGGGGTCGGTGGCCATGGGGCCGTGAGTATATTGAGACCATGTTCAGCCACCGGGCCCTGAGGCCTTTCACCTCACTCTTTGCGGGACTCGCGCGGCTGCCCAGCCAGTGCGAGGTCTGCCGCGCCTGGCCTTCGCAGCCGGTGTGCGATGCCTGTATCGCGCGCTTCGCGCCGCCGGCTCCGCGTTGCGGTGGCTGCGCCCTGCCGGTGCCTGAAGGCGCCGCTCGGTGCGGCGACTGCGTGCTGCACCCGCCGCCGCTGGACGCCTGCCTGGCGGCCTGCACCTACGCCTGGCCCTGGCCCGATGCCATCGCCCGGTTCAAGTTCCGCGGGGATGCCGGTTGGGCAGGTCCGTTCGCGACCCTGCTGCGCAGCGCGCCCTGGGTGGAGCCGGCGCTGGAGCAGTCCGACATCGTGCTGCCGATGCCGCTCGCGCCCGGCCGGCTGCGCGAGCGCGGCTTCAACCAGTCGCTCGAACTCGCGCGCCGCATGGCGCCGGCCAAGACCGACGCGACGCTGCTGCTGCGCACCCGCGAGACCCCGGCGCAGAGCGGCCTCGCGCGCGCCGAGCGCCTGCGCAACCTGCGCGGCGCCTTCGCCGTGGAGCCATTGCGCGCGGACAAGGTGCGGGGAAAACGCATCGTGCTGGTCGACGACGTGATGACCAGCGGCGCCTCGCTGTTCGCCGCCGCCGAAACGCTCCGGCTGGCCGGCAGCGCGCACATCACCGCGGTCGTGCTGGCCCGCACCGATCCGCCCCGCTGACCGGTCCACCCGGCCCGCCGACAATCGGCGGATGTTCCATATCGTCCTGGTCCACCCCGAAATTCCGCCGAACACCGGCAACGTGATCCGGCTCGCGGCCAACACCGGCTGCACGCTGCACCTGGTCGAGCCGCTCGGCTTTTCGATGGACGACCGCCTCTTGCGCCGCGCCGGGCTCGACTATCACGAGTACGCCGAGGTGAAGCGCCATGCCGGCTGGCAAGCGTTGATCGATGCGGAAAGCCCCGCCGCCGACCGCATGTTCGCCCTCACCACCCGCGGCACGCGCGCCGTGCACGACGTGCGCTTCCAGCCGGGCGACTGGCTGGTGTTCGGCTCCGAGACCAGCGGCCTGCCGCCCGCGGTGCGCGACGGCTTCGCCGAGCCGCAGCGCCTGCGGCTGCCGATGCGCGAGGGGCAGCGCAGCCTGAACCTCTCGAACGCCGTGGCAGTGACGGTGTTCGAAGCCTGGCGGCAAAACGGATTCAGCTGACCCTTCGCGCGGCAAGGGCGCATCCGGTCGGCGCGGCGCAGCGTATGGATGTCATGCCGGCGCGAAAAGCAGTCACTGCATCCGCTCCGGCATCGAGTCCTTCAACGCTTTGCTCAAGGAGTTCCATCATGAATGCCAAGTCGATTGCTCTCACCTCGCTTGCGACCGTCGCCACGCTCGCCCTCAGCACCGGTGCCCAGGCCTTCCAGGGTGAACAGAACCCGCTGCCGCCCGCGCCCTTCCAGTCGACGCTCTCACGGGCCGAGGTGCAGGCCCAGGCGCGCCAGCCTTTGAAGATCGGCAACGGCGGCACCGGCGTGGCCCAGCAGACCAACGGCAACACCGACCGCGCCGCGGTCCGCGCCAGCGCGCTCGGCATCACGCGGCAAGGCGCCGCCACCTATGGCGAAGTGACCGACCGCCGGATGTAAGACAGAAAACCGCGCTCAGCGGTAGCGGCGCACCACCGACTCGGCGACACAGGCCGGCTTGGCCGCGCCTTCGAGCTCGATGGCGGTTTCCCAGGTCATCTGGAGGCCGTCGTCGGGAATCGGCTCCGCGGTCAGCAGCTTCATGCGGGCCCGCAGGCGCTTGCCCACCGGCACCGGCGACATGAAGCGCACCCGGTTCAGCCCGTAGTTCACGCCCATGCGCGACTCCACCACGTCGAACGCGGTCTCGTAGAAACGCGGCAGCAGCGACAGCGTGAGAAATCCGTGGGCGATCGGCCCGCCGAAGGGGCCGGCCTTGGCCCGCTCGACATCGACATGAATCCACTGGTGGTCGCCCGTCGCCTCGGCGAACTGGTTGACCTGCTCCTGCGTGACGGTGATCCAGTCGCTCACGGCGACTTCCTGGCCGACGCAGGCGGCGAGATCCTGAAGGGTCTGGAATGTCTTTTTGGTCATGCGCGGCATTCTGGTGCCAAGGGCCTGGGCGCGGCTGTCGGCATCGCGACAACCGGGGTCAGGGAAAACCGGGAGTTGCGAGCGCCGCCGGGCCGCCCCAAGGCGAGCCGCGCCTCCCCCTCGGGGGGGTGGCGAATTACACGCAGCGAAGCGAAGTGAAACGCCGGGGGGCCATCAGGCCTCCAGCCACTGGCAGATCGGCTGCCACTGCTCCAGGTCGCGCTGCACGCGGCCAGGCGCGATGTCGAACAGCGTGAGCCCGCGCGCGGCGAGCTGCACGTAGTTCTGCGTGTCGCGCAACTCGCCCAGCACGGGCACGCCGAGCCCCGCGATGAATTCGTTCAGCCGGTCGGCCGCCAGGGTGCGCGCATTCACGCGCATGCCCACGAGGCCGATCCTGGTTTTCTCGGCGCGGCGCTGCTCCAGCAGCCGGTCGAGGAAGTCGCGCGTGGCGTAGATGTCGAAGATGCTCGGCTGCAGCGGCACGATCACCCGGTCGGCCAGCGCCAGCACGTCCTTGAAGCGCCAGCCGTGCAGGCCGGCGGGCGTGTCGAGCACCGCGTGCGTGGTGCCGCGCGGGGGGCGCACCACGGCGCTGTCGCCGGAGGCTTCCCAGGTGGAGATGGGCCGGGCCATCGGCGGGCGCAAGCCCAGCCAGAGCCGCGAGGACTGCTGGCGATCCACGTCGCCCAGCATCACGGCATGGCCGCGGCTCGCAAAGTAACCCGCGATGTTCGTCGCGATCGTCGACTTGCCAACGCCACCCTTGGGGTTGGCGACCAGAACCACCGGCATGGCGTTCTCCTCCAGAGTTGGAACAGGCCCGCATCGTAGTGCCTGCTCGCGAAACACCGCGAAACACCGCGGAACCGGCTTTGCCGGGCCGTTGGTGTTGCCCCCGGAAGGGGGTTGGCGAAGCGACACGAAGTGCGCGAAGCCTGGGGGAGAGCCTTCTTTGCTATGTTCGCGGCATGACGACAACAACACTTCCGGGAAACCCCGCCGACGACACCGGCGGTATCTACGTGATTGCGGCCCACCCCCACTGGCGCGATTCGCGCGTGAACCGCCGCATGCTGGCCGCCGCGCGGGCGGTGCCGGGGGTGGAGGTCAACGACCTCTACGGCAGCTACCCCGACTTCGCCATCGATGTCGAGGCCGAGCAGGCCCGCCTCGCGAAAGCCCGCCTGGTCGTGCTGGTGCATCCGATCCAGTGGTACTCGATGCCGGCGCTGCAGAAGCTCTGGGTCGACGACGTGCTCACCTACGGCTGGGCCTACGGCCCCGGCGGCACCGCCCTGCAGGGCAAGGACTTCTGGCTGGTCGCCACCACCGGCAGCCCCGAGCCGAGCTACCACCCCCAGAGCTACCACCGCTATTTCTTCGACGCCTTCCTGCCGCCCTACGAACAGACCGCCGCGCTCTGCGGCATGCGCTTCTTGCCGCCGCTCGTCTTCTACGGCGCCCGCAGCGCCGAGGAGGCCGAGGTGACGGCGCATGTCCAGACCTACGCCCAGCGCCTGGGCAGCTACCCCGACTGGCCCGAGATCGAGGAGATCGACGCCTGCATCGCCTGCCCCGTGCCCGAAGCCGACCGCCCGGCCGAGTCCGACGACATGGGCAAGGTGGTAGCCAGCACCTTCCACTCCGCGATGACCCGCGGCATCGCCTCCATGTCCGCCGCCAACGAAAACAACAGCAACCACGAAGGCACGGCCTGAGCATGGAACACGCACCCGCCTGGCTGACCAGCAGCCTCATCTACCTGGGCGCCGCCGTGCTGGTGGTGCCGCTGTCGAAGTTCCTCGGGCTCGGCTCGATCATCGGCTACCTGGTGGCCGGCATCGCGATCGGCCCGTGGGGGCTGGGCCTCGTGTCCAGCGTGGAGGACGTGCTGCATTTCGCCGAGTTCGGCGTGGTGCTGATGCTGTTTCTCGTCGGCCTCGAACTCGAACCCAAGCGCCTGTGGAACCTGCGCCGGCCCATCTTCGGCTGGGGCGCCGCGCAGGTGCTCAGCTGCGCCGCGGTGCTCTTTGCCGCGGGTTGGGCCGTCGGTGCCGAATGGCGCGTGGCGCTGGTGGCATCGCTGGGTCTCGCGCTCTCCTCCACCGCCATCGCGCTGCAGGTGTTCGGCGAGCGCAACCTGCTCAAGACGCCGAGCGGCCAGGCCGGCTTTTCGATCCTGCTGTTCCAGGACGTGGCGGCCATCCCGATCCTTGCGCTGCTGCCGCTGCTGGCGGGCGCCACCGCGGCCGAGCAATCGCTCAGCGGCCTGGACCGCGCGCTGGAAGCACTCAAGATCGTCGGCGTGATCGCCGGCATCATCCTCGGGGGCCGCTTGCTGCTGCGCCCCATCCTGCGCTGGATCGCGCGCAGCAACACGCCCGAGATCTTCACCGCCGCGGCGCTGCTGCTCGTGGTGGCCATCGCGGCGCTGATGCAGCTGGTGGGCCTGTCGATGGCGCTGGGCGCCTTCCTTGCCGGCGTGCTGCTCGCGGAAAGCGAATACCGGCGCGAGCTCGAGACCGACATCGAACCCTTCAAGGGCCTCTTGCTCGGCCTCTTTTTCATCGCCGTGGGCATGTCGATCAACTTCGGCGTGCTGATCGCGAGCCCGTGGCTCATGGCCGCGCTGGTGGTCGGCTTCATGGTCATCAAGCTGGTCGTGATCTACGCGCTCGCCAAGGCGATGGGCCTGGCCTACCAGGAGCGCCCGGTGTTCACGCTGCTGCTCGCGCAGGGCGGCGAGTTCGCATTCGTGGTGTTCCAGGCCGCGGGGCCCGACGTACTGCCGCCCGAGATCACTTCGCTCCTGATCGGCGCCGTGGCGCTGTCGATGCTCCTGTCGCCGCTCCTCCTGGTGCTGCTCGACAAGTTCGTGCTGCCGCGCTACAGCCGCACCAACGGCCCGCAGATGGAAGAAATATCCGAGCAGCAGGACGCCAAGGTGCTGATCTGCGGCTTCGGCCGCTATGGGCAGATCGTCGGGCGCATGCTGATGTCGCAGGGCCTGCGCGTGACGGTGCTGGACCACGATGCCGACACCGTCGAGGGCCTGCGCCAGTTCGGCTTTCGGGTGTTCTACGGCGATGCGACGCGGCTGGATTTGCTGCGCACCGCGGGCGCCGGATCGGCCAAGGCCATCGTGGTGGCGGTGGACGACATCGAGCAGTCGCTGGAGATCGTCGACCTGGTGACCGAGAACTTCCCGCAGGCCCGCATCATCGCGCGGGCCCGCAACGTGACCCACCTCTTCCAGCTGCGCGACCGCGGCGTGAAGGACATCGAGCGCGAGGTGTTCGAGTCGTCGCTGCGCAGCGCGCGCTCCACGCTCGAGGCGCTGGGCTGGCCGGCGCACGAGGCGCGCGAATCGACGATGCGGTTCCGCACGCGGAATATCAAGTTGAGCGACGAGATCTACCCGCACTACAAGGACCGCGCGAAGCTGATCGCGGCCAACAAGGAAGGCCGCCAGCAGTTCGAGGAGCAGATGGCGCGCGAACGCGAGGAGCGGCAGCGGCGCTCGGGGCGCGATTGGGATCGGATCGACGAGAAAGAAGAGGCGGATTCGTAGGCCGCCCTCTTCTCTTCGTCAGCCTTCCAGCTTCAGCAGCCGGACCGCGTTGCCCTTCAGGATTCCCGGCATCCCCTCCGGCTTGACCCCCGCCACTTCGAAGTCCTTCATCCACCGGTCGGGCGTGATCAGCGGGTAGTCGCTGCCGAAGAGGATGCGATCCTTCAGCAGCGTGTTGGCGTACTGCACCAGTTGCTTGGGAAAGTACTTGGGGCTCCAGCCCGAGAGGTCGATCCACACGTTGGGCTTGTGCGTCGCCACGCTCAGCGCCTCGTCCTGCCAGGGGAAGCTGGGGTGGGCCATCACGATCTGCATGTCGGGGAAGTCGATGGCCACGTCGTCCAGGTGCATCGGGTTGCTGTATTCGAGCCTGAGGCCTCCGCCGCAGCGCATGCCCGAGCCGATGCCGCTGTGGCCGGTGTGAAAGATGGCGGGCAGGCCGTATTCGGCAATCACCTCGTAGATCGGCCAGGCCATCTTGTCGTAGGGATGGAAGGCCTGCACCGTCGGGTGGAACTTGAAGCCCTTCACGCCGTGTTCCTCGATGAGCCGGCGCGCTTCGCGGGCGCCCATCTTTCCCTTGTGCGGATCGATGCTGGCGAAGGCAATCATGATGTCGCTGTTCTGCGCGGCCGCCTCGGCGATCTCTTCGTTCGGGATGCGGCGGCGGCCCATGTTCGACTCTGCATCGACCATGAACATCACCAGCCCGATCTTCCGCTCGCGGTAATACGCCACGCTCTCGGCGATGGTGGGACGGCCGCTCGAGCCGAAGTACTTGTCGGCGGCGCGGTCGTATTCCTCGCCGTAGTTGTCGAACGGGTTCCAGCAACTCACTTCGGCGTGGGTGTGGATGTCGATCGCGATGAGGTTCCGGGGGTCCATGTCGTTGTCTCCAGTACGTGTAAGTCCCTAGGATTCAAGGTGCCCAAGCGCCTTGAATTGATTATTTATCATAACCATAATCCAACTCACACACGAACGCAATCATGACCAATCCCGACCTCCACCTCGACATCCGCGACGAAGTCGCCATCGTCCGCCTGACACGGGGCGCCAAGCGCAATGCGCTGTCGGACGGCCTGATCCTCGCGTTGCGCGATACCTTCGAGAAGCTGCCCTCCACCGTGCGCGCCGTGGTGCTCGACGGCGAAGGCCCGCACTTCTGCGCGGGCCTGGACCTCGCCGAACTGAAGGAGCGCGACGCCGGCCAGGGCATGAAGCACTCGCGCCTGTGGCATGCCGCGCTCGACCTCGTCCAGCACGGCCCGGTGCCGGTGGTCGCGGCGCTGCACGGCGCGGTGGTCGGCGGCGGGCTCGAACTGGCGAGCGCCTGCCACATCCGCGTGGCCGACCGCTCCACCTTCTACGCGCTGCCCGAAGGCTCGCGCGGCATCTTCGTGGGCGGCGGCGGCTCGGTGCGCATCCCCAAGCTGATCGGCGTGGCCCGCATGACCGACATGATGATGACCGGCCGCGTCTACAACGCCGAGGACGGCGAGCGCGCCAACTTCGCGCAGTACCTGGTCGACGAGGGCACCGCCTTCGACAAGGCCTTCGAGCTTGCCAGGCGCATCGCCACCAACGCACCGCTCACCAACTACGCGCTGATGCACGCGCTGCCGCGCATCGCCGAGCAGTCGGCCGACCACGGTTTCTTCACCGAGGCGCTGATGTCCGGCATCGTGCAAGCCGCGCCCGAGGCCAAGGAGCGCGTGCGCGATTTCCTCGAAGGCCGCGGCGCGAAGGTGAGCAAGGGATGACCGCCGTTCGATACCGCCCGCTGGCCTTCGGCGTGACCCGCGCGGTGCTGCGCGACGGCGCACCGGGCACGCAGTACCTGCAGGCCGAGACGCAACTGGACGCGTACCGCGAGCGCATGACCGACCGCCTGGCGCACTGGGCCGAACATGCGCCCGACCGCACCTTCATCGCCCGCCGCGAACGGCTGGCCGACGGCAGCACCGGCGACTGGCTGCGCGTGTCGTACGCGCAGGCGCTGCAGGAGGCGCGCGGCATCGGACAGGCGCTGCTCGACCGCGGCCTGAACGCGGAGCGCCCGGTCGCGATCCTCAGCGAGAACGGCATCGAGCACGCGCTGCTCGCGCTGGGCTGCCTCTACGCCGGCGTGCCCTACTGCCCCGTGTCGCCGCCCTACTCGCTGGTGAGCCAGGACTTCGAGAAGCTGCGCCACGTGCTGGACACGCTCACGCCGGGCCTCGTGTTCGCGGCCGATGCCGCGCGCTACGGCCGCGCCATCGAAGCCGCCGTGCCGTCCGGCACCGAGGTCGTGCTCGCCGAAGGCCGGCTCGAAGGCCGCGCGACCACCGCGTTCAACGTCCTCGCCGCGACGCCAGCCACACCCGCCATCGACGCCGCGATGCGAGCGACCGGTCCCGACACCATCACCAAGTTCCTCTTCACCTCGGGCTCCACCAAGATGCCCAAGGCGGTGATCAACACGCACCGCATGTGGTGCGCCAACCAGCAGCAGCTGCGCCAGTCGATTCCCGCGCTGGGCGACGAGCCGCCGGTGCTCGTCGACTGGCTCCCCTGGAACCACACCTTCGGCGGCAACCACAACGTGGGCATCGTGCTGGACAACGGCGGCACGCTCTACATCGACGACGGCAAGCCCACGCCCGCGGGCATGGCCGAGACACTGCGGAACCTCCGCGAAGTCGCGCCCACCATCTACTTCAATGTGCCGACCGGCTTCGAGGCGATCGCCAACGCGATGGAAAGCGATGCGGTGCTGCGCCGCAACCTGCTGTCGCGCGTGAAGATGTTCTTCTACTCGGGCGCAGCGCTCTCGCAGCCGATCTGGGACAGCCTGCACAAGACGCAGGAGGCCGAGGTCGGCGAGCGCATCGTGATGGGCACGGGCCTGGGCATGACCGAGTCGGGCCCGTTCGCGCTCTACGTGACCGGCCCCGAAGTGAAGTCGGGCGACATCGGCCTGCCCGCGGCCGGCATCGAGCTCAAGCTGATCGAGGTCGACGGCAAGACCGAGGTGCGCTACCGCGGCCCCAACATCACGCCCGGCTACTGGCGCGCGCCCGATGCCACGGCCGAGGCCTTCGACGAGGAAGGTTTCTTCTCGACCGGCGACGCGGTGAAGTGGATAGCCGACGACAACATCCACCGGGGCCTGCGCTTCGACGGCCGCATCGCCGAAGACTTCAAGCTCGCCACCGGCACCTTCGTGAGCGTGGGGCCGCTCCGCGCGAAGATCATCGCGGCCGGCGCGCCCTATGTGCAGGACGCGGTGCTGACCGGCATCAACCTGAAGGAAGTCGGCGCGCTGATTTTCCCGACGCAGAAGGTGCGCCAGCTCGCGGGCCTCGGCGTCGACGCGACGATGCAGCAGGTGCTCGAGAGCGCACCGGTGCAGGCGCACTTCCAGCAGGTGGCCAACGAGCTGTCCGCCATGGGCACCGGCAGCGCCAACCGCATCGCGCGCCTTCATCTGATGGCCGAGCCGCCCTCCATCGACAAGGGCGAGGTGACCGACAAGGGATCGATCAACCAGCGCGCCGTGCTCAAGCACCGCGCCGCGCTCGCCGACGCGATGCACGCCGGCACCCTGCCCTTCACGCTCACGCCCCGCTAGACATTCCAGGAGACAACACACCATGAAGATCGAAGGACAAGCCGCCCTCGTCACCGGCGGCGCATCGGGCCTCGGAGAAGCCACCGCGCGCGAACTCGCGCGCCTGGGCGCCAAGGTCGCGGTGCTCGACCGCAACGCCGCGCTCGCCGAGAAGGTGGCCGCCGAAATCGGCGGCGTCGCGTGCACCTGCGACATCACCGACACCGACAGCGTGAATGCCGCGCTCGACAAGGCCGCTGCAGCCCACGGCCCCGCGCGCATCCTGATGAACGTGGCCGGCATCGGCAGCGCCAAGCGCATCGTCGGCAAGGACGGCAACCCGGCGCCGCTCGAAGACTTCGTGCGCGTGGTCAACATCAACCTCGTCGGCGGCTACAACATGGCGCGCCTGTTCGCGGCACGCTGCGCCAGGCTGGAAGCGCTGGACAACGGCGAGAAGGGCGTGATGCTCTTCACCGCTTCCGTCGCGGCCTTCGACGGCCAGGTGGGACAACAGGCCTACAGCGCCTCGAAGGGCGGCCTCGTCGGCATGACGCTGCCGATGGCGCGCGACCTCGCGCAGCACGCCATCCGCGTGTGCACCGTGGCGCCCGGCCTCTTCGCCACGCCGCTGCTGCTCGAATTGCCCGAGGCCGTGCAGCACTCGCTGGCCGCGTCGATTCCGTTTCCGCCGCGCCTGGGCAAGCCTTCGGAATTTGCCGAGCTGGCCTGTCACATCGTGACGAACGGCCACCTCAACGGCGAAGTCATTCGCATCGATGGCGCCCTGCGCATGGCGCCGCGCTGATTCCAGCCCCAGCAACCAACCAGGAGACAAGACCATGACCACCCGACGCCAGTTCGTGAACATGCTCGGCGGCACCGCCGCCATCGGTGCTCTGCACCCTCTCGCCGCGCTCGCCCAGCTGGTGCAGCAGCAGGTGAAGATCTACTACGGCTTCCCGGCCGGCAGCGCGGGCGACAGCGTGGCGCGCCGCGTGGCCGACAAGGTGGGCGACACGCCCTTCACCAAGACGAACCCGGTGGTCGAAAACAAGCCCGGCGCGGGCGGGCGCATCGCGCTCGACACGCTCAAGACCTCGCCGGCCGACGGCTCGGTGCTGTGCCTCGCGCAGGCCTCGGCGCTGTCGATCTATCCGCACATCTACACCAAGCTGGCCTACGCCATTCCGGACTTCGCCCCCATCTCCATCGGCGCCGTGATGACGCACGGCCTGGCCGTCGGCCCGATGGTGCCGGCCAGCGTGAAGACGCTGAAGGACTACATCGCCTGGGCCAAGGCCAACCCCGGCCAGGCCAGCTACGGCTCGCCGGGCGCGGGCTCCACGCCGCACTTCCTGGGCGCGCTGCTGGGCCTGAGTTCCGGCGCCGACCTGCGCCACGTGCCCTATCGCGGCTCGCTGCCCGGCATCAACGACGTGGTGGGCGGCCAGATCGCCTCGTGCATGACGCCTGCGGGCGACTGCCTGCCGTTCGCCAAGGCCGGCAAGCTGCGCGTGCTCGCCACCTCGGGGGCGCAGCGTCCGGCCTACCTGCCCGACGTGCCGACCTTCACCGAACAGGGCTTTCCGGAGATCGTGGCCGACGAATGGTTCGGCTTCTTCGCGCCGGCGAAAACGCCCGCCCCCGTCATCAGCGCCGCGAACGCCGCGATCCAGGCCGCGCTCAAGGACAAGGCCGTGGCCGATGGCCTGCTGTCGGTCGGGCTGCTCGCCCATGGCTCCTCGCCCGAGGAGATGAAGAAGTCGTTGCAGTCCGAGTACGAGCGCTGGGGTCCGCTGGTCAAGAAGATCGGCTTCACCGCCGAGTCCTGATGCCATCGATGGATTACGGCCCCCGCCCCGAAGACGTCCGCTTTCTCCTGAACGTGGTGCTCGATGCGCCTGCGCGGCTGCAGGCGCTCGCGCCTTTCGCCGAGGTCGACGAGGCGCTGCAATCGCAGGTGCTCGAGGAGGCCGCGCGCTTCGTCGGCGAAGTGGTGGCGCCGATCAATCGCGAAGGCGATGAAGTCGGCTGCCGCTTCGACAAGGGCCAAGTCATCTCGCCGCCGGGATTTCGCGAGGCGTATCAAGCGTTCATCGACGGCGGCTGGCCCGCGCTTTCCGCCGCGACCGAAGACGGTGGCCAGGGCCTGCCGTCGGTGCTCGAAGCCGTGCTCTACGAATGGCTCAGCGCGGCGAACCACGGCCTCACGATGGCGCCCGGCCTGCTGCACGGTGCCTACGCCTGCCTCAAGCACCACGGCAGCGAGGAACTCAGGAGCCGCTACCTGCAGAAGATCGCGACCGGCGAATGGCTCGCCACGATGTGCCTCACCGAAGCGCACGCGGGCAGCGATCTCGGCCAGGTGCGCACGCGTGCGGTGCCCCAGGCCGACGGCAGCTTGCGCGTGAGCGGCAGCAAGATCTTCATCTCGGGCGGCGAGCACGACCTGACGCCAAACATCGTGCATCTCGTGCTGTGCCGGCTGCCCGATGCGCCGGCCGGGCCGAAGGGCCTGTCGCTCGTGCTCGTGCCCAAGCTGCTGCCCGATGGCGCGCGCAACGCGGTGCACTGCGAGCGCATCGAGGAAAAGATGGGCCTGCACGGCAGCCCCACCTGCTCGATGCGCTTCGACGACGCCACCGGGTGGCTGGTTGGCGAGGCGGGCCGCGGCTTGGCCGCGATGTTCGTGATGATGAATTCGGCGCGCCTGCATGTGGCGCTGCAAGGCATCGGCCTGCTCGACGCCGCATGGCAGAAGGCCGACGCCTACGCGGCCGAGCGCCGCCAGATGCGCGCCCCCGGCGCCGCGCCCGCAAGCCGCGGCAACGAAGCGGCCGACCTGATCGCCGAGCACCCCGCCATCCGCCGCATCCTGGACACCCAGCGCGCCTGGATCGACGGCGCGCGCACGCTGGCGTATCGCAGCGCGCTGATGCTCGACGTGGCCGCCCACGACGCCGACCCCAAGGCCCGCGAGCGCGCGCAACGCTGGTGCTCGCTGGTCACGCCCGTGCTCAAGGCGGCCTGCACGCACCAGGCCTTCCATGGCGCGAGCGAATGCCTGCAGGTGTTCGGCGGCCACGGCTACGTGCGCGAATGGGGCATCGAGCAAGTGGTGCGCGACGCGCGCGTGACGATGATCTACGAGGGCACCAACGAGATCCAGGCCATCGACCTGCTGGTGCGCAAGGTGCTGCCCGACGGCGGCGCGGCCATGTCGGCCGTGCTGCTCGAACTGCGCGACACGCTCGATGCGTCGCGCGAGGCCGATGCCGACGTGCAGCGCCGGCTCGCGCAGCTGCGCTACCTGGGCACCACCATCGCGATGTCCGCGCACGCCGACCCCGTGCTGCCGTACGAGGTGGCCGACGACTACCTGCGGGTGGTGATGCTCACGATGATGGCGTGGGCCTGGGCGCGCATCGAGGCCACGGCGGGCGGCGCCTCGACCGAACGCGTGCGCGCGGCGGCCGCGTTCCGCCGCTGGGTGCTGCCCGAATTCGAGATGCGCCTGGGCATCGTCAAGCGCGCTTGCGAAGGCCTGGCCCTTTCGCACGCCGCCGCCGAAGGTGTCGCGCGGTAGATTCCCGGCGCCGCCACGGCCGGTTACGCTCGGGGCCATGCCTGCTCCCGCGAAAAAAACCTCCACGAAGAACGAGCCCGCTGCCTCCGCATCGAGCCGTTCGGACCGGCTCGATGCCCGCGTGCTCGAAACCCTGGTCGGCTACAACGCCCGCCGCGCCTGGCTCATCGTCAGCGGTTTCTTCGCGGAACGCATGGCGCCCTACGGGCTCAAGCAGATCGATTTCTCGGTGCTCTCGCTGCTGGCGCACAACCCGGGCGCCACCTCGCGGCAGCTGTGCACGACGCTGGACATCCTGCCGCCGAACCTCGTGAGCCTGGTGGCCACGCTGGACAGCCGGGGGCTGATCGAACGCCGGCCGCATCCGCACGACGGCCGCGCGGTCGGCCTGCACCTCACGTCCGACGGGGAAGCGCTGGTGCGCGAAGCCGAGCAGGCCGTGGTGCAGCTGGAAGCCGATGCCAGCGCCAAGCTCTCGGTGCGCGAGCGCGAGACGCTGATCAAGCTGCTGCAGAAGATCTACCTCTGATCGGAGAGCCGTTCGGGCTGAGCCTGTCGAAGCCTTGCGCGGCGCTTCGACAAGCTCAGCGCGAACGGTTTTCTCTGAATTCGGCGTGACTTGAAAATCGCGGGCGGCCGCTAGAGGCCGCGCTCCACCATGTCGATCAGGCGCTGCCCCAGCGCATGCGTGGTCTGCGCATCGAGCGCGCGCAGCGGCCCGTGGATGATCAGCAGCGCAAGCCCGTGCACCGCCGACCACGCGAGGTATTCGGCATTCGGGCGCCGCGCCGCATCGAGCACGCCGGCGTCCACCAGCCGGTCGATCGCCGCGCCCAGCAGCTGGAACGGGCCCATGCCGCTCGCCCCTGCGGCCGCGGGGCCCACTTCGCCCTCGCCCTCCTCGGTTATCACGAAGGCCGTGCGGAACAGCCCCGGCTCGGCCTGTGCGAACCGCAGGTAGGCCGTGCCGATGGCGCGCACCTGCGCGCGGGCGAAATCGGCCGGCGGCTGGTCGAAGTGCAGCACGGCCAGTTCGCTTTCCATCGCCTTGGCCGCGGCCGAGAGCGCCGCGCCGCGCACCGCCAGCAACAGCTCCTGGCGGCTGGCGAAGTGCCGGTAGGCCGCATTGGGCACCACGCCCGCGCGCCGCGTGGCCTCGCGCAGCACCACCGCGTCCGGGCCGCCGTCGCGCGCCAGTTCGATGCCCGCCTCCAGCAGCGCACGGCGCAGGTCGCCGTGGCGGTAGGTGCTGCGGGCGGGCGGCAGGCTTTCGGGGACGTTGTTGAGCTTCATTGCAATTCCATGTGGACACTGTCCATTATCCCTGCTATTCTTTGTGGACGGTGTACACAAAGTAATCCCATCGTATTCGCGCAGAAGCCGCTGCGCATCGTTGAAACCTCGAAACCTCTACAGCGAAAAGGAATTGCCATGAAAGTCCAGTCTTACCTGTCCTTCGAAGGCCGTTGCGACGAAGCGATCGCTTTCTACAAGAAGGCGCTCGGCGCCGAAGTCGTGCAGCTCATGCGCTACAGCGACGCGCCCGCCGATGCCGGCATGGAAAAAGGCGACGGCTGCGCCGGCGCCATGCCCAGCCCCGAGAAGGTGATGCACTCGGTCGTCCGCGTCGGCGAAACCGAGCTCATGTTCTCCGACGGCCGCTGCTCGGGCCAGGCGGAATTCAAGGGGATCATGCTGTCGATCGCCGCCTCCACCGACGCCGACGCCCGCAAGTGGTTCGACGCGCTGGCCGATGGCGGCCAGGTGATGCAGCCGCTGATGCCCACCTTCTTCACCTCCAGCTTCGGCATGCTCACCGACCGCTTCGGCGTGGGCTGGCTGCTGGTGGTCCACACCGGCCAGTAAGCCACAACACCCACCTGCCCTGCCCCTGCCCCAGGAGTCCCTTCATGCTCAAGAAAATCGTCCTCGTCATCCTCGCGCTGATCGCGATCGTGCTCGTCTACGCGGCCACCCGGCCCGACACCTTCCGCGTGGAGCGCACCGCGCACATCGCGGCACCGGCCGAGAAGATCTTTCCGCTGATCAACGACTTCCACCGCTGGGGCGAGTGGTCGCCCTACGAGAAGCTGGATCCGGGCATGAAGCGCAGCTTCGGCGGTGCGCCGGCCGGCCAGGGCGCGACCTACGCCTGGGAAGGCAACGACAAGGCGGGCGCGGGCAAGATGGAAATCGCGCAGTCGTCGCCTTCCTCGAAGGTCGCGATCAAGCTGGATTTCATCAAGCCCTTCGAAGGTCACAACATGGCCGATTTCACGCTGCAGCCCCAGGGCGACGCCACCCAGGTCACCTGGGCCATGTCCGGCCCAAGCCCCTACATCGCCAAGCTCATGGGCATCTTCTTCAACATGGACCAGATGATCGGCAAGGACTTCGAAACGGGTCTTGCCAACCTCAAGACGGCCACCGAAAAGTAACCACCTCAAAGCATCCCAAAGGAAACCACCATGTCTCCCATCCACGCCTACCTCACCTTCGACGGCAACGCACAAGAAGCCATGCGCTTCTACGAAAAGACCCTCGGCGGCACCATGCAGATGATGATGACCATCGGCGAAGCGCCCGACACCGAGCAGATGCCGCCCGAGTTCAAGAAGCGGATCATGCATGCCTCGCTGGCCTACGGCGAAGGCATGCTCATGGCTTCCGACACCATGCCCGGCCAGCCTTATGAAGGCATGAAGGGCTTCGGCGTTGCGCTGACCCTGGAGACCGTCGCCGAAGCGCGCCGCGTGTTCGATGCCTTCGCGGAGGGCGGCACCGTTTCCATGCCCTTCGAGAAGACCTTCTGGGTCGAAGCCTTCGGCATGGTGACCGACCGCTTCGGCACCCCCTGGCTCATCAACGGCGGCAAGCCGCTGGTCTAAAAAAACAAGGAACGCCGCATCGGCGACCTTTTCAGGAATCCACTCCATGACCGAAACACTCGACAACCGCAAGCGCTGGCTCGCCTTGATGGTGCTCTGCCTGGGCGTATTGATGATCGTGCTCGACACCACGATCGTGAACGTGGCATTGCCCTCGATCCGCACCGACCTCGGCTTCACCGAGACCTCGCTCGTGTGGGTGGTGAATGCCTACATGCTGACCTTCGGCGGCTTCCTGCTGCTGGGGGGGCGGCTGGGCGACCTGTACGGCCACCGCAGGCTCTTTTTGATCGGCCTCGTGCTCTTCACCGTCGCCTCGCTGGCCTGCGGCATCGCCCATTCGCAGGGCGTGCTGATCGCCGCGCGTGCGGTGCAGGGGCTGGGCGGCGCGGTGGTCTCGGCGGTGTCGCTTTCACTGATCATGAATCTCTTTACCGAACCGGCCGACCGCGCCAAGGCGATGGGCGTCTACGGCTTCGTGTGCGCCGGCGGCGGCAGCATCGGCGTGCTGCTGGGCGGGCTGCTCACGAGCTCGCTGAGCTGGCACTGGATCTTCCTGGTCAACCTTCCGATCGGCGTGGCGGTGTACGCGCTCTGCGTGGCGCTGCTGCCCAACGCGCGCGGCCAGGCGCACGGCGAAAAGCTCGACGTCGCCGGCGCGGTCACCGTCACGCTGTCGCTCATGCTCGCGGTGTACGGCGTGGTCAACGGCAACGAAGCCGGCTGGGGTTCCACGCAGACGCTGGGCCTGCTCGGCGCGGCCGTGGTGCTGCTGGCGGCATTCATCGCCATCGAGGCGCGCGTGCAGCATCCGCTGATGCCTCTGGGCCTCTTTCGCCTGCGCAGCGTGGCGGTGGCCAACGTGGTGGGCGTGCTGTGGGCGGCGGCGATGTTCGCGTGGTTCTTCATCTCCGCGCTCTACATGCAGCTGGTGCTGAACTACACGCCGATGCAGATCGGCTTGGCCTTCCTGCCGGCCAACATCATCATGGCGGTGTTCTCGCTCGGCCTCTCGGCCCGGCTGGTGATGCGCTTCGGCATCCGCAAGCCGCTGGCAGCCGGGCTCTGGCTTGCGGCCATCGGCCTGGCGCTGTTCGCGCGCGCACCGGTCAACGGCAACTTCGTGGTCGACGTGCTGCCCGGGATGATGCTGCTCGGCCTGGGCGCAGGCATGGCGTTCAACCCGGTGCTGCTGGCGGCGATGAGCGAAGTCGATCCGGCCGATTCGGGCCTCGCTTCGGGCGTGGTCAACACCGCTTTCATGATGGGCGGCGCACTCGGGTTGGCCGTGCTGGCCAGCGCGGCGGCGGCGCGCACCAGCGGGATGGAAGCGGCCGGCGCGCAGATGCCGCTCGCGCTCAACGGTGGCTACAACCTGGCATTTCTCGTGGGCGCCGTGTTCGCGGCACTGGCGGGTTTGATCGGGGTCTTGCTGCTTCGCACCGCACCGCCGGCGCAAATGCAGAACAACGAAGAGGCGGCACCCCGCGGGGCGGCAGGCGAATCGGCGTCGTGACGACAAGAACGACGCCATGCAGCCGCCGCTGTTTTTCCTTCAACGGTTCTATCTTTCATTCAGGAGATCTCCCATGGCCCGCTATGTAGACGGTTTCATCGTTGCCATTCCCACCCAGAACGTCGAGGCCTACCGCAAGCTCGCGCGCAAGGCCGGCAAGGTGTGGATGGAGTACGGCGCGCTCGAATACGTGGAGTGCATCGCCGACGACGTGAAGCCCGGCAAGCTCACCTCGTTTCCGCAGAGCGTGAAGCTCAAGGCCGACGAGACCGTGGCCTTCTCGTGGATCGTCTACAAGTCGCGCAAGCACCGCGACACGATCAACGCGAAGGTGATGGCCGACCCGCGCATCGCGTCGATGGACCCGAAGACGATGCCCTTTGATGGCAAGCGGATGATCTTCGGCGGCTTCAAGAGCATCGTGGAGTTCTGACTCGCCCCCAGGCTGCGCGCACTTCGTGAAAAAGTGGGCTCGCCCCCAGGCTGCGCGCACTTCGTGTCGCTTCGCCAACCCCCTACCGGGGGCAACACCTGAGGCCCGGCAAAGCCGGTTCCTCGGTGTTTCGCGAAGGGGCCGGGTTACGTTACGGCCGGCCTCAGGCGAAGAATCCGTCGTAGGCCAGCTTCAGGCCCGTGAGCAGCATGCCGAGGTACACGAAGCGATAGAACCACGTCGCGTCGATGCGCCTCGCAATGCGGATGCCCACCCACACGCCCAGCGGTGCGAGCGGCATCAGCGCCACCGAGGTGGCCAGCGTGCGGAAATCGATGAGGCCGAGCCACGCGTAGGGGATCCACTTGCTCAGATTCACCACGAAGAAAAAGTACGCCATCGTCGCCGTGAACACCACCGGCTTGAGCCGCAGCGGGATCACGTAGGCGTTGATCGGCGGGCCGCCCGCATGGGCGATGAAGCTCGTGAAGCCCGACACCACCGTGAGCGCGGCGCCCACGCCGCGCGAGGGCAGCGGATCGTCGGGCCTGGGCGGAAACGCGAGCCGCTGCGCGAGGAACAGCAGCGTGAACACGCCGACGATGCCCGCCACCGTGTGCGCCGACAGCACGCGGAACAGCAGCGTGCCGACCACCGTACCGATCAATCCGAACGGGATCAGGAACTTGAGCAGCGACCGGTCGAAGTCGCGCCGGAACGCGGCGAGCCCCAGCACGTCCATCAGCAGCAACAGCGGCATGAGGATCGCGGCCGCCTGCGGCACGGTGACCGCGAGCGCCATCAAGGGCACCGCGAGCGAACCGAAGCCGGCGCCGAAGCCGCTCTTGCTCACGCCCAGCAGCAGCACAGCGGGGATGGCGACCGCATAGAAATGCGGGTCGGTGATGAGAGGAAAGGCCATGGGATGTGACGGGGCGGGGCGCAGAAAAAAGCCTGCCGTCAGGGGCAGGCTTTGCGAGCGTAGCAGGCCCGGGTCTGGGGCCTCAGGCGATCTGCTTCAGCGGGTTCAGCACGAAGTCGAAGTCCAGCCGCCAGCGGCCGTTGTCCTGCTGCTTCCATGGCGCGACCAGCGACTGGCGCACCGCGAACACCGCGTCGGAATCGAGCCACTTGTCGCCCTCGCGGAACACATGGGTGATGAGGTGCTCGTAGCCCGGCGCCTCGATCTTGAAATGCAGGTGCGCGGGCCGCCACGGATGGCGCTTGGTCGCGCGCAGCAAATCACCCACGGGGCCATCGACGGGAATCGGATAGGCCTGGGCCAGCACGCTCCTGAAATGCAGCGCGCCGTCGGGCCCGGTGCGCAGGCGCCCGCGGTTCTCGGCGTGGTCGAGCCCCGCGTGCTGCACGTCGTAGTGGCCGCCTTCGTCGGCCTGCCACACATCGACGACCGCATTGGCGACCGGCTCGCCATCGAGGCCGCGGACGGTGGCGTACACGTCGCACGGTTCGCCCGCGGCGCCGTTGGCCACGTCGTCGCCGTGCGCGTACTCGGGCGCGCCTTCGACGTAGAAAGGTCCGAACACCGTGGCCTCGGTGCAGCCGTCCGGCTTGCCGTTGTTCATCGCGATGGTGAGCATCGAGAGGCCCAGCACGTCCGACAGCAGGATGAACTCCTGGCGCTTGTCGTCGCACATCTGGCCGGTGGCCGTGAGGTACTGGATGCCCTGGAACCACTCCGCCTCGGTGAGCTTCACCTCGCGCGCGAAGGCGTGCAGGTGCTGCACGAGGCTGGTCAGGATCTCGTGCAGCCGAGGGTCCGGCGTGTCGGCGAAGCGCGCGAGCACGGCCTGGGTGATGTTGTCCTGGTTGAGGTTGCGCATCGTGGCTGTCTCCTTGTGCTGCCGTCGCTGTGTGTCTGTCTCGGGGGTGCTGCGGACTGTAGGCCGCGCACCGCGCCCCCGAAAGCGCCAAGGCGCAAATGATTTTTCCGCCCAGCGGAACGATCGGCGCGCCCGGCGTGTTTCATCGCCCGTGAACGCGGCCGGCGTTCCGGCCGAAAAGCGCGCCGCGTTACGTAACGAATCGCGAAAGCAGCCCGTTCCGGCGTCGGGGGTTTGCCCCGGCCTGTGCGAAAAAACCATTTCAGATCAACAAGTTATCTCGCCTTCGGGGGCACGGCGAGATGCAGGCGCGAAGGCGGCACGCATGTTGCGCTTTGTGGTTACTTATTCCTTCGAGGAGGCCGCCCATGATCACCCCCCAAGCACCCATCGCTTCGACCCCGGCCATGGCCGAGAACGGTGCGGCCCCCGTGGTCCTGGCCCAGGCCAGCGTCACACCGGTCGCCCCCATGGGCTCCAGCGCGATGGCCTCGCCCTCGATGTCCGCGGGCCTGGGCTCGCTGTCCAACGCCACGCCCGGCACGGTCGTCGTGCGCGACGGCGTGCGGATTCCGGTGGACGGCACCCAGACCCTGATGGCGGGCGACCGCGTGATCGTTCCCGACGGCGGCCACGCCAATGTGCTGTTCCCCGGCTCGACGGCCAACAAGGCGCCGCTCGCGGGCGTCTTCGAAGGCGGCACCGACGCCACCATCGGCTCGACCAAGCTGCCCGGCGGCCTGGAGCAGGTGAATGTGGACGTGGCCGCGGGCAACCTGGAAGTCACGCCGGCCGACAGCGATGCGGACGCAGCCGCCGTGGCCGTGACCAAGAAGGCCGCGGGCGGCAGCGGCATCGGCCTGGGCGAATTCGCCCTCGGCGCGCTGGGCGCCGTTGCGCTCGGCGCCGCGTTGAGCGGTGGTGGCGACGGCGGCGGCGGTGTTTCCTTCCTCGCTCCGGGCCTCGGCGAAGGCGACGCGGACGCCGATGCGGATGCCGATGCGGACGCGGATGCGGACGGAGATGCAGATGCTGATGCGGACGCCGATGCCGACGCTGATGCCGACGCAGACGCGGATGCGGATGCCGACGCAGACGCTGATGCGGACGCCGATGCGGATGCAGACGCAGATGCCGATGCCGACGCAGACGCCGATGCAGACCACCTGCTCGATCCAGGCGACGGCGCCGTCGGCCATCTGGTCGGCGCACTGGACGACCTCCTCGGCCTGGGTGGCGGAAGCGCCGCGGCGGCCCGGGCTGCCGCCAGTTCCTCCGGCACGCTGGGCTCGCTGATGCCCACGGTCGATGGCCTGACGGACCTGGTGGACAACGTGCTCTCGCCGATCGCGGGCACCGACTTCAGCGCCAACGATCCGAACGAATTCGATCCGGTGGACGACGCCGTCGGGAACCTGGTGGTCGATATCGGCGGCGTCCTGACCCCGGTGGTCGACGGCCTGCTGGGCAACGGCCTGACGGACGCACTGGTCGGCTCGCTGATCGGCCAGGTCGACTATCTGACCGACGCGCTCGGCAACATCCTGGAGAACGTGCCCGGCAGCGACGGCCTGCTCGGAGGCGTGACCACGGGCCTGGGCATCGACGGTCTCGTGGACGGGCTGATCGGCGACGACGGCGTGGTCGGCCAGGTGCTCGAGGGGCTGTTGGGCGAGGACGGCTTGCTGGGCGGCCTGCTTGGCGAAGACGGCCTGGTCGGACAGCTGCTGGGTGACGACGGTTTGCTGGGCGGTCTGCTCGGCGGCGAAGGCGGTCTCCTCGGCGGCGTGCTTGGCGACGATGGCCTGCTGGGCGGTTTGCTCGGCGGTGACGGCGGTCTCCTCGGCGGCGTGCTCGGTGATGACGGCCTGCTGGGCGGCTTGCTCGGCGGTGACGGTGGTCTCCTTGGTGGCGTACTTGGTGATGACGGCCTGCTGGGCGGCTTGCTCGGCGGTGACGGCGGTCTCCTCGGCGGCGTGCTCGGTGATGACGGCCTGCTGGGCGGCTTGCTCGGCGGTGACGGTGGTCTCCTTGGTGGCGTACTTGGTGATGACGGCCTGCTGGGCGGCTTGCTCGGCGGTGACGGCGGTCTCCTCGGCGGCGTCCTGGGTGACGATGGCCTGGTCGGCGGCCTGCTTGGCGAAGACGGCCTTGTCGGTGGATTGCTCGGGGGCGACGGCGCACTCGCCGGCCTGCTCGGCAGCGAAGGCCTCTCCGGCGGGCTCCTCGGCGAGGGCGGCCTCGTGGACGGCTTGCTCGGACCCGACGGCGTGGTTGGCAACCTGCTGAGCGACGGGCCGCTGGCCGGCCTGCTCGGCGGCGAAGGCGGCCTGCTCGGTGGTCTGCTGGGTGATGACGGACTCCTGGGTGGCGTCCTCGGCGGCGACGGTGGTCTCCTTGGCGGCCTGTTGGGCGGCGACGGTGGTCTCCTGGGCGGCGTGCTCGGTGAAGATGGCCTCGTCGGCGGCCTGTTGGGTGGCGACGGCGGTCTCCTTGGCGGCGTACTCGGCGAGCACGGCATCGTCGGCGGCCTTCTGGGTGGCGACGGCGGTCTCCTCGGCGGCGTGCTCGGCGAGAACGGCATCGTTGGCGGCTTGCTCGGCGGCGACGGTGGTCTTCTCGGCGGTGTGCTCGGTGAGGATGGCATCGTCGGCGGCCTGCTGGGCGGCGACGGTGGCCTCCTTGGCGGCGTGCTCGGTGAGAACGGCATCGTTGGCGGCCTGCTCGGCGGCGACGGCGGTCTCCTCGGCGGCGTGCTCGGCGAGAACGGCATCGTCGGCGGCCTGCTCGGCGGCGACGGTGGCCTCCTCGGCGGCGTACTCGGCGAGAACGGCATCGTCGGCGGCTTGCTCGGCGGCGACGGCGGCCTCCTCGGCGGCGTACTCGGCGAGAACGGCATCGTCGGCGGCTTGCTCGGCGGCGACGGTGGCCTCCTCGGCGGCGTACTCGGCGAGAACGGCATCGTCGGCGGCTTGCTCGGCGGCGACGGCGGTCTCCTCGGCGGCGTGTTGGGCGAGAACGGCATCGTCGGAGGCCTGCTGGGCGGCGACGGCGGTCTCCTTGGCGGCGTGCTCGGCGAAGACGGCATCGTCGGTGGCTTGCTCGGCGGCGACGGCGGTCTCCTCGGCAGCGTCCTCGGCCAGGACGGCCTCGTGGGCAACTTGCTCGGCGGACTGCTGGGCGGCAGCGGCCCGGCCGCGAACATCCTGGAGCCGGTCTCCTCGCTCACCGATGCGATCGAGCCGATCGCGGCCAGCGTGCTGCACGCGGTGTCCGACATCACGGCGCCCGTGACCGACATCCTGGCCGGCGCGGGCGCGAGTTCGGGCTCGGGCTCGCCGCTCGCTGCCGTGCCCGACGTGGTGGTGGGCCTCGGACACGTGGTCGCCCCGCTGGTGACCGAGGTCGTGACCCCAATCACCAGCCTGCTCGACCACGGCACCGGCGGCGCGGCGTCTCCGGTGACGAACATCCTGCACGGCCTGCTGGGCTGAGCCCGCCGCGGGACGGCGCGAAGCGAAGAGGGACCGGCAACGGTCCCTCTTTTTTTGCGCGTGCGCCTGGGTCCTCGCGGCGCATCGGACCGCCTCCTAGAATCACCGGCTCGGTGAAGCCGGGGGCCATGCGCCATCCCCCGGAATCAGCCGCCACAAGACAAGCCCCGGAGACATCCCCGCCATGGACCGCTGGACCGAAATCGCCCTGCTCGTGCAGATCGCCGATGCCGGCAGCCTCGGCCGCGCGGCCGAGGCGCTGGGCCTCTCGAACGCCGCCGCAAGCCGCCACCTGAGCGCGCTCGAAGCGCGCCTGGGCGCGCGGCTGGTGGAGCGCAACACGCGGCGCCTCTATCTCACCGACACCGGCCGCGAGTTCTGCGCACGCGCCAAGACCATCCTGGCCGACCTGGCCGATGCCGAGTCGACGGTGAACGCCACCGCGCTGAACCCGACCGGCGTGCTGCGCATCACGGCCTCGCTCTCGTTCTCGATCCATCACATCGCGCCGCTCCTGCGCGAGTACACGCAGCGCTATCCGGGCGTGACGGTGCACGTGGAAGCGGCCAACCGCTACTTCGACCTGATCGACAACAACATCGACGTGGCGATCCGCACGCGCGAGTACGAGCCCGATTCGAACGTCACGATCCGCCGGCTGGGCGAGACGCGGCGCATCCTCGCGGCGTCGCCGCGGTACTTCGCGCAGCACGGTTTTCCAAAAACGCTGGACGACCTGAAGCAGCACAAGCTGCTGATCTACACCCACGCCAACAACCCCAACGAGCTGCGCTTCACCCGCAAGGGCGAGACCCACGCGGTGTCCGTCACCGGCCTGCTCGAATCGAACGACGGCCAGGTGCTGCGCGCCGCCGCGCTCGACGGCATGGGCATCCTGGTGCAGCCGACCTACATCGTCTACGAAGACATCGTGGCCGGGCGCCTGGTGCCCACGCTGGACGACTGGGACCTGCCGCACCTGGCGATCAACCTGGCGTACCCGAGCCGCAAGCACCTGTCGGCGAAGGTGCGCAGCTTCATCGATTTCATGGCGGCGCATTTCGTCAAGATGGACTACGAGCGCAAGTGGACAAGCAGGTTCTAGGCTCGCCCCCAGTCTTCGCGCACTTCGTGTCGCTTCGCCACCCCCTACCGGGGGCAACACCTGCGGCCCGGCGAAGCCGGTTCCGCGGTGTTCCACGAAAAAAGGAACACGCCAGCCAATGCCTGAAAGATGTGCGTAAACGCACATCCCGCCTTCCGGCAGATCCGCACACTGGAACCGCAACCGCCGCATCCCGTGGCGGACCCTTCCTTTTTCAAGTTCGCAAGGATCTGCCATGAACACCGTAGCCGCCAACACCCCGCGTGCGCCGATCGCATCGTCGTCGCTCGCCTCCCCCTCGCCCGCCGCGCTGGACGATGCCGGCAAGCTGCTGCTGCGCGTGACCATCGGCGTGCTCGTGCTGCTGCACGGCATCTTCAAGCTGTCGGCGGGCGTCGGCTTCATCGGCGGCATGCTGGCCAAGGCGGGCCTGCCGGGCGGGCTCGCCTATCTCGTGTACGTGGGGGAAATCGTGGCACCGCTGCTGCTGATCGCCGGTTTCTGGACGCGCGCCGCCGCGGGCGTGATCGTCATCAACATGATCGTGGCCCTGGGCCTCGTGCACATGGCCGACCTGTTCGCGCTCACCAAGCAGGGCGGCTGGGCGCTGGAACTGCAGGGCCTGTACCTGTTCGGCGCGCTGACCGTGGTGCTGCTGGGCGCCGGCCGCTTGAGCGTCGGCGGGACGAACGGACGCTGGAACTGAGCGATCTCGCGAACCATTCGTGGAATGCCGCAGCACCGGCTTTGCCGGGCTGCCGGTATTTCCCCCGGCAGGGGATGGGCGAAGCGACACGAAGTGCGCGAAGCCCGGTGTGAGCCTCAATCCCCGCGCACCTGCGAGACCATGAGCTCCAGCCGGGCGGCGTCGGCCACCAGCAGCGCCTTGCCGTCCTTGCGCAGCACGCCGCTGCGCACCAGCACGTTGAGCTCGCGCGTGACCTGCTCGCGGTTCGTGCTGATCTGGCTGGCCAGCGCCGCGTGCTTGGGGGCCGGCTCCAGCCGGGCCTCGTTGCCTTCGACCCCGGCGGCGCGTGCGAGACGCAGCAGCTCGGCATGCAGCCGGTTCTGCACGCCCAGCGTGCTCAGGTCGATCACGCGTTCGGAGAGCTGGCGCACCAGCGAGGCCAGCCGCTGCATCACCCGCTCGGCGATCCGCGGCTCGTCGCGCAAGAGGGCCATGAAGGCGGCGCGGTCGAGGCTGGCGACGACGCTGGGCTCCAGCGTCACCACGTCGGCGGAGCGTGGGCCGCCATCGATGGCGGCGATGTCGCCGAAGTACTGGCCCGCTTCGGCATCGCGGAAGGTGACCTGCCGGCCGTTGGCCGAATAGGTCGTCACCCGCACCCGGCCCGAGACCAGCAGGAACACCTCGCCCTGCTGCTCGGCGCGCAGGAGCAGCGGCTTGCCGGCCTCCACGCTGTGCCACAGGCACTGTTGCGCGAGCAGGTCCAGGCGCTGGTCGGAGAGGCCTTCGAGCAGCGCGATCTGGCGCAGCGCGAGGCTGGAGCGGAGGGTGGGTTCAGGTTTGGCCATGCCGGGTCGGTGGGAGCGCGCGGATTATGCTCGGGTGCCGCTTCGAACCCGTTCATGGACAGACGTTCCCCACCACCTCCTTCGCCCCCTTTTTCGCTGAGACCACCGACACGGCGCAATCTCCGCTGGGTGAGCGGACTGGTGCTGATGGGCTACGTGACGGTGCACCTGCTGAACCATTCGCTGGGCATCTATTCCTTCGCCCTGGCCGAGAGCGTGCTGCGCGTGGCGCAGAAGTTCTGGCACAGCCTGCCGGGCACGGTGCTGCTGTACGGCGCGGCCCTCACGCACCTGGCGCTGGCCGTCGTCGCGCTGTGGGAACGGCGCACCCTGCGCATGCCGCCGCTGGAGGCCCTGCGCGTGCTGCTGGGCTTTGCGCTGCCGCTGCTCATCGCCACCCACCTGACGGCCATACGCGGCGCCTACCAGGCCTATGGCATCGACGGCTCCTATGTCCGCGTCGTCTGGGGGTTGTGGAACCTGCCGGGCGCGGCCGCGCAACTCGGCCTGATGCTCGCGGCCTGGACCCACGGCTGCCTCGGCCTGCACTTCGCGCTGCGGGCGCAGCCCGTGTACCGGCGCTTCTCGTACCTGTTGCTGGCCATCGCGGTGGTGCTGCCGCTCACGGCGGCGATGGGCTTCGTCTCCATCGGCCGCGAGTTCCAGTGGACCGGCGTGCCGACCGTGCCGGTGCCGACGCCCGCGCAAGGGCAGGCGCTGAACGAAGCCGAACAGAGCCTCAAGTGGCTCTATGTGCTGGCGCTGCTCGCGCTGCTCTCGGCGCGCTGGGGGCGCAACTGGTTTGCGCGCCTCTCGCGCCAGCCATCGATCGCGCTGCGCTACCCCGACCGCACGGTGCAGGTGCCGCGCGGCTGGAGCGTGCTGGAAGCGAGCCGCTCGCACGGCATCGCGCACGTGTCGATCTGCGGCGGCCGCGCGCGCTGCTCCACCTGCCGCGTGCGCGTGGTCGGCGCGCCCGGGCACATCGGCGAGCCGGGCCGCGACGAGCAGCGCACGCTCGAACGCGTGCGCGCACCGGCCGACGTGCGGCTGGCCTGCCAGCTGCGCCCGCAGGGCGACATCGAGGTCACGCCGCTCTTCGCGCCGCTGCCCAACGAGGGCCGGCCCGCGCCGGTGGGCAGCTTCGGGCGCGAGCGCGACGTGGCGATCCTGTTCGTCGACCTCAGGCGCTGGTCGGGCCTCTCCGAGCGGCAGTGGCCCTTCGATCTCGCCTATGTGCTCGACCGCTATTTCGCCACCGTCGGCGCGGCCGTGCGCGAAAGCGGCGGCGTGCCCAACCAGTTCATCGGCGACAGCGTGATGGCGATCTTCGGGCTCGAGTGCGACCTGCCCACCGCGTGCCGGCAGGCACTGCACGCGACCACGCTGATCGCCCAGCGCATGGACGCGTGGAGCGAAGGCTTCGAGGCGCAGTTCGGGCAGCGCCTGGCGTTCGGCATGGGGCTGCATGCGGGGCGCGCGGCGGTGGGCGAGGTGGGCTACCTGGAGACCACCACCTTCACCGCCATCGGCGAAGTGGTGAACACCGCGAGCCGCTTGCAGGACCATTCGAAGACGGCCGCCTCGCGCCTCGTCGTCTCGCTGTTCGCGGCACAACAGGCCGGCGTCGCAGATGAGATGGGTGTGCCCGACGCACTCATCGTGCGAGGCCGCTCCGAGCCGCTCGACGTGCTGTATCCGCAGCCCGCGACGATCCCTTTGTAGCGGGTCTTCTGGATGACGAAAGCGGTGCGCAAACGCACAGCGCGAACCACGATGCGGTTTCACACTGCATTCCGTGGCAACGACGAATGTCCGCCGTCCACACCGTCATCCGAAGGGACTTTCATCATGAACACCAAGCAACTCATCGCCCTCTCCGCCGCCGCCTTCGCCATGCTGGGCGCAGCGGGTGCCGCACACGCCGAGACCTACGAAGGCGTGCAATCGATCGCCTCGCAGGCCAGCCGCGCCGACGTGCGGAGCGAAGCCGTGGCCGCCGCGCACAGCGACAACCCGTATGCCGACGGCGCCAATTCCGGCCCGGCTTCGGTGATCGCTTCGGCGACCAGCCGCGCCGCGGTCCGCGCCGAAGCCGTTGCCGCCGCGCACGGCGACAACCCGTACGCCGAAGGCGCTTCGTCGGGCGTCGCGCCCGTGGTGGCCAGCACCGTCGACCGTGCCGCGGTGCGTGCCGCCGCCCGCGCTGCCGCTCGCGGCGACGCACTGCCGCTGTAAGCGGTTCGCGGCGCCCGTCCCGCTTCGGCGGCGGGCGTCTGCGGACCGGCTACGGGCCGCAGCAGTTCAGGGCCGCACGCCTTCCCACGCGTTCTGCAGCAGAGCACGAATCGCATCGCGCTCCAGCGGTCGCGGATTGGGATACTGGTTCTGCAGTGCATGCGCGCAGGCCACGTCGAGGTCCGATTCCTTCATGCCGATGTCGCGCAGCGCGACCGGCGCGCCGTTGTCGCGCGCGAGATCGAACACGGCCTGCGCTGCATTGCCTCCACCCAGCGCCTTCGCGATGCGTGCCATCGCTTCGGGTGCCGCTGCGGCGTTGTAGGCCAGCGCGTGCGGCAGCACGATGGTGTGTGTCTCGGCGTGGGGAAGATTGAAGCTGCCGCCCAACGTGTGGCACAGCTTGTGGTGCAGCGCCATGCCGACGTTGCCCAGCACGGTGCCGCAGAGCCAGGCGCCGTAGAGCGCGTCGCCGCGCGCGGCCGCATCCTGCGCCGAGGCCCGGATCGCGGGCAGCGCGCGGCCCAGCGCGGCGATGCCCTCCTCGGCCATGAGATCCATGATCGGATTCGCATCGGTGGCATAGAGACCTTCTGCCGCGTGCGCGATGGCGTTGATGCCGCTCGTCACGCTCATGCGGACGGGCAGGCTCATCGAGAGCTCGGGGTCGTAGATCACGGTGCGCGGCAGCACCTTGAAGTCCTTGCCGGTCTTCTTCATGCCGGCTTCGGTGATGCCGTAGATCGGCGTCATCTCGGAGCCCGCGTAGGTGGTCGGGATCGCGAGGATCGGCAGGCCCGAGTCCAGCGCGATGGCTTTTCCGAGACCTGTGGTCGAACCACCGCCGATGGCCACGGCGCAGTCCGCGCCCAGGCGCTGCGCCACTTCTCTCGCTTCACGCGCGGTCTCGATGGGCACGTGCATCACGGCACGATCGAACACGCCGGCCGCGTGCGCACCGAGCATGTCGGCCACGCGCTCGGCCTGCACGCGCTGCTCGGGCGTGCAGAGCACCAGCGCACGGCGCGCGCCCAGCGCGTCGATCTCGCGCGCCAGGTGCTGCAGCGATCCCGCACCGAAGACCACCCGCTGGGGAACGCTGTTGTAGACGAAGGATTGGACAGGCATCGCTCGATCTTTCGTGAAAAGGTGCGCGCGAGTGTCTACCCGCCTCGCGGGCCGTTCAACCATGCGGGTGGAAAGGAGTTTTCCACCCGCCCCGGGGCACGGCCCGGCTTCAGGTGCTCGCCGTCTTCCGTTCGCCGCCGGTGGCCTGCACGATCAGCAGCAGGAAGCCGCCCGCCATCGCCACGTTCTTCAGGAAGTTGTTGAGCTGCCCCGCGAACTGCGCCGCATCGGCGGACCAGAACGCATGCGCGGTGAAGGCCGTGGCCAGCGTGAACAGGGCCAGCGCACTGGCCACCCACTGCAGGCGCCAGCCGGCGATCAGCAGCAGGCCGCCGCCGATCTCCAGCGCGATGGTCAGCGGCAGCACCACGTCGCCCAGCGGAATGCCCAGCTTGGCGAAGTAGCCGAGCGTCGCGCCATAGGCCATGAGCTTGCGCACGCCCGCGACCAGGAAGATCGCGGCCATCAGCACGCGGGCGGCCAGGGTCCAGCCGGAAGAGTTGTTCGTTGTCGTCATGTCGTTTCTCCTGGGCGCGCGATCGCACCCGTGAATTTCAATCGCCCCATGCAGAGCACCATCGCGCAGGAAAGCAGCGCCGGCACGGCCGCTGCGATGAAGAGCGCGCTGTTCGTCCAGTGCAGCCCGATGAGCCAACCCGCCAGCACCGGCCCCACGATGGAGCCCGCGCGGCCGATGCCCAGGCTCCAGCCCATGCCGGTGGCGCGCACCGTCGTCGGGTACACGCTCGAAGCCAGCGCGATGAGCGCGGGCTGCGCACCCACCACGCAGAAGCCGCTCACCGTCACCACCGCGAGCATCAGCGCGAGCGGCAGCGCCGGCTGGCCGATGACGCCGATGGCCAGCACCGCGATCGCGAAGACCGGCACCAGCACGCGGTAGAAGCCGATGCGGTCGATCAGCGGCCCCATCGCCACCGTGCCGACCACGCCGCCCACCTGCAGCAGCGTGCCGACCAGCACGGCCGTGCCGCCGCTGTAGCCGGCCTCGGTCGCGATGGTGGGCAACCAGTTCGCCAGGAAGAACAGGTTCAGCAGGTTCATGAAGTTGATGCCCCACAAGAGCAGCGTGGCCGGGCCGCGCCCTGCGCGGAACAGCTCGGCCACGGGGGCGCCGTCCTGCTTGGCTTCATGCACGACGTAGCGCGTGCCGGGGCCGATGCGCACCTCGGGCGCGATGCGCTGCAGCCAGCCGTGCACGCGGTCGAGCTTGCGCCCGCGCAACACCAGGAACTGCATCGACTCGGGCATGTAGCGCCACATCAGCGCGGCGATGACCAAGGGCACGATGCCGCCGAAGACGAACACCGCCTGCCACCCGCCCAGCGGAATGAGCACGGCCGAGATCAGCCCGCCCAGCACCGCGCCGCCCGTGAAGCCGCACGACACCCACATCATCAGCGTGACGCGGCGGCGATGCGGGCTGTATTCGCTGGCCAGCGCGCTCGCGTTGGCCATGATGCCGCCCAGGCCGATGCCGGTGATGAAGCGCATCGCGAGCAATTGGTCGAGCGTGTGCGTGAAGGCCGTCGCAAGCATGCACAGCGCGAAGAACACGGTGGCACCCAGCAGCACGGGGCGCCGTCCGATGCGGTCGGCGCAGATGCTCAGCACCAGCGAGCCGACCAGCATGCCGAAGAGGCCCGCGCCGAACACCGGCCCGAGCGCGGCCTTGTCGATGCCCCAGGCGCGCACGATGGCCGGCGCGACGAAGCCCATCGCCTGCACGTCGAAGCCGTCCATCACCACCGCGCAGCCGACCAGCAGCAGGATCCATTTCTGGAAGCTGCTGACGGGGTGGCTGTCGATCAGCGCGGGGATGTCGATGGCGGCAGTGGCACTTGCGCCGCCCGCGCTCGCTTCGAGCGAATCGGGGAATGCCTTCACACCGTCGCCTCGTCGAGGCAGGTGGCGGCCGTCCAGCCGTAGAGCCATTCGAGCGCATCGTAGAAGCGCTGCTGCGGCCGGCCGTTCCACATGCTGTTGCGCACGAGACGCTCGACGCCCTTGGCGTGATAGATGCGGCCCATCTCGCGCGCCGAGAGCACCACGCGCGCGGTGCGTGCGACCCGCGAGCGCTCGTACAGCGCCAGCGCGCGGGGCCAGTTGCCACCTTCGCGGCGCAGCGCAAGGCCCAGCGTCACCGCGTCCTCGCAGGCCGTGCACGCGCCCTGCGCGAGGTACTGCACCATCGGGTGCGCGGCATCGCCCAGCAGCGTGGCGCGGCCGAAGGTCCATTGCTCGATCGGGTTGCGGTCGGCCGTCGAGTAGCGCTTCCACGCCTTCGGAATGCGCAGCAGCTGCTGCACCTGTTCGCAGGTAGCGCGGAAGTAGCGCTGCACCTCGGCCGGGTCGCCGTCCATCGAGCCCCACTCCTCGGGCTGGTCGCTGTGGAAGGTGACGGCGATATTGAACTTGTCGCCGCCCTTGAGCGGGTAGTGCACCAGGTGGCAGTTGGGGCCGACCCAGATGCAGGGCGCGGTGAAGCGCAGTGCCTCGGGGAACTCGGCCGTATCGACCACCGCGCGGAACACCACGTGGCCCGACACGCGGATGCCGTCGCCCACGTACTGCTGGCGCACCGCCGAACGCACGCCGTCGCAGCCGATCACGGCCTGGCCCTCGTGCCGGCCGCCCTGCGCGTCGATGAGCGTCACGCCGCGGTCGTCCTGCTCGATGTGCACGACCTTGGTCGAGGTGAGGAACTCGATGCCGTCGGTGGTGGCCTTCACGCCTTCGAGCAGCGCGCCGTGGATGTCGGCGCGGTGGATCACCGCATAGGGGTTGCCGAAGCGCGCGCGAAATTCTTCCGACAGCGAGATGCTCGCCACGCGCTTCGCATCGATGGCATCGAACATCACCATCTCTTCGGTGTAGACCGCCTTGGCGCGCAGGTGCTCGCCCACGCCGAGCGCATCGCAAGCCGCGAAGGCGTTGGGGCTCAACTGGATGCCGGCGCCGATCTCGCCGATCTGCCCGGCCTGCTCGATCACCTTCACGCGGTAACCCTCGCGCACCAGGGCGAGCGCGGCCGCGAGGCCCCCGATGCCGCCGCCGGCCACGAGCACGGGGCGGGTGTCTTTCACGGCGCTCATGTCACTTCAGCCCGAAGAGCTTGCGGGCGTTGTCGCGGCCGATCTTCTGGCGATCGTTCTCGCTGATCTCGCAGGTGTCGAACCAGCGGGCCGCGTCCTCGTGCTTCTCGAACGGGTAGTCGACCGAATACATGATGCGGTCCGACCCCACTTCGAGCATCGTCGAGAGCAGCGTCGGCGTGCGGAAGTTGCCGCTGGTGGTGATGTGCACGTTGCTGCGCAGGTACTCGCCGATTTCCTTGTCGCAGGGCATGCCGCGGCGGCCCTTGCGCAGGATGTGGTCGACGCGCCAGATATTGAAAGGAATGCCCTCGCCGAAGTGGCCGAGGATCATCTGCAGCGCAGGGTGCTTGTCGAACATGCCGCTGGACATCAGGCGCAGCGCATGAATGGCCGTTTCCATCGCGAAGGCCCAGGTGGGACCGGTGAGCCAGTGCGCACCGTCGTAGATCGGTTCGCGGCTGGCCAGCGGATCGCGCGGGTGCATGTAGAACGGCTTCTTCAGCGCGGCGGCGGCGGTCCAGAAATCGGCGAAGCGCGGGTCGTCGTAGTAGACGACGGTGTGCTCGTCGCCGACCTGCGAGAAACCGTTGACCAGGAAGCCGTGAAAGCCCAGCTGGTTGACGCAGCGCTCCAGCTCGCGCGCGGCGGCCTCGGGGTCTTGCATTGGCAGCGCGGCGAACCCGCCGAAGCGCGTCGGGTGGCGCTTGACCTGCTCGGCCAGCACATCGTTGGCGCGCTGCGCCACTTCGATGGCGCGCTTCGCATCGGGAATGCCCTGCACCGCCGGCGAGTTGAGCGAGAGGATCGACAGCTCCGTACCCCACTCGTCCATCTTCTCGAGCCGCTGCTGCTCGAAGTCGAGCAGGTTGCTCTTGAGGCCCTGCCACACCTCGGGGCGGGCGTAGACCTGCGAGTCGGCGATCGTGAGGTCGATCGCGAAATGCTCTTCGAGCGCGATCTTGTTTTTCATGGGGGTCATTGGGTTATCACTCCGGTTTGATGTTCAGTTTGTCCAGCACGTCCTGCCAGGTCTTGCGGTCGTCGGCGATGTAGCGCGCCAGTTGTTCGGGGGTGCCGGGGCGCGGATAGGTGCCCAGCTCGCGCGACTTGGCGATCACGTCGGGCAGCAGCAGCGCCTCGTTCATGTCCTTGTTGAGCCTGGCGAGCACGAGCGGGTCGACCCCCTTCTTCGCGATCACCGCGAACCAGCCGTGCGCCACCGCACCGGGCACCGTCTTGCTCGCGAGCGGGAACGGCTCCAGCCCCGCCTCGACGCGGTCGCCCATGCTGGCCAGGATGCGCATGCGCCCGCCTTGCACGTTGCCCGCGACCACGTTGTAGGTCTCGACCATCATCTGGGTCTGGCCGCCCAGCGTGGCCTGCATGGCCTGCGCGCCGCCGGGGTAGTGCACTTCGAGGAACTGCGCGCCCGATTGCAGGCCGAGCAATGCCGAGGCCAGGTGCGGCGCGGTGCCGCGGCCGTTGTCGGCCACCTCGATGCCCTGCGGCTTGGCGCGCGCGGCGGCGATGAAATCGGCCAGCGTCTTGTAGGGCGAGTTGGCCGGCACCGCGAGCATGAAGGGCGCGACTGCCGCGAGCGTGACGGGCACGAAGTCGCGGTTGAAGTCGTAGCTCACGCCCTTGATCGTGCTCGGTGCGACGGAAATCGCCGAGCCCTGCACGAAGCCGAAGGTGTAGCCGTCGCTCTGCGCCGCGAGGATCGCGTTCATGCCGATCACGCCGCTGCCGCCGGGCTTGTTGTCCACGATCACGCCCTGCCCCCACTTCTCGCCGAGCTTGGCGCCCACATGGCGGATCAGCACGTCGGGCGCCGAACCCGCGGGAAACGGCACCACGAAGCGCACGGCCTGCGCCGGCCACCTGGCCGCTGCGCTTTGCGCATGAGCCAGCGGCGCCACCGACAGAAGAGAAAGCATCACCGCGATGGCGCTTCGGCGCGTGGGTTCCAGGTTCATGGTCGTCTCCGTTTTTGCTTGATTATTCAAGTAATTGCGGCGGACTATATACTTGAATAATCAAGCACGTCTAGATGAAAACCCTACACCCCGATCACGACCTCGAAAAGGCCATTCCGTTCCTTCTTGCACGCGCCGGCGCCCGCATGGGCAACGCCTTTGCGAAGGCGTTGAAACCTTACGGGCTCAGCCTGAGCGAGTGGCGCGTGTGCGCGTCGCTGCAGCACACGCCGCGCCAGACGCTGTCTGAACTGGCGACGCACGCCTCCACCGACCTGTCGGCGCTGTCGCGCATCGTCGACCGGCTGGTGGCACATGAATTGATGGCGCGCGAGAAGTGCGACACCGACAAGCGCGCGGTGCGCATCGATCTGACGGAGCGCGGCCTGGCGCTCACCTGCGAGCTGATTCCGCTCGCGCAGCACTACGAAGCGGTAGCGACTTCCGACTTCAGCGCGACCGAAGTGAAAACGCTGCGCGCGATGCTGCTGCGCCTGTACGCCAACGCGACGCCGCTCGCCTGAGCGAGCGGGCGTCTTCTTTTCATCAGGCCGGCGAGACCTGCACCGTCGAGGCCGCGCGGCTTTCGGTGATGGTGAAGCGCACCGGCAGGAAGCGCTCGATCACCGCGCAATTGGTGCGCGTGTGCGCCGTCACTTCACTGCAAGTGAACGTGGCGGCCTTTCCGCTCTGCCACGCAGCCAGCGCCAACAGCAGCGCGAGCTGATCCGCCAGATGCGGTCCGACGGCGGCCTCGCTTTTCTGGAACGCGCGCAGTTCCTTCACCAGGCCATGCGCCACCTGCTCGGCGCTGAGCGTCTTCTCGCCGAAGGCCGTGAACACTTCGGTCGTGTGTTCATAAGCCAGCGTGGCGATCAGTGCATTGCCAGGGCCTTCGTTCTGCCGCGCCGTGCCGAAGCGAAGCTGCTCGCCGGACCAGCCCATCGCGCCGCCCAACGTGTCGAGCTCGCGCGTCGGCACGTGGCGCGGCAGGCCCGGCGCCAGGCACTCTGCATGGGCCGACTGCTGCGCACCGCGCGCCATCAGGTCGAAGGGCTGCAGCGCGCCCGCAGCGGGCACGATGGTCGCCTCGACTTCGCCGCCGCCGGCCGGATAGAAGCCGCAGCGGCGCAGTGTGAGTTGCAGGTCGGCGCCGAGACGGCGCACCAATGGCACGAACGCACGCTCCAGGAAATGGAACGGCGGCGCCATCGGGTTGTGCGTGCCACCGCTCAGGTGCACCTGGCTGGTTGCACCGGCCAGCAGCAGCGGTGGCAGCACGGTCTGCAAAACGAGCATGCAGCTGCCCGCACTGGCGATCGCGAAGCGATAGTCGCCCGCGCGCACCGGACCGGGCACGAAGCGCAGCGACTGCGAGCCGAGCTCCGCACCTTCGACCTGCGCGCCGCTGATCTCGGCCGCGGCGTTCACGCACGCGAGGTGCTGGCGCATCAGGCCGGGCTTGGCGCGGCCGGCGCGAATCTTCTCGATGGCGAGGGGCTGGCCCGTCGCCACCGACAGCGCGAGGCTGGTGCGCAGAATCTGGCCACCGCCCTCGCCTTGGGAGCCGTCGAGTTCGATCATGCGCGGCCTCCTTCGTGCGCGGACGATGCAGCCGCATCGAAGCGCAGCACCGTCTCGCAGAGGAACGCATCGAGCCCCGCTTCTTCCGCCTGCGGCAGCGGCGTGATCGGCTCGGCCGCGTTGGCGGCCAGCTCGGCTTCGATGAACGCGTGGATGCCGGGCCAGCGCGGGCTGGTCGCGGCTTCGCCGGCGCGCATCTTCACTTCGAGCAGCGCGTTGATCTCGTCGATGAGCGCTGCGTCGCGCACGACGTCGAGCGTGTGCTGCGCCAGGTCGGCAAAGCGCATCGGCGGCACGCCAGGCTGCGTGCGGATCCAGCGCGCGGCCAGCAGCGGGCGCAGCACGTAGAGGTATTTCTTGTAGCGCACCTCGTCGGCCTGCAGGTGCTCGCGGAAGTTCTTCTTGGCCATCGAGGCGTAGTGGTGCCAGGCGCGCGCGTTGGAGAACACTGCCTCCGAGAGCGCGCGAAAACGCGGCATCGCCACCGCGTCGTCGCGGTAGACGATGGGCGAGCGCAGCCATTCGAGCAGCGTCGGGTTCGACTCGCGCATGAGACCCAGCGCCTTGCGCAGGTCCCATCCGTTGATGTCCAGGTCGCCGCTGATCGGCACTTCGATCACATCGCGGCGCGGCGTTACGGTGAGGTACCACGGCAGGCGGTTCACGTAGATGAAGCGCACGTCGTAGTCGCTGTCGGGCGAGGCGAAGCCCCAGCCGCGGCTGCCGGATTCGCAGGCGAAGAGGACGGTGACGTCGTGGCGCGCTTCGATGGCGCGCAGGTTGGCCATGATCTCCGCGCGCATGGCGGGGTCGATGGGGTGGGCGGATCGTATGAATTCTTCGTTCGTCATCATCAGCTTGTCTTTTTCTGTCTTCACGTTGCTCGTTGCTCGCGCCTCGCGAAGAGCGCCGGCCGCGGTGCACGCCTCAAGGCGAGGCGCACACCAACGGCCTTTGCCTAACCTTTCACGCAAACCACCTGCTTGAGCGTGTAAACCACCTCCACCAGGTCCTTCTGCGCCTCCATCACCGCGTCGATGTCCTTGTAGGCCATCGGGATCTCGTCGATCACGTCGGCGTCCTTGCGGCATTCCACGCCTTCGGTCGCGGCGATCTGGTCGGCGACGGTGAACAGCTTCTTGGCCTTGGTACGGCTCATCGTTCGACCGGCGCCGTGGCTGCAGCTCATGAAGCTCTCGGGGTTGCCCTTTCCGCGCACGATGTAGCTCTTGGCACCCATGCTGCCGGGGATGATCCCGAGTTCTCCAAGCTTCGCACTCACCGCGCCCTTGCGGGTCACGAGCACGTCTTCGCCGAAGTGCGTCTCGCGGCTCACATAGTTGTGGTGGCAGTTCACCGCTTCCACATGCGCCTCGAATGGCTTGGCGATCACCTTGCGCGCGGCCGCGACCACGCGCTGCATCATCACTTCGCGGTTCGCACGCGCGAACTTCTGGGCCCAGCCCACCGCACGCACGTAGTCGCCGAAGTACTTGGCGCCTTCCTCGAAGTACGCCAGGTCCTGGTCGGGCAGGTTGCGCTGGTGCAGCTCGGCGTCCTTCTTCGCGAGTTCGATGAAGTGCGTGCCGATGGCGTTGCCCACGCCGCGCGAGCCCGAGTGCAGCATGAACCACACGGCGCCCGCTTCGTCCAGGCACACCTCGATGAAGTGGTTGCCGGTTCCCAGCGTTCCCAGGTGCTTGTGGTTGTTCGTGTTCTTGATGCGCGGGTAGTCCTCGCAGATCAGGTCGAACTCATCCACCAGCCTGGCCCAGGCGGCATCGGTTTCGTCAGGCGGCGTTTCCCACGAGCCCTTGTCGCGGCCCATGCGCTTGGGGTTCGATCCGTGCGGCACGGCCTTCTCGATCGCGGCGCGCAGCGGGCCCAGGTTGTCGGGCAGGTCGCGTGCGTTGAGCGTGGTCTTGCAGGCCATCATTCCGCAGCCGATGTCCACGCCGACGGCAGCGGGGATGATGGCCTTGAAGGTCGGGATCACCGAGCCCACGGTCGCGCCGATGCCGTAGTGCACGTCGGGCATGGCCGCGATGTGCTTGAACACGATGGGCAGGCGCGCGGCGTTCTCGAGCTGCTTTTGTGCTTCGTCTTCCACGGGCACGCCGTTCGTCCACATCTTCACGGGGACACCGTTGGCTACTTCATGCAGTTTGTAGTTCGTCATTTTTTCTGTCCTTCTCTCTCTTCTCTCTTTGTTCGGTTCTTACTTCGGTTCTTGCTTCGGTTCTTGCTTTCGGGAGGCCCGCGGCCACTTCTTGAATGCAGCAATGAGTCCTTCGTAGGTGCGCAGCGGAAAGTCGTGCTCCACCCAGAGTTCGCGGTACTTCTGCGGGCCCACCTCCACGTACATGCGCTCCAGGATCGCATGGATGTTGCGCACCAGCGCCACGCGCTGGACGACGCCCTGGTCCAGCACCTCGTAGTCGTCCATGGCGGTGATGCCCCAGCTCGCCCAATCGCGGTAGCGGCGCAACTCGAACGCCATGGCGTCCGCGTCGCCGGTTACCACCAGATGGACTTCGCCGGGTTCGTCCATGAAGACGGCCGAGGCGGTCTTCGCACCCTTCGCGAGGTCGAGCCCCATGCGCGCGAGATCGCCCAGCGAATCGTGCAGGTACGACACGGCGAACGCCATCGGTCCGGCATCCGCGCGAAAACTCAACGTGGCCCAGCCGGTGCCGTTCAGCACGTAGCCGATCCGCTCCTGGGTGCGATCTTCATCCGACATGATCTTCTTTCCGTTCGACAACAACATACGACTGACTGGTGGACACGGCGGGATTCGAACCCGCATCAATACGGCGACCGTGGTGTTTGAATCCAGCGGCCCAGTCGACGGTTGGAAACGCGCGCCAGTGACAGACCCGTCATCGGAGCCAGCACCTGCATCCTCAACCTTGCCCGTCGACCGGCTTGCCCGCCGTACCTGGTCTTACCCAGGCTGCCGGCAATTCAAAACATTTTTGGCAGTGGCGCTCCCTTCTGTGCCTGCGTGCCCGATATGCAAAAAAAGAGGTGACGAGGAGCGACGGGTCGTGAACTGAGCTACCTGCCGAAACAGACCGGGACTCGGACCCGGGACCTTCATGGCCAAGACCATGACGCTCTACCTGTAAACCCGTCTGCATTCACCTCAAAACAAAAAAGCAGCGACAAGAATCGACGAAGCGTCGTGCTCTACCACTGAGCTACGGTCTTTCGACCGGCGGGATTCGAACCCGCGACCACGAGATCAAGACTCTGTAGTTCCGCCAGCATTCGCTGCAAAAAACAGTGCGACGAGGATGGCAAGACATGCCCACCAGCGAACCGGTGTCGGGGTTCGACCCCGGGGCGTCCAGATGTAGTCCTGCCTGCATTCGCACAACAACCTTCATCCCCGTTCGGCGACAAACGATCGATGCGAGGAAGAACATGGTTGGATGTACTCGCATCTGCATTCGCCGAACGACGACGTTCAATTTCTTCGGATCGGGCACCGCGGGCCAAGGCCCACGATGCCCTCTCTCTTTTCTCTCAGATCGAAGTCTCTTCGATCACACCCACCCAGTGGTCGGCGCCCAGGCCGCCCGCGGCATACACCGCCAGCAGCTTGAACACCTCGTCGCTGAAGCCGCCGATGTTCAGCACATCGGCACGCTCCTGCGCCTGGGTGGTCGCATAAGGCTGGATGTCGATGCACACCAGCCGCGCCTTCGGGTTGCGCTCCTTGAACGCTGCCCACTCCTGCGTGGTCGCGGTTCCGCGACCACGGCCTCGGTCGGCCCACGATTCGTTGTCCGACACCAGCACCACCAGATCGGCTTGCGCCTTCTCCTTGTTCAGCCATGCCAGCGGCGCGCTGCACGAAGTACCGCCACCGCCCACCGCCGCCAGCTTGGCCGCGTTGGTCATCACCGAATCACGCGGATTCAACTCCAGCGACACCACCTTCGTCTCGAAGGGCAGCACACGCGCATCCGCATTGCGGCGCAGCACGGCGGCGGCCACCAGCGCGGCCACGTCGATGCATCGCACCGCCGAGGTCGCAGAACCGCGGTGGCCCGTCACCGGCGAGCTCATCGAGCCCGACACGTCGGGGCACACCACCACGCGGCCCTCGAACACCGGCACGTTGGCCAGCGCGAGTTCCATCGCGTCCTGCAGCGCCTCCTTCACCACGTGCGGCACCTCGGCGCCGGTTGCGGTGAAGGCCGCCATCAGCTGGTACGGCAGCACGCGCGCCTTGGCCACGGCCTGCGGGTCGCGCAGCTTGGCGGCCACCGCCTCCGCGAGGCCCGGCAGCTCGAACACGCCGTGGCGCGCAAAGGTGTTCAGGTTCTGACGCACCATCTGCCACGATCCACGCTGCGCGATCTGCGCCCAGGCCTGCGCGTCCAGCGCCAGCGCGGTCAGCATCTGGAACGGCACGTCCGGCACCTCGAGCGAACGGTCGCGCTTGAAGCGCTCGAAGGCCTGCGTCACCGGGGGCAGCGCCTCCAGTGCATACGGACGATCGATCAGCCATGCGAACCACGCGGCGCGCCATGCTTCGGCGGCCTTGGGGTGAACCATCTTCACCACATCGGCCAGCGAAGGCGTGTTGCCCACCGAGGCGTTCAGCAGCTGCGCCTCGGACGCCTGGAGCAGCCATTGCTGCACCAGCTTCTTCGGACGCGTACCGAGCGACTTGCGGCCCACGGCACCCGAACGCAGCATCTGCACGAAGTTGCGCAGCATCTTGCCGTTGTCCACCACGCGGGGGAACACCTTGGCGAGCAGCGACACATCGCGCACCGCCAGCGTCGCGGCCAGCAGCGCGGGCATGTCCTTCATGTGGCCGGCGCGGCGTGCATACACGGCCGTCCTGGCAACGAACACCGGATCGACTTCGCGGGCCAGGGCCAGCACGGCGTCGAGCTGGTCCTGCGCTTGTGCGTAGAAGGTGTTGTTCAGGCAACCGGTCGCGGCGAGCTGCGCCAGTTGGTGCTTGGGCGACAGCGCGTAAGCCACGCCACCCGCTTCGTTGAGCGTGTTGGCCGAAGGCAGCAGCGCGCCGCGCAGGGTCTGGAAGAGTTGAAGGTTGGCCATGTGACTTCTCCTTGTGGGGTTCTTTTTGTTCGTTCATTTGCTTGAATGTGTGATCCTTATTGCAACGGGTGTGCCAGCACGGGACAGCTGGCTGGATGAATCTTTCAAGTCATTGATTTGATTGGGATTTTTTAAATACAAAGGTCTGGACGAACCACAACTTCGCAAATACCTATCGATCTTTCTTATAATTTTGGATAGTCTTTTATCCAAGCAATGAAGAAAAAACCCATCGTCGTCATCGGCTTCCTCGGCACCCAGCTCGACGCCGGCCAGGGCGCGGGCCGCTGGAACAAGTGGCGCCCCACGGTCTCGCTCGCGCAGCACGAGGACATGGTCGTCTCGCGCATGGAGCTGCTCTACACGCTGCGCCACAAGGCGCTGGCCGAAGTGGTGAAGGCCGACATCGCCGCCGTGTCGCCCGAGACCACCGTCAACCTCGTGCCGCTCGAGCTGCAAGACCCGTGGGACTTCGGCGAGGTCTACACGCGCCTGTACGACTGGGCGCGCGCCTACACCTTCGACACCGAGCGGGAGCACTACTGGACGCACATCACCACCGGCACGCACGTCGCGCAGATCTGCATGTTCCTGCTGTCGGAATCGCGCGTGGTGCCGGGCGTGCTCGCACAGACCTCGCCACCGAAGAAGCAGCGCGAGGGCGAGGCCGGCAAGTGCACGCTGATCGACCTGGACCTCTCGCGCTACGACGTGATCGCGCGGCGCTTCGACGCGGAGCAGCGCGATGCGGTCGCGTTTCTGAAGAGCGGCATCGCCACGCGCAACGCGCGCTTCAACGCGTTGATCGACGAGATCGAGCGCGTGGCCGTGCGCTCGCGCGCGCCCATCCTGCTGGTCGGGCCGACGGGCGCGGGCAAGTCGTTCCTGGCGCGGCGCATGTTCGAGCTGAAGCAGGCGCGCCACCAGATGACGGGTCCGTTCGTGGAAGTGAACTGCGCCACGCTGCGCGGCGACGGGGCGGCTTCCACCTTGTTCGGCCACAAGAAGGGTTCCTTCACCGGAGCCGCGAGCGATCGGCCCGGCCTGCTGCGCACGGCGAACCAGGGCGCGCTGTTCCTGGACGAGATCGGCGAACTCGGGCCCGACGAGCAGGCGATGCTGCTCAAGGCCATCGAGGAGAAACGCTTCTTCCCCGTGGGGGCGGACAAGGAAGTGGAAAGCGACTTCCAGCTGATCGCCGGCACCAACCGCGATCTGCGCAGCGATGTCGCGGAGGGTCGGTTTCGCGAAGACCTGTTCGCGCGGATCAACCTCTGGACGTATGACCTGCCGGGCCTTGCGCAACGGCCCGAGGACATCGAGCCGAATGTCGATCACCTGCTGGCCATTCATGCGGCCGAGAACCATCGCGTGGTGCGCTTCAACGCCGAGGCGCGCGCGGCGTACCTGCGGTTTGCGCAGAGCGGCGAGGCGATCTGGAGCGGCAACTTTCGCGACCTGTCGGCGAGCGTGACGCGTCTCGCGACGCTGGCGGACGGTGGGCGGATTCCGGTCGCGCTGGTCGAGGCCGAGATCGCGCGGCTGCGATGGTTGTGGAAGCGCGGCGGGCCCACCGCGACGTTCAGCGGCGATGTGGATCTGGATGCATTGCTGGGCGAAGCGCGTGCGGCTGCGCTCGACCTGTTCGACCGGCTGCAACTCGACGCGGTGGTGCGGGTGTGCCGGCAAGCGCGCAGCCTCTCCGATGCAGGCCGCCAGCTCTTCCAGGCATCGCGCGAACAGCGCAGCGTGGTGAACGATGCGGACCGGCTTCGCAAGTACCTTGCCAAGCACGGCATCGAATGGAGCCGCATCGCGCAGGCCTGAGCTATCCTCCGCGCCGATGACCACCCCTGCGCGCAACGTCCTCTTCATCTGCAGCCGCAACCAATGGCGCAGCCCCACCGCGGAACAACTGTGGCGCCGGCATCCGCTGATCGCGGCTCGCTCTGCGGGCACCAGCCCGAATGCGCGGCACAAGGTCTCGTTCGACGACATCGACTGGGCCGACGTCATCCTCGTGATGGAAGAAAAACACAAGTCGCGGCTCGTGGCCGAGTTCACGCGGATGCTGGAAGGCAAGCCCATCCACGTGCTCGACATCCCCGACGAATACAAATACATGGACCCCGAACTCGTCGAAGAACTCCAGCGCTCGGTCGGGTCCATCCTCGACATCGATTGACTCCATGACCGAGATCTACATCAGCACCGACGTCGAATCCGACGGCCCCATCCCCGGCCCGAACTCGATGCTCAGCTTCGGCTCGGCCGCCTACACGGCCGACAAGCAACTCGTCTCCACCTTCAGCGCCAACCTCGAAACCCTGCCCGGCGCCGAAGCCGATCCCAAGACCGCCGCGTGGTGGAAGACCCAGCCCGAGGCCTGGGCCGCGTGCCGCACCGACCTGCAGGACCCGGCGCGGGCCATGAAGAACTACGTGGCCTGGCTCAAGGGCCTGCCCGCGCGGCCGGTGTTCGTGGCCTACCCCGCGGGCTTCGACTTCCTGTTCGTCTACTGGTACCTCATGCGCTTTGCGGGCGAGAGCCCGTTCAGCCACTCGGCGCTCGACGTCAAGTCGTTCGCGATGGCGATGCTCAAGCTCGACTACCGCGACAGCACCAAGCGCGCGATGCCCAGGCGCTGGTTCGACCCGCTGCCGCACACGCACATCGCCCTCGACGATGCCATCGAGCAAGGCGCGCTCTTCTGCAACATGCTCGCGGAAAACCGCCGGGCCGCGGGCACGCCATGACGGCGCCGATCCGCCGCTGGTGGAAGCTCGTGCTGTGCGCCGTGCCGCTGTTCCTGGGCGGCTGCGTGCAGTCGATGTTCTATTACCCCGACCACGTGCGCTACGAGACGCCCGATGCGCTCGGCCTGCGCTACGAAAGCGTGCAATTCAAGAGCGCCGACGGTACGCGCCTGACCGGCTGGTTCATTCCCGCCGTGGGCCGGCAGAACCCGAAGGAGGCCAAGGGCACCGTGGTTCATTTCCACGGCAATGCGCAGAACATGTCGGCGCACTGGCGCTTCGTGGCGTGGCTGCCCAGGCAGGACTACAACGTGTTCGTGTTCGACTACCGCGGCTACGGCGAGTCCGAAGGCGTGCCCGAGCCCAAGGGCGTGTTCGAGGATTCCAGCGCGGCGCTGAATTACGTGCGCTCGCGCGGCGATGTCGATGCCGGGCGCCTCTTCGTCTTCGGGCAGAGCCTGGGCGGCACCAATGCGATGGCGGTCGTCGGTTCGGGCAACCGGGCCGGCGTGAAGGCGGCGGCGATCGAATCGACTTTCTATTCGTACTCGTCGATCGCGAACGACAAGCTCTCGGGCGCGGGCCTCCTGGTGAGCGACGACTATGCGGCGTCCAAATACGTGGCGGCCATCTCGCCGATTCCGCTGCTGCTGATCCACGGCACGGCCGACGGCGTGATTCCGCACGCGCATTCGCAGCGGCTCTTCGCCGATGCGCGCGAGCCCAAGCGGCTGATCGAAGTGCCCGGCGCCGGCCACCTGGAGCCGATGTCCGCACCACGATTCGGCACCACCTACCAGCAGGCGCTGACGGACTTCTTCGACGCTGCAATGCGTTCGCCGACCCCATGAAGCACTTCGACGAAGCCGCCACCCGCGCGCCCCTGGGTTTCGACAAGCTCGTGCCCGCATTGCGCGCGGCCTTCGCGGCCGAGGCGCAGGTGCCGCCGCGCCATGTGCACGGCATCGAGACTGCAGGTGCACAAGGCAGCAGCAAGGGCACCGTGCTCATCATGCCGGCGTGGAGCGATGCGGGGTTTCTCGGCATCAAGACCATCAACATCTTTCCCGGCAACAGCGCACGCGGCCTGCCCGGCCTGCATGCGACCTACGTGCTGTACGACGCGCACACCGGCGTGCCGCTGGCGATGATGGATGGCAACGAGATCACCGCGCGCCGCACCGCCGCGGCTTCGGCCCTGGGCGCCTCGTTCCTCGCGCGCAAGGATGCGCGCCGCCTGCTGGTGCTGGGCACCGGCCGCATCGCGCGCATGCTGCCGGCCGCGCATGCGAGCGTGCGCTCCATCGACGAAGTGACGGTGTGGAACCACCGCCCCGAAGGCGCCGAGGCCCTGGCCGCGCAGCTGCGTGCCGCGGGATGGAATGCACAGGCGACCGTTGATCTTGAAGCAGCCGTGCGGGGTGCCGACATCGTCAGCTGCGCCACGCTGTCCGCCGCCCCGCTGGTGCGCGGCGCGTGGCTCGCGCCGGGCTCGCACCTCGACCTGATCGGCAGCTTCACGCCCGCGATGCGTGAGGCCGACGTGCAGTGCTTTGCGCGCTCACGCACCTTCATCGACACGAACGAAGCCCTGCAGAAATCGGGCGACCTGCTCGATGCGATCGCGGCCGGCACGCTGCGCGCGCAAGAGGTGCAGGGCACGCTCGCCGACCTCTGCCGCGGCGAACGCGCGGGCCGCAACGGCGATGCGGAACGCACGGTATTCAAGGCCGTCGGCAGCGCGCTCGAAGACCTGGCCGCTGCCACGCTCGTGTGGCAGCACACGGCCGCCTGAATCCGTCATTCAGGGTAAGTCCTGATCGTTCGGCGGGGCCTGCGACCCATCTAGGGGTCATGCGCAAGAGACACTCCATGCAACGAACGCGCGCCGCCGGGAGGCCGGCCCGTCCGTTCATGGCACGAAACTTGAAAGCAGCCAAAGGAACCCGGTGTTGGACGACAGGCGCATACGTCATTCGGCTGATAGCGCCCCGCGCCGAGTAGCACTAATCTGCTAATGCAAAGCGATCAGAGAGAAATCAGAGAGGCGACCGAATGCTCACCATCCTTCAGAAAGCCAACATCCTCAGCAAGGTGGGGTTCGACGTGCCGGCGCGACCGGACGACGATCTCTCGACCAACGCCGTGACAGGAGCGGCCGTCAAACCCGAAGGCATTTCCCAGAAGGCGCACGACTGGGCCAAGGCCATCGAAACCCTGTACGTGGCCTACGTGGCCGCCCGCGCCGCCAAGAGCCTGCGAGATTCCGAGGAAGTGCGGCAGACCGCGATGCTGCAGAAGCTGTCTTCCAAGGCCTACGCCTGAGCGGCTGAGCCTTTCGCACCGCGCCACGCGCGATGCAGGAGCGCTGCCGGTTGGCGCTCACGAACGGGGCCATTGGCACCATTGGCACCATCGGCCGCTCGCGCTCTTGCGCCAGTTCTTCCGCCAGCGATGGCGATGCGGCCACCGGCTCATCGGTCGGCCCTGCTCCTGCACATGCCCGATATCGCCGCCCGCCGGCCCGCGCGCGGACCGGAGGACGGCTTGCCTGCCTGCCTGTCTCTCTCTCTTCTGCTTACTTGCCTTGCGCCGACTGCAGCACGGGGTTCTGCATGGTCGAGACGACCTTGCTGTTCACGCGCGAGCCGCTGGTCACGTTCTGGTCGGGCGCCGCGGCGGTGGCCATGGCTTCCTGGTAGACCTGCGCCGGGTCGCGCTGCGCGGTGAACGGGTCCGGACCGCGCGAGCCGCGCGTCACGTTCTGGTTCGGCGCGTGGGCGGTGTCCACGGCTTGCTTGTTCATGGCTTCAGGATCGGCCGACGAAACGAAGGGATCGGCGCCGCGCGAGCCGCGGGTCACGTTCTGGTTCGGTGCGTGGGCAGCGGCGACGGCTTCGGCTTCGACTTCCGCGCGGCTGCGGCCAGACGATTGCTGGGCCTGGGCGGTGGTGACGGCGAGCACCGCGAGTGCGGCGGCGAGAGCGAGTTGCGAGGTCTTCATGGTTGGTTCTTTGCGAGTTGTTGGAGGGGGTCGGCCCGTGGATGCGGGAAAACCCTGACCGAGTCTCGCGGGGCCAAAAGGCAGATCCGTGACGGCCCCAGGCGATGGTGGGTTGCCAATGGGGGCGGCAACGCGTTGCGCGCGCTTCTGGTACAGACGTTCGCGCACCGGGTCGGCGCACGGGTGCCTGACAATCCGGGCGCAGCCGGCGGGGAGAAGGGAAATCCCGCCGCACCCTCACCACGAAAACATCCCATGGAATCACCGCTCGGAACCGTCATCCTCTACGCCAGGGACATGCAGAAATCCGCGGCCTTCTATGCCCGGCATTTCGGCTTCGTCACCAGCGGCGAAGTCGTCGAAGGGCTGATCGAACTGAAGCATCCGGACGGCGGCGCAGGCATCCTCATCCATCAGGCCGCCAAGTCCGTGAAGCTCGGACAAGTGGGCGTGAAGCTGAGCTTTCATGTGAAGGACGTCAACACATTCGCCGCGCAGGCAGCGCTGCAGGGCCTGGCGTTCGGGTCCGTGCATGAAGCCAATGGGTACGCGTTCGCCAATGCGAAGGATCTGGACAAAAACTCGATCGGCATCTCGAGCAGGGCACACCGGGGCGCCGCGAATTGAAGGACTGCCGTACCCGATTCCTCAGGCTCCCGTGACGTCCACCGAACTCAAGGGCTTCATCCTCACCCGCCATTGGCGGGATGCGCCGGCCGGCACGGAGATCGAATACTGGCTCGCAACGGATGGCGGACCGATCAAAGTCGTCCTGCCCTCCCAGACCTCGGTCGCATTCGTCGCAACCCGGCACAGAGCGCAGGTCGAAGCGCACCTCGCGGCCATGCCGGGCATGGAGGTGCGTGAGCTCGCGCTGAAGACCTTCCAGCAGGAACCCGTCGTCGGCGTCTATGCGAAGCACTTCCGCCAGCTCGGCCGCTTGGCGCGCACCCTTCAGGCGCAGGGCATTCCCCTGCTCGAAGCCGACGTGCGCCCGCACGACCGCTACCTGATGGAGCGCTTCATCACCGCGGGCGTGCTCGTGGAAGGAGGGCTGGAAGGAGGGCTGGCAGACCGCGCCACCCTCGTCGACTGCAGGCTCAGGCCCGCGCCCGAGTACCGGCCGGTGCTGAAGGTGGTGTCGCTGGACATCGAGACGAGCCAGCACGAGGCGCTCTATTCCATCGCGCTGGACGGTTTGCCGGACCGTGTCGTCTTCATGCTGGGCGAGCCGCCGCCCGAACCCGGTGAGCCAGTTGCGCCGGGCGAGCCCGTGGACTTCTCGCTCATCTACTGCCCGACCCGCAAGGCCATGATCGAGAAGCTCAACGACTGGTTCGAGCGGAACGACCCCGACGTCCTCATCGGCTGGAACGTCGTCCAGTTCGACCTGCGGGTGCTCCAGAAGACCGCCAACGAATGCGGGGCGCCGCTGCTTCTCGGGCGGGAGCGACGGCCCATCGAATGGCGCACGCATCCCGGCAAGCAGGGCTACCTGTTCGCGCCCACGCCGGGCCGCGTGATCATCGACGGCATCGACGCCCTGAAGGCTGCTGTATGGAGCTTCCCCTCCTTCAGCCTGGAGACCGTCTCGCAAGCGCTGCTGGGCGAGGGCAAGGCCATCGGCGACGACTACGACAAGATGGCCGAGATCGAGCGGCGCTACCAGGAAGACAAGCCCGCGCTCGCGCACTACAACATCCGCGATTGCGAGCTGGTCCTGCGCATCTTCGAGAAAGCCAAGCTGCTGCAGTTCGTGATGGAGCGCGCCCAGACCACGGGCCTGCAGGCCGACCACTTCGGCGGCTCCATTGCCGCGTTCAGCCACCACTACCTGCCGCGCATGCATCGCCTGGGCTACGTGGCGCCGAACGTGGGCGAGATTGCGAGCAAGGCCTACCCCGGCGGCTACGTGATGGACTCCAGGCCCGGGTTCTACGACTCCGTCGTGGTGCTGGACTACAAGAGCCTCTATCCGTCCATCATCCGCACCTTCCTTGTCGACCCCGTGGGCCTCGTGGAAGGCACCCACGCCGCCGACCCGGCGATGGCCGTCAAGGGCCCGCAAGGCACCGTCTTCTCGCGCGAGAAACACTGCCTGCCGGAAATCGTGACCACGCTCTGGCGCGCGCGGGACGAAGCCAAGCGGGACAAGAACGAGCCGTTGTCGCAGGCGCTGAAGCTGCTCATGAACTCCTTCGCCGGCGTGCTGGGTGCGGCCGACTGCCGCTTCTTCAATCCCCTGCTGGTGTCCGCCATCACCCTTCGCGGCCACGAGATGATGAAGCTCACGCGCGAATTCGTGCAAGAACGGGACTACGAGGTCATCTACGGCGACACCGACTCCATCTTCATCTGGCTGCGGCGTACCCACACCAACGAAGAAGCGCACGCCATCGCGGCCACCTTGGCCAGAGACATCAACGCCTGGTGGACGCACTCTCTCCGCGAGGCGCACGGCCTCGCGAATTTCCTGGAGATCGAGTTCGACACCCACTACCAGAAGTTCTTCATGCCGACCATCCGTGGCTCGGATGTGGGGAGCAAGAAGCGCTATGCAGGCCTGGGCGTCGACGCCGGGGGCAAGGAGGAAATGGTCTACCGCGGCCTGGAGATGGCCCGCAGCGACTGGACCCCGTTGGCACGCCAGTTCCAGGAGGGGCTGCTCTCGCGCATCTTCCACGACAAGCCTTACAAGGCGTTCGTCGCGGACTATGCACAGGCGCTGCTGGCCGGCGAGATGGACGACCTGCTCGTCTACAGGAAGCGCCTGCGCCACCGCCTGGATGCCTACCTCGTCAACGTGCCTCCGCAGGTCCGCGCGGCACGGGTCGCCGACGACTACAACGCGCGGGTCAACCGCCCGAAGCAATATCAGAACGGCGGCTGGATCCGGTACGTCATGACCCAGGGCGGGCCCGAGCCCATGGAGGTTCGCCAGTCCCGCATCGACTACGAGCACTACCTGAGCAAGCAACTCCAGCCGATTGCCGACGCCATCCTCCAGCCGATGGGAGAGAGCTTCATGGCTTTGACGACGGCGCAGCAGGGCCTTTTCTAGGGCGTTGCGAGTGGAGCAAGACCTTCAGGCCATCGGCAACTAAATAGAAGCCCCCTTGCCTTGTTCCATCGGATCGACGCCCAATCCGTATCGGGCGCGCCACCGGATATTTTCCAACCGGCATGACCGCATCGCGGAACCCAGGCTGGCCGTTTCCGCGCCGAACGTCCCGTCGCAAAGCATGGAGAAAACCAAGATGTCCGCAGCCATGTTCGCCGCCCTGTTCTTCACAGTGGCCCTCCTGGTCACCACGGCCTACTTCATCATGGGCTCCATCCCGCTCTTGGTGCTCAAGCACGACACGCCGCTCGATGCGCGCTTCGTGCGCGGCTTCTTCAACCTCTACTACGTCGGCGCGTTCATCACGGCCAGCGCGACGGCGATCAGTTTTGCGCTCGCAGGACGCTACGGCATCGCTGCGGGTGCCGCGGCGCTGGCGGCGATGGCCATCGTCCTGCGCAAGAAGGTCATTCCCAAGATGGACGCGCTCGGCGAACAGATCAAGTCCAACTACATGGACGCGATTCCGGGGTTCCGCAAGACGCACATCACCGCCATCCTGATCAACCTCGCCCAGTTGGTGGTGATCGTGTGGACGCTCATCGCAGTGAGCCGGCAGTAGCAGTAGCAGCAGCAGCGCCTCTTCGAAGCACCACCGGCGCCTCTGCGGCCGCACGCGCCCTCAACTGGCCGCAGCCGCCATCGACATCCTGCCCCGCCGAATCGCGCAGCTTCGTCAGAATGCCCCGCTCGTGCAGCGTGCGCGCGATCTGCTCGCAGCGCTCCCACGACGGCCGGCTGAACGACACGCCATCCACCGCGTTGAACGGAATCATGTTCAGCACGCCGTACTTGCCCGAGAGCAGCCGGACGATGCCTTCGATCTCGTCTTCGCCGTCGTTCACGCCTTCCAGCAGCGCCCACTGGTACTGGATCGGGTAGCCGGTGGCCCGCGCATAGCGCTCGCCCGCATCGACCAGTTCCTCGGGCGTCATGTTCGGCGCGCGCGGCAGGAGCGTCTTGCGCAAGCCGGCCTTGGTCGTGTGCAGCGACAGCGCCAGCGCGGGCTTCACGCGCTCTTGCTGCAGCCGCTCGAACGCGCGCGGATCGCCCACGGTGGAGAACACCAGGTTCTTGTGGCCGATGTTGCCCACGGTACCGAGCAGCTCGATCGCCTCCATCACGTTGTCCAGGTTGTGGGCCGGCTCGCCCATGCCCATGAACACGACCTTGCGCACCTTGCGGCGCGTGCGCGCGAGCGCGACCTGCGCAATGATCTCGGCGCTGCCCACCTGGCGCAGCAACCCGCCCTGGCCCGTCATGCAGAACCGGCATCCCACGGCGCACCCGACCTGCGACGAGACGCACAAACCATCGCGCGGCAGCAGCACGCTCTCCACGGTCTGGCCGTCCGCGAGCGCGACCAGCAGCCGCTCGGAGCCATCGGCGCCGGGATGCACGGTGTGGATGCGCGCGAGCCCCGCGAGCTCGGCCTCGATGGCCGGCAGCGCCTCCATCAACGACGACGGAAAGAAGCTGTGCGGCAGGCGCCGGCCGCTGTCGCGCGGCAGCGCGTGCGACCACAGCCGCAGGATGCGCTGCTCGTGGCTCGGGCCCGCGCCGGCTTCGCGCAGGCGTCGTTTCAGTTCGTGGATGCGCATGCGATGCGTGGGGATGGAGGGGTGGGGGTGGCGTGCTGGCCGCGTCAGCGATGCGGTGCCCGATTTTCCATCAACCCTTCAGGCCGGCGGCTCAGCCGCGTGGCTTGAAACCGAACACCTCTTTCCAGGCCGCATCGGCGCTCTCGCGCTCCCATGCCGAGCCGACGGGCTTGTCCGTGACTGCGCTCAGCGATGGGTCCATCTTGAGAAAGGAATTCAGAGGGCAGATTTTCGGTGGATGGTCATCGAGCACGCCCTGGCTTTCCCTGCCGCTCAGAAAGATCCAGCCCGAATCGTGCGGGTTGTTCGGCTTCACGCGGTAGGCGAAGCACACGGGCAACCGGTTCGGTCCCATGACCTGGTCCGACGCCAGCACCAGCGGGGCGAGTGCGGCGAACTTGTCGTCCCACGGCTCTTTCTTCTTTTTGAATGGCCACATGTCGATCGTTGCTCCTCAGTGTTTTGCAGGAAGACCCGGCACGGCCGGGACACGCTTTCGCCTTGCCGGCGGCATCACATCTTTCGCGACGGCGAAGACACCGCATAGAGAAATCGAACCACGCCGATTTCAGCCGCATTCTTCATGAGCTCGACATTCAGCCATGCGGCGATGCTGTCGAACGAACTCTGGGGAAGGGGCCAGCTGTTCTCGCGGGGGCGTTGGAAACCGGCGTCGTCGGTGCCTTCGATCAGCGCGCGCCAGCGATCGTGCAGCGACTGGACCGTCGCGCGGACCCGATCGGCATCGCCGGGCCAAGGCACGTCTCGCGCGTCGATCGAAACGTTCCCCTCCATGTGAGCGATCGCCTTGGTCCACCAGAAGCAGATGTGCCAGGTGGTCCAGGCAATCGAAGGCGGGCCGATCTCGTAGCCCTCGGTCTCGGGCCAATCCGCGCGCCACGTGTCGCCGTCCCGGCGGACGTGGATGCAGGGCTCGGCCGGCGCCCAGAGGCACTCCTGCGTCGTCAGCCCCTGCAGGTGGTACTGCGCCAGCGCCCAGGCCATGTCGAACTGCGCCAGCAGCAGCGTTCGCGTTCGTGAATCGGTCAATTGCAATTCCTTTTCTTCACCTTCATCGCCCCGCACCCTTCACCCGATCGATCAGCTTGCGCGCGAATCGCCCGAGCGTCATCGGCCCCAGCCGGTGGCTGAGCCGCGCCTTCTGCGCTTCGGGCATCTGGGTGCCGAACCGCCGCAGGGTGTCCCTGATCGTCGTGTACTGCTGCTCGTGCTGGCCCAGCAAGCCATACGCATCCGCAAGCCATTCGCATCCGCAAGCCATTCGCTCGCGTTGATGACGCGCTCGCGCATCGGCGCATCGGTGCTCTCGCCGAAGCGGGCGATGAGCGTCCTGTAGACCTCGGCGCGCCCCGCCTGGTCACCCTGCTGGCCGAGCACGCTCGCCTGGTCGATCATCGCCTTGGCCACCCACAGCTGCAGCGTGGCGTCCTTCGCGTGGCCGTCGCGACCGAGGAGCCGCGCGTAGCTTTCCAGCGCGGCGTCGGTGTCGCCGGCCTGCTTGTGGGTCAGGCCCTGGCAATAGAACGCGCGCGCCACGCGGCGGCGAAGATCGATCACGTTGGAGCTGGCCCAGCGCGCGATGATGTCGCTGTACACCGCCTGCTCTTCGTCATGCCGCCCGAGCTTGTCGAGCGCCGCGCTCTTGTAGCCCAGGCACAGCGCCACGCGCTCCTGGATCGACATCGACAGCTCTCCGCCGTAGCGCGCGTCCATTTCATCCGCGCACGCGATCACGCGTTCGAGCTGGCCCAGCTGCTGCAGCATGTAGGTCTTGTTGATGAGCGCGCGCGAGCACTGGTTGCGCAGCTCGGGGTGGCTGGCTTCGACGTGCTCGGCCAGCACCTGGTCGGTCAGCGCGATGCCCTCGCGCTGCTTGCCGGCTTCGCCGAGTTCGTAGCCGCGCGTGATCGTGGCGCGTATCTCATCGAGCTTGTCGACGGGCAGGTCCGGAAAGTCGCCGCCGAAATCCGCGCCCGAAAGCCTGTCGAGCGTGACTAGGCAGGTCTGGCGGCTCGCAGCCGCCTTCGACAAGGTATCGCGCATCGCCTCCGAAGTGATGTTGCGAAAGCGCGCGACGATTTCGTCGTACACCACCAGCGCCTCGGCCGGGCGGTCCACCAGCTTGAGCAGCAGGTAGCCCTTGTTGAGCAGCGCGCTCGCCACGGTCCGGAGCACGCCCTCATCACTCTCCTCGGCCGTGAGCGCGAGCAGGCGGTCGTAGGCGGCGAGGGATGCATCGAAGGCCTTGGCCTCGCGCAGTTCGTGCGCGTGGGCGTACAGCGCGTCGATCACTTGCCTCCGCAAATCGGCGGCCGGATCGCGTCCGAAATCAGCGGCCAGCGCATCGAGCATCGGCGCCTGTGCGTCGGGCGGCTCGCCTCGCAAGGCCAGGATCTGCAGGCGCGCGTGCAGGGCCTCCTCGCGCAGCGCCTGGCTCGCGCCCGCATCGACGCCCGATGCGGCCGCCTGGTACAGCGCGATCGCCGCGTCGTTGCGGCCGGCGCCGCGCAGCACGCTGGCGGCGGCCATGGCGGCGCGCGTCGTGGTCAGGATCAGCGCGGCATCGGTCTCGCCGGTGTGCTTGCCGAAGCGCGCGTGCACCGCTTCGAACTGGGCGGCGGCGTCTTCCGAGCGGCCGATGTCGCGCAGCGCCTGGCCGCGCGCCACCCAGCGCCGCACCGGCACGAGCGCCGATTCGCCGAAGCGCGCGTCCAGCGCGTCGCAGGCGGGCAGCACGTCTTCGGGCTCCTCGGCGTCGTAGGCGGTGCGGCACATCACCTCGGCCATCAGCTCCTCGATGTCGGCACCGGTGTGATGGCTGAAACGCGCGACGAGCGCGGCGCGCACCGCAGGCACTTCGCCGTCCCGGTCGAGGCGATACAGCACATGCGTCTTCAGGGCCATCGCGCGGCAGGCCCGCAGCGCGACGCCGGGCAGCTCGTCGGCAAGGTGCGCGGCCAGCACGTCCTCGCACGCAGCCAGGGCCAGCGCGTGCTCGCCGGCGTCGTCGAGCATGTCGGCGCGCAGGAACCCGGCGCGCGCATGCACTTCGCGCAGCGCCTCGCGCGGGTCGCCGGCGTAGGCGGCGAGCACTTCGTCGAGCATGGGGATGGCCTCTTCCACACGCCGGCCGGCTTCGGCCAGGCCCATGGCCTGCGTGATGCGCGCATGGCCGACGCGTGCGGCCACGGAAGGTTCGGGCGCGTAGGCCAGGTCGCGCCAGACGGCATCGAAGGCCTCGCGCGATTCGGTCGGGTACGCAAGATCGGCAAGCAGCTCGCCGCGCCAGATGCGGGCGCGCGCGACGATCTCGCGCGTGGCCTCGGGCGCATCGCCGGCATAGCGGCGCGCGATGTCTTCGCAGCTGCGCACCATGTCCACCTTGGCGAACGCGCCGCCGAGGGAACCGGCCACCACGGCGCGCTGGAAGGCGGCGTGGGCCACCCAGGTGCGCACTTCGGGCGTGCTTGCGTCGCCGAAGCGGCGCTCGACTTCTTCATACGCCCCGATCTCGCGCCTGGCCTCGCCCATGGCGCGCCATGCACTGCCCTTGGCGTTGAACGCCTGCACGATCCAGAGCGCGCGGCCGGCGGGCGCCGCATCGGCATGCGCGATCAACGCATCGCAGAGCGCCACGCGCTCGCCGTGCCGGCCGAGCTGGGCGAGCGCCTCGCCCTTGCGCAGCCACGCTTCGTAGAGATGCTCTTCGAGCAGGGGGTCGTTGGCGGCCTGCAGGCGGTCGATGACCTGCTCGGCCTCGGCGATGCTGGCCAGTGCTGCGGCTTCGACTGCGTGGGCGATCAATCGGGTTGTCCCTTCCTTGCTTGCTGCTTGCCGCTGGCGCGGACCGTGCGCCTGCCTGTCGCGGGCCAGCGGACTTTAATGGAAGCTGGCTCGGGCGATGGGTAGGACCCGAGCGTCACTTCTGCCCGCAATGCGGAGACTGCCGTCGTCGAGCTTGGGGCCATCAAGGCATTGCAAGGCTGCCTTCATTTCTGGGCAGGCGCCGATGCTGGCCCTGGCATCTGAATTCGTGTGCATTGGCGTTCGGTTCGAGCGTCCCATCACGAATTACCAGTCACTCTGGGAAATCTAGCGCGCTGTCGGTCACGGAGCATGCCGGTCACACCGGTAGACCCGCCGCTCCGATGAACCCGGATGCATCGCTTCACGACCGATCGAGAAGGTCGAAGGCTTGGTCGATGTAGTGCGTCAACGGAAAGGCCGCCTCTTCCCGCCGCCAGTTCTCCTTGGCGATCCGGAGCGTACCCATGGCCACCATGGCACTCAGACGCAAGGCAGGCCGCCGGGCAGGATCCGGCCACAGTTCGTACATTGCCTCGGCCAGGACTTCCTCCATCTGGACGAGAAGCGCCTCTTTGCGCAGCCGAAGCGCCTCGATGGATCGCAGGATCCTGTCTGCCAGGATCGACTCCTTGGTCTCGTACATCGAGGCAAGGGCCAGCAAGGTCTTGCGGGCTGCGGCGATCGGGGACTGATCGGGCGACTGCATCAGGAAAGTCGGACGCAGAAACTGCGGGAACTTGCCGCTCTCGTGCGCCAGCAGCACCTCTTCCTTCGACTTCAGATAGTAGAAAAAAGTGCGCCGCGAGATTCCCGAGGCGGCCGCGATCGCATCGAGCGTCGTCGCCTCGTAGCCGTTTTCGATGAAGAGTTTCAGGCCTGCTTCGGCAATGCGGTCGAGCGTCAGTTGGCGCTTGCGATCCCGCAAGCCGCCGGGTGTGTTTTCCAAGATATCCATCCTCGTCAGTCTGCCGGTAGGCGAACTCCTTGACAAATTTGCACTGAGTGCGATAAATTGCACTCAGTGTAGTTTTTTAAGCAGGAGCTCAATGATGTCGTCATCGAAGGTTTGGTTCGTCACTGGAGCGTCGCGGGGATTGGGCCGGGTCTGGACGAAGGCTGCGCTGAACCGCGGCGACAGGGTCGCGGCCACGGCCAGAGATCCCGGCGCGCTCGATGAACTCGCCAAGGCTCATCCGGATGCGTTGCTGGTACTGCCGCTCGATGTCACGGATCGGGACGCCGTATTCGAAGCCGTCGGTCGCGCACATCGGCATTTCGGGCGCCTCGATGTCGTCCTGTGCAACGCCGGCTATGGGTACATGGGCGCGATCGAAGAGTTGGAGCACGAGCAGGTCAGGGCCAATTTCGACACCAATGTGTTCGGGACACTTTCGGTTGTCCAGGCGGCGCTGCCGATCCTGCGCGCGCAGGGCAACGGTCACATCCTGACGGTGTCGAGCATCGGAGGCATCATCGGCTTTCCGACCGGTGGGAGCTACACCGCCAGCAAGTTCGCCATCGAAGCCATGTCGGAAGCGCTCGCGGGCGAGGTGGCTGCATTCGGGATCAAGGTCACGATCATCGAGCCGGATCACTTCGCGACCGAATTCCGCCTGTCAGTGCAATCCCCGCCTGCCATCGGCGCCTATGACCCGATACGTCAGGCCATTCGTTCCTCGTTCAAAACCGGGGATTCCGGAGATCCGGCAGCAACCGCCGCAGCGATCTTCGAGGCCGTGGACGCCAGGGATCCGCCCCTTCGCCTGGTACTGGGGTCGCTGATGATCGCAAAGCTCCGGGCGGTGTATGCCGCGCGCCTGAGCAACTGGGAAAAATGGGAACCCGTCTCGAACGCGGCCCAGGGCCTGCGGCACAGTTGAACCTCCTTTGGACCAGGGCCTGGATATGAAACTGCTACTGCTGGGCGCGACGGGATTGGTGGGAAGCCGGGCCTTGAAGCTCGCGCTCTCCGACGACGCATTTTCCGAGGTGATCGCCCCCACGCGCACGCCGCTCGCGCGCAGCGACAAGCTGGTGAACCCCGTCGCGTCGCGCCTTGAAGAGCTCACACCGCTTCTGGCATCGAGCAAACCTCATGCGGTCATCTGCGCGTTGGGCACGACCCAGGCAAAGGCCGGCTCGAAGGAGGCGTTCCTCCATGTGGACCACGAACTGCCTGTTGCGTTCGGCAAGGCGGCTCACGCCGCAGGTGTGGAAACTTATGCCATCGTGACGGCCATGGGCGCATCGACAGGCTCCCCCTTCTTCTACACAAGGACCAAGGGAGAAGTGGAAAGGGACATCCGGGAAATCGGGTTCCGATCGCTGACGATCTGCAGGCCCAGCCTCATTGGCGGAGAGCGAAACGAAGCAAGGAGCGCAGAAGGAGCGGCGCTGATGCTGACCCGGCTCCTCGCCCCGATCCTTCCGAAAAAGCTTCGCGCCAATCCGGCCGATGCCATTGCCGCGGCTTTGCTCGGCGCAGTGATCGTTGCGAAACCGGGGTGCCGCTGGATCTATTCCGAAGAAATGACCTGAGCCAGCTGCACAGGCAGGGCCGCGGGAAAAGCCCCCGTGAGCCACGCCGCCGGATAGGCCAGCGCTGCGACTCGCGAAACCTCTCCGATCACAGCACATGCGCCTTCAGGTGCACTTGAATGGGAAGCGGTCGGTCTACCTGCCGGAAGCGTAGTGGCGGATCAGAATGCGCGTTCCCGCGCCGGGCTCGAACTGTTGCCAGGCCAGCACCGCGTTGCCCAGCTCGTTCATGCCGATGTCGGGCGTGTTGGCCGCTTCATCGGTGGTCTCCTGCAGAGCAGGCCCACTCCAGCCTTCGGCCGGCGTGTGGCGGGCGGCGTAGAGGTCGCTGGTGCCCGCGCCGTTGGCCTGGGTCCACGCGGTGAGCGCGTTGGTCGCATCGTCCACGCCCAGGGCGGGCAGGCTGGCCAGCGCCTGCGAAGCGGCGGGCCGCACCACGTGGTCGGCGCCGAATGCGGCGCCGGGCGCTGCCGTTGCGGCCATGAGCGCCTGGTCTTGCCGGCCCCAGCTCACGACCGCCGCGCCGGCCGCATTCATGCGCAGCACCGGCGTGCTCAAGAAGGCCTGCGTGGCCACGAACGGCGCACCCACGCGCGCGGTCCCGCCCTGCCAGACGCCCGCGGCATAGCGCTTGAACCACACCGCGCTCTCCCACTGGTTGGTGCCGCCGGGCAGATCGGTCTGGCCCCAGGCCAGCAGCGCATTGCCGCCCGCGTCGATCGCTAGGTCGTGCGCGCCGATCGATTGCGCGGTGCCCGCATCCGGCACCAGCTCGGCAGCCGCGGACCAGTTGCCGTCCGCATCCGCGCGGTTGGTCCAGAGCGATGCGCTGCTGCCGGTGGAGCGCTTCCACACCGCCACCGATTCGCCCGAGCCCGCCATCACCACGGCCGGATCGCCGTCCACCGCGCCCACGACCTCGTGGGTCTCGATCAGCCCGGCTGCGCCCCAGCCGCCGCCCGGGGTGTAGCGGTTGGCGTAGATGCTGAAGCGCGTGGCCGGGCCGATCTGCGACCACACGGCCATCGCGTTGCCGTTGGCATCGATGCCCGCACTCGCGAAGCCGACGGTGCCGCTGCCCGTCTCCAGCAGCGCGGGTGCGCCCCAGCCGGTCGCGGGGTCGACCTGCAGCGCCCACAGGTCGTAGCCCGCCACCGAGCTCAACTGCGTCCACACCACCACGGCGCGCCCGCTGGCCTTGTCGATGGCAACGCGGATGTCGCGCACGCCGCCGCTGTTGGCCTCCAGGCGCTGCGGCGCGCTCCAGCCGCCGCCCGGCCGGTAGAGGCTGCCCCACAGCCTGTCGGTGAGCTGGTCGGCCTCGAGCTGGCGCCACACGAGCAGCGCGCGCCCTTGCGCATCGACAGCCACCTTCGGCTGGCTCGCGCCGCCGGCGGACAGCGTGAGCGCATCGCCCCAGCCGACGACCGGCGGCGCGGCGACGAAGGTGGCCGTCACGGCCAGCGCGGAATCCATCCGCACGGTGCACACGCTGGCATTGCCGCTGCAGGCGCCTGCCCAGCTGCCGAGCACCTGCCCCGCTGCCGGTGCGGCAGTGAGCGTGACCTGCGTGCCTGCTGCGAAATCCGCGCCGCAGCTGTCGGCGCAGTCGATGCCCGCGGGCTGCGAGGCGACGCGGCCGCCACCGGTGATGCCCACGTCCAGCCGGTACGCCGCACCCGCGGGCGGAGGCAACCCGATGGGCGGGAACAGGCCGCCACCGGAACCACCGCCACCACCGCCACATGCCGTCAACGTCATCAGGGCCAGGGTCCACACGCAAGCCATCCATCGCCTGCAGGCGCTCTTCTTCGTCATGTCTGCCATTCCTCGTTCGCTGGCGCCGGGGCCCGGCGCCTTCTGTGCTCGTTCAAGAGGCACGGATCGTAGGAACGCGGGTCGCTCGGGGCCATAGCACCATCGGGCACCTGCCCGAAGGTGCTGTTTCGCCGCGCGCGGTGTCTGGCTAGGCTGGGAGCTCCCGTGCGGGTTCGCCCCACTTTCACGCTTTCACGAACTTCGCGGCGCTGCATGACACCTTCACCCTCCTCCTCTGCTTCCCTGTTCCTCTTCGCACTGCTCGCGGCCGCCTTGCTCGTGGGCGGATGCGCCTCGCATGCCGTGACCGACGACGCCATCGTCACCAACACCTCGCGCGCGCTGGGCCTGCCGCCCGGCGCGTTCACCATCTCGAACCGCGCGGACAGCGGGGTGCAGACGACCTTCATCGCCAGGACCGACGGCGGACGCACGTTCAACTGCTACGTGGAGGGCTCGGTGTCGGTGGTGGGCCGCGTGGTGAGCGATGCGATCTGCCAGGAGATGCGGCAGAGCGACGCACCCGCCTCCGCACGCCGCTCTGCCGCGAAGCCGCCGAGCGGCGCAGCACCGGCACCAGCACCGGCCTGCAACGCGCTGCTGCGCGCCGCCGGTCGTTGCAACTGAAGCCCTCGCGCCTGGACGCGCCGCCGCGTCGCCGGGCGGTGTGGACAATGGCGCCCTACGAGGAGATGGCGCGGCCCGCCGGGCCCGCGCCGAAGGATCACGGCACCATGAAACTCCTGCTTGTCGACGATCACCCGCTGTTCGGTGTCGGCTTTGCGCATGCGCTCGCGCACGCGCGGCCCGACTTCCAGGTGGAGACCGCCCTGTCGCTCGGGCAGGGCGTGGAGCGTGCCGCGCAATGCCCGCCGGACATCGTGCTCATCGACTACCGCCTGGGCGGCGAAGACGGCCTGGAGGGCCTGCGCCTCTTCGGTGTGCGGCACCCGCTGGTCTCGCGCCTGCTGATCTCGGGCGACGAGGAGCCGGCGCTGGCCGCGCGCGCACGCGCGGCGGGCGCGGCCGGCTTCATCGGCAAGTCGCAACCGGTGGCGCGCATCGCCGCCGCGCTGGACGAAGTAGCCGCCGGCGGCGAGGCCTTCGACGTGCTGCAGCCGCGCGCGGGCCTGGCGGCCTCGGGCCTCACGCCGCGGCAGCTCGAAGTGCTGCTGCTGGTCGCGCAAGGCCGCCAGAACAAGCAGATCGCCGGCGAACTGAACATCGCGGAGCGCACGGTCAAGCTGCACATCACGGCACTGCTCGATGCGATGGATGCGCGCAACCGCACCCACCTGCTGGTGCAGGCGCGACGCGCGGGGCTGATGCTGGACGTGCGATGAGGCCCTCGCCCTCCTCGTCTCCATCCGACGCGCCACGCGCCAGCGACACCGGCGGTTTCATCGCCTCGCGGCTCGCCTTCTCGGACCTGCAACTCCAGCAACTGGCGCAGATGATTCGCTCCACACCCTGGGCGTGGATCCTGGCAGCCGCCGCGGGGTTGCTGTGCTACTTGGAATACGAAGACGGCGCGGACGGCCAGCGCGTGAAAGCGTGGTTCATCGTCTACTGCGCCATCGTCGCCGTGCGCATGGGCATCTGGCTGGCGTGGGCGTTGCGGCCGGGGCTTCGCGCGAACCTGCCGGCGATGGTGCTGCCCATCATGGCCACCAACCAGCTCATGGCGTTCTCGCTGGGCGTGTTGTGCGTGCTGCTGCAGAACGACGGGCCCGCCCAGGCCGAAGCCATTCTTCACATCACCATGGTCACGGTCTCGCTGGGCGGGGCGATCCGGCTCTCCACGATGGGGCGGGCACCCATCGTCTACGTGGTGCTCATCCTCGGGCCGCTGGTGCTGCGCGACATCTGGTTCGGCGGCAGCTACCACGTGGCCATGGCGCTGATCGTGTCGCTCATCGGCATCTACACGCTGCTCAGCGCCAGGGAGCTGTCGTCCGCGCTGCACGAGATCCAGTCGCAGCGCCGGCGCAACGCTGAACTGGTGATCGCGTTGAGTGCCGAGAACGAGCGCAGCACTTCCGCCCGCCGGACCGCCGAAGAAGCCGTGGCCGCGCGCATGCGCTTCTTCGCCTCGGCCAACCACGACCTTCGCCAGCCGCTCAATGCGATGGCGCTGCTCGCGCAGACGGTGCACAACGTGAGCACCGAGCGCCATGTGAAAGAGATGTCCGAGCAACTGGTGGCCTGCGCCGACGGCATGACCGACGTGGTGGACGACCTGCTGGACATCACCCGCGCCGACGCCGGCTCGCTCAGCCCGCAGTGGTCGTCCTTCGCCATCGACGAGCTCCTGGCCGAATGCTGCCGCCCGCACCAGGCGGTGGCCGTCGCGAAGGGGCTGCGCCTGGAGATCGCCGCTGGCCACGTGGCCGTGAACAGCGACCGCGCGCTCCTGGCCCGGGTGGTCACCAACCTGCTGGCCAATGCCATCCGCTACACGCGGCAAGGGCAGGTGCGCATCGGCAGCCGCATCGCCGAGGGCCGGCTGCATTTGTCCGTGGAGGACACGGGCATCGGCATTGCCGCCGAGCACTTGCCGCAGGTGTTCGAGGAGTTCTTCCAGGTCGACAACCCTGCGCGCGACCGGCGCCTGGGCTACGGCCTGGGGCTGGCCACCGTCAAACGGCTGAGCGAACTGCTGGACCTGCGGGTGACGGCGCACTCCGTGCCGGGAGAGGGCAGCGTGTTCGAACTGCAGCTTGCGCTGGCGGACGACGCCGCAGGCGCACAGGCGCATGAGGCGGAACACCCCTCTCCATCCGCCTCGAACGCCGCATTGGCGTTGCGCATCCTGGTGGTGGACGACGACCACAGTTCGCTGCAGGCGCTCGGCGGACTGCTCGCTTCCTGGGGCATGGATGTGCGCTCGGCGAGCGATGTGCAGGGCGCGCTGGGCGTTCTTCAGGCAGGGCCGTCAGGGCCCGCGGCCTTCAGGCCGCAAGCGCTGGTGGTGGACCTGCGCCTCGGTCCGCAGGCCAGCGGCATCCACGCCATCGAGGCGCTGCGCTCGGCGCTCGGCGATGCCGAACTGCCTGCGTTGATCGTCACCGGCGACGTCGGCGGCGACGCGCTGGACGCAGCGCGCGCGGCGGGCCTGCCGGTCATCGTGAAGCCCGTGCGGCCTTCGCACCTTCGGGCGTTTCTGGGACACGTGCAGGCGCTGGGGCGATAGGCGCCGAGGCGCCTATCGAGGCGTCACGCCATCACCAGCGCACCTTGAACCCCACGCTCGCATTCACCCCGCTTTTGACGCGCGCATCGCCGCTCGAACTCCACAGCTTGCCCAGCTCCGCGTACACGCCCACGTTCTCGCTCACCTGCAGCGTGCCGCCCACCGCCAGCTCGGTGCTGGTGCCGCCGGTGCGCGTGGCAATGTCCGCGAAACCGGCCGGGCCGATGAAGCGGGCGACGTCGGTGCCGCGGCTGCCGCGGTACACGTTGGCGCGCACATAGGGCTGCAGCACGCCGGCGCCGGTGGCGATCTGGCCCTTCACGCGCACGCCGGCGCGCACGAGCGTGCCGTTCTGGCTGTCCTGCTGCACGATCGCGCCGGGGATGCCCACGTCGCCCAGCCGCACGCGCTGGTGCACCAGCTGCAACTGCGGCTCGATGGTCCAGTTCTGCGCGATGGCGAACGACTGCCCCACCTCGATGGACGCCAGCGTGCTGTTGCCCTTGCCGCCGCTCGCGATGCCCAGCGTGGGCGATGCGGTGTAGCGGTGGCGCCCGGCCTGCAGCACGCCGTCGACGTACAGGCCGCTGTCGTTCTTCCAGGTGGCATAGGCGCCCAGGTATTCGCTTTTCTGGTCGGTCTTGCCGACCGAGAGGTTCGCCAGGCCGCTGGCGAAGCCGTTCACGCGCATGTCGCCGTCGAGCTGGCCGACGTACACGCCCACGCGCCAGTTGGGGTCGGCCCACACGTCGGTGCCGGCCTGGAAGCCCGTGAGGCGCCCCTTGCTGGTCGGGCTCACCGTGCCGCCCTGCGAGATGGTGCGGTCGGTGCTGATGATGCGGCCCCAGGCCTGGCGGTAGCCCTGCGTGGGTGATGCCGTGTTGGGGCCGGCAACCAGATCGTCGCCCGTGCGCTGGTGCATGTTGCCGAGCATCGCGAGGCTGGCTTGGCGCAGTTGCTCGGGCAGTGCGGCGTAGAGCGGCACTTCGGCGCGGTAGGTGGGCACGAGCACACCGCCCGCGCCGCCTGTGCCGCCTGTGCCGCCTGCGCCCGTTCCGGTGCCGCCACCGCCGCCGGGCGGCGTGACGGGCGCGGCGGTCGAGCGCAGGTACCAGTTCTCGCCCGCGCCCGTGGCGTCGGCCGCATACAGCCGGTACTCGTAGGCGCCCGCATCGACGTGCGCGCCGGCCAGCGCGAACGCGCTCCTGGTGGTCTGCGCGGTGGTGGTCGCGCCGTTGATCGCGCTGATCACCTCGATGCCGTTGCCCGTGGTGAGCGCGCCCAGGCCGCCCAGGTTGGTGATCTGCACATTCGTCGTGCCGCTGGCGACGGCGGTGGGGCCGCTCAGGATGAGCCGGTCGCTCGCGCTCGCGCTGCCGCCCAGCGAGGTACCCAGCCGCAGCGTGCCGCCGTTGCCCACCCACGGGCCGTTGACGGTGAGCGTGGTGCCGGGCACCGTGCCCACCAGCGACACCGTGCCGCTGTTGGCCATCGACGCGATGGCCTGGCTGTTGCCCGCCAGGTCGAGCGTCGCGCCCGAGGCCACGGTGAAGGCGCTCGCGGCGCTGAGGCTGTTGGCCGCGCCCGCGCGCAGGGTACCCACTGCCACATTGGTACCGCCTGTGTGCGTGTCGGCGCCGCCGAGCGTGAGCACGCCCGCGCCGGCCTTCACGAGATCGCTGGCGCCGGAGATCGCGCCCGTCCACGCCAGGTCGTGCCCGTTGGTGTCGATGGTGCCCGTGCCGCCCAGCAGCAGGGCGTTGTTGACGGCCAGGCCGTCGGCGCCGGCGACGACGCTCGCGGTCGCGCCCGTGCCGATGGAAATCGCGCCCGTCATCGACGAGCCGGTGTTCAGCGTGAGGCTGTTCGCGCCGCCCGTGAAGTCGACCGCCGCGGCACGCGTCGCGCCGTCGCCGCCCAGCCCGCCCGAGAGGGTGCCGCCGTTGACGATGGCGAGGTTCGCGCCCGTCACGCCCGCGCCGCCCACGCCGTTGGCGCCGACCGGGCCGCCGTTGCTGTTGGCGCCGCCGACGCCGCCCGTCCCACCGGCGATCGAGCCCGTGTTGGTGATGCTCGCGCCCGTGCCGGTCGATGCGAGGCCCGCCCCGCCATCGCCGCCGCTGCCCGGCGAACCGGTGCCGCCCGCGCCGCCGCCGGCCGCGCCGCCAGCGCCCCCGGCGCCGCCCGCGATCGCGCTGCTGTTGCCGAAGGTGACGGCCACGCCCGCGAGCGTCGCGCCGATGCCGCCCGCGCCGCCGCCGCCGCCCGAGGCGTTCGCGCGCGAGCCCGGCAGTTCGGACCCGCCGGCGCCGCCCGCACCGCCCGCGATGGGGCCGGTGCTGTTCACGGTGAGCCCCGCGCTGGTCGAGTTCAGGTAGAACCCGCCGCCCCCGCTGCCGCCCCCGCCGCCCTGCGAAAAGCCGTTGCCGCCCTGCCCGCCCGCGCCGCCCGTGGAAGCGCCCGTGGCCGTGTAGTTGCCGAGCGGGCCGCTGAGGATCGAGCCATACCCGCCCGCGCCGCCGCCGCCGGCTGCCCAGTAACCGTCGCCGCCCGCGCCACCGGCGCCGCCCGTGTAGCTGTCGGCCGAGTTGGAAATGTTGTTCGCGACGGACGCGCCCTGGAAGCCCCCGCCCCCGCCGCCGCCGTAGCCGTCGCCCACGCCCGGCCCGCCGGTCTGCGCCTGGCCCGCGCCGCCGGCGTCGCCCTGGAACGCACCCGGCCCGGCCGGCGTGCTCGCCGCGCCCGCCGCGCCGCCGGTGCCCGGCGTGGCGCCGCCGAAGCCGCCGATGGTGGCGTTGGCTCCCGCCGTGACGCCGCCCGGCGTCGACGCCCCACCCGCGCCGCCGAACGCGTTGACCGAGGTGTCGTTGAACCCGCCGACGCCCCCCGTGCCGTCGCTGCCGCCGGCGCCCGCATTCAGCGTCGTATCGCCGACCGGCTGGCCACCCGCGCCGCCGGCCGCGAGCACCGGCACGACACAGGCCAGCAGCGCCGCCGCCGCTGCCACGGCGCGCACGCCGCCCGTGCTGGACGAGCGCGAATGGCCGCGCGAGATTTCCGGCGCCGCCACCCAGGTGGCCAGCGCGGGATTCCAAAGGGTCCGGAAGATCTTGTTGTTCATGGCTTCAACGTGTTTTGCGGTCATTGATCGGGCCGGGCGCCCGAATACAGCAGCAATTGCTTGCTCCTCCACCGCACGCCGTTGATTTCTCACTTGCAAGTCAAAAATGTAAGTACGCGTACCGGTTACGCATATACCCGGGCGGGAGTACCCCAAATGCGCCGGATTTTTGTGGCGTGGTACCGCTTTGCCTCTTGGGGGAGCGGGTTGGGGATGGGGTACCCAGCAGCGGCGTCGGGAAGTAACAAGTGCTTCTGCGGGCTTGCAGTCGCGCGGCCTTGGGAAGCTGGCCCTGTGACGCAGGCAGCAGTTCTTTCAGACCTGCTCGTTGGGCTCGAAACGCTCAACTGTGTCGAGAAAAATCCGGGAACCGCGCGGGTGCCGCTCGCCCGCTCGGACCAGCGTCCGATGCGCTTGGTTTTGGGTGGTGTGCATCACAATCTCGCGCACTATCAAACGCGGACACCGCACGACGGAGGAAATGACGATGGCTTATCTGAAAGAACTCAAGGTCACGTTCACGAGGAAGCGCGTGGACGACGACCTGCTGAACAAACCCGTCGAGAGCCCCGGGCAGGTGTTCGCGTTGTTCAAGGACATGCAGGACGAGACCAAGGAGAAGGTCGTCGTGCTGCATTTGAATCCGCAACTGGAGATTCTTTCTTATGAGGTGGCGGCTATTGGGTCGGCCACTGCGACGCTGATGGAGCCGGTGGAGCTGTATCGCAACGCAATGCTCGCGCGAGCCAGCTCGCTAATCGTTGTACACAACCACCCCTCGGGGAACAGCAAACCCTCTCCCGCCGACATCAGCATCGCCGCGCGACTCCACGAACTCGGGACAATTCATGCAATGCCTCTACAGGACTTCATCATCATTGGCGACGAGCAGTACTGCAGCTTCCGCGAGGCCGGATATCTCTGACGCTCTTTCCGCCGAAAAATCGAAATACATTATTCACTTCTTTTTCGCTGCCGCCCAGCGATCATGCACGGCTCAATTCAAGGGTATGAAGCTCGTCGCCCAAAAAACCAAATTTATGTGCGAACAGACCCGCAATTTTTTCGTCTGCGGTAGCGAAAAACACCTGTCGGTTTGAGTGAATTACGAGATTGCGCAGGTAATCCAAAAATGAAAGTGCATTGAAATCATCTATATGAGATATTGGATCATCTAAAAGCAGCACTTTGGGTCCATTTTTTAACTGCGCGTTCATCGCAAGAAAAATGGAAAGTGCGTATGCCGCACGCTGCCCAGTACTAACCTTTGCCAGAGAAATTGGGCCGCCGTTATCGCGTCGTGCAAGAGGTTCTTTGGGGTCAGGTGCTATCCTGTATTCCATCGGAGAGTGTATTCGACCAAATATTTTATCCGCAACGGAATGTGTTGCGATAATCATGTCTCGAGTTGCGGTGTCTAGCGAATGATTTTCCAAAACTTCGCGCAACGCCTCTATCGCATTCACCAATCGCAGTGAAATTGTCGACTTTTCACTTAACGATGCTTTTAGTTGAGATATCGCGCTGCGAAGAGTCAAAAGCTTGGCGCCAGATAACAATTCAACTTCCAGAAGAGAGAGTACCGACTCAACACTCAAAATTGCGGCTTCCAACGATATATGTAAGTCTCGAATATCTGTCAGATCGCTAATTTCAAGGGAATTCTTGGCCAGAACGCACCCCTCCAGAGCGGCTAAAATTGCACGCTCTCGAGATGAGCCAATTTCAATAGCGTCGCTTATCGAAATATTATTCAACCCCATCTGAAAGAGCACCTCATTCATTTCATCTTCTGTATCAGCGATGCTTGAGTTCAGGGCATTTAATACCTCCCCCGAATTTTGCAAAAGCTCGCGAATTCTCACCAATTCAGCCGCAAGATCAAGAGAAAATGCCTCTTTCAAGTAGTTTTCGTCTCTTTCGATTGAGCAAAGCCTTATGAGTTTTTCAAGCGTAAGTCCGTTTTTTTCATAACTCGATATTCTCGATTTCAATTCACTTTGAAGCCTTGTAAAATCTTGGTGTTGTGCTTTATAAGAAGAAGCAAGCCGTATCGCTTCAACAACCAGCGTTTTATCGCTCCGAATCTGTAATGCCTCAAGAAAAGCTCCCAGCCGATCGACTTGCACTTCAAGCGCATTAAAATTTTCGCACTCATTTTTCAGCGTACTTAGCTGACGTTGCAATTCAAGTCCTTGTGATTCTGAGTGACTGGCGGCAAGGCTTTCAATGCGCGAAAGTAGCTCTCCAGCTTTGAATTGCGAGCCGCAAACAGGGCAAACATCAGCAGAGTGAGTATGCTCCACTGTTGCTAGCGCCAAATTCCGAAGTTGCGTCAGCAAATCCGCTAGCATCGTCTGCCGGGCGGATACTTCGGATAAGCGGCGAGCGGTTTCGGTCGTCGAAATTCGAGCTTGAGTTAGGCGTAAAACAATCTTTTCCTTCGCAACAGAAATAGTGAGCTCGTGAAATCCGGCTAAATTTTCAAGAGAGTAGCTCTCCGGCAGCGAGGATATTGGTTTTAGCATTACCCCCAGTCCTCTCTCTACACTCTCGAGTTCGATTGTTTGCTTGACTAAATCCTCAGCGGCCTCTGCGGATATTTCCCTAATCTCCTGCTCTGCTGCCTGCAGTTCGAGCCAGCGTGACACGGAAATTCGGCGACTACGCTCTGTTGCTTCGATATCCCAATTCAGCGCCCGCACTTTTTCCAGTCCCTGGAGCAGCGTCTTGGCATTTTGCTCAAGCAGCGGCATTGTAATAGGTTCATCCAACCAATCCAGTTGGCGAACAACCCCCAATAGCGAAGTCAACTCTGCTAAATGATCGGCAAGCGCACGATCAACATCTTCTTTTTTATCGATCGAGGTTCGCCAGCCGAGCCGTTTTAAGTCTCTTGTTAAAATTGCAAAGGCAGCTCCCGACTGCGTCGGCGTCAGCTCCAGAGTTTCAAGCTCCAGTTCCTTTGCTTTTTTTTCAGCAACCTGCGCAGCACGCTCCGCATCAGTCAATCTCTTACTATCCATCAAGGATTTGCACACCGATTCTATTCTCCGCCACAGCAGCGTAGCCTCGTGTCCGCTAAGAAGTTCGGCCAAGCTATTTGTGTTGCTCTGAACGCCTCCTTCATCGGTATCTGGCAAAATCGATAATTCGGCCGCGGCGTCGGTGTTCAAGAAGTTGAAGCGAGCAAATTGGTTTGGTAAATTATTCCGCCGACTCGCATCATCGCCGCCATACCAAAGCCGTTGCCTAGTTTTAAAATCCGTCAGCACTTGGCTTGATGCCGTGGCAATTTCGCTGCCTGACGCAAGGGTGGCATTCACTTTTAAATACTGATCACCGCTAGAGCGTCGATTTGCACCGCAAAACAAAAACTCAATACCCTCAAGAAGTGATGTTTTGCCTACCCCATTAGCGCCAAAAATAAGATTGGCCCGACCCAGTCGAATTGGCTCCGTTTTTTTCGGAAATGTGCGAAATTTTGAGAGGTCAATATTTTTCAAGTGCGATGAGACAAGGAGGCTGCTCTTGTCCATTCCAGACACTTTGGTGCTTCGATTGCTACGCTTAGGTGCCGACGAGCAGATTATTCGGACGGTGTCAGCAATAGTTCGATCCGTATCAAGGACGATTTGCAAGCCGGCATTACTCAGTTTGTTCGCCCAAACTTGAATGACATCTCCATTTGCCACTATATTGGGAGATGAAGCAACAGAATCAAGCTGCTCTAGTGTTTGGTCAAAGTCCGCTTCACAGATCACGTACTTACGAGCGTAAGCTCTATCCGCTTCAATTCTTATTTTTGCATTGACTAGCGCCTGGCTATTTTCTAAATTATTCTCAAGAACAAAATAAAGATAATTATTCCAACGAAGATCGGCTGAGGCTTTTTCATCGAAATAGGCATGTCCCAGCACGTCGTCCAGATATAAAGATAGCCGAGCCTCTGTATCTGGAAGCTTTCCGTTTAAATCAAAAATATAGGCTGCAACATCTTTTCCCTTAGATCTACGAATGCTACGAAAGACCCCTTCAGCCAATTCATCAACATTCGAAAATTTACTCTCAAGTTGCCCGCGGACGCGTACTAAGTTCATAATTTTCTTTCAACGTCGGGGATGGAACGTCGCGGCGCTGGAATGGCAATATCCACCGGAGATATGCCTGCTGGCGAAGTGAAAGAGGAGAATTTCGGACTACGGTATGCCACTATATCGGACCCATCGTGACAAACAATGCAGAGCCGTTCTGCCTTTGAGTAGTGACGCTTTCGATACTCTCGAAACTCATCTTTATTTAATACCCTGTCTGGCTCGGGCACCGTCCCAATCAATGTCTGCCGAACACGCTGATCTAGCCGTTCAAGGATGGCAGGGTCACCGACTTGACCCGCATAAATTAGCGTTGCTAGCATGCCATTAGTCGCTACAACATTACGATTTGGGTAATCTTGAGACCACCTCAACCGAAATCCATTTCGCAAAAATTCAACCTCCCCAGGCCATGGATGATTTGCCTGACGTAGCGCGGCCAAGGCGCGAGCGGCTCCAATTCGATTGGAGCGAAAGGAGGCCCCTTCCGGGTCTTGGGTAACGGTTACCCGCCGAACAATTTCCTCTTGACACAGCTGCATCGAGTCGACTCTTTCGGCGTCATACCAATTACTCTTTGGACCGAACTCACCAGCAGAGATAGCTAATACTCGTTCTACAGCAACCGGTCCTGCTTGATATATTTGTTCGAGGTCGTCGAGCGCAACCCCAGCTGCGACACGTGCCAGCAAAGCTTCAAACCCATCAACTGGTTTTTCCGAGGCACTCGAACTAATCCATTGAGCCTTTTCTGACGACCAATGAAAAGTTTCAAGCACCCTCGGTCCTGTAAGATGTGATTTTGGTTTCACCACGCCATGATGAAAAACCTTTGTAGCCTCTACCAGAAATACCCGTGGCTCGTAGTGGAATTGCAGTGCGTGCGCTTTTATTGATTCATGCCGAGTGTAATACAGGCCATTCCGATGGTTTTCCGTAATTTTTGAATCGGATAAATCTAATTCTTTAGGAGCAAGATACCATGCTGAGCCGCCGATATTTTTCCATTCACTCTCGACCGAGCCGTCCGAATTAATGACATTGATGTTTTGAGCCCAATTCAAACACAGCAATTCAGTGCGCCCACCAAATTCAAACAAACTACGCCGATAGGGCTTATATACGGGATGCCGAGGATTATTATTCAACTGCGGATGGATAAGCAGAAGGCCGTCATAGTAGGTTTTAATTTGCTGAGACGTCAACTCAAAGACGTCGGAGCAAATAAGCGTCATCAGCCGCAGCTCACCGGGTGTCCTACCGAATATGTAGACCTGACTTCCCGGTAGCATTCCCCGGGCTTCTATGTTGTGCGAGTCTCCCGAAGTCGCTGTTTTGTATTGAACGAGCAGTACTAGGTGGTTTACTCCATCCTTGTCATTCGTTCGAAACACGTATACCAACGGGTTTCGATAACGTTGCGTAGTTATCGGGGAAATCGACACTCCCTCGTCAATGAAAATTGCTTTATTCCCTAGGCGTTCGCGGTAAGTAGCCAAGGCATTCAATGGAAGACTTTCGCATCCAAGAGCCCATAATTTCCCCACCTGCGGTCCGCCTCCGTTTTCTATTATCCCGATGAGTACCTCCCAAGGAACGCTGTATTCCGGACAAACAACTAAGTCCGGACGCGCCTCCATAGCTGACTCGATAGATAAAAACCCTCCGATGCTTGCCGCCGCCAAATCTACATCCGCATGACCAATTGCTCTTTCAGATATTGCTATCCGCCCTTCCGGCTGCAGAAGCAAGACCGTGTAGAGCGTATCGTCGGCCTTCAACACATTGAGGTCGGGATGCGAGAGCACTGATGGATGGTGCGCCAGAGCTTCCTCGACGGGGACGATATTCAACGAATCCTCCTAGCGGTTTATCTGCTATTGACGCCGTATTTGAGCACGGCGAGGCCTATTCGCAAAACTTCTCGAACATTTGGTCGGAGTAAATTCATATGAATGGGGCGCGTGTTGAGGTACTTCCAATAGAACACCTATTTCCCAGTTGCGTCTATTTATACCCTTTTTATGGGATGCTTTTTTCCGTCCAATAGCCTAGGGACTTTATATCGGAACCGTTTATCGATACGAAACCCCGTCTTGTGCCGCGCTTATTGCAAGCGGACACCGCAAAACAAAAAGGCCCCAGCACTTCAACTGGGGCCTATGGCGATTTGTGCGGGTTGCCCACGCAGCCTGATCAGTCCAGCGAAACATTCGCCTTCTTGATCACATCCCCAAACCGCTGCGTCTCACTCGCCACGAACTGATCAAACTGCGGCCGAGTCGTCGGAAACGGCTCATACCCGAAGCTCTTGAACTTCTCCAGCACATCGGGTTCCGCCAGCCCCTTCTCGATATCGCGCTTGATCTTCTCGGTCACCGAGGCGGGCAGGCCCTTGGGCACGGCAATCGCGTTCCAGCCGATCACCTCGAAGCCCTTGGGGCCGCCCGATTCGGCAACGGTCGGCACGTCGGGGAAGGCCGCGTTGCGCTGGGGCGCGGCCACGGCCAGGAAGCGCAGCTTGTTCGCGCGCTGCAGCGGGCCGGCGGTGGCGCTGCTGCCCAATGCAAAGGCCAGCTCGCCGGTCGCGACGGACGTGTAGAGCTGCGTGGTTTCCTTGTAGATGATGTGTTCCATCTGCGTGCCGGTGGCCGACTCGAACAGCTCCGAGCCCAGGTGCACCGGGTTGCCGACCGACCACGAGCCGTAGTCCAGCTTGCCGGGGTTGGCCTTGGCGTCGGCGATGAGGTCGCCCACGGTCTTGTACTTGCTGTTGGTGGCGACGGTGAAGAAGAAGTAGGTCTTGAAGAGCGGCAGCAGCGTGTCGAAATCCTTCGCGCTGTCGTAGGGCAGCTTCTTGAAGAGCGCCGGGTACGCGGCCAGGTGCACGTTGTCCAGAACGATGATGTCGTGGCCGTCCTTGGCGCCGCGCTTGAAGGCGTCGATGGCGATGAAGCCGTTGCCGCCCGGGCGGTTTTCCACCACCACCGGCTGGCCCCAGGCGCGCGAGAGCTTGTCGGCCACCAGGCGAGCGACGCCGTCCGGGCCGCCGCCGACCGGGAACGGCGTGATGATGCGCACGGGCTTGGTCGGGAAGGCGGCCTGCGCGGATGCAGTGACAGGTGCCAGCGCGGCGGTGGCCAGTGCAAGTGCCGTGGCGGCTGCGGCAAGACCGATGCTGCGACGCGTTGCGTTTGTGTTCTTCATCCTCTGATCCTCTTCTTTCGGTTCTCTTGGTTTTGAAACTTTGTCCGGCTGTCTGTCCATCCGGACCACCCTGCGGGCTCTGGGCGACTACTGCGCCGTCGCGCCCGAGCTCTTGACGATCGCCGCCCACATCGCGCTCTCCCGCGAGATGAGCGCCGCGTATTCGGCGGGCCCGCCGAGCAAAGGCACGGCGCCTTCCACGTCCAGGCGCGACTGGAATTCTTTCTCCCCCGCCACCTTCAGCATCTGCGCGGCCAGCTCTTTCACGAACGCATCGGGCGTGCCGCGCGGCGCGAGGATGCCGTAGGTGAGCGTGCTCTCGAAGCCCGCGAGTTCGCGCAGGCTGGCCGCAGCTTCGGCCACGGTGGGCACGTCGGGCAACGAAGGCAGGCGCTTGTCGCCGGTGACGGCAATGGCGCGCAGCCGCCCGCTTTTCACGAGCGCGAGCGCGGGCGGGATGACGCTGAACATCATCTGCACCTGCCCGCCCGCCAGATCGGTGAGCGCGGGGTTGGTGCCCTTGTAGGGAATGTGATTGAGCCTGGTGCCGGTGCGCTGCGCGAAGAGCTCGCCGGAGAGATGCCCGCCGGTGCCGCTGCCGCTGGATGCGTAGTCGAGCATGCCGGGCCGCGCCTTCGCCTCGGCCACGAGGTCGGCCACGCTGCGCACCTTCGATGCGGCGGGCACCACGAGCACGAGCGCCGACGAAGCGAACATCGCGACGGGCACGAGGTCCTTGCGCGCATCGAACTTCAGGCCCTTGTAGAGCGCGGGGTTGATCGACACGGTGCCCGTGTGCCCGAGCAAGAGCGTGCTGCCGTCGGGCGTGCTGCGCGCCACCTGCTCGGCGCCGAGGTTGCCGCCCGCGCCGGGCTTGTTGTCGACGATGACGCCGGACTTGCGCAACTCGCCCAGGCCCTTGGCCATCTGCCGCGCGAACACGTCGTTGCCGCCGCCGGCCGCGAAGGGCACGACGATGCGGAGGGGCTTGGCATCTGCCTGCGCATAAGCAGGCAAGCCCGCTGCCGCGAGCAGGCCGAGCAGCAGCTCGCGTCGCGCGAGGCCGACCATCACCATCAGACGCGTTCCAGGATCACGGCAATGCCCTGCCCCACGCCGATGCACATCGTGCACAACGCGTAGCGGCCGCCGCCCTTGTGCAGCTGGTTCACCGCGGTGGTGGCCAGGCGCGCGCCGCTGGCGCCGAGCGGGTGGCCGAGCGCGATGGCGCCGCCGTTGATGTTCACGCGCGCGTCGTCGTCCTTCAGGCCCAGGAGGCGCAGCACGGCGAGGCCTTGCGCGGCGAAGGCTTCGTTCAGTTCGATGACGTCCATCTGGTCGATGGTGAGGCCGGTGAGCGCCAGCACCTTCTGCGTGGCGGGCGCCGGGCCGATGCCCATCACGCGCGGCGCGACGCCGGCGGTGGCCATGCCGACCACGCGGGCGCGGGGCGTCAAGCCATGCTTGGCGGCGCTGGCTTCGTCGGCCAGCAGCAGCGCGCAGGCGCCGTCGTTCACGCCGCTGGCATTGCCCGCGGTCACGGTGCCGTCGGGGCGCACGATGGGCTTGAGCTTGGCCAGCGCCTCCAGCGTGGTGTCACGCGGATGCTCGTCCTTGTTGACGATGATCGCGTCGCCCTTTTTCTGGGGCACGGTGACGGGCACGATCTCCGCATCGAAGAAGCCGGACTTCTGCGAGGCCACGGCGCGCAGCTGCGAGTTGAGCGCCATCAGGTCTTGCGCCTCGCGCTCGATCTTGTAGTCGGTGGCCACGTTCTCGGCGGTCTCGGGCATCGAGTCGACGCCGTACTGCGCCTTCATGAGCTTGTTGACGAAGCGCCAGCCGATGGTGGTGTCGTACACCGCGTTGTTGCGGCTGAAGGCGCTCTCGGCCTTGGGCATGACGAAGGGCGCGCGGCTCATGCTCTCGACGCCGCCGGCGATCATGAGGCCGGCTTCACCGGCGCGGATGGCGCGCGCCGCGGTGCCCACTGCATCGAGGCCCGAGCCGCACAGGCGGTTGATGGTGCCGCCGCCGATCTCCAGCGGCAGGCCCGCGAGCAGCGCCGACATGCGCGCGACGTTGCGGTTGTCTTCGCCGGCCTGGTTGGCGCAGCCGTAGAGCACGTCGCTCACGGCCTGCCAATCGACGCTCTTGTTGCGTTCCATCAGCGCGCGCAGGGGCACTGCGCCCAGGTCGTCGGTGCGCACGCTGCTGAGCGAGCCGCCGTAGCGGCCGAAGGGGGTGCGAACGGCGTCGCAGATGAAGGCGTGGTTGGTCATGTCTGTTGTCTCTGAATGAATGGAAGGGGTCAGGCGGCCTAGTTCGAGATGGGCAGGCCGACGAGCTTCTCTAGCTCTTCGCGCGTGAGGCCCTCGACGAGGTCCACGAGCTTCAGGCCCTCGGGCGTGCATTCGAGCGTGGCGAGGTCGGAGTACACGCGCTTCACGCAGCCGATGCCGGTGAGCGGATAGGTGCATGCCTGCACCAGCTTGCTCGTGCCCTGCTTGGTGAGCAGGTCCATCATCACCCACGTCTGCTTGGCGCCGATGGCCAGGTCCATCGCGCCGCCTACTGCGGGAATGGCGTCTTTCTCGCCGGTGTGCCAGTTGGCCAGGTCACCCGTGGCCGACACCTGGAACGCGCCGAGCACGCAGATGTCGAGGTGCCCGCCGCGCATCATCGCGAAGCTGTCGGCGTGGTGAAAGAACGAGCCGCCCGGCAGCAGCGTGACGGGCTGCTTGCCGGCGTTGATGAGGTCGTAGTCTTCTTCGCCGGCCTCGGGCGCGGGGCCCATGCCGAGGATGCCGTTCTCGCTCTGCAGGATGACCTCGCGGCCCTCCGGCAAATGGTTGGCCACGAGCGTGGGCTGGCCGATGCCCAGGTTGACGACGGCGCCGTCGAAGATGTCCTGCGCGACGCGGGCGGCCAGTTGGTCCTTGGTGCGGCGTGTGTAGGTGGTGGTCGGGGTGGTCATGGTCATGCTGCCTTCTTGAAGCCGCCCGCCTGGGTGGCGACGCGTTCGATGCGCACCACCTGGTGCACGAAGATGCCCGGGGTCACGACGGTCTCGGGGTCCAGGGTGCCGAGCTCGGCGATGTCGTGCACGGTGGCCACCGTCTTCTTCGAGGCCATGGCCATCACCGGGCCGAAGTTGCGCGCGGCCTTGCGATACACCAGGTTGCCCCAGCGGTCGCCGCGCTCGGCCTTGATGAGCGCCACGTCGCCGTGGATGGGGTACTCCAGCACGTACTGCTTGCCGTCGATCTCGCGCGTCTCGCGGTTGCCCGCGAGCTGCGTGCCGTAGCCGGTCGGGCAGAAGAAGGCGCCGATGCCGGCGCCCGCGGCGCGGATGCGCTCGGCCAGATTGCCCTGGGGCACGAGTTCGAGTTCGAGCTTGCCGCTGCGATAGAGCCCGTCGAACACCTGGCTGTCGGCCTGGCGCGGGAAGCTGCAGATGATCTTGCGCACGCGGCCGGCTTTCAGCAGCGCGGCCAGGCCGGTGTCGCCGTTGCCGGCGTTGTTGTTGACCACGGTGAGGTCCTTGGCGCCCTGCTCGACGAGGCCGTCGATGAGTTCGCCGGGAATGCCGGCGGTGCCGAAACCGCCGATGAGAACCGTGGCGCCGTCGGGGATGCCCGCGAGGGCATCGGCGACCGAGCGCGCGATCTTGTTGATCATGAAGCTTGTCTCCGGGTGGATCGAAAGAGGGATCGAAAACGGGATAGGAAGAGGCGACTCAAAATGTTCGTATACAGAACATTTGTTCGTATAATGAATTCTAGAGAGAATCGCCCCCCATGACAACCATCACGAAACCACCTGAAACACCCGCCCCCGGCGACAGCTATGTGCAGTCGTTCGCACGCGGCCTGCAGGTGATCCGCTCGTTCAGCGAGAGCGCGCCGCGCCAGACGCTGAGCGAAGTCGCCGCAGGCAGCGGCCTCACGCGGGCGGGCGCGCGGCGCATCCTGCTCACGCTGCAGACGCTCGGCTATGTGGTGACCGACGGCAAGCTCTTCACGCTCACCCCGCGCATCCTGGACCTGGGGTTCGCGTACCTCTCGTCGATGCCGATCTGGAACCGCGCCGAGCCGGTGATGGAGGCGCTGGTGCAAGAGGTGCAGGAGTCGTGCTCGGCCGCGGTGCTGGATGCGACCGACATCGTCTATGTGCTGCGCGTGCCGACCAAGAAGATCATGCACATCAGCCTGGGCGTGGGCTCGCGCCTGCCGGCTTATTGCACCTCGCTCGGCCGACTGCTGCTGGCCGACCTGGAAGACGACGAGGTGCGCGCCCGGCTCGAAGCCTCGGACATCGCGCCGCTCACCAAGCACACGGTGACCGACATCGATGCGCTCATGGCCAAGGTGGCGCAGGCACGCAGGCAGCAGTGGTGCCTGGTGAACCAGGAGCTCGAAGAGGGCCTCATCTCGGTGGCCGCGCCCATCGTCAGCAAGCAGGGCCGCATGGTGGCCGCGCTCAACATCAGCGGGCAGGCGAACCGAACGAGCGCGAAGGTGATGCAGGAGACGATGCTGCCCGCGCTGATCGATGCGGCCAGGCAGGTGTCGCGCCTGCTCTGAGCTTTCGCTTCAGCGGCGCGTGGCGCGCTGCATCTCGCGCGCGGTCTTGCCCACTGCGGCCCGCAGCGACTGCACCATCGGGTGCCCCTCCAGCTCCTTGGAGGTGAAGAAGCTCACCGGCGGCAGGCTCCAGCTCAGGCGATAGGGCAGCGCGGCCCAGTGCCCCGCGCGCTCCATGTCGGCCACCACGTCGCGCGCCAGGATCGTGATCGCATTCGGCTCGGTGCGCAGCACCATCTCCATGCTGCGGATCGAGGTGCTCTCCAGCATCGGCACCGGCGGCTGCACGCCGGCGCCCACGAAGATGGCGTTGTAGGTGCGGCGCATGGGCGTGTTGGGCGGCGGCAGTATCCAGTCGAGCTGCGCGAGGCGCGCCCAGTCCAGCGGGCCGCGCGAGAGCCGCTTGACGCTCTTGGCGGCCACCACGAGGCAGGGCTCCTGCTGGTAGATCGCCTCCTGCACGAGGCCCGTTGCGTCGCCGTCGTACGAGCGGCCGATGGCGCAATCCAGCTCGCGCGCGACGAGGCTCGCGACCAGTTCGTCGGTCGTGCCCTCGCGCGTCATCACCGCCATGCGCGGCGTGCGGTCCAGGAGGTGCGTGAGCGCGGCGGAGAGCAGCTGCTGCGGCACCTGCTGCGTAAGGCCCAGCCGCAAGCGCCCGCTGCGCCCCGCCTCCAGCGAGGTGAGCACGCGCGCAGTCGCCTCCAGCTCCGCGAGCCAGCGCTGCGCGTAGTGCAGCACCGCCTCGCCCGACGGCGTGGGCACGAGGCCGCGGCTGGTGCGCTCGAAGAGCCGGCTGCCGAAGATGTCTTCGGCCTCGCGCAGCGCCTTGGTGATGGCGGGCTGGCTCACCCGCATTTCGGCGGCCACGCGGCCGAGCGTGCGGTGGCGGTCGATGGCCTGCAGGAGCGACAGTTGCTTGAGCTTCAAGCGGGAGAGCAGCGCGTGCTGCAGGTCGGCGGCGGGGTCGCGGGCGGTCGGCAAGGTCATAACTCCCAGGTTATCGAGTCATCAGAATTTAATGCACTTCGGGCAATTGCGAAGCCTAGACTTTCTTCATGCCCATCGCCACCGCATCGAAGTCCATGGCCTTCACCAACGAGTTGCTGAATGAGTTTCTGGACGCGCTCGCCGAAGCCTCCGACGCCGGCACGGCGCTGCGCGAAGTGGACCGCATGCGGCGCCTCGTCGCAGGCGACGGCATCTTCAGCATCCAGCAGAACGTGACGACCGCGCACGACCCGGCCGGCGAGATCCGGCTGCGGCGCTTCTATTCGTCCGAGGCCGAACGCCATCCGGTGGGCGGCGGCAAGCGCAAGACGCTCACGCCGTGGACCGAGTGCCTCTTCCTGCAGGGCCGCGTGTTCATCGGCGAGGGCGCGCAAACGCTGGCGCAGCATTTCGACGACTTCGAACAGATGCACGCGCATGGATTGCAGCGCGTGATCAACGTGCCGCTGCTGCGCGGCGACGTCTGCTACGCCACGTTCAATGTGTTCGGTACGCAGCCCGAGTGGCAGCCGCACGAGGTGCTGAGCATCCGCCTGCTGGCACTGGCCGCCGCGCGCTGGGTGCCGGCGGCGCCGGGGCTCGCGTACCGCTTCACCGATATGTCCTTCACTTCGCCGATGGAGAGCTGACCATGACCGCAAAGATTCCTGTCGTGATCGTCGGAGGCGGCCCCGTGGGGCTGTCGATGGCCATCCTTTTGCAGCGCTTCGGCATCGAGTTCGTGCTGCTCGAACGCAGCCCGACGACCACCGACCATCCCAAGGCGCGCGGCACCTACACGCGCACGATGGAGATCTTCCGGCAGTGGGGCATCGACGAACTGATGAAGCGGCACGCGCTGCCCGATGGCTCGGATTTCTTCGCGTTCTGCGAATCGATGACCGGCCACGAGTGGGGCCGCACCAACCCCGAGCCCAACGTCGGCCACTCGCCGTGCTGGAAGATCATCCAGTCGCAGGACACGGTCGAGGTCGAGCTGCTGGACCATGCGCGCAAGAGCCAGGTCGGCCGGTTCCTCTTCGGCCACGAGTTCGTGCAGTACGAGGAAGGCGCGGACGGCATCGCGGTGAGCGCCCGCAAGGTGGACACGGGCGAGACGCTCGATTGGCAAGCCCAGTACCTGATCGCCGCGGACGGCGCCACCAGCGCGGTGCGCCGGCAGGCCGGCATCGAGATGCGCGGGCCGGCCACGATCGCGGTGATGGCCAACGAGTTCTGGCAGGCCGACCTCTCGCATGTGCGCGATGCGAAGACCTGCGCGGGCTGGCGCGTCTTTGCGAAGGAATCGCCCTACCCGATCACCACCGTGCTCAACACGAACGGCAAGGACCGGTGGCTCAACCTCCTGCCCGTGGGGCGCGAGGTGGACGAGCGCATCGGCGAGCGCAACGACGAAGAAGTGGTGCAGCTCGCACGCACCGTCTCGGGCGTTGCGAACCTGGACGTGAAGGTCATCAACCGCTCGGTGTGGCGCATGAGCCGGCAGGTGGCCGCGAACTTCCGCCGGGGCCGCGTGCTGCTGGTGGGCGACTCGGCGCACCGCTTTCCGCCCAACGGCGGCTACGGCATGAACTCGGGCATCCAGGACGCGCACAACCTCGCGTGGAAGCTGGCCTTCGTGCTCACCGGCCGCGCCGGCCCGCGCCTCCTGGACAGCTACGAGCAGGAGCGGCGCCCCGTTGCCGAGTCGAACGCCGACTTCAGCCTGCACAACGCGACGCGCTTCACCCGCTGCGACGAGGCGCTGCGTTCGGGCAACAAGGACCGCATCGACTTCTGGATTCGCGACAGCGACAACCACATCCACAGCATCGGCCAGTCGCTGGGCTTTTGCTACGACGAGGGCGCGGTCGTGCCCGACGGCACCGGCAAGCATCTGCTGCGCGCACGCTGGTACGAACCCACCGACCGGCCGGGCGCGCGCTTTCCGCACCTGTGGCTGGACCTCGCGCGGCGCCGCACCACGCTCGACTGGTTCGATCGCGAGTTCGTGCTGGTCGCGGGGCCGAAGGCCGACGGATGGATGGAGGCGGCGCGTGCCGTGTCGGGCAAGAACGGCCGCACGGTGCAGGCGCACCAGCTCGACGATGCGCACGAGAAAGACGGCCTGCTGCTCGGCCCGCGCGGCGCGGTGCTGGTGCGGCCCGATGGGCACGTGGCCTTCCGCATGCCGTGGACGCCATCGGACCCGGCCGCCGAACTCTCGGCCGTGCTCGCGCGGCTGTTGGACTGATGTGGACTGATGCCATGCCCGTCACCGCACTGCACCACTACACGATCCGCTGCACGCCCGACGAACTGCCCGCGCTGGTCGATTTCTACACGCGCGTGATGCGGCTCGAAGCCGGTGCGCGGCCGGAGATTCCCGCGCCCGGCGCCTGGCTCTATGCGGAGGGGCAACCGATCGTTCATCTGTTCGCGCACCTCGCGACGCCCGATGTGCCGAGGCAGCCGGTCACGGGCCATGTCGACCACATCTCGTTCCGCTCGCGTGGATTGCACGAGATGCGCGCGCACCTCGATGCGCAGGGCGTGCCGTACCTCGAGGCGCCGATTCCCGGATGGGACATCCACCAGCTGTTCCTGAACGACCCGCGCGGGCTGAAGATCGAGATGACCTTCTGGCTCGATGAGGAAGCGCAAGAAGGAGGTGCGGCATGACCGACTTCGTGCAGGCCGGCGAGGTGCGCGTCGCCTTCGAGCGCGCAGGCCAGGGCCCGGCCCTCGTGCTGATGCACGGCGCGGAAGCCACGCGCGGCATGTTCGCGGCGCTGGTGCCGCATCTGTCGAAGCACTTCACCGTGATCTCCTACGACCAGCGCGATTGCGGCGACACCGAAGGCCCCGAGCGCGCGGCGACGCTCGCGGACCTGGCCGGCGACGCGCACCTGTTCATCAAGGCGATGGGGTTCAAGCGCGCGCATGTGTTCGGCTCGTCGTTCGGCGGGCGCGTCGCGCAGGCGCTGGCGCTGCTGCATCCGCGCGCGATCGATCACCTGGCGCTCGCCAGCACCTGGCCGCTGCCGCGGCCCTACGAGGAGCTGTGCCCCGAGGCGCGGCGCCTGGCCGAACTGCGCGAAGGGCTGCCGGGCACGGCCGAGGAACTGGCGACGTGGTTCTTTCCCGAGGCGTACCTGCAGCAGCGGCCCGAACTGCGGCGCGTGTTCGCGAACGCGAAGCCCTCATCGGCGCGTTCGCGGCGGCGCACGGCCACGGTGGCAACCGCGCTGGAGAACGGCGTGGCGGACATCGTCGCGCCGACGCTGGTGCTGGCCGGCGAACTCGACCGCGTGGTGCCGCCTGCTGTGACGCTCGCGATGGCCGGGCGCATCCACGGCGCCGATGCGGTGCTGCTGCCGGCCATCGGGCATGTGGCGGCCTTGCAGGCGCCGGAGGTGCTGGCGCATCACCTCATCCGCTTCCTCAAGCCCGAAGGAGCCAAGGCATGAACACCACGCTTCTGCAAGCCGTTCCGAAGGCGAAGGGCGAAGGCAGCGCCGACTACATCCGCATCGAAGGGCTCTCCAAGCACTTCGGCGCAGGCCGCGAAGGCGTGCTCGCGCTCAGCGGCATCGACTGCGCGATCCGCCAGGGCAGCTTCGTCACGATCGTCGGGCCGAGCGGCTGCGGCAAGAGCACGCTGCTGCGCATCCTGGCGGGCCTGCTGGACTACGAGGTCGGGCAGGTCGTGCTCGACGGCCAGCCGATCCACGGCACGCGGCGCGACATCGGCGTGGTGTTCCAGAGCTCGATCCTGCTGCCCTGGCGCACCATCATCGAGAACGTGATGCTGCCGGCCGAGGTGCTCGGGCTGGACATGAAAAAGGCGCGCGAACGCGCCATGCAGCTCTTGCACATGGTGCGGCTCGACGGCTTCGAAAACAAGCTGCCGCGCCAGCTGAGCGGCGGCATGCAGCAGCGCGCCTCGATCGCACGGGCGCTGCTGCACGACCCCAAGATCCTCTTGATGGACGAGCCCTTCGGCGCACTAGACGCGATGACGCGCGAGCGCATGAACCTGGAGCTGCAGCGCATCTGGATGGAAAGCGGCAAGACCGTGGTGCTGATCACGCACTCGATTCCCGAAGCGGTGTTCCTCGGCGACAAGGTGTTTGTGATGTCGCCGCGCCCCGGCACGCTGGAGCGCGTGCTGCCCATCGACCTGCCGCGGCCGCGCACGATGCAGGTGATGTCCGACCCGGTCTTCGCCTCGGCCACCGCGAGCATCCGCGAGCGCTTCTCGCATGCAGCCTCGTTCGATTGAGAGGAACCCCATCATGAAGACCGCCATGCTTGCCGCGCCGCTGTCGGCGTCCGATGAAGCCATCGCCGCGTCCGCGGAGAAATCGGCCGATGCGCCGCCAAGGAGACGCATGAATCCGCTCGCCTCCACGCGTGTGCAATCGATGCTGTTGCTTGTCACGCTGCTCGGTTCGTGGGAAGGCGCGGTGCGGTTCTTCAACGTACCCAGGCACCTGGTGCCGCCGTTCAGCGATGTCGCAGTGGCGCTCTGGCGGGGCCTGGCAACCGGGCCGATGGCCAAGGACGGCTTCTGGTACCACGGCGGCGTGACGCTCGCGGAGATCGTGCTCGGGTTCGGCATCGGCAGCGGCGTCGGGCTGGCCATCGGCATCGTGGTGTCGCAGATGCCGCGGCTCGAAGCGCTGCTGGAGCCCTACGTGGCCGCGCTGCAGAGCGTGCCGAAGGTGGCGGTGGCGCCGATCATCGTGGTGTGGCTGGGTTTCGGCATCAGCTCCAAGGTGGTGATCATCTGCATGCTCACCTTCTTTCCGGTGCTGGTCACCAGCATCGCGGGCTTCAAGGCGGTGGACGCGGACCGCATCGACCTGCTCCGCTCGCTCTCGGCCACGCGCTGGCAGATCTTTCGCAAGGCCAAGTTTCCGAGCGCCCTGCCCTTCATCTTCGCGGGCCTGAACATGGCGGCCGCCTTCAGCGTGGTGGGCGCGGTGGTGGGCGAATTCGTCGGCGCGCAGGCGGGGCTCGGCGTGCTGATCCTGCAGATGGAAGCGCAGGCCGACAGCGGCGGCAGCTTTGCAGTCTGCATCGTGCTCTCGGTGATCGGCATCGCGCTCTCGGCGCTGCTGCGGCGGCTGCAAAAGCGGGCGCTGCACTGGATGCCGGCCGATACGTCGCAGCGCACCGTGAGCGTCTGAATCCGCCCGCGTGCGGCGGGCGTTTCCAGCCGCGCATTCTCGAGGAGCAAGCCATGTGGAGACGACGTGATTTCGGCCTGGGCATCGGTGCCCTGGGCCTGGCCGGCGCGCTGCCGGCCCTGGCGCAGAAGCTGCGCGTGATGAAGGTGGCGAACACGGCGGCGGTGAACGATCCGCAGCAGTGCTTCACGACCGCGGGCCAGCACCCGAAGCTGAACTTCTACAAGCCGGGCGGCGTGGACATCGAGTACGTCAACATGTCCAGCATGACGCAGGCGATGCAGAGCCTGCGTTCGGGCCACGTGGACTTCGGGCCCGCCATACCCGGCATCCTGCTGCCCGCGATGGCCAAGGACCCGACGCTGGACCTGGTGAGCGTCTACAAGTGGCTGCCGCGCAATGCCAACGTGATCGTGGTGAAGCCAGGGAGCGGCATCAAGTCGGCGGCGGACCTCGCGGGCAAGCGCATCGGCGTTCGCAGCCTGGGGGATACGGGCATCACCGTCACCAAGACCATGCTCGCCGAGCTGGGGCTCAAGGACGACAAGTGCGAATACATCGCCATCGGCGACGGCGCGCCCGCGGGTGCGGCCATCGACAACGACCGCGTCGATGCGATGGTGGCCTTCGACACGGCTGCGGCGCGCATCGAGCTGGTGGGCACCAAGCTGCGCTATGTGCCGCTCACGCCGAAATTCGCGCAACTGGGGGGCGGCTGGATCTGCGTGCCGCGCAAGTCGCTGAAGGAAGATCGCGCGGCGCTGGTGGCCTTGTTCCGCGGCATCGCGAAGTCGACGATCTTCTCGCACCACAACCTGGACGCCGGCATCGACCTGCACTGGGCCGTGTACCCCGAGAGCCGGCCCAAGGGCCGCAGCGAGGACGAGGCACGCAAGGAGCTGGCGTTCATCCTCAAGGACCGCAGGAACAGCTGGATGCCCCGCCCCGACGATCCCGACCAGCGCATGGGCGCATCGTCGCTCGCCGAGTGGACGGCCAACATCGCGATGGCCGCCGACAGCAGCAAGACCCCCCGGCTGGGCGAGGAACTGGGCGACGTGAACCGCCTGTACACCAACGCGCTGATCGACGAGATCAACGCGTTCGACAAAGAGGCGGTGGTGGAGATGGCCAAGGCGTTCAAGGCCTAGGCCGGCGCCCCGGCGACGGGCCGAAGCAGCCCCTCAACCTTCCGAGTGGATGCCCTTCATGATGATCACGCCGCCCAGGCGCGCCGTGTCCGCGCGCATGCGGCGGGCCAGCGCCTCGGGCGTGCCGGGCTGCGCCTGCCAGCCGGTCTTGAGCAGGGCCTGCGCCACGTCGGGCAGGCTGGTCACTTCGGCCAGCGCCGCGCTGAGCTTGGCGACCGCGTTCTTGTTCATGCCCGCGGGTGCGGCCAGCGCGGTCCAGATCTCCAGGTCGGCGCCGCGCACGTCGGCATCGCGGATGGTGGGCAACTCACTGGCCAGCGGGCTGCGCTCGGGCGATGTCACGCCGATCGCCTTCAGCTTGCCCGACGCCAGGTGCGGCAGGGCCAGGCCCGGCGGCAGCAGCGCGAGCTGGATCTCGCCAGCGAGCAGGCCGGCGATCACCTGCGGGTTGCCGGTGTAGGGCTTGTGCTGCGCGGTGATGGCGGCGCGGCTCTTGAGCAGTTCCATGCCCAGGTGCCCCACGGTGCCCACGCCCGGCGTGCCGTACTTGCCGCCGGTGCCCAGGTTGCGCACCCACAGCAGCAGGTCGGCCGGCGTCTTGCCGGTGGCGTTGCCGGAGACGGCGAGCACCAGCGGCGCGGTGCCGACCATGCCGACGGGGGCGAAGTCTTTCTCGGGGTCGAACGGGATCGTGGGGTTGAGCAGCTTGGCAATGGTGAGGTTGCCGTTGATCAGCGCGCCGATGGTGTGGTCGTCGGTCGCCTTGGCCACCTGGTCGGCCACGAGGTTGCCGCTCGCGCCGGGCTTGTTCTCGACCGTGACAGGCTGGCGCAGGATCTTCGAAAGCGGCTCGGCGATGGCGCGGGCCGCGAGGTCGGGCGAGGCGCCGGCGGGAAAGCCCACGAGGATGCGCACGGGCTTGGTGGGCCATGCGGCCTCGGCGGCCGGCTTCGGCTGGGACCATGCGCCGGGCGCGAAAAGGGAAGTGGCAACGGCCGCGGCGCCACCTTCGAGCAAGCGGCGTTTGGTGATCATCAAGGGAGACTCCAGAGCGATGAAAGAAGTGATGAAATGTCACCACATTGTTTCAAACGTTACAGGATCGTGCTGCACTGCGCAAGTCCGAAGGAGGTTCGCGCGGGGCCATTGGCAGCCGCGCGATCGCGCGCCGCAGGTGGCGTTGCGGCGCAGCCACCAGAGGGAATTTCAGCACCGACGATCGAGTTTCTTCACACCAGGGATCGCCTTCGTTTTCTGTTGTTCGTGGGCGCCATCGCGGCGCTGATCCTGCGCGTCGCGGCCTGGGTCGTGAGCAGCATGGAGGCGTAGTCGTTCTTCGACCACGACCCCTGCAAGGACCGGACGAAGATCGAATACACCATCAATCCCGTGAAGAAGTAGCCGGGGCCGGCGCGCGCAACAGCCTGCGCTGCGTCGGAAAAAGCGACCAGCCCCAGCGCTGCTGCGCGTAGCCCCAGAGGCCCTGTTTGAAGAACAGCGTGACGAGGATCGCGAGCAGCCCGAGCCCCAGCAGGTACCACGTGCCGTAGTCGCTCAGGAACTTGTTGAGCGCCCAGAAGATGAGCGCGCCCACCAGCGGCCCTTCGATGCGCCCGATGCCGCCGATGACCACCATGAAGATGGCGAAGGCCGTCCAGTTGACGCTGAAGGCCGCATCGGGGCTGATGCGCAGGTTGCCCACGAAGTACAGCGCACCCGCCAGGCCCGCGCCGAAGGCCGCGACCACGTACACCGCGAGCTTCATGCGTGCGACCGGAATGCCCTGCGACTCGGCCGCCACTTCGTTGTCGCGAATCGCCAGGAGCGCGAGCCCGCGCTTGCTGCGCAGGAACAGGTACACCAGCGCGATGGCCGCGACCACGCAGGCCAGCGCCATCCAGTAGGTGGTGCGCTCGCGCGTGGCCTTCTCGATGCCGCGCAGCGCGGTGAGCGTGGTGCCCGAGCCGCCGCCCACCGCCGACACGTTGGCAAAGCTCAGGCGGAACACCTCGGCGATGACCCAGGTGCCGATGGCGAAGTAGCCGCCCGACAGGCGAAACGCGACGAACGACACGGGCACCGCAACGAGCCCCGCGGCCAGCGCGCCCAGTGGTATCGCAACGAAGGGATTGATGTCCGCGAAGTTGCCCAGCATCAGCATCACGTAGCCGCCGAAGCCAAAGAAGGCCTGCTGCCCGATGCTCACCATGCCGCCGTAGCCGGCCAGCAGGTTCCACATCATCGCGAAGATGAAGTAGCAGCCGATCTCGACGAACTCGCGCATCCAGCTCGATTCGCCCCAGAACGGCAGGCTCGCGGCGATGAGCACGAGTGCGATGCCGGCAGTGAGCGCGGTGCGGCTTGCGGCGGTGGCGCGCTCGACGGCAATGAAGGGTGGGGGCATGTTCGTCATCCACGTGTCTTTGGAAAGAGCCCCTGCGGCCGCAGCACCAGCACGACCAGGAACACGATGTGCCCGGCCCAGATGCCCCAGCCCGGATCGAGCCTGAAGCCGATCTGCTGGGTGATGCCAAGGATCATCGCGCCGGCCAGCGTGCCCCAGAACGAGCCCATGCCGCCGATGATCACGGCCTCGAAGGCGAAGAGCAGCAGCAGCGGCCCGTCCGAAGGCGACACCGTCGTGCGCATGCCCTGCAGCGCGCCGGCGATGGCGATCAGCACGAAGGCGATGGCGGTCGCGAAGGCGTAGACCTTCTTTGCATCCAGGCCCATGAGCTCGGCGATCTCGCGGTCGTCCGATACCGCGCGAAACGACCGCCCCAGCGCCGTGCGCGCAAAGAGCCATTGCAGCGCGCCGGTCGCGACGACCGCGATGGCCAGCACGATCAGCGGCAGCACGCCCAGCGAGAGCGAATCGCCGAGCGCCACGCCCTGCGTGCTGAGCCCGTTGGTTTCGATGGCGCGCGGGTCGGCCGAGAACAGTTCGAGCAGCAGGTTCTGGATGACGATCGACAGGCCGAAGGTGACCACCAGCGAAGGCAGTGGGTCCTTGCCCAGCGTGCCGTTGAGCACGTAGCGCTGCAGCGCGTAGCCGAAGCCGAATGCCGCCGGCAGCACCGCGAGCACGACGAGCCACGGCACCGCATCGCCCGTGAGCGACACGCCCGCGATCACCGCGAACGCGCCGAGGATGATGAAGTCGCCCTGCGCCGTGTTGGTGAGCCGCATGACGCCGAACATCAGCGACTGGCCGAGCGCGAACAATGTGTAGAGGCCGCCGAGCAGCACGCCCTGTACGAGAGTCTCAAGCATGGGCCGCCTCGATGCCGAAGTAGGCCTGTGAGATCTGCTCGCGCGTGAGGTCGGCGGACTTTCCTTCGAGCGACACGCGGCCTTCCTGGAAACAGTAGATGCGCTGCGACACCTGGCGCGCCATCGTCACGTCCTGCTCGACGATGACCACCGTCATGCCCTCGCCCGTGATGGTCGGCATGGCCGCGTAGATCTCGCGGATGACGATGGGCGCGAGGCCCAGCGAGAGCTCGTCGCACAAGAGCACCTCGGGGTTGCTCATGAGCGCGCGGCCGAGCGCGACCATCTGCTGCTGGCCGCCCGAGAGCGAGGTGCCGGGGTGGTGGCGCTTCTCGGCGAGGATGGGGAACAGGGCGTAGAGGCGCTGCAGGTTCCACGGGCCCTTGCGCTTCGCTGTGGCGCCCATGAGCAGGTTCTCTTCGACGCTGAGGCTGGGGAAGAGGCGACGGCCTTCGGGGACCATCGCTAGGCCTCGGCGGACGATCTCGCCGGGCGGCAAGCCACCGATGGGTTCGCCCTTGAAATGGATCGCTTCGCGGGGCGCGCGCACGAGGCCGGTCAGGCTCTTGAGGAACGTCGATTTGCCCGCGCCGTTGGCGCCGATGATGGCGACGAGTTCGCCGGCGGCGAGCGAGAAATCGATGCCGAAGAGCGCCTGCGCATCGCCGTAGAAGGCTTTCAGGCTGTGCGTGGCGAGCAGATGCGCGCTCATGCTTCCATTCCCATGTACACCCGTCGCACTTCCGGGTCGTTCATCACCGCGCGCGGTTCGCCCTCCGCCAGCTTCTGCCCGAAGTTGATGACGAACAACCGGTCCGCGAGCGACAGCAGCGCATGCACCACGTGCTCGATCCAGATCATCGTCACGCCGCGCGCCTTGATGCGCTTGAGTTCGTCGACCAGCACCGCGGCCTCGGGCTCCGTGAGCCCGCCTGCGATCTCGTCGAGCAGCAGCAACTGCGGCTTCGTCGCCAGCGCGCGTGCGAGCTCGAGGCGCTTGCGGTCGAGCAATGTGAGCCCGCCCGCCGGCTTGTTCGCATGCGCCATCAGGCCGGTCTGCTCCAGCACCTCATGCGCCGTGCGCCACGCCTCGCGCTCGGTCTGCTGCCCGCCGAAGCAGGCGGCCGTCACGAGGTTCTCGAACACGCTCATGTTCCCGAACGGCTGCGGCACCTGGTAGCTGCGGCCGATGCCCGCATGGCAGCGCTGGTGCGGCTTGAGCCGCGTCACGTCGCGGCCCGCGTATTCCACGCGCCCCGCATCGACGCGCACATCGCCCGAGATCAGGTTGAACAGCGTGGTCTTGCCCGCGCCGTTCGGCCCGAGGATGCCCAGCGTCTCGCCCTCGGTCACCGAGAGCGAGATGTCGTCGGTGACCTTGAGCGCGCCATAAGCCTTGCTCACGGCATGCAGTGCCAGCAGCGCCATGTCAGAGCAGCCGCAGCGTGCCGCCGGTCGGAATGCTCTTGGCCGCGTCGTTGTTCACGATGGTGAGCTCGACCTTGTACTTCTTGCCCTTGCCCCACTGGCCGAGCACGAGCGGCGTCTTGCTCACGTTCTTGAACGGCCCTTGCCCGCCCCACTTCACCGGGCCGACCACCGAATCGATCGAGGTCGATGCGACGGCATCGCGCACGTCGCCCGCCTTGAGCGACTTCGCGCGCGACAGCGCATTCGCCGCCACCTCGAACAGCGCATGCGCGAAGCCGATGGGCTGCGTCCACTGCTTCTTCGCGCCGGCTTCATAGGCTTCGGCCAGGGCCTTTGCGCTCTGCTGCGTGAGGCTCGAGGTGAACGGATGCGACGGGCTCCACCACACCTCGGTCGAGAGGCCGTCGCCCAGGTCGCCGAGCGCCTCGATCGCGCCGGGGAACAAGAGCGCCTTGCCCAGCGTGATGACCTTGGGCTTGAAGCCCTGCTGCCGCGCCTGCGTGAGGAAGGTCTTGGCATCGGGCGGAATCACCACGCCGGTGACGATCTCCACGCCCTCTTTCTTGAACGCCGCGATCTGCGCGCTGAAGTCCTGCGTGCCGTTCTGGAAGCGGCCCGGGTCGGTGAGCGTGAAGCCCATCTGCGCGAGCGGCTTGGGAAAGCCCAACTCCTTGTCGCCCCACGCGTTGCCGTCGCCATCGTTCGGGAACAGGCCGCCGACCTTCTTGTTGGTGGCGAGCGTCTTCCAGCCGTTGGTGTAGTTGGCAATGACATCTTCCAGCCCCCAGAACACGTGGTACGTCCAGTTGAAGCCCTTGGCCGGATCGCCCTTGCGGCCGAAGAACCACGGCTGCCACGGCACCACGCTGGAGATGCAGGGCACCTCGTTGAGCTCGCAGGCATCGCTCACCGGGTTGGCGGTTTCGGGCGTGCCTGCCGTGAGCACGAGCGCGACCTTGTCCTTCAGGATCAGGTCGTTGGCCACCTCGCCCGCGCGGTTGGGGTTGGACTGGCTGTCCTTCAGCACGATCTGCACCGCATACTTTTTTCCGCCGACGCTGATGCCTTCCTTGAAGGCGGTCTTCATCTGCTCGATGACCCATTTGTCGGCCTCGCCGAAAGGCGCGAGCGGGCCGGTCTGCGGCGAGACGTAGCCGATCTTCAGCGTGTCGGCCGCGAACACCAGAGGTGCCGCGCCCGAGGCCACGAGTGCGGCGGTGGCCTGCGTGAATTGCCTGCGATTGAATGTCATGGTTGTCTCCGTCTTTTGTATGTAGGTCGTTGCCGCGGGGCCAAGGGTCAGGAGTCAGCGCGCGAAGTGCGGCGGTATCTGCGCGTCGACGTTCACCCACACGCTTTTCACCTGGGTGTATTCGCGCATCGCGTCGAAACCCATCTCGCGGCCGTAGCCGCTCTGGCCGACGCCGCCGAAGGGCGAGCCGGGGTTCACGCGCTTGTAGCTGTTGATCCACACCATGCCGGCGTGCAGGTCGCGCGCCACCTTGTGGGCGCGCTGCAGGTCGCGGGTCCACAGGCCGCTGCCCAGGCCGTAGTCGGTGCCGTTGGCGATCTGCATCGCCTCTTCGTCGTTCTTGAAGGTGAGCACGGTGACGAAGGGGCCGAAGACTTCTTCCTGCGCGACGCGGTCCTTGTACGACTTCGCGCGCATCACGGTGGGCTCGACGTAGCAGCCCTTCGCAAGATCGCCGCCGGGCGACCTGCCGCCCGCGAGCAGTTCGCCGCCCTCGCCTTGCGCCACTTCGACATAGCTCAGCACGCGCTCGCGGTGCTGCGCGCTCGTGAGCGGGCCCATCTCGGTGTTCTCGTCGAGCGGGTTTCCGAGGCGGATGGATTTCGCGAGCGGAATGAACTGTTCGAGGAACGCGTCGGCAATCTTCTCGTGCAGCATGAGCCGCGAGCCCGCGATGCAGGCCTGCCCCTGGTTGTGGAAGATGGCCCACGCGCTGCCGTTGACGGCGGCCTGCAGGTTCGCATCCTCGAACACGATGTTGGGGCCCTTGCCCCCGAGTTCGAGCTGTACCTTCTTCAGGTTGCCCGCGCTGGCCTGCACGATGCGCCGGCCCGTGGCGGTGCTGCCGGTGAAGGCGATCTTCGCGATCTCCGGATGCTCGGCGATGTACTGGCCCGCGACGCTCCCCAGCCCCGGCAGCATGTTGACCACGCCGGGCGGCAGGCCCGCCTCGGCCATCAGCTCGGCGATGCGCAGCGACGAGAGCGGCGTGATCTCGGCCGGCTTCATCACGATGCAGTTGCCAGCGGCAAGCGCGGGCGCCATCTTCCAGCTGGTGAACATGAGCGGGAAGTTCCACGGCACGATCTGCCCCACGATGCCCACGGGCTCGCGCAGCGTGTAGTTGAGAAAGCCCTCTTCGACCGGAATGGTCTCGCCCTGGAACTTGTCGGCCATGCCGCCGAAGTAGCGAAAACATGCGGCGGTGCGCGGCACGTCGAGCCGGCGCGAATCGCGGATCGGGTGGCCGGTGTCCAGCGATTCGAGACGCGCGAGCTCTTCGCCGTTGGCCTCGATGAGGTCCGCGAGTTTCAGCAGGATGCGGCCGCGGTCGGCTGCGGCCATGCGGCTCCATTTCGGGAACGCGCGCTTTGCCGCTGTGACGGCTTTATCGACGTCGGCCTTGCCCGCGAGCGCGACATCGACGATGGGCGTGTTGTCGTGCGGGTTCAGCGTGGCGAGGGTCTCGCCGGATTCGGCGTCGACGAAGCGGCCGTCGATGAAGAGCTGGTGGCGGATGGGCAGAGCAGACATGGGCGTTCCTCTCCCTCCCCCTTTGGGGGAGGGTTGGGTGGGGGCATCTTCAAAGAGGGCGCGGGCCTGGAGAGCCCCCACCCCTGCCCTCCCCCAGAGGGGGAGGGAGAAAGGCAGTTCAGAACTGAACGGGGATCTCGGGCGACTCGCCCTTCTGGATCTCGAAGACCAGGCTCGGCGAGCCGTTCTCCCACACCAGCAGCATCGAGCGCTTGGGGCTGAAGCCCTGGTGGCGGCAGTACGCGGGCATGGCGGCCATGTCGCCGGCCTTCATGATCACGCGGGCCATGGGCCGGCCGGTGTTCTTGTCGCCGCAGTCCCAGTGGATCTCGTCGGTCATCTGGAAGAACCACTCGACGCGGTCGTTGCCGTGGATGATCGGCAGGATGTGCTCCTCGGTCGTCGGGCACATGTAGCTGTGCTTCACCACCGAGGTGAAGCTCGGGTTCCAGGTGACCTGCGAACGGCTCAAAAAGCCGAAGAGATTGAAGGCGTGCACCTCGTTCTCGAAGCCGGACTCGGGGTGCAGCTCGGGCTCGGCCTGCGGCACGTCGGCGAAGGCGCGGTTGATCGGCGCGCCGCGCGCATCGCTGCGCAAATCGAGGTCGCCCTTCAGCCCCACGCAGCGCTTGGCGAGCTCGCGCGCCCGGGTGATCCTGGCGGTGTTGTTGCCGCTCTTGCGGCCGTAGGGCGAGCCGGTTTCCTGCGGCGCGCTGAAGGGGTCGAACGCCTCGTTGGTCCAGTCGTCCAGCATCGCCTCGAAGGTGGCGCGGATCTGCGCGGTCGGGAAGTTCTCCAGCAGGTCGATGCCCGCGTCCTTCATCGTGCCGTTGAAGCTGCCGGCGTAGAGGTCGACCGAGTCGTAGTGGTTGACGGTGCCGAACACGTTGTCGAAATTCACCCAGCCGTAGAAGAAGCCCCAGGCCACGTCGCGCATCAGCGCGCGCAGGTAGTTGCCGGCGTCCAGCGTGTGGCTCATGGGGCGGCCGTCGCGGGTCTTCCAGCCGATGTGCACGAAATATTCGTCGCGGCGAAAGCGGAAGCTGCCGAGCGAAAAGTCCTTGTAGCCGAGCGTGGCGTCGGGCTGCGATGCGATCACGCGGGCGAGTTCTGCGGGGGCGTTCATGGTGTGTGGCTCCTGGGTGCGTGCTGCGTTCAATGCGACTGGCAGATGTCGGCCCACTTCTCGACCGAGAGCTCGCCCTTGCAGCTTTGCAGGACGATCACGCCCGGCTCGCCGGCGGTGCGGAACTGGTAGGCGCTGTTCTTCGGCAAGAGGCCCTGGTGGCCGCGCGAGAGCTTCATCCAGCCCATCTTCTTTCCCTGGGGGTCGCCCTTCACGAGCACGGCGCCGTTCTTCTCCTTGTCGGCCACCGTCTGGGCGGCATCGAGCTGCACGAGGTGCACTTCGACCTCGCCATCCATCACGAGCGCGAACTCGTCGTGCGCGCAGGTGAACCAGGGCGAGGTGCCTTCGGCGCGCAGCGTCTCGAGCACGTAGATCTGGTTCTGGCCGAACACGACCTTCTCGTAGGGCTGGCTCGTGCTGGCGATCTCGAAGCAGTTGGAGAACGCGTAGTGGCGCACGTCGTCGTCGATGGGCTCGACGTGGCCTTTTTCGAAATGCTTGAGCGATCCGAAGCGGGTCTTGTAGGCGGGGGAAGCGGGGGCGGTCATGGCTTGTCTCCTTGTCATCCTTGGATGAGCGAACTCTAGGAGTCATGCCGTCCCGCCGGTAGGGACCAGTTTGGAAGAGGATTATTCGGAGTCTCCGAACAATCGGCCGGGTTTACCCCCTCCATGCAGCCCGGCCGCCCGTTCCAGGGACACCGCGGAACCGGCTACGCCGGGGCCGCAGGTGTCGCCCCCGGCGAGGGGGAAGGAGAAGCGACACGAAGTGCGCGAAGCCTGGGGGAGTAGCTGTCACCCGCTGGAGCGGCTGAATTCGATGAGCTCCGCCGGGATCATTCCGCGCTCGATCAGCGTGGCGTCCCAAGGCGGCACGCGCGTGAAGCGCGTGGCGATGTGCTCGATGAACAGGCGCAGCTTGAGCGCATTGCGCGAGGTGCCCGCGTACACCGCGCTCAGCGAGAACGACGAGAGCTGGTGCTCCGCCAACACCACGCGCAGCTCGCCGCGCGCAATGGCATCGCCCGCCACCAGCGTCGGCAGGCAGACGATGCCCGCGTGCTCCAGCGCGTATTCGCGCAGCAGGTGAACGCTGTTCGTGAGCAGCGCCGCGGCGAGGTAGATGGTGGTCTGCTCGCCGTTGTGGTGAAAGGTCCAGCGGTCGCGCGTGGGGTAGCCCGAATAGAGGCCCAGCTTGTGGCGATGCAGTTCGCGCGGCGTGGCCGGCGTGCCGTGCGCCTCGAGGTAGGCGGGCGTGGCGCACAGCAGCCGCCGCACCGGGAAGAGCGGGCGCGACACCAGCTCCTGCGAGGCCGCGGGAAAGATCTGCAAGGCGCAATCGACACCGGCCTTGACCGGATCGACCACCGCATCGCTCACGATCAGCTCCAGGTGGATGTCGGGATAGGTGGTGTGGAACTCATGCAGCAGCGAGGCGAAGCGGCCCAGCACCATGCCGGTCAGCGCATGGACGCGCAGCGTGCCCGAGGGCGTGCCGCGCGCATCGCGCATCTGGTCGACGATGTCGTTGGCGCGGCCGACCAGCTCGGTGCAGTCGCGCAGGAAGGCCTGGCCCATGTCGCTGAGCCGGACCACCCGCGTGCTGCGGTGGAACAGCGGCGCGCCGAGGAACTCTTCCAGCTGCTTCACGCGCGTGGTGACCACCGAATTGGCCACCCGCAACTGGCGCGCGGCTTCCGCAAAGCTCTGGGTCTGCGCGACGCGAACGAAGGTTTCGATGCTTTGGAGGCGGTCCACGGCGGCACTGTACTGCGCGGGCCTGCTTTTTGCGTCCGGCAGCGGGGCGGTCGGCCGCCCATGGGGAAAGCCCGGGGCCGGGCCGTTGCGGGCAAGACGAAAGACCGTCATCCCTGTGTCTGAAGGTTAACTGGCCCACTTACAATCCTTGCCGCCAACCCGCTGCGTTATCCACCCCCTACGAGGTCTTGTCCGCAATGCCCAAGAGCCCCCGGCCTCGCGCCCGCTTCAGTTTTTCCCCCACCGTGCGCGCACTGCTGCTGGCCGTTGCCGCCTGCGGCGTGGCGCTCCCGGCATTGGCCGCGGTCGAGCATGAAGACGTCGACCGCCTCATGCAGGCCGGCAAGCTGGACGAAGCCATGGCCAAGGCCGATGCATTCCTGAAAGACAAGCCGCGCGATCCGCAGATGCGCTTCCTGAAGGGCGTGATCCAGCTGGACACCGGCAAGCGCGCCGAGGCCATCGCCGCCTTCACCCAGCTCACGCTGGACGCCCCCGAGCTGCCCGAGCCGTACAACAACCTGGCGGTGATCTACGCGGGCCAGAACCAGTTCGACAAGGCCCGCAGCGCGCTGGAAAGCGCCATTCGCACCAACCCCAGCTACGCCACCGCCCAGGAAAACCTCGGCGACGTGTACGCGCGGCTCGCGAGCCAGGCCTACAGCAAGGCGCTGCAACTGGACCAGAACAACACCGCGGTGCAGCCCAAGCTGGCCGTGATCCGCACGCTCTTCACGCCGACGCCGCCGGGCGCCAAGCCCACGGTGCTGGTCGCCGCGGCCGCGCCGGAGCGGCCCGCACCTGCAGCGAAGGCACCGCCGGCGCCTGTACCGACGCCGGCTCCCGCCCCCGCACCGGCCGCCAAGGTAGCCGCCGCCCCCGCACCCGTTGCGGCCCCGGCCAAGGCGCCCGAAGCTGCGCCGGCGCCCGCACCGGCCCCCGCTGCCGCATCGGCCTCCACCGCCGAGATCGAATCCGCCGTCCGCGGCTGGGCCTCGGCCTGGGCCGGCCAGGACATGGAGCGCTACCTGGCCGCCTACGGCCCCGACTTCACCCCCGGCGGCGGCCAGAGCCGCAAGGCCTGGGAAGAAGATCGACGTGCGCGCATCGTGGGCAAGTCCAGCATCAGCGTGAACATCGAGAACCTGGTGATCAAGGTCGACGGCCAGAACGCCACGGCCAAATTCCGCCAGATCTATCGCGCGGACAGCCTCAACATCTCGAGCCGGAAGACGCTGGACATGCAGCGCTCGGGCAACCAATGGCACATTCGCAAGGAAAGCGTCGGCGGCTAGTGACAGACATCGTCCGGCGCGGCCGGCTTCAGAATCCTCCGTTCCCGCGCCGCGGGAACCTGCTCGCAGCGCTGGTGACCGCATCGGCACTGATGCTGGCGGCGCCCGGCGCCGCCTTCGCATCGAACAAGCAGGCCGGCGCAAAAACCGGCAGCAGCGCCAAGGCCGGCAAGAACGCCAACATGGGCGCCGACAAGGCCGCCGGCAACCGCCGCGCCGCGCATGCGGCGGGCAGCCGGTCTTCCCTCAGGGAAGCGAGGGAAGCCAGGGGCAGCGCCGGCAAGTCGGCACAGGCCAAGGGCAGGAAGGCATCGCTGGCCGAGAGCCGGAGCGCTTCCGCCGCCGCGGCCACCAAACCCGGCCGCAGGTCAGCGCCCGCCGCCTCCATCCAGGAGGCCGGCAGCGCCGAGGCCCGGCTGATTTCCGTCTACGAAATGTTCGGCCGCGGCCAGGCCCGCCCCGCGCTGGCCAAGGCCCGCGACCTGGTGCGGGACTATCCGAACTTCCAGCTCGCACAGCTCGTGTACGGCGACCTGCTCGCCGCGCAGGTGCCGCCCACGAATTCGCTCCCGGACAACGCGGGCATCGCACGCCTTCGCGGCAATCCGGCCATGGCCGAGCTGCACGAGGAATCGCGCCGCCGCCTGCAGGCCCTGCGCGAGCGCCCGCCCGCGGGTACCGTGCCCTCGCAGTTCCTGTCGCTCTCCACGCGCAGCCGCTACGCGATCGCGGTGGACGCCTCGCGCTCGCGGCTGTACCTGCTGGAGAACTCCGACAAGGGGTTGAAGCTGGTGGCCGACTACTACATCTCGGTGGGCAAGTCGGGCACCGACAAGGTCACCGAGGGCGATGCGCGCACGCCGCTGGGCGTGTACTACATCACCAGCAGCCTCGATCCGAAGTCGCTGAAAGACTTCTACGGCGCGGGCGCCCTGCCCATCAACTACCCGAACCCGTACGACGTGCGGCGCGGCAAGACCGGCGGCGGCATCTGGCTGCACGGCACCCCGCCCCAGCAGTTCGCACGGGCGCCGCTGGCCAGCGACGGGTGCGTGGTCATGGCCAACCCCGACCTGAAGCAGTTGCTGCGCAAGGTGCAGATCGGCGCCACGCCGGTGGTCACCGCGCGCAGCCTGCAATGGATATCGCCGCCGCAGGCTGAAAAAGAAGCCCAGACATTTACCAGCGCAATTACCGCCTGGAAAGATACAAGGGCCAGTGGAAATGAAGCGCAATTGAAGAAATTCTATTTGCCGGATTTCCAGCGCAACAGCAAAAAACCGATCGACGGAATTTCGGCACCCCACGACGAAGTGGAATATGCACAAGGTAAACGCGTGCAGTTCAAGGACATGTCGTACCTGCACTGGCGCGACGGCGACGACACCATGATCGCTACCTTCGGGGAAGTCTTCGAAGGCGAAAAGAGCGGACGTACCCGGCGCCAGTACTGGCTGCGGCAGGGTACCGAGTGGAAGCTCTTCCACGAAGAAATCCTCGGTTGACCCTCGGTTGAGGCCCTCTCGGTGACGAGGGCACCCCCCGGATCTGTGATTTTTTGCTCAGCTGTAGCACCTATTTTGGGTGTTACAACTCGCCTTTTGGGACCCCGTGCTACGTAACACGTAACACGTTTGTTCCCGTAACACCCCCCTTCCGCGCGTCCCGGCACCGTAACACCCCCTCCCATCTTCATGGGAGTTTCGGCCCGGTTTACAGAGGGAAAAATACGTCTCTAGATTGTTAACCAACCTGACCAGGATCGTTCTGGTCTGGGTGGCAGGGGGCTGGCCGCCATCCTGCTATGTACTTCTCCAATATCACACGAAGGACCTCACTCCCTCGGGTTTGTCTTGTTGATACACGGAGTTACGCTGTATAACATCCACACTGCCAGTCGTTGTTCAACACTTCCTCAAGGGGTAAATCATGCTTAGTTCTATTACTCGTTTTCTGCGCGACGAAGAAGGCGCAACCGCAATTGAATATGGAATTATTGCGGGGCTTATTTCAATTGCGATCGTGACTGTTTTGACAGGTACGGACGGATTGGGCGCCCGGCTTGCAGCGGTTTTCACGAGTATTTCGACCTCACTCGCCGCCATCTGAAAATCCAGGCAATGGCACTGGGATGCCTGCTCTGGCTTCTTTTCGTCACCGTCTATGACTTCCGACAACGCCGCGTCCCGAATTGGCTTGTGCTTGCAGGAGCCTCTGTGGCTCTCGCAGCACTCGCCCTCGGAGCGCAGCCGTTCGGAATCGACTGGACTCAAGCGCTTCTCGGCGCAGGCGCCGGCTTCGGCTTCCTCCTGCTTTTCTATGCTTTCGGTCTCATGGGAGCAGGCGACGTGAAATTCGCAGGCGCTCTCGGACTCTGGGTCGGCTTGACCGCCCTGGGTCCCATCTGGATCGTCGCCAGCCTCCTGGCCGGCGCACACGGCGCGTTGTGGTTCGTTCTGCAACGCTGGCCCCTTTCTCCGCGGCTCGCACGGATCCTGTCGGGCCCGGCTTCCGCAGCCAACGGCAGCGCCTCGCGCCGCCGGGCTCGCTTCATTCCTTATGCGGCCTATCTCGCCATGGCCACGGCGGCATGGATGGCTTGGGGGCGACAGAGCTAGCAGTTTCCTGCCTCTGTCACCGCAGGCTATTCATTCCTCACTTTTCATGATTGCTTGCTCTCACTCCTCAGCCCGCCGCCCATGATCAATCTCACAAAAATCCTCGCAGCCGTCCTGGTGCTCATTGCCATCGCGCTGGGCGGCTATGCCTGGATGCTGAGCCGGCAGGCGCCCCCGCCCATTGCAGCGGCGACCGGCCCCACCACCGCTTCCACCAAGACGCAGCAGGCGCTGGTCTACCCGGTCGTGGTGGCGGCCAAGCCCCTGCCCGCGGGCCAGGCCATTCCCGCCGACGCTTTGCGCGTGGAACGCCTGACGATCAATCCCGCAGGCGCCTTCCAGGACGTGACCGTCGCCGCCGGCCGCGTCCCCGTGCTGGATCTCGCCGAAGGCACGCCGGTAATGGAAAACCAGCTGGTCTCGGGACTCGCCCTGCGCATCGCCGAAGGCGAGCGCGCCGTCGCGGTGAAGGCCGACGAGGTCATGGGCGTGGGCAACAAGCTGCAGCCCGGCGACTTCGTCGATGTCTTCATCACGCTCAAGTCCGACGGCAAGGATGTGGACCGCAGCCAGGCGCGCCTGCTGTTGTCGCGCAAGCGGGTGCTCGCATTCGGCAACGCGTCCGTCGACGGGTTGCCGTCCAAGTCGGCCGACAAGACCGGCGCGCAGCAGGCGCAGCGCGCCGAACCGGCCCGCACCGCGGTGCTCGCCGTGCCCGTGGACGAAGTGAACCGCCTGACCATCGGCGACGCCAGCGGCAGGCTGCTGCTGGCCTTGCGCAATCCGACCGACTTGTCGGAGCCGGACCCCAAGCTCTTCGCCGACCTGCCGACCGCCCTGCAGCCCGCGGTGGCCAAGGCAGGCGAGCCGCGCCGCGCGCCGCTCGAAGGCCTGGACCGCGCCCAGGCCGGCCTCACAGCGGCCGATCTGGTCACCGGCGGCAAGGGCCCTACCGTCCGGCCGCAAGGGGCCGAAGTGCGGGCCGCCAGCGGCGCCGCGCGCGCCGCCGGCCCCGCCCGCACAGGGCTGCAGGTCGAGGTCATTCGCGGCGAGCGCAGCGAAACCGTGAACTACTGATTGCCGATTGCGCAGCACGACACCCGTCATCCAGGAAAAACAAATGCACAACACGCCCAGCGAGCCGACGACCAGCGCCACTCGCAGCCCCGGGGAAGTTTCATCGCGGCTGCTGCGGCCGTCCCTGATCGCCCTGTGCGCGATGGCGCAAGCCGTCTGGCCGCTGGCATCCACCGCCGCCGACGCGCAGGCGGGGCACTCGCAGAAAGCGCAACCACAGCCGCTGCAAACGATGCAACTGCTGCAGCTGCAACAACCGCGCACGCTCACCCTGGGCGCCGGCACGCAGCAGGAGCTGCTGATCGACAAGGGCATCGACCGCATGGCGATCGGCGATGAAGCCGTTGCCGGCGTCGCCATCACGCGCAAGACACCCAACTCGCCGGCCGCCCGGCTGATCGTGACGGGCAAGGCCGCCGGGCGCACCACGCTCATGGTCTGGGAAAAAGGCAACAGCGCCGCCACGACCTACACGCTCGAGGTGCGCCGCCGGTCCTCCACGCTCGCCGGCACCATGGACAGCATGCCCGCGCACCAGCAGGCACGCGAAGCCGCGCTGGCCAGCACCGCCGACAAGGCCGAGCTGGTCGACCGCTCGGTGGTCAACGTGCGAAGCAACACCGTGCAGGTCGAGGTGAAGGTGGTGGAGTTCAACCGCAGCGTGCTCAAGCAGGCGGGCCTGAACATCTTCAGCACCCGCACCAACGCGAACGGCTTCAGCTTCGGCGTGTTCACGCCCTCGTCGCTGCAATCGGCCACCTTTGCGTCCAACGGCGGCATCGCCACCGAGCAGAACAATCCGCTGGCGCAGGCCTTCAGCCTGCTGTTCAATTTCAGCAAGGCCGGCATCGGCCTGAACGTCGGTTTTCTCGAAGGCAACGGCATGGCCCGCGTGCTCGCCGAACCGACGCTGGTTGCCATGTCGGGCCAGAGCGCCAGCTTCCTGTCGGGCGGCGAACTGCCGGTGCCGGTGCCGCAGGGCCTGGGCACCACCAGCATCGAATACAAGCCCTTCGGCATCGGCCTCACGCTGACGCCCACGGTGCTCTCGAACGAACGCATCGTGCTCAAGGTGGCGCCCGAGGCCAGCGACCTGGACTACACGAACTCGCTGAGCATCAACGGCGTGGCGGTTCCGGCCATCACCACGCGGCGCGCGGACACCACGGTCGAACTGGGCGACGGAGAGAGCTTCATCATCGGCGGCCTCGTGAGCCGCACCACCACCTCCAACGCGGACAAGGTGCCGCTGCTGGGCGACCTGCCGATCCTGGGGTCCTTCTTCAAGCAGAACAAGTACCAGATGAACGAGAAGGAACTCGTGATCATGGTCACGCCGCATCTGGTGAAGCCGATCGCGCGCGGCACCGACCTGGCGCCCTACCTGCCCGGCTCGGCCGAGCAACGCGACGGTGCCGTGTGGCGTTCGTATTTCCTCGGCGGCGCGGCCGATACAGCGGTCCCGGGCTTCTCGCGTTGACAGCGAAAGCCTCATCCTCGCCAGGCAGCACCATGAACGCTCCACGCGACAACCTTCCTGAAGTGGGCGCAGAAACCTACCTGTTCGCATCGGGCAACGGCAGCCACATCACCTGGCTCACCGACGCGCTCTCCCGCCTGGGCTCGGTGGTGGTGCTCGGCCCGGACACCAAGTCGATCGACGAGCGCATCGCGCTGCTCGGCCCGGTGGCGGTGTTCATCGATTTCTCGCTCGACCAGAGCGAGACCGCCGGCCCGCTGCATCAACGCCTGAAACGCGACTGGCCCGCGTTGCCCGTGCTCGCCACCGGCGTTTCGTCCGAGCCTGCCGCCATGCTCGCGGCGCTGCGCGCGGGCGTGGACGATTTCGTCGACATGTCGGCCGCCCCCGCGGATGCGGTGAGCACGCTGCGAACGCTGATCGAGCGGCGCAGTTCCCAGCAGGTGAGCACGCGCGGACGCACCCTGGCGCTGCTCGGCGCACGCGCAGGCCTGGGCGTCACCACGCTGGCCACCAGCCTCGCGCTGACGCTGAACGACGTGCTCGCGCAAGCACAGACACAGGCACAGGCGGCCGCGCGCGGCCCGGCACGCGCGGCGCGCCACGGCGTGGCGCTGCTCGACCTGGGCCTGCCGGCGCGCGACGGACTGCTCTACCTCGACACGCAAAGCGGCTTCAGCTTTGTCGACGGCGTGCGCAACCTGCGCCGGCTCGACCAGACGCTGCTGCACACGGCACTCGCGCATCACAGCAGCGGCGTCGCGGTGCTGCCGCTGCCAGCGAGCCTGGCGCAGGTGCGCGAGATCTCGCATGCCGACTCGGTGGCGCTCATCAAGCGCCTGGCCGATTTCTTCGATTTCCAGATCGCCGACCTGGGCGGCTTCTCCACCATCGACTTCGTGGCGCAGACCGTGCGCGAAGCGCAGCGCACCTGGGTGGTCTGCGACCAGAGCATCGGCGCGATCGTGTCCACCGCCAACCTGCTGAAAGACCTGCGCACGCGCGAGGTCGACACGACGCATCTCTCGCTGGTGGTGAACAAGTTCGACAGCCACGTGGACCTCACCGCCAAGGACATCGCAGAGCGCCTGGAGCTGCCGCTGCATCACGTGATTCCCGCGCGCAGCGCACCGTTGCTGTCGGCCGCGAGCCGCGGCGAAATGCTGGTGCGCACCGCGCGCAACGACCCCTATTCGCAGGCCGTCTCGGGACTGGCCCGAGGCCTGCAACAGGAATTCATGTCTCCAACAGGCCAACCGCCGGCCAAAGATCCTCGCTGGAGCGCGTTGATTTCGCGCTTCCGCAAGAGCCCAAGTGAAGGTTGAGCCCACATGTCCAACGATATCGAATTTGCCGACGACGACCAGGCGTTCATCAGTTCGCAGCAGTTCCAGGACATCAAGAGCTGGACGCACGATCACCTGTTGAGCCGCATCGAGGAACTGGGCGCGGAGTTCGGCCGGTGGTCGCGCGCCTCGATCCAGCAGTTCGTCGAGCTGGAGGTGGACAGCTTCGTTCGCCTTCGCCGCGTGCCGATCAACGACCGCGAGATGCAGCTCATCTCCGACGCGTTGACCAAGGAGCTCGCGGGCTTCGGTCCGCTGGAAGACCTGCTCAACGATCCGGCGGTGGAAGACATCCTGATCAACGGCTACCAGAACGTGTATGTCTCCCGCCACGGCATGCTGGAGCGCGAGACAGTGCGCTTCGCCGATGCGGAGCACGTGATGCGCATCGTGCGCCGCATCCTCGCGCCGCTGGGTCGCCGGCTGGATGAATCCAACCCGATGGTCGATGCGCGCCTGCCGGACGGCGGCCGCATCAACGTGATCATCGAGCCGCTGGCCATCGACGGTCTCTCGGTCTCGATCCGCAAGTTCAGGAAGGAACCGCTCACGCCGGCCGACCTGGTGAAGCTGGGCACTTTCGATGCGGGCATGGCGCAGCTGCTGGAAATCGCCGTGCGCGCGCGCTGCAACATCCTGGTGAGCGGCGGCACCAGCTCGGGCAAGACCTCGCTGCTGAATGCGCTCGCCAGCTACATCCCGGCGCGCGAGCGCGTCATCACCATCGAGGACACCGCCGAACTCTCGTTGGGCACCAGCCACGTCGTGCGGCTGGAGAGCCGCCCGGGCGGCTTCGACGGCACGGGTGTCATCTCCATTCGCGACCTCTTGCGCAACAGCCTGCGCATGCGGCCCGACCGGATCATCGTGGGCGAAGTGCGCGGCGCCGAAGTCATCGAGATGATGCAGGCCATGAACACCGGCCACGAAGGCTCGATGGGCACCATCCACGCCAGCTCGCCGCGCGAATGCCTCTACCGGCTGGAAATGCTCGCGGGCTTCGCGGGCTACCAGGGCAGCGAGGTGAGCCTGCGCCGGCAGATCGCCAATGCCATCGACTTCATCGTGCAGATCGGCCGGCTCTCGGGCGGCCAGCGGCGCATCATTTCGCTGAGCGAAGTCACCGGCGTCAACGACAACATCGTCGCGATGCAGGAGCTGTACCGCTACGAGCCCGTCGTCTCGCCCGACGGCGAGGAGCGCGACCGCTGGGTGTCGCTGGGCATCGCGCCGCATTCGCCCAAGATCACGCGCTTTCGCCAATCGATGACGCGCGCAGCGCAGGGAGATGCCCGTGCGTGAAGGCCTGGTCATCGTGGCTGTCATCGCGCTGCTGGCAGCAGCCGCGGGACTGCTGCTGTGGCAGTGGGCGAAGAAGCGGCAGGTGCGGCAAGCCGCGGAGCGCCACCTGCGCCAGCAGATCCTTGCCAGCAGTTCGCCAGCCACGCCGGTGCCGATGCCCGTGCGGGACATGCCCGCGAGCGAGTTGCCATCGGGCCTGACCACCGACCCCTGGCTGGAAACCGAAGCAACGTCGAAGGCCACCGTCCACACCGGCGTGCTCGACAAGGTGTTGCCCGGCTGGCTGGTGGGCGTCATCGCGCCGCGCACCGTCGTGCTGGGGCTGGCAGTCATCGCGGTGCTCTGCCTGGTGGCAGGCGCCATCGGCGGCTGGCTCGCCGCCTTCGGCGTGCTGCTTTTGATGCTGCTCGTCGCGACCTTCGTGCTCTGGCTCCAGGTGCAGAAATTCCGCCGCAAGCTGGTGAGCCAGTTGCCCGCGTACATCGACGCCATGGTGCGACTGATCACCATCGGCAACTCCACGCAGGCGGCCTTCCAGCTGGCCATTTCCACCACAGAGACGCCGCTGCGCGGGCACCTGGAACGCTCGGCCGCGCTGGTGCGCGCGGGCGTGGACCTGGACCGTGCGCTGCACCAGACGGCCGCCAACGTGCGCGTCGAGGAGCTGTTCCTGCTGGCCTCCATCCTGGGCCTGGGCGTGCGCTACGGCGGCCGTGCCGACCTGCTGCTGGAGCGCGTGGCCAACTTCATGCGCGACCGCGAACAGGCGGAGCACGAACTCATCGCGATGTCCGCGGAGACCCGGCTCTCGGCCTGGATCCTGGGGCTGCTGCCGGTGGGCGTCGGGGCGTTCCTCATCATGAGCAACCCGAGCTATTTCCTTGGCATGTGGAACGACGGCACGGGCCGCACCCTCATCTTCTCCGCGCTGGGCCTGCAGTTGACGGGTGCCGCACTTCTCTACCGCCTGGCGAGGCTGGCATGACGTTCACGCCCAACCAGCTGGCCATCTTCGCCCTCGTGCTGCTGGCCGCGGGCCTGATGGTCGGCGCCGGCGCACTGCTTGCGGCCGAACTGCGGCGCACGCGCAGCGGGCAGGTCATCGGCCGTGCCATCCGCCAGGCCGGCACGACGCCGGTCGACGCCAGGGCAGACGACAGGTCCGGCCCCGAGACCGTGCCCGATGCCGACACGCCGGCGCACGCCGATCTCGAGCTGCCCTTCCACTGGCTCGATTCGCGGCTGGGCCGGGCGCTGGTGGCGGACGAGGACAGGAACCTCATCGACCAGTGCGGCCTGCCCTCCAAGCGCACGCAGTTGATCTTCCTGGTCACGCGCATCCTGCTCGCGCTGGTGCTGCCGTTCCTGGTCTACGTGGTCTGGGGCGAAAACCATGCGCAGCAGCGCACGGTGGCCTTCGTGCTGGCGGCCTCCTTCGTGGTCGGCTTCATGGCACCCAAGTGGGTGCTCGGCCGCATCGCCGCCGGGCGGCGCGAACGCGCGGCGCAGGAGCTGCCGCTTTTCATCGACCTGCTTCGGCTGTTGCAGGGCGTGGGCCTCAGCCTGGACCAGAGCCTGCAGATCATGGCCACGGACTTCCAGCACGTGCTGAAGGTGCTCGGCCACGAGCTGACGCTGGCCAACAACCAGTACAGCCGCGGCCGCACGCGGGAGCATTCGCTGCAGCGCCTGGCCACCCTGCACAAGAACGAGAACCTGCGTGGCCTCGTGTCCCTGCTGGTGCAGGTGGACCGCCACGGCGGCGCGGTGCAGGAGCCGCTGCGCATCTTCAGCGACCGGCTGCGCGAGCACCGGCGCTCGGAGATGAAGGAGCGCATCGGAAAGATCACCGTGAAGATGACCGGCGTCATGGTGACCACGCTGCTGCCGGCGCTGGTCATCGTGACCGCGGGACCGGGTTTCATCGCGATATTCCGTTCACTGGGAGCCGTCACCAAATGAAAACCCACGCCATTTCCATGCGGTCCCGTCGCGCAGGCCGCAAGCTGGCCTGCGCCGCCGCCGCGCTCGCTGCCCTGGCGCTCGGCGGATGCGGCACCCTCAAGGACCAGTACGCGGCCAGCAACGACGCGCAGCAGCGTGCGGTCGCAGAAGCGGCCGCCGACACGAAGGCCGGCGCCGCCATCGACACCAAGGCCACGTACCTGCGGCTGGTCGAGCAGATGCAGAACGAAGGCCTGTGGTTCGCGTCGCTCGCCCACATCGATGCACTGGAGCAGCGCTGGGGCGTGTCGCCCGAATCCACGCGCGCACGCGCCGATGCATTGCGCCAGACCGGCCAGGCCGCCCCGAGCGAGGCCGCCTACAAGCGCCTCATGGGCACGCCGCTGGAGAGCGCAGGCTACCGGGGCCTGGGCCTCCTGGCGGGTGCGCGCGGCAGCTATCCCGAGGCCGTGCAGTTGCTCCAGCAGGCCCAGCGCCAGACCCCGACCGATGCCTTGCTGCTGAGCGACCTGGGCTATGCCAACCTGCGCGCGGGTCAGGTCGCCGATGCCCGGTTGCCGCTGATGCAGGCGCTGCAACTGAGCCCGAACAACACCCAGGCCCAGGCCAACCTCGCGCTCTACCTGGAAGCCACCGACCAGAGCGAGCAGGCGAACCGGCTGATGGAAGCCAACCGCATGCCTGCGGCCACGCGCGCCGCCGTGCGGGAGGCCGCGCAGCAGCTGCGCACCGGCGCCCCGCTCGCGGCAACCGGCGCCGCTCCCTTGGCCGTCCGCCCGCTGTCGAGCGGCACGACGCTGGCACGAGACGATGTGGCGCCCCCGCCCCTGGCACTCAAGGCATCGCGCTGGGCCGGCATGGGCGGCGTGCGCACCGCCAGCCAGTTGAACCCGTCCACCGCGGATTCCGCGGCGTCACCCAATCCGACCGCACGAGTCACCCCATGAAAAAAGAACACGCCTTTCGCTTCGCTGCACGCTCGTCCGCATTCGGCGTGAGCGTCGCGCTGATGGTCTTCGCGCCCGCCGCGCTGGCGCAGGAAGCAAAGCCCGCCGCGCCGGTGACCCAGGCCCAGCCCCCGGCAGCGCCTGCGAACACCCAGGCGTCCGCGCCCGTGCCGCCCCAGGATCAGGAAGAAATGGCCGAGGGAGAAGACTTCGTCTATGAACCTCTGCAAGTCGGCGATGCGACGCAGGGCCTGCTCGCCTGGCAGCGCAGCGGGGAGATCGCCTCCACCACGCCGCGCCCCATCGCGGGCAGCGTTGCGAACCGCAGCTACGAGCGGTACCTCAAGAGCTTCGAGTTTCCGATTCCGGAGCGCATGAACTCGTCGGTCAAGTCATCGTCGGGTTCGGGCAGCGGCGCCACCGCGCCCAGGTAATCCCGCGACAGCGCCCGGCACGCCCGCCACACCACCATGAAAACGCCAGGCACCCGCCCCGCAGCACGCCGCCAACGCGGCGTGTACGCGATCGAGTTCGCGATGGTGTTCCTGATTTTCTTCGCGGTGCTCTATGGCGCTATCTGCTACGGAATGCTGTTCGCGTTTCGCCTGGGCGTGCAGAACGCGGCGGAAGACGGCGCGCGTGCGGCGCTGCGCTACCAGTCCACGCTGCAGGGTCGGCAAGACCATGCGCAAGCCGTCGCGCAACAGGCCATCGTATGGCTGCCAACCGTGGTGACACGCAATGTCCAAGCCACTGTCTGCGGCGTCGTGAGCAACGTCTGTGGAACCCCGGCCTGCGGCCCGGACTGGAACGCGCGCTGCCAGATGGTGGTCACCGTCACGGCGTCGAACATGAACGGCCTGCTGCCGCCGCTGCCTGCTTTCGCGATGCCGAACATCATCATCGGCAAGGCCAGCATGCTCCTGGATGGAAGATCGCCATGAACGCCGGCCGCATGACAAGCAAAGAGCGTGGCGTGGCAGCGGTCGAGTTCGCGCTCGTCTTCGTCGTGCTTTTCAGCGTCCTGTACGCGGTCGCGACGTTCGGTGCCGTCTTCTACACGCAGCAGGCGGTCACCCGCGCTGCGGAGGAAGGCGCACGGGTCGCGGGCATGGTGACCGCCCCGGTCGGCAACGACGCGCGCGTCACGGATGCCGTCTACGGCGCACTGGCCAACTCGCTCGTGGTTCCTGCTTCTTTCAATGCCAGCGTGACGACCCGGCGCGCCTGGATCGCCTCCAGGGTGGTGGTGACCGCACTGCCGAGCGGTGCCGGTGCAACGGCCGGCTATGTGGTGACCGTGAGCTATCCGTACAGCGAAAACCGCCTGCTGCCGACGATGCCGTTGCTGGACCTCAGCACATGGGTGCCCGATCAACTACGAAGCCGATCGACCATCGCGCTTCGGTCCTGAAGGAGAGTTCACCATCATGGACACGGCACCCCGAAACTCTCTTCGCCGCGCAGCCGGACATGCGCCTGGGGCGCGCGGCAGGCGCGCACGCGGCTCCATCGTCATCAACACGGCCATCGCACTGAGCCTGGTCGTCATTACGCTCCTTGGAACCCAGATCGGCTACCTGATGCTGATGAAGCGGGAGCTTCAGAAGACTGCGGATCTGGCAGCGCTTTCCGGAGCCCAGTCCTTGCTGCCGCTCAGCTGCGTCGACGCCAGGACCGCCGCGGTCGCGAATGCCGCCCAGAACATGCCGCCGATGCTGCCGCCCCTGGCAGCAGCGGATGTCGAATGCGGCAACTGGGATCCCCAGACGCGCGAAGCGCCCCAGTATTTCGGCGCCCCCAACGCGGGCCAGGCCTTCAACGCGGTGCGCGTGAGGCTTTCAAGAACCCCCGCGTTGCTCCTGCCGAATCTTTCGGGCGGTCTGCCCTACACGATCACGGTGCAGGCACTGGCGGCGCAGCGCAGTCCTCTGGCCGTGCTGTCGATCCGCAGCACGCTTCTCACCGTGGACTCGGCACGATCGACACTGCTGAACAGCGTGATCGGCGGAATGCTCGGAGGCAGCCTGGCGGTCGGTGTCGTGGGATGGCAGGGAATGGTCGACACCAATCTCAAACTGCTGACGTTCCTGGATCAGCTGGGCATCGAGCTGGGTCTGGGGGTCGGAAAGTACGACCAGGTTCTGGGCACCGATGTGAGCGTTGGCGTGCTCATCAAGGCGATGATCAAGGCGCTGGAGCAAGGCGGCAATACGGCAAGCGCGGCGATCCAGGCACTCGGCCTCATTCAGCTTGCCGCAGAGGTCTCGCCTACCGTGGTGAAGCTCGGGGACGTCCTGGGCGTGCAGACCGGCTCGAATGCCGCCGGGCTCAATGTGGACCTGCAGGTGTTTCAATTGCTCCAGGGCGTCGTCCAGGTTGCGAACGGCAAGAATGCATTGGTGGCGAGCGTCCCGCTCACAGTGCCCGGCGTGCTGAACATCACGACCAACGTGCGGGTGATCGAACCTCCGCAGGTCTCCGCCATCGGCAACCCCGCGTTGGCAAAGCTCAACCCGACCGGCCCCGATCAGATCTACGTGCGGACGGCGCAGATCCGGACGCTGATTTCGGTAGAGCTTCCGGTGTTGAGCGGAATCTCGAATCTGTTGAATGCGGTGACGACACTGGTGTCGCCCGTAACGACCTTGTTGAACGACATCCTGGGATTCAAGCTGAACATTCTTGGCGATGTTCTCGCGTGCCTTATCGGCTGCACGAAGGACGTCACCGACGTCGATATCCTTCCGGCACCCACCCGGCTGGACATCAATCTCGATGCAGGTGGCGGCGAGTCGCGTGTGACCGACTTCAGCTGCCCCTCCGATGCCAAGACCTTGACCACGCAGACGACCACTTCGGCCGCCAAGTTGCGCATCGGCAAGATGGGCACTTCAGCGGAGGATGCAAAGACCAAGGTTTTCTCGTCCAGTGCGGTGCCTGTCGTCGACCCTGTTCCCGTGATCGACATCGGCTCCATGAAGTGCACGCGGCTGCTGCTCGGCCTGATCCCCGTGGCCTGCGACGAGGCGCATCGCAAAGCCTTCTATGGCGGTGGCCTCGGCCTCAAGGCGAACGTACCCGTTGCCGAGTCGAGTGCGCCGCAGACATTTTCGAATCCGCCAGACCTGGCGGACCCGGAGACTCCGACACCGTATCTTTCGGTGTCGTCGGCGAACATCGTCAACAGCCTGAGCGCCACTGCCGGTGGGCTCAATCTCCTGATCCCCATTGCGGCAACGGGAAGTGCCAACGGCGGTTTGCAAAACGTCCTCACCGCGTTGACCAATGTCCTGGGCACCGTCATCGGCGTCTTGCAGGGCGTGATCTCCAATGTCCTCACGCCGTTGCTCGGCACTCTGGTCGACAGCCTGCTCAGCGACGTCCTGGGCGCGAACCTGGCGCAAACCGAAGTGGGCGCACGACTGACCTGCGCAGGCGGCGCAGAGCTTGTTTACTGAAATGCTTGATCCCTTCCAATGAGTTCCCCCTCCAACTTCGACGAACTCGACCTCTTTGTCTGGGAAGGCAAAGCCGACATCCTCGACCGCATCGCGCGGTGCATGGCGAGCTTCGACGTGGAAGTCACCCGGGCCGACGGGCTGCCGCCTCCGCAGCAGGAGCGCGGCGTCGCGGCGCGGCCTTCCGTCGCGATCATCAGCGTCACGGTCATCGACAGCGGCGGCCTCGCGCACGCCACCGAATTCCTGCAGGGCATGCCGGTCATCTGGGTCGCCGCGGGTTCGCGCGAGCGCGATTCGCGCACCTACCCGCCCGAGTACCTGCACGTGCTGCCCTACGACTTCACCTGCGCCGAGCTGCGCACGATGGTCGCCAAGCTGGTGCGGCAACTGCGCGCGCGCGATGTCGCCCCGCAGGCGCCCGATGTGCTGGTGGCGCATTCCGAAGCCATGCAGGCGCTGCTCGCCGAAGTGGGCGCCTTCGCCGACTGCAACCACCCGGTGCTGGTGCGCGGCGAAACCGGCGTGGGCAAGGAACGCATCGCGCAGCAGCTGCACCTGGGCCACCAGTCGTACAGCAAGGGCGCCTTCGTGGCGGTGAACTGCGGTGCGATTCCCGATGGGCTCTTCGAGTCGCTGTTCTTCGGTCACACCAAGGGCTCGTTCACGGGCGCCGTGCATGCGCACCGCGGCTACTTCGAGCAGGCCACCGGGGGCACGCTGTTCCTCGATGAAATCGGCGACCTGCCGCGCTACCAGCAAGTGAAACTGCTGCGCGTGCTGGAAGACAACGCGGTCACGCGGCTGGGCGCCACCTCGCCGATCCGGGTCGACTTCCGGCTCGTGGCGGCGACCAACCGCAACCTGCGCGAGATGGTGGCGAGCGGCGAATTCCGCGCCGACCTGTTCTACCGGCTCGCGGTGATCGAGCTGCACGTGCCCAGCCTCGAAGAGCGCGGCGAGGTCGACAAGATCGCGATCTTCAAGGCGCTCCTGAGCAACGTGCTCGGCGACGAACTCGAGACGCTGGGCGAAACGCCGCACTGGCTCAGCGATGCGGTGGCCGAGACCTATTTCCCCGGCAACGTGCGCCAGCTGCGCAACCTCGCGGAGCGCGTGGGCGTGATCGCGCGGCAACTGCACGGCTGGGACCAGAACCTGATCCAGCGCGCCATCGCGCTCACGCGCGGCACGCCGACACCGGCCGTCCTGGCCGAGAGGAACGGCGGGGGCGGTGGCAATGGCGGCGGTGTCGCGCTCGACAGCAACGGCGACCGCAAGGGCTGGAACAGCAGCGAGCGCAACCGCATCATCGCCGCGCTGGAGATCAACGACTGGAAGCGCCAGGACACCGCGCAGCACCTGGGCATCAGCCGCAAGGTGCTGTGGGAAAAGATGCGCAAATACCAGATCCTCGACGGAGAACCAGGCATCCCCGAAGACGCGTGACCGAGGGCGCGATCGTCGATCGCAGGGTCCATGGCAGCGTGCCCTCGTGGGCAGGGCATCGGGTGCTCCCCGCAGCGAAATCAAGGAGGAGGCCGCAGGCCGGGGGACATTCGCGGAGGGGAGTACCCGGTGGCCTGCGCACGCGCCCTGAACGGCCCGCCGCGAAAGCCCACCTCGGCAGACCGCTGCACGGTCGCAGCCCTCAGCGCTGCCCTCAGCGCGGCATCAGGCGGGGCGTGCGGCGCAGCGACGGGTTGTTGGCCGCCGCACTCGGCGAGCGCTCGACGACTGGCTCGTTCGGGCAGGCCGCGTTGCTCGAGATGCACAGTGCCGAGAGCAATCCGTCTTCGGTGAGCATGGAACGGTTGGGCGGGCCGAACATGCGGTCGATCCAGCTGTTCATGACATCGGGTTCGACGCGCAGTTCGCCGGTGGTGCGGGCCAAGCGCAGCTCGGAGATGCGCAGGTCGAAGACGCCATCGACATAGTCGAACAGCAGCGTGTAGTAGTCCAGCTGCGCATCGAGCACCTTGGGCAGGGTCTCGCGGCCGAACTCCATCAGGCGGCGGCGGCCGCGAAAGGCCTGGCCGGAGGTGCTCACGGCTTCCATGAGCTGCTTCTCGCGCTCGCGTCCCGACACGGTGCGGGCCCACGAGGCCGAGGTGAGTTCGAACAGGTTGTTCTTCACGCCTTCGAGCTTGGCTTCCTGGTTGGCGACCTCGGCCAGCGCGCTCTTCAGGCGCAGCTGCCGGTCGAAGCCGTTGCCGAAGTTCCAGTTGAGTTCGAAGGCCGCGCGCGTCGGGTCCTGCGGCGACACGCCGCGCGGGTCCTTGCTCTTCACGACCACGGCGTCCAGCGTCGGGTAGAGGCTGGATTCCTGCTGGTCGACCAGGGCTCTCGCGCGGTCGATGCGGCCCTGCGCCTCGGCGATCTCGGTGCTGCGGCTCTCCGCGCGGCGCAGTGCCTCTTCCTGCGACGCGATGCGCCACTGCGCGGGCGCCGCGAGCACGGGCAGCGACTCGGTGTTGGGCGAGAACTTGAAGTAGTTGCGGAACTTGGCGAGCGCCTCGTCGCGCTGGGCCTCGAAGTCCGATTCGCGCGCGGCCACCAGGGCGCGCCGGGAGGCGGCCATGTTCAGGTCGTTGTCGCCCGAGACGCCGAGCGCGACGCGGCGGGCCTCGGCCTTGGACAGGTCCGCCACCACCTCGGTGGCCTTGTGCGCGATCTGCTTCTTCAGGTCGAAGCGCTGCACCTGCAGGTACGCGGTGAGCGCGTCCAGCACCACCTTCTGCGAGGTGGTGATGACGGCCTCGTCGTCCGCCTTGTTGCCGGCTTCGGCCGCGCGCTGCGCGGCGCTCATGGCACCGCCGTCGACGAGGCTCACGCGCGCTTCGGCGGTGAGCACGGTGTAGCTCTGGGTCTTGGCGTTGTCCGCGCCGCTGTTGTAGTTGCCGGACGAGGTGCCCAGCTTGAAGCGCGGGTAGCGCGCCTGTTTGGCGGCATCGACGCCGTAGCTGCTGGTGGTGGCGGCGGCCTGGGCCGTCTGCACCTCGGGGTATTCCTGCGAGAGCGCGACCAGCGCCTGCTTCACGCGCTGGGCGTAGCTTGCGGCGCCGATGGACGGCGTGGACAGGCGCCGTGCGAGCGAGAGCGTCGGCAGCGGCACGTTCGACACCTCCGACACCTCCGGCACTCCCGGCTCCTGTGCCAAGGCGGCCGACGGGAGCGCGAAGCTCGCGCACAGTGCTGCGCACAGCACACCGGTGCCCGTGCTGCGGCGCCGGCCTGTAGCGGTGCTGCCCTTCATGGTTCGCGGAAGGCTTCGCGCCGCAACTTGAGCACCGGACGAAGGATGTACCAGATGAACGGGTCGGTGCCCACGCGCAGGTCGACCTCGGACTCCATGCCGGCGGTGATGCGGTTCTCTTCGCGGCCCACGTGCGACTGCGACATGCTGATCAGCAGGCGGTAGTAGGGCGCACCTTGCGAGATGGCCGCGTCGCGGTCGGCATCGGCCGCCACCAGCATCACCTTGCCTTCGACGGCGCCGTAGCGCAGGTAGTCGTAGGCGGTGATCTTCACGCGGGCCGACTGGCCGATTTCCACGAAGCCGCGATCGTTCGGATTCAGGCGCGCCTCCACCATGATCTCGTCCTTGTCGGGCACCACTTCCAGGATGGCTTCGCCGGGCTTGACCACCCAGCCCGGGCTGGAGTTGCGCAGGCCCTTGACGATGCCGTCCGAAGGCGCCTTCACCACGGTGCGCGAGCGCTGCGTGCGGGCGCGCGCCAGGTCTTCGCTCAGGCTGGCGAACTGGCGCTCGACGGTGGCCAGTTCGTCCGACGCGCGGCGGCGGTAGCGGCCTTCGGCCTCGGCCATCTTGGCCTGCGATTCGGTGATGGCGGCGTTGGCGGACACCACGCCCTGGCGCGCCACCGCGAGCTCGCTGCGCACGCCCTCGGCCTGGCGGCGCTTCTCGAGCACCTCGACCTGGCCGACCAGCTTTTCGCTGAGCAACTGCTCGGAGATTTCCAGTTCCTTTTGCATCAGCACCAGCCGGTCGTTGAGGCCCTTCACCTTGGCCTGCTGCTCCAGCTGCTTGCTGCGCGCCTGCTCCAGGCCCGACACCGCGCCGGCCATGACGCCGCGCTGTTCGAGCGCGCGCGCCTGGTAGGCACCCAGCTCGCCTTCGAACACGTCTTCATCCAGGTCGGTGGCGAAGGACTGGCGGCTGAGCGGCTGGCCGCGGCTCTCGGCGATGAGGCGCACGCGGGTGGCCTGCGTGGCGGCATAGCGGGCGCTGAGTTCTTCCAGGTTCAGGCCGCTGCCGCCCAGGTCGATCTCGACCAGCGACTGGCCCTGCTTGACCTTCTCGCCTTCCTTCACCAGCACGGAACTGACGATGCCGCCTTCCAGATGCTGGATGGACTTGACGCGGTCCGAAGGGATCACGCGACCCGGCGCGACGACCACGGTTTCCATCGGAAAGCCCAGCCCGATGAGGGCCAGCACGCCGATGGCGCCACCGATGATCCACTGGCGCCGCCGCCCCTGCGGCGAGGTCCGCGCCGCGCGCTTCTGGTCTTCATCCTGAAGAATCTGCGGCAGATCTGATTTCAAGTTCACTGTCCCCAATCACTCGTCACGAGAAAAGCATCACGCCATGGAGCGGGAGGCCGCGGCCCCCGCGTTGTCTTCGTCGCCCACCGCCACCAGCGGCTTCTTCACGCCGAAGAGCTTGGGCACCATGACCGCGGCGGAGCCCACTTCGACGTCGCCCTGCCCCGTCACGTGGTAGACCGCAGAGGCGGCCGAGACGATGCGCAGCGAGTGCGTGACCACCACCACGGTGCGCACCTTGGCCACCGCCAGCAGCGTGGCGAGCAGGTTGCGCTCGCTTTGAAAATCCAGGTCGTTGCTGGGCTCGTCCAGCACCAGCACCGAGGGCTTGCGCAGGAAGCTCATGGCCAGCGCGAGCTTGCGGCGCTCGCCCACCGAGACGCCGGTGCCGCCCTCGCCGACCATGGTGCGGTAGCCGTCGGGCAGGCGCGAGATGAAGTCGTGCGCGCCCGAGAGCTTGCAGGCCGAGACGATCTGCTCGTCGCTCTGGCCGGGCGCCGCGCGGCGCATGGTGTCGATCAGCGAGCCGCCGAACCAGTAGACCTCCTGCGAGAGATAGCTGATCCAGCGCGAGAGCTCTTCGCGGCCGAACTGCGACAGGTCGTACTCGCCGATGCTGATGATGCCGCGCGTGGGCGCATAGAGCCCCGAGAGGAGCTTGACCAGCGTCGACTTGCCCGCGCCGTTGCGCCCGACGATCACGTGCAGCCCGCCCGGGCCGATGTCCAGGTCGACGCTCTCCAGCACCGGCTGCTGCGCGGTCTCGGTGAAGCTGAAGCTCACGTCCTTGAGGGTGATGCGGCCCAGAGGCTGCGGCAGCGTCATGCCCGTGGGGGCCTTCTCGACCTGCTCGCCCAGCACGGTTTCCAGGCGCTTGGCGGCTTCCTTGGCGGTGGCCAGCGAGCGCCAGTTCGACACGAGCCCGGCCACCGGCTGCAGCGCCTTGAGCGCCAGCATGTTGGAGGCCACCAGGCCGCCCACCGTCATCCACTGCTCCATCACCGAGATGGCGCCCACGGTCACCACGACCACCGAGAAGACGGTGAGCAGCACCGTGGTGCCGTCGCGCGCGGTCTCGATCTGGCCGTTCTTGCTGAAGCTCTCGGTGAGCCAGGCGTTGTAGGTCTGGCGCCACATGTCGCTGATGGGGCCGTCGTTGGCCTGCGTCTTGAGCGTTTCGCGCGCGTTGCAGATCTCCGAGGTCATGCGGTCCAGGCCGCGGCCACGCTGCACTTCCTCCACGCGTCCGGCGCGCACTTCGTCGGCCCACCACCAGGCCAGGAACGACATGATCGCCAGGAACGCGGCCACCACCGGCAGCACCGGCAAGGCGACGATGCCGATCACCACGAGCGCGAAGACGGCCATCGGCAGGTCGAAGATCGATTGCGCAAGGCCGCCGGTGACGGTGCCGCGCACCGAGCCCACGTCGCGAAAGTACTGCTGCCACACCGAGGCCGGGCGCGCTTCGAGCGCGCGCAGCGGGCGGGCCAGCATCGACTGCAAGAGCGCGCCCGAGACGCCGTGGTCGATGATCGCGCCCGCGTTGCGCAGCATGCGCGAGCGCCGCGTGCGCAGCCAGAACTCGATGCACAGGAAGAACAGGATGCCGCTCACCAGCGCCGCCAGCGTCGAGGTGCCGCTGCGCGAAAGCACGCGGTCGTACACCTGCAGCAGGAAGATGGAAGGCAGCAGCCCGAAGAGGCTGATGGGCAGCGAGCGCCACGCGGCGCTCTTCACGAGCGGGTAGGCCGCACGGAACGCCGTGTTCAGTGCATTCGCGTAAGGACTGGCACCCGGCTCGTCCGGCGTTTCGGCAACCAGTTGGCTGGGCAAGAGAAACTTGATCATGAGAAAGGGCCGATCCGTCGTGCAATGACGCGTGCGTCATTATCGACTGTTACCCAACTGTTACAAGGCAAAAATTCGCGCTCTGTGCACCTCAGCATCGGGGCACGCGTGCCTTCGTCGGATCGACCTGTCGCTCACTTCCCGCGTTGCGCTGCAACGGCGTCGGCGTGGCCGTGCAGCCCGCCTGCCGGTCCACCGTCGCCTCCCCTCTCACTGCGGGCAAACCCTCTGCGAGCACCAATGCGATGTTGGCGCACAACAGCATGCACAGCACCCAGGCGAAGAGCAGCTGCAGCCAGCCCAGCCACCAGCGTCGCGGCGCCTCCACGTCGCGTTCGTAGGGCATGTGGATCAATGCGTTCCATCTCATGGCAGTGCTTTCAAAACCCGGGCAAGCCGGGACAGGCCGACGCCCGCGGAACTCTTGGCCAGCACCCAGTCGCCCGGTTGCAGCAGACCGCCCAATGCGGTCGACAGGTCCGACACGTCCACGAACCAGTGCGAACGGACCTTGGTACGGATGCGCGCGTGCAGCGCCCGCATGAGCGGACCGCACAGCAGCACCCGGTCGGGCTGCGACGCCAGCAACTCTTCCTCCAGGTCGAGGTGATGGCGTTGCGCCGCGGGACCCAGCTCCTGCATGTCGCCAAGGATGGCGACACGTCGCGCAGGTTCGCAGGGGGCTTGTGACAGCAATTCGAGCGCCGCCCGCATCGAGCTGGGGTTGGCGTCATAGGTTTCATCGATCAGCTTGAAGCTTCCGCCGCCGATGTGAATGGTGTGCAGCGCACCGCGTCCGCCCGGCGGCTCGAAGTGCGCGAAGGGCTCGACCGCCGCGGCCAGCGGCAGGCGCAGCGCCTGCAGCGCGCCGAGCGCGGCAACGGCGCTCGCGCCCATGTGGCGCCCGGGCGCATTGAGCCGCAGCTGGAAGGGCTCGCCCGCCACCTGCGCCTGCACCTCGCCGTGGTCGAAGGCCAGCAGGCGCACGTCGGCATCCTTGTGCTCGCCATAGGTCACGATCTGCAGCTGGTGCGCCATCGCGGCTTCGGCGAAGGTCGCGAACTCGGGCATGTCGCGGTTGAGCACCACGTTGTCGCCGGCGGCCATGCCCTGGAAGATCCGGCTGTCCATGCGCGCGGCCGCTTCGGAGGGGCCGCGGTGCTTCTGCGATGCGGCCGAGAGCCCGGTCACCACCACCAGCGAAGGCCGCACCAGTTGCGACGAGGCCGGCATGTGCGAGGTGCCCATCTCCAGCACCCAGTAGGCCGCGTGCCGCGGCATGCAGGTGAGGTTCCACGCGATGCCCGAGGGCAGGCTGATGTTGCCTTCGGGCTGGCCGACCTCGCCCCACACGGTGAGCGCGCCGGCCATCATGGCGGCCACGGTGCTGCTGCCGGTGCCGTGGCCCAGCACGCCGCACACGCGGCCGGTGAATTCGGTGCGCGCATGTTCTCCAAGTTGCAGCACGGCTTGCAGCACGTTCGGCACCTTGAGCACCGGCACGCGCTTGTCCAGGTGCGGCTTGGGGTCGGTGCACAGCACGGCCGCGGCCGGCTGCAAGACGCCCTTGAGCGTGACGGCCGCCAGCGGCGTCTTGGACGGACGCGTCTGGTTCTCGAACACCACGCGGCCCTTGCGCATGAAGGAGCGTTGCGTCACGCCGGTGGCGCGCCAGCCGTCTTCGGGGCGCACCACCCATTCGCCGCTGGTGACGCGCGCCATTTCGCTGGCGGTCCAGGCGGCACCGTCGTCCCTCGGATTGCCGGCCGCGCTGCCCGCGCCCAGCGGCACGCGGCGCTCCAGCAGGTAGCGGTGGTAGCTCGCGAAGCCCGAGACGTACTGCTCGACATCGTCGATGCGCACGCGGAACGCGTGGTGGCGAATGAAGAAGGAACCCACGACGGTGGACGGCCGCCGGAAGTACATCGCCATCTCGGGCCAGAAAAAGCCGTTGAGCAGGTAGTGGGCGCGGTAGTCGAGCGCGCGGTAGAACTTCTCGGTGTCCAGCTCGTCCAGCAGGTGCCGCATCGCGGGCATGCCTTCCAGGCGCTGGAGCATCTGCTGCGCGGCGAGCATGAGCCCGAGCAAGGTCGGGAAGGTGGTCTTGCGGTCGAGCACGAAGTCCAGGTAACCCGCGACGTTCTGCAGCCCGAAGCGGAAGTATTTTTCCTGCGGGCTCCAGTGCGTGAGCTCGTTGACGCAGCAGCTCAACCAGTGGTCGTGCGCCTGCCAGTGCTGGCTCGCGATGAAATGATCGAAGGCCTTCTCCACCGCCGCCAGCCAGCGCGCATCGCGCGTGAGGCCATAGAGGCGCATGAGGCCGTAGGCTGCCTCGCCGTCGTAGTAGATGACGCGCGAGGCTTGCTTGACTGCCAGGTCGGTGGCGTGCAGCACGTGGTTGAAGCGGCCGGTGGCCGGGTCCTGCAGCGACACGATGCCCAGCGCCAGCTTTTCCAGGAGCGGCAGCCAGCGGCGCGTGTCCATGAGCTCGCAGTACTTCACCAGCGCGAGCACGCAGGCCGCGTTGCCGCCCAGCTTGATCTCCCCGCCGGTGTCCACCAGGAATGCCACCTCGCGGCCGTCGGCCAGCTGGTAGTCGCGGATCAGCCAGTTGGTGAGGTGGTCGAGCGCGCGGTCGATGGCCGCGCGCAGGGTTTCGTCGCGCGTGACCTCCCACGCCTCGAGCATGGCGTGGATCGCGCTCGCATGGCGCATCGCGTCGTAGGTGGGGATGCGGCGGTCGAAGCACGGGAAGTAGCCGTACACGAAGAGCCCGTCGCTCTGCACCTGGCGCGCGAGATACGCGGAGCCGCTGCGCACGAGATCCATGGCCGACTGCGGGTTGAGCGCCGGCAGCTGGCGGCGGCCCGCATCGAGCCCCGTGCCGATGAGCTTGTGCACCACGCCGTCGGGCTGGCAGAACACGCCCACGGTCGCCAGCAGGTAGACCGGGTGGTCCGTCGGCATGTCCAGCGCGAGCGAGCGCTGGAAACGCGCCTGGCCGTAGGCCTCGAAGTTGCGCGGGTTCATCACCGCATGCGCGATGGTCGAGTCGCCCGCCAGCATTGCGTTGGCGTTGAGCTCCTGCTCGGTGAAGGCGGTCTCGAAATCCTTGTCGAAGGCCAGACCGAGGCGAAAGTAGTTGCGCTTGACGGCCGTGAGCTGCGTCTTGAACTGCGCCCAGTCCATCGGGCTTGCGCCCTCGACCCAGTCGATGCGAAGCCAGGGCGAGACCACGCCGTGGTCGCGCACCCAGCCTTCGACGAGGTCGGCGCCTTCGCGCCATGCGGTCTCGAATTCGGCGGCCCGCGCATGCACGACGTGCGCGCGCTGCGAGCCGTCGCTCACCGAGAAGAACAGCGTGAACGCGGGGTAAGGGGCAGGCAGCGCCGCGCACACCGACGCCAGGCGTTCGTGGCAGGCGTGGAGCTGGTCTGAAAAGGACATCATTCGGCCCCGATCGAGTGCGGGAGACCGGTCGCGTCCGTCATCTGCTCTCGCTTGGACGGAATCGCTGACCGGAGACTGTTGCCTTCGACGTCATCGCTTGGGCTCCGGTTCAGCGGTAGCTGAATTCGGCGCGGCGATTGAGCTGGTAGCCCTCCTCGGTGGTTTCCAGGGACGCGGGCTTCTCGATGCCCCAGCTGATGGCCTCGACGCGCTCGGCCGGCACGCCCATCTGCGTGAGCGCCCGTTGCACCGACTCCGAACGGCGCTGCCCCAGCGCGAGGTTGTATTCGCGGCCGCCGCGCGAGTCGGTGTGGCCTTCGATGACCACGCGGCTCGTCGCGCGGTTCTTCAGGAAGCTCGCATGCGCTTCCACGATGCGCTGGTCCTGCGTGCGGATGTTGTATTTGTCAAAGTCGAAATACACGATCTTCGGAACGCCCGCCGGTCCGTTCTGCAACGGCGCGGGGGGCGGCGGTTCCACCTTGGCCACCGCGGCCGCGCCCTTGTTCGAGTAGTAGTAGGTCGCATCGTCGCGACCGCTCTTGGGCGTACTGCAGGCTGCAAGGCTTGCCCCGAGCGCAACGATGGCCAATATCCGGAAATTCTTTTTCATAGCAATCCTTTCGCGGGACAGGCCGGTGGCCGGCCTGTCCCTGTCTGCGGTTTCCCTCTTCCCTCTCTCCTTCGCTCTTGTCTTCTTGATCAGCCCAGCAGACCGTGCAGGACGTTGGTCACCGGCGACAGCGTGTGTTCGACCAGGCTGGTGATCGGGGTCACGACGTCGGTCACCAGCGGGGTGACTGCGTGGTCGACGGTGTTCACCACCGTGTCGACCACCGGAGCCACCGTGCCCGTTGCGCCGGCCAGGATGTCGGTCACCGGTGCCAGTGCGCCGGAAGCGGCACCCGTCACGGTGGCGACGATCGGTGCGACGGTGTCCGTCAGGCCGCCTGCCACACCGGAGATCGGCTCCAGGATGTTGGCGACCGGACCGTCGCTGCCCAGGAGGCCGCCGAGCAATCCACCCACCAGACCGTCCTGACCCAGCAGGCTGCCGACCAGGCCGTCGTTGCCGAGGACGCCGCCCAGGAGGCCACCGTCGCCGCCAAGCACGCCGCCCAGGAGGCCGTCGCTGCCCAGCAGGCCGCCGACCAGACCGTCGCCACCGAGGACACCGCCGAGCAGACCGCCGTCACCGCCGAGCACGCCGCCCAGGAGGCCGTCGTTGCCCAGCAGGCTGCCGACCAGGCCGTCGTCACCGAGGACGCCGCCGAGCAGGCCACCGTCACCGCCGAGCACGCCGCCCAGGAGGCCGTCGTTGCCCAGCAGGCCACCGACCAGACCGTCGCTACCGAGGACACCGCCGAGCAGGCCACCGTCACCGCCGAGGACGCCGCCCAGGAGGCCGTCGTCACCCAGGA